>NZ_JBQFJL010000001.1:0-2027500 GCF_056536265.1 Ruegeria sp. AH3
CGTCCGATCAAAGGCGTGGTCGGCTATATGCAGCGCTATGCAACCGCACCGGAGGACGCGCGCGGTATCATCTCCCCCAGCTCCAAAGTGACCGAACTGCGTGAGGCGGAAGAGGCGCTTCAGACGCTCCAAACCGATCTAACGCAGGCCCTGAAGCAACGCGAGCGGTTGGCACAACTGGGCGGGGCGGTCGCCAAGGTCAGCCATGATCTTCGCAATATCCTGACATCGGCACAGCTGTTCACTGACCGGATCGAGACCAGTGACGACCCGCTGGTGCGTCGCTTGGCGCCAAAGCTGGTCAACTCGATAACCCGTGCGGTGTCTTTATGCGAAAGCACGCTGGCTTTCGGTCGCGCCGAAGAGCCGGCCCCGACCCTGACCATGGTGCACCTGCAGGACGTTGCCGCTGATGTTGTTGCCAGCGAACAGCTTGCTATCGCCGATGCCTGTGTCGAAATCGTCAATGACGTCCCCAAGGAGTTGGTGATCCGCGCCGATCCCGAACAGATTTACCGCGTTATTCTGAACCTCGTACGCAATGCCCGTCAGGCTCTTATTGCTGCGGGCAAGCCGGGTCGGATCACCGTCTCCGCTGTGGAACAGGACACCGAGTGGTGTATCGAAATCAGCGATACAGGACCGGCCTACCACCCAAAGCACGTGAGAATTTGTTCACGCCATTTCAGGGTGGGGTTCGAAAGGGTGGATCCGGTCTTGGCCTTGCAATATCGCAGGAATTGGTGCGTGGCCATGGTGGCGACCTATTCCTGAAGGATACCGGAGCGCAGGGAACTGTCTTTGAAATAAGGCTTCCCCGGGGCGGCGTGACTTTTTGAAGATTTTTTGCAGAATCCGCTTGCACGCGCTCAGCCCCGGGTCTACATAGCGCCTCACCAACGCGGACCGATAGCTCAGCTGGATAGAGTACTTGACTACAGAATCAAGGGGTCGGGGGTTCGAATCCTCCTCGGTCCGCCACTTGTACCGTGTGTCAGGCGACACATAGTTCTGCCACCAGCGACAGAACCTTGCCATTTTCGCCACACTTCCTTCATCCAGCACCTAGACCGATTTCAATGATCCTGACTTCCCTTTCGGGAAAATCAGGGCTGATTTGCAGATCAGACGCCGAAGGCGCTTGTTCCTGCTGATCTGCCACGTGGCGAACGCGGATGGGGGCGAGGCAATGCTATTCGACAATAGTGGTGCGGCCCGCAGGCGCAGCCGAGGACACGGTGTTGTCTAATAGGGTTGCCCGAGGGGGAAGGCAGCGTCTTACCCCTGATGGACAGGGGCGTTTGGCTTGTCCAAATCCCACTGTCCCCAAAAGATGTGCGGCGGTGTGGGCTGCGCGAGTACTGTTTGCGCGAGGCAGCCTTTTGTACTCGTTCCACTGAATGGCCACTACTCAACCAGAGATCGCTTCACATAAAACCGCTTCAGTGAGATGCGCGGTTTATTACGACGCTGTCAATCATCCGTTGGTTGCGAAAATCTGCCTTTCGAGGTCCGGATCGACGAAGACTGCAATGCGGACTTTGCTGTCATTCGATCTGTGGCTTTCGCTGACGCAGCATCGTCTCGCAGGAGCAGCACTGAATTAGCCATGTCACAGCAAGTGTTGCCACAGCGGCCGTTCAAACCGCGTTCAACGACCATATTCCAAAACGTACCGTCGCCACGTGGCAGGTTTATGCGAACGACGTGGGACTTTGCCGCCATCGTCCCTGCGGGTATTGGCTGGCGCAGTACTTGCTCGCGTGTGCAACACCTTAGTTTGGGCTTCCCGAAGCATCGGGAGCGCATCGATCAGCAGCTTGTGCCACAAACTCGGTACGGCACCGAATTCCAACAACATGTCACAGACGACCGGCAGAGAGACATCGAGCCGTGCTTGAGACCAGGTTCGCACCAACGCCTGGGCGGGGCGATGAAACTGGCTTCCTGCGGGCGTTAACTTTGCTCCGCTCTTCCCGCGTTCGAAGACAGGCTGACCAAGCTGATCTTCCAGAGGACGAACGCGAATGCTGACCGTTGATTATGTGTAAAACACACGACTTGATCTGACATTTCTGCTCTTTTGGAGCGCAAGCAAGAGTGTCGATCAATGACAAGCATTCAGGAAAAGATCATCAAGCCGAAGCTGGGGCTGCTGGAATTGGCCAAGCAACTCGGCAGCGTTTCACAGGCCTACAAGGTGATAGGTTATTCGCGGGACAGCTTCTACCGGTTCAAGGAACTGTATGAACAAGGCGGCGAAGAAGCCCTGATGGATCTCAGCCTCCTTGGGAATGTCCGTGCAAATTCAATGCCCATACTTATCTATTTGTAGTTCTGATATCAGCGTCAACATAAATTTGTTTTTCAAACCAATCGATTGACCCCATATTGTCTGTGTAGCGGTCTGGAGCCGACACATGTTCGGAACACGATCCATGATATTGTGAGAAGTGTCGCTCCCGATCTCTCGTGACGCCGACGCCTGAGTGAGGAGTTTTCACGGTCCCGCTCTTGGGCCGCCGCATCAAGAATGAAGATCTCAACCTGGGATCCTATGGGTGCCCCATTCATGGAGAAAATCATGAGCCGCGTATCAATAGGTGCACTACTCGCGATGCTGATGGTGACATCGGCTTTTGCAATGCCCGCCGAAATCGACACCGATGGTGATGGAATGGCGTCTTTTGCCGAAATCCAGGCGTTTTATCCTCAAGTGACAGAAGAACTATTCGGAGAGATCGACCTTGATGACGACGGATACGTCAATGATGAAGAATTCCTGCAAGCGGTCGGAGAAGAACTCGTCACTGACCCGGTAACTGACGCATAATCCGGTCGTCGCGGAGTGATCGACACATGTCTAACAGCACACGGATCAAAAGACTGTTCCTAGGTGCCGCAGGCCTCTCGCTACTCTTGTCCCCCTTCGTCATGCTCAGCCAGGCCAGCCTGTCCATTGGAACCTCGGCCCTGGTGGTTCTTGTTTCGATGTCCATAGGTTTTCAGGCGTTGGTGACCGCAGTATTGAATTCGCAACATTATTGCTGGGTTCGTGGTGCCTTGGGAATAGCATTGGGAATTGAAATACTGGGAGGTACGTCGGCGCTCGGCTACGCCGAACAGTACACGGTCGCGCTAAGTGCCAGAATCGTAGGGGTTGCGCTCATCTCAATCGCAGTTGCCGAGTGTTTTGATAACAATCAACACGGCGGCTCCAGGCAGGTGAAGGGCGGGGAATTGCCCTGTATTCATTGCGCTACTGGCGCCGGCTGGGTGAGCCTCGGAAGGCTCCAGAGACGATCTTGGCCTTCAGGTCAAGCTGTCAGAGGTCTGGTAAGCCGACAAAATCGATTCACCCTGTGACGATCAGCGGTTGACGTCCCGGCAACTGGTGCTTTGCCGTCATGAGACCTCGTAAGAAAACCACGCCGACAAGTTCACCGAGATCGTTAACTATGTATGGATGCCGGCTGCGATAGCGCTCAAAATCGCCTTCGTCCGAGGCCAGGCCTCGCAGGAATTTGCCAACGGTCTCTGTACACGAACAGTTCCAACTTGCAGCCACCGCACAACCTCAGGAACCTCGTTGAACTGGACCCACAATCAGCACCAAAGGGCTGAAACGAAAAGCTTGACCAATTGACGCGACACCTGTGATCGGCCCAAATCCCGATTTTTTCAACACTATCCAGGCAAAGAAAACCTTCGCTGCAGTCACGCCAATGGCCGCTTCAGGAATCGGAAACTTTATTTCACCCCGTCAACTTCGGAGCCAGATGTCCGAAAATAGACTGCGTCTAAGGAGGGTGTATTGACAAAACAAATATCAACGCGCAGATAAATTCGCTTCTCAGAATTCCGTGGCGCGCGTAGCTTTGAGCAATGATGAAATCGTTGGTCTGAGGAATCAGAGATGGCTAAGCAGAAACCCGTAGATAAGTATATCCGCGACCAGGATCGCAGCCCTACGAGCATTTTGTCTCGCTTGAAGTCAAAAAAACAGTTGCGCAAGTTTGCCAAGAAACATGCCAAAACCCGGCGTGAAGATTTTAACGATTCACCCGCCCAGAACTAGCTTTCCGGCTACCACTTGAGTCCAACAGCGGGCTTGAGGCCTGCATGTCGCTAAAAAGCGTATGCAGGCATCTTTTGCTGCATTATCCGAAAATTTGGCTTCAGCGATTGACACACTCACCATGAAAGACAGACGTCTATGGATTGCGGGTGTCGCGGCGACCGTTGTTCTTGTCGTCGCTGTCGCTTTCGTCAGCGGCTGCTTCGGCGACGGAGAAACTGAGACACTGATCCCTACCAGCCCTGAGGTTTCGTCACCGGAGGGATGATCGACTAGCTTGGTGATCGGATGCGCTGACGCAGTATGCGTCAACGCATTCACTTTGCACCGACCAGCAAGGATCTTGCGACTTCCTTCAGGTAACTGGCCGCCTGGCCTGGAAAGCTGTCACTTTGTTCTTTGTTAAAAACAGCATGAGCTGCGTAGGCAAACCTAGGTGCATTATTTACGATTCGTAGCGATCCGTCCTTGATCCCTGTTTCAACAATTCGGCGCGGAAAGTAACCCGACGCTGGTGTGGACATCAGGTATTGCAGCCCAAGTGTTCCGATTTCCAGGTGCAAGCCTGGCGTGACAAGGTCAGGAAAATTCAGTAGGTGATCCGCCCGAAATTCGGGTCCCCAATCAACAAAAATGTAACGGCCGCCGAGTGGGTTTCCCAATTCTTCCATGTCGCTACTGACGAGGACAAATTCGTCTTCAAAGAGCTGCAGTGCAACAAGCCCAACCGTATTTCTGGGACGGTACATGACTGCGAGGTCTAGAATACCATCTTCGACTTGCTGGTTCAGATCGACTGCGTTGGCCCAGGACGCTTTGACGGCCACGTTTGGCAACGTGTTCTCCAAGCCTGGCATAGCTGTGGTCAAGAACCCATCCCACAGGCTGGGGAATGCACCGATTTCAAGTGAGGCATAGAGTTCGGCAGGCAATGCGGCATCCAGCTTTGCCTGCGTCCACGTTCGCACAAGCGTGACTGCATGCCGCTGAAAATGCACTCCGGCTGGCGTCAAAGTTGCCCCTGTCTTGCTCCGTTCAAAGACGGGGTGCCCAAGCTGTTGTTCAAGGGTTCTGATGCGCATGCTTACCGTCGATTGGGTAACGTGCACCTTATCTGAGGCTTCGAGAAAGCTACCGGTTTCGACGACAGCAAGAAAGGTTCGGGCGAGTTCGATATCCATTCGGCACCTATTTGCATCTACGATAACATCGTCATGTTAAGTTCGTTATTCAAGTTTGAACGAATGTGAGAATTTGATCCTGCGAGCGACTCTCGCTCGCTGTGATCAGGAGTATTTCACATGAAATCGACATCCAAACCCAAGCCCAAGCCCAAACCCGCGTCGAAACCGGGTCCAAGGACAAACCAACGGTCGGCGCTGCCAAAGCCGGACACAACTCGGATCGCTAAGCGCCTCCGAGATCGCCCAAAAACAACAAGGGCTGCTTGAGGGCAGCCCAATCGAAAAGGAGAATACAATGAATCGCATTTTCTACGCTATTTTCCTCGCTTCTATTCTTGCCACAACGGCAGGCGCAATGACCGCCGATGTTGACACGGATGGCGACGGCTTCGCGTCGATGGCGGAACTTCAGGTGGTCTACCCTGACCTGACAGAAGAGGTGTTTCAGGAAATCGACACTGATGGTGACGGCCTCGTCAATGACGAAGAGATGCTCGTTGCGATCGATGACGACCTGATCGCTGATCCCGAAGGCGATAAGTAAAGCCGACCAGGGAACGCTTGCCATGCAAACGTTTGATCTGTTCCGATGGCTCGATACCACATTTGGGCTCTGGTTGACCCTGTCCCCCTTTTTGATGTTCAACCAGGCGCCCTGTTTCAAGGTGTGGTAACCAATGAAGCGGTGACCTTGATGGTATTCGGCCTGCTTGCCCTTGTTATCGCGGGTTTCTGATACAAGAGGCACCGTGCAATTCAAATTGCCATTGGCAGTATTCTCGGAGCTGGACTGATCACGTCGCCCTGGTTGTTCGGATTTTCCGGCAATGTCGTGGCGGCTTGGTACACCGGACTGATCGGTCTTGGTGTTTTGGTGACAACTCTGTTTGCACTGGTGAAGTCTCAAACCGAGTTGAGTTCTTAGTAAGTTTGTCACCGAGGGGTGGGAAACCGCCCCTCACTCCTTTGGACCATTCCGGAACGCATGGAAGTAGCTAGATGGACATTAAGTTTGCACGAGCATTTGTCGCGATTGTCGAAACCGGCAGTTTCCGTAAGGCCGCGGCAAGACTGAGCCTGGAGGAAGCGACGGTGCGCGATCAAATCGCTGCTATGGAACGTCTGCTGGGCAAGCAGGTTTTCAAGGAAAACGGATCTGCCCCAAACCTCACGCCAGCTGGTCGGCATTTCCTGCCGCATGCTAGGGCGTTGATACGCACCTGGACAAAGGCAAAACTGGAAGTTGCGTTGCCAGAAGACATCGAAGTTGCGCTGGAGATTGGAACGACCTCCTATCTGTGGGAGCATATACTTCTGCCGTCCTTCTTCAGGATCAGAAATGAGCTACCAAAGACTGCGATCAAGACGGTCGTTGGCACCCCGGAAACGCTTGCCCAACAGTTCAAATTTGGAAGCCTGGATGCTGTCATTACGCATGATGCCTCGCTCTTTGATGTGGGTGAACGTGCGCATCTGTTTCGTGATGAATATGTCTTTGTGGGCCATGACAAGAAGCAGTCATCGCCAGACAATTCTTATGTGTTCCTCGACTGGGGTCCGCAGTTCAGGGCCGAGCATCTTCTGTACTTTCCACATCTTGTGACACCGAACCTGCAGTTGGATGCTAGCCCGGCCGTTGTCGATTATGTGGAGGACGTTGGAGCCAGTGGCTATTTTCCGTATCGATTGATCTGCGAACACCTGTCAGATTTGGAGTTCGATGTTGTCACGGACGCACCACGCATTCCCTATTCCGCCTACGCAATTTTTGATCGCGAGATGAGCCAGAATGTGATGGCCGTTCTGAAAGCGATCCTAACCGAGACGTCCAACCCTGCAGTGACAGCAATCCAGCGCAAGATGACACTCGTTCATTAGGGTGCTGAAGACGGCCAGCCACCTTGACCAGTAGATGCTCCCAGGAGGAAACGATGACTGCTTTTGATCGACCAATCCCGATGTTCGCCAAGTATCCATTCGAGGTGATCAGGCGTCTGTATGACCGCCCGCTGCGGAAAGATACAGCTCAGGAAATCGACGATTTCGAGTGCCTCGATGACGCGCCAGACCTGGATTATTGGGAACCTGCAGAGACCTTGCAAAGGGAGGCTGATTGGGGGTCGGAGACTATGCGGCTCTAGTTTCGGCGAAAATTGAGGTGTCCTCAGAATTTTCCCTGAAGGCCTATTGTAGTCGATTTCGGCGATAGCCATTTACCACGTTTTGGCACATGCCATCGTCAAAGAGGGCATGAAAGCCGTGGCTGCGGGCATGAACCCCATGGATATCAAACGCGGGATCGACAAGGCCGTCGCGGCTGTTGTGACCGAAGTGAAATCGATGTCTCGCCCCCGTCGGTGACACAGCCGAGATCGCAATAGTCGGCACAATCTCTGCCAATGGTGAGGCTGCAATTGGTCAGCAGATAGCTGATGCGATAAGGAAACGCCGAACTGCAGGCGTGAGTGTCGCGCCGGATTTTCCGCGCTTGAGCAGCAGCATCGAAGAAAGTACCCGTTTCAACAACGGCCAGGAAGGTCCGGGCAAGTTCAATGTCCATGGGTCACCTATTCGGATATTCGATATTATCCGCGAGAAAAATTCGTTATTCAATAGGGTACGTTTGTGCCATATCCATTGCGTAGCGCGGAAGTGTCCCCACCAGGTCGGAACGCAAATCAACCGTTCTCATATTGTAGTGGAGGTCCCGATCTGCGGAGCCGTTGCAATCTGGGTAACAGAGAAGCCCAACCGACGCCCACGCGCTACACCAACCTCAAACTGGGCGCGCCATGAAAGGTAGCCCATATTCTCATGGAGAAGAAAAATGAGTCGAGTTTCTATTGTTGCTCTGCTCTCTTCAGTGTTTGCCCTTCCGGCATTCGCAACGCCTGCCGACTTAGACATGGACGGTGATGGTATGGCGTCTTTGGCTGAGCTTCAGACAAAGTACCCTGAAGCCTCGGAAGATTTCTTCCTGGAGATTGATGCGGATTCCGATGGGTTCATCAATGACGGCGAATTCGTTACCGCTGTCGATGCAGAACTTCTTCCCGGCCCAGTAGGGGATCAGTAAACAAAGGTCGTCACGGTTATGAGAAAGCCAATCCCACCCCAGAAATGGCTGCTTGCCGCGATGGGTATCTGGCTGGTTCTGTCCCCATTTCTCCTGTTTCGTCAGGAAACCCTGTTACAGGGTATGGCTGAATCTGAAGCTCTCGTCTTCATGGCCACTGGCTTTGGTGCTTTGGTCATGGCTGGCGCTGGCGACCGGAGCCACCTTCTCGCACGGGTGGCTCCGGTATCGGCACTTGGGGTTTCTCTAATTGCCGCACCTGCGGCCCTGAGCTTTACCGGCCACATTGTGGCGACGGCAAATGCATGGCTAACGGGATCGGCGCTGATCGCGCTCGCAGTTTGGGAGGTAAAAGCGAGCCGCGTATTGCGTACAATCTCGTAATCTGGCGCGGGGCAGGCAACTGCCCCGCGTTCTTGTTTTCTGACCACCTAAATGATCTCATCCTCATCAAACATTGGATCGCCGTCGAGCTGATTGGCGATCATGTCGACCCGCATTTCAACATCGGCGCTCGTCGTTTTGGCGATATGAAACAAGGCATCACCCTCGTGCACAAATGGCAAATTGGTGCGGCCCACAATGATACCGTCCGCTTCTCCAAGAACATCCATTCTGATTTCACCAAAAGGGTCCGAGATCCGGCCAAGCAAGTCGCCGACCTCCACATATTCGCCTGCCGCCTTGAACGTTCTAAGCAAACCACCGACCGGAGCGCGCACCCAGGAACTCGTCCGTGCGTGAACCGGCGCTTCACGCACGGGAGCGATGCCACGCTTGGCGACCATGCCCATCGCGTTCATAACCCGAAGAATACCTGCGAGACCCGCCCGAGCCGAAAGCTCGTCGAAACGCAACCCTTCTCCCCCTTCGAACAGCAGCACATCGACACCTCGCTCTTGTGCCGCTTTTCGCAGGGACCCGTCGCGCAGCTTGGAAATCATGACGACCGGTGCACCGAACGCATCGGAGTATCTGATCGTCGCATCCGAAGCCGGAGAAACTCGAATTTGAGGCAAGTTGGTGCGGTGGATCGCGGCAGAATGAAGATCGATACCGAGATCGGAACGCTCAACAATTTCGGTCATAAAGATATGTGCGAGGCGGCCCGCCAATGATCCACCCTCGCTGCCGGGAAACGACCGGTTTAGGTCGCGCCTGTCCGGAAGGTATCTCGATTGGGTCATGAAGCCGAACGCGTTCACGATTGGCACAACCAGCAAAGTGCCCGCGATCTTGTCGAGTTGAGGTGCCCGTAGCAATCGCCGTGCGATTTCGACGCCAATCACCTCATCGCCATGAATTGCCGCGCTGACAAATAGGACTGGTCCTGGGCGGCGGCCATGAACCACATGCACTGACATGCTGACAGGCGTATGATCGGACATCACGCTCACCGGCAGATCGAGCGTAGCCCGCGTGCCTGCCGGGACGGTGAAACCACCGATTTCAAATGGCTCGCGCATAGCCGTTATCCGCGCCCTCTGGTCTTGGTGTTTCCCTTGGTGGCGTTCTTTTCCAGAAACTCGATGATCTTGCCCGCAACATCAATGCCGGTTGCCTTTTCCACCCCTTCAAGTCCTGGTGAGGAGTTCACCTCCATGACAACCGCTCCATGATTGGCGCGCAGCATATCTACGCCGCAGACATTCAGCCCCATCGTCTTGGCTGCACGCACGGCGGTAGAGCGTTCCTCGGGCGAGATCTTGATGGGTTGGGCACTTCCACCCCGGTGCAGGTTGGATCTGAACTCTCCCTCGGCCCCCTTCCGCTGCATCGCCGCGATAACACGGCCACCAACCACAAGCGCACGAATATCTGCGCCGCCCGCTTCCTTGATGAACTCCTGGACCATGATGTTAACTTTCGCGCCGCGAAAAGCCTCGACAACGGATTTTGCCGACCGGTTTGAGTCGGCAAGAACCACCCCGATGCCCTGCGTACCCTCCAGCAGCTTGACCACCAGTGGAGCGTCGCCCGCGAGTTTGAGAACTTCGCCGGTCTGTTTCGGATCATGAGCGAAGGTGGTGACCGGCAAACCAATGCCGTCCCGCGCCATGAGCTGCATGGAGCGCAGCTTGTCGCGCGATCTGCCAATCGCCACTGACTCGTTGAGTGGGAAAACACCCATGATTTCGAATTGCCGCAGCACGGCCAATCCATAGAACGTGACCGACGCTCCTATCCGGGGGATCACCGCGTCATAACGCCCGAGCTTCTTACCATCGTAATAGACCTCCGGCCGGCGTGAAGCGATGTTCATGTAGCAGCGCAGCGTGTTCACGATATCAAGCTCGTGGCCGCGCTGCTCGGCGGCTTCTTTCAGACGGCGGTGCGAATAAAGGTCCGGGTTCCGGGCCAGCATGACAAATTTCATTGGCGTTGTCCTTCCGGGTCCTTGCGTCTGGCTTTCTTCTTGATCCCTGTTGGAGCTTCTCCGGAACCCAGCAGATAGGAGTGACCCGGATCGACTAAAATCCCCCGCCTGCGAATGGCGGTGCGGCCAAGGATCAGATCAAATTCCATCTTCGCACGGTTGGCCAAAGAGACGTCGATCTGCCAACGATGCCGTCCAAGCAAAAGCTGCGTTCTAACGATCAGTCGACGTTCTGGGACACCACCTGTGTTCTTGATCTCGCGTTCGTCGACAACTCTGGTTCGAACCCGGTTTGGTGAACGGCGGTTCTGGACTGGTATCATGAACTCAACCCATCGCTCGCCGTCAATTTCAAACACTGTCTGATCTACAGCATGGAGTGCTGCGGTTCTTGCACCGGTGTCTATCTTGGCCGGGATATTCTCTATTCCGAAGTCGGGCAGGCTGATGCGTTCACGCCAACCTATGATTTCTGGGTGTGCCGCACGCTTCACCATAGCGTCTACTCTATGCAGTCATCGTTGGCACGTCTGTAGTTCACAAACGAATTGGCGCTCATCACGACATAAAACGTGTCCATATCGATTAACACGTACCCAAGTTCGAAAAGCGAGACCGACAATGCACGGATGTCAGTTTCGTATAAACGCCTGCGCCCTGCGATCCGACGCACGAGCTTATCCGGAATTCGATAACGTCCATTTGCCTTACCGCCAAAGTCCTGATCGTAAAGTTCCGCCAAGCGTTCAGCGGTCATGGATATCCAGTCATTTTCACGCATGACTTTTCCTATATTGGCAATAATTATTTGTCTATAGACAATTAAAATCTGCTATAAGTCCAACATTGACCAGAATCCCCATCAAAGAATTGAATATGAGCGACACAGATACTTTCCCAAAGGAACTGGAAATGCAGTTGCAGCAGGCTTTGTCAGAGCGTGACGGGGCTGAACTCGCAAACCTGCTTGATCCTCTTCCGTTGAGCGATGCATTGCGTGAGTTACTCAATCTTCCAGGAGAACAGCGGAGCATCGCACTTTCGTTGCTGCCACCGGAATTGGCTGCCGAACTTGTCGAAGAGGCACCGAATGCGCTGGCAGTCGATCTTGTCGAGCGCATGGGGTCGGAGCAAGCCGCAGAGGTTATCGAAGAGCTGGATTCGGATGTTCAGGCTGATGTCATTGGAGAGCTTGAAGACGCGGATGCGGAGGCGATCCTTACTCGGATGGATCCCGAAGATGCCGCAGAAGTTCGTCGTTTGGTCGAGTACGAGGACGATGTCGCGGGCGGCCTCATGGTTGCAGAAGCCTTCACATTTTCCGAGACCGATACAGTGGGAAGAGTGCTCAGGCGCTTCGCCAACGAAGAATATGACCTCGAACGGTATCGGGGCCAGCATCCCTACGTACTGAACTCAAATGGCACTCCAATTGGTGTGGTCTCATTACGCAGCCTCGTGTCCACTCGCCGAAGCGCGCGTTTGACTGATATCATGGTGCCCCCAATTACCGTCCAGGCCAACATGCCGCTGGAGAAGCTGGAAGACTTGTTCGGTGAACACCCGTTTCTTGGGTTGCCGGTCGTCGAGGCGGACGGGCATCTGGTGGGTGTCGTCTCACGTTCAGCCGTCGATGAAGCTCTGCTGAAACGCGCGGAATCGTCCAGCCTGAAACGTCAGGGTGTCTTCGGCGATGAACTTCGGTCGATGCCGATTCCACTTCGGGCGCGGCGGCGTCTACAATGGCTGTCGGCCAATATTGTTCTTAACGTGATCGCAGCTAGCGTGATCGCCGCCTACGAACAAACCCTCGCTGCTGTGATCGCGCTCGCTGTTTTCCTGCCGATGGTGTCCGACATGAGCGGCTGCTCGGGCAATCAGGCCGTCGCCGTGAGCATGCGCGAACTGTCCCTCGGCCTTGCCCGACCGATTGATGCCATGCGGGTCTGGATCAAGGAAGTGTCGGTCGGAGTGATCAACGGGTTCGTTTTGGGGCTTCTGATCGGCGCCGTTGCGTGGATGTGGAAAGGCAATCCGTTTCTGGGTTTGGTGATCGGAGGAGCGCTTGGGCTCAACACAATCATAGCTGTGTCAATCGGCGGCGTCCTGCCTTTGCTGTTGAAGCGCATCGGTCAGGACCCAGCGGTCGCCAGCGGCCCTTTGCTGACGACGATAACTGACATGGCAGGGTTTTTCCTCGTCTTAAGCCTCGCGACGGCAATGATGCCGCTTTTGGTCTGAATGTGACGTGAGACTTTAGTCCGACGGGCATTTGCCATTCCGAAACCCAGTATGAATCATGGTTGAACAGGCACGTGGTCTTGGAACCGCAAATCCCAAATAATTTTGCGTCTCACAAACAAAAAAGCGTCGCTTTCGAACGCTTTGGTCGAAAACGGCGCAGCGACATGAGCAGGTTGTCGCAATATTCAGCGGCAATCTGACAAATGGTGTTCAGGATGATGGAAATACATTCGATTCCCGGAGCGTTCACCTCCCGGGAATGCGAGCAAATTGTTGCCGCATCGAAGCAAGCCCCGGCAAATGAGGCCTTGCTGGTCGGCCAGAACAGGGATCACAACTTGCGCAGATGTGATGTGACCTGGCTGGACGACGTCAATGGAACCGGATGGGTCATGGCGCGTCTCATTAGCCTGGTGCGCCGTTCCAACACTGACAAGTTTGACTTTGATCTGCGGGAGTTCTCCGAGAGCCCGCAGGTTGCATGCTACAAGGCCTCTGATGGGGGTCATTTTGCCTGGCACTCCGATATAGGAGATGGCCCGACCGCTCGAAAACGGAAACTGACGCTGGTTGTTCAGCTCAGCAAGCCGGGAATGTATGACGGGGGCGACCTTGAGATCATGCCTGATGCCTACGCAGTGACAGCCAGTCGGTATCAGGGAAGCGCGACAGTCTTTCCCAGCTTTTTGCTACATCAGGTGACGCCGGTTGAGCAGGGCGAGCGATACTCTCTGACAGTATGGGCGCATGGCCCGGCCTTTCGTTGAGCCGCATATCATGGGCTTCTTTTTGCTCTATGTGAGGAGGCTTGAATTTATCAATCGTCGGGTGTGAGACTATCGGCAGCGAAGCGCCCCGCGAACCTGTGCTGATCGGCAGTCGGGAAGTAACATTGCTTCGTATTAGATGTTAATTTTTGAGCTACCCATTTTTATTTATTAAGTTGATTTATAACGTTTTTATCTGAGCGCCGCGACGCCAAAAATATTTACAGTCAAACCTCTTGAAACAGTGATTTACCCTTCCGAAATCTCGCTTGTTAGCACTCTCCAGCTGGAAGCGCTAATAGGATGAATCGCCAATTGAGGAGAATTCAGAATGGCCTTCAAACCTCTACATGACCGTGTGCTGGTTCGTCGCGTTGAGAGCGAAGAAAAAACCGCTGGCGGCCTGCTCATTCCAGACAGCGCAAAAGAAAAGCCCAGCGAAGGCGAAGTTGTTGCAATCGGCGAAGGCGCACGCAAGGACAACGGCGAGCTGATCGCAATGGCCGTTTCCGTAGGTGACCGGATCCTGTTCGGCAAATGGTCGGGCACCGAAGTCAACATCGGCGGTGAAGAACTGCTGATCATGAAAGAAAGCGACATCATGGGGATCATCGAGGATTCTGCTGCGGCAAAAGCCGCCTGACGCCTCAGGTTCACCAGGTAACAACAAACAACATACTAAGGAGCAAGTCACATGGCTGCTAAAGACGTCAAGTTTACGACCGATGCCCGCAATCGCATGTTGCGCGGTGTAAATATTTTGGCTGATGCCGTTAAAGTGACGCTGGGCCCCAAAGGCCGCAACGTGGTTCTGGACAAATCCTTCGGCGCGCCGCGCATCACCAAGGATGGCGTAACCGTTGCCAAAGACATCGAACTGGAAGACAAGTTCGAAAACATGGGCGCGCAGATGGTGAAAGAAGTCGCCAGCCGCACCAATGACGAAGCCGGCGACGGCACCACCACTGCAACCGTTTTGGCTCAAGCCATCGTTCGCGAAGGTCTGAAGCAGGTTGCTGCTGGCCTGAACCCGATGGACCTGAAGCGCGGCATCGATCTGGCAACTGCCAAGGTTGTCGAAGGTATCAAAGACGCTTCGCGTGAAGTTAAAGACAGCGCTGAAGTTGCTCAGGTTGGTACCATCTCGGCCAACGGCGAAGCCGAAATCGGCCAGCAGATCGCGGATGCGATGCAGAAGGTTGGCAACGAAGGCGTTATCACCGTCGAGGAAAACAAAGGTCTGGAAACCGAGACCGATGTTGTCGAAGGTATGCAGTTCGACCGTGGCTACCTGTCGCCTTACTTCGTCACCAACGCAGACAAGATGATCGCAGAGCTCGACGACTGCATGATCCTGCTGCACGAAAAGAAACTGTCCTCGCTGCAGCCGATGGTTCCGCTGCTCGAGCAGGTGATCCAGTCGCAGAAGCCTCTGCTGATCATCGCAGAAGACGTTGAAGGCGAAGCGCTGGCAACTCTGGTTGTCAACAAACTGCGCGGCGGCCTGAAAATTGCTGCTGTCAAAGCACCGGGCTTCGGCGATCGCCGCAAAGCCATGCTGCAGGACATCGCAATCCTGACCGGTGGTCAGGTCATCAGCGAAGATCTGGGCATGAAGCTCGAGTCCGTCACCATGGACATGCTGGGCACCGCCAAGAAAATCGAGATCACCAAAGACGAAACCACCATCGTCGACGGTGCTGGCGAGAAAGCCGAGATCGAAGCACGTGTTGCTCAGATCCGCACCCAGATCGAAGAAACCACCAGCGACTACGACCGTGAGAAGCTGCAAGAGCGCGTTGCCAAACTGGCAGGCGGTGTTGCCGTTATCCGCGTTGGCGGCATGACCGAAGTTGAAGTGAAAGAGCGTAAGGACCGTGTGGACGATGCTCTGAACGCAACCCGCGCTGCTGTTCAGGAAGGCGTGGTCGTTGGCGGCGGTGTTGCTCTGGTTCAGGCCGGTAAAGCTCTGGAGACTCTGAAAGGCGCAAACGCCGATCAGGATGCAGGCATCAACATCGTGCGCAAGGCGATTGAAGCGCCGTTGCGCCAGATCGCTGAGAACGCGGGCGTCGACGGTGCGGTTGTTGCCGGCAAAGTACGCGAATCTTCGGATGCCGCATTCGGCTTCAACGCTCAGACCGAAGAATATGGCGACATGTTCTCGTTTGGTGTGATCGACCCGGCCAAAGTTGTTCGTACTGCTCTGGAAGATGCGGCATCGGTTGCTGGCCTGCTGGTCACGACGGAAGCGATGGTTGCCGACAAGCCCGCCAAAGAAGGCGCACCTGCAGGCGGCATGCCCGACATGGGCGGCATGGGCGGCATGATGTAAGCTAAGTCACAAGAAGGGGGCCTTGGCCCCCTTCGTTTTATCTAGCAATGGGCTTCATTGACCGAAATAGGCTTCCCCGCACCCGCAGCGAAGATCGAGAATATTCGCAACCAGTAAGCTTCCTGTACGTAGCTCGCCGCACCCTGAACGAATGGCCGGTCTTCCCGCTTACCTGCGGCGCAGAAATCTAAGCGCTTGCGGCAATTTTCATTTTGCGAGCGCACGCAGCGAGAAATTCCAAGGTACAGGTTGGGCTCTGCCGACACCTTCGCCGCGAGATCCGTGAAAGACGGATCTGGGACGGATGGCCATTCGCCGCGCGGTGCTCGAACTGGTAAGGTGCGGACAAACCGGACTTGTGCGATTGCGGCAATTGCTGACGCAGCATTGATTTGCTGTCGCAGCACATTCATCGCTGCGTTGCAGCTGTTGTCGCCAGACCGGTCATTCAAAGCTATGATGATGCGATACTATCAAACTGTAGTTTCGAGGCACATAGGATCAGCAACTTAGACGCCGAACAAAGCCAACGTTTGCGTTGTCGCAGGCAGTGCAGTAGGACAGGCCATGCGGGCCTTCAGCCAGTAAGCAAATTCTCGTTGTGGCTCATGCAGGTGGCGGGGAAGAGGGAGTAATTCGCGGTCGTGGAATTTTTCATTAAGTTGAGATATTGCAGAGATTGGATCTTTGGTTCTTGCTTCGTGTTTGAATTGATCGGGAACGAAGCACCAATAGTGCTTCTATTTGTTGTTATGCTTTTTTGACGAGCGTAATCTTGTTTTTCTGACAGGAAACTAACGTTACTGCCGAACGCGATAGCCGGAAGCAATGATCTTGTTTATCAGAACAGCGGCGGCTTGGTGCATGTCCTTTTCATCGTTATTGCCGACCGCTGTTTCGTGGACAGCAGCTGCGTCATGCAGAACTCCCACAATTTCATGTTCGGGCAGAAGCTCACGATCTTTAATTGCAAGCAAAAGCGCTTCACAAATTGAGAGTGCGGCCATTCCTGAATGGTCTTGCCGGTCAGCCATGGTAGACGTCCTTTTCTAACAGGCGTCCAAGCATGGAAGCGCCACGATGAATTGCACCATACTGGCATAGATTGCTGTATACTTAACTGATCGAAAGCAGTCTTGGCGTCGGATAGTTTCGCGGGCTGCTCATCGATGAAGGAAGAACACTTGCGCACTATCAAAAATAGTCCACTCACCCGAAAGCTTTCAAACTTCGTCGCTCTGACTGAGGTTGAACTTGCGGTATTGGCACGCCTGCACAAGCGTCGCAGAACCTTTGAAGCCGGACGTGACCTTGTGCATCAAGGGCAATCAGAGCAGGCGGCCTACATTCTGGCCTCGGGCTGGGTTTGTTCCTACAAAACCCAGACTGACGGGTCGCGTCAGATCGTCGATTTCCAAATACCGGGTGACTTTCTGGGCTTGCGAAGCGTTTTGTTGCACACCTCGGATCACAGCATAGAACCAATCATGGAAATCCAAGCCATTGAAGTAGTAGTGGATGATCTCCTGGAAGCATTTGCGCAGACGCCCCGGCTGGCGACAGCAATTCTTTGGGCGGTATCTCGAGATGAAGCGATGGTGGTTGAGCACCTGGTCAACATAGGACGGCGAGATGCGGGTGAGCGCATGGCGCATTTTCTTTTGGAACTTGGTGTGAGGTTGACTCAGGTCGGGATGGCAAACAAGACGGGATACACTTGCCCCCTGACACAATACCACCTTGCCGATGCGCTGGGACTGAGTGCCGTGCATGTTAATCGTGTCCTACGGCAACTGCGGGAGAAGGGGTTGGTTACTTTTCAATCCGGGCAAGTGGCATTTGATGATTATGACGGACTGGTGACGTTGGCCGGTTTTGACCCCACTTATCTGGATCAGGCCGGGCCACTGTTGAAGCAATAGGTTCACCCCTTCAGCGATGCCGGGATTTTGATGATAGTTACCTGGTTAGAGACGCCATTCGCTTCGGCAGATTTTGGATTTCACCGAAAAAGAAGCGCAAGATAAATACAGTCCGATTGCGGTACTGGATTTCCTGCGCTTCTCAAATACTCGTTAAGAACACGCCAGCAAATATCCCGCCAACACACATCACGTTGCCGGAATCCAAACATCGTTGCACTGACGCAGGTTAGTCAATTTTTGGCAGTACCTGATCCTCGGGCACCAAATGCATTTGAGATTCCAATAAAATCTCAGGTCATTGGCCGCAGACTAACATCGATCAGCGCGCGTCTGCCATTTGCACATTATTCTAAATTACAACGCCAGTACTACCGCAGCGCTTACGAGCGTGTACCGCGGCAGACTGCGCGGGGAAGATCCAACAAACTATATGGAGGACCAAGGTGAGCACGAGATCGTCCAGTTCTTTGGTGACGTTTTCAAATCCGTTCTCTTTGTCCGGCTACCCGGATGAACTTCCTGCAGGCGAGTATGAAGTAGTTGTTGTTGAAGAACTACTACAGGGCCTGAGTTTCGAAGCATATCGCAGAACCGGAACCTACCTGACAGTTCAGGGCAAAGGCAGCAAGCCAGGCCGCACGGAAATGCGCCCAATTGACCCAGAAGATTTTGAACTGGCGCTCAAGCAAGACCAAACCTTGGCCACATCTAACAATGACAGCGATGCGGCGCTTTCCCCGCAGGAGGAATAGATTATGAACACGCCCGAATGGCTTAAACCCGGAATCTACGGCGCCCTGATCGGAGGGGTTTTCGTAGGCGTCGTTGGATTTTCTTGGGGTGGATGGATGACCGGCAGTAACGCGGACAAGATGGCCAACGCCATGTCCCGCGACAATGTAATCGCTGCGTTGGTTCCGATCTGCGTCGACATGGCGAGAACTGACACCCAACGCGCCGAAAAATAACGACGATCAAAGAAGCTACTTCTTTCAAGCGAAAGGATGCCGTTATGGCAGCCGGCTGGGCAACGGTACCGGGATCCCAAACCCCCAACAAAGATCTAGCACAGGCCTGCATTGAGGGGCTGAACCTGGATGGATCGTAACTCAATCACTCAACATTCGGACAACGTCGTTTGCACCAGGACAAATCGAAAAAACCAGCACTGGTTTTACTCTCACTTCATGACGGCGCTGTTTGTTGGCGTTTTCAGCTGCTTGACGGGCTCCCTTATCTCATCAAGTCCCGCATCGGCAGAAACAAATTCGATCCCGGATAACGCGCATCCCAATAAGTATGGCGACGGTTGGGAATGCGATTTGTCCTATCGGTTGGAAGGCGAAGAATGCGTGGCCATTGTCGTGCCGGGGAATGCATACCCCACAAACAGAACCTACGGCTCAGGGTGGGCATGTATGCACGGCTTTGTTGAAGTTGGCGGCACCTCATGCACTGAAGTGATTGTGCCTGAAGGTGGATATCTCGATCCATCAGGTGAGAGGTGGCGGTGCCTGCGTGGATACACAAGAGTAGACGATAGCTGCCAGAAAATCGTGGTGCCGGATAATGCTTACCTGACGAATAGCACTTATGGATCTGCATGGCGTTGCAACCGTGGCTACGAAAAAGACGGAGAAGCATGCGTGGCAGTAGCGGTGCCGGAAAACGGTTTTCTGAACGCATCAACCAGCGGGCGTCCCTGGACGTGCGAGCGTGGGTATTTTGAGCGCGACGGACGGTGCGATGCCGTGTTTGTGCCTGAAAATGCTTTCTACGATGACGCGATCCATGGAGTTGGATGGAAATGCGAACGTGGCTACGAGGCGTCCGGTGATCGCTGCAATGCAATCGAGCTACCGGCAAATGCCCATATCGACCGATCCGGCAATGGGTGGCAATGCCACAAAAACTATCATCGATCAGAAGGGCTGTGTGTTCTGAACCAGTGAGAATTCAGACAGAAAGCCCACTTTCCCAAACTTCACAATTTTTGCCCGTCCTTACCAAGGACGCGCGTTTCACACTCTAAAAAGGAACAAATATGAAACCCGTACCCATTGCGTCGGATGCCAAGCAGTTCATTGCCAGCGATGCGCAAAAGCTGGCGCCTGAACAAGCAGTTTTTCCAGAGCTTCACCGCAAGACACTCGTGACAGATACACCGACTGCAATTGTGTATTGCGAAGGAAACTTCGCAAAGATCGATGGCAAGACGGCTAATGGTCTGGTTCGACATTCACAGGCCTATCGCGTTCTTTCGGTGATCGACAGCACGTATGGCGGTTGTGACAGTGGCAAAGTGCTTGATAATTTCGCAAATCAGGTTCCCATCTTCGATGATCTTGATGCCGCCGTCGCTAATGAAGCTACGATCCCCGACACTTTTATTTACGGAATGGCGCCGGCCAGCGGCAGAATGTCCCTTGAGGATCGCGAAGTTGTTGTGGATGCGATAACGCTCGGAATGAACATCGTGAGTGGACTGCATGAATTTCTTAGTGATGATAAAGAGCTCGCCGGATTTGCCAAAATTCACGATGTCACGATACGCGACATTCGCAAGCCGCGGCCCAATCCCGACCTGCGCCTGTTAGATGGCAGTATTGGAGACGTCCAGGCGATCCGCATCGCGGTGTTCGGCACCGATTGTGCAATTGGAAAGCGTACAACCGCGACAATCCTGACATGTGCCCTTAACGCGCATGGGATCAAAACAGTTTTGGTCGGTACCGGCCAGACAGGATTGATGCAGGGCGCCAAGTATGGTGTCGCGATGGATTCGGTGCCGCCGCAATTTTGCTGTGGCGAGCTTGAGCGCGCTGTTGTTGCAGCATCTGAAGATGAACACCCGGATGTCATAGTGATCGAGGGCCAGGGCGCGCTAAGCCATCCGGCCTTTTGCACATCAGCATTCATTCTGCGAGGCAGTCAGCCACATGCAGTTATTCTTCAACACGCGCCTAAACGAAAACGTCGATGTGATTTCCCCAACATGACTATGCCCGACCCTTGCGATGAAATCACCCTGATCGAGGCTTTTGCGAACACAGAGGTAATTGGCATGACGATCAACCATGAAGGAATGAATGATGTTGAGATTTCAAAGGCCATCACAGATTATAACTGCAAATTGTACCTCCCGGTCACTGACGCTCTGAACCGTCCTTCATCAAACTTGGTGAACATGGTTCTTTCTGCCTTTCCGCGTTTGCAGCACGTACCTGTAACGACGATTGAATGAGCAAGCTGCGTATCGACATTGATCTGAGCAAAATTTTTACAACACACGGTTCCTTGTCGATCGCCTTAGACCCCGTGGAATTACGGTTACAGGCGTGACAAAAGCCGTGTGCGGTCACCCTGAGATTGCGAATGCTATGCTTGAAGGCGGCGCGACAGGGCTGGCGGACGCGCGGATCAGCAATATCATGCGTATGCGCGATGCTGGAATCTCGTGCTCCATATCCTTGATCCGAACACCCATGCTGAGCCAGGTCGCGCAAGTTGTTGATTACTGCGATGTAAGCTTCAACACAGAGATGGACATTATCGCAAGCCTGGCCATGAGTGCGCTGGGAAAGAACATTACTCACAACATTATCCTGATGGTGGAAATGGGGGATATGCGGGAAGGAATCCCGCCTGAACACCTTGAAAGCACTGTGTTTCAAATTCTTAGAATGGAAGGGATTTCTCTGAAGGGGATTGGCGCAAATTTTGCCTGTCTGGGTCATGTGGCACCCTCTGCAGAAGCAATGGCATTGCTTTCGTCGCTTGCCATCGACACCGAGCGCGCGTTTGGACCCGCTCTTGAAACAGTGTCAGGCGGCGGCTCCGCCAGTTTGCCATGGGCGCTTGGCAAGGGTGCGACCGGAAAGATCAACAACCTGCGTCTGGGTGAGGCTATCCTGTTGGGTACCGATCCCGTATCGGGGCACGCGATCGGCGGGCTTTACACAGATGCTTTTACGCTTTGGGCGGAAGTGATCGAAACGAAAGCCAAATCAAATCCAAATCCCTTGCAAATGAATTATCCTATACCTTCAATGCAGTGTGTGACTTTAGACAGTCCTTCGAATACTCGGTCGATCCTTGCGATTGGACTCCAGGACACCGATGCGGCGGGTCTAATATTCCCTGCTGGCGTCACGTTCGTCGGAGCCACCAGTGATCATATCGTTGTTGAAAACACCAGTTGTCTGCTTCGCCCTGGTGGCGAGGTGAAGCTGAAATTGAACTATAGCGCGCTCTCGCGCGGCATGGCTGCACCCGATGTAGCAAAAGTCTTCCATGGTGATGGCGCATTGGTTGACTGCACCGCAGCGAACACTGATCGCCCATATTCGAAGCGAAAGTAGCGCGCCAGGTTGCCGCCGCCTCGGTTCTGCTTCAGCCACCCGTCTTATTCTACGGCTTTACGTAGTAAATTGGGCCACCAATACCTATATTGGTGGTATCCGCATTCACTTTTCACACCCCATCTGGGCTCGTGGGTGGTGCGGACAATCAAAGGATCAAAATGATGTCTTTCAAGGACTTGACGACCAGAGCGGCTGCCGCACTGAAGGAAAACGATGCGGACGCGCCGAAAAAAGAAGTTACGTCTGAAGCGCCTGACACCGTCCCCGAAAAACCAAAGCCGAAACCTCAAAGTTCATAATACCCTGCCGGGAGAGGGTGGCTTGTTTTTGTCTGCATCTCCGAGCGCTATCAGCAAAGGAGAACTACCCAAATGAACCAGATAACCAGCAAGACAATCGCAGTCTTTTCCAGGCCGTTTACTTTCCCTGGCTTTGACGAATTACTCCCGGCGGGCGAATACGACATAGAAACTGAGCTTTCCGCACCACCAGATTATTTGGATCCAGAAGCCTGGAAAGCATCAGTGCTAATCTCTCTGCATCCACGGAAATCTCACCCCGGTCTGGCGCGAACCTTGACCGTTTCTCTTGCTGATTTGGACAGAGCACGCGCAATAGATAAATTGTCTGCGAAAGAGTTGTCACAATTCTTGCTCGACCAACTTTTGGCCGATCCGATGGTGCAACTGATCATGGAAGCGGATGGTGTGTCTGAGACTCAACTTCGGCACCTCTACTCGGAGTCGCTCATTTCTGAGGCAGACGACGGATCATCAGATCAACGAGCCATACCACGAGGATGCGCAAGCGGTTCTCGGTATGCTTTCGCTGTCCAAGCTGCTGAGAACGAAGGAATGCCAGTTCGTCCTATTAAAACCCCTCGGATTACAGGCCGTCCCATCGGACAGTCTGAACCAGGCAGCTCCTTCAATCTCAAGGCTTAGGGCTCGGAACTTTCTTTTCCAGTCGCTGTATTAACCAAAACAGAAATCGAGGCTAAGAACTGATGGAAGACTCCGACAACGAAGCAGATACGATCATGGCTCGCGCCCACAATGACGTGCCGCAAGAACGCCCGTGTCTTCGTTGCAGAACGCCATTCTGGAGCGAAGGGTTCGGAGAGCGGATTTGTCGACGCTGCAAGGGGTTGAGCGCGTGGCGAAATGGCGTATCAGTAAGCCCTGGGTTAGCTCGGCGTCGCTGATAACCTGACGCCGGTCTTACCAGCTTTTCTGATCATATCTCATTTTATCTTATTGGTGCTGACCCGGGCCTTTTAACGTGGAACCCGATCGGTAATCGGTGCTGAAGACGAAGCGTACGCGCGGTTTGGACTCGAACCGTTCTTATGCGTAGTGATATGGGCTCAAGCCGCCTAATGCACACACTTAAACCATGCCAGTATTCATAATCGGACAGCAGGCATTCACGCCGCTTGTACTATTCGGTGGTCAGCGCGGTGCTGTTGCTTGGGTGCGGAGGGTGGATCGGAGTGCAAAATATGCCAAGAGTCCAACTACCTGCAGTCACCCCAAAACCCAGAGCTTGGAACAAAGGGCGGATCATCGGTCAGAAACGACCGCTACTCCCAAAACAGGTCTGGGCGATCCGTGCCCGGCTCGAACTTTCTGGAAATATGCGTGATCTCACAATGTTCAACGTCGCGATTGATAGCAAGCTACGCGGCTGCGATCTGGTCAAACTCGCTGTGACCGATCTTGTCAAAGACGATCGCGTCCGTGAGCGTGTTTCGGTGATCCAGAGCAAAACCAAGCGATCTGTTCAATTCGAACTGACGGAAAACACGCGAGAAACTGTATTGGTATGGGTAAAATCACCGGAAATGTTTGCTAGCCGGTTCATGTTTCCAAGCCGATTCCATAATCGACCACACATCTCGACGCGCCAGTATGGCAGGCTGGTTCGAGACTGGGTGACCGCAATCGGATTGGAACCGAGCGGATATGGCACGCATTCGCTTCGCCGAACCAAAGTAGCTGAGATCTACCGCAAGACAGGAAATCTCCGCGCGGTCCAACTTCTGCTTGGGCACACAAAGGTCGATAGCACCGTGCGATACCTGGGCGTTGAATTGGAAGACGCGCTAAGCATTGCAGAGCGCATAGACATCTGAGACAGTTTGGCGAGCGGCGCTGTCGGTCGCCAATCCATAGTGGTTCTAGTTCTTTTACGCAGGAGTGGGACGTAGCGTGCCCTGAGCGGAAGTGTCAAAATCTTGTTGCGTACGCTCGCAGCACAGTTTTCTCGGCTCAGGCGCAATTTACAGGGTGCGGGACCGAGCGGCCATTTGATCACGCCGCGAGTACTTGTGCAGAAGCGGCGCGAAAATCGCTGCGTTGCAGCCAATGTTATCAGGCCAGTCATTCATAGTCACGGGGAAGCCTTGATCACATACTCCTCTTTCGCCGCACTCAGGCCAGACAATTTCTTTCGGTAGTTCACCAAGGATCTTGGTCACCGGCAGTTTCAAAAACTACCTGCCCTGGCGGTACTTGCATTGCGACAAGGGAAACTTCCTTGACTCTATTCTGGCTAAGGACCACAAAAGTGCATTGGTGAAAGTTACTCGTCGCCGCGATGCTGCCGGCTTCGATGATCCAATGGCCTTCAGAATAACTGTAGCATGTGCCCCAGCATAGGAACGGGTTTCACTGGGGTCTTCGTGATGAGCTAGTTCCTCGCAAGCATTCGCAACTGTCACCTGACAAGCCCCAGTCATCGGGTGACCAATTAAAGAAGGCGCCGTATGAACAGCACATGGCTCATAAATTGCGTGCTTGATGCCCGATAGATCAGGTCTCAGGCTCCGCTTCATTCAGTCATTCATCGTGTTTTTGCGCCGCGTTCTTTGCCTGATCCCGACACTCTTGGTGTTGCTCTCAGGAACGCAGCTTCCTGCCCAAGTCGCAGGCAATGCCGACGGATCGGTTTGTGACGAAGGTTTCGAAAACAAGAACGGATCGTGTCAAAGAGCAAACGCACCTCAAAATGCGCATTTGACCGGTAGTTCCTATGGTCCAGTTTGGGAATGCAACCATGGATTCCAGCGTGTTGGAGATCTTTGTGAGGAAATAGCAGTTCCTAAAAACGCATATCTTGCATCGACTGGAGATCGATGGGAGTGCAATCGGCTCTTCCGACGAGTCGGAGAAAAATGCGAAGAATTGATTGCGCCTCAAAATGGGTACGTCGAAACCCGGTTTGGCGCACAGGAAGTACACTGTGACTGGGGATTTCGTAAGGAAGACCAGGATTGTGTTGCGATTAGTGTCCCGAGCAACGGCCGCCTGACTGACAAAAACAGCGCGGATGGTTGGGTGTGCATCAGAGGTTACAGGGCAGCGGATAGCGGCTGTGAGCCTGTGGCAGTTCCACAGCATGCATACCTCGCGCCTGAAACTTATTCCGGATGGAAATGCGAACGTGGTTTTCGCGCAAACCGGGACAAGTGCGTTGCGATTCTTGTCCCTTCAAACGCTCATTTGAATCGAAGAGGTGATGGTTGGGAATGTAACCGGCCGTTCACGAGACAGAACGACCAGTGCACCGAAAATGTGCCGCGACAATAAGTTGGTGGAAACCAAAGCCGCCTGACAAATCCGGAAGGACTAAGCCGTGAACCATAACTCGATTGACGAAAACCTGGGTAAAATTCTCAAAGCCGAAAAGGTGCGTCGCCGGTCTTATGGGATTAAGATATCTATTGCGTTAGCAGTGTGCGTTGCAGCGATAATTGTGGTGGTGTTTCTCTGATGCGTAAAAATGCCCCTCAAGTAACCCTTCCCGGTTCAAAGATGTCAGCTCATGGTCTGGAACAAAGAGCGTTTCAGGACCGCAGTGTTCGTAAGTTGCGGAACGCTGACGTATCAGGAGTGATTGAGGAAGAATTTGGAAAGTACATGATTAAGGCTGGCGTTCTGAGCGGCAATTGTGTTGCAAGGGCATTTCCTAAGCCACCGGCTAAAACGCAGGCAATGATTGCCGATGCAGTTGGCGAAACACCAGCATTGGCCATTGAAGCCTTAAAAGAAATTCTCGAAGAACGAGACAGGAAGCGTAGCGGTCAACGCCGTTTGGAGGGAAACTCTGGCACCCTCGTTCCCAGTGAAAGAGAATATACCGAGGCGTTGCGACAGATCAGGCTCACCCCTGCGCAGGTCACAATGCTCAAAGCACTTACTATCGCAGGCAAGGACGGTCTGACCATTGGTCACTTGTCTCAGGCGGCCGGTTACAAATCGCGCGAGGCGTCCATCAAGGTTTTCAAGAAAATCGGACTATTGATCGCAGAATACCTGGAACTAGATCTACCCGACGCCGGATCGGTACAGAATGATGGCGCCGCTCAGGTCCTGGCATTTTCTCACATCGAAAGTGAAGATGAGCCAGCAACCTGGATCATGCATCAGGAACTGCGCGACGCTGTTCGTTCGGTTCTATGACGTACGTTCCAGCCCCAGCTCTTGTAGCGAACTTCGAACCGCAACAAATGCACGAAAGGTTGCTCACGTAGCTTATGTTGGAGAAAAGACCATATCCGCTCGACCTGATCTATGTACCTGTGAAACGGGCGAAAACGCTTGATCAACAAAAAGTTCTGACGCTGGCCGAAGATATCCTGAAGAATGGCCAGAAGACCCCGATCCAGATACGCGCTGACAACAAAAGGTTCGTGCTGATTGAAGGTCTTCACCGACTAGAGGCTATCCGCGCCCTCGGCGGTGATACTATTGAAGCCTATTTGGTCCGCGCCAGACTACACTAAGCTCTTTTTGGGATTGGCGTTTGACAAAGCCTCTGAAAATGTCATCAGGCGCTGACTTTTTTCATCCCAAAGATGCAATCGCGCACAATGAAGGCTCTGATATAGAGTAATACGCTGGCAGTTTTCCAACTCAGAATGGTCACGCAAAACTTCGTTTAGCCGATAGAACGGTATGCGGCTGGCAAGGTGGTGAACATGGTGCACACCGATATTGGCAGAGAACCACCGCAGGATGCCTGGCAGGGCGTAGTGAGAACTTCCATAGAATGCGGCGTTCTGAAGATTCCACACTTCTTCCCGTTCCCAGGTCGTGTGTTCAAACTGGTGTTGAATATAGAATAGCCAAATACCAATCGATGCGGCGACGATCATGGTTGGCAGGAAAACATACGCTAAAACCTCAATGCCTCCGGCCCAAAAAATCAGAGCCAGGACCACCGCAATCGCGGCGTTTGTTCCCATTGCACTTGCCCAATACAGCCAGCCTGACCGCATGAAACCAAAGGGCAAGCGATTTTGAAAAAAGAACGTGTAGACCGGTACGATACAGAACAGGAAAAAGGGTTCCGGATTAACCTGTAAGCGGCACGCCCGAACCAATTCCGTTTCAGGTATTCCTCAATGGTCAATGTAGGAATGTCACCCATACCACGCCGATCAAGGTTACCGGTTGAGGCATGGTGAATCGCATGGCTTTGCCGCCAGACGTCATAGGGTGTCAGGGCGAGAACACCCAGAACCCGGCCGGTCCAATTGCAAACGGTGCGGCTTCTAAAGAAAGATCCGTGACCACAATCATGCATGATGATGAAGATACGCACCAGAAATGCGGCGTCCAGGATGGCCAATAGAACAGTGACCCAGATACTAAGGGATAGCGCAAACCACGCTGCGCCCCATAGCGCGAAAAAGGGGATGACAGTGATTGTCAGTTCAAAAACGCTACGCTTCGTATCGGGCACACGGTATTGCGCGAGCGCCCGGGTCAATTCCTGCTGTTGCAACTGACTTGTTCTCCAAGGGCTTTTAGCAGCCCATTGTGCAAACGGGCACCCCATAAGGGTGCCCGTAAAAGGTCAGGCCAGTGCCAGATTGGCGGCGCTGTCGCGCCCGTCACGGCCAGCTTCGACGTCAAAAGTGACCTTCTGGCCGTCCTTCAATTCGCTGATGCCGGAACGCTCAAGTGCTGAGATATGCACGAACACATCGCGCTTGCCATCTTCAGGTTCGATAAAGCCAAAACCTTTGGTCGAGTTGAACCATTTTACTGTGCCATTTGCCATGGTGGAAGTCTCCTAATACTTGCCGCCCGCATTATTGCGGCGACTCGGCGTGGTCGGTCTGAATCGAAAGACTGAACGCCGAGTTTGGGAGACAGCAGGTCGAAAAAGAAAAACGTAAGCCCTGTGTATATGGACTTCGAGTACACACGATACAAGCCTTGATACAACGGAAAGCAACAGAAGATCTAAGTCTGCCCAGCCCAATTTGGGACAAAGATAAGCAGAACCATTGCTCTGTGGTTCGGAAATCAGAGGTCGGCTTCCGATAAAACCTGCCGAATGCGTATGCAGCAAATTGATTGCTCAGGCACGGCAGGTAGGGCTCACTGTCCGAAATCGCCGCGTGCTTCAAGAACACCGCGGCCAGGCACAAATGTTCATTGATTGATTGAAACATTACTAAATCAACGAGTTGACCTCTCTAACGAACGGTAGATTCTGCGCGGCCCGAATCTTGGGTCATGCTGCGTTGGCATAGGGCGACTGCGAGCCTCAAAGTGCCATTAGTAGGTCCGTATCTGCGTAAGCATCGGGCAAGAAACGTTACCGATGTTACAGTTGGCCGTAAGTTCATTCAGGGCGGCCTCCAATCGCTTAAGTTCGATTATCTTCATACGCACATTGGAGATATGAAGCTCGGCCAGTTCCTTAACGGATTGGCAATCCTCGCTATCACCTTCGGACAGGTTGAGAAGCACCTTTGCATCGGCAAGCGCAAAACCCAAGTCTCGGCACTTCCTTAGAAAACAAAGCCGTCCCACATCGTGCGCAGAGTACATGCGTCGATTATTCGATGCCCTTTCTGGTTTCGGCACGATCCCTTCGCGTTCGTAGTAGCGGATAGTTTCAATTCCGACACCGCTTTGCCGGGATGCCTCCCCAATCGCAAACATGTGAGATTTCCTGTCTTGATCCTGTAGTGGCTACAGAAGTTATACGAGAGGTTGTTGTCTCTACAACTCCGCGCGACGTAGTCCATCAGGGAAACAGAATGCAGAAGTACCTTAGCCTCAGCTATTTGGGATCGCTATCAGCGCTTGGCGTCGCGACTTGCTGCGTTTTGCCCATGATGATGATGTTACTGGGGCTGGGCGGCAGTTGGTTGGCAATCTTTGGGAAGGTTGCGGCAGCGAGTTACTATGTGCTGACGATTTCAACGGCGCTCGTCGCGATATCGTGGCTGGTATCTTATCGGCGCGGTTCCTTACCGACGTTAAAATGGCGGCTTGCAGGAACAACTCTAATCACCGGCGTGGCTTGGGTCGTTGTGTTTAACGAGGCACGGATTAACGATTACCTGATCATGCAGATGTGAGACTATGACAAAACAAACTGTAGTCCTAGAAAGCACCCTGATTTGCCCGAAGTGCGGCCACAGCGAAACCGAGCAAATGCCAACGGATGCTTGCCAGTGGTTCTATGAATGCAAGTCGTGCAAAACAGTTTTGAAGCCGTTGGAAGGCGACTGTTGTGTTTACTGTTCATATGCCACGGTCCCGTGTCCACCAATTCAGCTAGGCGATAGCTGTTGCGGATGAAGTGAAGGACGGCTTTGTTGAGCAAACTGTGAACTGCCGCCGCGAGCATCGCTGCTATTTGCATGAATGACAGTTCTTTCCGCTGCTTGGCCGCACAAGATATTCGGCAGTTGCAATGTTGTTACTGCTACAAGCGCATGCAGCAATAAAATCCAGGGTACAGGTTGGGCTCTTTCTGGGCTTTCTCTGCACCTGAGACGAATGGCTGATATCACTCTGCTCCAACGCAATGGAAAACCTTTGAGTCGCAAAAGGCAAAACTAGTGCATCGAGGAAAATCCAGTTGATTCAAAATCAATGACTTGGCCGCGTGCCAATGGCAAAACTATGAGTCGCCCGACACCGTGTTGAACGTCACACGAACCTGACCCAACCGTCATAGTTGGACCAGAAGCAAGGTGAACGTTCGACATCGGAAGGCGCCCCCGATGTTGGACATCAGTTGAATTGTGACCTTTGAGTCATAAACTGGGTTCGAGGTTTTGAAGAATGGACCGGAAACCCTGAAATCCGAGTTGGAACGTGCAAGGCGTCGGTCTTCCACCAAGCGGTCATATTTCACAACAGATATGGGCGAATTCTATACCTGGCTGAAAGAAACTGAAGAGGACCCGGCAACAGCGGAGCTCAGGGCTTGCGTGCAGGATTTTGTACGGGAGAACTATCCGCTGCAGACCGGCGCGAAAGTTCTGGGTACGGAAATTTCAGCACCCAAACTCATCACGCTTGAACGCGTGCGGGAGCTACATGGGGTTCATACAGGATCAAATGGCGTGGGCATCCGTAGTGAAAAAGAACGAAGATCGCCACGACCTCATGACCGAGGGCAATAACTTGCTGCGGTTCATAGTGAGAAAAGACGCTGGACTCGGTTCGTGATCTAACGATGGCCGCAACGGGCCAAACTGCTTCGGTCGTCTCAACGGCCACCTGAGCCAAAGTGCGCGGCGGAGTTATGGAATGCTTCCGCCGCACATACTCACCAATAATAGTGGTGGGGCTTGCGCCCATCGGGCCAGACTAGGTCGTCAGGATCAGCGCCTTTCAGGATGCCGGACGCAAGAGCCTTGGATTTGCGTCTCGTTGGACGCGTGTGACAGGTGATGTCGTGATAGCGTGGCCAATTGCCAAGCCACCGGACCTCATCCGGGTCTTTTCCGAGACGACGGCTCAGACCTAGGCGTGAGTACCCGTTCCCAAGCACGGTACGGGGACGTTTGCGTTTGTAGTGGGCCATGTCATTGGCCTTTCATGCAGTTTCTGAACTACATGGCACCCTCCATCGGTTGGCTCGTTGGTTCGGGCTGGGCTCGGATAGACGGCCGAAAACGCAGCCCGTCTGAATATCGGACTGGGCGAACAAGATCAATGGGGCGGGAAAAAGCCGCTCAATGTGGTGTTAGGTGATTGGGCCGGTAGGCTGTGGACGGACGGACCACTCAACCAGAGATTGCTTCACATAACACCCGTCACGGGTGATTGCGGTTTGTTGCGCTTGGCACTTTCAAGCTTTGGTTGTTCTAAGCGACCAGTAGGCCGACACTGTGTTAGGTGTATCTTGAGATCCGCTTGGCCCAACAATGCACCAATTCGCTGCGTTTGCTCGAATGTCGACAATTTCGCCAGTGCTTGGACTAGAATCGAGCTCTCAGCGAGGCCTCCGAATTTTGCCGGTCATTCGCAAGCCATCGCGAATGTTCAATCCCATCATCGCGAGGTTGGCTGCGCCAGCGATCAACTCAATCACCTGAACTGTGTAAAAGGTGCTGTCGAACTCGCCAGCAGCGGCTTTGCCAGCCAGAAACCAAGCAGCCGGTACGAGGATCAGCAAGCCGTTCAGCGCAATGACAGGCATGCGGCTTTTCTTGGCCTTCGTAAGTGCATCCTTGCGTTTCCGGCCCATTGCCATGCCTGACCCGCCAGCGATGGCCATTGCCGGGATGAGGATGAACATGCCTTTCAAGATCAATGCCTTGACGGTTGCGACTGTTTCATGGCTCGCAAAGAGCTCGCTGGAGGCTGTTGATGTCCAGAAGAGGAGGATCATCACAAAGCCGATGCCGCCCGTGATGGCGTGAATCTTTGTTTTCATAGCGGTCCACTCAAATTGGCTTTTGGAAAAGATTTCGTCAGGCCGTGCAGCAATTTTGCACCGCAACCTTCTCGAACAGATGGGGGGCGGTCACAGCGCTTGAGGGATAGTGGCTGAGCTGCCGCTGAAACTCGGGGTTTGAAAACGCGGCGCGGAAGTCCGCAACAGAGTCCCAGACCGCGTAGTTCAGGTACATGCTGCCGTCACCAATAGCCTTATGCAGTTGAGTGCTGATGTAACCCGGCTGCTTTTTCATCCATTGGGCATCGCTCTTCCAAGCTTCAACCAAGGCGGTTTGGTCACCGGGATCGACTGTGAAGAGATTGACAAGAACGACGGGTCCAGCGTCGATGCCCAATTGCCGCTCAATAGGAAACTCGGGGTCGAGGGGTTTGAAGCTGACCATTTCGGTACTCCTTGAAAGTAGTTTCATTTTGGTGTCATGTTGTCATATTTAGGAAGCTTCAAGCATAATGACAACACGTTGTCAAATAAAATGAGGAATCGACATGCCGGATGCGCGAAGGACCGAAGAAGGAGAAGCCGTGACAGCATTGATACTGGATGTGTTTCGGCTGAACGGTCGATTGCAGCTTGCCGGTGATCGCCTCGTATCAGAACTCGGTCTAACAAGTGCCCGATGGCAGATTCTTGGTGCCATCGCCTATTCTGATCGACCGGAATCCGTTGCCTGGCATGCACGGACGATGGGCGTTCACCGGCAGGGCGTACAACGGATCATCAATGAATTGAGCAAAGAAGGCATGGTGGAGTTTCAGCCGAACCCACACCACAAGCGGGCGCACTTGGTTGTCATGACTCGAAAGGGGCAGGAGTTATACGAAGCCGCGATTGCGAAGCAAATCCCATGGGTGAATGAACTCTCGAAAGGTCTGTCGCCAGATGATATTGCGACAACGCAAGAAGTTGTGGGCCGTCTCAAAACACGCCTTGAAGAAACCTCAACGCGACAAGATCAGAGTTCGACCCAAAGCTGACATTCGTACAGAGTGCAGCATCGGACGTTCTGGGCTCTATGTTTGAATCCGCCGCGCTTGGAACAAACGGCAGCTCAGCCAAATTTTGCTAGAAAAAGGATTTAGCACTCAGGCGCGCTCGACCCCTAAAACGACTAGGCATAGATGGGTTTTTTGTTTTGCCTATGTCTCTGCAATAGCTTTCTGGCTTTTTTTCCAACAGCAAAGGTTCTGGCATCATTCATGGCGGAATTTCCAGATGAAGGAAACGCATTCGGGAAAATCATCTCCAACTCCCGGCACTGCTCTTCGCCCAGAATTTTCTCGGCCTGTTCCCGCCCTGGTGCTGTTTCCAGGACCTCCAGACCTCATGTACCGTGGCAGTTCTTTAAAACTAGGCAACCAGCCAACTGGGCTGAGAGCCAATTGCAAAACCGCCAGTTTTGGTAAAAGTTGCGCTCTTACTCGACAAAAGTTGCGTTTCAAGCCGGACAAGTTCCGATTCATACCGGACGACACAGAGGAAAATCATGGCTGGGGTGGTAGGATTCTGATTTTCTCAAAAAACATTTAATTTCAATAAGTTGCAGCTGGTTTGGCGAGAAAATGTTGCGGGATTTGTTGCGGGAATTTCTGCAACGCAGAAACCTGTCATTTCTTATCGCGTCTTTGAATCGCGTCCAATTGGGACTGGGGCAAAGTTGCATAGACTTCGTCGACATGCTTCGGTTCTGAGATCATCTTCTCTGCGACAAGGTTTAACAACCGGAACAGGGTTTCGGCGGTCGCTCGGTCGTCTCGAAGGTCAATTTGGCCCGGGTGGACGGCATTGTTTCCTATGACGCGCACAGCATCCAGCGCCTTTTGAACACGAGTGTCCAAACCATTCTGAACAAGGGACTTAATGTCTTCATTTATGTTCTTGCCCGACTGCCCAAGCTCCACACATAGCTTTTGTATTGCCAGACGGATTAGCGCCGCAGCACCTCGAGGTGACACATCAAGAATCGCACTTGCCTCGTCGTAGTCACGCCTAATTTCGGCTGGTAGATCAGAATTCGCTACTGGGGCACTCCCAACAACAGGATAAACTAAACGATTGTAAATCCAAACCGAAAGCTGATCGCAGTTATAGCAGCGGCTCAACCAGAGGTTCCCAATGTGAGAATTTACGTACTTTTCATCCTTTTCAAAAAAAGGAGCACCGGTTGCGCAACGCTCGACCAATCTTCGCATATCCTCGCGTACTTCGTCCTTAAACTGATCAAAGTCGAAGTTGTCGACTCGTTCGCGCGTCCAGATTTGAGGTGTCGCGTCTTTGTCCATTGGATGCGCGTAGGCTGACCGCCAAAACTGTTTGGCCAGCGCGCCACAATGTGGGCAGTTGAATGCGGTTTCTTCAGTCGACGGTGGAACGTATTTCATCTTGCCTCAAACAAAAAGGGACTCCCCAATTATTTCAAAGCCTTAGTGAAAGCGCCAGATGCAGGCAACTTCAAAAATGTTGCGGGATTTCTCCTCATCCCGCAACATTTACGGAACGAGATTATAAAACCTTGTTCAAAATCAATATGTTACGGGAAAATCATGGCTGGGGTGGTAGGATTCGAACCTACGATACACGGTACCAAAAACCGCTGCCTTACCACTTGGCTACACCCCAACGGTGAGCGGCTATCTACGACTGTTGGTTGCGGGGTTCAAGAGCTTTTTAGGACAAAAGTGTCATCAATCTGGAAATAATTTTGAATGACACTTGCGGTGGATGTGATCCGATAATTCAACACCATATCGGCGTCTTCATTGCTTACCTGTTATGCCCGCGCGCGAAGAGTTTGAGGGGAAGATCAATGCCCGAGATAAGACGGCCGATGCAGTTGCAGGTGAAACTCAGCTACAGAAGGAAAATTGTAAGGTATTGTTTATTATTATAAAATAAGAAGCCTCGCCATTGAGGATATCAATCCCTGATACTATCTTCCAACCACACGCCACTGAGTTGGAAGGAGCACGCGATGAATCTGAACCCAAAAGTCGCCGAGGCGCTGAACAAGCAGATCAATAATGAGTTGAACGCTTCCTACAGCTATCTTGCAATGTCGGCTTATTTCGAGGCTCAGGATTTGCCAGGATTTGCCAGTTGGTTCCGGGGCCATTCGGCCGAAGAGGAAACACACGCGATGCGGATCTTCGATTTTGTCGCCAAGCGAGGCGCGCGAATTGAGTTGGAAGGGATTGCGAAACCGCACTCGGATTATGCGTCGCCGGTCGACGTGCTGGAGCAGGCCTTATCGCAGGAACAGACTGTGACGGGACAGATCAACGCTTTGTTCGAATTGGCTCAGGCTGAAAAGGAATATAGCACGCAAAACATGCTGAACTGGTTTTTGGCCGAACAGATCGAGGAAGAGGACTTGTTTACCTCCATTCTCGATAAGGTGAAGGCGGCAGGTACGGATCGCTGGAATCTGCTGCTTCTGGATCAGGAGCTGGCTCAGCGTGGCGGGGGTGAGGCTGCGGAATAGCTATTCGCGGATTTCGGCAGCATCAACGCCCCAAAGGTTGCTTTTGAGCGTCCACCCACGAAACCCCCCGGCAGAGATACGGCACCAGTCGGGGGTGCAGGTTCCCAGCCGCGCCACTACGCCTGTTTCGAAATGGGCGTTGACCTTTGAATTAGGGTCCGCTGTCGCGTAGACAGGCAGCAAGTCCGATTCAACCAGGACTGTTCGCACCCCTGACAGCAGGGCATAATGAACCCAGCCTCCAGCACCGTCGCGGTCCTGTACCTTCCGCCAGTTTCCATATTCTGCGGTGATCTGCAGCGGCATGCCGCGGCGTTTGAACACCCAGTCGATTCGGTGGGTCAGGGATGGGCCACGGCGGACATTGCCCTCGGCAGCTTTCATCGAGACATAGCGTGGCAACGGCAGATTCGTGACCGGGCCGCGTTTGTCCTGCGCGGACACAGCGCCGGTGGCAAACGCAAAAACAAATGCGGCAATCACCGTCATCACACGGCGTTTCACTGAAAACCTCGCACTCACTGCCTGCCTGCTCTTATTGCCTGTTGACCGTGTTTCGAAAAAAGCTCGGGTCTATGCCCAAGGGGTTCTTGTGCCCCGTGTCATCCTGCGCCACGATGCCATGGCGCGCGGCGATTTGCAAAGCGGTAGGAGGGCTGAGGTGCCAAGAGAACGTCTGAGTGTTGTCGTTACGCGACGATTGCCCGAAGCAGTGGAAACCCGGTTGAGTGAACTGTTCGATGTGCGGTTGCGCGACGATGACTCGCCGATGACACGCGATCAGCTGGTTGCAGCGGTGAAAGAGGCCGATGTGCTCGTGCCGACCATCACCGACACAATCGACGGAGGCATTCTGGGGCAAGCGGGCGAAAATTTGCGCCTGATTGCGAATTATGGAGCCGGTGTCGACAATATCGATGTGGCAACCGCCCGGCAGCGCGGCATTCTGGTCTCAAATACGCCCGGAGTGCTGACCGATGATACAGCGGACATGACGATGACGCTGATCCTTTCTGTAACGCGCCGCATCCCGGAGGGGCTGAGCGTGATGCAAAAAGGAGATTGGGAGGGCTGGGCACCGACAGCTTTGCTTGGCGGCCGGGTCGGTGGACGCCGCCTGGGTATTCTCGGCATGGGTCGGATCGGGCAGGCCGTTGCCCGGCGAGCCAGCGCATTCGGGATGCAGGTGCATTACCATAACCGCCGCCGCCTGCGCCCTGAGATCGAGCAGGAGCTTGAAGCAACCTATTGGGACAGTCTGGATCAGATGGTTGCCCGGATGGACGTCATCTCGATCAACTGCCCATCGACCTTCGACTTTCCACCTGATGAACGCGCGGCGGCTGAAGCTGATGAAACCTTCGGCGGTGATTGTGAACACGTCGCGTGGCGAGGTGATCGACGAAAACGCACTGACCCGCATGATCCGTGCGGGTGAAATCGCTGGGGCCGGATTGGACGTGTATGAGCACGGCACCGATGTGAACCCGCGACTGCGGCAACTGCCCAACGTGGTGTTGCTGCCGCATATGGGCTCGGCAACTCTGGAAGGGCGGATCGAGATGGGTGAGAAGGTGATCATCAACATCAAGACCTTCGAGGATGGTCACCGTCCGCCAGATCAGGTCGTGCCCGCAATGCTGTAAGCCTCAGGCGCAAAGGGGAACATGATGGTGCAGGCATCCACTTTGCCACGCAACGAGGCCGGGATCGAGACGGCGTTGGGGATATTGAAGCAACGCTTCGGGGATCGATTGCAAACCGGAGCGGCGATCCGCGAACAGCACGGCCACACAACCACATGGATCGAGAACCAGAGCCCCGATGCAGTAGTATTTCCGCAATCCACCGAAGAAGTGGCCGAGATTGTCCGAACCTGTGCCGCGCATAAGGTGCCGGTGATCCCGTTTGGCACGGGCACCTCTCTTGAAGGGCATGTGAACGCGCCTGCAGGTGGAGTGTCGGTTGATCTGAGCCAGATGAACAGAATTCTGTCGGTCAATGCGGGCGATCTGGATTGCACCGTACAACCCGGCGTGACCCGTGCCGACCTGAACACATATCTGCGTGATCAGGGACTGTTCTTTCCTATCGATCCGGGCGCCAATGCTTCGCTGGGCGGGATGGCGGCCACCCGAGCCTCGGGTACAAACGCGGTGCGTTATGGGACGATGAAGGATAACGTGCTGAGTCTTGAGGCGGTAATGCCCGACGGGCAGGTCATTCGCACAGGCCACAGGGCACGTAAGTCTTCGGCGGGATATGACCTGACGCGCCTGTTGATTGGGGCTGAAGGGACACTGGGGATCATCACCGAGATCACTCTGCGCCTGCAGGGCATTCCCGAGGCGATCAGCTCGGCCCGTTGTTCTTTCCCGACCGTGGATGCGGCTTGTCAGGCGGTGATGATGACCATCCAGTACGGCATACCTGTGGCTCGTATTGAACTACTGGACCAGATGTCTGTACGTGCCGCCAATGCCTATTCCGGGCTAGACCTGCCTGAAACCCCACTGCTGTTGCTTGAGTTCCACGGATCAGACAGTGGTGCCGCGGAACAGGCCGACAGCTTCGGTCAGATCGCCGAGGATTTCGGTGGCACGGATTTCGCCTCGACCTCGACGACAGAAGAACGCAACAAGCTTTGGCAGGCGCGGCACGATATGTACTGGGCCTGTCTGCAATTGCGCCCGGGGGCGAGCGGTATTTCAACTGATGTCTGCGTTCCGATTTCGCGACTGGCCGAATGTGTGACGGCGGCTCAGGGCAAGGCGGAGGAACTTGGCTTGCAGGCTCCGATCGTTGGTCATGTCGGTGACGGCAACTTTCACACTTTGGTGCTGCTTGAAATGGACAGCCCGAAAGAAGTGTCTGCTGCCGATACTTTCGTCGGTTGGCTGAACGATCTGGCGATCTCGATGGACGGCACCTGCACCGGAGAGCACGGGATCGGGCAGGGCAAACGCCCCTATCTGGTCAAGGAACTTGGCGCAGCGACGGGCTACATGTCCGCGATCAAATCAGCACTGGATCCCGATAACATCATGAATCCCGGCAAGATTCTCTGACCCCACTTACGAGGGTTGGTCATAACAACGCCTCAATTTTATGTGAGTGGTTCGGGCAAAAGCAGTATTTGATTCCGAGGTTATTCATGGGTGTATTGCGGTTCATCGGATTCCTGTTGATCGCCGTCATAGTTGTTGCAGGTCTGGACTATTTCCAACAGGACAAGAAAACCGAAGGCAGATTGTCGTTTGGCGGGTATGTGGACACCATCAATCAACGGTTCAACTTGTATCAGGCCGAACTCGCTGCTGAAGAAATTGAGCGTGAGCGGCAGAAACGTTGGAAAGAAGGTCCCAGAGGCCATCTCCCCGCATCGGCTGACGGTTGGGTCCGTCGCGCTATCGCCGATGCTGACTATGCTCGTGATGCTCGCGAGGGGGTTCTGCAGGATAACATAAGCGAGGCCGCCCGACCGCTCGCCAAGAAACTCGCGGTTCAAGAGGTCGAACAACTGGCCATCAAGCTTGATCGGACCAGTGCAGTTTACGAAAACGGCGTTCATACCGTTTGGCTTCAGATGCGGTTCAGAGCAAACGCAAAGTCCAACACCTTGGCTGGTAACATCGCCATGTCCATGGAAGGGTTGGGCACGGGTGCGCGGGATTACACGCCGTTCGGCATCATAGGCGGCGTGGCATATTTTCAGTTTGCGCAAAACAGATACAGTGTGATCACCGTAGATGATCGGTCATTCTGGTCGATGGTCACCGCCGGGATCACGGATTTGGAAGCTGACCCCGGGTTTGATATCTATAAGGCGACCATTGGTCTGGGGGAAGAAATCCGTCTGCAAATCTATTCAGATGCGCCCGCGCCGAAGCTGCGCGGGTTTCTGGAGCAGTTGGATTATGACGAATTGAACGCTTTGCTCAGTCAACCGGTGCCCGGTGTCGGCAACGGGTCGAAATCCGATCCGGAACGCGAGGGCGATGTGGCGGCCGAGATGGCTGCATTGCGCAAGGAATTCGTCAAACTGCGCAATGAACTGGCGCGGTTGCGGCTTGAAAACATTGATGAGCTTTCGTTGATGGCCAACACACTGGCCAGCCAATATGGCTTGCCTAACGATGCTTTCGACCTCACGGCAAATAGAATCGAATCGTCAGAAGACCTGGTTCAGGTTGGATACCGCAAGGGGCTGGCGGATATCCTGGATGGCGAAATTCAGAAGGCTGAGACAGGCGGCGGGAATGTCTTTGGAAAGCTGTTTGCCAAATTCAGTGGAGATTCCGCTTCGGAGGAGGCTGAACCCGAGGCCACCGGTGGCGGGTTTCTGAGCGGTTTGATGTCGGCTTTTGGCAAATCCGATTCTGACAAGGAAACTGTGGTCCGTGTAAACAAAGGCGGATCAGGTACAAGCAGCGATTGCCTGACCAAGGGCGCATTCAAGCACTGCACTCTCGGCGGCGGATAGCGACCCTTCATAAGACACAAAAACGACCCGGCTCATCGCGTGGGTCGTTTTTCTTATATCACTGGTCGGATGAATGTCGCGCCGGGGCGCGCAAATGCGCCATATGGTGTCAACTGAATTCAAGGGGAGACACCCGGCTATGAAAACCCAAGTCAAAGCACTGGTCGTTGGCGGCGGCGCCGTCGGGACCTCGATCGCCTATCACCTGGCCAAAGCGGGCTGGGACGATGTGATGTTGATCGAACGGGACGAACTGACGTCCGGATCAACATGGCACGCGGCCGGTCTGCTGCCGCTGTTCAACATGTCCTATGCGACAACCCACATCCACAAATACTCGGTCGACTTTTACAAGACGCTTGAGGAAGAAACCGGCCTGAACGCCGGCTTTGCTGTCGTGGGCAACTTGCGCATGGCACAGACGCAAGAGCGTATGGATGAATACATGCTCTATGCGTCCACCGCCGAGACATGTGACGTTGCTTATGAATGGCTGACGCCCGATCAGATCAAGGAACGCTGGCCGCTGATCGAAACCAGCGATCTGAAGGGCGCGATCTATCACACCGAGGACGGCTACATTAACCCCGCCGACGTCACTCAGGCGATGGCCAAAGGTGCGCGTCAGCGCGGTGTCGACATTGTTCGCAAGATGCAGGCCGATGCGTTCCACTGGAACGGCACCCATTGGGAAGTTACCTGCACCAAGATGGTCGAGAAGGGTGGCAATCTCGTTCCTTCAGATGAGCAGGTTGTGATCACTGCCGAGCATGTCGTGACTGCATCAGGTAACCACGCACAGCGGACCGCCAAGATGCTGGGTATCAAGATGCCTGCGATCCCGGTTGAACACACCTTCATCGTCATGGACAAAGACCCCGAGCTGGTCAAATGGCGCGAAGCGGGCAACCCCGAACACCCCGTTGTGCGCGACGCCGACAACGAATCCTACGCGCGTGAGGAACGCGGTGGCTGGATTCTGGGTATCTACGAACATGGCGCTCCTGCGCAGTTCGAACATGGCGTGCCGGACAGCTTCCGCGCCGACCTGTTCCCGCTGGATCTGGACCGGATCGCGGATCAGTACATGGCGATGGCCGAACGCGTTCCCTCCTGCGCTGAATCCGGCCTGAAGGACGATTTCAACGGCCCAATCTGCTACACTCCTGACGGCAACCCGTTGGTTGGTCCGGCGCCGGGCCTGCGCAACATGTGGCTGGCCGAGGGTTTCTCGTTCGGCATCACCGCTGCTGGCGGCACCGGCTACTATCTGGCGCAGATGATGGTCGACGGCGAAGCCGAGATCGACATGGCCTCGCTAGACCCCAAACGCTACAGCAGCAACTGGATGACCACCGAATTCGCGGCGCGCAAGAACGAAGAGTGCTATGAGCACGTCTACATCCTGCACCACCCCGACGAAGAGCGTGAGGCCTGCCGTCCGCTGCGCACCGTTCCGGCCTATGACAGGCAGAAGGCGCGCGGAGCTCAGTTCGGCTGGGTGAACGGCTGGGAACGTCCGAACTATTTCGGCCCGCTGGACGCGTCGGACAATTTTGACAAGGAAAGCCGCTCGTTCCGTCGTGGTGGCTGGTGGCAGTATGCCGTCGAAGAAGCCAAGGCGATCCGAGAAGGCGTTGGCCTGATCGACGCGTCGGCCTTCACCAAGCATGTCGTCAAAGGCCCCGGTGCGACCCAGTTCCTGGATTGGTTTACGTGCAACAAGCTGCCCAAGGTCGGTCGTATCAACCTGACCTACGCGCTGACCTCGCACGGCACCACCCGCACCGAATACACCATCGTCCGCTATGGCGAGAACAACTACTACATCGTCTCCGCCGGTGCCTGGACCGAATATGACGCCGACTATCTGCGCAAGGCGGCCGAAGAGAAGATGGAGGAGTTCGGTTACATCGAAATCCAGGACGTGACCACGCAGTGGGGCGTCTTCGCCATCGCCGGACCCAAGTCGCGCGACGTTTTGAAAGAGGTCATCAAAGACGCTGACCCGGATACCGCGCTGTCCAACAAGCGCTTCCCGTGGTTGTCGGCCCGTCAGATCGAACTGGGCATGTGCCCGGTCAATGCGATCCGTGTGGCCTATACCGGTGAGCTGGGTTGGGAACTGCACCACCCGATCGAGATGCAGAACTACCTGTTCGACCTGCTGGAAAAAGCCGGTGAGAAGCACGGTATGAAGCTGGTCGGTGCACGCGCCCAAAACTGGCTGCGCCAGGAGAAATCCTATCGCGCCTTCGGCACCGAGCTGGGCCGCGACGCGACTCCGCTGGAAGCCGATTTGCCGCGGTTTGTTGATCTGTCGAAGGACTTCCACGGCAAGGCCAAGCTGGAAGAGACCGGCGTGCGTGTGAAATGCTGCACTCTGCTGATTGATGGCCCGGACGATGCCGATCCGTGGGGTCGCGAGGTGCTCTATACGCCGGAGGGAGAGCGCGTCGGCCGTCTGACTTCGGGCGGTTACTCGGTCGCCTTCGAGAAATCCATCGGTATGGGTTATGTGAAGCCCGAACTGGCGGTCGAAGGCACCAAGCTGCAGGTCAAAATGCAGGACAAACTTTGGGATGCAGTTGTTACCTGCGACAGCCCCTACGATCCGAAGAATGAGGTCATCCGCAAGGATGGATAAATCAAAAGGCCCCGGTTCTGACCGGGGCCTTTTTTGTCAGGATTGCTGGAAATCGACCAAGCTGACCTGCCCATCTTTGTTGCGATCCAGCGCTTTCAGCCAGATGTCAGTTCCGGTGATGAACTCGTCATGGCTGATCTGCCCGTCCTGGTTCGAGTCGTTGAATTCACGTTTCAGCGTATCGACTGCCTGCATCGCTTTGCTGCGCTCCGCTCCGGTTTCAGTCGCGGCAGCGCGGGTTGTGTCGAAAAGGTCATATTCTGCAGTGTCGAGAACACCATTCTCGTCAGCATCGAACATGTAGAAAATGCCTTCGCGCTGCTCGGTCGCCTCTGGCAGGCTGATAACCCCGTCACTGTTCAGGTCCCAACTTTCGAAGAAATGTTCCAGCCCCTCATCCGCATGGCTGGCGGCGAATGCGGCACTTGCTGAAAAGTCGCGATGAGAGCGGCAAAGATTGGTTTCATTTCATTTTCTCCATCGTTGTCTGGCGTTGTCTGTGTGAAACGTGCAGCAGACCTCGATCCGTTAGGGACAAGGTGACGCAGTTAGCTGCCGGCCAGCTCTTCGAAACAGTCCAAGGCCTTGGCGGCATACATCATCGACGGTCCGCCCCCCATCTGGATGGCCATGGCCAAAACATCCGACACTTCTTCGCGTGAGGCACCAGCCTTGATCAAAGCTTCGGTGTGCAGGGAAATGCAGGGTTCACAGCGTACGGCTATGGACATGCCCAAGGCGATGAATTCCTTGGTTTTATAATCCAGCGTACCGCCTTCCTTGACCGATTTCCCCAATGCGCCAAAAGCGCGCGCGGTATCAGGGATGGTGCTGTTCAAGTTACGCAAGCCCTTGCGGGTTTCATCCAGCGCGTTTTGCCAGGTCATAGCAAAGCTCCTCTTCATACATATCAAAAATAGCATATGAAGCGGAGCAGCAAACTCGACTTTGATCTTGATCAGTTCGCAGGTTTTTTTGCGACGAAGGCAAGATTGTTCGCTGGCATCTCGGCGATTTCAAGCAACTCAAGCCCGTTGGCGCGTAGAAGTTCCTGCATTTGTGTATCGTCCTTATAGCCGATATCCGGGTCTTGCTGGATCAGAGCGTCATGGAATCGTTTGTCGCCATCACTTGTCAGCTCGCCTGCGCGCATAAAAGGCCCATAAAGAACCAGACGCCCCTTGGGTCGCAAGGTCAAAGCCGCTTCGGATACCAAAGCCGTTACCTCGGCCCAGCTGATCAGATGCAGAAGATTGATCAGAACGATAAGGTCTTTCTGGTCGAAACTCTGACTCCAACCAAGGACAGTCGCGTCCAGATGAACCGGAGGCGCAACATTGGGCAATCCCGCAGAATAGGCGCTGATACTGGCCCGGCGTTCTGCAGAGATTTCACTGGGTTGCCAGTTCAGGCCGGACAGGCGCTGGGCAAAGGCAAGAACATGCTGACCTGTTCCGCTTGCAAGCTCCAACGCATCACCCGATTGGGGGGCAACGCGATCTAGCAAATCGCACAGGACGTCGGAATTCCGGCTGGCTGCAGGGGCGACCAATCTGCCACCATCCCCTTCGTTGGCGACGCTGGCGTTCGAGGGCAACTTACGCTTGCTCATCGGCGGAGCCTTTCGGGTTTCAGCGCCGCAACTGCATCGGGATCAATCGTCGGTGCCGAACCTGACACCAGATCGCTAACCAGTTGTGAAGCCCCAGGCGCTGTCTGAAAGCCATAGCCGCCCTGAGCGGCAGACCAGATGAATGACCGATCCGCAGGGTCGGGCCCCAGAACCAGCGTGCCGTCCGGGGCAAAGCTGCGCAAACCGGCCCAGTTGCTTTCCAGACGTGTGACGGGCTCAGTCACCATTGCTTCATAGCGGGCCAGACCTTCGGCCAATACCATATCGTCTGCATAGGCATCGTGGGGCGTGGTCGGGTCCGCCTCGGCAGGTGAGACCAGGAGCTTTCCTGCATCCGGTTTGGCATACCAGCTTTCCCCGACACCCAGCATCATGGGCCAGTTGCGAACATCGTGACCACCGGGCGCAGGAATACGTGCCATTGATCTGCGGCACGGACTGATCCCGATTGGCTCAATTCCGGCCATCAGCGCGACCTCATCCACCCAGGCGCCAGCAGCGTTTACGATCTGACGTGCCTCGAACGTATCTTGCGCCTCGACGGTCCAGTGTCCGGACTTGCGAATGCGCGTCACCTTCTGACGGGTGAGGACTTTGCCTCCGCCCGCTCGGATTCTGCGCGCGAAGTCCTGCAAGACACGATCTGTGTCGACATCCCGAGCGCTATTGCTGAGCGCGGTAAATCCCACCGACGCAAGATTCAGGATCGGAATGCGCTGCAGCGCCTCCTCCAAATCTATCGGCTGAACGCCAAGGTCAGTTACGTCTTTCTCAAATTGATCCTGTTGATGCTTTGCCGCTACCAGCATCAATCCGCGCGGGGTGAGATAATCGTTGTCCTCAAAATAGGCGGCGCTGGCTTTGGACAGCGCCACAACCGAATCCGGCCCATACTCCTGTTCGAACAGGGCGGCAGATCGGCCTGACGTATGGTAGCCCAACGCGTCCTCAGCTTCGAGAACGATTACTTCACCATGTGCGGATAAGCGTGCAGCGGTGCTGAGACCGGCAATACCGCCTCCGATCACTAGAAAATCGATCATTCGCGCCTTTCTGATCCGGATATCCCGAACCGAACGGGTTGTATTTGAGTCTGAGCGGACCATTGCATGGGCATCGTCGCCCGAAAAGACGCAAGTTCAAGGTATCGGACACTTGATCGCACGCTTCCAGACTGGTTTTAGTGCACATATCAGAAGATTTGGAGACAACGTGGACATGGCAGACCTTCATCCAATGGCAACGGGCCATATCCCCGCTTATGTCACGCAGGCAGATGGCAGTGATTATCTTTTTACCTTCATGCTGATTTTCACCGTTGCCATGGTTGTTCTGATCGGCGTGGCGTATTTTACCCTGCATTCGATACCGGAAAAGATGGCGCATGAGACAAATCATCCGCAATTCCAACTGGTTGGGATTCTGGCGCTTCTGGCTCTGTTCACGCATAATGGCATCTTCTGGGTTGCTGCGGTACTGGTCGCTGGCTTCCAGTTTCCTGACTTTGCAGCGCCATTGCGCTCAATCGCTGACGCGATCCGGTCGTTGGCACCGGGGCAGACGCCGGCTCCGGAGCCCGAGCCAGAACCAAGCAAACCAGAAGTGCAGGGGCATTGAACCATGATTGAGACGATGCTGTGCGCACTGATTACCGTGCTTCCCGACTATCTGTTCCGTCGTTTTGTGCAAGGCAAGCGGATCGGGCATGAGATCACCCTGTTCACCATGTGGTACGAGCTGCGCTGGGGCCTCACGACCTGTGCCATTCTGGCGCTGACGGTGATTACGACGCTGTTTTACTTCCACCCATCCAGCAAAACTGCGGCGTCCTATTTCCGCACCGTGACGATCCTGCCGCAACTGGGCGGGCGCGTGTCCGAGGTTTATGTGCGCAACAATGAACAGGTCACCGCAGGTCAACCGATCTTCCGGATCGAGGATTTCGCCCAGACCGCTCAGGTTGAGGCCGCCAATGCGCAGATCGCACAGGTTCAAGCCTCGTTGAAAGTGGCCCAGACCGATCTGGCCGAGGCTGAGGCAGGGATCGCGGGCGCGCGTGCCGCCCTTGATCAGGCGCTGGAGGATCTGGAGCGTAACACAACCCTACGCGATGAAGGATCCAGCGCAGTGCGTCTGGCTGAAATCGACCGGCTCGAAAATCTGGTTGCCGAACGCGAGGCCCAGGTCAACGCAGCGGTCTCGCAGCGCGCAGCCGTCGTGCAACAGATCGAAGAGCTGATCCCTGCGCAACTGGCCAGCGCCAACGCGCAGCTGGATGCGGCGCTCACGGAACTCGAAAAAACCGTGGTCAGTGCGGGCGTGAGTGGTCGGGTTGAACAATTCGGTTTGCAGGTTGGCGATTATGTCAGCCCGCTTCTGCGCCCTGCGGGTATTCTTGTGCCATCCAACTCGGGTCACAACCGGTTTCAGGCCGCGTTTAACCAGTTGTCCGCGCAGGTCATCAAACCCGGCATGATCGGAGAGCTGGGCTGCATGACCAAACCTTTCACCGTGATCCCCGTGGTGGTGGTCGAGGTGCAGGATGTGATCCCCTCGGGCCAGATCCGCCCCACGGATGAGCTGCGGGACGTGCAGAACAACACCAACCCAGGCTCGATCCTTGTCTATCTTGAGCCGCTCTATGAGAGCATGGCCGACGATGTACCACCGGGCAGCAATTGTCTGGCGAATGTCTATACCGACAATCACGAACGGTTAGAGCATGAGGATCTGGGTTTCTGGAAAAAGTCATTCCTGCATGTGGTGGATACGATTGGCGTCGTTCATGCAGCGGGCCTGCGGTTGCGCTTGATACTGATGCCAGTGAACACGCTGGTTCTGAGCGGGCATTGAGCGGGAATAAACCGGTTCCAGCTTTTTGCTGAGACAAGGCATTCAGGTAAGCTACATGACCGGTCCCAACCGCTCTTCCGAATATGCGTGCGCCATTATCATGCAGGACGAAAAAGTGCTGCTCGGGCGGCGCGCGCATTTTCGGGCGTCCTATCCGAATTGCTGGGATTTCGTTGGTGAAAAATCGAAATCGGAGAAACGCCTGAGCAGGCTCTTATCCGTGAACTGAACGAGGAAATCGCCATTTCACCCATCGAACCCCGCTATTTCGATCAAATCGTCGATACCGGGGTCAATGCTGAAACGCCGCCGGTTTACCGGTTTTTTCTGGTCCAGAAATGGCAGGGCGGGGCTCCCGTTATCAACAACCATGAACACTCGCATCTTGAGTGGTTCAGCTTGCAGCAAGCCTGAGACTTGTCGAATCTGGCCTTGCCCGAATACCGCCCGCTGCTTCGCGCCGCTTTTGATCACGCAGGGTGATCCGGTAATCTGAATCAAAAAAAGGCCCGCCTGATGTGCGGGCCTTTGGTTAGTCAGCTTGTCTCGATCTTACTGCGGAATTTCATCTTACTGTGGAATTTCGCCTTCCAGCCCTTCGACGTAGAAGTTCATGCCCGCAAGTGTGCCGTCATCGGCCACTTCGCCCTCAGCCAGCCAGTCGCTGCCATCCTGCTTTTTCAGCGGTCCGGTGAAGGGGTGGTACTCACCCGCAGCCATGGAGGCTTTCATCGCCAGCGCTTCTTCCTTGACGTCGGCGGGAACCGCATCTGAAATCTCGCCGATCTCAACCATGCCTTCGCGGATGCCGTCCCATGTGTTCACGGTCTCCCACGAGCCATCCATCACCGCTTGGGTGCGCGCGATGTAGTAAGGCGCCCAGTTGTCGATGATCGAGCTGACGCGCGGGAACGGAGCGTATTCGCTCATGTCCGAGGCCTGACCGAAGGTAACGACGTTGCCCGCCTCTTGCGCAGCCGCCTGTGGCGCGGTCGAGTCGGTGTGTTGCAGGATCACGTCCGCGCCCTGTTCGATCAGAACGGTGGCGGCATCAGCCTCTTTCGCTGGGTCGAACCAGGTGTAGGCCCAGACGATCTTGAACTCGACATCCGGGTTCACCTTCTTGGCGTGGATATAGGCCGAGTTGATGCCGCGGATCACTTCGGGGATCGGGTAGGAACCGATGTAACCGATGATGTTCGACTTGGTCATCTTGCCTGCGATATGGCCCTGAACGGCGCGACCTTCGTAGAAACGGGCCGAGTAGACCGAGACGTTGTCGGCGGTCTTGTAACCGGTCGCGTGCTCGAACTTCACGTTCGGGAATTTCTTGGCCACGTTGATCGTCGGGTCCATGTAACCAAACGATGTGGTGAAGATCAGATCAGCGCCTTCCAGTGCCATCTGGGTCATCACGCGTTCGGCGTCCGGACCTTCGGGAACGGATTCGACGAAGACGGTTTCAACCTTGTCGCCAAACTCTTCCTCTACGGCCAAGCGGCCCTTGTTATGTTCATAGGTCCAACCGCCGTCGCCCACCGGGCCGACATAGACGAAACCGACCTTGGTCTTGTCTTGAGCCATGGCCCCCGAGGCCAGACCCAGCGCCATGGCGGCGCTTGCCAGAAGTGTAGTGAATTTCATGTGTTACTCCCCAAGTTGGTTTAGTTAGCCCCTAGTGTGAGGCATGGAAGGTCCGGCCCAATGCGGCAGGTGCGCTGCTCTTGTCGGCCGAAAGGATCACAAGCACAAGGATCGTGATGATATAGGGCGACATTGCCAGATACTCGACAGGAATGGCAACGCCCGCTGCCTGTAAATTAAGCTGCAACACGGTGATGCCGCCGAACAAATAGGCGCCCAGCAAGGCCCGCCATGGTTTCCAGCTGGCGAAGACCACCAGCGCAAGAGCGATCCAACCAACGCCGGCGGTCATACCTTCGGTCCATTGAGGGACGCGGATCAGGCTGATGTAAGCCCCACCAAGGCCCGCGCAAGCGCCACCGAACAGGATCGCCATGATGCGGATTTTGATGACTTTGTATCCAAGCGCGTGTGCCGCATCGTGGTTTTCACCCACCGCGCGCAGGATCAGACCGACACGGGTGTATTTCAGCGTGGCCCAAACGGCCGCCGTCAACGCGATGCCGACATAGAGGATTGGGTCATGCTGGAACAGGATCGGGCCGATCACCGGGATATCGCTGATCAATGGGATGTGGATATCGGCCATGTCCGGGGGTTTGACGCCCACATAGCTCTGGCCCATCAGGGCGCTGAAGCCGAGGCCGAAGAGGGTCAAGGCAAGGCCACTTGCCACTTGGTTGGCCAATGCCACCTGCGTCAGCAATACGAACAGTAGCGACAGAACCGCACCGCCTATGGCAGCCGCGATAAAGCCCAACCAGGGTGAGCCGGTTTCGACCGAGATCGCAAAGCCGCTGATTGCGCCGACGATCATCATGCCTTCGACGCCGAGGTTCAGGACGCCTGCCTTTTCGACGACCAGCTCTCCGATCGCGGCCAGCAGCAGGGGGGTTGCGGCCACCATCAGCGAGGCGACCAGAAGGACGGGGTTAATTTCACCAAGGTCCATATTACGCTACCTCGCTACGGGCCGCACGGATGCGGTAGTTTGTCAGAAGATCGAAAGCCAGCAGGAAGAACAGAAGCATGCCCTGAAACACCTGAATGGCAGCGGCAGGCAGACCCAGCTGCGACTGCGCGATTTCACCGCCGATATAGGTCAGCGCCATCAGCCCACCAGCCAGCAGGATGCCCACCGGGTGCAGGCGGCCCAGGAAGGCCACGATAATCGCGGTAAAGCCATAGCCGACGTTAAAGTCGATGCTGACCACGCCAGAGGGGCCCGAGACTTCAAACATCCCCGCCAGACCAGCGAGAGCGCCGGACAGACCCAAACAGAACAGGATCAGGCGAGCAGGGTTCACACCGGCAAACTTCGCGGCCCGAGGCGCTTCGCCTGTCAGGCGGATGTGGAAGCCCAGCATGTGTCGGTTCAGCAGCACATAGGCGAAGATCACAGCGATCAAAGCCGTGACGACACCCCAATGCATCCCTGATCCTGCAATCAGCTCGGCATTATGAGCGCTGTCATAGGACTGCAGATTACGCGAGCCCGGAAAACCGAACCCTTCGGGATTTTTCAACAGACCCAGCGAAACCGAGGCCAGCATCTGCTCGGCCACATAGACCAGCATCAGCGACACAAGGATTTCGTTGGTACCAAAGCGCACCTTCAGGAAGGCCGGGATCATCGCCCACAGCCAGCCGCCAAACGCGCCCGCAATCACCATGATCGGAAAGATGTAGAACGCATCCAGAGGGTAGAAGGCCAGACCAGCACCGGCGCCAAAGATGGCACCCATGATGTACTGCCCCTCGGCCCCGATATTCCAAATACCGGCGCGGAAGCCCAGTGACAGACCGATGGCGATCAGCACCAGCGGCGCGCCTTTAACCAGCAATTGCGGGCGGTAATAGAACGCGAACTCACCAAACAGCGGTTCCCAGAAAATGGTGCCGATGGCCTCGACCGGGTTCTTGCCCAGAATGGCGAACAGGATGCCGCCAAAAACCATCGTTGCCAGCACCGCGACCAATGGGGTGGAATAAGACCACGCCTTGGACGGCTGAGGCCGTTTCTCCAACACAATCATCTGCTCATACCCCCGTGTTTCTCTTTTCTTTTAACTGTTTAGACATGGGCCACCTCCATGCCATGCGCACCGCCCATCATCAGCCCGATCTCGTCAACGGTCAGGCCCGTGGTTTCGCGCGGGGCGCTTAGTCGTCCTTCGTTCAGTGCGGCAAAGCTGTCGGAGATTTCCATCAGTTCATCGAGGTCTTGCGAGATGCAGATGACCGCAGTTCCCTTGGCCGCCAGATCCAGAATGGCCTGCCGGATCGAGGCCGCCGCCGCCGCATCCACGCCCCATGTCGGCTGGTTCACCACCAGAACATCCGGGTTCTGCAACACTTCGCGACCGATCACGAACTTCTGCAGGTTCCCTCCCGACAGCGAGCGCGCCGCGTTCTCAGGGCCCGGCGTCCGGACGTCAAAAGCGCTGATGATCTTCTCAGCAAAGCTCTTTGTTTCGGTCCATTTAAGGAAGCCGTTACTCTCAAGCCCTTCGCGGACCGAACCGGTCAGCAGGGCGTTTTCGGTCAGGCTCATATCCGGCGCCGCCGCGTGACCCAGCCGTTCTTCGGGCGCGGTCAGCACGCCTAGTTTCCGCCTGGCAGTCGGGCCGAGTTTACCAATACGCTGACCGTTGAATTTGATCGCGTCGGCGGCCGTCTGAATTTCACCTGACAGCACACCCAGCAGTTCGTCCTGGCCGTTCCCAGCGACGCCACCAATGCCCAGAACCTCGCCCTTGCGGACGGTCATGTGGATATTCTTCAGCGCCGTACCGAACTCTGATGGCGACGGCACCGACAACCCACTGACATCCAGCGCAACATCCCCGAACTCACGCCCCGATCGCTCCGGTGTCTGCAGGGTCGAGCCCACCATCATCTCGGCCATGTCACGCGCCGAGGTCTCAGCCGGGACACACTCGCCCACATTCTTGCCCAGACGCAGGATCGTCGCGTGGTCACACAGGGTGCGAATTTCTTCCAATTTATGCGAGATATAGAGGATCGAGGTGCCTTCGGAGCGCAATTTGTTCAGCGTCTCAAAAAGGATATCAACCTCCTGCGGTGTCAGAACGGAGGTTGGCTCGTCCATGATCAACAGCTTCGGGTCCTGTAGCAGGCAGCGGATGATCTCTACCCGCTGGCGTTCACCTGCGGACAGGTCTCCAACGGTTCGGTAGGGGTCGAGAGGCAAGCCGTAGGTCTCGGACACTTCGCGGATACGCGAGGCCAGGTCACCCATCGGGGGCGGGTTCTCCATCCCCAGCGCGATGTTCTCGGCCACGTTCAGTGCGTCAAACAGCGAGAAGTGCTGGAACACCATCGCGATCCCATCGCCGCGCGCCGCACGCGGTTCTGGCGGCGCAAAAGGTTGGCCGCGCAGCAGCATCGTGCCGCTGTCGGGTTTCACTAATCCGTAGATCATCTTCACCAGCGTGGATTTGCCCGCGCCGTTTTCGCCTAGCAAGGCGTGAACCTCGCCTTCGCCGATGTCAAAAGACACCTGATCATTGGCCACGACGCCGGGATAGGCCTTGGTCAGCCCTTGCAAGCTCAAAAGTGGAGTGGTCACGCGCTCAGGTCCTTCTTCAACTCGGTTTGTCGGGCCGGACGCAACAGTTGCGCGGCGACACCGACGGCGATCATTTGCGGGTGTTTGCCCAAGCCGGGATCGCCGATTGGACAAGTGATCCGGCTGATCCGCTCGGGCGAATGCCCAAGGGCTGCCAGCCGCGACCGGAATCGCGCCCATTTCGTAGCTGAGCCGATCAGCCCCGCAAAGCGGAAATCGTGCAAAAGCAGCCGGTTGCACAATTCCAGATCCAGATTGTGTGAATAAGTAAGCACAAGGTGCTCGGCATCGACCGGTGCATGGCGAACCAGCTCGGTCGGTTTGGCAGCTGGAACTGTAGTGACACCAGTTGGGACCAAGGCTGGGAAGCGCTCAGGTCCGGTGTCGACCCAGGTGATCGCAATGTCGGGCAAGGGGGACAGAACATCCACCAGTGCCCGTCCGACATGGCCTGCGCCCAATATCCATAGGTTCCGGGTTGGCTTGTGGACCGGCTCAACCATCCAGCCGTCGATCAGTTGCGGTTCGGGCGCAATCCCCTGACCGCGCTCAGTTGCCAGCAACCTTTTCACGGACAGAGGCATTTCGCCTTCCGAGGCAGACCGCACTATGATCGTGTCGTCGAGCGCTGCAACCGCCTTTAGATCAAAGACTTCGCTGAACAGCGAAACCACTCCACCGCAACATTGCCCCATATCAGGACCGAGCGCGTGGTGGGTCAGGCGGGATTGGGCTGTTTGTTTCCGCGCGATCTCTGCCGCCTGAAATTCCAGTGCCCCACCACCAATTGTGCCGCTTTGCCCGTGTTCCCAAACCAGCATTGCAGCGCCGACTTCGCGCGGGGATGACCCCTTGATCGCAGCAATGACCACCCGGGTGACTTTCCCGTGGGTTTTGACCGCCTCCCTCAAAGCCTCTCGATCAAATCCCATCAGATGCCTCCCTTCATCCTTTGGACGCCGTGCCAGACTTCCTCGGCCGTGGCAGGAGCATTCAGCGCCGGGTAGCTGTCGCCGCAGGCTGCAACCGCATTCGACAACGCCAGCCACGCCGATATGCCCAGCATGAACGGCGGCTCTCCGACGGCTTTGGAACGATAGATCGTGTCCTCGCGGTTCTCGCCGTCCCAAAGTGCAACGTTGAAGATGTCAGGTCGGTCCGAGCAGGCCGGGATTTTGTAGGTCGAGGGCGCGTGCGTGCGCAGATTGCCCTTGCCGTCCCAGACCAGTTCCTCGGTCGTCAGCCAGCCGGCACCTTGCACATAACCGCCCTCAACCTGTCCGATATCCAGCGCTGGGTTCAGCGAGGCACCGGCATCATGCAGAATATCGGTGCGCAGGATGCGGTTCTCGCCGGTCAGTGTGTCGACGGCGACCTCGGTGATTGAGGCTCCGTAGGCAAAGTAAAAGAACGGACGACCGCGCCCGGCGATCCGGTCCCATTCGATTTTGGGTGTTTTGTAGAACCCGGTTGCCGACAGGCTGATACGACCCTGATAGGCCAACGCAGCAGCTTCGGCGAAGGTATAGCGTTCTTCGCCGACCGAAACGTGGCCGTCCGAGAAGGTAACAGTTGACGGATCGGCTTGGTGCCGCTCGGCCAGATAGTCAGCCATCCGGTCGCGGATCGTGTCGCAGGCGGCTTTCACTGCCATACCGTTCAGGTCACTGCCCGAAGACGCTGCTGTGGCCGAGGTGTTCGGCACCTTGGCGGTATCTGTGGCAGTAATCTTGACCATCTCCAGCGGAATGCCAAAGCGGGATGCTGCGACTTGAGCGACCTTCTGGAACAGACCCTGCCCCATCTCGGTGCCGCCATGGTTCAGGTGGACCGAGCCGTCCTGATAGACATGCACCAGTGCGCCCGCCTGATTCAGATGAGTCAGCGTGAAGGAAATCCCGAATTTGACCGGAGAGAAGGCGATGCCCTTCTTGATCACGCTGTTCTCGGCATTCCATTTTTCTATCGCTGCCTTGCGCGCGGCATAGTCGCTGGATTTCAGCAGAGCTTCGGTCATGCCGTGCAGTTCGAAATCGCTGACCTCCATCCCGTAGGGCGTGGTGTTGCCGCCTGCGGGCAGGGGGCGCACAGGGGTGTCCCCCATCTCAACTGCGCCCCGGCTTGTCAGGTCTTCATGCGGGTCGGGGTGACCCAGTGGTTTCTCTGCCGGCGCAGCCTCAGCAACCTTGTGCGCTGGTTCATAATAGTTGCGACGGCGTAGTTCGACTGGGTCCAGCCCCAACTCATACGCCGCATGATCCATAACGCGTTCGATGCCGACCATGCCCTGAGGGCCTCCGAACCCGCGATAGGCGGTGGCGGATTGGGTGTTCGTCTTCAGCCGGTGGCTCTCGATCCGGGCATTTGGCAGCAGATAGGCATTGTCTGAATGCAGCATCGCTCGGTCCGCGACGGGCAGAGATAGGTCCTGTGCCCAGCCGCAGATTGCGTGGTGTAGGAACGAGACGCCCTGAATGTGCCCGTTCGCATCGAACCCGGCCTTGTAGGAAATGCGGAATGCGTGGCGCTTGCCGGTGATGATCATGTCGTCATCGCGGTCATAGCGCATCTTGCAGGCTTTGCCGGTTGCACGCGCTGCAACAGCACAAGCCACTGCCAGAGCATTGCCTTGGCTTTCCTTGCCGCCAAAGCCTCCGCCCATCCGGCGGGTTTCAACCCGGACCGCGTGCATGGGAACACCCAAAGCGTCGGCTACTTTGTGCTGAATCTCGGTCGGGTGTTGGGTCGAACTGTGCACCAACATGTCCGCGCCTTCATTCGGCACGGCCAATGCAGCTTGACCTTCGAGGTAGAAGTGCTCTTGTCCGCCAAGTTCGAAAGACCCTTCGATCACGAGGGTCGCGCCAGAGATAGCCGCATCTGCATCACCCTTGGCGTAAATGCGCGGGCCACCTTCGAACCGGCTGTCAGCGGCTAGAGCCTCTTCGACTGTCAGGATCGGGGTTTCTTCCGCGTAGTCGATCTTCCCAAGCCGTGCGGCTTTGCGAGCGGCCAGATGGCTGGTTGCGACAACCAGAAATACAGGCTGGCCGATATAGTGAATGGTGCCGTCTGACAGCAGAGGCTCATCATGGATCGACGGAGAGACATCGTTTGCGAAGGGCAAATCCTCAGCAGTCATCACCATGACAACGCCTTCGGCAGCTTTCACAGCTGACAGGTCGATCGATGTGATCTTGCCCTTGGCGATCGGGCTCAGCCCAAAGGCCAGATGCAGAGAACTCTTTGGCGTCGGTATATCGTCCACATAACGGGCCGAGCCGGACACATGCAAAGGGGCCGCATCGTGGGGGAGGGGTTTGGTCACGCTCATGCCGACACCTCCAATACGTTGGTCACCTCGCCCTGATCTTCGAAGTAATACCTCTCGAGCATCGCTTTGGCGGTTTCCAGACGATAGGTGGCCGAGGCGCGCATGTCCGTGAGTGGTGAGTAATCGTCGGCAAAGGCAGGAAGCGCGGCGCCAATCGTCTCGCGCGACCAGGGTTTGCCGATCAGTGCGGCCTCGACATGGGATGCCCGTTTCGGAGTACCAGCCATGCCACCAAACGCGATGCGCGCTTCGGTGACTGCTCCGTCCGTAACGGTGATATTGAAACACCCGCACACAGCTGAAATGTCCTGATCGAACCGTTTGCTGAGTTTGTAGGCTTTCAGGCGATCTGTCTGACGCGGGAAGCTGACGGCTTCGACAAACTCACCGGGTGCGCGATCTTGCTTGCCGTAGTCGATAAAGAACTCTTCCAAAGGAAGGGACCGGCGGGCTTCGCCTTTGCGAAGGTGTAAAGTTGCGCCCAAAGCAATAAGCGCAGGCGGGTTGTCCCCGATGGGCGAGCCATTGGCGATGTTGCCACCGACGGTCGCGGCGTGGCGCACCTGAACGCTGGCGTAGCGGCGGATCATTTCGGCATAAGAGGGGTGCAGGTCAGCAAGCGCCTCCCCTATACGGTTCATATCGACCATGGCGCCGAAACGGATTTCTTTGTCGGTGATGGTGATCTCTTTCAGATCTTCGCAGCGATTGAGGAAGATCACTGGGTCCAGATCACGCAACTGCTTGGTGACCCACAGACCCACATCGGTCGCTCCGGCCACCAGAGTGGCATCGGGGTTTTCGGCATAGACAGCCGCAAGCTCGTCGGACGATCCCGGCAGCATCGGCGACGCGGCAGGGCTTGCGACGGGTTTGTCTTTGACCCAAACCGGTACAGGTTGCTCCTCGGCGGCTTTCGCTGCTCGGATAATGGGCGCATAGCCGGTGCAGCGACACAGGTTTCCGGCAAGCTGAGTGTCATGATCCGTCGCGCCAGTCGCGTGACCGGCAACCATCGACATGACAAAACCGGGGGTGCAGAAGCCGCATTGCGAGCCATGCAGGTCTACCATCGCCTGTTGCACCGGGTGCGTCTCGCCATTCGGGCCGCTTGCGCCTTCGACGGTGCGCACGGCTTTGCCATGTAGCTGAGGCAGGAACAGGATGCAGGAGTTCAACGCCTTGTGGCCACCGTCATCCGTCACCATGACGGTGCAAGCACCGCAATCGCCCTCGTTGCAGCCTTCCTTGGTGCCGGTCAGGCTGCGATCCTCGCGCAGCCAGTCCAGTAGGGTAGCCGTCGGATCAACGTCGGTCAACTCCACTGTCTCTCCGTTCAGAAGAAACGTGATATTCATTCGAGAAACCCGTCGCGTTACCCGGTTGCGCCCGTTTGGCCCTCCTTCGATGCGACGTAGAAAGAGTGGCGGGCGTTAGCTTGCCATCAGATGTTAGAAACAGCGCACCTTATCTGGCAAGAAAAACTGCCTATATGATACACCATTGGACCCGCGCGGCTTATAAATATCGCGTTTGTTTAAAAGTCAGTCGCTTGTAAATAAAGCGCTTTTTGAACTCGGCCCCAGATCAATCCCGAAGCACCTTCTAGAAAAGCCAAATAATCAACGTCGATTTTTTAAGCATTCAAAAGCGTCGGTTCCCGCTTTTGCAGCGCCGCTGGCTGGGATAGCGTAGGGGTCATGAGCAGTACCCCTCGATTCATTCACCTCCGCGTTCACACCGAATATTCACTGCTGGAAGGCGCCGTGCGACTGAAGAAGTTGCCGGGCTTGTGCGAGCAGATGGACATGCCCGCCGTTGCGGTGACAGACACCAATTCGATGTTCTCAGCCCTCGAGTTCTCGGTAACCGCAAGCGGGGCTGGCATCCAGCCCATCATGGGGTGCCAGATTGATCTCACATACGTTCGGGTGCAGCCGGGTGAAAAGACCAAACCTCCTGCGCCATTGGTTCTGCTGGCACAGTCAGAGGTGGGATATGAGAACCTGATGAAGCTGAGCTCCTGTCTCTATGTAGACAAGGGTGGTCAGTTGCCGCAGGTCACTTTGGATGAGCTGGCGGAGCGATCAGACGGTCTGATCTGTCTGACCGGTGGCCCCGACGGGCCGGTGGGGATGCTGTTGCAGCAAGGGCAACGCCCGGCAGCAGAGGCATTGGTGGATCGGCTGGCAGAGATGTTCCCGGACCGCCTGTATATCGAACTACAGCGGCACCCCGGGGAGGACGGTCAGCCCGAGGCCGAGCGTCTGTCCGAGCGTGGCCATGTCGAGATGGCCTATACCAAGAACCTTCCGCTGGTCGCCACCAACGATGTCTATTTCCCGACCTCGAATATGTATGAGGCGCATGACGCGCTGATCTGTATCGCCGAGGGGGCCTATGTCGACCAGCAGGAAGGCCGCCGCCGCCTGACCGCGCAGCATTATTTTAAGTCGCAGCAAGAGATGGTGACACTGTTCGCCGACCTGCCCGAAGCGATTGAGAACACGGTCGAGATCGCCAGACGCTGCGCCTTCATGGCCTATCGCCGCGATCCGATCCTACCGAAATTCGCGGATGATGAGGTGGCAGAACTGCGCCGCATCGCCAATGAGGGTTTGCAGAAACGTCTGGCCGTTGTTCCGCATGCGGTAACGCCCGAAGAATATCAGGAACGGCTGGATTTCGAACTCGGCATCATCGAAGGTATGGGCTTTCCCGGGTATTTCCTGATCGTTGCGGACTTTATCCAATGGGCAAAGGATCATGACATTCCAGTGGGGCCGGGGCGGGGCTCAGGTGCCGGATCTCTGGTGGCTTACGCGTTGACAATCACCGACCTTGACCCGTTGCGTTACAGCCTGCTGTTCGAGCGGTTCCTGAATCCCGAACGGGTCTCGATGCCCGACTTCGATATCGATTTCTGCATGGATCGCCGCGAAGAGGTGATCCGTTATGTTCAGCAGAAATACGGGCGCGACAAGGTGGGGCAGATCATCACCTTTGGTGCGTTGCTGTCGAAGGCTGCAGTCCGCGATATCGGGCGAGTCTTGCAGATGCCATACGGGCAGGTGGATCGCCTGTCCAAGATGATCCCGGTAGAGGGCGTCAAACCGGTTTCCATCGAAAAGGCGCTAAAAGACGAGCCGCGTCTGCGGGAAGAGGCGCGAAACGAAGAGGTGGTGGAGCGTCTGCTTACCTATGGCCAACAAGTCGAAGGCCTATTGCGGAACGCTTCGACCCACGCGGCGGGGGTTGTGATCGGAGATCGCCCTCTGGATGCGCTGGTGCCGCTCTATCAGGACCCTCGGTCCGACATGCCCGCGACACAGTTCAACATGAAATGGGTGGAGCAGGCCGGGCTGGTCAAGTTCGACTTTCTTGGCCTGAAAACGCTGACTGTGATCCAGAACGCAATGGATCTGATCTTCAAATCCGGGCGTGACCTTCACATAGCGCCCGATGGCACGGAACTCTACGAACCCGCTGACGGAGCTGTGAACCAGATCAACGCCATCCCGCTGGATGATGAAGCGACGTACAGGCTCTATTCAGCGGCCAAAACGGTTGCGGTGTTCCAGGTGGAAAGCTCGGGCATGATGGATGCGCTCAAGCGTATGAAGCCCGACTGCATCGAAGATATCATCGCGCTGGTCGCGCTCTACCGTCCCGGCCCTATGGAGAACATCCCCAAGTTCTGCGAGGTTAAGAACAAGCTGAGCCAGCGGGACACATTACATCCCTCCATCGACCATATTCTGGACGAAACCCAAGGCATTATCGTTTATCAGGAACAGGTGATGCAGATCGCCCAGGAAATGGCGGGCTACAGCCTCGGCGGCGCGGACCTGTTGCGCCGCGCGATGGGTAAGAAAATCCAGGAGGCGATGGATGCTGAACGGCCCAAATTCCTCAAGGGCGCTGCTGAGAACAATGTGGACGAGGCCAAGGCGACCGAGGTCTGGAACCTGCTGGACAAGTTCGCCAACTACGGCTTCAACAAATCTCACGCCGCTGCTTACGCGGTGGTCAGTTATCAGACCGGTTGGCTGAAGGCGAACCATCCGGTCGAGTTCATGGCGGGTGTCATGAACTGCGATATTCATCTGACCGACAAGTTGGCGGTGTACTTTGAGGAGGTCCGCAAAGGATTGGACCTGCCTTATGTGCCGCCCTGCGTAAACCGTTCGCTTGCAACGTTCGACGTGGTGGATGGAGAACTTGTCTACGCGCTGGGCGCGCTCAAGAACGTAGGTGTTGAAGCGATGAATCTCGTGGTTGCGGGGCGAGACGATAAGCCCTTTGTCAACCTGTTCGACTTTGCCCGCCGGGTTGACCTGAAGAAGGTTGGCAAACGTCCGCTTGAGATGATGGCGCGTGCCGGAGCGTTCGATCAACTGGACGGCAATCGACGTCGCGTGTTCGAAAGCCTCGATGCGCTTGTGAGCTATTCGAGTGCGATCCACGAGCAGAGAAACTCCAACCAGGTCTCGCTGTTTGGCGAAGCAGGGGACGACCTGCCCGAGCCGCGCCTTTCGCCCAGCCCCGACTGGCTGCCAGCTGAACGTCTGAGCGAAGAGTTTAAAGCGATCGGGTTCTACCTGTCCGGCCACCCGCTCGACGACTACATGCCAGCGCTCAAGCGCAAACAGGTACTGACGCTGGATGAGGTGATCGAAAAGGCCCGCTCAGGCCCATTGATTGCCAAAATGGCAGGCGTCGTCGCCGGACGGCAAGAGAGGAAATCGGCCCGCGGCAACCGCTTTGCTTTTGCGCAGCTCTCCGATCCGACAGGAGCTTACGAGGTCACGCTGTTCTCGGAGACGCTTGAGAAATCGCGCGAGTTTCTGGAGACCGGCGCGCAGGTGGTTCTGACCGCCGAAGCAACCATGGAGGCCGATCAGCTCAAGCTTCTGGGCCGATCTGTCGGCCCGGTCGATGCGGTCGTGGCCGAGGCCGGAGCAACAGGTTTGCGTATCTATCTGGATCAGCCAGAGGTCTTGCCGACCGTGGCAAAGGTGCTGGAAGATGCGAGCACTGCGGCCAAGGGTGCCAGTAAGGGGCCGATCCAGCTGTGTCTGCTGGACCCCGCCCTGCCGGGGGATGTCGAAATGGACCTGGGCCAGGATTTCCCCATCAACCCGCAGATCAAAGGGGCGATCAAATCGCTGGACGGTGTCATGTCGGTCGAAGAGATTTAGAAGCCGGTTTTATTGCCACAGCGTTTTCGCGCAGATAGGCTGCCTTTGCACACTCTTTACGCGTGAAACAGGAGGGCATTGGTTTGGCATTTTCAGGTATTGGCTCCAGAGCGATGGTTTTGGCGGGTGCAATCTCGCTTACCGTGGCGACCGCGGCATTTGCGGATGATAAAAAGAAGAAAAAGACTATCGAAGGCGCGCTGATTGGTGCCGGTGTTGGTGCGCTGATCGGTGACGGCAAGGGCGCGGCGATCGGTGGTGTAGCCGGGGCGATTATCGGACATAACTGGAAATGACTGCCATGCGTATGACCTCATTCAGAAGTGTTTTTGCAGGGATTTGCGTGTTACTGCCGGGTTGGTCGATAGCTGACGAGGCTGCAGATCAGATGGTGCAGGATGCGTTGCCTGTGATGCACTACACATGCGCCTCGATTGCTGAAGAAGCGGATGGTGACGAAGCCTTTGTTGTGGCCGTTGTTGAAAAGATGACGGCCCTGTCGCTCTACAATCGCCAGATCAATATCGAAGATCATGCGACGACCGACGAAGAAAAAGCCCAACTGCGCGAAACCTTCATCGCTGCATTGTCCGAGGGTTGCGCAGCGGACAAAGATGCCCTGTTGGGAGGAGTGGTCGATAACGCGGTGAAATCTACGCTGGGGTTATGACCGCTTAGTAATGCGGTGGGCGTTCGTCGCCGAACACGACCCCGCCTGATCCTTCCTGTGCCCGTTCGGCCTCGCGCTGTAGCAGCATCTCGATCCGGCGGGTGAGGCGGTCGATTTCGCTCTGTTGTTTGGTCACAACCGCGTTCAACTCGTCCACGGTGCGAGTCAGATGGGCGATCTGTTCTTCCAGATGCTGCATAGAGTTCTCCTTACACGCGTCTCATAGCGACCCTGTGACGCCGTGGCCAGTGAAACCCCGCCTTGCCCCGATGCAGGCCATGGGATAGACCGCGCGCGGAACACTAAGCCCCAAGGACGCCCCATATGGCCAAGCCCAAGAAACAGCCCCGCCCCAAGGCCGTCACGCCAAAAGGGTTCCGCGACTATTTCGGCCAGGAAGTCTCGCAGCGCACCGAGATGCTGCGGACGATTGCGGGCGTCTATCATCGCTATGGGTTCGACGCTTTGGAGAGCAGCGCGGTCGAGACGGTTGAGGCGCTGGGCAAGTTCCTGCCCGACGTGGACCGCCCGAACGAAGGTGTGTTTGCGTGGCAGGAGTTTGACGAAGGCGGCAACGGCGACTGGATGGCCCTGCGCTATGATCTGACCGCGCCTCTGGCCCGCGTCTATGCGCAGCACCGAAACGATCTGCCGACGCCCTATCGTCGCTATGCGATGGGTCCGGTTTGGCGCAACGAAAAGCCGGGGCCGGGGCGGTATCGCCAGTTTTATCAGTGCGATGCGGATACGGTCGGCACGGCCTCGATGGCTGCGGATGCCGAGATCTGTGCCATGCTTTCGGACACCTTGGAGACTGTGGGCATTCCACGCGGCGACTATCTGGTGCGCGTGAACAACCGCAAGGTTCTGAATGGCGTGCTTGAGGCGATGGGACTGGGTGAAGACGCCGCCGCCCGTGACAATGTCCTGCGCACCATCGACAAGTTCGACAAGGTGGGCGAGGCCGGTGTCCGCGAGCTGCTGACCAAGGGCCGACTGGATGCGTCTGGCGCGTTTATCGACGGCGTGGGCCTTAGCGACGATCAGGCCGAGCCTGTGATCGCCTTCCTGACCTCCAAAGCTGCAGATACTGCCGGGACGCTGGCCAATCTGCGCGTTGCCGTAGGCGACAGCAAGATCGGCGCGGATGGTATTGCCGAGCTGGAACAAATTGGTGCTCTGCTGGATGCGGGCGGATATGGCGCGGATCGGATCGAGATTGATCCTTCGGTCGTACGTGGCCTCGGCTACTATACCGGGCCGGTTTATGAGGCCGAACTGACCTTTGAGATATTCGATGAGAAAGGCCGCAAGCGGCAGTTTGGATCGGTGTCAGGCGGCGGGCGTTATGACGATCTGGTCAAACGCTTCACCGGGCAGGAAGTGCCTGCAACTGGTATCTCGATTGGCGTGGACCGCCTGCTGGCCGCTCTGCGCGAGAAGGGCCGGATCACCGCGCAGGCGACAGGCCCCGTGGTTGTCACAGTGATGGACCGCGACCGCATGGCCGACTATCAGGCGATGGTGGCCGAGTTGCGCAATGCCGGTATTCGGGCCGAGGTCTATCTGGGCAACCCCAAGAACTTCGGCAATCAGCTGAAATATGCGGATAAACGGAACTCTCCGGTTGCGGTGATCGAAGGCGGCGATGAGAAGGCGAATGGTATTGTGCAGATCAAGGACCTGATCCTTGGGGCCAAGATCGCCGAGAGCGCCACGCTGGAGGAATGGAAAGAACGCCCCAGCCAGTTCGAAGTGCCACGTGGCGATCTGGTCGCCAAAGTGCGTGAAATTCTGGACAGTCAGGACTAACCCATGGCGAACCGTTCCCAGATACAGGCCCGCGCCTCCATGATGCGTGTCCGGTTCGAGGCGGCGGGCGCGCAGGTGGTGGACACGCCCCTGCTGCAACCGGCCGGGACGCTGTTGGATCTTTACGGGGAAGATATCCGCGCGCGTGCCTACGTGACCTCGGACGCGCTGCGGGGTGAGCAGATGCTGCGCCCGGATTTCACTCTGCCGGTGGTCCAGATGCACATGTCCGAAGGAGCTGAGCCCGCGCGTTATACTTATTCCGGCGAAGTGTTTCGCCGTCAGGAGCACGACCCGGACCGGGCCAACGAGTATATTCAGGTCGGTTACGAAGTCTTTGACCGCGAAGATCCCGCCGGGGCCGATGCCGAAGTGTTCTCGTTGTTTGCCCTGCAGCTGCGTGGGTTGCCGCTGCGGGCAGCGACCGGCGATATCGGCATTCTGACCGCTGCCGTTGCCGGGCTGAAAACAACCGACCGTCGCAAAGCCGCGCTTATGCGGCACCTCTGGCGGCCACGCCGGTTCCGCGTTTTGTTGGACAGATACGCCGGACGCAAATCAGGGCCCGAGGGCCGGGATGCGCTGCTGGACGCTGCCGACCCATTGGTGATGGATACGCCCATGATCGGCAAGCGCCGCGCTCCGGAGATACTTGAACGGATCGAAGCTTTGCGCGAAGACCGAGCCGCGCCGCCGATCTCGGACAATGAACTGGCCGGGCTGGAAACGCTGCTGAACGTGCGCGAGACCATGCCATTCGCGCTGGAACAGTTGCGCGACGTAGCGGTCGACCTGCCTCAGATTACACCCGCTCTGGATCGGCTCGAGGCCCGGATCGCTGCCCTGCAGGCGCGGGGTGTGAATGTTGATCGGCTAGATTTTGAGGCATCCTACGGCCGGACATCGATGGAGTATTACGACGGTTTTGTCTTTGGCTTCTACGCCGAAGGCCGCCCTGATCTGCCGCCGGTCGCAACTGGCGGGCGCTATGACGCGCTGACCCGGCAGTTGGGTGACGGCTCGGAGATCCCTGCCATCGGCGGTGTGATCCGCCCCGATCTGATGCTGGAAGTCGAGGAGGGCGCGCAATGAGCCTGAAACTGGGCGTGCCTTCGAAGGGCCGGTTGATGGATAAAACCTTCGCATGGTTCGAAAAGCGCGGCATCACCCTGTCGCGCAGCGGATCGGATCGCGAATATGCGGGTAAGGTCGAGGGGATCGACGGTGTCTCGCTGATCCTGCTCTCCGCCGGAGAAATCCCCCGTGAACTGGCCGCCGGGCGCATTCATCTGGGCGTCACCGGCGTCGATCTGGTGCAAGAGAAGCTGCCGCGCTGGGAACAGCAGGTCGAAGAGGTCGCGCCGCTGGGCTTTGGCAAGGCGGATCTGATCATTGCGGCGCCTGCCTGCTGGGTCGACGTTGATACTCTGGATGATCTGGACGCGGCAGCGGCGGGTTTCCGTAAAGCCCATGGTCACCGGCTGCGCATCGCCACGAAGTATCATCGCTTGGTTCGGGAATTCCTGACCGACGCAGGCGTCGCAGATTACACGCTGGTCGATAGCCAGGGCGCGACAGAGGGCACTGTGGTCAACGAAACCGCCGAGGCGATTGCGGACATCACCTCGACCGGCGAGACGCTGCGGGCGAACCACCTGAAAATTCTGTCGGACGGGTTGATCCTGCAGTCACAGGCGACGTTGTGGCGCAGCCGGGTTGCGAAATGCGACGCGGACGAAAAAGCAATACTGAACGATCTGCTGGATCGCCTGCGCTAAAGTACGCCGATATCCGCCAGTGCGCGGTTCAGATCGTCGGGTAGGGTGTCGTCCTGCTCGCGAGTTTCCGGCAGGTCGGCAGGCGTATCCTCGGGTTTCAGATACCGCCAGCCTTGGAAAGGACGTTTCAGGGCATTTTGCGTGCGGTGCACCTCGGGGTCCAGTACGATGGCGCAACGGCGGATACCGTCCTCGCCGCGCACCTCATCCAGCCTGAGGATGCGCTGGCGGCATTGCACGACGCCCTTGATCACCCAATAGATTGAACCGCCATTCAGAATCTCAGCCTCGCGCTTGGGCCACATGCGGGTGACGTGGCGCGGGAAACCGTCTTCATAGAGCGGCTTTCGGCTGTCCTGCCACGCCATCAACGTGTCGACGCTTTCCGATCCGACCGAAAGTTTGATGAGGTTTACATACTTATCCACAGCTTTCCCACAGAGTCGTCCCAAGACTAATCCTTATATTGTAGCTCACTGCGCAGTGTCATCAAGGTGTTGTGGTGAAGGTGTGATCTAGGATAGTCTGAATGCCTCTTTCAGCACAGGGAATCACCAATGAGCCGCTTTGCCGCCCCCATCGCCGAGCAGATCTGGGACATGAAATACCGCTTCAAGCAGGCGGATGGTGCACCCATCGATCAGACGGTTGAGGACAGTTGGCGACGCATCGCCCGCGACCTGACGCGGGTGGAAAAGGACCCGGCGCATTGGGAGCAGAAATTCTTTGAGGCGCTGGAGGACTTCAAATACCTCCCCGCTGGCCGTATCACCGCCGGGGCGGGCACCGCGCGGCAGGTGACCCTATTCAACTGCTTTGTCATGGGCACGATCCCCGATAGCATGGGCGGTATCTTCGACATGCTGAAAGAGGCCGCGCTGACAATGCAGCAGGGTGGGGGGATCGGCTATGATTTCTCGACCATCCGCCCGCGTGGCGCGGATGTGAAAGGGGTCGCGGCAGATGCCTCTGGCCCGCTGAGCTTCATGGATGTCTGGGACGCCATGTGCCGTACGATCATGTCCGCAGGCTCGCGCCGCGGGGCGATGATGGCGACTATGCGTTGCGATCACCCGGATATCGAGCAGTTCATTACTGCCAAGTCCGACCCGGCCCGTTTGCGCATGTTTAACATGTCGGTGCTGGTGACCGATCCTTTCATGGAGGCCGTCAAGGCTGATGGCCCGTGGGAGCTGGTGTTCGATGGCAAGATCTATCACACTGTTCAGGCGCGTGATCTGTGGAACAAGATCATGCAGGCCACCTATGACTATGCTGAACCCGGTGTGATCTTCATCGACCGCATCAATCAGGCCAACAACCTCAGCTACGTCGAGACCATCGCCGCGACTAACCCGTGCGGCGAGCAGCCCCTGCCGCCATATGGTGCCTGCCTGCTTGGCTCGATCAACCTGGCACGACTGGTTGCGGAACCTTTCGAGGAGGCCGCCCATCTGGATGAGGACGCGCTAAAGGAACTGGTCGCCACCGCTGTCCGCATGATGGACAATGTGGTTGACGCGTCGAAATTCCCGCTGGCCGAACAAGAGGCCGAAGCGCAGGACAAGCGCCGCATCGGGCTGGGCGTGACGGGTCTGGCCGATGCTCTGTTGATGATGGGCCTGCGTTATGGCTCGGACAAGGCGGCGCGTCAGACCGAGCGCTGGTTGCACGCGATCGCCCGCGCCGCGTATCTGGCGTCGGTCGATTTGGCGAAGGAAAAAGGCGCGTTCCCGTTGTTTGACGCCGAGAAATACCTTGCCAGTGGTACTATGCAGCAGATGGACGAGGATGTGCGTGACGCGATCCGCGAGCATGGCATCCGCAATGCCCTGCTGACTTCTATTGCACCAACGGGGACGATTTCGCTTTATGCAGGCAATGTCTCCTCGGGGATCGAGCCTGTCTTTGCCTATGCCTATACGCGAAAGGTGCTGCAAAAGGATGGTTCGCGCACCGAGGAAGAGGTTGTGGACTACGCCGTGCAGATGTGGCGTGATAAGTTTGGCGACACCGAGCTGCCAGAGTATTTCGTGAATGCGCAGACGCTGTCCCCGTCTGACCACGTCAAGATGCAGGCGGCAGCGCAGAAATGGATCGACAGCTCGATTTCGAAGACCATCAACTGCCCCGAAGATATCAGCTTTGATGCCTTCAAGGATGTCTACATGCAGGCCTGGGATCAGGGCTGCAAGGGGTGCACCACCTATCGTCCGAATGATGTTACGGGCTCAGTTCTGACCGTATCCGAAAGCGCTGACAAGGCCCCGGGCGAAAGCGCCGATGCGCCGCATCAGGTCGACGGTGGCGAGGTAGTCTACATGTCCGAACCGTTAGACCGCCCGCAATCGCTGGAGGGCTCAACTTACAAGTTGAAATGGCCTGACAGCGAGCACGCAATCTATCTGACGATCAACGACATCGTTCATGGCGGTCGCCGCCGACCGTTTGAAGTGTTCATTAACTCCAAAAACATGGAGCACTATGCCTGGACGTTGGCCCTGACCCGGATGATCTCGGCGGTGTTCCGGCGCGGAGGCGATGTGTCCTTCGTTGTTGAAGAGTTGAAGGCGGTGTTTGATCCACGCGGCGGGGCTTGGGTCAAAGGTAAGTATATCCCCTCGATTCTGGCTGCGATTGGTGGAGTGATCGAACAGCACATGGTCAATATTGGTTTCCTTGAAGGCGAAGGGATGGGCCTGAAATCCGATCCTCAGGCGCAAGTGGTCAACATGGATGCCCCACGCGGCAAAGCTTGCCCGTCCTGCGGCCAGTTTGACATGGTGATGATCGAAGGATGCATGACGTGCCGCAGCTGCGGTCATTCGAAATGTGGTTAGCAGATCTAGATTGAAGTTTGTGTGGTGCGTCAGGTGACACGGCCACTACGGTCACTTAACGGCCTCTGACTACGATCTGAAAATCCACCGACGGAAGCTGAAAAGCGCTGACTGTCTGTATTGTTTGTCCGAAGGTATTGGGTGGTATTGCTGACTGAGGCGACTTAGGCGAGTTCCCTTGGGGTGTCCGTCATCGAATGATTTGGAACACGAGCGTTTGATTGGCTTAGGAGGATCAGGCTCGCCGTAGTTTCAATCTACGCCGCGTTCTGATGATGCAGCAAGCGGCGTTTCTGGATTGTCTGGTGTTTGATTTCCTTTCTGCGTCTGAGGATTGTTTCGGCTCGACCGAAATAGACATCGGCGGGTGTCAGATTGCTGATGCTCTCGTGGTATCGGTTGTGGTTGTAGTGATTGATGAAGTCGCCGATGGCCTGTTCGAGCGCTCCTGGCAGATAGTAGTTTTCCATCAGGACACGGTTCTTCATCGTCTGATGCCATCGCTCAATCTTGCCCTGGGTCTGCGGATGGTTGGGCGCTCCCCGAACATGATCCATACCCTGCTCATCCAGCCATTTCGCCAACTCGCCAGAGATGTAACTGCTGCCGTTGTCGCTGAGCAGCCGGGGCTTGTGGGCAACGGTGACACTGTCACAACCTGATGCAGCCAAAGCGTCTTCCAGTGTTCCTGTGACATCGTCAGCTTTCATCGTGGTGCAAAGGCGCCAAGAGACAACGTAACGGCTGTAATCATCCAGGATCGTAGACAGGTAGAACCAGCCCCAACCGATGACTTTGAGATAGGTGAAGTCGGTCTGCCAAAGCTGGTTCGGCCGCACAGTCTTCTCATGGAATTCATCCGCCGCTTTGATGGTGATGCAGGCTGGGCTAGTGATCAGATCTTGTGCCTTCAGAAGCCTGTAAACACTGGCCTCAGAAACGAAGTAGCGCCTGGTGTCGGTGAACCGCACCGCAAGCTCGCGGGGCGATAACTCGGGTTCTTCCAGAGCCAGTTCCACGATCTGCTTGCGCACCTTGTCGGGGATGCGGTTCCAAACCCTACCGGCCGAGAATGGCGATCCTCAAGCCCGGCCTCGCCGAAAGACAGATACCTGTCGTACCAGCGGTAGAAGGTCGTTCTGGGAATGCCGAGCTTTTCCAGTGTGCGTTTGATCGGCAGGTGCGAACCGTCAACCAGCCGGATGATCTCAAGCTTTTCGGATGCGGGATATCTCATTCGTCGTCTCCACCATCCTCGAACATGCTTTTTTTGAGCAGCCGGTTCTCAAGGGTCAGGTCGGCGACTACCTCTTTCAGCGCCGACGATTCCGCTCTCAAATCCTTCACCTCAGAGCTGGTAGCCTGGCGTGCGGTATCGCCAGCCAACCGCTTCTTACCGGCCTCAAGGAACTCTTTCGACCAGCTGTAATACAGGCTCGTAGCTATTCCTTCACGGCGACACAGCTCCGCTATGCTGTCTTCACCACGAAGCCCATCCAACACAATACGGATCTTCTCCTCTGCCGAATGCTGGCGCCGTGTCTTCCTGCGGATGTCTTTGACAACTCTCTCTACTGACGCTTTCTGTTTCCCGGATTTCATTCTCATCTCCACTCTCTGATGGTTACGATGAGCCTGAAATCCTCCGCTACGCAATCAACCTAGTCTGTTCCATGGGTGCTGATGGCGGACACGACGCGCTACCAATAGACACGAAGAATGTCTCCATTGGACTGACCTCATCGCAGGGGAACCGGCATGTCTGTCCGACCCCGTCGTTCAAAACGGTATTGCACCCTGAGTAGCTTCAGAGTGGATCACTTTTGGACTTTGCTGATTTTCGTTCCCTGAAGGCTTGTCCCTGCCATCAGACCTTCCTGGCCGAAGACTATAGGAACGATATCTCCGTTTAGATCATTTGTGCCCATCGAAGCTGACCATCCCTGGTCGCCGCCAACCAGCGTGGGACCACTGCCTGCTTCCCAACCGTTGTTGCTGTTAAGATATTCAAGTGCTGTGTCATTTAGGAAAAACATGACATATGAGAATTGCTGAACACCTGCCTGAAACCCATATGAGGCACCCGCAATATTGTAGTATCCGGTCGTACTGCCGTTTTCACGCAATGCTCCCTCACCATATTGACCACCAACCACCAGGCCACCCTTGGTAATCTTGGGGAACACCAAGACCGCAACAGCCTTCTCAGACAGCTCTTTGGTCTCAGGTGAGCTTGCGTAGAGCTGCGTAAGGACTTTGTTTACTCCATCGTCAATTTGAGCTGCTGTCATACCGTCAGTCGCATCCAAAACAGCTTCGCTTGCAGTATCAGCGGTATCTCCGACTTTCTTTGCGACGCCAGAAACGCCCTCTGTGACTTTGTCCAGCAGCCCCTGAGCATTCACGGGTTGCCCCAGTGACAGATGCATGAACCCAGCTACCGCGATCCCTGTGATTGCTTTTGTAAGTTGCATTTCTTCCTCCCATTTGACTTGCGGGCGCACAACTTGCACCGCGCCAAAAAGCCTTTTTCTCAAACACGTTGACGGCGGTGATAGGCCGCTACGTACGCCGTTGCTGCCATTGGGGCCTCAAACAGAACGCCCTGAATTCAAACCTCGTCCGCATGTCTTTTCCTTGAACTCTGGGACGGCGAAACTGCTCCAGTCCCATGATTGGAAAATGACAATCACTCAGACATCAAACACCACGCGGAAGCCCTGATGTGTGGTGGTGCTATCCCGGGTGTTTCCCGATCGGGCCGCAATTCGGTAGCGCCAGCAATAGGTAGCGTGGCAAAGGTACGATCCGCCCTTCAGCAGTCGAAAGCCTTTCATCCTATCGAGTTTCTTGCGGACGTTTTTCTTTAAGGAGGGAATTCGGTATGGATCGGCATTCCACTCCCAAACATTCCCAACGACATTATAAAGACCATAACCGTTTGGCTTAAATGACAAAGCAGGTGCGGTTGCTGCGTAGCCATCCAACTCAGTGTTCCGATGAGGGAAAGTGCCTTGCCAAATATTGCAGGGAAAGAAATCGCGATCGTTCGGGTCTTCTTCGCCCCAAGGATATCTCACATCCCCCAACCCGCCGCGCGCCGCGTGTTCCCACTCAGCCTCAGTCGGCAATCGGCCACCTGCCCAAGTTGCGTAAGCCCGGGCATCGTTCCAGGAGACCTGTACGACAGGGTGATCTGGAAACCAGACGGTCTCAAACGTGCCGGGACCGTTTACGTCAAGCCAGTTGGCGCCTTCAACGCGACGCCACCATTCCGTACCAGCAACGCCGAGAGGGTTAGGGGTATCATCCGGCACATCGAGCCAGAATACGAAGGACCATCCAATTCTTTGGGCATCCGTGACGTATCCCGTTTCATCGACAAAGCTTTTGAACTGCTCATTGGTGACTGCTGTTGTACCGATGCGAAATGGCTTGAGCGGCTTGGACCGGCGCGTCTCTTCTCCATCGTCAGTTATCAACGGGTGCGAAGTGCCGACGATTGGGCTGCCGCCAGGGATCTCTACTGTCCCATCCAGCATCGGCGCTGCGGCACTGGCTCTCAGCGCGAATGCCGCTGCATTCGCATTGTTTTGAGGACTTGGGGCACAGCAAGACCTAATCGTTACCGACATAGACACGCCTCTGTTGCATCGCTTTGATCATAGGTAATTCAGCTTCTTTGTGATCCAGAACAGGATTTCTGCCAGCGCCGAAATCGCTCCGGCCTCTTCGGTAATCACCAGGGCCGTGCCGGACGCACCAAGCTTTGTCGTCTTGTCACTCAGGTCGCTCGGAATGTCTGCGATCACGATGTATTCCGAAGATCCGGCCAGTTCACGGAGAGAGGGGAGGCCACTCCTGGTATCAAGTGCTCCTTCGCTCGTTGCGGGGGGAATATCTCGGATGGTCGTTTCAAACTCCTGGCCCGGAGTGCTACGCATTGCGATCCTGATTTTGTCGCCTGCAGAGACGTTCCCGAGGCTGCTCAGCGGCAAGGTCGCAATCAGCACACGATCATCGGGAACGACGAAATTGATCGCGCCCTGCAATGTCGTAACCCTGTTGCCGGGCCGTAGTGACAGCCCGGTCACCAAACCATCGGCAGGCGCACGAACGACAGTCTGTTCAAGCGCCCATTGGGCCTGAGCCAGCATGTTCTCCACTTCGACGACTCCTACATCAACGCCGTCCACCTGCGCTGCGATACGCCTCTCAAGACCCGCTTTTCGTGCTTCTGCCGCGCGCAAGCTCGCCTCAAGTTGCTCAATCGTGGAAACGGCCTCCTGCAGCTGGAACTCTGACGATGCGCCCCGTTCTGCGAGACGGATGATGTCATCGCGGCGCGCGATTCCGAAGGTTAGCTGGGCTTCAAGGGATGCGATATCTGCCTCAGCAGCTATCAGGTCATGGCCAAGCTGGTCCGCTTCGGCCTGCGCTGAAGCAAGAGCGGCTTCAAGCCGGGCTACCTCTGCGGAGTATTCGGTGTTGTCGATCCGAAAGAGGACATCGCCTTTTGCGACAGGTTGATTGGGTTTCACAGCTACCTCTGTCACAGGGCCAGAGACGTTGGGCGCAATATTGATCACCGCGCCTTGGACTGATGCCGTGCCTGTGGGTGTCGTATGATTCAATGCCCCGATGACAACCAACGCGATGAGAATGCTGCCACCATAGATGACTGTCTTGGAGACTGCGTTCCATGGTAACAGGCGGAGCTTTGAGAAGACGAGCCAGGCGAGCCCGAAATACAGTGCCAAAACAATCAGCATTTATTGTGCCTCATCAGGTATTCATCATCCAATCAGCTCCGTCAGCAATAGGAAGGCCATTCAGGCAGGTTCCAATATTTGGGAGACGATTATTCTTGTTTCTTCTAAGTCATTAGAACGAGAGCTTCGCGCCGACTATGGGTCCGGAGAATGAGAGATCACTCACAACGTCTGAATTCCCGATATTCCAGTCGAGATGGCGGTATCCAAAACTCAGGTTCCAATTGTTGATCTGGTAGTCGAACGTGACACCCGCCTGCCAGGTCAGATCGCTATCACCCCCGCCGACGTCGGTTATGAATGAAAAGGCCCAACGGTCAGCAAGGGGAAACAAGCCTCGCACACCTACAATGGCATCAGTGTTGGAGATTGACCCTGAAACGCGCTGGGAACCATTGCCAACAGCAAGGTTCGCCGTTGTGTCCATGTCGAGGTAGCGGAAGCCACCAAAACCGACCAACTGACCATCCTGTGTATGCCTGAAATCATACCCGACGGAGCCAGTGAAAACGAAACCTGTAACTTCTGCATCCGCGCTGGCCGGGATACCGGGTCCAACAGCACTGTCTTGATCTGCGCTTATATCGAGGTACTGAAAATCGCCTAGTACCGAGATCGGACCGTTGTTGGCTTCCAGCGCTCCCATCAGACCGAAATCAAGGTTATCCAGTAAGTCTGAGAAACTCACGGTCATGCTTTCGCCGGTTACCGTGGTACCACCCAATTCCGGTGCCCAGAGATAGATAAATGCGCGAAAGTCCCAATTATTTTGATCAGCAAGCGATGGCCCGGCGATGCAAGTCATGATCGCCGTCAACGCGGTGGTACTAAAAAGTTGTTTCATGCAACTTCTCCAACTTTGTGTGACAACTAAATGCCCGGCGGCCCAAGATCAGGGCCGCCGGAATCTCGGTCATTGATTGGGAGATTCCTTGCGGACGATGAAGGCGTCCACGGCTTCCCGCGTTTCGGGTCGAATGTTCTCAACCCCTTCGTAAGGCATCCCAAATGCCGGAAGTGTGTCCGGATAGTTTTCCTTACGCGCCTTATGCCGGGCGAGAATACGCACGAACTCCTGGCCACCCCATGCGCCGACTTCTGTCGAAACCGAGTATTCCTCGCGTGTATCATGGTAGAGGTTGTAGAATTTCGCCACGATCGGGTTCTCACCTGGAGGCGGGAGCTTCAGCTTCAGCTGGTCCTTTACAATGGCCTTTGGCTTATCATCGGAATAGATAATGACATGGTCACGGCGTCCCTTTTGCTCGTCGTCGAATAGGATTGACGCTGTCTGGTCCACACCATCTACAAGCCGATCACGGGGGATATACTGATCAGCCCCAGCGAAGCGCGCCAGGGTTGTATAGATATCCGACACATGGATAATGTTGTTCAGCATGCTGTCCGGCTCGATCATTCCAGGCCAACGGATAAAGGCGTCTGTACGTACACCCCCTTCGGTCGTATCGGATTTGCCGCCACGGAAAATCATCGGGGTATAGCCGGATTGGGGCGAGTACTTGGTGAAATGGCCGTTGTCGCCCATCACCACCACGATGGTGTTGTCAGCAATGCCCAGCGTCTCCATTTCATCAAACATATCGCCTAACCAACGGTCGACCAACTGCATCTTGTCCGCGTAAAGGCCCCCATTCGGCGACTGTGGCCCCTCGCGACCGGTTCGCGTGTTGTCGAGTGGCAGCATCGGCCAGTATTGCAGGAAGAACGGCTCTTCCCCGCCTGCAAGGCGGGACAGCTCTTCCATCATTTTATCCTGGAACGCCTGGTTCATTTCACCATATTTGGCGGCGTTCCATCGCTCCCCTTCTTCCATCCGAATCTCACGGATCGGGCCTCCGGCTTCGCCTTCGATGACGGTCATCATGTGCGATGCGTCAGGCCGAAAGAATGCGTCCAAGGTGTATGTGGGCAAGTAGTCATTGTTCGCGACCGACACGCCCTCTTTGATGGCGTCGTCATTGAAAATCGTAAGCTGACCTTGCTGGTGTACCGCCATCTGGGCATAGTCAAAGCCCTGGTTCATGGCCCAGCTCTCTGCAATGTCACCCATGTGCCACTTGCCAACGTGACTGGTTGCGTAGCCGGCCTGTTTCAGAACTTCCGGCAAGATAACCTCGTCACCCGGTAGGCCAAAGCCCGCGATATCAACCGCAGTGTCGCCCATTCCCATACGGACCGGCAAGCGACCAGTCATTTGCGCAACACGGGTTGGGGTGCAAGACGGCTCCGTGTACATGCGCACCAGACGCATCGCTTCGTCTGAGAAATCGTTTATGTTTGGCGTCTCATATCCACGCAGAGCATTCAATTCTGGGATGCCCATATCGCCAAAGCCCAGGTCATCAATCAGAACACTGATGATATTTGGCGCTTTGCCGCCGTTCGCCTCGCGAAAGCTTGCCAGCGCATCATCAACGGCAGCATCATCCTCAGCCCACTGTGCGCTGCGTTGCGATTGCAGGATGTAATACTCAGCGTCATGATTGATCGGCGCTTCCTGTGCCAGCAATGGCTGAGCAGCAAGCACCAGAGGCGCGATTGCCAGTTTCGTCAGTTTCATTTTCACTCCGTTGTTTTTGCCTTCAAGTGGTTCAGGCCGTTTCAGGGCCTCGAATTCACAAAGTGCGTTAGAATCTCGTCTTTGAGGCCGGTGAGACAGTCACGTACGTGCGGATCTGTCGGGTGCGCAGAAATGGCCAGCGCGTTTATCTCTACAAAGTCGCGACACATTTCCGCGAAGCCTTCGTCACGGGTGAACAGTGTGCTCACCCGGTCGAAATCACCCGCGAAACATTCGGATAAGCCTGCTTCCCAAAGCGCCTCAATATCCAATGCGGTCCTCCCCTATTCCCGCCTGGATTTTGACTAACGCTGAATGACAATTAGATATATGATTTCACGGCATGTAACGGTTACATATGGGAGGTAACCGACCGAAAACACGTTGAAACGCGCCGATTGAGGGGGAGGCTCGTGATGGAAGAAAACTCTCCGGATCTTCCAGCAAAGCAGGAAATACTGGGTGCGCTCGAGCGCGTGTTGTCCAGCAAGGAGTTTTCTGGCGCCGACCGTCTGCGTGACTTCCTTACCTACGTGGTGACCGAAAGCGTTGAGGGGCGGGGCGATAAGATCCTTGGCAAGCTGATTGCCCAAGACGTCTATCAACGACGATCGGAAGAAGATATTGCCACAGCCAATGTCGTGCGCGTCGATGCAGGGCGCCTTAGGCGCAGGTTGAGTGCCTATTATTCAGGGGAAGGTGCAGCTGATCCGCTGCGCATTGAGATTGCCAAAGGCGGGTATTCTCCACAATTCGAAAGAGGCGTGCGGACTACCACGCAGCCAGAAGAGGTATCTCCCAAACGCCGCATCGCGCTTGTTGCCGGAATTGTTGTCGTGGCGTTTCTTGCTCCAGCAGCTGTTTTCCTAGGAACACGGAACGACGAACCTGCAACATTGACACTTGCTGATGACGTTCAGCGCCAAAAGGTTGAGCGCTCGGTTTTGTTCGAGATGTCCCCGACTGCTTTACAGGCAAAGAATCTGGCAGAAGAAGCGCAGACGATGCTCTTCCCTGCTACCCAGCCAACGCGACTGCAGGCCGGGCTCACTTTGTTTGAAAGAGCAATAGAACTGAGTCCCGACTACTACGGGGGTTATGCTGGTGCGGCTCAAGCGGCTTCAATGTTCGGCGGGCTTGCGCCAGATGGGCCTGACCGAGAAAAGATGTTGGCGAAAGCCCGTAGCTATGCAGAAGAAGCCCTGCGTCTCGCACCATCTGAAGCTTGGAGCCAGTCGGCGATGGCTCTCCTTTTGATGTTCGAAAGGAGATTTGACGAAGCCAACCGGTATTCCACCCGGGCCGTCGAACTCGACCCCACTGACCTCATTGTTCGTGAGTTTGACGCGATCATTGCGTTTTTCTCAGGAGATTTTGATAGGGCCATCGTAAGTGCTGATCCCGAAATCCATGCAGGTCGCGTTGGATCGCGCTTTCCATGGCGCAATGTTCTTGGAAATGCGAGTTTCTATTTGGGTGACTACCAAGAATCCATAGATCACCTTTTGGAAGCAGCGGCGTCCGGCGAGCCAGTGAGCGAGATCAACAGCGCTCATCTCATTGCATCATTTCAAGCTGCAGGCCGGATAGAAGAAGCCCGCAAACACATGGTCGAATACGAAGAAGCCTGGCCAGACAGCCGGATTGAAGAGTTCATGTACAAGCTCTTCCGTAGTCCGGAAGACGCAGAGAATCTGATGACCCAGCTTAAACGGGCAGGGTGGCAGCCTTAACTTTGTACGACTCGCACTGTTCGGGTCTGCTTCGGTAGAGGCTAGGATCGTACGAGAAAGACAGCCGCCAACCGTGCTTTGTAGGGCGAAGATACATAACGAGCCCTTATCGCCCATTTTCGCGTCGCCTCCCTTATTAAGCGAGCAAGCCATCATTGCCAAAGCAGCGGCAAAAACAACTACTCCGCTGACAACCAACCGGAATGCAGTCTTGGTGGCGAACTCCCATACTTTGGAGCTTTCTATGCTAGAACGTATCTGAGCTATTCGATGCAGCACTGAAGACCTCAACTATATCTATCTTATAAGTAACTGCTTTCAAATCTCTCACCGATCGAGTTTGGTCACACCAAATGACCGCAAAGTCCCGCTCAGCCGAAGTTGTAAAGGTTGCTTCGGGAGATCTGGCTGGATGTTCTCGACGCCTGCATATCGCATCCCAAATACGAACGAATTCATGGCCACCCTATGCGGCGGCCTTGGTCGAGGCCGAATACTCCTCCCTCGTGTTGCGGTAAAGAATGTTGAACTTTGCCAAATCCGGATTTGTGTGACACGTCTGTAAGAAGGTCGACTTTTTTCTTGTCCAAGCACCGACAATGGCTCGTACCGGAAAGGCACCCGTAGCTGCAACTTGCGCTCAAGTCTCTAGTTTTTTGGTTTCCAATTAGCTTGTTTCATCGCATTACCAAGATCTTCCCCGTATTCCGGATTTGCGAAAAGTCTTTGAAACAGCACATCGACGCGACTGTCGGGCCACTCATGCGAGAGCTTATCCGATAGCGCCTGAGCCTTACTTGTGTTGCCAAGCATCTGATGAGCCGCCATCAGATAAGCAACAGAGACAGGGCCGACAGGGCCGCCTTTCTCTGTCACGTGTTCAAAGGCGGATACAGCGCCTTCGAAATCGTTCATGTGGAACTTTGCAGACCCCATCGCGTTCTGGAATACGTAGCCCCGCTCCAAGTCGATTTTCGAAAGCGCGTTTTCGCTGATCGCTACTACTTGTTCAAACGAACCTGAATAGAGCAGTATCAGCGATACGAACTCCAAAACATGTACGTCATCTGGCTCCAAACGCTGCGCTCTTTGGGCAAGTTCCATGGCCTCGGGCCAATTCCCTTTGGCAAATTCAACCCACGCTTTGGCAGACTGGCTCCAACCCGATTCCGGAGCCAACTCAATTGCCCTGTTGGCGTGCGCGTCCGCGTAACTCAGCATTTCATGAGCCAGATCTGAATTCGTTGAAACGACCGCTATTGTTGCGGCAACCTGTGCAGCACCAGCATGGCCTCCGAAATAGCTTTCGTCGTTGTCGATTGCGCCTTCAAATACGGTCAGAGCAGCGTTCAGCCGGGCTGGCTCTAGCGCAGGAAAGATCAAGTCCCGACCCGAGTTGGCCAGATTTACAGCCTGAAGCCGCATGGGTGATGCTTCAAAAATAGCACTGCGCTCATCACGGCTCAAACCATCAGCCGGTGAATTGATTGGAACCTCACTATTTGTAGGTAGCAACAGAACAACAGCGGCAAAGCCGGCTAGTACGACGAGACACGTAGTCATCAGGAAAGGACGAGGCCAATTGCGCGACGCGATGTTCGGTTCAGACAAAGGCGGTGGAATCGTCTCGGGTGATCTTACAGATATTTCCGGCGCATATCCGCCCTTTGGGAGGTCGAATATCGTGCCCTCGTAACAGCCGTCTTCGGCATAGTATTCGGCAAGCTTACGACGCAAGCGGCCAGCGTCGACCCGAACGACGTTTTCACGGCGCGACATCTCTGACAGGGTCCCACCGTAAACATCCATAGCGATGGTCTTGGCACGAATATCGTCTGCACGACCGTTGAGCGATTCTTCGACCACGTACACCAGAAAATCTTGCAATCGCTGCGAACCCGCGAAAGTCGAAGACTTGACAAGCCGCTGAAGTGCCGCCCGCACATCGTTGGCCGCAGGTGACCCGCTCTCATTCAATGCAGTAGATGTGTCTTTGGATAATCCCATATTTTCAGAAAGTTACGCAATTGGTTACACCGTATTATGCCCCGATAAACCTTTTATGAGAAGTGAATTCGGCGAAAACTCAGGACAGTCTGCTGATCCATCGAACGAGCCATCGAAATTGGAAGGTTACATCTTTGATACACTGTTTCCCGACCACCAATCCGCAATTGCGGACTTACGGCGTGCGGACACGGTATTCGATGAGATCTGCCGCGACTATCAGCTTCTTTGCGACGAGTATCAATCAATGGGCATCGAGCCGGGAAGCCACTCGTACCAGTTCGCCTGCGATATCCGCGATACCCTAGATGGTCTTCGGGATGAAATTGTCCAATCGCTGCGGCGCGCAGGAAAGATGTAATCCATAGGGGAAGGGATACCGATGAGATCATTATTGAAACATGCTTCAGCCATGGTGCTGATGGCCGGCTCGGGTTTAGCCCAAGATGCGCCCGTTATCCATGATGGAGAGTTTGAGTTCCTTCGCGCACAGTTTGGCGAGCAATGGGATGCGCAGGACACCGAGATTGAGGCGAAACTTGCCGACATCCGAGACGCTAATGGCGGCCAGCCACCCAACATCCTCTACATTTTGATCGACGATGTGAGCTTCGGTCAGATGGGCAATCGGACGATGAACTACGTCACCGGTTTCGATACGCCCAACATCAATGACTTTGCCTCGCAAGGTATGTCTTTGATGAGAATGTACACTGAGCCATCTTGCACACCGACACGAACGGCCATGTTGACCGGTCGTCACCCGGTGCGTGCAGGCGTCGAAGAGGTCAAAGTTGCGCTGGTTGGCGAAGGCCTTGCGGCCGAAGAAGTCACGATTGCCGAGATTCTGAAAGAAGAAGGATACAACACTGCGCACGTTGGGAAATGGCATCAAGGTGATATTGAGCAGGCCTATCCGCACAACCAAGGGTTTGATTGGGCCGCATTCCCCTTGCATCAGCAGGTTCAACTCAGCCTAATGACCCGGGATGCTATGGTTGCCAACAACATGCTTGGCTTCCATCCCTCTGGTCAGTCCAACCAATTCCAGCTGGATGAGCGATTTAAGCCTTACGGTCTGGTAACCGGAGTCGAAGGGGAAGCAGGCGGCCTTGCTCGCGAAGTCGACATGGCGCCGGGCGAAGAATGGACACAGGCTAAATACGAAGAAATGAACCTGCGCTACCAGCGACAGGCACTAGAGCAATTGGATCGCCTTGCCTCGCAGGACGACCCGTTCTTCATGCAATATTGGCCGCTCTATCCGCTGAACTTTGCTTATCCGGATCAGGCCGTATCTCGCAACGGTGGTTTTCATGCAGATAAACTGCAGGTTCTGGACGGCTGGATCGGCGAGGTTCTGGCCAAACTGGATGAAACCGGCAAGGCAGATAATACCGTCGTGATGATCATGGCTGACAATGGTTTGATGTACCACTACGAAGGAACGTCAGGTCTTAATCAGTTGATTTATCGCGGCGGCAAGACACAGCACCTCGAAGGCGGCGTGAGAACTGATGCCTTCATTCGTTGGCCCGGCGCCATCGAGGCGGGCAGTGCGGCAGGCGACATCGTACATGTATCGGACCTTTTTACTACCTTCGCCCGTATAGCAGGTGCGACAGACCGTATTCCCCGCGACCGTGTCATCGATGGTATCGACCAGACGGCACTATTGCTTGAGGGAGAAGGCAATTCGCGCCGCGACTATGTCTATGTGTATGAAGGGCCGGTTTTGCGCTCGGTCGTGAAGCAAGAGTTCAAGATGCATCTGCCAGCCCCCGGTCAGCCAGGTGCTGCGGCCCCGGTCTTCAATGTCTATCGAGATCCCCGTGAAGAGCATCCGCTTGTTGGGTATTCGCTGTGGTCCGGGGCATCATTCCAGGACATGTTGAAGCGCCACCATAAGTCCATCGAAAAGCACCCTCACAAACCGCTCGGCAAGGGTGTCCCTTATGAGGGAATTGAAAATCTCAGACCCGAAAGCGAATTGGCCCGAGAAGTCTTTTCTAGCTGGCAATGACAAACTCGAGACGGCGGTGCCAAGACGCCGCCGTCTAACCGGTCGCATGAATTTTCCTAAGGTGTACTATGACCCGCATCTCCCTTCATTTGGCAGTCTTAACCTCGGCGTTGCTCGTGATGGCTTCTAACTCCAAAGCCGAAGAAAATGCGTCTAACCCACTAGCTGCCGTGAACAACACGGACATTCGCTATCAGTATTTCGATCTGGAAGGGGGCGCGGACCGTCAGGACATGTTCATTGATGGTGCATACATGCTGCGCCCCGATCTGAAGCTAAAATACGAGCTACATTACAATTCGACGAATGCGACCGGAGAGAGGTTCGATGGGTTCGAAAAGACCAGCTTCAAGCTGATCTACTTCCCCTCACAAAAACCCTTAAATGACACATGGAGCGTCAAGTCTGCGCTTGGTTTGGAGTGGATACTTGATTTCGGCGACCCCGATGAAGGTATTGGTACCGGGTCTGATCAAATCGCTCCTTTCGGAGGCTTCGCCTTTGCAAACACAAACACCGGGCTAACACTGATCCCTCTGATTCAGCATTTCGCATCTTACAATGGACCGACCGATGTCAGCCAAACCGCGATGCGCCTGATTGCACTTCAGCCATTTGGTGAGGGGTATTGGGTCAAAGCAGATATTAAAGCGCCTTATGATTGGGAGAATGACGCCTGGCCCGCGACCGCAGAATTCCAGATCGGAAAGAACCTGAGCCCCGGAGTAGCGCTCTATGCAGATGTATTGATCGGGATCGGTGCTGATCGCCCCTACGACCAAGGCGCCGGGCTCGGTCTTAGGTTCAATTATTAAGTCGCGATTTTCTAAAGGAATCAGTCATGCCCCATACCGCACTACGCAGCCCCATAATACTTGCGGCAAGCCTTATGGCTCTGCCAGCTTTTGTGTCTGCTCAATCACTACCCGCGATTGGTCAAGACGAAACCGGTTGGCGTCATGGAGCCTCATTCTATCTGTTCACACCCCTAAGAACCACGGGAACGTCAACCGTGGCTGGACGATCCGCAAACCTGGATCTGGATCTTGGTGACGTTCTGGATGTGCTCGATTTCGCGGCAGCCGGTCGGTACGAAGCATGGAGCGGTGATTTTGGGTTCATCGTGGATGCAAATTATGTGGGGATCGAACAGGATTCCACTCTGCCTGGCCCTTTGGGCGCCGGGGTTAATGTCGACGTTCGTCAAAAATGGTTTGGTGTGCTTGGGGCTTACCGTATTTTAGATGGCGAATACGGCAGCAGCGGCCAGAGGTATACAATCGATCTCCAAGGTGGTCTGAGGTACAACTCCATCCGTCAAGAAATCGACATAACTACCCCTGGACCGGGAAATCCACCTACATTGGGTGGAGATCAGGGTTGGATAGAACCAGTCGCCGGCATACGCGGAATGTGGCGACTAAACCAGAAATGGACTGGGATTGCGTCTCTAGAACTTGGCGGGTTTGGTGCCGGTGGAAATGACCTCCAGGTTGGAGCAAATGTTGGTTTCGACTATCAACCCTGGGAGAAAACTGCGCTCACATTCGGGTATCGTTATTTCAGCGTCGACTATAGCGACACTCTGAGTTCCGGTGAATTTGCCTATGACGTCGACCAGCATGGTCCATACATTGGTATCAAATACTTTTTCTGAACTTAGGGTTCAGGATCATACAGGTGATAGTCGAAAGACAACGTTGGTCCCGGTAGACAACCTTTAAGCTCGAAGAAATTTGGATTGGTCCAAACAAGAAAGCTTGACGTACTAGCCAGAACTGTATGAAACGATCCGCTACTTTTTTGACGATTTTGGCTCCTATTTCCGAACCTTGAAGTTTCTAACAAAGATGGTGGCGATGGTTGTGATCGTGGCCACGAAAATCCCGATGCCAGCAATGGTGAATATCATCGTAAAAACCTTGCCGCCCGGTGTGGTTGGGTAGATGTCTCCATAGCCAACCGTGGACATCGTGATGACCGAGAAATACGCGGCGTCCAGTATGCTCCAACCCTCAACAAGGACGTAAAACGTGCTGCTCACAACAACCAGCGAGGCTGACATGGCCAGAAGATGGAGGGATCGGCCGTCGAAGATTGCCGCCGCCAATGCCCGAAACAGGTTGAAATAGTTAAACAGGAAGTTACCCATTGCGCCACCGACCTAAGTCGATGTGCGAGGATAACTCGGTTACTTGCTCGTCTTTCTCTAGTCTGCTTTTCAACCACTTTCGGATGTCTGCGAAGTCGAAGTAAATGCCGAGAATGCTAGGGAATACAAAGATCACCAAAAGCGTTGACGCCAGCAAGCCAAAGGCCACTGCAGCGACAAGCGGAACGAGAACCTGGGCCTGCGGGCTGGTTTCGAACAACATGGGCAAGAGGCCCGCAAAGGTGGTGGCAAAGGACAGAATGACCGGCCGAAACCGATGCCGCACGGCTTCGACAGCAGCGGTCAGATAGTCATTCCCTTCGATCTCTGCCTCAAAGAAGGTCAAAAACAAAATGGCGTTGTTGACCACAATCCCAGCGAGGGAGGCAAAGCCGATGAAGCTGGGCATGGATATGTCGAGGCCCATCGCATAGTGGCCCAGGATCGTGCCGATCAGGGCGAATGGGATGCTCAGCATCACCATGAAGGGCAGCGTGTAGCTGCGGAACTGGAAGGCAAGGATCAGGTAAACGCCCACAAGTCCCATGAGCAGGGCATTGGAAATCGAAGACTGTGTTTTTTGCTGCTCTTCCGTCGCGCCGCCGATCCCGATGCTCACGCTGGGATACTGCGTCTGCAACTTTGGCCCGATTTCTTCGGTGATCAGTGCCGAAATGGCCGTCGAGGTGGTGGCCGATCGGTCGATCTTTCCGATGATGCGGGATACTGCCTGACCATTCTTGCGGGTGATCTGCGCATAAGCCCCTGTCAGCTCAATCTCGGCAACGGAGGCCAGAGCCACCTGCTGCCCCCCGGCGATTGTGATGGGGAATTGCTCCAGATCCGCAAGCGTTGGTACGGTGTCCCCCAACTCGACGCGCACGCTAACCTCTGAGTTTTGCTGGCGGAAGCTGTCGGTTTCTGTTCCGGAAAAGGCCGCGCGGAGTTGTCCTGCTACCGCTTGTGGTGTCAGGCCGCTGACATATCCGAATTCGGTTAGTGAGAGTCGGATTTCTGTGCGGCCCTTTGCAAAATCCTGATACGCCTCGGTTACATCGTCTCGCAGGATCAGCTTTTCCAGAAGGGCATTGCTAGCTGCTTCCAAGACCTCCAGATCTCGTGAGGTGAGCTCCACATCCAGATCATCCCCACCGGGGCCCGCTGCAATCTGGGTAAAGTTGATCTGCACGATATCCGGCATCGGGCCGGTTGCCTGTTTCCAATATGCCAAAACTTCATTGGCGCTGATATTCCGGAGATCACTTTCCAACAGATCTGCAGTGACCGTCGCGGTGTAGGACCCGTTATCCTTGACGTCCTGATTGACCGAATACTGCACCAGAACACGCTCAACCAACGGCTGCCCTTCTTCGGTGTTGGGCGTGAGGTCTGCGTCGACCCTTTCGAGCCCAGCCATAATCTGGTCAACGGTGTCTCGGGTTCGCTCAATGGGCAGGCCGGAAGACAATGCAAACCGGACCTCAACAGTATCGCCCTCGGTCTCTGGAAACCCGACCACCTTGACCAAACCGGATGCCAGAAACCCGATGCTCAGGATCAGGATCGCGAAGACCGAGCCCAAAGTGGCATAGCGCCATCGCAGCAAAGCAGCTGCCGAAGGGATGATGATGCGGTCCCTGATATGATCGAGCCATCTCGGCACTGCCCGCTGGGCGTTCTTCTCAGGATCGGTTTGCGTATGGCTCATATGATTAGGCAGGATGAGAAAGGCTTCAACCAGGCTGGTGATCATGGTCAGCAGCAGCACAATCGGGATGACCTGAAGGACCTTGCCGGTCTCTCCGGACAGAAACATTAGAGGCCCAAAAACACAGGCCGTGGTCAGGAACGACGAGATGACGCCGGGCATCACCTCCGTCGCGCCTTTGACGGCCGCCTCCTTTGGCCCGAGCTTGCGCCGCCATTTTGCGATATTGTCGGCGATGACAATGCTGTCATCCATGATCAGGCCAATCGCCATCAGCAATCCGATCAATGAGATGGTATTGATCGTGACCCCAACTAGGCTCATAAGAAAAACGCCGCCCAGGAAGGAAAACGGCAGCGAGAAGGAAATCCAGATCGCCTCGGACAAGGAAAAGAACAGGCACATGACCAGAACCACCAACAAGAGGCTTTGAACCGCATTGCCGAGAACGAGGTTGATCCGGGTCTCCACGGTCTCGGTCAGGTTGTTCACAACTGAGATGCGAAACGGGTCTGGAAATCTTGCTTCTTCTAAGGCGATCCGTTCTGCAACCTGTGCAAAGGCTTTGATGGCATCGTCTGTCTTGGTCTTGCTGACCTGAATAATCGCCGCGCGATCACCGTCGATGTAGGATTGGAGTTCCGACGTCACCTCCGTCAGGCGCACTTGGGCCACGTCCAGCAAGCGCACCACACCCCCATCCGGGTTTTCCAGCAGGATGAGGTTTTCCAGATCATCAATCGAGCGACGCGCATCGAAATAGCGCAACGTCACATCGCGCCCGGTGGTGGAGACGGTGCCAAGCGGCGCGCGTAGGCTCCGGGCCTCAACCGCATCCGCAACGTCCTTGGGACTAACTCCAAAACGGCGCAGGGCAAGCTGGTCGAAGGAAATCAGATATTCCGCGTCCGAAATACCGGTGACTTCGGCGGTCGCGATCATGGGCAAGGCGGCAAGATCATCCGCAAAGGCATCTGCGTATTGGATCAACGCGCTTTGCGTGTCGATCCCGGAGACGGCGATGGATGCGATAACCTCTGTTTGACCAAGGATTGAAACTGAGGGGAGCTCTGCCTCATCGGGCAGGTCATTGATGCTGGAGACTTCAGAAGAAATGTCGTTGTAGAACTGACCGATGTCGCCGCTTTCTGCCATCGTCAGCGTTGCAGTAGCCAGATTTTCCACGGACAGGCATTCAAAGTCTTCCAGATCGTTCACCGCACCGAGGGCATCATCAAGAACAAGGCAAACCTGTTCGTCTACATCGCTGGCCGAGGCACCGGGGTATTCGACAGACACAGCGACTTCGCTCGCCGTGAACTCGGGAAAGCTTTCGCGCTCCATTTGCAGCAGGGACGAGATGCCCACAAAGCAAACCGCGAGCAAAACCAGGTTTGCGGCAATCGGGTGATGCGCAAAATACCGGATCATGAGCCCTGACCTGTCTCGGTGTCCAGTGGCTCAAGGAGCATTCCGACGACGGCTGGTTTTGGATCGGAAAGAACGATCTGATCACCGGGCATCAACCCGGAAAGAATGACCACAAAGCCACCCTGTGCGGAGCCAGTCTCAATTGAGCGTCGCTCCAGCCGCGACTGATCATTAACAGTATAGACAAAGCTACCATCACCGTCGGCGTGAATGGCTGATCGGGGCAGGCGCAGCGCGGTGACGGGTTCCGGCGCTGATAAGCGTACCTCTACAAACATGCCATTAGTCAATGGCGGTCCGCGCCGGTCCGGATCAGGTCCACCGGGGTTCTCGATCCGGACCACCAGCCCAACAGTCCCGGTGGTTGGATCTGCGCTGCCATCAAAACGGACAAGCTCAGCGGGCCAGACATACTCCTCGCTACTGGTCGACATCACCACCTCTGCGCGCAGGTCAAACCTTTTGAGTAGGGCGAAGGCATCGGCCAGATCGAGGTCGGGGTTCGCCTCCAAAGGGCGGATGCCATCCAGAACGGTAAACAGGTTGCCCAGCACCCGTGTTTGGAATTCCGCAGTAACTTCTGAGGCTGCGGTGCTTTCAAGTGTGGCAAGGGTGTCACCGAGGCGGATGAATTGCCCCAGTGACACCGATTTGGCGACCACGCGTCCAATGAGGGGAGTCTTGACGGACGTGTTCGCCAATGCGCGCTGTGCTTCTTCGATCTCCACAACGCGCGTGTTAATTGTCGCTTCGAAGGAGGCGCGCTGTGCTGGCAGCAGCCTCAATGCATTTTCAAGATTCAGAACCAGCTTTTCCTGCGACAGCAGATCCCGGATGGCTGTGTCCACAACGGCCTGCGACGCGCTTCCGCGTTGCAACAAGGTTTCCTGCCGTGACAACTCGGCCTGTCGCACGTCTTTGATCCGGCTTTCGAGCGCGATGGAGGCTTTGGTGTTGGCTTCTGTTGCCTCTAGCTCATCCAATGCCGCTTGCGCTGTGTCTCGAGCAGCGCTCGCACGGGACAGGCCGATCTCATAATCGCGCGGGTCAATGCGAATGATCTCTGTGCCCGCCGGCAAAACACTGCCAACCGTCAGATTGTCGTCAACAAAAACCGCCCGCCCTTGTACCTGCGAGATGGCCTGCCAGGTGTCTTCGGCGACAACCCGGCCATACCCGGACGCAGAAGGCACGGCTTCGGTGGGTGTCAGTGTCATGGCACGCACGGCGGTCACCGTCTCCGCCGGAGGTGTCTGGGCCGTTTCGTCTGGACGGGTCATCCACATGAAGCCACCCACGCCAAGAGCGATTGGAGGCAGGAAAAGCAAGGGACGAAGATTCATGGTAGACCATTCCTCATGTCAGACGTGTCGGTGTAAGGTGGCCGGCTGCGGCCTCAAGCAACCCCGGCGGTTTGGGCGCGTTCCGCTTTGGAGAGTCGCGGTTTGAAGGCCCCCATGAGCATTTCCGTGATCAGCGGTATCACGTTCGACATCCCAACCAGTTTTTCTCTGTTTTCCAGCGTGATGAAGGCCTCGCTGAGCGTGTCTTCCGGGATTGACGCCTGCGCCAGGTCCAGAAGCTGGGGCATCATCGGCACCAGGAACACAAAAGCATTGATGGTCAGGAAAGCCGTCATCGCCAACTTGATCCGCATCCACCAGGCGCGTTCGTTGAACCCAAAGAAAAGGATCAGGTCGATCAGGATCTTCAGACCCAGACCCGGCAGGATCAGGATGTAGGCACTCTGCAGTTTATAATCATAGATGAGCGCTGCGGTTTCGGGCGTCGGGTGTGCGTTGATCGCGCCAATCACAATGTGAGACAGGATACCGCCCACATACATGATGGTGCCGATCTCGGCGATGAAGGAGAAAAGCTTTTTCATGATAGGTCTGCCTGCAACTATGCGTTATCGGAACTCAAAAGCCTCGGTGTGGATTTTGTGGCGGGGCACGCCTTCCGCCTTGAGGTCCTTCATGATCCCGTCGACCATGGGTTTGGGGCCGCACATGAAATACTCATAGCTGTCCAACGGATCGGGTAGTTTCTGCTTCATCATATCGACGCGGGCAAAATTGCCCTCATCTGAGAACAACGGCACCAGAGTGACGTTGCTTAATCGCGCGGCGTGCTCCTTGAGTTCGTCCAGAAAGATCGCGTCCTGAGCTTCGCGCGCGGCATAAACGAGATGAACATGACGTTTGTCATCGGGTTGCATTGCACGGATTTTTGACAGGAACGGTGTCAGGCCGATGCCGCCTGCCAACCAGATTTGTTTGTCTCCCGCATTTGCCGCATCAAATCGGCCATACGGTCCGCGTACCTTTACATCCACACCGGGCTGTAACTCTTCGCGGACCTTCCTGGTCCAGTCTCCCAGCACCTTCATGGTAAAGCGCAAACGGTCTTCGCCGGGCGCGCTGGAAATCGTAAAGGGATGCGGTTCGCTCCAACCTTTGCCAGAGATTTCAACAAAGGCGAACTGACCTGGTTTGAATTCCAGAGACTGACTGGCTGGCTTCAACACAACCTCAGTTGCCCGTTCCAATGGGTTCACCACCTCGATGCTGAAGGGAACAGCCGTGCGCCGGTTCATGCCAAACACCGAGTAAAGCATAGAGAGGATGCCCACGATCCCGGCCGCCAGAAGCATAAGGCCAGAGGCGCTGAATTGAGCAACAAAGACGGGCGGCGCTGTGAAGAAGTGACCAAACACGAGAATATAGACCAGTCCCATGATCTTGTGCGTGGGCCGCCAGAAGGAATAGCGGATCTTGCGGTTCAGTGCGATGAAGAGCCCGATCACCAGAAAGATCAGGCTCAACATGCCCAGTGGGGCTGATGGGACCAGCGCGTTTACGGCCGGGTTCGCCCCCTCCGGCAGTGCTTTTGGGACGCCGAAGAAATGTACCAGCGCAAACAAGGCGGCCAAAACGCCCACAATACGATGCACCTGATACATCCGGTCCAACCCACCGAACCAGTCCTCGAATATGGACGCGCGCGTGGACAGGACGATCGAACATGTCATCAAAAGAAAGGCGATACCACCCAGCAGTGTCGTGCCTGTTGTTCTCGAACTGTGCTCCTCCGGCGAAAAGCCCAGATGCAGGACCACAAACAGCGCAATCAGACCAATGATCGCAAAAATACCGTGCCGTTTGAGCATGTCATCTACTCCCTCTAACGGTTCAACTAATCAAAGATCGAGATCAAGGGCGGCACGCAGGGCCACCATTACAGGAAACCCGTCAAGGAACTCCCGCTCTGTCAGGATGGCGTCACCGTTCAGGTCTGCGCGCTGGAAATCAAAATTCATCGACTGGCGATGTTCTGTCTTGCTGATCTCTCCGTTTCCGTTCCGGTCGCGGAAGGCAAAGACGATCCTCAGAGCGGTCTCATAAGCATCGACCCGGTCACGGTCTTCCGCAACAGATGCCATGCCGTAGTCCCAGGCTAAATACTCTTCGAGAGAAATCTTGCCGCTGTCATCACTGTCCATCGAGACAAACACATCCGTTCCGAAATTGGTGAACTCGCCCATGTCGATGAACCCGCGATCTGCGCTGTCAACGGAGGCAAAGGCAAGTTCCGCAAGCCTGCGACCCTCGTTTTCTTCTGCGGTGGCAGTCATTGGATTGGCGAAGAATATGCAAAGTGACAGGGCGGCCAGTTTTCTGGTCATGGCGAAAGCCTTTCGAAAAGTTCGACTCAAAGGTATGCTTGACTTGTAATCGCAATACTTGCAGATACAAGAATTGTAAATGCAAAACATATGCAACACTTGTACGCTGCAAGCTTCGGGGTTATTGCCATGATCAGGGGTGCATTCCTGATGACGCAGATCAAAAGTACAAAGCACATTCGGGAAGGGAGTTTCGGCTTCCTGATCCAAACGCTTGCGCGCGACATAGATACGAAAATGAAGCTTGCGCTGCAGGAGGTGGACGTTGACATCAAAATCTTCGCCAACCTGATGTTGTTGGCAGATGAAGACGGCATCAACCAGCGATCACTCGGTCAGAAGTTGAATTTCCCTGAGTATTTTACCAGTCGGAATGTCGACGCACTAGTTGAAGCCGGTTTTGCAGAGCGTCGCCCTGACCCCAACAGCCGAAGATCGTTTCTGATCTATCTGACGGAAGCAGGTCGCAAGAAGGCGTCGGAACTGCCTCGGATCGTGAAACAGGTGAATGACGATGTTCTCGCAGACCTGTCGGCAGATGAACGCAAGCAGGTGATAAAGCTACTGCAGAAGACAGCAGGGATTTTCCCGAGAAAAAGTGAATGAGCGTTTCTAAGAAAGTAGGTTTTGAGCGCTACCTCCCGTCAATTCTCACAGGTTTGCCAAAAGACCTATTGGTCTTGTGCAATCGCAGCTTCGGACTTTAAAAAGTCTGTATCAGCGAAAGCCTCAAGGCACTGTTCTTTTGCTTTTGTTTTGTTTTGAGCGCCGCCCCCGTTGGCCGAACTTATGGATCAACCACAAAAAGCGACCGGTGAATTGGCGAAAGTCCGCCAACTGAAGCTTGGTTGGTTTTCCTTAATTTTGGCTCAGATCAGCTGTCAACAACCTATGCTGTTAATTCGAAACCACGTCATTCGAAATCGGATAAATCATCAAGGTTCTCAGGCATGAAATTTTCGCAAAGAATAGCATCTTTCAGGCTAGCGGTTGATTTATATTGATTTTAAAAGGCATCCCGTAAGATATTGAAAGTTAATATCTAAATTGACTTTTAACACTAATCTGTAGGCGGGTTTCTGCCTGAGGGAAACGAAGTGAATCAACGCCATCCAGTTGTTCGGTGGAGATCTGGATAGCGGTGCCTTCTGAGATGAAAACTTAAGCTGTTGACCTGTGAGAATCGCGTCTGTTAGGCCGATTCTAGCAATCAATTAAATGTTGCTGTTTGAGAGGGAAGAAATCCGATGCGTTCCGATCATGTCCTCATGTTCAAGGCGATTTTGACCCTTTCGGGGTCGTCTATATGCGGCTTTTCTTCCGGGGCCGTTCGCAAGTCTGACAGGGACAAACGATTGAGATTTCGCTGGGCTGAAGACATTATCAGGCGTTGATACGGGTGGAAAGTGGACGTCGCTGCAGTTGCAAACCTATCCGGTAGCGCATGCGAAAGCCGACCTTCGCGGGCGACGTCTACGGCTGGATTCTAAGATACAAAGAATCCTTGTGATTTCGTAAGCGGAGATGGCTTGGACATGCGTGACGAAACTAAACAGGCGCTCCCATGTTCAGGCAGTCAGTTTGAAGAGGCTGTTAAGAACCAACATTTGATTAAGCAATACGGCCATTCGTTGTTTCAGAACCTTATGGAAGCTGTGAGTTCTCCGACAACGCTGGATCCACCACCAAAGGTTGATTGAAACTCGCCGCTGAAGCCTATCGATCGGTTTCCATCTGCAGATGTATGTTCAAGCGTAAAGCCAAGAAACCCTGCAGCTGCATCTTCTGTGGAAGCTACGAAAGAAAAGGGTGTCGCTGCCACGATTGCGTCCACATCGTCGGATCCTGCATCGAAAGATGCATCTACTCCAACGGCCCAGTTCACGTAGGTGCTCGATCCATTTGCGGCCTCGTAGAGGCGGGGCAAGTTCATTTGCACCCTCGTGTTGAAGATCGAAACGTTCCGATCCTCGACCGTCAGCGGATACGCGGTTCCTGTTTCGGTATACTCATCAAGTTTCAGGAAGACATAGCTTGCGCGTGCACTGAAGAAGGCAGGAATTGGCAAGGCGTTGATGGGTGCCGAGATCGAGAGCGATGGCGAAACGAACGTGCCGTCAAAATCGCCTTTCGATTCGCCGCCATCAACGTTTCGGGTCGCTTCATTGTCGGTTACGCCAGCAAGAAGCGCCGCGTTGATGCTGTATCGTCCGTAGTCCCTTTCGAGGTAAACGCCCCCAAAATATGACCTGATATCGGTATCGCCTGCGTCTTGATCGAGCGAGATATGGCTGTTGTCATATCCGACAAGAACACCAAAATCGCTATTATCGATGAGTTCATTCGTTTCGGCTCCAACTACGAAACCGTACATACGATGGCTGAACCCAAGATTTGAACCGTCTTCTTCAACATCGCGATCTCCGCCAAAGGCCGTAGCCCAGACATATGGACCGTTATCCTGTTCGACATACCCGAAAGGACCCAGGTTTCTGCTGACCTGACCGTCCGATGACCCGGACGCATAGGGGCTGGCGGTTTCAATCGTGTTGAATACTGCGTCTGTCAGATCGCTGATGAAGGTACCTTGGGCCGCAAATCCTGTCGTATCTACCGATACCGCCGTGAGGCCGTTGTTGGCCAAAACGCCGGCCCCTCCAAAATTGACGACTTCAGGGGCGGACGCGAGGTCATTGTCGTCACCCGATGCATCAGCAAAATTGACAACCGCATTCATCCCGTGCGCAAAGTTCAACGTGTCGATGTCATTCGGGTTCGTGCCCCCCATGCCATCGTTGCCATTGCCGAAATCGACCGAACCGTTCAGAATCGAGCCGGGCTCGAGATTCAACGTGTCGTTCCCGTCGCCGCCATATACGATGGAAAAGCCTTCGCGACTGGTGATACGGGCCGAGTTTGTGATGGTTGCGGCGGCATTGTTATCACGATCTTCGATCTCGATACCGTATTCGAACGCATCAATACTTCCGGTGTTCACAATGGTGATCGAACCGGCTCCGTCCACGTCCACTTCTATCCCGTTATTGTCCAGCGAACGCAACGCTCCGCTGTTGGTTACACGAGCATCGCCGTCACCGTTTAGTTCGATATCGATCGCGTCGGAATCGGCGGTAAGCCGGGCAGAGTTCACAATGCTGACGTCGCCGCTTCCCTCGACATCCACTTCGATCGCATCGTCTTCGCGAGAGGTTATCCGCCCCGAGTTTCTAATGAAGACATCGCCATCTCCGAAGATTTCGGCGTCAATTCCCTCGTCGTTTCTTGCGGTTATGGATGCAGCGTTTGTTAGGCTTATGTTGCCATTCTCTGTCACATGGGCGAAGATTCCGTCAACTTCGGCATTAATGGTACCGGTTGCCGTAATGGTTATATCACCGTTTCCGTCTATTTCAGCGTTGATGCCATCAATGCTTTCAGCCGCTATGTCACCCGACGCTTCAACCGAGATGTTTCCGTCACCAGCAACAAAGCTGCGGATCCCGTGCTCGCTTGCTTCGATATCACCGTTCATCGTGATCGAGACGTCGCCATCACCGTCAACTTCGGCTTCGATGCCGTCATCCGAACCGGCGCGGATATCACCTGTGACCTGAATGGTGATATCACCGGAATCCTCGGCATCAGCGTCAATTCCGATTGCACCGCCAGTGATATTGCCCACCACAGTGACGTCAATCACGCCTCCGGGGCTGCCGGTTTCCACATCAATCGCATCGCTGTCGCGCGATTGGACGTCGCCCGTCACATTGACGGTCACATTCCCGTCCTCCGCGTCAGCAAAGATCGCATGTTCTTCGTCAGCAGAAATGTTGCCATTGGAATTGATGGTTACGTTGCCTGTTCCATTGGCCGCGCCGTAGATCCCGTATTCTCTGCCAGTAATATCCCCGATGCTGTCGATGACGACATCACCCGCGCCATTCACTATTGCGTTGATACCATCGCCCGCTGCTTCACCGCTGACATCGCCCCGGTTTGTAATGTTAATGTCGCCATCATTGGTCACAAGCGCGCGGATGCTGTCCCTTGCGGACGAAATATTGCCCGACGAAGTGACGCTGATATCTCCGTCTCCGCCCCTTTGGCGGGCAAATATGCCATCAGCGTTGTTGCCTTCTGTCGTGATATTTCCGGTCGAGCGGATCGTGATATCGCCGTCACCGTCGTCTTGCCGGGCAAAGATCCCACGAGCGTTGTTTCCGGTAGTCGAGAGGTTGCCCTCGGATTCAACCGTGATATCCCCATCGCCGCCATTTTGACGCGCCAAGATGGCGTTCGCGTTGTTTCCTTCTGTAGTAATATTTCCGGTCGATTGGATCGCGATATCGCCATCGTCATCGCTTTGCTGTCCAAGTACACCGCCAGAGTTGTTTCCGGCCGTCGAGATATTGCCATCCGAGACCACCGAGACATCCCCTTCGCCGCCACTCTGAAGCGCGGTGATGCCTGTTGATCGATTTCCAGCTGTGCTGATGTCGCCCGCTGAGCTGACCGATACCACGCCGTCTCCACCGTCCTGATTGGCGTAAATTCCGTCTGAACGGCTGCCCGATGTGCTTATACGACCCGCTGAAACCACTGACACATCGCCATCACCACCTTGTTGAGTAGCGCCGATACCGGCGCTTCTGCTGCGTCCGGATGTCGTTATATTGCCCGTCGAGTTAACCGAAATTGCACCGTCACCCTCAAGGTCGGATCGAATTCCAAAGGATCGACGTCCGTCGGTTGCAATGTCGCCCGTCGATGTGATCGAAACATCCCCGTCGCCGTCTGCATCCACAACAAGCCCATCGGCGCCGTTCCCCGTCGTGACAATGCCTCCGGTTCCATTCGTCTGGACGTTAAGGGTTGCGTTACCTGTTGGTGTGCTGAAAGCCACGCCGTCTGTACCACCGCCTGGTGCAATTCCCGGAGCTGTCACGTTATTGATATTGAGCGTTTCGAGCGTTGGCCCGTTTGCCTGAACACCCGTTGAAACATCTCCCGTACAGGTGGCGAGGACACCCGCAACAGTACAAGGACCATTTGGCGGAGGAACAACCGTTTGCGCAACCAAAGGAGTTGCCACTCCAATCGATGCGCCAAGACCTATCGCACCGGCTGTAACTGGAGCGGCGAAAGCGCGATATGCAGCGGATTTTCCTTGATGGTATTTGTTCGTCTGTACTTTAGAAAGTGCTGCTGCACGACGGCGCGCTTTGCGGTTCAAACCGCTTACTCGAAACATCTTGTTCACCCCTTAAGAGTGGTCTGGAAACCACCGCAACTTTTTTTGCGCGGAAACCTCCGCGTATTTGTTAGCGGCAAAAAAATGATGGCTTTTTGATGTTCCGATTAATGATATATTAACGAATTTCTGAGCGGTCTGTTGAATGATGCAAATTGATCACATCCATGCTCTGAAAAAACCGATCGACTGTAGCTCCCTACTTGGATCCCGTGGAAAGATAGAATTGTTCAAATAACATCCATCTGTCTGCATGAATGCCAAACGGTTTCAGAATTCGCGCCCACTCGAATTTCTGCAGAGCGCTCTTAGCACAAAACTTCGGATACGCGCCGAATGTCTGCAACGGGCCGACCACATCTTAGTCTGGGACATTTATGCTTCGGTTGCTGCGCAGAAGTTGAATGTCCGCTCGGTTGTGCAAACTCTTATCGGAATCAGTCAAGTTCCAGCCGGGCGATGCCAATGATTTGGGGCAACGTAGTGGTCTGCGCATGCCAGCGTTTCCGTGCCTTTGACCCGCTTTGAGACATGCTTGTTGAGAACATTGAACCTAAGATATAATTTGACTGGATTGCGAACAAAAGGGAATGTTCATGATCAGGACTATTGCACTAGGGCTCTTTGCGCTCCTCTCGGCAACCTCGGCATTCGCAACTGTTGAGTTGTATTGCGAAGCCCCTGATGGATCGGGCACAGTTGTTGGTGTCGGATTGGGAACTGTCCCTGGTCTCGCAGTCGTGAGTGCGACCATACACGCAGACGGCAAACACTGGAGCCTATCAGAGGTCGAAGGCGCGATACCAATCATCGTGGCGCAGGGGGCCGATGTCGATATGCATACCGTAATCGACTTCGCCGATCCCGAGTACAGCCGGATCGTTGCCTCGGTTCGATTGATAACAGCCGTTGAAGGTGATGATTCCGTCACCGTGGGCACGCTCACGATACCAGATATCGGTGCCTTCCCGCTGGTTTGCGAAGGGTCTTAACCGTCCAATTTTGCGTAGTGCACGGAGGTCACTCGGCGGAAGCAGTCATCTCAAATTTTGTTTTGTTCAAATGGCTGAAATGGACCGCTTTCGAAGGCACCGCAATTCCTTGCGCGCTTGAAAGAGTTGTGCAAAGCCCCGTTGCCGCTTGGTGTCAAATTGTTGGGGCGTGTGCAGAGGTCTCTGGCGATTACCCGCCCTCAGTACTCAAGTTCGGCTTGATCTGACGGGCCTCTGATCTTCCTGATAGCACAGCGTTTTCAGACTGGCTGAGAAATACAGCCGCTGGATAACGACGAACACGCACGGATGTTGATTGCGAATAGAGAGCAGGCTAAAAATTGAATAATTCGCAAATGTTGCGCAAACCGTTACACTATAGATGTCTTCGCGCGGAAATGTGCAGACAGCAAATTGAGGTCAGGCGGGTGGGTTCAAGCTGCTTAGGTAATCGCGGCGAAGAACTGGCCTGAACAAGGGTTATGGCAAATATCTTCGGTGCATTTCGGACGGATACGACGCTGACCACGGCTCAGGCCCAATTCGGCGGTGTTGGTACCACATTTCAGATCTCCTCATACAGTACGATCACCATCACTGATGGCGTTGACCCTAACATCATCGAGGGAGATGGAGTAACCAATGAGGTCCCCGATGACATCACGCAAACCTATCTGGGGAATGCAATTGCTTGGGATTATAATTACGAAGTCACAGATGGCACCAACACCTATACGATTGGCGTTTTCGACTATGATTCCAGCGGCAACAATGCGTTCGGCGGCGGAGCCGAACAAGGGTTCTTCATCGGCTTCATAGGAGATATCCCACCCCTCGACACATTGCTTACGATCACGGCGCTGGGTGAAGGAGCGTTTGCGAGCCCAATCGTGAATTTGCCTGTTCCCGACTTTGTTCCGTGTTTCGTCGGCGGAACGAATGTTCGCTTAAGAGACGGTCAAAAGGTAGTCGAGGATCTAAAAGCCGGCGATCAGGTCGAAGTTTTTGATCCCACGAATGAGGGAGCCGGTTTTGCTACGCTGCTGCGCGTGTTTCGTCGCGGAATTTCTGCTTCGGGACTAGTTGCAAACCCCAAGTTGCGTCCGGTTCGTATCAGTGCTGGAGCCTTGGGTAACGGCTTGCCCCGACGTGATCTTGTTGTGTCTCGACAGCACCGGATGTTGGTGTCTTCAAAGATTGTCGAGCGTATGTTTGGGATTTCCGAGGTTTTGGTGCCTGCGGTCAATTTAACTGCTCTGCCCGGTATTTTCGTCGATCAAGATGTGGATAGCGTCGAGTATTTTCACCTTCTTTTTGATCAACACGAGGTGATCTATGCCGAGGGCGCACCGTCGGAAAGCCTGTTTACCGGACCCGAGGTGCTCAAGGCTATCAGTACGGAGGCACGTTCAGAAATCCTGAGCATCTTTCCTGAACTTGCCGAATTCGAATACGCCCCGAAACCCGCACGCCCAATCCCATCCGCGAAGCTGCAAAAGCAATTGATCGCACGTCACATCAAGAATGAAAAATCGCTTCTTTCCGGCTACCACGCATTCTAGAAGCAGAGGTTCTCGCAGGATAGTTCAGCTTCCAATGTCTCGCAATATCCTTACCTTGATGCCTTTCTGAGAGCATTACCGATGTGCGATGCTAATGCAGCATGTTGTGTCGGTTTGTTCCCACAGCGAACGACAGCTTCGGCGGGCGGTGTCGCAGCGTCACCAACTGGCAGCCAACGGCAGGAATGAGCCGAGTATCGCTCGACCGTGTTTGATTTTTGCAGGTAATTGGTTGTGTTCCGCAGGCTTGCGAGCCACGTGCAGTTTCGTAAGTTAAGTGCCAGCATCAGAGAGGGCATGGAATGAGCTGGACCGAATATCTCGACATACACCAATCGCGCTTTGTCGAAGAGCTATGCGACTTCATCCGTATTCCATCGGTTTCAGCCAAACCCGAAAACGCGGGCGATGTTCGAAAGGCCGGGCAGTGGGTGGTTGATCGGTTGGTCACGGCGGGAATGGAAAACGTTCAGATGATGGAGACAGCAGGCCATCCGGTGGTCTGCGCTGATTGGCTGCACGCCGGACCGGAAGCACCTACAATCCTGATCTATGGCCATTTTGACGTGCAACCTGCCGAACCTTTCGAGCTCTGGTCCTCACCTCCGTTCGAGCCGACGATCCGTGGGGATCGGATCTATGGGCGTGGGGCGACCGACGACAAGGGCGCCATGTTTATCCCGATCCTAGCGGCCGAGGCTTTGCTGGCGGAGACTGGGAAGCTGCCTGTCAACGTCCGGTTTTTCTTTGAAGGCCAGGAAGAAATCGGATCCCCCGACCTTCCCCCCTTTATCGAGGCAAATCTCGACCGGCTTCAGGCCGATATGATCTTTTCCGCCGATGGCAGCCAGTGGGATACCGAGACACCGCAACTGGTGCTGGGTCTGAAAGGGCTCACCTCGCTTGAGATCTCGGTTCAGGGCGCGAAATCGGACTTGCACTCTGGTATGCATGGCGGCGGCGTCGCAAACCCGGCAATGGCCTTGGCCCAGTTGCTGGCCAGCATGAAATCGCCCGATGGTCGGATCACGGTGGATGGCTTCTATGACGATGTCGTCGATTTGACGGACGAAGACCGCGCCGCAATTGCGCGAGTGCCTTGGGATGAGGCGGCCTATCTGGCTCAGACCGGAGCCCCGGCCACGTTGGGCGAACCGGGGTATACGACACGTGAAAATTTGTGGGCACGTCCGACACTTGAGGTCAACGGGCTGACCAGCGGTTGGCAAGGGGAAGGCACAAAGACCGTTTTGCCTGCGTTGGCCTCGGCCAAAATCACTTGCCGACTGGTCGCCAATCAAAATCCCGAAAAGGTCTTTGACCTGATCTCGGCCCATGTCGAAGCTCATTGCCCGCCGGGTGTGACGGCACAGGTATCTCGCAATCCCGGTCGTGCGGACCCTTTCCTCGTACCGGCCGGACACAACGCAACCGCGATCGCGGGACAGGTCCTCGAAGAGGTTTATGGCAAACCCGCGTACAGAACCCGCGTTGGAGGCTCGATCCCTGTGATGTCGACCTTGCTGGACGAACTGGGTTTACATGCGGTCATGTTTGCGTTCGGACATGAGGATGAAAACCAACACGCCCCGGACGAGTTCTTCCGTCTGCCAACATTCCGGCGCGGCCAGACAGCATATGCGAGGTTGATGGAACGGTTGGGTGAATAGGCATCTGCAGCCTCGGTTCACCCGTTTTCACAAGCTTCCGACATCACGGCATGGGTGCGGTCAATGACATGCCGCACCTCTGGAAGAAATCGGTCTTCATGATGTGTGACCAACCACTGATCATGTTCCAGATCATCAATCAGGGGTGAGACTGGTTTCAAACCCGGCTGCGTGTTTCCGATGAAGGTGGGCAGAACTGCCCGGGCCAGCCCTGCATTTGCAAGCTCCAGCGCATTTTGCGGCGCCGTCACTTCGATGGCGTCGTCCTTTTGCGAATGCGCCTTCAACCATTTTGCCGAAGGTGTATTGGACATGACCCGCGCCCAGGTCAAAACGCTTGCGTCCGCGGCATAGACCGCAAACCGAACGCGCCCGATCTTGCGACCCGCCAGGTTGATCTCTTCTGGTCGGTGGTTTCGAATGCCGATCGCGGCCTCCCGGTGTCCGATCTTCAACACCTCTTCTGACGAGATGAAGCGCAGCCGAACCGGCATTGATCCGGTAAGCTTTCCGACTGTGCCGATCAAAACCCGTGTTACCCATGTCCCGGCCGAGATTTTGACCAAAGGTGGTGCGCTGGCGAGGCTGCTGTCAGTGACAGGTATGACGCGCGCCTCGATGCTTTCCACCTTTTTCAACAGCGTTTGACCGTCTTCGGTCAGGTCATACCCTCGCGGTTTGCGGTGAAACAGCTCAGTTCCGAGGTTACGCTCAAGCTCGATCATGCGCCGACCCAGTGTGGGTGCGCTCTTGCCGGTCTGTTCGGCCGCTGGCCCAAGCCCGCCTGCTCTGGCAACCGCAAGGAAAAGCCGCAGGTTGTCCCAGTCAAAGTTGCTTTCATTCATGAAATAAAGCTTACATTCTGTGTTGTTGATGAAAAGACTGTGATGGCTTTTTTTCTGAAGGATCAGTCACGAGGTCCACAGATGAACTTTCTCGAATCCGAAATATCTCCCCTTGGCATGGGATGCTGGCCGATCGGTGGCAAGATGTATTGGGGCGAACAGTCGCTGGGTTATACCCGATCAGACGACGAAACCTCGATTCGTACGATCCACGCCGCATTGGATGGTGGGATCACATTGTTTGACACTGCTGCCGCCTATGGCGCGGGGCATTCGGAACGTTTGTTAGGCAAAGCGTTAAAGCATCGGCCCGACGCCCTGATTGTCACAAAGATCGGGGTTGGGATCGATGAGGCAAGCAGGCAGATTTCGTTTGACCCTTTCACCCCGGATCAAGTTGGCCCTGCCGTTGATGGGTGCCTGTCGCGGCTGGAACGGGATCGGATTGATCTCTTGCTGTTGCATGTGAACGATATGCCAGTTTCCCGGGCCGAGGCAGTGTTTGACGAACTGGACCGGTTGAAAGAGGCCGGCAAGTTGCGTGCCTATGGTTGGAGCACCGACCATTCCGAAAGCGCCCGGGTAGCCTCATCCAGGGATGGATTCAGCGCAGTGGAATACGTGTTGAACGTCTTTTTCGACGCGCCCCGGATGCAACAAGTTGTCCAAGAGGAAGGGCTATTATCGCTAATCCGCTCACCCCTTGCGATGGGGTTGCTATCTGGCAAATACGATCAGAACAGCGTCATGGCGCCGGACGATGTGCGCGCATCCGGTGAAAGCTGGATGGAGTACTACAAGGATGGCAAAGCAAACCCGGATCTCATGCAACAACTTGATGCGGTTCGGGATTTACTGACTTCAAATGACCGAACTCTTGTGCAAGGGGCTCTTGGGTGGATATGGGGCCAATCTGAAACATACGTACCGATTCCGGGCGCTCGGACAGAAGAACAAATTGAGGTTATTTCAGCAGCACTGACCTTCGGTGCCTTGCCGGTTGAAGCAATGAGCGAAATACAAAGCTTGATTACACGCAACCCCAACGAACCAGACCGCCCCCGGTAACTTTAAGAACTGTATCAAAGCTTTGCACCCGCAGCGAATGTCTCCTTTGACGGGCTCGCCGCTGCGACGAAGCCCACCGATCAACGGCAGCTAATGGGCCGCCCTAAACTGTTCGGGCAGGCACTGGTGACTGCGAGCACCGGCCTTAAGCACCCAACTCGTCATCTTCCGGAGAACTTCCTATACTGTCCTCAATTATGGTGCGAGGGATCGGTTTGGTTCAGGAGGTGCTTCAACGCCGGTTGGCGGCCATCGTTGCGATTGACATGGTCGGCTACAGCCGCCTCGTTCAATTGGACGAGGCTGGCACCTTAGCGCGCCAAAAGGCGATCCGTACCGATCTGATTGACCCCGCGGTGCGGGGCTTCGGGGGGCGAATTGTCAAGACGACGGGCGACGGTGCGCTGCTTGAGTTCGCAAGTGTGGTCAGCGCCGTCGAATGGGCCGTCGCGGTGCAGCGCGAGATGCCCGACTTCGAAATGGACATCCCCGAAGACCGCCGCATCGCCTACCGGATCGGTATCAACCTCGGCGAGATCGTGCATGATGGCGACGATATCTTCGGTGACGGGGTGAATATCGCGTCCCGCCTGGAAGGTTGCGCTGACCCCGGAGGGATCTGCATATCAGAGCCGGTCTTTCTGAACGTCCACGGTAAGCTCGATCTCGGCTTCGCGGATCTTGGCCCGCAACAGGTCAAGAACATACAAGATCCAATCACTGCCTTTGCGGTGCTTCCAAACCCCGAAGATGCCGGTACCGTCGTCACGGCCCACCGCACTCGCAAGCCGAACATGCGCTTCGGGATTTTTGCGTTTGCCTTGGTGCTTCTTGCTACAGGGTATCTCGCCTGGTTCTGGTTGGCACCGCCCCAGCCGGGGGGCGACCGCCTGCTGATCGTACCGTTTGCCGCTGCTACGGCCGGGGACCGACAGATCGCCGACGCCGCGACCGAGGATTTCATCGCCTCGCTGTCCCGGCTCGAGGGTCTGCAAACCGTCCCCCATGCCGTGTCCCTAGGATACAAGGGGATCGCGCCCGAGCCTGGTGAGATCGACCCAGAGACCGGCATACGCTACGTGCTCGGCGGAACGGCGGGCCGGGCGGGCGACCGGATTGAGCTGGCCGTAAACCTCCGAGATTTCGGCGACGACGGCGCGGTGATCTGGGAGGATAGCGCCCACGGGGCGCCGGCAGACGTCTTCGACTTTCTGGCCGGGCTCAAACAAGGGGCCGCCGCCAAACTCATAGGCCCCCTGTCGGCGCCGGAACGCGCCGTGTTGCGGGCGCCGTCCACAACCGATACCGGCGCGTTCATGGCCTATGCCGAGGCCGAAAGGTTCCTTGCCAGCGGGAACTTCTTCGAGATGGAACAATCTCTCCCTCTCTACGAATACGCGATCGAGCGGGATCCCGAATTTCTGGCCGCGCATGCAGGTTATGCCACCGTAAACTTCATCATCTGGAGCCGCAGCTATAACACCATCCGATATACGCTCGACGCGCTCAAGGAAGCGGAACGGACAGTCCGCTATATCCTCGACGTCGACGACACCCATCCAGATGCCCTCGGGATTCAGATCGGCATCAAAATCGAGAAACGCCAATGGAATGCTGCCTTGACCGAGGCCCGGGGTGCCGTCTTCCTGCAACCTGATGAACCCCGGCTGCGGTACGTGTTAGGCCAGGCTCTTCTCGCGGCCGGGCTTTATGACGAAGCGCGCACCGAATTCACAGCCTACCAAGACCTTTCGCCCCGGCTCAATGCTTCGGAAATGCGAGAGCTCGCCTTTCATCGCTTTCTCCTGGACGAAACCGACCTGGCGCTTGCGCTTCTGAATCGTGTACCGCCCGAAGAAAGCGATCGGATCGACCAGTACATATTGGCAGCGGCGGCACATGCCCGGAAAGGAGACATCGAGATCGGGAAACAGTTCATGGACCTGTTTTTGAAGGAAACAGTCTGGAACAACCTCCTTTGGCAACAGGGTTACTTCGGACGGTACTCGGACCCGGCTCTCTTTGCGTTGTGGGCCGAAGCGCTTTCCGCCGCCGGAATGCCAGCCTCGCCATTTGATTTCGAGAAGGGACGGGAAGCCGACAGATTGAGGCATGACGAATTGGTCGCGCTCTTCTCGGATGAGTACGAGGAAATTGTCGACACCGGCCCCTTCGGTACACCCTACCGGCAGGATCGCCCGTCCAAGGGGGTGACCGTTATGTTTTTCGGCTGGATGGATGGCCAGCCAATCACGTCGCGTTGGGTGATCCGGGACGGTCAGTACTGCCATCGCACGAAGGCGGTCCATGTCGACCGCGAAGAGTGTAACAACGTCTACATCGATCGGGAAAAATCGACTGACGCAGTCAAATACGTCGCAAATGTCTATTCCTTCGGTGTATTCGAGTCCGAATTCCGGCGCCGGGTAGACTAGACGGCGCTAAGCATATGTTGCATGGTCCTGTGCAAAATAGAACTGCTGTGAGTTCATCCAGCTTCTTATTTTGCGTTTGCCGCGAATGTCCGCAAGGCGGGCTGCACTCGCGGCATTCCAAGGCTCCGGCCAAGGTCTGATCTGGGCCGTGATAATGCGTTTTCAAGCCGGGCGCTCATCAGTTTGAACATAATTGAACCATGTGGAAATTCTTATCGTTCTTCCCTAACCTTCCTTAAGGGGGAGTCATTAGTGAAACGTCGACTCACGGTCATTCTTGCTATCGATGTAGTCGGCTATTCCCGCCTCATGAGAGACGACGAGGCGGGAACACTAAGAACTCTCAAAAGGCATCGTTCGGAACTAATTGACCCCAAGGCTATTCAATACGGAGGGCGAACCATCAAACTGATGGGCGACGGGGCGTTGATGGAATTTACCAGCGTTGTGGATGCGGTTCGTTTTGCAGTCGAAATACAGTGCGGCATGCCCGAAAGGAACTCTGGTGTTCCCGCTGGCGACCGAATTGAGTTCCGCATCGGAATCAACGTTGGAGACGTGATTGATGAGGGCGGGGACATTTACGGGGACGGTGTAAACCTTGCTGCAAGGATCGAAAGCCTTGCTCAACCCGGTGGAGTTTGTGTTCACCGCAACGTCTTTAGCCAGGTTCGCGGAAAACTGGATCTGGACTTCGAAGATTTGGGCCGAGTGAAGGTCAAGAATATTGAACTGGCTGTACCGGTCTTTAACGTAGAGCTGAATGAAAAAGCGACGCGGCTGGTATCTTCTGTCAAGATCACTAAGCCAAACCGAATTCCGTCCGCTGCCCGGGCGGCTGGTGTTGTCTTTGTTGCTCTAATCCTTGTTGTCGGACTAGTCGTGTGGCGCTTCAACGCACCTGATTTTCAGCCGGTGAAGATAGCAGAAATGGAACGTCCGCTGCCGGATAAGCCGTCGATTGCCGTGTTGCCATTCAGTGACCTGAGCCAGGGTAGCGACAAGGGCTACCTCAGCGACGCGATCAGTGAAGAGATCATTGCCAAACTTTCCCGCTTTCCTGAGTTTTTCGTAATCGCCCGAAACTCTAGCTTCTTCTACAGAGACAAGTCGGCAGATCTTCGCGATATCGCCAAGGAACTGGGCGTGCGGTATGTATTGGAAGGCAGTCAGCAAAAGTCAGGTGACAAGCTTCGCGTGAATGCGACCCTCATAGACGCGGCGGCCGGGAATGCGATTTGGACTGATACGTATGATCGCGACATGGTGGACATCTTTGCGCTGCAGGATGAAATCACCCGAACGATTGTCGCGACACTGGAACAGAATATCGACCTCGCTGAATACGACCGATTGCTGCGTCAACCCACTCAAAGCCCTGGGGCATATGAGCTTGTTTATCTGAGCCGCGCGGAACGGTTGAAGTTCACACCGGCAGGCAATCAAGAAGCCAAACGGTTGGCTGAAGAGGCTATCGAGCTGGATCCGGCCTATTCGGTTGCCTATTTCAGCCTCGCCTGGGTGCATATCAACTGTGATCGCTGGGGATGGTGTGCCGATCGACCGCGAAAACAAGCCCTCGACCTTGCCTTCGCGGCGGCTCGCAAAGCTGTTGAGCTCGATCCTGACAGTTCTTTGGCGCATTGGGTTCTCGCTCACACGTTCATGCAGGCCAATAACCTTGAGCAAGCCGAAAAAGAGTATGACCGCGCCATCGCGCTTAACCCCAACTCGGCAGGTGTATTGGCGGGTTCCGTTGAAACGCTGGTTTACCTTGGCCGCGCGAACGAGGCTGTTGAAAGACTCCAAACCGCGATCCGTCTGAACCCCCATCATCCAGATTGGTACCTTTGGAGCCTCGCCTGGGCGCTGTATTTCACCGGTGAATATGAAGCTGGTCTCGAAGCGATAGACCGGATGACGAAAATACCTAACTTGGCGCGCCGTACGCAGGCGGCACTGTACGTACGATCGGGGCGGCTTGAGGAAGCCAAAGGCTCGATAGACAAATTGCTGGAAAATCAGCCTAACTATACGATTGAGGACCAACGACACAGTCTCAGCGGAAAGTTCTTAGATAAAAGCGTTCCTGACGGCTTTATTGACGATTTACGTGCTGCTGGATTGCCGGATCGGCGCGCTGATTGATGGTTTTGATACGGACTAATTGTAACTTGAATGATTATTATGCATCGCGTGGATTTGCATCACGGTATAATCCGCGACCTCAACGAGACACGCTTATTGAGAACTGTGAACCTAAGATATATTTTGACCGGATTGCGAACGAAGGGAAATGCTCATGATCAGGACTTCTGCGCTGATGCTCTTTGCTCTCTTCTCGGCAACCTCGGCATTCGCAACTGTTGAGTTGTATTGCGAAGCCCCCGATGGATCAGGCGCAGTTGTTGGTCTCGGATTGGGAACTGTCCCTGGTCTTGCAGTCGTGAGTGCGACCATTCACGCAGACGGCAAACACTGGAGCCTAACAGAGATCGATGGTGCGATACCAATCATCGTAGCGCAGGGGGCTGATGTCGATATGCACACTGTCATCGACTTCGCCAATCCCGAATACAGCCGGATCGTTGCCTCGGTTCGATTGATAACAGCCGTCGAAGGTGACGATTTCGTCACCGTGGGTACGCTCACGATACCAGAAATCGGTGCCTTCCCGCTGGTTTGCGAAGGGCCGTAGCCGTCCGATAATGCGAAATGTTCGAAGATCAGCTCGGCGGAAGCGATCATCTTAGATTCTGCTTTGCTCAAAAGTCGTAAAATGGGCCGCGAGCGCGCGTAGCCTTAGATTGGAGGAGCTGCGCGCTCTGTGACCAACTGTCTGGCTGCGACCCTTTCGCGATGTATCATGTACAGCCCTGCACCGATGATGATGCCAATACCAATTAGGCTAAGCGTGTTAGGAAAGTCTTTGAAAACAAGATAACCGAACAAAGTCGCTACCGGCAGCTCAAAGTACTGAAGTGGGGCCAGTGTGGCAGAAGGCGCGAAGGAAAGAGCATATGTCATCATCATGTGGCTCACAGTCGCAAAAAAACCAGCCCCGAAAAGCCACAGAAACGCGATTTCTGTCGGCCAAACAAGATCAAAAAGCTCGGAGCCAGAACCCTGCGCAACCATTAAGGTCGGAATACAAAACAAACTGGCAATCAGGCCAGTGTGGAATTGTAGAGCCACGGGGTGCATCCGTCGCGACAATCCCCGCGTTATAAGAATGTAGAAAGCGAAAGCGAATGCCGTACCTAGCGGAATTAGTGCGACGCTGCCAAAGGCCGCGAAACTAGGTTGGATGACGAACAATACACCAACAAACCCCACAAGAGCTGCCCCGACACGACGAGGACCGACGTCTTCACCAAGATAAAACTTGCCGACCAACAGGACAATAAACGGGGCTACAAACACAATTGCCAACGCATCGGCAAGTGGCATTACTCGGATTGCCGCAATGAAGCAAAAGGTCGCGAACAGCAAAAGTAACGATCGGAATACAATTACCAACAACGCGCCGCGCGCCACACGCAGTGAAAGTCCCATTACCAAGACAAACGGAGCCATGAGCGCGCACTGCACTACAAAGCGAGCAGCCGTTATCTGCCCAACTGGCACACTGGCCGACGCGAGTTTTGCAGCAACATCCAGCAAAGGAGCAGTCAGGCAAAATCCAAGCATCAGCGCAACGCCAGCAAGGGTGCGATCCGTAGATTTAGTCATGGAATCAGCAGAGGTCATCCCACTATCTAGGAATGTCGCCAAACGCGTGTCTGTTCTCAATGCGACGCCAGGCAAAAGTCCCGCAATACGCGAGTTCTGGTAGGGTTTGAATTTTTGCGCCCGCAGCGAACGGAAGGTTCAACGGGCCGCACAGCAGCATCAGATGGCCGGGTTCAAGGTCTGCTATGGGCCGTCACAATCGAAACGATTTGAGCCTCTCAAAACTAGTTTCGAACTGCAACAGAGACCCGCAGCGAGGCCAAGCTGATTAATACCGAGGGACGGCTGAACTTCAGCTTCAGCAGTACTCAGGTACTTCGCCTTTCTGGATCATTACATGCAACAAATGAGATCTGACGCCTGGCCAGTCTAAATGGTGATGATGAAGATCGTCAGCTCCTAGGCTGGTGATCACTGGTACCACCGAGTGTATCTAGTTGGCGCTGACGCCAGACACGGTGTGTTCGCAACTTTTGGAATCCGTTGTTCTTTTTACACGTCTATAAATCAACCAAAAGACAGGGCAGCTTGGGAAGCGCTCGTGGCAAGCGCTTCACTCATTTTAATAAGAATAATTCATGAGCTGATGTGATCACAAGCGCGAAATGTTCAACCCCAACCCAGTTGCTTTAGCGCGTTTGCGTCGTTCCAAACTTTGGTCATATGGGTGATCTTTCCGCCAGCGAACTCTAAGGCATAAACATAGTCGGAAGCGACAGTCGCGCCCGTTGGGGGCACAGGGCCACCTTCGCCGGATTGCGTTCCGTGAAAGACTGCAAAGGCCAATACGACGTCTCGTTCGTTATCTTGGGCGAAGCCTTTCAATTCGTATTTCCCGTCGGGGATTGGCGTCAGTAAGCCCTTCATCCATTCCGCATAGGCTTGAACCGTGTGAACATCCGCCAAGGCGTCTGACTGGCAGGAGAAGCTGGCATTAGTTTCGCAGTAAGGCGCGCAGCTATCCCAGCCCTGGCCTGTTTCGCAGGCTTCGAAGAATGCCTTAGCGTTTTTGGTCATACTCATCTGGTTGTCTCCTTTGTCTGAACGCCGAGAACGATCTCCGCGTCTTCGTAGACTAAACATGAACAACGACAGGCTCCGGCGATATCGTCCAGATGAACCACTTGATGCAGGAGGGATGTAGGGTATCCTCCTCCTACATTTGTACGGGGGTATAATGTCCGAACAGATCGAAGAGGTTGAAACGCTTTCCAAGCGAGAGCAAGAAGTCGCCGCTGCCTATGCTAATGGTGCAAGCTATAAGGAAATCGCTCGCGATCTCGGCATCTCACCCACCACCGTCAGATCTCATCTTCGCACCGTTTACAGCAAGCTGAATATCACATCGAAAATTGCGCTGGCAAAATTACTGGTCGATCCGGCGGGGCCAGTTGCAAATGCTGACGAGGTCGCGCTGAAGGCCGATCTGGCGCTTGAACTTGATGACGCAATGCGCCGCGAGCGAATGATGGCGGATGTTCTGAACCTTATCAACCGCCGCGACACCATATTGGAAGAAGTGCTTGATGCTCTTCTCGAGTACGCGCTCGACATTTGTGAAGCTGAATTTGGGGTCCTCTTTGAGCATCACGGCGATTTGGCCTTCAGCGAGATGCGCTCGCTCGGAATCACAAAGGGGTTCAGTGACTGGTTCGCCGAACAGGGCGTATTCACCCCTTCCTCCACCACTGTACTCGGACGGATGGCGGTCAGCCGCGAAGTTGTGAACGTTGTGGACGTTACGGCTGAAGATCCGGCCATTCAGAACACGCCCCTGAGAATCGCTACGAGAGAGCTGGGCAAAGCCCGGTCCTTCGCCGCAATCCCTATCATTTCGGGCGATCAGTTGATCGGTGCTTTCACAGTCTATCGAACCCGTTTGCATCCATTCAATGACCGAGCACTGGAGTTGGCCCAGGCCTTTGCCGATCAAGCCGCAGTTGCAATTGAAAACGCGCGCCAGATTAGCGCGATGGAGTCACGACTTGCTCAGGCCGCCGCAACCCGCGAAATCCTTGATGCGATCAGCAACGCCAGCGATGATGAAAGCCCCGTATTTGACGCTATTCTCAAAAATGCTCGAAAACTTTGCGAAGCACCGTTCGCGGCGCTGATCCTGGGTCGCGAAGCGGATGAGTTTCAGACCATGATCGCCCATCATGGAGCTATTCAAAGCACAGAGGACATCTACGCCCAAAAACGGGTTCCAATGGATCCCGAAAAATCTTTCGCAGCCCGTGCAATCATTGAAAAACGCCCGATCCACCTTCCTAATATGAAGGACACAGATGAATATCGGGCAGGCGTGCCAAATATTGTAGAGGTTTGCGATCTTCAGGGCATTCGCACAAATCTATTTGTGCCTCTGATCAAGGACGGCGAGGGGATCGGTTGCTTTATCATCTTCCGGCACGAAGTCCGTCCATATTCGGATGAACAAATCGCCTTGGTAGAAACTTTTGCCGCACAGGCGGTTATTGCCCTGGAAAATGTGCGCCAGTTTCGAGAACTTCGCGACAGGTTGGAACGTTCTTTTGCAACGCGCGAAATTATGGAAATGATGAGCCGTGTGCGAGAAGACGAACAACCGATCTTCGAGGCCATACTCGATAATGCGACCCGACTATGTGGGGCTCCGAATGCATCATTGATCCTGGGCCGAGAAGGCGATGCTGCGCAGGTTATGGCTGCGAACCGCGGCTCGACACCTGAGACGCTCGCCCACTATCATAGTGGCGCGGTTCCAATGGACCCGGCAGACTCATTGGTTGCGCAGGCGATAGTTGAGCAGCGCACGATCCTGATTGACGACATGCGAGAGACAGAAGGGTATCGTTCCGGCCATGACCGCTATGTCATGCTCGTTGAACGACAGGGCATCCGTACCAACCTCTTCGTTCCTCTTTTGAGTCCTGACGGTGGCGTCGGCTGCTTTATTCTCTGGAAGACAGAAAAGGAACCGTTCACTGCTAGCCAAATATCCCTGGTTGAGACATTCGCCGCACAGGCCGCCGTCGCGCTTGAAAATGTGCGTCAGTACAAGGCGCTCGAATCGCGCACCGCTGAGGTTCAATCTTTGAATACTTCGCTTGAGGCGAAGGTTGCGGAGCAGGTTGATGAGATCGCGCGGATCGGCCGACTAAAACAGTTCCTCTCTCCGGCCGTAGCCGAGACCTTTGTATCTTCGGGAAATGAACAAGGTCTATCCTCCCATCGTGCACTGATCGCCACGTTGTTCTGCGATATTCGAGGCTTTACGGCCTTTTGTGAGACTGCAGAACCGGAAGAAACCATTGAGGTCTTGCAAGCATATCACGAGCAAATGGGTGTGTTGATATCAGAATATGGCGGTGGCGTTGATAAACGAATGGGCGACGGGATTATGGTTATCTTTAACGATCCGCTGCCATGCGACGACCCCGCCGGAGATGCGGTCCGGCTCGCTATAGCTATGCGGGCGAAAATGCGCGAGCTCGCAGCGAAATGGAAGAAGCTTGGCCACCGGCTAGGGTTCGGAGTAGGAGTTTCAATGGGTTACGCGACGGTTGGCATGGTCGGCTCCGCCGGACGATTCGACTACACGGCGTCTGGAACCGCTGTGAACGCTGCCGCTCGCCTCTGCGATATCGCCAAAGATGGAGAGATTCTGATCTCACCACGCGCTTGGGCCGCAGTCGAAGATGACATTGAAGCGGAAAGCCGTGGCGCAGTTGAAATGAAAGGCATCCGCGAACCGATGGAAGTGTTCGCAGTTTCGGACCAGTGACCAACGCCACCTAGCATCACCACCGACCGCAAAAGCACTCATTTTCTCTCAGCAATGTTCGCCCAAGCCACTGTATGTCCAATCCTTGGTGGTTACGTTGAGCCAGAAACCGTATCTTATCAGATACCCGGCAGATCAGGAGTGAGATGCTGTTAGATTTTTCAACAATTGGCTCGTATTTATGAGAGGTTTAATCGCTGCCAGCGTTGGCGAAAGCGGTTGCTGACGCAATCAAGTTGAACGGTGGCATCAATACGCAGCCTGCGAGGCTGGGAGTAACCAAATTTCGCTACTGCAGCGAATGTTTCCTCCGACGGACCGCACCGCAGCGGCGATACTCGCTGTCCAATGGCGGGATTGGGCCGTCATCTTCAGCCCCGTTTCACCCCATCTACAATATGCTGCGCCCGCTCCGGGGTCGTCTTTGAGCCCTTCTATATCGACGCTACGCCTCGTATGGACGGCTATCGCGACCTATCTGATGAACGAACATGAAGGGAGATGAGGCAATGAAAACCAGAACAATCTGTGCATTTGCCTTGGTCGGTTTTGTCGTCATCGCTACTGCGGTCGCCTGACTCGCGCCTTCAGGCACACAGACTAAACCGCCAGAGCAACCGAAAGAGTTCGATGTTGAGGAAGGTTCGGTGCTTTATGTCGAGTTCTGCGCGTCCTGCCACGGTGCCGATCTGGAAGGGCAGCCCAACTGGCGTGCTCCGAATGATGACGGCACAATGCCTGCACCGCCGCGTGACGAGACCGGCCATACCTGGCACCACGGGGATGCGCTGTTGTTTGACTACACCAAACAGGGTGGTGATGCGGCGTTGGAAGCCCGCGGCGTGTCCGATTTTGCCAGTGGCATGCCGGGATTTGGCGATAGCCTGAGCGACCAGCAGATCTGGGACATCCTGGCATATATCAAATCCACCTGGCCTGAGCGCATCCGCGAGATGCAGGCGGTACGCACCGAAAGCGAATAGATGCTGGGCGGCTCATGATTGCCCGCTTGACACATATCATGACACTTGCCCGCGGTTTCGGTCACAAGATCCAAAGTCACACCGCAGCCGCGAACACGGAAAGGAATTGACATGACCACCCCGACACTCGACCGCCGCTTTTTCCTGGCTGGCCTTGGTGCCTCCGGCACTGCTCTGGTCACGCCGGCTTTGGCAACGACTAAACCGCTGGTGCAGGTCCTCAAGGATCCCACCTGCGGGTGCTGCGGCGCTTGGATTGACATCATGCAACGCGAAGGATTCGAGGTGGAGGTGCAGAACGCATCTTGGGAGACCTTGTCGCAATATAAAACCACCAAGGGTATCCCGGATGAGATGGCCTCCTGCCATACTGGCCTGGTCGAGGGATACGTCATCGAAGGCCATGTGCCGCCAACCGATATCCGGCGCCTTCTGGCCGAGCGCCCTGATGCAGTGGGGCTGTCCGTGCCCGGCATGCCCTACGGCTCGCCCGGTATGGGGCCGGAGAGCGAACGGGAGGCCTATTCGGTCTTCCTGATCCGCAAGGTTGGCGCAACAAAAGTGTTCAATCACTACGAGGCATCGTGATCGGCAATGTTTGTGTCAAACGCAAAATGAATTGCGTTCGTTTAGGTTACCTTCGCAGTCGCAGTGAATGGCAGCAATGTGGGTAGCGATTGCAGCAACTGAAGAGCGGGTACAAGGTCGGCTTTGGGCCATGGATACCATCGATGCGGAGACAATTTTCAACCGAGTTCGCGCTCGATTGGGTCTTCTGCTTGATTAAAGCAGAAGACCTGCACTAGCATTGAGGTATCATGGCTAATGGTCTTCTCCTTGATATATCGGGTGTTCTTTACAACGGAACGCAAGTGATCTCGGGTGCCAAGGAAGCAGTGGTTCGATGCAGAACGGAAGAGACCCCAATCCGTTTTCTCACAAACACCACTCGCAGACCCAAGCGGCTAATTGTCGAAAGACTGAATCAATTCGGCTTTGCGGTCGACACGAACGAAGTCATCACTCCTTCTCAGGTTGCATGTGACTGGTTGAATCAAAACGGGTATTCTCCTCACTTTTTGGTGCATCCAGATCTGAACGAAGACTTCGACAAAGTCGTTTCGGGAAAACCTGTCGCTGTGGTCGTAGCTGATGCGGGACCGTACTTTGACTTCGAAAGCCTAAATGCAGCGTTTCGCAATCTTGACCAAGGTGCCCCGTTCTTGGCGCTTGCAGCGAACCGCGTGTTTCGCGATGCCGACGGAGCACTTAGCCTTGATGCCGGAGCTTTCGTCCATGGCCTTGAATACGCGGCTCAAGTTGAAGCTCTTGTCCTTGGAAAGCCATCAGCAACGTTTTTCCAAGCAGCTTCAGACAGCATGGGACTGCCTCTCGCGGAAGTCATCATGATAGGCGATGACGCTGAAAACGACGTCGCTGGAGCGCTAAGAGCGGGTGTTGGCAAAGCCATTCTGGTACGCACCGGTAAGTATTGTCCTGGCGAGGAAAAGCGATACGACCCAGCACCTTCCTTCGTGGCAGATGACATATCCGAGGCAGTTGATTGGGTTATGGTGGGTGGGATTTAACGCCCTCTGAGTTGCGCGTTGCATGAGTTCCGCCAGCCTCCGATTTTCCGCTCGCAACAAACGGCAGGTTTGACGGGCCGCACCGCAGCTTCGAAGTTGCCCACTGGACGGCAGGATTGGGCCGTCCTAACCGAGGCCTGTCGTCAAAATATTTCACATGCAGCGCTTGGCCATATTGAAGAGAGCGAGGTCGCGATTGTTCTCTGCGAGCTATAATCTTACTCAAATTGCCCAGACGTGTTTGGGTTTTAACGGCCGTTTCTGACCGACGATGCGTCCCTTGTTCCAAGCTGGGCGAAGCGCGCGAAAGGCAGGTAAGTTTGGTGTTTCCATAACTGATCCTCCGATCCGCCATGCCCGCCCACAACGACAACCCGACGTTGACGAAAGAGGATATCACAAGATGCCGCGTTGCCGCCGAGGTCGGCGGTGAGCCCTACCTCTCAAATGTCGCAAAGTGAAATTCTGGTAGTTGCGTCAATAGCAGACCTTGGTCGCAGTGTGACGTGCTCATCACCGCAGATTTCAAAGGACAGAGTTACTGACACGCTGCGGGCGCCAGAGTCACAGACGGAGTACATGCACCGAACACTGAGCGTGTCGAACGACGAGAGCGGCTGTTGAACCCAAAAAGAACTCTTTCATCCCAGGTTTGTGCGAAGCAAGGACGATACAATCGATGCCATGTTTGTTTGCATACTCGGTGATCGCTCTCCCTGCCGATTGACTCTCTATCAAGACAGAAGAAATCTCAGTTTCGTTTTTTAAGCGCTCGGCTAAACGCGCCTTTGCTTTTTGGAGAGATTTTTCTGCGATCCCTTCATCCATATAGTACATTATCTGTCTGTTTGGGGGCTCATGGATGTGCGCGGCAGTGATTTTTCCACCTTCCGACACAAGGGCGTGTGCCGCTGAAAGTGCGTGATCACTGATGCCGTGTTCCAGAGACAGCGCGACTAGGATGTTTTTGTACATTTCGAACCTCTGTTTTTAGATTCCGGTTTTCTGCTGTGAACCAGTCTCTCCAACGTCTTCTTTGGGAGATCAGGCACCCCAACCGTAAGAATGGGGTGCGTACTGTTCCGTCTTGGGCTTTTGCGCTTTCCGTCCATTATCTGCTGAGCAGGAGGTCAGGTAGGAAGAGGGCCAACTCTGGTACAAAAGTTGTCAGCATCAGCGTCGGAAGCCAGGCAAAGACTATGAAGATTAAAGTCGGCCACAGCATGCGCGAAACCGGCTCATCACAGACCTGAGCTCCAAGGTAGAGTAGTGGCGCAGTTGGAGGGGTGATGTTCGCCATTCCCAGATTCACGCCAATCACGGCCGCAAAATGGATCGGATCCATGCCGGTGCTCTGTGCGATGGGCAGTAGGATCGGTGTCGCCAGAAGTAGGCCCGAGATATCATCCATCAACATCCCGATCAGGATCATCACCACGTTGATCATCAGAAGGATGACAATCGGGTTGTCCGACACGGAATAGACCAGATCCTTGGCCAACTGAGGGGCGCCTTGCGAGATTAGGTTGTCCGACACGATCAGAACCATGAAGATCATGACCATGACCACGCCAATCGTAACACCGGAATTCTGGATGGTGTGTGCTAGTGTTTTCCAAGTCAGACCGCGGTAGAAGTAGATCGCGATCGGGATCGAGTAGACCACGGCGATACCGGCGGCTTCGGTCGGTGTCATGATACCGCCATAGATACCACCCAGAATGATCAGCGGCATCATCAGCGCAGGTCCGGCCAAACGCGCCTGTACTCCAAAGGTCGGTAAAAACGGTTTAGGACGTTCCGTCAGATCGATGTCGTCATACTTCCGCAGCATGAACTGATTGACCACAATCAGAAGCGTAATCAGGATGATCGCGGGAATGACCGTAGACAAAAAGCACTTCAGCACGTGCTGCTGTGCGACCCAGCCATAAAGGATGTGCGACGAACTTGGTGGGATCAGCAGGCCTAGCGGACTTGCCGCCACTATCAGAGCTGCCGATTGCCCACCCGGATAGTTAGCCTTTTTCAGATGGGGCATCATGATGCCGCCGATACAGGTCAGCGTTGCATTGGCGCTACCGGAAATGGAGCCGAACACACCGCAGGCCAGCACTCCAGCAGCGCTCAATCCTCCTTTGATATGGCCAATGAACATTTCAGCCAGAGAGACAAGGGGGGCGGCGATTTTGCCTTTTTCCATGATGCCACCGGCGATCATGAAGAGTGGGATCGCCAGAAGTACAAGTGATCGGATACCTGTAGAACCGGTGGGCAAGTAACCGGTGATGGATTGATCTCCGACAAGGGCGATGAAAATCAAAACCGATCCGAATGCCACATAAACGCTGACGCCTAACAACAGCATAAAGCAGACGATTAGGAGACTTCCTCCGATGATCATTGGGTTTCTCCTTTTTGCATTTCTGATCTCAAGGGAAGCCCGAGCCCCTTGCGGATGTGTACGTACAAGTATGCTGCCGTGAACGTCGCCATGAGGCCAAAGGCAATCATGATTGCTATCCGCCAGGTCACAAATGGAATGCGCAGCACCGGGGTTGCGCGCAGCCGGGGGAATGAGAAGTCATCAAGCAGCGAGACGTAACAGGCGTACATGAGGAAAAGGATCACAAGCACCTCGACTGTCAGCACGACAAAGCCGCGCCACCAAATCAACCGAGGGTTTTGGATCACAATGCCAAGAATGTCCGCGTTGATGTGCAGGTTACGGGCAGAGGCCAGAACAGCACCTGCAAAAAAGCCGATGATGCTGATACCCAAAAGCCATTCTTCGTAGGCAAACAGATCACCGCCAAATCCATACCGGATGACAACAACAGCTCCAAACGTGAATGCCATCAGGAAACCGGCAAACATGACGATCTGCCTCATGGCAAAGGCCACTGCTTTCAGCGGATACCCAATAATGACTGGCAACTCGTCAGTGATTTTTTGCGAGCTCTTCTTTTCTGCGCTTTCGACGACCAATGGACGTTCAGCTTCAGAACTAGACATCTTTCTCCCTCCCTTAGTTGAGCCAAAGACCAAAAAAGGGCCAGCTGATTTGCTGGCCCTTCTTCTCCGTGTTTATTGCTGTTCTTTTGCTGCCAGCAGGCGGTCGATGATGTCCTGACCGACGTTTTGTGCCATCGCGGGCCAGACCGTTTCCTGGACATGTGCGGCCATCGCAGCTTGTTCTTCGTCACTCAGGCGCAGGATGGTGTAGCCTTTGTCGAGCAATTTCTGGCCGAACACTTCGTCATTCTCACGGTTGTAGGCAAAGAAGTCTTCGGACGCCTTCGTCATCGCGGCTTGCAGCGCGGCGCGCTGGTCGTCGTTCAGCTTGTCGAGTGTCCGCTGCGACGCGTAGAAAGTTGTCAGCTCTGAGATCGAATTGTATTCGACAAAATGGGTTCCAACGTCCGACTTGGCGAAGATCGAGTAGGTCGCGGTTTTGGTGCAGCAGATTGCTCCATCGACAATGCCGGCCTGAAGTGCGGGGAAAATGTCGCCCCATGCCATGGTGGTCGCCTGGTAACCGAGTTCTTCGACCATCGACTTTACGACGCTGGAAGACCAGACGCGAATGTTCATGCCCTTGTCGTCAAAGGTATTCCAGTTCTCGGGCTCTTGTGACGAAACGATGCCAATGAACCCTTCAGGGTTCTGCGCCATGACGCGCACGCCATATTCGTCCGTGATTTCCTGCAGGATGGTGTTGAACTCGGAATCCATGTTGAGAAGCGTGCTTTCCATGTCATCCCAGCCGCCTAGCAGGAACGGCATGGACAGGAATTCCAGGCGTGGATCGGTATCGGCATAGATGAACGCTGATGCCAGATCGATGTTGCCGCGTGCAACATCTTCAAACAGAGCTTCACCAGAACCCAACTGGTTTGCCGGAAAGACTTCTACAGTCAGTCCGACATCCGCAGCTGCAACATCCGCTGCGACCTGTTCCATCATTTTTGTGCCTTGGTGATCGATCGGGAAGACACCTGCAAAACGCAGTGTCATGTCTTCCGCTGCAGCGGTTGTCGAAAGCGCGGTTGCCGCAAGCAAAGCGGCACCACCCATCGCGCCGAGAGCGCGGCGGTTAATCTTCGTAATCATTAAGGTTTCCTCCTCAGTGGTGTGCGTCCCTCCGCCTTGCGCGCGGCGGGACATTTCTTTGCTTCAGTTCAGCAAAGTTCCGGGGCGATGAACTCGTATCCAAGGTCATCGGCCACAGCCTTGTACGTCACCTTTCCGTGGGCCACGTTCAGGCCGTTCATCAGATGGCGATTGTCTGCGAGCGCCTGCTTCCAGCCGTTGTTGGCAATAGCCAGAGCGTGCGGCAGCGTGACGTTGTTCAGTGCATAGGTCGAGGTTCGGGCGACTGCGCCCGGCATATTGGCGACGCAGTAATGAACCACATCGTCGACAACGTAGGTGGGCTCTGCGTGAGTGGTAGCTTTGGACGTTTCAAAGCAGCCGCCCTGGTCAATCGCCACGTCCACGACGACCGCACCGGGTTTCATTTTCGAGATCAGCTCGCGTGTGACTAGCTTGGGTGCAGCAGCACCCGGGATCAGTACAGCACCGACAACCAGATCGGCATTGGTGACTTCTTCCTCCAATGCGGCTTTGGTCGAATAGACAACCTTGGCGGACGCCTCGAAATGGTTCTCCAGCTTCTCAAGCACTGCCGGATTGCGGTCCAGAATGGTCACGTCCGCGTGCAAACCGACGGCCATTTGAGCAGCGTTGAACCCAACAACACCGCCGCCGATAACCACGACTTTGCCGGGCTTCACGCCGGGCACGCCGCCCAGCAATACGCCCAGACCGCCCTTTGCTTTCTCCAAAGCGCTGGCACCGGCCTGGATAGACATGCGACCGGCAACCTGGCTCATCGGTTTCAGCAGGGGCAGACCGCCATTGTCGTCGGTGACGGTTTCATAAGCGATGCATACAGCGCCCGAGTCGACCAGATCTTTGGTCTGTTCCGGGTCGGGGGCCAGATGCAGATAGGTATAGAGGATTTGACCTTCGCGCAGCATAGCGCGTTCAACGGCCTGAGGTTCCTTCACCTTCACAATCATCTCCGCATTGGCGAAGATATCCGCTGCGGTTTCGGCAATCTCCGCGCCAGCGGCACGATAGGCATCATCATCAGCCCCAATGCCTGTGCCGGCGTTGGTCTCGACGATGACGTTGTGACCATGAGAAACCAGTTCGGCTACGCTTTCAGGGGTCAGGCCAACACGGTACTCGTGGTTCTTGATTTCCTTGGGAACACCAATGAACATATTCTTCACTCCTTGGAACGGATGATCATTTTGCGGTTGGCATGACGAACTCGGCACCTTCCGAGATACTTTCGGGCCAGCGCTGCATGATGGATTTCTGCTTGGTGTAGAAACGCACACCCTCCTCGCCATAGGCGTGCATGTCGCCGAACAGGCTCTTCTTCCAGCCGCCAAAACCGTGCCAGGCCATCGGAACCGGGATCGGAACATTGACGCCGACCATGCCGACCTGAACCTGCTTGCCAAACTCACGTGCAGCATTGCCGTCGCGGGTGAACAACGACACGCCGTTGCCAAACTCGTGGTCGTTGATCAGTTGCAGGCCTTCGGCGAAGTTCGAGACGCGGACGCAGGACAGAACCGGGCCAAAGATCTCTTCCTTGTAGATCTTCATGTCGGGGGTGACGTTGTCGAACAGGGTGCCGCCCAGGAAATAGCCTTGCTCGTGGCCTGCGACGGTAAAGTCGCGGCCATCGACCAGCAGGTCAGCACCTTCTGCAACGCCAGAGTCGATGTAGCCCTTGATCCGGTCGCGCGCAGCAGCCGTCACGATCGGTCCCATCTCGGCGTCCAGCTCTAGGCCATTCTTGACCTTCAGAGTTTCGGCGCGCTCTTTCAGGACCGGCATTAACTTATCGGCAGCATCACCAACCAGCAGAGCAACCGAGATCGCCATGCAGCGTTCGCCTGCCGAGCCAAAGGCTGCGCCGATCAGGGCGTCCGCAGCCTTGTTCATGTCGGCATCGGGCATAACCAGCATGTGGTTCTTTGCGCCACCCAGAGCCTGAACGCGTTTGCCGTGCCGCGCGCCAACTTCATAGATGTAGTTCGCAATCGGGGTCGAACCGACGAAGGACACGGCCTTGACGTCGTCGTTCTCCAACAACGCATCCACGGCGACCTTGTCACCTTGTAAGACGTTGAACACACCATCGGGGAAACCGGCTTTCTGCATCAGATCCGCATACAGCAGCGCTGCGGACGGATCGGTCGGCGACGGCTTCAGGATAAAGGTATTGCCCGCGGCGATGGCGATCGGGAACATCCACATCGGCACCATGACCGGGAAGTTAAACGGCGTGATCCCGGCGACAACGCCCAATGCCTGACGCGTGGTCCAGTTGTCCATGCCAGTGGAAACCTGCTCCGTGTAATCGCCCTTGAGGAGTTGCGGAATACCGCAGGCAAACTCGATGATATCAATACCGCGCTCGACTTCACCTTGGGCGTCCGTGAACACCTTGCCATGTTCGACGGTGATGGCACGCGCCAGATCGTCTTTGTGCTCGCGCACCAGAGCCAGAAAGTTGTTCATAAGACGGGCGCGGCGGATCGGCGGTGTGTTCGACCAGTTCGGGAACGCTGCTTTTGCCGCGGCCACTGCGTCGTCGACTGTCTGGACGTTCGCCAGCGACACTTCGCCGGTTTGCACACCGGTTGCGGGATTGAAAACCGGCTGCGTATTCTCACCAGATGGAGCGGTGATTTGGCCATTAATGTAGTGGCCGATCAAAGCGATCGGGGATGCATCTTTCATGATGTCAGTCCTTTTTGGGGTTAGAAGTCAGGGGTTATGGCAGGTCAGCCAATACCTCTCCAAGTGTTTGACAGAGTGTCGCTATTTCGGGTTCCGAGATGATCAGTGGTGGAGATAAGGCAATGATGTCTCCGGTGACGCGGATCATTATTCCGGCGTCCCAGGCCCGCTTCATCGCGTCATAGCCCCTAGCACCTGGTGCGCCTTGTCGCGGCGCAAGCTCAACCGCGCCCACCAATCCCAGATTGCGGATATCGATGACATTCGGCAGGTCTTTGAGGCTGTGAAGCTGATCCTCCCAGGGCTGAGCCAGTAGAGCTGCTCGGCGGAACAGGTCGTTCTGTTCATAGCTCCTCAGAGTTGCCAACGCGGCGGCACAAGACACCGGATTGGCAGAGTAGGTATAGCCGTGGAACAGCTCAATTGGTGCGTCTGCGTTTGCCATCGCCGAGTCATATATCTTGTCGGATACGATGACCGCTCCCATCGGAATAACACCGTTGGTCAGGCCTTTGGCCGTCGTGATGATGTCCGGCTTCACATCAAAATACTCCGATGCTGTCGCCGCACCCAAGCGACCAAAGGCGGTGATGACCTCATCGAAGATCAGCAGAATGCCATGGCGGTCGCAGATTTCCCGTAGCCGCTTCAGATATCCTTTCGGCGGCAGAAGCACACCAGTGGATCCGGCCATCGGCTCAACGATCACTGCTGCAATGGTCGATGCATCGTGAAGCGCGACCAATCGTTCCAGATCATCCGCCAGCTCCGCACCGTGCTCCGGGCAGCCGCGTGAAAAGGCATTTTTTTCTGGATCATGCGTGTGGCGCAGATGATCCACTCCTGTAAGGAGTGTTCCGAAATGCATCCGGTTCTTCACGATACCGCCGACCGAGATACCGCCGAAACCGGTACCGTGGTAGCCACGCTCACGCCCGATCAAACGCGTGCGCGCGCCGTCACCGCGCATCCGGTGGTAATGCAGCGCGATCTTCAGCGCCGTATCGACGGACTCGGAGCCAGAGTTGGTGAAGAAGGCGTGGTTCATTCCCTCAGGCATTATCGCAGTCAGCTTTGTCGACAACTCAAACGCCTGAGGGTGGGAGAACTGAAAGTTCGGTGCGTAATCCAGCTCGTGCACCTGTTTTTGCACCGCTTCAACGATCAACGGATCACGGTGACCTGCATTGACGCACCACAATCCGGCAGTACCATCCATAACCTTCCGACCATCAGAACTGGTGTAATACATCCCCTCGGCAGCTTGGATCATTCGGGGCTCGCGAAGGAAATCACGATTGGCTGAAAACGGCATCCAGAACGATGACATTGTGTTGGGTTGATCGAGCACGTTCATTCCTCGTGAAGCAGATTTTCATTTGATGACAAATCCTTGCAGAGTTCAGGTCTTCCGCACACCCGGCTTTATTTTAATCTGTAAGTTATTGAAAAAAATCGTTGCGCCCTTAGAATGCTTTCGATCCGAAGCAAGAAATCACCAGAGTAACGGTTTTGTCATCAGATCTCGAAACAGCACGTCGTCTAAAGTTGATTCGGACGACCAAGGGCCTCAGTCAACGCGAAATGGCCAAACGCGCGGGAGTGGGTAGCGGAACGATTTCTCAAATCGAAAGTGGTTCAACTCAGCCTTCCGTGGCGCTGCTCAAAAAGATCCTTGCTGCAGTAGACGTAAATTTGGGTTTTTTCTTCAGTTTTGAATTGCAAAACGAGGAGTCGTTTTTTTACCCGCATGAAAGAATGCGCGACCTTGGATCCCCCGGTGTTTCATATTTGCTTGTCGCAGGAGAGCGCCGAGACAGAAAACTCCAGATGCTCATAGAAGAGTACGATGTCGGTGCCGACTCGGGTCGATCTGAACTGTCGCACGAAGGAGAGGAATGTGCGGTTGTGATAGAGGGCCGTCTTGAAGTGACGGTAGATGGGCAGTCCAGGGTTCTGGGCCCCGGGGACGCATACTACTTCTCAAGCATATTGCCACACAGGTTTCGAAATGCCGGAGATACGCCCTGCAAAGTTATTAGCGCATGCACTCCTTCGTCGTTCTGAATAAATGAAAGAGCTCTTTTGTGGGCTTTCTCAATATTTCGCGGGACGGTCAAATTCGATAACCGACTCAGAATGCAGAAATGAAATCGAAATTCACGATCAAGAGCCAATTGTCGCTTTTCTCACGCGATCCCAGACGGCGGGCTTTTTTGTTCTCGCGATTGCAGCGAATGTCCGGAATGCGGGCGCGGTTGCAGAAATCCAACGTAGTACTCAAAGTCGGCTAAGGGCCGTTGGTGCTAAACGATACCAAATCGATGTCGTTCGGAATTTGGCAAACGACGGCCTGTTGTCGGATCGAACAGTTTCCCGGTTTCGGTATACATAATCCTGGCTTGTTCGTTGATTTCTTCGACGCTTCCCCGAGCTTGCTGTGACCTCGCATCCCGGCACATCTTCACCGGTTCTCCGCGTACCCGTACCTCAAACAGAGTTCCATCTCTGCGGATCGCCCAGCCAAAAAAATGAAAGCTGTGCATTCAGTCTGGAAAGCGCGAGGTGGCGTCTGAACTTTGAACCGAGACCGGCGCCGGGCATGCTGTTGATTGCGGCTAGGCGGGATTTGGCAATCCTGCGTATCTCCGCAAATTGTTCTGAGTTGGCTTCGATCTTGCTGTCAGGGTACGCATCAAACATGTGAACATCCTCAGAATAAAGCCTTTCCCACGAAATGATACGATAAGTCCGTAGACGATTAGACATCTTTCTTGCCGTTTCAGGGGATGAGAAATCGGTTCACAGCAAATGATTTCGGGAACAACCTGAGATCTGCCCGCAAGGCGCAAGGCTACTCGCAGGAGAGCTTTGCCCACGCAGTGGATCTGGACCGTATATATATTGGTGGTTTTGAGCGCGGAGAGAGAAATCCCGGTCTCAATACCGTCATCAAAATAGCCGACGCTCTGAATCTTGATGTCGCGGACCTCTTCCGGTTGAAAGAATAAGCCGCACCTTCCTGGAGCCTACATATCTACACCGGCTTCCAAATGTAAATCAGCTGTTGCCAACTCCTCTTTCCCAGCACCTCTCCTGGTCTCAAAGACAGTTCAGTGCGGCAGTCCCGTGTTGTGGCCGTCTGAGCTCACAACGCATCGATGGCGTGACCGCCGCAAGGCATTTCCCTCGTCTAGAAACGTCTGTTTCACTACTTAAGCTAATAACAGAATTGAACATTCACGTAGAGCGCTCCTAACGTAAGTTAATAATCAAAACTAACATCGGAAATCAAGCATTTACGGGGTGTTTGGAGTCGGATTGGCTCTTGATTGCCCGACGGAGATGCCCCTAGGATCGGGGGTGTTGGAACGTTCGTTTCAACACCGGCGTAAAAGCCAGTCCCGGACGGAGGCCACGAGCCATGGATGCCAACAAAATGCGCCAGCAGATTGTGAAACTGCATCTCGGGATGGTTCAGATAACAATCACCGAGCTCGCCGAGAGCATCGGGCACGCAGACTGCTTCTGTTCTGCGCAGGGACTCACGATTGAAATTTGACTCGGTATTGACGCGATGCACAAGGCCGATGACTGTGAAGAACAGTGTAGCGGTGACTGCTAGGATACTTAATGAACTGGGACGAATTAGAAGCGAAGATCGCAATGGGTGACCGAGATGCGATGGCTCAGTATCTTGCAGCATCACTTTCACAAAACTTAACAAAAGCGGAGCTTCGACGTCGTTATAGTTTGGTCTGGGAAGCCGATCACGGCAATGACACAATGGTTCTTCGCAACCTGGCTATTATTGCCGCAGCGGCAGGTGAATTCAAGAAAACTGCTGCTCTAGCGCAGGATCTACTGCTAGAGTCCTTTTTTGCTGATGCCCTTCATTCCGCACTGGCGTTGAGAAACTATGGTAAGGATGAACAGCGAAGCCAGGCCGATGAAATAATTTCGCGCCTAGCAAGCCTCGGGCACATTAGATCACAAGTTCTGGTGCGCTCATTTTCTTCAGCTGAACAGGGCATATTCAAGAAGTTTGGTTTCCAAGTTTTCAGAATTTTCAAGATCCTTTATGCAACGGCATTGTTTGCCAAGAACCCAAATGATCCCCGAATTTCAGTTTAACTGGCAGTGCTCCAATCTCAATTTTGCCAGATGTCGGCTGAGGCCTAGTGGAATTGCCCTCGCTCAATACGGGAGTCGATCTATTGATTGGTCAAGATCCTGGCTAGATCGCACCGCCTTGCGCGTGCGGCCCTAATTTCCAAAAGCCGCCGTTGGTGCACGCGCAGCGAATAGCCGGAACGTCCGCACTACCAACTTTTAAGAACGCTACGGCGAACGGCGGCTCGCCGGATCATTGATACGCCGCTTCTATTCAGATTGTTGGTTCGGACTCTAGCAAAACCTAGAGCAACCGAGTGACGATTTGCTGTTCAAGGAGGAGCGGCGAGGCCTTCGATCGCTTCACTAAATGAAAGTAATTCATTCTGAAATTTTTGATCAGTCTACCGCGCCAATGTGATAAGAGTGTGTTGATAAAAAAAGGTTTTTCATGTGCGGATAGGTAATGTCAGATGGAGCGCCACAGTTTGTGGAACTGTGGTGCGTCAGGCGACACGGCCATTATTGTCACCAAATGACCTCTAGCCGCAGATTTCATTCGAACATCAAGGCGCCGGTCAGGTCAAAGTGCTTGGGGAACATCGCTCGTAAAAATCGGAACACAATTCTCATTGCCTCGTTACGATCAAATGAATCCGGATGGAGCAGGTAGTCGGTCCACATACCTTCCAGCATTGCGAGTGTGCCATGAGTTGCGTCGCGTGCGACCTGATTGGGGTCTTCGAGTTCAGCTTCTTTCGCAATGCGAGCGAAAGCGTTGAAAACCAGATTTCGAAGCTTTGCATCGCGCGTATCTGAGAAGGCAGCGATTGCGGCTCTGTTTCGGGCCTCACCTCGAAATGCATACCAAATGGAGACATTCTTCTTGTTGAGGATGGTTTCGCTCAAATCACCCCGAACAATCATCTCGATATGTTCCTGGCCAGTTTGTCCGGTTGTTTCCAGCAAAGAGTTGATGCCACTGTAGTATTGTTCGGACGAGTGACGGGCAGCTGCATCCACGAGGTTGTCTTTGCCGCCGAAATGAAGGTGAATCATGCCGCGGGATAACTCGGCACGTTGAATGATTTCACTGACTGAGGTCTCGGAAATTCCCTTCTCGGCAACCGAGTCGAGTACTGCCTCGATCAGAGATAGGCGGTTCCGTTCACGAATTTCTTGGCGTCTTCCAGTCATTTGGTCAGGCGGTTCTGTTTGTTTTCAGTCTCTTGCGGTGCCTTCTAGCGGTTCATGCGACATTGGCCAGCTCCGCTTGTGAAAATATCAGTTGACACAGCCAGTCCGAAAATTCCAGATTTAAATGGACGATTGTCCATTTTGTGATGAATGTCGTTGTGCCACCGAAAACAAAGTTCAGCAGGGAAGTATGGCCGGAGTCATAAGAAGTGAAACGGGCAAGGGCCTGGCACTGAGCGCACCTGCGACGCTCTATGTCGGCCTGCTTGTGGCCGTGCCTCTTTGTATTCTTGTCGCCTACAGCTTTTGGACCCAGACCTATGTCGAGATTGACCGGACACTGACCTGGGCGAATTACCAAGAGGCGTTCACTGACCCCTTGGTTCGGCACCTGATGATCCGGTCGGTTGCGATTGCGGGTGCGGTGACGCTGGCGACCGTCTGTCTGGCCTATCCGATTGCTTATTTCATCGCGTTTCGGACGCAAAAGAAGACGCTTTGGCTATTGCTGATCACCATTCCGTTTTGGAGCAGCTATCTGCTGCGGGTGTTCAGTTGGAAGCTGATCCTCGGCTTTAACGGTGTGATGAACTCGGCTTTGATTTCTCTGGGGCTGATACAGGAACCGCTGACATTTCTACTCTATAACGAATTCGCCGTTGTCTTGACGCTCGCCCACGCCTGGGCGCCATTTGCGATCCTGCCGATTTATGTGTCGCTGCAAAAGATCGACCGTAGCCTTTTGGAAGCCGCAACCGACCTTGGCTGCAGCAAACTCGAAAGGTTTGTCCGCGTGACTTTGCCCCTGACAGTGCCGGGGATCATCGCGGCTTGTCTGATTATTTTCATCCCTACGGTGGGGGATTACGTCACCCCGGCTCTGGTCGGCGGATCGCAGGGCAAAATGGTGGCCAATTTGATTCAGGTGCAATTCGGTGCCGCCAATAACTGGCCGTTGGGTGCAACGCTATCTCTGCTTGCCATGCTTTCGGTCGGCTGCGTCGCAATCCTGTTCGTGGTGGTCGTCACCGCACTGGGGCGGAGGATCCGATGAGCAAGGCATTTCGTATCCCTTGGCTGCTTGTCTATGCAGTCGCTTACCTGGTGTTTCTCTATCTGCCGGTTCTGCTTTTGCCGCTGTTTTCGTTTAACGACGGAACCATCGTGGCCTTCCCGCTCAAAGGGTTCACGCTGAAGTGGTACGCGCAGTTGGGTCAGCAGGACACGCTGCTACAGGCGATGGTGAATTCGCTGATCGTCGGGTGTGTGACCGCTCTGATGGCAACGTCTTTGGGGCTGTTCGCCGCGCGGGCCTATGTTCGATACCGTTTCGCGGGACGGGAAGTGTCCGAAGGGCTGGTCATGCTCCCGCTGGTCATCCCCGGCATCATTGTTGCAAGTTCGATGTTGGTTCTCTTCATAAGTATCGGGTTGAAACCATCGCTGACAACCGTGATCCTTGGCCATGTTTTTGTGGCGCTGCCCTTTGCAGTTTCGATCATGAAATCCGCTTTTGACGATTTTGACCAGTCTCTGGAAGAAGCTGCCTTCGACCTTGGCGAAAGCGTTGTGGGAACATTTCGGCGCGTGACCCTGCCAATTGTTGCACCCGGCATCATTGCCAGCCTGCTGGTGACATTCACCGTGTCTTTTGACGAGTTCGTGCTGGCCTTTTTCCTGTCCGGCAACAGCCCGACATTGCCGGTTTATATCTGGAGCCAGATCCGCTTCCCGGCAAAACTGCCCAACACACTGGCACTGGGGTCGCTGCTTTTGATGTCCTCAGTCCTGCTGTTGTTGATTGCTGAGTATTTCCGCCGCCGTTCCACACAATCCTCGGATTGAAGCCAAAGGAAACGAATATGATGAGCGAACAGAACATCATCGAAATTCAGGGCGTCGAAAAACGCTTTGGCTCCTTTGTGGCTGTGTCCGATCTGAACCTCACGTTGAAAGAGGGTGAGTTCTTTTCGCTGCTTGGTCCTTCGGGCTGCGGAAAGACAACGGCTTTGCGTATCATTGCAGGTTTTCAGGATCACGAAGAGGGCGAGATTCGGATCGATGGTCGGACGATGGGAGAGGTGCCTGCTAACAAACGTCCCACCAATATGGTGTTTCAAAGTTATGCAATCTTTCCGCACCTGAATGTTGGCGACAATGTCGGGTTCGGCTTGCGCAAGACAAAGCTCTCGCGCAAGGAAATCAACGAGCGCGTCGCCGAAGCGCTTGAGATGGTCGAGCTTGGCGGCTTGCAGGACCGCAAGGCTAATGAGCTGTCTGGCGGCCAGCGCCAGCGTGTGGCCCTCGCTCGTGCGCTGGTTATGCGGCCGAAGGTGCTGCTGTTGGATGAGCCCCTTTCCGCGTTGGACAAGAACCTGCGCGAAGCCATGCAGCTGGAAATGCGCCGCCTTCAGCAAAAGCTTGGAATTACCTTCGTGATGGTCACGCATGACCAGTACGAGGCGATGACCATGTCTGATCGGATCGGTGTCATGTTCGCCGGACAGCTCAAGCAGGTCGACAAGCCGGAGGTCCTGTATTCTCAGCCATGTAATCGCGAAGTGGCGTCTTTCATCGGCGGAATGAACTTTCTGAATGCTGAGGTGACGGCTGAGAATTCGGAAGCGTTGGAAGTAGATGTTCAGGGTTTTGGCCGGATGACGATCGGGGTGAACCCCAATGTTCAGGTGCATGACAAGGAACTGCTGGTCGGCGTTCGGCCCGAGCAATTGGAGATCAGCGCGAAACAGCCGGATGGGTATGACGCTTATGTACAGGGCGAGGTGTCGGACGTCGCCTTCTATGGTGAGAGCGTCCACTATTACGTGCGTATTGACGGAATGCCCGAAAGCATCGCCGTCGCAGTACCAAACTACTTTCACACAGTCGATCACACCCGAGGCGATACCGTCTGGCTTGGCGTTCAAAGCGCCTCGGTAATCGACTTAGGCAAACGAGAATCTTTGGGAGGAGACACATGAATAAAACAGCATCACTTACGGCAGCAGTCATTGCCACCTTTACCGCCAACCAAGCGCTGGCCAATGCAGCCGATCTGACCGTCTTTGACTGGTCCGGATATGAGGATCAGGGCTTCTACGGCGATTATGTCGAAAAATACGGCGGCGCACCCAGCTATACCTATTTCGGCAGCGTGGAAGAGGCGTTTACCAAGCTTCAATCCGGGTTTGAGGCTGATCTGGCCCATCCCTGCACAGACGCGCTGAGAAAGTGGGTTGCGGCAGATATGCTCAAACCGATCGACACCAGCAAGCTGGCAAACTGGGACAAGCTGATGCCCAAGATCAAAGAGGTCGACGGCATCACGATTGACGGGCAGACCTACATGGTGCCGTTCGAGTGGGGCAACACGGGTCTGATCTATCGCACCGATATGATTTCGGCGGATGATGTATCGCTGCAATTGCTGATGGACCCTGCCTATCAGGGCAAAGTTGCCATTCCGGACGCCGCCTCCAGCGCCTTTGCCATGGCCGCGCTGGCAACCGGTGCCTCCAGCTATACCGATATGAGCGACGAGGAATTCCAGAAAGCGGCGGATTACCTGCGTGCCATACACCCCAATATTCGCTTTTATTGGTCTGATGCGGGTCAGTTGGATCAGGCAATCGCCAGCGGAGAGGTTACGCTGGGTTGGGGTTGGAACCAATCAGAGCTGAACCTGATCTGGAATGAGACGCCCGCGGTCATGATGCGCGATGTGGATAAGGGCATTGCCACGTGGGTGTGTGGCTATGTGCATTTGAAGTCCTCCAAACAATCCGACGAGCAGGTCTATGACATGCTGAACGCGCTCAGCTCTGCTGCAAGCGGCAAATACATCATCGAAAGCTGGGGGTATGCCCATTCCAACGAGGACGCGTTTGCGCAGGCGGATCCAGCGCTGATCGAAACCTATGGGTTCTCGGACGTTGACAGCTTCTTTGACGGCAGCCTGTTCTTCGACGCGGTAAACCCCGAGCTTGAAGCCAAGATGTTGAAGGAGTTCGAACGCATCAAAGCAGGCTTCTAAAAACACCTTAACGACACAGCAGGGAATGGCAGGGCAAGCGGCCCTTCCATTCCGGCAGAAATATTTCCAATTTTTCTGGAGGAAGCGCGGCGATGTCAGGCGCTGACGGATACTCTGTTCTCTTCGAACCGGTTCAGATCGGGCCGGTGACAGCCCGAAACCGTTTCTACCAAGTGCCCCACTGCAATGGCATGGGGCATTTAAGACCGCAGGCCGAAGCCGCCATGCGGGCGATGAAGGCCGAAGGTGGTTGGGCTGTTGTGTCCAATCAGGAGACGGAAATTCACCCCACGTCTGATCTGTCCCCTTATGCCGAAAACCGGCTTTGGGACGAGCGGGATATTCCGGCGCTTCGCCTTATGACCGAAGCGGTGCATGACAAGGGTTCACTGGCGGCCATTGAGTTGGCGCATAACGGCCACCATGCGCAAAACCACCTGAGCCGGGCGCCCTTACTGGCGCCTTCAGAACTCTCCTTACAAACCGCCTACCCAAAGCAGGCACGGGCGATGGACAAGTCTGACATTCGCGAGTTTCGCAAATGGCACCGCGCGGCAGCACGGCGCTCGCGCGAGGCAGGCTTTGACGTTGTGTATGTGTATGCCGGGCATCACATGACCCTGCCGCACCACTTTTTGTTGCCGCAGTTCAATGACCGGACCGATGAATACGGCGGCTCGTTAGAGAACCGGGTGCGGCTAACACGAGAACTTCTGGAAGAGACCAAAGAAGAGGTTGGGGACGATTGCGCCATCGCCATCCGTTTCGCGGTTGATGAAATGCTCGGGTCCGATGGGATGCAAGCGCGGGAAGAAGGTCGTGCTGTTGTCGAGTTGCTGGCAGAGTTGCCGGATTTGTGGGACGTAAACGTTGCGGATTGGAGCAACGACTCTGCGACAACTCGCTTTGAGCCTCGAGACGGCTTTCAAACCTCATACATCGAATTCGTCAAACAGGTGACCTCCAAGCCCGTTGTAGGTGTCGGGCGACTTTCTTCCCCGGATTTGATGGTATCGCTGGTCAGGAGGGGCATTCTTGATTTTATCGGCGCAGCACGTCCATCGATTGCCGATCCATTTCTTCCCAACAAAATCAAAGAGGGTCGCGTCGAAGAAATTCGCGAGTGTATCGGCTGTAACATCTGCGTTTCATCCGATGCGCTGGGCGTTCCTATCCGGTGTACGCAAAACCCGACGATGGGCGAAGAGTGGCGGCGAAAATGGCATCCTGAGATCATAGAGCGCCGTGGAAAAGAGGAATCCGCGCTTGTTGTTGGCGGTGGGCCAGCCGGTCTTGAATGCGCCATGCAGCTGGCGCGCCGGGGCTACGAGGTCACCCTGGCCGAAGCGAAACAAGAGCTTGGTGGCCGCGTGTTGCAGGAGTCTGGCCTGACCGGGCTATCCGCCTGGAAACGCGTGACGGATCACAGAATCTACGACCTGCAGCAACGCGGAAATGTTCAGCTGTTTACCGACAGCCGCTTGTCAGCAAGTGAGGTTGTTGAACTGGGCATTCCGAATGTCTTTTTGGCAACCGGGGCAATATGGCGGCGCGATGGTCGCGGGAAATCCGCGTTTCAGGGCGTTTCAATAGGCGCAGGCTCTCAGGTTTTCACGCCGGACGACGTCATGTCCGGGATAATGCCGGCGGACGGCTCAATTATGGTCTACGATGATGATCAAGCTTATCTCGGCGGAGTGCTGGCGGATCACCTGGCTCAGGCCGGGCGAGAGATCGTCTTTGCAACGCCGGCCTCAATGGTTTCGCCGTTTACCGAGTTGACGCTGGAACAGACCAAAGTACAGCGCAGCCTACTGGAAAAAGGCGTTCGGCTGCTGTTGTCACAAACCTTGGCCAGCGTTGCGCCCGGTCAGGTGACATTGCGGTGCGCTTATACAGGGCGAGAACAATCCATCGAATGCGGTTCTGTGGTGTTGGTGACGCAGCGCGCGCGCGAAACCACCCTCTACGATGAGCTGCGAAGCTTGGCCGACAACCAGCTGACAAAGCTGGAACTGATTGGTGATGCCGCGAGCCCCGGATTGATAGCGGACGCCGTTTATTCTGGTCACATGGCAGCCCGAAACTTCGAACGTGATCCGGACCATATCGACCGTGAGTTTTTCCGTCGGGAGGTCGTTTCCCTTGAAACGAGTGAGGTGCGCTATGCCAAAGGATGACTTGCAAGTAATGCGCGACTTGATGGGCGCACAGCGGGAAGGGTTCGCGTTGCCGCGTCATTTCTATACGTCTCAGGCAGTATACGAAAACGATATCCGAACGTTCTGGAACCGCAACTGGATCTGGGTCGGCCATGTCAGTCAGATTGCCGAAGTCGGTGACTACTTCCTGTTCGACTATGGGCCCGAGTCCATCATTGTCGTTCGGGATCGCGAGGGCGAGGTGCGTGCGCATCTGAACGTTTGCCGCCACCGGGGATCGCGGGTTTGCATTGAACAAAAGGGCAAGGCGCGCAACTTCATATGCCCCTATCATGCGTGGACTTTTGACCTGAATGGTAAGCTACGAAACGGACGGTCAATGGGGTCAGATTTTGATCCGGATCAATATGGGTTGTTTCCGGTTCAGGTGAAGATCTTCCAAGGTCTGATTTTTGTCTGCACAGCAGAAGACGCCCCGTCGCTGGATACTGCGTTGGAGAGGTTGGCCCCTCTGTCAAATCCGTTCGATTTTGAGAATCTGAAAGTCGCCCATGAAGCCTCGTATCCGGTTCCTGCGAACTGGAAACTGGCCTTGGAGAATTATTTGGAATGTTATCACTGCGCGCCATCCCATCAGGACTATTCACGCAGCCATTCGCTGAAAGACCCCGCTCAGGTTCTGGAGTTCAGTGGGGCTCTTCATGAGCGGATGGAAGAAGCCGGAATTCCCTTGGAGGAGTTGGACGTGACCGGAGAAAACGCGGTCGCGCCGGGTGCAGATGTCTATTGGCGGCGCTACCCGCTATTCCCCGGCTATTTGACTGGCAGCAAGGACGGCGCCCCACTGGCACCACCCTTGGGTGAGTTAAAAACTCATGATGGCGGAGCCACCGATCTGGGGATTGGGACGCTGAACTACTTCCTCGTCTATGCAGATCACGTGGTTGGGTATCGGTTTGTCCCGCGTGCCTTGCAGGAAACTGATATTCAGATTGTCTGGTACGTGCGCGGCGATGCTGAAGAGGGTCGCGATTATGATAAGGATGCCCTGACATGGCTGTGGCATGTCACATCGCTCGATGACGAACGGATCATCCGTCACAATCAGGAAGGCGTAAACTCCCACCGCTTCGTGCCGGGACCGCTGTCCGAGATGGAATGGAGCATTCCCGGTTTCTATCACAACTATTTCAGCATGATCTGACACGCTCAGAATTCGGAGAAAACCATGACAGAGTTAACGCAGCGCAGATCAAGACGGCGCGGGGGCGGGCGTGAAGCGCGAGCCGCCGTGCGGACCAGCAATGCCGCCTCGCAGGCAATCTGGCCGGGCATTTCAGGTGGGCGATACAAACCACTGTCGGACGCCGATATGGCGCGTATTCACGAAGCTGCGCTCAGCATTCTGGAACGCACCGGGGTAGGGGACCCCACACGAGAGGTTCTCGATCTCGTGTTGCCCAAAGGGGCAACGGTGAACGCGCATGGCAGGCTGTGTTTTCCCCGCGCCCTGATGGAAGACATTTTGGCCAAGGCCGCCAGTGAATTCTATGTGCACGCGCGCGGATCGCGGGCGGGCAAGGACGACATGCACTGCACCAAGGACAAGGTGTATTACGCAAACTCCGGAACAGCGGTGACTACATTTGATGCGGACACGCGCAGTTACCGGCCATCAACGCTCAAGGATATTTACGATTTCACTCGCCTGGTCGACCGGCTCGACAACATTCACATGACCGGTGATACGGTTCTGGCAACGGATGTGCCGCAGGACTACGAGCACGATATGAGCATGCTCTACGCCATCTTGGCGGGTAGCGAGAAGCCATCTTGCCTGACGTTCCGTACGCGCGAGCATATTCAGGACGCGATCCATCTGTTCGATCTGGCATCGGGTGGCGAGGGCAAGTTTCTTGAAAAACCCTCGGTCATTTTTGGAGGCTGCCCCATCGTTTCGCCGCTAAGGTTCGGGCGGGAAAATCTGGAAATCCTGATCGATACAGCGAAGATGGGGTTGGTTTGCGACTTGGCTGTCCCGCCGCAGGCCGGGGCGACGTCGCCTGCGCCGCTGGCGGGCACCTTGGCGCAGGCTGTAGCCGAAACTCTATCCTGCGTCGCCATCGCAAACCTGATCAACCCGGGGACCCCAGTGGTCTTTGCGGCTTGGCCCTTCATCACCGATCTGCGCACCGGCTCCTTTACAGGCGGCAGCGGTGAGCAGGCACTGATTTCAGCTGCGGCCATCCAGATGGGTAACTTCTACAACCTGCCCACCAGTGTCGGATGTGGCATGACGGATTCCAAGATCCCCGATGCGCAATACGGTCTGGAAAAGGCGCTGACATTCGCTTTGGCGGCCCACGCCGGAGCCAACCGGCTCTGCGAGTTCGGCGGGATGGTTGGCAGCCTGATGGGATGTAGCTTTGAGTCCATGGTCATCGATAACGAGGCTGCGGGCATGATCTCGCGAACGCTTCGCGGGATTGAAGTGAGCGACGACACGCTTTCGATCGATGTCATCCATGAATGCGCAATCGACCCCGGTCATTTCCTCGGCAACGCGCAGACCTTGCAATACATGGAAACCGAGTATGTCTATCCGACCCTGATGGACCGGGAACTGACTGATACCTGGGAGAAAGCCGGTCGTCAGGACATGTTCGAGCGGAGTCGGTCGATAGTGGAGGATATCCTGTCCAATCACTATCCAAACTACTTTGGCAGCAAGGTGGATGAAGAGGTTCGATCCAAGTTCCCGATCAAATTGCCGCCCGAGGCGATGCGAGCGGGCTAAGCGCTGCTGAGGGCGACGAAGGCATCGCAAATCGTAATATTGCGATGCCACTCTGTTGTAATCTAAGCTCGAAAAGCACCCTGGTGCGTCAGGTCTTCCGTCGCCAGCCGGATACCCTTTTCGAGGATGTCGAACATCCGGTTCAATTCATCTTCCGTAATGATTAGCGGTGGAGAAAACACACACATGTTGATGATCGGCCGCAGGATCAGCCCATTCTCCTGACAATGCCGATCAATCAACGCGCCCACCGACTTATCGAGATCCAGCAGATTGTGGGCATTGGCGTCGGCAACACATTCGACGCAGCCAACCAACCCCATGCCGCGGGTGTCGCCAACGAGCGGTAAGTCTCCCAAAGTGCGAAGGCGTTCTTCAAACAAGGGTGATATCGCACGGACATGCTCCAGAACGCCGTCGCGTTCCATGATTTCGATTGTCTTCAGACCCGCTGCCGCACTCACCGGATGACCTGAATAGGTGAAGCCGTTCGAGAATGTCGCGTTTTGTGCGTTCTCACCGCTCACGTCTTTGATCAGTCGGTCAGAGATGATGCAGGCCCCCATGGGTACATATCCAGACGTCATGCCCTTGGCGCAGGTGATGATGTCGGGTTGAATCCCAAAGACATCTTTGGAAGCAAACCAATATCCCAGCCGCCCGAATCCGGTCACAACCTCGTCCGATATATACAGGACATCGTATTTCCGACAGATTTCCAGACAGCGCTTATGATACCCTTGCGGAGGAACAATGACTCCACCAGAACACAGGATCGGTTCTGCGATGAAAGCCGCGACCTTGTCTGCCCCGGTCTGCAGGATCATGTTTTCCAGATCAGCGATTTTTTCATCCAGAAAGTCTGCGATCGTCTGACCGGTGCGGCGGGTATACGGGTTCACGTTCGGCAGGAAGCGCGTCAGGTGAGAGGCTTGGTCCAGCCACCCTTTGTCGCGCTCTTTCCCGGATACCGAAGCCGCCAGGTAGGTCGATCCGTGATAGGCCTTCTGCCGCGATATAACGATTTTCTTTTCTGGTTTGCCCAACAGGTTGTTGCGAAACTGTACAAAACGCAGAGCGCTATCGACAGCCGTTGAGCCGCCGGTCGTGAAAAACACATGGTTCAGATCTCCCGGTGTTCTCTTGGCGATCTCATGTGCCAATTGGGCCGGAGCAGAGTTTGCGTTGTTGAATGGCGAAAAATACGCCATCTCTTTCGCCTGCTTGGCCATTGCATCAGCGATCTCGGTGTTTCCATAGCCCAGCTGAACGCACCACATCCCGGCAGGCCCATCTATCAGGCGCTTTCCGTCCTCTGTCACGACATGAACGCCAAGCCCACTTTCGGTGAAGGTCCGTTCATTTTGACCCAGATATGACATCCCCTCCCACGGGTGGAGGAAATGTTCGTTGTCCCAATCACGTATGGACGGAAAGCCGGAGTTCGATGGGATCATGTAGCACCAGGATGTAATATATATCACAAAATGAACAAATATTCATTCAATGTCAATTCTTGAACTTCTGCTCCACTAGATGCGAGAAAACAAAGAGCGAGCGCCCCAGCGAAGGACAAACAAGATTACTCTCGAACCAGATACCCCAACCAATGCTCGCGATCTGAGTAGGTTGCAGAACCGAAAGCAGCTGATCCAGGCGGCTGCGGACTCCATCCATAAGTACGGAATTCGCGGAACGACTTCGGCGAGAATTCAGGAATTGTCAGGCTTGTCGCGGGGAATGGTGAATCTGCACTTTGGCTCCAAAGAGAAGCTGCTTCTCGCTGTGGCCGAGGATTTGTCGGCGCGCTATGTGGGGCAGTGGAAGGCAATCGCAGACGATTCAGAGCTGGACGCTGCTGAAAAGCTGATTTCCATCATTAAGGCGGATTTCGACCCCTTGGTTCTTAATGCGAGGGACGTTGCGATCTGGTTCTCGTTTCGGGCTGAAGCGCTCTCGAACCCACACGTATTTCCCTTTATCGACTCACGAGACAAAAGTTTCCGAGCGGTGGTTCTGGCGCTGTTGGAGCAAATAAAGAACGATGGTGAATACGAGGACGTAGACGCCAAACTTGCAACAGACGCGTTGATTGCTTTGCTGGAAGGGCTGTGGACCGATTACCATTTGCACTCAGATATCTTCAAATCCGAGGAGGCCTTGAGGATCTGCTTGTTTATTCTGCAATCGATGTTTCCAAAACACTTTGCCGGTTCTGATCTGCTCCTCTGAAGAGCCCTCGTCTTGGCGCACACGATCATTGAGTGCGCACCAATCTCAGTTGGATCAAATTACAGCTCTACAACAACTTTCCCGACCGCATCCCCATTCGTCAGATGTGCATGAGCGGCGCCGACATCGGCCCACCCAAACTTCCGCTCGTCAACAATGGGTTTGAGCCCGCCTGCATCCGCCAGATCCGCCAGTGTCCGCTGGATGTCGCCATGGGTTTGCCGCCCGACATCATGCATCATTGGGATCAACATGAAGACGACATGTAGGGACAGGCCTTTGAAATGCGCAGGCGTTAGATCAATCTCGACCATCGCAACCGTTGAGGCGACATGGCCATTGAGCTTGGCTGCTTCAAATGAGTTCGTCATATTTGCCCCACCGACGCTGTCAAACACCACATCGAAGCCCGCGCCACCAGTGTGCGCGGCCACGTAGTCTTCGACCTTTTGCGTTGTGAAATCCAAGGGACGCGCACCCAGTCCTCCGATCAGGGCCAACTGATCAGCACCGCGACCTGTTGCGGACACGGTTGCGCCAAGGTGGCGGGCGATTTGCACGGCGACATGGCCAACATCACCAGCGCCGCCCTGAACCAGCACGGTTTGCCCCTCGCCAACACCGGCACGTGTCAGCCCTTCGTAGGCGGTGAGGCCGACGAGAGGCAGAGCCGCGGTTTCTCGCATGCTCAGCGTCTTGGGTTTGTGGGCAATCAGGCGCGCATCTGCGTTAATGTACTCCGCCAAAGCGCCCGGGAAATCCATCAATCCACCAGCGCAACCATACACCTCATCGCCTATGGCAAAACTTGTCACACCGTCGCCAATCGCAACGACCGTGCCAGAGAAATCCATACCTAGCACAGCAGGCAGCCCGGGGGACAGAGGCAGCTCTGCGCCCATGCTTCGGATCATCGTGTCGACAGTGTTGACGCTGGTCGCAGCCACTTTGACGACCACATGTCCAGATGTCGCGACCGGGTCGGGCATCTCGGCAAGCTCGAACGGCGCGTCGGGTCCGTAGGATTTCAGAACCATTGCTTTCATTGGGATGTTCCTTTTCTGATGCCACGTCAGAAGATGCGTCGAAACCGGACGCCCTGACGTGATCAAGTCGTTGGGATTAGCTGATGTCCTGCACCTGCATCACCAGATCGCTCCATTTGCGCTGGTTTTCGATGTCGTGTTCCAAACCTTGTTCATCCGCGATGGTGAAGCGTTTGACAGCCGGGGTCTTGCTGGTGGCCTGATAGAGCCAATACGCTTCGGCTTTCAGCGCTTCATCAATGGGCTTGTCGATGGATTCATAGACCATCTGCTTGCAGGCATTGATCGCCTCGGCTGGGAATTTTGCGATCCGTTCGGCCAGCGCCGTCACATAGGGGCCAATCTCATCCGGCTCCAAAGCCTTGTTGATGGTGCCCAGACGCTCTGCATCATCCGCGTCATAGTCTTGCGCGCTCAAGGTGATCTCAAGTGCTTTGCCAAGGCCGGTTTGGCGCGCCATGCGCGAGGCACCACCGCCGCAGGGCAAGATGCCCATACCGACCTCCATCTGCATGAACTTGTACTTTCCCCGCGCAGCAAAGCGCATGTCGAGCGCCAGTGCCAACTCATGCCCGCCGCCGCGTGCAAACCCTTCCAGCTTTGCGATGGTAGCTTGCGGCACCTTACTGATCCGTTCGCAAACCGATTGCAGGTCCAGAAGCTGAGCGTCCTCGCGGGATACCGCCTCGGTCGACATGTCCTTGAGCAGGTCGGTATCGTAGTGGCAAACCCAGATTTCCGGGTTGGCGGATTGAAAGATTACAACCTTGGTATCGCGGTCGCGCTCCAGCCGCATGGCCAGGCTGTTGAGGTCTGCCAGCATTTCCTGGCCTTGCACGTTCACGGAGCCAAAGTTGAATGTCACTGTGGCGATGCCGTTTTCGACGGCTACTTCAAAAGTTTGAAAATTCTCGTACTTCATCAGGCAGTCCTTTCTTGGGCCTCGACGCGGCACGCGTGAGGGAGAGGGAGAGGTAAAGATGGATGTGTTTGGCGCTAGCGCGCCGCTCGGGTCAGCTCGTCTGGTTGATTAAGCCTCTGATGGTGTTCATGACATCGGCAGCGTGACCTTTGTCGAACGCTGCGGCATGTGGATCCGCGAAATCCCCGCTGTCATTGTCAAAATAGGTACCTGAAGCGTCGGCGAACCGCGCACCCAGAGCCGCATCAATCAGGATAGCAGCGCCAATGCTCATGTCGTTCCCGGCCACGCCAAAGCCCTCTTTCACCATCTTTGAGGCCAAAAGTGATCCGGGATTTATAGCGACCATCACCGGCGCATTGGATAGTGTTTTGACCCATTCCCGGGTCCAGATGGTGATGGCCAGCTTGCTTTGGGCATAGGCTTCCATATCCGTCAGTGGGACATTGCCCTGCAGCGCATTGATGTTGACCGGGGCCTGTGCGGCCGATGACAGGTTCACGACGCGCCCGTCGGCGGGAATGATCGGCAGTAGCAATTCGGTCAGCAGATAAGGCGCAAGCGTGTTCACGACAAAGCGGATGTCCTGCCCATTCTCAAGCACGGTTTGCGGGGCCTTCAGCACGCCCGCGTTGTTGATCAACACATCCAGTTTGTCATGTTTGGCACGCACATTTTCGGCCAGCTTTCGAACGGCGGACAGATCGCTCAGGTCAGCGGTATAGGTTTCGACATCACCTCCGACTTCGGCAGCGGCGCGCTCCAATTTAGATGCGCTGCGTCCATGCAAGAGCACTTTATGTCCGTCGGCGGCCAGTTTCTTTGCCGTGAGCAGGCCAATGCCGTCGGTTGAACCTGTAATGAGAATAGTCTTGGTCATCGGGTCTGATCCTTTAGGAAAAGTCAGGCAGTACAGCGTCCGCCAGATGTTCGAGGGTTGTGTCGACGGAGGCTTGATTGAACCTTAGGTTCAGTGCGACGTGATTGACCCCGAGCGCTTCAATCTCGCGCAGATAACTGCGCAGAAAATCAGTCCCAGACTGAAACCCAAGGTGGATCGGGCGCGGAGGTGCAGCGGGATCGGCAACGACATCGACATAGAGCGATTGCATGACTGGTTTGTCCGGTTGGCCCGCTTCCTTCACGCGCCTCCGGTAGTCCGCAATAACCTGCCCCTGGGCAGCCGCATTGCGCGGATAAGTCATCCAACCGTCTCCGTTCTGCGCCACCCAATCGGGTGTTTGCTGGCTTCCGCCGGTGATTAGCATCGGCAGGCGGGTGCCATGCGGCTTTGGCAACAGATCAATGCCGCCAGACAGCGTGCCCCGCGCGCTTTCATACTTGGGATAGGTCGATCCGACCGCGCGGATGTAGTCAATGCTGTCGCGGAAACGAGTCCCACGGTCGTCATAGCTCTGGTTCATTGCCGGGTACTCCTCGGGCCGATCACCGGAAGCAACGCCCAACAGCAATCGCCCACCCGAGAGCATATCCGCTGACGCCGCTGCCTTGGCCACATGGGCGGGGTGACGCAATGGTAGGATCACGCTCGCCGTTCCAAGCGCAATCCGGTCCGTCACCGCGGCAAGCGCGCCCAGATAGACAAATGGATCGAAAACCTGCCCGGGATCCCCGAAGCTCGGAACATTGAAGGGCACGTCGCGCAGCCAAAGTGCTGCAAACCCGAGATCCTCCGCTTTCCGCGCGGCTTCCAGATGACTACGAAGCGTCGGCTCTGCACCGACTGCATAGGCTTCGAGTGGCAACACAAGGCCAACGCTCAGCCGTCCCGGTCGAAACACCCGGTTATAGGCCACATTGATTTGGGCAAAATCAGCAGGCTGCATTTCATCCAACATGTCTCAGGCCCCCTTTAATAACGCACCAAAGTGCGGCTCTCGATGCTTTTGCGAATTGTAGTGACGTTTGGATCCTCGACCATATCGAGCGCGCTGTGCGCAATCGATGGAAGGCCTTGATTGTCATAGATGTTGAAAATCGCGACCTCATCCGGCGTCATCTTGGATTGATATATCCATTCATGCTTGGGGTTTCCCACCAGCCCCATGATTTGCCCTTCGCGGTCGGGATAGATCAGATCCAGCAGTATCCAGTCGAATGACTCAACCGATGACGGGAGGACAAAGCCAAGGGGTGCTGAATTGATCGGATGCTCCACAGGGCGCCACACATTGACAAAAGCGTAGTGACCTTGCGCCCATTCCGCGGCAGCCTTGGCACCCAACAGGTCAACAAGCCGTTGCTCGGCTCCATCCTTGCTGTAGTCACTGTGGACGTTTCGTGCGGGCTTGCGCGTTGCCTCAGGGTCGTCCACCCGAACAGTATGATCAAAGATCACAACCTCCCGCGCGCCCAGCCTGTCCAAAGGCATCGCTGTCAGTTCCGCATCATATGTCTGTTTCCAGGCGTCGCCTGCAAAGTCCCGGACCTGCGTTGAGAGCGATGTGAATTCAATGGAATCAGCTGCAAATGTGACAGATGTGGATGTCGCGCGGTTGTCTGCCAGCACAACGGATTTCGGGTCCAGCTCGGGGGAAATCAGGTTACCTGCGATCCCACCTGCATCAAGTTCAAAAGCTTGCCGATGGAGTTTGTGCACATGGTAGTTGACTGTGGCCGTACGTGTCATTTGCACCTCCTGCCTGAGCTCTGTTGCGTCTAGGAAAAGGATTTAATGCCGATCAAATTGCAGATAAACTGCTTACTTATGGATTGATAATTCGGGTTTTGAGTATAATGGGTCTTGATACAGACGCGCTACGATTGTTTGTAAGTGCTGCTGAAATGTTGAACATCAGCGCTGCGGGGCGCGCGTTGGGCATGGCCCCAGCCGTCTCCAGCGCAAAGCTCGCCAAGTTGGAGCAGAACTTGGGTTCCGAACTTTTGCACCGTACGACGCGCAAAGTGTCGCTGTCGGTCGAGGGTGCCGATTTCCTGCCTTTCGCGCGCGAGATCATCGCGCAGGAAGAGGCGGCACTGGCGGCGCTGGGCAAGCAGACGTCAGCGATCCAGGGCACATTGCGCTTCGCTGCGCCAAGCACCTTTGCGCAACTCTACATCGCACCGATCCTTCCAAAGTTCCTTCAACAGCACCCCGACCTCACGCTTGATCTACGCCTGTCGGATGTGCAGTTCGATCTGATCGAAGGGAGCTACGACCTTGCCCTCAGGAATGCGCCGCTTGTCGACACCAGTCTGAAAGGTCGAAAATTGGCCGATGACCGCCGCATTCTTTGCGCTGCTCCGCACTATCTCGATACCTACGGCATTCCCAAAACACCTGCGGATCTGGCAACCCACCACCTGATCGCCTTTCAAAATCGCCAACCGCGCCTGCTGACAGGGCCAGCAGGTGAGAAAGCCGTCTTCGACCCTGCATCGGCCAAAGGGCAATTGATTATCGACGACGGCCAAAGCCAGGTCCGTGCCACACTCGCGGGGGCCGGTATTTCCTTGAACGCTCTGTGGAGTGTACATGACAAACTGAAGTCAGGCCGATTGACACAGGTGTTGCCGAACTTTGAGGCCACAGAAGACAATGTCTTGTGGCTGATCTATCCCAAGTCCAACGTACTGTCCCCGAAAGTGCGAGTGTTCATCGACTTTCTGATCGCGGAGATTGGCGCAAAGCCACCTTGGGAAACATGACCCAAAAGGATGTCCTGCGCCTTGTAGGATATCCCAGCGCCAAGACCAGGAGTTAGGTGATAAACGGACCCGTCATGAATAGTCGCTAAAGGTTGGTCTCTCGCACATAAGTGGCATTGGGCACCGGCTTTCCAGCGCCCGATTTTGATCGGAACACAACAACCACTGAAAGCAAATAAGCGCCATAACAAACTGGCAACAACACCAAACAGGTTTCATGTGAAGCGACCCTTGGTCAAATGGTCAGCTCAACCGTCGACCAAAGGCACCATCTACTTCAATCCACCCGACAGCAGTCATTGATCTTGGTTTCAGGGAATGCCTGCGACGAGCCCAATGCAACCAATAGAATACCGGAACAGCGATTGCATTTTGAAACTTACCTTAACCGCAACCGAAGCGCCGTTGCAGGTTAGTGCATCAGTACGAAACCCAAAACCGCTAAGGCAAAGGTCTGAGGTCGTTAATTCGCAAGCATTTCTTCGATGCAGATATTAAACCTGTTTAGTGCCCCCTCGAAACGCCCGAATAGATGGCTTGGATTGCCGCGCGAGGCAAAGCCGGATTGGATTTCTTCGCCCAACTCGAAATCCTCCGTCAAGGCGATCACAGTGATCTTTTGGTTTCTATCCCAATGCGCCTGCATCTCCTCCGTATCTGGCGCGGATCTCGGAACCAACGTTGCCATGCGGACATGGGTCAAGTCATGGGCGATGGGTTCGAAATGGAACCACATAACATGATCCTGCTGCACCAGAAGCTGAGTGTTCGCCATCAGGGTAAACACCATATTGGCATCCCGCCGGATCTCCCATTTGTCTTCGGGTGTATCGCGCAGATCCGGCATCGAAATGCGAGGCAGAATTGCACGCATGTGAGGGCCGAACATCTGGTATGTCAGCAGGTTGTCAGGGAAATAGGGGCCTATTGTATTCTTGTGAGCAACCCGGAAATGATAAGCTTCCATCCCGCCTTCCATCAACAGCTTCCAATTTGCCTTGATGTCAATTTCCTGAATCGCTGCGATGCGGTGTTGATCTAAACCAATCCAGTCCAGATCGCGGCTAATACCCGCAAGCCAATTGTCCATATTGGGCATCTCTGCGGCATCGGGATTGGCGACTATCCAAATAAATCCGTGCATTTCGACACAGGGCAATCGGCGTAGGCCGCGTTCGGCGCGGGGCAGATCGGGAAATCCCTGTGCTTCTTGCGGCACGGCTCGCAACTCACCTTCGTTGGTCCAACTCCAGGCATGGTACGGGCAAGTGAAGACGCGCTTGCAGCCTTTGGCCTCTCGCTCCAACGTTGCACTGCGATGACGGCAGACATTGAGAAAGGCGCGGGCCATTCCATCTTCGTCACGTGTCAGCAGAACGGGTAAGTCAAAGAACCGTTTGGTGAGGAAAGCGCAGGGTCCTTCTAGCTCCGAGCTTTGCGCGACGATGACGGGGCGTCGCTGAAAGATCATAGCGCGCTCGCGCTCGAATCGTTCGGGGCTGGAATAGCGTGAAATCGGGGAATGCGCGATGGTGTCGTCAAGAAAAGCCGATTTCTGATCCGCGAGCCCGATGATCTCCTTTATCAGCCCGATTTCGGTTTGTCTGTCCATCGCTTGATCCTCCACTTACCAATCGGTAAGTTACTTACCACTTGGTAAGTTGCAGTGCATCTGATACTTAACGTCAGAAACGGAGTTCGATAGATGAACAGGCAGAATGATGCGAGGGCGGGCTATCTGGAAATTGCCTCGAAACAGTTTGCTGCGAACGGCTATCATGGCGTAAGCCTTGCTGCATTGGCGGGTGAAGCAGGTGTTTCAAAACAGGCGCTGCTACACTTCTTTGGGACAAAGCAACGGCTGTACTCCGAGGTTCTTTCTGGTCTCGCTGATCGGCAATTTGCCGAAGTTGAAGCGGCAAAGCACCCTGACCCGATGATGCACCTCAAAGCCTATTTCAATCGTTTCCTGGCGTCCAACTTGTCACGGCCTGATGACGCACGCCTGACCGTTCGGGCGTTGCTGGACGCCGATGAGAACGCAAAGGTTTGGCCTATGAAGGTCTATCTGGACAGGTTAGTGGAAATTTCTCGCAGTACTCCAGTTGGTCAGGATGCCAGTGAAACCGAACTGCGCACTCAAGTCTTTCAACTGATCGGAGCGGTACAGTATTTTGCCATTTCCCTGAACGCGATCAGCGGAATGTACGGAAAAGCCAACGCCAAAGAGCTGGCAGACAGTTTTTCCCAGCAAATCTCGGGCACCGTGGACAGCCTGTTTGGAGCGGACAAACCAACCGATACTGGAACCAAATGATCGCTCAGGTCTTAACCTTTTGCTCAGTCGGTTGACCGCAGGTAGGGCAGTGATCGGTTTCTGACAACGTTTCAGCATGCACACGATCCCGGATATGGTCTGCCGCGCGGCGAGACAGTCCCAACTGCTTGCGAACGGCATCGATGTCTGCCTCGTCCGCCTCACAGATGTCGCCGTCTTCCAGCGCCTTTCGGAACTCGTGCTCCAGGCTGGCGCGTCGGCGGTGCAACTGATCATTCAGACCGCTGGCGATGATCCCTGCGGGCAAAGCGGCCATACCAATGCCGATCACTGTGATCGCAGCGCCGAAAACCTTGCCCGCGACCGTTACGGGGGTCACGTCGCCATAGCCAACGGTCGTCAATGTCGCCATCGCCCACCACATCGCCGCGGGGATGGAACCGAACGCCTCGGGTTGCGCCTTATGCTCTGCCAGCCAAGCACCGCTCGCCGCAAAGATCAGCATCACCATCAGGATGAAGAAACCTGCAAAAAAAGCGCCAGCCTCCTCCTCGAACACGGCAAGCAACATGCCGAGTGCGGGCGAGTACCGCGTGAGTTTGAGTAGCCGCAACATACGGAAGGTCCGTAGCAGACGCAGGTCAACCGGGAAGAGCAGGTAGAGCAGCGCTGGCAATATCGCCAGCAAGTCGATGATGGCGATCGGAGAAACGGCCCAGGACGCACGCGTTTCATACTTGGGGTTCTCCGCCGCGACCCAGAGTCTGGCCACGTATTCGACCACGAATACGAACAGAGAAAGACCCTCGAACAGGTTAAGCGCGAAACCCCAGCGGTCGTAGATAGAGTCGACCGTCTCAAGGATGACAGCGGCCACGTTCAGAGTTATCAGGGCGATCAGAGCTATTTCCAGCAACCAAGGACCCTTGGCAGCCCGGTCCGGGCGTTCGAGCCACCAATACACTCGTCTTCTCAGCCCGCTTGAACCTGTCACAGCTTCACTCATGTCGAAACTTCGACCAGGCGCGCATCAACGGAAACGCGATTTGCGAGAGTAGGGCGATACCCCAGACCAGATTGCCAACCAATGAAGGGACATGTGGGACGATATAGAAACAGGCAATTGCCAGAATGATCCCGAACACCCGCACATCCCAGCGCCCGAAATCCGAGGCAAGGCGGTGTTCGATGACGTTCTGAAGCACCCAAAGCATGGCGATGTAACCGGCTAGGCCGAAACAGCCAAAGGCGGCATATTCAATTGGGTATGGCTCCCAGAACCCGACTTTGACCTCTGCAGCAAGGGCCACACCGACCATGACGCCGCAAAGCATCAATATCAGGTGCGCAAGCCACCAGATGACCAGGGTCGACACCTTTTTGTCCTTCGGTTTGGCGTTGCCGACAAAATCGAAATAGATCCAACACATCACGAACATCGAAACGCCGCCGATGATGAAGTTGACCAGCACATCGGGCGAGACTTTGTAGATGCCTTTTTCGGACAGGGTGACAACGAGTTTGAAGAACCCTTCGCCCAATACGATAAGTGTCAGCAGGGCAAACCGTTCAGCCATATGACCAAGCCGCGGAACGAACCGCTCGAAACGCAGGACAGTGACACCGGGGATCATGTATAATGCCTGCGTGGCCACCATTGCGGCGGCGAATACCCAATAGGCAAGAGGTGTCGGCAGAAATGCAGTGATGGCAAAGATAACCGCAAAGATCGAGAAGTTGCGGATCTGCACGGACGACATCGACTCACCCGAGGAATTGACCCGTCGAGCCCGATAGTAAAGCGCTGCAATCATGGCCCGGTTCGCGGCAAAGCCCAAGGCGAAAAAGACCCAGCCCTTGCCGTCAATCGCAGGGATCGCCGCGGCCATGAACATCACCGTACAGATCATCACCGACATGATGAGACGGTGCCAGAAATCGGTGCTGATGTAGATCGAATTGAAAATGCTGAGCTCACCCCACGCATACCACAGCGTGATGAAAACCCCTGCGAACACAAGAAATCCGTGCAAATCAAGGTGGTGCGACAGGTAGTTGCCCAACAGGAAGATCGTCACGACATGGATCAGGTCATAGAACAGCTCGGCCCAGTGGACGTGGTCATGTGCATGGTCAAGGTCTTGGTGATGTTGAGGCTTTCGCCACATGGGGTGTTCGTGCAGGGCCATAAAGAATGAACTCATGAAGTTGATAGATTGAGGTGGCCGACATGCGGCCACCTTATGTCTGATTTTGGTATTGCACCAAGCTTGTCGCGCAGACTGGCACCATACAACCCCTGCGATGGCTGTTCGGCAAGGGCATGCCGGGCAAAAAGCATCTGTCATGGGGTGTTCGAACCGCGACGGGCTCTGCAGGCGTCACGCGGCCTGATCGTTTTGCAGTTGCTGCAAGATTCGGGTGTAGTTCTCTTCGCCTTGCGCGCCAGTCACGAGGTGACGTTGGTTGAACACCATTGCAGGGACGCCCTGAATGCCTTGACGGATCCAGAACTGCTCTTTCTGGCGCACGCTGTCAGCCCGTTCCCCGCTTTGCAGCATAATCAAAGCTTTAGCACGGTCCAATCCGATACTGGCAGCTGCATCAGACAGAACCTGCACGTCCGAGACGTCCTCGCGGCGCGTAAAGAACGCTGCAAACAGCGCCTGTTTCATGTCGTGCCCCTTGCCTTGTTCAGAGGCCCAGTCGATCAGTTGGTGTGCGCGAAACGTGTTATACATCCGCATGTCGTCCGCATAGTTGAAGGTAAACCCAAGCGCGGTTCCCAACTGCGTCAAGCGGGCACGCGCCTTGATCGATCCTTCCAGAGTTGTCCCGTATTTTGCAGCCAGATGCTCGCGCAGGTTCTCTCCGCCCTCGGCCATTTGGGGGTTCAGCTCGAACGGGTGCCATTGGATATCTAGTTCGATCCCGGCATCGTGCGCGGCCTTGGCCAGTTGGTGATAGCCAATCACGCACCACGGGCAGACAACGTCCGACACGATGTCGACACGGATGGAGAGAGCGTCTTGCACGGTTCAGGTTCCTTTCACATCGCCGGAAAAACGCGCGGCGTTCTCCTTGGCAAAGGCGCTGGCATCTGCGTCTGCATCCCAGAATTGAGGGTTTGCTTTGGGGATGGTCAGCGCTCGCTGCACGGCCGGCCGGGCATCAACGCGGTCGAACCATGCATTCAGATGCGGCAGGTCTGACACATCTACCCGTGCCCAGACATAAGCACGCGCCCACGGGTACAGCATCATGTCAGCGATGGTATATTCGTCTGCGGCGATCCACTCGCGCCCGTCCAGACGCGTGTTCATCACCTCCATCAAGCGGCGGCTTTCGTCCACGTAGCGACGGATTGAAAAGGGCTCTTCATGGCCATTGGGTGCGGCGATGTGTTGGAAGTACATCGCCTGCCCCATCATCGGGCCGACGTGGCCCACTTGGAAGAACATCCACTGCATCACCTCGGATCGTTTGACCGGGTCCGGCGGCAGGAATTTTCCATACTTTTCGGCCAGATGCCAAAGGATCGCGCCGGATTCGAAGATAGCGCGTCCTTCTGCACGATCTTCGATAGTCGGGATCTTACCGTTAGGGTTCAGCGCCAGATAGTCCGGCGCTTTCTGTTCCTGTTTGGAAAAGTTGATGTGAGTCAGGTCGTAGGGCACACCTACCTCTTCCAGAAAGATGACCGGCTTGTAGCCGTTCATCGTGCCGGCGGTATAAAGGTGGATATCAGGCCGGGACATGTTCGACCTCGGCAAATGCGGCCTTCAGGTGCGCATCAAAGCGGGTAAAATCGGCTTCGATCTCCGGGTTCTTCATAACATCGAACGCTGCAAAAGTTGGCAGGGGCTGCATGGCCAAGAACCTTGCGTTCAGGTGCATCGGGCGCAGCAGATCATCAACGCTGCCACCGGCAAAGAACGGCTCGGATGCGTCGTCGAAAGCCTCTCTTGGCGCATTGAACGTGACCGACAGCATGTATGTCTTGCTGCTTAGCGTGCCGCCTGTACCGTAGTTGGCCTTGGGCGCGTCCGTTGTACGGCCATCCCCTGCACTCAGACGACCATCCATCCCGACCGTGTAAACCTCATCTATGTATTTCTTGAAAATCCACGGGACGCCCATCCAGTTCACCGGGAACTGCATGATAACTGTATCGGCCCAAAGGTGCGCTTCGACCTCGGCATTCGCGTCGTAACCATCGGCAACGGTGGTCACGCGCACCTCGTGCCCCATGGCTGTCAGCGCCTCACGCGCATGGTCCGTCAGGCTGGCGTTCAACCGCCCGGGGGCGAATTCGTAGGGCTGGGTGCCGTTCACGATCAGGATTTTGCTCATGTCCATATCCTATAGGTACAATCTCTGAACCCTTGACTTGTCTTGGGTTCAGAGGGAACTTGAGGATGCAGGTTGCAGAAATCAACCAGTATACTTTTAGTAACCTAGTTTCCTGAGTGAAAGGACGACGATGCTGGCACGGATTAACGAGGATGCCAAAGGACGTCGACAGGTCTCGGAGGCCTGCCTGGAGCCATGTGCCATCGAGCGTGGAATGCGGATCATCGGCGGAAAATGGACCGGATCGATCCTGTGGCACCTCAGGGATGGTCCTGTGCGTTTCAATGATCTGTCCCGCATGATCGGAGGGGCCAGCAAGAAGATGATCACCGAGCGGTTGCGTCAGCTTGAGGAGCAGGGCCTGGTTACGCGGCAAGTGATGAATACCGCTCCGGTGTCCGTTCAGTATTCCATCACCGAGTTTGGCCGCACAGCGCTCGGGTTTCTCGACGAGCTACGAAAGTGGAGTGAGGGGTTACATAACGGTTTGAAGCGATAGATATAGTCCCTGTTTTCTATTCTTGTATTACGGTTTGGATTTCCAGTGGGCACTCTGAGAACGTAAAATCTCGCCAGTACAACGTATGAAGTGGTTTGAAAGACTCAGTGTTAGACATCAGTGAGCTCGATGCCCCAACGAAAGCAGTTCGGTGCTTGTGTCGGTGACCAACATGTATCGCCCCTCTATTTTTAAGCCGCTGGTGTGCAACGAGATCAATATGTATGCGTCGCTACCCAATCTTCTGTCACGTGAGCATTGAGTTTTCCGTGTTCTCGGTGCCCGAATTAGGCAGGCGGTTAACATGATCACACCGGAGCCGATCAACGCGTCATCAAAGCGAGAGAGTATTGCCTATTGACCAGCCGTTAAAGGTTACTTGCTTGATGCGGAAATGTGAGCGTAAGGCTTGCACCTTTGTTAGATGGATCGATCGAAACCTGCCCTCCGTGGCGTTGCGCCACGGCGGAGACGATTGATAATCCAAGACCACTTCCCTGTGAGTGTTCCAGCTGCGAAAATCGACCGAAAGCCGCTTCGCTTTGGTCGGGTGTAAGCCCGGCGCCGTCATCGGCTACCGTCAGCCTCACCGTGCTATCATCACGCTGTAATAATACTGAAATCCTGCTCAACGCCTCCCCACCGTGCTTGAGGGAATTGTCGAGCAGGTTCTTGATCGCTTCGCCCAAAAACACCTGATCGCCTGAAACCAAGACCACGTCATCAGGCATGGTGACCTCGAATTCGATCCCCTTCGCGAGGATATGAACACCCATTTCCGCACAGGAGTCTTCGACAACTGAGCGGAAATCAAACTCATCTGCCTTACCCAGATGCGTCGGGTGTCTGAGCCGTTCGAGCGACAACAATTGCTCGGCCACGGTTGCAGAGTTTTTCGCTGCGGTCACAAGTTCTGCGATGCGCTCTTCTTTATCGCCATCCGTTTTCGCGTCACGCAGAGCTTCGGCCATGGATTGGACCGCAGCTGCCGGATTTCGCAGCTGATGCGCTGCTTCTGAGATAAACACTTGATGGGCGTTGATGCTGTGTTCGACCTGCCCAAACAGTCGGTTCAGTGTTTGGACGATGCCATGCACTTCGACCGGGACCGGGCGTTTGATCTCACTGAGATCATCCGGCGAACGAAGGTCGATTGCGTCCTGCAGGTCCAGCAAAGGTCTGAGGCCGCGTGCGACGCCGAACCAGACAACAAGTGCCAGAGTGGCGAGAAGGATGCCCATGAGGATGATGGCGCGGATCGACAATTCATTGGCGAAGGCGTTGCGGTCAGCCATGAGTTGCCATGCCGTAACCGTCGCATCCCCCACAAGATTGTCCAGAGTGATCCGTTCAGTCATCCTGAGGACGCGGACAGGTTCGCCCCGGTAAATCGCTTCAAAAAAGAAGGGCTCATAGGGGTTTTGATCTTCAGGTCTTGCACTGGTTGGAGGGTAAGCATAGCCGGTCACATAAATTCCGCCGGGTCCTGTCACATGATAGAAGACCTCTCCGCCCGAGGCATCTCGGATCATGTTCCGCGTAGAGGGCAGCAGTGCATCGCCTTCAGAAATCGTGACATCGCGCGAAATCGCCAGGCCCGCAGATAGCAGGCTGTCGTCAAACAACTCCTGCGCAGTTTGCTGGGCTACCGTAAATCGCCAATATCCAAGCAGGATCGCGAGCAGGACTAGGGGTGTCAGAATGAGGACGAAAAGCCTTTGCCTGAGCGAACGGTGTCCAATCACTTTTCGACCTCAAGCAGATACCCAAGGCCGCGCGCTGTCTTTATCCTGATACCAAAATTCTGGAGACGTTTTCGCAGCCTCGATACATGAGGTTCAACGGCTGAGTCATCGACATCAGCCCCCACCCCATAGACATGGTCCGTCAGTTGGCTTTTGGGAACGATTCTGCCGCGTCGTTCCAGCAGACATTCCAGCACGGACATTTCCCGGCGCGGAATATCCAGAACTCCGCCATTTACGCTGACCTGTCGTGCAACGCGGTCGAATTCCAATTCGCCTATGGTCTCACGCGCGCCATAATCGAGCTGTTTGCGGCGAGACAGCGCCCGGATGCGTGCTTCCAGCTCGTCCATTTCGAACGGCTTCACCAGATAGTCGTCGGCGCCCATATCCAGACCCGAAACCCTGTCGCTGGTCTCGGCACGCGCTGTGAGCAGGATAACAGGAACTCCGTCGCCGCGATTGCGCAGAGATTTCAAGATATCCAACCCTGACTGACCCGGTAGATTAATATCAAGAACAATGAGGTCCGCGCCTTCTTGCTGAAGGTAAAGGGCCGCTTCATCGCCATCAGTCAGCACATCTGCGGCATGACCGCGATCACGCAGGCGGTAGGCAATAGCGTTGGCGAGGGTTTCATTGTCCTCGACGATGACGATCCGCATCGGGTCTCCTGCAAGTTTCACGCAAGGTTGGCGCTCCATGATTGCCAGATGGGAGGGGGAATCAACCCCACAGTTCTATTTGCGATCACGATGGCGCAGAGCGCGCCGACGTGGTTGTCTGGTCAACAGGGAGGAACCAATGGCCATTTCCAAATTCACCCGTCGTGCCGTCGTGGGGCTGATCGCCGCCGCCGGTATCGCAGCACCTGCCGCAGCCGAAGTTGATTTCTCGGGCAAGACCATCGAGTGGGTTATCCCGTTCTCGGAAACAGGCGGGTCTGCCAAATGGGCCAACTTCTTTGCCCCGCTTTTGTCCGAAGCGCTGCCGGGTCAACCGACGGTGGTCGTTAAATTCATGCCTGGTGCCGGTTCGACCAAGGGCGCGAACTGGTTTCAGGAGCAGAGCCACGATGATGGCACGCTGCTGTTTGGCACCTCGGGCTCGACTCAGTTCCCGTATCTGCTGAGCGATCCGCGCGTGCGTTATGAATACAACGATTGGATCCCGGTCATGGCATCCGGGACCGGTGGTGTGGCCTATCTGAACGCCGAGGACGGTGCCAAATTTGATGGCTCCGCAAATGCGCTGAAAGACACCAACTTCATCTATGGCTCGCAAGGCGCGACGCGTCTTGACCTTGTGCCGCTGCTGGCATGGCAGATGCTGGGTATGAATGTTGAGCCGGTTTTTGGCATCAAGGGTCGCGGCGATGGCCGTCTGATGTTCGAACGCGGTGAAGCCAACATCGATTATCAGACCTCATCCGGATATCTGGGTGGTTCGGCTCCGTTGGTTGAGGCCGGTCAGGCTGTTCCAATGATGACCTGGGGTGCGCTGGATGCCGATGGGAACATCGTTCGTGACCCGACCTTTCCTGATATTCCGACCTTCAAAGAAGTTTGCGAAGCAACAGATGGCTGTGAAACCAGTGGTGAGGCGTGGGACGCTTGGAAAGCGTTCTTTGTCGCAGGTTTCCCGGTTCAGAAGCTGGCCTTCCTGCCCGGTGACACACCTCAGGAAGTTGTCGATGCATACACAGCAGCGTTCCAGGCTGTGACCGAGCGTGGAGACTTTGCTGACATTTCGTCCAAACGCGTTGGTAAGTACCCGGTATTTGTGGGCGACGGCTCCAAGTCGGCGCTGCAAACCGCGACAAACGTCGATGACAACGCCAAGGCCTATGTCCTGAACTGGCTCAAAGAAGCCTATGGTGTCGAGCTGAACTAAGCCCAAACACCACCGCGCGTGCCCCAATGTCGGGCGCGCGCTTTTCCAAACACAAGACAATTTATGAAAGGCGGCCGCTATGGAGGTTTTCGCCACAGCTCTTCCTGCGCTCAGTGACGCGTGGGGTCTGATCCTGCAACCTATTGTTCTGGGGTACCTTGTTCTCGGTGTCGTCATGGGGCTGGCCGTAGGTGTTTTCCCGGGGCTTGGCGGTATCGCTGGTCTGTCCTTGTTGCTGCCTTTCATGTTCGGGATGGACCCGATCCTTGGTCTGGCCCTGATGATCGGGATGGTCGCCGTTGTTCCGACTTCTGACACCTTCGCATCGGTTCTTATGGGGATCCCCGGAAGCTCAGCCTCGCAAGCTACGGTGTTGGACGGCTTCCCAATGGCGAAAAAGGGTGAGGCCGCGCGGGCATTGTCAGCGGCCTTTGCTTCATCACTGTTTGGTGGTCTGGTCGGCGCAACGTTCCTGACCATGTTCATCCTGGTCGCGCGGCCCATCGTTCTGGCATTCGGTCTGCCCGAGATGCTGATGATTACCATTCTTGGCTTGTCGATGGTCGCCATTCTCGCCGGGCGTATCCCGCTAAAAGGCGTTGCCGCCGCAGGGTTGGGCCTGATGGTCGGTACGATTGGCGAGGCGGACGCAGGCGGTTCGCTACGTATGGCGACCTATGACATTCCCTATCTGACGGATGGTCTGAAGTTAGTCATTGTAGGTTTGGGCATTTTTGCGGTACCCGAAATCGTCTCGCTGTTGCGACAAGACCGGTCCATTGCCAAGGGCGCTTCGCTAGGGGCTGGTTGGCTGGATGGCGTCAAAGACTGGGCGGCGAATATCTGGCTGTCGGTCCGCTGTTCTATCATTGGCGTGGTTGTCGGTGTCATCCCCGGCCTCGGAGGCTCGGTGGTAGACTGGATCGCTTATGGCCATTCGGTTCAATCGACCAAAGACAAAAGCAACTTCGGCAAAGGCGAAGTGCGTGGCGTCATCGGGCCGGAAAGCTCGAACAACGCCAAGGAGGGCGGGGGGCTTGTCCCAACGCTGCTGTTTGGTATCCCCGGCTCGGGTTCCATGGCGATCTTTATCGGCGCTGTTGCACTGTTGGGATCCGGCGATATCGAGGTCGGTCCTAGCATGCTCAAGGATAATCTCGACATCACCTATTCGATTGTCTGGCTGCTGGCTCTTGCCAACGTGGTGGGCACCATCCTGTGTATCGCAGCCTCGGGTGGGATCGCCAAACTGACAACAATCCGCTTCACTTATCTGGCGCCGTTTCTGTTCATGCTGATCAGCTTCGCGGCATTCCAGTCCGGTCAGAACTTTGAAGACCTTCTGGCCCTGTTTGTCATCGGCCTGATCGGCATCTTCCTGCGCCGTTTCGACTGGTCGCGCCCGGCCTTCCTGATTGGGTTCGTGCTGTCGAACCCGGTTGAGAAATTCACCAACCAGGCGTTCCAGATCGCCTCGTTCCGCTTCCGCAAGAGCTTTGGCGAAGGCATGGAATACGTTTTCAGCCCGATCGTGATCGTCCTGATCGTGATCACTGTGGCTTCGGTCATTCTGGGCATCCGTCAGGCCAAGATGATCATGGCCGAGGGTGAGGTTCAATCCGGCAGCAAGCGCGCGCCGTTGGTTTTCCTGCTGGTGATCATGGCCTATCTGATCGTGGCATTGGTCAACGCCAATATGATCCCCGACTACAACATGACCGACAAGATCATCCCGTTGGTGATCGGCAGCGTCTCTTTGTTCTGCTGCGTGATCTTGCTGATCCAGATGATGCGGCGACCTGAGGGGGATGCGATCTTTGCCGACAAGGAGATCGCCGGCGAAGATGCCAGCGCCCCCCACGGCCTCTGGTCGACCTTGGCGTGGTTCGGCTCTCTTATCGCGGCCACATGGCTTGTGGGCTTCATCCTCGCCCTGATCGGGTTCCTGATCGCCTTCTTCCGCATTCGTGCCGGTTCAAGCTGGCAGATGACGCTAATCCTGACGGCTTGCGGAATCGGCTTCATGTGCTTCATGGCAGGGGCGCTGAACCGGGATTTCCCGCCGGGTCTGTTGCAGGACATGGTGAGCCTGCCATGGCCGCTGAAATGAGCGATCATTTAGAGTTGCTGTGCCTCGAAGGGGATGGCATCGGGCCAGAGATCATGGCCGCAACGCTGGCGGTTCTTCGTGCCGCCAGCCCATCCTTTAGGCGAGAAATCAGGTTTGAACATAAGGATATCGGATTTGTCGCGTTAAAGGCGGAAGGTTCAACGATCCCGCACGCGGCAACTGAGGCCGCGAAGCGCGCTGACGGAGTCATCCTCGGGCCAGTTTCACACAACAGCTATCCGCCTGTCGATCAGGGCGGACGCAACCCATCAGGAGTTCTACGTAAGGAACTGGAGCTGTTCGCCAACCACCGCCCGGCCAGAACTTGGCCGGGATTGGATGCCCCGTCCCGCAAGGCGTTCGATCTGGTTGTGATGCGCGAAAACCTCGAAGGGTTCTACGCCGATCGCAACATGTTCGCCGGGGGCGGAGAGTTCATGCCCGAGCCCGATATCGCGCTGGCGTTCCGGAAGGTAACGCGTTCGGCCAGCATGGATATCGCACGGGCTGGATTTGAACTGGCCGCGTCACGCCCAGCCAAACACGTGACAGTCATTCACAAGGCCAACGTTATGCGTATGACGGACGGCTTGTTCCTCGACTGCACCAGAGCTGTGGCCGAGGAATTTCCGGGTGTCACTTATGACGAAATGCTCGTCGATGCAGCGGCGGCGCATCTGGTGCGCGATCCCTCGCGCTTCGACGTTTTGATCACCACAAACATGTTCGGCGACATTCTAAGTGACCTAGCCTCTGAACTGGCAGGGGGGCTGGGGTTGGCCGGGTCCCTGAATTTTGGTGTTCGTCACTCTGTCGCTCAGGCCCAGCACGGTTCTGCCCCTGATATCGCTGGCAAGGACATGGCCAATCCGGTCTCGCTGATTTTGTCCTCCGAAATGCTGCTGCGGCATCTCGGAGAAACGGAGGCCGCTGACCTGATCCGCGCGTCCGTGTGCACGGCACTCGCGTTACCCGAAACCCGAACGCGAGACCTGCAAGGCGCGCTCGGCACCCGCGAATTCACCGAAGTTCTGACAAGCATTGTTGAGGAGGGCCTGAGATGACTCAAACGGCAATTCCGTATGTCTTCATGCGTGGAGGCACGTCACGCGGCCCGTATTTCCGCCGATGTGATCTGCCAGAGGATCTGGATACTCTGGCTGACGTCCTGATCTCCGCGGTCGGAGCTGGTCATCCATTGAACATCGATGGGATCGGGGGTGGCGCTGCAGTCACGACCAAAGTCGCTATGCTGTCGGTCAGCGAAGATGATTGGGCAGATATCGATTACTTCTTCGCTCAGGTCTCGGTCGAAGAAAAACTGGTGGATTTTAAGCCGACCTGCGGGAACATCCTGTCCGGGGTCGGACCTGCCGCAATCGAAATGGGTTTGATCGAACCCGCCGGAGACGAAACGGAAATCCGAATTCTGGCCGTCAACACAGGGGCACGGGTTGTCGCCAAGATGCAAACACCCGATGGCCGATTGACCTATGACGGAGATACCGAGATTGCCGGTGTGCCCGGTTGTGCTGCGCCTGTGCAACTGAAATTCATGGGGGTCGTCGGCTCGTCAACCGGGGCCTTTCTACCCACGGGCAATCTGCGTGACACGGTTCAGGGGATTGAGCTGACCTGCATGGATGTTGCGATGCCGATGGCCATCGCCCGTGCTTCGGATTTTGGTTTGACTGGGTATGAAAGTGCTGAAGACCTGGATGCCAACCGCGCGTTTTTTGATTGCATGGAGGCCGTGCGAATCGAAGCGGGAAAGCTGATGGGTATGGGCGATGTTTCTCAATCCGTGACGCCGAAGTTCGGGATCGTGTCACCTGCCCGCGATGGCGGGACGATTTCCGTCCGGTATTTCATGCCATGGAAGACGCACCCTTCGATGGCAGTTACAGGTGCACAATGCATGGCATCCTGCGCGCTGACGCCGGGAACCGTTGCTGATGGGTTGCTTGAGCGACCGGAAACCAGCCCGGCCGATGTTGTGCTGGAACACGCGTCAGGGAAAATCGACGTGCTGGTAGATTTCTCGTCTGAGGAGGGGTTCGACTTGAAGGCGGCGGGTTTGGTGCGAACGGCGCGTAAGCTGGCGGATGGCCATGTCTATGTTCCGCAAAGCGTCTGGAAGGGGAGTTGATTGCGGATTGTCCAATTGGTATACTATGGTATACATAAAGGAGTGCTGCGATGGACGACTATTGCGAATGCCTGGAAATCGCATGTCAGGAACTCAAACTGGCGCAAATGGTTTTGCGCCGCGACATTGCCGAATATCCGACGCCGGTCGCCGGTTGTGATGAGCAATTCAATCATTTGCTCGACCAACGCGAACGTGTTCGGAACGCACTGGCCGCGCTTGAGGCCCCGCACTTTGTTCCGACCCCGAGGCGACTGGAAACCGGTCAAGGTGTTGAAAGCCGATGAAAGTTCACATTCTGGATGACTGGTTTGACACGCTGCGCAGCCTGCCGTGTTTTGCGAAGCTCGCCGAACACGACGTAACAGTGTGGACGGATCATGTCGAAGATACTGGCGAATTGGCCTCTCGCTTACAGGATGCAGAGGCGTTGGTCTTGTTTCGGGAGCGCACCAAAGTCACTCGCGCTTTGCTTGAGAAATTGCCCAATCTGAAACTCATCAGCCAACGCAGCGTATATCCGCATGTGGATGTGCAAGCCTGTTCCGATCACGGCGTGCTGCTTTGCTCGAACATGCACGGGGGCACGCCGTCTTATGCCGCGGCTGAGCTTACCTGGGCCTTGATAATGGCTGGCATGCGGGATCTGCCTGCACAGATGGCTTCGGCCAAGGCGGGACATTGGCAAGCCGGAGTGGGCAAGACATTGCGCGGTCGTCAGCTCGGCCTCTACGGTTATGGGCGCATAGCCCGCGCCGTTGCCGGATACGCAGAAGCCTTTGGAATGCACGTTACCTGGTGGTCGTCCAGCGATGGCCGCGCGCGTGCCACGGCCGATGGCGCGCATGTTGCATCCAGTCGAGACGCATTCTTTGGTGACAGCGATGTGGTTTCAGTGCATGTCCGCCTCAAACCGGATACCAAAGGAATTATCACACCAGCCGATTTCGCCGCGATGCAACCGGGATCGTTGTTCGTAAACACTTCGCGTGCCGGGCTTATACAACCCGGTGCCCTGCTGGAAGCTCTGAACGCCGGTCGCCCCGGAAAAGCAGCGATTGATGTGTTTGATACTGAACCGTTGACTGACCCGAATGACCCGTTGCTGGCGCATCCAAACCTGATTGCGACGCCACATATTGGTTTTGTGACCGAAGACGAGTTCGACCTACAGTTCTCAGACATTTTCGATCAGGTGGACGCTTTTGGCGGCGGCGCTCCGATCCACATGATCAATCCCGAGGTCTGGACCAGCGCAAAATAAGATTGGCCGCTATGGGCGCGCCGATAATCACCAGCACGATCCTTGTCAGATGGTGCGTTATGACAAAGCCCAGATCCGCACCCGAGACGATGGCTAGAACTGTCATTTCAGCTTGTCCGCCGGGGGCGAAAGCCAGGAAAGCCTCGACTGGGCGACCGAAGCCCAAGGTGGTGACAACGGCGGTGAAAGCGGCTGCCAGGATGGCAAGGACAATGACATAGGTGAAGCCTGCTGCCACGACCCGGCGCAATTCGACCCATGTAACGCCGACGAATTTCACACCGATCCCGCATCCGATAAAGAACTGTGCTGCCAGGATGGCCTCGCGCGGCGGTCGGGTATGGATGAAATCCCCCAAGGATAAGGCAGCCGTCAGGATCATCGGGCCGAGGATGGACGCTCCGAACAGGCCGATGCGCTCACCGCCTTTCCAGCCGATAAGGGCAGCCAGAACCATCAGTGCCAATTCATGTATCGGCAGGTCGCGCGCGGGCTCTCCGATCGGGTTGGTGAGCTGGGCATCGTAAAACACCGTCAGAAACAGCGGGGCCAGCGTTACGATGATCAGAACGCGCGTACCATGGATCAGGGACAGGGTGCGCGGGTTGGCGCCAGCCTCAGTGCCGAAGATGATCATGTCCTGCAACCCACCCGGCATGGCCGCGTAGAAAGCAGTGGTGGAGTCAAAGCCCCAGACTTTGCGGAAGAATGGCACTCCAACCAGCGCAATCAGCAGAATGAAGAACGGGATCAGCGCAATCGATGCTGCCATCTTTGGCAGTTCTGCGAACAGGGCCGGGGTAATCGAAGCCCCCACTGCCACGCCCAGTATGGTGCGGGCCGCAACCGAAACCTGCCCGAATCCTTTCATGGGGGCATGAGCCAAGGCTGCAATCAAACATGCGCTCATCGGGCCGAACAGAAAGGGCAGCGGCAGATTGAGCGCCCAGAAAACTCCGGTGCCCAGAAGTGCAAGACCCAGCGTAACGGCCCGTTTTTTCAGAAGAGAAGGTGTTTTGTTCTGGGCGGGCAAGGCGTGGGTTCCGGTAATGTTGACTCGTTATGTATCCAAATGTATACAAATGGACGCAAGAAGACAAGTGAGCCCGTAATGACTATCCAAGACGACCCTTTACAGCCCGGCCCGCAAGGCAATTCCGCGTATCAGCGTCTGCTGGACGAGATTCGCGAGGGCACCCTTCTGCCCGGTGAACGTCTGCGCGAGATCGAGCTGTCGGAACGGCTGGGCGTCAGCCGCACCCCGGTGCGTGAAGCGATCCGGCAACTGGAAGCCGACGGATTGGTCACCCATGTTCCTCGGCAGGGCGCGACCGTTCGCAGCCTGGATTACGTCGAGGTGATGGAGCTTTATGAGATGCGTGCTGTGCTTGAAGGTACCGCAGCACGCCTAGCTGCAAGGGCAGCGTCAGATGTCGAGCTGGATGAGTTGGACGTGTTGAATGATCGGTTGGCCGAGGCGGGCACAGGCCCGGATGCGGCTCGGATCAACCGGATTTTCCACGCAACACTTTTGGATGCAGCCAAGAACCGGTTTCTCGCGAAATCCATGTTGTCCTTGCAAAAGGCGCTGCTGATCCTGGGGCCATCGCAACTGCTGGATGGTGACCGGGCTGAGACGGCAGTCTCTGAGCACCGCCGCATCATGGCTGCGCTGAAAGCCCGAGATGGTGCGGCGGCCGAAACAGAGATGCGCGCGCATATTCAGGCCGCACAACGGATGCGCATCCGGGCGTTACAGGAACGCGATCGAACAACCGACGAAAATCAGTAGGTAGACAGGACATGGCCACCCAAAAGGAAGCTTACGATATCGCTGTGATTGGTGGCGGCAACGCCGCTCTTTGCGCTGCGATGACTGCCGCTGAGGCAGGGGCCCGCGTTTTGATCCTCGAAACGGCTCCGAAACCTTACCGTGGCGGTAACTCGCGCCACACGCGCAATTTTCGCTGCATGCACAAATCTCCGCTGGGTCCGCTGATTGAGGAATACAGAGAGGACGAATACCTGTCGGACCTGCTGAAAGTCACCGGAGGTAAAACCGACGAACATTTGGCGCGTCTGGCGATCCGCACCTCGGAAGAATGTCTGCCGTGGATGGAAGAGCACGGGGTTCGGTTTCAACCATCGCTTTCAGGGACGCTATCGCTGGCGCGGACCAATGCCTTCTTCATGGGAGGCGGTAAGTCTTTGGTGAATGCGTATTATCGGACAGCCGCAGCTCTGGGCGTTGATGTGCTATATGAGGCTGCGGTTACGCATCTGGAACTGAATGGCGAGCAGATCGAATGGATCGACTATACCTATGAAGGTCAATCTCATCGCATTGCGCCCAAGGCGGTCATCGTGGCCTCGGGCGGGTTTCAGGCCGACACGGATTGGCTGACCCGGGCATGGGGTGAGCCTGCAAAGAACTTCCTGATCCGGGGCACGCCGTATAATCGGGGCGTGGTGCTGGCCGACCTTCTGGACCAAGGCGTCGAGAGCGTCGGGGACCCGACCCAATGCCACGCCGTCGCCATCGATGGGCGTGCGCCGAAATTTGACGGTGGCATTGTCACCCGTCTGGACTGTGTGCCGTTCTCTATCGTCGTGAACAAAGATGCTGAGCGGTTCTATGACGAGGGCGAAGACGTCTGGCCCAAACGCTACGCGATCTGGGGCCGTCTGGTGGCGGCGCAGCCGGATCAGGTTGGCTATGTAATCATCGATGCCAAATCGCTGAACCTGTTCATGCCGTCGGTATTTCCGCCGCTGAAGGCGGACACGTTGGAAGAACTGGCCGAAAGGATGGGTCTTCCCGCCGACAAGCTGCAGGCTACCGTCACTGAATTCAATGCTGCATGCGGTGATACCAGTGGATTCCATCCGACTGAGTTGGACGGTGTTACCACCTCGGGTTTGACCCCGCCCAAGACCAACTGGGCGCGTCCGATCACCGAGCCGCCGTTCTATGGTTACTCGCTGCGAACCGGTGTGACCTTCACCTATCTGGGCTTAAAGGTCGACGATACGGCTCAATGTTCGACCGCCAACGGAAAGATCAAGAACCTTTGGGCGGCCGGCGAGACCATGGCCGGGTCGATATTGGGGCAGGGGTATCTGGCCGGATTTGGCATGACCATCGGAACCGTTTTTGGACGCATCGCAGGACGTGAGGCCGCAGCCTATGCAAACTGAACTGATACAAGAAGCCCGCCGTCAGGCCGAAATTTGCAACGCTTGCCGGTATTGCGAGGGGTATTGCTCGGTATTCCCATCACTACATGCCGAACGCGCGTTTTCGGACGGTGACATCACGCAACTGGCCAACCTTTGTCACAACTGCCGGGGTTGTTACTACGCCTGTCAGTACACGGCACCTCACGAGTTCGACCTGAACCTGCCGAAAGCTTTGGCCGAGGTTCGTCGAGACAGCTGGGAAAGCTTCGCCTGGCCGCAACCTCTGGCGCGTCGGTTCCACACACATGGCGGAGCTATAACCTTAGCGCTTGTGATCGGATTTGCCCTCCTGTTCTGGGCTATTCGCGCCATTGGATCGAGCGGAGGGGAGGGCTTTTACGCCGTCCTGTCCCACAATGCGATGGTCGCGATCTTTGCGCCCGCGTTTTTATTGCCGCTGTTTAGCATAGCGATCAGCCTAAGGCGCTATTGGACGGAGGTGGGCGGGAAGCCCATTCAATTTCGCGACATGACAGCCGCCTTCAAACGCGCCGCAAAAATGCAGGATCTGGCCGCAGGGCATGGCGAGGGCTGTAATTTCGAGGACGAAGACCGCTTCAGTCAGGGTCGCCGCCACATTCATCAGGCCATCATGTATGGCTTCCTGTTGTGCTTTGCGTCGACCTCGATAGCGACCGTCATGCACTATGGCTTCGGAATGCACGCGCCATACGGATTCTGGTCTTTACCTAAACTGTTCGGCATTTCCGGCGGCGTGTTGCTGACCGTGGGTTGCGGCGCAATGGCTTTGCTCAAGCAAAAGTCTGACCGCGAACTTGGTGACCCTTCAGCATGGGGGGGTGATATCGGTTTCATCCTGTTGCTGGGCTTTGTGGGCTTCAGCGGGTTGGTGCTCTATGCCCTAGGCTCAACAGCTCTGATGCCCGCGCTTCTTGCAATCCACCTTGGATCAGTCCTGACGTTCTTCCTGCTGACACCCTTTACCAAGATGGCGCATGGGTTTTACCGGCTTGCGGCTCTTATCCGGGATGCGCAGAGGCAAGCTAGACTTTAGACGCTTTCTGAGAGCCTGTGGTTGTTGAACCCAACCTTAGAGAATTGTGCTTTGCAAATTGACTGCGGATTCGTCAAGCCAAGGTGCTCAAGTTGAAAAGTGTTTTTCGCGACCGGTCTGGCATTGCTGCGTTTGGCTAGTACAACATTGAATCACGGGCAACATAGTCGGCTATGGCTGTTCGGCTACCTCGTCGCCAGATCGTGGTCAGCCAGGTGACAAAGGCTTCTGAAAATTGCGTGTCGTGGCCAAAGTCGCCATAATACTGGCGTTGTTCGATCCAAAGCTCTGGATCGGCTTTTGACGCCAGAGCGGTTTTTTGCAAGTTCTCCCACTGAGGATCATTGGGGGCGATTTCGGAGCCATCTTCGCGAATGCCGGCGCACATCCGGCACCAGAAAGCTTCGGCCAGCGCGAGCCCGTTCGTCGGAGACCCAGACGCGAGGCCATCGCGCAACGATGGCAGCAGGAACCCTGGATGACGTGCCGAACCGTCAAACGCGACCCGGCGCGTCGTGTCGTGAATCGCGGTGTTGGAAAATCGCCTCTCAACTAGTCCAAGATACTCTTTTGCTGTGGTTTCGGGGACGGCTTCAACATGGGGCAAAATATCTTCAGCCTGAACTTTCTCAAAAAACGCCAGGATGTCCGGATCCTGCATGCAGTCTGAAATCGTCGGGATGCTCAGAATTTCCCCGACATTTGCGAGCAGTTGATGGCCTCCGTTCAAGATGCGCAGCTTCATCGTCTCATAGCTGTGAACATCGTGGGTCAGTGTCACACCGACCTGTTCGAGCGGCGGCCGTCCGGCGCAGAACTCGTCCTCGATCACCCATTGGCGAAAGTTTTCGTGCGACACCGGTGCGCCGTCATCGACACCAAGTGCGCGGCATCGCGTTACTACTTGGTCGGTCGTCGCGGGCACGATGCAATCAACCATCGAATTAGGGAACGCGCCGTTCTGGTCGATCCAGTTGGCCAGATCAGGGTCGGACATACGCGCCAGATCAACAACGCAGTTTCGCAGGATTCCCCCGTTGCCTTGAAGGTTATCGCAGCTTAGCGCGGTGAAGGGTTTTAGATCATTCTCCCGCCGCCACCTGAGCGCCGAAACAATGGCACCAAAGACCGTGCAAGGCCGGTCGGGGTTATTCGCATCATGGCGAATGTCTTCATGATCCGAGTTGAAGGCACCGGTATTGGCATCCAGATAATACCCGCCCTCGGTTACCGTCAGCGATACAATCCGGGTGGATGGATCGGCCATCTTCAGGATCAGTGCGGCGTTGCCTGCCCCAATCGGCAGGTAGTCGATCATCGGACCGGTCACTTCGGCAGATATTCCATTTGGATCCAGTTCGATCAACGTTGTCAGGCAGTCCTGTTCTAGCAGACGCTGTCGCATGTCGGCATCGTAGCTTCGCACACCGGCGCCGATGATCGCCCAGTCATGGGCCTGACCCTGCTGCATCAATTGGTGAATATACCAGGCTTGATGCGCGCGGTGAAAATTGCCGACTCCGATATGAACAATGCCCGGCGTCAGGTCCGAAGGCTTATATGCTGGTGTCCTGACGTTTGCGGGCAAGCCGTCCAAGTTGTCGCGCCGCAGAGACACCGGGTGTTTTTCATGCGCCACAGGGTCCATCAGCTCATCCAATTTCCGCCGTCTACGTTATAGGTCTGCGCGACGATGTATTCTGCTTCGTCAGAAGCCAAAAACACCGCCATTCCGGCCAGGTCTTCGGCTCGCCCCATCCGGCCATAGGGAACAGCCGCCGCAACTTCGCGTTTCTTTTGACCGGGGGCTTTGCCTTCTTGTTTGGCGAAGAACGCGTCAACACCATCCCAATGCTCGCCATCCACCACACCGGGGGCGATGGCGTTAACGTTGATCCCATGGCTGATCAGGTTCAGGCCTGCGGATTGAGTCAGGGATATGATCGCCGCCTTGCTGGCACAGTACACGGCAACCAGAGGCTCACCCCGTCGCCCGGCTTGCGACGCCATGTTGATGATCCGACCTTTGGTACCGTGTTCGATCATGTGGCGCGCGACGGCCTGCATTGTGAACAAAACTCCTGAGACGTTAATATCGAAAACACGGTCGAAGTCGGCACGCTCAATCTCAACAATTGGTGCAGCAGTGAAGATGGCTGCGTTATTGATCAGAATGTCGATGGGGCCGAAATGGGCTGCTGTTTTTGCCACAGCCTCATCTATGCTCTGCTGTTTGGTCACATCCATCTCGACGGCAAATGCATCCTCGCCGATCTCGGTCGCTGCATCCTGAGCGCGCTGGATGTCGATGTCGGCTATGGCAACGCGCGCACCCTCTGCCACATAGGCCTTGGCAAAGGCCAACCCGATGCCGCGTGCGGCCCCGGTGATCAGAGCGGTTTTGCCTGCCAGACGCGTCATTCGATCCGCAAGCCTTTCGTGTCAAAGCGGTGAATCACATCTGCCCGTGGTGTCAGGTGAATGCGATCTCCATGGCGGAAGCCGACCTCGCCATCTGCACGGACAGTGATTGTCTCGGCCAGACCGGTTTCATGGACGTGGAAAAAGGTGTCCGAGCCTAGATGCTCAGAGACGCTCACAACCCCGGACCATTCGCCCTCGGTTTCCGAAACAGCAATGTGCTCGGGGCGGATGCCAATGGTATGGGCACCGTGTTTCGCGGCCTCTTCGCCCTCGATGAAGTTCATCTTGGGCGAGCCGATGAAACCAGCGACAAACAGGTTGCGTGGCGTCCGGTAGAGTTCCAGGGGACTGCCAACCTGCTCGATGACACCGGCTTGAAGAACGACGATCTTGTCGGCCATGGTCATAGCTTCAACCTGATCGTGTGTCACGTAGATCATCGTGGTTGCCAGACGTTCGTGCAACTCACTGATCTCAAGCCGCATGCCGACCCGCAGGGCAGCGTCGAGGTTGGAGAGCGGCTCGTCAAATAGAAACGCAGCCGGTTCGCGGACAATGGCGCGGCCAATGGCGACGCGCTGGCGTTGGCCACCAGACAATTGGCCGGGACGGCGATCCAGATAGTCGGTCAGGTTCAGCACACTGGCCGCGCCTTCGACGCGCTTGTCGATCTCGGCCTGATCCAGCTTGGCCATCCGCAAGGGAAAGGCGATGTTCTTGCGGACGGTCATATGCGGATAGAGCGCATAAGACTGGAACACCATCGCCAGACCCCGCTTGGCGGGCGGCACGTCGGTGGCGTCGGACCCGTCAATGTCGATTGATCCTGAGGTGATATCCTCCAGCCCTGCAATCAAGCGTAGCAGGGTGGATTTACCGCAGCCGGACGGACCGACGAAGACTGTGAACTCACCATCCTCGATAGTCAGGTCCAGCGGGGGAATGACCTGCACGTCGCCGAAGCTTTTGGTCACGGACTTGAGTTGAATGCGTCCCATGAGGAGTGCTCCTTATTTCACAGCGCCGAAGGTCAGGCCGCGGACAAGTTGTTTCTGGCTGAACCAGCCAAGGATGAGGATCGGCGCAATTGCCATGGTCGAGGCCGCACTGAGTTTGGCAAAGAACAGGCCTTCGGGGCTGGAATAGCTGGCGATAAAGGCCGTCAGCGGGGCCGCATCAACGGCTGTCAGGTTGAGGGTCCAGAACGCTTCGTTCCAAGCCAGGATGAAGTTCAGCAGCACAGTCGAGGCGATGCCGGGCACGGCCATGGGCGTCAGGACATAGAGGATTTCCTCTTTCAGGGTCGCTCCGTCCATCCGCGCGGCCTCCAGAATTTCCCCCGGAATTTCGCGGAAATAGGTGTACAGCATCCAGACGATGATCGGCAGGTTGATCAGCATTAGCACCACGACCAGCCCGCCACGCGTGTCCAGCAGGCCCAGACGGATGAACAGCAGGTAGATCGGGTAAAGCACACCAACCGCAGGCAGCATCTTGGTGGACAGCATCCACAGCAGAATATCCTTGGTGCGTTTCGAGGGCACAAAGGCCATCGCCCATGCAGCCGGCACTGCGATGATCACGCCCAGAATGGTAGAACCGCCCGCGATGATGACCGAGTTCCACAGGAACCGCATGTAGTCTGAGCGCTCCTGAACGACGGCATAATTCTCAAGCGTCCAGTCAAAGTTGAGGAACAGAGGCGGGCTTGCGATGGCCTGCGCTTCGGTCTTGAAGCTGGTCAGGATCGTCCAGAGGATCGGGAAAAAGATCAGCAATCCAATGGCCCAGGCCAGGGCAGTGTTCAGTGATTTACGGCGGGTTGTGACGGCGCGGGCCATGGTCTTACCTCCTCACGCGTCCAGGTTTTTGCCGACGATGCGCATCAGGAAGATCGCAACGATATTGGCTAAGATGATTGCGTAGACACCTCCGGCTGATCCGAGGCCAACATTCTGGCTTTCCAGCACACGCTGGAAGATCAGGTAGGTGAGGGTGCGGGTGCCGAATGCGCCGCCGGTGGTCACGAAGATTTCGGCGAAGATCGACAAAAGAAAGATCGTCTGGATCAGGATCACGATGGTGATCGCGCGGCTGAGATGAGGCAGGACGATGTGATAGAACCGCTTCAGCACTGGGGCACCATCCATTTCGGCCGCTTCCAGCTGTTCACTGTCCAGAGACTGGATCGCGGTCAGCAGGATCAGGGTCGCGAAGGGCAGCCACTGCCATGAGACAATCATGATGATCGAAGTCATCGAGGCTTCGGACAGCCATGAGATCGGTTCGGCCCCGAAAAAGCGCCATAGATGGGCCAAAAGGCCGTTCACCGGGTCCATGAACATGTTCTTCCAGACCAGCGCGGAAACCGTTGGCATGACAAAGAAGGGCGCGATCACGAGGATGCGGACGACACCTTGCCCCCACATGGGTTGGTCCAGCAGCATCGCCAGAACGATGCCCAGCACCACCGTGATCACCAGTACACCACCGACAATCATCAGTGTCGCCTGGACAGCGGGCCAGAAAGAGCTGGACGAAACGAACCGGATATAGTTGTCGAAACCGACCCAGCCCAGATCACCTCCACGCAGCGGCAGGTATTTCTTGAAGGAAAAATACAGCGTCATCGTCAGAGGCACGAGCATCCAGCCAAGCAGCAGGACCACTGCGGGTGCCATCATCAGGCGCGCAACGGATCGGGAATGTTGAGTTGCCATAACGCAAACCCTCTCTGTTCAGGCGTTAGCGTAGCCTGCGAGAAAAACGCGAGTTGTGAAAGTAGGGAGCGGGGGGCAGATCTCTGCCCGCCCGCCGGGGAGTGTGCCTCAGTAGCCTGCGGCTTCCATCTCTTCTGCGGTGAAGGCCTGCGCTTTCTCCAGCGCTTCTTCGACCGTTTGCTGCCCGGCATAGACCGCCGAGAATTCCTGACTTACCTGTGTTGCGATGCCCGCGAATTCCGGGATCGCTGCAAACTGGATGCCGACATATGGCACCGGTTTCACCGTCGGGTTGTTCGGATCAGCCGACAGGATCGAATCCAGTGTCATCTTGGCGAACGGAACCTTCTGGTATTCAGGGTTTTCGTACAAAGAAACGCGCGCGCCTGGCGGAACATTGGCCCAGCCTTCGCTTTCAGCCACCAGTTCGATGTAATCTTTTGACGTAGCCCATTCGATGAACTGCTTGGCCGCATCTTCCTGCTGTGTTCCGGCTGGAATGGCGAGCGCCCAGGCCCAGAGCCAGTTGGACCGCTTGCCCAGACCGGTGTCAGGCGCGAGCGCAAATCCAACCTTATCCGCAACTGTGGAATCGTCAGGGTTGGTCACGAAAGACGCCGCAACAGTTGCGTCGATCCACATGCCGCACTTTCCCTGTTGGAACAGGGACAGATTTTCGTTGAAACCATTGGTGGCATAACCGGCAGGGCCAGATTCCGTCATCATTTCAACATAGAAGTTCAGCGTGTCGGCCCATTCCGGCTGATCGAACTGAGGCTTCCAGTCTTCGTCGAACCAGCGCGCGCCGAACGAGTTGGACATGGCAGTGATAAAAGCACCGCCTTCACCCCAACCAGCTTTGCCGCGCAGGCAGATTCCGTTGATGTCAGCGTCGCGATCGGTCATTGCCGCCGCTGCTTCCTTAATGAACTCCCAGGACGGAGCTTCGGGCATCTCAAGCCCCGCTTTTTCCATCAGGTCCGCGCGGTACATGATCATGGAACTTTCGCCATAGAAAGGTGCCGCATACAGCGTACCCTCATGGCTCAGACCGCCAGCCATGGCTGGCAGGATGTCACCAACGTCATATTCGTCGGACAGGCCGTCCAACGGAACCAACCAGCCATTTGCGCCCCAGATGGGCGTCTCGTACATGCCGATGGTCATGATATCGAACTGACCACCCTTGGTAGTGATGTCGGTGGTTACGCGCTGACGCAGCACGTTTTCCTCCAGCGTCACCCACTCGACATCGATGCCGGTCGCTTCGGTGAATTTATCGGTGTAGCCCTGCATCCGGATCATGTCGCCGTTGTTCACGGTGGCGATCGTGATGGATTGCGCGTGGGCTGCTGCCGTGGCGACGAAAGTCAAAGCAGTCGCCGCACGAAGTGCGTGTTTCAGATACATCCCTGTCCTCCCTGAGCTTGGATGTCATACAGAGAACGTAGAGTGTAAATTGTCGCGACGTCAATAAAAACTTTACGCGCGTTAAGAATTGTGAGTTATGCAGAATCCCTCAATACAAGCCGCGCAGGGAAAAGCGTTTCGGCTCGAGTATCGAATTTCCCCCCGCTTTCAATGAGTTCGAACAAAGTTTCGACACTTCGTCCGGCTACGTTGTCGTAGTCATGCGCTGCTGTGGTCAGAGACGGGCACGTAAATTTTGCGAATGGATGATCGTCATTCGAGGCGACGCGCAGCGTGCAATCTTCCTTCCGACCGACCCGAATCCCCCGCTCGAAACAGGCTGCGAGAAAGCCGATGGCAAGCCGATCATTGCTGCACAAAACAGAATCCGTCTTCAATCCACGCTCTTCCAGAACTTTCAGCGCGCCCCTGTGCCCGATTTCTTCGAACGCCCAGCCTGTGCCGTCAACTTTGATGATATGCGGCTCGAACCCGAGGCGTTCCATCACCTCAATGTAGGCTTTTCGCCGTTTATTGGCGTTGGGGTTCGCAGGTGTACGCATTTCAAAGAAGGATGGAGGCTCACCCGTCCGGGTCATGTATTCCACAGTCTGCGACACAAAACTGAAATTGTCCGACCCAATAAACGCGGCCCCCAGACCATCAAGGTTACTGTCGAACAGAACAGTCGGCACATTGGAACAGAATTTTTCGATCGCTGATCGGTCCGAAATTCGCCCCAACGGTGCCAACAGAACCCCCGCGGGTTTCATGGACTGCAGGCCGTCCAGAATTTCGGTTTCCAGCTTTTGCTCGCCATGTGAACTGAACAAGGATGGGCGATACCCTGCTGCAATACAGCTTTGTTCCAGATAGCGCGCGATTTCGGCAAAGAACGGATCAGCCAGATAGGGCACGACGATGCCGATATTCTTGGTCAGCTTCCGGTTCTGGTTCACAGCATAGATATTCGGACGATAGTCAAACCGTTCGAGCGCCTCCTCAATGCGCGCCCGTGTCGTTGGTCGAACGCTATCGGGATCGTGGAAGTACTTAGAAACCGTGGGTCGCGAGATGCCGCTGAGGGCCGCGAACTCTTCCATGTTCTTAATTTTGGTCATGCCAGTCTGCCTGCGGATCTTCGCCGCCTTGATCTTATCCTAACTTTACATATTCTTTGCGCGCGATAAAAAATCAAGAGTCAGGCAAGTTCCGGGCTTTGACGCGGGCAAGGGGTTTCAATGTATTTGGGGATCGATATCGGAACGTCAGCAGTCAAGCTTGTCTGCACGGATGCTGATCGGATTGTGGCGACGTCTTCTGTGGGGCTCAAGACAACATCTCGGCAACCTGGCTGGTCAGAGCAGCACCCGGATCTTTGGTGGCAAGCGACACGCGACGCATTAAATCTGCTTGCCGGGAAAATCGCGTTATCTGAGGTGAAAGCCATCGGATTGTCCGGCCAAATGCATGGCGCCGTGTTACTGGATCGCGATCTGCGCCCGATCCGCCCAGCAATCTTGTGGAATGACAGCAGGGCAGCGCATGAATGCGATGAACTGCGAGCCGCCGAACCGCAGATCGGGCAGATTGCGGGTGTTCTACCCTTACCGGGTTTTACTGCGCCCAAGATTGCGTGGCTGAAACAACATGAACCGGAATGCTATGGCCAAATTGCCCATATCCTGCTGCCCAAGGATTACATCGGCTTATGCCTGCACGGAGAGCTGGCAACCGACACGTCCGATGCCGCCGGAACCATGTGGCTCGATCAGGCGTCGCGCAAATGGCATGTCGGAATAGCCGAAGTCACCGGAGTAGCCCTCGATTGGTTGCCTCCGGTTCACGACGGGCACACGGTTGTTGGAACAGTGACAGCGCGCCCTGCGGCAGAGACCGGGTTGAAGCCCGGGACTCCTGTGGTCGCCGGGGGAGGGGACGCGGCAACCGGGGCGGTATCGTTGGGCGCTACCGAACCGGGGCGTGGCTTCATCTCTCTCGGAACGTCGGGCCAGTTATTTGTGGCGGATCGCTCATATAAGCCCAACCCCGAACGCTATGTGCATGCATATGCGCATACTCTGCCCGACCGCTGGTATCAAATGGCGGCGATGTTGAACGGGGCGAGGCCAATTTCATGGATTGGTGATCAATTGGGGGTGTCCGCCGCCGAAGTTGTTGCGCTCGCTGAAACGGTCAGCGGTGAACGCGTGCCGATTTTCCTACCGTATCTGACAGGTGAGCGCAGCCCACTTGGGGATCCGCATATCCGGGCCGGTTTCTTTGGTCTTGAAGATTCGACAACACGCGCAGACATCTGTCGTTCCGTGGTGGAGGCTATAGCTTTTTGCTTTGCCGATGCCGCGCAGAGTTTCGGCGATACAGTAGATAGTCTGCCGGAGCTTGCCGCCATCGGAGGTGGCAGCCGATCAGATCTGTTATTGAGTCTCATTGCGACGGTAATCGGGAAACCTATCGTGCGCTCAGACGGAGCGACTTCCGGTCCATCCTATGGCGCGGCTCGTCTGGCAGCTTTTGGTGATGGTACCTTGGGCAGAGCCGATCTTGCAGAACAGCCCACGGCAATGGACAGGTTTGAGCCCGATGATTTAGTGCCACTTTCACGGCGATTGGCACGATTTCGTCAGCTTTATGCGGCAGTTAAGAACGTAAATTAGTCTCGGTCTAATTGACCTCAGCAATTCTGCCTCTGTCTTTTGTAGATCGGCTTTACGGGATCCGCACCAGCCAGCTTCTGTTCAGCCATGGGCGAAGCTTTTCTAAGTTGGATTTCTCTGAGCATGAAAGGCCTCGGGCGTTGCACAATGCGATGCCCGTCATCTGACGGAAATGAGATCCGGGCCCGGCGGATATAACAAAACACGCCTTGGTTAGATCGCACATTGCGTCAACAATTCCCCAAGGGCTTGTCGGTTGTCAGCAGCGGGATTAGAGAATTCTTATGTATGTCGAGGTGGATATCCCGCACGCTACAACGTTCCGCGCTATGTGAGGTGATCGGGTGATGACACAATCCGCAGCCTCGCAGACCCGTATATTGTTGCTGGTGACCCCAAACTTCAACATGTCGGCCACGATGGGGTTCATCGATCCGTTCCGGGCGGCGAACTATCTGGACGGCAAGCCACACTTCACGTGGGATTTCGTGTCTGAGGCTGGCGGCTATTGCGTTTCAAGCAACGGGGCCGGGACGCAGACAGCGACATTGAGCAGCTTTGATGCGCAGCCGGCGGATATACTGATCGTCTCTTCCAGCTGGACCCCTGAACGGCACCTGACGGCAAAGATCAGTACCGCGTTACACCAATGGGCGCGCACAGGGGTGCTGCTTGGGGCGCTAGATACAGGGGCGTTCATGTTGGCGCAGGCCGGGTTGTTGAACGGGCGACGGGCGACTGTGCATTACGAACATATCGATGCCTTTCAGGAGCTTTATCCGGATGTCGAAGTGACGGAGAATTTGTATGTCCTCGACGGCAACCGGGCGACCTGCTGCGGAGGAGGGGCGTCGGTGGATTTTGCTCTGCATCTTTTGCAAGGTATCCACGGGATTGCGCTGGCGAATGCCGCCGCTCGCTATATCTTTCACGACCGGTTTCGGGGGCCATCGGCGCTGCAGCAGCCCGAGGGCAATGAGCCCTTGGGCACGATTATTCCCGCGACATTGAAAACGGCGATCCAGATCATGGAGGCGCATCTGGAAGATCCGCTACCGATCCCTGCGATATGCAAACAGGCCAATATTTCGCACCGGCAACTCGACCGGTTGTTTGCCACTCATATCCGAAAGACCCCGGCCCTCTACTATCGCGATATCCGGCTGGACCGGGCGAGGGGGCTTGTCACCCAGACCGATATGCCAATCGCCGAGGTTGCCATGGCATCCGGTTTTGCCAGTCAGGTACATTTCAGCCGTTCGTATAAGGAACGGTTTGGCCTGCCGCCCAGTCAGGATCGGGTCGAGGGCCGCGTGCCGTTCGAATACAGGGCTTGGCCCATGCATCGCAAACCGGGCTGAGGGATGCACACCAATGGCTGAAAAAATTAAGAATATGGCGAAAAAAGTTTAGACGAAACTTCGATTTCAGAAGATCATATGCGGCGAAAGCCAGTAGCCCGGTGCTCTGACAAGCCCCGAATTGTGGAGACGCATATGAGCGAGCTGCCGTCCAAAGAACAGTTCCAACGCATTTCCGACGGGTACAGTTCCGACCCGTTCAACACCAGTTCATTGAAAGCCGAGGCATATGTCGACCCGGCGTGGCATCAGGTCGATCTGAATGAGATCCTTGCCAAAACCTGGCAATGGGTCTGCCACGTCGAAAAGCTGCGCGCGCCGGGATCGTATGTAACGGTCGAGATTGCAGGCCGCCCCATTGCCATTGTTCGCGACCGCGAGGGCGTCTTGCGCGCTTTCTACAATGTCTGCAAACACCGCGCCCACCACCTGCTGTCGGGTGAAGGCGAGACGACGCGGATCATGTGCCCTTATCACGCGTGGGTCTATAAACTGGACGGCCAGCTTGTTCGCGCGCCCGAGACGGAAAATCTGAGCGATTTCAGCACCAAGGATATCTGTCTGGATCAGGTTCAGGTCGAAGAATTCGCGGGATTCATCTATGTCAATCTCGACCCGGAGGCTGAGCCTCTGCATCAGGTGTCGGGCGATCTGGAGACGGAGATCCGCCACTGGGCACCGGATATCGAGAACCTGACTTTCGGCCACCGCCTGACTTATGACATCAAGTCGAACTGGAAGAATGTCGTCGACAATTTCCTCGAATGCTACCACTGCCCGACGGCGCATAAGGATTTCTGCGATCTGGTCGATATGGACACCTACAAGGTGACCACATATGGCATCTATTCCAGCCACATGGCCGAAGCGGGCAAGGGCGCGAATACCGCCTATGACGTGTCGAACGCCACGGTGCGGACCCATGCAGTCTGGTGGCTGTGGCCGACGACCTGCCTGATGCGGTATCCCGGCCGGTCCTCGATGATCGTGCTAAACATCATTCCGATTGGCCCTGACCGGACGCTGGAGACTTATGATTTCTTCCTCGAAACACCCGAACCCGATGAGATGGAACTGGAAGCGATCCGCTATCTCGACGAGGTTTTGCAGCGCGAAGATATCGATATTGTCGAAAGCGTGCAGCGCGGGATGAGCACACCCGTCTTTACTCAGGGACGGATCGTCCACGATCCCAGCGGCTCGGGCAAATCGGAACATGCGGTGCATCACTTCCACGGGCTGGTTCTGGATGCTTACGCAAAGGCTGCTCCGTGAGGCGGCCTAATATCGTTGTAGTGATGGCCGACCAGTTGGCACCGCATTTCTGCGGCGCTTATGGGCACCCGACTGTTAAGACGCCGCATATCGATGCGCTGGCTGCAAGGGGCATGCGGTTTGACGCGGCCTATTGCAACTCGCCGCTCTGTGCGCCATCGCGCTTTGCCTTTATGTCTGGCCAGTTGATCAGCCGGATTGCCGCCTACGACAATGCCAGCGAATTTCGCGCCTCGGTTCCCACCTTTGCGCATTACCTGACGGCGTTGGGCTATCGCACCTGCCTGTCGGGCAAGATGCACTTCGTGGGCCCCGATCAGAAACACGGGTTTCAGGACCGGGTAACCACCGATATCTACCCGGCCGATTTCGCCTGGACCCCGGATTGGGAAGCCCCGGATGAGCGGATCGACAAGTGGTATCACAACATGCAAACGGTCAAGGAAAGCGGCGAGGCGATTGCCACGTTCCAGACCGACTATGACGATGAGGTTGAATTCGCCGCCCGCCGCTGGCTGATCGACCGGGGGCGAGATCGGGCGGCTGGGGATGAAGCTCCGTTCTGCCTCGTGGCCAGCTTTATCCACCCGCATGATCCGTATGTGGCCAAGCCGGAATGGTGGAACCTCTACTCTAACACCGATGTTCCACTGCCGGAATTCACCCTGACACCTGACGAACAAGACCCGTTCTCGCGACGGGTTATGGACGGGATCGAGGCCAGCTACGTGCCGCTCAGCGAGGCAGAGGTATTGCGCGCGCGGCGGGCCTATCTGGCGAATGTCAGCTATTTCGACAGCAAACTCGGCGCTATGGTGAACGCGCTGGAAGAGATTGGGGAGCTGGACAACACCATCATCATCGTCACCGCCGATCACGGCGATATGCTGGGTGAACGGGGGTTGTGGTACAAGATGAACTTCTTCGAACACTCGGCCCGCGTACCTCTTGTGATGGCCGGGCCGGGCGTTGCGCAGGGCTCTGCCGCCAATGCGTGTTCGCTGGTCGATATGCTGCCCACCTTCGTCGATATCGCCGGGGGTTCGAACGATATGTTCGGCGAGCCGGTGGATGGCCGCTCGCTGATGCTATTGGCACGGGGAGACGCCGATGCGATTGATGAAGCGATTGGTGAATACTGCGCCGAGATGACGCCTTATCCGGTTTTCATGATCCGTCGCGGTACATTGAAATACATCCATTGCGATCCCGATCCCCCGCAGCTTTACGATCTGTCGTGCGACCCGTTGGAGAAGGTGAATCTGGCCGAAAATCCGACCTATGCGGCGCAATCGTCGCACTTCGCTGATGAAGTCGCCAAACGCTGGAACAGCGAGAAGTTGCGCGCTGACGTGATCGCCACCCAGAAGTCCCGTCGCGCGTTGCACGCAGCGATGGAGGCCGGGGCGGGCGAGCCTTGGGATTACAATCCGCCTTCGGATGCCAGCCAGCAATATGTGCGCAATCACATGGACTGGACCGTGGCAGCCACCCGCTATCGCTATCCGCCTTTGAAGGAGACCAAATCATGATGCTGGACGGCAAAACCGCGCTGGTCACCGGCGGGCGAGGCGGGATCGGGCGAGCTATCGTTGCCCGATTTCTGCGCGAAGGCGCGCGCGTCTACGCGGCTGATTTGACGCCTGAGGGATCGTTGGACGCCCATGACGATGATGGCAGCCATTTCGTCAAGCTGGATGTCACGCAGGAAGCGGACGCAGTTGCCGCAATGGCGCAGGTCGACCGCGAAGCAGGTCAGTTGGATATTCTGGTCAACGCCGCGGGGATCGAGATCGAAAAGACTATCGAAGACACCTCGCTTGAGGAATGGAACCTTTCCTTTGCGGTTAATGTCACGGGGACGTTTCTGACCTCGAAACATGCGTTGCCGCTGATGCGCAAGGCGGCCTCATCAGGTCCTTCCGCTTCGATCATCAATTTCGGCAGCTATGATGGCTTCATCGCCGATCCCGGGCTGGCCGCCTATTGCGCCACCAAAGGTGCGGTACACGCACTGACCAAGGCGATGGCCTGCGACCATGGCCCCGATGGCATTCGGGTCAATGCGATCTGCCCGGGTTACGTGGATACACCGATGTTGCAGAGCTTTTTTACCGGCGATGGCTCGGGTGGTGGCGGCAAAACCATCGACCAGTTACAGCAGGCAGTGCGCGATGTGCATCCGATGCGGACATATGGAACGCCTCAGGATATCGCCAATCTGGTCAACTGGCTGGCCTCGGATGAGGCGCGCTATGCCAGCGGTCAGCTTTGGGTGCTGGACGGCGGCTTGTCAGCGCAAGTGCAGCAGATGCGACTTTAGGTGAGGGATGGATATGCAAACAGATATGCTGATCAATGGTGAGCGCGTTGTCGGGCTGGGAGAGCCTTTACCGGTTCTCGACCCGTCCGCCGATGAAGCGATTGTCGAGATCCCTGAAGCAACGCCCGAACAGATCAAAGCCGCGGCGCAGGCGGCGCATGAGGCGTTTGAAAGCTACCACCTGACCCCACCGGCTGAGCGCGCCGGATACATTCTCGCCATCGCTGATGTGGTCGAGACGCATATTGGTGAACTGCCCGACCTGGGTACCCTCGACGTTGGCAAGCCGTGGCCTGCGATGAAAGGCTCGGGCATTGGCTGCGATATGTCGGTCTATGCGCTGGACGCCTATATGTCCGTGCGCCACGTGATGGTGGCCCAGTGATGCGGTTGGCAGGGAAAACAGCGTTGGTGACCGGCGGCCGACGAGGTATCGGTCGCGGGATTGTCGGAGCTTTCGTACGGGAAGGCGGCAAAGTAGCGACGTGCGGGCGCGGTGACAGGCCCGAGGGGCTGCCTGATGCAATCGACTGGTACAATCTGGACGTCACCGATGCAGCAGCGGTCGATGCCCTGGCGCAAGAAATGGACGGCCTCGACATTTTGGTCAACAACGCTGGGGTTCAGGTCGAAAAGACAGTGCCGGACAGTTCGGATGCTGATTGGGAGATGGTGATTGGCACCAATTGCCGGGGCGTGTTCAACCTCTGCCGTGCTTTCATCCCGCGCATGGCCGAAGGTGGCTCCATCATCAATATCGGCTCAATCTCAGGAACGGCCGCAGACCCGTCGATGGCGCTTTATAACGCGTCCAAGGCTTTTGTGCATGGGCTGACACGCTCAATCGCTATCGATCATGGCCCCCACATCCGGTGCAACGCAATCTGCCCCGGCTGGATCGAGACCGGAATGCTCGATGCAGCGTTCGATCTGGCCGCTGACCCTCGGGCGGCCCGAAGCGATGCCTTGGCGCGACACGCGACACGGCGGTTTGGCAAGCCTGAGGATATTGCCAGCATGGCGGTCTGGCTGGCCTCGGATGAGGCAGGTTTTGCAACCGGGCAATTATTCACGGTGGATGGCGGCATGACCGCGGCGTCTCCGCTCAATCCGGGATTGTTCTGATGGAAATTCAACATACCGCCTGCTTGGGCGGTGGCGTGATCGGGGCCAGTTGGGCGTCGCTGTTTCTGGCATCAGGTCGCTCGGTGGCGCTGTTCGATCCCGACCCAAAGGTTGCGGACAATGTGCGCCGTTACATCGATACCGCATGGCCCGCGATGACTGAGCTTGGTCTGACCGAAAACGGCACCCCCGATGCGATCCGCTTTTTTCCCGGTGCGGCTGAGGCGGTCGAAGGGGCCGGATTCGTGCAGGAAAACGTCCCGGAACGGCTGGAGATCAAACATGCCACGTTCCGCGCCATCGAACCTGCCTTGTCGCCAGAGGCTGTTGTCGCAAGCTCGGCCTCGGGGCTGACCCTCGGCCAGATGCAGCCGGGCTGGAATGATCCTGCGCGGTTTGTGCTGGGGCATCCGTTCAACCCTCCGCACCTGATCCCGCTGGTCGAGGTATTGGGCAATGACCGCACTGCCGATGGTGTCGTCGAACAGGCGCAGGCATTCTATCAGTCGGTCGGCAAGACCACGATCCGTCTGCACAAAGAGGTGCCCGGCCATGTCGCCAATCGCCTGCAGGCCGCGATCTGGCGCGAGGCGATCCACCTTGTCACCTCTGGCGTGGCTTCGGTTGAAGATGTCGACAAGGCTGTCTGGGCCGGTCCCGGCCTGAGATGGGCGGCAATGGGGCCGACGATGCTGTTCAACCTTGGCGCGGGTGAGGGCGGATTGCAGGCGTTCTGCGATCACTTCACCGACACGTTCAACGGGTGGTGGGATGATCTGGGCGAGGTCCGTCTGACCGAAGACGTAACCCGCACACTGGTCGAGGGCGTCACCGCTGAGGCCAAGGGCGAGGCACCCGCCGCGCTGTCGCAGCAGCGGGATGCGTTGATCGTGGCTTTGCAGAAAGCGGTCGCGGGTCTGCGCTGAGCGGCTGTTACCGTGAAAGGGTTACAGTCTCTCCGCGCTCTGCCGCTTGTTGCGCGGCAAGCCCGACGCGCACCGCCCAGATGCCATCGCGCAAGGATACCTCCGGGGCTGTGCGCTCTCCACGCACCAGTTCCAGAAAGCCCTTGTGTTGGTAGTAGGTTGACCCGTTGTGATCCCCGGCGGCCAGTAACTCGGGTTCAACCGGAATATCGCGTGCAACCGGGCCTTTGGGATCGCGCGGGCTGACGATCAGTTGCGGTACCGGAGCCTCACCCAGATGGTCAGGCCAGAAACGGCCCGGTCCGGGGATCAGGGCCTCGACCTTGGCGGCGGGACCGATGGCGCAGATCTCTTCCTGATAGCGTGACCCTTCGGCGAACATGCACAGTTCCAGCATTGCTCGTGCGCCCGAAGCGAAATCGACGATGACATAGCCATTGTCCAGAATGTCCGGCGTCTCGCCCGCATAGGTCTCGTCCAGATGATTGACCGATTGCCCACCGCTTGCCGAGACCCGCACCGGGTCCGATTGCAGGATCAGGCGCATGAGGTCGAAGAAATGGCAGCATTTTTCGACAAATGTACCGCCTGTGTTGCGGTTGAACCGGTTCCAGTTGCCGACCTTCTCAAGGAACGGAAAGCGATGCTCGCGGATCGACAGCATCCTGATCCCGCCGCTGGTGGCTTCGGCTTCATCGATCAGCGCCGCGATGGGCGGCATATAGCGATACTCCATCGCGACCCAGATCGGGTGCGGGTAGTCGCGTTCCAACTGCTCAAGCCGGTCGAGATCGGCAGGATTGTTATATAGTGGCTTCTCGACCAGCAGGGGCAGGGGGCGGGTCTGGGCGATTTCGATCAACTGTTCGACATGCAGGTGGTTGGGGCTGGCAATGACAACGCAATCCAGATCACTGATCGCCAGCAGGTCCTGTATCGACGTGGCCATCTGCGCATCCGGCGCGATGGCTTGCGCCTTTTGCGCCATCTCCGGATCAGGTTCGAATATTGCGGCGACGCGCGTACCGTCAAGCAGAGCTATATTGTGCAGGTGCTCCTGCCCCATCATGCCGCATCCGATCAGCCCGTAATTGATGGTCCGGGTCATGCGCAGTTCCTTTTACTTCAGGCGTTGGACATAGGTGGCCCGATCCGGATCGAACCATGTTTTTGAAAACTCGACAGGTTCGGCCTTCTCTGACCAGCTGAACCGCTCGATATACCCCACGATCTGGCCGGCGGGTTTGGTGAAACCACTGGGCGTCCAGTCGGGCAGGGCACCGACCGAGACACGATCCTCGGCCCGTGTGATCCAGAAGCTAAGCTGCTGCTGGTAGTAGCGATAAAGCGAGTCAGACAGCAGGCTCTGATCGATTGTCCCGGCCGATTCGTCCAGCCAGATTTCCTCGACCGCGATGATTGTATCATTCAGATAGCGCATCCGGCGGACCCGCGATCCGAATTTCGACTGGCCGAATTCCGGCAAATCTGAGGGTTTGTGCAGATGATCGACCGACAGGACATTGGCGCGCGGCAACCCGCCGCCTTCGGGCAGCTCCAGCCGGAACATGGCATAGACGCTGTTCTGCGTTCCGGTCTCGCGGATGTAATTGCCCGAGCCCTGAATACGCTCCAACATGCCTTTTTTCTCAAGCTCGGCGAGCGATTTTCGCAAGGTTCCGACCGAAACATTCAGGTTGGCGGCCATATCCCTTTCAGGCGGCAGGCGCTCGCCATCCATCAGGCGGCCTGCCGCGATATCGCGGATCAGCAGCTCTGAGATCTGGACATAGATCGGCAGGGCGTTGGGATTACGGCTGTTCGTGGTCACTTGCGCGCGCTTCACTCGGTCGCAGGAAAAATTGATACACTATTGATCTACATCAATGCGCTTGCTACGCAAGAGGAAAGTCAAAGATGTACGGAGCGTGAATCAAATGAGCATCGTCCCCATCACATCCCCTGATCTGGATGCGGCCGAGGTTTCGTGGTTCGCAGCGCTGTGTTCGGATGACTACCAGTTCCTCGGTGTGCCCGACGGTGATCTGCGATCCAGTTGGGAGCATTGTTCGGGCATCGTGAAAGAAGCCGAGGCGCAAGGCTTTCGCAACATTCTGTGCCCGTCGTCCTATCAGGTCGGTCAGGATACGCTGAGTTTCGTCGCAGGTTGCGCGCCGATCACCGAAAAGATCAATCTGCTGGCTGCTGTACGCTGTGGTGAGATGCAGCCCATCATGCTGGCCCGCACCATCGCGACGCTGGACCACATGCTTAAGGGGCGGCTGACGGTCAACATCATCTCTTCCGACTTCCCCGGCGAGAAAGCCGACAGCGCGTTCCGCTATCAGCGCTCGCGCGAAGTGGTCGAGATCCTGAAACAGGCCTGGACGCAGGACGAAATCAACCATGCGGGCGAGGTCTATAACTTTTCAGGCCTGACCACCGACCCGGCTCGGCCTTACCAGACCGGTGGCCCACTGCTGTATTTCGGCGGCTACTCGCCGTCTGCTTTGGACCTGTGCGGCGAGCATTGCGATGTCTACCTGATGTGGCCTGAGACGAAGGACCAACTGGCCGAACGGATGAAGGCCGTTCACGCTGTGGCCGAGAATTACAACCGCACACTGGATTACGGCCTGCGCGTCCACATGATTGTTCGGGATACCGAGGCTGAGGCGCAGGAATATGCGGATTACATCGTCTCGAAACTGGATGACGAATATGGCCGCGCCATCCGCGAACGGGCGCTGGACGCGACCTCTCTGGGCGTGGCGCATCAGGCGAAGAACCGCGATCTGGCGGATGAATACGGTTATGTCGAGCCGGGCTTGTGGACAGGCGTCGGACGCGCACGGTCGGGCTGTGGCGCGGCGCTGGTCGGGTCAACCGATCAGGTCATGTCCAAGATCGAAGAATATCAGAAGATGGGCATCCGCGCCTTCATCTTCTCGGGCTACCCGCACATGGACGAGGCCAAACATTTTGGTGCCCGCGTGATGCTCAACCTGAAAACCTGCTCGCTTCCCGAAGCCTACGGGCGCGTGCCAGCAACCACCCCGGCGACCCCGCTGGGCAACGGAGTTCGTCGCTAATGCAACGTGTGAAACTATCTGACACGCTGGAAATGAGCCGCCTTGTCTATGGCATGTGGCGCTTGGGTGATGACAGTGACACCTCGACCGCGCATGTCGAGGCCAAGATTCAGGCTTGTCTGGATCAGGGCATCACTACCTTCGATCAAGCAGATATCTACGGCGGATACGCGGCCGAGGCCGTTCTGGGCAATGCCTTGCGCGCCAATCCCAGCCTGCGCCAGAAGATGGAAATCGTCACTAAATGTGACATCGTCGCGCCAATGGGTCGCTATGCGGAGGCCAAGGTCAAATACTACGACACGTCGCGCGCGCATATTCTGAAATCGGTGGATACGTCTCTGTCCGAAATGGCGATCGATCACATCGATCTGCTGTTGATCCATCGCCCTGATCCAATGATGGACCACCATGAAACCGGAGCAGCGCTGGATGAGGTGGTCGCCAGTGGCAAGGTCGGCGCGGTTGGCGTGTCCAACTTCCGCCCGCGGGACTGGTCTTTGCTGCAGTCGGCGATGAAAACCCAGTTGGTCACCAATCAGATTGAAATCTCGCTTGGGGAGATCAGCCCGTTTACCAATGGCGATCTGGCGTTCCACCAACAACACGGTCACCCTCTGATGGCGTGGTCGCCGCTGGGTGGGGGCTTACTGATGGCCGGTAACCCACCGGTCGGTGTTGTTGCAGATGAGATCGCCGCAGAATTTGGTGTGGACCGAGCCGCAGTGGCCGTTGCTTTCCTACTTGCACATCCGGCAAACATCCTGCCGGTGCTGGGCACCAACAATCTGGACCGCATCAAGCGCGTCTCGGATGCTTTGAAGGTCAAGCTGGACCGTGAAAGCTGGTACCGCCTGTATGAGGCGGCGCTGGGACATGAGGTGCCATGATGAATGCAATCTCGCGCGATATGAACCACACTTTCATCCCGCACAAGGACGACACACGAACCCTGCGCGATGCTTTTGGTCGCTTTGCCACCGGTGTCACTGTCGTGACCTGCGATAGCGAGGATGGGCCGATCTGCATTACGGCCAACAGCTTTTCGTCCCTGTCGCTGGACCCACCGCTGGTGATGTGGGCGGGTGACCGCAATTCGCGCCGGTTCCGTTATTTTCACGCTGCGCGCCACTTCAGCGTGCATGTCCTGTCTGCTGAACAGGCCGAGCTGTGCTTTGGCTGTTCAAAAGACGCCCATGCCCTGCGTGATATCGAACATGATCGGTGTGTAAACGGCACCCCGCTCTTGCCGGGCAGTCTTGCCCGGTTCGAATGTGAGCAGCACGCCTATCACGATGCGGGCGATCATGTGATCGTGGTGGGCAAAGTTCTGAAAGTCAGCATGGCGGATGGAGACGCGCTGACATTCTTTGCCGGAAAACTCGGCCAATTCGCGCAGAACTAAGCGCGATATGACGACTGCGGGGCGAACCCGCGGCTGAACAAGGGAGGATCCGCATGGGCGGACTGGCATCGGCGTTAGCGCCGATTGCATTCGTGAACGAAACCGTGCTGCGACTGGGCCGCGCGGTTGGTGTCGTTGCGATTGCAGTCATGGTAGTCGCAATCCTGATCCAGGTGTTCTTTCGATACGTTCTTGGAAACGCTCTGCCATGGCCGGACGAGGCTGCGCGGTTCTGTATGCTCTGGATGACGGGCCTGATGGCGCCCACAGCCTTCCGACGCGGAGGTTTTGTCGCCATCGACATGCTGCAGCGCTTTCTGCCGCGCGTGCTTGGCCTATCGCTCAATCTGTTTCTGCTTTTGATTTCACTGGCTGTCCTTCTGGTTGCCGTGAACATTGGATGGTCCGAAGTTACCGGCTTTGGTGGCCGGTTCGCCACTGCGGCTCTGTATCTGCCCACTTCTTTCGGGTTTGATGAATGGTATCGCATCCCGCGCAGTTGGATGATGGCGTCACTGCTGGTGGGGATCATCCTTCTGATCTCAGTCAATATCGAGCTGATCCTGCGGTCCATCGTGACCATGCTGGGCGGAGGGCATCTTCTGCCTGAGATTCCCGAAGCTGCGGTGGGGGCTGAATAAATGCTGATTTGGTTCCTGCCCACATTCCTGATTTTCCTGCTGATCGGCCTGCCGGTCTTTTTTGCATTGCTGGCCGCTCCGGGTATTTTGCTGTGGCTCAGCGGTCAGACCAACGACATCACGCTGCTTTATCGCAATGTTTATAACGGCATGGACAGCTTCCCGCTGATGGCCATTCCGTTTTTCATGCTGGCTGGAGAGTTGATGAACCGCGGCGGCATCACCATCCGTCTCGTCGAGTTCAGTCAGGCCCTGATGGGCCACCTGCGGGGCGGCCTTGCACATGTGAACGTGCTGAGCTCGATCCTGTTCGCTGGCCTTTCGGGCTCTGCCGTGGCTGACACCTCGGCGCTTGGATCTATGTTGATCCCGGCGATGGAGAAGCAGGGCTATACCCGCAAATTCGCCGCCGCGATCACGGCGGCCAGTTCGGTGATCGGGCCAATCATCCCGCCTTCGGGTATTATGATCATCTATGCCTATGTCATGGGTGAAAGTGTGGCGGCGCTGTTCCTTGCTGGTATCGTACCCGGTGTGATGGTTGGCGTTGGCTTGATGCTTATGATCAAGGTCATGGCCGATCGGTATGACTTCCCAGTCGCCAGCCGCAAATACACTTGGCCCGAACGCCGTCAGGCCAGTCTGAAAGCGTTCTTTCCGCTGATGACACCAGTGATCATTCTGGGTGGTATTCTTGGCGGTATATTCACCCCAACCGAGGCCGCCGCCGTGGCCGTGGGATATGCCTTCATCATCGGTTTCTTTGTTCTGCGCACCCTTACTTTGAAGGAAGTTCCCGAAATACTTAGCAATGCAGGCATGACTTCGGCGGTCGTCCTGTTGCTGGTCGGCGCGGCGATGGCGTTCAAGACGGTCGTTAGTCTCAGCCATGCGCCGGAACAATTGGCCTCGCTGATCCTCAGCCTGTCGGAAAACCCGCTGATCCTGCTGTTCCTGATCAACCTGCTGCTGTTCATCGTCGGCATGTTTCTGGACGCAGGCCCCGCGATCATCATCCTTGGCCCGATCCTTGGTCCGATCTTCACCAGCCTCGGCGTAGACCCGATCCATTTCGCCATCATCATGAGCGTCAACCTGACCGTCGGTCTGGCCACACCGCCCATGGGGTTGGTTCTATTTGTGGCTGCCGCAGTTTCACGCGAACGGGTTGAGACCATCGCCAAGGCAATCCTGCCGTTTCTGGCAGTCGAAATTATCGTGATCTTTCTGATCACTTATATCCCCGCACTATCCATGACGATCCCGAGGATAACGGGATTTGCAAACTGAACTGAGTATCACAGGGAGGAAACGCATGCTCAGAAGATTTATGAAAACCGCAGCGGTGGCCACATCGCTGGTGGCCGCGTCCGCCATGGTCGCGACCGCTGCCGACTATACGCTGCGCGCCACTGCCAACTCGAACGAAAATGACGAAGACTATGACGGGCTGGTCGTCTTCAAGAACTATGTCGAGGCTGCCTCGAACGGCGCCATCGAGGTTGAGCTGTTCATCGGCACGCAGCTGTGTTCGAACGGTGCTGAGTGCCTGCAGGGCGTGGCCGATGGCACCATCGACATCTATATCTCCACCTCGGGCGGGGCCTCGGGCATCTTTCCTTATGTGCAGGTTCTGGACCTGCCTTACCTGATGGCCGATGACCGCATTGCCGAGCATGTCCTTTCTGGCGATTTCACCCGCACCATGCGTGACATGGCGCTTGAGGATTCCGGCGGCGCGATCCGACTGATGACCATCGGCAACACCGGCGGCTGGCGCAACTTCGCCAACACCCAGCGCCGTATTGCTGAGCCCGCCGACATGGAGGGCTTGAAGATCCGCACCGTGGTCGCCGACCTGCCGCAGGAACTGGTGAAGGCGCTGGGTGCATCACCCACCCCGATCCCGTGGCCGGAACTGTTCACCAGCTTCCAGACTGGCGTTGTTGAAGGGTCCAAGAACGGTATCACTGACATCATGGGCATGAAATTCCCTGACGCGGGCCTGCAATATGTCACGCTGGACGGCCACGCCTATATGGGCGCGTTGTGGTGGATGAACAACGCCAAGTTCCAGGAGATGCCCGAGGATATGCGCCGTGTCGTCGTGGACGGCTTCTATGCTCTGCAGCAGGCGACCTTTGCCTCGCCCAAGCGCAAGTCGATTCAGGCTTATGAGGATTTTGTCGCCGGTGGCGGTGACCTTTATGTCCTGACACCCGACCAGAAGGCTGCGTTCAAAGAGGCTGCAACCCCGGTCTATGACTGGTTCCAGTCCAATGTGACACGTGGCGATGAGATCTTTGTAGCGTTGACGGACGCTGTGGCAGCAGCCGAGGCGGACGTGAACGCCTCACGCGATGCGGACCTGAACTGAGATATTGGGTCGGGCCCTCGTGGCCCGGCCTTCACCGAAACGGGTACATCCACCCTTTGTAGTCGTTGACCAGAACATGCGCCCTTTCGATCTGCTCCGGCGTCATTTTCTTGACCACTTCCTCAAGGCTGATCGCTGCATCGGGATCGCCGCCAATCGCGCTGAGTGTGTACCACATATAGGCCCGCACCAGATCAGGCGCGGGCATGCCGAGACCCAGCTCATAATACCAGCCGATGCCGGATTGCGCCCCCGGATGCCCCTTCATCGATGCGCGCAGATACCATTCAAACGCCCGCTCATAGTCCTGTTTGACCCCAAGCCCCAACCCGTACATCACACCGATCAATTCCTCGGCTTCGGCATTTCCGGACCGAGCGGCGGGCAGCAGTTCCTCGCGCGCTGCTTCAAACTCTCCGGCCTCCATCAGATTGCGTGCCTGTTCCAACTCAGCCAGCGCTGGGGTCGCGAGAAGGCAAAGGGCAAATACAAGCTGACGCATGGGATTGCTTTCCTTTTGGCAGGGGCTGCGGCTGCTCAGGAATTGCCGCGTCCGCTGACGGATGATGATTTCCTCCCCTTTGATATGAAACAGGCCGCCATTGGTCATCAACTGTTTTACGACCCGATCCTGTCGGGCAACCAGAACATCAGTTGCGCTCATTGCCACCACCCGGATTTCGGCACCTCGGACGGGTTGTCGCTGGGCATCGGCGAGGGCGGGCAGGGCCTGGGGCCAGATCGCACGCCGGGCATCGGTGCAGACAAGATCCGCAAGCGCATTCCGCGCAATTCACCAGGTTTGTGGAACCTTGGGGCCAAGGACATCCATACTGTTTTTCATGATGGCCGCCTGAGTATTTCGGATGTCTACGGCAACGGCTTCAACTCGCCCGCGCAGGAATGGCTGCCGGAAGGGCTGAATTCGCTGCTGGCCGCGCAGGCGCTTTTTCCGCTGACCTCTCAGTTTGAAATGGCCGGGAATGTGGCGGAAAATCAGGTCACCGGCGCGGTGCATGACCGTATCGACAAGGGCTGGCCGATTCTCGCCAAACGCGTGCGCACCGATCCGCGCTATGGCCCTGCTATGGTTGAGGCGTTCGACGAAATCGATACGACCGAAGACATAACGATCACCCAAGTCGCCAACGCGCTGGCGGCATTCATGGCGCTGGAATGGCGCAGCATGGACAGCCCGTTCGATCAATACCTGGCAGGGGATCACACGGCTTTAACGCCGCAGCAGCACGACGGCATGACCCTGTTCTTTGGCGAGGCGGGATGCGCAAACTGCCACTCGGGACCTTTGCTGTCGGATCAGAAATTCCACGCGCTGGGCCTGCCGCCTTTCGGTCCAGGCAAGACCCGCCAATGGGACCCCTATGCCCGCGATGTGGGTCGCATGGGGGAAAGCGACCGGCTTGAGGACGCCTATCGCTTTCGCACCCCGATGCTGCGCAACGTGACCGAGACAGCGCCCTACGGCCATAATGGCGCCTTTCCCGATCTGGAAGGCATCATCCGTCACCACCTGAATCCATCGCAGAGCCTTGAGGCCTGGACCCCTGAAATGGCTGGGTTGCCGGATGTACCGTGGCTGGCCAAGGTGGATTTCATCGTTTGGCAGGACCGGTTTGAGATGGACCGCCAGCGCCAGAAGATCGATATTGAGCCGTTGGAGCTGACCGACTCCCAGATCGCCGATTTGGTGGCATTCTTGGGCGCGTTGAAAGGCACAACGCTGGATACGCCGCTCTTCGGCGTGCCAGATGGTTTTGAGCCCTAGAAAACTCCGCGAACGTCATTGGATATTTACCTGAAATCTCATAATGCTCGGTACAAATCAGCCGTCGAGAGTATCCATGCAGTACCACAACAAGCCCTACGATCAGCTACAGATTGGCGATACGGCCGAGTTAAGACGGATTTGCACCGAGGATGATTTTTATGTCTTCGCGTCGAACTCCGGTAATCATAACCCCCTGCATCTGGCGGCCGAGGATGGAGATGGCGACAACATAGATGAGGCGATTGCGCCCGCGATGTTTGTCGGGGCTCTGATATCGGCCGTGCTGGGGAATATCCTGCCGGGTGCTGGGACGCTCTATAAGTCGCAAAGCTTCGATTTCAGCACTCGCGCCCATGCGGGCGAGGAACTGATGGCGCGCGTTACGGTCGTCGAAAAGCGCGAGAACCGAGAGGTGGTTCTGGAAACTCAGGTGATCCGACCCAGCGATGATGCGGTGATCGTCTCTGGCACGGCAGTGGTTACCGCGCCGGAAAAAGAGATGTCATTTCATGAGATCGAAGTGCCCGGTCTTGTGGTGCAGCGGCACCGGCATTTCGACGCGTTGCTGGATCGGTCGCGCCCGTTGCCCCCGATCCCCACTGCCGTGATCGCCCCGGAAGAGCCAAACTCGCTCGGCGGGGCGCTTCTGGCGGCGCGCGAGACCATTATCGAACCGATCCTGATCGGTGATCCCGACAAGATACTGGCAGCCTCCAAAGAGATTGATCTGCCGTTGGGCGAGACCGAGATTATCCCTGTTGCGGGCCATTTCGATGCCGCCAACACGGCAGTCGATCTGGTGATGGATGGTCGTGCCGAGGCCCTGATGAAGGGCCATCTGCACACGGATGACCTGCTGCGCGCCGCGCTCCGGCGTGACAGGGGTTTGAAAGTCGGGCGACGCTTTACCCATGTGTTTGTGATGGATGTACCCGGGCAGCCTCATCCGCTGCTGGTGACCGATGCGGCCATCAATATCGAGCCTGATCTGGAAACGAAGATCGACATCACCCAGAATGCCATCGATCTGGCGATTTCAATCGGTATCGGCGCGCCGAAGGTTGGTGTTCTGTCGGCGGTCGAGACGGTGAACCCCGCGATCCGCTCCTCTATCGACGCGGCTCTTTTGTCCAAGATGGCCGAGCGTGGGCAGATCAAGGGCGGTCTGGTCGATGGTCCTCTGGCCATGGACAACGCGGTTAGCCTTGCGGCAGCACGCACCAAAGGGATTGTTTCGGAAGTGGCGGGCCGCGCCGACATTCTGGTCGTACCCAATCTGGACGCTGGCAATATGCTGGCCAAACAGCTGACCTATATTGCCCATGCCGAAGGTGCCGGAGTGGTGCTGGGGGCGCGGGTGCCGATCATTCTGAACAGCCGTGCGGATGATGACAAGGCGCGCCTTGCCTCTTGCGCCGTGGCGGCGCTGCATGCGGCGCGGTTGTCTGGAAAGGTTTGATGGATCATATCGTTACGCTGAATGCTGGTTCCTCGTCGCTGAAATTCGGGCTGTTCGCTCGGGGCGACGGCGATCCCAGCCCGGTCTGCACTGGAATGGTCGACAGGATCGGCAGCCCGGGGGCGTCGGTCAGCCTGCGTGGGGCGGATGGCAGCAGACTGATCGACGAGGTTTCGGATGCAATCCGCGATCACGACAGCGCGCTGGATCGGGTTCTCAGCCTGCTGCAGAACCAGTTTCCCGCAGCCCGGGTCGCTGCGGTGGGGCACCGCATCGTGCACGGAGGTCCGGATAACGACCGGCCCGCTACCATTACCCCCGATGTTCTAAGCGCACTGGAGGCGCTGAAACCCTTCGCGCCGCTGCACCAGCCCTATAACTTAGCCGGTGCGCGGGCCGCGATGGCGCGCTTTCCCGAGGCCACTCAGGTGGCCTGTTTCGACACAGCCTTTCATCGTCATCACCCGTGGGTGAACGATACCTTCGCGCTGCCGACTGAATATTATGACATGGGTGTCCGTCGCTATGGCTTCCATGGGCTCAGCTACGACTACATCTCGGGTCACCTGGCCCAGACTGCGCCAGGGGTGCATTCCGGGCGGGTGATCGTGGCGCATCTGGGCAATGGCGCATCAATGTGCGCCATTCATGGAGGTCGCTCGGTGGGCTCGACCATGGGCTTTTCAGCGCTGGATGGCTTGCCGATGGGCACGCGCTGCGGTCAGCTTGATCCGGGCGTGATGCTGTACTTGATGCAGCAGAAGGGTATGGAGGCAGAAGAGATATCGGACCTGCTATATCGCAAGTCGGGTCTTCTGGGGTTGTCGGGTCTGTCCAACGATATGCGCACACTTGAACAGTCGGATACGCCTGAGGCCAAGCGGGCAATCGAGTACTTCACCTTCCGTGCCCGCCGGGAACTGGGATCGCTTACAGCGGTGCTTGGTGGTCTGGACGCTGTAGTGTTCACCGGTGGGATCGGAGAGAATTCGGTTTTGATACGATCCGAGATTTGCTCGGATCTAGGGTGGCTCGGGGCTGAGCTGGACGAGAAAGCCAATGCCGGCAGTGCACGTGTGATCTCGACCGAGTCGTCCGCCGTGAAGCTGATGGTCATACCTACCAACGAAGAACTTGTGATCGCCCGCGCAGCCGCCGGAATGTCTGCCGGATAGGTCGCAAAACGCACCCGGATGGACGTTATTTTGCTGGAGTTTTGACAAAAAAGCGCTGCTCTACGGGAATCCCCCAATTTCGGCGCTTGGGTAGATACGTTAATTATTCATTAACACCGGGCAGAACGCCCGTACCACTTTCACAAATTTCCCCCGATGAGGGGCTGGCTTCTTACCCCCTTGGCCGGCCCCTCTCTCTTTTTTTAGGGGTCATGAGTGCTGTGGTGTGTCCCCGAGGATCTGGTTCACCAGATCGGGCAATTCCGCGCTGTCGGCATAGCTGAGCGTATGGTGCATCTCGGTGATCGGTGATTTGCGATAGCCTTCGGTGAACAACAGGAATGGCACCTTCGCCCTGTGCGCGGTTTCAGCGTCGACTTCGCTGTCTCCGACAAATATGCGGGGGCCGGTATCAGGCAGGGCCTCGAAGCTGGCGTGTAGATGCGCAGGATCGGGTTTGCGGGTGTTCAGGCTGTCGCCGCCAAAGACCACGTCGAAATACTGTGACAGATTCAGTGCGTCCAAGACATGACGCGCCGGTTCTTCGGGCTTGTTGGTGCATACGCCCAGAGTGCAGCCCATGGCACGCAGTTGTTCAAGCGCCTCGGGTACGCCGGGATAGACGGCGGTCTGATCACAGGCGACGGCATTGTAATGGCGCAGAGTGAGCTGTGTTAGCTCCGGGTGTCGATCCCGGTCGATCCCGCAATGATCGATGACCCGCTCGACCAGCTTGGGCAAGCCGTTGCCGACGAAGCTTCGGATCGTATCCTGGGGCAGGGGGGTGAGTCCCTGATCTGTCAGCATCCGGTTCGCGGCATTTGCGATGTCGGCGATGCTGTCCACCAGAGTCCCGTCCAGGTCAAATACTACAACTGCCACCATGTTCGATTCCGTCTCTGTTCAGGTACGCCCAAGGCCTAAGGCGCAGCGGCGATCTGTGCAACAGGAAGCGGTTGAAATGCCTAAAAAACCAAGGGTTGACAAATCTTACTATTTTTATCAGATTAAGGGTTGAGAACAGTCAGCCAACCCGAGATCGGGTCAGCCAGATCAAGCGAACCACGAACAGATAAGGCCAAGTGCCAAAACGCTCTGGAGATGCTCCGATGAACGCGCAGACCCCCAATCCGACCCAAAGCTATGCTATCTCGATGCTGCCCGCGCATAAGGCAGAAGACCTGACCGCAGGCGGGAACCTGGCTCATATCGAGCTTGGTGATCAGCTTTACACCCTGCGCATCACCCGCGCGGGCAAATTGATCCTGACGAAATGAGCGCGCCTGCATCGCGCGGCGGTGCCGCTGTTGGACGACTGTCCGATCTGACCCCAGTTGAGGCAGGTGCTGTGATGTACCTGCGTCTTTGGGGCGATGGTGAAACCGGTCGTGCCAATGCGGCCAGCGATTTCGACATAGCGCTGGGCGTGGATCATGGTCGGGCCGCGATGCTGACGCTGGATCGGTTGTGCGCGCTCTGTGCTCATCACGGGCGGAGACCACTGGTTCGGCACGGGCTCGGATGCGCCTGTCTGGGCGCTGATGAGAACTGCTTTGCCCAGATGATTGCCGCGGCCTCCGAAGGTGCGCGCGAAGATGCGATGATGATGGCCTCTTTGATCGTGCGCCCGGATTTCGCCCCCGCTCTGGCGTCGTTGTCAGAAGAACTTGGTCTGGCCTTGCGCCGCATGACCGCCTCAATCCCCCTGCCGACGACAGGGCATCAACCCCCAAGCTCGGTGCTCCACTGATCGGCAAACTCAAAACCCCGGCCATTTGCCGGGGTTTTGTCTTTTAACAGCAGCCGCAACCGGCGTGATGATGATCATGATCGCAAGAAGGCTCTGGCGTGTAATCGCCCACCTCGGACAACACATCGCGCAGGGCCCAGAGGATCATATCCACATCCTCGGCTTCGATCGTCAGCGGAGGGCGGATCTTCAGGATGTTGTCCTTCGGCCCCTCACTGCCGATCAGAATGCGATGATCCCGCATCCGGTTTTTGACATAGCTGCAGATCTCGCTGGCCTCTGAACCATCGGGATTGATCAACTCGACACCCAGAAACAGACCCATGCCGCGCACATCGCCGACCTGCGGGAAATCGGTTTCGATCTGCCGCAGCCCTTCCATCAGGCGGGCTCCCATAACGCGGGCATTGTCCTGCAGGCCTTCGTCATCAACGATATCCAGCACCTCTTTACCGATGCGGCAGGACAGAGTTGATCCGCCGAAGGTCGAGAAGAACTCGATCCCGTTATCAAAGCTTTGTGCGATCTCTTTGGTCGTGACCAGCACACCCAGAGGATGCCCGTTGCCGATGGGTTTGCCCATCACCACGATATCCGGCAGCGCGCCCTGATGTTCGAAGCCGAAATAATGCTCTCCAAGACGACCAAGCCCAGTCTGCACTTCGTCGGCGATGCAAACACCACCCGCAGCGCGGATTTTATCATAGACGGCAGGCAGATATCCTTTGGGCGGAATGATCTGCCCTCCGACCGACGGGAAGGTTTCTGCGATGAATCCAGCGACACCGTGGCCGCGTTCCTGCAAAGCGGCAATCGCGGGATCGACAAAATTCGCGAATTTTGTGGCGCAGTCGGGATCGTCCCGCTTGAACGGGCCGCGATAATCATCCGCAACCTCAACCAGCTCCACCCAATCCGCCTTGCCGACGCCGCCCGGCTTGTTGAACTTGTAGGCCGAGATCGCCACCGCCGCGTTGGTATTGCCATGATACCCGTGATCCGGCGTTACGATCCCCTTCGCCCCGGTATGCGCCCGCGCCAGACGCAAGGCCAGCTCATTGGCCTCGGTGCCGGAGTTGACGAAGAAGCAGACCTCTAACCGGTCGGGGAGTTTTGACAAGACCTTCTCAGCAAAGGCGGTCTGTGCAGGGTGCAGATAGCGGGTGTTCGAGTTCATCCGCTTCAGCTGATCCGCTGCGACCGCCTGAATCCGCGGATGCGCGTGCCCCACGTGGGGCACGTTGTTATAGGCGTCCAGATAGGGGCGACCCCATTCATCGAACAGATGGTGCTTCCAACCGCGCACCAGCATGACCGGATCATCGTATGTCAGGCTGAGGTTGCCCCCGAAGTGATTGTGCCGCCCCTGCAGAATCTTCTGCTTGTCCGTCGGGCGATACGCGACCTTATCGTCCGGCAGGTTCAACAGCGCAGCCGGGTTGGGGCAGACAGCATTCCACAGCTCCAACTCATCCGGATCGGCCACGCCGGGCCAGTCGGCTTGCATGCCTCGTGTGGTCAACGCCAGTTGGAAATGCACATGCGGCGCCCAACCGCCGTTTTGCGTGGCGTCCCCCAGTTGCGCAAAAGCCGCGCCCTGCGCCACCGGATCTCCCGGTTTCAAACGGTCGCAGACCTCGGGGTCAAGATGGCCGTAAAGCGTATAGAACGCATCGCCATCCGGCGTCTCATGATGCAGGATCACCACCCCGCCATAGTCCAGATGCGCATCGCGGTTTTCTACCGCTTCGACCCGACCACTGAGCGGCGCATGCAGAACGGTCCCCGCAGGCGCAAACACATCCACAGCCAGATGCACCGTCCGCCGATCCGAGGCCTTCCACGGCCCCTTGCGGAAACCCGGCTCGGCATAGATCAGGCGGGGCTCGTTGTAATATCCCAGCCAAAGGCCTTCACCGAACTCCTCCCCCACGCGCGCTGCCTCTTCAAGGGGCATGTGGAACGGGTTCTGAGGCCAGGTCGAATTTTCAACCGAAAGCGAGCCCATGGGCGTTGCGCTCAAATCCTGCCCGAACATTTGCGCGAACTGCCCGCGATGGTTGGCCAGATAGGCATGTATGCGCTCCGCTCCGTCCACCACCGGCAAACCACAGGCCGAGCGCAGCCGCGCCGACATCAAATGGCCATTGAGCGATGTGTTCTCAAGAAATCGCCACGCCGGGGCCTGACTGACCGTCACATAAGGGTCATCCGGGTTTTCCGCTGCCATAAGGGTCGAGTTCACAACGGACACCGCAAGCCGCATCTGCAACAGAGGCCAGATCAAATCGACCTCATCTGCGCGCAACCGGTTGGCGGCATGATAGCCGCGCACCAGCGCTGCCAGCGCGCGTTCGGGCTTGGGATGATCCAGCACCACATAGGCTCCGGCAATCGCAAGATCGCATATCCGCGGTGCGGCGCACATATCTCCAAGATCAATCAGGCCCGAGACGCTGCGGCGTTCGCTCAATTCACCCTCGACCAGAATGTTGTAGTCATTTGCATCATTGTGAATGGCCTGTTTGGGCAGATCATCCAGCTGGCTGCGAATGGCATCAAAGCCAGCCACAACATCCTGCAACAGGGCACGCCGCACAGTGTCCTCAATTGCTTCCAACTGATCGGCAATCCAACCCGCCTGCATCAGGTCCCACTTGAACCCCTCACGATGCAGACCCGCATGATCGAACCCTTCCAGCGCCCGATCTGTCGCGCCTAGCACGCGACCCAGCTTCAGGATCAGATCCTCTGTCTTGGGCGCGCTGCGCGCATAACACTCACCCGGCAACCGCTCCAGCAACCAAACCAACCGTTCCGTTCCGCTTTCATCTTCAATTGCGGGCAACATCGCTTCCGAGAGATCGGGGAAGACCCTTGGAAAAGGCAGCCCGGGCGCTGCCGAAGCGATATGTTCCAAGGCTTTGATCTGCAAATCGACCAATCCGGGCTCACACCCCGCCCGCATGACCTTCAGCACATAATCCTGACCGTTGGTCGCCTGCACCAGAAAGTTGAGGTCATATTCCCCATCCAACCGCGTCAACCGAGCATCCAGCCCCCAGCGTTGGCGTAGCTTCCCGGCCCAATATGCGTTCAAATCGCTCATGCGACACCCCTTAGCTCTCCCCAAAGGGGATCCTCTTCATCTGGCCAAAAATATCTTCGGGGGGAATCGCGCCGACAGGCGCGATGGGGGGCAGACAGCCCCCTCTTCGATCACCCCAACGCGCGCAACCGCTTGAACAGAGAGGACGTATCCCAACGCCCCCCGCCCAGCTTCTGCACATCCTTGTAAAACTGATCGACCAGAGCAGTCACCGGCAAGGACGCCCCGGTTTCATCTGCAGTTTCCAGACAAATCCCCAGATCCTTGCGCATCCAATCCACGGCAAAGCCATGCTCAAAATGATCATCCAGCATGGTCTCATAGCGGTTCGCCATCTGCCAACTGCCTGCGGCGCCTTGACTGATCACCTCCACCACAGCGCGGCCATCCAGCCCGGCTTTCTCGGCAAAGTGCAACGCTTCGCTCAGGCCCTGCACCAGCCCGGCGATGGCGATCTGGTTGCACATCTTGGTCATCTGACCCGCGCCGCTGTCACCAATCCTGCGGCAGATCTTCGAATAGACCTGCATCATAGGCTCGGCCTTGTCGTAAGCCGCCTGATCCCCACCGCACATGATCGACAACACGCCATTCTCAGCGCCCGCCTGTCCGCCCGAGATCGGCGCGTCGACAAAAGCAATACCCTTCGCTTGACCGGCCGCATAAAGCTCGCGCGTCACTTTCGCTGAAACGGTGGTGTGATCCACAAAGATCGCACCCTCCGCCATCCCGTGAAAGGCACCTTCCTCACCAGAGCAAACCATGCGCAGATCGTCATCATTCCCGACGCAGGCCATCACGAAATCCGCACCCTCCGCCGCTGCGCGCGGCGTGGTCGCCATCGCGCCACCATGCTGTGCAACCCAGGTCTCGGCCTTGCTTGCGGTGCGATTGTAAACCGTGACCTCATGCCCTGCAGCCTGCAGGTGCCCCGCCATCGGATAGCCCATGACACCCAGGCCAAGGAACGCGACTTTTGCCATTTTTGAGATCCCCTCCGCTGTCCGGCGCGCGCATCGCGCCGGAATGTTCAGCGAAGACAAAGCAAAGCTGAGCCCAAAGGGCAACCCCGCGTCACGCTTTGTGGCCCAGGTCTTTCAGAATCGGACAATCCGGGCGGTCATCTCCGGCGCAGGCGTCGACAAGATGGCTGAGCGTATCGCGCATGCCCTTCAGATCGACGATCTTCGCATCGATCCGGGCCAGATGATCGCGCGCCACGCGTTTCACATCAGCGCTGGCACGGGATTCGTCTTCGTAGAGCGCCAACAGAGTGCGACAATCCTCGATCGTGAACCCCAGGGCGCGGGCGCGGCCCAGAAAGTTCAGCTTGTGAATGTCCTGATCCCGAAAACGCCGATATCCGTTGTCGTCGCGCAGCGGTTTGATCAGGTTGATGTCCTCGTAATACCGAATTGTCTTGGCAGGCAGGCCGGTGCGGGTCGAGACGTCTCCGATATTCATGCCGCCACCTCTCTTTGGCTCGTATTGGTCTGCGCCTCCGGCAGGCTGGCTCTTACACGCCGCAGGCGCAGCGCGTTTGAAACGACGAAGACGCTCGAGAGCGCCATCGCTCCTGCGGCCAGAGCCGGCGATAACAGATGCCCGCCAAACGGATACAACACCCCGGCAGCAACCGGGATCAGAAGCGTGTTGTAGCCAAAGGCCCAGCCAAGGTTCTGCCGGATGTTGCGCATGGTCCGGCGGCTGATCTCGACCGCATTGGCCACGCCGCGCAGATCGCCTGACATCAGTACGACGTCTGCAGTTTCAATCGCCACATCGGTGCCGGTGCCAATCGCAACACCGATATCCGCCGTTGCCAGCGCCGGAGCATCATTAATTCCGTCGCCCACAAAAGCGAGTGCACCGAACTGCTGCTGCAGGGCTGAGATCGCGGCGACCTTGCCATCGGGCAACACCTCGGCTGTGACATGATCGATGCCCAAACGGTCGGCCAAAGCCTGAGCCGTCTGTGCATTGTCGCCGGTGATCATCGCCAGCGTTACGCCCATATCATGCAAGCGGGTCAGCGCCTCGGTCGTACCCGGTTTGATCGGATCGGATACGGCCAAAGCTGCTGCGGCCTGACCGTCGATGGCGACATAGATCGGTGTCGCACCTTGTGCAGCGCGCTTTTGCGCCTCGGTCTGCAGTTCGCCCAGATCAATGTCATTCTGGGCCATCAGCCGATCTGCGCCAACCAGCACGTCGCGCCCTTCGATCTGAGCGCGCAGGCCGAGGCCAGTCAGGGACTCGAACGCTTCGATATCGGGCAAGGCTTCTGGCCCCGCGCGGGTGATCGCTGTGGCGATCGGGTGCTCGGACCGGGCCTCGGCAGCGGCGGCGAGGCGCAGAACCTCGGCGCGGTCAAATCCGTTGGTGATGATGACCTCTTCCAGTTCCGGTCGGCCCAGTGTCAGCGTCCCTGTTTTGTCCAGCGCGATGACCTTGGCCTGTTGCAATTGTTGCAACGCGTCGCCCTTGCGGAACAGTACGCCCAACTCGGCCGCGCGGCCCGTGCCCACCATGATCGAGGTCGGCGTCGCCAGACCCATCGCGCAGGGGCAGGCAATGATCAGGACCGATACCCCGGCGACCAAAGCCAATGGCAAGGCCGGGGCAGGGCCAAAGATCAACCACACCGCTACCGTCAGCACAGCAATCGCCATAACGGCAGGGACGAAATAATAGGTAATCCGGTCGACAAGCCCCTGAATGGGCAGCTTTGCCCCCTGCGCCTGCTCGACCATCCCGATGACCTGCGCCAGGACCGTATCCGCGCCCACATGCGTCGCCTGAATGCGCAGAGACCCGGTGCCGTTAACTGTCCCGCCAACAACAGGGTCACCGATGGCTTTGCCAACGGGCACGGGCTCGCCCGTAATCATGCTCTCATCGATATAAGAATTGCCGTCCAGCACGGTACCATCCACAGGCACGCGCTCTCCGGGTCGGATTTGAACGATGTCACGGACCACTATCTCGGCGATGGGGCGGTCGATCAGCTGACCATCTTTTTCGACACGTGCAGTTTTGGGCTGCAGCCTAACCAGTTTGCGTATGGCGGCCCCGGTCCGCCCTTTGGCACGGGCCTCCAGCAAACGGCCTAGCAGGATCAGGACGACAATGACGGCTGCGGCCTCGAAATACACATTGGCGGTGCCTTGCGGCAGCACCTGCGGTACAAAGGTTGCAATCACCGAATAAAGATACGCAGCCCCGGTACCCAGCGCGACGAGCGCATTCATGTCCGGCGCGCCGCGCAGAAGCGAGGGGATACCTTTGGCATAAAACACGCGCCCGGGACCGATCAGCAATATCGTGGTCAGGGCGAATTGGATCACATGACTGGTCTGTGCCCCAATTGTGGCCATCATCCATTGATGAAAGGCCGGGATCATATGCCCGCCCATCTCAAGGACGAACACCGGCACGGCCAGCGCCGCCGCGATCAGTGTCGTACGGTGCAAACCGGCAAGTTCTTCGGCTTTCTCATTCTGATCCTCTGCGCCCGTATCGGCGGGTCTGGCTGGGTATCCGGCCTCGGACACGCGTTTTGCCAGCGATGCCGGATCGGTCAAGCCGTCGGCATAGTCGATCACGGCGCTTGCATTGGCGAGGTTGACCGATGCCTCCGTCACACCGGGGATGGCATGCAGAGTACGCTCGATCCTGGAGACACAGGACGCGCAGCTCATCCCATCGATCTTCAAACGTGCCTGACGTGTCGCCGCAGGGTAGCCCGCGGTATCCAACGCAGTCAGAATATCCGAAAGCGCGGTGTCATGAGTCACATCCGCCGTGCCGGTCGCAAAGTTCACCGCGGCCTCTCTGACGCCGGGCAACGCACCCAACGCGGCCTCAACCCGGCCGACGCAGGAGGCGCAGTTCATGCCCGTAATCTTGATCTGATCGTGTTGTGATGCCGACATCCGAGTCGTCCCAAAAGTGACTTTCGCCCCTGACATAAGGGTTCCAGTCACGGGAAGGTCAAGGGTTGAGCCATCATTTCCCTGGCCCGCGTCGGTTTGGCGCGGGTTAGGTGGTTGCAGACTTCAATGCGGCCAGTTCCTGACGCAGTCTTTGATTTTCGGCCTGCAGCTCAGCCAATTGCTGACCCAGCGCGTTCATGTGCGGCCTCAATTGGGCCTCAGTAAAGCGGGGCGTGATGTGGCGCGGGCAGTTCCAGTCCAGCGCTTCGACATGGAGGATCGCGGCGCGCTCAGCCTTGGCTTCGGCACCCTCTGGAAAGAGGTGGGCAGCAGCATTTGCCCCTTCGGTGAAAGCCATCCGCCCAAGTATCTTAAGGCGGCGGCTGTTTGCGTAATCCATCAGGATCAGCGCAACCCGGTCGTTGCCGTCCAGATTGCCGCGCGAAATATACTGCTGATTGCCTGAGAAATCCGCATAGCCGATGGTTCGGTCGTCCAGAACCCTGAGAAATCCAATCGGTCCGCCACGGTACTGCACATAAGGCCAGCCTGTCTCGGACACGGTGGCCTGATAGAACCCGTCCCGGGCCTGAATAAACTCTTGCTCAGCCGGACCAATCCGGTGGCCTTGCTGCGGCCCACCTTCGATGAATTTTGCATAACCGTCCGCCGAACCCATGCGCTCTTGGTGGGCGCGCACGGCGGGTGTGAAGGTCAGTTCGGAAAAGGCACGCGGCATGGGTTTTCTCTCGTCGATATGGTTGGCAAGGATAAAAGCCGCTTGGGATGGGCTTGTCACCCGGTGGAACTCAGATGTGATCCCAAGAGGTTGGCGCACAAAGGGACGTTGCGTAGCGAACTGCGCGGACGCAACGTCACATGGATTGGAAGGAATCGCGTGCAAGGATAGCGTTGAACAAACACTTGATCTGGAGAGCTTTTGATGTCGCTTTTTACCAGCACCGCCGCCTGGGTTACTGACGAACACCGGATGTTTGCCGATATGGCGGGCCGGTTCATGGATGATGCACTGGTGCCCAACGCCGAAACCTGGATCGAAAACGGTGTCGTGGATCGCGCGTTCTGGCTGCAGGCCGGGCAGGCGGGCCTGATGGCGGGCTCGATTGCCGAGGAGTATGGCGGCGTGGGTGGCGGCATGGGATTTGATTCCGTGACGCTCTATGAGCAGACCGCACGCGGGGACGCCGGTTGGGGGTACGGGATCCAATCCATCGTAACCCACTATATCACTGCCTATGGCAGCGAGGATCAGAAACAGCGATGGCTGCCGAAACTTGCGTCGGGTGAGATGATCGGTGCGCTGGCTATGACCGAACCGGGCACCGGGTCGGACGTGCAGGCGGTCAAGACCAGCGCCGAAAAGGATGGCAATTCCTATCGGCTGAACGGGTCCAAGATTTTCATCACCAACGGTCAGTCCGCCGATCTCGTGATCGTCGCGGCCAAAACCGATAAATCGCTGGGCGCCAAGGGGGTGTCGCTGATCGCGGTCGAAACGGAAGGGGCCGAGGGGTTCCGACGCGGGCGTAACCTGAAGAAGCTGGGGATGAAGGGCAACGATACGGCTGAGCTGTTCTTTGAAGACGTCAAAGTGCCCATGACCAACCTGCTGGGCCCGGAAGAGGGGCAGGGGTTCTATCAACTGATGAAACAGCTGCCATGGGAGCGGTTGACCATTGGCATCATGGCGCTGGGCGCGATTGACTTCGCCATCGCCGAGACGGTGAAATACGTGCAGGAGCGCAAGGCCTTTGGTCAGAGGGTAATGGATTTCCAGAACACCCGCTTCAAACTGGCCGAATGCAAAACCAAGGCCGAAGTGCTGCGCAGTTTCGTCAACGATTGCATCGGCAAGCTTGAGGCAGGTGAGTTGGATGCGGCCACCGCCTCGATGGTGAAATACTGGGGCTCTGAAGTGCAGAACGAGATCATGCACGAATGTCTGCAACTTTTCGGCGGCTATGGGTTCATGATGGAATACCCGATCGCGCGGCTCTATGCGGATGCGCGGGTTCAGATGATCTATGGCGGCACCAATGAGGTCATGAAAGAACTCATCGCCCGTTCGCTGGACGTCTGAGGCAAAGCGCTCCCGCCCGCGCCTGCCTGGCCCTCCTGCCGTCCGCAGGACGCAAGGCCGAAGGTCGCGCAGCCTTTGACGCGCACCGACATTGCCGATGCGCAATCCGCCTGCCATGATTGCCACAAGTTGGTTCGGCAAAAAGGAACTTGCTCATGGCGGCGTCGAACAAATCCCGCATCTGCGCCTTGCTCAAAAGCATCGAAACCGGTGATCCCGGCCCGATCTCGGTGGTGAACGAGGCGCGCTACATCCAGCATAACCCGCAGACCCATGAAGGCAGCGAGGGGTTGGCTGCGTTGTTCAAGCGCCTGTCTGAGACCTCTCCGCGCGTCAACATCGTCCGGGTGTTCGAGGATGGGGCGTTTGTTTTTGCCCATACCGAGTATGATTTCTCGCGTCGCAATATCGGGTTCGAGGTGTTCCGTTTTGCAGATGGGCAGGCGGTGGAGCATTGGGACAACATACAGGCCCGCCAAGGCCCCAATGCGTCGGGTCACAGTATGGTTGATGGGTCGACTGAGGTTGGTGATCCTGCATTGACCGAACAGAACCGGGCTTTCGTTCGATCCTTTGTTGAGGCGGCTCTTATTGGCGGTGATTTGGAGCAACTCGCCTCTTGCATCGATGAGGCTGCCTACGTGGAACACAATCCGCGCCTGTCCGATGACATTGCGGCGTTGCGGGCTGAACTGTCAGACCCAGACAAGGTGAATTATCGGCACCTGCATCGGGTTTTGGCCGAGGGCGATTTTGTTTTGACCGTCTGCGAGGGTGAGTTTCAGGGGAAGCATAGCGCGTTCTATGATCTCTTCCGCATCGCGGATGGCAAGATTGTCGAACACTGGGACACCGTCGAAGCCATTGCGCCGCGTGAGCAATGGAAAAATGACAACGGCAAGTTCTGACCTCACTTCGAAGCCAGTTGATCCCTTAGCCAATCCTGAAAGGATTTCAGCGGTTCGGGCGTGGCACGGTCATTGGGCCAGACGAGATAATAGTCGCCCAAACTGACAGGAGGTCCTTCCCAAGCGGGCACCAGACGCCCGGCCTCCAGATCGTCCTGCACCAGATATGCAGGTAATAGGCCGACGCCCAATCCATGTATCGTGGCCTGTATCATGGTCGAGAACTGATCAAACAGCATCCCCCGCAAGCCGGTGACGGAATGGCCCTGCATTTCAAACCATCTCTCCCAGGCGTCCGGACGTGATTCCAGATGCAGCAATGGGGCGGTGCGAAGGGCCTCCAACGGGTCGGTGGTGGTTCCGATCAACCCCGGTGCGCAGACCGGCAGCACCTCTTCTCGCATGATTGGCAGATAGTGGACCCCTGCCCAGTCTCTCTGGCCGAAATGAATGGCTGCATCGAAGGGTTCAGAGGCAAAATCGAACGGCTTCAGCCGGGTGCCCAGATTGACCGTGACCTCAGGGTGGCGGCGGGCAAAACCCTGCAGCCGGGGGGCAAGCCAATGCATGCCAAAGGCGGGCAGGATCGACAGGTCCAGTGAACCGCCCGCCGGGTTTGCCTTCAGCTTAAGCGCCGCCTGCGCCAGTTCCTGCAGCGCGGACCTTGCGGTTTGCACATAGTCTTTGGCCGCAGGTGTCAGATGCAGACGCATCTGGCTGCGCTCGATCAGTTGCACGCCCAACTGATCTTCCATCGTCTTCAGCTGACGGCTGATTGCACTTTGTGTCAAAGACAACTCTTCTGCTGCGGCTGATGCACTGCCCAGTCTATCCACGGCCTCTAGCGCCAGCAGGGACGAGATAGACGGAAGAAACCGGCGTGGCGCAATCATATGATGAAACCTCATACCTTTTGGATGCAATAGCACTGGTTTTTTCCCGCTGCCAGAGCGATGAGTTCAAAATGGCCCCTATGCTCGCCAGAGTGTTGAGCTTGAAATCCCCGGCAGAGCGCGGGACAAATTAGCCAGTGGCCGACGGGCCGATGACACCGACCAGACAAGGCAAGACCCATGGACCGTGCCCAGATCGTACATGAGAACTTCCTGACTCGCGTTGCACAGCGCGACCTGCCAGAAGGTGCGCCTCCGCGACCGGGGCTCAGTCCGACTGATGCCGTGTCGCTGTTTCGGTCACAGGTGCTCAGCCGCGCCCTGGATCGGACCAGTCGCGCCATGCAGAAGGCGGGGCAAGGGTTCTATACGATCGGGTCTTCAGGACATGAGGGGATGGCAGCGGTAGCCCACGCGTTGCGGCCGACGGATATCGCATTCCTGCATTACCGCGATGCCGCATTCCAGATCGCCCGCGCCGAACAGGTGCCGGGCCAGCAGATCGCCTGGGACATGCTGTTGAGTTTTGCCTGTTCCAAAGAAGACCCCACCTCGGGCGGGCGGCATAAGGTTCTGGGCTCCAAGGCTCTGACCATCCCGCCGCAGACCTCTACGATTGCCAGCCACCTGCCCAAAGCTGTCGGCGCAGCCTATAGCTTGGGTGCGGCGCGGCGGCATGATCCGGAACATCGGAATCTTCCTGAAGATGGGATCGCGATGTGTTCCTTCGGCGATGCCTCAGCCAACCATTCGACCGCGCAGGGGGCGATCAACACTGCGGGCTGGACCAGCGTGCAATCGACCCCGCTGCCGCTGCTGTTTGTCTGCGAAGACAACGGGATCGGAATTTCGGTCAAGACCCCCAAGGGCTGGATTCAGGCCTCGATGGAGCATCGGCCCGGGATCAGGTACTTCCAGGCCAATGGCCTTGATATCTACGAGACATTCGCCGTGGCGCAGGAGGCTGCTGACTATGTCCGCACCCGGCGCAAACCGGCCTTCCTGCATCTGAAAACCGTGCGTCTTTATGGCCATGCCGGTGCGGATGTGCCTACGACCTACCTGCCGAAAGCCGAGGTTGAGGCGGATGAGGCCAACGACCCTCTGTTGCATTCCGTGCGCCTGCTGGATCAGGCGGGGGCATTGTCCCCGGATCAGGCGCTGAAAATCTACGAAGAGACTTGCGCTCGCACCGACCGCGTGGCGGCGGAGGCTGCCTCACGCCCCCATCTGGCCAATGCGGCCGAGGTCATGGCCAGCCTGATCCCGCCCAAGCGCCCATGTAAACCGACCAACGGCCCCAGCGCCGAGGCGCGGGCCAAAGCCTTCGGCGGGGACATGCGCGCGATGGATGAGCCCCAACCGCTGAGCCGCCTGATCAACTGGGCGCTGACCGATCAGATGCTGGAACATGCCGAGATCGTTTGCATGGGCGAAGATGTGGGCCGCAAAGGTGGCGTCTATGGCGTGACACAGAAGCTGCAGCAACGCTTTGGTCCGGACCGGGTGATTGATACGCTGCTGGATGAACAATCCATTCTGGGTCTTGCGATCGGTATGGGCCACAATGGTTTCATCCCGATCCCCGAGGTCCAGTTTCTGGCCTATCTGCACAATGCCGAGGACCAGATCAGGGGCGAAGCTGCAACCTTGCCGTTCTTCTCGAACGGGCAGTTCACCAACCCGATGGTGCTGCGGATTGCGGGGCTCGGATACCAGAAGGGCTTTGGCGGGCATTTCCACAACGACAATTCACTGGCCGTTTTGCGGGATATCCCCGGTGTAATTATCGCCTGCCCTTCGACCGGGGCGGATGCGGTGCAGATGCTGCGCGAGTGCGTGCGATTGGCGCGTGAAGAACAACGCGTGGTGGTGTTTCTTGAGCCGATTGCACTTTATCCCATGCGTGATCTGCACGGGGCGCAGGATGGCGGATGGATGACCACCTATCCTGCGCGGGATCAAATAATTGCGCTGGGCGAGGTGGGCGTACATGGGGATGGCACCGATCTCGCCATCGTGACCTATGGCAACGGGCATTACCTGTCGCAACAGGCTTTGCCCGAAATTGAGGCGGCGGGTCTGAAAACCCGGATTGTCGACATGCGTTGGCTGGCTCCTCTGCCGGTCGAAGCTTTGCGTGAAGCCACCAAAACATGCGCGCATGTTTTGATCGTTGACGAATGCCGCAAGACTGGCAGCCAGTCCGAGGCGCTGATGACTTTCTTCGCCGAAGAAAGTCCCTCCACCCCAACCGCCCGCGTGGTGGCCGAGGATTGTTTCATCGCTACTGGTCCTTCCTATGCTGCGCCTCTGCCCTCAAAAGACGATATCGTCGCGGCAGCGTTGAATCTGACCGGAGGCGCATCATGACCCGCACCGCCGTTGTGATCTGTCCCGGTCGAGGGACCTATAACAAGCCTGAACTGGGCTATCTGCACCGCCACCACGCTGACCGAATGCAGATGTTCCGCGACTTTGACGCCATCCGCGCCGAGGCCGGGCAGGAGGCCGTCACCGCTCTGGATGGTGCGGACCGCTACACCGTCAGTAAATACTCGCGCGGAGATGTGGCGTCCCCGCTGATCTATGCTGCGTCGCTGGCTGATGCACAAACGCTGGCCGAGGACATCGAAGTGGTGGCCGTCACGGGCAATTCAATGGGATGGTACATCGCACTGGCCGCCGGCGGTGCCCTGTCGCCCGAGAACGGCTTTCGTGTGGTGAACACCATGGGCACACTGATGCAGGAGCATCTGATCGGCGGGCAACTCGTGTATCCCTTCACAGACGATAGCTGGGCCAATGACGCCACCCGCAAGGCTGACCTTTTGGCCGACGTGGCGCGTATCAACCAGATCGAAGGCCACACATTGGCTTTGTCGATTGATCTCGGCGGCATGCTGGTTCTTGCAGGCAACGAGGACGGCCTGAAAGCGTTCGAGGCTTCTCAGCCAACGGTACAGGAACGCTTTCCCATGCGATTGGCCAACCACGCCGCGTTCCACACGGCGTTGCAAGCGCCGGTTGCGGCCGAAGGTCGGGCGCGGCTGGGGGCGGACCTTTTCGGCCAGCCGGATCGCCCCCTGATCGACGGGCGCGGTAAAATCTGGTGGCCGGGGGCGACGGATACGCAGGCGCTGTGGGATTACACTCTGGGCCATCAGGTGACCGAACCTTACGATTTCACGCGCGCGCTCCAGACTGCGGCTCGTGAATTTGCACCCGATCTGTTCATTGTCACCGGACCCGGAGCCACCTTGGGCGGCGCAGTTGCGCAGTCGCTGGTTCTGTCTGATTGGCGTCGCATGGGTGACAAAGCCGCGTTCCAGGCGCGGCAAGAGGCGCAGCCCTTCCTGATCGCCATGGGTCGTGACGATCAAAGGGCGCTTGCAACCGGCTGATCCTGCGCCCTAATGGACCCGTAATACTGCAAGGAGCGCGATGTGAGCGATCATGATCAGTCCCTTTGGTCAGAGACCTGCCGCGAGCATGTGGAAAGCCAACCTCTGACACGCGACATCACCGTCGATCTTGCGGTCATTGGCGGTGGGTATACCGGCTGTTCGGCCGCTCTGACAGCCGCGCAGGCGGGGGCCTCGGTCTGTGTGTTTGAGGCGCAGGGGATCGGGCATGGAGGCTCCGGTCGCAATGTTGGGTTTGCCAATGCGGGCCTGTGGTTGCCGCCTGAAGAGATACGCAAATATCTGGGCACGGAAGCCGGGAACCGCCTGATCGATCTTCTGGGTGCGGCTCCATCCGAGGTGTTCGACCTGATCGAAGCACATGGGATCGATTGCGACCCGGTCCGCAATGGCACCCTGCATTGCGCGCATTCGGCGGCCGGTTTGCGCGACCTGCAATCCCGCTACGCGCAACTGAGCGCGACAGGTGCTCCGGTCGAGTTGCTTTCTTCGGATCAGGCCACGAACCGCACCGGTAGCGAGGCGTTTCAAGGAGCGTTATTTGACCCGCGTGCAGGTACGATCCAGCCACTGGGATATGTGCGCGGTCTGGCGCGCGCGGCGCAGGAGGCCGGCGCGCAGATCTTTGTACAAAGCCCGGTGCGGTCGACGCGGCATGATGGCGATGTCTGGATATTGACGACGCCACAAGGCACCGTTCGGGCAAAGTCGGTGATCCAGGCGACCAACGCGTATCACCAGAATCTGGCCGACTCTGCACCGGCTTATGTGCCGGTCTATTATTTCCAATACGCCACGGCACCTCTGTCTGACAATCTGCGGGCCAGCATTCTGCCGGGCGGTGAGGGGGCGTGGGATACCGGCCTGATCATGACCTCGTTCCGGATGGATCACGAGGGGCGCTTCATCCTCGGTGCGATGGGCGATCTTGCCCATGCGGGAAGCGCGACACATACCGCGTGGGCCAAACGTAAACTGGCCGAGTTGTACCCGCAACTGGCCGATCAACCCTTGGAACAAGGCTGGCACGGGCGCATTGCCATGACCTCGGACCATATCCCCAAGATCACCCGGATCGGACCGAACGCGCTTGCCATCCACGGATATTCGGGTCGCGGTATCGGTCCCGGCACCGTGTTTGGCCGCCTGACCGCGCAGAGCTTGTTACAGGACGACCCCGTGCTTTTGCCGGTGCCTGCGGTGTCCGATTACAGCGAGCGCTGGACTGGCCTGCGCCGCGCCTATTTCGAAACCGGCGCGGCGCTGACGCATCTCATCAAGGCCCGGTTCTGACGTCAGACAGACCGGGTGATTCCACCGTCGACGCGAATGTTTTGTCCGGTGATGTAGCCTCCGCCTTCAGAGGCGAGCATGGCCACGACCGAGGCGATCTCATCATAGCTGCGCCCATAACGGCCCAGTGGGATGCGTGCGCGGAACTCTTCCTTCTCGGGCAGGCTGTCGATGAAACCGGGCAATACGTTGTTCATGCGGATATTGTCGGCAGCGTATTGGTCCGAGAACAGCTTGGTAAATGCCGCCAACCCTGCGCGGAACACGCCAGAGGTCGGAAACACCGGATCAGGCTCGAAGGCGGCAAAGGTCGATATGTTGATGATCGACCCACCGCCTTGCGCCTGCATGATCGGGGTTACCAATCGTGTGGGCCGTACGGCGTTCATGAAATAGACATCCATGCCGGCGTGCCAATCCTCATCCGTCAGTTCAAGCACCGGCGCGCGAGGGCCGTGACCTGCCGAGTTGACCAGCACATCAATCCGCCCCCAATGGGCCATCGCTGCATCGATCAGCTTTTGCAGATCATCATTTGATTGGTTCGAGCCGGTGATGCCCACGCCGCCCAACTCATGCGCCAGCGCCTCACCCTTGCCCGAGGAAGACAGGATGCCGACCTTGAACCCGTCCGCCGCCAATCTGCGCGCACTGTCTGCGCCCATGCCGCTGCCGCCTGCGGTGATCAAAGCTACTTTTTCCATCTACACACTCCTATGCCTTGTTTCGCAAGACGATGGCGCAGCAAGATCAATTTTACCAATCAGTTCTGTTGCGCGGTGGCAGTAGAAAATCTACAGTCAGGGAATGCCCGCTCTTCCACCTCTCAACGCGATGCGCGCCTTTGAAGCATCGGCGCGTCACCTGAATTTTCGCCTTGCCGCGGAAGAAATCGGCGTAACCCAGGGGGCGGTTGCGCAACAGGTGCGCGGGCTTGAGGCGCGGCTGGGAACGGCGCTGTTCGAACGCCTTCCACGCGGTTTGTGCCTGACCGAAGCGGGGCGTCGGTTCCACGCACCGCTGCGCCGGGCGTTTCGGCTGATCGAAGAGGCTGTAGATGATTTGGCCGATCAGCGGCAGATCACGATCTCGGTCACGCCCAGCTTTGCCTCAAAATGGCTGGTGCCGCGTCTGAGTGATTTTGTGACCCGACATCCCGACATCTCGGTGCAGGTCGACGCGCGCGAGCGGTTGGCGGATTTCAGGTCGGACGGAGTCGACATCGCAGTGCGTCAAAGCCGAATGCCGATTGCACAGGGCTTGCAGGCGACGCCCCTGTTTTCGACCGAGTTCGTGGTGGTTGGCAGCTCGGAGCTTGCCGCGCAAATCTCTGGTCCAGACGATCTGATGCAGCACGTTCTGCTCAGCGATTCCCATGGGCTGTGGCCCCTGTTTCTGGAACGCGCCGGGGTCGATGGGCGACCCCGGATGATGAGTTTCAGCCAGACAAGCCTGGCGATAGATGCCGCAATCTCTGGGCAGGGGTTTGCGCTGGCCAACGCACCGCTTGTGTCGGCAGAACTGGCCTCGGGTCGGTTGGTGCAGCCGCTCTCCGAGGTGCTGGTTGATGACCTGAGCTTTTTCATCGTCACCCCGCAGAAACCGCGTCAACCAGAGTTGGTGAGACAGATGCGCGACTGGTTGCTGTCTCAGGTCTGAAGAGTTGTGGCAATGGCCTCAATCCGTTCGCGTAACCAACGATGTGCCGGGTCGTTGGCCGAGCGTTGGTGCCAGACCATATAGATCGACACCGGCTCGCATTTGAACGGCAGCGGCGCGCAGTCCAGCGCTGCAAGCGGACCGCGTTTCATCAACGCCGTATCGGTCGAGATCAGGTCGCTGCCTTTCACGAAGGGCGGGATCGCGTTGAAATGCGGCAAGGTCACGACGGGCGGTCTGATCTGGCTCTGATCCACGCCACGCATAACAGCGCGGGCGTTTCGCCCATCGGCAAAGCGCACCTCGACATGGTCGCTGTTGCAATAGGCCTGCCAATCCTTGGGCGGATCGCGACGGGAGGCGTCGTAGAATACTATCAGCGGGCTGGTAATCAGCCGTTTCTGAAAGATATCCGGCCCATCCGGCGGCAGAGGGGTCAGCATCAACTGACACCGATCGCTACGCAGCAGGTCCGGGTCGGGAACGCCCGAGGGGATGAACTCCAGCCGCAACCGAACGCCTTCTTCACGCGTTTCCCGCAACAGATCGGGAAATATAAGCTCGCGCGGCATATCATTTGTGGCGATCTGAACGTCCATCTGCTCGGACAGCGGATCAAACGGGCGGCCTTCGGTCAGCGCGCGCATGCTGTCCAATACCTGCTGTACCGGCTCTTTCAGCGATAGCGCACGCTCGGTCGGGGTCAGTCCCTGACCGGACCTGACAAACAGCGGATCACCCAGCACCTGCCGCAACTTACCAAGCGTATGGCTGATAGCCGATTGCGTCACGCCCAGCCGGTCCGCGGCTTTCGAGACCGAGCTTTCTTCGAGTATCGTCAGGAACACTCGCAGGACCTTGCCGTCGAGATCTGTGAAATCAATTCTGCTCATACCATCTATGATTATTCATGAATGGTTTTGGTGTCCATGCCGGGGTAGGGGAGTGGGCAGCAAGCAGGAGGCGCGCAATGGGGATCCGCTTTTTCTCGGACAAGAACAGACCTGTTCACATGGGTCCGTTCCCGCTGGAACGGCTGGCGCGGCAGGATCGGATGCCTGATCTGGCGCTGGTCGAACCGATGCGCGCACTCAGCTTTCACAGGCCCGAGCAGCCCGAAAGCATCGTGAATGCGATGGGCGAATTTCAGGCGATGATGGACGCGATCCGGGATGGGTTCGTGAATCCGGTTGCCTCGGAGATTCCTGCCAACCCTGTGGATCGTGCCAACCATCTGAAAGCATTCGGCTATTTCAATGATGCGTCGATGATGGGCTGCGGGCCGCTGCCTGCGGAGGCGATGCTGGCTGAGCCGCGGCGCAACCCGGATATCGACCGGCTGGCCCATGCGCTCAAAACGCGGCAGACCAAGACACTTGCCTCGGGCATCGACGTGATCATGGCGGACCTGAAAGAAAGCATGGAGGCCGCGCCGAAACCCATCGACTCTCATCGTCATGCGATTGTGTTCCTCTATGAGTTCAACCGCGACCCTGAGCCGTCAGAGCCGGGTACAGACTGGATCGGCGATGCGCAGGATCATCGTGCGTGCCTGCTGGCGACCGAGAATGCGGTGGTCATTGCCAATTACATCCGCCTGCTGGGCTTCGATGCGCGTGCGCATACGGCAATGTCGTCCGAGGTCGATCTGGGCAAGCTGGCGGTTGCGGCGGGACTGGCCTCGGTCGAGGACGGCGCGGTTGTGGTGCCGTGGCTAGGCAAGCGGTTCGGTTTGGCCGCCGTGACCACCGAGATGGAGATCGCGCATGACCGCCCACTGCGCCCGATGGCCGACCAGCCTTGGTTCCGCACGCAAGGACCCGCTTGGTGGCTGGGTGCGGGCTTTGCAAAGAACGCGCTGAACCGGGATGCCTATGCCAAGCGGCGTTATGTGGACGGGGCGCATCCGTTTGAGAACCTCAAACGGGTCGACACTCCGACCACCTATATCGACGAGGAAAACGTAGCCCGCGTGCCCAAGCGCGCGGATATGTTCGCACGGGCCCAGTTCGGTGACATGGGTAAATCGCTGCAGGATGCGACCAAGGGCGGGCACTACGTGCGCAAATCCGCCCCCAGCTTTGCCCAACGTCGCGCGCTGGGCGCGTTTGTTCTGCTGCAGGACGGTGACAGAGCCGAAGCGGCGCGGCCAACAGATGCCGAAAGAAATGCCCAGAATATCAAGGCCGCGACCTATTTCCTTGGGGTCGATGCGGTCGGCCTCAGCCGGTGCCCCGAGTGGAGCTGGTATTCCCACGACGCCACCGGGGAAGAGATCGTTCCGCCCCACGATCAAGCGATCAGCATGATCATCGATCAGGGCTATGAGACGATGGAAGGTGCCAGCGGTGACGATTGGATCAGCGTCGCCCAATCGATGCGGGCCTATCTGCGGTTCTCGCTGCTGGGGGGCGTGATCGCGCAGCAGATCCGCAATCTCGGCTACAAGGCCAAAGCGCATACGGTGATGGATGGTGAGGTGCTGCAACCGCCGCTGCTGTTGCTGTCGGGATTGGGAGAGGTTAGCCGGATCGGCGAAGTCATCCTGAACCCTTATCTCGGCCCACGCCTGAAATCCGGTGTCGTGACAACCGACATGCCGATGACGCATGACAAACCCATCGATTTCGGCCTGCAAACTTTTTGCGAGTCGTGCAACAAGTGCGCGCGGGAATGCCCTTCGGGCGCGATCACTGCCGGGCCGAAGCTGATGTTCAACGGTTACGAAATCTGGAAATCCGACAGCCAGAAATGCGCCACCTACCGAATTACCACGCCCGGAGGCGCGATGTGCGGGCGCTGTATGAAGACCTGCCCGTGGAATCTCGAAGGCATCTTCAAGGAGCGCCCCTTCCGATGGGCCGCGATGAATATCCCCCAAGCCGCGCCTGCCTTGGCCAAACTGGATGATGCGGTCGGCAATGGCGGTCTGAATGATACCAAGAAGTGGTGGTGGGACATCGAACTGGAACCCGACGGGGCCTATCGCCCATCCCAGCATTCTTTGAACCGGCGGGATCTGCAAAAAGACCTCGATCTGAAATACGAAGACCAGACGCTCGCCGTTTACCCTGCGCCCTTGGCACCGCATCCTTGGCCATACCCGTTCAACATGGACCGCGAAGCCGGGATTGCCGCATACGAAGCGATGCTCACCGCCGAAGACTACAAGACGCGCAAAGCGGCTGGCGATATGTCGGTCATCCATCGCTATCAGGTCGCCGGGGACGCTCCGGTGATGCGGGTCGAACTGACCAAGGTCGACAAGATGACTGCGGACGTCACTAAGTACGAATTCTCGACCTTCGACGGCGCGCCTTTGCCCGAATGGACCGCTGGGGCGCATCTGGACGTGCTGGTCTCGCCTGAATTCCTGCGGCAATATTCGATGTCGGGCGACCCTTCGGACCGCACAACCTACCAGATCGGTGTGCTGCGCGAGGATGAAGGGCGCGGAGGCTCGGCGTTACTGCATCGCATCTTCAATGAAGGGCGCAAGGTCTTCATCTCGAAACCGATCAACCACTTTGAGCTGGACGAGACCGCGACCAGAACCTTCCTGATGGGCGGCGGTATCGGTATCACGCCGATGATTGCCTTTGCCCATCGCCTGTACGGGTTGGGCAAGCCATTCGAGCTGCATTATTCCGCCAGCACCCGCGCCGGTGCCGGATATCTGGACGATCTGGCAGCGATGCCTTGGGCCGATCACGTGCACTATCATTTCTCGGATGAAGGCACGCGCGCCGATCTGGAGGCGATTCTGGGAGGATATCAGGACGGCTGGCATGTCTACACCTGCGGCCCCGACCGCTATATGGACGGCGTCATGCAGGCTGCCGAGGCGCAGGGCTTTCCCGAAGAGGCGCGGCATCTGGAGTATTTCTCGGTCCCCGAACAGCCCGAATATGAAAATCACCCGTTCACTCTGAGGCTGGCGAAATCGGGCCGGGAGCTGACCGTTCCGGCAGACAAGGATGCTGCTCAGGTGTTGAACGAAGCGGGTTTCCACGTCGATCTGAAGTGCTCCGACGGCATTTGCGGTGTCTGCAAATGCGGCGTGATATCCGGCGAAATCGAACATCGCGACTTTGTCCTGTCCAACAAACAAAGAGAGGGCGCGATCATCCTGTGCCAAAGCCGGGCAGCCGAACCAGACGGGGTGATCGAGATCGATCTGTGATCATTGGTGAAAAAACGACATTTTGAATTAGAAAAATTGGTCGATCCAGCCATGGACGCCGCCGATTTGCTGGACTAACGTCCCCGGCGAACCCCAGTCTATCCTGATCAACAGGTGCGAGGTATTTTCATGGATTATCACAGCCCCGACAGCTTTGCCGAGGCGTCAGCTCTGGCCGCAAACGCGACGGGCATCACACGGTTTCTGGCAGGCGGCACCGATGTGCTGGTGCAGCTGCGCTCGGAACTGGTGACGCCCGATACGCTGATCGACATCAAGAAGATCGACGGCGTCAGCGACATCACCCGCAACGCCGATGGCAGCTGGACGCTGGGCGTCGCCGCGACCGGTGCCGAGATGAGCGAGCACGCCGAGTTGGGCCGCGACTGGCCGGGGGTGGTCGAGGCGATGGACCTGATCGGATCGACTCAGGTACAGGGGCGTGCGACGCTAACCGGCAACTTGTGCAACGGATCACCTGCAGCGGATTCGGTGCCAGCGATGGTTGCGGCGGGCGTTACGGTCACCGTGACTGGCCCGGACGGCACGCGAGAGGTGGCGGTCGAAGACATCCCGACCGGACCCGGCAAGACCTCACTGGCCAAAGGTGAACTGATCTCGGCGGTCAACATCCCCGCACGCGGGGAAAACGGCGGTGATGCTTACCTGCGCTTTATCCCGCGCACCGAGATGGATATCGCGGTTGTTGGTGTGGGCGTTAACGTGCGGCTGGATGGGGACACCATTACCGAAGCCTGCGTGTCGCTGGGTGCCGTGGCTCCGACTGTCTTGCTGGTCGAAGATTGCGCCAAGGCGATCATTGGCAGCACGCTGGATGAAGCGGCGTTGGAAGCACTGGCAACTGCGGCCTCTGCCGCTTGTAACCCGATCGATGACAAACGTGGGACCATCGCGTTCCGCACCGAAGTGGCCGGTGTACTGGCCAAACGCGCCGCGAAAATCGCCTATGCCCGCGCGAAGGGAGAAGACGTATGAGCAAGTTCCACGTATCCACCACCGTGAACGGGGACGCGGTTGAATACCTCTGTGATCCACGCGAAACCCTGCTGGATTGTCTGCGCGACAAGCTGAACCTGACTGGAGCGAAAGAGGGCTGCGGCACCGGCGATTGCGGCGCGTGTTCGGTCAGCGTTGACGGCCGTCTGGTGTGCTCGTGCTTGATGCTGGGCGTCGAGGCTGAGGGCAAGCAGATCGAAACGGTTGAAGGGATCGCGGACGGCGACGTCCTGCATCCGCTGCAGAAGAAGATGATCGAATATGCCGCCCTGCAATGCGGCATCTGCACCCCGGGCATTCTGGTGGCGGCCAAATCGCTGCTGGAAAAGAACCCCAACCCGACCGAAGAGGAAACCCGGTACTGGCTGGCAGGCAACCTCTGCCGCTGCACCGGCTATGACAAGATCATTCGCGCCGTGATGGATACGGCGGCTGAAATGCGGGAGGCGTCATAATGGCTCTGGACGATCGCAAATCTGATTTCACCTTTGTCGGCACCCGCCCTGACCGCCCCGACGGTCTGGACAAGGTGACGGGCCGCGCCAAGTTCGGTGCAGATATCTCGGCCCCCGGCATGCTGCACGGCGCCATCCTGCGCTCGCCTCATGCGCATGCGCGGATCGTGAAGATCGACGCCTCCAAGGCCGAGGCCCACAAGGATGTCAAAGCCGTCGTGACCCGCGCCGATTTCGCCGATGTCCCGTTCAAACCGGGGCTTGAAGGCGAATTCTGGAACGTGCTGGAAAACGTCATGGCGGGTGAAAAGGCGCTCTATGACGGCCACGCGGTGGCGGCAGTTGCAGCGACATCGGCCCTGGCGGCACGCGATGCGCTGAAGCTGATCGAGGTCGAATATGAGGTCCTGCCTCATGTCACCGACGTGGACAAGGCGATGGCCCCCGACGCACCCGTCATCCGCGAAGGTGCGGCGGATTATTCTGTGCCTGAGGGCATGCACCCCAACGTAGTGCGCTATCACGAAAGCGGCCATGGTGATGTCGAAGCCGGATTTGCCGAGGCCGATCTGGTCGTCGAAGACAGCTTTGTCACCGAGGCCACCCATCAGGGTTATATCGAACCGCATGCCTGCATGGGCTCCTTGGGCATGGATGGCAAGGGTGAGCTGTGGTGCACCACCCAAGGTCACTGGATCGCGCAGAAAACCTGCGCCGCGCTGCTGGGGATCGAAACTTCGCAATTGCGCGTGACCGCGTCCGAGATCGGCGGCGGCTTTGGCGGCAAGACCACAGTGTTCATCGAGCCGGTCGCGCTGGCGCTCAGCCGCAAGGCAAACCGCCCGGTCAAGCTGGTGATGACCCGGTCCGAGGTGTTCCGCGCCACGGGCCCGACCTCATCCGCGTCGATGGATATCAAGATCGGCATGAAGAAAGACGGCACCATCACGGCGGCTCAGGGCATTTTCCGCCTTCAGGGTGGAGCCTTCCCGGGTGCACCCGGCGACATGACCGCCATGTGCGCCTTTGCGCCCTACAACCTGACCAATGTGCGTCAGGTCGGCTATGACGTGATGGCCAACCGCCCGAAACAGGCCGCCTATCGTGCACCGGGCGCTCCGATGGGCGCGTTTGCCGTTGAATCCGTTCTGGATGAGCTGTGCAACAAACTGGGCCTCGACCCGTTGGATGTGCGTCTGAAAAACGCGGCTCATGAGGGCACCAAGGCCAGCTATGGCCCGACCTATGAGCGCATCGGCCTAGTCGAAACGCTGGAAGCTGCGAAAGCGCATCCACATTACGCAGCCCCGCTGAAGCCGGGGCAGGGGCGCGGGATCTCCTGCGGATTCTGGTTCAACCATGGCGGCGAAACCTCGGTCTCTCTGGCCCTGTCCGAGGACGGCTCGGCCCAAGTCATGGTCGGTACGCCGGATATCGGCGGCTCGCGCGCGTCAATGGCGCTGATGGCGGCCGAGGTTCTGGGTATTCCCTACGAGAATATCCGCGTGACCGTCGCCGATACGGCAACGCTGGGTTACAATGATGTAAGCCACGGCAGCCGCGTGACCTATGCCTCGGGCTTGGCGACCATCAAGGCGGCCCGCCATGCGGTCGAGCAGCTATGCGCCCGTGCCGCAGCCAGCTGGGGTATTCCGGTTGATGCGGTGAAGTGGGAGAACGGCTGTGCTGTGCCCTCAGGCCCCAACGCCGGTGACTTCGACCCTCGCCCGCTGGCCGATATCACCGCCCATATGGGCGCGACCGGCGGCCCGATCTCGGGCCATTTCGAGGCCACGCCTGAAGGCGCGGGTGTATCCTTCGGCACCCATATCGTCGACGCTGAGGTTGATCCGGAAACCGGCAAGACCAGCATCACCCGCTACACGGTCATTCAGGATGCGGGCAAGGCGATCCACCCGACCTATGTCGAAGGCCAGTATCAGGGCGGAGCCGCGCAGGGCATCGGCTGGGCGCTGAACGAGGAATATATCTATGGCGACGACGGTCGTCTGCAGAACTCGATCTTCCTCGACTACCGCATCCCCGTTGCCAGCGACCTGCCGATGATCGACACGGTGATCGTCGAAGTGCCCAACCCCGGCCACCCGTTCGGTGTGCGTGGTGTGGGCGAGACCGGCATCGTTCCACCTCTGGCCGCAATCGCCAATGCTGTGTCCAACGCAGCGGGCGTGCGGCTGAAGCAACTGCCGATGTCCCCGCCGCGCATTCTGGCCGCGCTCAAGGACAATGGTTGAGGTCCACCTCTGGTCCAGCCTCCGGTCTCTGACCGGGGGTTGCGAGGTGGTCGAGGTCGAGGCCAAAACCACCGGAGAGCTGCTGCGCGAACTGGTGCGCGCGCATCCGCAGCTTCAGGCCCCGATTGATGCGGGCGTGTCGATTGCCATAGACGGGCGCGTCATCGCCAGTGGCTTGACCGAACCAATCCCCGAAGGCAGCGAAGTCTATCTCATGCAACGCCTGCGCGGCGGCTAGTGCCGCCGATACCGCTTGGGGGCATAGCGGTAATGCGGCGCGCGATAGGCTCTGGACCGCAGATGCAGCCTCTGCGCCCGGTATCTGGGATGATTATACGCCGGGTGCCGATATTTAGGGCGCTTGTATGCCGGGTGATGATACAGCTGCTTTTGCTTCGGCTGCTTGTATATTTTCACCTTGGGTTTCTTGTGTATCTTCAGCTTGATCTTGGGTTTGTGCACGTTGATTTTCACAACCGGAAAGTCAACCTGCGCCGGGTTCACAGCAAGCGTGTGATACCGCGTAATACGCGGCTCCGCCGTGCCATGAAAAGCGGCATCCGATGCCGAGACGCGCTTGTATCCCGATGGGCCATGCACCGCGATCTCCTGCGCAGCCACAGCTTGCCCGGCCAGCAAAACAACGAGTGCGGGCAGATATGTCGTGATGGACTTTTTCATCATCTCTCCTATCTCTGACACCACTTGTGGGCCTGATAGAAAGATGTGGTTGCCCTTGGTTTCTGCCCAATAAACCTTGCTCACAGCATGGCGAGAGAATGTGCAGAGCGGTGTCTGACGTTTCCCGGTCAGGAAAATCCGTGCGACAGGATAAACTGACTGCAGGCCCTTGTCAGAGAGGGGAAGCGGGTCCTCTCACGAAGATAAAGATAGACCTGCCGCTTGTCGTGCAGATTCGCGATGGGGCAGAAGGCGACCTCCGAGGGCAGGAACTCGGTCACCGTCTTGGGTAGGACGGTGATCCATCTTCCGGACCGGACCATCGTGATCAGGGAATGGGTGTTGTGGATGGTGACCTCGGCTGTCTCGGCCACGGCTGCAAAGTCCGGAGTCTGGATCAGGTCACACAACGCGTTGCGTATGAAGGGAGCATTCTGCAAATCCACGATGGTCGGCGGCGTCTTTTGTGTGATCAGCGGATGATCCGAAGCCGCTACAAGGCCAAATGCATCCTCGAACAGGGGAACGGCTTTGACCCCGTTCAACGCATGCAGCCCCGAGGCGATGCCGATATCCGCCTGATCACCGGTCAGCGCGTCCAGCACCTGCTGGGTGTCGGTGTCGCGCAGCTCAATCTGTACACCGGGGTACTGTCTGCTCATATGCTCCAGAAGGTTCGGAAAGATCAGCGCGCCGACAGACGGGACCGACACGATGCGGATCAGGCCTTGCTCGGCATGGGCTGCAGCTTCGATATTCTGGACTGTCTGATCGAACTGCCGAACCTGTTGCAGCGCCAGATCGAACACTTGCTCTCCCAGTGCGGAGAGTTGATTTTTACGTTCACCTTCAAACAGCTTCTTGCCCAGATGATCCTCAAGCTGTTTCAGGGTCATCGACAGGGCCGATTGGGTGCGGCCCAACCGGTCTGCAGCCTCGACCAGATTGCCGGTTTGGGCAACGGTACAGAAACAGCGCAGCATTTCGATCTTCAGTGTCAAATTTCAATTTTCCTGAACTTAACTTCAATTGTTTGAGTTTGACTGATGTCGCCCGAAGAATCCATCCTATGGAGAACAAATTCTGACTCTGGGGCGCAACGTGACCAAACTGAACCTGATCGCTGGCGAATGGCTGGCGGGCGAAAGCGAAATTGAAAACCGCAATCCATCGGACCTGAGCGATCTGGTCGGCATGTTTGCTCAGGCCAGCGCCGATCAGCTTGAGGCGACGCTGGATCAGGCGCGTATCGCACAGGCCGAGTGGGCGGCTTACGGGCTGGAGCGCAAACAGGCTGTGCTGAACGCCATCGGCACTGAACTGATGGCCCGCGCCGAAGAGCTGGGCACGCTGCTGGCCCGCGAAGAAGGCAAACCGCTGGCCGAGGGCAAAGGCGAAGTGTTCCGCGCCGGTCAGTTCTTCACCTACTATGCCGCCGAATGCCTGCGCCAGATCGGCGAGAACGCCGATTCCGTCCGTCCCGATATCGAGATTGACGTGCGGCGCGAAGCGGTTGGCGTGGTCGCCATCATCAGCCCGTGGAACTTCCCCACCGCGACGGCGTCGTGGAAGATTGCACCTGCTCTCTGCTATGGCAACGCAGTGGTCTGGAAGCCTGCCAACATTACGCCGGCTTCGGCAGTGGCTCTGACCGAAATCATCGAGCGGCAGGATATCCCCAAGGGTCTGTTCAGCCTCGTTATGGGGTCTGGGCGTAGCATCGGCCAACGGCTGGTCGAAAGCCCGAAGGTCGACGCAATTTCCTTCACCGGTTCCGTGCCAGTGGGCAAGGGCATCGCCGCCGCCGCCATTCAGAACCTGACCAAAGTACAGATGGAGATGGGTTCCAAGAACGCACTGGCCGTGATGGACGACGCCGATCTGGATTTGGCGGTGACGCTGGCGTTGGGTGGCGCATTCGGTGGAACCGGTCAGAAATGCACCGCCTCGTCGCGGCTGGTGGTTCACGCGGGCATCCATGATGCCTTTGTCGAAAAGCTCGTCGCAGGTGCGCAGGCGATGAAGGTTGGTCATGCGCTGGAAGAGGGCACTCAGATGGGTCCCGTTGTCAGTCAGCAGCAGTTGAACGAAAACCTCGCCTATGTCGATCTGGGCAAATCCGAAGGGGCCGAACTGGCCTGTGGCGGTCAGCGTCTGGAAATGCCGCATGATGGCTTCTACATGTCGCCGGGCGTGTTCCTGAACACCACCAACGACATGCGCATCAACCGCGAGGAGATGTTCGCGCCGCTGACCAGCGTCATCAAGGTCGGCAGCTATGACGAAGCGCTGAGCGTGGTCAACGACACCAATTTCGGCCTGACCTCAGGCATCGTGACCAAATCGCTGGCCCGGGCCACTCATTTCCGCCGCAACGCGCGCACCGGTGTGGTGACCGTGAACCTGCCCACCGCAGGCACCGACTACCACGTGCCCTTTGGCGGACGCGGCGACAGCTCCTATGGTCCGCGCGAACAGGGCAAGGCGGCGGCGGAATTCTACACCACCGTCAAAACCGCCTATATCAGCGCAGGCCCGGTCTGATGCTGATCGACGGGCTGCAATATGCCAACTGGTCGGAAAAGATTTTCCGCCAACTGCGCGAAGGCGGCGTGGACGCGATCCACGTCACCATCGCCTATCACGAAAACTTCCGAGAAACGGTTCTGAATTTTGAAAAGTGGAACCGTTGGTTCGAGCAATACCCCGACCTGATCATGAAAGGCCGCTGGGCCAGCGACATCGACACAGCCCGCGAAACCGGGCGGACGGCGGTGTTCTTCGGGTTCCAGAACCCCAGCCCGATCGAGGACGATATCGGGTTGGTCGAGATCCTGCATGACCTGGGTGCCCGCTTCATGCAGCTGACCTATAACAACCAGTCGCTGCTGGCGACCGGTTGTTACGAGGCCGAAGACACCGGCATCACCCGCATGGGAAAGCAGGTGATCAAAGAAATGAACCGTGTAGGTCTTGTTGTCGACATGAGCCATTCGGCGGACCGGTCGACCATCGAGGCCGCCGAACTGTCCGAGCGTCCCATCGCTATCACTCACGCCAATCCGCACGAATGGTCACCCGCGTTGCGCAACAAGCGCGACGACGTGATCCGTGCGGTTACACAAAACGGTGGGATGCTCGGCTTTTCGGTCTATCCTCATCACCTGAAAGACAAGTCCGACTGCACGTTGGAGAGTTTCTGTGAGATGATCGCCCGCACGGCTGAGAAATACGGTGCCCACCATCTGGGGATTGGCACCGACCTGTGTCAGGATCAGCCCGACAGCGTGGTTGAATGGATGCGGGTCGGACGCTGGACGAAACAGATCGATTACGGCGAAGGCTCGGCCTCGGCCCCCGGTTTCCCGCCGATGCCGGGCTGGTTTCAGGACAACCGCGACTTTGGAAATATCGCATCCGGCCTGCGCGCCGCAGGCATGAACACCGAAGAGGTCGCCGGGATCATGGGTGGCAACTGGTATCGCTTCTTCACCGACAATTTCGGCCCCCAAAGCGCATGACCGATCAAAGCCCTCATATCGCGCGCCGCGACCCGGCCTTGGTAATGCGCCTGTCGCGATTGGGATCGCTGCATCAATGCCGCCTCAGCTTCATGCGGCAACTGACCCGCCGGATGGCGGCTGAGAACTGGACGTTCACGCGCGCGGTCTTCCAGATTGACGACAAAGGTGTTGGCCACGCGGTCTATACCGCGCAAGGCCCGGAACGGGCCTATTCGCTGGTGGCGTTCGCCCATGATTTGCCGCCTGAGCAACGCTCGGATCGCGTGATTGCCGAAGCCTGGGACGCGACCTTCGCGCTTTTTGACGGTATCCCGACTGAAGATGACATCGACCGCCTGTCGCGGAACGTGCCCCTGCAAGAGGCCGGGCGGGTGAGCGAAAACGAACTGTCTCTGTCGCGTGCCAACCGTTCGGTGCGTCTGTGGGCGCATGTGGTAGACCGTCTGGCTGCCGGTCAGCAACCCGATCTCGAACAGATTTACAAGGTCGGCTACTTGATGCGGACCACCGCCGTTTACGGCTCGGGCAAATTCGGCGCAGCGGATCGCGAGAAGATTGCAGACCGTGATGAGGTCAGCGCGCCATTTCAGGCCGAGATGCTGTCGGTCTATCTGACACGAACTTTCGTGCGTGATCTGGTGCAGCACATGGCCCGCGCCAAAGGCGGCGACCAGACGGCAGAGCTGGACCCCGACATCGCGCGCTGGCTGGGCATCGGCAACTCGACCGGGCTGGGCATGGCGCCCTTCATCGTCAACCATCCCGTTCTGTTCAACAACTGGATCATGGTGCGGGAAGAGGCCATTGCCCGTGTCCGGTCCGTCGAAACAGCCTCAGAGGCTGAATTGGCCTGCTTTCGCGATGTGTTTGAGCGCAGCAAGCTTTCGACCTCGTGGTGGCGGTCCGAACACCCCATTCAGATCGGGAAACTGGCCGCGCTGAATACCGATCTGGGCGCAATATCCGAGTATCTGGACCAAACCGACCTGACCCGGAATTATCCGTGGAACCGGCTGATCCTCTGGTCGCAGGATGCGCTGAGCGAGGAAGGGCAGGAACTGCTGGCCTCGCTGATCCTGGAACCCTACGGCGATCTGGTCGATGGGCTGACCAGCTGTATGGCAGACAGCAGCCGGACGGCGCATGTGATAGACGGCGCGATGCCCGTTGCTGGGGTGCGTGACCTGATCCGCGCCAGCTTTGGCTGGGCGCTGGATCTGGACTGGAGCGCGCCCGAACACTGCGCGCGCGCCTGGTATGTGTCGGAAGAAAAGCTCGAACCGCGACTGGGCGAGCGATTTGATGAGCCGATTGCAGACTATGAACAGCCGCTTGCACCAGCGCGCGATGCCGCTCTGGCTCACAAGTTGCTTTCTCAATGGCCGGAAACAGCACCCGTTGCCGATTTTCTGCTTGAGCATCCCGAACACCGCCACACAATTCGCCGCGCACAAATGAGCCGCGTCGCGCCCTACGGCGAGATCCGCGACAACACGATCAGCGCCGATGTTCTGCCGATCGACATGCTGCGTGCCAAACTCTCGTTTTTTGGTGCAACCCATTTCGACCCCCGTTCGGATCGTTGGGTGCGCATCTGCATGTATGCTGGCGCGCCGTATCCCGAGGATCTGAACAACCGAACCGCTGATATGTGGGTCTATCCGGAGCTTGCACCGTGAATGTGTCGCTGAACGAGATCGAAGCCACCGCCAAGCGCGCCACGCGCGGGGCCGGTTACCCTTGGGGGTTGGCGGAAGAGGCGGGCAAGGCCACGCGCTGGCTCTGTGCGCAAGGGATGGATGGCGCGAAATCCCTGGCGCAGCTGCTCGAACAAGGTCTGGCTGCCTCGCTCAGGGACCATCGACCGGTCGCGGCGCACGCGGATTGGGCCGGGCAGGGCGCGCTTTGTCCGATCATCACGGGCGCTTTACTATCCGATCGATCTGACCTGCTGCGCGCGGGTCCGATACGTATCCGAAACCTTGCGGCACCGATCCTTCTGATGCCCTTCGCGGCGTCTGCGGCCCGCGCTCAGAATTCGGTGATCACCCTTACGACCGGCCAGTTCATGGCCACAACGGACGGTGGATGCCTCACTGCCGGGCAGGACTGGCCCGCGCTTTCTGATGGCGTTGAAGTCGCGCTGGGCGGTCAGATCACCACCCCTCGACCACAAGCAACCCGCGCGACGCCGGATTCGGCAAGCTGGGATACGCTCAACCGATTTGCCCATCGCACCTATGCGCCCGCGACCGAAGAATCCCGCCTGTTGGGGGCCGGGGCTGGCCTATCCGATAACGACTGAATGAGAGACCGACATGATCGAAACCCGTACCCTCACCCTTGCTGAAATCGAGGATTTGTCTTTCCGCGCATTGGTGGCTGCGGGCACCAGCCCCGAGAACGCCCGGCCCCTGGCTGTTGCAACCGCAGCGACCGAGGCGGACGGGGTGGCAAGCCATGGCTTGGCCTATATCCCGATCTACGCCGAGCATGTTCAGTGTGGCAAGGTGGATGGGCAAGCCACGCCTCAACTGTCCCAGCCGCGCCCCGGCGTGGTGACGGTTGATGCAGCGACCGGGTTCGCCCATGCAGCGATTGACAAAGGTTTCGAGGCGCTGATCCCTGCGGCGCGCGCGCAAGGCGTCGCGGTTCTGGCGATCCGCAACAGTTATAATTGCGGCGTTCTGGGCTATCACACCTTCCGGTTGGCACAGTCGGGCCTTGTGGGGCTTGGCTTCACCAATGCACCTGCCTCTATCGCTCCGTCCGGCGGCGCCAAGCCCGTGGTCGGGACCAACCCATTCTCAATCGCGGTCCCCGGAAACGATGGCCAACCCGCCCTGCTGATCGACCAAAGCGCCAGCACCATCGCCAAAAGCGAAGTCATGAAGCATGCGCGCGAAGGCAAACCGATCCCGATTGGCTGGGCGCTGGATGCCGATGGCAATCCGACAACCGATCCGAATGTGGGGCTCAAAGGCTCCATGGCACCATCGGGTGGCTATAAAGGCGTGGGCGTGGCCCTTCTGACCGAGATTCTGGCTGCCGCGCTGACAGGGGCGACGCTGGGTATCCACGCCTCACCCTTTTCGGGAACGGCGGGCGGCCCACCCAAGACAGGGCAGTTCTTCATTGCTATCGACCCAGACGCAACCGCATCCGGCGGTTTCCCGGAAGGTATCGCGCAACTCGTGTCTGCCATTCACACCCAAGAAGGCGCGCATTTGCCCGGAGACGGCCGCCGAAGCTGCCGCGAAACAGCCGCGCAACACGGCGTCGCCGTCAACACCGCTACGCTGTCCAAGATCGAAGCGCTGCTGGGCTAGGTCTGTTCAGGGCACTAGCATAGTATGGGGTGGTGAGATTACGGCAAGTGGGCGGCTTACGCCCACCAACCGTCACAAATCCCGCATCCAGAACTGTAGCGGCTTTTGGCTGTCGCTGTCCTCGCCCACATCCTTCCAGGCGAACTGCGCGACCACCCCGGGCAGAGGCGCATAGCCTCGGGCACGCCAGAATGTATCCAGCGGGCGGTAGCCATCAGGCCGCATCGGGTGATCAGCGGGACGTTGCACGCTGCAGTAGGCGCATTTGGAGAAACCCAGAGCACGGGCATGCGCCTCGCGCTGATCAAAGAACTTATGCCCGACACCCTGCCCCCTGTAGGCGGGCAACAGCACGGATTCAGCACAATAGAAAATCTCGGAAAGGGTCAGGCCCGTATCTGCGAAAGCGGCGGCGAAATCGTCGGCGTGATCGGTCAGCGGGGCACCGGTTGAGGCCCCCACCAGCCTGTCGCCATCAAAGGCGCCGACAACGATGGCCTTGTCGCTATCGCGGTAGGATTGCAGATATTCGCGCTCATAGGCCAAATCACCGTCGTAGAGATAGGGCCAGACCCGGAACACCTCGATCCGCAGACGGGCAACGTCGTCCAGAGCAGCCCCGAGCGCCGCTCCGGTCAAGGGGCGTACATCGGTGATTTCAGCCATTCGAGACCTGTTTGGTCCAATCGGCAAGATTGTAGAAGGTGGTCACGCGGGTGATCTTGCCATTTTGGAGGTCAAAGAACGAACCCGCCGGCAGGCGATAGGTCTGACCATGCGCGTCGGGCAGGCCCTCATCGGTTTCCAGATAGGTGCCGTTAACGATGAATTCGGCGGCAGCGCGGGTGCCACCTTCGGCCTCGAAGATCACGATATCGGTCAGATTCTCGCGATAGCAGCGGTTCATATGGGTGCAGAAGGCGGCAAATTTCTCCTTGCCCACGCGAATCTGGCCTTCGTTCACGTGATGGGCCACATCAGCGGACAGGCAGGCCAGCATGCCGTCCACATCACCGGCGTTGAAGGCGTCGAAATAGGTTTTCACGGTCAGGTTCATGGTCACTCCGTCGGTTCGCCCCAGCGGTCTTTCAGATGCGAAACGATCTGATCGCGGGTTTGTCGGTAGTGGTGTAGCTTGGCTTCCCGTGTCTCTCCCATACCGGTAGGGTCCATAATTGGCCAATAATCGACATCGAGGTGAAAAATTCGGGTCAGTTCCAACGCCCGGCGCTGGCTGGCCGGGGACAGCGCGACGATCAGGTCGAACGAACTCAGATCGTCCCCCCATTCCTCCATCTCGTCGAAGGATCGTGTGCGATGGCGGGACAGCTCGACGCCGATCTCCTGACAGACCGCGATGCAGAACCCATCGATATCCAGATCGCTGTGCACTCCGGCAGACTGTACATAGGTACCTGTGCCGTAGAATTTCTTCATGATGCCTTCAGCCATGGGCGACCGGACCGAATTGTGGTCGCAACAGAACAGGATGGACTGCGGCAGCGGCGTCACCCGTTAGCCTCCGAAATGCAGCACGCAGATCAGCGTGAAGAGGCGGCGGGCAGTATCGGTATCGACCTCGGCTTTGCCCTCCAGTCGCTCCTGCAACACGCGGCTGCCTTCGTTGTGAATGCCGCGCCGGGCCATGTCGATGGTTTCAATCTGGCTGGGCGGCAGGTTCTTCACCGCGTTGAAATAGCTTTCGCAGATCTGGAAGTAGTCCTTGACCACCTGCCGGAACGGGCCGAGCGACAGGTGAAATTCGGCCGCCTTTTCGCTCGCCTCGGTTTCGATGTCGAAGACCAGCCGTTTGTCACGGATCGACAGCTGCACATGGTAAGGCCCGTCCGGGATCGCCCGGTCGTCGCGTGCGGGAAGGGTGAACGAGTTCTCTTCAAGCAGATCATAGATGGCGACCTTGCGCTCCTGCTCGATCTCAGGGGTCGGCGGGGGCAGGTTTCGGTCATCCAGTTCGATATGCGAGATACGGGTCATCTTAACGGTCACAATCCTTACGTCTGCACAGACCTATAACAACGAATTTCAATGGGCAACGCACAGAAACGCCATGCGCGCCGGGTCTTTGCGTCACTTCAGTCATTCAGCCGGTTCAGGCGCGCGGAAACGGACAGGCCATGCGCTTCGAGGCTTTCGGATCGCGCAAGCGTTTCCGCCGCGGGGCCGATGGCGCGCAGGGCCTCGGGCGTCATCTGGCTGAGCGTGGTGCGTTTGAGGAAATCCATGACGCTGAGGCCGGACGAAAAGCGCGCCGAACGCGCGGTAGGCAGCACGTGATTGGGGCCGCCGACATAATCGCCAATGGCCTCGGGCGTGTACTGACCGAGGAAGATAGCGCCTGCGTGGATGGTTTGCTGGCTCAGCGCTACCGGATCGGCCACGCAGAGTTCCAGATGTTCGGGCGCGATACGGTTGGACAGCGCGGCTGCCTCGTCCAGATCGCGCACGGTGATCACGGCGCCATAGTCGCGCCAGCTGGCCCCGGCGATGGCGCGGCGTTCCAGGGTTTCGAGGCGTTTGTCGACCGCCTGCGCGACGGCCTGACCAAAGCCCGCGTCGTCCGTGATCAGAATGGACTGGGCGCTTTCGTCATGTTCGGCCTGGCTGAGCAGGTCCAGCGCGATCCAGTCGGGCTCGTTGTCCTTATCGGCGATCACTAGAATCTCCGACGGCCCCGCGATCAAGTCGATGCCAACCTTACCGAATACTCGGCGTTTGGCGGCGGCGACAAAGGCATTGCCCGGCCCGGTGATCTTGTCGACCGGCGCAATCGTATCGGTGCCATAAGCCAGCGCGGCCACCGCTTGCGCGCCGCCGATGCGATAGATCTCATCCACGCCCGACAGCTGCGCTGCCAGCAGGACCAGCGGGTTAGCCTGACCGTCAGGTGTCGGCACAACGATGGCCAGCCGCTCCACCCCTGCCACCTTCGCCGGGATCGCGTTCATCAGAACCGACGACGGATAGGATGCCAATCCGCCCGGCACATAAAGCCCCGCAGCCGACACCGCCGACCAGCGCCAGCCTAGCGTAGCGCCAGACTCATCGGTCCACCGATGATCCTCAGGCATCTGCTTTTCGTGATAGGCCCGGATACGCGCGGCAGCCAGTTCCAGTGCGGCGCGGTCCTCGGGCGTGACCTGTGCAACGGCCTCGGCGATCTCTTCGGCAGAGAAGGCCATGGTTTCGGGCGTCAGCTCCAACCGATCGAATTTGGCGGTCAACTCGATCACTGCCGAATCGCCACGGGTCCGCACATCATCGATGATCTGCGCCACGACCGCATCCACATCGGGGCTGTCCTCACGCTTGGCGGACAACAGCGCCTGAAACACAGGCTCGAAATCGGCGGAGGTCGTGTCGAGGAAAACGGGCATATAAGGGACTCCGAAAGCGTTCCCACGGGTCTTATCGCCGAGACCGGGCGGCCTCAACCCTTAGCCCAAGGGGTGCAGCGATTTGCGCATCGGGAATTGCGGGATGCCGTGCCACTCGGTTGGGCCACCATCATCCTGCCAACCCTGCTTGCGATAGAACGCATGGGCGGTTTTGGTTGCCTGCAAGTGTGCCTCGGTACAGCCTTGCGCATGCAGTTCATTCTCCAAACGGCACAACAGCGCCGTGCCGAGTCCGCAACCGGAACAATCGGGATCGACATAGAGCAGCGATATCTCACCCTCTGCTCGCAACCCGCCAACAGCTGCGATCCCATCCCCCCTGGTCGCGACCCATAGAGAGGCGCCGGCCTCGATCCAGCCCCGGACCGAGGCCGGGTCCTTGTTGGCGATCCACAGAGCAAGCTTTTCGGGGTCACCCAGATTATCCGCCTGACACAGATTGCGGATCGAACGGATCAGGGTGCGACTGATATCGAACACATCAAACACGGTTGCCCGCCGCACTGCAGTGCCTTGCGGCGGGTTCGGGAAGGCCTGCGCTATGCCGCGTTTGTTGTTCACTCGGGGTGATGAGGGGCGTGGCCGGACGGTGCCTTGTAGGGGCGCGTGACATCTTTCAGCGTGGCATCAATGGCCTCGACCGACAGGCGGATCGCGCCATCGCCCGCCAGCGTCAGCAGGATTTGCCCTGCGCCATCTTCCGACGGTTCGAATTCGACCGACAACAGCGACAGGATCATGTCCTTGTCGCTGCGGTCGATGCCTTGACTGGCCACCGACAGAACCGAGCCGAACATCAAAACGGCCTGCACCCGCTCAAACGCACGACCGCGCCGGGCGGCGGCATCCTTGTCTTCCCAGCGAAAGCGATTGAGCAGCAGCGCAAAGCGGCGCTGGCTGGGTTGCCATGTCATCTCGGTGACCGGGAAAATCGCGTCCTGTGTCAGGGTCGCGATGACCTTCAGGTCATCCTCATCCTCGGCCCCAAGGTTCAGTGGTGCCTCGCGGCCGTCTTTGAAACTCGCGTCTGTCATTGACCCTTAATCCGTTCGATCTTTGCGCCCACGCCTTCCAGCTTGCGCACCACATGCTCATATCCGCGATCCAGATGATAGACCCGGCTGACCACCGTCTCACCTTCCGCCGCCAGACCGGCAAGGATCAACGAGACCGAAGCCCGCAGATCCGTCGCCATGACCGGCGCGCCTTTCAAACGCTCAACCCCGGTCACGGTGGCGGTGCCGCCATGCACCTCGATATTCGCACCCATGCGCACCAGTTCGGGCGCATGCATAAAGCGATTCTCGAAAATACGCTCTTCAAGAACGGACACACCTTCGGCAGTGCACATCAATGCCATCATCTGCGCTTGCAGATCGGTCGGGAAACCGGGGAACGGTTCGGTGACCACATCGACCGAGGTCACACGCCCGTTCTTGCGGGACACTTTCAACCCCTTGTTGGTCTCAGAGACGCTGATCCCCGCCGCATCCAGCTTGGCCGCAAAGCTTTCGACCAGCGACATGCGCCCGCCCAGCAATTCGACCTCGCCCCCGCAAATGGCCGGGGCCAGCATGTAGGTGCCAAGTTCGATCCGGTCGGTCACCACCTGATGGGTCGCGCCATGCAAACGGTCGACACCCTGAATTTCGATGGTCGAGCTGCCTTCGCCCGAAATCTGAGCCCCCATCTTGCGCAGGCATTCGACCAGATCGACGATCTCGGGCTCGCGTGCGGCGTTCTTCAGCACCGTGGTGCCCTTGGCCAGCGTGGCGGCCATGACGATGTTCTCGGTCGCACCCACGGAGGCAAAGCGCATCTCATGCACTGCACCTTTTAGGCCGCCCGGGGCCTTGGCGTGCAGATACCCGTCTTTCAGCTCGATCTCGGCCCCCAGCGCCTCAAGCCCTTCGACATGCAGATCCATCGGTCGCGCCCCGATTGCACAGCCGCCGGGCAGCGAGACCACAGCCTGCCCTAGCCGCGCCAGCATTGGCCCCAGCACAAGGTTCGAGGCACGCATCTTGCGCACAATCTCATAATCCGCCGTGTGGCTGATCAGGTCATGGCTGGACATCGCCAGCACCTGACCGTCCTGCAGCGACGAGACCTCGGCCCCCAGTGATTGCAGCAGCGCGGTCATGGTCTTGATGTCGCTTAGACGCGGCGCATTGGTCAGCGTCAGGGGTTCTTCGCTGAGAAGCGTCGCGGGCATCAGCGTCAGGCACGCATTCTTGGCCCCCGCAATCGGGATCTGCCCGTTCAGCGGGCCGTTGCCCGTTACCAGAATCGAATCCATCTGCTCTTATCCCTCGTCCTTGCCGGCCTTGTCCTCGGATGCCGCCCGCGCCTTGGCCTGCGCCTTGCGCCGCGCCATATTCGCCTTGAGCGCCGCCTTCAGCCGCTCCTCGCGTGCATCACCGGGTTTGCCGTGTTTTTTGGGTGAATTTTTGTCTGCCATTGCCTTTCTCTACAGGAGTGGAAAAAAACCGTCCAGACACCCTTGCGCCGCGTTTCGTTTGAGTCTAATCACCCGCCCACGGCGCTGCTGTAGCTCAGAGGTAGAGCACTCCCTTGGTAAGGGAGAGGTCGAGAGTTCAATTCTCTCCAGCAGCACCATCTCTCCATTCTGATCGTTAAAATTCTTCAACACCTTGAAGAAAAAAGCAGTTTTTATAGTTTCTTGCCCGCGATTCCCATTGTGTTTCATCGGCTTTTCAAGGGTCAAATTGAGCGTGGTTTGCACGGCGATATGACCGCTATTTTCATATATACCCCAATGCCTTGAGGGGCATCCCGAGGTAAATACAAAACTTTCCTCAAACCTGACGGTGTTCGGACGTCACCCTTCCGCCTTTGCGACGAGTTCCAAGTTTTTGTTGCCGATCTTGGCTTCTGCCGCGTTGAGCGCTGTCTGTTCTTTCGGACTCGACTATCTAAGGCATTGCAACTGGCCTATACAGCCACCGAATGCGCACCTTAATGTAGCGCGAAATAAACCGTTAAGGATTTCGGGCATGAAAGTCGCAACCGCTGCATATGATCTCGACTGGTTCGACAGCTGGGCGCAGTACGAAGACAAGCTGAATCGTTGGGTGTCCGAGGCCGCGAGGCAGGGGGCCGGGCTGCTGGTCTTTCCCGAATACGGCGCGATGGAGCTTTCGACGCTTGATGGTGCAGCTGCAGCTGGCGATCTGGAACGCTCGATCCGGGCGGTTTCCGACCGCATGGAAGATGTACAACACATACATCAGCGCCTCGCGAAAGAGTACAACACATACATTCTGGGTGCCTCGGCCCCTGTTGTGGATGGACCGGGCCGACCGGTGAATCGGGCCACGCTCTATGCGCCCGACGGTGGCGTTGACCATCAGGACAAGCAGATCATGACCCGGTTCGAACGTGATGCCTGGGACATCGCGCCGGGCGGTCCGCTGAAGCTCTTTGATACGGCTTTGGGAAAGATCGGCGTGCTGATCTGTTATGACAGTGAGTTCCCATTGCTGGGTCGCGCCCTGCAGGATGCCGACCTGATCCTGGTACCATCCTGCACTGAGGCCCTATCAGGATATTGGCGTGTACGCATTGGTGCGATGTCAAGAGCACTTGAAAATCAATGCGTTACAGTTATGTCGTCACTTGTCGGCAACAATGAGTGGTCTGAAGCCGTGGATATGAACACCGGCATGGGCGGTGTTTTTGGCCCGCCCGACAAAGGCTTCCCGCAAACCGGTGTTCTGGCCGAGGGGGTCCTGAACCAGCCGGGATGGACCTATGCCGATGTCGATCTGGGCGCAATCGCTGCTGTCCGCGCTGATGGTCATGTGCTCAACCGTGCTCATTGGGTCGAACAGGGTCCCAGAGTCGATTCAGTCACAATATCACCCCTTTAGGTGATTCCGCCCTTGAAATAAGGCCGAAATAAGCTCATTTAAGCGCACACCCTCGCAGATTCTGCGAGTGCAACTTAGATGTGGAGACAACATGGCCAAGGAAGATACGCTCGAATTTCCCGGTGTCGTGAAGGAACTCCTGCCTAATGCGACGTTTCGGGTCGAGCTGGAAAACGGCCATGAGATCATCGCACATACGGCAGGCAAGATGCGCAAGAACCGCATCCGTGTTCTGGCTGGCGACAAGGTTCAGGTCGAGATGACCCCGTATGATCTGACCAAGGGTCGGATCAACTACCGCTTTAAATAACGCTTCGCCCAATGGCGTTTATCCTCGGATCGGGCAGCCCAAGGCGGCTGGACCTGCTGGCGCAGCTTGGTGTTCATCCTGATGCGATACACCCTCCTGAGATCGACGAAACGCCTTTGAAAGGCGAGTTGCCGCTTCCCTATTGCAGTCGCATCACGCGCGAAAAAGTGCAGGCGGTTCAGGCGGATAGCGGTGATGTCACCCTTTGCGCGGATACCACCGTTGCATTGGGCCGCCGTATTCTGGGCAAGCCTGAAAATGCAGGGCAGGCCGCCGAATTCCTGCATGCGTTGTCCGGCAGACGCCATCGTGTGATCACTTCGGTTGCCGTACGCCGCGGTGAGAAAATTCTGCAACGCGACGTGGTTTCACAGGTCAAGGTAAAGCGCCTCTCGGACACAGAGATCAACGCTTATCTGTCGACGGGGGACTGGCAAGGCAAGGCCGGCGCTTATGCCATCCAAGGCCCCGCCGGAGCGTTCATCCCATGGATTTCTGGTTCGTTCACCGGCATCGTGGGCTTACCTCTGGCCGAGACTGCCTCGCTTTTGCAAGGCATCGGTTACCCCTTGTATCGTGGTGAGGTGTCATGAAAGGCCGCACAATCGTTCTGGACCATATCGAAGGCCGCGAAGCCGCCGCACTCATGATGGATGGCGCACTTGAGGACTTTCTGATTACCGGAGAGGCACCTCCTCCGGGCACCATCTATCGTGCGCGCGCCGAGCGCCCGGTCAAAGGGCAGGGCGGCATGTTTCTGACCACCCCCGACGGCCCCGCTTTTCTGCGGCAGGTCAAGGGGTTGGCTCCGGGGGCGTTGCTGCTGGTCCAGATCAGTGGTTACGCCGAGCCGGGTAAGGCGATACCGGTTACCAACCGCGTTCTGTTCAAAAGCCGCTTCGCCATTGTCACGCCCGATGCACCCGGCCTCAATATCTCGCGCAGCATCCGCGACGAAGACGAGCGAGACCGCTTGCTGGAAATCGCGCACGAGCAGATGGAGGACAGCCCGCATGGCCTGATCCTGAGGTCTTGCTGCGCCGGGGCGGAAAGCGACGAGATCGCGGAAGACATCGCTGCGATGCGTCTCCAGGCCGAACAGGTTCTGAACGACCCGGGCGACCAGCCTGAAACCCTCAGCGAGGGTGATGGCCCGCATATTCTCGCCTGGCGCGACTGGACTGACCCAGCCGAGGTCGTCACCGCCCCGGGTGGTTTCGAGGATCACGGCGTGCTGGATGCGCTGGACGTCGCGCGCGGCATCTCCGAACCTCTTGCGGGTGGCGGGCACCTCTATATCCAGCCCACGCGGGCACTGGTCGCGGTTGATGTTAATACCGGGTCGGACAGTTCGCTGGCGGCAGGAACCAAAGCCAACTTCGCCTGCGCCAAATCACTGCCTCGGGTGCTGAGAGTGCGCGGGCTTGGCGGACAAATCACGCTGGATCTCGCCCCAATGCCCAAGAAAGACCGCCGTGGGTTCGAGGCCGCCTTGCGCGCTGCCTTCAAAACCGATCCCGACGAGACCATTCTGGCCGGCTGGACCCCGCTTGGTCATTATGAATTGCAACGCAAACGTGCTCGCGTTCCGCTGACTGAGGTGCTGAAATGAGTTGCCCGATCTGCGGCGAAGATTCCGTCCACAGCTTCCGCCCCTTCTGTTCAAAACGCTGCGCGGATCTTGATCTGGCCAAATGGCTGAACGGGTCATACTCTGTTCCTTCACAGCGCGAAGAGGATGCGGATCCTGACGTTTCAGACGATGATCAAGGACAACCGCGTCAACATTGAAAAAATGTCAAAAAGCCTCTGGACACTCCCGATGGCAAATCATAGAACGCCTCCACCCAACGGTAAGTTCCGTTCCCGTGCCCGGGTAGCTCAGGGGTAGAGCAGTGGATTGAAAATCCTCGTGTCGGTGGTTCGATTCCGCCCCCGGGCACCACTCCCAACAGGTAAACTGCTGTTTCCCTTCAGCTTTAACCGGAGCTGACCAAGGGCGTAGTACGTGCTGGAGAACAAAACCGTTCACTTCTCATTCGTGAAAGCAGGGGCCTTCTACTTCGCGCGGCGGGTCAAGCATTTGCTTTGGCCACTGGGTCGGCTTGTGCTCGGCGGCATGTTGAGCGTTTTGACAAGTCAGTTGGCTTGATGCAGAATTTTGTGAAGCGTGCGGATTTACAAAATTAACAGCTTTTTTCGATGTGCCGTTGGTTGGGAAGTGACAGGTTGTGAGCAATCTAAAAGCCTGGTTGGCCTCCATAAAAATGGAAAAATACCTCACAGTTTTTGAGGAAAACTCTGTTGACCTCGATGTTGTGGCCCTGTTGACCGAAGAAGACCTGATCCGTCTCGATATCCCCTTGGGTGATAGAAAACGTCTCATACGGGCGGCGCAATCGTTGGAACTAAGCACAACTGTTGCGTCGATTCACGACCAAGAACCAACTGTGAAGGACAACCACAAGGAAGCGAGCACCTCTGAAAGGCTGATCGGCGAACTGCGTCAGATGACAATAATGTTTGTGGATTTAGTGAACTCGACTGGCCTGGTTCAGGAACTTGGTGTTGAGGCTTATCGGGATATATTAAAAGAGTTCCAATATTGTAGCACCGAGGCCATTCATGACAACTTTGGGTATTTTGCCCAATTTGTTGGTGACGGGGTCGTTTCTTATTTTGGTTTCCCATACGCGAATGAAGATGATGCTGAGCGAGCGGCATTAAGTGCATTGCAGATAAAGGAAAAAATTCGTCTTTGGGATTTAGAGTCGCCACAGGAGCTATCAGCGCGTATCGGCATCGCTACCGGTGATGTTGTTATTGAAGACTTAGATCATGTTAGTCAGTCAATGGACAACATCGCATTGGGAGATATCCCTAATTTGGCTGCTCGGCTTCAGACAATCGCGACACCTGGCCAAATTGCGATTTCTGAACGTACGCAGCAGATGCTGGGAAGCAATTTCCAATGCAAGGCGATTGGTGCCCACCGATTGAAAGGGTTTGCCGATCCTATTAAGGTTTGGTTGGTTGAGGGGGCCAAAAACACAGAACTTCGCTTTGACAAGCGTAAACGTGGCGATCTGACCCCTCTGGTCGGGCGCAAGCAGGAGCTCGACCTAATACATGGTCGTTGGATGATGTCTTGCCAACGGGAAGGGCAGGCAGTCTTTCTTTCCGGAGAATCCGGAATAGGAAAATCGCGCCTTGCGGAAGAAACCCTTAAGCATTTGGCCGTAGCGAATGGGCGACGCCTGGTGTTTCAGTGTTCACCATATCATCAAAACAGCCCGTTTTATCCGGTCAAGTCGCACCTTGATTATGTTATCGGTCTGGATGATGGGGACACCCAGGAAACGAAACTGAAGAAACTTCAATCATTTGTGGCGTCGGGCGAACAATACGCAAACGAGTTTCTTGCACCGCTTTCAGAATTCCTGTCGATCGAAGGAATTGAAAATAGTGATGTTTCGTCACCCGAAGGAACTAAATCTAGAATAACGAATGCGCTGCTACGTTACGTTGAGAAGATGTCTGAACAAAGTCCAGTCCTTATCCTTTTTGAGGATCTGCACTGGGTAGATCCATCATCGGAAGAACTGCTGAACACTTTGATCGACCGATTGGACGAGTTACGCGTGATGGTGCTTGGCACATATCGGCCTGAATACATTCCGCGTTGGCATGGTAACTCCAAGGTCACTACCCTTTCGTTGTCACGATTGAGCAATCATGAGACGCGTCAGCTTGTGGAGGTACTACTAAATTCTAGCGAATTACTCCGTACCGTTGAAGCGACAATAGCCAAGCGATCAGAGGGTGTTCCGCTGTTTATTGAGGAACTGGTTAACATGTTTCAGCGGGTTGGTCTGGATGGTGTTAATAACGCTCCGCTAAGCGACGGTTCAGTTTTTCCGACAACTTTAAAAGACCTGTTTCGTGCTCGGCTTGATCACCTTAACGTGGCGCCTGACACGATTTCAGTTTGCGCTGCCATGGGAAGAAGTTTTTCCTCCCAATTGGTGGCGGCTATGGCTGATCGCGATGTATTTGAAATCGAACAGGAGCTCAGCACTCTAGTTCGTGCACAGATTCTGGTTACGAAATCAGGTAGGAAAGAAGCCAGTTTTTCCTTTAGACATGCTCTAATTCGCGACACAGCCTACGATGCGATACTGCCTCAAAAGGCCAAGCAATTACACCTTCGTATTGCAAACGTTATGATGCGGGATTTCCCCAACTACTGTGATCGCAACCCGGAAATTCTTGCTCTTCATTTAAGAGAAGCCGAAAACCATGCGGCAGCTCGGGATCAATGGAATCTGGCAGCTCAAGTAAGTTTGCAAAAATTCGCGAGCCAAGAAGCAGTCGCGCACCTTTCAGCTGCTCTTGAAGCGCACAATAATCTGGACTGGGAAGCTGGGTCAGATCAGATTGAAATCGATCTGCGACAAAATCTATATTTGGCGCTTGAAATGCGTGGCTGGGGATCTCCTGATATTGGCGTAAACCTCGACCGGTTGATCCAACTCAAAGAGAAAGTAGGAGATAAAGAGGCCGTTTTCACCAATCTTAATCAACTCGCAGGTGACAATCTCATTGCAGGACGGCCAGACGTCGCGTGGGAGCATTGTGAACGTATGGCGCTTGTCATAGAATCCGAAACGTCATCAGCTATGCACACGCTTTGTCACCATTATAAGGGGATGGCGTCCGTTCTGTTGGGTGAATTCGACCGAGCGATTTCTCATTTTGATCTTGCCTTGAAATTTCACAAACAATCAAACCCCGAGGATATGCACCGCTACTATCCGGCGAACTCAGCCGTCGTTGACACCGTGATGCGGTGTTGGGCCATCGCGCTGAAGGAATTGACGCTCGAAGCAATTCAAGATGAGCTTGAGGTCGCAATTGCACTCACCAACTCGCAGACAAGTGAGTTTACCAGATGTTATGCGCTTAGCATCATTGCAACGATCTATTGTACAATAAACGACCCTGAACGATCCCTTGAGTTTGCCTCCGAGGCACATCGTATTAGCGAAAAGATTGAGTTCCAGTATTGGGAAGCGTGGTCAAGCATCATTCTGGGGTGGGCAGAAGCCAAATGCGGAAGCGCGGATGGCGGCATCGAAAGGATACGATCGGGTTTAGAGCGATACAAAGCTACTGGGTCGGGGCAGATAATAGCCTTTTCACATACATTGCTTGCTTCAGCTTGCCTGAGCAAAGGCGAAGTAGAAGAAGCCGCCAGTCAGGTTGCTGAAGCCATAAAACTCCTAGAAGATTCGCCGATAAAGTTTCATGATCAACTGACAGCTCAAGTCGCCTTAGAAGTCGAAGCTAGTTAAGAATATAGTCGTGCGATGGGTTAGCCAGCCAGTGATTGAACACGAAAAATGGGAAAATCCTAATAAAATTAACAATTTTGTGTTATGAGTAGCAATATTTTTATAATTGTTGGGGGTTAAAATGCGCAAACTATTTGCCCATTCTTGTTCTGCATTGTTTGGACTACTTGTGCTTTCGGCATGCTCTTCTGTGGCCGTCAATCCTATGAACGGAAAGCAATTTCGATCGACAGATGTGCCAGAGAAGAAGTTTCTAACCGCAATCTCTCCGCGCATCCAAGATGTCGTTGAAAAGAAAATCATTCCGGTCGATGACCTTACCGACTCACAAATGAACGAAATTTTAAGTGATTTACCTCGCCCGCCCTGTGAAGAAGGTAGTCCAACTGTGTCATGCGATAGAGACGCCAAGGGCAGTAGGATAATTTCCACCTATGGTTCGCTGTCAGGGATAACCACTTGGGCGTTTCTCCGAACCGCTTGGAGCCGTGGAAACTTATTTGGCAACAGGGATACGGTTGTCCGAGGCCGAATACTTGAAAGATGCCTTCATGACGAAAGCCTGCCTGGCTACTACTACGACGAAAACGCTAATAGACTTCGCCTTTGTGTTCTGATGGTTACTAAAATCGCTCGTCCTGCAGATGGTGTTAAAATCCGATTTCAGTATTTTCATGTTGAAGCCAATAAATTGGGTGTTGACAAAAAAAGAACACCTGATGGAGGGCCTTATGTGCCTTCTTATGATCCCGGGAACGTATTCTATGAAGCCTATCAACGTACAGACCTGCCGGTCAGCGCGGCTATAGCTGAAGGCTTCAGTCACAAACTTTATGCATACGGGAAAAACATTAAGGTCAAAGAGTATTGGGAAGCCAACATAAGAACTTTATTCGGCAAAGCTGATTTCGCTAGGTATAGAGCAGGTCAAAACATCCTCAGCGATCGCATAAAACTGTACTTTGACGTGAGCGATTTGGCTTGTGTCGATATGTTATTTCCTGGTGAACCGCCGTCAACACTACCAAAAGACGCGATAGCTGGTGTTCACTATTGTCTAGGGCGGTGCGCTGAACCGCCTATCGTGAACACTAAATAAGTCAACGAACTTTTGCGGCGGAAGGCCTCATCTCCAGGTGCCCGCCGCAAATGAGACGTGCGACCCAGGAAGCAATAAGCGCACGGGATCTTAGCGAGAATGCTGTACAACTACAGCCGCAAGAATGAACGGACAAGAACGCTGGGGCGTTCATACACGCTTTGGGTTTGTCGCGTTTCTGTGCCGCTCGAAGTGCTCGCTTAGGTTACTTATTGTTCGAGAGCGATAGGGCTTTTCCAGCCCCATGCTGAGTGTTTTCGGCGAGGATTGCACAAACCGTTATCTTAGGCGCTTTTAAAGGTGTGCCGACGGTTGTGACTGAAAGGTGTCGAATTTTCGGGCATCGACGAGTATGGTGTCCTAAAGCTAATATCGTTATTTTACTAGTGAGTGTGAGAGCTGCGTAAGTAGGCACCTTTCGATTTCGCGAGGTCGGTGCCCGGTTTGAGTCGATGCGGTCATATTTATACTGATAGAAGCATATGACCGGCCAGGCCACCGAGGCTGGTAGATGTTCCCAATTTCAGCTCACTGCCGTAGGCGTTCAAAAGATCTACGGAGATGGCCAATCCCAAGCCGGTTCCGCTTACAGAGGTGTCCAGCCGACCTCCGGAACGCAGCACCCCTGCACGTGCGTCTTCCGGAATTCCAGGTCCGTCATCTTCGATGGATATCTCAATTCCATCTGCAACACGTTTCGCGGTGATGTGAACGCTTGTTCTGCACCACTTGAGGGCGTTGTCGAGTAGGTTTCCAATCACTTCTTCAATGTCCTGAGTGTCCATTCGAACCTGCAGTCCATCCTCGCAATCGGTTGTAAGTGATTTCCCTTCGCGTTCTGCCATGACCGAGAATAGCCTGGATAGTCTGGCGACCGAATTCGACAGATCAGTTCGGGAGTGCGTAAGTTCAGCGGTGTTTGACGCACGCATGCGCGCGAGAGAACGCTTGAGCTGGGCATCAATCCTGTTCAGCGCGTCTTCGGCAGGTTCTGTATTTGCTCCGTTGTCCGACAAACTTGTCAATTCGTTTCGAAGTATAGCGGTTGGAGTTTTAAGCGCGTGCGCCAAATCCGCCGCCTGCCGTCGAGAGCCAGACACAATTTCGCGGTTTCTGTGCAGCAACTGATTGAGGTCTTCGACAAGCGGTGAAACCTCCTCTGGATAGTCTTCCGGGTTCAGGTCGTCTCCCTTGTCCCAGCGATGCGTCACATCCGTGCGTAGCTTCGTGAGCGGGCCGACAATTGCAGACATTAATAGCAGAGAGCCGGCAACTCCGATTAAGCCGACCAACCCGAAAACCGGAAGCAAGTTGTTTTGAGCAGCCCGACGTTCGCGGATCAACTCAAGCCTGCTTTCGGCAACGGTCACGCCCCATTCGGTTCCGTCTTCGAACGTGATTTTCTGATAAACGCTGCGAACGGCCTCGTTATCCGGGCCTGACGTGTTCCACACGACTGCCTCTTCTTTCACACGTGCGGGTTCGGAAATTGTTTCGTCAAACAACGAGGCAGAAGTAAATGCAGCTCCGTTTCCGTCCGTCACCTGCCAGTATCGGCCTGAGTACGGCGTACCATAGGCCGGGTCGAACATAAGATCGCGCAAAGCCTCAGGGTCATCCGTGGTCGCGCTCAACCCAACAACGAGTTGGGTGTGCCTATCGCGCAGCGTCTCGTCGAACTGGCCAAGAACGCGGGTGTTGATGTAGGAGAATACAATCAGAGTTCCGACGCCGACAGAAAGCGCTCCGGTGGCGAGGCCGCCAAGCAAAGCGCGTTGGCGCAGTGATAACATCAGACGGTATCGATCATGTAGCCGCGCCCTCTGACCGTTGTGATGAGGTCCGAGCCCAGTTTCTTACGCAGGCGGGTTATGAAAACAGCGATAGTGTTGGAATCCCGGTCGCCGTCGTATTCGTAGATGTGCTCTGACAATTCTGTGCGCGACACCATGCGTCCGATATTGTGCGCAAGGTATGTCAGGACCGCGATCTCCTGCGCGGTCAGATCAACGGGAATTCCGCCCACGCTGACCCGCCCGTTTCGCGTATCCAGGGAAACGTCCCCCATCTCGATCACAGGGTTCAACTGACCGCTCTGTCGACGCAGGATTGCGCGGACACGTGCGGCCAATTCTGGCATATGAAACGGCTTGGTCATGTAGTCGTCCGCACCAGCATCAAGGCCATCCACGCGTTCGCTCCATCCATCGCGGGCCGTAAGGATCAACACCGGTGTCTTAACCCCAGCGCCGCGCCATTCACGCAGGACAGAGATGCCGTCGCGTTCCGGTAAACCAATGTCGAGGATGATCATGTCGTATGGTTCGGTCGATCCCAGGTGAAGCGCGTCCGTTCCATTGTCGGCCACATCTACCACGCGGCCTTCTGCATTTAGAAGTTTCTTAATCTGCTCGCACAGCTGCGGCTCATCTTCGGCTAGAAGTACTCTCATACTCGAAAACTACAGTCACTACCGGTTTGGTTTAAGCTTTATTTTTTGCCGTTTCCTTTGCCGTTCCCGCCAGAATTCCCGCCGCCGTTGCCACCGCCGTTTCCGCCACCGTTGCCATTGCCACCACCGTTGCCATTCCCGCCGCCGTTTCCACCACCGTTGCCATTGCCGCCGCTGTTGCCGTTCCCTTTGTTTCCGTTGTTTCCACGGCTCGCTGAGGCTCCGCGGTTGCTATTGGTATTGCGATTGTTCGCTTTAGTGGGGTTTGAACGGGCAGCGTTCGATATTTGACGGCCAATACTGGATCGATTGGAAACGACGGTACCGGTTTGGGCATTCACAATCACGCTGATGATTTTTCCATCAGGCTTTTTGACGAGAATGCGATAGTAAATCTGATCAGCCTGAAACGCACGCGCATCGACCGGGATACCGCCATAGGCATTCTCTACACCATCGATAACCCGTTTTAGCCGGAGAGTGCCACCTGTCAGGGTCGCCTTGCGCAGTTCACCTTGCTTGAGCTCGCGTGTTTGGGCAGTCGCTTCCCCATTGGGTGAAGCAACAAGCACGCTTGCAGCCAGCAAGAATACGTACGCACGCATGAAAGTCCTCGTATTTCCTGGCGCAAGATTACGCGGCCCGACATGAACCGATGATGAACAAGCAGTTACCTCTGCGTTCAAGCACACTCAAGTTCAATGGCCAAGAAGATGAACGATTCGTGCATGAATCAAGACGCTTGAACATTAATATCTGGTTCTAAGAACTGGTGTTTGCTGCCGTCCGGCGAGGAGATCGATATGAAGACCACTACTTTGGGACTGATAAAAGCCTCAACCTTGGCAATCGCTTTGCTGGGGTCGACAGCTATTGTCGCCACCATTGCCGCTCCGGACGTTGCTTTTGCTAAGGAAGGCAAAGGCAAGGGGGGTGGAAACGGCAACGGTGGAAACGGTAACTCCGGCAAAGGAGACCGCGGTGACAACAGCTCTGCCGGAAACAAGGGCGGGAAAAAGGGTGCCGAAAAAAACCGAGTTGGCCGAACTGCAGGAAAATCCAAAGTCGGCAACTCAAAGTCAAAATCTTCGCGTTCTACTGCAGCTAAAGGTGGCCGTTTTTCATTGAAGGACATCTTCGGCAGCAAAGACAAATCGCGAACATTAGCTACTTCAAAGAAAAAATCGATCATCGGTGGTGGAAAGCAAAAGCCAAGGACGCAAAAGAAGCCTTCAAAAACAGTGATTGTTGAAGAATCCATTCGCCCAGAAGTCCGGACTAAAGGTAACAGGATAGCTGCGCTTCTTGGTGCCCACCCGTCGGAGTTGGGTGCTTTGAACGCGGCCAACGCCAGCCCAACTGCATTGGCGAATGCATCGCCCAATTCTCGGGTTGGTCGCATTGGCAATTACCGCGATACCGTCTTGGCTGGAGATGCATTGCGTGAGGAGCTTGCAGAACAACTTGAACAGCTCACCGATCTGGAGCCACCGGCGCGGACAGTTCCTGAAATCGAGGAAGATCTGCAAACTGCGCTGGACAATGTTCAGGAAAACCAGGTGCGCGTCGGGGAGCTTGAACAAGCGTTGGAGGACGCGGGTGGAACCGACCCAGAAATAGAAGAACAACTCGAACAAGCGCGCGCAGATTTGGAGAGTTCGGTCGAAGAAGCACAAGACCTGAACGATGAAAGACAAGCCGCAGTTGAGTACGAAGAAGCGACTGAAGAGGTTCAGGAGTTGGTCGATCTGGTTGAAGAACAGGAATTGACCGAACGGGAAGCTTTGGAAGCCGCAGCCAACAAACCTGTCACCGATGCCGTTGAGGCGGAGGTCAAGTCTCTTCTGGGTCTGTAAGCACAGACCAAAGCTCCCTCAGCTCATATAACCCACAGTGCTGACTACTCACGGAAGTACTGCATGCTGGGCCAGCCGCATGCTTCGTAGGGATGGGAAGTGGCTGGCCTACATTATTCTCGGGCCTAGCCAAGCCGGCGTAGGCCGCAAGCGTTTTTTGTGACGTGCCAAAAAAGAAATCCCGCCCCAAAACGGAGCGGGATTTAGTTTTCAATTCCAATAATCAGGACAGATATCGGGAATTGTGTGGGGGTCTGCTGAACTGCCTTCAGACGTTGTTATGTGCCTCGGAAAGCCGCTTGTTTTTGACGATCTGTGTTAATGCATTTTCGATAGGAGGGAAGCGACCACTGCTCGATTTGGTCGTGGTTGACAAACGTTCTTCGGCGCTTTGGCCGGAAGTTTGCATCACAGCTGTTGTGCTGGACTCTTCAGTCACAAAGGCAGGCTTAATCATGCGTTTCCCCTTGTCAGCGATCAAATGGTTTACCACTCGTTTGATCCAACAAGAACACTATGCCTCAGCTTGGTTGAACACTTTGAGAATACATTGTTCACATTCAGTTAATGTTGTTCTCGAAACAAAGACAAACGAACTACCGGGCGGCATGGTGGGTGAAAAGGATCTACTCTGGCCTCTTTGGGGGTAGAGAGAAACGCCCAGCGTTAGCCCCTTTGGTTGCCGACATGGCCGCCGCGCCGAGGACATCGCTTCGCCGATATACTCGTCAATGCCCGTTCACGAGCAATCTGGACCGTTAAGCTGATGAAGGGCGCTGGGAATGATAATAGCTGTTGGAATTTTGACGATAACTTTGACCCTGCAGGGCACGTCAATTGGAAGTTTAAATCACAGATAGTTGGGCTTTGGCACTGGGTAATGTCATGGAGCCGACACAACTGCGCCTATGCTTGCGAAATCCAAGCCCAGACATTGCCCCTTAGGCCCGCGAAAAAAAGGCGACGCAGTGTGTCCCGCTCGGGAAGGCTAAGAACTATCACCGGGTGACTACATCTATGAGGGGTATGTCCGGGACGACGACCCCAGCTGATGGGGATTGCGGTGCAAAAGATACTATGTGCGAGTCGGAGACTAAGTTTGCGATGTAAACCGTGACACGTTCCAAGTGTTGAACCTAATCGGGGCAATCGCCGGTATTCTGAATTGAATGCTTTGGCAGTTCCTCGCACTAAATTCAGTTCGCGACCACAGGTTGTCCTATGGCATTTGAAAGTATGGGATCATAACCGCCGTTTTTTACATGCAGAATAAACGTCATCATCCTGAGAGCCGCACCGAGAGCTTGGAAATCGCCGGGCTCGTTAAGAATACGCGTTTACTTTGTATTCCCCGAGTGATGAAATCATCAAAATTCTTAGCATTCGTGCGGTGGCCGAAGCGCAAGTAAGAAACCGAAGGCAAATATGGTTCAGGAAATCTGGCTGCATATTGGCACTGCCAAAAGCGGTACCACAGCGCTTCAGCACTATTGTAATGAGAACTCTGCCACGCTCGAAGATACAGGGCTATTATATGCTACCGCCAAAGGGCATTCCTCGGTCAATAAGCTTGCTGTTGCGATCAACAAGCATCGTCTGGAGCAGCTTGAAGAGATATCCTCACATCTGACACAGCAAATTCGAACCTGCACAGCCCGAAAGGCTCTGATTTCGTCAGAGATGCTGTTTGGAATGTCGCCCGCCGATATCATGGAAGCGCTTCCTGTGCTTGGACAGTATCCTTTAAATTTGTTGGTCTATTTCCGTCGGCAGGATCGCTATATCGAAAGTAAATACCTGCAGAAAATGAAGAACGGTCGATTCCGGGGGACGATCTGGGAATACATCGATAAGTTCGATGGTTCCGGATCGGATTACTATGCGGAATTGCGGCCGTGGTTCAATCTGGAATGCGATATCCATCCACGTATCTGCGAACGCGACAGTCTGATCGGGGGATCGACAGTGACGGACGCTCTGTCTGTGATGGGTTTCGATGACCTGGCGCGTTTGGTGCCCAAAACGCGGGTTGAGAACACCTCTCCCTCCCTTGGGCGCATTCAGTTGCTGCAGGCCTTGGCAGAGGCAGGGCATCCGAAAATCCGTCAAATACAAAGGGCATTGCCACCGGATCAGAGTGGAAAGGCGCGGATGCTGACGCAAGCTCAACGCCGGGACTACGTGAGCAAATATGAACAGGGTAATGAGGCGCTGCGCCAGTCCTTCTTCCCCTCTCTACCGCAGCTGTTTTCGACTGATGATCTGGAAAATGGTTCAGATCAGGTATCTTCGGGCTATACACCGGAGCAGATCGCAGAGATCAAACAAGTGTTTGAAGCGGTATTGCGATCGAAGGCCTGAGTTGAATAAACGCCATACGCGGGTGCGCGTTAGCACGTTTCGGACAATGTTGGGATTTTGGTAGCGGAGGAGGGACTTGAACCCCCGACACGCGGATTATGATTCCGCTGCTCTAACCAACTGAGCTACTCCGCCATGAGTGAGAGGCGATTTAAGCGAGGGGCCGGGGAGGGTCAAGAGGGAAAAGCGTGCCCGTCGAGATTCTTTGCTTGGTCTCTCAGCGAGTGCTACGTTTTGTTGTGAGGCCGTGGGTTTTCTCGGCGATTTGGCGAATGAAACGCGCACAGGCTTCGGGTTCGGTGATCAGGATCATATGGCCGCACTGCTCTAATTCCTCAAAGGTCAGGCCAAATTTCGTCATTGCCGCGCCGTGGACCCTGGCTGACAGGATTGGGTCTTCGCTGCCGTACAGGATACCACCGGGCGTTTGCAGTTCACCATAACGCTGGTTCAATGCGCCCATGCTGGATTCGACACCGATGACGTCTTGCGATGCGGTAATGAAGGCCGAGGGGCGCAGGCCGAGGGCACCTCCGGCACGATCCAGAAAATCATTGGGCGCGGGTTCGGGGGCGAAGACGTCTTTCAAGACGAGGGGCGCAGTTTTTCGGGCCATCGGGACGGCGATCGTGTTGCCGATGAGGTTGCGCAGCCACTCGGTGCGGATTTCCAGTGGTTTGAAGACGGCAGGCGGTGTGGGCATTGCCTGAGTCAGGGGAGCCAGCAGCGCCAGCGCCGCCGTTCTGTCCGGGTAGTCCAGAGCCATTGCCAGTGACACGGCGCCGCCGAGCGAGTGACCAACCAATATGGCTTGATCGACATTCTTGGTTTCGAGAAACGCGTGGATCATGCGGGCCTGTTCAGGCAAGGCCGCCAGTTGAGCAGTATCGCGGGTGGAATAGCCACAGCCCGGACGGTCGACCGCGAGAACGTGATAATCCTGCGCAAGGTCATCCATCAGCGCATAGGTGAAATGCTGCAACTGGCCCGAGAGGCCGTGGATCATGACGATGGTCGGGTTGGCGGGGTCGCCTTTTTCGACATAGTGGATGCTGCCACCCGGAACAGGAACGATCTGTCCCAGTTGCGGCACCATCTCGGTACCCTGCCGCGTCAGGCGGCGGGTCCAAAGGTGCATGCCCAGCAGGCAAGCCACCAACAGCAAGACAATCGTTAGCAGGATCGACATCAGGGATCTCCGGTTGTTTCTGTTAGGGCATGGTATTGCTCGAGCCCCGATCGCACCATGCGTTTTCTGAACTCGGAGACTGTGCCCGGCCAGAGCGTCGTGTTGCGCCCGTTGGCGTCCTGATACCACGAGGTGCAACCGCCAGATTGCCAAACGCTCTCAAGGTGGCGCTCTTGCATTTCTTGCGTGAACGCAGCCTGCTTGTCGGCATCCGGGGTAATGATGCGGAGGCCATTCGCACGCATCCCCGACAGAACGCGGCCGATATGGGCGACTTGCGCTTCGATCATGAGCACAACCGAATTGTGCCCCAGCCCGGTATGGGGTCCTAGAAGGATGAAGAAGTTGGGAAACCCGGCGATTGCGGTGCCAAGGTTCGCCTTCATGCCATCGGTCCAAGCTTGTTTCAGGGTCAGACCATCAGCACCCGTGATGTCGAGATTGTCGACCATGTCAGTCACATGGAACCCGGTTCCCCAGATCAGAACATCGGCCTCGATCTCATCGCCGTTGCTTGCCGTAAGACGGTTTCCGTCAATCGAAGTGACCGCACGAGGCACCACATCTACATCGTCTCGGGCCAGTGCCGGGTACCAGTCGTTTGAGCTTAGGATGCGTTTGCACCCGATTGTGTAATCGGGCGTCAGCGCCGCTCTCAGTGTTGGGTCGGATATTGCGCTCTCCAAAGCCTGTCGCCACATTTTCATTGCAAAGTCGACGGCGCGGGGTTCGCCTCGGAATACGCGGTGGCGAAACTCGAACAACATATAGATCAATTGGCGCCGGATGCGGGGCAGCAGCGGAAGGTGCGCGTACAAGCGGCGCACCCATGGAGCAATCGGGCCGTCCGGGCGAGGCAGAACGTAGGGTGCGCTGCGTTGGAAAATGGTGACGCGGGCTGCGGTTTTAGCGATCTCGGGGATGAATTGAACTGCTGAAGCTCCGGTCCCGATAACGGCGATCCGTTTGCCGCTCAGCGAAACGTCATGATCCCATTCCGCGGAATGAAAGCTGAGGCCGGGAAAGCTACTGGCGCCTGGTATCTGCGGAATGCGCGGCACATGCAGTGCGCCGATGGCCGAGACCAGAAAGCGCGCTGACCAGCGGTGGCCATCCTCTGTTTCAACTTGCCATCGGGAGCCGTCCCAATGGGCGGATTTGAGTTTCTGATGAAAATGGCAGAGCTCATATAGCCCTTCGTCCCGCGCGATACGCTGCAGATAGGACTGGATCTCAGGGCCACCGGCATAGGCGCGGGTCCAATGCGGGTTGAGGTGGGTTGCCATTGAATAAAGATGCGAGGGTACATCGCAAGCAACGCCGGGATAGGTGTTTTCGCGCCATGTCCCGCCGATATCGCTGGCTTTTTCCAGAATGGTAATGTCCGATAGCCCGCGCTTGCGAGCCTCAAGTGCCATAGTCAGGCCCGAGAACCCGGCTCCGACGATCAGCATGTCGGTTTGCGCCGCCATCTCTGCCTCCCCTTCGTTTGCGCACTGCATTGATGATATGGGGCAGGCACGCAGTTTGAACAGACTGCCGTATGGTCAGCCATTCCCACTCAGCACGGCTGCCGATGGGCGCGGTAGCACGTCAAGCAGGCCAAACACACGGTCGCGGCACGCGGGACCAACCCAGTCCGAAGGGTAGAACCCCGGGGGCAGATCCGGCTGGCGCAGCACAACACGCCGCCATCGATGCACGAGCAGGGTGCGCAAAGTCGCGCTCTGCAAGGGTGTTGGCACCCACGCCTCGGGGCGGGACTTCGCAGCCCTGTCGACCGCTGCCAAAAGGGTCTGACACGAGGCGCGTAACTCAGGTGGGCACAACCGATCCTGAACCCATTTCGGGGCTGTGTGCGGGAAAATGTCCAGAGCGAGCAAGCCATCCGTCTGACTCGGAGCCACGCCTGCACCCATAGCAACATTGCGCCCTATGGGGATGTAATCATCGCTGAGCATCACGTCCTCAAGCACCTGCGTTCCGGATCCGTCTTCGGCGATCAGCAGATGCCAATGCTCGATGGGTGTCGGGCCGCGCGCATAGATGCGCGGCGTGACCATGGCCGATTGGGTTCTGCCGAACTCCGAAAGAATATGGCGCGAGACGCGGCCAATCCGGTCACTCTCGATCCAGCCATCCTTGCGCAAGCGATGTACAGCGACACGGATGGCTTCGGGCTTGATGCCCATCGGCTCGATAATCCGTGTCAGAGCACCGCCCGAGATCTGGGCTCCGGGCTCCTGCGCCATGTCTCCAAACAGCGAGACAATGATCGACCACACCCGCTGGTCTTGCGGGTCCGTCAACTCGGCCACAGCCGTTTCGAACCACGAGCTTTGGTTGGTCATACGACCAGTTTAACCCATTAGGTCCAATAAGAAAAACAGGTATGTGCAGCCCTTCAGCGCGCGTTCATGGTCAGAAGCTCGTATTCTGCGACCGGTTCGTCATCCTGATTGGTCAGGGACACGTGCCAGCGGACCTCACCATAGTCATCATTGCGCGGAGTTTTCTGCTTCACCGTCAGTCGTACCTTGATGCTATCTCCGGCAACAACGGGTTTCATGAAGCGCAGCCCGTCCAGCCCGGTATTGGCCAGCACCGGCCCCTCGTTCGGCTCGACAAACAGGCCCGCAGCAAAGCTCAGCAACAGATAGCCATGCGCCACGCGGCCCGGGAAGAACGGATTTCGCGCCGCTGCGTCCTCGTCCATATGGGCGTAGAACGTATCGCCGGTGAAATTGGCGAAGTGTTCGATATCGTCCAGCGTGATTTTGCGCGAGCCGGTGTGCAGCGTCTCTCCGACCTGCAGCTCTCCGAACTTGCGGGTAAAGGGGTGTGCAGAGCCTTTGACTTCTGTCGCTCCGGGTACCCATTTGGTTCCGATGCTGCAGAGCATCTGTGGTGATCCCTGAATGGCTGTGCGCTGCATATAGTGTTTCACACCGCGCACACCGCCCATTTCCTCACCGCCGCCCGCACGGCCCGGTCCACCATGCACCATATGCGGCAGCGGAGAGCCGTGACCGGTCGATTCCGCCATCGAGTCGCGGTTGTTGATGTAGATACGTCCGTTAAAAGCCGCAGATCCCATCACCACGCCGCGCGCGACGTCGGTGTCATGAGTGATCAGCGACGTGACCAGAGACCCCTGACCGCGATTGGCCAGCGCCACCGCGTGATCTAGATCGCGATATCCCATGAGGGTCGATACTGGGCCAAACGCCTCGGTGTCATGGACTCGCTGCGCTTTGTCTGGGTCGGCGCAGTGAAACAGCATCGGGGGGACGAAGGCTCCGGTCTCGGGGCCGTGTAGGTCGAACGCGTCCGGATCGCCGAAGACCCGTTCAGCCTCTTGCCCGATCAGAGCGGCCTTTTCCAGCACGTCGGCCTTCTGCCCGTTGGACACAAGCGCACCCATGCGCGTGGTCTCGACCCGAGGGTCGCCGATGGTGATCTTCGCCAGCCGCGCTGACAGCGCGTTGATCACCGCATCGATCTGGCTGTCGGGTGCGATGATGCGTCGAATGGCGGTGCATTTCTGACCCGCCTTGGTGGTCATCTCGCGGGAGACTTCCTTGATGAACAGGTCGAATTCGGGCGTGCCGGGTTTTACATCGGGGCCGAGGATCGAGGCGTTCAAGCTGTCCTGCTCGGCAACGAACCGGACCGAGTTCTGCAAGATCGCAGGTGTCTGCCGTAGCTTCAACGCGGTGTTCGCCGAGCCAGTGAAGCTGACCACATCCTGACAGCCCATGTGATCCAGCATGTCTCCTAACCCGCCCGAGACCAGTTGCAGCGCACCTGCGGGCAAGATGCCGCTGTCCAGCATGATCCGTACAGCGAGTTCGGTGACGTAACAGCTATTGGTGGCCGGTTTCACGATGGCGGGGACGCCCGCAAGCAGCGTCGGGGCCAGTTTCTCCAGCATCCCCCAGACCGGGAAGTTGAACGCATTGATATGAACTGCCACGCCCTGCAGTGGTGTGCAGATATGTTGCCCAAGAAAGGTGCCGTTGCGCGAAAGCTGCTCAATCTCACCGTCTAGGTAGACTTGAGCGTCCGGCATCTCGCGTCTGCCTTTAGAGGCGAAGACAAACATCGTGCCGATGCCGCCGTCGATATCGATCAGGTGGTCCTTCTGCGTGGCCCCGGTCTCAAAGCTCAGGTCGTAAAGGGCCTGCTTGTGCGCAGACAACGCTTGTGCCAACGCCTTGAGCATCCGGGCGCGGTCGTGGAACGTGAGCTTGCGCAGAGCGGGGCCGCCGGTGTTGCGCGCGTAATCCAGCATGGCCTGCATGTCGAGCGCCGCGTTTCCTGCGCTGGCAAATGGTGCGCCGGTGATGGCGGATGCGATGGTGCGTGCGCCTTCGCCGGGCGCGACCCAAGTGCCAGCGGCAAAGCTGGAAATCTGATGCAGGGACATGGTGTTCTCCTGTTTAATGAGGCGGGGCTTAGTGCCCTAATGCGCCCATTTGCTGCGGCAGGTACAGGACCACGATGGGCACCAGCACGATCAGCGTGAGGCGGAAGATATCGGCGATCCAGAATGGTGTAACGCCGCGAAAGATGGTGCCGGTCGAGACATCGCCCACCACGCCTTTCAGGATGAAGACGTTCAGGCCCACAGGCGGGGTGATCAGCGAGATTTCGGTGACAACCACAACAACGATGCCAAACCAGATTGGGTCATAGCCCAGAGACGTGACCAACGGGAAGAAGATCGGAACCGTCAGCAACAGCATCGAGAGAGATTCGAAGACGCAACCCAGAATGATGTAGATACCAAGGATCATCAGGATCACGACAAACGGCGCCACATCATAGGCTGTGACCATTGCAATCAGGGCTTCGGGCAAGCCAGCCAGATTGATGAAGTTCGAAAATATCTGCGCGCCGATCAGCACCGCGAACAAGGCAGACGCCGTAAAGCAGGTCTCTTTCAGCACCTCAAAGGTTGAGCCAACAGTCAGACCACCTCGAAATAGGGCGATCAGAAAGGCTCCCGCGGCACCCATGCCTGCGGCCTCAGTCGGTGAAAAGGTCAGGTTTAGGGGTTCAAAGTCAAAGGCTCCGTACAGCCCGCCGATCACCAGAAAGAACAACAGCAGCACGGCCCAGACCGAGCCCAGTGCACGGATACGCTCCGACCAGGTGGCGCGCTCCCCGGCCGGCCCGGACTCGGGATTGCGCCAAACGGTCCAGCGCACCGCGAAAAGGTAGAAGAGGATACCGAGAATGCCAGGTATGATCCCCGCCATGAACAGTTTCCCGATCGAGGTCTCGGTCAGCAGCCCATAGATGACCAGAATGACCGATGGGGGGATCAGAATGCCCAACGTGCCACCAGCGGCAATCGAGGCGGTCGAAAGTTCGTCGGAATAGCCATAGCGTCGCATCTGCGGCATCGCGACCTTTGACATGGTCGCAGCGGTGGCCAGAGACGAGCCGCAAATGGCCGAGAACCCACCACAGGCTGCGACCGTGGCCATAGCGATTCCGCCGCGCATGTGACCCAAGAAAGCATTGGACACTGCATAAAGCTCGCGCGCCATGCCACCCTTGTTCACGAACAGGCCCATCAAGATGAAAAGCGGAACAACGGATAGACCATAATCCTGAGCAGTATCAGTGATCTGGCGGCCCACCATGGACATGGCAGCCTTCAACCCGCGCTCATCAAAGATCGAGCCGCCACGTTCGTAGGCGAAGCCCAATGTGCCGACCAGTCCCATGGCAAAGACGATGGGCAGGCGCACCAGCACCAGGATCAATACAATCGCAAATCCGATCAGTGCTGCGGTCATTACATAGGCTCCGTCAAAGTATTTGGGGCGAAGGCCTTTAGCAGCCCGGTGGCGATCATCACCAGTGCGGTGATGGCAACAGACAGGGTAATGAACCAGCCGATCAGGTAGGTGGGGATTGAGAGATATTCGGTCACATCCCCATAATCCCGCGCGCGTTCAGCCAGGACCCAAACGCGTTGGACCGGCCAGAACAACATGATGCCGCTGACCACATAGATCACCACGTCCTGCGCACGCGACAGATGCAGACGGTGGAAGAACCCGTCCGTCAGATCGACTGCGATATGGCCGTTGGTGGTTGAGACGATCGGGAGGACTGAAAACACCAGAATGGCCATCAGAATCCGCGTCAGTTCGGTGGCGGCCTCAATGGGCGCATTTAAGACCGAACGCAGGATCACATCGCAAAATGTCATTGCCATCAGGATGAACAGGGCGATGCACGCCACGATCACGGGAAGGGCGCTGGCGCGTCGCACAAGCTGGATTATCGGGGTCATGGGAAACTCGCGCAGGGTAAGTCAGGGCGGCGCAAAGGCCGCCCTGCAGTCGGATCAGTTCGAGGACATTTCCGATTTGATCATGTCATAGGCGGCCTGAGCGTCGACACCTGTTGCGTCAACCTCGGCGATGACCTTGCCGCGGATGTCTTCAGCGATGGCCGAGAACTTCTCCATATCCGCGTCTGTGGCAGCGTTGATGGCATTGCCTTCCGCCGCTTCGGTCGCCTCGCGACCTGTGGCATCAATCTCATCCCAGATCTTGCCGATCTCACGGCTCAGCGGTTCACCGAATACGTTTTCTTCCAACGCCGTCTGAAGCTCGGGTGGCAGATCTGCGAAGGTGTCTTCGTTCATGATGAAGGCAAACGAACCACGATAGAGGCCACCGGGCATCTCATAGACGTTCTGCGCAACCTCGGTTAGCTTGAAACCCTTGCGCGATTCCAGTGGCATTACCACGCCGTCAGCGGCTTTCGATGCCAGCGTCTCGTAGACCTTCGGGGCAGGCACCTGAATGCCGGTTGCACCAAGCGCTGCGCCTACGTCACCGCCAACGCCACCGGGGATGCGCACCTTCAGACCCGATACTTCCTCCAGAGAGGTCACGGGGGTGCTGGAATGCAGCTGTGCAGGGCCATGGGTGTGCAGGGCAATGACCTTCACACCGCGATGTTCGTCAGCAGCTTTGAGGTGCTGGTCATATGCGCGCCAGTAAGCCACCGAAGCGTCCTCGGCCGAACCTTCATAACCCGGCAGCTCGATCAGTTTGGTGGTGACGAAGCGACCCGGCTGATAGCCGTGGAAGATGATCGAGGCATCGGCAGCGCCGTCCATGATCAGGTCCATCTGTGCGGGCGGTGGTGCGATGCCCAGTTTCAGTTCCGCAGTGACCTGCCCGTCGGTGGCCTCTTCCACCATCTCGACGAATTTGGGCCACATCTTTGCGTTGATGCCATGGGTGGGCGGTGCCCAGCTGGAAATCGTCAAAGTGTAGTCGGCAGCAAAGGCGATGGTGCCGGACACCGCCAGCGTTGCCGAGGCCAACAGGGTGGTGAGCTTGGTGAATTTCATGACCGGATCTCCTCCTCAAAAGCGCAAGTCGTGAATTTGGTATTGGTTCGTTTTGTAACTATCAACGGGGCTAAACAGATGTCGTTGACCCGCCGATTCACAAAAGCTTGGAGAATTTATTGACCAACCGTTCGGTTTATGCAAGAAGTTTGTTGTTACTTATGAAAAGCGAACCGGGTATGTCCGACACGATTATTTCGCAGAATATGGGGCAATGGGTTGAAATTACACTCAATCGCCCAGATCGCCTGAACAGTTTCACTGATGAGATGCATTATGCCCTGCGCGCTGCGCTTGAAGCCGCGCGCGACGAAGGCGCCCGTTCTGTGCTGCTGACTGGCGCGGGTCGTGGGTTCTGTGCAGGGCAGGATTTGGGGAATCGAAACCCTGCAACGATGGAGGGGCCGCCTGATCTCGGCCACACAGTGCGTACGTTTTATGCGCCTTTGGTCCGCCTGATCCGGTCGCTGGAATTTCCCGTTGTTTGTGCCGTCAATGGTGTCGCTGCCGGGGCAGGGGCGAATCTCGCCTTGGCCTGCGACGTGGTACTTGCCGCCGAATCTGCGAAGTTCATCCAATCGTTTTCCAAAGTTGGTCTGATCCCCGATACCGGCGGCAGCTGGCATTTGCCGCACCTGCTGGGTGAGGCGCGGGCCAAGGGTCTGGCCCTGACCGGGCAGCCGTTGCCAGCGCAGGAGGCGGCAGATTGGGGGCTGATCTGGAAAGCGATTCCCGACGCCGATCTGGTGGCCGAGGCGCGCGCGCTGACGGAACAATTCGCGAATGGTCCGACGCTGGGGCTTGGCCTGACGAAGCAGACGATACAAGCGGCTGCCACGCATACTCTGACCGATCATCTGGAGATTGAGGCGGACGCAATGAAAACCTGCGGTGAAAGCGCGGATTATGCCGAAGGCGTAACTGCGTTTCTGGAAAAGCGCGCGCCGGTGTTTCGGGGGGAATGAGATGACACCGAAGGAACGCGCCCAAAAAGCCGCCGCTGCCATGTGGGGGCGGGACAATGCCTCGCAATGGGCAGGCATGGAACTGGTCGAGATGGATGAAGGTGTTGCAACGTTGGCGCTGCAGGTCGCCGAGCATCACTGCAACGGGCACGGGATCTGCCATGGCGGCGTGACCTTCATGTTGGCCGACAGCGCCTTTGCCTTTGCCTGCAACAGTCGCAACCAGTCCACAGTGGCGCAGCACAATGTGATCAGCTACGTCGCGCCTGCGCGCTCCGGTGACCTGCTGACGGCCCGCGCAACGGAACAAAGCCTGACCGGGCGCAGCGGCATCTATGACGTAACCGTAACCAACCAGACCGGCCAGAAGATCGCAGAGTTTCGGGGCTTTTCCCGCGCGGTCAAAGGGCCAGTGTTTGATGAGACCTGAGACGAGGGGGATGGCATGAAGGATCTTACTCCGAACAAGGCGGATCTTGATCCGATCGAGATCGCCTCGATTGATGAAATCCGCAGCTTACAGTTGGATCGGCTGAAATGGTCGCTGCGCCATGCCTATGAGAACGTACTTATGTACCGGCAGCGGTTTGATGAGGCCGGGGTGCATCCTGACGACCTGCAATCCCTCAGTGATCTGGCGCGGTTCCCGTTTACCTACAAGAACGATCTGCGGGAAAACTATCCGTTTGGCCTGTTTGCCGTTCCGCGAGAGCAGATCATTCGGGTCCATGCCTCGTCGGGGACCACGGGCAAGCCGACTGTAGTTGGCTATACGCAGGGCGACATCGACAATTGGGCGGATTTGGTGGCGCGGTCCTTGCGGGCCAGCGGCTTGCGCCGGGGCGACATGGTGCACAATGCCTATGGCTATGGCCTGTTCACCGGCGGTTTGGGCGCGCATTACGGGATCGAACGTCTGGGGGCCACGGTCGTCCCGATGAGCGGCGGGCAGACCGCAAAGCAGGTTGATCTGATCACAGATTTCAAACCGGACGGGATTATGGTGACACCGTCCTATATGCTGAACATTCTTGAGCAGTATCATAAGGTTGGCCTTGATCCGCGCGAAAGCTCTCTGGCTGTTGGCGTCTTTGGTGCCGAGCCATGGACGGATTCGATGCGCGCCGAGGTTGAGCAAGCTTTCGACATGCATGCCGTCGATATCTATGGCCTATCCGAGATCATGGGACCGGGCGTCGCAAATGAGTGCGTCGAAACTAAAGACGGTCCGGTGATCTGGGAAGATCACTTCTATCCCGAGATTATTGACCCCGTGACTGGCGAGGTCCTCCCCGATGGCGAGATTGGTGAGCTAGTCTTTACCACTCTGACCAAAGAGGGCCTTCCGATGATCCGCTATCGTACCCGCGACCTGACCCGGCTGCTACCCGGCACCGCGCGATCGATGCGACGGATGGAGAAAATCACCGGGCGTTCGGATGACATGATCATTCTGCGTGGTGTCAATGTCTTCCCCAGCCAGATCGAGGAGCAGGTTCTGGCAACCGGCGGTCTCGCGCCCTATTACCAGATCGAGCTCTACAAAGCGGGTCGGATGGACGCGATGCGCATCCATGTCGAGGCAACGCCGGACGCAGCAGATGAGCTGAGCAAAACCGCTGCTGCCCGGATGCTATCGCGCCGGATTAAAGAGGTGGTTGGCATCTCGACCGAGATCGATATAGGCGAGCCGGGCGAAGTCGAACGCTCGCAGGGCAAAGCCCGGCGCGTGATCGACAATCGGGACAGTTAACGCAGAGACGGAGTGTAGTGTATTGGCGCGCACGATAGCAAAAGACCATGACCACAAACGGGCTCGCATCCTGAAATCCGCCGCGCGCGTTTTCGCGCAGGAAGGGTTTGATCGGGCGTCCATGTCTCAACTGGCGCGGGAATGCGGGATATCGAAGGCCAACATCTATCATTACTATGACAGCAAGGATGCCATTCTGTTCGATATACTCGACAGCTACCTGCTGCAGCTGCGTGACCAGATTTGCGGCCTTGACCTTGATGGGCTGGAGCCTGCGGAACGCCTGAGGCGCGTCGTACGGGAAATTCTGCTGGCCTATCAGGGCGTGGATGATGAGCACCGGGTGCAAACCAGCGGCATGTCGGCCTTGCCCGAGGATCAGCAGAAACTGCTGCGTGGATATCAAAGAGATCTGGTGGTGTTCGTAAGCGACATCATCGCCAGCACCTCGCCTGCAACCTTCAAGGATGACGCAGCCAAGCTGCGAGCGACCACCATGTCCGTGTTCGGGATGCTGAACTGGTTCTACATGTGGAACGCAGGCGCAGATACCGATGCACGCAGCGACTATGCCGCGCTGGTGAGTGACCTGACCTTGTCCGGCGTTGACGGTCTCTAACAGGCGTTTGGCGCAGAGTTGATTTGGTTTCGCAGCACGGATCGGTTTGAATGAGGGCGGAGGCCCCTTATGCAATGCCCTGATCGTTTCGATAAATTCTACTTTGCTAAAGTCGGTCTGGGCGAAGCCTGTGGCTGCGCCGAGCGCGTGATTGATGTCTTCGAGTTCAATCGGAAAAGTGGTGCTCAATCGCGGAAGGCATCGAAGAAAGATCGGCGCAAGCGTCGTTCACTTCGCGGATTGGCCGTGAAGTATGGGTTGCTGAGTCGCAAGCGCCGACCTTGAAAGTTAGGGCGCTTTGAGGCCCAGTTTCTCGACCTGTTCGGTCGCTCTGGCCACCCACTGATCTTTCATTTCAACCCCGGTCAGCTGCCGCAGCCCAAGCTTGCGGAGCGTTTCGGTTTTCTCGGCGGTGCCGACCCCGAAACTGGCCGCGACGCGGGGCCACCAATAGTCGACTGACACTTGCATCTCTGCAGCCTTTCCCTGTTCGATCAGCTTGCCCGCACCCTCAAAGGCCAGCTCACCGTGGCGTGCCTCGATCGGGGATATCTCGCGGAAGGCTTCGGCCAGAGGTTGATAGGATATCTGCGAAAACTGAGAGAGTTGAACGGCAACCGCCTGACTCATCAGCAGATTCATCACCACAGCGTCTTCCCACCCCTCGATCGGATAGTTGAACACCGCAAGGCGCATGTCATGCTCAGAGCGGGTCGCCCCGATATCTGCATCACGATCCAGACGCGTGGTCCAGGGGTGGTGATTTGCATAGCGATCCGTATTGGCTCCGAACTCGCCCATGATCTTCAAAACACGATCCGCATTGTCGGTCTTTTCCAGCACAATCTTGGCCGCCGCGATGCGTTCTTTGATGCCGGGGCCCTGATTGATGATATCGGCAAAGCCTGCTGCGCCGGCCAGTTCGCTGTCTACGAAAGTTGCCATCAGCTTCATCAGCTCCGCGCGATAGCGCGGCGGAACATTGGTCGGGTTGCTTAGAACGCCACCTGCTGCGAGATAGCTCTCGATTGTCATGTCTTCAGCCATCATTCCCTCCGTCTACTGGTCGTAGTCCACGACCACGGTGTCGGTCAGCGGATAGGCCTGACAGCTCAGGACATAGCCTTTCTCGACCTCGTAATCTTCCAATGCGTGATTGGCGACCATCTCGACATCGCCTTCAAGCACCCGGCATCGGCAGGTTGAACAGACCCCGGCCTTGCAGGCGTAAGGCGCGTCCATCGCGTTTTCCAAAGCCGCATCAAGGATCGACTGATCCTTGGGCATGGTGACTGTCTGCGTAGCCCCGTCCATCGTGATCGACGCTTTGGTCTGGTTGGCCTGAGATGACGTGTCTGCTCCACTCACCTTTCGCTTGGCGCGACCAGGTTGGGCGCTGGCGAAGAGCTCGAACTTGATCTGCCCGTCATTCAACCCATGTGCGCGCAGCGCTGAGGCAATACCCAGCATCATGGGCTCGGGGCCACAGATAAAGGCTGTGTCGACGTTCTGGATGTCGATCCAGTGCTCAAACAGTTCGGCGCATTTTTCCTGCGTCACCAGACCAGTGAATAGTTCGATCTCTTGCGCGTCTATTTCCAGAATATGGATGACGTTCAGACGCTCCATATAGAGGTTCTTAAGGTCTTCCAGCTCCTCTCGGAACATGATCGTGTTCACGCCTTTGTTGGCATAGACCAACGTGAACCGGGAGTGTGGCTCTCGGGCGAGTGTGGTTTTCAGGATCGACAGAACCGGGGTGATGCCCGACCCACCGGCAAAACCCAGATACTGCTTTTCGGCGGACGGATCGATTGCGGTGTGAAAGCTGCCCATGGGGGGCATCGCCTGCACCGTATCGCCGACCTTCAGATCGCTGTTCGCCCAGGTTGAGAACGCGCCACCATCCACACGCTTGATCCCCACCTGCAGAATTCCGTCATCCTTGCCTGCGCAGATCGAATAAGAGCGACGCAGCTCTTCCCCGTCGAAATCGCGGCGGAAGGTCAGGTATTGGCCTTGGGTAAAGTCGAACTCCTCAGCCGAGCCGTTCATCGGCTTCAACGTCACCACCACCGCATCGCGGATGGTTTTGTGAATGTCGGTGACTTCCAGATCGTGAAAGCGTGCCATCCGGTGATCCTCCCTCAGATGCACTTGAAATAGTCAAAAGGTTCCAGGCAGTCGGTGCAGCGCCAATGGGCCTTGCATGGGGTCGAGCCGAACTGGCTGACCTTCTCAACCGCCTTGCTGCCGCAGTGCGGGCAACGTTCGGGGCCGCCTGCGGGCTGGGGCGGGGCGATGCCGTAATCTTCAAGTTTGGCACGGCCTTTTTTGCTGAGCCAATCGGTGGTCCACGCCGGCGAGATGCTGGTCTCGATCCGCAAATCGCTGATCCCGTGGTCACGTAGTGCGGTTTCGATGTCCATGCTGATCACCGAGGTCGCCGGACAGCCAGAATAGGTCGGCGTGACCGTGACCTTCAGAGTGTCATCATCCCATTGAACATCGCGCACGATACCCAGATCGACGACCGAGATCACTGGAATCTCGGGGTCTGGTACGGCGTCGAGCCATTGCCAAACCTGATCCGTTGAGGCCCGCATCGATCCTTACCACTTTGCGCTGGGATAGGCGCGTTGCAGCCACTGCATTTGCGTCAGCAAGTGGCCCAGATGCTCGGTATGCATGCGACCATCGCGTCCGCCTTTGTGGGCAAAGCGGCTTTCTGGAATGGTCAGGGTCGCTTCGGTCAGGATGCGCTCGACTAGAGCGTCATATTCTGCGCGCAGATCAGCCGGGCTCGGGGCGATCCCCGCCGTAACCATCTCGGCATCCACGTCGTCGCTGGCAAACATCTCGCCCACATAGGGCCAAAGGTAATCCAGCGCCTCTTGCATGCGGGCATGGCTTTCTTCGGTCCCGTCGCCCAGACCGACGACCGTATCGCCCGAACGTTCGAGGTGATAGGTGACCTCTTTGCTGGCTTTGGCAGCGATCGCGGCAACTCGTTCGTCGGATGATTTCATCAGACGCCCGAGCATGATTGAATGCCACGCATCAAACAGGAACTGACGCATCAGAGTGCGTCCGAAATCTCCGTTGGGAACTTCTACCAGCAGTACGTTGCGGAAATCCCAGGCGTCGCGCAGAAAGGCTAGATCATCAGCGCTCTTGCCGCCATTGATCTCTCCTGCAAGGCCCAGCCACATCTGGGTCTGACCGATCAGGTCCAGCGCGGTATTGGCCAGAGCGATGTCTTCCTCAAGCACCGGTGCATGGCCGCACCATTCGCTGACGCGATGGCCAAGGATCAGGGTGTTGTCCCCCATTCGCAGCAGGAACTGCAGCAAAGCGTCATTGGAAACCGGAGCACTCATTACATCGCCCCCACTTCTTCGGGAATGTCGAAGAAGGTTGGATGGCGGTACACCTTGCTTTCGCTGGGCTCGTACAGCGGACCTTTGTCGCTGGGCGATGAGGCCGAGATGTTGTTGGCCTCAACCACCCAGATCGAAACGCCTTCATTGCGGCGGGTATAGACGTCGCGGGCATTTTTGATCGCCATCTCGGCGTCTGGCGCGTGTAACGATCCGACATGGCGGTGGCTCATGCCATGTTGTCCGCGGATGAAGATTTCCCACAGGGGCCATTCGTTGTTCATTTGGTATCCTCCTCAGGGCAGTCTTATTCTGCAGCCAGATTTGTAGCGCGTTTCTTGCGGGCATGGGCCAGCAGCCCGTCACGAACCCATTTACCGTCGTCCCAGGCCTTGTTGCGCGCGGCCAAACGGTCGACGTTACATGGGCCGTTGCCCTTGATCACATCGAAGAACTCGGACCAGTCCGGGTCGGTGTAGTCGTAGTGGCCCCGCTCTTCGTTCCATTTCAGGTCCGGGTCGGGAATGGTCAGACCTAGATACTCGGCCTGTGGCACGGTCTGGTCCACGAACTTCTGGCGCAGCTCATCATTGGTGTTGATCTTGATCTTCCAAGCCATGGATTGCGCGGAATGCACGCTTTCCTTGTCCGATGGCCCGAACATCATCAGCGACGGGTACCACAGACGGTTCATCGCGTCCTGCGCCATCCTGCGCTGTTCGGGCGTGCCTTCGGCCATCTTGCGGATCGCGTCATAACCCTGACGCTGGTGGAACGATTCTTCCTTGCAAATGCGGATCATCGCGCGCGAGTAGGGTCCGAAGGACGTCCGCTGCAACGGAACCTGGTTCATGATCGCGGCCCCATCGACCAGCCATCCGACCGCACCGATATCGGCCCAGTTCAGCGTTGGATAGTTGAAGATCGACGAGTATTTCATGCGTCCATCCAGCAGCATCTCGGTGATCTCATCGCGGCTGACGCCCAGCGTTTCGGCGGCGCAATAGAGATACAGGCCGTGCCCGGCTTCATCCTGCACCTTTGCCAGCAGGATTGCCTTGCGCTCCAGCGTGGGTGCGCGGGTGATCCAGTTGCCTTCGGGCAGCTGACCGACGATCTCGGAATGCGCGTGCTGTCCAATTTGACGGATCAGTGTCGCGCGATAGTCGTCGGGCATCCAGTCCTTGGGCTCGATCTTGATATCGGCGTCAATCTTGTCCTGAAAGGCGCGCTCCTGCTCGGTCATCTCCTCGCGGGATTTCACGCCTGTTCCGGCTGTCTTGATCATCTGAGCATACATGTGAGGTCTCCTCCCTTACACGCGTTCGAGAATAAGTGCGGCCCCCTGGCCAACGCCCACGCACATGGTGCAAAGCGCATAGCGCCCGCCCGTGCGGCGCAGTTGATAGGCGGCGGTCATCACCAGCCGCGCACCGCTCATCCCAAGCGGGTGACCGATCGCAATTGCGCCGCCGTTCGGGTTCACATGCGGCGCGTCGTCTGCCACGCCCAACTCGCGCAACGTCGCCAGCCCTTGTGAGGCAAAGGCCTCATTCAATTCTATCACATCCATCTGTTCGATGCTCAGCCCGGCGCGGGCCAGCACCTTTTGGCTGGCCGGAACCGGGCCAATGCCCATCACGCGCGGTTCGACCCCGGCAACGGACATGCCGACCACACGGGCAATCGGGGTGAGATTGTTCTTTGCTGCGGTTGCCTCATTTGCCATCAGAATGGCGGCGGCCCCGTCGTTTACGCCCGAGGCATTCCCAGCGGTCACGGTTTTGTCCGGTCCGTTGATGCCCTTCAGGCCTGACAGTTTCTCGGCTGTAGTTCCCGGGCGCGGGTGCTCGTCCGTGTCAACCACGACAGGGTCGCCTTTGCGCTGGGGGATTGTGACCGGGGTGATCTCCTCCTGAAACACCCCGGTCTGGTGCGCCGCGGCCCAGCGGGCCTGGCTGCGTTCGGCAAAGGCGTCCTGATCGGAACGGCTGATACCATAAGCTTCCGCTACGTTATCTGCTGTTTCGGGCATCGAGTCGATACCAAAATTTTGCTGCATTTTGGGATTCACGAAGCGCCAGCCGATTGTGGTGTCATAAACCGCATTGGCTCGCGAGAAGGCCGAGGTGGCTTTGGGCATCACAAATGGCGCGCGGGACATGCTCTCGACGCCGCCAGCGATCGCCATGTCATAATCCCCGGCCCGGATTGCACGGGCCGCCATGCCGACCGCATCCATGCCGGAGGCACAAAGCCGGTTGATCGTCGTGCCAGGTACATCCACAGGCAGTCCCGCCAGCAGAGCAGCCATCCGCGCAACGTTGCGGTTGCTTTCCCCGGCCTGATTGGCGTCGCCGTAGATCACATCGTCCACGCTTGTCCAATCGACCTGTGGGTTGCGCGCCATCAGGGCCGAAATCGGGATTGCTGCCAGATCATCCGTGCGCACCTGGCTGAGGCTTCCGCCATACCGTCCGATTGGGGTGCGCTGAGCGTCGCAGATAAAGGCGTCCATAGGGCGAGGGCTCCGAATTTGATGTCACGTCATTAAGTGACCGATGGGTCGGTTAATAGTCATGAAGATGATTCGCGGCAAGTAAAATGTAACGTGATTGCTCCTGTGGTGAAAAATTGGTAACATATTAGCGCAGCCCAAAGAAAAACCCGCAGGGATGCGGGTTTCTCTGAAAAAGGCGATCAAGGTTGGTTAGATCACGTCCGCTATGACCAGACGCACAATGTCTTCGCGGCGCAGGCTGCGGGCGGCCAGCTCTGCGTCGGACAGAGACCAAAGCGCTTGAATCCTGTGAACTTTTACTCGTGCCTCTCCGATTTCTGTGAAGGCCTGCAAAATGCCTCTGGCGATGTCGGTGGTGGCTTCGAAGGCTGACTGCAGCGAGAGGTTTTGCGTTGCTGATGATCGCATATGTTTGAGCCCCGTTGATCGTTGAGTTTCGGGAACGTGTGTATCGCGGGCCAGACAATACAACCACAGCACCCATGACATAGCAGCTGTGCGGCGTGCGCAATTCAAAGCGCGAAAGTGGAATATTTCCCCTAAAAATATGGGCAAAGCCGAAGCTTCGCCCACACGATGCGTCAATTTGCCTACAGATGTCTCAGACCATTGCGAAGATGCGCGCCGGTCCACCCGTTCCGCCACGATGCGCCGGAGCACCCACAATGAGCGTCGCGCCGCTGGCGGGAACCTTGTCGAGATTGGCCAGGTTCTCGATGCCATAACGATTGGTCGGCAGCCACGCATAGTGGGTTGCGAAATCTGCAGATGGCCCATGATCCAGAGACAGAGAGTCGACGGCCAGCGCAACCGCGCCAGTCTCATCTATTAACATCTGAGCGGCTTCGACATGGAATCCAGGGAAGTGCATTTTGCCCTCATCATCGGTATTCCGGAAACCCGCTGTGGCGGTCTTGGTTCCCCAGCCGGAATGCATCGCCACGCAGGCGCCATCGGGTATTGGGCCGTTTGCGTCAATCCAGGCTTTCAGGTCATCCGGAGTGACCTGCGCATCCGCATCCTCGGCCGCCTTAGCGGCGATATCGACCACGCAGAGCGGGCAGACAAGGTTGGATACCGGGATCTCGTCAACCGACTGACCGTCTGCCGAGAAATGCAGCGGCGCATCAATATGCGTGCCGGTATGTTCGTTGACCGCAAGATTGAACAGGTTAAATCCGTGATCCTTGAAATTGAAGGATTGCGTGGCTTCGATGCCCGGCTCGCCAAAGTACGTTGGGAAGTCGGCGTCATAGATGTGGGTCATGTCCACAACTTCTCCATGGCCAACCGCCAATGCCGGAGGCGCACTGGCCGTCCCAAGCGCTGTACCGGCTGCCACAGCCGCGCCCGCCTTGAAGAAGGATCGCCGTGACATCATCCGATCCTTGACGGCGTTCATCACGCATACATCACACATTTCATGTCTCCCTGTTTTGGTGTCGGTCCAACGAAATTGTCCGGTACGTCCGCGTAGTCTCAATTGAGCTTGTTTTGCTCAAGTTAGCGCGTTGGCATGCAGAGGGGCGTCACATAAGCGTTAGAGTGTGAATAATTCAAAAACCGAACGGTTGGTCGAAAATGTGCTTGAATACGCGGCCCGACCAGTTCAGTCTCTGTCAAATAAGTGACGCGGGTAGAGAGGTCATGCGCATGTCCCAGGTGATCAGCTATGAGAAAATCGACGATATCGCGGTACTGGCCGCACAGAATCCGCCCGTAAATGCGCTGGGCGTCGACATGCGCCGCGGCATTCTTGAGGGGGTCGAGCGCGCCGAGTCTGAGGGGGCCCGCGCCGTGCTGATCTATGGAGAGGGACGGACATACTTTGCAGGCGCCGATATCCGGGAATTCGGCAAATCGCCACAAGAACCTTATCTGCCTGCGCTTTGCGACCGTATCGAGGCATCGCCTCTGTTGGTGGTGTCGGCTTTGCACGGGACTGCTCTGGGCGGCGGGCTCGAGGTGGCTTTGTCGTGTCACTACCGTATCGCGGTGCCATCGGCCAAGGTCGGGCTGCCCGAGGTTAATCTGGGTATCCTGCCCGGCGCGGGTGGGACGCAACGCTTGCCGCGGGTAACTGGGGTCGACAAGGCTTTGGACATGATCACAACCGGGCGGCACGTGCGCGCGCCCAAAGCATTGGAGATGGGAGTGCTGGATCGCGTGCAAGAGGGTGACCCCCGCGAAATCGGGTTGGCCTATACGCGTGAACTGCTCGACAGCAACGCGCCGCGCCGCGCAGTCTGCGACATGCCCAAGCCCGCACCAATTGATTTTGACGCTGCTTATGATGCCGTGCTCAAGAAGGGGCGGGGCCAGTTGTCGCCTGCGGTCGCCGTTCGCGCCGTTCAGGCCGCCTGCGAAGCCGAGGATTTCGCTGCGGGCCTGACGCGCGAGCGGGAATTGTTCATGGAGCTCATGGCTTCTGACCAGCGCAAAGGGCTGATCCACGCCTTTTTTGCCGAACGCGCAGTTTCAAAATTGCCGGAGTTGGAGGGGGTCGCACCGAAGGAACTGCATCAAGTCGGGGTCATCGGCGGTGGCACCATGGGCGCGGGTATTGCAACGGCGGCTTTGCTGTCAGGCCTGCCGGTCGTTCTGCTCGAAATGTCGTCGGAGGCGGCGCGGGCGGCCAGAGAGCGGATCGCGGGGAATCTGGCTGGCGCAGTGAAACGCGGCAAGCTGAGCCCCGAGGATCATGACGACATACTGCAGAACAAGTTGGTTCTGGCGACCGATTACGAGGCACTGAGCGCTGCGGATCTTGTGATCGAAGCCGTCTTTGAAGACATGGACGTCAAGAAACAGGTCTTCGCGCAGCTGGATGCTGTTTGTAAGAAGGGGGCGGTTCTGGCGACCAACACCTCTTATCTCGACATCAATGAGATTGCGGGTTTGATCAGCCGGCCAGATGCGGTCATCGGGTTACACTTTTTCTCGCCTGCCCATGTCATGAAGCTGCTGGAAATCGTTGTGGCTGATCAGACAGCGCCCGAGGTGGTCGCGACTGGCTTTGCGCTGGGCAAACGATTGGGCAAGGTCTCAGTCCGCGCTGGTGTGTGTGACGGGTTTATCGGCAATCGGATCCTCAGCGCCTATCGGGCGTGTGCCGATCACATGGTTCTGGATGGCGCGTCACCGTTTCAGATCGACAAGGCTCTGATAGAGTTCGGGTTTGCGATGGGTCCGTTTGCAGTTTCGGATCTGGCCGGTCTGGATATCGGCTGGGCCACCCGTAAGCGCAAACGCGCGGCAGGTCTAGACCCGCGAGCGCGGGATAGTTTTTATGTCGACAAGCTGTGTGAGGCTGGTCATTTTGGTCAGAAAACCGGCAAGGGGTACTATATTTATCAGAAAGGGCAACGCGGCGGCACTCCCAACCCGGAGGTCATGAATCTGATCGAAGCCGACCGGGTGGCGCAGGGACTGACTGTGCGAAGCTTCTCGGATGAGGAAATTGTGCGACGTTACATGGTTGCGATGGTGAACGAAGCGGCGCGCGTCGTGGGTGAGGGGATTGCACGTCGACCGTTGGATGTGGATGTTACGTTGCTCTACGGTTACGGCTTTCCGCGCTTTTGGGGCGGGCCGCTGAAATGGGCCGACCTGCAGGGGCTGCCGGACCTGTTAAGCGATATTCGCGAATGGTCAGAAGAGGATCCGTATTTCTGGCAACCTGCGCCTTTGCTGGAGCAGTTGGTTGCCGAGGGTCGCAGCTTTGATGACCTGAATAAATCAGAGTGACAACGCCCGCTGGTGTACTCCCGCGCCCGCGCAACATTGGCTGCGCCAATACCGCTTACGGCCTTGGGCCCGGCATCGCGCGTCGCGCGATGCCGGGCCCAACAGGAGGAGGCATTCCGTCAGGAATGTCGATGACTGGCGGGAGCGCTTGTGCTCAGCCGATGGCGCTTTCAGCAGCAGTGCGTACGGCACGAATGTTGTCGCCGTAGACCGACGGATTGGTCACCGATCCGCCTTTGAACACCGCAGACCCGGCAACTAGAACATCAGCACCTGCAGCAGCGACCAGAGGGGCCGTGGCGGGATCAACGCCACCGTCAATCTCGATATGCACGGGGCGATCGCCGATCATTTCGCGCAGTCGACGTACTTTGGCCGTCATGTCGATGAACTTCTGACCGCCAAAGCCGGGGTTTACGGTCATCACGCAGACCAGATCGGTCAGCTCCAGCAAATGCTCAACCGCCTCCGCCGGAGTGCCTGGGTTCAGCGCGACACCTGCCTTCATACCGGCACCGCGGATGGCCTGCAGCGTCCTGTGTGTATGCGGTCCGGCCTCAACATGGGCGGTCAGGATGTCGGCGCCCGCATCGGCATAAGCCTGAATGTAGGGATCGACCGGAGAGATCATCAGGTGCACGTCCATCACTGTTTTCACATGCGGACGGAACGCTTTGACAGCAGGCGGGCCGAAAGTGAGGTTTGGCACGAAATGCCCATCCATCACATCGACGTGGACCCAATCCGCCCCTTGTGCTTCGATGGCCTGAATTTCCTGTCCGAAATTGGCGAAATCGGCAGACAGGATGGAAGGTGCGATCTTGATGGAGCGATCAAAGCTCATGGCGGGCCTCCTGTGAGATCTGGTTTGCGAGGCCATATAGCTGCCTGAGGCTTCGATGGGTAGCCCCTACGCTCGTGATTTGGGGCAATCCTCTCTCAAGTGCCCAAGGGAATGCGCTCCAGCAGGTGAAATCGGCCATCAGAAGCTTCTCCGACCAGTGCCAGATCACGTATCTCCAGTGGTTCGGGCAGTATCGGATGTAGCCTCGCCTCTAGCAGCGTTTGAATCTCCTGCAGGGTCGGTTTGTTGAGCTTGCCACTCAGGGTGATGTGAAAGCGGAAAGTATCCATTACATGCGGATACCCCCAACGGATCAGATTGCTTTCCTGCTCTGTCGTTAGTCTGGCCGTGCGACGGCGCGCTAGTTCAGAGTCAGTCAATGGCATTCGGAACCTGTCCAGATCGCGTACGCAAGCGGCGGCAAGTGTGTTGACAGCTGTGGTGTCACCACCCGGCACAAGAGCCAGAAATCGACCCAGCGGGGCGATGTGCAATCCTGATACAACCGCCAGTCGCTGCGTTTGCGCAAGTTCTCTGCAGGCAGCTTTCAAAGCAGCCAGAGTTTGCCCCTCTCGCAGACGAAATGGTGGCTTCAGGGTCGCGTGCAGGCCGTATCTGCGCGGCGTTTCTGTTGTGGCAGCAACATCAATATCGGAAAGATCTGGATGGGGAATTGGCTGGCCTTCGTCCACGTCCCAGCCCAGCCATGCCTTGCAGAATCGGACCCATTCAGCCTCAGGCGGTGGCAGGAAATAGACTGCGTAGCGTGTGAACTCCATCTCGGTTTCTCGATACATCCTTGCGTCAAATCAGGCGCGGTAGAAAAGATACCGGTCCGGAGCGATGGTTTCGGGTCCCGCGATTTGGTCGAACCCGACCAAGGGTTGGCCCGAGATCAGCAACGCTCCGGGGCGCATCACCTGCGCTATCAAGGGGCTGAGGCGCGCGGCCTCTGCCACATCCTCGGATTTGATGCCGCGCCCGAAATCATAATGCGCCAACGCTATGGTTCGCCCTTGTGTGGCCAGCTTTTCCAACATGGGTTCCGCCTCACCCTGCAGGAAATCCTCTTCCGGAGGCGTACTATCGGGGTGACATTGCAGGACCCGATCCATCACCCAGATTCGACGCGCAGGTAAGATTTCCCGAAGATGATCGTAAGTGCGGCCATTGCCCAACCCCATGTCCAAAACATCGCCATCCTCGCCTTCGATCTGCGCAGCGGCCCAGTTCAGCCCGTCGCGCTGAGCCGTCAGGCGGCGCAGCATTGAATCAAGTCTGCTCATTCGGGCTTTCCTTCCAGTTGAGGGTCTTATGCAGCGGTCCAGGGTTTACCCGGCCCATCGAGCAATCGTTGCAGCAAGTCTCTCGTAAAATCCCAGATGTCTTGATCATGGACCAGATGGTGCGTCAACACACCAAACGGTTCCGTGTTGTCAGTCCGTCCTTCACGGCGATCCTGCAAGAGCTGCACGGTTTGCAAGACAAGGTGCTCGGGGTCGGCCAGACCGCGCGTGCCGTGCCAGTCGATGGGATCCAGATGAGTGTTCACTTGTTTCAAACCCGGCGCTGCCAATTCGGATTTGCGTGGCGTAGACGTCGAGAGAATGCGATAGCCCAAAGCGGGCAGGCGCTCCGCGGCTTCAGGCGCGATCCGGTTCCAGGGGGGAACAAACATCGGGCGCAGGTATTCGCCGAACAACATCTTGAGCCGCATCAGACCCGCCTCAGCATCAGCCGTGATCGCCTCGATTGGTCGATGGAGGCGAAACTCCGCCTTTTTCTCGCCTTGCGGTGCATGGTTCTGATGCGCCCAACCGTGCACGACCGGGATCAAAGCAGGACTGGCTTGCACATAAGCCACGAGTTCAGCTTCAACGCCTTGCGGGATCACCGCCAGATGGATGGGCAAGCCAAGCTCATCAGACAGTGCCGTCAATTGATCGAGTTGCCGGGTGACTGAAACGGCATCGTCGTCTCGCCACCAGAGTGGCAGAGTGAGGCCCGCCTTGCGCCAAAAATCCAGTTCTGCTTGCAAGGGTCGCCAATCGGGGGTCATCCTTTGGCCCTCCGCAAGCTGGTCGCGATCTCCACCGCGCGTTGGGCACCATTGAACCCGTGGGCCATGGGCGCACGATCCGGTCCTGACATGACGTGTGCCAATGCGTCAGCAAGGGACGCGCCATCCAGATCGTCACTTTTTAGAACAGTGACGCCATCCAACTTGGCAAGACTGCCTGCGCGCAGACTTTGTTCGACTTCTTTGCCGTCGTCGAAGGGAATAAGAACCGAAGGCGTGCCGCTTTGCAGCAAGTCCATTGCCGTGTTGTAGCCGCACATACTGACCGACGCTGCGGCAAGCGGCAGCATTTGCCGAAAGTCTGATCGGACAGGTTCAATGGTGATCGGGATATCTCCGGCAAGAGCCGACAATTCATCAATGCGCGACCGGGCGTCTTGCCCACCTACCAACAGGCGCCAACGCCTGTTGGGCATCTTTCGCGCGGCCTCGATGGCCGTGCGAAAGATCGGTTGGCCAACTGACCCTCCGCCTGCGCTGACCACAATTTCATCCTGCCCCAGGCCTTCGGGATGCGGCAGCGGTGCGGCTGCCGCAACAAAGCCTGTATAGTGCAGGCGTGCGGCCAGTTGATCCGATACAGGCCAGCTTATCTGCAGCGGGGCGATGTCGGGATCGGAATGAACAAGAACACTGTCGTAGAACTGTGCAATGATTTCATCCGCGCGTTCGGCTTTAGCGGGTTTCGAGGGCGGCGCGAGGATATCGCGGATCGAACTGAGAATGACTGGCGGGGTCGGCAAGGCTTGTGCGACCTCGAGCGCCGCCAGAAATTCGGGCGCAAGCGAGCGACGGCCGAACGGATAAAGCTCAGTGATGAATATCTCAGGTTGAAACCTGCGCAGCGCCTCTGTCAGTGCGGTAACACGCGCGGCCAGATAGTCCGGGTCTGCCACCTCTCCGCTCTGGTCCAGAAGGCGCGTAAAGTTGGTGCCATCCGATCGCAGCGGCGGCAACCCCAGCAATGTCATCCCGCGCGTGTCAAGCTGTGGCGCAGGCATCCCGCCTGAGATCACAAAAACCTCATGGCCTTGCTGAACAAAGGCGCGACCCAAAGTCAGTGCGCGGCTCAGGTGCCCGGTTCCCAACAAATGAGTTACGGTGATCATGACCCTCATGGATGGGCCTCGCTTCGGATCAGTCTGATTGGTTCGACCTCGGCCCGCATGGTGCTGAGGTCCACGATATATAGTCTGTTTCGCTTGATCTTGAACGGGGCGGGGCCTGAGAAATCCCAGTCCCATGCCTTGGCAAGGATCACCCGCATGATGCCGATGTGGCAGACGGCAAGCGTGTCACCCTGAAGGGTCTCCAGCCATGGTGCAATCCGAGTCCAAAGGTCTGCCGGGCTTTCGCCTCCGGGGGGCCGGAAGCCCCAGCCCCAATCCTCTATGTGCCGGTAGCCGCTGTCCGGTATCTGGATAAGGTCGACGCCACGCTGCCCTTCCCATTCGCCCCAGTTCATTTCGGTCAAGGCTTCGGATGTTTTTGGGGTCTGACCCGAGACCAGCAGCGCGGTTTCCGCTGCTCGTGATAAGGGGCTGGACCAGACCGATGCCGTGTCCCATGGGGCAGGCAGGCAATATACTGACAGTTCGGCGCGTGCATCGGCATCAAGCGGTATGTCACTGCGTCCTTGAATGCGGCCCGCGCGGTTCCAGTCCGTATGTCCGTGGCGTAGTAGCGCTAAACGGCTCATGGTTGATCTTCCAGCAACGGGCGAACGGCGGACCAGAAGGTATTTGTCGCAGCGGGCATCAGATGTCGTTTGGCAATGTGCGCGCGCGCGCGTTCGCCTTCTCTGCGGCGCAAATCAGGATCAGCGCAAAAGGTCTGTATACGTGTGGCCAGCCCGGCCGTTCCGGCCTCAACAGATGGATAATCGGAAGGCAGAAGAACATCGCGCACGCCGGGGCGATCTTGCGCCGCCACGGGTATGCCGCTGGCCTGCGCCTCAAGGTAGACCATTCCGTAAGCTTCATTGAAACCAGGCCAGATCAACAGTGATGCGCGCTCGTAGACCTGTTGCAATGTCGCCCGGTTCAACTGCCCGAGAAACCGGACACGATCTTCAAAGGGTGCCATCAACGCTTCAACCTGTGGGCGGGCGGGACCGTCACCCGCGATGTCCAGAACCCAGTCACCGGTCAGATGCGCCAGAGTTTCAGCCAGAATGGTGTATGAGCTCAGCTTGTCGCCGTCTCGCATCATTCCTACGGTCAGCATGGGGCCATCTTGAGATGAAGCTTTCGGCAGGTCTGTGATCGGCAGGAACGGGGGTAGCTCGGTAAGCTGCTGATTGCCGTAACGCTCTCGCTGCAATGTGATCAGGTCGTTTGCCGTATGGTAGAAGATAACCTGCGCTGCATCACAGGCCGCATGGGCGTAGTGGGCGAAGCGATCCCAAGGGCCGTTCAGCCGACTTGTGGCGCGGGTGCTTTCAAGCTGTACGTACGGGATGCCACGCGCACGGCAGATTTCCGGCCCCAACAGGTCAGGGGCCTTGTAGTAATTGTGATAAGTCACCCAAAGGTTTGTATCAGCAGGCAGGCCCTGAACCAGTCGCTCGGTTTCCGCCTGTGCTTGGGCCAGAAACGTCTCTTGCACCTGTGAATCACCCGTTTTGTCGTAGATGCGGAGTTGCGAGGCGAGCTCGACGCTGTCCCCCTGCGCCGCGATCGCTGTCATGAGGTTCCGTGCCATTTCGCGATCGCCCGAGGGTTTAGGGCTGTCGGGGGATTTCATCGGCGCATAGAATGCAACCCGCGCCATCAGACGTCATCCGTACACAAGGTTTTCAGCCGCTCAGACAGGCGGCGAATGCCTGGGTCCATCTGGAAGTCCGCGATCAACCGATCATGAGCGGCCGCGGCCATACAGATTGAAGTATCGGGATGCTCGGCTAACTTGATGATCGCGCTGGCCAGTGCCGTCGGTTCGTCGCTGGACAAGACGCCGTGGACGCCATCTTCGATGAACTCGGGTATGGCCGAAATCGGAGTGGAGAGGATCGGCAAACGTTGAGACGCCGCTTCCATCAGCACGTTCGGTAACCCGTCCCGGTCGCCGTCTTCCGCGATACGGCTGGGCAGGACAAACAGATCTGAGTGCTGCATTTCGGCAATCACCTCGGGCTGATCGCAGGCTCCCTTCCACGTGATCCGCGAGGTCAACCCCGCCGCATCGGCTTGGGCTTTCAGCGCATCGCCGAGTGTACCGCCGCCGATATGGACCCAGTGCCAATCCAGCGTCTTCGGCAAAAGCGCGAGCGCCTCAAGAAGCCGGTCAATACCTTTCTTTTCGACCAGACGCCCGACCGAGAGCATGCGGAACGGCGAACCCGCCTGACGTGGTGCGCGTTGAGGAGGGGCGGGAAACCGTGACAGATCCAGCCCGTGATAGATCAGGTCGACCCGTTCCGGATCGTCGGCAAGTGAGCGCAAATGCGCGGCACCGATGGCTGTGCAGGTCGCGCCAAAGGCCGCCCCATATGTTGCCGCTTGCAGCTTCTCACGCTTTTCCCAATCGGGTGAGGTCCAGATGTCTTTGGCGTGGGCCGAAAAGCTCCAGGGCAGGCCGCGTATGATTGCGGCATAGCGCGCGACCGATGAGGGCGTGTGCATGAAATGCGCATAAAGCGCTTGTGTCTGCTCGGGAAGCTCGGCAGCCAATACGCAGGCCTGGCCAAAGCGGCGGATACGGTTATGGGAGGGATCGCGTCGCAGATCCTGCCGCCAGATGTCATAGGCTTGTTGATAGCCGGGCAAGCGCATTGCGATCTGGCGCGCAGCCTGCAGACGTTGCGGTTCATCATACAGATATTCCGGCAGGTAATGAACCTGCCCCTGAAATCTGTCGTGCAGCGGGTGGCGTTTGGTGTCGGTGGGGTGGCGCAGGGACCAGATATCGAACTGGTGCCCGGCGTCCTGCAGGGCCACCAGTTCCTGTGCAATGAACGTCTCGGACAGGCGCGGCCAGCCTTTGACCAGCACCGCTAGCTTGGGGGATTTGGCCGTCATCCGATGGCGCGCTCTTGTTCCGCACCCAGCAGGGCATCGATACGATGGGTGACGTATTTCAGGCCATCCAGCAACCCCGCACGAATGGCTTGTGAGGGGAGGGGCTGGTCTGACAGATCACGGATCGCTTGGATCATTGCGTCCGCCGTCAGTCCGTCGCGCGTTTCATCCAACATCTGCACAAGGCCCAGATCTTCCGCGCGTGAGGCGCGGATCCATTGTTCAAGCCGTGGGGTCGTACGCGGCACGATTACGGCGGGCTTGTCGAAGGACAGAACTTCGCAGAAGGTGTTGTATCCGCCCATGCAGACAACACCGGCGGCACCGGCAAAAAGCGTCTCGATCTGGGATTCGAAGCCAACCGCCGTAACCCGGCCGTTCAGTGCGGCGACGCGGGTTTCGAAATCCTCCCGCAGCTCGCCCGACAGGAACGGACCATAAACCAGAACTGCGCGAGGTGACAGATCGGGGTCCTTTTCGTAGGCCGAAAGAACGAGGTTGACCATCGCCTTGCCGTCGCCACCACCGCCGGGGGTGATCAGGATATAAGGCTGCTCGGGCGGCTCACCGACTGGTCCCAGATCGCGCCGCAAGTAGCCTGTCCAATGTATCCGCTGCTGCGTCGCGGGGCTGAGGGGCAACCCTTGCGTGGGATCATAGATCGAGCGCAGGCCATAAACCCAGATTTCGTCGTAGAACCGTTCGGTCGCTGCGATTGCGTCCTTGCGTTGCCATTCAGCGGCCAGAACTTCGGGTTCATCCAGCACGTCACGCAGGCCGAGTACCAATTTTGTCGAGCGAGAATACTCCAGATATTCGAGCGTCGGCAGCAGCTCTCCGCGAAACCCGGTGGGTTCCTTGTCGACGATCAACACGTCAGGATCGAATTGCTCAACCGCGGTCTGGATCAGGCTGGATCGCAGCTCGGTGACTTCCTCGATACCCATGCCGATAGTCCGCGACGCGTAAGAGCCGTCGGCACGCTTGGTAACACCAGGCAGGCGCACATGGTCCACGCGACGCGGGAAAGTGAAGCGCCCGGCCACCGGAGAACCCGTCAGAATCAGAGCTGAGGCGCGCGGATCCGCCTGCGTGATAGCGGCAGCCAATGCCCGGGACCGTCTTAGATGACCCAGACCGAACGTATCGTGACTGTAGAGCAGGATGCGCGGGGCGCGGCCGTGTTTTTCGTGTGCTGTTCTTAGGCTCATGCTTTGCCTGTTTCGGGTTCCAGTGCAATTCCGCGCGTTTGCATCTGTTATCTTATATGTTCCGTGCCTGCTTGCCAAAGCGGCAGAGCGCACCGTGCAAATGTGGCAAACATTGCGAATTGGCAACAGCTTTTGCTGGCCAAGCCATCTGTGGGCCACTTTGAACAGGGGTTTTCGAGGCAGGTCTCCAACATCGTATTTCTCTGAGTTGTCATATTCAATTTTCGTTGGCTTGAAAACACCTTATAGCCAGCGGTGTCACGAGAACACGGATGCAGGACGATGTTGTGATGGCGTGTGGTGAGGATTTGAACCAGCTCGACAGGTTCTATAGGCTGCCCTGCAACCGCGAATTGGATGAAACGTATCATGAAAAAGAAAGTTCTTGCCGGATTGGTGCTGGTGTTTTGGGCGCTGTCGCTGGCATTTGTTTCAGCGGCGGCGGCGCAGTCGCTTATTCCAGGCTATCCCATCGGAGGGACGGAAGAGTCCGGTACCGCGACCTCAGAGAATGAGGATGTGGCGGCGGCTATCCGGGCTGCATCCGAGGCGGGGGCCAGCGTTATCGTGATCGATAGTGCCGGTCAGGTGGTTTCAACACCCGCCTCAGGCAGCGCGGCGAATGAGTCGTCAGCTGCTGACTCCATGGGTGAGGGATCACAGCTTATGAAAGCGCAGGAGCGCTTTTCTGACTTCCGCGAATCCGTTCGTTCGCGACTTGAGGCGCTGCCCTACTCAGTTTTTGAAGTAAAATATGTCCTAAGACAGACCAGCCCGGATGGTCGCATCCAAACCTATGTCGAAGTGCTGTTCTGGAACATTTTATTCCTGTTGCTGGGGCGCTGGTTGTCGACGGAAATCTACGGCAAACGTATCGCCAAGCGCTTTGTCGTGGCGCGGATCAAGGAACAGCCTCATGGCTATCGCGAGAAGATGCCGTTCCTGGTGTTCCGCTTCTTGATGGGGATTGGCGGTACGGTCTTTGCCATGCTCATGGCGCTGATCGTCGGATATCTGTTCTTTGGCGAGGCCGAGGATATCTCGATTCAGTTCACCGTAACTGCGATCTTCACGGCGTTCTTCCTGTCGCGCACAGTGTCGGACCTGTGGCGCATGGTTCTGTCGCCCTACCTCAGCCAATATCGATTGCCGCCCTTCTCGGACCGGGATGCGAAACGGTTGTATGTCTGGGCATCGGCGCTGGCGACCTATGATATTTCGGTGGTTTTGTTCTCGACCTGGGTCGCTGATTTCGGTCTGAACTACAATGTCTATGCCATGGTGTACGGCTCGCTGACCCTGGCCGGGGCGTTGGGTAATGTGTTGATGATCCTGTTCAACGCGCGTGCCATTTCAAATGCGATCCGGGGCGGGCGAGCCCCCGATCAGGTGTCGTGGATTTTGCGTTTCATCTCGTTCGCCTGGGCACCGGTATTGATCCTCTATTTGGTCTTCAGCTGGCTCAAGCTGGCAGTCGATCTTGTGCTTGAGGTCGAGGACTCGATCCCGATTGTGGCCAGCAGCTATGCGATCTTTATGTCGGTTGTCGTGGCCTACGGGGCGATGAACTATCTGCTTGAGCGCTATTTTGATCGCAATCGCAAGATTGAAGAGTTGAATGCGGAAGCGGAAGACGCGGAGGCCAAGGCCGAAGCAGAAACCGCCACACTTGAGGCCGAAAAGCGTAAATACGCTATCCTGACTTACGAGGATCTCGCCCGCCGTGTGGCCGGTATTCTGGCTTTTGTCGTAGGCCTCTATGCCTTGGTAGTGATCTGGAACCCGCAAGCGAACTGGAGCGAGGATCTGCCGGTTGGTCGGGCGCTGGATGTGATGGTAATCCTGTTCATCGGCTATATCCTGTTCCACTTTTTCCGGGTCTGGATTGACAGCAAGATCGCCGAGGAGGTTGACGACGGAGGCGCAGAGGCGGAGCTGGGTGACGAAGGCGGCGAAGGCGGGCAAAGCCGTCTGGCGACGTTGCTGCCCCTGTTTCGCGGGGCGATATTGGCGGTGGTCGTGGTGACGATTGCGCTGATCGTGCTGATGGAACTCGGCATCAATGTCAGCCCCCTGTTTGCAGGTGCCGGTGTCGTCGGTTTGGCCGTTGGCTTTGGGTCGCAGACTTTGGTTCGAGACATCTTTTCGGGGGCGTTCTTCCTGATGGATGATGCGTTCCGGAAGGGCGAATATATCGATATCGGCGACGTGAAGGGAACGGTTGAGAAGATCTCGGTCCGGTCGTTCCAGTTGCGGCATCACCTTGGGGCGCTGAACACTATTCCCTTTGGTGAGATCAAGGTTCTGACCAACTATTCGCGTGATTGGGTGATCATGAAACTGCCCTTGCGGGTGACCTATGACACCGACGTTGAGAAGGTGCGCAAACTGATCAAGAAGCTGGGGCAGGAATTGCTGAGCGATCCTGTGATCGGCGATAACTTCATCCAACCGCTGAAGTCTCAAGGCGTGATCGAGATGCAGGATTCGGCGATGATCATCCGGGTGAAGTTCATGACCAAGCCGGGCGATCAGTGGCTGGTGCGCAAGAAAGTCTATCAGGATATACGCGAGCTGTTTGCCCGGGAAGGCATCCGTTTCGCGCATCGTGAGGTCACGGTGCGTCTGGCGGATGACAAGGAGGCTGAGGACCTGACACCAAAGCAGCGCGAAGCGGTAACCGGAGCGGTGCAGGCGGCGATTGATGAGGATTATCTGGACGATATCGGACCGGCTGGTGGCGACGATCGGTAAGGTCCTCTCCCGCCCCTTTGATCTGCGTCGCTGACGCGACGCGGCCCAAAGCGTTGGGCCAAGCCGCGCGTTCCGCGCGGCGATTGCGCTAGGCTGAGGGGGTCGGCCAGGCCGCGTCAGACGTCCCGAGTTTGGCGGCGGGCAAGCGCCAGGTCATTGCGGCGGGTCCGACTGTGAGGGCCGGTTTCAGGCGGTGGCCTGGCCCCCAGCCGGAAGCTTCGGTCTGTGCGGCGTAATCTGAAGAAGCTGCGGTGGTAATGTCTTCACCGCCGCTGTTCTTAGCGAGGGTCGCCAGCAGTTCTGCGGTGCGGGCGAGCGATAGGCGGGCATCCATTACAGTGTGACCCGTAGCGGCCTCGGCCATGGCTGAGAGGACTGCCGCGGCCATCAGATAGCCCGTGGCGTGATCGAGAGCTTGCACGGGCAACGGTGTGGGCTTGTCTGCAGAGGCCCAGGCCATACCGGCATGGGCGATCCCTGAACTCATTTGCACAAGGCTGTCGAACCCGCGCCGAGTGGCCCATGGACCTTGCCAGCCATAGGCATCCAGAGTGACCTCGATCCGGTTAGGGGCAAGTTGGTCACGGGTTGCTTTGCCCAGCCCGAGCGCGTCCAGTGCGCCGGGGCGATAGCCATGAACCAGCACATCGGCTTGTGCCAATAGGTCTTTCAGCTGATTCAGCCCGTCCGGCGTTTTCAGATCCAGATAGGCGCAGCGTTTCCCTAGTGAGATATCGGGGATCACTCCGGGTTCATCCCAACCCGGAGGGTCGATGCGCAACACGTCCGCCCCGAATGCTGCAAGTGTCCGTGTCGAGACCGGACCGGCCAGAATGCGGGTCAGGTCGAGTACACGAAGCCCGGCCAACGGTCGCTCGCCCGACGCTTCGGGACGATCACGCAGAGTGACATTGTGCGGTCCGTGCCAGCCGATCAGGGGCTCGCGGGCGACGGCGCGCCCTTGTGGGTGGTCCTGCCATTCGGAGCGGTTGCGCATGGCGGCGGCGACACCTCCCTCAGCGACGATGGCAGCTTCCAGATCGATGATGGACCAGTCTTTGATCGCGCGTGTCACGGTGTCCCGGTCCGCTTCCACCTGCAGTACCTTGAGCGCGGCGGCGCGGTGGTGGGGCAGGTTGGTGTGCAACCTGATCCAGCCATCTGCGGCCTTGTAATCCCCGGCAATGGTATCCCACAAGCTGGGCATCTTCCACCCTTCGGGCTTGAACGAAAAGCCATACCACAAAGAGGCGAGCCGGTGATCCACGGCTATCTCAGGCGGCGTGGCTGACAGGTTGAGGGCTGTCATCAGACGGGCCAGTTCCTGACCCACTGCGGCAAAGCTTGCCGTCGCCAGTTCGGATACCGCAAAGGCGCTGGGGCGGGCTCCGACCCCGATGACCTTGTAGCTGTCGGTTGCGGGCAGGGCAGAGAGCAGGGTCATTGCTGATAGGGATCCAGACTGTCGCGCAATCCGTCACCGAGGAAGTTGAAGGCCAGCACAACGACGATGATCGGCAGCATCGGGATCGCGGTCCACGGGTAGATCTCGATCGAAGCGAGGTTCTGCGCGTCGTTCAGCATCACGCCCCAACTAACCGCTGGGGCCCGCAGGCCAAGGCCAAGGAAGCTGAGTGCGGTTTCGCCAAGGATCATTGCGGGAATCGACAGTGTTGCTGACGCGATCAGGTGTGACATGAAGTTCGGAAGCAGGTGCTTGCGGATCACCCGGCCCGAGCTCGCGCCCATCATCTCGGCGGCGCGCACATATTCCTCTTCCCGCAGCGACAGGAATTTGGCGCGTACAGAGCGGGCGAGGCCTGGCCAGTCGAGTATGCCGAGGATGATCGAGATGATGAAGAACACCGCAACCGGGCTCCAATTCGATGGAACAGCGGCGGACAAGGCCAGCCAAAGGGGCAGTTCCGGCAGCGAGCGCAGGATTTCAATTACACGATTGATGACCCAGTCGATGCGCCCTCCGAAATATCCGGCCATCGAACCGAACAGGATACCCAGGAAGAACGACACCGAGATGCCGATCAGACCCACGGTCAGCGACAATTGCGCGCCATAGAGGATGCGGCTGAAAACGTCTCGACCCAATCGGTCCGAACCCCAAAGGAACAGCGTGGCGCCCTCGGGCGCGCAGAACAGGTGCGTGTCGGATTTGATCAGGCCCGCCAGCTTGTACTCGGACCCTTCACAGAAGAACCGGATCGGGCGCGGGTCCTCGGTATCGGGGACGAATTTCCACTGGAAGGTCTCAAGGTCAGCCTCTGCCACGATGGGATAGACGTAAGGGCCAACGAATTCACCCTCATGGAACCAGTTGATGGATTGAGGCGGGGCGTACAGGTGCTCGCCGTTCCGATCATTGGGACCGTATGGTGCGATGAAACCTGCAAAGGGCAGCATCAGGTAACAGAGCAGCAGGAAGATGCCAGATATCAGGCCCAGCTTATGGGTCTTGAATTTGCGCCAGACCAGCACCCAGTTGGGTGCGTCCAGATCGGCACGTTCCAGCTGTTGGATCGAGGCCTGTGGGTCGAAAGGGGCTTCGTCGACATAGCGACCGTCGGGACGTTGGGTCATGCTTCACGCCCCTCATATCTGATGCGCGGGTCGAGCATGACCAGCAGGATGTCCGAGATCATGGTGCCGATCAGGGTCAGCAAGGCCACAAACATCAGGATGAAAGCCGACAGAAACTGATCCTGTGTTTTCAGCGCCGTCAGCAGGGTCGGGCCGATGGTTTGCAGGCCCAGAACAACCGAGACCAGAACCGAGCCTGATACCATGGACGGCAGCAGGTTGCCGATGTCGGCCACAAAAGGGTTGAAGGCCACGCGCAGGGGGTATTTCGTCAGCATCCGCGATGGCGCCATGCCCTTGGCGATAGCAGTTTCCACATAGGGTTTGCCAAGCTCGTCCAGCATATTGGCCCGCAGGCGCTGCATCATCGCTGACGCGCCCGAGGTGCCGATCACAAAGGTTGGCACGATCAGATGAAGTAGGATGGATTTGAGCTTGTCCCAGCTCATCGGTTCGCCTTCGAACTTTGGGTCCATCAGGCCGCCGATGGGCAGGTTGAAATACTGATGGCCATAGTAGAACAGGATCAATGCCAGCAGAAAGTTAGGCGTGGCGAGGCCCAGATAACCCACAAAGGCCGAGGTATAGTCGATCCATGTCCGCGATCGCGCGGCGGCGATCACGCCGAGGGGCAGGGCGACTGCGTAAACGAAAAGGATAGCGGCCAGATTGACCACGACGGTCAGCCATAGCGTATCGCCGACAATCTCGGACACCGGGCGATCGAATTCGAAGGACCAGCCATAGTTGCCTTGCAACAGCCCTTCGAACCCATGCGGTCCGGGCCAGAAGCCCATCCAGATCAGGTATTGTTCCGGCAGAGACCGATCCAGCGAATATTCCTTTCGAAGGAATTCCGCCTTGGCGACGCCAGCCGATTGCCCCGAGGCCTGCAGCTCGGCGATCTGGTTGCTGAGGTAATCGCCGGGGGGCAGGTTGATGATCACGAAGATCAGGACCGATACCACCAACAACGTCAGCAGCATCGTGAAAAAGCGATACACCGCATAGCGCAGCATGACCATTTAGCTGCTCCTGATCAGTCGGCGAAGAAGAACTCGTCGGGGCGGTGAATGCCGAAATGTGCGCCGGGCTCCCACGCCCACATGGCTTGTTCGGGTACATTGCGCAGACGGTTCGACACCACGACGGGCTGCGGTGCGCCATTCAGAATGCCGATCGCATAAAGTTGCTGAGCATGGATATCCAGCATTTCGCGCCAGGCAGCTTCGCGCTCTGCATCGGTGGTGGCGATTTCCCAGTTGTGCGCCAGCTCCATCAGACGTTCAGCCTCGGGCATGTCAGGCGCCTCGCCCGCATCGCCGCCGGTCTGATAGTATTGGCCCCATTTCGGCCAAGCCAGAAACACCTGATCCGTGGGTGCCAGATAGGCCGGAGAGGTGTGGCCCTGCGGGATCCCATCATCCCAACCGAACCAGACCGATGCCATTGTGTTGCCGGAAAAGACCCGGTTACGCAGGATGTCCCGGTCCAGAGGCCGCATCACCAATTTCACACCAATCTCACGCCAGGTATCGGTGACGATCTGCAGTGCGTTTTCGACCTCTTGCCGTTCTCCGGCGGTTTCGATCACCAGTTCCATCGGGCGACCATCGGGCAGCAGGCGGATGTCATTCTTGTCGCGCTGGCTGAGACCGGCATCATCCAGCAGGGCGTTTGCCATATCGATGTCGTATTGCGCCCAGGCTTGCGCGTTTTCTTCGCTATAGTAGGGCGAAGCTGGCAGAACCGACATCGCACCGGGCTGCGCCAGCTTGAAATAAAGCGCCTGATTAATCGTCTTGCGATCAATTGCCAGCGACAGGGCGCGGCGCACACGCACATCGCGCAGCACGTCACGCCAGGCTTCGTCCTCGAAATTCAGATTGGGGTAGATGGCGATCTGTGACGCAACTCCGGTTTTCCACAGCAGCGTCTTGTACTCGCCCTGCGCCTCGCCCTTTTTCAGGATCGAAGCGTCCCGGAAGGCCAGCCCACGCCCCTGCAGGTCGCTTTCGCCTGCATTGGTCTTCGCGGCAACTAGACCGGGAGCCACGATCTCCATCTCGACTACGTCCATATAGGGCAGTTGCACTCCCTTCGTGTCGATGCGGTGGTAGTAGGGATTGCGTATGAAGCTATGGCGGATTTTCTTACCCGAGCTTGCGTTCAGCCAAGGCTGCAGCGTCGGCAATTCGTGGTTGTCGAACTTATAGAGATTGTCGAGCTTGTTGTGCAGCGCGGCCCAGCTTTTGACACGGGCGTCTTCAACCTGAAAGGCCAGCTCTTCGGGGTCGGCGAATTTCTCGTGATATTGCTTGAGAAACTCGGATGGCCGGTAAATGAAGGGTGGGCGGGCCTGCGCCAGCGATTGCAGGAAGTTCGGGTTCGGGTCCCCCCATTCAAAGATCACCGTTGTCTCATCCGGGAAGCTCACCGCTGGTGGCTGGCCTTCGACAAGCAGGAAATCCGGCGGGCCGGAGGGGCTGAGTAGTTCGTTATTGGCAACATCCTCCCACCAATAGCGGAAATCCTCCGAAGTGAAGGGTGTGCCGTCTGACCACTTGTGACCGGGGCGCAGCTTTAGCGTGAATTTACGATTGTCTTCATTTTCGAACGCGGCCAACAGGTCGGGCACGATGTTGTATTCATGATCGAAACCGACAAGCCGTGCATAGCCGTAAACCACCATCTGCCGGATGTCTTTGGACCGGGTGACCATTGTGCGTAATGTGCCGCCCTGGGTCCCGAACTCGCGCCCTTTGGCGGAAAGGTCAACAATAAGCGGGTCTTGTGGAACACGTTCGGCGGCAGGGGGCAGGTTTCCGCTGTCAACTTCGGACTGCCAGAAGGCGCTCTCTTGCAGGTTTGAGGGAACTTCTGCCATCGCGGATAGAGTGCCCGCAAGGACCAGCGTGGTGGCCAGAAACAATCGGTGAGTGGTCTTAAACATGGCAACGTACCTTATGGCCGGGCTCCATTTCTACCAGTGAAGGTACCACGGAGTCGGAAAATCGGAAGGCATCATCCCAACTGTCCGGCGAACCCGCGCCTAAAGCGACCAGTTTAAGGTCGATCGGGCGATTGATATCGGGCTCAGGCTGGGCAGCGATGAGTGCCTTGGTGTAGGGGTGGTGAGGATTGTAGAACAGGGTTTCGGGCGGGGCCTGTTCAACAACAAGGCCCTGACGCATCACGGCGACCTCATCAGCGATCCGGGCCACAACAGCCAGATCGTGTGAGATGAACAGGTAGGACAGATTCAGACTGTCCTGTAGATCTTCCAGCAGGGTCAGGATCTGTTCTTGCACGGACACATCCAAGGCCGAGGTCGGCTCGTCACAGACAATCAGCGCGGGGTCCAGCATCATCGCGCGCGCGATTGACAGGCGCTGGCGCTGACCGCCCGAGAAAGCATGGGGATAGCGTTTGAGCATATCGGCACTCAGCCCGACCCGTTGCAGCATTTCGGCTGCTTTGTCTCGCTGTTCAGCGGCCGTGCCCAATTTATGGATCTCAAGCGGCTCGGTCATGGCGTCCTGAATGCGCATTCGGGGGCTGAGTGAGCTGTAAGGATCCTGAAACACCATCTGTGCCTTGCGCTGAAAGGCGGTGCGCTCGGCGCGCGACATCTTGTGGACGGTGATCGGCTCGGCATCCACAGAGGTGCGGAATAACACCTCGCCTCCTGGATCGGGCAATTCCGCGCCCAACGCGATCCGGGCGGCGGTGGTCTTGCCTGAGCCGCTTTCGCCTACAATCGCCAGCGTCTTGCCGCGGGCCAACTTCATGTCGACCCCACGGCAGGCATGGATCAGCTTGTCGGCCTTCCAACCCTTGCTGGACCGCATCGTGTAGGTCTTTGATACACCCTTCATCTGCAGGATCAGATCCTCATCGGGCATCGGTAGCCCCACGGCATCCTGATCCGGAATCTCGGGTGCTGCATCAAACAGCTGTTTTGTATAGGGATGCGCCGGTTCGTTCAGAATCGGTGCGGCAGGTCCGGCCTCCATCACGCGGCCCTTGTGCATCACCACGACCTGCTCGGCCATATTGGCGACAACGCCAAGATCGTGGGTCACGAGGATCAGTGCCATACCGGTCTCGCGCTGAAGTTCCTTGATCAGTCCAAGAACCTGCGCCTGCGTCGTCACATCCAACGCGGTTGTCGGCTCATCCGCGATCAACAGTTCGGGTTTTGAGACCATGGCCATGGCGATCATCGCACGTTGACGCATACCACCAGACAGCTCGAACGGGTAACTGTCATAGGCGCGCGCAGGGTCTGGGAAGCCCACGCGTTCGAACTGGGTCAGAACTTCTTTACGGGCCTGAGCCTCGGATGCGCCGCGATGCAGCCAAAGAACCTCACTGACCTGATTGCCGATTTTATGGAGCGGCGACAGCGAGCGCATCGGTTCCTGAAAGATCATCGAAACCCGATTGCCGCGAATGCCGCGCATCTGTTTCTCGCTGATTTCGGTGAGTTCTGCCGTGCCCTTGGAATCGTTCAGCCTGATTGATCCGCTGCGAATCTGTGCCGTACGTGGCAGAATTCTCAGCGCGGCCCTACACGAAATTGTTTTGCCCGATCCTGATTCTCCGACCAGGGCCAGCGTTTGACCCGGTTCAACGTCAAAGTTGACATCCCGAACAACGGCTTCGCCTGCGCCAAAACCTATGCTCAGATCCCGGACGGACAACAATGCATTCATGCGGGAATTCCACCCGGCTGGCCGCTTGATAACATCGGCTTAGTAATCTCCCTGACTTTTTTGACGCAGTTTCGCGCGGTTGGGGCGGCCTAGTCAAACACCTTCTTGCGCAGAAACGTCGCGGAAATATGAAATGCATGCCGGGGCACCTACACAAAGTCTTGAGATTTTGTCATCTAAGGCGCAACCGATGCCTATTAGGCTTGTCCAAAACAATGAGGTTTGCCCGTGTCCCAGCAACAAAGCCGACTGGATCTGTTCATCGATCGCATGGTGTCACAGCGTGCCTGCCTGGATTTTGCGATTGCGCAGACAGCAGGCCAGCCCGGTCCCGTGTTTGAGTTGGGTTTGGGCAATGGGCGCACCTATCACCATATGGTGCAGTATATTCCGGATCGTTCGATCTATGTATTCGAACGTGCGATCGCCTCACATCCGGATTCAACCCCGCCCGACGATCTGGTGATTCTGGGCGATGTACGCGAGACGCTGCCTGCCTCGGTCGAACGGTTCGGTGCATCTGCCAGCCTAATTCATGCCGATCTTGGTGGACATAATCGGGAAAAGAATGACGCTTTTGCCCGCTTCGTCTCGCCTCTGATCGAGCCGTTGCTGGCTCCGGGCGGGCTGATGGTGTCGAGCGACCGGATGTATTTCGAGGCTTTGAAGGAACTGCCCTTGCCAGAAGGCGCGGTTGAAGGGCGCTGCTTCATCTATCAACGCTGAAATGCCGTGGGGTAACTTGCGTATTTAACCGGAAGGGCCGCTAACCTTCGAGATGTCATGCCTCGAAGGAAGTTGCGTCATGTTATTCTACGATTGCTCGACCGCCCCCAATCCACGCCGCGCCCGGATGTTTATCGCCGAGAAGCGCATTCAGATTGAAACGCGTGACATTTCAATCGCTGAGGGAGAGCAGCTGAGCGATGCGTTTCGCGCTGTGAATCCGCGTGCCACCTTGCCCGTTCTGGTGACGGATGAGGGGTCGGTCCTGACTGAGAATTTGGGTATCGCGGCCTATCTCGAAGCACGCTTTCCTGAACCTGCCCTCATGGGTCAAACGCCGGACGAAAAAGGCATGGTGCTGATGTGGAACGCGCTTGTTGAGCAGCAAGGCGGCTTACCGATTGCCGAAACGCTGCGAAATGCGCACCCGGCCTTTAGGGACAGGGCGATTCCCGGCCCGGTGAATTATGCGCAGATCCCCGAGCTGGCGCAGCGCGGGAGCGACCGGGTGCACAAGTTTTTCGATCTGCTCGAAAGTCGTCTGCGCGAGAGTGCGTTCCTCGCCGGTGACGCGTTTTCGCTGGCCGATATCTCGGCCTTTGTCTTCGTCGATTTCGCTCGCGTCATCAAAATGCGTGTCCCCGCCGGGAACACCGCAACGCAAGCTTGGTTTGACGTAATCAAAAGCCGCCCCAGCGCTCAGCTTTAGGTTATTTTTGCATCAAATCTCATCAGGCACAGGACTGTACAGAAATGTCTAGACAGAAGTGAACAGTGCTATTAGCGTCCTCTGCGAGTCATGCAGGGGAGTGCAGGATGAAATCTCAGTATCGTGTCGTAGTCATCGGTGGCGGCGTGGTTGGCGCCTCGGTTCTGTATCATTTGGCCAAGTTCGGTTGGTCCGATGTGGTTATGCTGGAGCGGCGGCGCTTGGCGTCCGGTTCGTCCTGGCATGCGGCCGGTGGCATCCATGCCCTGAACGCCGATCCCAACATGGCATCGCTGCAGGCCTACACCATCGACTTGCTCAGCGAGATCGAAAAGGAGTCGGGTCAGAATATCGGTCTGCACATGACCGGCGGCCTGACATTGGCCGGCACGCCTGAGCGGTGGGAGTGGCTGCAGGCCAATTACCGCATCTTCCAATCCATCGGCATTGATGATTGCGAGCTACTGACCCCGGAAGAAGCACAGCGCCGTTGCCCGATCATGTCTACTGATGGCGTATTGGGCGCGATGTGGGCGGATCGCGAAGGTTACATCGACACCACCGGCACAGTGCAGGCTTATGCCACCGCAGCCAAGAAGCGCGGTGCTGAGTATTACGAAGAGACCAAAGTCGAAGAGCTGATCCAGACCGACGATGGCTGGCAGGTGGTAACCGACAAAGGCACGATCACCTGTGAGCATGTGGTCAACGCTGCTGGTCTCTGGGCCAAACAGGTGGGGCGTATGGCTGGCGTGGAACTGCCTGTTTCGCCGCTCAAACACCACTACCTGATCACTGACTCTGTCCCAGAAGTGGCCGAAGCCGACTTCGAGATGCCGATGACGGTCGATCTCGAAGGCTTTACTTATATGCGGCAGGACCAGAAGGGCGTTCTGGTTGGCATCTACGAGGTTGATCACGAACACTGGGCTATGGACGGTGCGCCTTGGAATTATGGCGAGGAGCTGTTTCAGGAACAACTCGACCGGATCGAAAATGAACTGACGCTGGGCTTTGAGCGTTATCCTTCGATCCAGAATGTGGGCATCAAGACATGGGTGAACGGCGCGTTTACCTTCTCGCCCGATGGAAACCCTCTGGTCGGTCCCGTGCCCGGCAAGCGCGGCTATTGGTCAGCCTGTGCCGTAATGGCCGGGTTCCTGCAAGGCGGTGGCGTCGGCAAGACGCTGGCCGAATGGATGATCCATGGAGAGCCCGAGGCTGATGCGTGGCCGATGGATGTGGCACGATATGGCGATTTTGCACAAAACAAACGCTACATCCGCGAGACGACCGGTCAGTTCTATTCCCGCCGTTTCGTGATGACCTATCCGAATGAGCAATTGCCGGCAGGCCGTCCGCTAAAAATGGCTCCGGCTCATGACGCAATGACCGAGGCGGGTTGCAAATGGGGTGTGAGCTGGGACCTCGAAGTGCCGCTCTATTTCGCACCGAAAGGGTTCGAGGAGACGCCAACGCTCAAGCGGTCGAACGCACATGAGATCGTGGCTGAAGAATGTAAGGTGATCCGCGAAGGGGTTGGCTTGTTGGATATCTCGGGCTTTTCCCGGTTCGAAGTTACCGGGCCAAATGCCGAGGCATGGCTGGACAATGTCATGGCCTCAAAACTCCCCGCGCCGGGTCGGGCCAAGCTGGCGCCGATGCTGGGTGAGAATGGGCGTCTCAAGGGTGACCTCACCGTGTTGAACTGGGGCGATGGCACCTGGTGGATCATGGGCAGCTATTATCTGCGGGCTTGGCATATGCGCTGGTTTGACGATCACAAGATGGATGGCGTTACTGTGCGCGATCTGGGCGAGGAATATTGCGGCTTCGCCGTGGTTGGCCCCAAATCGCAGGCAGTGGTTGAGAAGCTGGCTGAGCAGGATATCTCGGGCCTGAAATTCATGGGCTGCGGTGAATTCGATATCGGTCTGGTTCGCGGCCGCGTTGCGCGCATGTCGGTGACCGGCGAAAAAGGGTATGAGATCAACTGCCGCTATGGCGATCATATCAAACTACGCCGCATGCTGCTGGAGGCCGGAGCTGACGAGGGCATCCGCGAATGCGGTTTCAACGCGATGTTGTCGACAAGGTTGGAGAAAAGCTTTGGCATCTGGTCGGCGGAGTTCACGCAGCTCTACACGCCGGGCATGACCGGTATGGATCGCTGGATCGACTGGGATAAGGACTTCGTCGGCAAAGAGGCGGCACTTGCCGAACGCGAAGGCAATGGTCCGGCGCAGGTTCAGGTCACGCTTGAGGTTGATGCAGATGACGCCGATGCCAGCGGGTATGAACCGATTTGGGCCGGAGGAGAGCGTGTGGGCTTTGTCACCTCGGGCGGCTACGGCCATTACACCGGCAAGTCACTGGCCATGGCTCTGGTCGATCGCGACAAGGCTGAGCCAGGGACCGAGCTGTCGGTCCATGTGGTCGGCGTTGAACGCCCCGCCCGCGTGGTTGCGCCGTCGCCTTACGACCCGCAGGGCAAAGCGATGCGAGGCTGATCATGGAGGCAGAGGTCGGAAGACGCCGTCGCCGGGGGCGTGGGGCTGAGGCGGCCCCACAGCCCAGTCGTGATGTGAACTATCGCCAGCTTCGCAATCCGTTTCCGCAGATGGAAGTATTTCCGGCGGATCAGATCGCGGACATGCACGACACCGCCCTGCGCACACTGGAAGAGCTGGGTGTAAAAGTCCTGCTGCCCGAGGCACGCCGGATTTTTGCGCAGGGCGGTGCACGCGTGGATGAAGACAGCGAGATGGTCTTCATCGGTCGCGACATGGTCGAGGCTGCAGTGGCTTCTGCCCCCAAATCCATAGCCTGTCGCGCGGGTGCGCGGCGGCGGGATTTCACGTTGGAGCTGGGCTCTTTGGTGTTTCAGCCCGGGGCAGGGGCACCTAACGCAACCGATCTGGAACGCGGGCGCAGACCGGCGACCGGACAGGATTATCTGGAGTTTCTGAAGCTCACGCATCACTTCGATGTCTTCCAGATGATCTCGCCCCAGGTGGAGCCGCAGGACGTGCCGACCAACGTGAGGCACTACTTTACGACACAGGCGCAAATGGAGCTGACGGACAAGTTCCCGTTTTTCTTTTCGCGTGGAACGCCGCAGGTGATGGACTGTTTTGAGATGCTGTCCATGGCGCGCGGGCTCAGCGATGATGATTTCCAGGCCAATCCGCATTGCTATACGATCATCAATACCAATAGCCCCCGAACGTTGGATATCCCAATGGCGCAGGGGCTGATCGACTTTGCCCGCCATGGGCAGATGTCGATCATCACGCCGTTTACGCTGATGGGGGCGATGGCACCAATCACCGTTGCCGGGGCCATCACCCTGTCGCACGCCGAGGCGCTGGCGGCTTTGACCCTGACGCAACTGACGAACCCCGGTGCCCCCGTGTGCTATGGGACCTTCACCAGCAACGTTGATATGAAATCCGGTGCACCCGCTTTTGGAACGCCGTCGCATTTCCAGGCCTCGCTGGCTGCCGGTCAGTTGGCCCGGCATCTCGGACTTCCCTGGCGCTCAGCAGCCGGGTCTGCGGCCAACATCAACGACGTACAGGCCGCCAATGAAAACCAGTTCGGGCTATGGGGCTGCCTAATGGCCGGGGCGACGGTGATCATTCACTCGGCTGGATGGCTCGAAGGTGGCCTGACCGTGTCCTTCGAGAAGATGATCTGCGACGCTGAGGTGCTGAACATGGTGGCCGAGCTATGTGCTGGCGCGCAGGCCGGTGGGGCTGAGATCGGGTTCGACACTGCCCTCAGCGAGGTAGAGCCCAGTGGTCATTTCTTTGCCACTAGCCAAACGATGGAGCGCTATAACACCGCGTTTTATGAGCCCCACCTGCATGATTATGCCAATTTCGGTACTTGGGCCGAGCGCGGCTCGATCGACGCGAACCACCGCGCAACGGGTGTGTGGAAGGATATTCTGGCGAATTTCAAAGCGCCGTCGTCGGATATGGATCGCATCGGCGCATTGAAGGATTTCATCGCACGACGCACGGAAGAGGGCGGCGCGCCGCCGGAGAGTTGAATGAACACCAAACCCATCCTTCATCGTGATGACCCGAAGGCCGAGCCGCTGGTCGGGAACATCAAGGTCACGCGTGACGATTGGCTGAACGTGGCGATGGACGTACTGATCTCGGACGGTGTGGATCAGATCAAGGTCCTGAACCTGGCAGAGCGGATGGCCGTGTCGCGGTCATCTTTCTATTGGTATTTCAAATCCCGGCAAGAACTGCTGGACGCGCTGCTGGCACGCTGGCAGGCGATGAACACGGCGGCTCTGGTGGCGCAAGCTGAGGCTCCGGCCGAGACCATAACAGGTGCGGTCTGCAATGTGCATCGCTGCGTGGTGAATACCGATCTGTTCGACACCGCACTGGACTTTGCCATTCGCGACTGGGCGCGTAAATCCGGCAAGGTGCGCCGCGCGCTGGACCAGTCCGATGCACGGCGGCTTGAAGCGTTGCATGCGATGTTCACGCGCTATGGCTATACCGAGGTTGAGGCCGAGACCCGCGCGCGTGTCCTCTATTATATGCAGATCGGTTATGACCTCGCGCAGTTGAATGAACCCATCTCGGTGCGAATCTCGATGGTCCCCCATTACCTTTATGTTTTCACCGGGGTCGAGCCGCGCGCCGAAGAAGTTGAAGAATTCAGCAGATATAGCCGGAGCCACTGGAAAGGAGACCCCGCATGAGTCAGCCAGATGCAATCATCATCGGCACTGGCGTGATCGGCGCAGCCATCGCGTTCGAGATGTCGAAGGCCGGGTGGAAGACCCTGTCGCTGGATCGCAATACGCAGGTCGGACATGGCTCCACCGCCGGATCTTGCGCCATCATCAGAATGCATTACTCGACATTTGATGGAACTGCGTTCGCGTGGGAGGGCTATCATTATTGGCGGGATTGGGCAGAGTATCTGGGGCTGCCGGAGGATGCCAATCTGGCCCAATTTCGGCAGACCGGCTGTCTGGTCATGAAGACCGGAGCCAACGGGTATCTGGACAAACACAAAACCAACAGCACCGAATTGGAGTGCCCGTTCGAGGAATGGTCACCGGAGGACATTAAGAAACACTTGCCGATCTATTCGCTTGATAGCTTTGCCCCGGCAAAGCGCATGGATGATCCCGAATTCGGACAACCCAACGGAGAGAAGATGCAGGGTGCTGTGTTCTGGCCCAAAGCGGGCTATGTCACGGACCCGGCCTTGTCGGCGCAAAACCTGATGGATGCCGCCAAACAACACGGCGCAAAAGTGTGCACAGGTGTTGAGGTGGTGGAGATCCTCACCGACGCTGGGCGTGTCTCGGGCGTCAAACTGGCCTCGGGCGAGGAAATCCACGCGAAAGTCGTCGTGAATGTCGCGGGCCCCGGCTCGGCGATCATCAACGGCATGGCTGGGGTTCTGGACGACATGACCATCGAAACCCGTCCGCTCCGGCAGGAAGTGGTGCACGTTCCAGCGCCCGAAGGTTTTGATTTCGAAAGCCAGGGTACCATCGTTTCGGACAGCGATATCGCGCTTTATTGCCGACCTGAACATGGCAATCACATCCTGATCGGATCTGAAGACCCGGAATGCGACCCGCATCAGTGGTGCGAGGACGATAAGACCTACAATCAAGACTTTACTGATCAGTGGACCACGCAGGCGATGCGATATGCGCAGCGGGTTCCGAGCCTTGGCATTCCATCGAAAACCCGCGGTGTGGTCGATCTCTATGATGCGTCAACCGACTGGATTCCGATCTACGACAAATCTAGCCTTCCGGGGTTCTACATGGCCTGCGGCACCAGCGGGAACCAGTACAAGAACGCCCCGATCGCGGGCAAGATGATGGCGGCCCTGATCGATTATTGCGAGGGCGGGGCGGATCACGATGCAAATCCGCTGCGGTTCGAGCTGCCCTATATCGGGCGCAGCATCGATGTCGGGTTCTACTCGCGCAAACGACCGATCAATAACGAAAGCAGTTTCTCGGTTCTGGGCTAGACGGCAGCGTGGGTCGGCCTGACTTTCCGGGGAACTGGAAAAAAGGCCGTTCCTATGACAGATCAAGCCCCGCATGTTCTGCTCCATGGCCGCGTAAACCCTTCATGCATATTATCACCATCAACAACGCATGGTGTCTCTGCAGTGATTGGGGATTCCTCATCCACCCTGAGAGCTTTCCTGCCGACATCGATATGTTCGACAAACGGTGGCTCAAGATCTTTCGATCCTCATGTCCGCATCAGGTCGCCTGACCGGATTGGCCTTTCAGCAGTCCGTCAGCCTTGAGGCGCGCCGCGCGGGCGGCCTCGATGCGGACCGGACCATATCCCCGGACCTCATCGGCGCAAGCCAACGCATCATACCAAATGGCGTCATCCTCGGAGGAATAGGTTGCCTGCAACTGATCCAGCAGTGACTGATACCATCCCAACATATCCCGATGCAGACGCGCCTCAGCGTGATACCCAAAGGGGTTAAACGCTGATCCGCGCAAACCACGCAGCTGTGATAACCTCTGAAGAACCGGGCGCATCCACGGACCCAATGCAAATTTGAGCGGCCTTCCGCGTTCATCTTTTCGCCAGCTGAACATCGGCGGGGCGAAGTGGTATTTGGTTTTGAAGTCACCCTCGAACTGCTGCGCAAGTTCATCCGTGAAGGCAGAGGATGTGTGCAACCGGGCCACTTCGAACTCGTCCTTATAAGCCATGAATCGGAACAGGTTGCGGGCCACGGACTCCAGGACACGACCAGAAATTTCCGGCTTGGATGCACGGATTGCTTCGATCTGCTGCGCATAGCGTTCAGCATAAGCCGCGTCCTGATATTCTGTCAGATACGCAACCCGACGCGCGATCATCTGATCGAGCGTTTCTTCTGCCTCGGTCGGTTGCGTCAGCCCCTGAACCCGGCCGGGATCAACCGCCAGGCATCGCCCAAGTGCGAAAGCCAGCCGGTTCTTCTCGATCGCGACACCGTTGAGCAGGATGGCCTGAGCCAGCGCGCTGTGCGAGACGGGTACCAGTGCCTTTTGCCACGCGTAGCCCAACATGATGACATTGGCGAAGACTGTATCCCCAAGCAGCGCCTCGGCAATTGCGTTTGCATCAAGGCTGGACAGATTGTCAGCTCCCACCACATCGGCAATGGCCTGTTCCCGTGCATCGACCCGAAGCTGAGCATCACGCCGCAGCACAAGATCTCCGGTCGGCATCTCGGCCAAGTTCAGCACGACCTGTGTGCCATGCGTATAATGGGCGGAGGCTTTGGGTGCCGAACTGACGACCACATCGCAGCCAATCACCGCATCCGCCGCGCCCTGATCAATACGAACCTGGTTAAGCGCATCGGGTGCGGTGCCAAGGCGAATATAGCTCAGCACTGTTCCGAATTTCTGGGCAAAGCCGGTGAAATCCAGAACTGAGGCCCCTTTGCCCTCCAGATGCGCCGCCATGGTGATCAAGGCTCCAACTGTAACTACGCCGGTTCCGCCGACGCCCGTTACCAGAAGATCGAATGGCTTATCCAGTGAGTGAACTTCAGGAGTGGGTAAATCCGCCTCAATCACATTGAGGTCCAGTTCTATGGTCCGCTTTCTACGGGTTGCGCCCTCGATGGTCACGAAACTCGGGCAGAACCCGTTCAGGCACGAGAAATCCTTGTTGCAGGAACTCAGATTGATTTTGCGCTTGCGACCCAGCGGGGTTTCGCGCGGTTCAACGCTCAGGCAATTCGACGCGACTGAACAGTCGCCGCAGCCTTCGCAGACCAGATCGTTGATCCAGACGAAGGTCGAGGGGTCCTCCATCGTGCCACGCTTGCGGCGGCGGCGCTTTTCGGTGGCGCAGGTTTGTTCATAGATCAGAACCGTGACACCGGGAATGTCGCGCAACTCTCGTTGCAAGCTGTCCATCTTTGCCCGATCGTGAAACGTGGTTCCCACCGGGAAATTGGCGCGGTCGAATTTGGAGATATCATCCGAGACCAGCGCGATCCGTTCTACCCCCTCGGCGCGACAGGTCTGGGCAATACCCGCTACGCTGACAGGTCCATCTACCGGCTGCCCTCCGGTCATCGCGACCGCATCATTGTAGAGGATTTTATACGTGATGTTCGTCTCGGCAGCTACAGCCTGACGGATAGCGAGAGAGCCCGAATGATACCACGTTCCCTCACCAAGGTTCTGGAAGATGTGCTTGCCGCCGTTGAATTGCGAAGCCACCACATGGGGCACGCCCTCGCCCCCCATCTGCGCATAGCCGACCGTCTCGCGATCCATCCACGAGGCCATGACGTGGCAACCGATTCCGCTGGCGGCGGTGGAGCCTTCGGGAACTTTGGTCGAAGTATTGTGCGGGCAACCCGAGCAGAAATAGGGTGTCCGCTTTGCGCCGGAAACACTTATGACGGGCGGAGGTGTTTCAGTCAGAGCGCGCGCCTTGGCGGGCAGGTTTTCTTCCGGAAAGAACGTATCAAGGCGGGCGGCCACGATGGGGGCTAGCATCAAGGGGCTGAGCTCCCCGGTCCACGGGATCAGCGGCTCACCATGGCTGTCATACTTCCCCACCATTTTGTGGGGTTTGTCACCGGGCCAGTCATAGAAGTATTCCTTAAACTGGCTTTCGATAATGCCGCGCTTTTCCTCGACGACCAGAACCTCGGCTTTGCCCTTCACAAAGCGCAATGCGTTGCGGCGCGCCAGCGGCCAGACCATGCCAACCTTGTAGATGTCGATCCCCAGACGGCGGCAGGCGGCCTCATCCAGACCCAGCAGACGCAAGGCCTCCATCAGATCCAGATGCCCCTTGCCGGTGGTCACGAAGCCGAACTTCGCATTGTCGATGTCATAAATGCGCCGGTCGATGGGGTTCTCTTCGGCAAAGGCCCGTACGGCACGCAGCTTGTGTTGGATACGAGTTTCAATCTCGGGTGAGGGCAGGTCTGCGGTCCGCACATGCAATCCGCGTTCGGGCAGGTCAAGTCGCGGCAGTGTGAAGCTTCGGTCTGGACGCAGGTTGACGGAGCGTGCGCTCTCGACTGTTTCCGAGATGGCCTTGAACCCGACCCACGTGCCAGAAAAGCGGGACAGGGCGAACCCGTATTCCCCGAATTCGAGATATTCCCCGACCGAGGCGGGGTTCAACGTGGGCATGAACCACGCCATGAAGGCCACATCCGACTGGTGCGGCATCGAAGAGCTGACGCAACCATGGTCATCGCCAGCCACAACCAACACTCCGCCTTTTGGTGCAGAGCCGTAGGCGTTGCCGTGTTTCAAGGCATCCCCGGATCGGTCGACACCGGGGCCTTTGCCGTACCACATGGAAAAGATACCCTCGACCTCGCAATGCGGATCCAGTGTTGCCTGCTGCGCCCCAAGCACAGCCGTCGCCCCGAGGTCTTCGTTCACTGCGGGCATGAAGGTGATGCGGTCGGTTTTTAACCGCTCCTTGGCGCGCCAGAGTTCGAGGTCCAATCCACCCAGAGGAGAGCCGCGATATCCCGAGACAAAACCGGCTGTGTTCAGACCTGCGTCCCGGTCCCTGCGTGCCTGATCCATCATGATCCTAGCCAAAGCTTGGGTGCCCGTCAGAAAGACCCGGCCTTGGGTCAGGGCATAGCGGTCCTCAAGCTGATAGATGCGGGGGTTGGGGTCGTGGTGGCTCATTCCGGCGATCCATGGGTGTTAACTGTAAGAGTTGGAAGTTTATCCCGGCGAGGCTGAATAATTTTGCCTAAAATCGCGAGATATGTGAGTAAACAGGATGAGTATCTCGAATCTTTGAAAAAAATCGGATAAATAAACCACTATGACTGAACTCGATGACAGAGATCGCCGCCTCCTCACTCTGCTGCAAAGTGATTGCCGCATGTCCAATGCCGAATTGGCCGATACCGTCGGAATGTCGGCTTCGGCCCTTTGGCGCAGGGTCAGAGCGCTGGAAGAGGCGGGGGTGATCGAGCGTTATGGTGCATTGGTAAATCCTCCCGCTATAGGGCTTACCTTCGAGGCTATCGTGCATGTACATCTGACGCGCCACGACCCCGAGAAGATCGTGGATTTCATCCGGGCCGTTGAGACCAGCAAGGAAGTTCAGGAGTGTTATGCCACGACCGGGCAGGCGGACTATCACTTGCGCGTTCTGTGCCGCGACCTTGCGGCCTATAACGTTTTCCTCGAGGATTTTTTGTTCCGCTTGCCAGCCGTTGCCAGCGCGCAAACCAATGTCGTGCTGCGCCCGATCAAGCGGAATCGTCCGGTAGTTCCCTGAGTATCAGGTGGCGAAGGACACCCAAGCCCAAGCCATGCCGATATAAGTCAGGTTGTGCATAAGCTGATCCAGACCGGCAGCGCGCCAGAATGCGGCCTGATTGGGTTGCAGCTGCTTTCGCTCTGAATAATGCGCTTTAGCGAAGTCGATGTGGAAATGCACGATCCACTCTAGCGCGGCAATGATCAGGATGAATTCTACCGGCGCGCGAAACAGCGCGAAGATAAGGACTGAGCCCACGACATGCACAGCTGCGTGCTGCGCGCGCCCCACATGGAAATACGAGCCTCGCCCGGAAAGCATTTTGGGCGTCTGTAAATAATAATCGGCAAACATATGTTTGATCTGAAGCAGACAGAGCAACAGAAACACAGCGCCAAAACTGGCAGGCAAATTAATCCTCCCGATATCGTCCTGAATCAGAAGACTAGGGGGTAATTGGCTGCCGCGCAAATGAACTTGTTCACACAAGGGTAATTCGGCGCAATTTGGAAATTTAATTGCGTCCACGGATACGATTGCGGTAACTTCGGGCTGTTGTATTCACGCCAAAAACATCGATTTGAGCGGCGGATCAAAAGCAGGGGCGGGTTCCATAGAACGAACGATTTTTCGGTTCATCTGGAAATACTCCAAGCGCGACCAGTTGATCCTGCTGGCCGTGACAGCGACGCTGTTTCCGTTGTTGTATCTGACGCTGGAACTGCCCAAGCGTATTATCAACGATGCGATCGGCGCGACCAGCGATATTGTCAACGTCTGGGGTTATGCGCTGCCGCAGACGACGTTCCTGATGATCTTGTGCTTTGCCTTCCTGGCGGCCGTTTTGGCCCATGGCTTGATGAAGATGCGCATCAATACCATGAAAGGTGTCCTGAGCGAACGGATGCTGCGCCGTTTCCGGTATCAGTTGATCAGCCGCGCGCTCCGCTTTCCGCAACCCTATTTCGAGCGTGTGAGCCAGGGCGAGATGGTCTCGATGATCACCGCCGAAAGCGAGCCGATGGGCGGGTTAATGGGCGATGCGATCAGCCAGCCAGTGCTGCAGGCCGGGCAAATGATCACCATCCTGTCGTTCCTGTTTTTACAAAGCGTATGGTTCGGGTTGGCAGCGGTTGCATTGATACCTTTGCAGGCTTGGTTGATTCCGCGCTTGCAGCGCCAAATCAATCTTCTGAACAAGAAACGCATACAAGAAGTCCGCGTACTGGCTGCTCAGATCGGCGAGAACGCGGCGGGTGCTTCGACCCTGCGGGCCAATGGCGGTTGGCGCTATCGTCGGGCGATGATCTCGGATCAGTTGGGCCGGTTATTCGGCATCCGGTTCGAGATTTATCAGAAAAAATTCTTTATGAAGTTCATCAACAACTTCATCTCGCAACTGACGCCGTTCATGTTCTATCTGGTGGGTGGCCTGCTGGTGTTGCAGGGTTCGGTTTCGCTAGGGGCGCTGGTGGCCGCGCTGGCGGCGTATAAGGACCTGAGTTCTCCATGGAAGGAATTGCTGACCTATTATAACCAGACGCAGGATATGTCGCTGCGCTGGGAAGTTGTGATTGAACGTTTCGCGCCGGACGGGATGATCAACGAATCCCTTTTCGATGGCGAGCCCGACCAGCGTCCGCATTTGAATGGCGATATCGTCCTTAACCGGATTTCGGTACGCGATATCGACGGTAATCAGGTGCTGGACGATCTGGATCTGACCTTTCCTGCGGGCCAGACCATCGGTATCGCGGCCCCCAGCGAAGAAGATCGCCACGCCCTGACCGAATTGCTAACGCGCGAGGTTTTGCCCACCTCAGGAAGGCTTGAGGTTGGTGGGGTCGATATGTCAGGGCTGCACCAAAGCGTTGTTGCAGCGCGGATCGGTCTGGCGACCTCGCGCCCGGTCATGTTTCAGGGAACGCTGGGCGAGAACGTCATGATGCCGATCCGGTCGCGTCCGATGTCTACTGCGACCGAGGATCCCGATTTCGCCGAGACATTGCGGGCGGGCAACAGCACAGATCCCTTTCAGGCGGAATGGTTAGACCCCGGACTTGCCGGTTTCGACGATATCACTCATCTGCGTGAATGGTGGCTTAGACTGATCGACGGCATGGGTTCGGGTGCAACGCTGTTCCAGCGGGGCGCCGAACAGGTTTTCAATGCAAAAGAGCGACCGGAACTTGCAGCCAAGTTGGTTGAATTGCGCCCATTGGTGCAAAAAGCTGTGCGCGAGGCTGGGCTGGAACAGCAGGCGTTGGTCTTTGACCGTTGCGCTTACAACCCCGCGCTGCCTGTGGTAGAGAACCTGCTGTTCGCGACCCCTCGTGTGCCGGTCACACAGCAACTGTTGGCAAAACAAACGGTGTTCCTGGGGCAACTGCGGGAGCTAGGGCTGGATGAAACACTGGCCAACCTGACCCGAGATGTAATCGAAATGCTGCGCCAGATCTTTGGATTGGACGGCACAGATCATCCATTATTCCGCAAGCTGGGCCTTGAGGTCACAACCTACGAGGCGGCAGTTGAGCTGGTCGAACAGACCCGCAAGGAAGGCGTCAGCGGGCTAGATGACGAGCAATTGGCCAACCTGCTGGCTGTGCCATTCGTGATTTCGGCGGAACAGATCGGCCCGGCTTTCTCGGACGAATTGAAGAACCGCATTCTAGAGCTGCGACACAGCCATTCCGAGAAACTGCTGGAACGGTTGCACAACGTCTTTGTGCCACTGGATGAGGCCACCTTTGCACCGGGTTTGACGGTGATGGAGAACGCGCTCTTTGGCAAGGTCAGTCAGATTGGCGGCGCGCGCACGGATGAGGCACGCAAGCTGATTGTGGATGTGTTGGCCGAAAACGGCGCACGCCCGATGGTGGTCGAACTGATCTATGACGTGCCGGTGGCGTTGGGTGGTCAGAACCTGCCTGCAGTTTTTGCCGAACCTCTGGCCTTTACCCGTGCTGCGATCAAGAAGCCGGATATCCTGATCCTCGAAAACGCGCTGGCCAGTTACGATATGCAGACGCAGGTGGCGGTGTATAAGAACCTGCGCGAATTGCTGCCAGAAGCGACCGTTATCTATCTGAATGACCAATTTGAAAGCCCGGACGTATTCGACATGTACGTTGAAATCCGGCAAGGTCGCGTCGTGACGGATGAAGGACCCACCGATGTCGAAGGCGACGGCGCGGCCTCGGCTGACCTTGGGCGCAAGCTGCGGGCGCTGGAGCAGACGCCGCTGTTCTCTGGTCTGGACCGTCGTCAGTTACGCCTGCTGGCCTTTGGTGCGCGCTGGTTCGATGCAAAGCCGGGGCAGGTGATCTTCCTCAAGGATGATCAGCCGACGGATGGTGCTTATGTCATTCTGGAAGGCGAAGCGGGATTGTATCTGCCCCATCCGGGAGAGGCAGATCAGTTAATCACCAAGGTCGGGGCAGGGGCTTTGGTCGGAGAGCTTGGCCTGATCCGCAAGGAGCCACGCGCGCTGAGTATGATCGCCGAAACCGATCTGTCGTGCCTGCGCATCGGGGAAGAGGAATTCCTGGCGGTTGTCGAAAACGATGCCGCGACAGCATTCAAGCTGTTGCAGGTGATTGCGGGATACGTCTCGAACTGACCGGATCAGCTTTCTGGCTGGCAGAACAGGTCATAGAGTAGCGCTATGACGCGTTCGGTCTTGCCGTCGTTCAGTGCGTAGTAGATTGTTTTGCCTTCGCGGCGTGCTTTGACCAGCTGTTCTTCGCGCAAGCGGGCTAGCATCTGGCTGACTGCTGCTTGCCGCATCCCCAGCAGAGCTTCCAATTCGCCCACGGATCGCTCACCTGCACCCAGGTGACACAGGGTCATGAGACGGCCTTCGTGCGCCAGCGCTTTCAGGAACGTGGTCGCTTGAGTGGCGCTTTCTTTCATGTCAGCCGAGGTATCTGCGGATGGTGTCTTGGTTTCAGGGGGCTGCGTCGTCACTTAATAAACCGATATGCCATTAGGGGGTTCGCATAATATGCCCCAACTGGTCGCGGATTGTCACCCCTCGGTTGCCGGAGCACCACCCTGAAAGGCGTTTCCATGCTCATAATCGCAAGGATCTTCCTGCATCTGCAGGTGCAACCCGTCGCCTGAATAAGGGTTGGCGCGGGCAAGGTCCTCGTCCACATCGATCCCCAGGCCGGGTGCGCTCGGTGGGGTGACGAAGCCGTTTTCGACCCGGATCGAGCTTTTGATCAACTGGTCATGGAACGGGGTTTCGATGGTTTCCAGCAGCAGGAGATTTGGAATGGATGCAGCCAGATGGATGTTGGCCGCCCACTCTACCGGTCCGGCGTAGAGGTGAGGTGCCATTTGGGCGTTGAACACTTCGGCCATAGCGGCGACTTTTTTCATCTCCCAGATACCGCCAGCGCGACCAAGCGCGGGTTGCAGGATTTCGGCGGCACCAGCACGCAGAACCGCGCCGAATTCAGCTTTGGTGGTCATCCGCTCACCCGTTGCAACAGGGATGCGTACAGCGCGGGCCACGCGGGCCATGTCCTCGATCATGTCGGGCGGGGTCGGCTCCTCGAACCAGAGCGGCGAATAAGGCTCAAGCGCCTGACCCAGACGAATCGCGCCGGCGGTATTGAACTGCCCATGGGTTCCGAACAGCAGATCGGCTTTGTCGCCCACGGCCTCACGAATGGCTTTGCAGAAGGCCACCGACATTGAGATATCGGTCATCGCAGGCATATGCCCGCCCCGGATGGTATAAGGGCCTGCAGGGTCGAATTTGACGGCCGTATAACCGCGACGCACCATTTCAGCAGCACATTCCCCGGCCTGTTCAGGTGAGGTCCAGAAGTCTGTCAGATTATGCTGAGGCAGGGGGTAGAGATAGGTATAAGACCGAATGCGATCATTCATCCGCCCGCCCAGCAACGCATAAACCGGACGATCCCGGTCTTTGCCAAGGATATCCCAGCAAGCGATCTCAAGCCCTGAAAATGCGCCCATCACGGTCAGATCAGGGCGTTGGGTGAAGCCACTGGAATAAGCGCGGCGGAACATCAGTTCGATATTTTCGGGGTTCTCCCCCATCATGTGTCGTTCGAACACATCGCGGATGACATGGGTCATGGCTTCGGGACCGACGGAAGAGGCGTAGCATTCGCCCCAACCGATCACGCCCGTATCGGTCGTGACCTTGACCAGTATCCAATACCGCCCGCCCCAACCGGGTGCCGGAGGCGCGGTGACGATGACATCGAGATCCTGCAGTTTCACTTGGTATTCCCCCGGTTATCAGTCCCTGTCAAACAGGATCACATTGCGCTTGGCAGCACCGGTTTTGGTGTCCTCGATCGCCTCATTGATCTGCGACAGTGACCAACGACCCGAGATCAGCTCATCCAGTTTCAAACGCCCCTGTTCATAAAGATCGATCATCCACGGAATGTCCCGCTGGATCACAACGTCCCCCATTTTCGAACCGACCATACCCTGTCCCAGCGCGGCGAGAACGACGGGTTCATAGCTGGACATATCGCCCGAATGCGGCATCCCGATCATGATCGCCTTGCCGCCCCGACCCAGATAACGCGGGGCCTGATCATAAGCAGGGATCGCGCCGACGGTGATCAGAACCGCATCCGCGCCACGCCCGCCGAGGGCTTTATATGCGGCCTTCCACGGCGCATCGAGGCTACCCAAAACGCCATGTGTTGCGCCGAATTCCTTGGCGATCTCGAGCTTTTCTTCGGTCATGTCGACCGCAACGATCCGCCGCGCCCCGGCGATGCGTGCGCCCTGTATGGCGTTGAGGCCAACCCCGCCCGCACCAATCACGACAACATCCTGTCCGGGGCGCAACTCTGCGGCGTTCACCGCAGCGCCAACCCCGGTGATCACGCCACATGAAAGCAGGCTGGCGAGGTCCTTTGGCAGTGTTTCAGGGATTTTTACGATCTGACGATGGCTGACCACGACTTTCTCGGCAAAGGCTCCGCAGGCCATGGCTTGTTCCAGAGCGCCGCCGTCAGCGGTGCGCAGTGGGCCCTTAACGGTGTCATACGGCGTTTCGCAAATGGTAGGCTTGCCGCCTGCACAGGATGGGCATGATCCGCAGGCGCGGATCAGGGTCACGACCACGGGATCGCCTATCTTGAATGCCCCGGCGCCCTCTCCGATTGCCGAGATGACACCCGCAGCCTCATGTCCGTAAACGGCGGGCAGATGTCCGCCCCACGCCCCGCTGGCGAAAGAGATGTCCGAGTGGCAGATCGCCACCGCATCGAGCGTGACCTCGACCTCGCCCATACCGGGTGGTGCGATCAGAATATCCTCGATCACCAGTGGCGCGCCGAATTCCCGGCACACGGCTGCTTTGATGGATTGCATGTCTTTCCCCGTTCCTTTTTCAGTCACGGTGACCCGTTGCGGATCAACAGGCAAGGCGGAATCCGCCACCCGGGTGTCGCTGTTGTGCTGAAAGGCAAACGAGGAGGGCGGAAACGCCTAATACACGCCTAAATTCGCTGCGATATCTGGTGCAGCAGTCCGGCCAGATGCTCCGGATGCGAAAAAAACGGTGAATGAGAGCTGTCGATGGTCAGGCTCAGGTTCGGATTTGCGCAATGTGCCATCTCGGCCTGATACTCGGTCGGAACGGTACGATCATCCGCTGTACGGATATAAGCCTTGGGTACGCGTGCGAAATTCTCACTCAGATCCAGCGGAGTATCTTGTGGCGCGATTGCTTGCGGGCAAAGACGCCCGAGAGCATAGGCAACAACTTCGCGCGGACAGTCATGATAGAACAACCCGTGCACCCGGTCCGGCAAAACACTGTAGGACAGACCATCTGCAGATTTCTCGACCGCATCCCCGATCAGCTGGCGCGGTGCACGTTTGCGCATTTCGATCATCGAAAGACCGGATTGCGGGACATATGCGCAGAGATAGACCAAAGCCCGCATCGCGTCGGGCGCGGCTTCGGCTGCCGCGCTGATCGGGTAACCGCCCCAGGAATGCCCAACGATAATTGTCTCTGGCTTTGAGGCATTCAGTACCGCATCCCGGCAAGATTCCAGCGTGACATCGGGAATGGGCGTTGGATCAGAGCCGTGGCTGGGCATGTCGATGGCGCGCGCAGTATGTCCGAACGTGGAAAGCTCGGGGATCAGATCGCGCCAGCACCAAGCACCATGGCAGGATCCGTGAACCAGCAAGAAATCAGCCAAGTCTACACCCCCTCACACATGACCGGTCTCGGCCAGAAAACCGTTAAGAAGTTCGGCATACTCTGCCGGCCGCTCTACACAGGGCAGGTGGCCTGCCTTGCGGATCAGTGCAAATCGCGAGCCGGGGATCAGATCAACCGTTTCGCGCACGAGATCGGGTGGGGTCGAACCATCTTCGCTGCCAGCTACTCCAAGCGTGGGCAGGCGCAGGCCACTGGTCGGCGTATAGAAATCAGTTCCCGAAATTGCCGCGCAGCAGCCGAGATACCCTTCCAAGGGTTGCCGCACCATCATGTTGCGCCACAACTCCAGGTCGACATTGGCGCGGAAGGGTTTTGAGAACCACCGCTCCATGGTGGCATCCGCGAGCGCCTCGATCCCACCTGCGCGGGCTGCGTCCATGCGCTCCTGCCAGATCTTTGGCGTACCGATCTTGGCGGCAGTATTGGAAAGGACCAGCGCCCGGATTTGATCCATGCGCTTTACCGCCAAGCCCTGCGCAATCATCCCGCCAATCGACAGGCCGATAAACATGCAGTCTTTGACTTCAAGATGGTCCAGAAGTCGTTCGGTGTCGCGGACCAACGCCCCCATGGAATATGGACCATCGGGTTGCGAAGACAGGCCATGGCCGCGCTTGTCAAAGCGGATGATGCGCAGGCCTTTTGGAAGCAATGGCAGGATCGGATCCCAAAGGCGTATGTCGGTGCCGAGGGAATTGCCGAAGACCAGTGGCGCACCATCTGGGTCCCCGTCAATGCGGTAGTGTATCTTGACGTCTCCAAGATCGGCGATGTGCATGTGAGAGGTCCCGAGCAAATGGCTTCGAGCTACAATAGTGCACGTGTTGCACGCGCTTGTCAGGTCAGGAATTCCAACGCTTGTTCAAAAATCTGCGGGTCCACATTGCCACCCGAGGCAACGACGATCACCGCATCGCCTTCGATTTCATTGGCCCGAAACAACGCCGAAGCCAGCGACACCGCACCGCCGGGCTCCAATACGATCTTGAGGCGCAGGAATGCCATGGCCATTGCGCGCAGTGCCTCCTGCTCGGTGACCGAAAACCCCGGTCCGCAGAGCCGGTTTAGGATCGGAAAGGTGATCTTTCCCGGTTCTGGTGTTAGGATCGCATCGCAGATATTGCCGGAAGACGCGGTATTGTTCTGAATTGAGCCCGAAGCGAGCGAGCGTTTGACGTCATCAAATCCCTCCGGCTCACACGGGCGGGTGCGCAGACTGGGGGCGTGGCGCTCCAACGCCAGCGCGATGCCCGAGGTCAAGCCGCCGCCGCCGCAACAGATCAACACATCCGCCTGCGTGACGCCCTGCGCCTCAGCTTGTCGCGCCAGTTCCAGCCCGACCGTGCCCTGCCCCGCGATCACCTGTGGTTCGTCATAGGGCCGGATCAGGGTCAGTCCGCGCTGGGCGGCCAGCGCCTCGCCGATCTCCTCCCGGCTTTCATTGGCGCGGTCATATAGAACGACCTCGCCCCCAAGTGCCCGCGTGTTCTCGATCTTCAGCTGCGGCGCGTCCGACGGCATGATGATGACCGACGATATCCCGTGCTGGCTGGCTGCATAAGCAACCCCCTGTGCGTGGTTGCCCGAGGAATAGGCGATGACGCCCCGCTGTCGCGCAGTGTCATCCAGAGCCGAAATCGCGGACCACGCGCCGCGAAACTTGAAACTGCCGGTGTGTTGCAGACATTCAGGTTTCACCAGCACCCTGCGTCCGGCAATCTCGTCCAGAAACGGTGAAGACAGCAGCGGCGTTTCGCGTGCATGTCCCTTCAGCCGCTCTGCGGCGGCTTCGATCATCTCAATACTGCTCATGTCGCGTCCAATGTCTTGCGGATTACGTCGAGGGAGGCGGGCTCATCCAGAAAGGGTACATGCCCCCGATCAGCGATCTCGGCCCAGATCAGGTCGGGATGACGGCTTTGCATTTCGCCGAGCGTAGCGGCTCCGAACACGTCAGAATTTGCGCCCCGGATCACGCCAGTCGAGATATCGCGTAACGCGTCGAACAAGGGCCAGAGATCGGGCGGTAGCCCCGCGGCGGCCTGCTGGATCAGAGCTTCGCGCAGGGCGCTGTCATAGCGCAGATCGAGGCCTGTTTCAGATTGCAGATATTGATGTTCAACCTGCTGACGCCAGATGGTGAGCGGCACGCCGGGAAACCGCGAATCCATGATCTTTTGTAGCGTCTCTGCCGCCTCGTCATAGGTTTTTGCGCCGGGCTGTTTGCCCACATAATCCATGATCTTGGCGATACCCTCAGCTTCGATCACAGGCCCGACATCGTTCAGGATGACACCAGACAGACGTTCGGGGTGACTGGCGGCCAGGGCCATGGCGATCAACCCACCGCGAGAAGTGCCGAGGATCGAGACCATTTTTAGGCCCAGATGATCCAGTAACTCGATCACATCCAGCCCTTCGCGCAGGATATTGTAGTTCATGAAATCCGGGTCGTGATCGGACTGTCCGCGCCCGCGATAATCCATCGTGATCATCCGCAGATCGCTGATATGCGGCGCGAGGAACGAGAAATCTCGACTGTTGCGGGTCAGGCCCGCAAGGCAGAGCAAAGGCTGGCCCGATCCGGTGTCTTCAAAGTAGAGGCGTTTGCCATCAGAGGTCGTGAAAAACGCCATCAAAGCCCTGCCAGCTGAGGTATCGCTGTCAGATCAGACATTACATGCGCCGGTTTCCACGGCAGACGGTCCATTGGCTCACCCGCACGGTTGACCCAGGCCGTGACAAAGCCGTAGCCACTGGCGCCGGCGGCATCCCAGCCGTTGGAGCTGACGAACAGAACCTCGTCTCGGGCGCAGCCAAACCGATCTTGGACCAGGTCATAGACGCGGGCATGCGGCTTGAAGACGCCTACGCTTTCGACGGACAGTACATCGTCCAGAACCTCTCCGATCCCGGCAGATTGCACCGCACCATCCAGCATCGGGGGCGATCCGTTGGACAGGATGGCCGTCTGTAAACCACCTGCTTTCAACGCCTTCAGCATCTCGGGAACCTCGGGGTAGGCCTGCAACTCCCAGTAAAGGTCCAGAAGACGTTGGCGCAGAGTGTCATCACCCTGCAAGCCAACCGCTTCTAGCGCCCAATCGAGCCCGTCTTGCGTCACATCCCAGAAATCGCCATGCGCATCAGCAACCGCGCGCAACCAAGTGTATTGCAGCTGTTTCAACCGCCAGTGATTTGCCAACTCAGGCCACTTGTTGGCCAATCTCTCGAACCCCGGCTCGGAGGCGGCCTGTCTTGCTGCGGCGGCAACGTCAAAAAGCGTGCCATAGGCGTCGAATACACAAGTGGTGATTGCCATCTGATCCTCCCCTGATCGGGCGCAGGTAAGCACAACCGCTCCACAGGTTAAAGAGGGCAGGGTTTACAATAGCGTGTCAGCCTATACGCTGCGCCGCTCATTCCCCTTGAGGCCGGAGGCCACCATGACCGCAATCAAACAAGGCGACACCGTTCGCATCCATTACACCGGAACTCTGCTGGACGGTAAAGTCTTTGACAGTTCCGAGGGACGCGATCCGCTTGAGTTTGCGGTTGGCTCAGGTCAAATCATTCCCGGTCTGGACGTGGCGTTGCCGGGTATGGAGATCGGTGAGAAGAAGCGGGTCGAGATCGCCTGCGTCGACGCCTATGGCCCGATCAATCCGGGCATGCGTCAACAGATCCCGCGTGAGGGCATCCCTGATGATATTCCGCTGGAACCCGGTACGCAGCTACAAATGCAGACCCCCGACGGGCAAGCCTTGCCTGTAACGGTGGTAGAGGTTGATGACGCAACCGTGACGCTTGACGCCAATCACCCGCTGGCCGGGCAGGATTTGATCTTCGATATCGAAATCGTTTCGGTCAACTGATCGCGCGGGAGGTTAAAGCCCCGGAATCTGTGCCAGTAACGGCTCAACCGCATCCCGGACATGCGGTTGGGTCAGGAACACCAATGCGAACAACAATATGCTGAGAGTAAGCAACAGCACGCCCGCATGCATGCCTCCGACCTTCCGCCGGAAGTTGAGCGACCGCCCATTGCTGGCAAGGATCTGTTCTAGTTTGCTCATATGCAATCCCTGCAGGCCAAAGATGGTCAAATCTTGACACCCGCAGGGAAAGAAATGGTCACATCGCTTCGGGTTGTGGCATGCCCAGGATGTGGTAACCGCCGTCGACGCGAATGATTTCGCCCGAGGTATATGTTCCTGCATCCGAGGCGAGATATACAGCGGTGCCGCCTACCGCCTCAAGCGTCGCGTTCGAGCGCATGGGCGCGTTCTGGTCGCAGAACTTGTATGTCTTGCGCGCACCACCGATGGCCGCGCCGGCCAGCGTTTTCATCGGGCCGGGAGAGATGGCGTTCACGCGGATGCCTTCGGGGCCCAGATCATTGGCCAGATAGCGGGTCGCCGATTCCAGTGCCGCCTTGGCCACGCCCATGACATTGTAGTTGGGAACCACCTTGTTCGAGCCCTGATAAGTCAGCGTCAGCAGCGTGCCGCCATTGTCTTTCATCAGCGGATAAGCGCGACGCGCGACTTCGATGAAGGAATAGGCCGACACGTCCAATGAATGTTTGAAATTTGCCCGCGTGGTATTCAGGAACCGACCCGTCAGTTCAGACTTGTCAGAATAGGCGATGGCGTGGACCACGAAATCGATGGTCGGCCAGCGCGTGGCCAGTTCATCGAATGCACGATCCAGCGATTCGTCATTGGTGACATCTGCGTCGACCATGAAATCGCTACCCAGGCTTTGGGCCAACGGTTCCAATCGTTTGCCGAACGCATCGCCCTGATAGGTGAAAGCCAGTTCTGCGCCCGCCTCATGCATGGCTTTGGCGATGCCCCAGGCGATCGAGCGATCATTTGCGACACCCATGATCAGGCCGCGTTTTCCTTTAAGTTGATCTGACATCTTGTTCACCCGTTATACTTCGACAAAATCATGGATCCGTTGGTGCCACCAAAGCCGAAGCTGTTGGTCATCACACTATCCAAGCCTGCGTTTTCAACCAGTTGAGTTGCAATTTCACCGGGCACGATGCCTTCGGCAAGTGTGTCGACATTGATCGACGGTGTTATGAAATCATTGTCCAGCATCAGCAGGCAGAAGATCGTTTCAAGTGCGCCCGCCGCACCCTGTGCGTGGCCGGTCATCGACTTGGTCGATGAAATCGGCGGCACGTCGCCCTCGCCAAAGATGCGGCGCACAGCTTCGACCTCCCCGACATCGCCAACCGGGGTCGAGGTGCCATGGGCGTTGATATAGCCGACCTTGCGGCCTTCGGGCAGGGTGGACAGCGCCAGACGCATCGCGCGCTCGCCGCCTTCGCCGGACGGGGCCACCATGTCGTGACCATCTGAGGTTGCGGCATAACCGGTGACTTCGGCATAGATCTTTGCGCCGCGCGCCAGTGCGTGGTCCAGATCCTCAAGCACGACAATTCCGCCGCCGCCGGAGATCACGAATCCGTCGCGATTCTCGTCAAACGCACGCGAGGCTTTTTCTGGTGTCTCGTTGTACTTGGACGACATCGCGCCCATCGCGTCGAACAGGCAGGACAGGGTCCAATCCAGTTCTTCGCCACCACCAGCGAACATCACATCCTGCTTGCCCAGCATGATCTGTTCCGCCGCGTTGCCGATGCAATGCAGCGAGGTCGAACAGGCCGAGGTGATCGAGTAGTTGATGCCTTTGATCTTGAACGCAGTCGCAAGATTCGCCGAAATGGTCGAGCACATGCATTTCGGAACCGCAAACGGGCCGATCCGCTTGGTCGCGCCGTTTTTCAGCACCGTTTGGTGCGCGGTCAGCATGGCGCTGGTTGACGGCCCTCCCGATCCGGCTACGAGGCCGGTGCGGGGATTGACCACCTGTTCTTCGGTCAGACCGGCATCGGCAATCGCCTGGCTCATCGCGATATGGGCATAGGCTGCACCGGGACCCATGAAGCGCAGCGTGCGTTTGTCCACATGCTCGGCTACGTCGATCTTGAGCGTACCGGCGATCTGGCTGCGAAAGCCATGTTCAACCATCTGCTCGCAGGCCTCGATCCCGGATTTGCCTGCTTTGAGTGAGGCCAAGACCTCTTCGGCATTGTTCCCGATGGAGGAGACGACCCCCAGACCGGTGACGACGACGCGACGCATAAGCGTACTCCTGTGTTCCTTGGTTCAGTTCCCTGTCCAACAGCTGGGGTCAGCTTTCGGACAATGCAACTTTCATGTCCTTGACCTGATAGATCACCTCGCCGTCGGCCTCGACCCGGCCATCGGCGACGCCCATGGTCAGGCGACGGGTTTGAACGGCTTTTGTAAAATCAACGTAGTAAGTCAGCATCTTGCGATCGGGCCGGACCATGCCGGTCAACTTGACCTCGCCCACACCCAGCGCATAGCCGCGTCCTTGCCAGCCACGCCAACCCAGGTTGAAACCCGTCAACTGCCACAGGCCGTCCAGACCCAGACAGCCGGGCATGATTGGGTTTCCCGGGAAATGGCAGTCAAAGAACCAAAGGTCCGGAGTGATATCGAACTCGGCCACCACATGACCCTTGCCATGCGCACCGCCATCACCCGAGATATCGGTAATCCGATCCATCATCAGCATCGGCGGAGCAGGCAGTTGAGCGTTGCCGGGGCCGAATAACTCGCCTCGGGCGCATTTCAGCAGATCGTCCTTGTCAAAACTGCTCGGGAATTGGGCCATTCTGCCGCCTCTCCTGCCAGGGGTCTGTTTTGTTACATCTGGCCTCGTCTAGCACCCGTACGCAAGGTCCTGCAAGAGCGGGACGCCATATCATGTTGTGCTTACGACATTCTTTGCGAATGAATTTCATTTGAAATTACGGTGCCAGCGCACTTATATATGGGGTAGCAAAACACAGGTATCGGATTGATGACACCTCAGAGCCGGGAAATCGCTACGAATTGGTTGGTTGGCGCAGGATTGCGACCGACACGTCAGAGGGTTGCTCTGGCGGAACTGCTCGTTGGCGATGGGCTGCATCGTCATGTGACCGCCGAAAGCCTGTTTGAGTCGGCCAAGAACAAGGGCGACGCAGTTTCGCTGGCCACGGTCTACAATACCCTGCGGGCCTTCTGCGAGGCAGGCGTTTTGCAAGAAATCACCGTGGATGGATCCAAGAGCTATTTCGACACCAACACGCATGATCACCCACATTTCTTCTGGGAAGATGAAAGCCGCCTGAGCGATGCGCCCTCGGACCAGTTGGTGATCCAGCAACTGCCCGAAGCCCCGGAAGGGGTTGAAATCGCTTCGGTCGATGTGGTGATCCGCCTGCGCAAAACACAGTAACTATCCAGTCTGCAGTCTTGCGGTGAGCGTCTGTTCAGCCGCTGCAATAATCGAGTCGGTTGGTCCGCTGCCATGACGGGCAAGGACGACGGCCTCACGTGCGCTGGGATCGCTGATCGGCAGGCTGATCAATGGCAACCGGTCATAGCTGTACGTGTTCGCAGGGTTCGCATAGCTGATCCCGACACCTTCGCCATGGGCCGACAAGCTGCGCAGAATCTCAAGCGATTCTGCTCGATGCGAAACCGTTGGGTTCAGGCTGAGTTGTTTGAACAATCCAAGGACATGTTGGGCAGAGAGCCCTTCTTTGGACAGAATCAGCGGATAGGTCTCAAGTTCTTCCAGTGTTGTTTGGCGCGACTTCGCCAGAGGGTGGTCCGGACAAACCAATGCACATGGGCTGCTGTCGAACAGCTTTGAACGGGTAAATCCGGCGTCCATACCCAAGTCATACGTCAATGCAAGATCGAACCGACCTTCGATCAAGCCGGTGATCAGATCCTCAAAGCTCTCGACGCCATGGGTCACTTCGACCTCCGGCAAATTGTCCCGAAGCGTGTGAAGGGCCTGGGCCAGCAGGAATGGCGCCAGATCGATGAAACAGCCCAGTCGCAGCCTGTTTGCACCTGCAACGGGCTCTTTCGAAGCTTCCAGCAGGGCGGCACGATTCAGCAGAGCCTCGGCTTCTTCGATGAATTTTCGGCCCTGAGGTGTCAGTACCATCGCCGCCCCGCGTCTGCGTGAGAACAAAGGATAGCCAAGATGCGATTCGACACGGGTCAGGGCGTTGGACAAGGCTGGCTGCGATACATTGACCTGCTCCGCCGCCAAAGAGAGGCTGCCACACCGACCGATGGCGCAAATGTATTCGTATTGGCGTAGAGAAATATATAACATGAAGTTAATAGTTAGTTTGAAAGATATGATTTGAACAGTGGGCGCAACCATGTGCAGATCATGCTGAGCTGTTTATGGAGGCCGACATGCCGCACCGCCTTGTTTCCCAAGAGATGATCGACACCTATCAGTCCGATGGCGTCGTCCTGGTCAAAGGCCTTTTTGCCGATCACGTTGACGCCCTGCGCGACGGGGTAGCGGCCAATATGGCCGAGCCGGGACCCTATGCCTCGGAAAACAAGAAAGAGGGCGAGTCGGGCCGATTCTTTGACGATTATTGCAATTGGTCGCGCATTCCCCAGTTTCGCGACGTGATCCAAGCCTCACCTGCAGCTGAGGTTGCCGCAGACCTGATGCAGTCGAACAGGGTGCAGATGTTCCATGATCATGTGCTGGTGAAAGAGCCGGGCACCTCAATGGCCACACCGTGGCATCAGGACGGGCCGTATTACTTTGTCGAAGGCCAGCAGACGATCAGCTTCTGGTCACCGCTGGATCGAGTCACACATGCGACCTTGCGCTGCGTTGCGGGCTCGCACCGGTGGGAGAAAGAGGTGCTGCCGACCCGTTGGGTCAGCGAAGAGGGGTTCTTCCCCGACGAAGGCCAATACATCCCCGTTCCGGATCCGGACGCCGAGGGTATGCGGGTGGTTGAGTTCGAAATGGAACCCGGTGATGCGGTCGCATTCAACTATCGCACTCTGCATGGTGCGCGGGGGAACCAATCTGATAGTCGTCGACGTGCGTTCTCTCTACGGCTGGTGGGGGATGATGCGCGCTATGTCGAGCGCCCGGGTCGCACGTCGCCCCCGTTTCCCGGGCATGATATGGTGCCGGGGCAGCGCTTGCGCGAGGATTGGTTCCCGGTCTTGTTGCAACGGTGAAGCTAGGGGGCTCTGCCCCCGGCCGCGGCGGGCCGCGACTCCCCCGAGGTATTTTTAGCCAGATGAGGAACGGATCAGAACCATTGCCCCGGTTCAATCAGGCCCAGCTGTAACAATTGGGCCGATGTCCATTCGAAGGGCACCGAATGGGTCCAGCGAAAGTCGGAGATGCCGAAGGCAGAGCCCGCATTTGTCTTGAGTGCTTTGGCCGCGCGGAACGAACAGATCGCCGCTGTAAGGTTGTTGTGCCAGGGGCAGGCATAGGTGTTGTATTCGGCCTCGTTGAACGTGTGATCCGGCTGCAGTTTCAGATCGGGTTTAGTTCTGAACAGCCCAATCCGGTCGATCCGGCGGCGCGCATAGGGGATGTGGTCTTCGAACCTCCAGCGCAGGCCACCGGACATATCGAGCTGCCGTTCAAGAGGTCTGCCTGCAGCGTCGTGGCGGGTGTGTGCGTAATATCCTGTGCTGTCGAGCATTGCCCGATCCGGGGCCACTCCGTTGGGAAACGCCGTCAGGTCATCGGCATAAAGATCAATCACGTGGGTCAGCATTGCCGAGCGCCGCTCTTCGGTATGGAAGGCCAGCAACTCTCCGATCGTTCGCGTCTCGCAGAACGGAAAGATCAGGTATTCGGCGTTGTAGCAGTAGAACATCCAGAGATCCGGTGCGGTCTGGATGATGCGGTTGATCGTGTCGAACACCACTGTGCGTGGCGCACAGGTCAGAGAAACGCGATGGATCTGATCCGCGAGATCGTCGCTAAGCGGGAACGCATCGGGCATGAAAGCGATAACGGATTTGAAACCCAGTCTCAGATGATGCCGCAAGGTGCCATCCAGTTCGACGTCATCTTCTGCAAAGATCAGCGCGAGAGGACCTTTGCCAAGTGCAGTTTGGCCGGTTTGCAGGAAGTGATCGAGGGATTCGTAGTGCATCGCCTGTCCGGGTTTCGCCTTGCTGGAAATTCCCGTCAAATTCGGGTAATTGCGCCGGCATTGCAAGCGGCGTTCGTTGCGTATAGACGACGCCGATCCAGCGAACCCAGAGGCCCGATCCATGTCCGAACCGAAGAAGCTGTTTATCAAGACTTATGGCTGTCAGATGAACGTCTATGACAGTGAACGCATGGCCGAAGCGCTGGGCGGGCAGGGCTATGTCGAAACGAAATCCGCCGAAGATGCGGACATGATCCTGCTGAATACCTGCCATATCCGCGAGAAAGCTGCAGAAAAGGTGTATTCGGAACTGGGGCGCTTTAAAGGGCTGAAGGCCGACAAACCTGATCTGAAGATTGGTGTTGCCGGTTGCGTCGCGCAGGCCGAGGGCGAAGAGATCATGCGCCGCCAGCCGCTTGTCGATCTCGTGGTTGGCCCGCAAAGCTATCACCGTTTGCCCGAGATGGAGGCCAAGACCCGCGCGGGCGAAAAGGCGCTCGATACCGACTTTCCTGAAGAGGACAAGTTCGAGAAGCTCAAGAACCGGCCCAAGGCCAAACGCGGTCCCACGGCCTTTCTGACGGTTCAGGAAGGGTGCGATAAATTCTGTGCCTTCTGCGTGGTGCCCTACACCCGCGGGGCCGAGGTCAGCCGACCCGCCGATCGTATCATCCGCGAGGCTCAGGATCTGGTCGAACGGGGCGTGCGTGAAATCACTCTGCTGGGCCAGAACGTCAACGCCTATCACGGGGCAGGCCCGAATGGAGACATGACACTGGCCGCTCTGATCTGGGAGTTGAACAAGGTCGACGGGCTGGAGCGCATTCGCTTCACCACCTCGCATCCCAATGACATGAGCGATGATCTGATCGAGGCGCATGGAACCTGCGAGAAGTTGATGCCTTATCTGCACCTGCCCGTGCAGTCGGGATCGGACAAGATCCTTAAACGGATGAACCGCAGCCATACAGCCGAAAGTTACCTGCGTCTGATCGAACGTATCCGCGAGGCGCGCCCCGATATTCTGATGTCGGGCGACTTTATCGTCGGTTTCCCCGAAGAGACCGAAGAGGATTTTCAGGCGACGCTGGATTTGGTGGAAGCGGTTAAATACGGTTATGCCTATTCGTTCAAATATTCGACTCGGCCCGGTACACCTGCGGCAGAACGGCCACAGGTCGATGCTGAACTGGCCGACGACCGCCTGCAGCGCCTGCAGGCGATGATCACACGTCACCAACGCGAGATTCAGGACGCGATGGTAGGTCGTAGTGTCAGCGTTCTGTTTGAGAAGCCGGGACGCCAACCGGGCCAGATGGTTGGGAAATCCGAATATCTGCACGCGGTCCACGTCGCGAATGCAGATGTGGAAAGTGGCGATTTGCGTCGGGTAAGAATCACCGCTTCTGGCGCGAATTCACTGGCCGGAGAGCTGGTTTAGGCCGTCGTATCTGCGTCATAGGGGAAAAATTCAGTGGAATTTAACCCTTGATTTATTAATCGCAGTCATGTTCCGAGAAAGACCAGATTTCACAGGGATAGGACTCTGGGTGTTTTAATCTGCGCGGGTTGAATGAAACCCTGTCGCGGTGGAGGTATGAGTGGTGAGCCGGATGCGTTTCCCAAGATCAGGACCATTTCGGATTTTGATGTCGGTCGCCGTGATGTTCGGCTGTGCCGCGCCTTCGTTGGCGGGTGATGTGACTGGGGGCGTGGAAGAACCGGAAGTGGTTTCGGCAAACCGTTTTGCACGGGACGTCAGCGCGTTCTATTTGGGTGTGAGCGGTGGTCGCGCCTCGGGCGGCTCAGACGAATTCGGCCTGAGGGTCAATGGCGCAACCCTGTTTGGCCTCGGAGAGTTGAACCCCAGTGGAAATTTCGGCGGCTTCCGCGGCGGTTGGCGTGGTGTTCTGCCTGCCTGGGGTGGGCGAGATTACGTCTATGGTATCGAGCTTGGATACGACTACGGAACGCTGGATGACAGCACAACAACCACGATCGGAGGGGCGGTCGTCTCGGGCAGGTCGGCAATCTCGGATGTATTTTCGGTGCGGTTGAAAAACGGCCTGACCAATCGCAGCGGCAGTGTCTTATATTTTGCGACACTGGGGTACGTGCGGGGCGACATAACCACATCGACCTCTATATCCGATCCCGGCGGGTCATCGCGGTTTGAAGATGTCGACCGGCGTCAGGGGTTTTCGGCAAGTCTGGGCGCGGAGCACAAGCTGAACGAAAACTGGTCGATCACGGGTGAGATCGAATACCTTCAGTTCGATTCGAAAACCGTCGATCTTGGCCCGACGTTCTCCACCAAATCCACACCCAGCTATCGCGGTTTGCGATTTGGATTGAACTACACCTTCTGATCAGTCGGAAAGATCAGTTGCAGCGCCTGGGCTTGCAACACAAATCGACGGTTTTACCATCGGTCCTGCAAAAATTGAATCTGCGGCTTGCGTCTACCTCAGAATGTTGTCTACGCTCAGGTTGAAACGCCAAGACAGGAGAACGGATTGGCCATCGGTGCCCTGACCCCACCGCAAGATGACATGCCCCAGCGTGAGGCGCTTGTTGAATTTCCAGATAACAGATTACTGATCGATCTTTGTGGTGAATATGACCGCAACCTGACTGATATCGAGCAAAAGCTCTCGGTCCAGATCGTTCGGCGCGGCAATCAACTGGTCGTGCTTGGTGACGAAGATTCGCAAAAGCAGGCGATCGAAGTTTTGCAATCGCTCTATACGCGCCTCGAAGGCGGGCGCGATGTCGAAGCCGCAGATGTAGATCGCGAGCTGCGCATGGGTAACTCTGAGGCTGGAACTGGCACTCGGGATGGCGATCAGCTTGAGATGTTCAAGGGCGGCACCGTTGAGATCAAGACCCGCAAGAAACTGGTTGAGCCCCGCACCGACGCCCAGAAAGCCTATGTGCAGTCGCTGTTCAACAATGAGCTGGCCTTTGGCATTGGCCCAGCGGGAACCGGCAAGACCTATCTGGCCGTCGCTGTTGGTGTTTCGATGTTCATCGGCGGCCATGTGGACCGGATCATCCTCAGCCGACCGGCGGTCGAGGCGGGGGAAAAGCTGGGTTATCTGCCAGGCGACATGAAGGATAAGGTCGATCCTTATATGCAGCCGCTTTATGATGCGCTGAACGACTTCCTTCCGGGTAAGCAGCTGGCCAAACTGATCGAGGAAAAACGGATCGAGATTGCGCCGCTGGCCTTTATGCGCGGGCGCACGCTCGCGAATGCCTTTGTTGTCCTGGATGAGGCGCAGAATGCCACCACGATGCAGATGAAGATGTTCCTGACCCGTTTGGGTGAGGGCAGTCGGATGGTGATCACTGGCGACCGGTCTCAGGTTGATCTGCCGCGCGGGGTGCAGTCGGGTTTGGCGGATGCCGAGCGGCTGTTGAAGACGATTCCGAATATCAGCTTCAACTATTTCACTTCGAAGGATGTCGTGCGCCACCCGCTTGTCGCCGCCATCATCGAAGCGTATGAGGCCGACGCGGGCCGCGAAACCGGATAACCTTCGGGCCCAACGATGTTTGGGCCCGGGATCACTGGTATGAATCTGGAAATTACTCTCGAAGATGGGCGTTGGCTCGGTCTGGACGAGCTGGCGACGCGTGCAATCGTGGTCACCCTGGTTCATTGCGATTTGGATGCCGACCTGTGTGAGGTCAGCTTGTTGGGCTGTGACGATCAACGAATCTCGGAACTGAATGCTGAGTTTCGGGACAAGTCCAAGCCGACCAATGTACTCAGCTGGCCTGCGGAAGATCTGGCCGCCGACCGGGCCGGTGATACGCCGCCGCCGCCGCAACCGGATTTCACCGGTGAAATAGCGCTGGGCGACATAGCGATCTCATACGATACCTGCGCGCGCGAGGCTGCAGAAGCAGGTAAAGATATGGACAATCACGTCGTCCATTTGATCGTTCACGGAACATTGCATTTGCTGGGTTACGACCACATTCGTGACCTCGACGCCACTTTGATGGAGGCGGTCGAGGTCGAGATACTTGGCAAACTGGGTATAGATAACCCATATAATGTATGACAGGGGCAGCTTTGCCCGATCATTTGGAACAGGATAATGGGCGATACAGACGGCAGTTCTAGGGCGGCGCAGAGCGCGCAATCTCAGAACAGCAGCAATGATGGCGACGAAAAAGGCGGACTGTTGTCACGCATCTTCGACGCTTTTTCTTCACAGGGTGATGAGGCGGATCAGGCAAACGGTGCCGAGGTCAGCATCCAACAACCCAGAGGCATGATCAACCTGCGCAGGATGCGGGTGGAAGATGTTGCAATCCCGACCGCCGAGATTATCTCGGTCCCCTCGACAACCCCAAAGGATGAGTTGGCGCAGATATTCCGCGACAGCGGCTTGTCCCGAATCCCGGTCTATGAGGGAACGCTCGATACGCCACTGGGATTTGTTCATCTGAAGGATTTCGCACTGACGCACGGGTTCAACGGCAACTCGACCGAGTTCGATCTGAAGTCGATGCTCAGGACATTGCTGTTCGTGCCCCCATCGATGCCGATTGGTGTACTTCTGACCAAGATGCAAACCGAACGACGTCACATGGCGTTGGTCATTGATGAATATGGAGGGGTCGACGGTCTGCTGACCATCGAAGACCTGATCGAGCAGGTCGTAGGTGAGATCGCCGATGAACATGATGCTGATGAAGATCAGTTGTGGATCCAGGAAAAGCCGGGTTGCTACGTTGTTCAAGCCCGTGTCCCGCTCGAAGATTTCGAGGCCGAGATCGGTCGCTCTCTGACCAGCCACGAAGACGTGGATGAGGAGGAGATCGATACGCTGGGTGGTCTGGTCTTCATGCTTTCTGGCCGGGTGCCTACGCGCGGTGAAGTTGTTTGCCATCCCGAAGGCCCCGAGTTTGAAGTGCTTGACGCAGACCCGCGCCGTATCAAGCGTTTGCGGGTCATGCTGCCGGATAGTGCTGCATGAATGCTGCCCGCCGGTGGCCTATGTGGTTGCGGACTGCGTTGGCAGCCGTGCTTGGGGCTATCGGGGCCTTGGGTCTTGCCCCTTTGGGATACTGGTTGGCTACGCTTCTGGCTTTGCTGCTGATCGCACCGCTTTATCTGACCTGCGAGACACCCCGCCGTGCCGCCGCGCTGGGGTGGGCTTTTGCGACCGGGTATTTTGCCCATGCCCTCAGCTGGATTGTCGAGCCGTTTCAGGTTGATGCAGAACGACACGCCTGGATGGCGCCGTTTGCGCTGCTGTTGATGTCCGCCGGTCTCGCTCTGTTCTGGGGTGCGGCTTTCGGCGTTACAAAGCGGATCGGAGGACGACCCGTCACGCAAGCCGCCATATTGGCCGTAGCACTATCCCTCGCCGAGTTTGGGCGTGGGTATTTGCTGACGGGGTTTCCGTGGGCGGGCATTGCCCAGATTTGGGTGGATACACCGGTTGCCCAACTGCTTTCGCTTATGGGGCCTTATGGCGTTGGTGCATTGACACTGCTGGCGACGCTTCTGTTGGGTGCTGCGCTGTTCAACGATCGCTCGCCGCGCGGGCTGATGATACCCGTCGTCATAATCACTGGATTTGTTGCAGTGACGATCGCTTATGCTTCGACGCGACCCTCTGTCGAACAATCCAGATATATTGTCCGATTGGTCCAGCCCAACGCGCCGCAGCATCAGAAGTGGGACCCGGCATACGCCCCGTTGTTCTTCGCGCGTCAGCTCGAATTTACGGTAGCGGAGCCCAGGCCTGATCTGATCGTCTGGCCTGAAACTTCAGTACCCGCCTGGCTGGGCAGCGCGCAGCCTCATCTGTCCGCCATTGCCGATGCCGCCCAGGGCACGCCGGTCTTTTTGGGTATCCAAAGGGCTGAAGGGCAGCGGACCTACAATTCGATGATCTACCTGGACGCCGAGGGTCAGCAGCAAGGGCTTTATGACAAGCACCATCTCGCTCCGTTTGGCGAATATGTCCCGTTCGGCAATCTGATGGCTCGCTTTGGCATACACGGGATGGCTGCAACTACGGGCAACGGGTTCAGTGCTGGACCGGGTGCTGCGTTGATGGAGGCTGGCCCTCTGGGCAACGCGTTGCCGTTGATATGCTACGAGGCAGTGTTTACGCAGGATGTCTTGTCCGCACCGGGACGCGCTGATTTCTTGCTCCAGATCACCAATGACGCTTGGTTCGGGACGTGGTCCGGCCCCTATCAGCATCTGGCTCAGGCGCGGATGCGCGCGATAGAGCAGGGGCTGCCGATGATGCGCGCGGCCAATACCGGAATATCGGCCATGATTGACCCTTTGGGGAGGATCACCGCATCCCTACCTTTGGAGCAGGCGGGTTTCATTGATGCTGAATTGCCGCTGGCCCAGCGCGCCACCGTCTATTCCCGGATCGGAGACAATCCGATCCTCTTGGCACTACTGGTGCTGTTCGTGCTGCTCTGGCACCACAACCGTCGCGGCCGAAACCAATTACCGATTGACCCTGACTGATAGCACGCGTATTCGGTCGGTCGCCCGTCACAACGGCTTCCTGGCGTGACGGAGAAATCTTAATGGAGCACTTTCATGTCCCGACAGAACTACACTTTTACTTCGGAGTCTGTATCCGAAGGGCATCCGGACAAGGTCTGTGACCGTATCTCGGACGCCGTACTTGACGCGTTTCTGCGTGAAGAACCCGAAGCCCGCGTCGCGTGTGAGACCTTTGCCACGACCGACCGCGTGGTCATCGGTGGTGAGGTTGGCCTGTCGGATCAGGAAAAACTCCACGATTATATGGCGCATATTGATGACATCGCGCGCGCCTGCATCAAGGATATCGGATACGAGCAGGACAAGTTTCACTATGAAACCGTCGAGGTGACAAACCTGCTGCACGAACAATCCGCCCATATCGCGCAGGGCGTGGACGCGTCGGATAACAAGGACGAGGGCGCTGGCGATCAGGGCATCATGTTTGGCTATGCCACAACTGAAACGCCCGCATTGATGCCCGCGCCGATCCAGTATTCGCACGCGATCCTGCGCCGTTTGGCTGAGGTTCGTAAGAACGGTACCGAACCAGCGCTGGGCCCTGATGCCAAATCGCAGCTCTCGGTGGTCTATCGTGATGGCAAGCCGGTCGGCGTCAGCTCGATCGTGTTGTCGACACAGCATCTTGATGCTGCGCTGACCTCGGATGACATCCGCGCCATTGTTGAGCCCTATATCCGCGAAACCCTGCCCGAAGGCTGGCTGAGCAACGAAACCGAGTGGCACGTCAACCCTACGGGAAAATTCGTCATTGGTGGTCCTGATGGGGATGCTGGTCTGACCGGACGTAAGATTATCGTCGACACTTATGGCGGGGCAGCTCCGCACGGTGGTGGTGCGTTCTCGGGGAAAGATCCAACCAAGGTCGATCGCTCAGCCGCTTATGCCGCGCGCTATCTGGCCAAGAATGTCGTGGCCGCTGGCATGGCCGAACGCTGCACGATCCAGCTGAGCTATGCGATCGGCGTCTCCAAGCCGCTGTCGATCTATGCGGACACACATGGCACCGGTCAGATCGCTGACGCCGTGATCGAAAAGGCAGTGGGCCAGGTTATGGACCTGACACCGCGCGGGATTCGCGAACATCTGCAGTTGAACAAACCGATCTATCAGCGCACCGCAGCTTATGGCCATTTCGGCCGCGAGCCGGATGCTGACGGAGGCTTCAGCTGGGAACGCCCCGATCTGACTGCGGCGCTGAAGTCTGCTGTCTGATCGACTGCTATATCGCGCGCCCTGATAGGCGCGCTATGCATTCTCTTCGAAATTACAGCACGAGCGTGGAGGTTGCCCTCCACCTCTTGCCACATCGCGCGCACCGCAGTATGGCGACCGCCATGAGCACGCAGACCCCACAACGCCCGCGCAGAAACTTTTACGGTCGCTTCAAGGGCAAAACCCTAAAGCCCAGCCAAAAGACCTATCTGAACGAGGATCTTGCTGCGCTGTCCCCCGGTGCCGTCGATTGGGATAGCAATCCCGAACGAAACCCGCTGGATCTTGATGCGCTGTTTGGTGGCAAACCGGTCTGGCTTGAAGTCGGCTTTGGCGGCGGCGAGCATCTTATTCATCAGGCGCAAAGCAACCCCGATATCGGGATCATCGGGGCCGAGCCCTATATCAACGGCGTAGCCATGCTGCTTGGTAAGATCCGTCAGGCGGGTGTCGAAAACCTGGCCGTGCATCCTGGCGATGCGCGTGACCTGTTCGACGTGCTGCCTGAGGCCAGTATCTCGCGTGCGTTTCTACTCTATCCTGATCCCTGGCCCAAGAAGCGACATCACCGACGCCGTTTCGTAACCCCAGAACATCTCGAGCCTCTGGCGCGGGTCCTGAAGCCCGGCACGATCTTTCGCGTTGCAACCGATATTCCGGATTACGTCCGCCAGACCTTGGAAGAGGTGCCGCGCGCCGGGTTCGAATGGCTGGCCGAGCGCCCGGCGGATTGGCGTGAGCCGTGGGATGACTGGATTTCCACCCGCTATGAACAGAAAGCCCTGCGTGAAGGGCGCACGCCTCATTACCTGACCTTCCGCCGCAAAGGCTGATTGCTGCTGGACCATCGGCCCTCAATTCGCTAATCCGCCTTGAACTGATAGCGAAAACAGGAGCCCCCATGTCCGGACACGGCACGCCCATCCCGATGACGTCGCACCCCTGCGGCCCGCTGACCGGCACGGCAGAGGTGCCCGGGGACAAGTCGATCTCGCACCGGTCGCTGATCCTGGGCGCGATGGCTGTGGGTGAGACCCGGATTTCGGGCCTGCTAGAAGGTGAGGATGTTCTGGACACCGCCAAAGCCATGCGCGCCTTTGGGGCTGAAGTGACGGATCACGGCGGTGGTGAATGGACGGTGCACGGCGTGGGTGTCGGTGGGTTTGCCGAGCCGGATCAGGTCATTGATTGCGGCAACTCCGGCACCGGTGTGCGGTTGATCATGGGCGCGATGGCGACGTGCCCGATCACGGCAACGTTCACCGGCGATGCAAGCTTGAACAAACGCCCGATGGCGCGGGTCACCGAGCCGCTTTCGTTGTTTGGGACGCGGTCCGTTGGCCGATCTGGTGGGCGCTTGCCGATGACGATCATCGGCGCGGCGGATCCCACTCCGGTACGATATGAAGTCCCAGTTCCATCGGCGCAGGTGAAATCGGCTGTGTTGCTGGCTGGTCTTAATGCGCCCGGCAAGACTGTGGTGATTGAGAAAGAGGCGACCCGCGATCACTCGGAACGCATGCTGGCCGGGTTTGGTGCTGAGATCACTGTCGAAGACACGGAGGAAGGGCGCGTTATCACTCTAACAGGCCGGCCAGAGCTGAAACCCCAGGTCATCGCCGTGCCGCGCGATCCGTCCAGTGCGGCCTTTCCAGTTTGCGCCGCGCTGATCACACCGGGCTCGGATGTGCTGGTTCCCGGCATCGGTCTGAACCCGACGCGCGCGGGCCTGTTCACCACGTTGCGCGAAATGGGTGCCGACCTGACCTATGAAAACGAGCGGGAAGAGGGTGGCGAACCTGTTGCCGACCTACGGGCGAAATACTCTCCGAACATGAATGGGATCGAGGTGCCAGCGGAACGTGCGGCCTCGATGATCGACGAATATCCGGTGTTGTCTGTCGTTGCCGCGAATGCCACCGGAACCACCATGATGGGTGGCGTCAAAGAGCTGCGCGTGAAGGAAAGCGACCGGATCGACGCCATGGCCAAAGGTCTGCGCGCCAATGGTGTAACCGTGGAAGAGGGCGAAGACTGGTGGTCGGTCGAAGGCCTGGGCATCGGCAACGTTCCCGGCGGCGGCACCTGCGAAAGCTTTCTGGATCACCGCATCGCCATGTCCTTCATGGTGATGGGCATGGGCGCCAAAGCTCCGGTTTCGGTAGATGATGGCGGCCCCATCGCGACCTCTTTCCCGATCTTCGAGCCTTTGATGGCCACGTTGGGGGCCAGGGTCGAACGCACATGAGCTTTACCGTCGCAATCGACGGCCCGGCAGCGGCGGGGAAGGGGACCATCTCGAAAGGTGTGGCCGCGCATTTCGGTTTCGCACATCTGGATACGGGTCTTTTGTACCGTGCTGTCGGTCGGCGCACTCTCGAAGGTACAGACCCGGTCGAAGCAGCGCAGGCCCTGACGGCGGAAGAACTTGGGCAGGGTGATCTGCGCACCGCCGAGATCGCGCAGGCTGCGTCCAAAGTGGCTGTGATACCCGAGGTCCGTGCCGCTTTGGTGGACTTCCAACGCAGCTTTGCACGTCGCGCCGGAGGCGCTGTGCTGGATGGGCGCGATATCGGCACGGTGATTTGCCCCGAAGCCGAGGTGAAGCTGTTCGTTACCGCCAGCGCCGAAGTTCGGGCCGAGCGCCGGTATCGTGAGCTCAGCGCCAAGGGATCGGATGTGAAGCCAGAGCAAGTTCTGGCCGATGTGCGCGAACGCGATGCGCGGGATGCCGAGCGCAGCACTGCGCCGATGAAACCAGCCGAAGATGCCATTCTACTGGATACTTCTGAGCTGAGCATTGACGAAGCGTTGGCGCAGGCCATCTCGCTCATCGCAGAAAAAATGCCCGCGGCGTAGCTTCGCCACGGGCACCAACAAGGTTTACAGTTCGCCGACTGCGATGCTCTTGATGTTGGCCCACTGGTCGTCCGCGGTTTTCGCGGTGCCGGTGACGTCCTTCAGGAACGCGGTGCGGGTTTCGGCATTCAGGAACAGGTACAGCTTGCCGTCCGCAACCAGGTATTGATCCGGGTCACCATCGAACTTCTTGCCTACGGACACACCGAACGAGCAGTAGCCGCCATGCTGAGGCAGATAGGCCGCCGGATTGGCCTCGAACGCTTCGCGGTTTTCCGAGCTGGTGAAATAGTAAGACGCGCCGTCATAGGTGGCAGAGTGGGTGGCAAAACCTTCAACCGGGTTGCCGTTGGTAACGAGCGCGACCAGATCGACACCATGTGCGGCCAGTGGGGCACCAGCCGCTGAGATGCCTTTTGAGACGTTGATTTCATCCGCCGCAAAAACCGGAGCCGTCAGGGCCAGTGTTACAGCAAGTGCAGTGAGAAACTGAGATTTCATGGCAGTAGTCCTTTCTGTTTTCAGATCGGGGTCAGTGTGCGCCTCGACCGATGTGACAAGGTTAGGAGGATCTGATCGGACGTTTAATCGCAGATAGGCCGTGAAACATTGCAGATCATTCGAATGGCTGGATTTGTCGTAAAAACTGTTCACACAGCTTTGTTTAGCCAGCCGCTGTCTTGCCGCCTAAAGTCAGGGGGCAATCGCAGGAGTGGCCTCATGATCCGACTAGCATTGATTTTGTTCTTCGTCGCGGGCGGGCTTGCCGCACAAGAGGCTGAGGCCCCGACGCCTGAGGCTGAACCTCCGATGACTTACGAGCGTCTGGGCAAGATCATCTTCGCGCTCGATCCTGAGGCGCGACCGGTTGGACCAGGGTTTGAGATGACGGTCTCGGACGTAACAGTGCTTGTCGTCACGGATACCAATGCGGATCGGATGCGCGCGATGGTTGCGATTGGCCGGGCCGCGGATTTATCGCCTAAAGATCTGCAACGCGTGATGCAGGCGAATTTCGACAGTACGCTGGATGCACGGTACGCCATTGCCAACGGCACCTTATGGGCTGCGTATATCCACCCATTGTCTCCATTGCAAAGGGATCAACTGATCTCAGGGTTGGCCCAGACTGTGAATATCGCCAATACATACGGCACCCTGTATTCCGGGGGAGCGGCGGAGTTCGGCGGGGGCGACAGTCATGATTTGCAGCGCGATCTGATCGAAGACCTTCTGAAGAAGGGCGAGGAGATCTGAGATCGGCAGAGTTCTCCATATTCGCCGATATCATAAGAGCATGTTGATGTGGGAGCGCGGCGCGGCGGCCTCTGACGCTTCTCGCTCTGGCACCGCCTTGGTCTTACGGCTGTGTCAGCACGGATCAAAGAAGCCACAGTGGCACTCTCACCAAAAGCCTTAACCCTAGCTGGATGCGGGAAAGCTGTTATAGTTTCCGATACGCCATGAGGGAAAGCTGCAAAAAAGCTCAAAAAAAAGGGCAGCAGCTAAATAATCCCTCAAGCCAACAGGGACAGAATAATATGAACAATCGTTTGCGTAAGATCACCATAGTAGGTGGTGGCACGGCTGGTTGGATGACCGCGCTGATACTTGAGATGGTGCTTTCCCGCACGTCGGGACCCAAAGATCGCCCGCGCATATGCCTGATCGAAAGCCCCAATATCTCTACAGTCGGAGTCGGCGAGGCCACGGTGCCACGAATGCCGGTCACTCTGCGCCAGGCCGGCATTTCCGAGCGGGACTTTTTCCGCGAAACCAACGCGTCGTTCAAGCTGGGAGTGAAGTTTTGCAACTGGAACAACGATGCCAAGGGCAATCGCATCGATTATGTGAACCCGTTTGCGCATGGCCAGATGATAGAGGGGTTAGAGGCCGCTGAGTATTTCCTGCGCTTTGGAAATGGCGATCGGGATTTTACACAGTCCATCGCGCCGCATGATGATCTGGCACGTCTGTGCAAGGGCGCGCGGCCTTTGGGTGCCCCGGAGTTCGAGCAGCGGTTCGGCTATGCCTATCATCTGGACGCTGTGAAGTTTGCGGGCATGCTGACCAAGGTCTGTACCAATCGCGGCGTTGAGCACATTCAGGATGAGGTGCAAGCGGTTGAGCTGGATGAGCAGGGTAACGTCAGCCATCTGATGCTGGAGCGGAAGGGCCGTCACGATATCGAGATGGTGGTCGATTGCACCGGTTTCCGGGGGTTGATCATCAACCAAGCTCTGGGCGAGCCGTTTATGGATTATTCGGAATATCTGCCGAATGATCGCGCCATGGCCTTGCAGGTCGAGCATCCTGATCCGGAAAAGATCGAAAGCGTCACACGGTCTACGGCACTTGGCGCAGGCTGGACATGGCGGGTGCCGCTCTACAACCGTGTCGGCACGGGCTATGTGTTTTCATCCGCGCATCGCACGGACGATCAGGCGGCAGATGAGTATCTTGAATGGCTGGGGGACAGTGGTAAGGGCCTGACGCCGCGTGTAATCCCGATGCGTGTCGGGCGTGTGCGCAATGCATGGGTCAAGAACTGTGTGGCGATCGGTCTGTCCGGAGGTTTCATCGAGCCATTGGAGAGCACCGCGATCCATATGATTGACCATGCAATTCGCTGGTTCGCCGAGCATTTGCCCACTCAGGACATAGAGCCGTCGCTCAGAGACAGATACAACCGCCAGATGGATAAGCTCTATAATGAAGTTCTGGAGTTCATTTGTCTGCATTATCGGTTGGGCAATCGTACGGATGACCAATATTGGATCGACGCGCGTACCGAGATGAAGTTGCCGGATCGTTTGGCCGAGAATCTTGATTTGTGGCAGTACCGTTTGCCGATGGAACACGATATCGAGTTCGCGACCCTGTTTGACCATCGCGTCTATCAAACGGTTCTTTTGGGCAAGCGGGTCTATGATACAGGCTATGGACCCGACATTCGTGATCGTCTGCGACCGCTGAAAAAGCCGATCTGGTTCCAGGGAATGAAAACCGCAAAGGCGCATCTTGCGCAGGTTCTAAAAAGGATGCCAGATCACAAGACTCTGCTGCGCGACATCCGGGGAGAGCTGGATCGACCGGCCTTTAAAAAGGCAGCAGCAAAGCCGACGGTGGCGATGCCGGGTGCGAAACCTGCACCTTTGGTGGTCCAGAACATGCCGAACCTCGCCGAAATCCAAAGCGGTCAGAAAGATCTGCAACTGTTCTAAAGACCTTTGCTCTTGGTACAGAGCGTATCTTGAGAAACGCTTCGAGGCCGTGAGTTGAGCCCCTGCCTTCGCGATGACCGTCGCGGAGGCGTTAGTTTTTGCGCTTATGATGACTATCAGTAAAAGTGGGGGACTATTTTGCCCTGGCGACCGTTCAATCTACATTGTGCTTGATGGATGAATATGTAATATCATTACAATATGAGAAAATCGAGAATTGAACAGCGTCCATCTGCTAAGACTCGTAACCTTCGTAGTGATCTGAAGCGCCGCCGGCGTCGGGGTTCGCCGATGCAGACCTATGATGTTCTGCCGCAAGCGCTGCGACAGTGGTTGGCGCAGGCTTGTCTGCCATGGAGCCCGACCTCGGCCCTGAAAATCTGGCGGCAGACAGGTGGCGACAGTGACCCCGCGACCGCGATTGCTCGACTGAACGCAGTCGAGCTTGCAATGCTGCAACGGGATACGAGGGTCTGGGTTCAAAAAGGCTAAGTGCACAACGGTGGCGATATCTGGCCGGGCCTTGGAAATATGGGCTTTGCCCTTGCGCTGGTAGTGAAATCCGCCTATACGCGCGCTGTCGATACAAGGGCGGTCAACGTCCGGATGACGTTTCTGAGCAGGGCCGGGAAACCTCGGCCCTTTGTGTTTGTTTGCTCAGGAGCGCACCGGGTCACGTCTGAAGACATCATGAAACAAGACCGGCGGAGACAACCGCTCGGCCAGCAAAAACGTACTGTAAAGGAAAATGACGCCACATGGCTAACGCATCCATGGAGGAATTCGAAGCCCTCCTTAATGAAAGCTTCGAAATGGACACACCCGAAGAGGGTTCTGTTGTCAAAGGCAAGGTTCTGGCGATCGAAGCCGGCCAAGCCATCATCGACGTAGGCTACAAAATGGAAGGCCGCGTTGATCTGAAAGAATTCGCAAATCCCGGCGAAGCCCCTGAAATCGCTGTTGGTGACGAGGTTGAAGTCTACCTGCGCGCCGCAGAAAACGCCCGTGGCGAAGCCGTCATCTCGCGCGAGATGGCCCGCCGTGAAGAGGCATGGGACCGTCTGGAAAAAGCATATGCCGACGACCAGCGTGTCGAAGGTGCTATCTTTGGTCGCGTCAAAGGTGGTTTCACTGTCGATCTGGGTGGCGCAGTTGCGTTCCTGCCCGGCTCGCAGGTTGATGTGCGCCCCGTGCGCGACGCTGGCCCGCTGATGGGTCTGAAGCAGCCGTTCCAGATTCTGAAAATGGACCGCCGCCGTGGCAACATCGTTGTTTCGCGCCGCGCCATCCTGGAAGAATCGCGTGCCGAGCAGCGTGCAGAAGTCATCGGCAACCTGTCCGAAGGTCAGACCGTTGAGGGTGTCGTCAAGAACATCACCGAATACGGTGCGTTCGTTGACCTGGGCGGCGTTGACGGCCTGCTGCACGTCACTGACATGGCATGGCGCCGTGTGAACCACCCGTCCGAGATCCTGACGATCGGCGAAACCATCAAGGTTCAGGTCATCAAGATCAACAAAGAGACCCACCGCATCAGCCTGGGCATGAAGCAGCTGCAGGAAGATCCGTGGGATCTGGTTGCTGCCAAGTACCCGCTCGGCTCGGTTCATCAGGGTCGCGTTACCAACATCACCGACTACGGCGCGTTCGTCGAGCTGGAAGCCGGTGTCGAAGGTCTGGTGCACGTATCCGAGATGTCCTGGACCAAGAAAAACGTCCACCCCGGCAAGATCGTTTCGACGAGCCAGGAAGTCGACGTCATGGTTCTGGAAATCGACGGCGCCAAGCGTCGCGTGTCTCTGGGCCTGAAACAGACTCAGCGCAACCCATGGGAAGTGTTTGCAGAAACACACCCCGAGGGCACCGAGGTCGAAGGCGAAGTCAAGAACATCACCGAATTCGGTCTGTTCATTGGCCTCGAAGGCGACATCGACGGCATGGTTCACCTGTCGGACCTGTCGTGGGATGAGCGCGGCGAGGATGCGATCCAGAACTACCGCAAAGGCGACATGGTTTCGGCCGTCGTTTCGGAAGTTGACGTGGAAAAAGAGCGTATCTCGCTGTCGATCAAAGCCCTGGGCGGTGACAAGTTCGCCGAAGCCGTGGGCGGCGTGAAGCGTGGCTCGGTCATCACCGTCGAAGTCACCGCAATCGAAGATGGCGGCATCGAGGTCGAGTACGAAGGCATGAAGTCGTTCATCCGTCGTTCGGACCTGAGCCGTGACCGTGCCGAACAGCGCCCCGAGCGTTTCTCGGTCGGTGATAAGGTCGACGTTCGCGTCACCAACGTTGACAGCAAGACCCGTCGTCTGGGCCTGTCTATCAAGGCACGCGAGATCGCCGAAGAGAAAGAGGCCGTGGAACAGTATGGTTCTTCCGACTCGGGTGCATCGCTGGGCGATATCCTGGGTGCGGCGCTGAAGTCCGGCGACTAAGCCTAAGGCTTCAACCCAAGCCGATATTTCGGCCCCGCATGCCAGTGCGGGGCCGTTTTTGTTGCGAATCAACATCTTCCAAATAACCGGCTTAATTCGCCAATCATTCGCGCTTGAAGTGTGTAAATCAGCCCCACGGGCAAAATTTCGCGTGAGTTTGCCGCAAAATGCCGCCTTTGCTGGCAGAGTATCCGTTCCCCCGATCCGGGTTTTTTCCTATACTGTCAGAACAGTAGGCTTGTCACATCGTCCGCCTGGGAGGGTATTGCGAATGATCCGTTCAGAATTGATTCAGAAAATTGCCGACGAAAACCCGCATCTCTATCAACGCGACGTCGAGCGGATCGTGAACACTGTCTTTGAAGAAGTCACCGACGCGATGTCGCGCGGTGACCGTGTCGAGCTGCGCGGCTTTGGCGCGTTTTCGGTGAAGAAGCGTGATGCGCGCGTAGGTCGTAACCCCCGCACCGGCGAGACCGTACAGGTCGAAGAAAAATGTGTTCCGTTTTTTAAAACGGGCAAGTTGCTAAGGGACCGTTTGAACGGTAAAGCCTAAGCCATGATGCGCTACATTCGTTACGCCTTTTTGGCTGCCTTGGGAATTATTCTGGTTTCTGTCTCGCTGGCCAACCGCCAGATTGTTGAACTGAAACTGATGCCGGACGCTCTGTCCGAATTGCTGGGGTTCAACCTGACCACATCCCTGCCGCTGTTTCTGGTGGTGCTGGGCGGCGTTGTGGCCGGTCTGGTTATTGGCTTCCTCTGGGAATGGCTGCGCGAGCACAAGCACCGCAAAGACGCGACCGTTAAGACAGGCGAAGTGCGCAAGCTTGAGCGCGAGGTCAAAAAGCTCAAGAAAAAGCAGAATGAAGGTCAGGATGACGTTCTGGCTCTGCTGGATGAGGCAAGCTGAGGCCCCACCATGCCTTCTGATATTCGTGTCAAAATATGCGGCCTGACCGCCCCTGATCACGTGCGCGCCGCGGTAGATGCCGGTGCGGGCTATTTGGGGTTTAACTTTTTCCCGAAATCACCCCGGTATGTCGCACCTGCCGAGGTTGCCGCTTTGACGTCCGAAGTTCCCGCAGGGGTGGCAAGTGTGGCGCTGGTGGTGAACGCTTCAGACGAACTTCTGGATAGCATCACGCAATCTGCGCCGTTCGATATGCTCCAATTACACGGCAGTGAGAGCGTTGAGCGTGTTCGAGAGATCAAGCAGCGCTATGGATTGCCAGTGATGAAAGTCGTTGGCGTGGCCGAGGCCGAGGATCTGGCCAAAATCGATACCTATAGCGAAGTGGCCGATCAGCTCTTGATCGATGCCAAAGCTCCGAAAAACGCGGTTTTGCCGGGCGGAAACGGTTTGGCGTTTGATTGGCGCCTGTTGGCAGGGCGAAAATACTGGCGCAAGCCGTGGATGCTTGCCGGTGGATTGACCCCTGACAATGTGGCCGAAGCGATTCGAATGACAGGAGCGCGTCAGGTAGACGTTGCATCTGGGGTCGAAAGTGCTCCGGGGGTCAAGGACGCGGAGCTGATCCGCGCCTTCATCGAAGCTGCCAGCTGATCCCATTGCCGCACCACGTGCTTACGTTTTGCGATGGCAAATCCTAGCGCTACCTCCTATGAACATCAGGTACGACGAGGGAGATATCCATGGCTAACGATCTATTTAATTCCTTCATGTCCGGCCCGGATGAGCAGGGTCGCTTCGGCATCTATGGCGGACGCTTTGTCAGCGAAACGCTGATGCCGCTGATCCTGTCGCTGGAAGAGGAATACGACAAAGCCAAGGACGACCCCACTTTCTGGGCCGAAATGGACGATCTGTGGGCTAACTACGTCGGTCGCCCCTCGCCGCTGTATTTCGCAGAACGCCTGACCGAACATCTGGGTGGCGCGAAAATCTATCTGAAGCGGGATGAGCTGAACCACACCGGTGCGCATAAGATCAATAACGTGTTGGGCCAGATCATTCTGGCACGCCGTATGGGCAAGACCCGGATCATTGCGGAAACCGGGGCAGGGCAGCACGGCGTTGCCACTGCAACGGTCTGCGCCAAATTCGGTCTGAAATGCATCGTTTATATGGGTGCCCATGACGTACAGCGTCAGGCCCCGAATGTGTTCCGCATGCGTCTGCTGGGGGCTGAAGTGATACCAGTGACCTCGGGCCGTGGCACGCTGAAAGATGCCATGAACGATGCGCTGCGCGATTGGGTGACCAATGTGCGCGACACCTTCTATTGCATCGGTACCGTGGCTGGCCCGCACCCGTACCCGGCTATGGTTCGCGATTTCCAGTCAATCATCGGCAAGGAAGCCAAAGAGCAGATGATGAAGGCCGAGGGCCGTCTGCCCGACACCATCATCGCTGCCATCGGCGGTGGATCGAACGCGATGGGGCTGTTCTACCCGTTCCTTGACGACAAGGATGTGAACATCATCGGCGTCGAGGCTGGTGGTAAGGGCGTGAACGAGAAGATGGAGCACTGCGCCTCGCTGACCGGCGGTCGACCGGGCGTGCTGCACGGCAACCGTACCTATCTGCTGCAGGACGATGACGGGCAGATTTTGGAAGGCTATTCGATTTCGGCCGGCCTCGATTATCCCGGTATTGGGCCCGAGCACTCCTGGTTGCATGAGATTGGCCGCGCCAACTATGTCTCGATCACCGACAAAGAGGCGCTGGAGGCGTTCCAGCTGTGCTGCGCGACTGAGGGCATCATCCCGGCGCTGGAACCCAGCCATGCGCTAGCGCATGTGATGAAAATCGCGCCCGAGCTGCCAAAGGATCACCTGATCTGCATGAACATGTGCGGGCGCGGTGACAAGGATGTGCAGACCGTGGCGAAATATCTGAACTTCGATATGTCGGATACTGAGGGGCGTACAGCTGACTGACCCTAGGGCTATGCGTTCCGATTGAATTGTGTCAGGTTGCGCCCATGCGCAACCCGTCCCATTCCATAAGGTCTGAGCAGCTCGATCAGAAATACGATGCTGCTGCGCCCGGATGGGCGGACAAGATGCGGTTGCTTGGCTATTTCGACGCCTACCTCGGATTTCTTTCGTCTGATCCCTCGGCGCACTACGGGCATAAAGTCCTCGACGTTGGGTGTGGAACGGGTGCCTTTGCTGATGCGCGCGCGGTGGTTCAGACGAACGGTTTGGTGACCCTGCTGGAACCGTCAGAGAAAATGCTGGGTCAGGCTAAAAGCGCGTTGGCCAGACGCGGTATAGATGCGGCGATAGACAACTCTCGGCTGGAAGATTTCAAAGCGACGCAGCCCTTTGACTGCATCATGGCTGCACATGTATTGGAGCATTGTCCGAACCCGATCGATGCCTTGCGCCGTATGCGTGATCTGGCTGCCGCGGGCGCGGAGTTGTGGTTGGTCGTAAGCAAACCGCATTGGTGCAATGCAATCATATGGTTGCAGTGGCGACATCGGACATATCGACCAGAGGCGGTGGCAGATATGCTGGCGCGCTCAGGCTGGGAATTGTTGGCTGAACACAGTTTCCCCACCGGACCCCCATCGCGCACGTCCCGCGGGTATCGGGCAAGAGCGATCTAGTCTTCGACCCGTTTGGTTTTCAGAACGTCCAGCGGCACGATATCCAAGGCACTTTGGTGCGTCGCCTCAAGATGTACCATCGGGGCGCAACCCTCATCGTAGGCCTGAAGAAAACGGCCCGCACAGAGGCACCAGCTGTCCCCCGGCTTGAGGCCCGGGAAATCGAACTCAGGGCGTGGGGTGCTCAGGTCATTGCCGACATATTTGGAGAAGGCCAGAAACTCGGCCGTCATCACCGCGCAGACCGTATGGCTGCCCTGATCTTCGGGGCAGGTGTTGCAGGCCCCATCGCGGAAGAACCCGGTCAGAGGGTCGCGCGAACAGAGTGCCAGCACGCCACCCAGGACATTGATGCTGTCTTGCTTTTGCATGCCGCCACCTTACAGGCTTTCCGCGAGCTTGCGGAACATTTCGACATTCTGCGCGCTGACGCCCGGTTCGCGGAATTTGCGATCGGCACCTGTTGTGACGATCAGCACGCCGCGCGGTTGGTCGAAATACAGGTATTGCCCATAAACGCCGCGCGCCATGAACTCTCCTTCATGCGCGCCAACAGGTATCCACCACTGGTAGCCGTATCCGATCTTGCCCGGCTCAGTGGGGGCGCTGGGCCATGTTGAATCACTGATCCATCCGGCTGGAACCACCTGTTGCCCATCGCGCGCGCCGTTCTGCAAAATCAGCTGCCCGAAACGTGCAAAGTCCTTTGTCGTGAAGTTCAGCCCGCCCAGCACAAAGGCCACACCCGCGCCGTCGGTGATGTAATACCCATCCCGTTCAAGCCCAAGCGGCTGGATAATTTTCTCGGTCAACAGGTCCGCCACGCTGCGCCCGGTTGCACCGCGAATGACCATCCCGATGACATGAGTGTCGATCGATACATATTGCCAGGTCTCGCCAGGTGTGGCGAAGCTGTCTTGCAAAGAGGCGGCGAAATCATCCAGTTCTCCGCCCAATGCCACAACGCGGCCCATCCTGTTAATGTCTGAATTGTAGTCCAGATAATCTTCGTCAAAGGTCACGCCGCTGGCCATGTTCAATACGTTGCGGACCGTGGCGGCCTCATAGGCGCTGCCCTTTAGCTCGGGGGCATATTGTACAACGGGATCATCCAGCGATGTAATCGCGCCTTCCTCCATCAGGATACCGAACAAGGCCGACAGATAGCTTTTTGCGACCGACCATGAGATCCTGCGATCCTCAGGCCCCGTATCCAGATAATATTCTTCAAACTGGATCTCACCATTCTGCATCACGAGCAGCGAGGTCACGGCGCGTTCCTCAATCCACTGATCTGTGCCTGCGGGCAGGTCGAAGCCGGGACCATAGGGCAGCTCCCATGTCGGACCGGTGCCGCGTGGCAGGTCGACGGTCAGGAAGGCCTTATCCATATTTGAGAAGTTGTGGATGATTTTGTCTTCGGAAAACAAAGAGTTAACCGCCATTAACCGCTGAATCTCTTCGCGTTTCCAGACCCCGACAACAACCGCTGCCAGCACCAGCATCAAAACGATGCGCAGCACCCACTTCAACAGTGTTCTCATATGTCCTCTCCCAAACGGCTGCCGTATTGGAGCGTGCCGAATGTCGATCCGCAATTACGACGTTGCGGCAACAGCCAAAGATCTATCTGAATTTATCAAGCAGCTTTTGCATGGCCGAGCGGTCATCAACCTCGGGTTCTGGCGCAGGTTTGGAGGCTGCTTTCGCCTTCTCGGCAGGGGTTTTTGAAGACCTCGGCGGGGCGGTGCGTAGCGCGACCGCGTTCATGAACTTTCCGCCATCTCCATCGGCTAAGTATCCCGCACCATCCGATACTCCACGCAACACGTCGTCCAGCCAGTCTGCATCGGCCTTGGCGAAGTCCCCCAGAACGTAGGGCGAGACCATCTCTTTCCGCCCCGGATGCCCAATCCCCAGCCGAACCCGGTCGTAGGCCGGGCTGATGTGTTCGTGGATTGAGCGCAATCCGTTGTGACCGGCATGGCCTCCGCCCGCCTTGACGCGCACCTTTCCGGGCGCAAGATCCAGCTCGTCGTGAAAGACGGTCACGTCGGTCGAATCTAGCTTGTAGAACTGCATCGCCTCGCCCACGGACTGGCCGGAACGATTCATAAATGTCTGGGGTTTGATCAACAGAACCTTTTCGCGACCGAGCCGCCCCTCGGCAATCTCGGCCTGGAACTTGGATTTCCACGGGCCGAAACCGTGATCTTCAGCGATCCGATCCACGGCCATAAAGCCGATATTGTGCCGGTTCCGGGCATATTTTGATCCGGGGTTTCCCAATCCGACAAACAGTTTCATGGGCTCGTCCTTGTTCGCTGAAACCAGTGCAGCAGGTTGATGGCACGAATTGCCCCCGGTTTTCCAGCCCGGGCGACAAAAGAAAACGGGGCCTGATAGAGGCCCCGTTTCAATCTCCGGTATGTTCCGCCCGGATTTATTCTTCGGCTTCTTCCTGGCCGACGACTTCAACCTCGTCTGCGGCCACTTCTTCGCCTTCCTCTTCATCGTCGGTCGACAGGCCTGTCGGTGCCGAGATGTTGGCGATCACGAAGTCACGGTCGATGGTCGGCTTGGTGCCCGTGGGCAGGTCAACCGACGAGATGGTGACAACATCGTTGATGTTCAGACCGGTCAGATCAACGGTGATTTTCTCGGGAATGTCACCAGCGGTGCACATCAGTTCGACTTCCGGACGGACAACGGTCAGAACGCCGCCCTTCTTGATGCCGGGGGCTGCTTCTTCGTTGACGAACTCAACAGGAATGAACAACGCGATCTTCGTGGTCCGACGCAGGCGCATCAGGTCCAGGTGGGTCGGCAGATCTTTGACGACGTCACGCTGAACGTCGCGGCAGATGACGCGAACGTCTTCGTGGCCTTCGACCTTCAGGTTCCACAGGGTCGACTTGAACCGGCCTGCTTTCAGGCGCTTGAACAGGACGTTGAACGGGATTTGGATCGGCAGCGGGTCTTTGTCGCCGCCAAAAACAATGCCCGGAACCATGCCGTCGCGGCGTGCCTGACGAGCGGCGCCCTTGCCTGTCCCCGTCCGTTCCAGAGCTACGAGATCAGGAATCTCTCCAGCCATGATAATTCTCCAATGTTAGGGCGGGCATCCTCCAAGGCTGTATGCCCGCGTGAAGCCGCGTCCTTAGCTTGATTCACCCAGTTTGGAAAGGGCTTTTTGGTCAGCAGGGAATTTTGCGAGGCTCTGCCTCGCGCTCCGGGATATTTATAGCCAGATGAAGAACGGATCCCCTGCTTCATCTGGCTATAAATATCCCGGGGGAGACGCCCGAAGGGCGGCGGGGGCAGAGCCCCCATCCTTGATTGCGGCTGCAAATCAATCCTGCCAGCGACCGCCAAAATCCTCGGGTATCAGAAGATTATGACGCCCCAGATCAGCCACGTTGCGTTCGCCGCAGAGCGCCATTGTCGTGTCCAGCTCTTTCTGGATCACTTCCAGGGCGGTCGTCACACCTTTCTGGCCCATCGCCCCCAGACCGTAGACAAAGGCGCGGCCTATGAAAGTGCCCTTGGCGCCAAGCGCCAGCGCTTTCAGCACATCCTGACCCGAGCGGATGCCGCTGTCGAGATGCACCTCGACGTCGCCGCCGACCGCGTCCATGATCTCAGGCAGAACCCGGATCGAGCTGAGTGCGCCATCCAGCTGCCGACCCCCGTGGTTCGAAACCACGATCGCATCTGCACCCAGCTTGGCGGCCATTTTGGCATCTTCCGCATCCAGAATGCCTTTGAGGATCACTTTGCCGCCCCATTGCTCCATCAACTTCTCGACCTTACCCCAGTCGAGGCTAGGGTCGAACTGCTCTGCCGTCCACGTGCCCAGTGATCTGGTGTCGGTTACGTTGTCGACATGACCGACGATGTTGCCGAATTCTCGCCGCTTGGCGCCGAGCATCTCGATACCCCAAGCCCATTTTGTCATCAGGTTGGCAATGGTTTTGGGGGTTAGCTTCGGCGGGGCGGAGAGGCCGTTTTTCAGGTCTTTGTGCCGTTGACCCAGGATCTGCAGGTCGAGCGTGATGACAAGGGCTGAACATTTTGCGTCTTTGGCCCGCTGGATCAGTCGACCGACATAGTCCTGATCCTTCATGGTATAGAGCTGGAACCAGAATGGTGCCGAGGTGTTTTCGGCGACATCCTCGATCGAGTTGATCGACATTGTCGAAAGCGTAAACGGAACACCAAAAGCTTCGGCAGCTTTGGCCGCTTTGATCTCTCCATCGGCGTGCTGCATCCCGGTCAGGCCCACAGGTGCCAACGCGACCGGCATCGACACATCCTGCCCAATCATCTGCGATGCTGTCGAGCGTCCGGTCATGTCGACTGCAACCCGCTGCCGCAGGCGAATGTCTTCGAAATCCGAGCTGTTCTCGCGGAAAGTCTGCTCAGTCCAGCTGCCGCTTTCGGCATAATCATAAAACATACGTGGAACGCGACGTTCGTAGATTCGTTTGAGGTCTTCGATATTGGTGATCACGGGCATGACATCAGGCCTTTGCAGGATTGGTTAAGTTTCTTTACCAATTCTTGAAGCCCTGTGCAACATCGCGTGAATGCGGTGGGTTGCCGCGCTGATCACGAGGTCCAATGACAAAGCCCCAGCCGACAGGATGTCCGCTGGGGCTTGTAGAAAAAGTTGTAACTCAGAAGGTCAGTCAGGCTGAATGCGCGCCGTCTGCTAGAGACTTGACGAAATCAAGGACCTCAGCCGCCGGTTTGCCCGCGCCAATCTGGCTGACAATGGCCGAACCAACCACTGCTCCATCGGCGACACTGGCGATTGCGCGCGACTTTTCGGGCGTGTTGATGCCAAAGCCGACAATGACGGGCAGGTCGGTCTTGGCCTTGATCCGTGACACTTCGGGGCCGACATCGGTCGCCTGAGCCTCGGCAGCGCCTGTGATGCCCGTGATCGAGACATAGTAGACGAAGCCAGATGTGTTCTGCAAAACGCGTGGCAAACGTTTGTCGTCGGTGGTTGGCGTTGCCAGTCGAATGAAGTTCAGACCCTCGGCCTGTGCTGGGAGGCACAGCTCCTCGTCTTCCTCAGGCGGCAGATCGACCACGATCAGCCCGTCTATCCCCGCTGCTTTGGCGTCTTCCAAAAAGGCGTCGACGCCCCGGCTGTAGATCGGGTTGTAATACCCCATCAGCACGATCGGGGTTGTATCATCCGTTTCGCGAAATGCGCGCGCGAGATCCAGAGTACGCTGCAGGGTCATACCACCATCAAGCGCGCGCTGACCTGCGGCCTGAATGGTTGGCCCATCTGCCATCGGGTCGGTAAACGGCAACCCCAGTTCGATCACATCAACCCCTGCACCGGGCAAACCCTTGACCACCTCAAGCGACGTTTCATAGTCCGGATCACCGGCCATGATATAGGCAACAAAGGCCTTCTTCCCTTCGGCTTTCAAAGCGGCGAATTTGGCGTCGATACGGGTCATCGGAATTCCTTGCACACGAGGTTTGGACCTGATGTGCAGAAACTTGACCCGAAAATCAATCCCGGTTGCCTCAGAACGCGTAATGATATCTCAGGAACACCGAGTTCACGCCCGGATTGTCATCCTGGGTGCTGGCGTTCGAGATGTGCGTGATTGCCAGGGACACCTTGTTGCCGCTGTCGAGCGTATACCCCAAACCCAGCAGGCTGCGGATCTGGAAGCTACCACCCAGATCGTTTGCTGCGTTTGATTCATTATAGTAGCCCGGGAAGACGCTTCCTTCGACGAACCAGCGATCTGCAAAACTGTAGAGCCCGACCAAACCGGCACCCAGATGCGTGTCACCATCGGAATCGACTGTCAGGGCAGCCCCCCATGTGGCGCTGAACCGGGTTGCCTCGTGAAACGGGCGGTGCTGATATTCCAGCGAGAATATTGCCTGATCGTCACCCGAGCCAGCCGAGTAGTCCGCATATCCTGCGCCAAAGATAACAGATTGTGCCTGAGCTGCACCTGCTGCAGCCAGTGTAAATGCCAATACAAGAAGGGATTTCATCTTCACTACTATGTCCGTCGTTTTCTGATTACTTTTATTGGTGACTGTAAGTGCGTGATTTCAATACGCGCAAGAACACAATGCGATCTCGCTTTCGTGATGTGGCAGAATGGACTCGGCGCAAGACGGACACCCATGCCTTGCGCATTGCCGCTGACCTGCATAGAAGCAGCGCGCAACCGGTATGCAGGAGGCCGTGATGGGCTTTAAAATGGGAATTGTGGGTCTGCCGAATGTGGGCAAGTCGACCTTGTTCAACGCGTTGACCAAAACCGCAGCCGCGCAGGCGGCGAATTTCCCCTTCTGCACCATTGAACCCAATGTGGGCGATGTAGCCGTTCCTGATGATCGGCTGGACAAATTGGCGGCGATTGCGTCATCCAAGCAGATCATTCCCACGCGGATGACATTTGTGGATATCGCCGGTCTGGTAAAAGGGGCCTCGAAAGGCGAGGGTCTGGGCAACCAGTTCCTGGCGAATATCCGCGAGACTGACGCCATTGCCCATGTGCTGCGTTGTTTCGAAGATGGTGACGTGACCCATGTCGATGGCCGCGTTGATCCGGTTGCCGATGCCGACACGATTGAGACCGAGCTGATGCTGGCCGATCTGGAAAGCATCGAAAAGCGCCGCGCCAATCTGGTGCGCAAGCTGAAAGGCAACGACAAAGAGGCGCAGCAGCAGGACCGCCTGTTGGCCGAGGCACAGGAAATGCTGGAAAGCGGCAAGCCTGCGCGTCTGGTCGAGGTGTCGGACGAAGACGCCAAGGCGTGGAAGATGCTGCAACTGCTGACCACAAAACCGGTGCTCTATGTCTGCAACGTGTCCGAGGAAGAAGCCGCCGAAGGCAACGAATATTCGGCTAAGGTTGCCGAGATGGCAGCGGAGCAGGGCAACTCTCATGTCATCATCAGTGCCAAGATCGAAGAAGAGATCAGCCTGCTGGAAGACGACGAAGCGCAGATGTTCCTTGAGGAGATGGGTCTGGAAGAACCCGGTCTCGACCGCCTGATCCGCGCGGGCTACGACCTGCTGAAACTGGAAACCTATTTCACCGTCGGCCCGAAAGAGGCCCGTGCCTGGACCATCCGCACCGGAACCGCCGCGCCGCAGGCGGCAGGTGTGATCCATGGCGATTTCGAAAAGGGTTTCATCCGCGCCGAGACCATCGCCTATGACGACTACATCGCCGCGAATGGTGAGCAGGGAGCGAAAGAAGCGGGCAAGATGCGGGCCGAGGGCAAGGGCTACATCGTCAAGGACGGTGATGTGATGCACTTCCTCTTCAATACCTGAAGCGGTGCAATTGCTTCGAGAAATGTGCTATCTGCAACGGAGTTTTTTCTAAACTTGGTTGGGTTGGGATGGAAAACGCAACTCTCGAAGCAAACAAGGCCGTTGTGAAGAGATATATCGACGAAATACAAAACGGTCATTCGCTCGACGCTATTTACGACATTTTCGCGGAAGACTTCGTCGATCACACATCGAGCGGGGGAGGTGCGTTTGTCGGCGGCATTGAAGGTCTAAAAAATGGATATGCAACTTTCTTGCAGGCGTTCCCCGATTTACATGCAACTGTAGAAATGATGATCGCCGAGGGCGATAACGTTGTCGCGTACAAGACGCTTACGGGAACGCATACGGCTGAGTGGTTGGGCGTTCCTGCGACCGGGCACCCGGTAAAGTTCAAGATTATCAGTATCTATAAAATCAAAGACGGAAAGCTCTCCGAATTTTGGGGATTGCAGGACGAGAATACGCTCAGGCAGCAATTGGCAAACACTCCAACTGGTTAGTCAAAGCACGCGCACTATAGCCCTAAAATGCTATCTGTGTTTGAAATCCAAGCGCCGGGTTTCAGTAACATAATCAGGACGCTAAGAAGAATAGATGCGGGCTTACTTTTTTCCGTCCGATACGCTGTAGTGTTGGGCCGACCCGTAACCCGAGAAAAGATAGATGATTGAAATCCGTGACCTACAACTCCTCAGCGCCTTGGCGCGGCATCGGCATTTTGCCAAGGCGGCGGAAGAATGCGGAATTTCTCAGCCTGCGTTTTCAATGCGCATCCGCAATCTTGAGGATCGTCTGGGCGTCTCCATCGTCCGTCGCGCCAACCGGTTTCAGGGCCTGACTGAAGAGGGCGAGATGATCGTGCAGCGTGCGCGGCGTATCCTTGACGATACCAAGGCCCTGGAGCAGCAGGTGCTTGCCTCGAAGGGTGAAATTACAGGTACATTGATCTTGGGCGTGATTCCGACGGCGATCGCCTTCACTGGCCGGTTGATAAAGCGCCTGCAGTTGGCGCATCCGCGTATTCTCTCTCGAATCGAAACCATGTCCGCGACAGCGATCCAGCACCGGTTAGATGAAGGCAGTCTGGATGCGGGCATTACATATGGCGACAGTATCGGCACAGATTTGAGGCAGGTGCAGCCGCTCTATGAGGAAACTTATGTTTTGTTGGTTCCATCGCATATGACGGATGAAACCGACCCGATCCCGTGGGCGCGGGTTGCCGAGTTTCCGATCAGCCTGTTGGAGCCGCAGATGCAGAACCGGCGTATTCTGGATCGTATTTTTGCCGAGCAGGGCCTGCATCCCCATGTGGTTGCGGAAACCAGCGGTTTTACCGCCTCGATGGTGATGGCGCGCGAGGGGTTGGCGGCTACCGTGGTTCCCCGGGTGTTGGTCCGCGCGCTGGGCGATTTGAAGGGGACAAAAGTGCTGCCTTTGGTCGATCCTCTTGTCAGCAAACCGATTTGTCTCGCGACCCTGACCCGTGACCCTGAACTGCCAACGGTCGAGGCTTTGCGTGCCGTGGTGACGTCTTTGCGGTGATAAGCTGTCGTTATCGTGCGATTACGATAAGCGATTTGACGATATGCTATTCTGATGAGACACGGAGCCTCAATCGGAGGGCATCATGGCACCATTAGATACCAAGCCATCAGGCGCACCAAAGGGCGTCTGGAAGTCAGGTAAAGGCAAGGGGCGGCACACGCCCAAAGGCCGTCAATTCTCGGACGAGGCACAGGCAGAGATCCATCGCCTGCTGGGCGACCGCCCGCGACGTCGCGACCTGCTGATCGAATTCCTGCATTTGATTCAGGACGAACACGGCCACATCAGCGCCGACCACATCGCAGCACTTGCGGTTGAGATGCGCATCGGTCAGGCCGAGATCTATGAGACCGCCACCTTCTATGCCCATTTTGACGTCGTGAAAGAAGGCGAGACGCCTCCTCCTGCGTTGACGATCCGCGTCTGTGATTCTCTGTCCTGTGAGATGGCTGGTGCCCAACAGTTGCAGAAAGCTCTGGAAGACGGTCTGGACCCGGCTGAGGTGCGCGTTGTCCGCGCGCCCTGCATGGGCCGATGCGACACGGCTCCGGTGCTTGAGATCGGTCACAACCATATCGACCATGCGACCCCCGAAAAGGTGCAGGCCGCAATTGCTGCCGATGACACCCACGCTCATCTGCCCGACTACGAAACCTTCGCGGCCTATGAGGCGGATGGCGGTTACGCCAAGCTGAAAGAACTGCGCGATGGCGGTGATTGGGAAAAGGTACAGGAAGATGTCCTGACCTCGGGACTGCGCGGTCTGGGCGGCGCAGGATTCCCGTCGGGCAAGAAATGGGGCTTTGTTCGCATGAACGAAGGCCCGCGCTATCTGGCCGTGAACGGGGACGAAGGCGAGCCCGGCACGTTCAAGGACCGTTACTATCTGGAACGCACGCCGCATGTCTTCCTTGAAGGGATGCTGATCGCCGCATGGGCGGTCGAGGCCGAGACCTGCTTTATCTACATGCGTGACGAATATCCGGCGGTGCTGGAAATCCTGCGCCGTGAGATTGCCGCGCTGGAAGAGGCTGGGATCGTTGAAGAAGGTTACATCGACCTACGCAGGGGTGCCGGTGCCTACATTTGCGGCGAAGAATCCGCGATGATTGAATCGATTGAGGGCGAGAAGGGCCTGCCGCGTCACCGTCCTCCGTTTGTGGCGCAGGTTGGGGTCTTTAACCGCCCGACCTTGGTGCACAATGTCGAGACGCTCTATTGGGTGACCAAAGTCTGCCGCGAGGGGCCGGAATGCCTCAACAGCACTGAAAAGAATGGCCGTAAGGGCCTGCGCAGCTATTCGGTCTCGGGCCGAGTGGCCAAGCCGGGGGTCTACCTGCTGCCTGCGGGGTCAACCATTCTGGATGTGATCGAAGCTGCTGGAGGCATGGCCGAAGGTCATGTGTTCAAAGCGTATCAGCCGGGCGGCCCGTCCTCGGGCCTGCTGCCCGCATCGATTGACGATGTGCCGCTGGACTTCGACACCTTGCAGCCGCTGGGCACCTTCATCGGCTCCGCCGCCGTGGTGGTTCTGTCCGATCAGGACACCGCGCGCGATGCGGCGCTGAACATGCTGCGCTTCTTCGAAGACGAAAGCTGCGGCCAGTGTACGCCCTGCCGTGCCGGCTGTGAAAAGGCGGTGAAGCTGATGCAGGCCGACAAGTGGGATCAGGACCTGCTGGAAGACCTGTGTCAGGTGATGGGCGACGCCTCGATCTGCGGTCTGGGGCAGGCGGCCCCGAACCCGATCCGCCTTGTCATGAAACACTTCGCTGACGAAATCTGAGGGAGACAGAGCCATGCTTGATGCAAGCCCAAACAAGACCGTCACCTTCAACCTGAACGGCGAAGATGTCACCGTGCCCGAAGGCTGGACCATCTGGGAAGCCGCCAAGGGGCAGGGGTTCACCATCCCGCACCTGTGCCACAAGCCACAGCCGGGCTACAAGCCCGATGGCAACTGCCGCGCCTGTATGGTCGAGGTGGAAGGCGAGCGCACGCTGGTCGCCTCGTGCATCCGCCCTGCAGCGGACGGTATGGTTGTGAAGACCGACAGCGAGCGTGCTGAGAAGTCGCGTGCTATGGTCATGGAGCTTCTGGTAGCTGACCAGCCTGAAGAAGCACACGACACGTCCAGCCATTTCTGGGACATGGCCAAGCTGAACGATGTCAGTGAAAGCCGTTTCCCAGCCAAAGAGGCCGAGAAGATCCCGCTGCTGGATGACAGCCACGTTGCGATGCGTGTCAATCTGGATGCCTGCATCAACTGCAACCTCTGCGTCCGCGCCTGCCGTGACGTGCAGGTGAATGACGTAATCGGTATGGCCGGTCGCGGTCACACTGCGCAGGTGGTGTTCGACCAGAACGATCCGATGGGCGCCTCGACCTGCGTGGCCTGTGGTGAATGCGTTCAGGCCTGTCCGACAGGAGCGCTGATGCCCGCTACGGTGCTGGATGACCAGCAACAGGGCGACAGCAAAGACTACGATTCCGAGACCGAAAGCGTCTGCCCGTTCTGCGGGGTTGGCTGCAAGGTCTCGCTGAAGGTCAAAGATGGTAAGGTCAAATATGTCGAGGGCATTAACGGTCCCGCCAACGAAGGCCGCCTCTGCGTCAAAGGCCGCTTTGGCTTTGATTACATCCACCACCCGCATCGCCTGACCAAACCGCTGATCCGACGCGAGGATGCGCCTGAGAAAGGTCTGAATGTCGATCCATCGGACCTGTCGACCCATTTCCGCGAAGCGACATGGGAAGAGGCGATGGATTTGGCTGCCTCCAAACTGATGGCCTTGCGTGAGGAAGACCCGCGCAACGTTGCAGGCTTTGGCTCGGCCAAGTGTACCAACGAAGAGGCCTATCTGTTCCAGAAGTTCATCCGTCAGGGCTTCAAACACAACAATGTCGACCACTGCACCCGTCTGTGCCACGCGTCGTCTGTGGCGGCTCTGATCGAGAACGTTGGCTCGGGTGCCGTGACCGCGACTTTCAACGAGATCGAAAACGCGGATGTGGCGATCATCATCGGGGCCAACCCGATTGAAAACCACCCCGTTGCGGCCACCTACTTCAAGCAGTTCACCAAACGCGGCGGCAAGCTGATCGTCATGGACCCGCGCGGCGTTGGCATGCGCAAGTTTGCCGATGAAATGCTGCAATTCCGCCCCGGCGCGGATGTCTCGATGCTGAACGCGATCATGAACGTGATCGTCGAGGAAGAGCTGTATGACAGCCAGTATATCCATCGCTGGACCGAAAACTGGGAGGCAGAGAAAGAACACCTGCGCCAGTTCACGCCCGAGGCGATGGCGCCGATCTGCGGTATCGAACCGGATCAGCTGCGCCGTGTTGCGCGCACCTTTGCGCAGGCCAAGGCCGGTCTGATCTTCTGGGGCATGGGCGTCAGCCAGCACATCCACGGCACGGATAACTCGCGCTGCCTGATCAGCCTTGCGTTGATGACCGGTAATGTCGGCAAACCCGGTGCGGGTCTGCACCCGCTGCGTGGTCAGAACAACGTGCAAGGTGCGTCTGACGCAGGCCTGATCCCGATGTTCCTGCCGGACTACAAGACGGTCACGGATGACAGTATCCGGGCGCAGTTTACGGATGTCTGGGGCTCGGACGATTTCTCGAACGAGAAGGGGCTGACCGTTACCGAGATCATCGACCAGGCCTATGCAGGCAACATCAAGGGTATGTACATCATGGGTGAAAACCCGGCCATGTCCGACCCTGATGTGGGCCACGCGCGCGAGGCTCTGGCCAAGCTGGAGCTGATGATCGTGCAGGATATCTTCCTGACCGAAACGGCGAACTATGCCGACATCATCCTGCCCGCCTCAGCGCTGTATGAGAAGAACGGCACCGTGTCGAACACCAACCGTCAGGTTCAGCGGGTGCGCCCGGCTGTGACCCCTCCGGGTGAGGCGCGCGAGGATTGGCGGATCACCGTCGAGCTGGCGCAGCGCATCGGATTGAACTGGGATTACACCGATGTGTCTCAGGTCTTTGCCGAGATGAAGCTGACCATGGAGTCGCTGAACAATATCACCTGGGAACGGCTTGAGAGCGAGACGATCACATACCCGTCTCTCAGCGAAACCGATCCAGGGCAGTCCATCGTGTTCGGCGACGGGTTCCCCCGCGCGGATGGTAAGGCCAGATTCACACCGGCCAGCATCATCCCGCCGGATGAGGCCCCGGATGAAGACTATCCGATGATCGCCACCACCGGACGTCAGCTGGAGCATTGGCACACAGGTTCGATGACTCGACGTGCAACCGTTCTGGACGCGGTGGAACCCGAGGCGAACTGCTCGATGAACCCGCGCACGCTCAAACTGATGGGGATTGAGCCGGGTGAAACGATCCGTCTGACCACCCGTCGCGGTTCGATTGAGATCATGGTTCGCGCGGACCGGGCGATTGCCGAGGATATGGTGTTCATCCCGTTTGCATATGTCGAGGCGGCGGCGAATATCCTGACCAACTCGGCCATCGATCCTTATGGTAAGATCCCAGAGTTCAAGTTCTCGGCAGTCCGGATTGAAAAGATCGAAGACGCCATCGCTGCGGAATAGCGGAAGCAGTGATTTGACATAATTTTTAGGGCGGCTCTGAACAAGGCCGCCCTTTTTTGTTTCACCATCGAAACCCGCGATAAAGATGTTGAATTTGCTGGCTGCCAACGTTCGATTGCCCAGTGCAATCGCTCATGAGAACGGACGGGTTCATCGGAAAAAACGGGCCATTAATCACTCAATGTAACGTTTCAATGGTTGGTAAGACACACGATAACGTTATGCCGAAATCTGTGACTTTCAGGCCGCGTCGAAGGCTGAGAAACAAAAGGCATTTTGCGAGTATAGCGCAATCGAAAGAATGGGATTTGACAAGTGAAGTCGCGCGAATCCTGATATAATAAGTTATATTTATCAAAATGTTATGAGTGCATCGTGGGCGAATTTATGGACCTGTCATGTGGCCCGATTTCTGTTTTTTTGTGAATTGATCTTCATTAAGCACATCCGATCCAGAGGGGCAGATATCGTGTGGTCTTTCCTGAATTGACCCGGGCGTATTGCAGGTCAATCGGATTTGACCGATGAGGACCCGTGCCAGCTTTTGCAGCAAGCTCATTCACTCAAATTACGGAACACGACATGAAACATGTTCTCTTCGCTTCTGCGGCGCTGTTTGCGACCGCAAACGTCGCCGTGGCTGACGTAAAGTTCAGTGGTTTTGCCCGCTTTGGTATCGGCTATCAGGAAGATCGCTCAGCTGATGAAAATGTTGACGACACCATTTTGGTTTCGCGCTTCCGCCTGAATCTCGACGGGGATGCGGAAACCGATACAGGCATCAAATTCTCGGCACGAGTTCGTCTTCAGGCGGACGAAAGCAGCAGCACTGGTGAGGCTAATCAGGCCGGGCTGAACGGCGCGCGGTTCTCTGTCATCTATGGCGGCCTACGAATTGATGCTGGCAACGTTGCAGGCTCCTTTGACAACTCGGACCTCTATTTCGGGAATGAGCCGGGTCTGGAAGAATTTTTGGGTCAGTATTCGGGGGTCGATTATGAGTTCCTTGAATATTCATCGACCGGAGCAGGTTCGAACGCCGTATTCTTCCAGTACCATATTGATGGTTTTTCCTTCACCGGGTCCTATGATTCCGATAGCGAAGAAGGTGCAGATCGTTGGGATGTCAGCGCTATTTACGCCATAGACAACATTTCAGCCACGCTGATCTACGGTAAGACCGATGGTGTAAACGGAGAGAGCAGCCAGAATCTTGTCGTTCTGGCTTTGGGTGCCGATTTTGGCGATTTCAGCGGCACCCTGCTTGTCGGTCGTGACGGTGATACGCCTGACAATGATTTTGGTGAAGAAACTGATGGTACGACCTATGGTCTGTCACTGGCCTATAACATTGGCGCAGCGACCACATTGACTGCGGCATATGGTGATGGTTCTGCCGAAGGCGATACGCAGCAGTATGGCGTTGGTATTATTCACGATCTGGGCGGTGGTGCCTCGCTGCGCGGCGCTGTTGGGCGCGAAAAAGTTGGCCGTGAAGGTGACGGCCAGGTGCTTGCCGATTTTGGTGTTCGCTTCAATTTCTGAGCCGTTTCGAAACCAAAGAGGGGGTTGCCCATAGGGCAGCCCCTTTTTTTGCCCTAGTAGTCGCGCTCGAAAAAGATACCCAGTCCGGTCTCGCCACGCCCGTCTACTGTGCCCCGAACCGTGAAGCTGTCGGTGACATCCAGATTCAGATTCACTTCGGTATCGCCCTCAGTGTTGACGGTGAAATCGGTATAAAGGTTATCGCTGAGATAGGCACCGGCGCCCAGACGGCCTGCGCCGCCTTCGGTCGCGCCAATATCGATCGTATCTACCCCGGTTGCATCGCGCACGCCTTTGGTGGCATCCCCGCCCGCGCCGCTGAGTTGTGCCAGCGAGGCCGCCATCTGCGCAATCACGAACGGCGAAAGCTCTGAGAAACGGTTGCCGAACAGCAGCATCGCCAATGCCTCTTCAGTGGGGCGTTCAGGGTCCGAGAATACATCGATTTCCGGTGCATCCAACGGACCTTCAATCTCGATGGTCGCGGTGCCATCGGATGTGCTGGTTGAGGATTCGAATTCGATATAGGGCGTCAGGTCACCCTGCAGCGTGACCACACCCTTGGTTAATGCCAGACGGCGGCCCAATATGTCGATGTTGCCCCGGATCAGTTCGATCTGACCGGAGGGAACGACCGCTGTCGTCGTGCCGCCGATCTGAATGCGTCCGCCCAGTTCCGCGTTAACGCCACGGCCCCGCACAAAGACCGCCTTCGGGGCGAGCAGAGCGATATCCAGCGCGATGCGAGAGTTGCTCTTTTCAGCGTCCTCGCGTTCTACCAGATTGGCGCGCTCTCGGGTAACGAAGCTAGCCTGGCTTTCGTTGAGATGTTCGATTGATGGGATCGGGGCGGCACCAACCGCGCCGGACGCTGCGGCAAGGTTGATGTTTGTCTCGCCGAAATTGATCTGTCCGGCGACCGAGCTGTTGCCCGCCAATGCCCCTGTCATCGCAATCTGGCCGTTCAGCGTAGTTTCGAACAGCAACTTGTCAGTTAGAACCAGATTGTTGATTGCCGTGGTGATCTGTGCGTTGAACGGTGGCGTCAGATCGACCGGGCCTCTGACTGTAAAGCCGCCTCCGGCGCGCACGCCGCCTTGCAGGTCGATTGTGGCACGGCTCTGCCCGAGCGTGACTGCGCCGCTGATACCGGTGATTGTCTGACCGACTTCCGGCAGCGCCATTGATGTGCCCGAGGTTGAGATCGTTCCACTGAGCGCGCCAAGCGATGGCGCTCCGTTCAGGGCGAGGTCGAATTGCGCAGTGCCCTGCAAACTGTTCGGGGTGATAAAGGTATTGGCGATGCCAATATTGACGCCGCCCCGCATTTTCAGATCGGCGGTACCGCTGGTTTCATCAAACGTGCCGGTGACCGTGCTGTTGATCTGTGCCGGACCTTCTGCCCTGGCATCGATAACCCATTTGCCCGCATCGCGTTGGGCCTTGCCCGTCGCAGAGATGGTGCCGGGGAAATCCGGTGCAAACCGTTCAATCCGATTGAGTCGGGCATCAAAATCCAGATCGGCCGAGCCATTGGTATCGAAATCTCCCGACAGGCTGGCATATGAACTCTCTGGCCCCAAAAGCCGCGCGGTCCCTTCCAGCCCAGACGCCGTGGGGGCAACATTACCTTCTAACCGCAACGGACCCGACAGGGTGGGCGAGAGACGGGCCATATCGTCCAGCGCTGCTGAAAAGGTCAAGCCGCCAGCCGAGCGATCCAGTTGACCCGAGGCGTTTGCGGTCAGCGCTGTGCCATTCAGGCGGAAGGTGCGAATGTTCAGCCCTTGATCGTCATTCACGGCATCCACGTTGAGCGTGGTCCGACCCTGAACAAGGTTGTCAACCACATCCATCCCGGTGCCGATGTCATCGGCCGTTACGTTGCCTTTCACGTCGAAGGTCCTGGATCCTTGAGCACCCTTTCCCGAGAGGTCGGCATTGACCGATCCAGCCAATTCACGCCCCGCGAGGCCGGAAAACAGTGACAGATCAGGCACATCTACCTTGGCTGAGCCATCTACAGCGAAGTCTCCCGTGGGGTCGTCAATCGTTGCTGAGACCTGCGCTGTCAGAGCTTTGCCGTTCACTGTGGCATCGCGAATGACGATCTGGTCCCCCGAACGCGCACCATCGAAGCTGATCGTGATGCGGCCCGTTAGCAAGGGATCGATATCGCTCATCCCGGTCTGGATATCGGTGCCGATCACGCTGGCCTGGCCGTCAAACTCAAGCGTCTGAACGGTACCTTTGCCGTCCAGCCGTGCCTGAACAGTTCCGGCCAATTCGCGTTTGGCCAGACCAGAGAAGACCGAAAGATCAGGCGCATTTACGCTAGCCTGACCGTCGATAGTGACATTGCCATCAGGTGTTGTGACAGTGCCGCTAGCCTGAGCGGTCAGTGCGTCGCCGTCGATGCTGAACGCTCGGATGGTGACGCCATCGGACCCACGTTTGGCATCCAGTGTGATCTCGGTCTCGCCCGTGATCACCGGATCGATATCATCACGACCTGTCGACAGGTCACGTCCGTTGACGACCACCGTGCCGTCAAAGCTGCGTTCGAGCGGTGAACCCTTGCCCTGCACCCGAACCGAAGCCTCGCCACCCAGCTGAAGCTGTGCCAGATCGGAAAACCGTGACAGATCGGTGGCCTTTAGCGTTGCAGCGCCGTCGACCTGCAATCCCGTTGCAAGCCCACTGATCAACGCATCCGCGCCGAGCGTATAGTCGCTGCCTACCAGCTCGAACTCGGAAAGCTGCAGGGACTGATCGCTGCCGTAGTCAAATTGTCCGTCCAGTGTGACCTGATCCCCAACGGCTTTGTTGAGCGCCGGATCGGCGAGGTCGATACCGTTCAGGGCCGCCTGTAGATCGCCCTCGATCGACAGCCCGTCGGTCTGATCCAGCGTGCCTTGGCCAGAGATCCGAGCATCGTCCAGTTTCAGATTAGGCGTTGTGACCGCGTTCGTGGTCAGGCTCAAATCCCAGAGGTTGCCGTTCTCGGCGTTAAACAGGGCCGAGATCTGTGCCGCTCCGATTGAGGTGTCGCCACCACTGATCGGCAGCACGACACTGTCTCCTTCCGGCGGCGTTATCCGGCCTTGCAACGCGGCCAGTTCCAGTGTGCCTCCTGCCCCAAGGCTGAGCTGGCTTTTCAATTCCAGTGCCTGCGACGTGATTTCGATATCCGAGATATCCAGCGCGCCGTCCGGATGTGTCCGCCCATCCACGAACAGCTTGGTATCGGTGCCAAAGAATGTGTCCATCTCTTCGGCCAGAAACGGGGTCAGATCGCCGCCCAGATCGGCAGTGAAGGCGATGCCGTCCGCCGCCGTGCCGCCCTCGACAGCGCTACGCAGCCGAACCTGTCCGGTGACCCGCAACTGCTGATCGCTGCTGAGACCGATATCAGCGGTGAAGTCACTGACAGGGCCTGACCCTTTCGCGGTCAACTCGATTGGCGGCGTGTCGGGAACTCCTAGCGCGGTGGCAATCAACCCGCCCGATGCCTCGGCAACGGTCAGGTCAAGGTCTATCTGGCGGCTTGAGTTGTCGAACCCGGCAGTCAGATCGATAGTGTCACCTGCTCGGTCCAGCCGGTCGATGTCGAGCGTGGTATCCAGCGCACCATCGGCCAGCGAAAGGTTCCCATTGACCTGCAATTCGGCGGCAACACCGATCAGGGGTTCACCCAGCGACAGATCATCGATACGAAGCTCTCCGATCTCTATCGAGACGGGCAGTTCGGGCAATTGGAACGGCTGTGTTTCGGCAGAGGGAGGGGGCGCATCCTTGGTTGTCGTTCCGGGCGCGCGCGCGATGTCAATCTCTTGCGCTGTCAGCGCATTGACTGAAAAACGGCCCCGCAGCAGCCCCAGCCGGTTCCAGTCCAACTCGGCATTTTTGATGGTCAGCCAGACGCCTTGATCATCGGCAACTGTGATCTCCTGGATGGTCGCGCGCGAACTCAGCGCGCCTTGCAACCCGATCACGCGGACATTCTGATCGTCGCCGGACAGGGTATCCTGTAGGAAGCGTTCGATCATGCTGCCACCTTCGTCCTGCGCGGCCACAGGGACAGGTGCGGTGAAGGCCACCGAGCAGAGCAGCAGGGGATATGTCACGCGACGCATCAAAAGGCCTGTCCGATCCCAAGGTAGAATTGCAGCCCGCTGCCGGTATCGCCCTGAACCGGTACTGCAAGGTCAAAACGCAGGGGGCCAAAACCACCCAGATCATAGCGGATGCCAATCCCCGCGCCAGAGTGTTCCTGTGACCCGTTACCCACGAAGGATGAGGTGTCGACAACGCCATAGTCATAAAATCCGACCAGAGAGATGGCGTCGGTCACGCGTCCCCGTACTTCGGCAGACAGACCCAGAAAGGATCTGCCGCCTGCGACTTCGTCGCCGATGGGGATGCCGAGGCTTTCAAACGGCTGCCCGCGTACGGTGCCCGCACCACCCGAGAAGAACAGGAAGTCCGGGGTCACGCCATCGGCAGGCGGCCCCAGGACCGAGCCCAGCTGGACACGTCCCGCCAGCACCAATCGCCCACCTGTGCCCAGATCATTATAGGCGCGCCCGTCAAAGAACATTCGCAGGCCTGAGTCCGAGCCCGAAAAGCCGACAAATGGCATGATCTGCGAATCCAGATAATAGCCGCGCGTGGCGCTGACCTTGCTGTCGCGTTCATCCCATTCCGATCGGAACGGAATGATGAAATACCTGAACTTTCGCCCATCCCCATAGGCGTCATCCGCATCCGACCACTGGAAGCCAGCTGATGCTTCGGCATAGAGCCGGTCCGAGAACGTGCGTCGCGCACCATAGGCAAGCGAAGCGACCGAGACGTTGTAATTCTCAGTATTGCGACGCTCCAGCAGTGCGCTCCAGAAGGTATTGTCGTCGGGGCCCAGCCGGTCGGGCTGATCCAGACGCAGGCCAATACGTCCGTCGATATCCTCGGCCCCGCCGATATTGCGGATGGCGGCCTCGAACCGCAGACGCTCGGCCCGGCGAAACACGTTGCGATGGGTCCATGTGGCTGTCACATCGACCCCATCGCGCGAGGCAATCTCAGCCCCGAATGTCAACCGGCGCGGCGGCAGGTCTTCGAATGTGGCATCGAAATCCAGGGTGCCATCGGGGTTTGGTGTCTCGCGTTCCTGTATCGACACAGTGCTGAACGTGCCTGTGCGGCGCAGCCGGGTCCCCACCTTTTGTACCTGTTGTGGAGAATACACCTCACCCGATGGGAAACCGGCGATATCTCTGATCGATTTGTGCCGGACTCGCGTATCGCCCTGAATGATCATCTTGCCGAATGTCAGACGCCGCCCCGGATTCAGATCAATTGTTGCATCCAGCCGGGCCTGCGCATGACGGGCAATCACTTTCTGATCTGCAACTTCTGCTTTGGCATGGCCTGCATCTCGCCAGCCTTGAACCCCGGCCGAGGCCGCCTGCTGAATAGCGCCGGTCGTTGCCAGTTTGCCGGTCGAAAAATCCTCGGGCAGAACCGTTTCGGGGGCCAGAGGTTGCACGACCGCTGTGCCGAACTTGAATTTCGGTCCAGATTGAACGGATATCGTGGCGCGGCCAAATTGCGCCGGCACGTTCAGCGAGTTGATCTTGGTTGCTTCTTGCCCGTCCAGTTTGATGCTGACCACGGGACTGAAATATCCTTCGTCATACATGATCTGCACGATGGTGCGATAATCCGATAGTGCCGCCGATAGAATCTCAAGCGAGGTATCCAGATCTCGTGAGTCTGCGTTGAAGACCGAAGACGTCTCCTCCAGTCGTTCAACAAGAGCTTTTGATGCGCCCGGTGCGGACAGCGTTGTTTCCAGCGCAGAAGCAAGGGTGGGGGACAGGGCTACAAGCGTACCAAAAAACCAGCTTTTCAGAGCGCTGCGCGGTCTGCTCCCTGTCATTCTATGGCTCCAACTGCCCCAAGTCGAAATCACTACGGCCGCGAAATACATTACCGCGGCTTGTTGAGTTCTTGTTAGAGCATCTGAAGGCGCGCAGGGGAAGCACTAAACGCCAGAACCACAGGATTAATGGCTTATAGATCGGCGTTGCGGAACCAGCGAATGATCGCTTCGCGGTCCTCGGGTTCCATATAGGTCACATTGGCCGGAGGCATGGCATGGGTCACGCCCGATTGCAGATAGATCTGCTGTGCATTTCTGGCAATGTCCGCCTCGGTTTCCAGCAGAACGCCTTTCGGGGCCCATAGGATGCCTTCCCAAACCGGTTCGCGCGCGTGGCACATCGAGCAGCGGCCCAGCACAACGTCATGCGCCTCTTCAAACCCGTCCGCAGCAGCAAATTTCTGTTCATAGGGTGTGAGCGTTGCGGCCTCGGCCTCTTCCAGAGTTTGGTGCATCGTCGCGGTCGACAGCCACATGATGGCGATGAACAGCAGCGCGGTGACTGCCCAGGTCCAAGTGGGATTCCCGGCGCGGGCGTGGCGGGTGTTGAAGTAATGCCGGATGGTGACCCCCATCAGGAAAACCAGCGCAGCGATGATCCAGTTATATTCCGTCGCAAAGGCCAGCGGATAATGGTTCGACAGCATCAGGAACACGACTGGCAGGGTCAGATAGTTGTTATGGGTCGAACGCAGTTTGGCGATCTTACCGTATTTCGGATCCGGCGTGCGGCCGTTCTTGAGATCATCCACCACGATGCGCTGGTTTGGCATGATGATGAAGAACACGTTGGCGGTCATGATCGTCGCAGTGAACGCGCCCAGATGCAGCATCATCGCGCGGCCGGTGAAAATCTGGTTATACCCCCAGCCCATGGCAACCAGCAGGACGAACAGCAGAACCATCAGCAGCGTCGGTCGCTCACCCAGCCCGGATTTGCAAAGGAAATCGTAGACCAGCCAACCAATTGTCAGTGACGCAGCCGAGATCAGAATACCTTGCCACAACGCCAGATCGGCCTTTTGGGCGTCGATCAGATAGAGCTCTCCACCCACCCAATAGACGATCATCAACAGCGCCGCACCGCTGAGCCAGGTCGCATAGCTTTCCCATTTGAACCACGTCAGATGCTCTGGCATCCGTTCCGGGGCCACCAGGTACTTCTGGATGTGATAGAAGCCACCGCCATGTACCTGCCATTCTTCGCCATCCGCCGGGCTGGGGATGTTGCGGTTCAGGCCAAGGTCCAGCGCAATGAAGTAAAAGGACGATCCGATCCAGGCGATGGCGGTGATGACATGCAGCCAGCGCACACCAAAACCCATCCAATCCCAGAAAACGGCTAAGTCGTACATCGATTAGGTCTCCGATAAGTTACCGCCACACTAGGCAAACGGGCTTTTCTTCGGTATTCCCGTATATTGTCAAACTGTATCAAAAAAAACGATAAGATGTCCTATCTCGACAATATTCGCACCTTCGTCAGAGTTTACGATCTGGGTAGCATGTCTGCCGCCGGGCGTGACCTGCGGATTTCGCCAGCTGTGACTTCGGCGCGAATTTCTCAGTTGGAAGATCATCTCGGGGTGCGCCTGTTTCAACGCACCACGCGCAACCTGTCTCCGACCGAGCAGGGCAAGGCTTTTTACCCCGGTGCCGTGGCGGTGCTGGATGCGGTGGACGAGGCCGAGGCGCAGGTTACCCATCTGACCGAAGCGCCACGCGGTTCGCTGTTCGTTGCCGCGCCTTTGGGTGTAGGGCGACGGTTGTTGGCACCCTATGTGCCTGATTTTCTGTCGGAATACCCGGAGATCGATGTCCGCTTGCGATTGACGGACCGATCGGTTGATCTGACGACCGAGGGGCTGGATCTGGCTTTTTTCATTGGTCAGCCCGAGGATAGCACCTTGCGCATTCGTAAGATCGCCGATTGCCAGCGCGTGCTCTGCGCGGCCCCCGAATATGTTGCACGACGAGGCATGCCAGCGACCGGTGCCGATTTGATCGCAGATAAGCATGAATGCCTGAATCTTCGCTTTCCCGGCGCGACAGAATTTCAGTGGATGCTGGAAACGCCTGACGGTCCGAAGCGGTTTGCAGTGTCCGGGCGTTTTGAATGCGATGACGGAGACGTCCTGACTGATTGGGCGCTGTCTGGACAGGGCATCGCCATGAAACCAGTGTTTGAAGTATCAGACCACCTGAAAGCGGGTAGTCTGGTGCCAGTGGCTGCCGAGACGCCGCCAGTCTCAGTTCAGATGGCGTGCCTTTATACCCATCGGCGCCATCAAGACCCCAAGGCCCGCCTTTTTATGGACTTCATGATCGAGCGGATCGGCAAGGTGGTCCGTACTGCGGAATATTCATCCTAGGAATGCTCCCGCCCCTGTTTGTGCCGTTCCGGCACCGCACAGCGTTGGGCCGGGCGCCGCGGCAAAGCCGCGGCGCAGTTGCGCTCTGAATGCGCGCGTGTACGTGCGGATACGTGCGAAGCCGCAGCGCGCCAGCATGGCGCGCTGCCTCGCCCAACGGGAAGCGACCCCGCAAGGGGGCGTCCGACGGGCGGGAGTGTTTGGGATTAGCTGCCGCGATAGGTGGAGTAGCCGTAAGGCGATAACAGCAGCGGCACATGGTAATGTGCGTCGGGGTCGGACATACCGAAGCGGATTGGCACCTGATCCAGAAACAGCGGATCATCGCCATCCTGACTGGTTGCACGCAAGTAGTCCCCGGCAAAGAAGATTAACTCGTAGGTGCCGGTTTCGAACACATCCTGTGGCAGGATCGGGCTGTTGGTGCGTCCGTCCTCGTTCGTTTCTGTCTCGGCGAGTTTGTGGTGCTCTTCGCCGGAAATCCGATAGAGCGTAATGCGCAGTCCCTCAGCCGGACAGCCGCGCGCCGTATCAAGAACATGGGTCGTCAGATAGCCTGCCACTCGCCTTCTCCTATGATTTGTCTTTCGGTTTGCCACAGTCTGGCGCAAAGTTCCAAACAGTGGAAATGCCGAAAGAACCGGAAACAGCGTTCGGATTGATTTGATAATCCCGCCAGACTTTCTGGGCTATGGCTGTTGGGAACAGAAAATGAAACTGGAAGAGACCATGCAGCCGCCTCGTTACCCAAGGGACATGATCGGACACGGAGCCACCCCGCCGGATGCCAAATGGCCGGGCGGCGCAAAGTTGGCGGTGCAGATTGTGCTGAATTATGAAGAAGGCGGCGAGAATTGTGTGCTGCACGGCGATGCCGCGTCCGAGGCCTTTCTGTCCGAGATTGTCGGTGCCGCGCAATGGCCGGGGCAGCGGCACTGGAATATGGAATCGATCTATGAATACGGCGCACGCGCCGGGTTCTGGCGGTTGCATCGGTTGTTGCAGGACCTACCGATTACCGTTTATGGCGTCGCGACAGCTCTGGCGCGCTCGCCCGATCAGGTCGCCGCAATGAAATCCGCCGGGTGGGAGATCGCCAGCCACGGGCTGAAATGGGTCGATCATAAAGATATGCCCGAAGACGACGAGCGGGCACAGATCGCTGAGGCCATCCGTCTGCACACCGAAGTGGTCGGAGAACGGCCGCGCGGTTGGTACACCGGGCGCTGTTCCGACAATACGGTCCGTCTGGTGGCGGAAGAAGGCGGCTTCGCCTATGTGGCAGACACTTATGCCGATGATTTGCCGTACTGGATGCAGACAGGTGGGCGTGATCAATTGATTGTGCCCTACACGCTGGATTGCAACGACATGCGCTTTGCCACGCCGCAAGGGTTCAACGCGGGCGAACAGTTCTACTCCTATCTCAAGGACAGCTTTGATGCGCTTTATGAAGAGGGTGAGGCCGGTGCGCCGAAGATGCTCTCGATTGGTTTGCACTGCCGCCTGATCGGACGCCCCGGACGGGTCATGGCGCTGAAACGTTTTCTGGATTATGCGCGCGGTTTCTCGGATGTCTGGTTCGCCACGCGGCTGCAAATTGCTGAACACTGGGCCGAGACGCATCCACCCGCGCAGCACCCCAAACCATCGCAGATGGATCGCGCCGCGTTTGTAGCCGCTTATGGGGGTATCTTTGAGCATTCGGCATGGATTGCCGAACGGGCCTATGATCTGGAATTGGGACCAGCACATGATACGGCTGGCGGGCTGCACAATGCGTTGGTGCGGATGTTTCGCTCAGCCTCTGAGGAGGAACGCCTGGGCGTGCTAACCGCCCATCCGGATCTTGCAGGCAAGCTGGCGCAGGCCAAGCGGCTGACACAGGAAAGCACATCCGAGCAGGCCTCGGCAGGGCTGGATGCGTTGACGGATGCCGAGCGTGCGCGCTTTACCGAACTGAACCAGCGCTACACCGAAAGGTTTGGGTTTCCGTTCATCATTGCGGTGCGGGATCATGACAAGGCTTCGATCCTGCAGGCTTTTGAACGGCGGATTGATCAGGATCGGGACACGGAGTTTGCCGAAGCCTGCCGTCAGGTCGAACGTATCGCCGAATTCCGCCTGCAAGACCTGTTGCCCTCATGACGCGCATCGTGGTTGAGCCGATCTCGGTTGAGGAATTTGCACCCTTTGGGGACCTCATTGAAGTCGCGGGGGAGCCGGACAAGATCATCAATCAAGGGCAGTGCGGGCGGTATCATGACCGGGCATCGTTGGAGTTTGCCGAGGGGCGCGCGGGCCTCAGTTTGTTCAATGCCAATCCGCGCGCTCTGCCCTATCGGCTTGAGATGGTCGAACGGCATCCAGAAGGCAGCCAGGCATTTGTCCCAATGACACATCAACCGTTTCTGGTGATTGTCGCCCCGGATGCGGGCGGACGACCGGGGCGTCCTCGGGCCTTTGTCACGCAACCGGGGCAGGCGGTGAACTATCATCGTGGTATCTGGCATGGTGTGCTGACGCCGCTGCATGGTCCGGGCCTGTTTGCGGTGGTGGACCGGATCGGTGAAGGCGACAATCTGGAAGAGTTCTGGTTCGAGACACCTTACGATGTGGCCCAAGGCTGAGCCGGGATGCTCCCGCCCGGTCGGGGTGCATCGAAGATGCCCCAAGACCGGTTGGGCCAAGCAGCGCGCGGGCAAGCCCACCCGCTGCGGTCAGGCGCTGATCATCAGGCGGGCCACATCCAGCATCCGCGCCGAGAACCCCCATTCATTGTCGTACCATCCGAACACGCGGATCTGATGGTCTCCGATCTGACGGGTCTCGGGGCCTGCGAGGATCAGGGATTCGGCGCGCGCGCGTAGGTCGGATGAAACGAGGGGATGATCTGTCCAGCCAAGAACAGCGGTCGCAGCAACCGCGTCTCGCAGCGCGTCGTCGAACTGCTTGGCGGTCATGCCGCGTTCGAGCGTTGCCACGAGGTCAACGGCCGAGACGCTGGCAGTGGGAACCCGAACCGCCGCACCCGAGATGCGACCGGCCAGATGGGGCAGGACCACATCGATCAGATGTGTGGCACTGGAGGTCGTCGGGACCATCGACAGCGCGCCTGCGCGGGATCGCGCAAGGTCGCCGCGCGGGGCATCGACCATGGGCTGGCTGTTGGTATAGCAGTGGATCGTGGTCATATGGGCCGAGACCAGCCCGCCCAGCGTATCAAGCAGTTTGACCAGCGGTGCGAGGCCGTTTGTGGTGCACGAGGCATTGGACACGATTCGCGCGTTACCAAGCTGATCCTCGTTCGCACCCAGAACCACCGTCACTTCGGCGGCGGGAGAGGGGCCGGAAATCAGGACTTTGCCAGCACCCGCGCTCAGCCCTCGACTGGCGACATCAGAGGTCCGTGCGATGCCGGTGCAATCCAGCATGACGTCTACGCCGGACAGATCTACGCGCGCCAGATCGGTGCTATGCGACATGGGAATGGCGCGCCCATCGACGATCAGCGTGGCGTCCTGATGTGTGACGGAGCCGGGGTAGGGTCCGAAGGTGCTGTCGTATTGAAACAGATAAGCGCAGGTCTCGATCGGCGCGATGTCGTTGATCAACACCAGCTCAATATCCGAATACTGCGGCAGGCTGAGGACCTGACGCAGAAGCGTGCGGCCAATGCGGCCGAATCCATTGATCGCTATTCTCATGGCCAAGCTATGGCAGGCCGATTATGCGACCTCAATGATTGGATTGTACCAATTTTCAGCTGCAGCTGACCTGCGAGAAGAACTGGCCAGAGATGTTCTGATACATGCTGGAAACAATAACCTTACAGCCCGTTGCCTGCTGAATGGCGGCAATCGCCTGGATCGTGCGCAAACGTGGCGGAGGGCCGAACGGGTTCAGATTGTTGTTGTCGCGCGTTGCGCGATAGACCACCGGCGCGTCCGCGACCTGCGTAACCGCCCAGGTGCGGCTCATGACGAAGACGGACTTGGTTTCTTCCTTGGCCGCGACCGGAGCCGCGTTAAATGCCGTAAGCCCAAGGGTGGCCGCCAATGCAATCATCGTTCCGCGCAGTAACATCGAACTATCTCCAGTGCTGAAAACTCATGTGATTTCATCAGATTCCAGCGATTCTGGGAACCCCTGTACGGCAATTTGACCATGAGGCGGTCAATCGCGGATCAGCGGGCAGGCATCGAAAGCGGCATGTGGCGGTTTACGTCCTTATAGAGCAGATAGCGGAACCGGCCCGGACCACCGGCGTAACAGGCTTGCGGGCAGAAGGCGCGCAGCCACATGTAATCGCCTGCCTCAACCTCAACCCAATCCTGATTCAACCGATACACGGCCTTGCCTTCAAGCACATAAAGCCCGTGTTCCATCACGTGGGTTTCGGCAAAGGGAATCACGCCGCCGGGCTCAAAGGTGACGATGTTGACATGCATGTCGTGGCGCAGGTCTTCGGGGTCGGCAAAGCGGGTGGTGGCCCAACGCCCCTCGGTTCCGGGCATCGGTGTAGGTGCGATGTCGCGCTCGTTGGTGATGATCGGGTCAGGGGCGGGCAGGCCGGGCACTGCCTGATAGGCTTTGCGTACCCAATGGAAGCGGGCAACCGTCTCGGACAGGTTGCGCAGCGTCCAATCGCTGCCGGGCGGGATATAAGCGTAGCCGCCGGTATCCAGTTCATGCGTTGATCCGCCGAGCGTCAGTGTCACGCGCCCTTCAACCACAAAGATCACCCCTTGTGCGTTCGGATCGGTTTCGGGCTGATCGCTGCCGCCATTGGGCTGAACTTCCATGATGTATTGCGAGAAGGTCTCGGCAAACCCGCTGAGCGGGCGGGACAGGACCCAAAGGCGCGTTCCTTCCCAAAATGGCAGAAAGCTGGTGACGATGTCGCGCATAGTGCCTTTGGGGATCACCGCATAAGCATCAGTAAACATGGCGCGATCGGTCAGAAGTTGCTCTTGCCCTGGATGCCCGCCGGTGGGCGCGTAATACTGTGGATGTGTCATCGAAAGCCTCTGCTGCGTCTTGCGTCACTATCTGCTGAATGCCGCACGCATCCTAGCGGCTGCCTTGCGATAGGTTTGTTCGGGATAATTTGAAGGTGGCAGGCTGGGGCTTGGCCGCGATCGCTTGGCGGTATATCCTTGAGAGCAAATGTATTTCAGCTCAGAGAGACGCTCATGAAAGCCCGAATTTCTGTTGTATTGGCTGCCGCATTGGCCTTCGCCGCAGGCGGAGCCGTGCAGGCCAAATCAATTTCACGGATCATCGCCGAAATGGGGTTGAGCCCCGCCGATTTCGAAGTGGTGAGCGCCACATCGAACGGGTTGCTGAACGCGGGCACGCCTTCAGTCGGAGCAGAGAGGGCTTGGGTCAACGAAGACACAGGTTCAAACGGGACGGTTCGCATTCAAAGCGTACAAGGCAACTGCGTGGTTCTGCAGCATGTTGTCCAACCCGAGGGCACTGGCAATACGCGCGACATCAGAACCCGTCGGTGCAAGAGCGCAGATGGCAACTGGTTGCTGGCGCCGTAAGCTTCAGTAACCCAACTGCCGGTCGACCTCGTGCAGAAGTGCCGTGCCGGATTGCAGCCTGCGGAAATTCTCGGCCACATCCGACAGCGCATCGCCCAGATGCCAACCCGAGACGTGAGGTGTAATCGTCACGCCCGGATGCTGCCAGAGAGGGCTTTCCGCGGGCAGCGGCTCTTGTCGTGTGACATCTAGAACCGCGTGGGCGGGCGTGCCCTGATCTAAGGCGCTGATCAACGCTGCCTCGTCAATCAGATCTCCGCGACCCGCGTTCAACAGGTGACTGCCGGGCTTCATAGTGGCCAGCATACGCGCGTCGAACAGATTCACCGTTGCGGGCGTCGACGGCAGAATGGCGCAGACATGATCGCATTGGCCTAGCAGTTCAGGCAGGGCGTCATCGCCATGCAGGCATTTGACACCTTCGAACTGTTTGGGTGAGCGGCTCCACCCCATCACCTGAAACCCCACGGCGCGCAGCATATCGGCGGTTCGTCCGCCGATATGTCCCAGCCCCAAAACGCCGACCACGGTATCTGGCGTAAAGATCGGAGCTTGCGGAGCCCATTCAGCGCGCGCTTGCGCGCCTTCGTATTGCGCCATATGGCGCTGGGCACGCAGAATATAGGCCAGAAACCACTCGGCGATACCCTGTGCCGGAGCGTCGGGCTTCAGGCGCGTCACGCGGACATGATCGGGCAGGCTGGGATGGCCGACGATTGTCTCAACTCCCGCCCCGAGCTTTTGCACCAGTTTCAGATTGGACAGCCGTTGGGGGAGGTCCGCTTTCAAGACCGAGACTGCGATCATCGTGATCTCATCTACGTTCCCCACGGTTTCGGGGGTGCGCACATCTGTCTCCGGATCGTGCTTCTGGATTTCGCGCGCGATTTCTTCGTTGCTCAGCCAGCCCGAAAGGCCTGTATCCACCAACAACGCCATTTGCGCCGCTCCTTCATTCATTTTGTCCAAGTGACGTGCCGTCACTCAACTGGACAGCGCCCCAGCAGCTAAGCCATCCTCTTGGCAAAGGTAAAGGCCGGCGCGCCACCGGACGGAGGATTTTTCATGACCATGACATTCGGACTGCGCGAGGAAAACCGCGCCCTGCTGCAGCGTGTTGCCGACATGATCCGTGATGAGGTCATGCCGCTGGAGGGAGAATACCAAGCCGAGATCAACAAAGGTGATCGCTGGCAATATACCGAGCGCCAGTCTGAGATACTCGAAGGGCTCAAGGCTAAGGCCAAGGCGGCGGGCCTGTGGAACTTCTGGTTGACCGACAGCGACAAGGGTTTTGGCCTCAGCACGGTTGAATACGCTTATTTTGCCGAGGAGATGGGCAAGACTCCATTAGGCGCGGAAGTGTTCAACTGCTCGGCCCCAGACACCGGGAACATGGAGGTTTTTGAACGCTACGGGTCCGACGCGATGAAAGAGCAGTGGCTGAAGCCGTTGCTCGACGGGCAGATTCGGTCTGCCTATCTGATGACCGAGCCTGATGTGGCCTCATCAGATGCCACCAATATCTCGATGTCCTGCGTACGGGACGGGGAGGACTACGTTCTAAATGGCGAGAAATGGTGGTCTTCTGGCGCAGGTGATCCACGCTGCAAGGTCTATATCGTGATGGTCAAAACGGGCGGAGACGATCTGCCCAAGCATCAGCGCCAGTCGATGATCGTGGTTCCAGCGGATGCTCCGGGGATCGAGGTGCTGCGCCCGATGGAGGTTTATGGTCACGACGACGCCCCCCACGGGCATATGCACATACGGTTCACGAATGTCCGGGTGCCGGCTGAAAACATACTGCTGGGTGAGGGGCGCGGATTCGAGATCGCCCAAGGCCGGTTGGGGCCGGGCCGTATTCATCATTGCATGCGCGCCATCGGTCAGGCTGAGGCGGCGCTGGAACAGATGTGCAAGCGCGCGCTGCAGCGCGAGGCGTTCGGAAAGAAGCTGGCGCAATTGGGCGCAAACTACGACATCATTGCCGAATGCCGGATGGAGATCGAGATGGCGCGTCTGCTCTGTCTGAAGGCGGCGTGGTACATGGATCAGGGTGATGCGCGTGCAGCGGCCCCATGGATCAGTCAGATCAAGGTTGTGGCACCTAAAGTGGCGTTGAAGGTGATCGACGAGGCCGTGCAGATGTTCGGCGCACAGGGGATCAGTCAGGATACACCGTTGGCGAATGCCTGGACTCATGTGCGTACCCTGCGTCTAGCGGATGGGCCAGACGCAGTGCATCGCCGTCAGGTCGCGCGCGCAGAATTGAAGAAATACACGCAAGAGAAAGTCTGAGGCGACAGAACCACGATGGCATTGGATGTGTTGGGGCAAGCGTATTTCCATCAGAATGCGCAGGGTGTGTTTGTCGGCAATGATCCCGCGCGCGGGCCGTGGTCTGCGGATCACTGCCACGCGGGGCCTGTCAGTGGTCTGATCGTGCGGGCGGCAGAAACCGAAGTGGGCCCTGACAAGATGCTGACCCGGCTGACAGTCGATCTGCTGCGTCCGCTGCCTTTGGCGGGCCTGAGGGTTGCCGCCGAGACCACGCGCCATACCAAGACGCTGGCGACCACGCGGGTTACGGTACATGACCTTGATGACACGCTTTGCGCCACGGCCACCACGATGCACATGATACGCAAAGACCTTGGGTCAGTGCCCGATGTCGACCTACCCGCGCCGCGGGTCGAGGAAATGGTCGACGGGCCGTTCCCAATTGGTGAAATGCGGCATGATCTGCCGGGCTTCGCCCATCACTCCCAAATCGGCTATCCCGCAGGCGGCAATCAGGGGGCGGGTCCCAAAACGGTCTGGATGCGCACGCCCCCATTGCTGGACGGAGAAGAGCCGTCGCCTATTCAGGCCCTTTGTCCGCTGGCTGATTGCGGCAATGGTATCTCGTGGAATGCGCCCACGACCGAGATGGGGTTCATGAACACGGATCTGACAGTGCAAATTCACCGAGAGCCGGTTTCGGATTGGCTGGCCTCCGAGTCGATCTCGCATTGGCAATCCTCTGGCATTGGCATGTCGCAGTCGGTGCTGTTTGACACGCAGGGACCAGTTGGGACGGCGCTGCAGACATTGGTTCTGTTCCCGCCAGGCTAAGGCGGCGGGTTTCTGCACGATTTCGCGCAATCGGATTGCCGATGCCTGTCGTCTGGCCTATCTTTTTGCCATGCGTTGGCTTGCCCTCTCTCTGACCTGCTGCCTGCCGATTCCGGCCTTGGCCCACCCGCATGTCTTCATCGACACGGGGTTGGAATTCATTGTGGACGACGCAGGCAATCTGACCCATGTGCGCGTAACTTGGGCCTATGATGAGTTCTACTCGCTACTGGTTCTCGAGGAATACCGTTTGGATCAGGATGCGGATGGCGTCCTGACCGAAGCAGAAGAACAGCAGTTGTCGGGTTTCGATGCGCAATGGGTCGATGGGTACAATGGCGATCTGGTCATTCGTATAGGTGAGACAAACGTCCCGCTTTCTGGTCCGTTGGAGCCTCAGGCCACGACCGAGGATGCGCGCATCGTCACCACCCATCTGCGCGCGGTCGAAGGTGGGCCGGTTCCGGCAAACGCCTTGTCGATCAAAGCCTTCGATGAGAGCTTTTATACCGCGTATGAAATGACCCGTCCCGTCACGGTCTCGGGCCCTACGACTTGCGAGGTCGAGCGAACCGACCCGGATATAGATGCAGAGCTGGCGCAGATGCAGGCATTCTTGCTGACGCTCGATACAAATTACGATCTTGAGGAAAATGATATCCCGTTTGTTGGCGAAAAACTCGCAACCGAGATCCGGCTTTCATGTCCAAATACCTGATCGTTCCCGTCGCCATCGCTTGCGGGGCGCTTCTGTGGTTCTGGGGCAGCGGCGGCTTTGACCATCTCGCCGCCTGGGCCGCCGGAGAGCAGCGGGAATTCCAGAACCAGATCGCCCGCGCCCTGCGCGCGGCGCGTGCCGAACAGCCCGAGGCTGTCGCGACGCTGCTGACTGTCTGTTTTGCTTATGGGTTCTTCCATGCCATCGGGCCGGGCCACGGCAAGGTCCTGATCGGAGGCTATGGGCTGGGTCGTCGCGTGGCGTTCTGGCGACTGTCTGCCATTAGCGTCCTGTCGAGCCTTGGGCAGGCGGTTACCGCCGTTGTGCTGGTCTATGCAGGGGTTCTGGTATTCCAGATGTCGCGCGAGTCGCTGGTCGGCACCACCGAACAGGTTATGGCCCCGATCAGCTATGGCGCGATTGCTGTGATTGGCTTGTGGCTGGTCTTTCGCGCGCTTCGCAGTTTCGCGCGGCGTCACAAAAACCGAGCATCGCATATGCATGACCACGATCACCATGCGCATGATCTTGACCATCATCATCACGACCATGAGGTCTGTTCGGATTGTGGTCACCGCCATGGTCCGACCGCCGAAGAGGTCGCTCAGGTCGGCAGCCTGCGCGAGGCGCTGGTTCTGATCGCAGGCATCGCCGCACGCCCCTGCACAGGCGCGTTGTTTGTGCTCATCCTGACATGGCAAATGGGTATCGCGATGGTTGGTATTGCAGGCGCATTCGCCATGGCGCTGGGCACCGCAACTGTCACGACTCTGGTCGGGTGGACGTCCTTTGGGTTGCGCGGTGGATTGTTGGCTTCAGCCTCGTCCACGCGCTTTGCGTCGGTGCTGGCCCCGACCATCGAACTGGTGGCAGGTCTTATCATCGCCGTGATTGCAAGCGGGCTGTTGATGCGCGCTTTGTGATCTTAGTCGAAAACCGGCCCAGGATACCCGACCCGCGCCAGATAGAGCCCCTGCGGCGGGCAAACCGGGCCACAAGCCGCACGATCAACGGCCTCCAGAGCATCGCGCACATCCTTCGGCGTCCATGCTCCGGCCCCCACACGCTCTAACGTGCCAACAAAGCTGCGCACCTGATTGTGCAGAAACGACCGGGCGCGGACGTGGAAATGGATTTCGGGGCCCGAGAAGCCTTCAACCTGCTCTACGCGCAGCTCATCCAATGTTTTGACCGGGCTGGCGGCCTGACAGATGGAGGATCGGAAGGTAGTGAAGTCATGTCGTCCGATCAGCATATCCGCCCCGGCCTGCATCGCCGCGACATCGAGCGAATGATTGATCTGCCAGACTTGCCCCCGATCATGGGTCGCGGGCGCACGGCGCATCAGGATGCGGAACAGATACTGCCGCTCGAGCGCTGAAAAGCGCGCGTGCCAGTCGTCATCGACCCGCGCAGCTTTGATAATGGCGACAGGCTGCGGCTTGAGGTGATAGTTCAACGCTTCGGACAGGCGGAACGGGTCCCAGTCCTTGACCAGATCGCAATGGGCCACTTGCCCCAACGCGTGAACGCCCGCGTCAGTACGACCGGCGGCGGCGATGGTGTGGTCTCCGGGTTCGATCCGTGACAAAGCCTGTTCGATTGCCCCCTGAGCTGAGGGCAGTTCTTTCTGCCGTTGCCATCCGGCGAACGGTTCCCCCTGGTATTCGACTTTTAACGCATATCTGGGCATGGGGCGCTGGTATCGCGCCTTGGGCGGGCGGGCAAGAGGGCGAAAGCTCTGGCATGTGCCGCGACCGCTACCTATCTTGGGCGAAACGATAATTGCGGGGCGACGGCTTGGTCATCTCATCATTGGCAGACAGCTTGGTGCGCGGCGTCGAATCCGTGGGCGACCGCGTGTCTGAGACATTCTTCGAGCCGGTTATCCGGTTGGGCGTCACGGGATTGGCGCGGTCCGGCAAGACGGTGTTCATCACATCTCTGGTGGCCAACCTGCTGGATCGAGGCCGCATGACCAGCCTTGTTGCGCAGCAAGAGGGGCGGATCACCGCCAGCTATCTGCAACCGCAACCCGACGATACCGTGCCCCGGTTTGATTTCGAATCCCACTTGGCCGCTCTGACCGATCCCACTCCGCACTGGCCGGACAGCACCCGCGCCGTGTCCGAACTGCGCTTGTCGTTCAAAGTCCAGCCTGCGGGGTTGTTGTCAGGTCTGCAGGGGCCTCGCACGCTGCATCTGGACATCGTGGATTATCCCGGCGAATGGCTGCTGGATTTGGCCCTGCTGGACAAATCCTACGAGGCTTGGTCGCGGGATACGCTGGACCATATTTCGAACCGTCCACAGGCCGAGGCATTTCTGGCTAAGGCTCAGGCGGTCGACCCAATGGCCCCACATGATGAGCCGCAGGCCCAGGACCTTGCTCGCCGCTTCACAGCCTATCTGAACGCCGCGCGCGAGGCAGGGTTCTATGATTGCACTCCCGGTCGGTTCCTTCTGCCGGGGGACCTCGCTGGTTCCCCTGTGCTTACCTTCGCGCCTTTGTCGGTGTCGGAGGCGTCGCGCCGCCGGTCCCTGCATCGCGAGATGGAGCGGCGTTATGAGGCTTATAAATCGCAAGTGGTCAAACCGTTCTTCCGCGATCATTTTGCCCGGATCGACCGTCAGATCGTACTGGTCGATGCGTTGGGCGCGATCCACAAAGGCCCGCAGGCGGTCGAGGATATGCGCCGCGCAATGGCCGATATCCTGTCGGCCTTCCGCCCCGGTCGCAACGCATGGCTGAACAAGCTGCTGCTGGGCAAGCGGGTTGAGCGTATCCTGTTTGCCGCCACCAAAGCCGATCACCTGCACCACCTGCAGCACCCGCGCCTGACCTCAATCATCGAAGCCCTGACCCGTGAGGCGCGTGATCGCGCCAGTTTTGCCGGGGCTGAGACGGCGGCGCTGTCGCTGGCCTCGCTCCGGACCACCACGGAAGAGATGCGCAGCCATAACGGCGTCGAACTTCCTTGCGTGCGCGGCACCTTGCTGGACAGCGGCAAGCAGGCGGCTTTTTATCCCGGTGATCTGCCAGAAGACCCGGCCCATCTACTGGGCCCTGCGCGCAACGGGGCTGAGGGTTGGTTGGACGAGGATTATGGTTACATGGCCTTTGCGCCCGCCCATCTGACCCTGAACCCTGGCGACGGACCCCCGCATATCCGGCTAGACCGAGCCGCGCAGTTTCTGATCGGAGATCGGTTGTGAACGCGATCCTCCGCCCTGCGCGCAGCACTGATGCTGGAACCACAGGCGCGATTCTACATGGGTTCGCGCGCGAGAACGACTGGATGCCGGAATTGCATTCCGAGGCTGAAACCATCGCGTTTTGTGGCAAGATGATTGATCTCGGCTGGGTCACGGTGGCTGAAATGCGGGGGCAGGTGGTCGGATTTCTTGCGCTGAACGGCGACGAGGTGCAGTCACTCTATTTGGCAGCCCCTGCGCGCGGGCAGGGGATTGGGCAGAAATTGCTGGATCACGCGAAAGCACAACACATAGAGCTCAATCTCTATGCGTTTCAGGCTAATCACCCCGCCTGCCGCTTCTATGAACGCAATGGATTTGCCGAGGTTTCACGCGGCGATGGGGCCGAGAATGACGAAAACCTACCCGACATCAAATATATCTGGAAACGCAAGGAGGTGACCGATGGCTAAAGGTCCGGTCCTGATCGATCTGGAAGACGACCCGCAGGCAGCGGACGTTTCAACCGCACCTCCGGTACCCGATATCACGCCGCCGCAGGGGCAGGCGATGCAGGCAGCGGCACGGTTTGCGGCACGGAAACCTTCGGCCTTGGCACGCTGGTTCTGGGGTTTGGCTCTTGCGGTCGTGGGGGCGGTGGTTTCGGTCGCGGCTTGGGATTTCGCCATCTCGCTACTGGAGCGCGCACCAATTCTGGGTTGGATCGTTACCGGCCTGATCGCCGCTCTGCTGCTGGTTGTGCTGATCATTGCGTTGCGTGAATTGGCTGCAATCAGCCGCCTGTCTCGCGTAGATGGGCTGCGCCGCGCCGCTGATGCCGCATTGGCGGATGAAGACCTGTCGCAAGCTCGCGCCGTCACCAATCGCCTGATCACATTCTACAACGGACGCGACGAAACGCGCTGGGGTCGAGATCGCCTGAAGGAGCGGATGGGTGAACAATTCGATGCGGCAACCCTTCTGACGCTGGCCGAAGACGAGCTTCTGGCCCCGCTGGATGCTGCCGCCAGCCGCGAGGTCGAGGCCGCAGCCCGGCAGGTCGCGACCGTGACCGCTCTGGTTCCGCTTGCGCTGGCTGATGTCGCGACGGCGCTGGCAAGTTCATTGCGCATGATCCGGCGGATTGCGGAAATCTACGGCGGGCGCGCAGGTGCCTTGGGCAGTTGGCGCCTGACCCGCGCCGTATTCGTGCATCTGGTCGCAACCGGTGCAGTGGCGGTTGGGGATGATCTGCTGGAACCGATTTTGGGCGGTTCAGTCCTCAGCAAACTGTCCCGCCGGTTCGGCGAGGGGCTGGTCAATGGCGCGCTTACTGCCCGCGTGGGCGTTGCCGCGATGGAGGTCTGCCGTCCGCTGCCTTTCTCGACACGCCACAAACCCTCGACCCGCGGCATGATCAAACGCGCGCTCAGCGGGCTGTTTTCCAAGACTTGATCTGGCGCAAGGCCGTGTCTGGTGCCGTCCTGCATAAACAGGGCGGAGCCAGCCATGACCGACCACGGCCACAGTCAGCAAGAGATTTCCGAGCGGATCAACGCCCCTCCGGGGCGTGGGGTGCTGCGCGATGTGGTATATGGCGGCATCGATGGTTCGGTCACAACCTTCGCCATCGTTGCAGGTGTCGCAGGCGCGGGGTTATCGCCTTTTGTCATTGTTGCCCTCGGGCTGGCCAATGTGCTGGCGGATGGCTTTTCGATGGCGGCGGGGAATTATTCAGGAACCAAAGCCGAACTCGACAACATCTACCGGATCCGCGCGATTGAAGAACGGCATATCAAGCTTTATCCGGATGGAGAGCGCGACGAAGTAAGGGAAATCCTTGCACAAAAGGGCCTCTCGGGCAGCGTGCTGGACGAGGCGACGGATGAGATCACCTCCAACCATGACAACTGGATCAACCTGATGATTGAGGGCGAATATGGGTTGGGAAGCGTCGATCCACACCCTCTCAAAGCCGCGATGGCGACATTCTTTGCCTTTCTGGTCGCGGGGATGATCCCGCTGCTGCCGTTCCTTTTGTCGATCGCGAATGCATTCACCGTGTCGGCCTGGATGACGGCAGGTGTGTTCTTTGCCATCGGCGCGATGAAAAGCCGTTGGTCCCTTGCGCCGTGGTGGCGGTCAGGTGGTGAAACCCTGTTGATCGGAGGGGCTGCGGCGACCATCGCCTATTGGGTCGGATCACTGTTTCACCCGTGATGGGCAATGGTGTCGCAGATGTAAGACCAAAGCTGGTGCGGTCTGTATGACCCGCTAGGGTGTTTCAAACAGCTCCGATGAGACAGGCGTTTATCATGCGCGAGACAAAAACCGTATTGGTTCTGGGTGCTTATGGCTTCATCGGCGCATCTGTTGTGAGGCGATTGCGAGCCGAGGGTATTGCGGTCAGGGGTTTGGTGCGAAACCTCGGCATCGCTGCTCGGGTTTTGCCAGATGTTGAACTTATCCAAGGCGATCTTCGAACGCTCACGCAGGTCCGCAACTGGCAGGCCATCCTGCGCGAGATTGATGTCGTGGTGAATTGCGCCGGGGCATTGCAGGATGGCGGGCAGGACGATCTGCGTGCAGTGCATCAGCTGGCAATCGCGGCTCTGGGACAAGCCTGCGCGGAGAACGAGGTGTCGATCATTCAGGTCTCGGCCATCGGGGCCTCGCCTGACGCTACAACCAACTTCATGCGCAGTAAGGCCGAGGGCGATGCAGCCCTGCGCGCCAGTGGTGCCGTACTGTGGGTGCTCAGGCCAGGTCTGGTCATCGGGCAGAGTGACTATGGCGGCACCGCTCTGCTGCGCATGCTGGCGGCGGTGCCTATCGTGCAACCCATTGCCTATCCGCAGACGCCAGTTCAATGCGTCGGCATGGAGGACCTATGTACCGTGATCCTCTCATGCGTTCAGGGCGATCTGCCCGAAGGCGACTATGATCTGGTTGAAGACAGTCCACACACGCTGGCTGAGGTTCTGGCGGCCACCCGCCATTGGCTTGGGTTTCCTGTCGCACACCGTGTCATATCGGTGCCTTTCGTACTAACCAAAGCGGTTGCTGGGGCTGCCGACCAACTTACGCGGCTGGGATGGAGGTCACCCCTGCGCAGCACCGCGATGACTGTGATGGAACAGGGCGTCGTGGGTGACCCTGAACCTTTCCGCGCTGCGACTGGTCGGTCCCTGCGCGGACTTAGCGAGATTTACGATAACTTAACCTGCGCGCGTGAACACCGGTTGAGCGCTCGGATGACACTGCTGATGCCCGTAGTGATCGGCGCATTATGCCTGTTCTGGCTGCTGTCGGGGCTGTTTGGCCTGACAGGGCTGTCGCAGGCATCCGAAGTTCTCATCCGTTCCGGGTGGTCCGCCGGATGGACAGGTACAAGCGTCGTGCTGTGGTCGCTGGTTGATATCGCATTGGGGATGGCGTTGCTGTGGCGGCCCTGGGCGGCGCGAGTTTGTCTGGCTCAGGCCGCAGTCGCCGCTTTCTATTTGATTGCGGCGACACTGTTCGTGCCTGCGCTATGGCTCGATCCGCTGGGACCTCTGCTCAAGGTCATCCCGGCGCTTTTGCTGTCCGTGACCGCAATCCCTATGCTTGAGAGCCGCTGATGGATCCCGACCTTATCCTGCGTTGGTTACACGTGATCGGGGCTTGCGTATTGCTGGGAACCGGCGCTGGGATTGCGTTCTTCATGTTGATGGCACATCGCACAAAGGACGCACGCGTTATTGCCCACACTGCGGGTATTGTCGTGCTGACCGATCTGCTGTTCACGAGCTCGGCGGTTGTGCTGCAGCCTCTCACAGGCTTTCTGCTGGCGTGGCGGCTTGGATGGTCGCTTGGTGAAGGTTGGTTGCTGATGTCGATCATTCTTTATGTCGTGACCGGCTTGTTCTGGCTGCCGGTGGTCTGGATACAAATCCGCCTGCGCGCTTATGCGCAAGACGCTGCAAGCACCGGTAGCGAACTCCCGCTGGCCTATTTCCGTCTGTTTCGCATCTGGTTTGCCTGCGGCATACCAGCTTTTACCGCAGTATTGGCGATCCTGTGGCTGATGCTTGCGCGACCCGATTTTGCGTTGTTTTAACCTACCTGAGCAATTGGTCGTAGGTATCGGGATTTCCAGACTATTAACCTCAGCGCGCGAAGCGTAAATTCGAGACATCGCCGCGCGGAGGTCTCGATTGGAATCCTTGCTTGTCCTTGTTGGTCTGATCGTATTGGCCATTCCTGTTTCGATCATCGTTCTGTTGATCGGCCAGTCCCGGTTACGCAAGCGGGTTGAGCAGTTGGAGCGGCAACTAGCCGGGCAATTGCCCGAGCCCCCTGCTGAGACCGAGGCTCCGGTTGAACCGGTTGCAACGGAGACCAAGCCAGGACCATGGGCATCACGACCAAAAGAGGAAATCTTCACCGAAGAGCCCCATGAGCCCCCCGATGATGTGCCTTCTGCCGCGATCGTCTTGCGCGAGGACCGTTTTGCAGCGCTTGGCGCATGGCTGCGCGAGAATTGGTTTTACGCGGTCTCGGCGTTGTCATTGGCGCTGGCAGGGATATTTCTGGTTCAATACGGGGTCGAGAACGGATTGCTGCCTCCGACCGCGCGCGTTGCAGCCGCTTTGATCTTTGGCGCAGTGCTGATCACAGCTGGAGAAGTGGTGCGCCGTCGCTTTGGCGATGACGAAAGTGCTGCGACCGCGTATCTGCCTTCGGTTTTCTCGGGCGCCGGGCTGGTAACACTTTTCGGTGCCATTCTGGCCGCGCGTCAGCTGTATGACCTCATAAGTCCCGAAATTGCCCTGACGGGTATGATTGCCGTTGCCCTGATTGGCTTGGTGCTTGGCTGGTTCCACGGCCCGCTGCTGGCAGCGGTTGGCCTGATCGGAGCCTTCGCGGCCCCCTTTGTTGTTGGCGGATCATCAGATGACCCCACGTGGCTCTATGGTTATTTCTTCGTGATCGCCGTTCTCGGGCTGGGTATAGACACGGTCCGGCGCTGGGCCTGGATATCCGCTCTGACGCTTGTCGGAGCTTATGGCGCAGCGTTTCTTTTGGTGCTGTCCTCACCGCTCACCGAGCCCGGATATCTGACCTGCATCACAGCCTTCGCATTGATTGCTATCGCGATCCCGGTCCGGCGTTTCTGGCCAAGCCATTCCGGCCCAATGATCGCTGAGTTGGTTCGACGACGGAAAGGTGATCTCTGGCCCGAGTTTCCTACTCGATTAGCCTTTGGTGCGGTCGCGGCCAGTTCGGTGATCCTGTCGGTGCATTGGGCGGATTCGGCCAGCGAGTTCTGGCTGGGCGTGATGCTGCTAGTCGGACTGACGTTGGCGCTGATTCTATGGGCAAAAGATGCACGTGCGTTGCAGGATCTCACGGTGCTGCCTGCGTTGGGGTTGGTCTGGTTTGTATTGGTGCATGGTCTGGATTTTGGCGCAGCGGCGCGCACTTTTGCAGATACTTATGCGGAAACCGTTGAGGCCGATTTCCCGCGGATTGTCACTCTGCTGGTGGGATTGGGTGCCTTGATTTCGGTATTGGCGGCGTGGCGATCTTTCTCAGGCGGACGCGTGGCTGTGATCTGGGCTGGGGCTGCGGTTCTGTTCGCGCCGCTGATGGCGATTGCGCTTGAGGTTGGGTGGCATCCGGCTGAGGTGATCGGAGCTTACCCTTGGGCACTACACGCCATCGCACTGGGGGCGATGATGGTTGTTCTGGCCGAGCGGTTTGCGCGGGTGGACGGAGATAACTGCATGCGGGCTTCTCTGGCCACGCTTTCAGCGCTGTCCTGTCTGAGCTTTGCCTGCATCATCGTACTCAGTTCAGCCGCGCTGACAGTTGCATTAACCGTCATGATCGTTGTGGCCGCAGCATTGGACCGGCGATTTGCGCTGCCACCAATGAGCTGGTTCATCTGGGCCGGAGTGCTCACGGTGACGGTCCGGCTGGTGCTGGATCCGGGCCTGGATTGGGCCAACACCGCACCGCTGGCCGAAATGGTGCTGGTCTATGCCGCTGCCGTGGTCGGGTTTGTGGCGGGTTGGGCTTTGCTGAGGCCACTGAACCGACCCATCGCGTCCCTGCTGCTGGAAAGCGCGGCCTGGGCGACGGCGGGCATCCTACTGTCGCTGCTTGTGTTGCGCTGGCTTGAGGGGTTCGGCGAAGGTGGGGCGAAAGACAGTCACTGGGGGCTGGGCCTGCTGGCGGTGATCTGGTTGCTGCTGGCCTATGCGCAGGTTCAGCGCTTCTCACTCGGCGGCAAGCTGAACTACGCGCGCTATCTCCTGGCTGGTTTTTTTGCCGCGCACGGGATCGCGCGGCTGGCGCAGGCGCTGTCCGAGGCGAATCCGTTGCTGAATCCGCTGACAGACCCTGTGCTTGGCCCGCCAGTTCTGAATACTCTTGCGGTGGCTTATCTTGTTCCTGCGCTGGCTATCGGCTTTTCCGCTTGGCGTATTCCAACGATGCCGGTTTTGCTGAGGCAGGCCAGCTATGGGAGCGCCTGCGCTCTGGCCGCTGTCTGGCTGGGGCTGGCGATCCGGCATGTCTGGCAGGGCGCTGGTGGCATGTTCGAGGGCAATGGCGTCACGCAGCCCGAGCTTTACACCTATACCATCACCTTGCTGGTGGTTGGGGGCGCGCTGTTCTATCAGTCGCTGGCCCGCCGGTCCGATCTGATGCGCAAGGCAGGGCTGGCCGTGATTGGGCTGGCCGTGGCTAAGGTGTTTCTGATCGATATCGCGGGGCTGGGCGGGCTGATCCGGGTCTTCTCACTGCTCGCGTTGGGCCTCGCACTGGCGGGGTTGGCGTGGCTCAATCGCTGGGCCAAACTGCGCCATTCGCCGCAAGGCTCGGAACCTCTGGACCATTAGGCTGTGGCGTCCTATAAGCCCGCCATGCATGACCGTTTGGCCATCATTATTCGAATTATATCCCCGGCGCTCTGATATCGCGAGACGCCGGGCAAAGGTGCTTGAGATATCGCACTGACCGCTTCGATCCATACACGACCCGAACATCCTGAGGACGCCCCAAATGTGCGCCGACACGACCCAAGCACCTGATTACAAAGACACGCTGAACCTGCCCAAGACCGACTTCCCCATGCGCGCCGGATTGCCCAAGCGCGAACCCGCATGGCTGGAGCGTTGGGAAAAGATCGGCGTCTACGACCGCCTGCGCGAGAAAGAGGGCCGCAAACCCTTTACCCTGCATGACGGCCCTCCTTACGCGAACGGTCACCTGCATATCGGCCACGCGCTGAACAAGACCATCAAGGACATGATCGTGCGGTCGCATCAGATGATGGGCTTTGACTCACGTTACGTGCCCGGCTGGGACTGCCATGGTCTGCCCATCGAATGGAAGATCGAAGAGCAGTACCGCAAGAAGGGCAAGAACAAGGATGAGGTGAACGTTGTCGACTTCCGTCAGGAATGCCGCAAGTTTGCCGAAGGCTGGATCGACATCCAGCGCGAAGAGTTTAAGCGCCTTGGCATCACCGGAAACTGGCCCGATCCCTACATCACCATGGACTATCACGCCGAGGCCGTGATTGCGGATGAGTTCATGAAGTTCCTGATGAATGGGACGCTTTATCAAGGTTCGAAACCCGTGATGTGGTCGCCAATCGAGAAGACAGCTCTGGCCGAGGCCGAGGTCGAGTATCACGACAAAGAAAGCTTCACCATCTGGGTGAAGTTCAAGGTCGTGAACACGGGCGATGTAACGCTGGACAATGCCTATGTGGTGATCTGGACGACGACCCCATGGACCATGCCGTCGAACAAGGCCGTGGTGTACGGTGAGGACATCTCCTACGGTCTCTACGAGGTTACAGGTCGCCCCGAGGAATGCTGGGCGCGGATCGGTGAGCGTTATCTGCTGGCCGATGATCGCGCGGCGGACGTGTTTGCGCGCGCGCGTCTGGATGACTCGATGTATCGCCGTTTGTGCGATGTCACGCAGGAAGATCTGGCCAAGATCCAGCTAACCCACCCGTTGGCCGGGGCCGAGGGTGGCAATGGCGAATGGGACGACATCCGCGATTTCCGCGCTGCTGAGTTCGTGACCGATACTGAAGGGACCGGCTTCGTTCACTGTGCGCCGTCGCACGGGATGGAGGAATTCGAACTCTATCGCGACCTTGGTATGCTCGAGCAAGTCATCACCTATAACGTGATGGACGATGGCAGCTTTCGCGCCGATCTGCCGTTCTTTGGCGGCAAATACATCCTGTCCCGCAAGGGCGGCGAGGGTGACGCGAACAAAGCCGTCATCGACAAGCTGGTCGAGGTTGGCGGGTTGCTGGCGCGTGGCAAGATCAAGCACAGCTATCCGCATTCGTGGCGCTCGAAGGCGCCGATCATCTACCGCAACACGCCGCAGTGGTTTGCATCCGTTGACCGCAAGCTGGACGATGGCATGGGTGAGATGGGCGACACCATCCGCGAACGGGCGTTGCGGTCCATCGATGAGCTGGTGAAATGGACGCCGCAGACCGGGCGCAATCGCCTGTATTCGATGATCGAAGCGCGGCCCGATTGGGTTCTATCGCGCCAGCGCGCCTGGGGAGTGCCGCTGACCTGCTTCACCAAAAAGGGCGCTCTGCCGACCGATGCCGACTACCTGCTGCGCGACCCGGAAGTGAATGCCCGCGTCAAGGACGCGTTTGAACAGGACGGGGCGGATTGCTGGTATCTGGACGGCGCGAAAGAGCGGTTCCTGGGCAATGACTATAACCCGGATGACTGGGATCAGGTGTTCGACGTGCTGGACGTGTGGTTCGATTCCGGCTCGACCCATGCCTTTGTGCTGCGCGACCGCGAAGACGGCACCGAGGACGGCATCGCCGATGTCTATATGGAAGGCACCGACCAGCACCGCGGGTGGTTCCATTCGTCCATGCTGCAGGCCTGTGGCACCAAGGGCCGCGCGCCTTACCGAAACGTGGTGACCCACGGCTTCACGCTGGATGCCAAGGGCAACAAGATGTCCAAATCGCTGGGCAACACCATCGTGCCGGAAGAGGTCGTCAAGCAATACGGCGCCGATATCCTGCGGCTGTGGGTGGCTCAGACCGATTACACCGCTGACCAGCGGATCGGGCCTGAGATCCTGAAAGGCACCGCCGACAGTTATCGCCGCCTGCGCAACACCATGCGGTTCATGCTGGGCTCGCTGGCCGACTTCACCGAGGCTGACCGGGTGGAGCCGCAGGATATGCCGCGTCTGGAACGCTGGGTGCTGAGCCGTCTGGCCGAGCTGGATGAGCAAGTGCGCAAGGGCTATGCCGCGTTTGACTTCCAGGGCGTATTCAGTGCCGTGTTCACCTTTGCCACGGTTGACCTGTCATCCTTCTACTTCGACGTCCGTAAGGATGCGCTCTATTGCGATGGCGATACGTTGCGCCGCCGTGCTGCGCGAACTGTCCTCGATGTCCTGTTCCACCGCCTGACCACATGGCTGGCACCGGTATTGGTCTTTACCATGGAAGAGGTCTGGCTGGAGCGTTTCCCCGGCGATGACAGTTCTGTTCATCTGGTGGATTTCCCCGACACACCCGCCGACTGGCGCGATACAGAGCTTGAGGCCAACATGGCCAAGGTGCGCCGCGTGCGCCGCGCCGTAACCGCCGCCCTGGAAGTGCAGCGGCAAGAGAAGGTCATTGGATCAAGCCTTGAGGCCGCTCCGATCGTCTATGTCGCGGATGCGGAAACGCGTGATTTGCTGGCCACCTTTGATGTGGACGATCTGTGCATCACTTCGGGATTGACCGTCACGGGAGATCCAAAACCTGCCGAAGCATTCCGTGTGCCGGAAATCGAAGGTGTCGGAGTGGTGTTCGAGAAGGCCGAAGGGGCGAAATGCCAGCGCTGCTGGAAGATTCTGCCCGACGTCGGGCTTCACACGCATTCGGGTGTCTGCGGACGGTGTGACGAAGCCCTAAGCTAAATCAGTGGCGGAGCGCATTTGGTAGGGCCTACTGTAAGGCCCTACCGCGCTCCGACGCATTTTTTGAACGGAAGAGGCAGAGGTAGCGCATGATCTGGGTTGCGCTTTACCTGCAAACGCTGTCAGCATCTGGCCATGCCTATGATTGCAGTGGATACCCGGTTCGGACGCCTTGGGATTGAAGAAGAAGACGGGGCGGTAACGCGCCTTGTCTGGAACGGTCGTGATGAGGGTGCCAGGACGCCCTTGTTACTTGAGGTGGCGGCGCAACTGCGGGCCTATGATGAAGGGCGACTAACGCGGTTTGATCTGCCCTATCGCGTGGATGGGTCCAGGTTTCAACAGCAGGTTTGCGACATCATGTATGCCATCCCGTTTGGTGAGACGCTGACCTATGGTGATATTGCCAAGCAACTGGGACAGCCGGCGCAGCCCGTGGGTCAGGCTTGCGGTGCAAATCCTATTCCCGTGATCATTCCGTGTCACAGGGTTTTGTCCGCAACAGGGTTGGGAGGGTTCTCCGGAGCCGGAGGGGTTGAAACCAAAGTGGCTTTGCTGCGCCATGAGGGCGCCGCGAGCCTATTGATCTGAGACCGCAAATAGCTGTTGCAATCAGAGAGGCTCGGTTCCAACTTATACCAAATACCGAATTTGAAGGACCTGATCATATGACCGGCCAGACAGACCCTGCAGCACGTAAGAAAGCCATTATCGATCACCTGATGTCGCTTGAGGCGGAAGAGCTTGCGACGGCGCAGGCCCATTACGATGCGTTCCTGAAGGATTCCCAGCTGGATGACCGGGAAGGACACGATAAAGACGATATTGCCGCGTCGCGCGAAAATGCAGACTTGGCGGCGGCTTTCGACGCGCCGGTGCATGCGCATCATGCCAAGATCGACGTAATCGAAAACACTGATTTCAGTTTGACCGACAGGGTGCAGCCTGGTGCTGTGGTTAAGTTCAACAACCGATGTTTCGTGGTTTGCGTGTCGACCACACGGTTCGAAGTGGACGGGAAGACCTATATGGGCATTTCAACCCAAAGTCCGATCTATCTGGCCATGACTGGCCTGCAGGAGGGGGATGTGTTCACCCACAACGGGACCGAATTTGAAGTGCAGGAGGTTCTGTAACCTCAGGCCTTGCGCGGTGGGATGATCTGCTGCGCAATACCCGCGAAGACCAGATAGAGGCTGGTGATCACCAGACCCCAATGGGCCCAGCTTTCGGGGTGGAAATCAACCCATGCAGCCCAGCCGGCAAAGAAGGTCCAGCCGAAGGCCATGGGTAGTGTCAGGGACCGCCAACGCTCGGTTCTGACCGGATGGACGAACTTCAGCGGGACGAACATCGCGATCGACAGTAGTGTCACCAGCATCAGGATTACCCAGAAATTCGGCTCAAGCGCGAAGATCACGATGACGAACATGTTCCAACAGCCCGGAAAGCCAGAGAAAGAATTGTCTTTGGTTTTCATGCGCGTATCAGCGAAATACATTGCGCTGGCGAAGGTGATGACAATGATGGCAAACCAGCCTGTCCACCCGTCCATCAGGCCCGATTTGAACAGCGCAAAAGCTGGGATGAAGACGTAAGTCAGGTAGTCGATGATCAGGTCCAGAAGCACTCCGTCAAACTCGGGGGCGTTCTTCTTGACGTGGTAGTGACGCGCCAGCGGCCCGTCGATCCCGTCGACGATGAACGAGACCACCAGCCAGAGATACATCAGGCTCCATTTCTCCTCGACAGCGGCCAGCATGGCCAGCATCGCGAAAACGGCTCCGGTAGCAGTAAATAGATGAACGGAAAGAGCTTTGAATCTGAGTGTCATGGGCGTGTCATGTACGATGCGTGCGGCAGATGCAAAGCAAAAAGACGTACGGTGAAGGGATTTACGTCAGGCTTTGGGATGGGCGCGATTGTAGACTTCCATCAGGCGGGCGGTGTCCACGGCGGTATAAGTCTGAGTGGTTGAGAGAGAGGCGTGGCCCAATAACTCCTGAATCGCCCGCAGATCACCTCCGGCGGATAGAAGATGGGTGGCAAAGCTATGGCGCATGGCATGGGGGGTGGCGGTTGCAGGCAGGCCGAGTTGCATGCGTGCCTTGGCCATCACACCCTGGATTGCGCTCGGGTTCAGCGCGCCACCGCGGACGCCTCGGAACAAAGGGGCCTCGGGCGAATGGGGGTGAGGACAGAGCCGCTGATAGCGGTCGACAGCTGCGCGGGCAGCAGGGATGACCGGGACGATCCGCTCTTTGTCACCTTTGCCGAGGATGCGGAGTGTTTCTGGTAGCGGTGCGTCCTGTCCCGTCAGCGACAGGGCCTCGGAGATGCGCAAGCCGCAACCGTAAAGCAAGGTCACGACCGCGACATCGCGCGCTGCGACCCAATCCGAGGTCGACTGCATCTCGACCGTTTCGATCATGGCGCGGGCAGCGTCCTCGGCCAGAGGGCGGGGGAGCTTCTTGGTGAACTTGGGCGCGCGCGTGGATAGGACGGCGGTGGGCTCGAACCCTTCCCGTTCGGCGAGCCAGCGGTAGAAGCTTTTGACAGCTGAAAGCTTGCGGGCAAGCGATCGTGCGCCGACGCCCGAACCGCGCTGATCTGCCATCCACGCCCGCATATCCGAGACGGTGATGCGTTCGAGCGCGGCCAGCCCCTGTCGTTCGCTATGGTGCAGGGTCATGAACGAGAGGAACTCGGTCACGTCCCCACGATAGGCGTTCTGGGTATTCTCGGACCGGCCTTCTAGCGCCCGCAGGCTGTCCAGCCAGTGCTGTAATGCATCGCGACAGGCTGGTGAAATCAGGCTCACGACAGCCAGTGGCGCATGGAGCGTTCGAATACGCCTGCGAAGAATGACAGAAGATCGGTACCCAATTGCGGCGTGAAATGCCGTGGATCGCGGGCGCCCATGACGATCATGCCGGGCAGCCGACCGGTGCCGAGGTCCAGCTTGAGGCAGGCCTCGGACCGCAAATCCTCGGCTTGTGTGCCATAGACCTGAGGGTTGGGGCGGCTGATCTCGCGCAGAGTGACATCTCGCGTGGCGCCGCTACGGTCGGTGCTGAGATAGCCGTCGATAAAGTCAGGCTCAACGATGGTCAAAACACCGCCCAGCTGAGCCACGGCGGGATCGTCCTGAACGACGGTGGTTTCCAGCACCAAAGTAATGTGATCGACGCGCAGGATTTCGGCGACGTCATTGCCCAGAGCGCGCAGGAAGTCCTCGAACACCGTGGGCTCCAGCAAGCGCAGAATGGCGCGGTGGACCTGATTGGTGCCCGCCAAGTTCTCATAGGCTGCTGCGATGACCGAGCGGTGGGTGTCTTCCAACCGGTCCAGACGTTCCTCGAGCCGCTGCATCGCGATTCCGCGCAGATCGATAACGTTATCGCCGCGCGCCTGTTCGTTGGCGGCAACAAGGGCCTGCATCAGATCTTTGTCGTCCAGAACGGCGTCAGGCTCGGCCAGAATCGCCGCGCGGAGGTTGTCTTTCAATTTGGGGTCGCTGCTCATGTCCCGTCCGGTCGTTTTTTTGTTTTGCGGGCTTATACCATGAGTTGCCGGATTTGCCTTGGGAAAAATGCACGCAAAGGGCGAAATTCGTTTGCGCTGTGGCGGGGCTCCCGCCCGCCATGTGCTGATCAGAGATCAGCTTTGGCCGTTGGGCCGGGCGCGATGCCTGACGGCATCGCGCGGCAGCACCAGTGATCAGAGGATTTTCTGACCGGTTTTGGCCCAATCGGCTAGGAAGGTTTCCAGACCTTTGTCGGTCAGCGGATGGTCGGCCAGTTTTTTGATCACGGCGGGCGGCGCAGTGATCACGTCAGCCCCGATGCGGGCACTGTCAGTCACATGGTTCACAGTGCGGATCGACGCGGCGAGGATTTCGGTTTCGAACCCGTAATTGTCATAAACCTGACGGATGTCTGCGATCAGATCCATGCCGTCGAGGTTGATGTCGTCAAGGCGTCCGATGAAGGGCGAGATGAAGGTCGCGCCCGCCTTGGCGGCCAGAATCGCCTGATTGGTCGAGAAGCACAAGGTCACGTTGACCATCTGACCTTCATCGGTCAGCGTCTTGCAGGTCTTCAGGCCAGCCCATGTCAGTGGCACTTTGACGGCGATGTTCGGGGCGATCTTAGCCAGCTTGCGGCCTTCGGCGATCATGTCTTCGGCTTCGGTGGCGACAACTTCGGCCGAGACTGGACCGTCGACCAGATCGCAGATCTCTTTGGTCACTTCCAGAATGTCGCGGCCCGATTTCAGGATCAGCGAGGGGTTGGTGGTCACGCCGTCCACCATGCCCAGATCGTTCAGTTCGGCGATGGCGTCGATCTCGGCTGTGTCTACGAAGAATTTCATGCGGGCAGTCCTTTGATGGGTTGGCCTTGGTCGCGGATGGCTTTACCCCAAAGAGAGACATGCTGAAACCCCCCGGCCAAGGATATGCGGTGAGCGTTCAGGAGTATTTCGACCAAGGTGAGCTGGTGGCGGTGCTGACCACGCAGCCGCTGGACCGGACGCTGGATTATAAAGCGCCTGAGGGTGGGTGCTTTCTGGGCGCGTTTGTCGAGGTTCCGCTGGGGCCGCGCAAGGTGCTGGGTGTGGTCTGGGGGCCGGGGCGGGGCGGTTTTGATCTGGCCAAGGCGCGGTCGGTGATCCGGGTGCTTGAAGTTGCACCGATGCGCGAAGAGATGCGGGTATTTCTGGGCAAGGTGGCCGACTATACCCTGACACCGATGCCTGCGATGCTGCGACTGGCAACCCGCGCGCCGGGGTTGGGTGATCCTCCATCGATGCGCAAGATCTACCGGTTGGGGGACGCGGAACCGGATCGGATGACCGATGCGCGAACCCGTGTGCTGGAAGTGTTGCGCGAGTATGGCGGGTTGGCCTTCACCTTGAAAGAACTGGCCGAGCAGGCGGGGGTGACTTCGTCCGTGGTCAAGGGGCTGGTGAAACAGGGCGCTGTAAGGGAAGAGGACAGCCCGCGCGATCTGCCCTATCCGCATCTTGATCCCGATCTGCCGGGAAAAGATCTGACCGAAGATCAGGCAGCTGCAGTTGCGCGGCTTCAAGCCGGGCAGCGGACCGGAGATTACGGCACCACGTTGCTCAAAGGTGTGACCGGATCGGGCAAAACCGAGGTGTATCTGGAGGCCGTGGCCGAAGCGCTGCGCATGGGGCGGCAGGCGTTGGTTCTGCTGCCTGAGATCGCTTTGACCGCCGAATTCTTGACCCGCGTTGAGGCGAGGTTCGGCGCGCGTCCAGCCGAGTGGCACTCCGGCGCCACCATGACCGAGCGCCGCCGGGTTTGGCGCATGGTCGGGCAGGGGGAGGCGCAGTTGGTCGTGGGCGCGCGGTCGGCATTGTTTCTGCCATTCCGCGATCTGGGGCTGGTCGTCGTCGATGAGGAACACGACACCTCGTACAAGCAGGAAGACGGGGTGCATTACAGCGCACGGGACATGGCTGTTCTGCGGTCCTCAATCTGCAGCGCACGTGTGATACTCGCCAGTGCGACGCCTTCGCTGGAGAGCTGGGCCAACGCCGAGGCCGGGAAGTATGAGCGGCTTGACCTGACCTCGCGCTTTGGGGCGGCGGTACTGCCTGAGATGAAGCCCATCGACATGCGGGCCGAGCAGATGCAGCCAGGGACGTGGATTTCTCCATCTCTGCGACAGGCGGTGCGGCAACGGATCGAAAAGGGCGAACAATCGCTGCTGTTCATCAACCGCCGAGGCTATGCGCCGGTTACGCTGTGCCGGGCCTGCGGGGAGCAGATCGCCTGTGATCATTGCGATGCGCGGATGGTGGAACATCGGTTCCTCAAACGTCTGATGTGCCACCAATGTGGTGAGACCAAACCGATGCCCGAGGCCTGCCCGTCTTGTGGGGTCGAAGGCAAGCTGGCTCCGGTCGGGCCGGGGATCGAACGGCTGGCGGAAGAGGCCGAGGTGACTTTCCCCGAGGCCAAAATTGCGATGCTCAGCTCTGACCTGTTTGGCTCGGCGCGGGCGCTGAAGGCCAAGATCGAAGAGATTGCCGAGGGGGACGCAGATATTGTCATTGGCACGCAGCTGGTGGCCAAGGGGCATAACTTTCCCAAGTTAACCCTGGTGGGGGTGATTGACGCAGATCTCAGCCTGCACGGCGCTGATTTGCGCGCGGCAGAACGGACATTTCAACTCATGCGGCAGGTTGCTGGACGGGCAGGCCGGGCGGATAAGCCGGGTCAGGCGTTGTTGCAGACCTTTCAACCGGAACATCCGGTGATCCGCGCCATTCTGTCAGGCGATGAAGAGGGGTTCTGGAAAGCCGAAGCCGCCGGTCGACAAGCCGCCGGAGTGCCGCCCTATGGGCGCATGGCGGGCATCGTCTTGTCCGGGCCTGAGGTCGGGCCGGTGTTTGACATCGGCAACGCGATGGCGCGAAACGATGCGCCTCTGCGAGAAATCGGAGCGCAGGTATTTGGTCCGGCACCAGCGCCGATTGCGCGCATCCGAGGCAGACACCGCGTGCGCCTGCTGGTCAAAGCCCCCAAAGGTGCGCCCATTCAGGACGCCATCGCACGTTGGATCGCGCCCCTGCGTCTAAAAGGCGACATTCGCCTTGCCGTCGATATCGACCCGCAAAGCTTCTACTGACCCTGCGCCAGTGCAGAGCCAATGTGCGCCGCATCCTTGGCCCTCGCCAAAGCGCAAAAATGGGCGTAGAGGGAGTCCCATGTTGAAACCCATGCCGCTTTCCGAGGCGAAGAGCCTGCCATTCTGGCGCCGTCCCATGACGCTTCTGTTCATGATGGCGTTGATGATGCCGATCGCGTTCAACGCGTGGAGTGCGCTGCTCAATAACTTCGTCATCGAAGTGGCGAATTTCGACGGGGCCGACATAGGTCTGCTGCACACGGTGCGCGAAATTCCCGGATTTCTGGCCGTTGGTGTGATCGCAGTGATCATCTTTATCCGCGAACAGGTTCTGGCCATGATCTCGCTGATGATGCTGGGGGTTGCGACGGCGGTCACGGCCTGGTTCCCCAGCCTGGGCGGGTTGTTGTTCGTGACGTTGTTCAGTTCGATCGGCTTTCACTATTACGAGACCGTAAATCAGTCACTGCAACTGCAATGGCTGCCCAAGGATCGCGCTCCGCAGATGCTGGGATGGTTGGTGGCGATGGGTTCGGCCGCGACGGCGGTGGTCTATGGGCTGATCGTGCTGACATGGGATCGTTTCGATCTGTCTTATAACTTTGTCTTCATGGCGGCGGGTGGTGTGACTGCCCTGCTGGCGCTGTTCTGCTTGATCGCCTACCCGCAGTTCGAGGCCCCCACACCGCAGACCAAGAAGCTGATCCTGCGCAAACGGTATTGGCTGTATTATGCGTTGCAGTTCATGGCAGGTGCCCGACGGCAGATATTTGTCGTTTTCGCTGGTTTCATGATGGTCGAGAAGTTCGGCTTCAAAGTGCATGAACTGACAAGCCTCTATCTGATCAATCTGATGATCAACATGATGGCGGCGCCTCTTCTGGGCAAAGCAGTGGCCAAGTTCGGTGAGCGCCGCACGCTGATCTTTGAATACACCGGTCTGGCGATCGTCTTCGCAGCCTATGGCGGGATTTATTGGTTCAGCTGGGGCGTATTGCTGGCCGCAATTCTCTATGTGATCGACCACGTGCTGTTCGCACTGGCGCTGGCGTTGAAGACCTATTTCCAGAAAATCGCCGATCCGGCGGATATCGCACCCACCGCCGCCGTGGCCTTTACCATTAACCACATCGCTGCTGTGTTCCTGCCAGCGCTGTTGGGGTTGCTGTGGGTGGTGTCTCCGGGTGCGGTCTTTGGGTTGGCGGCGGCGATGGCGTTGGTCTCTCTGGCCTTGTCCCTGCTGATCCCGCGCCATCCGGAACCGGGCAACGAAACCATTCTGTCGAAATATGCCCCTGCACCCGCCGAGTGAGCACCGCGCTTGACCTTGGCGGCCTCTGGGCCTAGGCGCTGTTTCAAATGAAACAGGAGGCCTCCATGCCCACATTCACCGCGCTGACCACTCTGACCGGCAAGAAAGCGGCCGAAAGCCTGGGCGAAGCCATGGAACGTCTGGAACCCGAACCCACCGGCGTAGGTGTGTTCGAGGTTGAGGATGGTTCGGGTCTGTGGGAAGTGGGCGGCTATTTCACCGAAACCCCGGACGAGGCAGCGCTGGCCCTTCTGGCCACCGCGTTTGAGGCCAAGCCTTTCGTAGTCTCGGAACTACCCGAAACCGATTGGGTTGCCCATGTCCGTCGTGAGCTGGCCCCGGTCGAGGCCGGACGCTTCTTTGTCTATGGCAGTCATGATGCAGATAAGCTGCCCGAAGGCAGCATTCCGTTGCTGATCGAGGCCGCGATGGCCTTTGGCACCGGTCATCACGGAACGACTCTGGGCTGTTTGAAAGCTCTGGATTTTCTTCTGGACCAGGGTTTTTCGGCCTCCAGGGTCGCCGATATCGGGTGTGGTACTGCCGTGTTGGCGATGGCGGCAGCTCGGGTCTGGGATGGCGATATCATCGCCAGTGATATCGACGAGGTTGCGGTCGATGTGGCCGAGGCCAACCTGAGGGCAAATGGTATGGCCGGTCAGGTCCACTGCGTCGAAGCCGCCGGTTTCGATCACCCGGAACTTAAGGCCCACGCGCCTTATGATCTGATCTTTGCCAACATTCTCAAAGGCCCGCTTGTGGCACTGGCCCCCGAAATCGGGGCGAATCTGCGCGCAGACGGTAAGGCGATCCTGTCGGGAATCCTCAATGAACAGGCCGATGACGTGATCTCGGTTTATCTGCAAAACGCGTTCAATCTGGTCCGCAGGGATGAGATTGGTGAATGGACGACGCTAATCTTAAGCAAACAGGGCTAAATCTGGGCCATTTGCAGGAGTTTTGTGGTTTTTTGCCACGTTTTCGTCGCATTCTCTAATTACCGTCTTTGGATGCAATCGGGGGGCGGTTTTCGGAGGCTGCCATGACAGGAAAACAACTCGAATTCGATCAGCGCATCACGCGTCTGAACAAGAAACACCAGAAACTCAGCCGGGGCTATCGGGCCACGATGCGCTCGGATGGACTGGTTGTTATGAAACCTCAGCGGATGAGATCGGCCATCCCGGCGAAGGTTCTGGTTCTTTGTTTGCTGGGTTTCTTCGGTTTCAAAGCATTCTTATTGTCGAATATCGGCGCATCTGCGTATGACACACGCGTTGCAAGCCTGGATCAGGGTACACCCGTTGAAAAGGCCGGAGCCTGGATCATGCAGGCGGATCCGGTTACTCAACTCCTCGCAGCCCAGCTGACCAAGGTTCTTTACTAAGGATAAGATGTCCTTCCTAACGAAAACACCGCGGGCCATTCGGCGCGCGGTGTTTCTGTTCGCCCCACAGGGAGGAGGAAGGGGCGTGAGCGGTATTGCGTTGACTTAGTAACGGCGGCCTTCGGCAACAACGTCGATGTCGCCGCGGCACAGACCGATATCGTCCAGCTCGCGGTCGGTCAGACCGCTCAGCGCGTTGCGGGTTGCGCGGGCGTCATTCCATTCTACAACGGCGTTTGCGACCGATGCGAAAGTTACGCCGATACGGCCGACGAGGCCGAATGAGCCAGTGGTGGTGCGGGTGGTATCCAATGCAGCCATATCCTGTTTCCTTCTGGTTTGCGTTAATCTCTGATCTTGCGATCTGACGGGCATCTAGGGATGTATACCGCCCCATGCAAGCGCAGAATTTGCATGTGTCCTATGCGTTTTTTGCAATGCTCGAAATTCATGAAAGCCCCTTAATTCATTGATTAATTCCAGTTTATAAAAGCGTCGAAAACAGACGGATTGCTGTCGCAAACAAGCCTCCATGCTGCAGGTGCGACATGGATGTCGTTTTCAGATCGTGTGTTGAATTCCTTGGAAAATGTTCACGCTTCGTGCTAATCGATGGAAAAAGGTCACACGAACCCGAGCAGGCCAATACAAAATATGCGAATTCTGGGCATTGATCCGGGTCTCAGGACCCTGGGATGGGGCATCATCGAATCGACAGGCAGCCGTCTAAGTCACGTGGCGAACGGCTTGTGCAAATCCGACGGCGATGATCTGGGTGAACGGCTTCTGTCGCTGCACAACCAGATTGTCGAAGTCATTGCCGAGCATCAGCCCGATCAGGCCGCCATAGAACAGACCTTTGTCAACAAAGACGGGGCAGGGACATTGAAGCTGGGTCAGGCGCGCGGTGTGGCGTTGTTGACCTTGGCGCAAGCGGGCCTGCCTGTGGGCGAATACGCCCCCAATCGGGTCAAGAAAACTGTGGTCGGCTTCGGCCATGCTGAGAAAGAGCAGGTTCTGCATATGGTCAAGTTACAGCTGCCGGGGTGCTCTCCCAAGGGTGCGGACGCTGCGGATGCTCTAGCGATCGCGATCTGTCATTCCTACTATGGGGCCACCCCGCGGGCGCGGGTGAAAGAGGTGCGTGCATGATCGGCAAACTTACGGGACGGCTGGATTACCGCGCCGCGGATCATGTTCTGATCGACGTGCGCGGGGTCGGTTATATCGTCTATTGCTCGGACAGGACCATGGCAGCTTTGCCGGGTGTGGGTGAGGCGGTCTCGATCTACACCGACATGGTCGTACGCGAAGACCTGATGCAGCTTTATGGGTTTCTATCCTTGGTTGAGAAAGAATGGCACCGCCTGCTGTGCTCGGTTCAAGGTGTGGGCGCCAAGGTGTCGCTGGCCATTCTCAGTGCGCTGGGGCCGGATGGCGTGAGCCGCGCGATTGCGTTGGGCGATTGGGGCGCGGTCAAGGCGGCCAAAGGCGTTGGCCCGAAGACGGCGCAGCGCATTGTGCTGGACCTCAAGGACAAGGCCCCGGGCGTGATGGCCATGGGGGGCACCGTGACCGAAGCGATGGATGGACCGGCGCTGGAAGTGGTCGAAACTGAGCCTTCGCCTACACCGGCGCGCGTGGCGAAACCGGTCTCGGGCTCAGCGGCGGCCTCGGCCGGGGCGCTGTCTGCGCTGGGTAATTTGGGCTATGGCCCGTCCGAGGCGGCCTCGGCGGTGGCTGAAGCAGCGGCGAACCTGCCCGATGCAGGTGAGGCCGAACTGATCCGCGCCGCGTTGAAACTGCTGGCTCCGAAAGGGTGATTGAATGGTAGACGCCGACCCCACCCTGCGTCCCGAGCCGATGCCCGAGGACAATGACCGCGCCTTGCGTCCGCAAGGCCTGGATGAATTCATCGGTCAGGCAGAGGCACGTGCAAATTTACGCATCTTCATCCAATCGGCCCGACAACGGGGCGAGGCGATGGATCATACGTTGTTCCATGGCCCTCCGGGATTGGGCAAGACGACGCTGGCGCAGATCATGGCGCGGGAATTGGGGGTGAATTTCCGCATGACCTCGGGGCCGGTGTTGGCCAAGGCGGGTGATCTGGCGGCGATCCTGACCAATCTGGAATCGCGCGATGTGCTGTTCATCGATGAGATCCACCGCCTGAACCCGGCGGTCGAAGAGGTGCTGTACCCCGCGATGGAGGATTTCGAGCTGGATCTGGTGATCGGCGAAGGCCCTGCCGCCCGGACCGTCCGGATCGAGCTGCAGCCGTTTACGCTGGTCGGGGCCACCACGCGGATGGGGTTGCTGACAACCCCGCTCCGGGATCGCTTTGGCATTCCGACACGATTGCAGTTTTATACCGTCGATGAGTTGCACGAGATCGTCACGCGGAATGCGCGCAAGTTGGGCGCGCCTGCCGATGATGAGGGCGCACGCGAGATCGCGCGGCGTTCGCGTGGAACGCCGCGGATTGCAGGGCGCTTGCTGAGACGGGTAGTGGACTTTGCCATTGTCGAGGGCGATGGGCGGATCACGCGTGATCTGGCAGACGGGGCGCTGACCCGGCTTGGCGTGGACAATCTGGGACTGGACGGGGCGGACCGCCGCTATCTGAAACTGATTGCCGAGAACTACGCGGGCGGTCCCGTGGGGATTGAAACCCTCTCGGCGGCCTTGTCCGAAAGCCGGGATTCGCTGGAAGAGGTGATCGAGCCCTATCTTCTGCAGCAAGGCCTGATCCAGCGCACACCGCGCGGGCGGATGTTGGCGCAGAAGGCGTGGACCCATCTGGGAATGGCGGCACCCAAGGGGCAGAGCGATCTGTTTGGTTGAAGCTGTGCGCTTAAGAACTTATGCCTCTCGGTGAGAGATTTGTTAGAATGAAGGGCCAAGCGTGACTCCGGAAGAGATTGAGGCGCTGTTCACCCGCGAAAGTGGAGAATTCCTGTTTGCGCGTTGGGGGCGTCCCATCGTGCCGATCGTGTTCGGTGTCGAGGATGAGACGCTCTCGACCGTCAAGGGCGCGTTTGAAGCAGTCGTCACGTTGGCCGGTCACAAGATGGCCGAGACGGATCCCGAACTCGGCGCCAATTGCATGGTTTTTTTCTTCCGCGATTGGCAAGAGCTGCTTGAGGTGCCCGATCTGGACCGGCTTATCCCGGATTTGGCACCGCTGGTCGAACGACTGGTGGCTGCTGACGCCAACCAGTACCGTATTTTCCGGTTCGAGGAAGATGGTGCCATTCGGGCGGCTTTTGTATTTCTGCGCATGGACAAAGAACTCTCCAAAGTGCCGGCAGAGACCTTGGCGCTCAGCCAGGTGGTACAGACCATCCTGCTGTGGTCCGATGCTGCATTTCGCAGCACTTCACCTTTGGCTATCGCCGGTGAGGCGACGATCCTGCGGCCCGATATTGCCGCTTTGATCCAGGCCGCCTACGATCCTATTCTGCCCGGTGCTGCGCAGGACCCCTCTCATGCGTTGCGCTTGTTCGCCAGATTGGAGCCGCCGCAATGAAGCATCACTACCCGGTCCGTGTTTATTACGAAGACACCGACATGGGCGGCGTGGTCTATCATGCGAATTATCTGAAATTCATCGAACGCGCCCGATCAGACTGGGTGCGTAAGCTGGGCAATGATCAGAACGCGATGCGGGATGCGGGTATTGTCTGGGTCGTGCGACGGATCGAGGCGGATTATCTCGCAGCCGCTAGGTTTGAAGACGAGCTGATGGTCGAGACCGAGATGGTCTCGCTGTCGGGTGCGCGGTTGACGATGTCCCAGTCGGTCAAACGCGGCGAGACGGAAGTTTTCCGCGCCGAGGTAACTGCTGTCTGCATGAATGCCGAGGGCAAACCGGTGCGCCTTCCGGCAGAGATTCGCGCATTGATGTAACAATTTCACCCTTGGGGGTGGTTCTGTTGGCTTTTCACATCCATCTGCGCTAGCGTTTGGCAAAACAAGGCCAAATGGCCATCAGGCAAAACAAAGAGCAGGTTCATGGAAGCTGAAACGCTGGCGCTGGCGCAGGAGATCGATTTCTCCATGTGGGGGCTGTATGCCCGCGCGACCTTTATCGTCAAACTGGTAATGCTGATGCTGATCGGTGCATCTATCTGGTCCTGGGGCATTATCATTCAGAAGCTGATCAATTACCGCGCTGCGCGTCGCGAGGCGCAGGTGTTCGATGAGAGCTTCTGGTCTGGCAATCCGCTGGATGAACTGTTCGAACAGATCGGAACGCAGCCCGATGGCAGTTCTGAGAAGATTTTTGCGGCTGGCATGATCGAATGGCGGCGCTCACACCGCACCGATGGCGGGCTGATCGCGGGGGCGACTGCGCGGATTGACCGGTCGATGGATGTGGCGATCGCCAAAGAGGCTGAAGGGCTGCAAAAGGGGCTGCCCATTCTGGCAACCGTGGGTTCGACGGCTCCGTTCATCGGTCTGTTCGGCACGGTCTGGGGTATCATGAACGCCTTTATCGAGATTGCCGAGCAACAGAACACAAACCTCGCCGTCGTGGCCCCCGGCATTGCCGAGGCGCTGCTGGCCACGGGTCTTGGCCTGCTGGCTGCGATCCCGGCGGTGATTTTCTACAACAAGCTCAGCGCGGATAGTGATCGGATCGTTGGCGGGTATGAGGCCTTTGCCGACGAGTTCGCCACCATCCTGTCGCGTCAGTTGGATAGCTGACGATGGGTGCCGCGGTTCAGCAAAGCTCGGGTGGGAACGGACGCAGGCGCGGGCGGCGGCGTGGGCGCGCGCAGCCGATGGCAGAGATCAATGTGACGCCTTTTGTCGATGTCATGCTGGTGCTGCTAATCATTTTCATGGTGGCCGCGCCACTTCTGACGGTCGGCGTACCGGTTGATTTGCCCAAGACGGCTGCCAGCGCTTTGCCCGGTGACAACGAAGAACCGCTGACCGTGACCCTCACGGCCGATGGGCGGGTGCAGATTCAGACCACCGACATTCAGCGCGAAGAGTTGATTGGCAGGCTGCGCGCGATTGCGGCAGAACGCAGCAGCGACCGGGTGTTCCTGCGCGCGGATGGTGCGATCCCGTACGCGCAAGTGATGCAGGTGATGGGCGCGCTTAATGCGGGTGGGTTTTCCAATGTGGGCCTTGTGACCGATACCGGCGGGCCAACGCTGGACGATGGGTGAGAGTGAGGTCGCACGGTGGATACCGGCACCAAGATTTCTGCAATTGCGCATGTCAGCCTTATCAGCTGGGCGCTGTTCGGAGGCACGTTCCGATCCGAGCCGCTGCCGATGGCTGTGCAGGATGTCTCGGTGATTTCATCCGAACAGTTTGCGGCGCTGAGCGCGCAGCGCAATGCACCCGAAATGCCAACCGATCCGGAAGAGCTCGAGCAGCCCGAGACCCCGGATCAGATCACCGCACCGGACCCCGTGCCGGACACTCCGCCAGAGCCGGAAGCTGTACCGCAACCGGAGCCAGAGCCCGAGCCGGAGGTCCAGCCGGAAACCGTCGAGATCGCGCCTGAACCTGAACTGATCGAGGAGCTGCCAACGCTGGATCAGCCCGAACCGGAAGTGGCCGCACTGCCTGTGCCTCCGGGCCCTGAGGCTGAGCCGCAGCCTGCGGACAGAGTTGCACCTGAGGCGATTGCACCGCCTCCGCCAGAGGCGAAACCGGATGACATCGAAACCCCTCCGGTCTCATTGGACGAAGGGGCAGAGACGCAGCAGGAGCAGCAGGATCAGACCGCGCCGGAAGAGGCCGCGCCCGAGATCGTGACCGAGGCGGAAGAGGTTGAAAATCCGGCCCCGCGCACCTCTCCACGCCCGCGTGTGCGCCCCAATCGCCCGACGCCTGAGCCCGAACCCGAGGTGGCCGAGACGCCCGAGCCCGCGCCGACAGAACCTGCACCGACCGAGCCCGTTCAGGATGAGCAGGCCATCAATGACGCACTGGCCGAGGCATTGGGGAGTGGCTCCGAGCCTTCAGGTCCGCCGCTGACCAGCGGGGAAAAGGATGCGATGCGGGTGGCCGTGTCGCAGTGCTGGAATGTCGGATCGTTGTCGACCGACGCGCTGCAGACCGTGGTGGTCGTCGGTTTTTCGCTGACACCAGATGGTAAGGTAGTCGGCGGTAGCCTGAGGATGCTGGATAGCTCTGGCGGCTCTGCGGCGTCTGCCAAACAAGCTTATGAAGCTGCGCGTCGCGCGGTTTTACGCTGTGGAGCAAAAGGATACGACCTGCCTGCTGACAAATACAACCAGTGGCAGGATATTGAGATTACATTCAATCCCGAGAGGATGCGGATCAAATGATGAAACTTCTGACCAGCCTCTTTATTGGCCTGACCCTGCTGACGGCTCCGGCCTATGCTCAAAGCGGGCCGCTTCGTCTGGAAATTGACGAAGGCATCATTGAGCCGATGCCCTTTGCGGTCCCAAACTTCGTCCCGGACAACGCGGCGGCTGCGCAATATGCGCAGGACATCTCTCGCGTGGTGGTGTCGGACCTGACGGGAACCGGCCTGTTCCGCGAGATTTCGTCGGATGCATTCATCAGCCGGGTCAGCAGCTTTGATGCTCCGGTGCAGTTCGCGGATTGGAAGGCGATCAACGCGCAGGCGCTTGTGACGGGGGCCGTGAATGTCTCGGGCAAGCGGCTGACGGTGCGGTTCCGGGTGTGGGATGTGTTCTCGGGTCAGGAACTGGGCAACGGGTTGCAGTTTGCGGGCACTACGGACGGTTGGCGGCGCATGGCGCATAAGGTGGCTGATCAGGTCTATACAAGGATAACGGGCGAGGGGGCCTATTTCGACAGCCGTGTGGCCTTTGTTTCGGAAAGCGGGCCTAAGGATCAGCGGCTTAAGCGGCTGGCGATCATGGATTATGATGGCGCGAATGTACAGTATCTGACAGACAGTGCGGCCATCGTGTTGGCCCCTCGGTTCTCGCCCACCGGCGATCGGTTGCTTTACACCAGCTATGAGACTGGCCAACCACGGATCTATCTGCTGGATGTGGGGCGCGTACAACGTCAGGAATTGCCGACACTGGAAGGTACAATGAGCTTTTCTCCGCGCTTTTCGCCGGATGGACGCTCGATTGTCTATTCGCTGACGCAGGGCGGGAATACCGACCTTTGGAAAATGGATCTGGCCTCGGGCCAAAGCGCGCGCTTAACCAATACGCCGGCCATTGAAACCGCGCCCAGCTATTCGCCGGATGGCAGCCAGATCGTGTTTGAAAGCGACCGCTCGGGGACGCCGCAGCTCTATGTCATGCCCGCAAACGGAGGTGAGGCAACGCGGATCAGCTTTGGGCAAGGTCGCTACGGCACGCCCGTCTGGTCCCCGCGCGGCGATCTGATTGCGTTCACCAAACAGAACAAAGGCCGGTTCCATATCGGTGTAATGCGCACCAACGGAGACGAGGAACGTCTGCTGACCGCTTCGTTCCTTGATGAGGGGCCGACGTGGTCACCCAATGGCCGTGTCATCATGTTCACGCGCGAAACGCAGGGCGCCAGCGGTCGCTCGACACTGTATTCGGTCGATATATCGGGCCGTAATCTACGTCCGGTCCGCACGCCGGACGGGGGTAGCGATCCATCCTGGGGTCCATTGCAGAATTGATCTGTGCTGGCTGTGGATAACGTTCACAACGAAGATGCGGTGTGATAGAAACGCGCCAATAAACAAACGAAACACGAGGCACCTGAAATGAAACTATTGAGCAAAATCGCGGCTGTCGGGGCGCTGACCCTGATCGCCGCATGTTCCAACAATGATCCTTCCGCATTGGGCGGTGGTGGTCCCGGCGCCAACGGAGCGCTGGTGCCGGGTTCGCCGAGCGATCCGCGCTCGCCAGCCTATTTCCAGCAGACCGTGGGAGATCGGGTTCTGTTTGCGGTCGATCAATCCACGCTCAGCCCGCAGGCCCAGACCGTTCTGCAAGGGCAGGCCGACTGGCTACTGGCCAACCCCGATTTTGTGGCCAACATCGAAGGTCATGCGGATGAGCAGGGCACGCGGGAATATAACCTTGCCCTGGGCGCGCGCCGGGCGAATGCGGCGCGTGAATATCTGATCTCGCGCGGGGTGGCGGGCAACCGTCTGACCACGGTCAGCTTTGGTAAAGAGCGCCCGATTGAAATTTGCAGCACCGAGGAATGCTATTCCAAGAACCGCCGCGCGGTGACGGTGCTGACCGGCTCAACCTTGGGGTAAGATGATGCGATTTGCAGGATTGGTTCTGGCGACGGTAGTGACCGTCGCTGGTGTGGCACGGGCACAGGATCAGCAAACGCTGGCGGATATCCGTCAGGAGTTGACGGTGCTGCATGTGGAAATCCAGCGCCTCAAGCGCGAGTTCTCGACCACTGGTTCGCCCGCGCCCAACCTATCCGGCAGTTCCGTGCTGGAGCGCGTTGACGCCATCGAGGCGGAACTGCAGCGCCTGACGCGTCAGACCGAGCAATTGAACCAGCGGGTCCAGAATATCGTTACCGATGGCACCAACCGTATCGGCGATCTGGAGTTCCGTCTGGTCGAACTGGAAGGTGGCGATCTCAGCACACTGGGTGAGACCTCGACGCTGGGTGGTGAGACGTCGACCGAGGTTGCAGTTGCCCCGACGCCCCCCCAGCCCGAGGTGACTGAACAAGGTGAGTTGGCGATCGGAGAGCAGGCAGATTTCGATGCGGCCTCACAAGCGCTCGTGGATGGGGATTTCCAGACCGCAGCCAATCTGTTCTCGCAATTTGATCAGGCCTACCCGGGCAGCCCGCTGGCGGCACAGGCCAACTTGCGGCGCGGTCAGGCTTTGGAAGGGTTGGGTGATACGCGCGAGGCTGCCCGGGCATTCCTGGCCAGCTTCACCGGTGATTCCGAAGGACCGCTGGCCCCCGAAGCTTTGTTTGAGCTGGGTGCGGCGCTTGGACGTCTGGGCCAGACCGATCAGGCTTGCATCACGCTCGGCGAGGTTGGCGTGCGCTTCCCAAGCTCGGCCCCGGCAAGCTCGGCCACGCAGGAAATGGCGGCGCTGGGCTGTTCTTGACCTCTGACACCGATACGCTTCGGTCCGAAATTCTGGCACGCCTGCCAGACCCGCTGCCGCGCCGTCTGGGTGTGGCCGTGTCCGGTGGCAGCGATTCGACGGCTCTGTTGCATCTGCTTGCAAGCATCGCTCGGGAAACGCAGGTCGCGTTATTTGCAGCAACTATTGATCATGGGCTGAGGCCCGAATCGGCTGCCGAGGCTGCATCGGTTGCGGTATTGGCGCAAAGCTGGGGCATTCCGCATCAAACCTTGAAGTGGCGAGATTGGGACGGGTCCGGCAATCTGCAGGATCAAGCGCGACGAGCGCGATATCGGTTGTTGGTGGAATGGGCAGATGATCTTGGGCTTGAGGCTATCGCATTGGGACATACGGCAGATGATCAGGCTGAAACCGTTCTGATGCGGCTTGCCCGGTCGGCGGGCGTTTCTGGCCTGTCCGGCATGGCGGGAGAACGTGCTGAGGGCGGTGTCTCCTTGCTACGCCCGATGCTTTCGATCACGCGTGCGCGGCTGCGCGACTACCTGACAGCGCAGGGGATCAAATGGATCGACGACCCTTCGAATCAGGACGCGCGCTTTGATCGGATCAAGGCGCGCGACGCACTGACCCGGCTGGATCAGATCGGTATTACGGCTGAAGGTCTTTCGCGCGTTGCTGACAATCTCGCACAAGCTCGCGAGGCTTTGGCGCGATACGCGCAGGAATCCGCCCGTCATCATGTGAAGGTTGTGGACGGCGATTTGTGTTTCGATCGAGAGGGTGCCACGGCGTTGCCGCACGAGATTCGACGGCGTCTTTTGGTGGCTGCGGTCATGTGGCAGGCAAACAAAGACTATCCACCCCGTCAAAGCGCCATTGATCAGGCGGTGCAGGCGCTGCTGAAAGGTCAGGCGACCACTCTGAGCGGCTGTCACCTGATTCCGGATGGTAAAAATACGTGGATTTGCAGAGAGCTAAATGCCGTCAGCGCCCAGACAACACGTCCCGGCACCGTGTGGGATGGGCGCTGGGTTTTGACAGGACCCGAAGCATCCGGTGCTGAAATTCGCCCTCTGGGTGAGGATGGCATCCTGCAACTGACGGATTGGCGGTTGGTGACCAAGCCCCGCGCGGTATTGATGTCGACACCGGCTGTTTGGGTCGATGAAACCGTTCTGGCCGCCCCATTGGCCGGTTTTTCCAATGGATGGACGGTAAATGCTCCCTCTGGCAGGCCTGACTTCTATGCCGCAATTTTATCTCATTGAACCTGCCACAATCCTCTCTATTTTAAGGAACAACCCCGGCGGGTCCCCATCCGCCGAAACCTTCTAGGAGAATTTCCTTGGGCAACGCTCGCAACATCGCCTTCTGGGTCGTTCTGTTTCTGCTGATCCTGGCACTGTTTAACCTGTTCAGTGGCCCCAGCGGATCGCTTCAGAACAACGAACGCACTTATTCCGAATTCGTCAGCGCCGTGGACGCCGGAGACGTCACCAGCGTGACGCTGGATGGCGAACAGATCCGCTATCGCACGAATGACAATCAGGATTATGTCACCATCAAACCCGGCGATGCCGAGGTGACCAAGCTGCTGATCGACAAGAACATCCCCGTGCGTGCTGAAAAGCAGCAGCAATCCGGGTTCCAGTCGTTCCTGATCACGCTTCTGCCCTTCCTGCTGCTGATCGGTGTCTGGGTCTATTTCATGAACCGGATGCAAGGCGGCGGCAAAGGTGGCGCGATGGGCTTCGGCAAGTCCAAGGCCAAAATGCTGACCGAAAAGCATGGCCGCGTGACGTTTGATGACGTGGCAGGCATCGACGAAGCCAAGGAAGAGCTGGAAGAGATCGTGGAATTCCTGCGCAACCCGCAGAAGTTCTCGCGCCTTGGTGGCAAAATCCCCAAAGGCGCGTTGCTCGTTGGCCCTCCGGGGACTGGTAAGACGCTGCTCGCCCGCGCCATTGCGGGTGAGGCGGGCGTGCCATTCTTTACCATTTCGGGTTCGGATTTCGTTGAGATGTTCGTCGGTGTCGGTGCATCCCGTGTGCGCGACATGTTCGAGCAGGCCAAGAAGAACGCGCCTTGTATCGTTTTCATCGACGAGATCGACGCCGTGGGTCGCCATCGTGGTGCCGGTTACGGCGGCGGGAATGATGAACGCGAACAGACGCTCAACCAGTTGCTGGTTGAGATGGACGGGTTCGAGGCCAATGAAGGCGTGATCATTCTGGCGGCCACCAACCGTAAGGACGTTCTCGACCCCGCGCTGCTGCGTCCGGGCCGGTTCGACCGTCAGGTCACTGTGGGCAACCCAGACATCAAAGGCCGCGAGAAAATTCTGGGCGTTCACGCGCGCAAGACACCTTTGGGCCCCGATGTCGATCTGCGCATTATCGCACGTGGTACTCCGGGCTTCTCGGGTGCCGATCTGGCGAACCTTGTGAATGAGGCCGCTTTGATGGCCGCACGTGTGGGCCGCCGCTTCGTCACCATGGAAGACTTCGAGAACGCGAAGGACAAGGTGATGATGGGGGCCGAACGCCGCTCGATGGTGCTGACCCAAGACCAGAAGGAAAAGACCGCCTATCACGAGGCCGGTCACGCCGTGGTTGGTCTGGAACTGCCGCTGTGCGATCCGGTTTACAAGGCGACGATCATTCCGCGCGGCGGTGCGCTGGGTATGGTCGTATCGCTGCCTGAAATGGATCGTCTGAACTATCACCGCGACGAGTGTGAGCAAAAGCTGGCCATGACCATGGCAGGCAAGGCCGCCGAGGTCATCAAATACGGTGAAGATCACGTTTCGAACGGCCCAGCCGGTGACATCATGCAGGCCAGCCAGTTGGCGCGTGCCATGGTGATGCGTTGGGGTATGTCGGACAAGGTCGGCAATATCGACTATGCCGAAGCCCATGAAGGCTATCAGGGCAACACAGCCGGCTTCTCGGTGTCCGCTCATACCAAAGAGCTGATCGAGGAAGAAGTGAAGCGCCTGATCCAACAAGGCTATGAACGCGCGCACCAGATTCTGAGTGAAAAGAACGAAGAATGGGAGCGTCTGGCGCAAGGTCTGCTGGAATACGAAACCCTGACCGGGGATGAGATCAAGCGGGTCATGAATGGCGAACCGCCCAGCGAAAGCGATGATGAAGGCGATAAGCCGGACGAGGGCAACGCGCCCAGCGTCACCGCGATCCCGAAAACCAAGGCTAAGAAATCTCCGCCTGAGGGCGGAATGGAGCCGGAACCTTCGACATAAACGTAAAAACCCGGGCCCTGACCCGGGTTTTTCTTTTCAATCTGCGCCGGGTGATCTCTGGCGCATTCATACGCGATGAGAGAGGGGTACCATGCCGGTCCTGATAGAAACCGAGTTTGTGGCCGAAGCTGTCTGGCTGGGACATGTTCCAGCGGGTCAATCGCTGAAGGCGCAACCTGTCGAGGCATTGACGCTCGGCTTCTCGGGCGACCACGGCGCGCGGCATGAGGGAGAGACACGAGCGTCCTGCGTGCGGGTCAAGAATCTGTATCCCGAGGGCACAGAAATTCGCAACGTGCGCCAATTGTCGGTTCTTTCTGCGGAAGAGGTGCAGATGATTGCGGATGACATGGGATTGGATCAACTGGACCCGGCCCTGATGGGGGCCAGCATCGTGTTGCGCGGTATCCCGGATTTTACCCATGTTCCCCCGTCTTCACGGCTGCAGGCAGAGAGCGGGCTGACTATCGTGATCGACATGGAAAACCGCCCCTGTGTTTTGCCGGGGCGCGAGATCGAAGCGGAAACACCGGGTAAGGGCGCGGCGTTCAAACCTGCCGCAAAGGACCGACGAGGTGTAACCGCTTGGGTGGAACGCCCCGGCTCTCTGCGTGTCGGCGAGAAAATGAAACTGTTCGTTCCAGACCAGCGCCCGTGGGCGCCTGTGGTTTCCGATTAGAAACTGTTGATTGATCTTACGACGCTTCGCGACACCAGAATGTCGGAAACCAGAGTTATCTGAATGGTACACAACGGTATGGATTGCGCAGCGCCGACGCCCTGCGTCGGTTTTGCACGGCATTCAACTAAGGACTCCGGCCAATGAGCTATAAATCCGACATCGAAATCGCTCGCGAGGCGAACAAGAAGCCGATTCAGGAAATCGGTGCAAAGATCGGCATCGAATCTGCGGATCTGCTGCCCTATGGCCACGACAAGGCGAAGGTTAGCCAGGACTTCATCAACTCGGTTCAGGACCGCGAAGATGGCAAGCTGATTCTCGTGACCGCGATCAACCCGACCCCGGCGGGCGAAGGCAAAACCACCACCACCGTTGGTCTGGGTGATGGCCTGAACCGCATCGGTAAGAACGCTATGATCTGTATCCGTGAAGCCTCGCTTGGCCCGAACTTCGGCATGAAGGGCGGCGCTGCAGGTGGCGGTTACGCACAGGTTGTTCCGATGGAGGAAATGAACCTGCACTTCACCGGCGACTTCCACGCCATCACATCGGCCCACTCGCTGCTGTCGGCCATGATCGACAACCATATCTACTGGGGCAACGAAGCTGAAATCGACACCCGCCGCGTTGCATGGCGTCGTGTGGTCGACATGAACGACCGCGCTCTGCGTCAGATCACGGCGTCTCTGGGCGGCGTGTCGAACGGTTTCCCGCGTGAGGCAGGCTTTGACATCACCGTGGCCTCCGAGGTTATGGCGATCCTGTGCTTGGCAAACGACCTGAAAGATCTGGAAAAGCGTCTGGGTGACATCATCGTTGCCTACCGCCGCGACAAGACCCCGGTTTACTGCCGCGACATCAAAGCAGAAGGCGCAATGACCGTTCTGCTGAAAGACGCAATGCAGCCGAACCTGGTACAGACGCTGGAAAACAATCCGGCATTCGTCCATGGTGGCCCCTTCGCGAACATCGCGCACGGCTGTAACTCGGTCATCGCAACCAAAACCGCTCTCAAAGTGGCCGACTACGTCGTGACCGAAGCGGGCTTTGGTGCCGATCTGGGTGCCGAAAAGTTCATGAACATCAAGTGCCGCAAGGCAGGCATCGCCCCGTCGGCAGTGGTTCTGGTTGCCACCGTTCGCGCGATGAAGATGAACGGCGGCGTTGCCAAGGCCGATCTGGGTGCTGAAAACGTCGACGCCGTGAAGTCGGGTTGCGCCAACCTGGGCCGTCACATCGAGAACGTGAAATCCTTCGGTGTTCCGGTTGTTGTCGCCATCAACCACTTCGTCACCGATACCGATGCCGAAGTTCAGGCGGTGAAAGACTACTGCGGTGAGCACGGGGTTGAAGCGATCCTGTCGCGCCACTGGGAACTGGGTTCGGAAGGCTCTGCGCCGCTGGCCGAGAAGGTTGTCGAGATCGTTGAAGGTGGTTCCGCGAACTTCTCGCCGATCTATCCAGATGAGATGCCGCTGTTCGAGAAAATCGAAACCATCGCCAAGCGTATCTATCGTGCCGACGAAGTTCTGGCCGACAACAAGATCCGCAATCAGCTGCGCGAATGGGAAGAAGCCGGATATGGCAACCTGCCGGTCTGCATGGCGAAAACGCAGTACTCGTTCTCGACCGATCCGACCCTGCGCGGCGCGCCGACCGGTCACTCGGTTCCTGTACGTGAGGTTCGCCTGAGCGCCGGTGCTGGCTTCATCGTGGTTGTCTGTGGTGAGATCATGACCATGCCCGGACTGCCGCGCAAGCCAGCCGCTGAGACGATTCGCCTCAACGAAGAAGGCCAGATCGAGGGCTTGTTCTAAGCGCCTGAATGATACATCTCGTGGTCCGGGGACTTCCCCGGGCCGTGAGGAGAATAGAATGCCCACTCTGACACCGCCGCAAGACTGTCATACGATGCAGGAATTGCGGCCTCAGATCGACATGCTGGACCGCCAACTGATCGAATTGTTGGTAACGCGCGCAAGCTACATCGACCGCGCGTCCGAGCTGAAACCCGGCGAGGGGCTGCCCGCCCGCATCCCGGAACGTGTCGAAGATGTGGTGCAGCGCGTGCGCAAGAGTTCGGATGAATTGGGTATGGATCCCGATCTTGCAGAGAAACTCTGGCGCATCTTGATTGATTGGTCGATCGCTCGCGAAGAGCGTGTGCTCGGCCCCGACTGAAGACCCGGGCGCTTTCGGCGCCCGATCCGTTTTTGAAAGAAGGGATCAAAGGATGGTAGCGCAGGTTATCGACGGTAAGGCTTTTGCGGCCAAGGTTCGCGCTCAGGTGGCCGATCAGGTGGCAAAGCTGAAGGAAGAAAACGGTATCACGCCTGGTTTGGCTGTGGTGCTGGTGGGTGAAGACCCGGCGAGCCAGGTTTATGTCCGCTCGAAGGGAAAGATGACCGTTGAAGTCGGCATGAACTCTTATGAGCATAAGTTAGATGCCGACACCTCGGAAGAGGACCTGCTGGCCCTGATCGACAAACTGAACAACGACCCTGCCGTCCACGGCATTCTTGTACAGCTGCCGCTGCCGAAGCATCTGAACGAGGATCTGGTGATCAATTCGATCGACCCGGCCAAGGATGTCGATGGGTTCCACATCTCGAACGTGGGCTTGCTGGGCACTGGCCAGAAGTCGATGGTCCCCTGTACCCCTCTGGGCTGCCTGATGATGCTGCGCGATTACCACGGCTCGCTGTCGGGCATGGATGCGGTTGTCATTGGTCGTTCGAACATCGTGGGCAAACCGATGGCGCAGCTGCTATTGGGCGACAGCTGTACGGTGACCATCGCGCATTCGCGCACCAAGGACCTGCCGGATGTTGTGCGCCGCGCCGATATCGTTGTGGCCGCGGTTGGCCGCCCCGAGATGGTTCCGGGCGACTGGATCAAGGAAGGCGCGACCGTCATTGACGTGGGCATCAACCGGATCGAACGTGACGGCAAGAACAAACTGGTTGGCGACGTCGACTATGCCAGCGCCGCCGAACGCGCGGGCGCGATCACACCGGTTCCGGGTGGTGTAGGTCCGATGACCATTGCCTGCCTGCTGGCCAACACTCTGACCGCCTGCTGCCGCGCGAATGATCTGCCCGAACCAGAAGGCCTGACAGCGTAACTCTGCTTTACAGGGGCTTCGACGCAACCCCTGACATCTCATCCGGGCCGGAAAGCACCTGCGCTTTTCGGCCCGTTTTGCATCTGCATCCCAGAAAATTAATTCGCATATTAACGGGTTTGACTTAACGTCAACCGGTGATAAGCCTTCTGCTCCAGCTGGTTAGGAGGATAAGATGCCTTCCAACTAAGCGAATTCGAGAATGCGTTAGGGGCGCGCGGGTTTGTATGAGATCTAAACTGGAACCTATATTGGCGCAGGTCTACCTGCAGCGCATTCTGGCTGGCCTCGTATTCATTCCGTTGATGGCCTACTCATTCGCGCCATTTCGGGACATGACCCTATCTTTCGTCGAACGACTGGTGTTCTGGTCGGGTGTCATGCTGTTGGCCCTGGCGGCGACCTGGGCCGCGGGCAAGCTGGTGCGCGACCGATTGCTGCGCGCAGGCCTGTTGCTGCGTGACCTCGCGTTTGCGCTGTTGATCCTGATACTCTTCGCCCCGGCGTTATGGGGGCTGACCTGGGTTCTGTTCACGCTCAACGGTCTGATGGCGCCCGGATTGTTGGTGGTTGTGCCATATGGTGTGCTGTTTGCTACGGGCCTGTTGCTGGTTCGTGAGCGGGATCAGCCCGATGTGCTGGAGGAAGAGGTCAAACCACGCCTGTGCAGTCGGCTACCGTCTGGTTTTCAGGGTCAGATCTATCGGCTAACCGTCCGCGATCACTCGGTCGACGTTGTGACGTCAGAGGGGACCTTCACGATCCGCTCACGCTTTACGGACGCGATTGCCGAGATGGAGCCCGTGTCGGGCCATTGTACCCATCGGTCGCATTGGATCGTGGATGCGGCAATTACCGGGATTGAGAGGCAGAACGGCAAGACTTTCCTGCGTTTGTGCAATGATGATCTTGTTCCGGTTAGCCGGAAATACAAACCAATGCTGGAAGAGGACGGGCTTCTCTGATCCTCACCTTGGCATTGGAACCATCCGCGGATGAGCCCCGGTCAGGATCGCCCGTGCATCTGTAGCCATCAGATTGGACAGCGCAACATCTGAGCTGCGCAACCCACCGGTATAAGTGCCATAGGCCGGTAAGATCAGGCGTTTATGATCGATAAGGAAAGCTGGGCGGGTGACGTGACGGCCACGCACGGATAGGCCGACTTTGGGATGATAATGCCCCGAGATCTCACCCTTCCCAAGGGGCTCGGCGATATGACGGAATGTCAGCCCCTCGCAAGACCACTCGGCCAGATGCGTTCCACCCAGTTCAACCGGACCGGGGTCGTGATTGCCCTCAATCCAGATCCAGCGCCGTCCGGCCTGTAGGGAGGCGATCTGCAGCCGGTCTTCCCGTGGTAGTGATTGAGAAGCACGCAGATCATCAAAACTGTCGCCCAGACAGATGACGATGGCCGCATTCGTCAGCGCCAAATCAGTTGTCAGTCGGTTCAGGGTTTCGCGATTGTCATACGGGGGCAGGGCAGGCCCACCCCTGCGGGCTGCCCGCTCGGACTTGCCCAGATGCAGGTCTGAGACACATAAAAGCTTCTGATCTGGCCACCACAAGGCGCCAGAGCCCAGGGCAGACAACCCATGATTCATGAACGTGAAGTCAAGCGTGTTCATGATCCGTTCTTTGCGTGTTTTCGCGTTTCGTGCAAGCGGAATCAACCGGGCATCAAGCCAGCTGTCTGCATCAGTCGGGCACTTTCTTCGGCCAGAAGACGCTCTTCGGCTTCACCTTTGACGGGGACTTTGCCGACCTCGAGAAACAGAGGTGCGGCCAATGGTGAGACCCGACTCAATCGTAACAAATCAACACGATCCCCGATCCGAGCGATCATCGCTTCGATTCGCCCGAAATCGACCAGCCCGCGCATGGCCTCTTCGCGAGTGATCTGCATCAGCAGGTGGTCGGGGTCGTATTTCAGTAGCGTGTCGTACAGGATATCGGATGAAAACGTCGCCTGTCGCCCGCTTTTGCGTTGCCCGCCGGAGTTGCGTTCGATCAGGCCCGCAATGGTGGCTGAGGCGCGAAATGTTCGCTTCATTACCGCATTGCCCGCCAACCACGTTTCCAGCCCGTCTCGCAGCGCATCAAGCTGGAACAAAGGGCACGGATCGGTCACTGCATCCAAGCCCCAGATCAGCGTGGCGTAGTCGGTGGCGACAAAGCCCAGAGGGGCGAGCCCTGTTTCCTCCATCCGCTTGGTCAGCAGTAGCCCCAGTGTCTGCTGCGCATTACGACCGGCAAAACCGTAGACGCATAAATGTTCACGCCCGTTATCAGGAAAGCTCTCGATCAACAGGCGGTCGCGTTGTGGCAGCCGCGAAACGTCGCGCTGCAAAGCCAGCCAATCGGCAGTGTGGGTGGGCAACTGAGGCCAATCGGGCTGTGCAAACATGCGCAGAATGCGATCGCTCAGCTGTGTCGAGGTGGCGAATTTCGTGCCCATGAAGGTCGCGATCTTGGGTTTCTTGTCCGCGCGACGGCTGACCTCAACCACCATCTCGCGCAGACCTTCGTAGCGGACGATCTGGCCGCCGATCAGAAAAGTGTCGCCCGGTGTCAAAGACGCGGCAAAGCCTTCCTCCACCTCACCCAACGGTTTGCCGCCGCGATTGCGTCTCAGCCGAACTTTCAGGGTATCGGTGTCTTGGATCGTACCCAGATTCATCCGGATGCGTTGTGCGGCGCGCGGGTCACGCAGCTGCCAGCGCCCGTCAGGCCGCTGCTGCAGGCGTTGCCAACGATCATAGGCGCGCAGGGCGTACCCTCCGGTTGCGCAGAAATCCAGACAAGCGTCAAACGCGGTGCGGGTGAGCGCGGCATAGGGGCCCGCTGCGGTCATCTCAGAGAAAAGCGCATCGGCCTCAAATGGCCCTGCTGCAGCGGCGATCAGAATATGTTGGCAGAGCACGTCCCGAGGGCCCGGTCCGCGAGGTTCGCCGTCCAGATCATGCTCTTGCACCGCTTGCAGCGCAGCGACGCATTCGACCACTTCGAACCGGTTGGCAGGCACCAGAAGAGCCTTCGATGGTGCGTTGTAGCGATGGTTTGCCCGCCCGATCCGCTGCACCAGCCGTTTGACATTCTTTGGCGCACCGATCTGTATCACCAGGTCGACGTCACCCCAATCGATCCCGAGATCGAGGCTGCCTGTGCAAACGATGGCGCGCAGATCACCACGCACCATCGCGGCCTCGACCCGCTCGCGTTGCTGCCGATCCAGACTGCCGTGATGGATGCCGATCGGCAGACCCTCGTCATTGGCGAGCCACAGGTTGTGGAAGAATATCTCGGCCTGCGCGCGGGTGTTGTGGAAGATCAAAGTGGTCTTGTGCTGCCTGATTTGCTCCAACACTGCGGGGATGGAATAGGCGGCGCCACCGCCAGACCAAGGGGGCATTTCTTCGGTCTGCAGCATGGCGATATCGGGATCGGGGCCTGGATCGGCCTGAATAATCCTGCAAGGGTCTGGATGACGGGCCAGAAAGCGCGCAATGCCCCCCGGGTCTTCCACGGTTGCCGACAGACCTACGCGGCGCAGATCGGGGCAGAGCGTCTGCAACCGCGCCAGTGCCAGCATCAGCTGATCGCCGCGTTTGCTTTCGGCCAGAGCATGGATTTCATCGACAATAATGCGCTGTACGCCAGCAAACATGCGTGGGGCGTCTTCGTACGAAGTCAGCAAAGCAAGGCTTTCGGGCGTGGTCAGCAGGATATGTGGAGGATCGGCGCGTTGACGTTTCTTTTGGGTTGCAGACGTGTCGCCTGTGCGGTCCTCAATCCGGATGGGCAGTCCGATCTCATCCACTGGCGTACGCAGGTTGCGGCGAATGTCAGCCGCCAGCGCTTTGAGCGGAGAGACATAAATGGTGTGCAGCCCGCCATGGGCACCGTCGGACAGCTCGGACAAGGAGGGCAGAAACCCCGCCATCGTCTTGCCACCCCCTGTAGGGGCAATCAGCAGCGTCGCCGGGTCCTGTGACCGGTCGAACATCGCTTGCTGATGCGGATGGATGGACCATCCTTTGGCGACAAACCAATCGTTGATCCGGGCGGGAATCTGCTTCATCGCTGCAGATTACCCGCCCGGGATCAGAAGGACAGGGGGTCAGTGAATGATCTTTTCTTCCTTGACGAACATGTTCGCCCAGGCGCGGTCGATCAGATCGGGGTTCATCTGGTAGGGGATGCCTTCGAATTCGCAGATCGAGATCATCTGATCGATCAGGAAGATCGGCTGGTAGTTCGCATAAATGTTGTTGATCGTCGGGTATTTGACCTTCAACAAGTGCACCAGTGCGGCCTCGTCCAGTGGCATCCCGCGCTTGCGGGCCACCATGGCGAAGATCTTCAGGAAGTTCTCCTGGTTCGGACCATCGATCTTGATCTTGAAGAAGATCCGGCGCAGGGCCGCTTGGTCGAAGATCTCGTTCGGGTGGAAGTTGGTCGAGAAGATGACCAGCGTATCGAAGGGAACCTCGAACTTTTCACCCGATTGCAGACCAAGGATATCCTTGCTTTCTTCCAGCGGAACGATCCAGCGGTTGATCAGGGCCTGAGGGGGTTCGGCCTGACGTCCAAGGTCGTCCACGATGAAAATGCCACCGGTGGACTTCAATTGCAGGGGGGCCTGATAGGTCCGCGCGGTGGGGTTATAGACGAGGTCGAGCATGCTCAGCGACAGTTCACCACCGGTTACAACGGTGGGACGTTCGCATTGCACATACCGTGTATCGAAGCGTTTGCGGCGGCGCAGGCTGTTGGGGTCGTCGGCTTCTTGTTCAATCGCGGTGTGCACGATCGGGTCATAAACCGTAATCACCTGTCCAGCATACTCGATAGCCCACGGGACATAAACATTGTCACCCAGCGCGTCCCGGATCCCGTTCGAGATTGAGGACTTACCGTTACCCGGCGGGCCATACATCAGGATCGAGCGGCCAGCACTCACCGCTGGGCCCAGATGATCCAGCAGGCTGTCGGGCAGAACCAGATGGCCCATCGCCCCGGTCAGCTGATCGCGTGTGACCTGAATATTGCGGATCGATTGGCGTTTGACTTGCTCGCGATAGATGTCCAGCGGCACGGGCATCGCGCCGAAATATTCCGATTGGCTGAGGGCGTCCAAAGCACGCGCCTTGCCTGCATCAGTCAACTGATAACCCATCTCATTGCCTGAGTTGGCATTCAGGGTGCCCGTCGCCTCCAGCAGTTTCTGTTCGCGCGCAATATCGATGAGTTCCTGCGTGACCGAACCGGGCAGACAGATTGCCGCCGCGATCTCGGTGACTGTGTCTACATTCTTGCGAAAGATCGTTTTCAGCAGAATGTCACGCATCATCACCAGCGGAAGCTGCATCTCAGCCAACCCTTTGGGGGCAGGGGGGGCCATAACGGAGGTCGTCTGCATGTTCATGAGCGGGGCTCGTCTGTCAATATTCACACCAAAGGCCCCCTAAAGGGCCGTTTGAGGAAAATTTGACGCGGCTTTGTGGCAGGACCAAGGCGCGGGCAAGGCGCACAGATGATTGTTTACGATCCGTGAATTATGCCCAAGATCAGATAGATGGCGAGACTTCCTGCCAGAGGGAGGCCCATAGGAAACTTCTTACCCTGATCCCAGCTTTCCCAGTCCGGCGCGACTTGGCGTAACTTGGTGTGCTTGGCCAATCGGTGGGCTGTAACGGCGCCAAGCGTTGTCGCGGTCAGGATCACTATCACAAACATCAGGTCTCCCGTCCAGATAAACGGCGCAGCGGCAGCGCAGAATTTGGCATCTCCAGCACCCATCACCCCGGCGGCGTTCAGGACAATGCCAAGCAGCAAAATAACAATGATGTGAAGCAGTTGCCAACCATAGACCGGAAGTGACACTGACAGCGGGCCAAAGCTCCCAGCCACCCAGTCACCGGACCATGGCGGCAGGACAAAGAGTCCGACAACAACAAAGACCAAGGCCAGCGCCATGACTGCGTGGTTCTTGATCTTCATCTCGCGCATATCCGTGAACGCGACATAGAAACAGATCGGCAGCACGAAAGGCAAAAACCACGCCGCTGCTGCCGCTGGGATGATCATGGATCAGGCTTCCTCAAGCGCGCGGAGCGAACGGACGGCCTCGTCAAAATGCTGTGGATGGGTCGCGATGGCTTCGCGATACAGGTTTTTGGCGAGGTTGATGTCACCCTGTTTGACGGCAGAAATTGCCAGCGTATTCAGCAGCCTCGCTCGTTCGGCCTGAGTCATGGGCACTACAGGTACGCTGTAATTCCCTTGCGCGCTGCGCGCCAATACCAGGTTGTTCTTTGCGGTGAACAAAGACTGATCATGACGGATGGCTTCTGTGAAAAGCCGTTCTGCTTCGGCATATTGTCCGCGAGTCAGCTTGGAATACCCCCAGTTGTTCATCACACCTGCTGGGCGGGTCGTCAGACCAACAGCCGTTTCGTAGAAGTGGTCGGCGCTTTTCCAATCCTTTCTGGAATCAGCAACCAGCGCTTCGAGCCTATAACGTTTGAAGGTTTCATAAGTCGGGGGGATGCTATCGAGAGTTGCTTTCGCGCCGTTCCAGTTTCCGCTGCGCACTTGTGCGTCCGCGTATTCAACCTGGTCAGCGTTGTTGGCACCCTTCATGGTCAGCACGCGTTTCCACGCGGCGGCGGCCTCGGTATTGCGCTTTGCACGGGTCAGGCTGATCGCCAGCCCGCGTTGCAGATCGATGCGGTCGGGGTTCTTGATAGCTGCACCTTGGAAATAGGTAGCGGCCTCGTTGGGGTCGGCCGCGTTCAGCATCACGTCATTCAGGTTGGTCTCGTCGATGACGTTGACTTCCTGAAAGGTGCGCTCGACCTTTTCCTCTTCGGTTTCTTTGGCACAGGCGGTCAAAACCAACCCGCACGCAAACATCGTCGGAATCAAGAAGGGGTGGCGCATTTTTTGCGTCCTTTTACTGCTCTGCCTCTGTTGCCGGGTTTCTGCGCAGAACGAATTCTCCGTTACCGCGCTGCTCCAGCTCAAATTCTTGTTCTTGAGGGGTATTATTAACAGGATTTTCCATTTTTGCGAGTGCTAACCGTAAATTGTCACGGATTGCGTCACTTTCGCCATTGTCCAGCGCAAAGGCCTTGCGGAACACCTGCGAGGCCTCGGCATATTGCCCAGTTTCCATCAGGAAAACGCCCAGATTGTTCCAGGCGACAGGCCAGTCCGGATCATCTTCGACCGCACGGCGCAGCAGGGGTTCTGCTTGCCCAATCCGGCGCAGACCCAGATTGGCAGTTCCGAGCGAGGTCAGGATTTCCGGGGTCATGCCTTGCTGAAGGGCAGCACGTGTGAACGATTCCAGCGCCAGTTCATACTCACCCGCTGCCATCAGCCGATTGCCGATCGCAACCTCATCTACCGCAGGACCATCGGGATCAACCCCCGGTGCAAACGGACCATTGGCAGAGGGCGTTTCAGTGCAAGAAGCCACCATGGCAAGAACCATGGTGGCCAATATCGTTTTGCGAAGGCTCCGATCAGAGCGCCGATTGCCTTGCTTGATCGGGAATTGTTCTACCCTAGTTCCCAAAGTCCGCGATACCTTTTGCCGAAGGGCCAACAAGGATCACCAATAGCGGAGGAACGGTCAAAGTCATAGTTGCGAGTGTCATTTTGGTAGGCAATTTGTTGGCGGCCTCTTCTGCGCGCATCACGCGCTTGTCGCGCATTTCATCGGCATAAACCCTGAGCGCATCGGCGATTGGAGTACCAAATGAGGCAGATTGGATCATGACTGTGACAAACGCGCTCACGTCCTGGACACCACATCGTGTCGCGAAATCGCGCAGGACGACGTCTTTCTCTTTACCAGCTTTCATCTCGTGAGCGACAACCTCGAACTCATCCGCAATGTCGGGGTATGAAGCTTTCATTTCTGCAGCGACCCTGACGATCGCCTGATCCAACGATTGCCCAGCTTCGACGCAGACAAGCATCAAATCGAGTGTATCCGGAAATCCAGCGGTAATAGCCTCTTGGCGTTCAGCCACGCGCCGAGTGATCCAGTATTTTGGAATGAAGTAGCCGATTGCACCCGGGACAAGCACGCGGATGGCCATATCTTGAGTTGTCAGTTCTTCTCCATTCGAGAAGACGGTCACGAATAAAACACCCAGGATTACTCCGATAATTCCAAGAGCAAATTGAGCAAAGTGATAGAAGCGGACTGCGTCTTTCGATTGATACCCGGCCTGGCGGAGCTTGAGTTGAACCGCTGAATATTCCTCTTTGTTTTGCGGCTCGAGGAAATTTGCGAATTTCTCAAGCTGTTCGTTACGCCCTGCCGCCCTCAACCGGTCCTTTTTATTTTTCTTGGTCTTTTTGGGAGCTGCCGTCGATCGCTGCAGCTTCTTTAGCGGATCTTCCGGCTGATTCAGTATTAGCGGGATTGTGACCAGTATCATGAACAGCCCTAGGACACCGGCGACGATCAAAGGCCCGAATTCGCCAAGATTTTCTGTGAGCATATCGTTTATTTGGGTCAGAAATTCCATTGATATGTCCTCAGACTTTGATGTTCGTGAGAATGCGCATGACGATCAGGTTCAGCGTCAGCATGATACCGACAAAGAAACAGGCCGGTATGAAAAGTGAGTGGTCAATTACGTTGTCGTAATAGCCGGGGTCTTTGACCATAATAAAGACAAGACAGAACACGGGAAACCCCGACAGGAATTTGCCCGACCATTGCGCTTCTGCAGTGATCGCCTTGACGCGTCGGAATAGGCGGAACCGGGCGCGGATGACTTTAGCCAAACCCGCGAGAATTTCGGCAAGATTACCACCGGACTGCTGTTGAATCGAAACAGCAACCGCCAGAAAACGTAAATCCTGCATGTCCAGACGCTCCGCCAGATCCTTGAGCGCTTCGCCGACATCCCGGCCATAAGCACATTCATCCGATATGACACCGAACTCGGTCGCAAGTGGGTCTTCTACCTCGTTGGCAACGATCTGCACGGAAGACACAAACGGGTTACCGACACGAAGTGATCGCACCATCAGTTCAACGGCGTCGGGCAACTGCTCTTCAATCAGCGCCATACGCTTCTTTGCCTTATTGTTTACCCACGCATAGACAGCGCCAACCCCGATCGCGATAGAGATGGCGACGCGAAGTGATGTCTCAGTGGCCGTACCTATGCTCAGCCCCAGAAAGGCAAGGACTGAGACCAGAACCATAATCAAGATCAACTGCTTGGGCGAAAAGGCAATTGCAGCTTTTTGGGCCTTATCAGCAAGCAGAGAATACAGAGGTATCGTCTGCGACTTCATATGCTGCTGCATTTCTTTGCGCAGCTGCTCGAGAACCTGATCCCGCGCAATACCTTTGTCGATCATGTCCAGGCGTCTGTTGACGCGGCTGTTCAGGCTGATCGACTTACCAAAGGCAACCAGATAGATGCCCTCGACCAGGGCCAGAACCCCGACGAAGATACCGATATAGATAAGAGCCTCAACGGGCAGTTGCATTTCTCCGGTCTCCTACATCGTGGTTGGGTCGTAGATCGACGGTGGCAGGTCAAAGCCCCACAGACGGAAGCGTTCGGAATAGTGGCTGCGCACGCCGGTGGCTGTGAAATGGCCGATGATCTTGTTGTCAGGTGTCAGTCCAACCCGTTGAAACCTAAAGATTTCTTGCATCGAAATCACATCACCTTCCATCCCGGTAATCTCGGTGATCGAAGTCATACGACGTGAACCATCCTGCAGACGGCTGGCCTGTACGATCAGGTTCACAGCCGATGAGATCTGGCTGCGGACCGCCTTGATCGGCATCTCGATGCCTGCCATTGCGATCATGTTTTCCAGACGAGAGATGCCGTCCCGGGCCGAGTTGGCGTGGATCGTGGTCATCGAGCCGTCGTGACCGGTGTTCATGGCCTGCAGCATGTCAATCACCTCGGCACCACGCGTCTCGCCCACAATGATGCGGTCAGGGCGCATACGCAGGGCGTTCTTCAGACAGTCGCGTGGACTGACCTCGCCTTTGCCTTCCACGTTGGGCGGACGGCTTTCCATCCGGCCCACATGGGTCTGCTGCAGCTGAAGTTCCGCCGTATCCTCGATGGTCAGAATGCGTTCAGCGTCATCAATGAAGCTGGACAGGGCGTTCAGTGTTGTTGTTTTACCCGAACCTGTACCGCCCGAAACGATGATGTTCAGTCGAGTCGACACTGCGGCTTGAAGATAAGCGGCCATTTCTTCGGTAAACGCGCCGAAATTGACCAGATCGTCGATGCCCAGTTTGTCTTTTTTGAACTTACGAATGGAAACCAGAGAACCATCCACCGCGATCGGCGGCACCATTGCGTTGAAACGCGATCCGTCAGCAAGGCGGGCGTCGACATAAGGGTTCGATTCATCGACGCGACGACCCACGGCGGAGACGATCTTGTCGATGATCCGCATCAGATGCTTTTCATCTTTGAAGGTGATGTCGCTGATTTCCAGCTTACCCGCACGTTCCACAAAGATCTGCTGCGGTCCGTTCACCAGAATATCGTTGACCGTGTCATCCTGCAGCAACGTCTCAAGCGGGCCGAGGCCCGTGACCTCGTCGTACAGTTCCTTGTTGAGTTGGCTGCGATCTTCTCGGTTCAGAACGATGTTGCGCGCTTCCAGAACTTCGCTTGCGATTGCGCTGATCTCGGTGCGTAGCTCGGCCTCACTGGCCTTTTCGAGGGCTGCGAGATTGAGATTTTCAAGCAGTTCGCGGTGCAGTTCCAGCTTGATCTCGCCCAACCGTTCTTTGCGTTTGCGCTCTTTGTCGTTACTTACAACCTCGGCTGCTTTCTTCTGCACCGGTTTGCGGGCGACGGCCGTTGCAGTAGGGGGTGCAGCGGGCGCGGCCGCGGGGGCAGCGGCGGGCGCTTTGGCTTCAACCGGCTGAGCCGAGGGCTGTTTCTTGTATCTTGAAAACACGGGCAGCTCCCCTTCGTGTTATGCGGCTTCGGCGTCGCTGCTGCCGAGGCTATGGAGCGATTGAGCCAGTTTGGCGATTTCCCGACGGAGCGGGTTCTTGGCTGCTGAACTGGCCAGCGGCAGGCCATGATCACCGGCTTGCATGACCGATTTGCCGCCATCGGGCAAAAGCAAGTCGATCGAAATGCCCAGGCTTTCACCCATGCGCTTGACCCGGCTCTTGCCGTTCAGATCGGTGAATTTAGGCGCCCGGTTCATTGCAAAGCGCAGTTTATTGAAAGGCAGCTCTTCGGCTTGCAGCGCGCGTTTCAGGCGCAGCGCATTCTGGGCCGAGCGCATATCCAATTCGATCAGGGCGAAATAGACATGCGCCGCATTCAGGATCGTCTCGGACCACTGAACAAGCGTTTTGGGCATGTCGACCACCACATAGTCGAAATGCGCGCGCGCGGTATCGATCACGCGCTGAATATCTTCCGGAGTGATGATGTCGAGCGGGATCATGTCCGAAGGGGCGGTCAATACCTGCAGCTTATCCTCAAAATTCTGCAGTGCCTGACCAAAGGATTCTTCGTCCATCGAGTCGGTATCCGATAGCATTTCGAAAACCGCTTCGTGGCGTGGCAGGTCCAGGTAGGTGGAAACCGTGCCGTATTGCAGATCCAGATCGATCAGACAAACCTTGGGCGCTTCCTTGGCCGAAACGGTTGCCAATTCCCAGGCGAGGTTTACAGCCATAGTTGTCGACCCAACGCCTCCGGCAAGCCCTTGAACCACAAACAGTGCACCTTCCTTTGATGCGCCACTGGCAAGAGGTGCAGCGGCGGGCTGAGGTGCAACAACCGGATCAGGTTTGTTCATCCGGTCGATTGCTTCCTGCAATTCATTCTCTGGAAGGGGGTAGGGCACGAATTCGTCGGCGCCTTTGCGCAGCAATTGATGCAGCGAGGCCGGCGTGACATCTTCTGCGATCAGGACAACCTTGATGCCTTTTTCTTTGGCCCGCACGATGATCTCGCCCATCAGCGTCAGATTGTCTTCGTCATCACCGTCCAGTGCCAGTGCCACGAATTGCAGCGATTGAGCTTCCGGTTGACTGAAAAACGCAAGCGCTTCTGCAAATCCAAGATCGCCCCAGCGCTCACCCAGCGCGGCTTCCATATCTTCGATCAAAAGATCGAAGTTCTGAACATCCCGGCTTATGGTGCAAGCCAGAATGGCGGTATTTTCGTCTTGCGGCGTCGCGCTCGTCATTAACACAATCCTCGTCGAGAGGGCTGAGCAAACCGATTGAACGCGTGGAAGGTCAGTTCTGGTTTGCTGTCGCCCGGTGCGGTCAATTTTGGCCGCAGGTCACCCAATTGTTCACAACGTCGCTTGGAAGTTGGGCAAGAATTGGGCGCAAAAGAACCAATTGTAGGGAAATGGGCGACAATGCCGCCCATGACTTGAGTATTATTCGCTGCCGCTGGTGTCGCCGTCGCGCTGAATATAGCTCAGTGGAGTGGCGCTCGCGATGTATTCTCGATAGATCACGCGGGCATATTTTCCGTCCAGCAGGTTCGGATGACGATCCACAAACCCGGATACCTCGGTTACAGTGCGACGGTTGCGTCGGTCGCGATCTGGTGTCGCCACAAGTGGTCTGGATTTTCCAAAGGAAACAACTGCTTCAAGCCTTGAGCGTGAAATCCCTTGTTGTGTCAGGAAAGCGACGGCGGCGTTCGCACGCCGCTGCCCCAAACGCTTGTTGTACGAGTCAGATCCAACCGCATCCGTATGACCATAAACGCGGAAGCGCGCCTCGGGGAATTGCTTAATCCAAGCCGCTTGCTGCAGTAGGATTCGCTGCGCCGAGACATCAAGCTTTGCACTATCAAACGCAAAGTTGATCTGTGTTGGAACTTCAGCTGCGAACCGTTGTGCCAGAATCTGGCTATACGTCAGTTCGCCATTCATGACCTGGATGTTGTTCAAGGTCGCATTGCCGAAGGTGCCAGCATCGATCTCATATCCGGCTTCGCGTGTACAACCTGCGACAGCAACCGAAAGAGCCAGTGTAATGATCCACTTATCCATTGGTTCTATCCTCTCCTATCAATCCAGGACGTAGCCATAAGACTGACCGAAATCCTGCTTGGCTACTTCGGACGCGGCACCGTTTCCAGCACGTTCTGTTCGGGCGACCTTGCCGTTTACAAAGAGATCAAACTCGCTCGGTGGTTTTACCCGGTCAGTTGGCAGAGCCAGAGCTTCGCCACGCGTTGGTGATACCAGATGTGCGGTGACAATGATGATGAGTTCGCTTTGTTCGCGTTGATACTGAGCGCTGCGGAACAGGGCACCTAAAACCGGTACATCACCCAGCCAAGGTACTTGGTTACTCAGATCGGCGAAATCATCCTGGATTAAACCCGCGATTGCAAAGCTCTCACCATCGCGAAGCTCGACAGTAGTCTTGGTTTGACGCACGATGAAGCTTGGAACGTTGTCCCCGTTGATGGTGAAGTTAGAGTTCGGGTCGATACTCGAAACTGTTGCCCCCATCTCGAGATTGATCAGATTACCGTCGACCACACGAGGCACGAACAGAACCTGCACGCCGAATTGGCGATATTCGATAGCGACGACCCCATCATCTTGCGGTACAGGGATCGGAACCTCGCCACCTGCTAGGAATTCGGCTTCCTGACCTGACAGGGCTGACAGATTCGGTTCAGCAAGGCTTCGGGCCAACCCTTTGGATTCAAGCGCTTCCAACAGCAGACGAACCTGAGTGGAGCCCGCCCCGAAACCAAAGAGGATGGCGCCGGTATTGGTTTGCACCAGCGGAATGTTGTTGCTCAAAGCGTTGGTCAGCGAACCCTGGTTGTTCAAGGTATTGAAACCAGCAGTTACGTCGCCGCCGCCAAAGCCCAGCGAAGCAGACAGGTTCTTCGCGACCGAGCGATTCATTTCTGCAAAGCGCACCTTCAACATGACCTGCTGCACGCCGCCAACATTCATCAGATTTGATACACGTTCAGGCGCGTAGCGTTCGGCCAGCTCAAGAGCGCGTGCAAGACGAGCGCTGCTGGAGACTGTGCCCGACAGGACGATGCCGTCATTGGCCGTGCGCACTTCGATCTGCTCATTTGGCAGGATCTGGCGCAGCCTTTCTTTGAACTCAGTGACATCCGGTGCAACCCGTACCCGTACATTGGTCAGAAGGTTGCCCGCTCCGTCGAACAGGGTCAGCGTGGTCATGCCTGGGGCGCGACCTAATACATAGATTGTCCGATCCGACAGCGTCGAAACGTCCGCGATTCCCGCATTTGCGATGCTGATCTCAGCAAACGGTTCTTCGCTCTCCACAACGATTGCGCGGTTGACCGGGACGTCCAGCGATTCTGCCGTCCCTTTCTTGACCACGCGAAGATTTTGGGCCCAAGCGGCATCGCCGATTGAGCTCACTACAAGCGTCAACCCCAGCAGGGTTGCGCTGATCCAGGAACGTATTGTCATGTGACCTGCCTCTCCGATCACCACTCGATTTTATGGGTCTTATGCCCTCTATCCGGAAACCCTGCGCGAAAACCGGATTTATTGCAATAATCAATGGTTTCTGGAATTTTCTTTATGTGGACAATGCGCAACATCACAACGAAATAGGCCGCGCGTAATGCGCGGCCTTTGGTCCGTAACAGACTGAATTGACGTTAGTTTGTGCAAGGGATTGGGGTTTCGACGATTTCGTTCCCACGTCGAGTTCGGACGGTGCAGACTTGTTTCTTGGGTGCCTGCGGCGCCGGGGCTGCTTCTTTGATTCCAAGCAGTTTTCGTTGATCGACTTCGATAGCGCTCGCAACCGCTTCATCCTGCGCTCCAACCAGAGCCAATGATAGCCGTCCAGTGTTTTGGGCTTGCGCGAGCGCTGCAATTTGTTCAGGTGTCGCTGCAACAGTGACCGTACGTGCAATCGTCGCACCGGTTATGTCCGATCCAGCGATTTGATCGACCGCGATCAACTGGATCTTGCTTTGAATTAAGCGCGTGATTTCCCCCTGAGCGCCTTCAACCGCGCCACGCAACGAGCCTGTCCAATAGACATCAATGTTATCTCCAGGGCGCAGAAAGCCCGATACGCCGGAGGCGACGTCAACACTGATGGCGAACGCGCGCATTCCTTTTTCAAGTTGCGACGTAAGGCCTGCGGCTTCACCGGGCCTTGTAACTTTCACCTTCATGAGTGCTTCGTCTTTTTCCATCGCTCTGAGAACGAAGCGTTCGCTGTCATCGGTCTCAGGAAAAAGTACGGCTATGTCAGTGAAGCTGCCTTCAGGCACTGCTGATTCAGGCCATTGAACCATACGGACATCATCTTGCGACAGAGGTTCGCCATATCTTAGCTTACGATTCGATACGACTACGCCGACGGTTGGAACAACGCCTTCTTTGGCGCTGGCCAGCGCCTCTTGCGCCGCCAGCCGCTCGCGGGCAAGTGCACTCTGATGCTCAGTTATATAGCCCCGCGCCATATAAACTGCGCCGCCTGCCAGGACGACGCCGATGATTAAGACAAGACCAAACATAGCTCGCATATTATTACCTCACGTTCATCGTCGCGCGGATGAGTATTCAAAGCGGATGGGATGTTTTGATTGTACCCCAACGTGTTCGCGATCAACGCTAGCTTTGAATTGTGTCGAAATAAGGGACAATAAGAACAAATTCATTGTCGTATTGAGGTCGTATACCAATCGCCCCAGTTGTTTGCCGCTAAGAAAGAATAGAAAAGAGCCACATCAGATCTCTCTGATATGGCTCCAAGATTTGGCTTAGCACTAGCCGTGCTTCGATATCTTAGCCGCCGGTGCCGCTGTCAGAGCTGTCAGCGCTTGTTGCTCCGGTAACGCCACCAGCCGATGTGGTGCTTACAGTTGCGCCGGTCATCGCTGCTTCCACATTGTCAGCCATGCCCGAAGCACCGCCTGAGATGCCGCTGTATGCAACAGCTGCCAGGCCCACAACAGCTGCGGTCAGAACGACCCAGTCTACAGTTACGGCGCCGTCTTCGTCTTTGCGGAAGTTCTTGATGAACTTGATCATGTTACGTCCCTCCTAAAGGATCAAAAAGTAATTAACCTCGGCGTCTTCCAGAGCTTTCTCTCTCAGTCCGCTCCCGATCGTCTCGGCATGGATATATGTTTGACCCTTGTGCGTGGCAGGAATTGGGCCAATCGCGATTTTTTTCACTCAAAGCTTAACTTTTTGATGAGAAATATTGTAACATACGGAAAATAAACGAAAAAAAATATCTCCTTTTTACTTCCACCCGCCACGAGCGATGCAAAATAGCGGCAAATGAGGCGAAATTGCCCCAATTCGCGTTGTTTTTCTGGTGTAATGAGCTGTTCTCAGGTTCAAACTGTTCCAAAAGATAAAAATCGAGGCAGGCAAATGTATCTCCGGGACGCACTTATATGCGCCGGCGCGGTCGCGTTGCTAATAGGTGGCGCAGCGCAAGTCTTTGCGACCGAGCAAGAACCGCGCGGTGTTTACAAGCGGCTCTCAGCCCCCAAGCCGGGAGCGCGCGTGCGAGTCACCATCCAAATCACACCAGAACAGCATGCGACTGCTCCTTCGGCCCCCAGCACCGGAGCTTTGCTTGAGGTGCCAGACGACGTGACGCCGGCGAAGGTGCCCGCATCGACACCGCCCAAGATTGCCGGGACCGGGATCGCTAAGCCTGTTGGATCCTACAAGGCGTTCTGGAATCGGGTGTCCCCCGAACTGGCGCAGGCAAATGCAGGGCGGTTGCGTGAGGCTGTGCAGGCGCTGACCGTCACGGGTGTTGCTGCGCCACGCCTGCAGACATTGCAGGAAATCGTCAATCAGCGGGGTGTTGATATTCTGCGATCTACCGTGGGCACCAATGTGTCACCCGCGCTGGTGCTGGCCGTGATCTCGGTGGAATCGGCAGGAAAGACTGAGGCCGTGAGCTCTGCGGGTGCACAGGGCCTGATGCAGCTGATGCCGGCGACGGCCGAGCGCTTTGGGGTAAAAGACAGTTTCAAGCCCGAACAGAATATCGAGGGCGGCGTACGGTATCTGCATTGGTTGATGGAAGAGTTCGGGCAGGATCCGATTCTGGTCCTGGCGGGCTATAACGCGGGTGAGGGTGCCGTGCATAAGCACAGTGGTGTGCCGCCTTACGCCGAAACGCGGGATTATGTGCCAAAGGTCCTTGCGGCGTTTCAGGTTGCCAGCGCCTTATGTACGACGACGCCTCAATTTGTCTCGGACCCCTGCGTCTTTCAGACCGCTAACTAAAAAAGGCCCGCATAGCAGCGGGCCTTCCGATTCATAGATGGGGCACTCAACCGACAATCGTCGCCTGAGTGGCTGCGCGCATATCCTCTTCGCTGACACCATCGGCCAGCTCTACGATCTTAAGCCCGCCTTCGACCACATCCAGCACGCCAAGATTGGTGATGATGCGATCAACGACGCCCTGGCCAGTCAGTGGCAGAGTGCACTCTTTCAGCACTTTTGAATCGCCGTGCTTGTTGGTGTGATCCATGACCACGATCACGCGACCCACACCGGCCACCAGATCCATCGCACCGCCCATGCCTTTGACCAGCTTGCCGGGAATCATCCAGTTCGCCAGATCGCCTTTCTCGTCCACTTCCATAGCACCCAGAATCGCAGCGGCGATTTTACCGCCCCGGATCATGGCAAACGAAGTCGCGCTATCGAAATAGGACGTGCGGGACAGTTCGGTGATTGTCTGTTTCCCTGCGTTGATCAGGTCCGCGTCTTCCTCGCCTTCGAACGGGAAGGGGCCCATGCCCAGCATGCCGTTCTCGGATTGCAGCGTAATATCCTTGTCACCCACATAGTTCGCCACCAGCGTCGGAATCCCGATGCCGAGGTTTACATACATGCCATCTTCCAGCTCTTCTGCCGCGCGTGCGGCCATCTGATTGCGATCCCAGGGCATTATGCGTCCTCCTTCTTGCGGGTGGTGCGCTGTTCGATGCGCTTTTCGTGGCTGCCTTGAATGATGCGATGCACATAGATGCCGGGCAGGTGGATCGAATCCGGTTCAAGTGAGCCGCGCGGGACGATCTCTTCGACCTCAGCCACACAGATTTTACCGCAGGTCGCGGCGGGCACGTTGAAGTTACGAGCGGTCTTGCGGAACACGAGGTTCCCGGTGTCATCGGCTTTCCACGCCTTCACGATGGCGAGGTCGGCGAAGATGCCTTCCTCCATGATATAGGTCTCGCCGTTGAATTCCTTGTGCTCTTTACCCTCCGCAATCACCGTGCCTACACCTGTCTTGGTGTAGAACCCGGGGATGCCAGCACCACCGGCGCGCATCCGCTCGGCCAGTGTGCCTTGTGGGTTGAATTCCAGCTCAAGTTCACCGCTCAGGTATTGGCGCATAAACTCGGCGTTTTCCCCGACATATGAGCTGATCATCTTCTTGACCTGCTTGGTCTGCAGCAGGATGCCGATACCGAAATCATCAACACCTGCGTTGTTCGAGGCAAAGGTCAGATCCTTGGCACCCGAGGCCTTGATCGCCTCAAGCAGCATCTCCGGGATACCGCACAGCCCAAAGCCGCCCGCCGCGATGAGCATGCCGTCCGAGATCACCCCATCGAGCGCCTCATCGGCATTGTCATAGATTTTCTTCATGGAAAACTCCCCCAATGACATGGTGTTGGGCCGAGTTGTGCCGTCACGTCATTGGGAAGTCAATGAAACCCGGGCGAGGGTGGTATTTCTACCTAGCCCGCCGCCTTCTTGGTGGTTTTCTTGGCCGCCGCCTTCTTTTTCGGCGCTGCCTTTTTCTTGGTACCCTTCTTGGCCGCGCGTTCATTGACCAGTTCGATAGCCATTTCCTGCGTCACATCCTCGGGCTTGATGTCTTTGGGGATGGTCGCATTGACCTTTTCCCACTTCACATAGGGCCCATAGCGCCCGTCCAGAACCTGCATTGTGCCGCCGCCGGGGTGCTCACCTAGTTCTTTCAACGGTTTTGCCGCTGCGCGCCGTCCGCGTCCCGGATTGGCGCGCTTTTCGGCCAGCAGCTCCACGGCGCGGTTCATGCCGATCTCGAACACATCATTGGGGTCTTTGAGGTTGGCATAGACCGGTTTGGCCTCGTCGGCGAGCTGATGCATCAGGTACGGGCCAAAGCGGCCAAAGTTTGACGTGATCATACCGCCTTCAGGATGTTCCCCGATCTGACGCGGCAGGCTGAGCAGCGTCAGCGCTTTCTCCAAATCCATGTCATCCTTGCTCCAGCCGCGGGGTAGGGACGCACGCGGGGGCTTCTTATTCTCGGGCGTGGGTTCGCCGCGCTGAACATATGGCCCGAACCGGCCGGATTTCAACCAGATTTCATCGCCCGCATCCTCGCCCAGCAGCCGTTCGTCGCCTTCTGCGCCTTCGCCCGCGATGGGGCGGGTATAGGTGCATTCGGGGTAGTTGCCGCAGCCCACAAAACCACCGGTGCGAGAGGTCTTCAGGTGCAATTGACCGACACCGCATTTCGGGCAGATGCGCGGATCAGAGCCGTCTTCGCGCGGCGGATACAGCTGCGGTGCCAGCGCCTCGTCCAGCTTGTCCAGCACCTCTGAGATACGCAGTTCCGACGTTTCGCCAATCGCCGCCGAGAAATCACGCCAGAACTTGCCCAGCAGGTCTTTGTAATCGCGATCCCCTGCGCTGACGTCGTCAAGCTCCTCCTCCAGATTGGCCGTGAACTCATAGCCCACATATTGCCGGAAGAAGTTCAGAAGGAAGATCGTCACGATCCGGCCCTTCTCCTCAGGGATCAGCCGGTTCTTGTCCTTGCGCACATATTCACGGTCCTGAATCGTGGTGACGATCGAGGCATAGGTCGAGGGCCGCCCGATCCCCAGCTCTTCCATACGTTTGACCAGGGTGGCCTCGGTATAGCGCGGAGGCGGTTGAGTATGGTGCTGCAGTGCAAGCACGGCCTCTTTGTCAGACAGAATCGCGGCTTTGTCCGAGTCGCCGGTGGCCTTGGTAAACTGATCGCGCAGCGATGTTTTGGCAAAACGCGCCGGATCGCCCTGCATGATCTGTGGCAGGCGCTTGTCGTCATCGTCGACAACGTCATCGCGGCCTTCTTCATAAACACGCATGAAACCGTCGAACAGCACCACCTGACCAGTGGCGCGCAGACCAACCTGACCGTCTGTGCTGGTGATCTCAACTGTCGTACGCTCCAGCCGCGCGGCGGCCATCTGGCAGGCGATGGTGCGCTTCCAGATCAGATCATAGAGCTTGCGCTGATCCTCATCGGTCACCTTCAGCGCCTTGGCATCGCGCGACATATCTGTCGGGCGAATACACTCGTGCGCTTCCTGCGCGTTTTTGGCTTTGTTCTTGTAGATGCGCGGGCTGTCCGGCACGTATTCCGCACCATAACGGTCGGTGATCGCATCGCGCGTCGCAGCCACGGCCTCGGGGGCCATGTCGATGCCATCAGTCCGCATATAGGTAATGTATCCCGCCTCATAGAGACGCTGCGCCACCTGCATCGCATGGCGTGCACCCATCCCGAACTTGCGGCTAGCTTCCTGCTGTAGGGTCGAGGTCATGAACGGGGCAGAGGGGTTACGGGCGGCAGGCTTGGCCTCGACCGACGACACACTTAGATCGCGGCTGGTGATGGCTTGGACGGCCAGTTCAGCTTGCGTTGCGTTTGTCAGATCATGCTTGTCCAGCTTTTTACCGGCCAGAGTGACCAGACGTGCCTCATAGGTCTGACCCCGGGGCGTCTCGAACACAGCCTTGACCGACCAGTATTCGACCGGCTTGAAGGCTTCGATCTCCATCTCGCGTTCGACGATCAGGCGCAGGCAAACCGACTGCACGCGCCCCGCCGAACGCGCTCCCGGCAGTTTGCGCCACAGAACGGGCGACAGGTTGAAGCCCACCAAATAATCCAGCGCGCGGCGGGCCAGATAGGCCTCGACCAGAGGCATATCGACCTCACGCGGGTTCTGCATCGCCTCGGTCACGGCGTCCTTGGTAATGGCGTTGAACGTCACACGACTGACCGGCGTGTCCTTCTTGATCGAGCGGCGCTTGGTAAGCGCTTCCTGCAGATGCCAGCTGATCGCTTCGCCCTCGCGGTCAGGGTCAGTTGCGAGGATCAGAGCGTTGTCTTCTTTGAGAGCGTCTGCGATGGCTTTGACATGCTTTTTGCTGTCATTGCCGACCTCCCATTTCATCGAAAACTCGTGCTCAGGATCGACTGAACCATCTTTCGGCGGCAGGTCCCGCACATGGCCGTACGAGGCCAAAACCGTGTAGTCGGGGCCGAGATATTTGTTGATTGTTTTTGCTTTGGCCGGAGATTCTACAACAACTACAGGCATTTAAGTGGAAACCTCGCTCGACGAATTGGGCGCCTTCTATGGTGGTGCAAAATGTGTGGGGCAAGACAGAATTGTCAATGCGTTCCTTTTACCGCCTGAAAAGCGGCGTGATTTCAGCATGCTAGGGGGCATTTGAGCGATATGCGCGCATCAAAACATCAGCCGATTCAAAGGACGCGCCTCAGCTCGCCAGGGATAATAGCCCGCCCGGTTGGCGCTGGATCCGCCCCTCAAGCTCAAGATCAACCAGTGCAGGGCCCAGCTCTCCGGCGGTGGCGGCAATGTCGCGCAGCAACTGATCCTCGGCAATAGGTGAAGGGCCAAGGCGATCGAGGATCTGCGCATGAATTGCCTGCACAGGGTTGCGTTTGGGGGCTGCGGTTGGCGTTTCAGGTTCCGAGAAATGCGCGACCTGTGCTGGCAGGGCTTCGAGAACATCGTCGGCGGACCGCACGAGCGTTGCCCCGTCGCGAATCAATAAATTGCATCCAGCGGCTCTTGCATCAAAAGGATGACCTGGAACAGCCAGCACCTCGCGCCCCTGATCCAGAGCGTCCCGGGCGGTAATGAGGCTTCCTGACTTGGCAGCAGCCTCAACCACGACAACCGCCTGTGCCAGCCCCGATATAATGCGATTGCGGCGGGGGAAGTGGCGCGCCTGGGGCGTCATACCCATCGGCTGTTCGGACAGGCGCAGACCCTTGCGGGCGATATCATGCGCCAGATCGGTGTTCTCTGCCGGGTAAATCACATCAACGCCCCCGGCCATGACCGCTATTGTGCCGGTCTCCAACGATGCCAGATGCGCTGCGGTATCGATGCCGCGCGCCAGCCCTGAGACGATGGTATGTCCTTTGTTGCCCAGATCAGAGGCTAACCCCCGCGCCATGCGCGCGCCAAGAGAGGAGCAATTGCGGGCTCCCACCATGGCGATCGCAGGTTTTTGAAGAAGCGACATGTCCCCGACGGCCCATAGCAAGGGCGGAGCGTCGTTCAGATCATCCAAGGCAGCAGGAAAATCGGCGGCCCCAAGGCACAAAAGCCGCGCCTTGGCGGCTTTTGCAGCCTTGAGCTCCGCCTCGATGACGCCGGGAGGGCAGATTTCATACCCTTCTATTCCGACAGCGCGTGCCATTTCGGGCAGCGCGACCAGCGCGTTCTGCGCCGATCCATGTTCACGCAGCAGCCTGCGAAATGTCGCTGGGCCAACCTTGCGTGAGCGCAACAGGCGAAGCCACGAAAACCGGTCCTCTTCCGTGGTGGGTGGGAGTGGGGGGTGATTGGAAGAAAGCTGCTCCTCGGTCATCCGGTGCTCCGCCTGATTGCAGAACTGGTTTACGGGTTCGGGGGTTAACAGCCTGTAAATTGCGGAAAATTAGATGCGATTTGTTGAAGGAATTTGGTTGAAGATCTATCTATGGTTTTGAAAATAGATGAGAAAATTCGTGCGAATTTTCTTGGCCCGGTTGGCGGACGGATTGCGCTCAGGCGAATTGGAAGGGTAACGTGTTAACGGTGCGCCCATGTATTTTTTCTTGGGTCCGACTCAGGCGGCAGACCCACCGACAGTCAGGCCATCCATCAAAACGGTTGGCTGCCCGACACCGACCGGCACCCATTGCCCGTCTTTGCCGCACGTCCCCATGCCGGGATCCAATGCCATATCATTGCCCAGACCGCGGATACGCTTCAATGCCGAGGGCCCGTCGCCAATCAACGTAGCACCTTTAACGGGTGCGCCGATCTTGCCGTTTTCGACGCGGTAGGCCTCGGTGCAGGAGAAGACGAACTTGCCGTTGGTAATATCGACCTGACCGCCGCCGAATCCCACGGCCCAGATTCCGTCCTTGATATCGGCGACCAGCGCCGCCGGATCGGAGTCACCGCCGAGCATGATGGTATTGGTCATGCGTGGCATGGGTTTGTGCGCATAACTCTGCCGGCGCCCGTTCCCGGTAGGTGATACCCCCATAAGGCGGGCGTTCTGGCGGTCTTGCATGTAACCGGTCAGGATACCGTCCTCAATCAGCACCGTTCGCGAGCTTGGTGTGCCTTCGTCATCCACGGTTATCGAGCCGCGCCGATCAGCGATGGTGCCATCATCCACCACAGTGACGCCCTTTGAGGCAATCTGCTGCCCCATCAGACCAGCAAAGGCCGAGCTTCCCTTGCGATTGAAATCGCCTTCAAGCCCGTGGCCGATGGCTTCGTGCAACAGGATACCGGGCCAGCCGGGGCCAAGCGCAACCTCCATCACACCGGCGGGTGCGGGGATTGCATCTAGGTTCACTAGTGCAATCCGTAGCGCCTCGCGTGTCTTGTCCTGCCAGTCAGCAGGGTCGATCAGGCCGTCCAGCCCCACACGACCTCCGCCCCCGGCCGAGCCGCTCTCACGTCGTCCGTTCTGTTCGACGATGACCGAAACATTCAGGCGTGTCATCGGGCGCACATCGCGCACCAGCACACCGTCGGGGCGCAGAATTTCAACTTCTTGAACTGCGGCAGCGATGGTGGCGCTGACCTGCACCACGCGCGGGTCCAGATCGCGGGCAAAGGCGTCAACCGCACGCAGGGTCTCTATCTTGACTGGGAAATCGGCAGATTCGATGGGATCTTCATCCGTATAAAGCCGGATATTGGTTGATCGCGGAGGCTCAGCCAACGTACCGCCACCATCACCTACCGCAAGGCGTGCCGTTTCCGCGGCGCGTTTCAGGGCAGGGATCGAAACATCTGTTGAATGAGCATATCCCGCCACTTCGCCCTGAACAGCGCGTAGACCGAAGCCTTCGGATGCGTCATAAGATGCTGTGCGCAGACGCCCGTCATCGAACACCAGAGACTCGGACTTTCGGCGTTCGACAAAAAGCTCTCCGTCTTCGGCCCCGGCTGTTGCGGACTGCAAGACAGCAAGCGCTTCGTCTTGCGGAAGAGTGCTCTCAAAAGGGCGAAATGGGGCCTGAGTCATGGGTTGCGACCTTTCGGGTTTGATCCAGATCAAAAATAGCGTCTGTTTGACGCAAGCATTTTGCTTTATCTACCTCCCGGAATATGGTTTTTAACGCGGCCAAAGACAACGGGAGAGGTGCGACCGATTCACACCTTTTCGCCAGGGACGCAAAGATCAAACGATCAGGACAGAACATGAAGAATGCTTTGATGCTTTCGGGGCTTGCAACAGCCCTCTCCAGCCTTCCAGCCATGGCTCAGGAGCTTGAGATTATTGGCAAGCCGGTCGATGGTGGCATGGGTTTCCAGCCTGCCGCGACAAGCCTCGCGGAAGGTATCCAGCGGTTGGACGGAATGATTCTCGTGATCATCACCGCAATCTGCCTGCTGGTCGCGGGTCTGCTGGTGTACTGCATCATGCGCTACAACCAGCGCGTCAACCCGAATCCTGCGCGATTCTCGCACTACACCCCGGTTGAGATTGCGTGGACGCTTGGCCCGATCCTGATTCTGGTCTTTATCGGAGCGTTTTCGCTGCCGGTGCTGTTCAAGCAGCAGGAAATTCCGGAAGGTGACGTGGTGATCAAAGTCGTGGGCAACCAGTGGTACTGGACCTACGAATATGTGGATCACGATTTTGCCTTCGACAGCTATCTTCTGGGCCATCCGGCCACTCTGGATGAGGGCGCGCGCCCGGCGGATGCCGACGTAACGCCGTTTGTTCTGGACGATGCGATGCGTGCGAAGCTCGCGGATTCCGGTTATGGCGACGATGAATGGCTTCTGGCCACCGACACGGCTGTTGTCGTACCGGTTGGCAAGATCATCGTGATGCAGGTCACGGCGTCGGACGTGATCCACTCTTGGGCCATCCCTTCCTTTGGCGTGAAGCAGGACGGTGTACCAGGTCGCCTGGCCGAGCTGTGGTTCCAGGCCGACAAGGAAGGCGTCTATTTCGGCCAGTGCTCGGAACTGTGCGGCAAGGACCATGCCTATATGCCGATCACGGTGAAAGTGGTCAGCGAAGAAGCCTATGAAGAATGGCTGCAAGGTGCTCTGGAAGAGTATGCAGGTCAGCCTGCTGCTTACCAGGTGGCCTCGAACTAAGCCCATCGCGGGCTAGGTAAACACAAGCGGGCTGCGCGGTAATCGCGCGGCTTTTGCCCCAGAAGGACCGGATATGAGCGACGCAAGCTTCAATGCCAGCACCGTTTCTGCACAACCCCGTGCGGATGAGGCGGGCTTTGGTGATTATTTCGCCTTGCTGAAGCCGCGCGTGATGTCGCTGGTGGTGTTCACCGCTCTGGTCGGGCTGCTGGCCGCGCCGGTTCCTGTGCATCCGTTTGTCGGGTTTTGCGCCATTTTGTTCATTGCTATCGGTGGCGGCGCATCGGGTGCGCTGAACATGTGGTGGGACGCGGATATCGACCGTGTCATGAAGCGCACCAAAGGCCGCCCGATCCCGTCCGGCAAGGTCGAAGAGGGTGAGGCATTGGCGCTGGGTCTGGCTCTGTCCGGCCTGTCCGTCATCATGCTCGGCTTGGCGACGAACTGGTTTGCAGGCGCGTTCCTGGGTTTCACCATTTTCTTCTATGTCGCCGTCTACACCATGTGGCTCAAGCGCTCGACCCCGCAGAACATCGTGATCGGTGGCGCGGCCGGGGCGTTCCCGCCGGTGATCGGCTGGGTCGCCGCGACGGGATCAATGTCGATCGAACCGTGGCTGATGTTTGCTCTGACCTTCATGTGGACGCCGCCGCATTTCTGGGCGTTGGCGCTGTTCATGCGTTCGGATTACGACGATGCGGGCGTGCCGATGCTGACTGTGACTCATGGACGTCGGGCGACGCGCTGGCATATTCTGGTCTATACGGCTCTGCTGGCCCTGCTGGCCGTCGGCACAGCCTTCTCGGGCATTGGCGGGCCGATCTACCTGACTGTTGCCGTGGTGATGAACGCTCTGTTCCTGCGCGGTGCGTGGCTGATTTCCCGCCGCAGCGAGGATGACTCAGAGGCTGACAATTTCAAGGTGGAGCGCAGCTTCTTCAAGCTGTCGCTGCTGTATCTCTTCCTTCATTTCGGTGCGATCCTCGTTGAGGCCCTGCTGAAACCCTATGGATTGGGAGGCTGGTCATGAGCCTGCGCAAAACCCATGAGCTTCACCAGCGCCGGTTTAGCCGCAATCTGGGCGTAGGCCTGACGCTGGCAGCCTTCATCGTGATCATCTTTGGTCTGACCGTCGTGAAGGTGTCGGGCACGGATTTCAACATGGCGACGCAAGAGGTGCAGAACTGATGGCGCTTTCGGGTCCTCAGAAGACCGTTGCCCAGACTGTGGGTGTTGTGGTGCTGATGGGCAGCCTCGCTTGGGCGGCAGTGCCGTTCTATGACTGGTTCTGCCGGGTTACCGGATTTGGTGGCACCACCGGCGTGGCAGAAACAGCACCCGAGGATATTCTGGATCGCACCATCACCGTGCGCTTTGACGCCTCAAAGGCCAAGGACATGGACTGGGAGTTCAAGCCGGTCGAGCGCGAAATGGAGGTGCGTATCGGTGAGACCGGTCTGGCCTTCTATGAGGCCTACAACCCCACCGATCGCCCGATTGCCGGGCAGGCGTCTTACAATGTCGCGCCTTATTCGGCGGGTGGATATTTCCAGAAAATCGCCTGTTTCTGCTTTGAAGAGCAGGTACTGCAACCCGGTGAACGGGTTGAGATGCCGGTGACTTTTTTCGTCGACCCCGAAATGGTCGAAGATCTGGAAGCCAAGTATGTTCATACGATCACGCTGTCGTATACATTCTACGAAATTGACCTGCCCGAGGGCTATGCCGCCCTTGACGTGCAGGCTGATACAAACAAGAACTAACGCCTGTAGGTGAGGGACGCTGATGGCACACGCAAAAGACCATGATTATCACATTCTGAACCCGTCGATCTGGCCACTGGTCGGCGCGGCGGCCGGCTTTGTGATGCTGTTCGGAGCTGTTCTGTGGATGCACGGGGTGACTCCGTGGATCTTCTGGATGGGGCTGATCGGTGTTCTGTACACCATGTTTGCCTGGTGGTCCGAAGTGGTGGTCGAAAGCCGCCAGGGCGATCATACGCCGGTTGTGCGCATCGGCCTGCGCTATGGTTTCATCCTCTTCGTGATGTCCGAGGTGATGTTCTTCTTCGCCTGGTTCTGGTCGTTCTTCAAACACCGCATGTATCCGATGTACGACTATGCTGGCACCGAGTACATCCAGCCGGACATCCATGCGGTCGACCCATTCCACCTGCCGCTGATCAACACTCTGGTCCTGCTGCTGTCGGGCTGTGCGATCACATGGGCGCACCATGCGCTGGTACATAACAATGACCGCAAGGCGCTGGTGCAGGGTCTGGCGATCGGGATCGCGCTGGGCATCGCCTTTACCGCGCTGCAGGGATTCGAATATTACGAACTGCTGGCTCATGAAGGTTGGAAGTTTGGTGGCGACCAGTTCTACTCGAACTTCTTCATGGCGACCGGTTTCCACGGTGCGCATGTGATCATCGGGACGATCTTCTTGTCGGTCTGCCTGATCCGGGCGCTGAAAGGTGACTTTACCCCCGAGAAACATGTCGGTTTCGAAGCTGCGGCCTGGTACTGGCACTTTGTCGACGTCGTCTGGCTGTTCCTGTTCTTCGCCGTCTACATCTGGGGTCAGGCCCCGCTGATGTAAGTCGCGTCAGGTGATTCAATTGCAAAAGCCGCCCCTCTGGGGCGGCTTTTTCTCGATTAGGGGCGCAAGATTGCGCCCCGTACAATTGCATGGTTGCAATTCAGCCCGCGCGCGCCTTAACAAGACGCCGGTTCCCGATACGAGGTTTTACCCTGACATGCGCCGCACCCTGTTCCTGCTGATCATCGGCCTTGCCGGATTGGGCATATTGCTGTCGCTGGGCACCTGGCAGATTCAGCGACTGGCATGGAAACAGAGCATACTTGCCGAGATCGATGCCCGTATCGCGGCAGCTCCGGTGACCTTGCCCGAAGCGGTTTCGGAAGATGCAGACAAGTACCTGCCCGTGACCGTAACCGGCGAGATGCTTCCGGGTGAAATCCATGTCCTGGTTTCGGTCAAGCAGGTGGGGGCAGGGTACCGGATCATTCAGGCTTTCCGCAGCGAAGATCGGGCAATCTTGGTGGACCGGGGTTTTGTACCGACGACCGCGAAACAGACCGAACGGCTGACCGGGCCGATGGAGATCACGGGAAACCTGCACTGGCCGGATGAAGTGGACAGCTATACCCCCGAGGCGGATACCAGCAGCAACATCTGGTTCGCGCGGGATGCGCCCTCTCTGGCTGCGGCGTTGAAGACCGAGCCTGTGCTGCTGATTGCCCGGTCTGAAACCGACCCGAATGTGACGCCTTTGCCTGTGGACACGGCGGGCATCCCGAACGATCACCTGCAATATGCAATCACCTGGTTTGGCCTGGCCCTGGTCTGGGCTGCGATGACCGGATACTTCCTGTGGCGCAACCGCGCCAATTCTGAGAGTGACGCGATATGAAATACATCTCGACCCGTGGGCAAGCGCCCGAACTGACCTTTGAAGAGGCGATGCTGACCGGGCTTGCCCGTGACGGGGGCCTGTACTTGCCCGCCGAGATTCCGGTGATGACACAGGACGAGATCGCCGCTCTGGCCGGTCTGCCTTACGAGGAAATCGCGTTTCGCGTCATGTGGCCCTATGTCAGCGGCTCATTCGCCGAGGACGAGTTCAAGGCGATCATTGCCCGCGCTTACGAAGGCTTTGGCCATGACGCCCGCGCGCCGTTGAAGCAGTTGAACGAGAACCACTTCCTGCTGGAATTGTTCCATGGCCCGACATTGGCCTTCAAGGATTTTGCGATGCAGCTGATTGGTCAGCTGTTCCAAGTGGCCCTGAAACGCCGCGGGGATCGCGTGACCATCGTGGGCGCGACCAGCGGCGATACCGGCTCAGCTGCTATTGAGGCGTTTCGAGGGTTGGATGCGGTGGATGTGTTCATCCTTTTCCCGCATGGCCGTGTTTCCGAGGTGCAGCGCCGTCAGATGACAACGCCCGCCGACAGCAATGTGCACGCTTTGGCCGTGGATGGCGACTTCGATGACTGTCAGGCTGCGCTGAAAGACATGTTCAACGATTTCGAATTCCGCGACGGTGTGAAGCTTGCAGGCGTCAATTCGATCAACTTCGCCCGCGTGCTGGCGCAGATCGTTTATTATTTCTCGGCCGCCGTCAGCCTCGGCGCGCCGCATCGCAAGGTCAGCTTTACCGTGCCGACCGGCAACTTTGGCGATATCTTTGCAGGCTACTTGGCCAAGCGTATGGGCCTGCCCATCGATCGTCTGGTGGTGGCGACCAACCAGAACGACATTCTGCACCGTTGCCTCTCGGGCGAGGGGTATTTCAAGGGCGATACGATCCCCTCAATCAGCCCGTCGATGGATATTCAGGTCAGCTCGAACTTTGAACGCGCGCTGTATTATGCCTATGGCGAGGATGGCGGTGCCGTTGCTCAGTTGATGGATGAACTGAAGAACGGTGGCTTCAACGTCAGCCAAGGCGCGATGGAAGCGCTGCGTGAGAGCTTCGACTCGGGTCGCGTGTCCGAGGATGAAACGCTTGAGACAATCAAACACACGCTGGCTCACAGTGCGGAACTGGTCTGCCCGCACACCGCCGTTGGGATCAAGGTCGCCGAAGAACATCGCTCCGCAGACGTTCCGATGATCACTCTGGCCACCGCGCACCCCGCGAAATTCCCGGCGGCGGTCGAGAAGGCAAGCGGCGAACATCCGCCTCTTCCATCCCGCATGTCTGATCTGTATGAACGTCCGGAACGGGTGACACGGATTGCCAACGATCTGGGCACCCTTGAGGATCATATCAGAAGGCATATCGCTGAGTGACAGTCAGACAGGACCAACTGAAGAACGGCTTTCGTATCGTCAGTGAACATATGCCGGGGCTGCAATCTGCGGCCATCGGCATCTGGGTGACCGCCGGTGGGCGGCATGAACGGATCGAGCAGAATGGCATCGCCCATTTCCTTGAGCATATGGCGTTCAAGGGAACCGAGCGCCGTTCCGCGCTGCAAATCGCCGAGGCGATCGAGGATGTGGGCGGCTATATCAACGCCTATACCTCACGCGAGGTGACGGCCTATTATGCGCGCGTTCTGAAGGACGACGTGGCGCTGGCGATGGACGTGATCGGCGACATCGTTCTGAACCCGGTCTTTGATCCGCGTGAGATCGAGGTCGAGCGCGGCGTGATCCTGCAGGAAATCGGTCAGGCCTATGACACACCTGACGATGTGATCTTTGACTGGCTGCAAGAGCAGAGCTATCACGACCAACCCCTTGGCCGCACCATTCTGGGCCCGACCGAGCGCGTCAGTGCGTTTTCCCGTGAGGACTTGTCGGGTTTTGTGGCTGAGCACTATGGGCCGGAACAGATGATCCTGTCTGCAGCTGGAGCTGTGGACCACGATGCGCTGAAGAAAATGGCCGAAGAGATGTTCGGGCATCTGCAGCCGAGAAAGGGCCTTGTCCCCGAGGCGGGCCGGTTCACCGGCGGTGAGGCACGGCAGGAGAAGGAGCTGGAACAGGCCCATTTTGCGCTGGCCCTGGAGAGTCCGGGCTATCGCGATGATGCGATCTATACGGCCCAGATTTACTCGACCGCTCTGGGTGGCGGCATGTCCTCGCGCCTGTTTCAGGAAGTGCGCGAAACGCGGGGGCTGTGCTATACGATCTTCGCACAGACCGGGGCCTATGCGGATACCGGTACCACGACGATCTATGCCGGGACATCTGCGGATCAGGTCGCGGAATTGGCCACCATCACCATCGATGAAATGAAGCGCGCAGCCGAAGACATGAGCGCTGAAGAGGTTGCCCGCGCCCGCGCGCAGATGAAGGCCGGGATGCTGATGGGGCTGGAAAGCCCGTCGAACCGGGCCGAACGTCTGGCGCGTCTGGTGCAGATTTGGGGGCGGGTGCCCTCGCTTGACGATACTGTGGCCAAAATCGATGCGGTCAGCACCGAGGATGTGCGCGCCTTTGCCGAAAGCATGGCGGTACAGGCCCCGGCCGCGCTGGCGCTTTATGGTCCGGTCTCGGGTGCACCGACACTGACGGAATTGCAGGAGAGGCGTGCGGCGTGATGCTGTTAGGCAGACGCAAGCTGAAACTCGAAACCGAGCGCCTGACTCTGCGCCCGCCCATACATTCCGACTTCAACGACTGGACCGCGCTGCGGCGGTCGTCGAAAGATTATCTGGTGCCGTGGGAGCCGGTCTGGGCCAACGATCATCTGAGCCGCAAATCGTTTACTAACCGGGTCTATTGGGCGCAGCGTTCCGTGGCCAGTGGAACGGCGATCCCGTTGTTTCTGTTCCGCCGCAGCGATGATGTGCTGCTGGGGGCGATCACGCTGGACAATATACGGCGGGGTCCGGCGCAGGCGGGAACGCTGGGCTATTGGACCGGTGAGACCTATGCGCGGCAGGGCTTCATGCGTGAGGCGATCGGGGCGGTTGTGCATTACGCCTTTACCCGGCTGGATCTGAGCCGGATCGAGGCGGCCTGTCTTCCGGAAAACAAGGCCTCTCGCGGGTTGTTGGAAAGCTCGGGGTTCAAATACGAAGGCGTGGCGCAGTCTTATCTGCAGATCAATGGGCGGTGGCGGACGCATGTACTCTATGCCTCTTTGCGGTCCGATCGGCGGGGCAAGACGGACGCTGGGTAGGGGCTCTGCCCCCGCCGCGGCAAGCCGCGTCTCCCCCGGGATATTTTTGGCCAGATGAACAAGGGGCATGACTTGGTTGCGTTCTGCGCTACACTCCCTTCATGCGGTGGATTGTTTTTGGGCTGATGATGTTTGCAGGCGGGGCGGTGGCGCAGGAGCGTCGGCCAAGCCATTGCATAGCTATCGCGGATGCGGCGCCCGGGATCGAGTATCTGCACAAGGCGGCCTGGCAGGATCCGGTGCCCGAGTTTTCGGTGCGGATCAGCTATGTCGCCCATGCCTCGTTTCTGATCCAGACACAGGGCGGGTTGAATGCGGTTACGGATTTTACCGGGTTCATCGGAGGCGCCGATCTGATTCCGGATGTGGTGACCATGAATCACGCGCATAGCACCCATTGGACGGCGTACCCTGATCCAGCTATTCCACATGTCTTGCCGGGCTGGGGCGAGTTCGGGCAGGGGGTCGACCACTACCTCGATCTGGGTGAGATGCTGGTGCGCAATGTCTCGACCGACATTCGGTCAACCTATGGTGGGGTCGAGGAACGCGGGAATTCGATCTTCGTGTTCGAAGTAGAGGGGCTGTGTATCGGGCATCTGGGTCATCTGCATCATATCCCCTCGGACGAGCAGTTTGCGGCGCTTGGGCGGCTGGATGTGGTCATGGCAGCGGTGGATGGCGGCACGACGATGCCGTTGCCCGAGATGATCGAGGTGCTGAAACGGCTGAAAAGCTCGGTGATCATACCGATGCACTGGTTCTCGGGATTTTCGCTGGAGCGGTTTCTGGTGGATATCCGGGATACGTTTCCGGTGCAGCGCGATGGGGTGTCCGAGATCGTCGTCTCGCTGCGGACCTTGCCGGACCGTCCCACCGTGGTGGTGTTGGAGCCGCAATATCTGATCGATCTGGAATAGGGCTTGCCGCTGGTGATTGCCTTTGGCAGGGATGGGGTATGGAACTGAATCCTGCCGATGAAAATTTTGCCCGCGTTATCCGCAATGCGCTCGGCAACGATGTGCTGCGCCCGCTTGAGGATCGCTATCTTGAAGAACCGCGTCGTCGGTTTATCGGTCAGGGCGGTTTGCTGGCGATGCCGCGCTCGGTCGAGGAAGTCTCGGCGCTTGTGCGATATGCGCATGAAGCGCGAGTCCCGGTTGTGCCTTATGGCGGCGGGACCGGGCTGGTTGGCGGTCAAGTGATGGCAGAGGGTCCCGTGCCCTTGATCCTGTCACTGGAGCGCATGACCGCGATCCGTGCGATCTATCCAACCGAGAACATAATGATCGCCGAGGGTGGTGCGATCCTGGAGGATATACAGGCCGCAGCAGAACAGGCTGACCTGTTGTTCCCGCTGTCGCTGGCGGCGCAGGGCTCTTGCCGGATCGGCGGCAATCTGGCCACCAATGCGGGCGGAGTGAACGTGCTGCGCTATGGCAACGCGCGCGATCTGTGCCTAGGGCTTGAGGCGGTTTTGCCCAGTGGCGAGATCTGGCATGGGCTGAGCCGGTTGCGCAAAGACAACACCGGCTTTGATCTGCGCAACCTTCTGATCGGGTCAGAAGGAACGCTGGGCATCATAACCGCAGCGGCTTTGAAGCTGTTTCCGCGACCTAATGCGGTCGGAACGGCGATGTTTCAGGTGGCATCACCTGAAGCGGCGATTGACCTGCTGTCACTGTCGCGCGATCGGGTGGGCGAGGCTGTCAGTACCTTCGAGCTGATCCACCGGCAAGGTTTGCAATTTCTGACCGAGGTTCTGCCTGATGTCCGGCAACCCTTTACGGAGCAGCCCGAATGGTCCGTTCTGATCGAACTCGGCCTGTCAGAGGGGCAGGACCCTTCTGAGATCCTTGAGATGCTCTATGCGAATGCCGAGGCACGCGGGTTGGTCAATGACGGCGTGATTGCCCAGAGCGAGGCACAACGTGCCGAGCTTTGGGCCGTGCGCGAGAACATACCGGAAGCCAACCGGTTGATCGGGTCCGTGTCCAGCCATGATATATCGGTTCCGATCTCTGACATCCCCGAGTTTATTCGGCAGGGTGAAAAGGTCGTCGCCGCGCTGGGGTCTTTTCGCCTGAATTGTTTTGGGCATCTGGGGGACGGTAATCTGCATTACAACGTATTTCCTCCGCCGGGGCATGACCGGGCGGAATACGTTGGGCAAAGGGCCGCAATCAAACGCGCCGTGCATGACCTTGTGCATGCGTTTGGCGGCTCGGTCAGCGCGGAACATGGTATCGGGCGTCTGAAGACGGAAGATTTGGCGCGGTATGGCGATCCGGTCAGGTTGAGCGCGATGCGTGCCATCAAGGATGCATTGGACCCGCTCGGGATCATGAACCCCGGCGCCGTATTGCCGGGGTGACCGCGGCCCGGGACAGGGCCAGGCCGCGATCCTGCGTTAGGACGCTGGCAAAATGACTTTGTCGATCACATGGATCACGCCATTTTCAGCCTCGATATCGGCCTGGACGACGTTGGCGTCATTGATCATCACGCCGTTATCCAGATCCACCGTGATATCTCCGCCCTGAACGGTTGCAGCGGTCATATCGTCGGACAGATCGCCCGACATCACCTTACCCGGCACCACGTGATAGGTCAGAATGGCGACCAGCTGATCCTTGTTTTCCGGCTTCAGCAGGTTTTCCACCGTACCTTCGGGCAGGGCAGCGAACGCTTCATCGGTGGGGGCAAAGACAGTGAAAGGGCCTTCACCCTTCAAAGTATCGACCAGCTCGGCGGCCTGAACCGCGGCAACAAGCGTTTCAAAGCTGCCCGCGTTCACCGCAGTGTCGACGATATCTTTGGAGTGGCCGTCCGCGAGGGCTGCGGTGGACAACAGAATGCCAGCTACTCCGGCAACAGCGTATTTGCGCAACATGATAAGGTTCCCTGGTTGAGAATGCCCTAAGTGGCATCAACCAATCTACGCAGTCGGGTCGCTGGGGGATCACAGATTTTGAACGCTTTTGTTTCTTGAATTAGGCGGCTTGCGCGCTAAGCCATCGGGCCGCCCAAATTCCAATCACAAGTTTGTGAAAAGCGTGACGGTCAGAGCCCTTCGAACTCGCACAGAACATGCACGTCCATGCCCAGATCTTCCAGAACTTTGCGCCCGCCCAATTCGGGCAGGTCAATGATGAACGCGCAGGAAATGATTTCTCCGCCCAGCCGTTCGATCAGTTTGATCCCGGCTGCAGCTGTGCCGCCGGTGGCCAGCAGATCGTCGACGACCAGAATCTTCTCGCCCGGCTGGATGGCGTCGTCGTGGATTTCCACGATGGCCTCGCCATATTCCAGCTTATAATCCTGACTGATCGTGGTGCCCGGCAGTTTGCCTTTCTTGCGGATCGGCACGAAACCAACGCTCAGTTGGTGCGCTATGGCGCCGCCCAGAATGAAGCCGCGTGCCTCAAGGCCCACAACCTTGTCGATCCGTTCGCCCGCATAGGGGTGCAGCATCTGGTCAATCGCCATGCGGAACCCGCGCGGGTCGGCAAACAGGGTGGTGACATCGCGGAACATGATCCCCTCATGCGGGAAATCGACGATGGTCCGAATGTAATCCTTGACCGTTTTGTTTCTGGACATGGGTCACCCTTTTGGCATCAAACACGCGGGGGTGTTTGGCCCATCAGGGACGGTCATGCAAGAGAACTTTGGGCCCTGCGGCTACTTGCGGCGGCGGCTGATGACGTTTGGCAGGCCATAGTACCGATACAAGGCGTCCGGCAACCATGACAGGTGCGGTTTACGCCAGTTGCGTTGATCCCGAAGAAGAAAAGCCTGCGCGACATGAAGGTTCATTGCTTTAATCTCACTTTTGTTGTTATGTGCCCGATATCTACATTTTCTATGCTATGTATATACATTGCATCGCGATATGAATCAAGGTCTGAACGGGGTCAGGGCGCGTGGCTAAGAAAGACGGAAAGAAATCCACAAAGAAAAACAGTCAGTTGGTCCTGCGTCTCGATAAGGATGAGCGGGACGCATTTGTAGAGCTGTGTAAGGAACTGGACACGTCAGCCGCCCGCGAAATCCGCCGGTTCATCCGGGGATTCATGAAGGAAAACGCGGAAGAATAAGTTCAGGCCGGGCGACGCAGGACTGCGGTGGCGACGCCCATTCCGATCAAGGTCAATCCTCCGAACCGGGTCATGGCGGTGATGACGCTTGCGCGCCCGATCATGCGGCGCAACCGGTCCGCCAGCAGCGCATAGGCCAGCGCGTTCAGCCCAGCTAGGCCAACAAAAGTGGCAATCAGGATCGCGAACTGCGGGCCGAGCGGGTCCGCCGGGCGCAGAAACTGCGGCACGAACGCGATGAAGAACGCGATGGATTTCGGGTTCAATGCGGTTACCGCCGCGGCGTGGCCAAAAACGCTGCGGGCGGTGACATCGCGTTTGGTCTCGACAGCCTGCAACCCGCCCGAAGGTGCACTGCGCAGCAGCTTGATGCCCAGCCAAACCAGATAAACAGCACCAACCCATTTCAGCACAGTGAACAAAGTGGCTGAGGCCAGCACCAGCGCGCCCAATCCCAATAGCGACGCAGTCATCGCCACCAGATCACCCAGAGCCACGCCGGTCGCCGAGGCAACGGCGACGCTGCGCCCTTTCGACAACGCATAGCTGAGTACCAGCAACACGGTGGGGCCGGGGATCAGCAGCAGCGCTGTCGATGCGGCCACAAAAGCCAGCCAGAGTTCTAACGACATGGGTTATCCTATCGGTGCGTTTCCGACACCAAGCCCCGTTGCGACGGCAACGTCAACCCTTTGCGCGCTCGGTCACACGCCGCATCACCGCCTCTAACGGGCCGCGCTTGAATCTAAGGGACCAAAGTCGTGCAAAAACTGAAGACAGCGCGCAAAAAAGCAGCGCGAGTAGCGCAATCTGCGGTGCGCTCAGCGACCCGTCGAGCAACCCTAACCCTTCCAACAGGCCCATCCCGATCAGAATATGCGCCATGTAAAGCGTCAGGCTCTGCCGCCCCGGTGCGGTCAGGAACGGACCGATCCGGCTGCGCTCGACCACTGGCCAGAGTTTCAGCAGCAGACCGATCACGACGCAGGCTGTGCCGGTCCCCGCCACGATATAGAACGGTCCGGGTGGGATGGATGCGGTTCCCAGATAGGCGACCAATTCAGGGTCTGATGTCATCATCTGTGGAAACAGCGCCAGCACCGCAGCGCCAAAGCCCCACATGATCAACCGATGCTGAATGCAAAGCGTCCGGATATCGGATCGCGCAATCGCCATCCCGATCAGCAGAAAAGCGGCCCAAGGCAGCACCGGGTGCCAGCCGTTGAACATTGTGTTGCGCAGAAAACCGGGCAGGGTCCAGAGGTCGGTATAAACCAGTGCCTGCCAATCCCAGCCCCGGTCATAGTCAAGAACCAGATTGGCGATCACCGCGAGCATAACGATCCCCAGCGCGCCCAGCCATAACCCGCGTTGCGAGGCTGTCAGAAACATCGCCCCCACCACAAAATAGAGCGCGTAGAAATGGAGGATATCGGCATCAAACACTGTCATGTTGATCAGGCCGATTACAAACAGAAACGCAGCACGGCACAGCAGCACTCCCGCCGGGATGCGCGACAACCCGATGCCGATCCCCGCCAGAACAACAAATAAAGCCGCTGCGCGCCCTTCAAGTGCATTGATCAGGATCGAGGCCCAATCTGTGCCTGGTGCAACCTCAGCGGCGATGCGGAAATTCACCAAAACCATGCCGCAAAAGGCCAAAAACCGGGCCGCGTCCAACGCCTCTAATCGTTTCATCAGACCTCGCAAATTTGGTGGTGGGCGGCTAAGTGCCTGCTCTTTCTCTGATATTCAGCATCAACATGGCAAGGCATGAGGCCAATTCAACCTTTTACGAGCGCAATAGCCGGGTGTTCTGACACCAGCGCAATAGGCTTAAGACTGGATGAAGCTTGATTCATATATCTTGAAACCTCCCTATGAGCCCCCAGACTCGCAGTGCAACCCAAAGGAAGAGGCGATGGCAGAGACGCAGTATTCAGATGCGAGATTGGGCAACGTCCATTTCGGTGTCGGGCGCGCGAAACGCGTTTTGCTTGGCCTCCTGCTGGCCGGGGCCGTTATCTATGCCTCTGTCCTTGGCTATATGTATTTCAACCAGCAATCGCTGCTATACAAGCCCGATGGCGAGTTGCCTGATCCGGCTTCTGTCGGGTTGGCGGATGTCGATGCGTTGTCGCTGCCAATGGCCGATGGCACCGTGCTGACTGTCTGGGCTGCTCCTGCTGCAATCGCTGATGCGCCGACGGTTCTGTTCTTCCACGGTCAAAGCGGCAATCTGGGCGACCGGGCCGACCGGCTGCGTGAGATCCTCAACTCAGGATACGGACTGCTTGCGCCCAGCTATCGCGGATTTCCGGGTAGCGAGGGCGAACCCTTTGAACTGGCTCTGATCTCTGACGGTATTCAGCTTTACGATAGGCTGATCGGAGAAGGCGAGAAAGTGGTCCTGCATGGTCAGAGCCTCGGCACCGGCATCGCTGCTGCCGTAGCCCAGCAACGGCCCGGCGCAGAATTGTTAATACTTGAGGCTCCGTTCACCGCAACCGTCGACGTCGCGGCTGAACGTTACCCGCTGCTGCCGGTCTCAGCGCTGATGAAAGATCAATTTGCAACGCGCAATCTGATCGAAAAGATCACAGTGCCAACGCTGATCTTCCATGGCACCATGGACGAGACCATCCCTCTGCACCACGGACAAGCCCTGGCCGAGATGTCCGACACCGCGCAGCTTTATGTGATCCCCGGCGGCACCCATAACGACCTCTGGTCACATGGCCTGTGGGATAACGTACAGCAAACCCTATCGCAAAACTGAGGTTAGAGCACCCGCCCAGCCACCGCATCCAGCTTGGCCAGCAAAGCCGGGTCGCGTTTTTCAGGGGCGGTCAGGATGGCATATTCCAATGCCCGGTCACAGCCATGCGGGCAGGGCTCACGCTTGGCCCCCAGTAAGGCGGGCAGGCCCTTGACCAGCGCCCGGCCTTTCTCGGCATTGCCGGTCAGCGTGGCGATGATGGCGGCCACGTCGACCTCGCCGTGATCCGGGTGCCAACTGTCATAGTCGGTGACCATGGCGATTGAGGCATAACAAAGCTCGGCTTCGCGGGCCAACTTCGCTTCGGGCATGTTCGTCATGCCGATCACGTCACACCCCCATTGCTCGCGATACATCTTGGATTCCGCCAGCGAGGAAAACTGCGGCCCCTCCATCGCCAGATAAGTGCCACCGCGATGGATGGTAATGCCGGCGGCCTTGCCCGCAGTCTCACAGGCATCAGACAGGCGCGGGCAGGTGGGATGCGCCACGCTGACATGTGCAACGCAGCCGGTTCCAAAAAAGCTCTTTTCCCGCGCAAAGGTCCGGTCGATGAACTGATCCACGATCACGAAATCGCCCGGTGCCATATGTTCGCGAAACGATCCGCAGGCCGAGACCGAGATCACATCCGTCATCCCCAACCGCTTCAGCGCGTCGATATTGGCGCGATAAGGCACCTCGGTAGGGGAGTGCACATGGCCACGCCCATGACGCGGCAGGAACGCCATCTCAACCCCGCCCAGTGATCCAGTCAGGATCTGATCCGACGGCGCGCCCCAAGGCGTTTCCACCGTAACCCATTCGGCATTTTCCAGACCATCGATGTCATAGATGCCCGATCCTCCGATGACGGCGATTTTTGTTTGGGTCACAATCGTTCTCCATTGAAAATTCCTGCTGACAGAGTTCTGCGGGCCACAGCCGTTTTTGACAAGTGGCTTCAACGGTTTGCGCGTATTTCGTGCAAGCTATGCGTCTGGCGCATGTCTGGGTCCCGCCAGACGCAGTATCTCAAGATGCTTTTGGCCGCTAGAAGGCCCCTTTCGCGCGAACATAACCGACCGACAGGACTGATCCATGCCCCGAGCCTTGCTGGCAAGCTTTGCCAATCGCCTAGCCATACCCGATCTGCGCTGGGTGCCTGACGAAGGGCTGACCTTCTCCCGCCTGCGGATCGAGCTGCTGTCAGGTCTTACCGTTGCTCTGGCGCTCGTACCCGAAGCCGTGGCTTTTGCCTTTGTCGCTGGGGTGCACCCGCTGGTCGGCCTGTATGCCGCCTTTCTGGTGGGCCTGATCACGGCGCTGATTGGTGGTCGTCCGGGCATGATCTCAGGCGCAACCGGCGCGCTGGCCGTGGTCATGGTCGCTCTGGTCGCGCAGCACGGGGTCGAATACCTGTTCGCGACTGTAGTGCTGATGGGGATCATGCAGATCATCGCGGGGGCGATGCATTGGGGCCGCTTCATACGCCTTGTTCCGCATCCGGTGATGCTGGGCTTTGTGAACGGCCTGGCGATTGTAATCTTTCTGGCGCAGTTGGGTCAGTTCAAAGTCCCCGGCACCATGGAAAACACGGGCCACGGTATGGGCGGCGGAGAATGGCTCTCGGGCATGCAGCTTTATACCATGCTGGGTCTGGTCGCGCTGACCATGGCAGTGATCTGGGTCATGCCCCGCATCACCCGCATCATCCCAGCGCCTCTGGCTGGCATTGTGGTCGTGGCCGCATTGGTCATCGGCGTCGGGCTGGACGTTCCGCGCGTTGGCGATCTGGCCTCGATCGAGGGTGGCTTGCCAAGTTTCCACATCCCGATGGTGCCGCTGAACTGGGAAACTTTCGAAATCATCCTGCCCTATGCCCTGATCCTCGCTGCCATTGGCCTGATCGAATCCCTGCTGACCCTGAACCTCGTGGGTGAGATTACCAACAAACGCGGAGGTGCCTCGCAGGAGTGCATCGCGCAGGGCACCGCCAATGTGGTTACCGGCTTCTTCGGAGGCATGGGCGGCTGCGCGATGATCGGTCAGTCGATGATCAACGTGAAATCGGGCGGGCGCACGCGTATCGCAGGCATCGCTGCGGCGCTATTCCTGCTGCTGTTCATCCTCGTTGGGTCATCCCTGATCGAACAGATCCCGCTGGCCGCGCTGGTGGGTGTGATGTTCATGGTTGTGATCGGAACCTTCGCCTGGAACTCTCTGAATATCCTGCGCAAAGTGCCTCTGACAGACGCGTTCGTGATCGTACTGGTGACTGTGGTGACGGTGATGGAAGACCTTGCTGTCGCCGTTGTGGTTGGTGTGATTGTCTCGGCCCTGGCCTATGCATGGAACAACGCCAAACGCATCCACGCCGTCACTCGGGACTCCGCTACCGAAGAGGGCGCAAAGGTTTACGAAATCCAGGGTCCGCTGTTCTTTGGCTCGTCCGAAGGGTTTGTGGAACTGTTTGACGTACCCAATGACCCTGAAACCGTGATCATCGACTTTGCAGCCAGCCGCGTGGTCGACCAATCCGCCCTTCAGGCCATCGAGAATATTGCCGCCAAATACGAGGCGGCCGGTAAGCGCGTCATGCTGCGGCACCTGAGCCGCGACTGTCATAAGCTGCTGAACAAGGCCGGCCACCTGATGGTCGACAGCGATGACGACCCGGATTACGAACTGGCTGTTGATTATTCTGTCCGAACCGGCATTTTGGGCGGCCATTGATGATATTTTGCGAGGCTCTGCCTCGCGCTCCGAGATATTTTGGGGCCAGATGAAGAACGGATCCCCCGCTTCATCTGGCTATAAATATCTCGGGGGAGACGCCCGAGGGGCGGCGGGGGCAGAGCCCCCATTTCCAACCTTTCAATCGTCGGGACGGTTGAGCGAGAACAATTGCGTCACAACTGAATAATCCCGATAGCCCAATCTGGCGACGGGGTTGAACGAGGTGACGTCAAACTTGCCATCGATGATGTGATCGTCGTGCAGATGCACGCCGGTGACCTCTCCGAACACCACCCGGTTGGCCTCACCGGGAAGCGTGACGATCTGCGTGAGCTTGCATTCCAGCGCCGCGGGTGCCCCTGCAACCCGCGCGCAACTGATGGTTTCACATTCAACCGGTGTCAGCCCTGCATGGGCGAACTCATCGATATGCTTCGGCAGACCTTCCGAGCTGGCATTCATGGCGTCGCGATGCGCGTGCGCCACGATGTTGACACAGAATACGCCCGTGGCCTCGATATTGGCGATACTGTCCTTGCCGCCATTCTGATCGTGTTTCGTGCCGGTTGAGGCAAACATCACCTGCGGCGGTGTATAGGCGACCCCGTTGAAGAAGGAATAGGGGGCCAGGTTATTGATCCCTTCAGCATCGCGCGTCGATATCCAGCCGATCGGACGGGGCGTTATGATGGCGTTGAAAGGGTTGTGCGGCAGGCCGTGGCCGTCTTCGGGGCGATAGAACATCAAGGTCTCCAAGCATTTGCCCAAGGCGTATCGAAGTGCTAGGGCGAATTCCAGCAAGGAAAAGAGGGCGCGCGTGCAGCAATTCAGGATCAGGCCGGAGGCGCCGGATGATTGGTGGGAGGTCGAGGCCCTTTATGACCTGTGCTTTGCGCCCGGGCGCGAGGCGCTGTCATCCTACCGTTTGCGCGATGATGTGCCGCCTGTCGCGGGCCTTTCGCAGGTCGCACGCGACGGGCAGGGTATTCTGGCGGGCGCAATCCGGTTCTGGCCTGTGCATGTGGGTGAACACGACGCGTTATTGCTGGGCCCTGTCGCCGTGCATCCGACCCATCAGGGGGAGGGGCTGGGCGGTTATCTGATCCATCAGGGTGTCGAGGCCGGGCGCGCCAAAGGCTGGGATCGCGTCATGCTGGTGGGCGATGCACCCTATTATGCGCGGTTTGGTTTCTCTCGGCTCACAGGTGTTGAGATGCCGCCGCCTACAAACCCGGAGCGGGTACTAGGGCTGGAGCTCAACCCCGGGGTTTGGTCTGGAATTCAAGGGCTTGTCACTCGTTGGAGCCATTGAGCTATTGAAAAGCCTCTGCAAAGTGCCGATGTTTTTAAGACAGGAGGGCACTGATGCAGGACGTAGTTCTTGTCGAAAAACTTGATCCCGAGGCCGAGCTTGACCGCTTGGCGCAGCTTTATGCCTCTGCCGGAGGCTCCGGGGTTACTTTATTGAACAAGCTGGGCGGATCGGCGGAGTCTTTGCTGGAACAGCTGCCCGAACCGGTGCGGCTTGGCCTGACCGAGGCCACCGAGCAGGCGCTTTGGCTTGCGATGCATGCCGCCGAGGGCTCGCGTCGTGCCGTGCCGGATCAAAAACCTTGGATCAATACGGCGTTGACTACGGCGATGGGTGCCGCCGGGGGCCTTGGGGGCGTGTCGACTGCCTTGATCGAGTTGCCCGCCACCACGGCGATGATCCTGCGTGCGATACAGGGCGCTGCGGCGCGGGAAGGATTTGATCCGACGGCCGAGAATGTGAAATTCGACTCGATCCGGGTGCTGTCCGCCGCCGGGCCGCTAGAGAAGGATGATGGCGCTGATCTGGGGTTCTTTTCGATGCGTCTGACGCTGACTGGCCCTGCTATGCAACGCCTGATTGCCATGGTGGCGCCGCGTCTGTCCGTTGTTCTTGGGCAGAAACTTGCGGCTCAGTCTGTTCCGCTTTTGGGCGCGCTGGCCGGAGGGGGCACGAACTTCATTTACACGCGGTATTATCAGCAGATCGCGCATGTCCATTTTGGGCTGCGGCGTTTGGCAATCGACGCGGATATCCCGCATGATGATCTGGTGAGACGTCTTTCGGGGCGCATGACTGCCTGAGGCAAGCCGCGCAAAGAGCTTGGCTTATGTCCCCGTATGTGGTATTTTTCACTGTATAAACCGCAACATAAGCGGAGCGAGCAGTGAGTATGGACCGTGTTTGATGGGCGCAGTCGCGCGACGACAGACGGGCTTTCGACCGAAAGCCTCTCGCTTTCCGGGGCGCTGCCGATCTACTCTCAGGCGGCGGCCTTGTGTTACCGGGTCGATGCGGGCCAGCCTCAGATATTGCTGGTAACGACACGCAGGGCGCGGCGTTGGATCATTCCCAAAGGGTGGTTGATCAACGGGATCAGCCCGTCACAGACAGCCGCCCGCGAGGCCTGGGAAGAGGCTGGTGTGCTGGGCGTTTGCGGCACCGAGAGGCTTGGGCGTTTCGCCTATGTCAAGAACAGGCCCAACAAGGCGTCGGCGTTGTGTCTGGTTGATGTGTTTCCGCTGCATGTGCGGCAGATGGCGACACATTTCCCCGAGGCCGGAGAACGCAGGCGCAAATGGCTGTCGCCCAAAAAGGCTGCACAGCGGGTGGGGTCGCCTGAACTGGCTTCACTCTTGCGGGGATTCGGACATCTCGCGCAATAGAGGCAATATCAAGTCTTGATCTTGCCATGTTGGTCGGTATCTATTCGGCAACCGTATTCTGGACCTGTGATGATTCAATACGCATTGAAATGTAGCAACGGCCACAGCTTTGACAGCTGGTTTCAGTCCGCAGCCGCTTACGACAAACTGTCGGCTGCCGGGATGGTCACCTGCGCTGTTTGTGGCTGCAAGAACGTGGAAAAGGCGATCATGACGCCGCGGGTCCGGCCTGCGCGCACGGCGGTTGCCGAACAGGTTCCGACCAGCCCGGACTCTGATCAGATCAGCATGTCTACCCCGTCGCCTGACGTCGAACAGGTTCTGTCCGAATTGCGCCGCAAGGTCGAAGAGAATTCGGATTACGTCGGTCAGGATTTCGCCAAGGAAGCCCGCAAGATACATCTGGGCGACGCGCCTGAACGTGCGATCTATGGCGAAGCCAAGCCCGAGGAAGCCCGCGCATTGGTCGAAGACGGTGTGCCGGTGGCTCCCCTGCCTTTTGTCCCCTCGCGAAAGACCAACTGATCAATGCATATCGTGATTACAGGCGCAGGGCGTGGGATCGGAAAAACCCTTGCAGAACAATATCGTGCCAATGGTCACGCTGTTACCGGCACGGCCCGCGACGGCAGTGCCGAGGTTCGGCTGGATGTCTCTGACCCGGCGCAACAGCAGGCAATGTCTGAACAATTGCGGGACCAGCCCGTCGATCTGCTGGTCTGCAACGCAGGCGTCTATCTGGACAAAGGCCATGATCTGGACGGCTACCCGGCAGAGATGTGGGACCAGACTTTCTCAGCCAATGTGACCGGCGTGTTTCTGACCATTCAGTCTTTGCTGCCCAATCTGCGTGCAGCAAAGGGCAGAATCGCGATTTTGTCGTCTCAGATGGCGTCGCACACCCACGCGCCGGGGGGCAGTTACATCTATCGGGCTTCCAAAGCCGCTGCGCTGAATCTGGGGCGCAATTTGGCGACCGACCTGCGCGGTGATGGCATCGCGGTCGGCATTTACCACCCTGGTTGGGTCCAGACAGATATGGGCACGAATGCCGCAGATATCACCGTCGATCAGTCCGCCAAGGGCCTGCTCGAACGGTTTGATGCGCTATCGATTGAGACCACAGGCTGTTTCGAAACCTGGGACGGTCGCGCGCATCCCTATTGATTGGCCAATGCTGCCTTGGGAATTTCGTAGACCTCACCGGGTTCGATGAAGATCACCATGATGTCATCCGGCGTCTCATAGGTCAGCTTCGCGGTCGAGCTGCTGGAATCAGGTATTCCGTTTGTAAAGTAGATCCGCCGTACCTCTCCGGTTTTCAACTGAACGGCCAGCGTCGCGGTTCCATCTTCACGCTTGCGCAATTCGGCGGGGCAGCTGCCCATCGGCTCGCCCGAAAGTGCGGCGCAGGGCACGGTACCCAGCGAATTCTCGCCATCGGTGCCCGACAGGGTCGCGACCTGCGCGTGGGCAGCGGTTGAGATCAGGGTCAGGGCGGCGGCAAAACGATACATGGAAATCCTCATGGTCGAACAGATGCCGGCAGGCTGGCACCGGCAGGCTGCAATGTAAAGCGGCCCTGCGCCGCAGGTGAAACTTCTTTGCGCCCTTGCCCTTGCGTCCCCCCTCGCATAAGAGGCACGGGATCAGAAATCCCTGGCGCGGAGACTTTTGCCCCCATGCCCGTACTTGTGATGAAATTCGGCGGCACCTCGGTCGCTAATCTTGACCGTATCCGCCGCGCTGCCAAGCGCGTGGGTGTTGAGGTTGCCAAGGGGTATGACGTCATCGTCATCGTCTCGGCCATGTCGGGTAAAACCAATGAGTTGGTCGGTTGGGTTGACGAGATCTCACCGCTTTATGACGCGCGTGAATATGATGCCGTGGTGTCCTCGGGCGAGAATGTCACCGCGGGTCTGATGGCATTGACCTTGCAGGAAATGGATATCCCGGCGCGCAGCTGGCAGGGCTGGCAAGTGCCGCTGATCACCAATGGCGCGCATTCGGCAGCCCGGATCGAAGAGATCCCGCCTGAAAACATCAATCAGAAGTTCGGCGAAGGCATGCGTGTCGCGGTGGTCGCAGGCTTTCAGGGCATCAGCCCCGAAGGACGCATCACCACGCTGGGCCGGGGTGGTTCGGACACCACGGCGGTGGCCTTTGCCGCCGCGTTTGAGGCCGAGCGCTGCGATATCTACACGGACGTAGACGGCGTCTATACCACTGACCCGCGCATCTGCGAAAAGGCGCGCAAGCTGGACCGGATTTCGTTCGAGGAAATGCTCGAACTGGCCTCGCTGGGGGCCAAGGTGCTGCAAACCCGCTCGGTCGAGCTGGCGATGCGTTATAAGGTGAAACTGCGCGTTCTCTCAAGTTTTGAAGAACAATCCGACGAGGCCGGTACACTGGTCTGCGACGAGGAGGATATCATGGAATCCAATGTTGTGGCCGGTGTGGCCTATTCCCGCGACGAAGCCAAGATGACCGTCGTATCCGTGGCCGACCGCCCGGGCATCGCCTCGATCATCTTTACCGCGCTCAGCGATGAAGGCGTCAACGTCGACATGATCGTCCAGAACATCTCGGACGAAGGGCGCACGGACATGACCTTCTCATGCCCCACCAATCAGGTGACCCGCGCTGAAAAAGCGTTGCTGGCGATCAAGGAACAGGGTGAGCTGAACTATGCCGAACTGGTTGCGGACGAAGACGTCTGCAAGGTCTCGGTCGTGGGGATCGGCATGCGCTCGCAATCCGGTGTTGCGGCGAAGATGTTCAAAATCCTCTCGGATGAAGGGATCAACATCAAGGTCATCACAACCTCCGAGATCAAAATTTCCGTGTTGATCGACAGGAAATACATGGAACTTGCGGTTCAGGCGCTGCATGATGCGTTTGAACTGGACAAGGCGGCCTGAGCGTTTCAGCCAAGGGTCACGCCTGACACCATAAAACGGTTGGGCCATGGCGGACGGTACGGAAACAGAATCCCGCAAGCTGCTCGGGCGGTTACGCGAGGAGATGGCCAGCGAGGCCGCCGGTCAGGAACGCCTTGACCGGATCACGCAGTTGATTGCCGACAGTATCCGGGCAGAGGTCTGCTCGATCTATCTGTTCCGGGATGAGGAGACGCTTGAACTTTGCGCCACCGAAGGTCTGTCGCCCGAAGCGGTGCACAAGACCCGGATGCGGATGGGCGAGGGGCTGGTGGGTCGCGTCGCCAAGTCCGGCAAGGTGGTGAATGCCGCCGATGCGCCCTCGGCCAAAGGTTTCCGCTACATGCCAGAAACCGGAGAAGAACGGTTCTCGTCGTTCCTTGGCGTGCCGGTGCAGCGGCTGGGTCAGAAACTGGGCGTTCTGGTGGTCCAGTCCCGCGAGGCGCGTGAGTTTTCGGCGGATGAGGTTTACGCTCTGGAAGTAGTCGCCATGGTTCTGGCCGAGATGGCCGAACTGGGCGCTTTCGTGGGCGAAGGCGCGGCCCTGTCGCCGCTACACCAGCAATCTGTACAGCTGGAAGGTGGCCCGGCGCAGGAAGGGTCTGCCGAAGGCCATGTCTGGCTGCATGAACCCCGCGTTGTCATTACCAACCCGATTGCGGACGATCCGCACCGCGAACGCGAGCGCCTATCCGAGGCGGTCGAAGAACTGCGCGTCGGTGTCGACAAGATGCTCGAAATATCTCAGGGCGGCGATACCGAGCAGCTGCAGGTGCTCGAAGCCTATCGGATGTTCGCCAATTCCAAAGGCTGGATGCGCCGGATGGAAGAGGATATTGCCCTGGGCCTCAGCGCTGAGGCTGCGGTTGAGAAAGAGCAATCCCAGGCCCGCGCCCGCATGGGGCAGGTGACCGATCCCTATTTGCGCGAACGGCTGGCGGATCTGGATGATCTCAGCAACCGTTTGCTGCGGATCCTGACCGGGCAGGGGGCCACCAATGGCGCAGACCTGCCGCCCGATCCGATTCTGATCGCCCGCAATATCGGTCCCGGTGACCTGCTGGAATATGGCCGCTCGCTCAAGGGTATCGTGCTTGAGGAAGGCTCGGTCGGCAGCCATGCCACCATCGTTGCCCGCGCATTGGCGATCCCGCTGGTGGTGCATGTGGGCCGGATCACGACCGAGGCGTTGAACGGTGACCATATTCTTGTGGATGGCGACAATGGCGTTGTTCATCTGCGCCCCGAAGATACGGTCGTCAGCGCCTTCCGCGACAAGATCGCGATGCAGGCCAAGGCGCAGGAGCGATATGCCTCGATCCGCGAAACGCCCACGGTCACGCAGGATGGCGCGCGTATCAACATGGTGATGAATGCGGGTCTAATGGCCGATCTGCCATCGCTTGGTAATTCCGGCGCCGAGGGTGTTGGTCTGTTCCGGACCGAACTGCAATTCCTGATCCGCAACCAGATGCCGAAACGGTCCGAACTTGTGACCCAGTATCAGCGCGTTCTGGATGCCGCGGGTGAGAAACGCGTAGTGTTCCGTACGCTGGACATCGGTTCGGACAAGGTGCTGCCCTATATGAAGCACGTGGCCGAGCCGAACCCGGCATTGGGCTGGCGTGCGATCCGGGTTGGCCTCGACAAGCGCGGCGTGATGCGGATGCAATTGCAGGCGCTGTTGCGCGCGGCCAACGGGCGTCCGTTGACGGTCATGTTCCCATTTGTGGCGCAGGCCGATGAGTTCCGCGAAGCCCGGTGGGAGGTCAACAAGACCATCGAGCGTGAAAAGCGGCTGGGCCATGCCTTGCCGGAATCGCTTGAGGTCGGTGCGATGCTGGAAACCCCATCGCTGGCATTTGCGCCGCAAAAGTTCTTTGACGAGGTCGATTTCATCTCGATCGGCGGCAACGATCTGAAGCAGTTTTTCTTCGCCGCCGACCGCGAAAACGAACTGGTGCGCCGCCGCTATGATACGCTGAATGTCAGCTTCCTCAGCTTCATCGAACGCATTGTTGAGCGTTGCAACATCTCGGACACGCCGCTCAGCTTCTGCGGCGAAGACGCCGGGCGTCCGGTCGAAGCACTGTGTCTGGCGGCGATGGGTATCCGAACCCTGTCGATGCGCCCGGCCTCAATCGGGCCGGTCAAAAGCCTGCTTTTGCGGTCGAACCTGCAGGATGTTCGCAAGATCATCGCCGATGCTCGGCACCGTGGCGAGCAATCCGTGCGCCCGTCGGTGATGGACTGGTTGCGGTCGCAATCGTGATGGCCCTGACAGCACAAGGACAATTCCGGGCTTGATTTTCGTGTCCGGTTTCCGTATCCAGCCGGTAAATGTTAGCGATAACATAGATTGGAGCGTATCCACGCCTCACATCCCGGCTGAAGCCCTAGATAGCAGGGTGGGGAATTCGAAAGGAAGCGGACCATGGTTTCACGCGTAATTCCGGTAGATCCGTTTGACCTCGTGCTGTTCGGCGCGACGGGTGATCTGGCGCAACGCAAGATCCTGCCGGGGCTCTATCATCGGTTCGCGGTCGGGCAGATGCCCGAAGATGCGCGCATCATCGGTACCGCGCGGTCCGAGGTCGACAGCGACGGGTTTCGCGCCCAACTGCGCGTGTCGATGGATGAATTCGCCCCGAAATACGACAAAGACACTCTGGATCGTTTCCTGTCGCGTGTTGACTATGTTCCGGTGGATGCGTTGGGGGATGCGGGCTGGCCTGATCTGGCCAAGGCACTGCGCCCGGATGTCGTGCGCGCCTTTTACCTGTCCGTGGGGCCAAGCCTTTTTTCTGGCATCGCGCAACGGCTGAACGATCACGGGCTGGCCACGCCTGACAGCCGGATCGTGGTTGAAAAACCCTTCGGCCATGATCTGGCCTCGGCCAAGGCGCTGAATGGGGGCCTGCGCGCCTGTTTCGAAGAGCATCAAATCTATCGGATCGACCATTATCTGGGCAAGGAAACCGTGCAGAACCTGATGGCCCTGCGCTTTGCCAATTCGCTGTTCGAACCGCTCTGGAACGCGACCCATGTCGATCACGTTCAGATCACCGTGGCCGAGACCGTGGGTGTCGAAGGGCGCGGCGCGTACTACGATCAATCCGGTGCGATGCGTGACATGATCCAGAACCATCTGGTGCAACTGCTGTGCCTGACGGCGATGGAGCCGCCCTCGAAATTCTCGCCCAACGCGGTACGCGATGAGAAGGTGAAGGTCATCGAAGCGCTGGAGCCGGTGGAACCCAAGGATATCGCTCGTGGCCAGTACCGCACCGAAAAAGGGGGCGATGGCTATCTGGATCACGTCGGCAACCCCGCCAGCCGCACCGAAAGCTTCATCGCGCTGAAGGCGCATATCGGCAACTGGCGCTGGGCCGGGGTGCCGTTTTACCTGCGCACCGGTAAGCGCCTGCGGGCTCGGGAATCCGAGATCGCCGTGTTCTTCCGCGATCCGCCGCATACGATTTTTCCGAATGTCGGGCCTCTGCATGGCAATGTGCTGGTGATCCGCCTGCAACCAGACGAAGGCATCACCCTCCGCACGACCATCAAGGAACCGGGGCAGGGCGGCTTCCGCCTGTCCGACGTGGCGCTCGACATGAGCTTTGCTGATGCGCTGGGCGACCACTCACAATCGCCTGACGCCTATGAACGCCTGATAATGGACGTGATCCGCGGTGATCAGACCCTGTTCATGCGCGGTGATGAGGCCGAGGCCGCCTGGGCCTGGGTCGATCCCATCATTCACGGCTGGGAAGAGCGTGGCGACAAGCCTGCGAAATATGATCAGGGCAGTTCCGGCCCCGAAGAGGCATTGATGCTGATGCATCGCGATGGGCGCCGCTGGCGTCAGATCGGAGGGTAATCATGGTCAACACAGTCATATCCGACGTCACCAAACGCATCATCGACCGCAGCGCCGATCTGCGCGGCCCGCATTTGGAACGGATGGAGCAGGCCAAATCCAAAGGCCCAGCCCGCGCGCATCTGTCCTGCAGTGGCCAGGCCCATGCCTATGCGGGTGCTGGTGAGGACCAGGATTCCATGGCAACCGGCACTGCGGGAAACCTCGGAATCGTCACCGCCTATAACGACATGCTCTCTGCCCACCAGCCTTTCGAACGCTATCCCGCCTTGATCCGCGATGCGATCCGCGTGGCGGGCGGCACCGCGCAGGTCGCGGGCGGCGTTCCGGCCATGTGCGACGGCGTGACCCAAGGCGAGGCAGGAATGGAGCTGTCTCTGTTCTCACGCGACGTGATTGCCTTGGCGACGGGTGTTGCGCTCAGCCACAACACCTATGACGCAGCGGTGTTTCTGGGCGTCTGCGACAAGATCGTCCCCGGCTTGATTATTGGCGCTCAGGCCTTTGGCCATCTGCCCGCCGTCTTCCTGCCAGCCGGCCCGATGACCAGCGGCTTGCCGAACGACGAAAAGGCAAAGGTCCGCCAGAAATTCGCTGCCGGTGAAGTGGGCCGCGAAGAGCTGATGAAGGCCGAAATGGCCGCCTATCATGGCCCCGGCACCTGCACCTTCTACGGCACTGCCAACACCAACCAGATGCTGATGGAATTCATGGGCCTGCACCTGCCAGGGTCCAGCTTTATTAACCCGAATACGCCTCTGCGCGACGCCCTGACCGAGGAAGGCGCCCGTCGCGCCCTGTCGCTCAGCGCGCTGGGCAATCACTACACGCCCGTCTGCCAGATCCTCGACGAGCGCGCTTTTGTCAACGGCATCGTCGGCCTGATGGCTACCGGAGGGTCCACCAACCTGCTGATCCACCTGATCGCCATGGCGCGGGCCGGGGGTATCGTGCTGGATTGGGAGGATTTTTCCGACATCTCCGCTGTGGTCCCTCTGGTCGCGCGGGTTTATCCGAACGGTCTGGCCGACGTAAACCACTTCCACGCTGCCGGGGGCTTGGGCTTTGCCATCGGCACGCTGCTTGAGGAAGGATTGCTGCACCCCGATACGCTCACCGTTGCGGGGCAGGGCCTGCACAACTACACCAAGGAACCCAAGCTTAAGAACGGCGAACTGGTCTGGGAAGACGGCGCAGGCCACAGCCTGAACGAAAAGATCGTCCGTCCCGCCAACGATCCGTTCCAACCCACGGGCGGCCTCTCGCGCTTGACCGGTAATCTGGGCACCGGCGTCATGAAGGTCTCGGCCGTGGCGCCAGAACACCAAGTGGTCGAAGCACCCGTGCGTGTGTTCCATGATCAGAACGCCGTGAAGGCTGCCTTCAAAGCCGGAGAGTTCACCGATGACGTCATCGTCGTCGTTCGCTTCCAAGGCCCCAAGGCCAATGGCATGCCCGAATTACATTCCCTGACACCAATCCTGTCGATCCTGCAGGGCCGGGGCCAAAAGGTCGCGCTGGTCACCGATGGTCGTATGTCCGGCGCATCTGGCAAGGTGCCCGCCGCCATCCATGTCTGCCCCGAGGCGCTGGACGGCGGGGCCATCGCCTATCTGCAGGATGGAGATCTCCTGCGCGTCGATGCCGTCAAAGGCGAGCTTGAAATCCTCACCCCCGGCGTTCTCGACCGCACCCCGGCCACTGCAGATCTCACCGCAAACCAACACGGCGTTGGCCGTGACCTCTTCAGCGCCTTCCGTCAGAATGTCGGCTCAGCCGACACCGGCGCCAGCATTTTCGGAGTTTGAACCCATGTCCAAAACTCAACGCACCCGCGAGATCTGCGCGCTGGCCCCGATCGTCCCGGTTCTGGTCGTGGATGACGCCGCCCACGCCCGCCCGCTGGCCGAAGCTCTGGTCGCCGGAGGCCTTCCCGCGCTTGAAGTCACTTTGCGCACCCCCGCCGCGCTCGACGCGATCCGTGCTATGGCCGACGTCCCTGGCGGCGTTGTTGGTGCAGGCACGCTGATCACCCCCGAGGACGTCCGCGCCGCCAAAGAGGCCGGTGCACAATTCGGCGTTTCCCCCGGTGCAACTGATGCCCTGATCGCCGCCTGCGAAGCCGAAGGCTTGCCTCTTCTCCCCGGTGCGGCCACCGCAAGTGAAGCCATGGCTCTACTGGAAAAGGGCTATGACATGCTGAAATTCTTCCCCGCCGAAGCCTCCGGCGGGGCACCCGCCCTGAAAGCCATCGGCGCACCCCTGCCGCAGATCGCCTTCTGTCCCACAGGTGGCGTGTCGCCCTCAAACGCCCTCGATTACTTGTCGCTATCGAATGTTGTCTGCGCAGGCGGCAGCTGGGTTGCGCCCAAACAGATGGTTCAAAACGGCGATTGGGCCGGGATCGAAACACTTGCGCGCGAGGCGGCAAGCCTGACGGATTGACGCCACAGGGCGAAACGCTAGGGTAGGCCTCAATTCAAACAGGTTGCCCTCATGACAAACCAGCTCTCCCTCGCGCATGGGCGCGAGTATCTGGCCATTCCCGGCCCTTCGGTCATGCCCGACGCGGTGCTGCAAGCCATGCACCGCCCGTCGCCCAATATCTATGACGGCGAACTGATCGAGATGATGCCCGCGCTGACACGTGATCTGAAGCGTGTGGCCGGGACCCAACATAACGTCGCCATCTACATCGCCAACGGCCACGGCACGTGGGAGGCCGCGCTTTCCAACGTCATCGCCCCGGGCGAAACTGTGCTCGCTCCAGCCTCGGGCCGCTTCACCCATGGCTGGGCAGAGATGGCCGAGGGGATCGGCGCAAAGATCGAGTTGATCGATTTCGGCATGTCCTCACCCTGGGATCTCGACCGTATCGCCGAAGCTCTGCGTGCTGATACCAGCCACAAAATCAAAGCGGTGCTCGCGGTTCATGTCGACACGTCCACGTCGATCCGGAACAATATCCCGGCTCTGCGCGCCTTGCTCGACGATCTTGATCACCCCGCTTTGCTGATGGTGGATTGCATCGCCTCGATGGGTTGCGACCGGTTCGAGATGGATGCCTGGGGCGTCGATGTCACGGTCACCGCCTGCCAAAAGGGGCTGATGACCCCGGCAGGTACCGGCTTTGTCTTTTTCAACGACAAAGCACAGGCCAAACGGGCCTCCATGCCCCGCGTCTCGCAATACTGGGACTGGCAGCCCCGCGCCAACCCCGATCTGTTCTACCAGTATTTCAACGGCACCGCGCCAACTCACCACCTCTATGGTTTGCGCGCAGCACTCGATCTGATCCATGGCGAAGGCTTGGAACATGTCTGGGCCCGCCACGAACACCTTGCCAAAGCCATCTGGGCCGCTTGCGAGATCTGGACGCAAGGCGGAGCGCTTCAATTCAATGTCACCGACCCAGCGCATCGCAGCCACGCGGTCACCGCCCTGCGCCTGACCGAAGGACGTGGTACGCTGCTGCGGAACTACACTGAAAACCAGCTCGGCCTGACTCTGGGCATCGGTCTGGGGATGGAGGATTGGGACGGCTGTTTCCGGCTCGGCCATATGGGCCATGTAAACGCGCAAATGATCATGGCCATGCTTGGTGGTATCGAAACCGCCATGGCCGCGCTCGATATTCCCCGCGGCAAAGGCGCCCTCGAAGCCGCTGCAGCAGCACTCGCCGACCAGAGCTGATCCGCATCTTCATCTGGCCATAAATATCTTCGGGGGGATCGCGCCATGGCGCGATGGGGGGCAGACAGCCCCCCTACACGGCCCGGGCCTTCGCCAAAGCCACAGGCAAAGCAGCTTCAAAGGCCGACATCTCAGTCTCCCCCCCGCAACTCACCCGAATACACCGGTTCTGAGGTGCCGCGAACGGCATCCGCACGAACACACGCTGTTCGACCAGCGAGTCCAGAACAGCCTTGGCAAACACCCCATCGCGCCCGCAATCGATCGCCACGAAATTCGTGGCAGAACTTATAGGCTCCAGCCCGTTCTCTCGCGCAATTTGTCCGATCCGGTCGCGCGCTTCGGCAATCTGCGTCTGAACTTGCACTAGCCAATCGCCATCTTCCAACGCCGCCAATGCTCCGGCCTGCGCGGCGCGATTCATGCCAAAGTGATTGCGCACTTTGTTAAAGCCCGCAATCAACTCCGGCGCACCGATGGCGTAACCCACCCGCGCCCCGGCCATGCCATAGACTTTGGAAAAGGTCCGCATCCGGATCACACGCGGATCGTCTGCAGCAACGGGCGCGGCGGTGCCTTCGGGCGCGCATTCCACATAAGCCTCGTCAAGGACCAGCAAGCAGCCGTCGGGCAGCGCCTCCATCGCGGCAACGATAGCCGCCCCTGAATGCCAGGTTCCCATCGGGTTATCCGGGTTGGCCAGATAAACCAGCTTTGCGCCCATCTCTGCCGCTTTGGCGAACAAGGCCGCCGGGTCCTCGTGATCGTCGCGATAGGGAACCGTGTGCAAAATCCCTCCGAACCCCGCCACGTGATAGTTGAATGTGGGATAAGCCCCGTCCGAGGTCACGACTGTATCGCCCGACCCGACCAGCAGCCGCACCAGATAGCCCAGCAACCCATCAATACCTTCCCCAACCACGATATTCTCGGGCGTGACGCCATGATGCGCCGCCAGTGCATGGCGTAGGTCAAAGTTCTCGGGATCGCCATACATCCAGACCTCTCCCGCCGCCCGTTGCATCGCCTCAATGGCACGAGGTGAGGGGCCAAACACGCTCTCATTCGCGCCGATCCGGGCAACGAAAGGCGCGCCACGCTGGCGCTCCTGCGTTTCGGGGCCGACAAAAGGCACGGTAGCGGGCAGGGATTGCGCAAGCGGGGTAAAACGAGGACCAGTCATGGCCGCAGATAAGCGCAACCTCTGCAGAGGGGCAAGCCTTGCACCCTGTCGCAATCACCGTCAGGGTGTCCGCAACCATGGTTCGGAGGTGGCATGCGTTTTCTACTGGGGCTTGTCCTGATCGGTCTTGCTTATCTGTCGTTCTGGCCGGTCCCTGTTGATCCCGTCGCGCATGAGATGCCCAAGCCGCCCGGTTTCACTGGTGATTTTGCTGAGAACACCCATCTCGATAAAGCGCAGCTGATCTCCCTCCCGGACGGAGAGATCGGCCCCGAAGATATTGCGATCCTGCCCGGTGGTGCGGTCTACACCACCAGCCTGTCTGGCGCTCTTTATCGCATCGACGGGGATCAGCCGACCCAGGTCGATCAACTCGACGGTCGCCCTCTGGGTCTGCGTGCAGGACCGGATGGTGCGCTCTACATTGCTGACAGCTTTCGCGGTCTGATGCGCTGGTCCGGACCAGGAACGCTGGAGACGCTGGCCTCCGAGATCGACGGAGCGCCCATGATTTATGCCAACAACCTCGATGTGGCGCAGGATGGCATGGTTTATTTTTCGAACTCTTCGGACCGCTTCGATCCTGAAACGATGGGCGGCACCAAACCCACCTCGGTCATGACCATTTGGGAGCAATCTCCGACCGGCTACGTCGCGCGATATTCTCCCGACGGCAGCGTCGAGAAGATCGCCGAGGGATTTGTTTATACCAACGGTATCGCCCTTTCGCCGGACGAAGATTTCCTGCTGATCGCCGAAACGGGACGGGCGCGGGTACACAAACTCTGGCTCTCCGGCCCGAAGGTCGGAACGCAGGAGGTTTTACTCGATAACCTGCCGGGCTATCCCGACAACATCAAAGCGCAGGGCGATGGCACCTATTGGATGGCCTTCGCCAGCCCGCGCGTGCCATCCGAGGCGCTGATGCCTTATCCCTTCCTGCGCAAGGTGATCTGGCGGCTGGGCCCGATGGTGCGCCCTGCGCCGATTCACCGCGGTATGTTGGTGCAGTTCGACGGCGACGGAACCATCCTGCGGACGCTGCAGGACCCGGACGGACGGTTGGGCATTACCACCAGCGGGCAAGTTGTCGACGACCAGTTCTATGTGATGACGCTGGATTCTCCGTGGTTTGGCCGGATGCCACTCTCCGATATGCCCTGACGTCGCAGTGGCGCCGACCGTCCCGAGCTGGCATGGTTGCCGCAACAAAGAACACCCCGGAGGTCCCATGTCCCGCGTATCCGTCGAATACAAAGACCACATCGCCCATGTCACGCTGACCCGCGGCGACAAGATGAACGCGCTGGATGATGCGATGATCAAGGCGATCCTTTCGGCAGGACAAGAGGTCGCCGCCGCCGATATCCGCGCCGTGGTGCTGTCGGGCGAAGGTAAAAGCTTCTGCGCCGGACTCGACATGGCCAGCTTTGCCAGCATGGCACATACCGATCCAACCGAATGGCTGATGACCCGCAGCCACGAGGACGCCAACGAGATGCAGGAGCTCGCCCTGACCTGGCGGCGCGTTCCGGTTCCGGTGATCTGTGCCATTCAGGGCGTCGCCTATGGCGGAGGTCTTCAGATCGCGCTGGGCGCAGATATCCGCATTGCGCATCCCGAAGCCAAGCTGGCGGTGATGGAGATGAAATGGGGCATCATCCCCGACATGGGTGGCATGGTTCTGCTGCCCCAGCTTGTGCGTTCAGACGTGCTGCGTCTGCTGACTTACACGGCCCGTCCCATCGGCGCGCCACAGGCGGCGGATTGGGGGCTGGTGACAAAACTTTCCGACGACCCTCTGACCGAAGCGCTTGCTCTGGCCGAGGATATTGCTGGTAAAAGCCCCTCGGCCATCCGCGCGGCCAAGCGCCTGATCGAAGTGGCCGAAAGCAAATCCCGCGCTGAGGTTCTGATCGAGGAATCCGCCGAACAGGTGGAGCTTATCGGAAAGCCGGATCAGATCGAGGTCATCACGGCCCAGATGCAGGGCCGCAAGCCCGAGTTCAAATAATCAGCGCATAAAACTGCGCCGCGCGTCGCGGGCCATATTGTACCGCATCTCCAGCTCGGCGATGCGGGCCATGGCGGCTTTTCTGTCCGCGGGATCGGTCAGCGCTGCATAGTCCTGCCGTGCCGCGTCCAGCTCTTTCTTGATGTTGAACTCCTCGGGCAACACCCCAGCCTGCGCCATGATCCGATGACCCGCTGCAATAGCGGGATCGCCCTGAGCTTCGGATGAGCGGTCGGGCAGGGGCTCACCTTCGCCTTCAAGACCCTGTAACTGGCCCTCGGCCTGCGCCTTTTTGATCTGGCGTTCCACCAGTTTTCCAAGCGACCCGAACATGTGCGCATCATACCGATTACGGCGACAAGGCGAAAGGGATCAACGCATTCTGCTTGTCACAAGATGCGCGATGCCACCGGCCAGAAGCCCCCAGACCGCAGCACCCAGCCCAAAGACCGTGATGCCGGACGCGGTGATGGCCAGCGTCAGAATGGCCGCTTCACGCTCAGCAGGCACATCCAGCGCGGCATGCATCGAATTGGCCATTACGCCGATCAGTGCAACCCCGGCCAGAGTGCCCATCAACATCGGATCAGCATGGGCGGCAAAGCTGGTGATCGCCACGGCAAAGACGCCAAACAGGCAGTAGAACACACCGCCCATGATCGCAGACCAGTATCGCTGCGCAGGGTCGGGATGGCTGTCCTCGTTGGAACACATCGCGGCCGTGATGGCGGCCAGACAGGTCGCGGGGGCGCCGAACGGGGCCGAAAGCAGGCTCGCGCCACCGACGGATGAAAACAGCTTGCCGGGAACGGGGGCAAAGCCAAAGCTGCGCATCACTGCGACGCCGGGGATATTCTGCGTTGCCATGGTGACGATGAACAGCGGAACGCCGATGCCGATGGCGGACGCGGCTGAGAAGGACGGCGTGGTCCAGATCGGAGCCGCGATCAGTCGGTCCGGCATCAGTTGCGTATCTCCTGCGTTCAGAGACACCACGACGGCCGCGGCGACCACGGCTGCCGGGACCGCGAACAACCGGTTGAAGCGACCCGCGATGAACCATGTCAGGATCACCGGCAGCGCCTGCCATGGAATTTCAACCGCAGCTTTGAAGGGCACAAGGCAGAGCGGCAACAACACCCCAGCCAGCATCGCCTGCGCCAGCGATGTTGGGATTGCAGCAGCCAGCCGCCCAAGGGGCTTCCACAGCCCCGCCAGCACGGTCAGAGCTCCGGCGCATAGGAACGCTCCGGTCGCGCCTGAAAACCCCTCGACCGGGGCGGCAGACACCGCCAGCAATGCGGCCCCTGGCGTAGACCACGCGACGCTGATTGGCATTTTATACCGCAGGCTGAGGACGATGGCCGCAAGCCCCATGGCAATTGCTGCGCTCATCAGGCCCGACGCTGCTTGCGTAGGCGAAGCCCCCATGGCGCCCAGCCCTTGCAGGACGATGGGGAACGAACTGAAGAACCCGACAATGGCCACAACCAACCCGGTTGAGACGGTCTGCATCGGAGGGAAAGGTCGCGCCATCGGGGCCTCGGAGGATTGTGTCGCCGAAGTGCTACCAAGCGCGGGTGGGCGCGAACAAGAGGGAAAGCCTTGAGGTTAAAGAAAAACCCCTCCGTCAGGTTTGGCGGAGGGGTTTGGATCTGAATATTTGTGAAAAGATGAAGATCAGGCGATTTCGGCCAGACGGGCGAGGGCCTCGTTCAGCTTGGCCTCTTCTTCTTCACGGGCGGCGAGGTTGGCCTTGGCTTCCTCAACCACCTCTTCCGGGGCCGAGGCCACGAATTTGGGGTTGTTCAGACGCCCGCGCAAGCCGCCCAGTTCCTTGGCCAGTTTGCCCTTAGCTTTCTCCAACCGTTCCTTCTCGGCGCCGATATCGATGATATCCGCCAGCGGCAGGCCGAAGCTCGCGCCGGGGGCGGCGATCGAGATCGTGCCTTTGGGCAGTTCATCCGCTTTGGTCAGGCTGTCGATCCGCGCCAAGCGCTTGATCAGCGCTTCGTTGCGGTCCCATGCAGCCTGTCCATTGGCGTCGATCTCGGTCACCAGCATAGGCACATAGAGGCCCGCCGGAACCCGCATCTGCGCACGGGCCGAGCGGGTGTTTTCGATCACCGAGATCACCCAGTTCATCTCGCGATCCGCCTCTGCGTCGATCAGATCGGCGGCGGAATAGCTCGGCCAGTCGGCGTGGACGACCATCTTGGGCCGCGCGCCGGTCAGGCCCCAAAGCTCCTCGGTGATGAAGGGCATGATCGGGTGCAGCAGGACCATACACTGGTCCAGAACCCAGCGCATGGTGGCGCGGGTCTCGGCCTGTGCCTCGGCGTCGTCGCCTTGCAGCAGCGGTTTTGAAAGTTCCACATACCAGTCGCAGACCTTACCCCAGACAAAGGCGTAAAGCCCGTTGGCCGCGTCGTTGAAGCGATAGCTCTCCAGCGCCGCATCGACTTCTTCGCGCACGCGGGCGGTTTCGCCGATGATCCAGCGGTTTACAGCCGCTTTGGGCTTCAGGTCGGCCACGTCCAGTAACGGCACGGCGTCGGTGAAGACCTCGTTCATCTCGGCAAAGCGGACGGCGTTCCATAGCTTGGTGCCAAAGTTGCGGTAACCGGTGATGCGCTCGCGGGATAGTTTCAGCACCCCGCCGATGGCCGCCATCGAGGCGTTGGTGAACCGCAGCGCATCGGCGCCGAATTCGTCCACGATCTCCAACGGGTCGATGACGTTGCCGGTGGTCTTGGACATCTTCTTGCCCTTCTCGTCGCGGACGAGCTGGTGCAGGTAAACAGTGTGGAACGGGATCTGGTCGACCACGGCCAGCTGCATCATCATCATCCGGGCGACCCAGAAGAACAGGATGTCGAAACCGGTGACCAGAACGTCCGTGGGGAAGTAGCGCTCCAGTTCTTCTGTCTGTTCCGGCCAGCCCAGCGTGCCGATGGGCCAGAGGCCGGAGGAGAACCATGTGTCGAGGACATCGGGATCGCGCCAAACCGGGTAGACCAGCCTGGTCGGGTCTTGTTCGACCGCGTATTGAGCAAGGCTTTCAGCGAACTGATGGATCGCTTCCTGCTTGTCGGCAACTTCGACAACCGTCGCATGGCTCAGCGGGCTGGGAATGTTTGCATTGTCGTCGAGGAATTTCTCGGTAACGGCTTTAAGGCTCGCAGCGCATTCCATGACATTGCCACGGTGCAGCATGCCGCCTTCGTTCAGCAAACGGCCCAATTCGACCAAATCAAGGTCGCCGTCGTTTTCATCGTCCTTAAAGTTCTCAGCCGATAGATCGAGACCATACCAAACCGGTATCTGATGTCCCCACCACAGCTGGCGCGAGATGCACCAGGGCTCGATGTTTTCCAGCCAGTGGTAATAGGTTTTCTCGCCCGACTCGGGGATGATCTTGACAGTGCCGTCCTTGACCGCGTCCAGCGCAGGGCCGACGACCTTTGCGGCGTCGACGAACCATTGGTCGGTGAACATCGGCTCGATGACGACTTTCGAACGGTCGCCGAAGGGCTGCATGATCGGTTTGCTCTCGACCAGCGGCACCAGCTTGTCCGCGCCTTCGTGTTCCGGCTTCAACGCAGTTGAGCCCAGACGCGGATCATCCGCGCGGGTCATCACGGCCAGACCGTCAGCAGTGATCTCTTCAACCACCTTGGCGCGCGCCTCGAACCGGTCGAGCCCGCGCAGATGATCAGGGATCAGGTTGATCGCGTCGATCTCGTTCTCGGTGAACGCTTTGCCACGCGCGTATTCCTGCGCCTTGCCTGCCTCTTCGGCATAGGGCGCGCCATCAGCCCGCATCGCGCCTTTGGTGTCCATCAGCCGGTACATCGGAATGCCGCCGCGCTTGGCGACCATGTTGTCGTTGAAGTCATGCGCGCCGGTGATCTTAACCGCGCCCGAGCCGAAATCGGGATCGGGGTAGTCATCGGTGATGATCGGGATCTGACGGCGATGCTCTTTCGGGCCAACCGGGATTTCGCAGAGTTTGCCGACGATTGGCGCGTATCGTTCATCCGACGGATGAACCGCAACCGCGCCGTCGCCCAGCATGGTTTCGGGGCGGGTTGTGGCGATCGAGATATAGTCGCGCTCTTCCTCCAGCACGATATTCCCGTCCTCATCTTTCTCGACGTAGGTATAGGTCTCACCGCCCGCCAGCGGATACTTGAAGTGCCACATATGGCCCGCAACTTCGATATTCTCGACCTCAAGGTCCGAGATTGCGGTCTCGAAATGCGGGTCCCAGTTGACCAGACGCTTGCCGCGATAGATCAGGCTCTTTTCGTACATGTCGACGAAGACCTTGATCACCGCATCGTGAAAATTCGCAGAATTTTCGTGCCCCGTGCGCGGATCACCCGCCGCGCCGGCCATGGTAAACGCGTTGCGCGACCAGTCGCAGGAGGAGCCAAGACGCTTCAACTGCTCAATGATCGTACCGCCGTATTCACCTTTCCATTCCCAGACCTTCTCAAGGAATTTCTCACGCCCCAACTCACGGCGGCCGGGCTGCTGCGTGGCGGCCAACATCTTTTCCACCTGCATCTGCGTGGCGATACCAGCATGGTCCTGACCGGGTTGCCAAAGCGTGTCGAAACCGCGCATCCGGTGCCAGCGGATCAGGATGTCCTGCAGCGTGTTGTTGAACGCGTGGCCCACATGCAGCGCGCCCGTCACGTTGGGCGGTGGGATCATGATGGTAAAGCTTTCATCGCGCGATTTGTTCGCGCCTGCCTTGAAGGCTCCGGCCTGTTCCCAGGCCTGATAAATGCGGGCCTCGGCCTCGGCCGCGTTGAATGTCTTTTCCATCGCCATGGGGTGCGTCCTGCGTCATCAATCTCGGGTCAGCGCCTGCAATAACGAATGCGTGCGGGAAGGGGAAGGGTCTGCGCGCTCTGGACAACGAACCCGTTCAGCCTAATGTCGCCCCTGACGCAGCCCAAAGGATCGCCCCATGGAAAAGTTCGGCAAAAGCCAGCCCGTCAAACGGACCGAGGACCTGCGGTTTTTGACCGGGAACGGCCAATACATGGATGACGCGGTACCGGAAAACGCGCTGCACGTGGCGTTTTTCCGCAGCCCGGTGGCGCATGGCCAGATCACGGCGCTGGATCTGGAAGCCGCGCGCGCGGCAGAGGGCGTGCGGCTGGCGATGGCGCTCGACGATCTGCAGGCGACAGGCATCGACACCGTGATGAACGGGGCCACTGTGCCCAACCGCGACGGCACTCAGGCTGCATCCCCCGAGAGGCACATGCTGGCCAACAAACGCGTCCGCTTCGTGGGTGAGCCGGTGGCAGTCGTGGTGGCTGATACGCTGCTGCAGGCACGCGACGCGGCTGAGTTGATCTGGATGGAGACTGAAGACCTGCCCGTAAAGATGGACGTTGGCGCGGGCGGCGAAACACTGCACCCCGAGGCCCCCGACAACCACGCCTTTGACTGGGGCCTGGGCGATGAGGCCGCGACCGAGGCAGCCTTTGCCACCGCCGCCCACATCGTCTCGCTGAACGTCGAAGATAACCGTGTCATCATCACCTCACTTGAGCCGCGCGGGTGTCAGGCCAACTGGGAAGATGGGCGCCTGCATTTTTCCTATGGCGGGCAGGGTGTCTGGGCGATGCGGACGCAATTGGCGCAAAAGCTGAAGCTGGATGCGGAAGACGTCCGCGTCACCACCCCGGATGTGGGCGGCGGCTTCGGTATGAAGGTGATGCCTTACCCTGAATATTTCTGCACCGCCGTTGCCGCCAAGAAACTGGGCCAGCCGGTGCACTGGATGTCGGACCGGTCCGAGGCGATGCTATCCGATCACCATGGCCGCGACCTGACCTCGCTGGGTGAACTGGCCTTTGATGCCGATCACCGAATTACCGCCTATCGCGTGCACAGCAAGGTCAATCTGGGTGCCTATAACAGCCATTTCGGGCAGGCGATCCAGACCAGCCTTTTCAGCAAGGTGCTGATGGGCGTTTATGACGTGCAAACCACCTATCTGCGGGTCGAAGGGTTCTATACCAACACCACGCAGGTCGACGCTTATCGCGGCGCCGGACGGCCCGAGGCGATCTATGTGCTGGAACGGGTCATGGACCGCGCAGCGCGCGAGCTGGGCGTCGATCCGTGGGAGCTGCGGCGCAAGAACTTCATTCGTCCCGCCGATTTCCCTTATACCTCGGCCACCGGTGAAACCTATGACGTCGGCGATTTCGACATGGTCCTCAGCCGCGCGGCCAGCCAGACCAGCGGGTTTGCAACCCGCAAGGCGGCGGATGCCGAACGGGGCCTGATCCGCGGACAGGGCCTCTGTTACTATATCGAAAGTATTTTGGGTGACCCTTCCGAGAACTCGAAGGTCGAGTTTTGCGAGGATGGCGCGGTGAACCTATACGTCGGCACCCAATCGAACGGGCAGGGGCACGAGACTGTCTATGCCCATTTCCTGTCAGATCAGACCGGGATTCCGATGGACCGGATCACCGTCGTTCAGGGCGACACGGACAGGCTCGCCCATGGTGGCGGCACGGGCGGGTCGCGCTCGGTCACGGTGCAAAGCACGGCGACGCTGGCCACCATCGACATAATGATCGCCGCATTCACGCCTTATCTCGCGGATAAGATGGGGGTCGAGGAAGACGACGTGCATTTTGATCATGAAACATTCCGGGCACCCGGCTCGAACCTGACCCCAACCCTGACCGAAGCGGCCGAGATGGCGCGTGCAGACGGGCGCATGGATCTGCTGAAGCACGAGGCCCGCGCCAATCTGGATGCCCGCAGCTATCCCAATGGCGCACATGTTGCCGAAATCGTTATCGATTCTTACACGGGCGAGACATGGGTTGATCGGTATACCGTCGTCGATGATTTCGGCAATCTTATCAATCCGATGCTTGCCGAAGGGCAGGTGCATGGCGGGGTGGGTCAGGGCATCGGCCAGGCGCTGACCGAGCATGTCGTTCACGATGCACATGGGCAACTGCTCACGGCTTCGTTGATGGATTACGCCTTGCCGCGCGCGGCTGAGATACCCATGATTAAGTTTACCTCGGCGCCGGTTCCGTCAACGTCCAACCCGATGGGGATGAAAGGATGTGGCGAGGCCGGCACGGTGGGCGCGCTGGCCGCAGTGGCAAACGCGGTTCAGGATGCGCTCTGGGATCACGGGGTGCGGCAGGCAGATATGCCTTTCACACCTCACAGAGTATGGGAATTGCTGACGCATGGTTCTGTCGCGGCTGAGTAGAAAGGTACTGGGATGGCTCGGACGGCCTCTGCGGTCCGAGCACTCGGCCGAGACGCGCCACCGCGAACCGATCAGCCATGTCATCATTCTGGACGGCACCATGTCGACGCTGGAGCCGGGCCGCGAAACCCATGCAGGCCAGACCCTGCGCCTGTGTTGCGAGATGGGCAGCAAGGTCTCGGTGTTCTACGAATCCGGCGTGCAATGGGAAAGCTGGAAATCCTCGCTGGACGTGATGATGGGGCGCGGCATCAACCGCCAGATCCGCCGCGCCTATGGCTATCTCGCCTCGCGCTACAAACCCGGCGACAAGATCTTTTTCATCGGCTACTCACGCGGCGCTTACGGGGTGCGCAGCCTTGCGGGCGTGATTGACGCGATCGGGCTGCTCAAGGCCGAACACGCCACGGTTCGCAATATCAAGCAGGCCTACCGACATTACGAATGCACCGCCAACGGCAAGGCGGCGGCTGAATTCCGGCAAGCCTTCTGTCACGAGGATGTCGCCATCGAGATGGTCGGTGTCTGGGATACGGTCAAGGCGCTGGGTCTGCGCCTGCCGCTGCTCTGGCGCTGGGCCGAGGAACGCCACGCTTTCCACAACCATCAGCTTGGCCCGGCCACCCGCCACGGCTATCACGCCATGGCGCTGGACGAGACCCGCGAGGTGTTCGAGCCGGTCTTGTGGAAATGCACCCCTGATTTCAAAGGACATATCGAGCAGGTCTGGTTCCGTGGTACCCACGGCGATGTCGGCGGTCAGTTGAACGGGTTCGAAGAGGCACGACCGCTCAGCAACATTTCCCTGATCTGGATGCTGGACAAGGCCGAGCTGCACGGGTTGCCCCTGCCCGAAGGCTGGCGCGACCGATATCCGACCGATACCCATGCGCCCTCGGTCGGCACATGGCGCGGCTGGGGCAAGATTTTCCTGCTGCGCAAGCATCGCAAGGTGGGCAAGGACCGGTCAGAGAAACTGCATGTTTCAGTCTCACCGGATGAGTTGCCCGGTTGGGTGCCGATGCCGGATTTACCGTCGCATCCGGCGCAGTAGGTAACGCTGTATCTTATCGATTTATGTGCTGTATATATGTACTGTTTACGTGGTGCTCGGTAGACATTTTAGTACCATTGAAAGACATACGACCCTATGCCGGATCCATATTTTTCAGAATTGAAATACCTGGGCGGACCGACTCTCGATTTCATCGAGATCGCAGTCGACGCAGGCACCGATGTGTCCGGCCTGGTCGTGACCATCTACCAGAGCAGTGGTGAGATTCGATCCACCAACACACTGGCTGGTATTACACCGACAACGGTGGCGGGGCGCGATATTTACGTCATCGATACGACCAGTTCCGGTACATTTACCGGACTTGGGAAAACCAATGGCATCTCGCTTTCCGAGGGGTCGACGGTTTACCAATTCAACTCGTTCAGCGATCCGCCAAGCCCGGGGCCGATTACTGCAACGGCCGGACCCGCCAGCGGCATGCAATCGACTGTCATCGGTCAGGCTGGTGCAGGCGATTCTCTGATCTCCACGGACGATGGTGGCACCTACACGGTTAATACCGATCCCACTCCGGGAAGCATCCCTTGCCTGACCGCAGGTACATTGGTTGCCACTGATGCAGGGCCGGTTCCGGTTGAGGATCTTGAACCCGACCAACCGATCCGTTTGGCATGCGGCGGCGCGCAACCGCTTCTGAAGGTCATGTGCCGCTCGGTTAACTCACGCGAGCTACGCCGTAACCCGAAGCTCTATCCAGTACGAATATGTGCAGGTGCATTGGGACAGGGCCTGCCCCGCCGGGATTTGCTTGTCTCGCGCCAACACCGCATGCTGGTGTCCTCTGCCATTGTGAAGCGTATGTTTGGCCGCCCCGAAGCTCTAGTTGCCGCCATACGGCTTGCCGGGCTGCCGGGCATCTATGTTGATGATACGGTTGACGGCATCACATACGTTCATCTGGTTCTTGCGACACACGAAGTGATATTCGCCGAAGGTGCCCCGACCGAGAGCTTGCTGATTGCTGAGGAGGCACTGAAATCAATGCCCCCCGAGACGGTTGAAGAACTACACGCGCTGTTTCCCGAGTTGTCGATCAACGCGATGGCAACAACCAAGTATCTGGTGCCGGACAATGCGCGCCAGAAAAGACTGGCGGCGCGGCATGCCCAGAACGGGTTGCATCTGCTTTCGGAATACTCCGACAGCAGATATCACGCAGACTGACATAACGCAGCCTGCGCTTCGCACAGCTTGCAAAGTTGCAGATTTACCGCCGCCGGTCGCGGCGAGAGCTCATGGGCTGGAACGCCACGCCCACATGCGCCTCGCAATAGGGCTTGCCTGCCTCAACCGGCAGGCCGCAGAACCAGAAATCCTCGGTCGCGGGGTCGCCGACGGGCCATTTGCAGGTCTTCTCGGTCAACTCCATCAGCGTCAGCTTCTTGGCCTTCTTCTCGACCTCGTTGACCTTGGCCAGCGCCTCGGGGCTGATTTCGTTGGCCGAGGGCTGCGGTGGCAGCGGCTGACCGGCGGGGATGATCTGACGACGGGCCGGAGTGGCCGGTTTTGCTTCCGGGGCAGGGGCCGGACGGGCCGGTTCGGTCTTGGGTGCTGGTTTGGGCTTGGCCTCGGCCTTGGGTGCGGGTGCCGGTTTCTCCTTAGCTTCGGCCTTGGCCGGGCTGGCACCGGTGGCGCGGTTTGACAGGCCCAGACGGTGGACCTTGCCGATCACCGCGTTGCGGGTCACGCCGCCCAGTTCCTTGGCGATCTGGCTGGCCGACTGGCCCTCGCCCCACATCTTTTTCAGCAGCTCTACACGCTCGTCAGTCCAGGACATCATTTGCCTTTCAAAAGCGGAAAGCGGCCCCGGATTCGGGCCGCCTTGGGAATTCGTCTCAGCGCCCTATTCTAAACACTGCGGGCCGAGTTACAAGCGGTCTTCGAATCAGGTATGGGGCAGATCATGCAGAATCTCATGGATCAGGACACACGCCGCTTTGGTACGGTAAACTGGATGGGCCTCTATACGCTGGCGCGGCGCGAAACACTGCGCTTTCTGGCCGTGTGGACGCAGACTCTGTTGGCCCCTCTGGTGACGGCGGGATTGTTCCTGCTGATCTTCACCATTGCCATTGGTCCAAGCCGGCCCGACGTGATGGGCGTTCCGTTCCTGATCTTTCTGGCGCCGGGCATCATGATGATGACGGTGATCCAGAATGCATTCGCCAACACCTCGTCGTCGATGGTGATTGCCAAGGTGCAGGGCAATATCGTGGACACGCTGATGCCGCCCCTGTCGCCGCTGGAAATCCTACTGGGGTATCTGGCCGGCGGTATTGCCCGAGGTGTCCTGATTGCATTTGTCGTGGCCGCTGCGTTTCTGATCTTTCTGTCGATCGTGCCCCAGAACCTGCTGATCACGCTGATCTTCGTCATCCTCGGCGGGGCCTTCATGGGCGCGCTGGGCCTGTTTGCCGGGATATTTGCCAACAAGTTCGACCAGATGGCGGCGATCACCAACTTCATTGTCACGCCGCTGGCCTTCCTGTCTGGTACCTTTTATTCGGTTGAAGCACTTCCGCCGGTCCTGAACCGCCTGAGCCATATGAACCCGGTGTTCTATCTGATCGACGGGCTGCGCTATGGCATGATCGGGGTATCTGACAGCTCTCCTTGGTTGGGCATGGCAGTCTGTGGCGCAGCAACGCTATTGGTCGGAGCTGCGACATGGCAGATGCTGCGAACGGGTTATCGTCTCAAGGCTTAGGTTGCATCGGCCAGTGATCCGGGCTGCAGGGCGACGCGTGGGCGCCCGAGCCGTGGATGCAGCCGCGCCGCTACGGCCCAGGCTCCGAACAAGGCCAGGCCGCCAGCCGCGAACACGCCAGCGACCGGTGTGATCAGCAGCACCAGCGAGGCCACGCCGGGCGTCAGAATGCCTGACACGTCGCGATAGCTGGAATAGATCGCTGACATCTCGGTCCGTTCCGAGGGTTTCACTGCCATGAGAAATGGCAATCCTGCACAGATATCCAGCACGATCAGCCATACCGATCCCAAAACCAGCGCTACGACTGAAGCGACCGGCCAGCCGGAGATCGCTGCGGCGATCACGAAACAGACCCCGCAGGCGGCAAAACCCGTGCGCACCGCCACCCGCAGCGACCGCCCCTGCACCCAGCGCAGGATCAAAGGTGCGCCGAACAACATGGCATTCGTGCTCGACAACAGGATGCCCCCGAGCTGTTCACCCAGCCCGTTCTGAATGGCAAAGATCGGCAGGTAGACCACATAGATCCACCACCCGCAGGACCGAATCATTGCAAACAGATACCCCGCCAACAGCCGCGGCTGCGAAAAAAAGCGCGGCAGATAGGCCAGTGGATTGCTTGCCGGTCCGCGCGCCTTGGTGATCAGCTTGCCGTTGCCCAAACGCATGCTCCAGAACAGGATCAACATGGCGACTGAGGCGACTGCGCTGATGACGAATGGGGCAGGGGCCCAGCGTTCCATCAACAACACGCCGATCATGGGGCCTCCGGTCCAGCCAAGGGCGCTGTAGAACATGCGGCTGGTCTCGCATCGGCCAAGTTCGATCTTGCTGATGTAATCCAGCACATAAGCGTTGAAACAGACAAAAGTCGTGACCGTGGCCACCGTGTTCAGCGCCAGTGCCAGCACGATAGAACCGGGGCTGCCCTCGATCGCCAGAACGGCGCTGATCACGAACAGGACGCATCCGGCGGTATAGGCCCAGCGCCGGGGGACGTAGCGGATAACAAACGGTATCATCAGCCCGGCAACAAGCGAGACGATCCCCACCAGAAAGTACACAAACGACACAGAGGACGCGTCGCCCAGCGCGCGGTACATCACAAGCGGAAAGACCGAGATCAGGATGCCTCGGACAATGGCCTCGAACCCTGCCAGGATGCCGAAATCGCGGACCGATGGTGCAGGGGCATGGCGGACCCATTCAGGGATACGGCGTTCATGCATCTGACAATCTTTCTAATCAACTATGATCAGATTGCGCCCGGCTAAGATGATTTCATGGGGGTTTGCGACATGGGTGTCGCGCGCAGACATCGCCTTGAAAAAACTTTCCGCCTATGACCGACGCAGCCGCGCCTCGCGCCAGACCAGGATCAGACCTCCGGTCAGGATAATGGCTGACCCGATCAAGCTGACCCCATCCGGGATCACTTTGAACACCACGAAATCGTAGAAGGCGGCAAAGATCAGTGTGGCATAGCTGATGGGGGCCACAAAGGAAGCATCCGCCCGCGCCATTCCGTTGACGAAACAGGCCTGCGCACAAGCCATCAGCACGCCAATCCCCGCCAGCGCTGCCCATTGCTGGGGCGTCGGAATCTGAAACACGAAGCTGACCGCGACCGAGGCGATGGTCAGCCCCATCGCATTGTTGATCAGCAAAATCTGGATCGGAATTTCACGGCCAGAAAGTTTCTTGATGAAAATCAACTCCATCCCGATGATCGCCGCCGCCGTCAGCGCCAGCAACGCAGCGGGCTGAAAGCTGGCGGGCGTGGGGCGCAGCAGTACCAATGCGCCGATCAGCGCCACGATGGCGGCCAGCCAGCGCCAGGGGCCGACCCCTTCTTTCAGCAGCGGGATCGCCAGCATCATCGCAAAGACCGGGTTCAGGAACGAGATCGCCGTCGCATCTGCAATCGGGATGAACGCGACCGCAGCAAACATCAACGTGACCCCGAGCCAGCCAAAGCTTGTTCGCCCGATATGCAGGCCCCAATGCGGGCGGCTCAAGCGCGGGCGCAGGATACCCACGGCTGTGACGATCACTAGAAAGGCAAACAGAAACCGCCCGTGACTGATCTGCAAAGGATGCAGCGCCGGGCCCAACGTATCTGTCCCCAGCGCTTTGGCCAGCAACGTAGTCCCCGCGAGAAGGGCGCTCGCCGCAAGGATCAGCAGGGCCGCAAGGGCAGGGTTCTGGCGTATCGGGGTCATGGCTCACCCGTGCGCCAGCGTCGGGTAAATGACAAGCGGTAAATCCCGGTCTCAGAGTGATTTTTGCCCCGATCATAAAAACGGGGTTTTCAGATCGATTGCACCCCGTTATACGACCCGCTATGATCAAACCCGCACATATCCTGCGCCTCCGACGCCGACGCCTGACCGCGTAACCGGCCCGTTTGATCCATTTGCGCTGCTCAAATGCGCGCAATCTCCACCAAATCAGTTGACGACCATGGCCCCAGTGTATCACTCACAGGGCTCAACCTATTCGAAAAGGATGATCCGATGATCCCGTCCGTTCTGCCGACCTATAACCGTGCGCCCCTGACATTCGTAAAGGGCGAAGGCGCCTGGCTGACCGAGGCGGATGGCCGACGTTTTCTGGACCTCGGCGCGGGGATTGCGGTGAACGCGCTGGGCCATGCGCATCCGGCTTTGGTGGCTGCGCTGACTGAACAGACGCATGCGTTGTGGCATGTCTCGAACCTCTACAACATCCCGCAACAGCAAGCGCTGGCCGACAGGCTAGTCGAGCACACCTTTGCCGATACGGTCTTCTTCACCAATTCCGGCACCGAGTCCTGCGAACTGGCCGTAAAAATGGCCCGCAAGTATTTCTATGACAAAGGTCAACCTGAGAAGGTCGAGATCATCACCTTCGATGGCTCATTCCATGGGCGGTCATCGGCGGGTATCGCCGCCGCCGGGTCCGAGAAAATGACCAAAGGCTTCGGCCCGCTGCTGCCCGGCTTTGTGCATCTGACGTTCGGAGACCTCGACGGCATCACCAACGCCATCACTGACAAAACCGCAGCCATCCTGATTGAACCGGTTCAGGGTGAAGGCGGCATTCGCCCCGTTCCGGATGCAGAACTCAAAGCCCTGCGCCAAATCTGCGACGAAATTGGCCTTCTGCTGATCCTGGATGAGGTCCAGTGCGGCATGGGCCGCACCGGCAAGCTCTTCGCGCATGAATGGGCGGGCATCACTCCAGATATTATGATGGTCGCCAAAGGCATCGGCGGCGGCTTCCCCCTGGGCGCTGTGCTGGCCACAGAAGAGGCGGCCAGCGGTATGACCGCAGGCACCCATGGCTCCACCTATGGCGGCAACCCGCTGGGCTGCGCTGTGGGCTGTGCGGTGATCGATCAGGTCGCGACACCCGCTTTCCTTGAAGGCGTCAACCGCAAGGCGGGCCTGCTGCGTCAGAAGCTCGAAGGCCTGATCGCGGACCACCCCGATGTGTTCGAAGAGGTTCGCGGCTCAGGTCTGATGCTGGGCCTGAAATGCAAGCCCGCCAATATCGACGTGGTCAATGCAGGTTATGACAACGAGGTTATCACTGTCCCCGCCGCCGATAACGTGATCCGCCTGCTGCCACCGCTCACCTTGACCGAAGACGACATCGCGCAAGCCCTGATCCGTTTGGAAAAAGCCGCGACGCAAGTCGAAAACGCAATGGCTTCGGCCTGAACTCGCCTGATTGAAAAGTGAAATAAAATGAACCACTTCCTTGATATCCACAAAACGGACGCAGGTGATCTGCGGAACATGATCGATCAGGCCGGCGCGATGAAGCGGGCGCGCCTCGGTCGTCCCAAAGCCGCCCCGGACGACGAACAGCCTCTGGCAGGCCGCATGGTTGCGCTGATCTTTGAAAAGCCGTCAACACGGACCCGCGTGTCCTTCGACGTTGGCGTGCGCCAAATGGGTGGGCAGACCATGGTGCTGTCCGGCAAGGACATGCAGCTGGGCCATGGCGAGACCATCGCCGACACCGCTCGCGTCCTGTCGCGCTATGTCGATATGATCATGATCCGGACCTTTGACGAAACGATCCTGACGGAGATGGCAGAATACTCGGACGTGCCCGTCATTAACGGCCTGACCGATCGCACGCATCCCTGTCAGATCATGGCCGATGTGCTGACCTATGAAGAGCATCGCGGCCCCATCGCAGGCAAAAAGGTCGTCTGGACCGGCGACGGCAATAATGTCTGCGCTTCATTTCTGCATGCCGCCGGTCAATTCGGTTTCGACCTGACATTTACAGGCCCGGCGCAGCTGGACCCGGAAGAAGAATTCATGGGGCTTGCGCGCCAGAAGGGCTCGAAAATCGTGATCGAACGGGACCCGCACAAAGCGGTTGAGGGGGCGGATCTGGTGGTCGCCGATACCTGGGTCTCGATGCATGATTCCCAGTCCGCGAAGGAACGCCGCCACAACATGCTGCGCCCCTATCAGGTCAACGCCGAGCTGATGTCGCATGCCAAGCCAGACGCGTTGTTCATGCACTGCCTGCCCGCGCATCGCGAAGAAGAGGCCACATCCGAGGTCATGGACGGCCCGAACTCGGTGATCTTCGATGAGGCCGAGAACCGGCTACACGCGCAAAAAGCCATCATGCGCTGGTGTCTGGGCGTCTGAGGCCTGCAGCAATCTGGGAGAGCCATAAAGGGCTCTCATAAATCTCGGAGCATTCAATGCCACACGTCACCCTGGAATTCTCTGCCGGGCTCGAAAACTCTTATGATTTTCAAGCCATCTGCGAACAGCTCTATTCCGTGCTCGCCGCACATGAAGAATTCGATGCCCCAACGCTTAAAATCCGTGCCACCTCGTTCCCGTATTTCCGCATCGGGACCGAACCGCAGACCTTCATCCATGCCACGCTCTTGTTGATGCAGGGCCGGGATGAGGCAACGCGCGCCGAGTTGAACGCGATCATTCTGAATGTCCTGGCTGCGTCTGCGCCCACGGTCGGCAGCATCACCGTGCGAGATGTTGAAATTGATCGCGCGACCTATGCCAAACGCCTGTCAGTCTGACGCGGCCTTGGCTCGCGTATGGGACGTCTAAGCGCGCCGGGTCACATCCCAGATCCGCAATCTGGCGAGCGTAGCTACGCACGCTAGAACTACTAGCACACACAATGCGATCTTGGTCATGATCTCCATCGTGCCTTCAATCAGCAGGGCATGCACGACGCTGCCCAGTATGGTCACCACTGCCAGTCCGGCGTGACCCAGACGCCAGAGTCGAAATCGCAGGTTCAGGCGTAAGCGCAGAACGCCCATCGTTGCTGCAGCAAAACCCGTCCACATCGCGATCACACCCCAGACGGAAAAGGGCGTGGCCGACACGAACAGCAGCGCGTCCACAACATCCGGCGGGCTCGTGATCCACAAACCACCCACATGGATCAAAATCGCGGCGACAAGGGCCAGACCGCACCGCCTGTGCCACACGCGGCTGAACACTGGTGAAAGCCCAGGCAACCAGCGTCCGGCGAGCAAAGGTTGCATCAGCAGAAGGCACATCCCGAAGATGCCCGCAAACCCAGCGAGGATATAGATCGGCTCACGCCACGCCAGATACGGGCTGAACGTCGCCGCGATGACCGGCACCAGAAGGGCGGCGGACAACGCCGCCCAGATCAATACACGCCTCAACACGTATCAGGCGGGCTGCAAGACGAAATGCGCGGCAAGCGTTTTGTCCTTCGCGCTCGACATCACCGGGCGCAGGAACACCGTCTCGAATTCGCCGCTGTCATAAGCCAGATGCCCGTGCGGTTGACCAAAGGCTGGCACAATCTGCGGCATCTCAAGCCGGAATTCTCCGTTGGCATCCGTCAGCGTCGCGCCATGGCTGCGTTGATCGCGCTCATGGCCTTCGGTCGTATGCGCCCAGATCTGGATACGCTGGCCGGGCAGGGGGGCTCCGTCGCCCGCCCGCCGCACGGTGCCAGTCATCCAGAACCCGCCACCGCCGATACGCTCCACGATCAGTGCGCCCGGACGATAGTTGTTCGACCCGCCTCGCATCGACGGGGTCGGCGCCAAACCATTGGCCCGCGCGGGAACCATCAGCCCCGATGCCAAAACCGCCCCGCCCGAGGCGATCAGAGAACGACGCGTGAGTAATGAACCGGTCATGGAACCCTCTTTTTGCGACCTCATCTGCCCCTGAAATATAGCACGCTTCTCGCGCATTCCGAGGTTGCGTTGCGAATTGTGATTTACTTTGACGTGTTGAGTGACCGCTGTAATCCTGACCACAGCTTGGTTTCCATCAGAAAGGCCGGTGTCATGAGCTTGACGGATCGCATCACACCAGACGAGATCGCTGCATTCCAGCGCGACGGAGCCGTGGTTCTGCGGTCCAAATTCTCGGATCATTGGCTGACCCAGCTGCGCAACGGCATCGACGCGGACCTTGCCAACCCAACCGAAAACCTGACGCGGCACACCAAAGACCCCGATGCGCCCGCATATTTCGAGGATTATTGGGCCTGGAACAAGATCCCCGAATTCAGGGATTTCGTCCACAAATCCCCCTGCGCACCGTTGGCTGCTCAACTTCTCGACGCGCCCTCGATCAATCTGGTGATGGACAATTGGTTCCTGCGTGAGGCCGGATCAACCTCGCGCCCACCCTTCCATCAGGACCTGTCCTATTTCGATTTCGACGGAACGATGTGCGTGCTGTGGCTGCCGCTTGAACCCGTAACCAAAGAAAACGGCATCGCCTTCGTCCGCGGTTCGCACCTGTGGGATAAGCTCTTCATGCGAGTGCGCTTTGCCGACGGGCATCCCAGCTATGACCCGACCGAGGTCGCGGGCCTCACCTATCATCCGCCCCCGGACGTAAACGCCGATCCCGCAGCGTATGACCTGCTGCAATGGGATATGGAGCCCGGCGATTGCATCTTTTTCGACATGCGCACCCTGCATGGCGGGCTGTCCTCGGTCACGCCGACCGAAACGGTGCGGCGTTTCACGCTAAGGATGACCGCGCCCGATGGCGTCATCCGCTATCGCGGGGATTGGGCCAAGGGTGAGCGCGCGCAGTTCGCGGCGGAAGGCTACAGCGAAGGCGACCGGATCGACGGCGCCTTCTTTCCGCAGCTTTGGCCACGCGATGCATGAGGACACTGGGGGTGCTCCATAACGGGAAACCGCACGATTTGTGTGCGATTATGCGAATTACTTTCTAAATACTTGCCCTATATCCTGCATGAGTGAACTAAAACCCCTTGCCAATGGGAGACGCAGGAATGAGCTGGAACCCCACCCACAATCCCGAATGCCTGTCCGAGAACCCCGCGCTTGAGACATTGATCATCCCGCGCGCCCGCGATCTGGGCGGGTTCGAGGTGCGCCGCGCGCTGCCTTCCGTCAAACGGCAACTGGTTGGCCCGTTCATCTTCTTCGACCAGATGGGCCCGGCCGAATTCATCACCGAAGGCGGCATCGATGTCCGCCCGCACCCCCATATCGGCCTGGGCACCGTGACTTATCTGTATCAGGGAGAGTTCGAACATCGCGACAGCCTCGGCACCCATCAGATGATCTATCCGGGCGAGGTCAACTGGATGGTCGCCGGGCGTGGCGTGACCCATTCCGAACGCACCAGCGATGAGACGCGCGGCAAGAAACACAGCCTGTTCGGTATCCAGACCTGGATCGCCTTGCCCGAAGCGCATGAGGACATGGCCCCCGATTTCGAACATCACAAACAGGGCGCGCTGCCGCATATTCAGGATACCGGCGTCAGCGCCCGCCTGATCCTCGGCTCAGCCTATGGCGAGACCAGCCCGGTTACCATGCTGTCCGAGACCTTCTATCTCGACGTCCAGCTCGACCCGGGCGCGTCCTTCCCGTTGCCCGACAACCACGAGGACCGGGGTGTCTACGTCACCGAAGGTTCGGTCGAAATCGCGGGCGACAGCTTTGACGCAGGCCGCATGATGGTGTTCCGCCCCGGCGACCACCTCTCGGTCAAGGCCGGACCTTTGGGCGCGCGCCTGATGCTGCTGGGCGGCGCAACCCTGAACGAGGATCGCTATATCTGGTGGAATTTCGTATCTTCTTCGAAGGAAAAAATCGATACCGCCACCCGCGAATGGAAAACCGCAGATCGGGCAAACGGGGCCTTCCACCTGCCGCCCGGAGATGATCAGGAGTTCATCCCGATCTCGGAAGAACTGGAACGCACGCGACCAAGACTGGCACGGGTCTGACCTCACGTCACACTGGTCTCCTTCGCCCGTCCCGGCGATCCTTCCCGATAACGGAGGGTGCATCATGAAGATCGTCATCGCGGGGGCGGGCAGCATCGGTTGCTATTGCGGCGCATTGCTGGCCGCTGCAGGTCATGGCGTGACGCTTCTGGGCCGCGCCCGCGTGCTTGACCCCATCCGTGCCCAGGGACTTACGGTGACGGATTTCGCCGGCCTGACCCGGACCATTCCCGCCGATCAGCTGACTCTCACCCAGGAACCCGCCTGCCTCGCCGATGCCGATCTGATCATTGTCACGGTAAAATCCGGCGCAACCGCGCAGATGGCAGATCTGATCGCGGCTTATGCCCCGGCGAATACTGCGATCCTGTCCTGGCAAAACGGCATGGATAACATCCAAGCCTTGCGCGCCACATTGCCTGAACATGATGTCCGCGCGGGCATGATCCCCTTCAATGTCGTCCCGACAGAGGAGGCCACTTACCACCGCGCCACCTCAGGCGAGATCATCATCGAAACCGGCCCCGGCGCTTTGGCCGATCACCTCAACTCCGCCGATCTGCCGGTTCAGGAAAGCGATCAAATCGAAGCGGTGCAATGGGGCAAACTGGTGATCAACCTCAACAACGCGTTAAACGCGCTCTCGGGCCTGACTCTGCAGGCGCAACTGCGTGACCGCAACTGGCGCCGCCTGATGGCCGATCAGATGGCCGAGGCGCTTATGGTCCTCAAAACCTCCGGTATTCCCGTCGCCTCCACCACGCCGCTGCCCGCTTGGACGACCCCGTATATCCTGCGCCTGCCCACACCGCTTTTTACCCGGATCGCCGCAAAGATGCTGACCATCGATCCCAACGCACGCACCTCGATGGCATATGACCTGATGGCTGGCCGTCCCACGGAAATCGACAGCCTGCAAGGCGAGATCATTCAGCTGGGGCGCAGCTGCAACGTCCCCACGCCACTCAACAGCCAAGTTGCCCGATTGATCAAAGAGGCTCCGAACCCACCTCTCAAACCCCAGCAGATCAGGCTCTGATCCGCTGATTCATCTGGCCAAAAACATCCCGGAGCGCGAGGCAGAGCCTCGCAAAATCTCCAAACTCAGCCAAATGCCGTAAGCACCCAGAAAATCACCGCGGATATCACGGCGGCAGCCGGTACAGTCACGACCCAGGCCGCAACGATGGTCATGAAATGCGACCGCCGCACCAGCTTGCGCCGACGATGTTCTTCTCGTGCCAGCCGCAACTCGGCCGGGCGCTGTCGGTTTGACAGTTTCCACCGTCGATCCGCCTGCCATTCGCGATAGAACCCCACGCCAAATACCGCCCCAACAGCGATATGGGTCGAGCTGACAGGCAGCCCCAGCCAGCTTGCCACGATTACGGTAATAGCCGCCGACAACGCCACACAGAAGGCGCGCATCGGGTTCAGCTTGGTGATCTGACTGCCCACCATTCGGATCAGCTTGGGGCCGAACAGGAACAGACCAAAGGAAATCCCAAAGGCCCCGATTACCATGACCCAGCTCGGGATCGAAACCTTTGCGGCAAAATCCCCGAACTCTGCGGCATGTACAATCGCCGCCAATGGACCCACCGCATTGGCTACGTCATTCGCACCATGGGCAAAGCTCAGAAATGTGGCCGAGATCACCAGCGGCAGGCCAAACAGGGTCTTCAGCGACCGGGTACGGTTTTCCATCCCCTCAGATTTACGCCGCACCCAGGGCACGGTCACGGCCCAGGCCAGTGCGCCAAACGCCAGCCCGATCAGCAGCGCCATCTGCAGGTCGATCTTGACGATCCGCTTCAGCCCCTTGACCGCAAGATAGGTGGCAAAAGCCCCGGCCATCACCGCGACCAATATGGGAACCCAGTGCCGGGCCGCCGCGATCTTGTCGTCCTGATACTGGATTTTCGACTTGATCAGCGCCAGAAACCCGGCGGCAATCACCCCGCCCAAAACCGGAGAGATCACCCAGCTGGCCGCAATCGCGCTCATGGTGCCCCAGCTCACCGCGCTCAGCCCTGCCGCCGCGATGCCTGCCCCCATGACTCCACCCACAACCGAATGTGTCGTCGAGACCGGCGCACCCACCCAGGTCGCCAGATTGACCCACAGCGCAGATGAGATCAGCGCCGCCATCATCGCCCAGATGAACACGTTGCTGTTTTGCACCGACATCGGGTCGATGATCCCCTTGGAAATGGTCGAGACCACGTCGCCCCCCGCCAGCAGCGCACCGGCGCTTTCGGCAATGGCTGCGATCAGGATGGCGCCGCCCATGGTCAGCGCATTGGCGCCCACCGCCGGACCCATGTTGTTGGCCACGTCATTGGCACCGATATTGATCGCCATATAAGCCCCGAACGCCGCCGCCGCCGCCACAAGCAGCCCGCCTTCCGCCTGGCCAAACAGCACCGCAGCGATCAGCCCGGCCAGGGCGATGAACGCCAGCGCGATGCCGGGGGCCAGCATGGGACGGGCCACATGCGCATTGGCGTATTCCACACGTGAAATGCGGTGAAGATCGCTGTCCAGCGCGTGCCAGCGGGATTTGGGGGTCATGTCAGACATCAGATTTTCAGGGCCTGTTTGAATTGGCCCACGCCGCTACTCCTTTCCTCAAGGGGCAGCAACCGGTGTCGTCAAAATTTTACAAAATTGTTACATTTGCCGTAGCAAATCCTGCAATTCGGGCTCCTGCACCCGTTCTGCCGCAACCTGAGGCGAGACCCAGCAGCGCGTGCGTTGATCGACCTCGGGATAGTCCTCGGCCAGCTCGGTCACCTCGACATGGTAGACACTGGTTCGGACAGGCTGAGCCGAGCCATCTTTCAGGGTCTTATTGTACGAAAACTGCCCAACCGGGTCTTTGCGAACACCTGCAGCGCGCACACCGGCCTCTTCCCACGCTTCCTGCAACGCAGTTTCAGCGCCATCCAGCCCGTCAATCGGCCAGCCCTTCGGGATGATCCAGCGCCCGGTGTCGCGGCTTGTGATCAGAAGAACCTCTTCGCGCGCCCCCGCACCACGGGTGCAAAGCGCCGCGACCTGTACCCGGTTGGGGCGCAGGATCATCGGTCGGGCAACTTCTTCCCAGATATTACGCAGCCATTTCGTCATATATCGCTTGCCTGAACAGGTTCATTCTTACTTTGAGACCTTAATTAATGATGTATAGCACATGAAACAATATTGCTGTTGGAAAATGGGTGATTTTGACCGAATTTAAAGGGCGTGAGTCATATATGTGACCTTTGAGTCAAAATTTGTGGCCGTTTTTTCGCAAAACCCACGCCGCCCGGCTCACGGTTTTCGCCGTTTCGCCCTCAGGGTCGGGTCAGCCTGGGTGGGATCTTCGGGCCAGGGATGTTTGGGATATTCCGCCCGCATGTCCTTGCGCACATCCGCATATGACCCGGCCCAGAATCCGGGCAGGTCGCGGGTGATCTGAATAGGGCGCTGGGCGGGTGACAGCAGAGTGATCTTCAACGGCTCACGCCCAACTACCGGGTGCTGGGTCACACCGAACAGCTCTTGCAGCCGAACCGAGATTTCCGGCACCGCGCCGCCATAATCAATCGGCACCTTGCGCCCCAAGGGCGTCACGAACGACCCCGGCGCGCGCCGGTCCAGTTCCTGCGTCTGCGCCCAATCCAGTCGGGCGCGCAGTGCGGGCAACAGATCAAAACGCTTCCAATCCTCGGCGCTGCGCACACCCGAAAGCATCGGAAGCAGCCAATCCTCCAACCCATCCAGCAACCCCTGATCCGAGAAATCGGGCAGGTCGATCCCGCCCGCCCGTACCAGTTCCACCCGTGCCGCCAGCCGGGCCGAGGCCCCTTGCAGCCGAATACCCAGATCGCGCACCCCGTCCAGCATCGCCCGCGCCACCGCGTCCTCGGGCACATCCTTCCAGATGCGGTCGTCCAGAGTGATCGCCCCGAACCGCTCCTGTCGCCGGGCCACCACGCGGCGTTCCCGTTTGGACCACGCGCAGCTGTCGACCCATGCAATCTGGTCGCCAAACAGATCGCGGATTTCCCCTTCGGTAATCTGCGCCGCCATGCGGACCCGAGCCTCGCGCGGGTTTCCATCGGTATCCGTCACCACCAGATAAGGCGCACTTGCCAGCGTATCACCGCTCTCCAGCACCACGCCTTTGCCACCCGAGAGCACATAGCGCGGGATATCGCCCTTGCGCCGCTGTCCGATCCGGTCGGGGTAAGCCAATGCGGCCATCGCTGCAGGGCTCAGATCGCCTGCGCCCTTGGCCTGCGCCTTCAAGCGCTTGGTTTCGCCCTTTATCCGATCCAAAGCCCCAAGATTGACCTGCCAGACCCGATTGCGCTGAAACGCCCGCACGTCACGCAGCGCCTCCAGCCGCAGCGACAGATCAACCGGGGCACCCCGCAGCGGGTCCCGGTCCGCCATCAGCGCCGCCAAAGGCGCAGCCGCTGCCCCTGCGCGCACCAGCATATGCCCCAGACGGGGATGTAGCGGCAGCGCGGCAAGCGCGCGTCCATGATCGGTGATCCGCCCATTGCCATCCAATGCGCCCAGCATCCGCAACAAGGCCCGCGCCTCGGCCATCGTCCCGTCGGGCGGCGCGGTCAGAAACGCCAGATCATCGGGTTCTGCGCCCCACAGCGCCAGTTCCAAGGCCAGCCCGGTCAGGTCGGCCGCCTCGATCTCGGCTGGCGGGTAGGCGGCCAGCGCGCCTTCTTCGCCTTTGGCCCACAGGCGATAGCACACACCCTCTGCCACGCGGCCTGCACGCCCCGCGCGCTGCGTGGCCTCGGCGCGCGTCACGCGTTCGGTCACCAGTCGCGACATGCCGGACCCCGGATCGAACCGCGCCCGCCGCGCTTGCCCCATATCCACTACCACGCGGATATCGGGAATGGTCAGCGAGGTCTCGGCAATCGACGTTGCCAGCACCACCTTGCGCCCCTCTTTGACCGGCGCAATCGCCGCGCGCTGCGCTGCGAAGGGCAGGGCACCGAACAATGGTCGCACGGTGCAGGCATCGGGCAACCGGCTGTTCAGCGCGGTTTCGGCGCGGCGTATCTCTCCCTCGCCAGGCAGGAAGACCAGCATCCCCCCGCTCGTTTCCCGCTCGGCCCGTACCACCAGATCGATCAGCGCATCCAGCCGCCGGGCCTGCGCGCCCAGAGGTTTCTCAAGCCAGCGCGTTTCAACCGGATAGCTGCGCCCCTCGGACGTCACCAAAGGCGCATCCATCAGCCGGCCCACCGGTTCCTCATCCAGGGTGGCCGACATGGCCAACAATATCAGGTCATCGCGCAGCGCCCCGGTCACCTCAAGACACAGCGCAAGCCCCAGATCGGCATTCAGAGAGCGTTCGTGAAATTCATCGAAAATCACCGCGCCCACGCCCGGCAGGTCGGGCTCGGATTGCAGCATCCGGGTCAGAATGCCTTCGGTCACCACCTCGATCCGCGTGGCCTTCGACACCTTCACCTCGCCGCGGACGCGATAACCCACCGTCTGCCCCACCGGTTCGCCCAGCGTCTCGGCCATGCGCTCGGCGGCGGCGCGTGCAGCCAGTCGCCGGGGCTCCAACATCACGATCCGACCCTCGCACAGGTCTGCCTGCAACATCTCAAGCGGCACACGTGTCGTCTTACCCGCGCCCGGAGGCGCCTGGAGCACCGCGCGCCCGTGCGCATGCAAGGCGTTCAGAAGATCGGGAATGGCGTCATCGATGGGCAACCGGGTCATATCGCCTTATCGCCAAAGCCCCGGCCAAGGTCCAGCATCCCATGGCCGCGTCAGAGTAGGGGCTGGACAAACCGGTGCATCCCCCCTCATCTAAGGCAAATTCCAGCCGGGGGCTTACCAATGAACACTGCCGAGCTTGGCGACAGGATCTTGAACGGAGACCGCAGGGCACTGGCCCGCGCGATCACGCTTGTCGAAAGCGGGCGCGCCGACCATCGCGCGCAGGCCACCGCGTTGCTCGATCAACTGGCCAAAGCCGAACGTCAGGCGCTGCGCATCGGGCTGTCGGGCACGCCCGGTGTGGGCAAGTCCACCTTCATCGAAAGCTTCGGCATGATGCTGACGGATCAGGGGCTGCGCGTTGCCGTACTGGCCGTCGACCCCAGCTCGGCCCGGTCGGGCGGGTCCATTCTGGGCGACAAGACCCGGATGGAGCGGCTGAGCCGCGAGAAAAACGCCTTTATCCGCCCGTCGCCCAGCCAAAGCCACCTCGGCGGTGTGGCCCGGCGCACGCGCGAAGCCATCGCGCTGTGCGAAGCGGCCGGGTTCGACGTGGTGTTGATTGAAACCGTCGGTGTCGGCCAATCGGAAACCGTGGTGGCCGAGATGTCTGACCTGTTCCTGCTGCTGCTTGCGCCTGCGGGCGGGGATGAGCTGCAGGGCGTCAAGCGCGGCATCATGGAGATGGCCGACGTCATCCTGATCAACAAGGCCGATGGCGATCTGAAAGCCACCGCCACCCGCACCTGCGCCGACTATGCGGGCGCGCTGCGCCTGTTGCGGAAACGCCCGCAAGACCCCGAGGGCTTTCCCAAGGCCATGACCGTCTCGGCGGTCGAGGAACACGGGCTCGACCAGGCCTGGGCCGAGATGCAGGATCTGACCAAATGGCGGCGAGAGGCCGGTCACTGGGACAGCAACCGCGCCGCTCAGGCGCAATACTGGTTCGAGCAGGAGGTCCGCGCCGCGCTGTTGGCCCGCCTGTCGACCGCGCAGTCGCGCTCGGAGATGGAGCGTCTTGGGGCTGAGGTCAGCAGCGGGCATCTCAGCCCCTCGGCGGCCGCGGAACAGATGCTGAGCACGCTGATGCCGGAACGGGCCTGACCCTTTATCCGGGCCGGTTCACGCGGCGGAGTTCAGCTATAGGTTGTGCTCTGGGCTGACCTGTGGTGAAAATGGTGATATCATCAGACTTTAGACCCTCAGGCTGACTGTTCAGGAACCGCCGCCTATGCCCGATATCAACGGCACCAATGGCAATGATGATATCGATGTCACCAATGACAACGGTACCCTGAACGGGAATCCGGCCACGCCGCCAGTGACAGGTGTGCGGGGGCGTGGTGGCGATGACGATATCGACATCATCAACAGCACGATTACCGGCAATGTCGTGGGTAATGCTGGCAGTGACACGATCACCGTCTCGGGCAGTACGATCGGCGGGCGCCTCGCGGGCGGGGCCGATGCTGACACCATCGATATCAACGGATCGACGGTTGGCAATATCCGGTTGGGCGGCGGCAACGACACGCTGAACTTCACCGCCACCACGGTCACCGGCGACATTCGCGGCGGGGGCGGCACAGATACGCTGAACCTGCCGGTCGGAACCGTGATCAATGATGATGTATTCGGTACCATCACCGTTGAAGACGGGGTCGGCTATTCGATATCCAGCGGCACCTTCACCCTGCCGTCGGGCATTACCGTCACCTATTCCGCCTTTGAAAATGGCAGCGGGATTCCCTGTTTTACCCGCGACACACGGATCACGACACCGAGTGGGTCTGCTCCGATCCAGTCCCTGCGCACCGGTGATCTGATCCCCGCATTGGGGCCGGGGCCTCAGCCCATCCGCTGGATCGGTCGCCGTCGCTTTGAAAGGGCGCACCTGCAAGCCAATCCCAAACTCTGGCCCGTGCGCATCCTTGCCGGCGCGCTGGGCGGTGGGTTGCCTGCGCGCGATCTTCTGGTTTCGCGCCAGCACCGTATGCTGGTGCAGTCCAGAATCGCGCAGCGCATGTTCGGTGAAACCGAGGTGCTGATCCCGGCCATCAAACTTACAACGCTGCCGGGCATCTATGTCGATGATAGCGTTGATAGCGTCGAGTATTTTCACCTGCTGTTTGACCGCCACCAAGTGATTTTCGCCGAGGATGCCCCGACCGAAAGCCTCTATACCGGACCCGAGGCGCTGAAATCGCTCAGCCTTGCATCACGGCATGAAATCTTCGGGATCTTCCCCGAACTGGCCGAGATGAACTACGTCACGGACCCGGCCCGTCTGATCCCGCGCGGGCGTTTGCAGGCGCAGCTGATCGCCCGGCATCTGAGGAACAACAAACCCCTGTTGCAGACCCCGGTGATGTAGCGGAAAAGGAATTCAGCGCCTGCGCAAAGATTTCGCCGCAGCCGTCTTGACCCTCCGCGCGATTCCCACTACACGCATCCAACCAGTTTTCGGGCGCGACTTCGGGTTGCGCCCCTTGTGATTTGGCCGCGGGTCTTGTACCCGGCCTCCAGAAACAAAGGAAGAAACCATGTCGCGCCGTTGCGAACTGACCGGAAAAGGCCCGATGACTGGCAACAATGTCAGCCACGCCAAAAACAGAACTCGTCGTCGTTTTCTGCCGAACCTGAACGACGTCACCCTGCAGTCGGAAACCCTGGGCCGCGGCGTCAAGCTGCGCATCTCGGCGGCTGCCCTGCGCTCGGTCGACCACCGTGGTGGTCTGGACGCGTTCCTGGCGAAAGCCAAGGATGACGAGCTGTCCGCGAACGCTCTGAAAGTTAAGAAAGAAATCGCCAAGGCACAAGCTTCGGCCTGATCGCTTTCTCACACGAGAATTCAGCCCTGCACCTCGCGGTGTGGGGCTTTTTCTTTTTTGTCTCTGCGTGCGCGCACGGGATTGTCCTCGAATTAATGATAAAATGCCCCGTTTGGTGATGTTGTTCACAGAACGCCCAATGAATATTGCATATGTTTACGCCTATTCATGGTGAGGGGGCCTCATGTCTTTTAAAGTAACGAATTTCCTGTTGTTGTTGCCAACCACGATCATAACCGCAGTGACGCGCTGCACCCGGATGCAACGCCGGGTGAACCGTCTGCATACGGGTCTGAACACCGAGTCGGTCAAGCCGCCCAAAAACTGAACCGAGCCATACTGTCTCAACCCTCCCTTTCCGCTTGATGCGGTTCGGGAGGGAAGCCTATATCTTGGCCCGAGATGACGAGCTTTTTTCGCACATTGCTGCCTTATGCGCTGTCCCTGCTGGTGATCCTCACCGGGCAAGGGCTGGCTGGGTCGCGCGGTATGGATCGCGCGGTCGGGCAGATGGTGCTGTGCACCGGCTCGGGGCCTGTTGTCGTCTATATGGATGCCGAGGGCCAGCCGACCCAAGCTCCGCACTATTGTCCGGATTATGCGCTGGCGCTGCTTGGCGCGATCCACGAAGCGCCCATTGTTGTACATCAGGCCCCGTCCCGGATGCAGGCCGCGCCTCTGTTGCGGTCGCATGACCTGATTTCCGCACCGCTGCCGCTGCACCCGGCACGTGCGCCTCCGTTCTTTGTCTGATCCCGATTCCCAAACCAAATTCAGACATTTACTTGAGGAGAGATCAAAATGACTCTCAAATCCACCCTGCTTGCAACCCTGACCACAGTGGCCCTTGCGACTGGAGCCATGGCCGCTGATGGGATCACGGTCGACGACCCCTATGCGCGGTCTTCGAGCAAGACTGCCAAGGCCGGTGCGGCCTTCATGATGATCCAGAACCAGAGCGACACCGACGACCGCCTGATCGGCGCAAGCTCGGACGTGGCGGCGCGGGTCGAGCTTCACACGCACGTGGTCGATGACAACGGCGTCGCCAAGATGATGCATGTCGAGGAGGGCTTTGCCATTCCGGCCGGTGGAACCCACATGCTGCAGCGCGGGGGTGATCACGTCATGTTCATGGGCATCAAGGCTCCGTTCGAACAGGGGGCGACCGTTCCTGTTACGCTGATTTTCGAACAGGCCGGAGAGGTCGAGATCGAAATCCCCGTCGATCTAGAGCGATAAGCCAAAGGCAGGGGCTGGTATCAACGCCTGTCTTCGGGCCGCGCAGCGGCCGTCATCCATGCGTCAGGCCGGGCATTGCCCGGCCTGTTTCGCTACCGGTTGACGACTCGCATTTCCAGCCGATCGCCAGCCTTTTTGAACCGTGCGGCCAGAAAGAACATCACTACGGCAGAGGTCAGCGCGAAGAATGCAATCGCCCAGCCCAGTGCAACCATCCCGCTGCCGGGCCAGAAGATCAGCACCAAACCAATGATCAGCGCGAAGATGCCTGAGTTGCGCACCGTCGCGCGTTCCGGGTCTTGGGGGTGCATCTGCGGCAGCGCCATGAGCGAGCCGATGGCCACGAACAGCGCCATTGCCCCCATCAGCGTGAATGCCAGCCAAGCCACACCCTGTGGCCAGATCAGCAGCACCAGTCCGATCAGCGCAGTGCCGATCCCGACGCCGCCGACCAGCCCGCGCCGCCCGAACCCCAGCCAGGTCAGCGCGCCATCCAAAATCAGCAGCGCCCCGACCAGCCGCAGCAGCAGCGATATGCTGCTGGTGGGCCAGAACAGAGCTGCGATGCCGATCAGACCAGCCAGAATCCCGCGCAGCAGAAAAGTCCACCACAGGCTGGCCAGATTGGTGCTCAGCGTATCACGGGCGTCGATGCTGCTCTCGTCAAGGATCTCTCCATCTTTGGGCGGTAGATTAGTCATGTCACTCACTCGGCTTCCTGTTTCCTGCACCATAGACGGGAGGATGCGCCATTGTCTGCCCTTATCACGTGCTGCCGCGGGCCAGCAGCCCGTCGACCCAGCGCGGGATCACCTCCGACGCGGGCCCCAGATGGGTTTCGTCGAAGATCGAGCCTCCGGCAGACGGCTCAAGGTTCAACTCGACCGTTCGCGCGCCCACAGCCCGCGCCTCTTGCACGAAACCCGCCGCAGGATAGACCTGACCCGAGGTCCCGATTGAGGCAAACAGGGTGGCTTCGGTCAGGTGATCGTAAATTTCATCGATGAAATAAGGCATCTCGCCGAACCACACCACGTCCGGCCGGGCCGAGGGCTGCTGACAGACGGGGCAGGGTTCGCCCACCTCCATCTCGGGCGGTGAGGTCCAACGGTGCCCGCAAACTCCGCACAGAGCCCCCGCCAAGGTGCCATGCATATGGATCACCCGCTCTGCCCCTCCGGCCTCGTGCAGGCTGTCGACATTCTGGGTAACGATGACCACCTCTCCGGGCCAGTCCTTCTGCAGCCGCGCCAGCGCCTGATGGGCGGCGTTGGGCTGAGCCTTGGCGGCCTGAACGCGGCGGGCATTGTAGAACTGATGCACAAGCGCCGGGTTTCGGGCAAAACCCTCGGGCGTCGCCACATCCTCGATCCTGTGCTGCGCCCATAGCCCGCCTTCGTCGCGGAAGGTGCCCAGCCCACTTTCGGCCGATATCCCGGCCCCGGTCAGAATGACGATCTTTTCCATGCCCGCCTCTCGCGCTACACCAGTCCTATGACACAGCGTATCCTTTTCGTCTGCCTGGGCAATATCTGCCGCTCTCCCGCCGCCGAGGGTGTTTTTCGCGCGCGCGCCCCGCACCATCAGACCGACAGTGCCGGAACCTCGGGCTGGCATATCGGAGACCCGCCCTACGGCCCGATGCAACAGGCCGCCCGTGCCCGCGACATTGACCTCAGCGATCTGCGCGCCCGTCAGTTCGTGGCCGAGGATTTCTACCGCTTCGACCTGATCATTGGCATGGATGCCGACAACATCACCAATATCGAAGCCCTGCGCCCCGACGGCAACGGAACCCCGGTCCGCCTTCTGACCGAATTCGCGCCTCACACCGATGCAATCCATGTGCCCGATCCGTACTACACCCGAGATTTTGACGGAGCATTGGATTTGATTGAGGCAGCGGTGGACGGGCTCGCGCTTCACCTGCGGAGCCAAAACTGATCGCTCTGGCAGTTTTTCAGACGCGTCAAAACGGGTTAATGGCGACTTCAGAGGCCAATCTGGGCAATAATCAGCAGACTATCAAATGTGAGGATGATTGAGGAAGAGATCCTCAATACAAACCTTCCAGGCTGGCGGCATCGAAATAGTCCCAAAAAACAAGCGAAACAACTCTGTGATTGCCAGGCATTCGCTTGACCTGCAATGCTCAAGGAAATTCTCCAACCGGAAAAGGTCCGCGCATGTCTCAACTTTCAGAACGCAGAGATTTTGCCATCGCGGTCTGCGAGGAGGCTGGGGTAATTGCCCAAAAGTACTTCGCGGATCGAGGTAGTCTTGTTGTTGATCAAAAAGGCGCTCAGGACTGGGTCAGCGAGGCGGACAGGAATGTCGAAACTTTCATCCGCCAAAAGATAGCAGAGGCGTGGCCCAAAGATGGGGTTATTGGTGAAGAGCACGGTGCGGCCGCGGGAGAGAGCGGTTTTGACTGGGTGATTGACCCAATTGATGGGACAACGAACTTCGTCAACGGCATACCAGCATGGACTATTGTTCTTGCCGGTGTCACCCGAGGACACACCGCGGTAGGTGTGATCCGCGATCCAAATATGGATGAAACTTTTGTGGCAACGCGCGGAGAAGCTTCGACACTTAACGGATCACCAATGCGCGTCGCATCAGGGGTAGCGCTGCGGGACGGAACAGTCGCCGTGGGGTATTCGAACCGGGTCGAGACCCGCCATGTTTTACCAGTTGTCGAGAAGCTGATCGAGCGCGGAGCTATGTTTCACAGAAACGCCAGCGGAGCGCTTTCGTTGGCCTATGTCGCTGCTGGGCGACTTTTGGGATACGTAGAAGAACACATGAACGCCTGGGATTGTCTGGCTGGGCAATTGCTGATCTCGGAAGCCGGGGGCGTTGTTGAGGAACAGAATGCCGATGCGATGATCCGAGAAGGCGGGCGCGTAATCGTGGGGACTCCGGAAGTGTTCGAGACGCTGCGCGAAATCGCAGAGAGCGCTTGGAACGCCTAACGTCTATGCCAAGGCGACCCAACATGAGTTAGGCCTAAGCGTCTTTAAATCTGCCTGCCAGAAATGGCCTTGTGAGGGCTGGTCGTGTTTACGGTCTATCGAACACTCCGACAGTGCGCACCATAGCAACGTGCCGACCGCTCCGTGCGTAACAATTACAAGATCACCGGTGTCATGCGTCTGGATAATCTCGGTGACTGTTCGATGAATGCGTATCTGCGCCTCGATAGCTGTTTCCCAACCGCGATAGCTGACTTCCGGCTGAGCAAAGAAAGCATCAGCCGCTGCCTCGAATTCGTCCCGGGGCAAATAACCGGTAGCGCTGCGGTCGTTCTCGCCAAGACCCAAATGGTAATTCACGGGAAGCGTTCGTAGTGCAGCAAGAATTGTGCCTGTTTCACGGGCCTTTTGCTCGTTGCTTGCCCAGATTTGCGTGATATTCGACAAGATTTCACTGGTTGCAAATTCAGTGGCGCGTCTGCGGCCCGTCGCGCTCAGACCCCAATCTGTGATCGGGACGTCCGGATCGATTGAGACCTCGGGGTGTGTGATGACAATAAGTTTCGGCATTTAGTCTGGCAAAAGCACTGGCCCTTTTTCGGTAAAACCCATCCTGATTTCGGTGCCGGGTTCAAGCGGCGCATCAACATCGTCGTGGACGGCAAACACCTGTCCAAATTCACCTGTCAGCGTGTATTCCATCCGAACGCCCACATAAGTCGCCTTGGCCACCGTGGCCGGTATGCCCTGATTGGAACCGATCACCAGACGTGAGGGTCGCACCGCGATGGTCGCTGTCCCTTCGGACAATCCGCGGTGTGGCAGCGTATGGCGATAGCCTTCGATCTCGATGGTTGCCACGTCGCCATCGATATCAACAATCTGGCAATTCAAAAGGTTTGCCTCGCCTATGAAATCGGCAACAAACCGGTCATTGGGGGCATCGTAAAGCTGGCGTGGAGTGCCTATTTGAGCGATCGCTGCGTTACGCATAACAACAATCTCATCCGAGACCGCCAGTGCCTCTTCCTGATCGTGGGTCACGTAAACCACTGTCAGGCCAAGGTCTTGCTGGATTGCCCGAATGTCCTCACGCACCTGACGGCGAAGTTTGGCGTCGAGATTGGACAGCGGCTCGTCGAACAGCAACACTTGTGGTTCAAGAACCAGCGCGCGCGCGACGGCAACACGCTGTTGCTGGCCGCCGGATAGTTCCGAAGGAAGGCGATTGTCGAACCCCTGAAGACCAACCAACTCCAAACCATACAATGCGCGGCTGCGAGCCTCATCTTTTGCAAAGCCCGAGAATGTGAGGCCATACATCACGTTCTCCAGCACGCTCATATGAGGGAACAGAGCGTATGACTGAAATACCATGGATACGTCGCGGTCGGTGGCTGGCAGTTTGGTCACGTCCCGGTCACCAATCAGGATCTTGCCAGAGCTTGCCATCTCCAACCCTGCAATCATGCGCAGCGTTGTTGTTTTTCCGCAGCCCGACGGACCAAGTAGTGTGACGAGTTTTCCCGCCTCTACGTGCAGATTGATGTTATCGACGGCGACGACGTCCTTGCCGAACACTTTCGACACATCCTCAAAGCGTACCGGGGCGGCCTTGGAACCGATTTTGGTGTCGGTCATGGCGATGTCTCCGTTCCGTGCTGCGTGCGCCGGCCAATCTGGACCCGGCCGACGAGAAGTTGCAATAAGCCGACTGCCGCGAGCATCACGAAGATCAGCGTCGTCGAATAGGCGATCGCAAGGCCATAGTCGTTATTCTCGACCCGACCGATGATGTAGCTGGTTGCCATGTCATACTCCGCGCTGACCAGAAAGATGACGGCTGAGATTGCCGTCATGGCCCGAACAAAACTGTAGACAAGCGCAGCAAGTATCGCAGGGCGCAGCAGCGGAAGGATGACATTTCGGAACGTCTGCCATGAGTTCGCGCCAAGAGTCAGCGAGGATTCATCAAGACTGCGGTCCAGCTGTGACATGCTCGCGATTCCCGCACGAACGCCGACCGGCATGTTTCGGAAGATGAAGCTGACCACGAGGATGACGCCTGTGCCAGTGATTTCGATTGGCGGAACATTGAAGGCCAGAATGTAGCTAACGCCAATTACCGTGCCGGGGATGGCGAAGGACAGCATGGTGCCGAACTCAAAGGCGTTCTTGCCCGCAAAACTCTGTCTGGTCAGCAGATAGGCCGTTACCAGCCCAACGGCGGCAGTCAATGGCGCTGCAATGGCTGCGATTGTGATGGTGGTCCAGAAACTGTCCCACGCGGCGCCGGTCCAGCGTATGCCCTCTTCTTCGAAGCGAACTGAGAATGCGGTGATGTAGTGCTTGATTGTCAGTGAATTATCGACTCCCCACAGCTCGACCACACTGCCGTAGATGATCATCGCATAGACAATAATTGTGAACAGTGCCCAACCCAAAGCGATGAGCAGTACAGGAACCGAAAGGCCGGTTGGCATCAACGGATGCACTCCCGCATCGCCTTTGCCTGTGACGGTTGTGTAGCTCTTCTTTCCCAGCCAGACGCGCTGCGCATAAAAGGCCGAAAGAGTAAAGAATAGCAGAACCATGGCTAGAACCGCGGCTCGGCCCTGATCGTATTGAGCACCGACGATTGCGAAGAATATCTCGGTCGACAGCACGTCGAAATTCCCGCCCAATACAAGCGGGTTTCCGAAATCAGCCATGCTTTCGATGAAGCCCAGAAGAAATGCGTTCGCAAGACCCGGTCGCATCAGGGGCAAGGAAACCGTCTTGAACGTCTGCCATCTGCTGGCGCGGAGCGTTTGGGCTGCTTCCTCCATCGACGGAGAGACGCCTTCAACCACGCCTATGAGTACGAGAAACGCAATTGGCGTAAACGCGAGTGTCTGCGCGATCAGAATGCCTGGCATTCCGTAAAGCCAGCGCGTCGGTTGTGTGCCGAGAAGTTCGGCAAAAAAACGGGTGACAGAGCCGGACAGGCCAAAAAGCAGGATGAGCGCTAGGCCGATCACGAATGGCGGGGTGATTATTGGCAAAACCGTCAGGGCCCGCAGTGCGCGCTTGTAGCGAAAGCCCGAGCGCGTCACGACCAACGCGAAGCACAGACCCAGGACCGTGGTGATGACGCCGACAAGGATGGCGAGGAACAGTGAATTCCAGGCGGCACCGCAGCGCGCGCCCTGAAAACACCCCAGACCCCACAGTCGATCATCAAAAAACTTCGAGAAGAATACCGCGATGGAATACGCACCGTCTTCGGTGATGAAGGCTGCGAAAAGCATCTTGGCGATAGGGAAAAAGACAAACGCGGTGACAATTGTAATTACGCCGCCGATAGCGCTGACGACAAATACATCACCGTTAATGGCACCCCTTGCCGCGATCCCCTGAGTAAGCAGGAACAGAAAGCTCGAGGCACATATCATCGCGCCATAGCCCATGCCGAACTGACGATCGCCAAGTTCGCCAAACATCGCCTCCAACCAATCGAAGTTGAAGCCCCTGATACCGATGCTGAATCCCTGAGCGATCAGCCAGCCAAAGCCGAGCGCTCCGGACAGGATCAGCATGCGGGCGTAAAGCGGGTCAGATTTGGTGCGCTTCAACACCAGAAGCGGGAGGGCGAGGGCGATTAGAAGCGGAGCGAGCCAAAGTTTTTCGCCTTGTCCAATCAGAAACGCAGCGGGGGCATAATCCTCATCGAACGGGTAGCCATCCAAAAGCCACTCGAACGACCACAGGCCGCCGTCAACCATGTACCAGGGCAGCAGGCAGAATCCGACCCACCCGGCGATGATCCAAAAGATCAGGACCGGATGGGTCGTTTTTGAGTTCTGGTCAGTCATTTATTGCGGCAGAGTCGAAACCTCTTCGTCCCATTTTTGCAATAGACGCTTCCGTTCGTCTGAGGAGCCATACTTTTTAAAGTCGTAGTCAATCAGCTTGATCTGGCTCATGTCAGGCGCGCTTTCCGAAGTTTCCGCGCCCTTGTTCGATGGCACCTGAAACGCGTTGACTTGAAGGGCAAGGTTCTGAGCTTCGGGCGACAGGGCCCAGTCATAGAACTTCTTCGCCTCTTCTTCGTTGCGGGCTCCGTCAATAATCGACATGGAGCCAATTTCGTACCCGGTGCCTTCGCAGGGTGCGACGACCTTGATCGGGAACCCGGAAACGGCCTGTTTCACGGCGTCATGCATGAAGACGATACCAATTGTGTTCTCGCCACGACCGGCGGCCTTGATCGGCGCCGAGCCTGACTTGGTATATTGGTTGATGTTCGAATGCAGGCCCTTCATGAACTCAAAGCCTTCATCCTCACCGAAGATCTGCACCATTGAGGCCAGCGTCGTATAGGCCGTGCCCGACGAGTTCGGGTTGGCCATCTGAACGTGCCCTTTGTATTCGGGCTTCAGCAGGTCTTTCCAGCAGGCAGGTTCGGGCAGGTTGTTTGCCGCCACAAGATCGGCGTTGTAGCCATATCCAAGCGCGCCCGAATAGATGCCGATCGTCCTATTGCCAGCACTCTCGGCCTGAGAAATCGCCCAATCATGAAGCTGGTCGCGCATTGGCGATACATATTCCATTGTCAGACCTTCTTCAGCGGCTTGCAAATGCGGATCACCCGTGCCACCCCACCAGACGTCTCCTTTGGGGTTCGAACTTTCGGCGCGGATTTGCGCAAAGGTCTCGCCTGACGATTTTCGCGTCATATTGACGTCGATGCCGGTCGCATCTTCAAAGCTGCGCGCCATCAGTTGGCACCAATCTTCTTGCGCCGAACAATAGAGGGTCAGCTTCTCGGCCTGTGCTGCCGACAGTGACGCGGCAAGGGCAATCAGTGATCCGACTGCAGTGGATGTCAATTTTCTCATCTTTTCCTCCCTTTTGTGCTTAATGCATCCCGGCTTCCCGGTCTTTTATGTCTTTCCTCAAGCAGCTTTTCGAAGCTTCTTCACGACAGATTTAACTTCTTGATCGTCTGTTAGATTTTTCAGCAATTGTGACAGGTCTCTTTCTTCGACCAGCTTTGCGGCTTTTGCCGGTGAAAACCAGTGACGCGTCCGCTCACCTTCTTCCTTCCAGCGTCGCTTCAGCTTTTCAACGACCATTGGATAAAGGGTGACGCGGCAACGAACGCTGCTTCGACCTTCGTACCGCTTGTCGTAGAAAAAATGGCCGATTGACCGTTTCGAGATCGTACCGACTGCGCCCGCTTCTTCCTGAGCTTCTATTTCAGCGGCATGCCATGGCTTTTTGCCGTCCATCAGCCATCCCTTTGGGATAACCCACCGACCAGTATCTCGTGAAGTGACCATCAGAACACGCAACTTGCCAGCCTTGTCCCAGCGCATCGGAAGCGCCGCAATCTGATCTGCCGTTTCGCCGTCGCTCATACTGTCTCTCAATGCCATATGATCAAATCCCAAAAGGAAACTGCCTTACTAGCAAATTGGCTGGTTAAGACGTCCCTTCGATTTTCATTCTGAATTTGATCAGTCTGTGCATCTTTACTCTGTGCTTTGAAATATTTGGAACTTCTCGAATTCTCACAACCTTTCGAGGGTTATGCAACAAAAATTATTGCAAAATGTCCGAAAGCCCACAAAAGTAGATTTCGAAACCTAGTCGGGTCGTCGGATGTCCAAAACCAAAACGCGCGGTAAAGTGTCTGAGAAGAACCAGAGCAGGGTCAAGAAGTCCGACCGGCGCCAACAGATATTGTTGGAGTTGAAGCTGCGCCCGCACGTTCGCATCAACGAACTCGCACAACGGTTCAACGTCTCCAACGAGACGGTACGCAGGGATTTCGATGCCCTGTCGAATGACGGCTTGATCGCGCGCGCGCATGGGGGGGCATCAGCCCCTGCGCAAGGGCACTATCCAGGTTTGGATGAACGGACAAATGCGCAGGTTGAGGAACGCGAGCGGATAGGTGTTACGGCGGCAGAACTGATCCGGGCCGGTGAAACGGTCATGATCGATTCCGGCTCGACCACCATCGAGATGGCGCGTGCGCTGGCTTATCTCGGCACCCATTGCACGGTGATTACCAATTCAATTCCCGTTGCGATGACCCTCGGCCATGGGGCTGCGCAGGTGCTGTTGTGTCCGGGGGAATATCTGGCAACTGAATCTGCAACGATCGGAACCGAAACGCTGGAATTTCTGTCCCGTTTCAACGTCGACAGGTGCATGATCGGATCTTCGGGCTTCTCTACCGAAGGTCCGTCAGAGACAGTGCAGGGTTTTGCTGCAGTAAAGAGGATGATGCTGACGCGTGCCGAAAAGCGACATCTTCTTATTGATTCCGGGAAGTTCGGCCGCAAGGGTCTGTCCCAAGTGGGAGATATCAACGGCCTGGATTCTATAGTTACCGACAAAAAACCAACAGGAGAATTGCGTAACGCTATTGAGGGCGCCGAGGTCGATGTTCTCGTCGCCGGGTAGGCAAGACATGATTCATTAACAGCGGATCGATAGAGGACCGCGAATGACTGGGAGGAAAATATGAAGATCGATATCAAACTGTTGATTGGGGCATCCGCAATCGCGCTCATGTCGCTGAGCGGGACGGCGTCGGCGCAGGATTGTCCGCGCGGTGACCTGGACGAGCGTTTTTGTGACGCAGATGGGGATTTGATTGCGGATATCCCCACCGATCCCTCTGAACAAATTGATCCTGACACCCTGATTTTTGCATATACGCCGGTTGAAGATCCCGCCGTATACAAAACCGCCTGGTCTGATTTTCTTGACCACTTGAAAGCGGAAACCGGCAAGGACGTTGTCTTCTTTCCAGTTCAGAACAATGCGGCCCAGATCGAAGCGATGCGTTCTGGGCGTCTGCATATCGCGGGCTTCAACACCGGCTCTAACCCGTTGGCGGTAAACTGCGCCGGGTTCCGGCCATTCACGATCATGGCTTCGAAAGACGGTAATTTCGGTTATGAGATGGAAATCATCACTTATCCGGGTTCGGGCATCGAAAAGGTCGAGGACATCAAGGGCAAGCAACTGGCCTTTACCTCACCCACATCCAACTCAGGCTTCAAAGCGCCCTCGGCAATCCTGAAAAGCGACTTTGATCTTTTGCCCGAACGGGATTTCGAACCTGTCTACTCGGGCAAGCACGACAACTCGATCCTGGGTGTTGCCAACAAGGATTACCTGGCGGCGTCGATCGCGAACTCGGTAAAATCGCGGATGATCTTGCGCGATGTGATCAAGGAAGATGATGTTGTAACGATCTACAAGTCGCAGACCTTTCCAACCACCGGGTTTGGTACCGTCTACAACCTGACGCCCGAGTTACAAGAGAAGATCCGCAATGCCTTCTTCAACTTTGACTGGGACGGCACGACCCTGGAAGCTGAGTTCTCGAAATCGAACGAAGGCCAGTTCCTTGAGATGACCTATCAGGAATTCTGGGATGTCATCCGTAAGATTGACGCAGCAAATGGCGTCTCCTACGCCTGCCAGTGATCTTTGGCTAATTCGGCGGGCCTGAAAGGGCCCGCTATTCACCCTAATCTGGGGCATTTTATGCTGCGTCTTCAAAAGCTGACGAAAACATACAAAACCGGAGATCAGGCTCTGAAGGCCATTGATCTTGAGGTTCCAAAAGGACAGGTTCTTGCGTTGATTGGGCCCTCGGGGGCAGGCAAATCGACCATGATCCGCTGCATTAACCGGTTGGTTGAACCCACAAGCGGTGGCGTCCTTCTGGATGACGTGGACCTGACCAAACTCGGATCGGGCGCCCTGCGGAAAGCGCGCCGCGAAATGGGCATGATCTTTCAGGAATATGCCTTGGTCGAACGCCTCACGGTGATGGAAAACGTGTTGTCGGGACGGCTGGGATATGTGGGGTTCTGGCGCAGCTTTCTGCGGCGATATCCGCAATCGGATGTCGACGAGGCCTTCCGCCTGCTTGATCGGGTGGGGCTTTTACATATGGCCGACAAACGGGCGGATGAACTGTCTGGTGGTCAACGCCAAAGGGTCGGCATCTGCCGCGCCTTGATTCAAAACCCGAAACTTCTGTTGGTTGATGAGCCGACAGCGTCGCTGGACCCAAAGACCAGTCGCCAGATTATGCGCCTGATCACCGAACTGTGTCAGGAACGCGGACTGGCGGCCATTATCAATATCCATGATGTGGCGCTTGCCCAAATGTTCGTTCCGCGCGTCGTGGGCCTCCGCTTTGGCGAAATCGTGTATGACGGTCTTCCAACAGGCCTTACCCCCGAGAAGCTGACCGAAATCTATGGGGAAGAGGACTGGGAAGCGACCATCGAAAAAGTCGACGAAGATGAGGATGTCGAGGCTGCGGAATGAGCCATCGAGAACTAGACGACATGTTGGGAAAGGGTTGGCGTAAGCCTGCCTTTGTCAAAAACCCCTTGCTCCGCTGGGCATTGTTGCTGGGTTTTTTCGCCTATCTGATCGCGGCCTTTATGACCATCGAAGTTGATTGGGGCCGGGTCTATGAAGGACTGGACCGGGGGTGGGCATTTGTACTTGCGTTTACCAGCCCGGACTTCATTTCACGGTGGTCAGACATTTGGAGCGGCCTTCTGGAAAGTATCATAATGACCGTGGCCGCGTCGGTCGTGGGCATCCTGATTTCGATCCCGATTGGATTGGGAGCGGCCCGCAATATCGCGCCATTGCCGATCTACATGATTTGCCGGGGCATCGTCGCGATAAGCCGGGCTTTGCAAGAGATCATCGTCGCCATTTTGCTGGTGGCTATCTTCGGCTTTGGTCCGCTGGCAGGGTTTCTTACGCTTTCCTTCGCCACCATTGGGTTTCTCTCCAAACTTCTGGCCGAAGATATCGAAGCAATGGACAAGGTTCAGGCCGAGGCGATCAAAGCCTCGGGCGCGCGCTGGCCACAATGGATCAACTATGGCGTTCAGCCACAGGTGATGCCGCGGCTTGTGGGGCTTTCCATGTATCGGATCGACATCAATTTCCGAGAAAGCGCAATTCTTGGGCTCGTGGGCGCTGGCGGTATCGGTGCAACGTTGAACACTGCATTTGATCGCTATGAATACGACACGGCAGCAGCCATTCTTATCCTCATCATCGGGATCGTCATGGCACTTGAATACCTTTCCGGAATTATCCGCGCGAGGGTTCAGTAATGCCGGTACTTGAACGCGACGACACACAAATCTGGCGCCGGCGAACGACGGGTCAAAGTCTGGTTCGATGGTTCGGCTGGCTGTTGGGGGTGGCAGTCTTTGTCTACTGCTGGCAGTTCATCTCGGAATCAACGACCTGGTTTTTCGTCTGGGACGCGCCCCGCATCGCCAACGATATCTGGACCCGTGCAACGCCTCCCAAATGGGACTACATCACCCAACTGGGCCGTCCGATTTGGGATACTCTGAACATCGCCACCCTGGGTACAATCATCGCCCTGTGCATGGCGGTGCCGGTTGCCTTCTTGGCGGCCCGCAACACCACGCCATCGGCCCTGTTCATCCGACCCATCGCCCTGCTGATCATTGTTTCGACCCGCTCAATCAACTCGTTGATCTGGGCGCTTCTGCTGATCGCGATTATTGGTCCTGGTGTGTTTGCCGGTGTCATAGCAATCGCCATCCGTTCAATCGGGTTCTGTGCAAAGCTTCTTTATGAAGCAATCGAGGAAATTGATCACACTCAGGTCGAAGCCATCACGGCCACCGGTGCTTCACGCTGGCAGGTCATGGCTTACGGAATCGTTCCGCAAATTCTACCCGCTTTTGCAGGCATTGCTGTCTTCCGTTGGGATATCAACATCCGCGAATCCACAGTGCTTGGGCTGGTCGGAGCCGGCGGCATCGGGTTGCAATTGTCAGCTTCACTCAACGTTCTGGCTTGGCCACAGGTCAGCCTGATCCTGATTGTAATTCTTGTCGCGGTCATGATCAGCGAATGGGTTTCGGCGAAAGTACGAGGGGCCATCATTTGACCGGTTTCTCTGCGCAAGAGGCTTTTGAAGCCTACGAGGCGGTACGACACCGCCTTCCAAAAACCAGCACAGCTGAAGTGAGCTATCGTCAGGTCGAGACGCTAGAGGACATAGCTCATGAGTTCGACGTGTTTCTCCTCGACGCCTTCGGAGTTCTTAATATTGGCGAAACGGCGATCCCGGAGACGCCGGATCGGGTCAGGTCACTGCAAGCCGCCGGCAAGCGTGTTCTGGTCGTGTCGAATGCCGCGGGATTTCCCCACGCAACTCTTTTGGAGAAATATACCAGGCTTGGCTATGACTTCGCGCCGCAGGACGTGATCACTAGCCGGGCTACGTTGTTGTCTGAGCTAAACGGCCAAAGTGAATTGCACTGGGGATTGATGGCAACCCCCAGCGCCGGTCTTCGAGATTTGGAGGGGCTGACACTCTCCTATCTGGAGGATGACCCGACGCCCTACGAAACCGTCGACGGGTTTCTGATGATCGGGTCGGCAGTATGGACCGAAACGCGTCAGGCCATGTTGGAGGCCGCCTTGCTGGAGCGCCCCCGCCCGGTAATGGTCGGCAACCCCGACATTGTCGCTCCTCGTGAATACGGTTTTTCCCAAGAGCCCGGCCTTTTTGCGCACCGGCTGGCAGATCGGACAGGTGTCGTCCCTCAGTTCTTTGGCAAGCCTTTCGCCAACATCTATGACCTTGCGTTCCAACGCCTCGGGCACATCGACAAGTCCCGCGTTCTGATGGTTGGTGACAGCCTGCACACCGACGTTCTGGGCGCACGCAGTGCGGGCATAGCTTCGGCACTCATCTCAGGATTTGGGTTCTTTGCAGGGCATGATGTCGAAGCAGCGATCAGGCAGGCAGGGATAGTACCGAACTTTGTGGTAACCCGCCCCTGAGTTTAGGGCATTCTCTTTCGATGGATATTTAGTCCAACTCGAATAGCAGATCTCTCGGGCTTAGCCGCCCCTTATCTCCGCCGGGTACAAATTCGAACTCGTCTGTCCTCTGCTCTAACTCATCACCTTCAGCTGCCCGCTCAACCACGGCAGCTGCGCCACGGCAGGATCGACGATCTGGCTCTGCATCAGCCGCCGGATCATGTCCGCCACCTCCTGCGGCACCTGATCTGACCAGTCGGTACGGGTGAACAGCGAGATTGTGCGCGCGAATTCGCCAAACGGGGCAGGGTGGGCCTCCATCCCGTCATGGAACCGGGCCGCGCGCATATAACCCAGCGGCGTGGTGATCGCCCAGCCCAGACCCCGCGCAACCATCGCCATCAACGCGAGGTGAGAACCGATCTCGAACCGTTCCTCGAACTCCAGCTGTTGCCGGGCCAGATGGCTTTCGATCTGACGGCTGATCAACTGCTCGCGGGCATAGCGCAAGAAGGGCAGCTCCAGCATCGGCTGTTCGACCCCCTTGGGTGCCACCAGAATGAACGGATCCTGCACCAGCGGGTATTCGACCACGCCCTCCAGCACCTCGCCTGAATGGGCCGAAACGGCCAGATGCAGGCGCTGGGCTTCCAGCTCCTCAAACAGGTCCAAACTGGGCAGCGTGATCAGCTTGAATTTCGAACGGGTCAAACTGTCGGCCAACAGTGTGGCCAGCCGCGGTGTCAGATCATTGTCGAAATCATCGATCAACCCGATGGACAGTGTGGTCAGATGCCCCAGATCCATCACCGCAAGCTCGCTCTGCGCCACCTGCAGCTCACCCAACACCGCCTGCGTGCGTGTCAGAAAGCTGCGCCCGGCCTGTGTCAGCCGCATCGGCCGCCGCCCGTGATCGACCAGATCGGTGCCCAGAGCCTTTTCCAGATTGCGCAACTGCTGGCTGACCGAGGGCTGGCTGAGCCCCGTGATCTCGGCCGCCTGCGCCACCGATCCCGTCCGTGCCAGCGCCTCGAACACCTCAAGGCCCCGCAGGGTCAGCCCTTTCATCACCATCGCACATACCTTTCGCTGCGCCATTTCTGGGGCGCAGCGTGCATCAGGTCAAGGATTGCGTCTGGCTTAGCTGCAGATCGCCTGCGCCATCTGGCCAAAGTTCTTATACCGATCCCACAGCGCATCATCGCGCGCGGTCTGCGACATCTTCAACTCCTGCGCCTGATGGGGGTCTTCGAACCACTTGGCCACGGTCTTCTGATCGCCACGCGTCAGCGCCTGATCAGCCACGCGCTGAATGCAAGAACACCGATCCCGCGTCGCCGCCTCACGGTCCGACGCCAAACACGCCCGCTTGATCTGTGCCGCGTCCGCGACCGGAGCCACCGATGTCAGCGATGCCGCACAAAATGCGATTAGGAGTAACTGTTTCATACTCGAGCCTCGTTTTTTGCCTGCCCGGACGGGTCTTCTGCCCCTCTCGGTCTGCGGCGGAGTATGAATCAAAGTGGATTCGGGATCAATCGGGTGGTTCGAAAAAGTGAATACACGAGTCAGAAATGCCCCACCCCGTAGGCTGGGTTTCAGCCCGGCACTGGTCAGCGCAGGAATGGCAACCAGCGCCCCAAGGCTTCGACCAACGCTTCGATTTTCTCAGGATGTTTAGCAATATAGGTATCCACCACTGCGGTCGTGACTTTCTTGGAGCCTATGACGACAACGGTTCCAACTGCCAATTTAACCGTCAGTGCACTCCATTTGAGCACGTCGCCCAAACCTGATTTGAGCTTGCTCAGGATAGTTTCAATCCACTCTGAAGGCGGACTTTCCTCTTCCAGAGCTGTTGAGAGTTCTTCGGTGGCTTCCCAGATCAAAGTTATTGAACCAACCAAAAGCTCATCTTGAATGCTTTCAGGAGGGTTGTTCCCTCCGATACCGTGGCGCGCAGAGGTTCTGGAATAAGGGTCGTCGTCTAAGCCCTTGAGGGCTGTTTCAACATCCCAGCGAGCCCGAATTTGTTCGATTTCAAGGGCGACGGCATCTAGCCCGGAGCTCCAGATATCTTCGCTAATTAATGCGATCCTTCTTTGAAGCTGCCAGTCTAGCGGCTTTCCAACTAAAAACCCGTGGTGCCACTCACGCCAGAATGCGAACCTCTGCTCATGAAAATACTCGCTGTAGTTGATGCGCTGATCCAAAGGCACTTTGAAATCGACAGTGTCATTCCAAAGTGGTCGATCGAATGCATCTCCCTTTGGGATACGTGAGTCGGCAAGGCTTGTGTTTAACAATAGTGCAAATGCAGCATCATAAGCATGCCGCGTCGAGAAATCTCTAGGAGTTTGACCAAACAGGAATTGCTCCTGATTAGCCTCTGACGCAAATGATATTGCTACACTTTCGATAGTCTCAATTGCAATTGTACTGTCACGGTTAATTGTGGCTATGGCTGCGAGGTACGCAGATGACTGCCCTATGAAACGTTCACGTGCGATTAGGTGTGCTATCGTTCGATTCAGCGCGTTCTTTGACTCAATACAATGAAACCGAGAGTGGACAACTGCCTGCAGCAACAGCCGCCCGTACGGAAATACATTTTTCTCACTTGCGTCGATGTTGCCGCTCTGGTTTGGCGGGGTGAAATTCCTAATGGCAGCTCGAAGCGCAACTTCGATGCACTTGTCTATTGAGTGGTGCTCAAGTGCCAATTTGAGCTGCTCCAAATTTTCCACTTCGACCATCGCCACCTCATCGCAGAGGATTAGTGTTCCCAGACACTAAACGTGCCACCTTGACCAACCCACGATTCCTCTACATATCCCCAACCCATGACAGACCTCGCTCATATCCGCAATTTCTCCATCGTCGCGCATATCGACCATGGCAAATCCACCCTTGCTGACCGGCTCATTCAAGAGACCGGAACAGTCAAGGATCGCGACATGAAGGAACAGCTGCTCGACAGCATGGATATCGAGCGTGAACGTGGCATCACCATCAAGGCCAACACCGTCCGCATCGACTATACCGCCGACAATGGCGAGCAATACGTGCTGAACCTGATCGACACCCCCGGCCACGTGGACTTTGCCTATGAGGTCAGCCGGTCCATGCGCGCGGTCGAAGGCTCGCTGCTGGTTGTGGACTCGACCCAAGGGGTCGAGGCGCAGACGCTGGCCAACGTGTACCAAGCCATCGACGCCGATCATGAGATCGTGCCGGTGCTGAACAAGATCGACCTGCCGGCGTCCGATTGTGACCGCGTGGCCGAACAGATCGAGGATGTGATCGGCATCGACGCGACCGACGCCATTCAGGTCAGTGCCAAGACGGGGCAGGGCATCCACGAAACGCTCGAGGCCATCGTGCAGCAACTGCCCGCGCCGCAGGGCAATCTGGACGCGCCGCTCAAAGCGATGCTGGTGGATTCCTGGTACGACGCCTATCTCGGCGTCATCGTTCTGGTCCGCATCATGGACGGCACGCTGAAAAAGGGGATGCGGGTCAAGTTCATGTCGAACAACACCCTGCACCATGTCGACCGCGTCGGCGTCTTCCGCCCCGAGATGGAGATGGTGGACTCGCTTGGCCCTGGTGAGATCGGCTTTCTCACCGCATCCATCAAACAGGTCCGCGACACCCGCGTCGGTGACACCATCACCAATGACCGCAACGGCACCGAAGAGGCTCTGACGGGCTTCAAACCCGCGCAACCCGTCGTATTCTGTGGCCTCTTCCCCGTCGATAGTTCCGAATTCGAAGACCTGCGCGATGCGATCGACAAACTGGCCCTGAACGACGCCAGCTTCAGTTTTGAAATGGAAACCTCGGCCGCGCTGGGCTTTGGCTTCCGCTGCGGCTTCCTTGGCCTGCTGCACCTTGAGGTCATCCGCGACCGCATCGAACGCGAATATGATATCGAGCTCATCACCACCGCGCCGTCGGTGATCTATCACGTCTACATGAAAGACGGCGAGATGATCGAGCTGCACAACCCCGCCGACATGCCCGACCCGTCCAAGGTCGACCATATCGAGGAACCGCGCATCAAGGCGACCATTCTGGTGCCGGATGAATACCTCGGCGACGTGCTGAAACTGTGTCAGGACCGCCGCGGCATCCAGTTGGACCTGACCTATGCGGGCAGCCGCGCCATGGTCGTCTATGACCTGCCGCTGAACGAGGTCGTCTTTGACTTCTACGACCGCCTGAAATCGGTGACCAAGGGCTATGCCTCGTTCGACTACCAGATGACCGGCTACACGCAGGATAATCTGGTCAAGATGTCGGTGCTGGTGAATGACGAACCGGTCGACGCGCTGTCAACCATGGTTCACCGCGACCGGGCCGAGATGCGGGGCCGGGCGATGTGCGAAAAGCTCAAGGACCTGATCCCGCGCCACATGTTCAAAATCCCGATCCAGGCCGCCATCGGAGGCAAGGTCATCGCCCGCGAGACCCTCTCGGCGCTGCGCAAGGACGTGACCGCGAAATGCTACGGAGGCGACGCCACGCGGAAACGCAAACTGCTGGACAAGCAGAAGGCGGGTAAGAAGAAAATGCGTCAGTTCGGGAAGGTGGATATTCCTCAGGAGGCGTTTATTAGCGCCTTAAAAATGGACAGCTGAAGGTCATCCCGAAACAGAGCTTTCCAGTTGAAAATGCCTTGAAGTGCAATTTTTTCTAGCAATGTTACGACAGTAAGAGTATTACTAGGCACTTTTTTATCATGTACTAATTTAGGATAACCCAAGGACTCTTAAATGATTGATGGTGAGATTCTGGACCTAAGCGACGAGGATGAACCTGAGTATAGCGTAACTCTTCCGGTAACACAGGATAAGTTCGCGGACTTTCTAGGCAGTATCATCGGTGGGGCTGACAAGCTTAATTATGCCTTTAGCGGAAATATTTGTGTAAATGCTGATACCTTGAGAGGTCTAGAGTTGACCTTGAAAGAGCGCGTCGAAAAACAAAACCACGGGAAACTATTATCAACCCGATACTCAATTTCATTTTCGGATGGGAAGGGATTTAGATCAAACGATCTTGAAAAGATTTTGTCGATCTCACCAATGCAGAAATCTATTACTAGATTTGTGTCAATTCAGTATATTTTCTTAGTTACTTATCCCGATATTGAACACCCGTGTCGAGAAAAGGTGACAATCTCCATTGGACCTATTGCGGATAGTGTTTCTTATCGCCGCAGTAGATTTGATGGTTCAGAGCCCGCTCGTGTTGAGATTGAATATATTAATAGATCGTGGGCTGAAGATATTTTGAACGTTATACAACGAATTTTTGATGTTGATCCAGAAATATCGCAAGCAGGTGCTAAGCTTCAGAAAAATAGGATGTTTAGTCGAGAATTTGCTGTAGTTTCAGTTCCATTTCTTTCAGTTCTGGTGTTTCTGGGAGTTAGCTATTGGATTATTGACGATGCAGCAATCATAACAAAATTTGATGACGGTACACCAAAGTTAGATCAAGTAATTTCTCATCTGGAATCATTATCTGCAAAGTATCAGCCACACTTGACCGTTTTGAGGGGGCTCATGTTTATTGCACTTGGGATTATTGTCGCAATCTTTTCTGCAATGGCAGCGGAGATAAGTTGGCGCCCCGATACTCCTAGTTCATTGATTTTTGAGCTGTACGAGAGTGATTTGAAGTACCATCAACGGATTGCTGAAATTAGAGAGCGTAGAAAGCGAAAAGCACTGATGAGTTTTGCTTTATCCATAGTTGGAGGTATTGTTGCTGCAGCGCTTTACGAGTACCTTGTTTCGTTTGGATGATTGAGCTGTTTGACAGCTTAATAAGAACAGATACACATTTTTCAGTGTGTTCTCGCTTTCTTGCTTGTGACATCAAATCGCTTCCCGCGCTACGGGTTGACACTGAAACGATCCGCTGGACCGTTCCCGAGTCGGGTGTCGCACCCTCAGACCGGTCGCGGACCTCGGCCCAGTTGATCACCCCCACTGTGACCCACCTCACAGCCCCAACCCCATCCTCCTGCTACACTTGACCCAACGGAACCCTCTGCAGGAGGTCCAAATGTCTACATCCATGATCCCCATCATCGCCCTCGGGTCGGCGGGTCTCTATTCCGTGGCCATGATCGCGATGAAGTTCTGGTGGAAACTCCCCGGTGTGGGTCTTGGCCTGCTGATCGTTGCGACCCTGCTGGCCGGGGCAACGCTCGAACTCGCCGCGCTGCGCGAGGAACGGCTGGGCATCATCTATACCGGCATTCTGGGGGCCGAGGTTGTTCTGATCGCCATCGCCTCATTCTTCCTGTTTGGCGAGAACTTCTCGTATCGCGAAGTCGCGGGCATCGGCCTTGTCATCGTCGGCACCGCGCTGGCCTGGGCCTGACGCAAACATTAACCGATTATGAAGTTTCCCTTAGGTAAGTTGTAACCGGCACACCTCCGCCCAATCTGTATCCCACAGCAAGGACGTTCGTTTTTGAACTCCAAAGGGTCGCTTTCAGGAGGAGATCCCCATGACCAGATATATGACTGCCGGAGCAGCCGCTCTGGCCACGAGCCTCACCCTTGCCACCTCTGCCATGGCCGATACGCCGGATCTGCGCGGCACATGGGTGGGCAGCTATACCACCGTCGGTCCGAACCGGACCACAACCGGCGATGCGCCGCGGTTCAACAACGCCGAATGGGTGCTGGACATCCAGAAACAACAGGACAACGTGTTCTGGGGGCCCAGCAAGTGGCGTCCGAACGCCGCGCAAGACTGGCGCGTCATGGATGCCACCGGGACCATCTCGCTGGATGATCCGACCCGGGTCAGCATCGTCGAAAGTTCGGCCAATCCCGAGATCGGCGTCAACGCCCTGATCGATGCCCGGTATCAGGATGGCAAGATTTATGCGGATTTCCGTAGCCTGCGTCGAGGAACGACCTACAGCACCGTTCTGGAACGTCAGGTGAACTGAAGCGTCTTCGGCCTGACCGGATGTTAAAGGGGGTATATGCCGCTGCGTATTGTGAGTGCGGCAGGAGTAGTAGGTACCCCGGTCAGGTTGGAGCGCTTCTCAGGAACATGCGCCTCCACAGGGAGGAGCAGGGCCGGGCGGCGATCTCGCCGCCCGCGACAGGATCCAGCCCCCCGCGTTTGAGGATGCGGCGTTCCTCGGCTCGGGTCATCTGGATCTCGCGGACCTTCAGCGCGGCGTCGCGCGCGGTGAGGTAAGAACCGTCCGGCCCAGGTTCCATCCCCGGAATACCACGCCCTTTCGACCACCACCCGCGCAGCCCGCTGAGCGGGTGTTTGCGTCCGATCCGGCCATCATCCTGCAACTGCCAGATCCGCTCGGCCTCGGCCATCGAGACCAGAGCAGCGAGCGGTTTGCCATAGCGGGTCAGCACGATCACCTGTCGGGGGTCTTGTGAGAGGGTGGTCAGCTCTCCCAGCCGGGCACGGGCTTCTGAGATGGTCAGGCGCATGGGCGAATCTCCGGTTGTACGATTCGAAAGATTGGGGGTCTGAGTGTTGTACAACTCGGACAATTCGCCCCTAACGCAGCGCACGGAGGCTTTGCAGGTGCAGAAACTGGTGAAAATCGGGGTGGTTTCTTAAGTCTGGACTTATCCCCACACAACCCCGCCGAGTTGTGTCGATTTCAGAGTTGTCCACATGCCTCTCCCGCTGGATATCAACAGTTTATCCCCGTCTAATTTTCATGCTGCAGTGCTATTTTCTTGCCGGTTCAGGGTGCTGATGCAACAGTCTGATCACTGCTTCAGTTCTTCGCAACAGGGGCGGGACGCAAAGGCCAAGGGGGTCGCGGCGGCGAAGGCAAGTTCTAGGATTTGTTCTTGGTTGCAATGACTTACCGGTGGTGGATCAGGTGATCAGGGCTTCGTGTTCGGGTCAGGTGGTTAGCCTCTCAGAAGGTCGATGCGGGCTGCGGCGCGACATAGCGCGTGCGGCAGTCGCCAAGGTCCCTCCGGGGGCGGCGGCAACTGGATCGAGATGCCCCTCGGGCGGATCGGACCAGCAAGGCGTCAGGAGTGTCCGCAAGGATGCATGCAAAGACCGCGTCTGAGCACCTGACGCCTTTTCCTTTTTCAGAACCATCGGTTCATACAGGCTACCACGCACCACCACCCTTCAGATGAAAACGGGGTTCTTTCGCATGAACGAAAGAACCCCGTTGGTTCGTCAGAAATGCAATGCCGCGTCTATGCACCTGTCCCATCAGATTAGCCGCCTGCAGGAACCAAGGCAACAACATATTGCGGCCTGTTGCATCGTTGCCGCAATATGCTGGAGAGGTTTAGATGTTCTCCTGAACATCCTCGGCAGCGTTCTGAATGGCGTCACCCGCCTTTTCGATGTCTTTGCCCGCGCCTTTTGCAGTTTCACATGCGGTCAATGTGAACAAGGCCAGGCCAATCATGAATGCACGGATCATCGGGAACTCCATCAGTGTTTGTTTGCTTTTGGTTAGCAGCTTTGAGAACAAACAGCTACCGGTTTTAGCGAGGAGCGAACCACGATGCCAGCCTTCGGAAAAAGCGCTCGATTAGCAGACTCATCCGAATGTCAAAGCAAACCACAATGATGAAATGACAGGAGTGATCAGGACGCTTTGGAACTGCAAAAAAGCTCATAGACCACTTCCAGCATGCGGACGGGTCGATCGTCTGCGAGCCGGTAGTAGATGGCTTTACCCTCGCGCCGGGGCACAACCAGACCTTCGAGCCTGAGCCGCGATAGCTGTTGCGAAACGGCTGCCTGCCGGGCGGACAAAAGCCGCTCCAACTCGGTCACCGATTTCTCGCCAGAGACGAGATGGCACAGGATCATCAAGCGCCCTTCATGGCTGATTGCCTTTAGGAAATTTGACGCTCGCGTCGCGTTTTCAACCATCTGGTCCAGATCGTTGGGCGACATATCCTTGGTCAGCTGAGAAAGAGCCATTTTTGTGTTCCTTACAAGTCCCGCAGTGTAATTGAGGCAGCGCGCAGCAGCCGACGCGGTGGTGTATCTTGGTACAGATATCAGGCGTGTTTTTCTATATGCACGGATCAAAATGGCGTGATGTGTCGAACACGAATGCGCGGGGTCATTCTGAATGCTTGCTCGCAAAGCCACACGCGCCGATGAACGCGCGGCCCCCCTTGCAGCCCCTCTGTGGCGGCACTAAGACTCAGGTAACTCTTCTCCGGGTAATGTCCCGATCAACATCAAAGCAGGCAGGTTCCCATGTTCGATCCAGTTGACACATACATGAACACACTCGTCCCCATGGTCGTCGAACAGACCAGCCGGGGTGAGCGCGCATACGACATCTTCTCGCGCCTCCTTAAAGAGCGGATCATTTTCATCAATGGCCCGATCCATGATGGGATGAGCCATCTTGTGGTCGCGCAACTGCTGCATCTTGAAGCGGAAAACCCGAGCAAAGAGATCTCAATCTACATCAACTCGCCCGGTGGCGTGGTGACCAGTGGTTTGTCGATTTACGACACAATGCAGTATATCAAGCCGAAATGTTCCACTTTGGTGATCGGTCAGGCGGCCTCGATGGGTTCAGTTCTGCTGGCCGGTGGCGAGAAGGGGATGCGGTTTTCGCTGCCTAACAGCCGCATCATGGTGCACCAGCCCAGCGGCGGCTATCAAGGGCAGGCCAGTGATATCATGATCCACGCGGCTGAGACGCAAAAGCTGAAAGATCGCTTGTATGATATCTATGTGCGTCATACCGGACAGACCAAGAAGGCGGTTGAAAAGGCGCTGGATCGTGACAATTTCATGAGCCCGGAAGAGGCCAAGGACTGGGGTCACATCGACGAGATCGTCGAAAACCGCGCCAAGATGGACGGTGACGAGGACTAAGTTCAAAACCGCGCGCTTCCGGCGTGAGGGATGATTTTGAGATTGTAGCCGCCAGAACGCTGGCCTAAGCTGCAGGCATTGACGGCAAACGCGGCCCCTTGGGTGGGGTCGCCGAGACGGAGCCCGAGGGGTAAATCATGGCGACCAATTCTGGTGGTGACGGCAAAAACACGCTCTACTGCAGCTTCTGCGGCAAAAGCCAGCATGAGGTGCGCAAGCTGATCGCGGGCCCGACCGTGTTCATCTGTGATGAGTGTGTCGAGCTCTGCATGGATATCATCCGTGAAGAGACCAAGGCCAGCGGCCTGAAATCCTCGGACGGCGTGCCGACTCCCAAGGATATCTGTGAGGTGCTGGACGATTATGTGATCGGACAGGCCACCGCCAAGCGTGTTCTGTCGGTTGCGGTGCACAACCACTACAAGCGCCTGAATCACGCCCAGAAGGCGGGCAACGATATTGAGCTGGCCAAGTCCAACATCCTGCTGATCGGCCCGACCGGCTGCGGTAAGACGCTGCTGGCGCAGACACTGGCGCGGATTCTGGATGTGCCGTTCACCATGGCGGATGCAACCACGCTGACCGAAGCCGGATACGTGGGCGAGGATGTTGAGAACATCATTCTCAAGCTGTTGCAGGCGAGCGAATACAATGTCGAACGCGCGCAGCGCGGCATTGTCTATATCGACGAGGTCGACAAGATCACGCGCAAGTCCGAAAACCCCTCGATCACGCGCGACGTATCGGGTGAGGGCGTGCAGCAGGCTCTGCTGAAACTGATGGAAGGTACAGTGGCCTCGGTACCGCCGCAAGGCGGGCGCAAGCATCCGCAGCAGGAATTCCTGCAAGTGGATACCACGAACATCCTGTTCATCTGTGGCGGCGCGTTTGCTGGTCTGGATAAGATCATCGCACAGCGCGGCAAAGGCTCTGCTATGGGCTTCGGCGCGGATGTCCGCGACAATGATGAGCGTGGCGTTGGCGAGATCTTTAAGGATCTCGAGCCCGAAGATTTGCTGAAATTCGGCCTGATCCCGGAATTTGTTGGCCGCCTGCCGGTTCTGGCGACGCTGGAAGATCTGGACGAAGATGCGCTGGTCACCATTCTGACAAGCCCGAAAAACGCTCTGGTCAAGCAATACCAACGGTTGTTCGAGTTGGAAGACGCAGAGCTGGCTTTCACGGATGATGCGCTGAAAGCCATTGCGAAAAAAGCTATTGAGCGCAAAACCGGTGCGCGAGGTCTGCGGTCGATCCTCGAAGACATCCTGCTGGATACGATGTTCGAATTGCCGGGTATGAAGAATGTGACCGAAGTAGTGGTCAATGAAGAGGCGGTTACATCCGAGTCTCAGCCTTTGATCATCTATGCAGACACGGCAGAGTCGGCGTCCGCTGGCTAAGCACGTTCCTCAATTCACTTGGATCATATTCGGAGACGTGAGTAAGGGGCACTGCCCCCGCCGCGGCAAGCCGCGACACCCCCGAAGTATTTGATGCCAGATGAAGCAGGGGATCCGTCCTTCATCTGGCCGAATATATCCCGGAGCGCGAGGCAGAGCCTCGCATTTTCGACGATTATGCCAAACGGCAATTGGTTTCTGAGAGGGCTCGAATGACAATCAGGCGCATATCTTCAGGTGGTGAGTTCGAGGTTAAGGCAGGCTATTGCCGGGCAGTTGTCGCCGGTGGTTGGGTACATGTCGCAGGCACAGTCGGGCAGGGTGACACTGTTGTCGAACAATGCCGGTCCGCCCTTGATATCATCGGGAACGCCTTAGAGGAGGCGGGCACTTCATTCTCGAACGTGGTGCGTGTGACCTATATGCTGCCAGATCGCACCGAATTTGCGCCTTGTTGGCCTGTGTTGGCCGAGACGTTCGGTGCAAATCCGCCTGCAGCGACGATGATTGAATGCGGTTTGATCGACCCGAAGTACCGGATCGAAATCGAAGTGACCGCGATTTTGCCGGATTGACGCAGACAAGCTCCGTTGCACTGGACCTTGGCGAGCCTTTGGTCCATATCTGCGGAGACAGAAATGCCGGAGGCAGCCGATGGGAATCCTGAACAGTCTTTTGCGGGCCGTGACCTGGTGGAACGGGGCCACTCTGAACACGCAGATCTATACCTCGCGGAAAGGTGTCAAAGTCGGTGAAGACAACGAAGGCAACGTGTTCTATCGCACCGCTGATGACAGCAAGCGCTGGGTGATTTTCAATGGCGAGGCTGAGGCAAGCCGGATTGATCCCGACTGGCATGGCTGGCTGCACCGTACCTGGGATGAGCCACCAACGGACAAGCCGCTGGCGCATAAGTCCTGGGAAAAACCGCATCAGGAGAATCTGACCGGAACCGCGCTGGCTTACACCCCTGCGGGGTCTTTGCGTCGTCCTGACCCGGTTGAACGCAGCGATTACGAGGCGTGGAGCCCGGAATAGGCGAGGCCAGATGTCTACTCATACCAAGACCGAAGTTATTGTCGGCGGGGTCGTGCTCGCCTGTGCCATCGCGTTTGGCGTCTACGCAAGCCAGTCCACAGGCCTGTCTCAAACCCGCGTTGGTTATGAGTTGGGCGCGTCGTTCCGCTCGCTCGAGGGCGTGGGTGTCGGTACAGACGTGCGGCTTGCGGGCGTGAAGATCGGGACAGTAACCGACGTGACCCTGAACTCTGATACCTACCGGGCCGATACACGTTTCTCTGTGGCGGATGGAATTCTCATCCCCGATGACAGCGCGATTGTGATTTCCTCCGAGGGTTTGCTGGGCGGGAACTTTGTTGAAGTGATGCCCGGTGGGTCCCCGTTTTATTTCGAGGCGGGTGATGAGATTACGGATACGCAGGGTGCGGTCAGCCTGATCTCGTTGCTGGTGAAATTCGTGGCCGGGGACGGTAGCGAATGATGCGTATGGCTCTGATGGCTGTTCTGCTGTCGACCAGTGTCGCCTCGGCCCAGCAAAAGGTTGAGTCCGGACCGGGCGCGATGTTGCGCGGGCTTGATAAGGTCAGCGGTCAGACCGTGGATGTCGAGGTGCGGAACGGGCAGACAGAGAGTGTGTTCGGGTTGGACGTCGCTTTGGGCGATTGCCGTTATCCGGCCGAGAACCCGACCGGGGACGCGTTTGCCTATCTCACGATTTGGGAGCAGGGCAAGGCGCAGCAATTGTTTGATGGCTGGATGATCGCAACTTCACCGGCGCTGAATGCGCTGGATCATGCGCGTTACGATGTCTGGGTGATCCGCTGTATGACCCCCTGAGGTCGCTGCTTTAGATCAGCAGTGAAATCCGCGCTGACCTCAAGCGCTTGCTTTAATTCGCTATGATAGGCTGCGCGCGGTATTTCGATGGCGCCCAGCGAGGCGAGATGTGCGGTCAGAAACTGCGTGTCGAACAGGACAAATCCAGTTTGCCGCAAGCGGTCCACCAGATAGGCCAATGCGATCTTGGACGCATCGGTGCGACGCGAAAACATGCTTTCACCAAAGAAGGCCGCGCCTAAAACCACGCCATAGACACCGCCAACCAGGCGATCTGCGTCCCAGACTTCGAGAGAGTGGGCGTGGCCGGTCTTATGCAATTCGTCGTAAAGCCGACGCAGTTCCGGGTTGATCCAAGTGTCCGCCCGGTCAGCGCAACCCTCTACCACGCCAGCAAAGTCGCGATTGATGCTGATGGTGAATCCGCAGGTTCGCAGACGGCGGGCCAGACTGCGCGAGATGTGGAAACCGTCCAAAGGAAAAACGCCTCGGAACTTCGGGTCGACCCAGAAAAGTTCGGGGTCATCACGGTGTTCGGCCATCGGAAAGATACCGATGGAATAGCCGTGCAGCAGAAGTTCGGGGGAAAGGCTCATGCTGGATGCCCTGGGACCGGAAGGCCGTAACCTTCCGATCCCGTGTTCTTATTGGGCCATATTCTCCGCAAGCCAGTGCTCCAGCCAGTGGATGTTGTAGTCACCGCTGTGTAGATCGGGTTCCTGCAGCAGCGCGTGGAACAGGGGAACAGTGGTGTCGATGCCGTCGACGATCAGTTCGCCCAATGCGCGTTCCAAACGTGCCAGCGCCTCGGCCCGGTCACGGCCCTGCACGATCAGCTTGGCAATCAGCGAGTCGTAGTAGGGCGGGATCGAATAGCCGTCATAGAGTGCTGAATCCATCCGAACCCCCAGACCGCCCGGAGCGTGATACGCAGTGATCTTGCCGGGGCAGGGCGAGAAATTTGGCAGCTTCTCAGCGTTGATCCGTACTTCGATGGCGTGGCCATTGATCTCAAGATCGTCCTGACCAAACGACATATCCTCACCAGCGGCGACAAGGATTTGTTCGCGCACCAGATCGACGCCAAAGATGCCTTCGGTCACGGGGTGTTCCACCTGTAGGCGGGTGTTCATTTCGATGAAATAGAACTCGCCATTTTCGTACAGGAACTCGATGGTGCCCGCGCCGATATAGTTGATTTTGGCAACCGCATCCGCACAGACCTTACCGATCTTGGCGCGTTCTTCCGGGGTGATGCAGGGGCCAGGGGCCTCTTCGAACACCTTCTGGTGGCGGCGCTGCAGCGAACAGTCGCGTTCACCCAAGTGAACCGCCTTGCCTTTGCCATCGCCAAAGACCTGAATCTCGATATGGCGCGGCGTGGTGAGGTATTTCTCGATATAGACCTCGTCATTGCCAAAGGCAGCCTTGCCCTCGGCGCGCGCGGTCATGAAAGCGCTTTCCATCTCGTCGGCGCTCATCGCGACTTTCATGCCACGGCCGCCGCCACCGGCGGTGGCTTTGATGATAACGGGATAGCCGAATTCCTCACCGATGCGCTTGGCGTCTTCCAGAGTCGGAACGCCGCCATCGGAGCCGGGAACGCAGGGCACACCCAGTTCCTTCATGGTGTCCTTGGCGGTGATCTTGTCACCCATGACGCGAATATGTTCTGCGGTGGGGCCAATGAAGGTGATGCCGTGATCTTCGACGATCTGCACGAACTCGGCATTTTCGGACAGGAAGCCATAGCCCGGGTGGATCGCCTGCGCGCCGGTGATTTCACAGGCCGAGATGATCGCGGGCACGGACAGATAGCTTTGCGGGCTGGGCGGAGGGCCAATGCAGACCGATTCGTCCGCCATGCGCACATGCATCGCGTCGCTGTCGGCGGTCGAATGCACGGCAACCGTCTTGATCCCCATCTCGCGCGCGGCGCGGATCACGCGCAGGGCGATCTCGCCTCGGTTGGCAATCAGGATTTTGTCGAACATGGGCCCGCCTTACTCAACGATGACCAGAGGCGTGCCGAATTCCACAGCGTCGCCATCGCCCACCAGGATACGTTTGATGGTGCCGGATTTGGGCGCGTGGATGTGGTTCATGGTCTTCATTGCTTCGACGATCAGCAGCGTGTCGCCTTCGGACACTGAAGCGCCAACCGAGATAAACGAAGGCGCGCCCGGTTCGGGCTGCATATAGACCGTGCCGACCATGGGCGAGGTCACGGCGCCGGGGTGGCTGGCAGGATCATCCACAGCGGCAGGAGCTTCGGCAGCGGCAGGGGCGGCGACCGGAGCGGGCGCTGCGGGGGCGGCTGCTGGAACGGCGACCTGAACCGGAGCGGCAACAGTCTGCGACATACGGCTCACACGGACATTCAGGCTGTCTTCTTCGCCATATTCACGTTTGACCTGCAGTTCGGTCAGATCATTTTCGCGCAGCAATTCGGCCAGTGCCTTGATGAACGCCACATCCGCTTCGTGTTTGGTATCTGTCATGAGTGTCCTCGAAGGTTCCCCTATGGCCCGTCTGTTTCCTGCGGGCTTGGTCTGATTACGCTGGGTTATATGCTATGCGGGCGGTCATGAAAAGCGCCGTTTGGGCCTTCGATTATGGGGTTTTGCGTCGTATTTCGGACGTGGCGCCGCTCATAAGGGCATCCCTGACAGTTTGGCCACCAGCTCTGGCAGCTTTCGGGCTCCGAATTTTTCCAGCAGCCGGGCGCGATAGGCTTCGATGGTGCGATAGCTCAACCCAAGTTCGACGCCGATTTCCTTGGCCGAGAGACCCCGGCACGACAGGATCGCCACTTCACGCTCGCGCGTGGTCAGTTCAACCAGCGGACGTTCCTCAGAGATGTCGGAAAAGCTCCAGATGCCATGCCGGAAAGGATCATCTGGCGTGAGGGATCGCCCCCGTGCGCGGCACCAGAACAGGTCGCCATCACGGCGGCGCATAACCCGTTCATCGGTGTAATATCCGGTGTCGCGCATTACCTGAAGGCTGCGTGCGCCGATACGTTCCCAATCAGCAACCGATGGGTAAAGGTGCAGCAGAGGCATATTGCGATACTCGGCCTCATCCCCGCCGAAGGTCCGCGCGAACTGTAGATTGCAACGTCGGATGATCCGGTTTTCAAGCTCGACAAGGCCGATGGGGGCGTATTCGAAGGCGGGATCGCTCATATACCTATGGTGACGCGTATTGTGCTGAAAGAGAAGGGGAGGCAACAGGTTTCCCCGATTCCAGACATCTGGATTTGTTAAGCTTGTAAATTTGCTTTGAAAACACTTGGGCAACTGTTAAAAATTATAGACTAATTCTGAAAACCATAGCGACGATCCCAAAGGTCCAGCAGCGATGCGAGACACTCTGACAGGCAGCCGGATACGCGAAAGGCGGCAGATTTCGGGATTGCGGCAGGCCGAACTGGCGCGGCAGGTTGGAATTTCGGCCTCTTATCTGAACCTGATTGAACACAATCGCCGCCGGATCGGGGGCAAGCTGCTGGTCGATATTGCCTCGGCTCTGTCGGTTGAACCGTCGCTGCTGACACAGGGGATTGAGGCTACGCTGATCGCGGCGCTGCGCGAGGCTGCGGCGGACGCGCTGGGCCAGCAGGCGGAATTGGATGCGCTTGAGGAATTTGCCGGACGTTTTCCCGGCTGGTCCGGGGTTTTGGCGCAGATGCACCGCCGCGTGGTTTCGCTGGAGCGGACGGTGGAAACACTCTCGGACCGGCTGACCCATGACCCGCATCTGGCCGCTTCGATGCATGAGGTGCTGTCGACCGCTGCCGCGATCCGATCCACCGCCGCCATTCTGGCCGAACCCGGCGACATCGAGGCCGAGTGGCAGGACCGCTTTCACAGCAATCTCCATCAGGATGCGGAACGATTGGCCGAAAGCTCCAAGGCACTGGTGGCCTATCTGGATGACAGTCAGGAGCAGGGCGACTTAAGGGGTATTCCGCTAGACGCGGTCGAGGCTTTCTTTGCTGAGCGGGGCTTTAACTTTCCTGAGATTGAGACAGGAGGGAAAGGCGTTGATGTGGCGTTGGACAAGCTGGAGTCGTCCGCCGCCAGAACGGTGGCGACCGAGCTTCTGGACCTTTATGCCGCAGACGCGCGTGCCATGCCGCTTGATCAGGTTGAGGCCGCGTTGGATCCGACAAACCCTGATCCGCTGGCCCTTGCGGCGGCCTTTTCTGTTGATTTGCCTACGGCGCTACGACGGCTGGCGTCCTTGCCCGAAGGCGTGCTGGCACGCCCTGCCGGGCTGGTCATCTGCGATACTTCGGGCAGTGTTTTGTTTTACAAGCCCACCCAGGGGTTCGGGCTGCCGCGTCACGGCGAAGCGTGCCCGCTCTGGCCCTTGTTTAGCGCGTTGAATCGCCCTCTGGTCCCGATTCGCAGACGTGTAGTGCAACTGGGTCGAACGGCAGCTGAGTTTGAGTGCATCGCAATCGCCTGGCCCCAACCTGTCGCAGCGTTCGGGGATGAGCCCGTATATCGGTCAATCATGCTGGTTCTGCCGGTAGAAGGTTCTGCGCAACCCGCTGAAGGTGCGGCGCAAGTGGGGGCAAGTTGCCGAATTTGCCCGAAACGTGATTGCCATGCACGGCGTGAGCCTTCGATCCTGCGCGAAGGGTTTTGACAGTTTCCGGGCAGAACGCTTAAGCTGTTTTAGACAGGTGGCCGGACGTGCGACCGGTCATGGGGAGGAATTGCAAATATGAGCCGTAAGGTTCTGCTGATCGAGGATGAGCCCAACATCACCGAAGCGATCCGGTTTCTGCTGACGCGCGAGGGTTGGCAGGTCGAGACCCATGCCGAGGGCACGAATGCAGTGCAGGTCGTGCTGGCGGCCCGGCCCGATCTGGTCATTCTGGATGTGATGCTGCCGGGCAAAAACGGCATGGAGATATTGCGTGATCTGCGCGAGCACGATGAGATGCAGGGCCTGCCGGTTCTGATGCTGACCGCGCGCGGGCAATCCCGCGACCGCGAGATGGCAGAGCAGGCCGGGGTCAGCCGTTTCATGACCAAGCCGTTCTCGAATACCGAGGTTCTGACAGCTGTGCGTGATCTGCACGCGCAGGCCTCGCGATCATGAGCCCCTCGGACGAGGGTGAGGACTCTGGCGGTCCGGTTCGACCGTCGCTTTTTCTGGAGCGTCAAAGCTATCGCCGCCGCAGACTGGCTGACGCGGCGCGCCTGTTGCCGTTTCTGGGGGCGGCATTGCTGGCCCTTCCGTTGCTCTGGCCTGACAGCAATGGTGAAACCGATGCGCTGTCGCTGTCGTCAGCGATGTTCTACATCTTTGCGTGCTGGGGTGTTCTGATCCTGATCAGCCTGATTTTCGGTTTTGCAGCCCGGCGTATGGCCGCGCGTGAGAAAGCCGAATCCGGGGCCGAGCTATGGCAACGCTGAACGTCCTGATACTGGTCTGTCTGGGCTATGTCGTGTTGTTGTTCGGCGTGGCCTTTGCCGCCGACCGGCTTGCTGCGCGCGGAGGCGGGAAGTGGTTGCGTTCACCACTGATCTACACGTTATCGCTGTCGATCTACTGCACGGCCTGGACGTTCTATGGAGCCGTCGGCAATGCCGCGCGGTCGGGGCTTGAGTTCGTCACCATCTATCTGGGTCCGACGCTGGTGATGGTGAGTTGGTGGTGGGGTCTGCGCAAGCTGGTGCGGATCGGACGCAGCCAGCGGGTGACCTCGATCGCTGACTTGATCTCGTCGCGCTATGGCAAGTCGAACACGCTGGCGGTTTGCGTGACCATTCTGGCGGTTCTGGGGGGCACTCCGTATATCGCGTTGCAGCTGCAGTCGATCACGCTGTCGTTTTCGATCTTTGCCGAGGCAGATCCGACCGGCCTCTATCGCGAAGGCTCCAGCGTGTTCTGGGTGGCCACTGGGCTTGCAGTGTTTGCGATCCTGTTCGGCACGCGAAACCTGGACGCCAACGAGCGGCACCACGGCGTTGTCACGGCCATCGCATTGGAGTCGGTGGTCAAACTGTTTGCCTTGCTGGCGGTTGGTATCTTCGTCGTGTGGGGTATCGCCGGTGGAATCGGCCCGATGATGGATCGAATTGATGCATCGGAAATCGGTCAGTGGAGAGTGGATGCCGGGCGGTGGACCACCTTCATCTTCCTGTCGGCTGCGGCCTTTGTCTGTCTGCCGCGGATGTTCCAGGTGATGGTTGTCGAAAACGATGACGAAAGCCATCTGCGCACCGCGGCCTGGGCCTTTCCGCTGTATCTGCTGTTGATGAGCCTCTTTGTGGTGCCGATTGCCGTGGTCGGTCTGGACTTGCTGCCGGAGGGGTCGAACCCGGACCTGTTCGTACTGACGGTGCCCCTGTCACAAGGCAATGACTGGCTGGCGATGCTCTCCTTTATCGGCGGCTTCTCATCTGCCACTTCGATGGTGATCGTGACCGCCATGGCGTTGTCGACGATGGTTTCGAACCATGTGGTCATGCCGATCTGGCTGAATACGCATGAGGGGGCGGGTTCGGTTTCAGGCGATGTGCGCACGATCGTGCTGATGGCCCGGCGGGTATCAATCGCAGCGATTATGGCGCTGGGTTATTTTTACTATCGCCTGTCCGGAGGCGGTGCGGCGCTGGCCTCCATCGGGTTGGTGGCTTTTGCCGGGATTTCGCAGATTTTGCCGGCCCTTGTGGGGGGATTGTTTTGGCGCGGGGCGACGCGAACAGGGGCTCTGGTCGGACTGAGCGTCGGCTTCTTCCTTTGGATTTACACGTTGCTGTTGCCGGGCATGGGCGGAGGAATCATCGCACCTTCGGTAATTGAGAACGGCCCCTTCGGCTGGGGTTGGCTGCGCCCGCAAGCCTTGTTCGGGATCGAGGGGATCGATCCGATGGTGCATACTGTGATGTGGTCCCTGTCGCTGAATACGATCGCCTTCTGCGTTGCCTCGATGCTGAGTTTTCCCAGTCCGCTCGAACGCCTTCAGGGGGCACAGTTCGTCAACGTCTTCGATCATTCCGCCGCACCGCGCGGATGGACCGGATCAGTGGCGCAGAGCGAAGATTTGATGATCATGACCCAGCGTATTCTGGGAACGTTGCCTGCGCAGGAGTTTTTTCAGGCCGAGGTTGCGCGGCAAAAGGGCCGCCCCGGTCGTTTGCCCGAACCTACGCCGCAATTTCTGGAGCGTCTTGAGCGCGAATTGAGCGGCTCGGTCGGTGCCGCAACCGCGCATGCCATGATCGGGCAGATTGTCGGCGGCGCGTCGGTCTCGGTCGAGGACCTGCTGGCCGTGGCCGACGAATCTGCGCAGCTGCTTGAGTATTCCGGCCAGCTCGAAGTGAAGTCGGCCGAGCTGAGCCGTACTGCGCGGCAGCTGCGCGAGGCGAACGCAAAGCTGACTCAGGTATCGATGCAGAAAGATGCGTTTCTCAGCCAGGTCAGTCACGAATTGCGGACCCCGATGACCTCGATCCGGGCGTTCTCTGAGATCATGCGCGACACTGATGGATTGAGTGATGCCGAGCAGACCCGTTACGCGGCGATCATTCATGATGAAGCGCTGCGTCTGACGCGCCTTTTGGATGATCTGCTGGACTTGAGCGTATTGGAAAGTGGTCAAGTCAGTCTGAACATAGGTGAGGCGACGCTGAGCCAGGTGCTGGACCGCGCTGTTTCGAGCGCGCTTACGGGTGGCGAGCGGAAACTGGCGGTGAAACGTGTGCGCCCGTCCGAGCGGATTCAGCTCCACACGGATCTGGACCGTCTGGGGCAAGTGTTTATCAACCTGATCTCGAACGCGCAGAAGTATTGCAACGCGGCCGAGCCGGTGCTGACCATTTCCGCTCATGATGTGGGCGGCCAAGTGGTGATCGATTTCATCGACAATGGGAGTGGTATCCCGTTCGAGGCGCAATCGATGGTGTTCGAGAAATTCGCCCGCGTCGGTTCCGACAAGGCAGGCGGGGCCGGGCTGGGCCTCGCGATTTGTCGCGAGATCATGCAGCGCCTTGGAGGCGAAGTGGCTTATCTGCCCGGGCAGGGCGGTGCAGCATTCCGGGTCAGCCTACCGCTGGCTTATCGGCAGGCGGCACAATGACGATGATATAAAGACATTCGTAACGCCCGCCGGGCTACACCAAGAGTCGCAATATCGACAAACGGTGGATTCGGGCGATGACAGTTCAGGCCAAGCCAGCATTGGCGCGCAAGCTTTCGGCAGGACAGGACAGCGTGGCTGAACCGCCTCGTTCGATCCTGCGCGCCTTGCGGCTCGGGTTGGCGCGCGCTGCAGGCGATGGGCTGGGGCTGGGCTTGTCGGTGATCGGGGCAAAGTATGCCAAGCGCGCGCTGCCCGAGTTGGCCGAAAGGCTGCAAGACAGCTGGCTGTTGTTGCTATTTCTATCCGAGCAGGCAGGTGCGGCAGCGGTGTGCCTGAATCCGGGATGTGTTTCGGCCATTGTCCAGCAGCAAACAATCGGGATGGTCACATCCGACCCACCGTCTGAACGCGTCTTTACCGATACGGATGCGGCAATGACCGCGCCATTGGTCGAGGATATGTTGGGCCGTGCGCGCGGTCTTGTTGACGGGCCAGTGGATCTTATAAGTCTTTCGGGGTATGAATATGCATCGCGGTCCGAGAATGTGCAGGCGCTGCTGCTTGCGATGACGTATGACAGTTACCGTGTTGTAGAACTGACGGTCGAGCTTGCCGGTGGTGCACGGCAGGGTGAGATTTGCATCTTACTGCCTGACCCTCCGCTGTCAGAAAAGGAACAGGCTGAGCAGGAAAACACTCCGGGCCTGAGGCTACAGCAGGCCTCAGGCGTGATGCGGGCCGAGTTGAATGCCGTGCTCTGTCGCATGTCCCTGCCGCTGACCAGCCTGTCCGAACTGGACGTGGGGGATGTTCTTCCGCTGAGCGTGGCAAAGCTGGATAAAGTTCAGATTACGACGATCGAGCGGGGGCGGATGGCGATAGGACGGTTGGGGCAGTGCGGCGGAATGCGGGCAGTTCGGATCAACGAACACCACGCCTCTACGGCTTTGACCTATTCAGAGCCGCAACCGTTTCTACCCAGCCGGCCTCGAACTGACAACGCGGGTGGGCAAGATATCTCGACGGCATCTGAAATCGGACTGACCGAGGGTTTGAGTGATCTCACGTCGATCGGTGTTGATGACGATGCCAGTGATTTGCTGCCCACCGATTCCAAGCAGATGATCTCAGAGATTTCGCAGCTCGCAGGTCTTCCGAGGTCTGATGAAACAGGCTGAAGCGTCAGCTCTGGTTTCTCATCTGGTTCAGCGCGGGACGCAGGTTATCCAGTGCGTAGCCTGCCTTGCTGGTGGCATCGAGAATGTCATCCGTGCTCAATCGATCGCATTGCCCAAACGCCCAGACCACCGAACACCGCGTTCCCGAGGCGCAATACGCCAGGACAGGCCCGCTGCAATTCTCAGCCATATCGCGCTGACGGGCGACATTTTCGGGCGTCATTGTTTGGTGTGTCAATTCCAACACCTCGTACTCCAGCCCGGCGTCGCGCACGGCCTGACCGATTGCATCGGATTGCTGATCCGGTGGAACTTCGGAATTGGGTCGGTTGCAGATCACCTTGGCAAATCCTGCAGCGGCGATGGCTGGCACGTCCTCGACCGTGATCTGAGGCGAGACGGCGTAGCGGGGGGTAATCGGTCGAATCTCCATGGTAATTGCTTAGGCCGCGTTTGCGATCCTGTCCAGTTGTGCCCCCACCTTCGGGGCCGCAAACATGCCTGCGATCATCGCTATCAGGAACACAATTCCGCCAGCACCGCCATAACTCAGCGACGCCATGGCTGGACCCGGGCACAAACCCGCCAGCCCCCAGCCAACACCGAACAGTACCGAACCGACAACGAGACGACGATCAAGCTCCACCCGCAGCGGGGCAGGGAAGGTGCCGCCGACCACCGGGCCCCCGCTTCGTGTCAGCCGCCACGCGACCAGCATTGGCAGGATCGCTCCGCCCATGACAAAGGCAAGCGTCGGGTCCCAATTGCCGAACACATCCAGCCAGCCCTGCACCTTGGTGGTGTCGGTCATGCCTGAAATCAAAAGCCCTGTACCAAACAGTGACCCTGCGAGGAAAGCAAACAGTCCGCGCATCAGATAACCCCCAAAGTATGGCGAAACAGAACAACGGTCAGCCCGCCCGCCAGAATGTAGAAAACGGTTGCCACGATACCCCGAAGCGAAAACCGAGAAATGCCGCAAACCCCGTGTCCCGACGTGCAGCCATTGGCGATGCGGGTGCCAATACCTACCAACAAGCCAGCCATAATTACGATGGCCATGTCTCCCGTCAGATGGGTCTGCGACTGCGGCGCGATCAGCGGGCGCAGCAGAAACGGCATCAGGATCAGTCCGGCCAAGAACGCCAGCCGCTCGGTGATCACGCTGCGGTCATTGCGTTCGAGCAACCCGCCAAGGATGCCGCTCGCGCCCATGATGCGACCGTTGCAAAGAAGATAAACGGCAGCGCCCAATCCGATCAGAAGCCCTCCGACCAGACCCCAGACCCATTCAATCATCATGGTCGGTTCCTCTTACTTTCATGCGTCAAAGTTTGTTGACCGGGATCTTCATGAAGACGTCGCCCTTTTCATCCGCTGGCGGCATCTGCCCGGCCCGCATATTCACCTGCAATGACGGCAGGATAAGGCGTGGCATCGCAAGTGTTGCGTCACGGGCGTCGCGCATCTCGACGAATTCCTCGACGCTGCGGCCCTGACCAATATGGATGTTCAGTGCCTTCTGCTCGCCCACCGTGGTCTCCCACGCATATTCATCCCGGCCTGGAGCCTTGTAGTCATGCCCGACATAGATGCGTGTCTCATCAGGTAAAGACAGGATCTTCTGGATCGAGGCATAAAGGTCTGCTGACGATCCGCCCGGAAAATCGCAGCGTGCGGTTCCGAAATCAGGCATGAACAGCGTGTCCCCCACGAAGGCGGCATCGCCGATGACGTAGGTCATGCAAGCGGGCGTATGCCCGGGCGTGTGCAGAACGTCCCCTCGCATCTGCCCGATGTGAAAGCTGTCGCCTTCGGAAAACAGCGCGTCGAACTGGCTGCCATCCCGCTGGAATTCGGTCCCTTCGTTGAACACTTTGCCGAACGTGTCTTGCACGACGACGATATTCTCGCCAATCCCGATTTTCCCGCCCAATCTCTCCTGAAGATAAGGTGCGGCCGAGAGATGGTCGGCGTGAACATGGCTCTCCAAGATCCACTCGACCTTCAGCCCGTTCTCTCGGACATACTCCACGATTTGATCCGCCGAGGCTGTATCGGTGCGCCCGGAAGCATGATCAAAATCCAACACGCTGTCGATAATGGCGCAGGCTTGACCTTCGGGTTCTTGCACGACGTATGACACGGTGAAGGTCTGAGGATCGAAAAAGGCTTTCACAATAGGCGTCATGAGTTCCTCCGAGGGTTTCAGTACATATAGTAATAGTGGAATATGATGCAAGTTCCAAATCACGATTTGATGTCTGTCAAGGCAAACCGTCTGTTGTTTGTATATCCTTTAAGCGACCTGCGGCGTATCGCCAATTTTTTGCAGGGTCTTGGCAAGAATTTGCGATACGTTGATCGAGTCTCATGCTGATCTTATTTCTGTTACGTAAATGAGGCAGACTGGCATTTAGTGGGAGGACGCAAATGACTGCTCAGGATCTCTACACCGAAGCGGAACGTCTTGAACAAAAGCTTCACGGTGCATGTCTGGACACGCGGCTGGAACTGCAACCTTGTGTCAGCGAAGTGTTGGACAAGATGCGCGCGCGGGGCGTTCAGATACCGTCGCGGCTGCGGCGGCTTGACGCGGCGCTGGTCGAGGATGCGCTGGAAGCGCGGTTTGACAATATGCCGGTCTGACCGGAGTGGTCACCCAAAGGAAATCCCGAGGATGACCAGCATCAAACCGATAACGGACAGGAATAATGACGCAAGGTTCCAGGGCAGAACTGCCTGAACCGCTGCGCGCAACTCGTCATCCGTAAGGCCGGATTTGCGCGCCTTCATCACACGCAGGATACACCAGACAAGGCCGAGCAACCCGGCCAGCGATAGGGCGGCTCCGCCCCAGACGATCATGTCGAACATGGTATCTTAACCACCCTTCTGAACTGAGACCGCGCTTAGCGGATCAAAGAACGCCAGACAAGCCTGCCATATAGAAAGCAAGCTTGCGGTCGGGCGGACGGCGATGTATCCGGCAAACTGCCCGGTGATCCGGTATCATTTTCAGCCCTTGGGAGACACACAGATGGAAGATATCACCGAAGATCAGGCCGCAGCCAACTACCGCGTGACAGCAGGTGAGCTGCGCCAGTTCGTCGAACGGTTCGAACGTCTGGAGGCTGAAAAGAAAGACATAGCGGATCAGCAGAAAGAGGTCATGGCCGAAGCCAAGGCGCGCGGCTACGACACTAAAGTGATGCGCAAGGTCATCGCACTACGCAAGCGTGACAAGGACGACATCGCTGAAGAGGAAGCGGTGCTTGAAATGTATAAAGAAGCGCTTGGCATGTAGCGCGCGCCTTCAGGGTTTAATGAACCGGATATCTGGCATGCTTTGCAATCGTGCCAGATCCTGTTCATAGAGCTCTGTAAAGGCGCTGACGATACCCTGATCCCAGCCGGTCAGCTCAACTTCTTCCTCGATCGCTTCGATTTGTGCGTGTTCCTGAAAGATCTTCGCCAGTTCGGCTTTCAGACCGGCGTCGTTGGGCAGTAGGCCCTGTCCTGTCAATTGCTGAAGTTCCTGTTTTCCAGCAGCGGACAAGAGAGACGACAAAAACTCATACTCCGATTCCAGTGGCGTATCTTCGGGCAATCCCGCCAGCATCCGAGCGAGATCACCCCAGATCAACGGGGAATCTTCATTGCTCCAAAGCGTTATCTTCACATCAGGCGCCAAGTCGCGCACATCTTCGATCATAGTGAGCCAGCTCAGGCAGCTCAGGTCGGTTGATCGTAGGATGCCTTCCCGTTCAGCTGGGGAGAGTGACATCAAAACCTTCGGAATATAGCTGCCGGGATTGCGCAATCCGACAAATAGCTCGACCGTATCTTCCGCAAAAAGCTGATCGAGCAGCGCCAACCGTTTCCCGGCCTGCGAATAGAACTGCCCGTCCATTAAGGCGGTTGTTCGTTCGCCGATATATTCTGTACTGGACAGCACGGCGCGGTTAATCTCACGCGCTTTCGGGACGATTTTCCGAAATCTTCCGAGCGTTATTTCGGCAGGCGGCCTGTCGCCAACCGGTCCCAAAGCCGGTTTGAACGTGTTTTTGTAAGCTCGGCCACCCCAATACGCCGCGCCATGCTGTCCTATGGCCTTTGCATTTGTCTGGAGCAGCTTGAGCAGAGTGCCCTGGTCAGTAAAGTGCGCTCCGGCGTGGATGGCCACTTGCATCGATTTGTTCCCTCCATCCGTCCGGTCGTGCCAGTTGGGTTACAGCCTGCCTTCGACGCAGTCAAATTGCTATTCTGAAGGTTGATTTTCTGATGAACCGGCAGAAAAGCAGTCGCGTATTAAGATCACGCAAAAATTCGCACTTGCAGTCGCTGGCCCAAGGCATTAATCGGCTCCCAGTGCCCCTATAGCTCAGCTGGTAGAGCAACTGATTTGTAATCAGTAGGTCCGCGGTTCGAGTCCGTGTGGGGGCACCACTTCTCTTCAAGAAACCCTTTATTTCCTTGATAATAGCGCGTTCGGATGTCTATCACGACACACACTGCGACACACATCGAGGACACAAAGATGGCCCTAAGCACCAAAATCAAACATGTGGACAAGCGGCCAAACGGGGTTCTGAGATTTAGAAGACGGTTCCCGAAAGATGTTGCTGAAGTGCTTGGCGAGCCAGCCTTGCAGGGTCACATCAAAAATCGCGAAGGTCTCGCCTTTCACCGAGAGTATCAGGCCATTATGCAGGAATTCGACCGGATGGTGTCCGAGGTTCGCAGCCGTATCACCGGCAATGACACGAGATCACCAATAGAAAGATGGCATGAGGCGCTCCTCAAGCGTGAAGAGTTGGTTTCTGAGACCATAGGCCTCGAAGAAGACCCAGAGTTTGCCGCTAGGGAGATTGCTAAAGGTCTCTCCGAAAAGAGCAATATAGACCCCCTTTTATTGAAAGCGTTGGTGAACCCCGATGCCGACGCACCTAAACTGTCATTGCAAGATGCCAAGAGCATGTATGCACGGGACAAGCGCATGCGCGAAAATGAGGTTGTCCGTCTGGACCGGATTACACGCCGCCTTGAGGAAGCCATAGGACCCCTCGATAAGGTGAACCTCGAAGGTCTTCGTAGAGATCATGGCAGGCGTTACATGGACCTGATGCTCAATACGACCAAGTTAAACGGTCAGCCCTTATCTGTCGCTACATGCGCCAAGGAGTGCAAGATCATCGCTGCTATGGTCAACCATGCAGTTCGCGAAGGTGATATCGACGCCAAAAACCCGTTCATCGGTCTCCCTTGGCCCAAAGACACTGGCCCTAAGGTGAACAAGAAGCTGCCCCTGCCGGATGACTTGATCGAGAGGATCGAAGAGCGACTCAAGGACGGGCGAACCAAGGAGCTAACAACGATATGGCGGCTGCTGAAAGGCACAGGCATGCGTCTCGGTGAAGTCGCGGGTCTTTCACAAGAAGACATCGCCCTCAAAGCAGAAACTCCTCACATCCTAGTTCGCCCAAATGCAATACGTGACCTCAAAACCGCGTCAAGCAACCGCTCTGTTCCGCTCTCAGGAGATGCGCTGACAGCTGCTGAGGAAGCCCTTGAGGGTGTCGGGTCAGGTGAACCTATTTTCACTCGATATACGCGTGAAAGGGGCGCTGATGCTGCTTCTGCTGCTTTGATGAAGGCCGTTAGGGCGGAAACCAAAGACAAGCGACTAACTGTGCACGGGCTGAGACACCGAGTATCCGACAAACTGAGAGATGCAGGGGCACCTGTTGAGGTTCGTCATGGTTTCCTAGGGCACTCATCTACGGCTATCGCTGAGAGCACCTACGGGTCTCCTCAGGCCCGATTGATTGAGTTCGCAAAGTGGGCTGAGAGGGCGGGACTATAGGCCATTTCGTCATAGTAGCTTGTTTCCGATAGCAGGAAGCCGCAAGGGTGGATTCTTAATTTTAATATAGCAAATACAATATCTTAATGGGATGCGCCTCGACTTTCTGCGTAGTGAAAATGTTGTCGTGAGGGCCGCAATTCGTGTGTCGTGGGAGTTGGTCGTTGAGCCGTGTTATTTCTAGGAAGGACGTTTGATGAAGCTCGCATCTGTATGCACCATCTTGCGCGAGCTACCGTTTCATACAGAACTCTCGAGTTTCTTAGAATAACGTCAAGGAACCATTCAATCGGGCTACAAGGGTAGTTATGTTGGCGGTATACAAAATGGACTGGGCCGTTGCATGAGATGGCCCAGAGTGAAACAGACCAATTTGAGGCAAGAGTTGTCTATGAATAGCAGCGACACGGATCGCCAGAAAGACATTGATTGGAACGAGAAGATGGTGGAAAGCCGCATGCGAGATCTGACCGCCAATCTCATGAGAATTGCTAGGGGGCGGGGGAAGCTATACGAAGTCGAAGCGCAGGTAATGGAACTGGCAAATGAGCTAGCTAAGCATCGCGAGCTTACCTCACACGGAGTTTCGCCGCATATCTATCAAAAAGCACTGTTGCTTGACCCGGAAGCCCGGTCTGATGACGCAGATGCAGCCGAAAGGCACAGAGCACAAGCCACGATTGTTCAGGGTGCACTACAGCTCGCTGCTTCCGAAATACTGGGCCAAAATACATTCAGAAGTAAGGGCGACGAAGAAATCTCTGAGGGCGTCAGAATGTATGAGGCTTGGCGAAAAAAATGGACGCATGAGACAGAAAGTTAGGTTGGCTATTCGGTTCCCTTGAGCTTGACTTTGCGCGAGCTTGAAAGAGTGCTGGGTTGCATGTTCTCGAGCGTCTTGGTCGGTTACTACACCCCTGCGCACTTCGCTGTCTTGTTGGAATATCCTAGCTGCCCCCTGACAGAACACCTCAGAGAATTCGTTGTAGACTGCGTCTGACGGGGTGCTGCACATCATATCGAGCTTATCGTCGTAGAGAAATTTCTGGTTTAACTGCAATTTTTTGGGTGATAGCTCGATTCAATTTGTCTCGGAGTTAAGCTGCGGCATTGAGTTTTTTGTGAGATTCAAGCAGTGTAGCCACCAAAGCGCATATTAAGCGCTGAAGAAATAACAGGCGAGATTCGTGGATTCATGGGGCAAGAAAGGCGCTACAAAGCGGTAGATTTGTTCGCAGGAGCGGGAGGGCTTACCCTCGCAGCACAAGCCTGTGACCTAGACGTGGAGTTTGCGGTCGAAAACGACAAGCATGCGGCGGCCACATACCGCTTGAACTTTTGCGACCCAGCAGACCAAAGAGCTCCGAGGCTCTACGACCAGAGCATCCTCGACCTTGATGCGAAGAGTCTTGCACTTGAGCATTTCGGAAAAGATAGTGAGTGTGACATTTTACTGGGTGGACCTCCGTGCCAAGGCTTCTCAACGCATCGTATCAAAGATGCCGGTGTAGGTGACCCAAGAAACCATTTAATTTATCGCTATTTCGACTTCATTTCCGCGCTGAGACCGAAGTCATTTCTGATGGAGAACGTTCCGGGAATACTGTGGCCAAGACACAAGGGGTTTCTAGATGAGTTCTATCGAATGGCAACTAGTCTAGGTTATTCTGTCGCGGCACCGACAGTCGTCGACGCTCGGAATTTTGGAGTGCCGCAAAGAAGGAAGCGAGTCTTCATAGTTGGCTTCAGGGACATCGACGTGCCTCAAGCTGGTTGGCCCCCGGCTCCAACTCGTGGACCTGCTGGGAACGACGATAACTTGCCCACTTGGGAAGACTGCGCTCAAGTATTTGAGCCAGCTCCTTTAGGTGACCCAAACAACGTCCACATGAGGCATGGAGACGAATTGGTGAAAGTGTTTGAAAACACTCCGGTCAATGGTGGCTCCAGAAGAGACTCCGGCAGGGTGCTGCCGTGTCATGAACACCACAACGGTCACAAAGATGTTTATGGGCGTATAGATCCTTCCTTACCAGCTCCCACGATGACAACGGCTTGCATTAACCCGTCAAAAGGGAGGTTTGTTCATCCCACAGAAAATCATGGGATAACCGTAAGGCAGGCAGCCAGAATTCAAGACTTTCCAGATAGTTTTCGATTTTGCGGAGGTCTCATGGCGGCGGGAAAGCAAATTGGTAATGCCGTTCCGAAGTCACTTGGTGCGGCGTTAATCAATTCAATCATGTCCCAATTGAAAAATAACGATAGCAATATCTATGAGTGGAAAGTTTCCGCATGAAGAGCGCGTCGTTCAAGACGAGGGCAAGAACAGTTGACCACCTTGGTCGCGAACAAATAGCGGACTGTCCTACGGCAGTTTCCGAGCTTTGGAAAAACGCCTACGACGCATACGCTCGTAATGTCTCTTTAGAAGTGTTCAACACAGAGCCAGCGACCGCTGTGATGTCCGACGACGGTCACGGTATGGATATCGACGATGTTTTGGATCGCTGGCTGGTAATTGGCACAGAGTCGAAAGCATCCGCGAACATCGTGCCTAAGCATGATAGGTGTGGTTTGCCACCCCGCGTCAAACAAGGACGGAAGGGCATAGGCCGACTTTCCTGTGCAAATTTAGGTCCGTTGGTGCTGGTTATCTCAAAACGGCGCGAAAGCTCGTTCGTTGGTTGTTTGGTGGACTGGAGAATGTTCCAGAACCCATACTTAAACCTTTCGGACATTGAAATTCCAGTCGTAGAAACTGAGGATTTGAATGAGCTTTTTGGCGAGTTGCCTAGGCTAAAGGCACGCCTAATTGCTTGCATAACTGGCGATGAAGTGGGTTCGAAGGATGGTAGGCAGCGACTGCGTAAAGCTTGGGCAAAACATGATGATGAACTAGATTTGTTGTCGAAAATTCGATCCGCCAACATAAAGAAATCCATTGAAGACGCTAGTTTCGACGTTGATCAACTTGCGAATTGGTCCGCTGGTCAATCCAATGGCGGTCACGGAACAGTGTTGATGGTCTCCGATATCAACTACGACCTGAGAGCACTTCTACAATCGCCACCACATAACCCGGCGATCTCGCGCACGATCGACGCTTTTAGAGAGACCCTTCACAGCTTCGTAGACCCCTACGCAACTGATACCTCCAGCGTCGACAACGAGTTTAATTACGGTGTTAAGGTGCAGCGCGACTTACTGCCGACTCTATTGCTGGGCAGCGAGAAAGCATTCAGTTTAAATCAGCTTGAAGGAATGGAGCATTGTATCGACGGAGAAGTAGACGATGCAGGTGTGTTCAATGGTAGGGTGAAAGTCTTTGGACAGTGGCTTAATCAGCAGAGCGTTATTAAGCCACCAACCGACCTTCCCATTCCTACCAGAAAGGACACACGAGTCGGCCCATTCAAGATCTTCATTGCTTCGCTGGAATTCAACTTTCGCAACTCCACGCATGACAAAGCAGACCACGAAAGATTCATTGACCTAGCAAAGCAATACGCAGGCTTTATGGTATTCCGGGACGGGCTGCGTGTCTTACCCTATGGTCGAGCCGACAATGACTTCTTCGAAATTGAATCACGTCGAACTCGCCATGCTGGTCGGGAATTCTGGAACCACCGTCAAATGTTTGGCAGAGTTGCTATATCCAGAGATCAGAACCCAAACTTGGTTGACAAAGCCGGTCGCGAAGGATTGATCGATAATCGAGCAGCGAAGGCACTGAGAGACATAGTTGACCACATCTTGATGTCATCTGCTCGACAGTATTTTGGAACTGATTCAGAGTTTCGTAAGGAACGCTTGCCAGAAGTTCAGGATTCCAAGGACAAACTTCGTGCTGCGGAGAACAGAAAAAAGCTACGAGAAAAAAACCGAAGGAGCTTTGGCACTCTGCTAAAAGATCAGCTCAGCTTCTTACCAACACTTATTGACGACCTCCGATCAAAAGTTGATCATATTAATATCCAATCAGATCAAGATGTTGTAGACGCCCAAGAGCTACTTGCAGATTTCCGGATGAGGTTGCCGACGCGGAAGATTCCGGGTGCGCCTCGAAGCATGCCAGAAAGGCAGAAAAACAACTACGTTACTTACCAGCGAGAAGCTTCCGAGGCCCGTGCGCTGTTTGATGAGCTGAGTGCAGAGATTGACGACAAGATAGAGGCTTACAGCCCTTCAGACCCTTTGAGCTTGCTCAACGATCAGGCTGACAAGGCCAAGAGGCGATTTCAAGCTGACTTACGAAAAAGGACCGCACAGATTGAAGACCTACAAAAGCAAGAATTTAGCCGAGTGAGAGAGTTGGCCGATTCTAGGAGAGGTGCATTTGACGACGAAGTTCAGTCTGCAATCCAGCTATTCGAAATCGGCCGTAAGACCTTTGCCGATGCGTCAAAACTTGTTGGCGACGCTCGAGACAGACTTCTTGCTGAGAACGACGAGATCTTTGAACCCTACGTTAGAAGCTTGGAAGCACTAAAAGAAAGCATTGATCTTGAAACACTTGCAACTGCCGGCATGGATGACGCAGCTGACCTCAGGTCCGAACTTGATCGTCTCAATGGTCTTGCGCAACTTGGGATAGCTGTCGAGATAACAGGCCACGATCTGCAAGACTTTGACGACATAATTTCGTCTGGACTAAAGCGGCTTCCAAATGATGTGGCTGATTCCAAAGCTGTTCGCGATATCAGGCTTGGATATGAAGGACTGACAGATCAGTTGCGGTTCTTGTCCCCCTTACGAATGGCGGGAACAAAAGTTGAAAGGTGGATAGATGGAACCGAGATTGCGGATTACGTGCGAAGCTTCTTTGCGCCAGTTTTGGCGAGAGAGAGTATTTCACTAGAAGCCACCGAGGAGTTTGAACGTTTTCGTGTGTTCGATCAGCCTTCAAGGCTTTATCCAGTATTTATCAATTTGATTAACAACAGCATCTATTGGGTTTCAACCAGTAAAAAACTCGAAGACGAAAGACGAATTCTGCTGGATGCACGTGAGGGTAAGGTCTTTGTATCCGACAATGGTCCTGGGATAAGTGACGAAGACATCGGCTCCCTCTTCAAGTTATTTTTTACGAAACGTGTTCAAGGAGGACGGGGAGTGGGCCTTTATCTGAGCCGCGCAAACCTCAAGTCTGGGGGCCATGACATTGAATATGCAAAAGGGAACGATCTTCCTTTGGGCGGCGCGAACTTCGCTATAAGTTTTAGGGGAGCAGAATTCAGTGACCGCTGAAAATTATTCTCAATTTGTTCGCGAAGCTTTTATTGAACCAATTCGAAGCGTGCTAATTGTCGATGACGACTATCCAACGGTGGACGAAATCTTAGCAGGTCGAAAATTGGAGATTTCCGGGGAGAGCGCTCCGCAAGGTAAGACTTGGTTTGATACACCAGATGCAGTTGAAGCAGTGGTCAGGCAGTTTCGCGGGCACGACAAACCCTATTTACTCGATATTCACGATGCTCAAAATCTGTCTCGCCCCGATGAGCTGGAAGGTGCGAAGCGGCTGCATCATTCCGATCTACTGATATTGGATCATGAGTTAGACAAATCAAAATCCGGTGACGGTTCATTGTCACTATCGATAGCGAGAAGGCTAATGACAAATCCCCACTACAATCTTGTAGTGGTTCACTCAAACGAGAGACCCGAGGATTTGTTTCCTAAGTTCGTCCTCGGCCTATGCCAACCCAGCATTCCTAGCCTTTCTGAGCAAGAAAAGAACTTTTTGGACGAAGGTTTGGAGTCAGCGGACCGCGACTCAGACGAGGTCGCAGAGCTAGACCTTGAAGCCGAGCTCGCTGCAGTAGTTGGGCTTTCTCAATACATAGATTTCGTTAGGAGCGCGAAAGCAATAAATAAGGTTGCCACTTCGGAACAACCGTTTACGGACGCAGCTATCGTATTGGAAAAGTTCAAAATTAATAAGAAATATTGGCGAGTGATCGTCAAGGATTGTCTCGCCAAATTTGAATCACAGGCAAAAGCCTCGGATTTAATGAGCGATATTAGCTGTGGGACACTTGTCCTGTCGTCGGGGAAAACGAAATGGATACGAACCGATCGCGCATTTGTTACATTTGTAAAAAAAAGCCCAGACGTAAAACTATTGGAAACCTTAGAGGAAGCTCTTTTAGATTGGTATCCAAGCCCGTCGAGGATTTTTCTATCCAAGCTCTTGTCCACGTTGGACGAAAATGGAGTTCGAGTTCAAGATACTGCTCTTAAGCACAAGAACGCTCTGGCTCTTTGGTATAAGAAGCAGCTCGAAGCCAACGACGAGGAGCTAAAGACCATAATTGGCGAGACGGTTCGTCTGCACAGTGAAGAACTGATCCAAATCGTTTCTTCTGAAATCACTGATTTTGCAAAACAATTAGTTCAAGCCGATCGCGATAAACTTGAGCTTACCGCAGAAGCAGCGAACGAGACCAAAGAAGAACGAGAGAAGAGACAAGCAGAGAACGATAAGAAGTTCTGCGAGGCAGTGCAAAGTCGCTACCCGAGCGTCGACCTTGCCAAAGAAGAAAGCCATAACCTTGCTATCTTTGAGCACAATGCGACCGTGAATAGTCAACCTGTCAGAGGATGGCACCTGCAAACAGGGCACATTTTCGAGCTGGGTAACGAATACTGGGTTTGCTTGTCACCTGCCTGTGACACAGTTCCGAGCCAAATTTCGGATAATCAAGTAGCAATCATCGGTGAGCGCCTGAGGTTCAATGCTGTGCAACTCCACCGTAAAGGCAATAGTGTCCCGAAAGATATTTCTAGTGGCAGATATCTGTTCCTGAACCTAAAGGGACAGATCGAGACTTTTTCTTTCACAGAACACGACAACTCTGCGCCTATTTGGACAAGCCTTTACGCAGAAAAGCGCGGAAAACTTGGTGAGGAAAAGGACCTTATTGTTTCACGTGTCGAACAAACGGAAGCCGGTGAGCTGATGACAAAGAGTTATGAATGCAAAATATCTGCCCACCTTAGATACGAATATTCACTGAACCTCATAGACAAGCTTAGTTCAAACTTTACACGAGTCGGGTTAGATTTTTCTGGTTAGCTGGTCGCCTGATCGCAATAGCTAGCAACTTGTGACGCTTCAAAAGAGTAAAACCGTTTCAGCGCAAAAATTCGGCTGGGAAAGATATAAGTTAGCGATTGGATGTATCCCCCCATGGGGTATGCTGCGGGACTAAAACATAGTTTTGTCAACTTACTTTTCCGAGTCTCCATATCTGCGATGTTCTGGTTTCTATCGTCAGGAATTAAGAGCAGCTCTGGTCCAAACAGGGCTATTCTTAACAGCCTCGTTCATCAAAGCTACGGGCTGCGTTTGAACCCAAGGCATAGCGCGTTGCGTTCAGGATGTGTGTGTTATCCTTGAGAGTGCCTAACGCAAATGCCGCCCTTCTTGATAGATTCAGAATGCTAGCACAGGTGGATTTTGATTTCTGAGGTTCATAGCCCAATTGTGCATAAGGGTATGCCCTAACGAACAGGTCACAAGCTGCCTCTAGGGATGTTCATAAGGGTTGACTTTCATTTGTGAACATCTCATCTGTGTGAACAGAAGGCAGTGAACAGGTATCCCATGACCAAAACAATCCTCTATGTCCGCGTTTCCACGAACGGGCAAACCAGTGACCACCAGCTAGAGCAAGCCCGCGCCGCTGGCTTCGATATAGCAGATGAAGATGTCATTACAGATCATGGCACCTCTGGTGTTACCGTCAAGATGGCGGACCGGGAAGGCGGAAAGAGGCTTCTCGACCGTCACACACTGCGTTCAGGGGATACCTTGGTGGTCCGTTGGGTGGACCGTTTAGGGCGCAACTATCAGGACGTGACCGACACTATACGCACACTCATCAATCGGGGCGTGACGATTAAGACGGTGATAAACCGTATGGTCTTCGACGGAACGGCAACGGACCCCACTCAGAAAGCTATACGGGACGCGCTAATTGGATTCATGGCCGCGATGGCAGAGGCGCAGGCACAGGCAACGAAAGAGGCGCAGGTGGCAGGCATAGCTCATCGTAAAGCCACAGAGCCGGAGAAATTCCGGGGACGAAAGCCCGCGTTCACCCGAGACCAGTTAGAAGAAGTCATAAGTTTAGCGGAAGCTGGTCAGGGCCACTCAGCGATTGCAAAGGCAACCGGTCTCAACCGGAACGCAGTCATTCGCATTGCCACAGACCCCGAAAAAGCAAAATCCATGCTCATCAAGTGGGACATGTGGGAGCGGCCGGAGGACGCCGCCTAACGCGAAATGTCACAACCCACATACTAGTCCTAAGAGAGGCTGACCCGGAGCGGTCCAGCAGAGTGCATTTTGAGATGGCCGTTCAGGTTGAGGCCAAGCTGAGACGTGTCGGCATCTCCTAGGGCATTTGCTGACGTTCAGTCCGGCATCGCTCTCGCGGACCTGCCTCGGTTGCCCTGTGGTTGCCGCATCGGGCTTGTGAGAGCGCGTGCCTGACCGGGGGTGCAATCTATACTTTTCGCAGTTTGGATCAAAACTCCAACGTCTCTCTTTCTGATGATTGAAGACCCGCTGGCCTCTGGCGGCGCCGCAAATACCCCTCAGAAAATACCCCTCATCGCCCTTATAGTTTAAGAAAGGACCACGCATGGAACGTGACGACGATGGAGCCGCGCTGTTTGTGGAAGACCATGAGCATAGGGTGTTCATCTACAATGACTTAGGCGGTGACGAAGAAGTTGATGTCATCAAGACCGGGGGAAACATCTGGTTTCACGCATCATCGGCAGTCGAGTTGATGGGCATGAGCACAGACGATGCAAAGAACACGGCTCGAACACTCAAGCGAATTGATCACCCTGACATCATCAAAATCAAAGACACACCTTTCAGGTTCCCCGATGGGCGTCGTAATCGTGGTTCGTTTCTCAGCCCTAGGGCAATCGCAGTTTTGGCTGAAAAGAAGACCAAGAACTACAACCCTTTTAAGGCCCTTCGGTTTCGTGACTGGATGCAGGATGAAATTCTAATGGGTCAGCCACCCAAGACTTGGTCTCCTGCGAAGCATGAAAAGTCATCTCTCAGCCCAACCTTTCACGCGGTCATCAAAGAGCAACCCGAAGACCATCCTGAGTTGGACCCTCTGAGGCCAGTTGGTCCTTACTTGCCCATGGTCAACAAGCCTCGCCTACAGCCTGATGAAGTCGAGTTTTGCCTTTGTCAGGACACGAGGAATGGTCTCGGAAAGTGCTGGTGTCGCCGAAAGGGTGGTATTCGGACGTGGACCCATGAACAGATCGCAATCGCTGGTGATGAATACGGCGTAATCGACGCTGAAGACATCTTCGAAGTGACAACTGAGATAGTAACACACGAGCGCATCAGGACCGTGCCCGCTTGCTAGGCAGCCGTCCAAAACATCCCCACACAATATCGGACGCACCCCGACGCTTCTACCGAGGGCAACGGGGTCTTTCTGCATGCCCGAAAGGAAAAGCATGAACAAGAATTACACCCGTCCAGCCGGTTCGGATGCAACCTCACTAGGCGAGCGAAACCGAACCCGATGGACACGACATCTGCGCAAGAGGTTGACCGATTTGGTTCACCCACTGGCGAGAAAATGTTTTGTCTACAGCGGTCGTGGGCATGCAGCTAGACGCGGGTCAGTTTTACAAATATTGCCTGTAGGGTCTTAGTGTTGAATCAGACTTCCGCAGTGGGGAAAGTGACAGTTGGCAGACAACTTCAACTACATATCGTTTGGCGACTGGGACAAAGTCCAGGGTGAGGCCGATGATGTCACCCTGCTGCGGGGTCGTATGTTTGAATACACTCCGGTCGATATAGCTAAGCGACTTGAAAGCCTAGATGCCCGTTCAGTGGCATTTCTAGAGACGTTGCCGACGTTCCTATGCAGCGAAGTGCGTGCAACCGAAGGAGGTGAGGTTTCCATGCTGATCAAGTATGGGCGCGTCACAGGTATCAACCCCAATCGCAAGCAGATACTCTTCAAATTCGTAACCGAGATCAATTTCGAGGAGGTTTCGTTCCGCGACATTGAGACCGCTAGAGAAGTATTCGATCTTGAGAACTTTCAGTTGTATCGCACGCACTGGGCGGTCCGCGAAGATTCCGCGCGTGGCGTATTGGACCGGCTGGTCGACGCTAATCCAGAACTAGCTCATCTCATCTCCGAACAAGAACAACCGATTGAGGAAAGCTCAGCAGCCCAGCCGCCGCCACGAGACAAAAAAGTCATTGGCACAGCAAAAAGCGTCGAGGAATTTCTTCAGTTGCTCTACAGCAATCCAGCCAATGGGTCTTCCGAAACCTTCTTTCGTGGTCACGAAGACGCCAACTACGAACTCACACCATCTTTGCTGCGCAAATGGAATAACGGTGACTGGAAGTTCATGCGAAGCGAAGACCGTATCTGCAAGGAACTTCTGATTGCGCATTACGAAGACTTCCAATCCGACCAGTATTGCTTTGACCGCTTAGTTCGGATGCAGCATTACGGACTGCCTACACGGCTTCTCGACATCTCCAGTAATCCGCTGGTAGCTCTGTATTTTGCCTGCTCAATGAACCCTGCCATTGATGGCGAAGTCATTGTGTTCCAAGTCGCGTCAGAACGCCTAAAATATTATGATTCCGACACCGTCAGTTGCCTTTCGAACCTCTCAAACCTGACCTACGAGCAAAAAGACAAAATCGATCTTAGTCTTGATCAGATCGCCTTCAACGACACCGAGGTTGTTGGCAAGTTGCTTCATCATATCAAATCGGAGAAGGGTTATTTCGAAGGGCGCATAGTCCCGGACGATCTCGGCTCTATTGTCTGTGTAAAAGCGAAGCGCACTAACTCACGTATCAAGTCGCAATCTGGAGCCTTCTTGTTGTTTGGTCACGAGGCTGTGCTACCAGATGCGGGTTTGGATGACTTCGTAGTAACTCGCATCACTGTTAGGGAGAAGGAACACATCCTCAAGCAGCTTGATCAAATAAACATAAACGCGACAACGGTTTATCCGAGCATCGACCAGACTGCGGTCCATCTGCGAGATCATTACCAATCGCCGAACCCAGACGGAACAAACGAAAACCTTTCGCCTGATGGGGTCGATTGAAGATTGTAAGGGTATATCCACAGAGAATTATTGATTGGAAGCGCAATACAGTAGGATTTCTGTTGCTAGTCGCGACACACAAAACGTTGCCGCCACGACACACATTTTATCAGCATACACGCAAACTTACCGCGTAACCTGTTGTTTTTAATGATAGTTTTTCACAGTAGGTGCGCGTTCGGGGGCGTGTGGGGGCACCACTTCTAGCCAAGTCCTCCCTTCTGCCCTTATTCCTTGGTTTGATGCGCTTTACGTATTGGACAAGACACGCGTAGACACGCACATCAGTAAGGCGCGAATGGCTCTCCATATTAAGATCAAGCACATCGATAACTCATAGTGAACACTACATCACAACCCGGGTCTGATCTGCGGTTTAAGCCGCTTGGATTTATATCCCCAGATTCAGTGGACAGACAAATGGATCAAGATGTGATATAATCACCACGTGCCCGAAATGGGTGCCCTAAGGGGAGAAACCCACCGTCTCACAAATGGTAGAGAGTGGAGGTGGTGTGAGGGGCTGGATGAGGGGGTCTTGGCCAGCCCCTCTCTCTTTGGGGAAGCGGAATGGTGATAGCTGCCCGTTTAAGGCCCATTAGCAACTACGATTGAATACTGAAATTGAGGTTGTCCTTATGGCAGTCTCTGGTCGAGGTTGGCAGATAGCCGCCGCTGCTTCGCGTATGGTGCAGTTTCTTGCTTACATGGCCCCAGAACTGCATGGCGGGCTTTGGTGCGCCAGAGGTCGGACTTAGGGTGAAATCGCCTTATTCCTGTCGCAGCCGGGTCAAAGTTCGATGGATACAATCAACAAAAGTGAACCATGCACCAAGATTGAGCAGTCAGATAAAATGCTGTCAGACCACATCATCGCTGGCTCCAAACTGGAGCGATGCTTCCGAACCTACGATCCCTGGGTCGTCGTCCTGCAGGCCGTATTCGTTACCTCTTTTAGTCTGATCGGGTTGGCCGTGAGCATGCTGGCTTATCGGACTCTGGAATTGCCCAGCCTGCCTTATCTTTGGCAGTTGATTATGTCCTTGTGCGAGTAAGCGTCAGGTTATCCTAGCGGCTTTGCATCTGGCGTCATCCTAGAGTGCGATTTTCATTTTTGTGAGAAAATATGCCGTGGATGTGAACTGCATCACTGATCGGTTCAATAAAATCTTTCATAAACGAGATGTTAACGAGTGAACGTCTCTTTTGTTTCGGACGTTATGTTTTTCATAATCCTCCCTTTTTATTGGGCGCGCTGTACAAAAGCGCGCCCTTCTTTTTCGTGACGCCCATGGGGGATCTGATGGCCGGTAATGCTCAGACAGGGAACCCGAGTCGCTTGATCAGGTTCCAGATGTCATTGTTCGCTGTAGAGAGTTGTGCGACCACGTCCTCGATCTCTTTCATGGCCTCGTCATCCACCGTATCTTCGCGCCCCAGCTTGATATCGGTCTTGCGGTCGGCGATGCGCATCAGGATGGTCTTGGGGTTGCCGCTTTCCTGGTCGAACGAATAGATGCAGTGATTGTATTTGTTCCGGACCGACGACAGGCGCGACAGGCGCTGGGTATGTTTGAGGATCGGATCGCGTATTTCAGCGGGGCGGCCCTCCATCTTCGCTAGGCGCTCGACAAGATCGATGCGGGCGCGAGTCGTGTTCAGGGTCAGAAAGATGATGACGGCCACGTCCTTGTTGGATCCGGTCAACCCCGCGATCAGATGGATCAGCAGGCTTTCCGTGTTCGTCCACATATAGTTCAACCGGCCCACCAGAAGGATAAGCCGGTCAAACCGGGTTTCGAAGGCTTCATCCAACAGGGGCATTGCGCGCCTCATTGGGCGCGACCTCGAAATAAAAATGCGCCGCAGCTGTTCGGTTGCTGACGTCGATCTTGCCCGAGACGTTATGCATATGCAGCTTCACAGTATGCTCGGTTATACCCAGTTTGGCAGCGATGGCCTTGTTGCTTTTGCCCTGAGCGACCTGTCTCAGCACCTGTTTTTCCCGGCGGGTGAGTTTGGCATAGAGCAGCAGTTTCTCGGGTGATCGGGTCCGGGTAGCAGGCTGCTTTTCGATCGGCGCATTTGCCGCGTCTTGCAAGGCGGCCATGCTGTCGGCCAGGAAACAGGGCAGGTGTAACTCTTCATGCATCAGCAGACGTAAAATTGCGCGCCATACGTCTGGGGCGACATTCATCGGTAGATATCCGATATTGCCAAACCGCGCGCGGTCCCAGTGCTCGAACAGAAAGCGGGCCGGGCTTTTCTTGCGATAGGCGAAAGCCAGACACCCGGCCTCGGCCAGTTTTGTATATTCGGCGGGGCGGGATAAGAGATCCTCTATCATCATCTGGTCCACGACGATGATACGTTCGGCGGGCGAGTTCGCTTCGTTTTCCGCCAGGAGCGAATCCAGGTTCTCGTAGCGTGCTGCGCGCACGCCAAATTCGTTCTGAACACTTCTCAGGGTTTGGTTGGAATAAAACAGTTCCTTGCCAATAAATGCGATCGAAAGTTCTTCAGGGTATTCAATCTGACCACGTGAGTCATCTTGCAATGAGATATTCACTGTCCTTCCCCCACTAATAAAAGCGCCAGCCGCTGGAATTGAAATTGGGTGCAGGTTCAGCCGGCGCGAAACGGTAACGTAAATAGTCAAATTATCATTTGATCATAGCTGAAAGTACGAATTTCAGCAAGGGAACGCGGGAAATTGAGGCGCTGTTATAGAACTTTTGATCAGGTCGGAGTTTCGAAATTTGTCTGTAACTTTCTGAAATAAAACAGTGAATTCTTCAAAGTGCAAAAATGTTCTTCATTCCCCACAAGGTTTGCCCTTTCTAAAGGCAGTTTCTTAAAAAACCACTTTTTTAACAAAGAGTTGCCACATTTAATGCTTTCGGCCAGCTATGCACACCCTCGCATCGCTGCAAACATGACCCTGCTTCAATTGGCGAAGTTTCATTGAACCTGGCATGCCTGCGGCCCGTTTATTTCAACGACATCCCCGTGGACATGGAATCGGCTGGGCCGAGAAAGGGGGACTGACCAGACAGAAGACCAGAACTGCCGCATAAGCGTCCGTTGTGACGCTCTGTGCGTGAAATCTGTTTCAACCGCGCCTGTAGCCGCTTTGTAGATGAATGGCGGTCCGGTGCTTCAGTAAAAGTGGAATTTATTATGGAACGCAGACTAGCTCCTGTAGCGGACGTCCAAGAGATTATCGATGATCAGGACCCTGTTGTAGATGAACCATCGTCAGAAGAAGAAGTAGAACTGTCGGTTGAAGACATTAACGCTCAGCAGCAACAGCAGCAGCAGCAACAAGGTGATGACAGCAACACCAACGGTGGCGACGATAGCAACACCAACGGTGGTAACGACAGCAACACCAACGGTGGCAACGACAGTAACACCAACGGTGGTAACGACAGCAACTCGCAGTCAAATGGTGGTGACGACAGTAACACCAACAACAACAACGCATCGGTCGACATTGATTTCTCGGGCGGTGAGTGGATCCCGCGTGATGACGACAAAGTTGACGTCGACATCAAAGATGTAGAAGGCGATGTTGGTGACGTGATCACCGCGGGTGACGATGTGAATTATGATCCGGGCGACGATATCAACATCGATATCGATCTGAGCGGCCCCGGAAACGACTTCGCGTCAATCAACAGCCAGTATGCGAGTCTGAACGACAATGACACTCTGGGCACTGCAAGCGTAGAAAACTCGGGTGACTTCACCCAGAGCGGCGACGCAAATGGCGGTGAGGCCTATGCCGAAGACGGTATCGACGTAAATACCGACGGCGGTGACTCGGGTGATGGCGGCATGAGCTATGGCGGTGACGCATATGGCGACACCAATGGCAGCCATTCACTGGCCCTTGGTGGTCATTCCGGACATGCCGATGGTACGGCATCCGGCGGTAATGGTGCCGCTTCTGGTAACGCCAATAATACCAGCGTTGGTCTTGGATTGTCGGGCGCGCATGCCGATGGCAACAGCGCGGGCGGAAACGGTGGAAACGCCGATAACGATTCCGGTGCAGTCAATCTTGGAGTAGCGGGTTCCAATGCAGAATCCACCGGTGGTGAAGGTGGTAACGCCGGATCGATTGGTCTGGGTCTGGGTCTGGGACTTGCCGGATCTAATGCCGAAGGCGATGCGGGCGGTGGCGACAACGCCTCTGGTTCGCTTGCAGCTGGTCTGGGACTGGCGGGAACCGACGCTTCGAACGGTAATGCTGATGGTGGAGATGGCGACGCGCAAACCAGCGGTAACGCCGACAACACCAGTGAAGGTACCAACGAAGCCAATGATTCATCGGCTGGCGGCAATATCGGTCTTGGACTGGCAGGCGCAGGCGCGCTGGGTGCCAATGACGGGTCCGGTGGCAACGGCAATGGTGGCCAGGGTGATGGCGGCCAGGGCGACGGCGGTAACGGAAACGGTGGTTCTGGCGACGGTGGAAATGGGCCTGGTGGTGACGGATCAGGTGGTCCGGGTACCGGTGGGAACACGGGTGTAATTGAAGAAACCCTGCCATTCCTGCGTGTTGCGCCGTTGGTCGAAGAGCCCGGCGATGAAGAAGAAGAGGGCGAAGAAGAATCTGCCGCAGCTGGTGTTTCGACAGGTGATGCCAACGGTACTGGTGGAAACGGACCCGGCGGTGACGGATCTGGTGGTGCCGGTGACGGCGGTAACGGTCCTGGCGGCGACGGCGACGGTGGCAACGGTTCCGGTGGTTCCGGTGACGGTGGCCAAGGTGGCGGTCAGGCCGACGCGGATGCCGACGCAAGTGGCGTTGGTGACCAGACTGCAGCCGGACCAGTGATCGCGCAGACACCTGGCGATATCGACGGTATGACCTCGAACTGGCAAGCTCCGGACGGATCTGGTGGTGCTGGTGGCACCAACAATTCCAACGGTTCGGCTGATGCCGATGGTACCGGTACGTCAACCGCTGAAGGTACTGGTGGTGACGGCGGAACGGCCAACCCGGACGCAAGCTCGGCCGGTAGCGGTGCGGGATCTGCGGATGCGACCAACGAAGCCGGAAACGGTGGCGCGGCCGACTCCTGGGCAGATGCAGCCAATGACGGCTATGCAGAAAGCCTGGCCGAAGCGATTGCCGGATACGGTGGCGATGCCATGTCCGACAATGACGCGACATCGACCGGTACCGGTAGCGGAACAGGTACCGCGACATCTGGCGCAGGTGGCGCAGGTGGTGCTGCCGCTGCAACTGGCGGAACCAGCGGTGACGTCATGGGTACCTCGACCGGTGGTGCAACCACAGGTGCGACAAACACCGGTGGCGAAGCTTCGGGTGCCTATTCCGGCGCTGGCGGTGCAGGCGGTAACGCCGGCAGCTGGGGTTCGGATAACGGCGGTGACGGTATCGTCAACGGTGAGTCCTATGCTTCTGCAGCGGCCGTCGTCGACACATCGGCCTTCAACCAGTCGATCGTTCAGGGTGCCAACGTGCTTGGTAACTCGGTCGATACGACCATGGTTGGTGGTTCGATGACCTCGAGCTACTCGAGCGACGACACCGACGTGTAAGGCGCAAGTCTCGGGGGCCGCATTACTGGCCCCCGCACAAATGAAAACGCCGGGGCCGCATGATGCGGCCTCGGCCCAGCAAATCCAGAGCCGGAAATTTCCTGCCGGTGACGGAGTTAGGGGTCATCGAAATGTCATTCGATAGTGTTACCGAAAAGATTGCACACTTTATTGGAACTTTTGATCTTACGATTGAGCAAGCCCGCCTGAGGGATCAGTACGAAGAGTTCACCGCGATGCGCCGCAAGGCCGAGCTGGAAGAACTGGAAGACCCCATCAAAATCAGAGTCAAAGCGGAATTGGATCTGGATCCGGGTAAGTATGGCCCACTGTCCTATCTGATCAACACGCCTCCTCCTAATCCTGAGTTGCCACCTGACGTCGAGGGCCCGGCGCTTCAGACAGTGGTCGCTCTGCCACCACCGCCTGCGCCCGGCTCACCGTTGCCTGATGCCGCAATGGCCGAGGCTGCTCAGGCCGTTATCATTCTTGAACCCCAGCTTGTGACCGAGCTGATCGGATCGGCTGTGACCTATACGTTCCAGTCGATCTTTTTACGCGACAACGACGTCGTCGGTGAAGGCGACTTCCGCGATCCCGAGCAGCTGACGGCTTTGGCCGAAGCGGCAATGGAGATCGCGATGTCGTTGCACGCCTTCTCAAGCCTCTCCTTTGCAATCTCGGATTACCTTTCGGTCGAATATGTCGAAGACATGGCCGAACAGATGTTGGCTCCGGTCTATGCTGATGTCGAAGGCGCAGTTGTCTATCAATTCCACGGCGAAGACGCGATGGGCGTGATCGTCAACGGCGAATACGTGAATGAAGCGCCGGTTTGGGAGGATCTTCTGCCTGCACATCATCAGCCAGAGGACGAGGAAGAAGACGCATCCCCCGATCCGTACCCGGTAGAGTGGGATCAGGATGCAAATCCGGAATTTTCCGACGGTCATGAAGTGATTGTAGGTGGCAATCTGGCCATCAATGCAGTTTCCGCCACAGTCGCCTGGGTCGATGCGCCCTACATTGCGGTTGGCGGTAAGTCGATTGAACTGACCATGGTCAGCCAGGTCGCCGTCGTTTCTGACATGGATGAAGGTACCAAGGGCGAATCCGGTACAAAAGTCGTGCAATCCTCATCGATTGAGGTCGAAGGAAACGCCGCCTATTGGGTTTCGGAAGGCGGCGAGGGTGCACCGGGTCTTGTGCACGTCGATTGGATTCACGGTGATCTGATCGTGGCGAATTTCGTCAAACAGACGATCGATGCCACAGATATCGACCATATTGAAACTGAGATCTCTGCCTCGACCACGCTATACGCGATGGGCGACAATGAATTGGTCGACGTGACCAACATCCTGCAATTGGGCAGCTACTATGATCTGGTCATGATCGACGGAGACATGATCTCGGTCGATGCATTCGTTCAAACGCTGGTGCTGATGGACGATGACATTGTGACCGGCGGCCTGCCTGAACCGCTGGGCGGTTCGGATGAAAACCTCGTGATGAACGAAGTCTCACTGCTCACGGAAGGGGAAGACACCCATGAACTGATGCAGGCGCCGATGGCTGAGGCCATGGCGCTGAAGGAATCGGACATGGAAGCGTTGGAAGATGCGCTGATGAACGATCCGATGTTTGCGGGGATGGAACAGATGCGTGTCCTGAAGGTGGACGGTTCACTGGTTCAGCTGAACGTTGTGGAACAGTCGACCATGCTCGCGGATCAGGATGACGTACATCTGAGCGGCCCGAACGCCGATGAGACTGAGGTGATCGCGGGCAGCAATGCTCTGCTGAACGCGGCGAACATAACCAAGGCCGGGGTCGACTCGGTGGTGATGGCTCAGGACGGATCATATTCGGATCTGCTCTTGCATCAGGCCAGCCTGATGGACATGCCCACAAACGAGGAAATCTCTGAAATGACCAATGAGGCGATTGCCGCCCTGATGGATGAGATGGGGATGCCGGGCCATGGTGCTGAGATCGGGCCAAATGGCAATGATCTGACGCCAAGCGAGATGGCGAATGCTTCGGATGGCCTGCAAACCATGTTGGCCTGAGTTTTCTGTACATTACGAGTGACCCAAAGGTTTATTATATATGTCGATCGTTTTTTCGTCGCGACGAACCCGTTATGCCAGCCCGCTGGACCGACACGGAGGCGGCCGCCCATTTGCTCCTGAAAACTGTGAGCGGGTGACAAAGCCCTTGAAGGCCGATGCGCCTGCGGCAGAGGCCAAGTTGCGTCTGACCAAGGAGATGCGTTTGTCCGATTTCCGACCCAGTTCTGCAGCCATGACTGGTGATGTGGACGAACCAGATCCGCCCTCAGATCAGGTGCCTCAGGATGAGGCGCCCAACAATAGTTCGAAACCGGATGAAACCGGCCAGAGGCATGCGCAGCAGTCAGATTCAATGTCACAATCGCGCGTCGGCTCTCCCCTTCGGCGTGCGTCGTCGCGGCCCGCGCAAGATCAGGATCCGGTGGGCGGCGATACTGGGGTGGCCAAGCCGGAGGCCCCGGATCGTGAGAAAGCCGATCACTCGACTGCGCGCATGACCCCCTCTGCGCCATCGGACGGCAAAGACCGCATGGGCACCACGATCGAGGCGAAGGCGAACGAACCGTTGATGCGCACCAGCAAGGGCGGAGGAGACGGCAAGGGGCCACCCCAAACCTTCCACAAGCGAACCCCGCCTGAGGATTTCCAGAAAACCCTGCGCACCTCATTGAAGGCGATCTGGCGCAATCTGGCCTTTGTGCTGGTGCTGACCTGCGCCACCAACGTCCTGATCCTGGCGATCCCGATCTATCTGTTCCAGATCAGCGACCGGGTGCTGACCAGCCGCTCGTTGGACACGTTGATCATGTTGACCGCGATCGTCGCAGGGGCGGTGATTTTTCAGGCTGCCTTCGATGCGGTGCGTCGGTTCATGCTTATGCGCACTGCGGTCGAGGTGGCGGCACGGCTCGGCGCCCCGGTGCTGAGCGCGGCGGCGCATGCCTCGCTGCATGGCAACGGGCGCGAGTATCAGACGTTGGGTGACCTGCAGCAAGTGCGCGGATTTCTGGTTTCAGGCACACTGATCTCATTCCTCGATGTGCCTTTTGCACCGCTGTTCATCCTGATGATCTTTCTGGTGCATCCGCAGCTTGGCATGATTGTTGTGACCACTGCTCTGATCCTGATGGTTATTGCGCTGATCAACCAGAAAATGACGGCGAAACCTTTTGCCAAGGCAAATCAGGCGCAGTCGCTAGCCAACCAGCATCTGGATTCGATGTCGCGCAACAGCCAGATCATCAATGCATTGGCGATGATCCCCGAGGCGGTGCGCATCTGGGGCCGTGACACGGCGCAATCGCTGACCTGGCAGGTCAAGGCGCAGGATCGCAATGTGATCTTCGCTGCCATATCGCGGGCTGTGCGTCTGCTGACGCAGATCGGCATCCTGGGGTGGGGGGCGTTTCTGGCCCTGCAAGGCGAGATCACCGGTGGCATGGTCATCGCAGCCTCGATCATTGCAGGCCGTGCCTTTGCTCCGATCGAGGGCTCGATTGAAGGCTGGAACACTTTCCTGCTGACCCGTGGTGCCTTTGGCCGGATCAAGGCGTTGCTGTCCAGTTCTGCCCTGCAATACGAAAAACTGCGCCTGCCGCGTCCCGAAGGCCGACTGGATGTAGAACGTCTGCTTTACGTACCCGGCGGCACCAAGCGGGTGGTTTTGAATGGGATCACCTTTGCGCTGAACCCCGGAGAGACTCTGGCGATCATCGGCAATTCCGGCGCGGGTAAAACCACGCTTGGCAAGACGCTGGTGGGGTCGATTCTACCGACCTCGGGAAGTGTGAGGCTGGACCTGATGGACATCCGCAACTGGGACCCACGCCAGTTCGGTGAAAGCATCGGGTATCTGCCGCAGGACGTTCAACTGTTCCCCGGCACGATCAAGGACAATATCGGTCGCATGCGTGATGATGCCACGGATGAGCAGATCCATGACGCCGCGGTTCTGGCGGATGTACACAACATGATCGCGACGCTGCCGCAGGGGTATGAGACGGTCGTTGCCGCCGATGGTTCGCCGTTGTCGGGCGGTCAGAAACAGCGCATCGCGCTGGCGCGCGCGTTCTTTGGCAATCCGCGACTGGTGGTGCTGGACGAGCCGAACTCGAACCTGGACGTCGCGGGCGACAAGGCCCTGGCGCGTGCAATCGAGCAAGCCAAGGAAAGCAAGATCACTGTTGTCGTTATTACGCAAAAGCCGACGTTGTTGAGTGTGGTCGACAAGATCATGCTGCTGACAGACGGCCGTGTGGCGCTGTTTGGTCAGCGCGAACAGGTTCTGCAGCAGCTGAACAGCTCGCGACAGCAGCCGCCTGAAATTCAGGGCAATGGGGGATAAGTTATGAACGAGCTGGTAGTCCGCAAGGAAGACCCAAGCCTCTGGTATTCTGAGGTTCCGCGATCGATCACCAAGTTCATCGTGATTGGCCTGATCATGTTGGTTGTCTGCTTTGGCGGCTTTGGCGTGTGGTCCTTCCGGGCCCCACTTGCGGCGGCGGTCATCGCGCAGGGCAGCTTTGTCGCCACGGGACGCAACAAGATCGTGCAGCATCTTGAGGGCGGGATTATTGATAACATCCTTGTCACCGAAGGCGAGGCGGTCGAGGCCGGTCAGATCATGATGACGCTGGACCAGACCTCGGCGGCGGCCAATGAGCGCGAGCTGTTCATCCGCAAAATCCGCCTGCAGGCCATGACAGAACGTCTGCTGGCCGAGCATAGCGAGCAGGAAAACCTGATTTTCTCCCCCGATCTGGTCAAAGCATCGGATGATGTCGAGGTCATGACCATCCTCGACAACCAAAAACTCAGTTTCAATGTCTCGCGCAAGACGTTGCTGAACGATATCGCGTTGCTGCAGCGGAACATGGAGGCGCTCAGGATTCGCGCCACCGGGTTCGAGGCGCAATTGACCAGCATGCAACGGCGCTCTGATATTCTTCAGGAAGAATACGACACGAAATATGCGCTGTTCGAAAAGGGATTGGTGCGCAAAGGCGACCTGAACACAATTCGCCGTGTGCAGGCTGAAGCAGAGGGGCAGTTGGCCCGCCTGCAGGCCGAAACGGCTGAGGTCAACCAGATGTTGCTAAAATACGAAGAGCAGATTCTACGCACCCGCTCGGCCTACCGCGAAGCGGCATTGGACGAGCTTGGCGTAATTGAAGCTGATCTTGAAAGTGTACGTGAAAAGGCGCGGCAGGCCCGCAGTGTTCTGGATCGCGCCGTCGTGCGGGCGCCGGTGACTGGGACTGTCGTACGTCTGCATCATCACACGCCCGGCGGTGTGATCGAAACCGGCGAGCAGATCGCGGAAATCCTGCCCGCCGATGCCCCGCTTATCATCGAGGCGCAAATCCCGCGCACCGAGATCGACAGTGTTGTAACCGGCCAAATCGCAACTGTGCGTCTGGTGGCGCTCAATCAGCGCACCACACCTGTTCTTGAGGGCGAGGTGTATTATGTCTCGGCCGACTCTGTGGTCGAGGACTCCGCCGGAATGCCGCAAGAGGTTTATCTGGCCCGTATCACGTTGAGTACCGACGAGATGAGCCGCGTGCGTGGTTTCATACCCACACCGGGAATGCCCGCCGAGATCATGATCCAGACCGAAGAACGTACCTTTGCCGCCTATATTGCCAAGCCGGTGGTCGACAGCATGTCACGTGCCTTCCGGGAACACTAACATGATCACTATCGCTGCATAACGGCTACATCTTCCAGATTTCGCATGTTAGTTTCCTGCGAACTCAATTCGCAGGAGATGTAGCGATGCCTTTGACAGTCAAAGAGATGGTAGAGGCCGCGAATGCCGTGGTCGAACGCATTGATGCGGGCAGGGCGCAAGAGCTTCTGGCACAAGGTGCGCTGTTGTTGGACATCCGCGATGCGCCCGAATTGGAGAAGGTGGGTCGCGCCGCTGGCTCTCATCACATTCCGCGTGGAATGCTGGAATTTCGCGCTGACCTAGAACTGCCATCCTATGACCCTGAACTGCGCAAGGACCGCACCATTATCCTACATTGCGCCTCGGGCGGTCGAGCGTCGCTGGCTGGGAAGTTGCTGAAGGACATGGGGTACGAGCAGGTCTATAATCTGGGCGGGTTCACGGACTGGGTGAATGGCGGCGGCGATATTGTCGAGCCGATTGATCCGGGGATGTAGCACCCTGATCTGATACAGGTCAAAGTAGAACACATTCTGTCGCTATAATGTGAAACGCAGATATTCACAAACAGGACGACAGGCCATGCTACGCCTTGCAACCATGCTCTATTCTCTGATTGCCACTGCCCTTGCAGGCAGCGCCGTCATCGCCGTATTGGCGGCTGGAATGGTGACGGCGATGGCCATTATCTCTGCCGCAGTAGCGGGGGCGGTTGTGGCTGCGCCCGTGTCGTGGCTGGTGGCCAAGCGTCTTTACACGGGCGGTTGATCAGGCGTTCAGGAAGGTTCTGACGGCGGCTTCGAATTCGCGGGGTTTCTCGGCGTGCAGCCAGTGACCTGCGCCGGGAACTTTTGCGAACCGGGCAGCAGGGAACAGGGCGCGAATCCGGTCACGGTGTTCGGGCAACACATAATCCGAGGCTGCGCCGGACAGGAACAGGGCAGGGCCATTCCAGCTGCTTGAAATCTCAGGAAAGCTCATGATCTTGGGCATTTCGCCGGCGAGAACGTCCAGGTTCAGCCGCCAGCGTCCGCCTTCGACATCCAAAGATTGCGTAAAGAAGCTCTGCAGGGACTTTTCCACGCCGAGATCGGCCAGCTGTGCTTCGGCGTCCGAGCGGCGTTGAACGCGGGACATGTCGACCGCTCGCATTGCCTCAATGAACTGGATCTGACTGTGGCCGTATGTGACGGGCGCTATGTCCGCAACGACCAGTTTACGCACCAGTTCACCATGTTCCAAGGCGAGCATCATCGAGGCCTTCCCGCCCATGGAATGCCCGACAATGTCGGCGGTGCCTCCGACGCTGTCGATCACCTCGGCCAGATCCTGTGCCAGTTGAGGATAGCCATGTTGGGCGTCCCAAAAGCTGTAGGCATGATTGCGCATGTCCACCGCAATCACCTGCCGTTCGTCCGAGAGTCGCCGCGCAATTACCCCCCAGTTGCGCGCCGAGCCATATAGGCCATGCGCAATCAGCAGGGGCGGGTGATCGGTCGGGTCGCCATGGATGATCGTATTCAGCATGCCCCTGTGATACGCGTCGCCGGGCAGAACAACCAGCCCCATTGTCGCCCGCGTGGCACAAGGTTAAATTGCCCCGTCAGGAGGCGCAGATGACGCAGGAAACCGATATCCAGACCCAGATCGCGCAGACCATTCGTTTGCTGCGCAGAAAGCTTGGGGTGAAGGACAAGACCCTGATTGCCTCGGTTCGGCGGGCGAAGCGTCGTTTGCCGCGCAAGGTCTACAAGCAGGCGATGGTGCTGGCCCGCGCCGAACAGATGGCTGAACACCCGAAGCTTAGGATGGTTTTGGATATGCCAAAGCTCGAGAAAGCGTCGGATGACGTGCAGACCCATCTGAACGCGATCAATCTGGCGGATCGGCGCTGGGGCTGGTTTCTGAGTTTTCTGGGCTCGCTGGCACTGGGCCTGATCGCGCTGGCGGCGCTGACGATTGTCGTATTGCGCTGGCGCGGATTCATCTGAACCGGTTCCAACCCAAAGAAAAACGGCGCCCATTGAGGCGCCGTTTTCTGTTTCAGAACCTGCGTGGGATCAGAGGTTTGGATAAATCGGGAAGCGCGCGCACAGTTCGGCGACTTCTGCCTTCACCTTGGCTTCGACGGCGGCGTTGCCGTCTTCACCGTTGGCGGCCAGACCGTCCACAACCTCGATGATCCAGTCCGCGATCTGGCGGAATTCCGTCTCACCAAAGCCGCGCGTGGTTCCGGCGGGCGAACCCAGACGGATGCCGCTGGTGATGGTCGGCTTTTCGGGGTCAAACGGCACGCCGTTCTTGTTGCAGGTGATATGGGCACGACCCAGGGCTTTCTCGGTTGCGTTGCCCTTGACGCCTTTGGGGCGCAGGTCGACCAGAACGACATGAGTGTCGGTGCCGTGGGTCACCGTATCCAAGCCGCCTTTGATCAACTGATCCGACAATGCCTGCGAGTTGACGACAACCTGCTTGATGTAGTCCTTGAAGGCAGGCTGCAGCGCCTCGCCAAAGGCCACGGCCTTGGCCGCGATCACGTGCATCAGCGGGCCACCCTGAATGCCGGGGAAGATCGCCGAGTTCACTTTCTTGGCGATATCCTCATCGTTGGTCAGGATCATGCCGCCGCGCGGGCCGCGCAGGGTCTTGTGCGTTGTGGTGGTTGCCACATGTGCGTGCGGGAAGGGCGAGGGGTGCTCGCCTGCTGCAACCAGACCGGCGAAATGCGCCATGTCCACATGCAGATACGCGCCGACCATATCCGCAATCTCACGCATGCGGGCAAAGTCGATCTGGCGCGGGATGGCCGAACCACCGGCGATGATCAGTTTGGGCTGATGCTCTTTCGCCAGCGCCTCGACCTGATCGTAATCCAGCATGTTGTCTTGCTGGCGCACGCCATATTGTACGGCGTTGAACCACTTGCCCGACTGGTTCGGACGTGCACCGTGGGTCAGGTGACCGCCTGCGTCCAGCGACATGCCCAGAATGGTGTCGCCGGGTTTGATCAGCGCCTGAAACACGCCCTGGTTCGCTTGCGAACCCGAGTTTGGCTGGACATTGGCGAACTCACAACCAAACAGCTGCTTGGCGCGGTCGATGGCCAGGTTCTCGGCGATATCGACGAACTGGCAGCCGCCATAGTAGCGGCGGCCCGGATACCCTTCGGCATATTTGTTGGTCATCACCGAGCCCTGCGCCTCCATCACGGCGGCAGAGACGATGTTCTCGGACGCGATCAGCTCGATCTCGTCGCGCTGACGGCCCAGTTCGGATGTGATCGAGCCAAACAGCTCGGGGTCACGATCCGCAAGGGACTGGGTAAAGAAACCGGTATCACGAAGGTTGGCGTTCATAATGGCTCCACAGGGCTGGGGTTTATCTGGCGGATTTCCTATCGGAAACCGAACGGTCGAGAAAGGTTGTAAAGCGACGAATTGGCCCGCTATGGCGTCAACTCTGGCGTAACGCGGAAAGGTATGTTTGTTTCGGAACCAAATGTGCAGCACTGGAAACCGCAAACCATGACCAAAAGAATCGCCTTCCTGGCCAGCGACGCCAAAGTGGCGCAAACCGCCCGCGACGCTTTGGTGGCTCGGTATGGCAACGCGGCGCCAAGAGACGCAGATGTGGTCGTGGCGCTGGGCGGCGACGGGTTCATGCTGCATACACTGAATGGGATTCAGCACCTCGACACACCGGTTTACGGAATGAACCGCGGCACCATCGGATTCTTGATGAATGAATATGCCGAAACCGACCTGATGGCGCGCCTCGCCGAGGCCGAAGAAGAGGTGATCAATCCACTCAGCATGACCGCGATGGATCAGTCCGGTAAGCAACATGAGGCGCTCGCCATTAACGAGGTCTCTCTGCTGCGCGCCGGCCCGCAGGCGGCCCGCCTGAAGATCAGTGTCGATGGACGGGTGCGCATGGCCGAGCTTGTTTGCGACGGGGCGCTTTTGTCCACACCTGCCGGGTCCACAGCCTATAACTACTCGGCCCATGGACCAATTGTTCCGATTGGCGCGGATGTATTGGCGCTGACGCCGATCGCTGCATTTCGTCCTCGTCGCTGGCGCGGGGCACTTCTGCCAAAAATGGCACGGGTCAGATTCGAAGTGATCGAGGCTGACAAGCGCCCGGTCATTGTCGCGGCTGATTCGATAGCCTTCCCCGATATTGACTGGGTCGAGATCAGCTCCGAACCCAGCGTCCAGCACCGTATCCTGTTCGACCCGGGGCACGGTCTGGAAGAGCGATTGATCTCAGAGCAGTTCACGTAATCGTGATCGATATTCTCGATTTCCTCTCTGTTGTGTGAACCAGTTCACATGCGAGGGGCTTATCCTTTGTTAATTTTAATTTACTCGGAGATCACGCCAAGGTGGAAGTGAGTGGCCACCTAACGGTGTTTTCGAATGATTGCGTGTTTTATGCGCTGGCGAGGGTGGGTGGTGCTACGCTCGTCATCAGATCTCCGGGCATATTTTAGTATGCGGACCCCGGGCACAAAACCCCGGGGTCTATTTACTTCGAGAACTCCCTCAGACATGCGCTGCCATCCTGTCCCACAGAATCGGAGCCATTTGCCCAACACGCTCTTCGATGGCAGCAGCGGCGTCGACGGCCATATCCTCGCGCCAACGTTGCGCGGTGACTTGTACGTTGATCGGCTGTGGTCCGTTTGGTAGCTCTGCCAGTCGCGCAGGCACGCTCGCGGCAGGCAGGCCGAGGAAGTTCATCGCATAGGAATAAACCGCGCAGCCCAACACCTCATGCACTCCTTCTGCTCCTTCGGTGTCCCGGTCGGGTTTGAAGAAGGGCTGCGGCAGGAACGGGGACAGTATCAGCGGATAATCCTGCATGAACAGCGACCATTCGCGCGCGTAGTGGGTGCGTTGCGCCAGCGCATGTATCAGCTCGGTTCCGACAATCGGCGGAAATTCCTGAAAATAGACCTCAAAAATCTCACGAATGGTCTCTGAGCCCGCAGCCTCTATGTCACCCTTCATCAGGGTCAGCACTTCGCCCATCAGGGCGCGATAACCCAAACGCCCGCATTCAAACACATCGGGCGGATCAATCTCGGTCACTGCATAGCCCGCATCGCTCAGGGCCTCCCGTGCGGTGTCCAGCGCCTTTGCCACCTCGGGATGCAAGTCGTAGCCAAATGTGTTCTTGGTATAGGCAACCTTTATTGGCTCTTCGAGCCGCGCCCCGTGCCAGGGCATCGGCACATGGAAGGGATCGCGAGGATCCGCTGCGATCAGAGAAGGCATCGACAAATGCAGATCTGCCGCCGATCGCGTGATCACCCCCTGCACCGACATGGACTGAGCAAGCAATCCACGTTCCACTTTCTGGCTCGGGTTCCACGCAGGCACACGTCCGAGGCCGGGTTTGACGGTGACGGCACCATTGGCCGCGGCAGGGAATCGCAGGCTGCCACCGATGTCATTGCCATGTCCCAGCGCCCCTATCCCGGCCATAACAGCAGCCCCGGCGCCGCCTGATGAGCCGCCCGGCGAGATATGGCTTCCCCAGGGATTATGCGTCCGCCCATAAAGAGGGTTGTCCGTGTCGGCGCGAAAGGAAAACTCGGGTGTATTGGTCCGCCCAATCACGACGGCTCCGGCGTTTTGAAGGTTCGAAACCACAGGCGCGTCATCGGGGGCGACTACATCCTTCAGGGCAGTTACCCCGTTGTTGGTGGAGTGTCCCTTCTGATCGACATTGACCTTGATGGTAACCGGAACACCATGCAAAGGCCCAACCGGAGCGCCGCCATCTCGCGCCTGATCAAGCGCGCGGGCGCGCTCCAAGGCTTCCGTACCAAGGTCCTCCACTACCGCATTCAGCGCGGGATTTACCTGATGCATCCGCGCCAAGGCGTCCTGAATAACCTCTTCCGCGCTTAGATCGCCTGTTCGCGTTAGCGCAGTCAGTTCGGTTGCACCAAGACGCCAGATGTTGCCATTTGCCATGCTCGTCCTCCTCGCCTCAACCTGAGGCGACGAACAGCCAATGACAAGACCCGCTCCCACAAAATGGCTCCGCCCTTCATCTGGCCCAAAATATCTCGGAGCGCGAGGCGGAGCCTCGCACTGGCGCGTCAGCGCAAACAGGGCGCGCCGTAAGGCGCACCTTTGGTTTGCTGATTATTTACGGCGCGTAGCCAATGGTCCGCAGGGCCGAGGTGATTTCGTCCAGGATAGCCGGATCATCGATCGTGGCCGGCATCTTGTAGTCCTTGCCATCCGCGATCGACACCATCGTCCCACGCAAGATCTTGCCGGAACGTGTCTTGGGCAGACGATCCACCACCACCGCTTTCTTGAACGCTGCGACGGGGCCAATCTTGTCACGGACCATCTTGACCACATCGGCCACCACGTCATCGTGGTTCCGGTCCGAACCTGCGTTGAGGCACAGGAACCCAACCGGCATTTGCCCTTTCAACTGGTCTGAAACCCCGATCACGGCGCATTCAGCAACATCGGGATGGGCAGCCAGAACCTCTTCCATCCCGCCCGTCGACAGACGATGGCCCGCGACGTTGATCACGTCATCGGTCCGGGCCATGATGTAGAGGTATCCATCCTCATCAATCATCCCTGCATCGCCGGTTTCATAATAACCTGGGAAATGCTCCAGATAGGATTTCTTGAACCGCGCCTCCGCGTTCCAAAGCGTCGGCAACGTACCCGGAGGCAAGGGCAGTTTGACAGCGATTGCGCCCAACTCACCGGGTTTCATCGGATGGCCGCCTTCGTCCAGAATTTGGACGTCATAGCCCGGCATCGGTTTCGCGGGCGAGCCGAGCTTGACCGGCAATTCCTCGATCCCCAGCGGGTTTCCGGCAATGGCCCAACCGGTCTCGGTCTGCCACCAGTGATCGATAACCGGAACCTTCAATGCATCCTGTGCCCAGATGATCGTGTCGGGATCGGCACGTTCGCCCGCAAGATATAGGGCTTTCAGACACGACAGATCGTATTGCGCCATCATCTCGGCCTTGGGATCCTCGCGCTTGACGGCGCGGATCGCGGTGGGTGCGGTGAAGAAGCTTTTGACCTTATGTTCGGAAATCACGCGCCAGAACGTGCCGGCGTCGGGTGTGCCGACGGGTTTGCCTTCGAACACGATGGTGGTGTTTCCGTGGATCAGCGGGGCGTAGCAGATATAGGAATGCCCAACGACCCAACCCACATCCGAGGCCGCCCAGAAAACATCACCGGGGTCGACATTATAGATGTTCTTCATCGTCCAGTTCAGCGCAACCAGGTGGCCCGCTGTTGGACGCACCACGCCTTTGGGGGCTCCGGTCGTGCCAGAGGTATAGAGGATATAGGCCGGATCGTTGCCGCTGACGGGTACACATTCTGCAGGCTCGGTTCCGTATTGGAACCCGTGCCAGTTCACATCGCGCCCCTCGATCAGCTGCGCAACCTCCTGTTCGCGCTGGAAGATCACGCAGAAGTCGGGCTTGTGGCTGGCAAGATCGATGGCGCCGTCCAGCAGGGGTTTATAGTGCACAACGCGACCCGGCTCCATCCCGCAGGAGGCTGCGATGATCGCTTTGGGTTTCGCGTCGTCGATGCGCACCGCCAGTTCGTTGCTGGCAAAACCGCCAAACACAACCGAATGCACCGCACCCAGACGGGCGCAGGCCAACATCGCCTCCAGCGCTTCGGGGATCATCGGCATATAGATGATGACCCGGTCACCTTTCTCAACACCCTTGGCCCGCAATGCACCGGCGAGGTTGGCGACACGGTTACGCAGCTCGACATATGAGATTTCGCGTTTGGTGTGGGTGATCGGACTGTCATAGATGATGGCTGTCTGTTCGCCCCGGCCATTCTCGACATGCCGGTCTACCGCGTTCCAACAGGTGTTCACCTTGGCGTCGCTGAACCATTCGTACAAAGGCGCATTGTCGTCAAACAGGGCCTTGCTGGGGGCCTGAACCCAGTCGATCCCTTTTGCGGCTTCCATCCAGAAAGCGTCGGGGTCGGATTTCCAACTCTCGTAAACGTCTTTGTACGCCATGATGGCCTCCTCCAAATCTCCTTGCGCTTTGTGTAAGGGGTTCGATGCAAAGGCGACAAGCGATGCAAACAACGGCGCGTCAGTTTATCGCAAAATATTTGCAGAATCTTTCTGTTTTGGCTGCAAACTTTTGCAAATACACTGGCGGAAGGGTTGTTTGCAGCATCTGATGCGGGATTTTGCAAAGCTGCAAATCTTTGAGTGCAAAAAACCATCGCGCCTACAGAATCGCGCCGAGCGCCTGTATGGGCGCCCGGGGTTATCTTAGAGTTATGCCGATGCTGCTCTACCCATAATGGGCCACTGGCGTTCCCGCAATCGCAGCCATGTTCAGCAATCCGCGAGCGGTGATTGATGGGGTCACGATATGCGCTTTATTCCCCATCCCCATCAGGATCGGCCCAACCTCAAGCCCGTCCGCTTTCATCTTCAGGATATTGCGCACGCCGCTCGCCGCATCCGCGTGGGCAAAGATCAAAACGTTTGCAGGTCCTTCCAATCGCGAACTGGGGAATATCCGCGAACGCAATTCGGGGTCCAACGCCACATCCAGGTTCATTTCGCCTTCATAGGTGAAATCACGCGGTTCGGAATCGAGGATTTCCAGTGCCGCCCGCAGTCGCTTGCCCGAGCCTTCGGCCTGATTGCCGAATTGCGATTGCGAACAGAACGCGATCTTTGGTTCCAATCCAAAACGTCGGACGTGACGCGCTGCGCCCAATGTTGTTTCGGCCAATTCTTCAGGAGTTGGTAGTTGCCGAACATGCGTATCCGCGATGAACAGAGGACCGTCTTCGAGGATCATCAGCGACAGCGCCCCGTGTGGGCGCAGGTCCCCTTCATCCAGGACCTGTTGGACATAATTCAGATGCCAACGATACTCGCCGAATGTGCCGCAGATCATGCTGTCAGCTTCTCCGCGATGCACCATGATCGCCGCGATGGCTGTGTTGTTGGTGCGCATGATGGCCTTGGCCAGATCGGGCGTCACGCCCCGTCGCTGCATGATCTGATGGTATGAATTCCAATAGTCGTAGTATCTCGGGTCATCTTGCGGGTTCACAATCTGGAAATCCTGGCCAGGACGCACGGTCAAACCCAATCGCTCGCAGCGTGCGTTGATCACATCCGGACGGCCGATCAGGATCGGGGTTTCAGTGGTCTCCTCAAGAATAGCCTGGGCTGCACGCAGCACGCGCTCGTCCTCGCCCTCGGCAAAGACGATCCGGCGCGAGGCGGCAGCAGCAGCTTCGAACACCGGTCGCATCAGCAGAGCCGATTTGAAGACGGTTTGGTTCAGACGCTCTTTATAAGTCTCAAGGTCGTCGATGGGGCGTTTGGCAACACCGCTCTCCATCGCCGCCTTTGCGACAGATGAAGACACAACGCCCACCAAACGCGGGTCAAAGGGCTTTGGAATCAGATAATCTGGTCCGAAAGTCAGTTGTTCGCCTTTGTAGGCCGCAGCGGCTTCGGCACTGGTGGTCGCCCGCGCCATCTCAGCGATGCCGTCGACACAGGCGATCTGCATGGCGTCATTGATCTCGGTCGCGCCAACATCCAACGCGCCACGGAAGATGAACGGAAAACACAGGACATTGTTCACCTGGTTCGGGAAGTCGCTGCGGCCCGTCGCGATGATCGCATCGGGTGCGACCTCTCGCGCGGCTTGCGGCAGGATTTCGGGCGTTGGGTTGGCCAGCGCAAAGATGATCGGCGTCTTCGCCATCTTCTCGACCATCTCGGGTTTGAGCACATTCGGCCCGCTGAGCCCAAGAAACAGGTCGGCCCCTCCGATCACATCGTCCAGTGTACGCAGATCGGTTTTCTGCGCGAACTGGTCCTTATGCGGGTTCATATCCTCGGTGCGGCCTTCATAGACCAGCCCATGAATGTCACACAGCCAGATATTCTCGCGCTTAACACCCAGCTTGACCAGCATGCTGAGGCAGGCAATCCCGGCAGCACCACCCCCGGTCGAGACGATCTTGATATCCTCGAACCTCTTGCCTGCGACATGCAGGGCGTTCTTCGCCGCAGCGCCGACAACGATGGCGGTGCCGTGTTGATCGTCGTGGAAAACGGGGATGTTCATCCGTTCGCGGCAGAGTTTTTCGACGATGAAGCAATCGGGGGCCTTGATGTCTTCAAGGTTGATGGCACCGAAGGTGGGCTCGAGCGCGCAGACGATATCGGCCAGTTTCTCGGGGTCGGGTTGGTCCACTTCGATGTCGAAGCAATCGATCCCGGCGAACTTTTTGAACAGAACCGCCTTGCCTTCCATCACCGGTTTCGAAGCCAGCGCGCCGATATTGCCCAATCCCAGAACCGCTGTGCCATTGGACACCACAGCGACGAGGTTGCCGCGCGCGGTGTACTTCTCGGCATTTGCCGCATCGTCCTTAATTTCAAGGCTGGCCTCAGCCACACCCGGCGAGTAGGCGCGCGCAAGATCGCGGCCATTCGCCATAGGTTTGGTGGCTTTGATCTCAAGCTTTCCGGGCTTTGGATGGGCGTGATAGTCAAGGGCGGCCTGCCGCAGGCTGGGTGTGTCAGACATCGGCGATTTAACTCCGTTCCAGAATTTGTTTGATCGTTAAACTATTTTTTCGGGCTTGGCTACGTTGCGTCACTTCCACACCTCACAGAGACGTTTGTTGTACTTTGTCACAAATCCTTTACATACGGCCAATTCGCCAGAATATTACTAGTTTCGCAGGCGGCAGGGCTTCGAGCATGAGCTACAAAGACGATCACCGCAGCGTGCCGGTTGGCACTCACACCTATTCCACGTCTGGCACAGGCTGGTTTCCACTTGGCTTGGCGCTGTCTGTGGCTGCCGTGTTCCTGTGTGCAGTCGCGATCTGGCCACAGCAGGCCGCCACTTTCAACCAGGAAGGCGGTTTGATTGAGACCCTTTCGGCGGCGGCCTTGTTCATGGCGGGGCTGGTGGCGTTGATCCGGTATCGCGGACTGGCGCGGATGTATATCGGGCTCGTCTGTCTGCTTTTGGCGGAACGAGAGCTTGAAGCTGATATCTATGCCGAAAACAGCCTGCCTTTCATGGTGCTAAACAGTTTTGATACGATACTGGACCTGACCGCAGTGCGGGTCGCGCTGGCGTTGGTCGTCATAGGCGGGGCCGTATGGCATGGCATCCCCGACGCCTGGAGGGCGATCAAGCTCCGCGCTCCGTTCATGCTGGTGTTTTTGGGCGCCGGAAGCGTGGCCGTGATCGCTCAGCTTCTGGAGGAAGTAAGTGGTTTTTTCGAGGCCAGCCTTTCGGTCACGATGGCCGCGCGGTTGTTTGCTCTCGAAGAAACGCTCGAGATGTACTTTTCGGTTGGCATTTTGGCCGCTGTTCTGATCGGATGGCCAAAATCGAAGACTGAAGAGACAGCTAATGACCTCCACCGAAAGCCAGACGCGCGCTGAAATTCGCCTGCCGACCCAGGAATTACGGAACGATATCCCGTTTTACACCAAAGTTCTTGGGATGCGGATGGATATGATCTATCCGGCCGATGACCCACGGATCGCGGTATTTTCGGGCCATGGGCTGCGGCTGCGGGTTGAAAAGGATGCGCCAGAGGCCGCAGGTACTCTGCGCATTCTCACAAACGACCCGGACGGCTTTGCCGATGGTCAGCGCAGTCTTGTCGCTCCGAATGGCACGCGGGTTGAGATTGAGGCATTGAACCCTCCGATGGTGATGCCCGACACGATACATTCCTTCGTGGTGCGCAGGCTGAAGGACCAGGCACCCTGGATCATCGGACGCGCCGGGATGCACTACCGCGATCTGGTGCCGGACCGGTTGGGCGGATCGATCATCGCCAGCCATATCCGCATTCCCGATGGCGGACCGGTGCCGGATATGGTGCATTTCCATAAGGTCGGATTTCAGCTGATCTTCTGCATCCATGGCTGGGTCGATGTGGTCTATGAGGATCAGGGCGACAAGATGCGTCTGACCGCAGGAGATTGCTTTATCCAGCCGCCGGAAATTCGCCACCGGGTGCTTGAGGCGTCTGATAATGTTCAGGTGATCGAGATCGGCGTGCCCGCCGAACACGTGACCGAAATCGACCATCAGATGGAGCTTCCGACGTCGCAGTATCGCCCAGATCGAGAATGGCAAGGGCAGCGTTTCGTCTACAATCAGGCCAAAGACGCCGAATGGGGTCCCTTCCGCCTGCCGGGCTATATTTGTCGCGACACGACAATTGCCGAGAACACCAAGAGGGTGGCCGGTGTTCAGGTCGTACGCCGAGGGCAAGGCGTGCCGGAATGGGCCAGCCATGATACGGATATTCACTTTACCTTCGTCATGAATGGCGAGGTCACGTTGGAGGGCGAGGGGCGCGAACCCCATCGGTTGGAACAGGGTGATGCCTTCGTGATCCCGCCCGGCATGCGCACTCGCCTGTCCGAACCTTCCGACGATATCGAATTGCTCGAAGTCACGTTGCCCGGAACGTTCAATACCACGATTGGCTAGAAGGCTGTGGAAATCAGCGCTTGAAGGGCTTCAAATTCTGCTACGCTTTCCGTTAGAGTGGGGTTTTCTGACCAGATGATCAAAAATCGGGAATCGCCCATGTCTCTGAAAGATGCCGCGCTCGCCGTTCGGGAAAACGCCCATGCGCCTTATTCCAATTTCAAGGTTGGGGCCGCGATCCGGTCAGGCTCGGGTACGGTATATTCCGGATGCAATGTCGAGAACGTAGCTTATCCCGAAGGCACTTGCGCAGAGGCTGGGGCAATCGCGGCAATGGTGGCCGCCGGTGAGAAAGAACTGACCGAAGTCTATGTGGTCGCCAGCAGCCTGCATCCTGTGCCGCCTTGCGGAGGGTGCCGCCAGAAACTGGCCGAGTTCGGAAAAGGAAACGTCGTGGTCACGATGGCGACGGTTGACGGGCTGGAAACCAATACGACAATTGCCGACCTGTTACCGGGTGCTTTTGACGCTTCGCATATGGAAGACAGCTGAATGGACGCGCGTTCGATCATCGCCAAGCTGCGCCGTCATGAGGTGCCTACAGGCGAAGAGTTGCGTTGGTTCGCGCAGGGTCTGGCCGATGGTGGCGTCAGCGATGCGCAGGCCGGGGCCTTTGCCATGGCCGTCTGCATGGGCGGGCTGGGCGCGCAGGGTCGGGCCGATCTGACCATTGCCATGCGCGACAGCGGCGAGGTGCTGCACTGGGATTTGGATGGCCCGGTGATCGATAAGCATTCAACCGGTGGGGTGGGGGATTGCGTCAGCCTCGTGCTGGCCCCGGCGCTGGCGGAATGCGGGGCCTATGTGCCGATGATCTCAGGGCGTGGACTAGGTCATACCGGCGGCACGCTGGACAAGCTTGAGGCGATCCCGGGTGTGGCCACACAAATCGGACAGGGCCGTCTGGCGCAGGTCCTGAAAGAAACCGGTGCCGCGATTGTTGGCGCGACGGGACAGATCGCACCAGCGGACAAAAGGCTCTATGCAATACGCGATGTGACGGCAACGGTGGAAAGCCTCGATCTGATCACGGCGTCGATCCTGTCCAAGAAACTGGCGGCCAGCCCCGATGCGCTGGTGCTGGACGTCAAGGTGGGAAGCGGTGCGTTCATGAAAACGCTGGATGATGCACGCAAGCTGGCAAAGGCGCTAACCGAGACGGCGAATACGGCGGGGTGTAAAACCTCGGCTGTGATTACCGACATGAACCAACCGCTGGCCCCGGCGCTGGGCAACGCGCTGGAAGTGGCTGAGGTGATGAAGGTTATGACCAGCGGACAAGACTCGCCCCTGGCCCATATCTCTGCTGAATTGGGCGGCGTTTTGATGGCCGATGCGGGAATGTGCGCCTCGGCTGAAGAGGGCACGGCGCAGGTCACCGAAGTGATCCGCGATGGTCGTGCTGCCGAACGGTTTGGCCGCATGATGGCTGCCATGGGCGGGCCGGTGCATTTCGTCGACACCTGGGCGCGCTTCCTGCCCGAGGCAAATGTGATTCAGGAGGTGCCCGCTCCGCGCGATGGCTATGTCTCGACCATTGATGGTGAGGCGCTTGGCCTGGCCGTGGTCGCGCTGGGCGGCGGACGTCAGGTCGAAAGCGACGAGATTGATCCGGCGGTCGGGTTGTCGGGCATCTTGCGGCTGGGCGAGAAGGTCCAGAAAGGCGCACCATTGGCCGTGGTCCACGCGGCGCGCGAAGACGCGGCGCGGCAGGCGTCTGAGGCGGTGTTGAACGCAATGACGCTCAGCGATGCACCCGCCGACCAACCACCCCATGTGCACGAGAGGATCAGCGCATGAGCCGCGCTTTCCTTGTGGTCATGGACTCAGTTGGGATCGGTGGTGCGCCGGATGCCGATCAGTTCTTCAACGGCACCGCGCCGGATACTGGCGCGAACACCTTGGCCCATATCGCGCATGCGTGTGCGGAAGGGCGCGCTGAAGATGGACGCTCAGGCCCTTTACACCTGCCCAATCTTGATGCGTTGGGGCTGGGCGCGGCAGTGCGGCTGGCCTCGGGTGATGACGCGCCGGGGTTGGAAGCCGCGCCAACAGGGCTTTGGGGCTGCGCGCGCGAGTATTCACCGGGGAAGGATACGCCCTCGGGCCATTGGGAACTGGCGGGATTGCCCGTCCCGTGGGACTGGCACTATTTCCCGGATACCAAACCTGCGTTTCCCGTCGATCTTAGCCGCGCTGCTGCCGATGCCGCAGGCACCGAAGGTATCCTTGGCAATTGCCACGCATCGGGCACAGCCATCATCGCCGATCTTGGGGCCGAGCATATGCGTACTGGCTGGCCCATCTGCTATACCTCTGCTGACAGCGTGTTCCAGATTACCGCGCATGAGGAGAGCTTTGGCCTCGACCGTTTGCTGGACATGTGCCGCACGCTTGCACCGCAATTGCATGAGATGAAGGTGGGCCGCGTGATCGCGCGGCCTTTCGTTGGAACGGTTGAGGACGGTTTCACCCGCACCACCAATCGCAAAGACTTTGCCATCCTCCCGCCCGCGCCGGTGCTGACGAACTGGGTGCAGGACGCAGGCCGTCGTGTTCATGCGGTGGGCAAGATCGGTGATATCTTCTCGATGCAGGGGATCGATACGCTGCGCAAAGGATCGGACGCCGAACTGATGGGCCACCTGTCCGATCTGGTAAACGTGGCCGAAGAGGGCAGCCTGACATTCGCCAATTTCGTCGAGTTCGACAGCCTCTATGGTCATCGCCGGGATATCGGTGGCTATGCCCGTGCGTTGGAATGGTTCGACCGCGAAATCGGGGCGGTGCTGAAAAAGCTGCGCCCCGGCGACCTAATGCTGCTGACTGCCGATCACGGTAATGATCCCAGTTGGACAGGTACCGATCACACGCGAGAGCAGGTTCCGGTACTGGTGGCCGGGCAGGGCGCGGGTGAAATCGGACAGATCAATTTCGCCGATGTTGCTGCCAGCGTCGCGCACCATCTGGACATCCCGGCACAAGGGCCGGGGCGGAGTTTTCTATGACCGTTGCCGACTTGCCCAAGATCGAATTGCACCTGCATCACGAAGGCGCGGCTCCACCCGCGTTCATCCGCCAGTTGGCGCATGAAAAGCGCATCGATCTGAGCGGTATTTTCAAAACCGACGGAACCTATGATTTCCGTGACTTTACTCATTTCCTCAGCGTCTACGAGGCCGCCTGCGAAGTGCTGAAATCGCCTGAAGATTTTCGCCGCCTGACGCTGGCGATCCTCGAAGAAAGCGCTGCGAATGGTGTAGTCTATTCCGAGACCTTCCTTAGCCCGGATTTCTGCGGTGGTGGCGATCTGCACGCGTGGAGAGATTATCTGACCGCCATTCAGGATGCAGCGGACGAAGCCGAACGTAAATTCAACATCACCCTGCGTGGGGTTGTTACCTGCGTTCGCCATTTTGGCCCCGAACAAGCCAAGCACAGCGCCTTTTGTGCGGCAGAGACAGCAGGCGACTGGATCACCGGCTTTGGCATGGGCGGTAATGAAGGCGTTCATACGCAGGGCGATTTCGCGTGGGCTTTTGATTGCGCCTGCGAGGCAGGATTGCGGCTGACCACCCATGCAGGAGAATTTGGCGGACCGGAAAGCGTGCGCGATGCCATTCGTGATCTGGGGGTCGAACGGGTCGGACACGGCGTGCGTGCGATCGAGGACCCGGACCTGATCCGCGAACTCGTTGACAGAGACGTGACGCTTGAAGTTTGCCCAGGCTCGAACGTGGTGCTGGGTCTGTTTCCCGATTTCGCTGCCCACCCGATTGCCAGATTGCGCGATGCGGGTGTGAAGGTCACGGTTTCAACTGATGATCCGCCGTTTTTTCACACCACAATGCGGCGCGAATATGAGATGCTGGCCGCAGCCTTTGGCTGGGATGCCGAAGATTTCGCCGCGTTGAATCAGAATGCCCTGAATGCGGCCTTTTGCGATGAAGACACCCGTGCGCGGGTCAAGAAAAGACTGGAGAACTCATGAGCGAACATCTGACCGTCGTCGACCACCCGTTGGTGCAACACAAGCTGACGCTCATGCGGGACAAAGGCACCTCGACCGCAGTGTTCCGGCAGTTGCTGCGCGAGATCACGCTGCTGCTGGCCTATGAGGTTACGCGAGAGATGTCGCTGACCACTCGCCACATCGAAACCCCTATGGAGGAGATGGATGCCCCCATTCTGGCGGGCAAGAAACTGGCTCTGGTCTCGATCCTGCGGGCCGGGAACGGCATGCTGGACGGGGTGCTGGAACTCATCCCTTCGGCCCGTGTGGGCTTTGTCGGACTCTATCGGGATGAAGAGACGTTGAAGCCAGTGCAGTATTACTTCAAGGCGCCGGAAGGGCTGAAGGACCGTTTGGTGATTGCGGTTGATCCGATGTTGGCCACGGGCAACAGCTCGGCTGCAGCGATCGACCTGCTGAAAGAGCAGGGCGCCACGGATATTCGCTTCCTCTGCCTGCTGGCCGCCCCCGAAGGCGTGGCACGTATGAAAGAGGCGCATCCCGATGTGAAAATCGTTACGGCTGCGCTGGATCGCGAGTTGAACTCGAAGGGCTATATCATGCCCGGGCTGGGTGATGCCGGCGACCGGATGTTTGGCACCAAATAGGCACTATTGTCCGCAAATATTCTGCAGCCGGACCCAATCGCGGTCCGGCAGTACCTGTTCAAGTGTCCGTCCTGCCATCGGGTCGGCTTCGATCAGGCTCAGAACCGTTTCTCCGGTAATATCATGCGCGTAAGCGTATGGGGTTGAGGGCAGGGCGGCTTGCGCGAAGACTGCTAGCAGCGCATCGTCGGTGATCACAGGGCGCGGTTCTGACAGCACTTCCTCGGTGTAGGTGTCTATGATCTCGGGCGTCAGCCCGCCTGTGGTTAGCAACCGGAATGCCGCGGCGGGGCCGGTTCGGTCCAACAACTCATCCAACGGATCCTGCTGCGCTGCGCGTGCCCGCGCTGCAATCACGTAGCCTGCTGCGACGGCGGGATCCTCGTGATCCTCGACCAATGCCCGGTTCAACAGGACCGTCCCACCCGGAAGGCTGAGGCTGTCCGACAAGCCTGCTGGCAGGATCACGATCTGTCGTACACCTGTTCGGCGGGCCAACTGGTCCAGCGAGGCTTGCGCGTCCGGCGAGGCGCAGGCCTTGCCCGAGACGCGTTCGATCCGGTGCAGGATCGTATCGCCGATCTCCTGCCGCTTGATCTCGGGCACAACGGCGACCACATGGCGCTGTAGCGCACCGGGCAGCCAGAACAGCAGCAGTGCAGTAACCGCCAGCACCACACCTGCCACACTGAGCCAGCGCAGCCGACCGGGATGTGGTCGGGCACGATCAATGGCGCGTTGCAGGCGATCAATGGCCTCGATCATGGTGGTCTCGGTCTCAGGCAGCTCCAGCGTTTCGCCCGGATCGCCATCGGGATTGAAAATCGCCGGATAGGCACCGGGGTTTTGACGTTCCAATGCAGCCAGCGACCAGTGGGTCAGAGCCCGGTCATTGAAATCCGAGATTGTCAAAGTTGCTTCCCCAATGGACACAACAACCTCACGCCGTTGCTCATCGGGCGTAGGGCGCCACAGACCGGTAGCTTCGATCCGCTGGTACTGTTTGAGTGCCGTCATCGGGTAATGCTGCTCGAGTAATATTTTCCTCTGAGTCTAGCATGTTGAAAACCAACGGCGCAAACCTGTTGCGCATGGTTCCGAAAATATGCTGACTGTGCCGGACCGGGCAGGCGAATTTGAGGCTAGGGTGGAGGCACGGGTGGAACAAGACAGATCCTCGGTACTGGCATCGCTTCTGATGGTCTGCTCGATGATGATCATCGGGGTTATCGACAATTTTGTGATTCGTCTGGCAGAGACCATTGGGCTTTGGCAGTTTCACCTGAGCCGCGCCCTGTTGATGCTGCCTTTGATCGGTTGCCTGTCTCTGCTGGGGCTGGGCAGCCTCAGGCCACAGCGATACGGTATCGTGGCTTTGCGCAGCATTCTGATTACTGTGGCAATGCTATTTTATTTTAGTGCACTTGCTTTGATGCCAATTGCACAGGCGCTTGCAGGTTTGTTCACATCGCCGATCTTTGTGCTGCTCATTTCTGCCCTGGTCCTGAAGCAAAACATCGGCCCGTGGAGGATTACCGCAGTCCTGCTGGGCTTTGCAGGCATCCTTTGTGTGTTGCAACCCGATCCGAATGCTTTTGATTTCAAAACGCTGCTTCCGGTCGCCGGTGGATTCTTCTATGCCCTGAGCGCGGTCGTGACACGGACGCATTGTTCGAACGAGAGCACGGTCGCTCTGCTGGCCGCGATGGTGGTGACACTCGGTCTGGCTGGCGGCGTAGGTTTGGTATGGCTGGCGTTGTTCCCGCTTGAGGCCACGCCGGGCCCAGATGGCTTTGCAATGCGCGGCTGGGTTTGGCCAATATACGAAGCAGCCCCCTGGCTCGCGATACAAGCCGTCTGCTCGACGATCGCGGTGTTCATGCTGATCAAGGCCTATCAGTTGGGCGAGCCGTCATATGTCGCGGTATTCGAATACTCGGTCATGATCTTCGGCCCGCTGTTCGCGTGGGTGGCCTTTGGGCAGTCGGTTGGCCCCATGCAGATTCTGGGTATCGGTATGATCGCCACGACCGGAGTGTTACTGGGCTGGAGAGAGCGTCAGCTGCTGTTAAGGCAATCTCAGGCAAGCTGATCGGCAATCCGGATTCGGGTCTGGCTGTCTGCTTTCGTTTCCTCAAACTGCCTAAATCTACTTTCGTGCGTGGGTTTGTTCATGGAATCCCGGTGAAAAACGCCGAAATTAGGCCAAATTAGCCATAAATATGGCGAAACTAAGATGCTTTGAGGCACAAAGATCTCACCCTTCTGAATTTGTTTGAAGGTGCCAAAAGGGGGGAAGGCACGTGTTAGAAGTAGTGAGTGTTTCGGGGTATTCGAAACAAGAAGACAGAGGCCGAGAGGCCTTTTCGGGGAAAGCCGTGTCAGTACGTCGTGGGGGCCTGCTGCACGGAACCAAGGTGGCAACGACCAGTGGCTGGAAGCTGGTTGAAACGCTGGTTGCGGGTGATCTGGTGCGCACATTGGATCATGGCTTTCGCGAGCTCAGGCGCATTTGCGTCGACCGCATCGTTGTCCCCGGCGATGAGAGACGGGCCGAGCATCTGCCAGTGCTCGTTCCGTCCCGCGCCGCCTATAACGGGCGGCCTGTCTGGCTGATGCCTGAACAGGGCATGGCGTTGGATCAGGGCAAGCTGGGGCTGGGGATAGAGGGCATCTCAATCGTGCCTGCACGTATGCTCAGCGGGGTGGGGCGGTTGCAGTCGCAAACACCGGCCCAGACCTTTGATGTAACGTCATTATTTTTCGATCAGGATGAGGTTGTCTTTATCGAAGGTGGTTTTCAGGCTTATTGCCCATCGGGACGCATGGTCGCCTCTGCGGGGATATCAAACGCCTATGAAGTCGCTGACGCCGAAGATGCCGAACTGCTGGTCGAAGCGGTTGCGACCAAGGGCGATATATCCGCCTTTGCAAACCCGTTGGGTGCGCTGCCTGCACCCATCCCGCAAGAACCAATATTCCCGATCCGGCCTCCCCTAGGGATACGCCGACCAGGGCGTCCGGGTCGGCCAAATGTGCCGCCCCTGTTTCTGCGGCCTGAATGGCAGACCTAACTTAACACTTCAAAAGAAAGATGCAGGCGCATGACCTCATGCGCCTGCATCACCTTGTTTAGGCGGCCTGAGCCTCGGGGTTGAAGCGGCCATAGAAGCTCTGACCTTTTTCCGCCATCTCGAGCAGCAGAGGCGGACAGGCGAAACGCTCGCCATAGGCCTCGGCCAGCTGATCGCAGCGTTCGGCGGCGTAAGGCGTGCCGATGATGTCCAGCCAGCTGAGCGGACCACCGGACCACGGCGCAAAGCCCCAACCCAGAATAGCGCCTACGTCGCCTTCGCGGATATCTTCCAGAACACCTTCTTCCAGCGCGCGGACCGCTTCCAGAACCTGCGCGAACATCAGACGTTCCTGCACTTCGATCAGGTCGGGCTGCGTCTCGGCCAAGGGGTACTTGTCTTGTAGGCCCTTCCAGTATTCGACGCGCTTGCCCTTGTCGTCATAGTCAAAGAAACCTGCGTTGGCCTTGCGGCCCAGACGGCCCTGTTCCTCCATCCAGAAGATCAGATCGTCTGACGGGCTTTCGGGATAGGCATTGCCCATTGCCGCCTTGGTCGCGCGTGCGATCTTGGCACCCAGATCGATCGAGGTCTCATCCGTCAACTGGATCGGCCCGACCGGGAAACCCAACTGGCGCGCGGCATTGTCGACCAGTACGGGGCTGATGCCCTCGGTGATCATGCGCGCGCCTTCGTTGATGTACGGGATGATGCAGCGGTTGGCGTAGAAGAAGCGTGCATCGTTGACCACGATCGGCGTCTTTCGAATCTGGCGCACATAGTCCAGAGCCTTAGCAACCGCACGATCACCGGTTTCCTTGCCCTTGATGATCTCGACCAGGAACATCTTTTCAACAGGTGAGAAGAAGTGGATGCCGATGAACTGCTCGGGCCGCACCGAGGCTTTCGCCAGATCGGTGATCGGCAGGGTCGAGGTGTTCGAGGCAAAGATGCAATCCTCGGGGATGATCGCCTCGACTTTCTTGGTCATTTCGGCCTTTACACCGGGATCCTCGAACACGGCTTCGATGATCAGGTCGCAGCCTTTCAGATGCTCCAGATCAGGGGTCGCTGTGATGCGGGCCAGCAGGGCCTCTTTCTTCTCAGCGGTGGCTTTGCCGCGTTTGATGCCCTTGTCCATGTAGCTTTCGCTATAGGCCTTGCCCTTGTCGGCAGCTTCCTGATCACGGTCGATTAGAACGACTTCCATACCAGCTTGAGCGGAGACCAGAGCGATACCGGCACCCATCATGCCAGCGCCTAGAACACCGATCTTCTTGACCCGCTGATCGGGTACATCCTTGGGCCGCACTGCGCCTTTCTCAAGCGCTTCCTTGTTCAGGAACAACGACCGGATCATCGCAGATGAGGACGGGTTCATCAGCACATTGGTAAACCAGCGCGCCTCGATCTTCAGGGCGGTGTCGAAATCGACCAGCGCGCCTTCGTAGATCGAACTCAGCAGAGCTTTGGCTGCCGGGAATGCACCTTGGGTTTTGCCGTTCACCATCGCGTTCGCACCAACGAAGGTCATGAAGCCAGCTGGGTGGTAGGGTGCGCCGCCGGGCATCTTGTAGCCCTTCGCGTCCCACGGTTTGACCAGATCGGCATCCTTGGCGTTCAGAACCCATTCTTTCGCCGCTGCGACCGGATCATCTGCAACCGCGTCGATCAGTTGTGCGCCTTTGGCTTTTTTCGGATCCATCATCTTGCCTTCCAGCAAGACGGGGGCTGCCGCCATCGCGCCGACCATACGGCTGAAACGCATGGTGCCGCCGCCGCCGGGGAAGATACCCAGCAGAATCTCGGGTAGGCCGATCTTGGCCTTTGGATTTGAAGTCATGACGCGGTGATGACAGGCCAACGCGATCTCGGTTCCGATCCCGGCGCATGTGCCGTTGATCGCGCACGCGACCGGTTTGCCGCCTTTTTTCGACTTGGGGTCCATGCCCGCCAGCTCCAGCCGACGCAGGATGTTGTGACCGCTCATGACGAAATCGAACAGAGCCTGAGCGGGTTCGTCACCAGCTTCCTGGCGGATCGTGGCTAGTGTGCTGAGGTCCATGCCGCCCGCAAACGAGCCTTCCTTGCCGCTGGTGATGACGATACCTTTGATCTCATCATCCGCCAGCGCCTGATCGATCAGTTCGCCGACCAGAGTGAACGCCTCGCGCGACAGCACGTTCATGGATTTGCCCGGAACGTCCCAGGTGATGAAGGCGACGCCGTCTGCGTCTTTGCTGAGGGTGAAATCAGTCATTGTCATCTCCAATCTGGTCAGCCGTCAGCGGGCTGCCGTCTTTCCGGGTGAAGGAGAATCCGTTCTCATCATCCTTCACCATCATGTCTATGTCGCTGTAATAGCCGGTCTCGGTCGGGGTCCGTGTGCCCACCACCAGAAAGGTCGCGGGCGCATCGGTCTTGTTCACAAGGTGATGGCCATTGGCCTCACCCGCGGGCCAGGCGGCACAGTCACCGGGCAGCATCTCATGCTCGCCATCATCGTCGATCAGCACGCATTGGCCGCTGAGCATGATGGCGAACTCGTCCTGTTCCATGTGGTAATGGCGCAGCGAGGACAGGGCCCCGGGTTCAAGCCGCACGATGTTGACTCCGAATTGGGTCAGACCTCCAGCATCTCCGACGCCTTGATTGAAACGGCCTCCGACCGCTTCGGCCAGTTTGCCGGGATAGGAGGAACCACCCCGAAACGGGATTTGGGAAAGGTCAAGCTTGGGCATCAGACACGCTCGATTATGGTTGCCGCACCCATGCCTGACGCAATGCAGAGCGTAGCCAAACCGGTTTCCTTGTCCTGACGTTCCAGCTCATCCAGCAGGGTGCCGATGATCATCGCACCGGTTGCACCCAGCGGGTGGCCCATCGCGATGGAGCCGCCGTTCACGTTGACCAACGCAGGGTCCACATCGAACGCCTGCTGGAAACGCAGCACGACCGATGCGAAGGCTTCGTTCACTTCGAACAGGTCCAGATCGCTGATCTTCATGCCGTTGTCGGCAAGGATCTTCTCGGTCACCGGAACTGGGCCGGTTAGCATGATTGTCGGGTCGGTGCCGATCTTGGCGGTCGCCTTGATGCGGGCGCGCGGCTTGAGGCCGTATTTCTCACCGAATTCCTTGTTGCCGATCAGAACAGCGGCAGAGCCGTCCACGATGCCCGAGCTGTTGCCTGCGTGGTGGATGTGGTTGATCCGCTCCAGATGCGGGTATTTCAGCATCGCGACTTTGTCGAAGCCGGGCATCTGCTCACCCATCATCTGGAAAGATGGGTTCAACGCGCCGAGGCTCTGCATGTCGGTGCCGGGGCGCATGTATTCGTCACGGTCCAGAATGGTCAGGCCGTTCTGGTCCTTGATGGTGATCACCGACTTTTCAAACCGGTTATCTTCCCAAGCCGCAGCTGCGCGTTTCTGAGATTCAACGGCCAGCGCATCGGCGTCGTCGCGGCTGAAACCATACTCGGTGGCGATAATGTCAGCCGAGATGCCTTGTGGTACGAAGTAGGTATCCATTGCCAGCGTCGGATCTACGGCAATCGCGGCACCATCGCTGCCCATGGCCACGCGGCCCATCATTTCAACGCCGCCCGCGATATAGGCTTCGCCTGCGCCGCCTTTGACTTGGTTCGCGGCCAGGTTCACGGCTTCCATTCCGCTCGCGCAGAACCGGTTGATCGCCAGACCGGGGATCGATTGGTCGAGGTCAGAAGCCAAAACCGCCGAGCGTGCCAGACAGCCGCCTTGCTCCATCACCTGCGTGACGTTGCCCCAGATCACATCCTCAACGGCGTGACCTTCCAGGTTGTTGCGCTCTTTCATCGCGTTCAGGGTCAGGGCGGACAGGCGCACCGAGGTTACCTCGTGCAGGCTGCCATCCTTGCGGCCCTTGCCGCGCGGAGTGCGCAGGGCGTCATAGATATAGGCTTCGGTCATGGGGTCTTCTCCTTAAGCTCGATCCGACGGGTTGCCGGGCATCAGGTCGTAGGGGTGTTTCCAGCCGGGCTGTTCGCTGAGGCGCGTCAGCCAGGCGTCGATGTTGGGCCAGTCGGCACGGTCAAAGCCGAATGGTTCGGGGTAGTAGAGGTAGCCGCAGCAGCTGAGATCGGCGTTGGTCACGCCGTCGCCAACGATCCAGTCGCGGCCCTCAAGGTGGGTATTCAGAACATCATAGGCCGCTTTCAGGCGGCCTTGGTTGAAGGCAATCACATCCGCATTGCGGTGTTCTTCGGGCAGGAAGTTGCACAAGAATCGGGTCATCCCCGCGTTTGAGCTGAGCTTGTGATTGTCCCACAGCACCCAGCGCAGGATGTCGTAGTTTTCTTCCCGTGTCTTACCGCCGAACTTACCCGACTTCTCGGTGACATAAGCCTGAATGGCGCCAGATTGGGAGGTCTTGAAATCACCATCGATCAGGAAAGGCGCTTCGCCCATCACGTTGACGTCCGTGCGGAACTCGGGGCTGCGGGTGACGCCCTTGAAGAAATCCACGAAGACCGGCTCCCAATCGAGCCCCGACATTTCGAGCGCGAGTGCCGCTTTGTATGAGTTGCCGCTTTCACCGAAGCAGTGCAGTTTAATAGTCATGCGATCGCCCCTCCCGTGGCGTTTTGTGCATTGTCCGCCCAAGCTTACCGGCCTTGGTGCCTAGCGCTTGCGTGCCTCCAACTCGGAATTGAAAAGACGCAACCGATGGGTCAGGTTGTCTTCGTCAATGACGCTGTTGAAGTTCTCGAAGAGAAAAGACAGCGCTTCGCCTTCGTCCAACCCTGCCTCGCGGGCAAAGCCACGGAGTTTGCGATAGCCGTCCTCGGTCATGGCGACGGGAAATCGGCGGGTCAGGCGAAAGCGTTTTGGCATCTTGTCTCCTCCGGGATTGGGCTCGGGCAATATCGCCCGAACCCAGACTGAGATCAGAAGTTCGCCGCGTCCAGTGCCATCACCGTGTCTGCGCCGGTCTGAATGCGGGCCAGATGCATCGCTGTCGCGGGCAGGCGGCGCGCCATGTAGAAACGGCCAGTGGTGATCTTGGTCTCGTAGAACTCTTTGTCCGAGGCCCCATCGTCCAGCGCTTCTTGTGCGGCTTTTGCCATCTGCGCCCACATCAGGCCCAGGCAAACATGGCCGAACATGTGCATGAAGTCATAGGACCCGGACAGAGCGTTGTTCGGGTTCTTCATGCCTTCTTGCATGAAGTACATGCCAGCTGCTTGCAGGTCTTTCGACGCAGCTTTCAGCGGTTCGATGAAGGCTTTGTCATAGGCTTCGTTTTGACCGGCGTTTTCCTTGCAGAAGGATTTGACCATTTCGAAGAACGCCATGACGTGCTTGCCGCCATCCTGCGCCAGCTTGCGGCCGACAAGGTCCAGCGCCTGAACACCGTTTGCACCTTCGTAGATCATCGCGATACGAGCATCGCGTGTGTATTGCGACATACCCCACTCTTCGATGTAGCCATGGCCGCCGTAGACCTGCTGCGCCTGAACGGTCATGTCGTAACCTTCGTCCGTCAGGAAGCCCTTGATGACCGGTGTCAGCAGCGAGATCAGCCCGTCTGCGTCTTTGTCACCCGAGCGGTGCGCCTTGTCGATCATGGTCGCACCCCACAAGATGAACGCGCGTGCGCCCTCGGTGAAGCTTTTCTGATCCATCAGGTTGCGGCGGATATCCGGGTGAACGATCAGCGGGTCGGCGGGGCCATCCGGGTTCTTCACACCTGTTACGTCGCGGCCCTGTAGGCGATCCTTGGCGTATTCAACAGCGTTCTGATACGCAGCTTCGGCCTGCGACAGGCCTTGCATGCCCACACCAAGACGCGCTTCGTTCATCATTGTGAACATGGCGCGCATGCCCTTGTGTTCGTCACCCAGCAGCCAACCAGTTGCCTCATCATAGTTCATGACACAGGTCGAGTTGCCGTGGATGCCCATCTTTTCTTCGATCTTGCCAACCGAAACGCCGTTCCGCTCACCCGGGGAGCCGTCTTCGTTCACGATGAACTTGGGAACGATGAACAGCGACACGCCCTTGATGCCTTCGGGGCCACCTGGGATTTTCGCCAGCACCAAGTGGATGATGTTGTCGGCCATGTCGTGGTCGCCAGCCGAGATAAAGATCTTCTGACCGGAAACCTTATAGCTACCATCGCCCTGCGGTTCCGCCTTGGTGCGCATCAGGCCCAGGTCGGTGCCACAATGCGGCTCGGTCAGGTTCATGGTGCCGGTCCATTCACAGCTGACCATGTTGGGCAGGTAAGTGTTCTTCTGCTCGTCGGTGCCGTGCGCCAGGATCGCCGAGGCCGCGCCATGGGTCAGGCCCTGATACATGGTGAAGGCCTGATTGGAGCCCGAAAACATCTCGCCCACGGCGGTACCGATGACATAGGGCATGTTCTGGCCGCCATACTCTTCCGGCATGTCGAGGCCAGTCCAGCCGCCTTCCTTCATTTGCTCGAAGGCGTCTTTGAACCCGGTAGGGGTGTACACAATCCCGTTTTCCAACCGGCACCCTTCGGTGTCGCCGACGACGTTCAGCGGGTGCAGTACATTGGTGGCCACTTTGCCAGCCTCTTCCAGAACCGCGCCGGTAAACTCGGCCTCCAGTTCGTCATAGCCGGGGATGTCCGACTGCGAGACTTTCAGAACGTCGTGCAGGATGAACTGCATATCTTTGGTTGGCGCGTTGTAGACGGGCATGTGAAGCTCCCTTAATTCATATGTCCGGAGGCGGGTTTATTCGGCCGCCTTCTTTTCCTGTTTCATCGAGGCGATAACCTTTTCGCCCCAGCGCAACTGCTCTTTCAGTTCGTCGATGGCCTGTGTCAGCTCTTCGCGACGCGATTCCATGTCTGCCAGACGCTCGCACGCGATTTCATAAGTGCGGGACATCTGTGTCAGCTGCTGGTCACCCACGTGATACAGGTCCAGAAGCTGGCGGATTTCTTCGAGGCTGAAGCCAAAGCGCTTGCCGCGCAGGATCAGTTTCAGGCGCGCACGGTCCCGTTTGGTGAACAGGCGTTTTTGGCCTTCGCGGATCGGAAACAAAAGCTCTTTGGCCTCGTAGAACCGCAAAGTGCGGGGCGTGACATCATAGGTCTCGCACATTTCGCGGATGGTCAGTAGATCTTCGGTCATGGTTCAAACTCTCATCACTGGCGTCATGCATTCTGAGTTGCGCAGTCGATGGGCGTTTTACAACACACAAGTGACGTTTACGTAATGCGGACGCTGCGTCACAAAAAGGTTGACGTAACATCCGGTCGCGTAAACGCAGATTTCGGCAATTATCTTGCCGTAAGGGAAGGGGCTATTTCAGTAGTTCTACGGTCTGATCGCGCAACTGTTTCAGCGCATCCATCGCCTCATCCAGTTGCGCGCGTTGCTGACGCAGCTCTTCCATCTGCCGATCCGCCATCTCGATAAAGGTAGCCATCTGCGCCTGATTGCCCTGATCTTCATAGATCAGCAGCCACTGACGAATCTCTTCCAAAGGAAATCCAAACTTGCGACCACGCATGATCAGTTTCATCCGGGCACATTCACGAGGACCATAAAATCGCGATCTGCCTTCGCGGTCAGGTTGCAGCAATTCAATGTATTCATAATAGCGCAGGGTGCGCGGGGTCACGTCGAACTCGGCGCACATTTCTTTGAATGACAAACGGGTGTCGGACATTCCGGGTCTCCTTGGCTGCAACCTAGGGCGTCGTTGCCGTAAGCGCAACAGGCGGGCTTGCCCTTGGCGCAAACGCAGGCCCATAAAGGGTCAACACAAGGACAGGACCGAACCCCATGGTCGACAAGACAGTTTTAGCGCGCCAGTTCATCGAGGCGATCCCGCACGCCAAGGCCCTTGGGCTTGATCTGACCCATATCGGAGAAGGTGAGGCCGAAATCTCGATGCCTTATAACGAGCAACTGATCGGCGACCCGCGGACCGGCGTGATCCATGGCGGGGCTGTGTCGGCCATGCTGGATACCTGTTGCGGTGCCGCAGTGATGAGCCACCCCTCGGCCCCCGGCGGGACGGCGACCATCGATTTGCGCATCGACTACATGCGGGCCGCAACACCGGGGCAAAATATCCGAACCCGCGCCACCTGCTACCACATCACACGCAACGTCGCCTTTGTCCGGGCAACGGCGACGGATGACGATAACGAACGCCCCGTTGCAACCGCCTCGGGTGCCTTCACCGTGGAGGGGCGCTGAGATGGCACGACCTCGTCCCGAACCCGTACAGGTGGTCAAACAACGCCGCGATGCCGCTTTGACGGCGCTGGTTGAGGGAGTGCCGTATATCCGGTTCCTCAACATCACCTTTGATCGGCGCGGCGATGAACTGACAGGTGTGCTGAATTTCGATGAAAAGCTGATCGGCAATCCCTTTCTGCCCGCCATCCATGGCGGCGTGACCGCGGCCTTTCTGGAAGTCACCGCCGTGATAACGCTGAGTTGGGAGCATATGTTTCCTAGGATCGAAAGCGGTGAAATCGGTGCAGAGGATATTCTGACCGACGAAAACATCCGCTTTCCCAAGACCATAGATTTCACCGTCGATTATCTGCGCTCGGGCCTGCCGCGAGACGCCTATGCGCGTGCGTTCATCAACCGCTCGGGGCGGCGCTATGCCTCGGTCCGGGTTGAGGCCTGGCAGGACAACCATGCCAAGCTGTTTGCACAAGGCACAGGGCATTTCCTGATGCCACAGCCTTCGACAAAGGCATAAGCGTGGAGGACGCGACCGCGCCCATCACCCATCGGCGCGTTCTGAAGATTGCGTTGCCGATCGTGCTGTCGAATGCGACAGTGCCGATCCTCGGGGCGGTCGATACAGGCGTTGTTGGCCAGATGGGGCAGGCGGCTCCGATCGGGGCGGTCGGTATGGGCGCGGTGATCCTGTCCACCATCTACTGGATTTTCGGTTTCCTGCGCATGGGCACCACCGGGTTGGCCGCGCAAGCGCGCGGGGCCGGTGATACTGCCGAAACCGGAGCGTTGCTGATGCGCGGCCTGTTGCTGGGCGGCACGGCGGGGCTGTTCTTCATTGCAACTCAGGTCTGGGTGTTTCTTGGGGCCTTTGCATTGTCCCCTGCCAGCGCCGAGGTCGAGGCGCTGACCCGCGCCTATCTGGAAATTCGCATCTGGGGCGCGCCCGCCACCATTGCCTTATACGCGGTGACAGGCTGGCTGATCGCAGTCGAGCGGACGCGCGGCGTGTTCATCCTGCAGGTCTGGATGAATGGGCTGAATATCGTGCTGGATCTGTGGTTCGTGCTCGGCCTCGGCTGGGGCGTCGAGGGCGTCGCCATTGCCACCCTGATCGCGGAATGGACCGGCCTTGCGCTGGGGCTGTGGCTGTGTGGTGAGGCATTTGGCGGCAAGCAATGGCGGGACTGGCCGCGCATTTTTGACGCCAGCCGCTTACGTCGGATGATGCAGGTGAATGGCGATATCATGGTGCGCTCGGTTCTGCTGACCGGAGCCTTCACAACGTTTCTGTTCGTTGGCTCAGATCTCGGGGACGTAAATCTGGCGGCCAACCAAGTGCTGCTGCAGTTTCTGGAAATCACTGCCTTTGCGTTGGACGGTTTTGCTTTCTCCGCCGAGGCGTTGGTTGGGGGTGCCGTCGGTGCGCGGGATCGCCTCCAGGTCAGGCGCGCATCGGTCATGGCCTCGCAATGGGGCGTTGGCGGGGCTGTTGCGCTGGGGGTGGTGTTCTATCTGGCAGGGCCTGCACTGATTGACCTGATGTCGACCTCGCCCGAAGTGCGGAGCGCCGCGCGTGAGTTCCTGTTCTGGGCTGCGCTCGCCCCTGTGATCGGGGTAGCAAGCTGGATGTTCGACGGCATCTATATCGGTGCCACATGGACTCGCGACATGCGCAACGCAATGATCCAGTCAGTCGCGCTTTACGTGGTGGGGTTGATTGTACTCGTGCCGATGATGGGCAATCACGGGCTCTGGGCCGCGCTGATGGTTTTGAACATCGCACGCGGCATCACGCTTGGATGGCGCTATCCCAGACTAGAGGCACAGATCGCCTAGAGCAGGTCCAACAGTTTTTCGGGCGGACGTCCGATCGCTGCTTTGTCACCCGCGATGGCCAGAGGGCGCTCAATCAGGATCGGGTGGTTGGCCATGGCCTGGATCAGCGCCTCATCGGGTGAGGTTTTGCTCAGGCCTAGCTCTTTGAATGCCTTCTCACCGGTCCGCATCATGTTGATCGCCGGAAGGCCCAGTTTCGACTGAACAGCCCGGATTTCATCGGCCGAGGGCGCATCTTCAAGATACTTACGCACCTCAGGCTGGGCGCCGTTTTCCTGCAGCAACGCCAATCCGGCGCGCGATTTGGAACATCGTGGATTGTGCCAATATTCTATCATAGCCAGTCCTCTCGTTTGCTGCCCACGGCCTGCGCGACCGAAGTGAACCCGTCGCGTGCCAGCAATGCGTCCAGACCTTCCGGGATATCAGAGGCCAGAGAGATGCCGCCATAGACCATCGCGGTGTAGAACTGCACCGCAGAAGCTCCTGAGCAGATTTTGGCATAGGCTTGCTCGGGTGTACCGATGCCGCCAACCCCGATCAGAGGGATTTCTCCGTTGGTCAACTGGCTAAGCTGCGCCAGCACGCGGGTTGATTTCTCGAACAAGGGCGCGCCGGATAAACCTCCTGCCTGCTCCCCGTGCGCGCTGCGCAACCCGTCGCGCGACAGTGTGGTGTTGGTGGCAATCACCGCGTCTACACCGGTTTCTCGGGCGACATCGGCAATGTCCTGCAACTCGACCTCGGTCAGGTCCGGCGCGATCTTCAGGAAGATCGGGATCGGACGGAGCAAGGCATCGCGCGTTTCGATTACACCGCTCAGCAAAGCGCTCAACGCCGCTTTGCCCTGCAGATCCCTCAGCTTTTCGGTGTTGGGCGATGACACGTTGACGGTGGCAAAATCCAGATGCGCCGCGCAATGGGCGAGTACCTTGGCAAAGTCTCCGGGACGATCGTCACTGTCTTTGTTCGCACCGAGGTTCAATCCGATCACTGCGTTCTTGGGACGGCGAGCCAGACGCTCGGCCATGACTTCCATCCCGTCGTTGTTGAAGCCAAAGCGGTTGATGGCTGCACGATCTTCTGACAGGCGGAACAGGCGTGGTTTCGGGTTGCCGGGCTGGGGCCGCGGGGTCACTGCTCCCACTTCGATAAACCCGAAACCGGCATGCGAGAGCGGCTCCAGCGCCTCACCGTTCTTGTCGAACCCTGCGGCCAGACCGACCGGATTCGGCAATTCCAGACCTGCGACTTGGGTTTTCAGCCTGTCTGATGTGACAGGCCCAGGTGTTGGCGCAAGCCCCGACGTCAGGGCCTTGATCGAAAGCCCATGTGCGGTTTCTGGGTCAAGGCGATGCAGGGCTGCCAGCCCCAGTTTCTCGGTCAGTTTCATCCGAAGGAAGCTCCACCTTCTGTTGGCGCGCAGCGGATCAGGCGCGAGGTTTCAACAGCGGCCTGCCGGTGTATCACCGCAGCGCGATAGATGGGGTCCGTCACCATTTCCAGAAACGCGTGGGCGGTGGGATAGCGGGCGATGAATACCTCGTCCCACGCCTCATCCTTCGGTCCGATCAGGGTTGTCTGAAATGCACCGCGCCAGAGTATCGAAGCACCAATGCGTGCAATGATCGGCGCGGTCTCGGACCCATAGTTGCGATAGGCCTGTGCGCCGGTCAGGCTGGCGTTGGCCAGCGGGTGATCGGATGGGTAATCTGCCGTTTCACGGAATTTCACCAGATTGAGCATCTCGATCGGATGGTCCCGATTGAGGTTCTTGAAAGCTTCGAATTGTTCGCGCTCGGGGTCGATGAAGCGGGTCATGCCATCTCCTCCGGAAACTGATGAGCCGTTCCATCGAAGGGCAGGTCACGCGACCAGATCACGTCGGACAGGCGAATCTGACGGTAGAGATGGGGAAACAGCGCGCCGCCACGCGAAACCTCCCACTTCAGATCATCGCCCATTGCGTCCGCATCACAAGCCAGAAGGGTCAGGCCTTCGACACCGGCAAAGTGCTTGGCTGCCGTCTCAGCCGCCTGCGCGGCGGTCGAGAAATGGACGAACCCATCCGTCACATCAATCGGTGCGCCATCCGAGGCTCCTTGTGCCTGCAAGGTCGCCCATTCATCAGCGCGGAAAATCTTGTAAATCAGCATGAGGTCCTGATGCCTCGCGTGACGGGCAGAATCAAGCCGGATTTCCCCCTTTGACTCTCTTGGCTTCGCGGCGCACGATCTATGCAATCACTAATAGGGAGTTTCAGATGTTTACCCGATTTCTTGCATCGGCTGCAGTGCTCGGCCTGACCGCAGGTATGGCGGCGGCTGAATATAAGCTGACCATTCTGCACACCAACGACATTCACAGTCGCATCGAATCCATCAACAAGTATGATTCCACTTGCGACGCGGAAGACGAAGCCGAGGGGAAGTGCTTTGGCGGCGTTGCGCGCCTTAAAACAATGGTGGATGGCAAGCGCGATGAGCTTGCAGGTCAGAATGTGCTGCTGCTCGACGCAGGCGACCCGTTCCAGGGTTCGCTGTTCTACACCACCTACAAAGGGGCTGCCGAGGCCGAGTTTATGGAAGCCATCGGTTATGATGTGATGGCCGTTGGCAATCACGAATTCGACGACGGCCCTGCAGGCTTGGCGGCTTTCATTGATACAGTCAGTTTCCCCGTGATCTCGGGCAACTTGGACCTGTCATCGTCGACTGAACTGAAAGGCAAGGTGGATAACCACGTTGTTTTGGAAGTTGGTGGCCAAAAAATAGGCATCATTTCAGCACTGGCTACAGATACGGTCGAAACCTCCAGCCCGGGCAAAGATGTCGTGTTCCAGGATGAGATCGACAGCCTGTCGGCCGATGTCGCGGCGCTGCAGGACGAGGGTGTGAACATCATCATTGCCCTCAACCACGTTGGTCTGGCCAAAGATATCGAGATCGCAGAGAAAGTACCGGGTCTGGATCTGGTGGTCGGCGGGCACTCGCACACGTTGCTGTCGAACACGGATGAGGACGCAGCAGGTGCCTACCCGACGATGGTCGGCGATGTCCCTGTTGTTCAGGCCTATGCCTATTCGAAGTATCTGGGCGAAATCACGCTGACCTTTGACGACGACGGCAACCTGATTTCGGCAGAAGGTGAGCCGATCCTGCTGGATGCCTCGGTCACCCCAGACGCAGATATCGCGGCGCGTGTCGCGGAGATGGGTGCCCCCATTGAAGAGATGAAGCAGCGCGTCGTGGCCAATTCTGCCGCTGCGATCGAGGGCTCTCGCGATATCTGCCGCGTGCAGGAATGCGAGATGGGCAATCTGGTTGCGGATGCGATGCTCGCACGTGTGGCGGATCAGGGCGCACAGATTTCGATTGCAAATGCGGGCGGGCTGCGTGCCTCGATCGACGAAGGCGAGGTGACCATGGGCGAGGTGTTGACGGTTCTGCCGTTCCAGAACACGCTCTCGACCTTCGAGATCAGCGGCCAGGGTGTCATTGACGCGTTGGAAAACGGTGTGAGCCAGGTGGAAGAGGTCAAAGGCCGCTTCCCACAGGTGGCAGGCATGTCCTTCACGTGGGACCCCTCGGTCGCTCCGAATGAGGGTCGCATAACCGAAGTCATGATTGCCAAGGACGGTGGCTTTGAGCCGATTGATCCGGCTGCGACCTATCTGGTGGTGACCAACAACTATGTCCGCAATGGTGGGGACGGATATTCCGTGTTCTCGGGCGACGACAAGAACGCCTATGATTTCGGGCCCGATCTGGCGGATGTTACCGCTGAGTATCTGGCCGAGAATGCGCCTTACCAGCCTTACGTGGATGGACGCATCAAACAGAAATAAACTGTTTCCTCAGAAAGCAAAGGCCGCCTGAATCGGCGGCCTTTGTCGTTTAGCTGAACTCGTATTCTGGCCAGAGATCGGAGTCGAACCCGTCCAGCATCGGTTGAATGTGTTCTGCAACCTCGCGCCATCCCCCGATGGAGCGGGTCGAGATTTTCTTGCGCACCTGATCAGCGCTGGCCGTGCGGACCTGCTTGTCGCTTTCTTCGGGATGCATCATCCGCTCATCCCATTCGATGTCACAGAACGCGGCGACCTTTTGGCTGTTGATCTGGGGGTCAGACACAAGCTCTTCATACGAGATGGTGAGGATACGATCACCGAACATCTTGTCCCAATGCGTCATGTACCGCCGGTAAAGGTTGGCGGAATGTGCGATTGCCTCAAAGTTTGACGCATAGCGCATGCCCGGAGCTGGGAAACGCCTGATCCATTTTGACAGCCCCACATCTCTGGGGTCGCGCAATATATTGATCACGCGGGCATTGGGAAACGCGGATAGCAGGAAGCCAACGCGCTGATAGTTATGTGGCATCTTGTCGACAAATGCAGCAGGCTCACGCGGGAGCGGCGGCATCAGTCGGAGATACTCCCGGGCAAACTCCGCTGCCGCATCTGCATCAAATGGTTTCTGGTCTTCAACGAATGGCCGAGAAAGGTCGATGGCTAACGTGAGCTCACCGCAGCCGACAACACCCGGAGACGTGCTGAGCATCACTTCCATCAACGTTGTGCCGGACCTGGGCTGACCGACCACGAAGATCGGCTTGGGCGTGTCAGAATCCTCGGCGGCCGCTACGGCCTCACGGTTCGGAAAGACTTCGCAGGTATTCTGATATTTGTTTTCTTCATGGGCAGAGCGATATGGGTCCGCTTCGTGCTGTATCTGATTGGCTCGTGCGAACTGCGATAGGGCTGCAGCCAAACCTTCGCTGCGCCTGATGACCTGAGCCTTGGCAAATTCAAGCATCGAATCGTCGTGGTCACTTTTCGCGATGGCAAAGTCGATGCTTTCGGAAAGGCGCACGGCCTCTTCTTTTGTGACTGATCTGGACAGTTGATAAAGTGCCGGGGCGCATAGAGGGTTGGCCTCGAACACCGTCTGAACAATGGTAGTCGCGGCTTCTGTCGCTCCACAGCGGTATAGGTCATCCGCTTTTCCAAGTGCGATTTCTTCATTGCGCGGTTCCAGCTCATAGGCTCGCGAAATGTCGTTGGAGCATTGATCGACAAAACCGATATGCCCATAGGCACGGGCGCGAGCTGACAACAGACCGGCATTGTCTGGATCTTTCTCCAACCGTTGCGTGGCGTGCTCAACGATCGACCGCCAGTTCTGGCCTTTCAGCTGAATTTCGTCGATGACGCGGTTCAATTCCTTGTTGTTTGGAAATTGCTTAAGCTTTTTTTCGGCATAGAGCAGCGCGCGCAGCGTCTGGCCTGTTTGCATCAGTGCGTTTGCCAGATTTTCGACGAACTGCGGATCGTCGGGCTTTTTCCGCGAGGCCTCTGCAAAATGTGGGATGGCTTGGGCATATCGCTTCATTTCGGTCAAAACGAAACCCGCAATTGCGTGATAGGCTGGGTCTTTGGGGAATTTCTTGATCCCCAACTGCGCCTTCTTCAGGGCTTGTGGCAGCTTGCCCGCTTCAATATCGCTCAGCGCTTTGCTCTTGAGGGTTTTTACATTTTGTTGTGCCATCTGAGCGCGCCTGCCCTGTGTCATTACGAAACCAGTTCTACTGGTTCATTATCGATGCATGGTCGGTTTGCAATATCCCTTCCACAGACATGCAATCGGCTCGCCGTCTTTCCTTTCGCCCATGCTCAGGCTAGACCACTGACATGGCGTTGAATTTCTCTGATCTGCCGCAGCTTTACGACCATGCGTTCGACGACATTATCGACGTACGCAGTCCGGCGGAATTTGCCGAGGATCATTTGCCCGGTGCCATCAACCTTCCGGTTCTCGACAATGAAGAACGTGCTCAGGTCGGCACGATCTATGTGCAGCAAAGCCCGTTTCTGGCGCGCAAGCTTGGTGCTGCGCTGGTCTTTCGAAATGCCGCAGCGCATGTTGAAAACAGCCTGAGCCACCACGAAGGCGACTGGCGGCCTCTGGTCTATTGCTGGCGCGGCGGACAGCGTTCGGGCTCGTTTACCTGGATGCTGCAACAGATCGGCTGGCGAGCTGAGGTGGTCGAAGGTGGCTATCGCACCTATCGCCGGTTAGTGAAACGGTATCTCTACGACGATCCATTGCCGCACCAATTTGTGGCGCTGGATGGCTATACCGGCACCGCCAAAACCGAACTTCTGGCGCATCTGCAGGCCCGGGGTGTGCAGGTGCTGGACCTCGAAGGGTTGGCCAATCATCGGGGTTCTCTGCTCGGTGAAATGCCGGGTGGCCAGCCTGGCCAGAAGGCTTTCGAATCCGCGTTGGCTGCGGCCTTGTGCAAGCTGGATGCAAGCCGGCCTGTGGTGGTTGAGGCAGAATCGTCCAAGATCGGTACTCTGATTCTGCCACCCTCAGTCTGGGCGGCGTTGCTTGCCGCGCCTCGGGTTCAGGTTACTGCTTCCATCGTGGCCCGGACCGCGTATTTGGTTCGCGCTTATGACGACATCCTGTCTGATACTGAGCGATTGCGGGATCGCCTTTCACCCTTGCGTTTTCATCGTGGTCACGAAGTCGTCGATGGGTGGATGGCCCTGATCAATGCAGACGACAAGCCGGGGCTGACCCGGGCTTTGATGGAGCAGCACTATGACCCGGCTTATGCCAAATCCCGCCGGACTCGGTCGGCTGATCTTCTTGCCGAGGTCGAAGCTCCGACACTGGATGACAAGGGCCTTTCGGCTACGGCTGAAAGGATCGCGGTGATGCTGGATCAGCTTTGAAGTCGTAACCCGCATTCCCGATCCAAGCGCCCGATGATCACTGCCGGATAGCCTGCGGCTTTCAAATCAGAGCAAAGGGATTCAGCCTGATCGGCAGAGACGGCCGCCAGTAGGCCCCCGGCGGTTTGCGGGTCATACAGCAGATCGACTTTACCACCGCTGGGCAGATCCGGAGTGATCATGCGGTTGTCGGGATAGAGGGTCGAACGGATGCCTCGCTCGCTCAGTTCCAACGCACCTTGCATCACGGGGATTGCGCCAAGATTCAACGTCGCCCCGCAGCCGGATGCCTCGCACATGCCGTGCAAATGGCCAGCCAGACCAAAGCCGGTGATATCTGTCATCGCATGCGCATTGCGCAACAGGCGCGAGGCGTCCCCTTGCGGCTGAACCATTTGTGCGAAGGCTGCAGCGACCCAAGCACCATCGGCTTGACTGGCCATTTCGGCAGCCATCAGAACACCGCTGCCGAGAGGTTTGCTCAGAATCAGTGCGTCGCCGGGCCTCGCGCCGTTCAGGGTGATCGGATCGGCGTCACACAGGCCGGTCAAAGTGAATCCGATGGTCATCTCATCACCCATCGAGCTGTGGCCGCCGACGATCTCGGCCCCGGCTTCGCGCATAACCTCGGTGGCGGTTGTCATGATTTCGGCCATCGTCCGCTGTTGCAGCTCTGCCGACATGCGGGGCAGGATGATCGTTGCGGTTGTGGCCTGTGGTTGCGCGCCCATAGCCCATATGTCGCCAAGCGCATGGACGGCGGCAATCCGGGTCATCAGCGCGGGGTCTTCGGTGAAGCTGCGCAGATGGTCCGAAGTCATGACCTGCCGCGCACCGCCCGTGGTGATCAACGCTGCGTCGTCACCGGGCAGAGGGGCTATGTCTGGCCGATCAGGCGCTGGCAGGTTCTGAAGCACGGTTTGCAATGCGCCGCGTCCCACCTTGGCTCCACAGCCACCGCACATAGGTTTTTCACCTAAGGCTTCTTGCATTCCCGCGGTATGAAGCCGAGGCAGGGCGGAGGGCTGCATCTGTGGCAAATCACGGAAACGGTTCATAAAACTCTGATCGATGTGGTTTTTCCATTTCCACATCAGCGGGCCGCTGAATGAGGTGCCCAAACGCTCGGCCAGTGCCGACTTGCCGCCCAGTGAGATCAGCTTCAGATAATCTTTCTGCGGCGTGTACTTGCGCATCCGACCAGCGCCCAGGGCCGCCCTGAGATTGTCAAACAGCACCGGCGCCTCGCGCACGGCGTAAACCCCGGCTTTGGGGCGCGGGTTGTCAGAGAGGTGCGCGCAATCGCCAGCGGCGAAGATCACCGGATCGCTGGACTGCAGATAGCCGTTGACGCGAATGTAACCTTCGTGAAGGTCCAGACCGCTCTCGGCCATCCATTCATAGGGCCGCGCACCAGCGGCCCCGGTTATGAAATCAGCGGGTATTTCCCGGCCATCGGTTAGCTCGACCTGTCCAGCTGATATCTGCTTGATTGCGCTGTGCTCCAGAACCTCGATACCCAGTTGCGCCATCGCTTGTCGGATCGTCGCAGCAGCTTTCGGGACCGTTGCGGTCAGGGCGGTGGCATTGTCGATCAGTGTCACCTGCGCGATGCGTCCTTTGCTGCGTAGCGCATGCGCCATGGCCATTACGAGTTCGACACCCGCGACCCCTCCGCCAATCACTGCGACCGATGCAGGGCCGGAGCCTGCCAGATACGCGGCCCATTGCGCAGCGAACGGCCCCAGCGGTTTGGCCGGAACCGCGTGTTCCGCAAAACCGGGCAGGGCGGGCATGTCGGATGTGATCCCCACATTCACCGATGCGACGTCAAAGGCGACCGGCGCGCGCCCGGGCACGTGAACTTTCTGCATGACGGGATCAATACCGTTGACCGCGCCCAGAATGACACGCGCACCAGCAAAACGCGCGAGCCTGACCAGATCGATATCCAATTCCCCACGCTCATAGTGACCGGCGACAAAGCCGGGCAGCATCCCGGAGTAGGGCGCGGTGGGGCCAGGATTGATCACCGTGACCCGCGCGCCGGGCAGCGGGTTCATGCCCCATTTTTGCAGCAGCAGCGCATGCGTGTGGCCTCCGCCTATCAGAACCAGATCGCGGGTCAGGGGCAGCGGAGGTGTGTGCATGGGTCTCAGTTCGTGCTGTGGTCAGGGACGTCCTCGACCTGTTCGACCGCGTGGGTGGCCCAAAGCTCATCCTCGCCCGCGTCCGGCAGATCGCTGGGCTTTTCATGACGATGAATGTGCCATTTGGCAATGAACAGCGCCGTGATCGGAGCAGTCAGGAACAAGAACAGCGTGATCAGAAGCTCGTGCATGGACAGCTTGCCCTCAAGCAGAACCGAATGCGCGATCGAGGCCAGCAGGACGCCGCCGACACCCAACGTCGTTGCCTTGGTGGGGGCGTGCAGACGGGACATGGGGTCTTTCAGCTTGATCATGCCGAAGGAGCCGACAAAGCCGAAAATACCCGAAATGACCAGAAAGAAGGTGATGAGCAGTTCGTAGAAAAATGTCATACTGCCCTCACTCGATGATATTGCCGCGCAGCATGAAGCGCGCATAGGCCACGGTCGAGACAAAGCCCAGCATGGCGATGATCATGGCGGATTCGAAGAAGATTTCGGTTTCGACACTCAGACCGTAAAGGATCAGCAGAGCGATAGTGTTGATCACCATGGTATCCAGCGCCAGAACGCGGGTACCGACGCCGTCGGCGGTGATGATACGCCACAAACACATCATGATCGCGGTGCCGAAACAGGCGAAAGCAAAGTAAATCGCATAGGTGATCATTCGAAAATCTCCTTCAAGCGCCGCTCGTAACGTTGTTTTATCTGATCGCGCACCTCCTCGGGGTTGGGCGCGTCAAGGCAATGGACCAGCAGACAGTGCCCTTGTGCGGACAGATCGCAGCTGACTGTGCCGGGGGTCATGGTGATGGTTCCCGCCAGCACGGTGATGGCCTCGGGCGTCCGCAGTTCCAGCGGAACGTTCACAAAGGCGGGCTGGCGATCCGCGTCGCGTTTGAACAGGATGATCCGGGCCACCGCGATATTGGCCATCACGATATCCCAAAGGACCACCAACATGTACTCGGTAATCATCGGCCAATTGCGCAGCTTGGGGCGATCCGGCCAGTAGGGTTGCGTGATGAAGGGAATGATAATCCCCAACAACAGGCCAAAGACCAATGAGTTCAATGACCCGTTATTGGCCAACAGGACCCATACGAGCGTCAGCAAAGCGGTCAGATGGGGGTGCGGAAATATCCGGCGCAGAAGCTTCATCATTCTTCCCCTCCCAGCACGGCCGAGATGTAGTCATCCGGTGTAAAAAGCTGCGCGGCAGTGTTGCTGGAGTATTCCAATGCCGGACCCGCAAAAAGCGTCAGCAGGATGAGACCCAGAACCGCTCCGAACACCGAAGTGAAGGCAAGGCCCGGATAGGGCTCGGGCGCGGTTGAGGCGCTGATGTCTTCCTCTGTTGGATCAGGCGGAACACTATATTGCGCATCATAGCATTTCCAGAAGATCATTGTGCCCGCCCGGGCCAGTCCGACGATGGTGACGAAGGATCCGATCAAGATCACGGCCCAAACCGCGTTGGCATCCGGCGCCCCGCGTGAGGCATCCAGAACCAGCAGCTTGCCGATAAAGCCTGACAAGGGGGGCATCCCCGCCATTGCAATAGCTCCAACAAAGAACAGGGCCGAGATCAGCCCGGTTTGCGGCATAGGTGCTTTGGGCGCGATGGCTCCGCCGCGGCGCTCCATCACCAAATCCGCGACCAGGAACATCAGGGCCGTCGCCAGCGTGGAATGGAAGATGTAATAAAGTGCCGCTGCTGTCGCGGCCTCGCTGAACAGCGAGATAGCGATCAGCAATGTGCCCATCGAGGCAATGGCACAGAAAGCCACCATGCGGGCGATATGTTGCGAGCCCAGAATGCCGATGGCACCAACGGCCAAGGTGAGCAGTGCCGCGGGCTGCAACCACGTGCCGACCAGCCCGTCGGTTACGGCAACATCCGGGCCGAAGACCAAGGTATAGACCCGCAGGATCGAATAGGCACCCACTTTGGTCATGATCGCGAACAGGGCCGCAACGGGCAGCGGTGCGTTTGCATAGCTGGCAGGCAACCAGAAATGCAGTGGCAGGACTGCGGCCTTGATGCAGAACACCAGCAAGAGCAGAACCGCCCCGACCCGTAGCAAGGCGGTGTCTTCGGGTGGAATCTCGGCCACGCGCACGGCCAGATCGGCCATGTTAAGCGTGCCGGTTACGGCATAGATCGTGCCCAACGCAAACAGAAACAGGGTCGAGCCGAGCAGGTTGTAGGCAACATACTGTACCCCGGCTTTTAGCCGCACTGAGCCGCCCGCATGCGTCATCAGACCGTAGGACGCGATCAGAAGCACCTCGAAAAATACGAATAGGTTGAATGCGTCGCCGGTCAGGAATGCTCCGCAGACACCCATAAGCTGGAAATGGAACAGCGCGTGGAAGTGCTTGCCCCGCTCATCCCAGCCAGAACCTATGGCGTAAAGGACGATCGGCAGGGCCAGCAGGGCGGTCAGCAGCACCATCATGGCCGACAGTTTATCCAGCACCATGACGATGCCGAACGGTGCGGGCCAGTTGCCCAGCTCATAAACCTGTATATCCCCACCCGAGGCCTGAGCGGTGATGGTCAGCGCAATCCCCAGCAAACCCACCACGCCCGCGACCGAGAAGATGCGTTGCAGGTCCAGGTGATAACGCAGGACCATGATGATGAATGGGGCCAGGATCGCGGGCAGGACGATCGGCGCAACGATCCAGTGGTTCATGCGTCTTCTCCCGTCGCGTCCACGCTGTCGCTTGCGCTCATGTCGATATGGTCATCCTTCGAGGACAGATAGGCGCTGAGTGCGATCATCACGATCACCGCAGTCATCCCGAAAGAGATCACGATGGCTGTCAGCACCAGCGCCTGCGGTAGCGGGTCGGTATAGGGGACGTCCTTGTATTTGTTCAGCACGGCAGGTGCGTTCAACGCAAGCCGCCCGGTGGCAAATAGGAATACGTTTACCGCATAGGTGATCAGGGACAGGCCCAAAATTACAGGGAATGTACGGCGGCGCAGGATCAGGAAAATCCCGGCTGCGGTCATGACGCCGACTGCAGAGGCTACGAGCGCTTCCATCAGGCCTGCTCCTTCTCATTATCTTTTTCCTGAGGATGATCCCGCAGCGGGTTGATATCCATCGGGAATTCTTGCGCCATACCCGGCTGCCAGGCAAATCGCGACAGACTGTCGAGCGCCAGCATCACTGCACCCAATACTGCCAGGAACACGCCCGTATCAAACAGGATTGCAGTGGCCCATTCGAACTCTTCCAGCGGTGGCCAGTTGATATAGCCGAAGTCGCTGGTCAGGAAGGGACGCTCGTTGAACCAGGCGCCCAGCCCTGTGGCCGCAGCGATCAGGACACCCCAGCCGATGGTGCCGTGGTAGTAGAACCTTTGCCGCTCAATCGCCCAGGTATAGCCGCTCGCCATGTATTGCATCAGGAAGGCGATGGCGACGATCAGGCCCGCAATAAAGCCGCCTCCGGGCTGATTGTGGCCGCGGAAGAAGATGTAAGCGCCGACCATCAATGCGATGGGCATCATAACGCGAGTGACGACCACCATCATCAGAGGATGCGAATCTCCTGATTGCGGCCAGTGCGGTTTGCGGTTCAGAAGATAACCACGCACGTTTGTGCTCAAGACCGCCTCGGTCAGGGCATAGATGATCAGCGCGGCAATACCCAGAACGATAATCTCGCCAAAGGTATCAAAGCCCCGGAAGTCGACGAGGATGACGTTCACGACGTTGGTGCCGCCACCGCCTTTGTAGGAATTCGCCAGATGGAATTCCGAGATTGTCGGGAAAGCAAAATCCCGCATCATCAACGCATAGATCAATGCACCCGTGCCGATCCCCGCAATCACCGAGATTGCTGCATCGCGCCAACGCCGCGCGGCGCTGCTGTCCCATGGTGTCTCGGTGGGCAGGAAGTTCAGTGACAACAGCAGCAGGATCATAGTCACCACCTCGACCGAGATCTGGGTCAGGGCGAGGTCCGGGGCTGAGAGGTAGTTGAACGCCATCGATACGATCAGGCCAACAACGCCGATCAGCACCAGTGAGAGCAAGCGATTGCGATGGAACCACATGATTGCCAGTGTCGCGCCCACCAGACAGATCCAACCGATGATCGGGATAATCTGCGCCGGAACAGGCATCCGAGTTTCAACACCGATGGTCCCCGTTGTGTACGCGTAGTAGCCAAGCCCGACGGTGAAGGCGACGAAGATGATCGCATAACGGCTGAGGACACCGTTATGCAGCTCATCGGTGATCCAGCGACTAAGACGCGTGAACGCTTCGATGATCGCCTCGAAGATCACTTTAGCTTCAGGGCGAGGCAGAGCGTTCCAGAGCTGATCGCCGCGTTTATGCAGTGACAGCAGGAACAGACCGCCCAGCGTTGCCACTACGGACATATAAAGCGCGGGCGTAAATCCGTGCCAGAGCTTCAGCGAGTAGTAGGGTAACTTCTCGCCTCCGATCACCGCGCTGGACACAACCGCCACCAAAGGACCGACGATTGCCGCCGAATAGAGGCCAATCAGAACAACCAACACCACAAGGAACGCCGGAGCCAGCCACAGGCCCACGGGCGGGTCATGAGGATGCGCGGGATAGTCCTCCCGTTCGGGACCCAGGAACACATGGCTGACGAAGCGGAAAGAGTAGGCCGCCGAGAACAGCGCCGCCAGCAACGCCAGACCAGGCACCAGATAATGCGAGTTCAGCCAGGTGGTGTGGACTGTCTCCTCCAGCATCATCTCTTTCGACAGGAACCCGTTCAGCGGAGGTAAACCCGCCATTGATAGGGCTGCGATGGTGCCAATCGTGAAAGTGATCGGCATCAAGTGTCGCAAACCGCCCAGCCGTTTGACATCACGCGTTCCGGTCTCGTGATCGATGATCCCGGCGGTCATAAAGAGGGCTGCTTTGAATGTCGCGTGGTTGATAATGTGGAAGATGGCAGCGACGGCGGCGAACTTGGTGCCAAAGCCCAAGAGCATGGTCACCAGCCCAAGATGAGATACCGTTGAAAACGCCAGCAGCGCTTTGAGGTCATCCTTGAACAGAGCAATCACCGCACCCAGCAGCATGGTGATCAGACCGGTGGTGGCAACGATATAGAACCACGCGTCGGTGCCCGCGAGAACGGGCCACATCCGTGCCATCAGGAACAGGCCAGCCTTCACCATCGTGGCCGAGTGCAGATAGGCTGATACGGGCGTTGGTGCGGCCATCGCGTGCGGCAGCCAGAAGTGGAACGGGAATTGAGCCGACTTGGTGAAACAGCCCAGCAGGATCAGGATCAGTGCAGGCATATAATAAGGCGAGCTCTGGATCAGTTCTTTGTTCTGAAGGATCACGCTCAGGTCATAAGATCCCACGATATTGCCCAGGATCAGCATCCCGGCGATCATTGCCAGACCACCCGAACCGGTCACGGCCAGCGCCATACGCGCACCCTGCCGCCCCTCGGGTAGGTGTTTCCAATAGCCGATCAGCAAGAATGAGCTGAGCGATGTAAGTTCCCAGAAAATAAGCAGAAGAAGGATGTTATCCGACAGAACGATCCCGACCATCGCGCCCTGAAACAGCAACAGATAGGTATAGAACTGCCCCATTGGGTCTTCGCGTGACAGGTAGAACCGAGCGTAGAGGATGATTAGCAGGCCAATGCCGAGGATAAGAAGCGCAAAAAGAAAGCCCAGCCCATCCAGCATGAAGTTTGCATTCAGACCCAAACCCGGCATCCAGTCGAACCTTGCGGTAACAACCTCGCCGCGCATCACGGACGGAATGTGGATGAGCAGCCCCATCAGGGCAAGGAAAGTGGTCAACCCTGCGGCTGAAGCAGCTGCATTTCGTCCCGCCCGGATCAGGAGGGCTGGGAATACAGCTCCGATGAAGGGAAGGGCCGCGATGAGGAATAGGGACAAGTGCGATACTCCGGTCTTGGCGGTCGATATGACTGAATTGCTAAGGATAATTTATTGGCTGCATGGAAAATGCAAGGTTTCGAAAGGCTCTAAAGATACATTCTGGATTTGAATTGCGTGCTTAACAATGACGCGAACTTGATCTGGTAGCCCGATTTGCCGAGAGCGTCGCCATTTTCGGTATGATAGAAACAGGCAGAAAGTTCAGGAGGATGCTGCATGGCAGACGTGAAGAACCGAACCCGAAGGTGGGTTTTGCTGGGCGGAAGCGCTGCGATCGCCTCGGGATTCGTGATACGTGAATACCTCCTGATCCCGCAGGATTACGTGGGCGGGCAGTTGCAAGTGGCGCAGGCCCATCAGAAAGCTGTGTCAGGTGAGGTGCTGCTAGTCGATATTCGCACCCCACGCGAATGGCGATCAACGGGTATTGGGGAAGGCGCGCGGCCACTCGATATGCGTCGTGAAGATTTTGTATCGGCGTTGATGGAACTGACGGGTGGCGACGTCTCGGCTCCTGTTGCTTTGATCTGCGCTCGTGGTGTCCGATCCGCGCGGCTGAGCAATCGGCTGACCGAGGCGGGATTTACCAATGTCATTGATGTGCCCGAGGGGATGCTTGGCTCTGCCGCCGGGCCGGGTTGGGTGCGCGCCGGATTGCCGGTTGAAGCTTTCTCTGAGGGGACGTGATGAAAACGCAGTACTGGATGTCTCTCTGTTTGGCGGTAGCTGGGCAATCTGCTTTCGCGGCATGCGGTCTGGTCGAGGGAACATGTGAAACCGCCTCGGGCGTGTATCACATTGAACTGCCTGCGGCTGAAAACCCGCCACTGCTGGTGTTCCTGCATGGATATGGCGGCAGTGGTGCAGGTACCATGAAAAACCGTGGCATGGTCGATCCGTTGCTCGACCGCGGTTATGCGGTGATGGCACCCGAAGGTCTGGAGCGGCCTGACCGCGGTGGCACCAAAAGCTGGAACTTCTATCCGGGTTTCGGCGATCGTGATGAGACCGCGTTTCTCAGCGAAGCGGTCGAGGATGCAGCCGAACGATTTGGCATCGACAGTGATCGTGTGGTTCTGGGCGGATTTTCGGCCGGTGCCTTTATGGTGAACTATCTTGCCTGCGAAGCACCCGAGACCTTTTCGGCCTATGTGCCTGTTTCAGGCGGCTTCTGGCGTCCGCATCCTGAAGCCTGCGAAGGGCCCGTTCGGATGTTCCACACCCATGGCTGGACGGACAATGTGGTTCCATTGGAAGGTCGCCTTCTGGGTGGTGGCCGCTTTCATCAAGGCGACATCTTCGCCGGGCTGGAAATCTGGCGCATTGCCAATGGCTGTGTCGACACTAAGCCCAGTGGGTTTTCGACCACGGGCCAGTTCATGCGTCGGAACTGGATGGGATGCGCCGAAGGCAGCGCGCTGGAAATCGCGCTGTTTCCCGGCGGGCATGCGGTGCCCAAGGGTTGGGCTGACATGATGGTGGATTGGTACGAAGGATTGCCCGGCAGCTAATTATTCCGCCGGGGTGACGATGCCTTTACCCTCGATCAAGCGCTTCAACTCATCGCGATAGCGCCGTGCCGAGCGTGTGATGGCAGGCTCACTGACGTCTTCACGCATCCCGACCATGCGGCGCGCAGCGCCTGCCGATACGCCGCTAAGCGCTGATAGCGGGATCGCCAACGCCAGGCTGATCGCTATGGGGGCCAGCCAAACCGAGACCAGACCGGCGAGGATACCCACGCTCAGCGCAATGCCGCTGACAGTTTCCAGCGTGTGGCACAGCACCAGCGTGCGCAGCCCGTAGCTGCCGCCGTCGCGTGCCTGCGGGGACCAGCCCTTTTGAATGCCTAAGGCGGTGCGGAACACTGCGATCATCTGCTGCACCATCAAGATCGGAGCATAGAGGATGGACAGGACGACTTCGGACAGGAACGAGGTGAAGAACTTCCGCGTGCCGCCGAAATCCGAATAGCGCACACCGCTGAGGGGCAGGGCAGCCACGCCCAGCACCTTGGGGGCCAGCAGCATGGCGTACATCACCAGAATGATAAGTACGTGTCGCGTCTCGGACATCTCGGGCCATTGCGGGAACAGTGGATTGTCCGGGCTGAAGTAGTGCAGGACCGAGGCTTCTTTTCCCTGACCGATCAGCGCCCACATCACCAGCAGAGCAAACCAGAGCGGGGACATCAGATAACCGACCGCACCGTGGAACATATGGAACCGCGACACCGCACGGAACCCGGTCGAGCCCAATAGCTTCAGGTGCTGCAGGTTACCCTGACACCAGCGACGATCCCGCATGGCGTGGTCGATGAGGGTGGGCGGAGTTTCTTCATATGAACCGCGAATGCGTGGCAGAAAGCGCACGGCCCAACCGGCACGACGCAGCAGACCGGCCTCGACGAAATCGTGGCTCATGATCAGCTTGTCCTGGCCATTGAACGACCGCAGCTTTGGCAGACCCGCGCTTGAGGCAAACGCACAGGTGCGAATGATGGCGTTGTGCCCCCAATAATTGCCCTCTTGCCCGCACCAGCGTGCAAGCCCTTCGGCGAATGCAATGCCATAGACGCCGTTAGCAAACTGCTGCATCCGGGCAAAGACCGATTGCGCGCCGATCAGTTGCGGATAGCTCTGGATCAAACCTGCGCCCGGATCACGCGCCAGCGCATCGGTCAAGCGGGCAATTGCGCGACCAGTCATCAGGCTGTCAGCGTCCAGCACCAGCATCGCATCCCAGTCCGCACCCCAGCGGCTGACCCAATCTGCGATATTGCCGACCTTCCTATCCGTATTCTGGGGGCGGCGGCGGTAATAGAGCTCCAACCCCGGTGCAAGCGTGGTCCGCAGCGCCTCGACACTGGCCTGCTCCTGCGCCGCAATCTCGGGATCGCGCGTGTCGGACAGGATGAACATGGCATAGTGGTGCTGACCGCCACGCTTTTGCAGGTCTTCCAGCATCGTACGAGCGTTGCCCAGCACGTTCCACGGCACCTCGTTATAGACGGGCGTCAAAAGCGCCACGCGCAGTGGTTGGGGGCGGCCCTCACGCTTTGGCTGCTCTTGCCGGGACAGCGAGACCATGCCCAGCAGCACAGTGCAGACGGTGAAAGAGATCCAGAAGAAGTTGAACGAGATCAGGGTCAGCAGGATTGCTTCGACCAGATTGATCCCCTCGGCGCTGAACCAATCGGACATGACCCAGAGCAAACCCAGCGTCGCCGCCATGGCCGGCGAAAATGCGAGCGCACGCCAGAACCCGGCAGAGGGTTTCTGCCCTCCCGCAGGCACCTGCGCATCACGGAAGCCCCGCGCAAAGTTCTGCGCAGGCATCGCCAGAGGAGCCTCAGGCGGCATGATATGAAGATCGCGACTCATGTGGTCCAACGGTAGAGCCAGACCTCGGAGGCCGGCTGTTTGTCTTTCAGCAATTGCGCGCGCAGTTCGACGTGGTTGCGTTCGCCTGGTTCGAACGAAAACGCCAGCCGCAGACCGCCAGTGTCCGGGTTTCGCTGTAGAACGCCGTCTGAGGTCTCGGCATGGGGCGAGTCCACGAACACGGTGATGGCCTCGGGGTCGTCGAACAGCTCGCTGTCTTCGAAATCGATCACGGCCAGGCGACCCTCGCCAAATGTATTGTCACCCATTGCAGTATTGATCACGCGCGGCATTGGCGTGCGCTGGGGTTCCTCACCCCAGATCAGGCGATAGGACAGGTCGATCTGGCTGCCTGCCGCGTAGGGCTCCATCGGACGCCAATAGGCGACGATGTTGTCATAAATCTCCTGATCCGCGGGGATTTCCACCAGCGTGACAGTACCTTTGCCCCAATCGCCATTCGGCTCGACCCACAGGCCGGGGCGCTTGTGATAATTGGCCTCAAGGTCAGCGTAATCCGAGAATTCGCGCTTACGCTGCATCAGGCCAAAGCCGCGCGGGTTCATATCCACGAAGGACGAGATTTGCAGGCGCGTCGGGTTGGCCAGCGGTCGCCACAGGACTTCTCCGGCGCCGTTACGGATCAACAACCCGTCGCTGTCGTGGACGGCGGGGCGGAAGTCGTCAAACCGGCTGTGGTTGGTCTGATCGAACAGGAACATCGAGGTGCCGGGCGCGATGCCCACGTGAGGCAGCTCGGTGCGCGGGAAAAGCGTCGCTTCGACTTCCATGACGCAATCGGCCCCGGCAGTGACATTGAAGCGATAGGCCCCGGTGACACTGGGGCTGTCCATCAGGGCGTGCACAACCATGTCGCGCTGGCCGGGTTTTGGACGTTCAAGCCAGAACCGGATGAATTCAGGGAACTCCTCGCCATCCGGATCGCCGGTTTTCAGCGCCAGTCCACGGGCGGACAGGCCATAGACCTCGTGCAGGCCGATGGCGCGGAAATAGCTGGCACCCTGCCAGACGCAGAATTCGTCGGTCTTGCCGGGCCGGTGCATTTCGGTGCGCAGGCGCAGGCCCGAAAAGCCCAGCGTGTCGTCGATGGGCAGCTGCGGCACGTCTTCGGATTTGTCAAACATCGCCAGATCGAAGGCGACCGGCTTGGTCATGCCGTCTTCAACAGTTGAAACCTTGACGGTGCGCGGGAAGTACAGGCCCGGGGTGAAGAAATCGACGTTGAAGGGGGTCTCGGTCTGGTACCACAGCGCGCGATCCAGCCGGAATCGGATCGAACGGTATTGCTGATAGGTCAGGTCCTGCCATTCCTGCGGAACCATCTCACGCTCGGCATAGTCACGGCTGGCCAGATCGCGGGCCATGGCGATGACATCATCACGGCTGAATGGGGTCTCTCCGCCCGTTGCGTATGCGGCAGGGGCGAAAGCCAATGCCGTTGATGAAGCAAGAAATGCGCGACGTGTAAAATTCATTTCTTCGATTTCCAGGGATGAGACTTAAACCACGCGGCCAGATAGGCCACGCCGATGATCATGGCAAAGCCAATCATGTTAGCGACAAAGACACTGGCAACATCCCGCCCACTCAGGTCCAGTCCGACGCCGATAAGCCGTGCTGCCGCCATGGAAAATACGAAAACCGCGAGCGATTGCTGGCCCACTTTGGTGATGACCATCAGCAGGAATTGCCAGACCTTAGCGGCGGCACCTTGGCCGGTTGCGATCAGGCGGTGGCCGTGTTCTCCGGCGACAACCCAGCCCAGATAGGCCAGTGACAGGAAGTGCATATAACGGAACAGGCCAAAGTCGGTCTTGTCACGGAATTCCTTCGTCACAGGCCAGACCTTGCGGATTTCGTCAGCCAGATCAGGTGCTGCTGCATTGATCCATGTGAACACCTTCCACGAGCCGAACGGCATCGAGAAGATCAGGAACAGTGCCGCCGCCCAGATCAGGGTTTTTGACACCGGCGGCGCGGGAATCCAGCCCCGCATGAAGGCAAAGCCGGTGAAGAACAGCAATTGCCAGCCGAACGGGTTGAAGAACCATTGCCGCTCGGACCACGGCTCGGCTGGAAGGTCGAGGTAGTCGAATTGCGCGATGAACCAGATCGCGACCGAGGCCACAGCCACCGCCCAGAACCCGATCCGGTGCAATCCCATGAACAGGGGCATCATCGCCAGAACCACCAGATACATCGGCAGAATGTCGAAGTAGTTCGGCACGTAGGTTAGGGTAAACAGCCCGACCATCTGCGATGCAGGATCATTGAAGAAATGCTGCAGGTTCAGAGAGGAGATATAGTTCTTCTCGAACAACCCACTCTGATTCAGGGCTGCCATCGTCATTGCGACGAAGAAGAACAGGCAGATATGCGCCCAATAAACCTGCCAGATGCGGAAGGTCACGCGGGCGGTGCCCATCCACCAGCCCTTGCGCATGAATGCCCCGCCAAAGGCAATGGCCGAGGCCATGCCCGAGCAAAAAACAAAGATCTCGGTTGCGTCCGAGAACCCGAACCGGGCGGGGATCCACTTGGCCCACGGGTCGTTGGGAATGTGGGCAATCAGGATGATGAACATCGCGATACCACGATAGAAATCCAGTCGCGGATCGCGCGTGCGGGCAGGGGCAGCGGTCTGAGACGCCACCGGAGCAAAATCAGAAGCGGGCGAAGCAGTCGCCATACAGTTCTGTCCTTCTTGGTCTTTTCTTGTTGTTATTCGGCTGGGACGCTTTGTGCGTCGTCGCTGTCGCGTGCGGCCTCGATCAGTGCACGGCGGGCGAGTGCATAGTTGTCCTCTCCCCCGGCGCGCTTGGCGCGGCGATCGTCCAGGATGTGCTCGACCTCATCCAGACGGCCCGCGCGCAGGCCGGAATCAATTGTGATGCGCTCGAATACATCACGTTGGGCGTGGCTGCCACCCGCCAGTTGCATCCCGGCGCGGGCATTCGACAAGAAATCAAAGGCTTGACCGTACAAACCGTCGCCGAAGGCCTCAAGCCCCTTGGCGGCAGCGATGCCCGGATCGGACATGCGGATCGGAGTGTCACCCTGATTGCGCTGGGCGTCCTTCTGGATACGCTGCAACATCTTGCCAGTCGCATCCGAACGATTGTCCCCGGTCAGCGCCAGCAAGTAGTGCAGATCGGCGAAGATCAGGCACCCGTCTTCGGTACGGGCGGCGCTGAGGTCGGCCAGTTCTTCCCAACGGTTGCCGACATCAATGCCCTCAAGCTCCATCCGTGAAAGCAGCGAGGTTGCGTTCGAGATATCACGGTAATCGTCCGTTTTGTCCTGGCGAATATGGTGATCGTAAAGTTCCATCACCTGATCGACCTGACCCAAATCCAGATGCATCAGCGCCTTGTGCCACCAGACGTGGTAGCGGAAGTTGTTGCAATGCGCCCAGGCATCCTCGCGCCCCGCAAGCCAGTCGAGCCCCAGCTGTGCGTTGCCTGTCATTTCATGAACATGCGCCACGGCGTGCAGACCCCAGGCATCATCTGACACCATCCACAGAGCCTGACGGCCAGCGATCTCGGCCTTTTCATAAGCGCCGGTTTCCTCAAGCGCAAAAGAATGGCATCCCAGCAGATAACCACGGCCTGCATGATCAGGTTCGTAAGCTGGCATGATGCGCTCGATCGACCGGCGCATGCCTTTCGCATCGCCCAGAACAAAACGGGTCGCGTGGCTGAGTTTCATAGCCAGAGTATCCGTGGGGTGCGCCCGCAGAATCTCTTCGAACTTTTGTACTGCCTGCGAGGGCAGGTCGGCCATGTATAGCGCCAAGGCTTCAACATAGAGCCGTTCGCGGGCTGAGACTGGCTGACGTTCCATCGCCGCATTGGCCGCGTTCAGCGCTTCGGCTGCAACGGCGATCATCTCGCGCCGACCCAGCAGAACCATGAACAGACCCTTGACCGCATGACCCAGCGCAAAATCCGGCTCAAGTTCCAGCACTTTGCCCAAGTGCTGGGGGGTGACAGCCGCATGCGCCATGAACCCGAGCAGAACACCATTCCATGCCTCGACACTGGCGGGCTGGCTCAGGGTGTTCATCTGTCCAAAAACGTCTTGTTTCATACTCGGGTCCAATCTGGTTTCGATTTGTACACTTTACGACTTAGCAGAGTGTGCAAGCGGGTCGTAACAGTATCGACCATGCTCTCGAATTGGTGAAAACCCGTGTGTGTAAAACGCGAAAAAAACCGCCGATTCAACGGCATGTTTCAGCAACTTGCCGCCGAATTAGGCACAGTGTTTCAATCTTCAAAGGGGTTTTTGGCGCTCAGAACCGCATCTGTATCGGCCCCGCATACCGGCGGCGCACTGCGATATGTTACAGGCGTGCGCGACAGGTTGAGCGGATTCCCGATCAGTTTGACTTCTCCGGGGTCGGCCTGCATCGAAATCTGCATTCGGCGCGCGGCGACCTGTTCAGTGTCAAAGACCTGATCCAATGTCTGCACCGGCCCAACCGGAACTTTCAACGCCTCAAGCCCGGCAATGACGGTATTGGTCTCCAGCCCCCGCATGGCAGGGCGCAGGACGGCATTCAGGGCGTCGCGGTGTTCCAGACGTGCGGGGTTGGTGGCAAAGCGGGGATCGTCGGCAAGGTCGGTCTTTTCGATGAAACTGCAAAATCTTCTGAACTGACTGTCATTTCCGACCGCCAGAATCACGTGTCCATCGGCGGTCTGATAGACCTCATATGGCACGATATTCGGATGCCCGTTGCCGCGCCGCTGGGGCACGTCACCCGAGGTCAGATAGTTCACGCCCTCATTGATCAACCACGCGATCTGAGCATCTACAAGCGCCAGATCGATCTGCTGACCTTCACCGGTCAGGTCGCGATGGCGCAGAGCGGCGAGGATACCCACACAGGCATACATTCCGCACATGACATCGGCGATACCCACGCCAACTTTCATCGGGGCACCTTCAGGATCACCCGTCAGCGACATGATCCCACCATAGCCTTGCGCCATCAGGTCATAGCCGGGCTTCGATGCATTCGGGCCGGTCTGCCCATATCCTGAGATCGAGCAATAGACGAGGTTGGGAAACTCTTGCGACAGGGTGGCATAATCCAGGCCGTATTTCGCCAAACCGCCTGGTTTGAAGTTCTCGATCAGGATGTCCGCATGCGCTGCCAAGCGCCGGATTTCCGCCTGACCTTCGGGGCTGGCAATGTCCAGTGCAACAGATTTCTTATTGCGATTGGAAGACATGAAATAGGCGCTCAGGTCGGATCGGTTGCCCTTGGCATCTTCGACATAGGGAGGGCCCCACTGCCGTGTGTCATCACCGCCGGTGGCAGGGTTTTCGATCTTGATGACTGTTGCACCCAGATCGCCCAGCAACTGCGTGCAGGTCGGTCCGGCAAGAATGCGTGACAGATCCAGAACCTTGACGCCCTTCAGCGGTCCCTCAGATGCGGCCATCATATCCTCCACGCTCGATCTCTGCTGCAATCACGGTAAATTTGTCCGCTTTTACAGCATCCTCCAGCGCGGAACGCAACTCGGAACGGTTGCGCACGGTATGGCCGTACCCACCAAAGGCCCGGCCCATGGCGGCAAAGTCGTGACGGTCGAAATCAACACCACGATTGCCCATCTGCCTTTGACGTTGCTTCAACTCGATCAGAGCGAGGCTTGCATCGACAAAGACTAGAAAGATCGGGTTGCCGCCCATCTCGGCGGCGGTCGACAGCTCTCCGGCGACCATGAGGAACCCGGCATCGCCTGAGAAACTGATCACCGGACGGTCCGGCTCGGCCAGTTTCAGACCGATTGCCATCGGTACGGCGCAGCCCATAGTGCACAGCGCCGAAGACTGGATCAGGCCACGTTCTTCCGCGCATTCCCACATCTGGCTGAGCAGAATACGGTGCGCGCCACTGTCTGCAGTGGCCAGCGTCTCGGGCGGCAGCGCGGCACGCGTTTCAGCAATGATGGCCGCTGGCCCCCAATCTTCATCCGAGGGAAAAGCCTGTGCCAACGCAGCTTTGACCTGTTCTGGCTCTCCATTCGGCCACGTCTTGCGGGCAGGGTTGCCCTTGGCGATGGCCTCAAGCGTTGCGCCCGTGTCCGCCACGAGATGCAATCCGGCCTGATGCATATAGTGGTCATTCACCACCGCCGAGATATCGATAACCCGCTTGTCCTCGGGGTCCCAAATCTCGCGCCAGCCGGGGCGCATTTCGATTGGGTCATAGCCCAGACACAATATCAGATCGGCCTGTTCAACCAGCGGGACCAGATGCTTGTCGGCTAACGGGGACAAACCCGCGCCGCCCAGACACAAAGCATGATCTTCGGGTACCACCCCCTTGGCCTTGTAGGTGGTGACGAACGGAATGCCGAAATGCTCCAGAAACGCCCGCACGACGCAACGCGAGTCGTCATAGAGAACATCCAGACCGATAATCGCGAGGGGCCGTTCGGCCTGTGCCACCCAGCGGCGGGCCTTTTCCAGACATTCACCCTCGGGGGCGACGGGGGCGACCTTGACGAGACGACGGCGTTTCACGTTCGACACGCGGATATCGGCCACCGAGATCGGAACGTCGATATGCACCGGGCCGGGGCGTGGTTGATTGGCCAGCGAAACGGCTTTGTCAGCGATGATGTCAGCTCCTTCGGCGGTCAGCATGAAGGTGCCTTTGGTGATCGAGCGATAGACCTGCGCGTGATCCATCACTTGATGCGTATAGGTCAGCGCCTCGTCCGCATCGACGCAGCCGGTCAATACGATCATCGGTACCCGGTCCTGCAAGGCGTTCGCGACCACGTTGATCCCGTTCATCGCTCCAGGACCCAATGTCGCCACCAGGATCGCAGGCGCGCCATCGCGGTGGTGCACGGCCTCGGCCATGAAACCGGCGGAATTTTCGTGTTTGGCTAGGTGAAAGGTGATCCCTGCCTGTTCCAGCGCATCGACCAGTGTCAGCACCTCGCCGCCGGGCATGCCGAAAGCGTGGCGGCATCCGGCCTCATAGAGGCGTTGTGCCAATAGATCCGCGGCGCGGGGGGACAGGTCCTGCATCAATCAAGCTCCGATCATCGTGTTATGCTGCAGATTGCGGAGGACTCACCCAGACGCAAGCAGGTTCACGCCACTGTGACTATTTGACGGCGCTTTCAGCAACCGCCTGAAACTTCGTATCCAGCTCCGCAGCAATTTCGCGCAATGTTTCGCCGCCCTCGTAGACATAGGGGGCAAAAACGAAACCGGGTGTTTTGTAGGACAAGGTCGCAGTCCCGTCCTCGTTTTCTGTCACATAGAAGCGAATGGGGGCTTCGATCATCGCGTTGGTAGAAGTCTCAAGCACCCGCACCGCGTAATCGTTGTTGAACGCGCCGATCACCCGATTGCCGGGAATGGTGATGCCACGCGCGGCTGCGGCTTTGGTCGGACCGGCCTGCGTGACCACGATCAGCCCGTTTTCCTTAACGGCGGCTTTGGTGTCTTCGACCAGTTGCTCATAGCTTTTGTCGCTGGGGTAGACAGCCCAGCCAGAGAGCGGCTCGGTAATGTCTGCCCAGGCAGGCAGGGCCAGCAGAGCAAATGCGATCCAGAATGCCTTCATGTGCCGACCCTCCTTCGGTGATCCCACGACTGATGGCAGAAAACCGATGAAACCGGGCTCACAATCTCGTGGGTCGCGCCAGGATTGCCGCTCAGTCCGCACGCTTTCTCAGCAAATAAATATCCATGATCCAACCATGATCTTCACGAGCGCGGGCGCGCGTGTCGATAATCTGCTGCGCCACTTCGATCAGGGGACCCTTGATCAAGATTTCCTCCTTCATGCCGACATATGCCCCCCACCAGATGTCAAAATCGGCCATCTCAAGACTCTGGAACGAACATTCTCCGTCCAGCATCACCGCGACGGTCGAAGCCGTGTTGGGCCAGCCCTCATCCCGGATGCGCCGCCCAGTAGTGACTATGTAAGGCGCGCCCAGTTCATTGATCGGTATTGCATGCGCCGCCGTCAGCGCCTGCAGGGCGGTGATGCCGGGGATCACCTTTGTCGTTGGTCGCGGTTCCAACCGCGCCGCAATGCGCAGCGAACTGTCGTAAAGCGAGGGATCCCCCCAAATCAGCAGCGCCACGCGGCATGCATCGGGGTGCGCGCCCATTGCCTCATGCCAGCGCAATGCGATGGCATCATGCCACTCGTCCACCCCGCGCAGATATCCGTCATCCGAGCGTCGCTTAGGGATGTCGAAATAGGCGATACGCGGTGCGGTTTCGGTAACCTGAGCGATGATCTCTTCGCGTATCCCGGCCAGATCGGCCTTGTTTTCACCCTTGCGCGGGATCAGGATCAGATCCGCCGTCTGAATCGCCTGTGCTCCCTGAAAGGTCACATGATCCGGGTTGCCGGTGCCGATCCCGATCAGGCTCAACTCAATCATCCTCGAACTCCGCCAGCGGCCCATACAGAATGAGCGCCGGAGCCGTTCCAATTTCAGAACGCAGCGTCTCGGCCAAAGTACCGATGGTTGATCGGTGCAGCTTCTGTTCGGGGGTGGAGACAGACTCGGCCATGAGAGCAGGTGTGTCCAGAGGCAGGCCATGCGATTGTAATGCCTCGACCAATAGCGGGAAGGTGCGCTTGCCCATGAACACGACGGTCGTCGCCCCGGCATCGGCCAAAGCGGGCAGGTTCAGATCGGTGGGAAGCTTGCCGCTGACATCGTGGCCGGTGACAAACTGAACTCGCCGCGCCGTCAATCGCCGGGTCAACGGGATACCTGCCGCTGCCGCCGCCGCGATGGCCGATGGGATGCCCGGAATGATCTCATAATCTATCCCGGCTTCGCGCAGAGCGATGAGTTCTTCTTCAAGGCGCCCGAACATACCGCCGTCACCCGATTTCAACCGCACAACATGCTGACCGGTCTGTGCATATTCGACCAGCAACCGGCTGACATGATCCTGCTTGGGCGAGGGGCGTCCAGCGCGTTTGCCGACGCCCACCAGATCGGCGTTGTCGCGTACGTGGGTCAGGATAGGGCCGCTGCTGAGGTCGTCAAACAACACTGCATCGGCTTTTTGCATCCGATCGACCGCCTTCAGTGTCAACAGTTCGGGGTCACCGGGGCCTGATCCGATGAAAGACACAAACCCGCTCATGCCGACGCCTCCGCGATCAGGTGAAAGAATGTGCCGGTAACAGTGCCACGGACCGACCCGGTCTGAGGCCCTTCCGCGCCTTCTGCGTCAAACACTCGTGCCAGAGGGGCATCGGGCTGTTCAACGATCGAAGAATAGTGGAACTCGTGCCCCCGAAGAGCGGTTCCCGCTGGCAAGCCCGGCATCGGGGCAAGTAATTCGGCCTTGCGATAACCCAGATTGAACTTGCGCTTTTGGTAGGAGGTCACCAACCCCAATAGGCCCGCCATCTCGTGCTGCACGCCGTCCTTGTCGATCAGGGCCTGACCCAAAGCCATATACCCTCCGCATTCACCATGCACAGGCTTGGTCTCGGCATGCTTGCGCAAACCGCTCTGGAAGGTCTGGGCCGCAGCCAGAGTGCCTGCATGCAATTCCGGATACCCGCCGGGTAACCATACCAGATCCGCGTTCCTCGCCGGAGCCTCATCGGCCAGCGGTGAAAATGGTAAAATCTCAGCCCCTGCCGTGCGCCACCCTTCCAGCAAATGCGGGTAGGTAAACGAAAATGCAGCGTCTCGAGCCAGTGCGATCCGCTGTGCCGGGGGCCGCGGCAGCGCGGCTGACGATGGCCTTGCTGGGCCTGAGGAAGCCGCCCGCTTGATCGCCTCAAGATCGACATGCTCCCGCAGGAACGCGGCATACCCGACGATCGCGCTTTCCAGATCAGGATGTTCGACCGCTTGTATCAAGCCCAGATGTCGCTCGGGCAGGGTCAGATCACCCCTCCTCGGTAATACGCCCAGAACCGGCAGGCCTGCGCGCTCCATGCCCAGTCGCGTCAGGCGCTCGTGGCGCGGGCTGGCGCAGCGGTTCAGGATTACGCCGGCAAAGGGCAGATCAGGATTGTACATCTTGAAGCCCAGTGCCGTGGCCGCAGCTGATTGAGCCTGACCGCCCACATCCAGTACCAGCACGACCGGCCAGCCCATCCGCTGTGCGGTCTCGGCGCTTGATCCATGACCTAACTCGCCGGGTTTGGCGACACCGTCAAACAGCCCCATCGACCCCTCGGCCACGACGATATCAGCCCCTTCGGCCTGTATAGATATCGCATTCAGCAACGGTTCTCCCATCGCCCAGCTGTCCAGATTGAACGAGGCGCGCCCCGCAGCTGCCCGGTGAAAAGCTGGATCGATGTAATCCGGTCCGCTTTTGAAAGGCTGCACAGCAAGCCCATCCTCGGCCAGTGCACGTAACAGGCCCAGCATGACCGTGGTTTTGCCGGTGCCCGAAGACGGTGCGGAAATCAAAACGCCGGGAGGGTTAGTCATCACCATGGCTCCAGCTTGACCAGGGGCTATCTGCGCTTTGCGGGCGATAGCGGCGGTCGTAGTCTTTGGAATAGAGGCAGCTTTCGTCGAACCCTTCACCCGCAAGCGCAGGTCCAACTATGATCAGCGCCGTACGCGAGATGCTTTCATCCAGCGCCTCTTTCAACGTTTTCAGTGTCGCACGGATGATCCGCTCATCCGGCCAGCTGGCGCGGTAGACTACGGCCACGGGACAATCGGCGCCGTAGGCCGGAGTCAGGTCGGCGACCACTTGATCCAGATTGCCGATCGACAAGTGAATGGCCAGCGTCGCTCCGGTTCGTGCGAAATTCTCCAGCGTCTCGCCTTCGGGCATCGAGGATGCACGTCCGGGCGTCCGTGTCAGAACCACCGATTGCGCCAAACCGGGCAGAGTCAGTTCGGTGCCTAAAGCGGCGGCTGCTGCTGCAAAGGACGGCACGCCGGGTGTTACGCTGACCGGAATCCCCATCTCTTTCAGGCGACGAATTTGTTCCCCCATCGCGGACCAGACTGACAGATCACCTGAATGCAGGCGTGCTACGTCCTGACCCGCCTTATGGGCGGCCTCGATCTCGGCCATGATCTGATCCAGATCCATCGGCGCAGTGTTGATGATCTTCGCGCCCTCGGGGCAATGGCTCAGGATTTCTTCGGGCACCAGCGATCCCGCATAGAGGCACACAGGGCACGAGGCGATGATATCGCGCCCGCGCAGGGTCAGCAGGTCGGCAGCGCCCGGTCCGGCGCCGATGAAATGAACGGTCATGTTTGTCCTCCGATGGCGATGGCGCAGGTGGCCAGCCGGTCGTCTGATATCTGTCTAGGTGAGAGCAGTCGCGCGCCCGGTCCGGCGGCGGCCAAGGCGGATGCTTCGGCGACGCTGCCGGTGCCATAGGTGGCCCGGCTGCGGTTCGAGCATGTCAGAGTGCGTTGCCCGGTCAGATCGGCAGCCGCAACGAAATGCAGGGGCAGGGCGAGGTCTTCGGCGAAAGCCGACAGCGCCGGGTGCCCCTCTTTGTCGGCAACTGTCGCCAACGCTTCGACAATTTGCCCGGACACTGCCGCTTCATAGGCGGTGCGCAGGCTGTCAGCAGTAGCTTTTGATGAGAAGCCCAGGCCAGCGACGATCATAGCGTCACGCTCCATTGAACCACCGGATAGGCCGATTTCCAACCGCGGCGCGGCCCCAGCGGGGCGGAATGCGCCAGCTCTACGCGCAGAAGCTCTCCGCCCAAGTCTTCATGCCACCGAGCTAACAGTGCCTCGCTTTCCAGCGTTACCGCGTTGGCGACCAACCGAGTTCCAGCGGGCAGCGCATCACGCAGCCAGATCAGCAGGTCAGGGCTCAGGCCTCCGCCGATGAAGACCACATCAGGCAACGGCAGGCCGGTCAACGCATCCGGTGCGGCACCATGCACGACGTTCAGGCGATCCTGCCCCAGCATATCTGCGTTGCGGCGGATGCGCTCGGCGCGATCTTCGCGCGGCTCGATCGTCGTCGCGGTCAGGGTCGGGTCACACATCAGCCACTCGATACTGATTGAGCCGGTGCCTCCACCGATATCCCACAAGTGCTCGCCCCTTTGAGGGGCCAATGCAGACAGGGTCAGCGCACGGATCGGGCGTTTGGTGATCTGGCCGTCGGTTTCGAAAATCTCGTCTGGTTTTCCTGTTGCCTTGGGCAGGGCGCGGCCTTGGCCAGCGACCTCGAGCGCAACGCAGACAGGGTGATCGAAGGTGCCCAGCAGCGCTTCGGTCAATGATACAGCCCGGGCGCGTTCGCGTGGGCCGCCCAACGCCTCCATCACGTGCAGCCGGGTATCCGCGAAGCGTGTCTCGGTCAGATACTGGGCCAATTCTGCAACCGCCGCACCATTGCGCAACAGGATGATGGCGCGCAGGCCGGGCGACAAATGCGGGCGCAGGCGGGTCAGCGGGGCCGCGTGCAGGCCAAAGGTTTGCGTGCTCTCCAGCGGCCAGCCCAGACGCGCCGCGGCGAGCGAGAATGTCGACTGGCCGGGCAGAGCGATCCATTCCCCGGCCTCAAAATTGCGTGCGATCACCGAACCCGCACCGAACCAGAACGGATCGCCTGATGCCAGAACCACGGTCGCGCGCCCGCGTTCCTGCTGCAGCAATGGCAAACCGTCCGAGAAGGGTACAGGCCATTCGATCCGTCGGGCGCCGGTTTCGGGCAACAGCGAAAGATGCCGGGGAGGGCCCATGATAACTTCGGCCCGGTCCAGCACTTGACGGCTTGCGGGCGACAGGCCATCAAGCCCATCTTCGCCCAAGCCCAGAACGGTCAGCCACGGAGATTCAGACATGCCAAACCTCCTGATTCTTGGTGGTACGACCGAGGCCAACGCTCTGGCCAAAGCTGTATCCGAACAGGGGATTACGGCGATCTATTCTTACGCCGGACGGGTGGAGAAACCTCGCCCTCAGCCGTTGCCGACCCGTGTTGGCGGGTATGGTGGGGTTGACGGGCTGGCCAGTTATATCCGCGAAAACGGCGTTACTCACGTCGTGGATGCCACTCATCCGTTTGCCGCTCAGATGAGCCGGAACGCGATCGCGGCCTGCAATGAGACGCAAATTCCGCTTGCTGCTCTGACGCGCGGGGCATGGGTGCCGCAACCCGGTGACAGATGGCATCATGTGCCCGATATCGCCGCCGCGGTTGAGGCGCTTTCCGGAGTGCCACAGCGCGTGTTTCTGGCAGTTGGACGTATGCATCTTGAAGACTTCGCGGCGAAACCTCAGCACCATTACCTTCTGCGGCTGGTGGATGAACCCGAAGACCTGCCGCTGCCGAATGCAGATGTGATCGTGGCCCGAGGGCCCTTCACCGAGGCCGATGACCGCGCACTGATGCAAGATCACGGCACGCAGCTTGTTGTGTCCAAGAACGCTGGCGGCTCTGGCGCGCGCGCGAAGCTCGACGCGGCGCGGGCGCTGGGCTTGCCGGTGCTGATGATCGATCGTCCGGCCCTGCCGCAGCGGATCGAACTGAGCCATGTCACACAGATTTTGGACTGGTTGACTCATCCCTGACCCTCATCGAGCGTAAATCGTGGTGTATAGACGATGGGCGCGCCATTCCGTTCGATCAAACGCGTGCGAGATGAGCCGACGATGACCACGGTCTGCATATCCGCCATTTCGGGTGTCGCCTCGGCCAGTGTGGAAATTCGGATCGCCTCATCCGCGCGCGATACAGCACGGGCAAACAGGATCAGCCGTTCGGGTTCGCATTCCTCACGCAGGATTTCCAGCGTCTTCACAAAGCCTTCTGGTCGAGACTTCGAGCGTGGATTGTAGAACGCCATTGAAAAGTCCGCCTGCGCGGCCAGCCGCAATCGTTTTTCGATCAGTGACCATGGTTTGAGGTTGTCACTGAGGTTGATGGCGCAAAAATCGTGCCCCATCGGCGCGCCTGCCCGTGCAGAGGCCGCCAACATCGCAGTAATTCCGGGCAGAACGTCGATCTGAATATCGCGCCATACAGCAGGGCCGTTCTCCAGCGCTTCAAACACCGCGGCAGCCATTGCAAATACGCCGGGATCTCCGGACGAGACGACCACAACCTTTTTGCCCTCGGCCGCCATTTGCAGCGCGTGCTGAGATCGGTCGATCTCGACTCGGTTATCGCTGGCGTGCAGGGTCAGCCCTTCGCGTTCTGCCACGCGGGCGACGTAGGGGATGTAGCCGACCACATCGGTCGCATCGGCCAAGGCCGCCGTGACTTCGGGGGTCACGAGGGCCTTGTCGCCCGGTCCAAGCCCTGCGATCTTGACCCAACCACTCATGGTCGCCGTCCCTGTCCATGAACGATGATGATCGAGAAATAGGGGGTGATCTTATCGCAGGCCTCGGACAGTTTCGTCACGGTCTGGTTTGGCATCTGGGCGAATTCAACGATCCAGGCACGGTCATACAGACCGGCCGTCTTCAGAGCACGCTTCACCTTGTCGATATTGCGCCCGATCTTCATCACCACCAACGCATCGGTTTGTCCCATGCGTTCTGCCAGAGATTCCTCGGGCAGAGTGCCAACCAGCACGGTCAGAACGTCATCGCCCCAGGTGATCGGGTCGCCCGTCGCTGTCCAGGCGCCGGACATGCCCGTGATTGCAGGGACGACTTCTACATCGGCATCGTCTCTTAAGCGGCTGTAAAGATGCATGAAAGATCCATAGAAAAACGGATCTCCCTCACACAGGACCACAACGTCCTCTCCTTGCTCGGACAGTGCTTTCAGATGCGCTGCGCAGTCTTTGTAGAAGGCGGATAGAAGCTCATTATAGCGCGGATCGGTCACCGGTATTTCGGTTGTGACCGGGTATTCCATCGGGAATTCGACCGCATCTCCCGGGATCATCCCGTTGACGATCTTGCGCGCCTGACCGCTGCGGCCCGGTTTGCGAAAGAAAGCCACGTGGCGTGCATTGCGCAGCAAGCGGTCGGCCCGAACGCTCATCAGGTCCGGGTCGCCGGGGCCGAGGCCCACGCCATATATTTTGCCCCCGCTCATTCCGCGCGGCTCGCGATGGCGTTGATGGCTGCCACGGTAATGGCGCTGCCGCCCAGACGTCCCTTGACGATACAGGACGGGACCGGCTGTGCCTCCCACAGGGCATCCTTGGATTCGACGGCGCCGACAAAGCCCACCGGGCAACCGATGATGGCGGCGGGGCGCGGGCATTCGGGGTCTTCCAACATATTCAGCAGATGGAACAGCGCGGTGGGCGCATTGCCGATGGCGACCAGCGCGCCCTCCAGATGCGGACGCCAAAGCTCCAGCGCGGCGGCTGAGCGGGTGTTGCTCATCTCGGCGGCCAGAGGGCGCACACGGTCGTCATGCAGGGTGCAGATGACCTCGTTATCGGCAGGCAGGCGGAAGCGAGTTACGCCCTCGCTAACCATGCGGGCGTCACACAGGATCGGCGCGCCATTTTCCAGCGCGGCGCGTGCTGCGGTTACGAAACCGGGAGAGAAGTGCACGAACTCTTCCAGACCGACCATACCGGCGGCGTGGATCATGCGAACGGCGACCTGTTCCTCGTCGGCGTCGAACCGAGTCAGATCGGATTCGGACCGGATGGTGGCGAAGCTTTCCTTATAGATCGCCGCGCCATCGGTTTCATACGTGTAGGGCATCAGGTGAAGTCCATGTTCATTAGTGTTTCTTCGGTCAAGCCACGCTGGCAGGGCTCATCCCCCGCGCGGCCTTGTTTGACAAGATCGAATCGTCCCTCACGGCCCACCAAAGTGACATCGGCGGCACTCATGCGGGCACAACCCTTGGCACAGCCCGATACGTGCAGGTTGCCGGGAATGCGCGCGGCTAGGGCGCGTGCGATCCCGCGGGTTTCCACCTGGGCCTGCGGGCAGAATGGAGCGCCGGGGCAGGCGTCAGTGGTCATTAGCGGGTCGGTTTCGTTTGTGACAAATGCCGGAGCAGGTATCGCTGCCCCGCCTTCCAGCAGGATCAGCCGCCACGGCGTGACCCGAAGGGCAGAGGCGCCACTCTTCTCGATCAAATCACAGAGTTCGCGCGCAGGCAGTTGGCCGAAAGTCGCGCCATAAATGGTGCCTTGCGGTCGGACACCGGGTTGAAGCGGCGTGCCAACTGGACCGGGCAAGGTGCCTTGCCAGTCGTCGGGCAAACCAATTGAAGCTACAACCCGCGTCATGCGTCGCGTCTCGGGTGTGTGATGTTCTGCAAACCAGTTCGCCAACGCGATCAACTGATCGATGGCTTGGGTTTCAGACACACAACGTCCGGTATCAGCCCCGTCAGCGCGTAGGACCAGACCATCAGGGCTGGTTTCAAGCCTGATATCCGCTGAATTCGCCGCCAGCAGACGCTCGGGTCCGGTGTCGATGGCAAAGCCGAATTTGGCAGGCAAGGCGGGCAACTCGGCCAGTCGGTCGATCAACTCCTGTGTCAGACGTGCGGTCAGGTCGAGGGGTTCATAGAGCGGCGAGACCAGAATGTTGCGCCGAACCTCAATGCCGGGCTCCGCGTCCAAAAGATTCAGCGCCGAAAGCTCCGCAAGCAACGGCTGATGGTCCGCTTCGGCAACGCCGCGCAATTGAAGGTTGGCTCGGTTGGTCAGGTCTATGGTGCCGTTGCCGAACCGCTCGGCCAGAGTGCACAGACCCATCGCTTGTTGGGCGTCCAGACGTGCCAGTCGGGGGCGGACCCGGACCACCAAGCCATCACCCGACATCATCGGTCGATGGGCGCCCGGGCACCAGCCCTGTACGATTGGGGCGCTCATCATAACCCCTCCAAATCGGCCCGGATCGAGTTCCGGCGCGTATTCCAAAGACCAGCCTCCAGCAGAGCGCGGAAACGGTCCTGCATGGCCTGATGCGCCTGAGGGTTGGCCTCTTGCAGGAAGGCATCTACGTCGGAGTCCCCCAGCGTCGCATCATGATAAAGATCGAACAGATGAGGTGCGACCGTGCCGGACAGATGGGCAAAGGAGGCCATATGGTCCAGAGTTGCCGCAATTTCGGCTGCACCCCGGAACCCATGCCGTTGCATTCCGGCGATCCAGCCCGGATTTGCCGCGCGGGCATGCACGACACGGCTGATTTCCTCGGGCAAGGTGCGGGCGCGTGGGTTGTCCGGGTTAGTATTGTCCAGATGATAAAGCTGCGCGCTTCCGCCGGAGATCTTCTTGGCGGCGGCAAACCCTGCCTCATGCGTGGCATAGTCGCTGGCCAGCAGCAGATCGGTTTCAGTCAGGTCCTGAAGATGGACGAAGCTGTCGGCATTGGCGACGCGCTGCGAGATGCCGTCCTTATCTTGGGCGATATGTTCCCCCTCCAGCGCGAAAGAACTGGCCTCGAGCCACGCCTCGCCGGCCTGAACGCGAGCTTCGTCCGTATAGGTCTCGGAAAGATGGGTCATGTTCAACCCATAGCTGCCCGGGGCAGGGCCAAAGACGCGCGCCGCCAGTTCCTGACCGGCATAGGGGTTCCAGTCAGACGCCTCATCGCGCGTCGAAAGGGCTCGTACCGCCTGACCATAGAGCGCTGACAGGGTCGGGAATACATCGCGGAACAAGCCGGAGACCCGTAGCGTGACATCCAGACGTGGACGACTGAGATCGGTGATCGGCAAGACCTCGATTCCCGATACCCGTTCTGAGCCCTTATCCCAGACAGGTTTGACGCCCAGCAGGTGCAACGCCATGGCGAATTCCTCGCCCGCTGTGCGCATGGTGGCCGAGCCCCACAGATCGACGATTAGGCCCTTGGGATAATCGCCTTCTTCTTGCAAATGCCGTCGCACCAGTTCTTCGGCCAGCTTGACGCCTTGGGTATAGGCCGCACGCGTCGGTACTGAACGCGGATCAGTGGTGTACAGGTTCCGTCCGGTTGGCAGCACGTCCGAGCGACCGCGATAGGGGGAACCAGACGGGCCAGCCTCAATCCGTTTACCCGCCAGTGCGTCGATCAGGGCACTGCGTTCGGCATGGGCCGAGGGCGCGGGGTCGAAATTGCCGGTCACCTCTGGCACGCGGCCAAAGATATGCAACCCGTCGCCGAACTGACTTTCCTTGATATCGCAGACAAACCGGTCGATGCGGGTGATCGCCTCGGCGGTGCAGGTGGCCTGATCAAGGCCAAGATCGCTTTCAAGCCCGATGGCTTGCGCCTCGTCCCGGATGTTTTCCTGCAGCCGGTCGCGGCGCTTGGGGTCCAATCCGTCGGCGTTCGAGAATTCGTCGAGCAGCGATTCCAGCCGCACCATCCGATCGGGCGTACCGCTTTCCTTCAAGGGTGGCGGTATGTGACCCAGCGTAACGGCCCCGATCCGGCGTTTTGCCTGTGCGGCCTCGCCGGGGTCGTTGACGATGAAGGGATAGATCACCGGCAGATCGCGGATCAGCGCTTCGGGCCAGCAATCGGCGGACAAGGCGACCGATTTGCCCGGCAGCCATTCCAGTGTGCCATGCGCACCGATATGGATCAGCGCATCCGCGCCCAATCCTTTACGGAGCCACAGGTAGAAGGCGACATAGCTGTGACGCGGGGTGCGCGACAGGTCGTGGTAGTCGTCATCCCGCAGTTCGGGCGTGCCGCGTTCCGGTTGCAACGCGATCAGAGCTTTGCCCCGTCGCAGGGCAGTGAAATGGAACGCGCCATCGGTGAAGGTTGGGTCGTCCTCGGGCTTGCCCCAGACGGTTTGCAGATCGGTGCGCAGTTGGTCGGGCAGGTCCGCCAGCGTGGTTTGATAGTCAGTCAGCGGCCACGAAATCCGAGCTTCCAACAGTGTTTCGCCAATCGGTTCGGCAGGCGCGGTATCATAACCCTCGGCCTGCAAGTCGGACAGCATCGCCTCGGCAGAGGCCAGCGCGTCCAACCCAACCGCATGGGCCATTTGCCAATCCTTGCCGGGATAAGTGGACAGCACCAGCGCGGGCACTTGATCCGCCTTGGGTTTATCGTCGAGGTTCAGCCAACCAATCACACGATCAATGATTGCTTCGATCCGTTCAGGTTCAGCCCGGTGGGCAAAACGGGAATACTCAAGGTGCGGGTCGCGCTTTCCCGGTTCTTTAAACGAGGCGATGCCTGCCGAGATACGCCCGTCTACCTCAGGCAGAACCACATGCATGGCGAGGTCGGCGGGCGAAAGCCCACGTTCGGCTTCGGCCCACGCCTTGCGGCGCGAGGTGGCCAGCGCGACCTGAAATACCGGCACACCCGCTGCATCGAGCGGAGAGGTGCCCGACGCGCCTTTGCCCGAGAACGAAGTGGCGTTGATGATCGCGGATGGGCTTAACGCAACGACCTGATCCCGCAGCCAGTCGGCGGCAGCGGGTGCTTTCAGAGATGGAGCGAACAGACCAACAGCGTCATATCCGCGGGCACGCAGGCTGCGGATCAAGGTTGCGACCGGGGCGGTATCCGCCGAGGTCAGGTAAGCGCGGTAAAAGGTGACGAGGATGCGTTTCGCGTCACCTGTGAACGCTTCTTCCGCCGGGAGCACACCGCGATCCGGGCACCATGCGCCACACTCGGGCAAGGTCTTGGCCCCCATCACCGGCCCAGCATAAAGACCTGCCGCCAGTGCCATTTGCGCCAAGGCCGCCTGTGCCGCGACCTCACCGCCGGTGTCGCACAGATGCGCCAGCCGCCGCAGGGTCGAGACGGGTAAGGTGGAGTAGTCGTCCAGCCGGGTATCTTCGCGCCCATCCGCAGGCAGGACGGCCAGTGCAATGCCCTTGGCCTGCGCCAGCGCCAGAACCTGCTGCAAGCCGTACGCCCAATAGGGCACTCCACCGATCAGACGGATCAGTATGCCCTTGGCCCCCTCCAACGTCTGTTCGACATAGGTGTCGACGGACAGAGGGTGTTTCAGCGCCGTCAGATTGGCCAGCCGCATCGTCGGCATCCGCCCGTCGGGTCCGCCTCCACGGTGCCATCCCGCCGCGAAAGCGCCGAGGTCGCTGTCGGAAAAGGACAGCACCACCAAATCCGCCGGGCTTTGGCCCAGATCGGTCGGGGTTTCCGTTTCCTCTAACCCGTGGCTTTCGCGGAAGACGACGTGCATGGCTTTACTCGGCTGCCTCGGTCACACCCACGAGGATATCGCGGATTTCGGCCTCTTTGATATCGTCATGCTCGGCAATGACGACTAGACGCGAGCGGCGCTCCTCGCCGGGTTCCCAAGGGCGGTCATACTGATGGCGCACGCGCGCACCGACGGCCTGAACCAGCAGGCGCATGGGCTTGCCTTGAACGGCGGCATAGCCTTTGACGCGCAGGATGTTCAGTTCTTTGGCCAGACGTTCGATTTTCGTCACCAGATCGAGCGGATCGCTCTGTTCGGGCAACTCGACGATGATGCTTTCGAAATCGTCATGTTCGTGATCGTGATGGCCGTCGTGATGCGATGGGCGTGCGTCCATGTCATCCTCGGCGGCGGCTTCCAGACCCAACACGACGCGGACGTCAACGACGCCCTCGGCCACTTCAACAACGGGCAGGGGGCGCGGGGCCTCTGCAGCGATGACCTCTTTGGCCTTGGCGACACCTTCGGGACCGGCCAGATCAGGCTTGGTCAGCAGGATGATATCGGCGCAGGAAATCTGATCTTCGAACACTTCGGACAGCGGCGTTTCATGATCAATCGAGTCATCGGCCATGCGCTGGGCATCCACCGCCTCGACATTCGGGGCAAAGCGACCGGCAGCGACCGCCTCGGCATCGGCCAGCGCGATGACACCATCGACGGTGATTTTCGAACGGATATCAGGCCAGTCGAAGGCCTTTAGCAGCGGTTTCGGCAGCGCCAGACCGCTGGTTTCGATCAGGATGTGATCAGGGCGCGGCTCCAGCGCCATCAGCACTTCGATGGTCGGGATGAAATCGTCCGCCACGGTGCAGCAGATGCAGCCATTGGCCAGTTCCATGATGTTTTCCGCCGGGCAATCGGGGATCGCGCAGGATTTCAGGATATCGCCATCAACGCCAACATCGCCGAATTCATTGACCACAACGGCCAGACGCTTGCCCTGCGGGTTCTGCATCAGGTGGCGCACCAGCGTTGTCTTGCCCGAGCCCAGAAAGCCGGTGATCACAGTGACGGGAAGTTTCTCAAGGTTGCTCATTTCAGGGCTCCAATCGGGGGAATGCGGGCTGCGCAGTTCTTGCGGAAATGTTCGGGGCGCTCGCGCCATTTGACCAGACCATCCTCGGTCGCGAGGTATTTGGTGGCACCCTCCACGATCATGTCGACGTGGTCGGTTTCGTTGAGGTGTTCATACACGAAGGTCCAGCGATCCGGCCCACCGCGCAAGACGATGGAACAGCCCTCATCGCAGTTCGACAAGCATTCCACGGCTTTCAAGGTGATCCCTTCGGGCAGATCGGCCTGCTCAAGCGCCTTGTGCAAAAGTGCACCGGGGCGCTGCGCATCATCTTCGACAGGCAGCCCGCGACGGCAGGTGGTGCAAACCAGCAGCTCGACCGGAGCGGTCTCGGTCATGTCTCTCATCCCCCCAAATCCTCTTCGTGGGGGACGGGGTTTCATGCGGGTCGCTTTTGACCCGACACCGGAACACCCCGTCCGGTTTAAATCTCGGGCGTTGGCAGGTCTCCCGGCTTGCGGATGTCAGAGGCGGGCCTCTGTCGGATGTCCCGCCTTCCCGGCCTTGCGGCCAGTGGCTTGGGCACCCTCTCCGTTCACGGTCGCGGGGGCGGCTGCGTTTGACGGAAAACCCGCTGACGCATTCCCTTTTCATCTGCGCACGCAGACACCAACGAAAGGGACATGCGGCACGCTTGGGCTGCTTGTCAAGCGAGTCGCGATGATCAGCGAAGAAGCAGGTAAAAAGCGACCTGTCGAGGTCGCTGGGCGGCATGATCCATCTGTGGTGACGTGTTGGCATGGATCACAAGACGCGAACAGGAGGATGCGGCGCATGAAAGTAGGGTTTATCGGGCTGGGAAATGTTGGGGGCAAGCTCTCGGGATCGCTGCTGCGTAACGGAATCGATTTGACGGTTCATGACCTGAACCCGGATCAGGTGACCCGATTTGTCACCGAGGGTGCCAAAGCCGCTGAAAGTCCGGCGCAGTTGATGCGTGATTGCGACGCGGTGATCACTTGCTTGCCTTCACCCGCCGCCTCGGACGCCGTGATGCAAGAGATGTTGCCCGAGGTCGGCCCCGGCAAAATCTGGATGGAGATGTCGACCACCGATGAGGCTGAGGTCAAACGCCTTGGTGCCATGGTCATCGAACAAGGCGGCGCAGCGGTGGATTGTCCGGTTTCAGGCGGATGTCACCGGGCTGCGACGGGCAATATCTCGATCTTCGCTGGCTGTGACCGCGAAACGTTCGAGCGTATTATGCCCTTCCTGACGACCATGGGGCGGCGCATTCTGCACACAGGTGAACTGGGGTCGGCCTCGGTGCTGAAAGTGCTGACCAACTATCTGGCCACCGCTAACCTGATCACCTGCGCCGAGGCTTTGGTGACCGCCAAAGCAGCTGGAATGGATCTTGGAACCACCTATGAGGCGATCAAGATTTCGTCGGGCACCTCGTTCGTGCACGAAACCGAAAGCCAGGTCATCTTGAACGGTTCACGCGATATCTCGTTCACCATGGACCTGGTGAAAAAGGATATCGGCCTGTTTCAGGAGGTTGCCGACCGCGCCGGTGTCCCCCTTGAGGTGAATCCGGTGATGATCAAGATATTCGAAGACGGCATCGCACGCTACGGCGAGCGCGAGTTGTCCCCGAACATAATCAAACGCCTCGAAGATGCGACCGGACTTGAGATTCAAGCACCGGGCTTTCCACCCGAAATGCTGGATGATGAACCCGAAGAGCCCGGCTATGAGGTCATTCCGCAAAACCGCGCTGCGCCGTAAGCCTGTCTGTTGTCATTGAGCCAAACCAAGTCGGCCGCTTGCAGCGGTCGGCCTGTTTCGGGTTGATCACTGACCGCATTCCGTGTCTTTGTTTGGGTAAATTTGGGAAATACGGAGCGTCCAGTGAAAACCCGCAGCCCGCACACCCATCGTGAGCTTGAACTTCTGGATGTTCTCCGTCGTCTGGGCGGGACAGCCCGAAACTCGGAACTGGCCAAAACACTAGGGGTCTCTGAGGAAACCGTGCGGCGCACGATCAAGTCGCTCTCAGCCTCGGGCGCGGTCGAACGTGTGCATGGCGGCGCTTATCTCGCCGGCACCCAAGGCGACCCCAGTTTTTTTCGCCGTATAGCGCAACACTCTGAAGAAAAGCGGTTGATCGCGGGGCATGTGGCGAGCCTGATACGGGACGGGATGACCGTCTTTCTGGATGTCGGCTCGACCACCGCTTATGTGGCCGAAGAGCTGCGGCAGTCGGGAAACCTGACCGTCGTGACCAACTCGATCGGGGTGGGGCAGACCCTGGCCGGAACCAATGGCAATCGTGTGCATTTGCTTGGGGGCGAACTGCAAAGCGATGAGCGCGGCGCATTCGGTCACGTCACGCATCGGCAGGTACAGCGTTATGCGTTTGACATCGCAGTGCTCAGCATCGATGCGATTTCGGCACGTCGAGGTTTCTTGTACCACAGTTCAGTTGAGGCAGACCTTGCGACTGTTGTCGCCAGCAACACCGACCGACTGTTTGTGGCTGCGGCGCATTTTAAATTTGGTGAAACCGCGCCTTATGTCGGACCCGAGCCGCGTATGATCGATCTACTGGTCACGGACCAAGCACCTACCGGGGATGTTGCCAAGGCATTGAAGCAATGGGGTATTCGGATCGAGATTGCAGAAACCAATCACCGGCAAGCTGGCTAGTCGTTGCGCTTAAGCGTAGCCACAATCATTCAATCAGAGATCACGATGAGTGGATTGGAAAAATGGCAGCCCGTAGGGGAATCGAACCCCTCTTTCCAGGTTGAAAACCTGGCGTCCTAACCGATAGACGAACGGGCCACTTGGTCCAGACAAGCAAAGTGGCAGCCCGTAGGGGAATCGAACCCCTCTTTCCAGGTTGAAAACCTGGCGTCCTAACCGATAGACGAACGGGCCACGCTGGCTTGTGGAGGGCCTTTTACGGTTTACCTTCCCCCCCCGCAAGACGAAAAACGCAAGCCTGCGAAACTTTTTTGACCGTTTTCGAGGTGCGTTGAAGCAGGTGTCAGACGGCCTCTGCAGCGTCTTCCAGCCGCAGCTGTACGCTCTGTCGGCCACCCCAGGTATTCACCTCAAGCCGACCCGCAAAATGGAACCGAGCGCCGCCGTGATTGGACAGGCGATCTCCCAACGGACCCTCGAATGCGCCAAAGGCGATAGCGTCCAGTCCACCGGACATGCCATCGGACAGGGACAGTTTCAGATGTGTCTCACCTACGCGCTTGGCAAAGCGCACTTGCAAGTCGGGCAGGGCATATCGAGGGGCAGGGGCCGCAGCCCCGAATGGTCCTGCTTTTTCAATCTGTTCGATCAGATCAACTGTCGCGGCCCCCGGCATCAGCGCCCCGTCCAGTTTCAAGTCGGCTGGGCCACCTTGGCCCGCGCCCTGCTTGGCGAGAAGTTCCGACAGCCGCTCCATGGCAGGCTCCAGCTGATCGCGCATCACTGTCAGACCCGCCGCCATCTTGTGGCCGCCGCCCTTGACCAGCAGTCCCTCAGACGCCAGACGCTGGATCGACACGCCGAGGTCGACGCCCGAGACCGACCGGCCAGAGCCCTTGCCCTCATCCCCGTCAAATCCGATGACGATGGCGGGGCGTTTTGCGGTCTCTTTCAGTCGCGATGCGACGATGCCAACGACGCCGGGATGCCAACCGTCGCCCGCAGCCCAAACCAACGGCGCATCCAGCCCGCGCTCTTCGGCCTGCGTCATGGCTGCCGCGCGCACCGCGTTCTCGATTTCGCGCCGTTCGGTGTTCAGAGCATCCAGCCGCTCGGACAGGGCTTCGGCCTCGGAAACCGAGTCGGTGCTTAGCAAACGTGCGCCCAGATCGGCCTGCCCAATGCGCCCACCCGCATTCACACGCGGCCCCAGCAGAAACCCCAGGTGATAGCTATTGGGCGCGGTATCCATGCGCGCCACGTCCGACAGCGCGACCAGCCCCGGTCTTTGCCTCTGGGCCATAACTTTCAATCCCTGCCGGACCAATGCTCTATTGGCCTCGATCAGCGGCGCAACATCCGCCACCGTGGCCAGCGCCACCAGATCCAGCATCGCCATCAGATCCGGCCCTTTAGCCCCCGCCTCGCGCAATTGGCGCCCTGCTTCGACCAGCATCAGGAACACCACGGCAGCGGCGCAGAAATACCCCAGATCACCGCTTTCATCCTGCCGGTTCGGGTTCACCACGGCCACGCAATCCGGCAGTGTTTCTCCACCCAAATGGTGGTCCAGAACGATCACATCCGCGCCCTTCGCTGCCGCGATAGGTTCGTGGCTAAGCGTTCCGCAATCCACGCAGATGATCAGATCATGGCTGGCCGCTAGTTCCTGCATGGCAGGCACGTTTGGGCCATAACCTTCGTCGATCCGGTCGGGCACATAGAGCGTTGCAGCAATCCCCATCTGACGCAACCAAACCAGCAACAGCGCCGCTGAGCTGCCCCCGTCCACATCATAATCTGCGAAGACCGCGATCTTCTGGCGCTTGCGCACGGCTTCCAGAAACCGGGTCGCGGCGCGCTCCATGTCTTTCATCGAACGCGGATCAGGCAGCAATTCCTTCAGCTTGGGCTCCAGAAATCCAGAGGCTTCCATGGCCGGCACTCCGCGGCGGGCCAGAACCTGACATAGGGCACGCGGCAGATCAGTCTGTTGCGCCATCATCTCAGCCGACCGCTCGACCTCGATCGCCGGTCCAACCCAACGCCGTCCTGTCAACGATTGCTCAACACCCAGAAACGCCACGTCTCACCTCATGCACCAAGGCCGGACCCTATCGGACCCGGCCTTTGATCTTTTTACCAATACGCTCGACGAAGGCAGCGGCGCAAGTCGCTAAGCGTCGTTATGCGACCACATCGGCGTGCGGTAGGACATACGGCGCACCGAGCCCGTCTTGGACCGCATCAGCAGTGTTGTTGTCTCAACCCAGCCCGGCTCGCGCTTGATGCGCGGCAGCAGCGAGCCGCCGGTTACGCCGGTGGCGGCAAAGATCACATCGGCTGTCACCATCTCGTCGCGCGCGTACACGCGGTCCAGATCGGTGATGCCTGCCTTGGCGGCGCGGCCTCGCTCGTCATCGTTACGGAACAACAGGCGACCAAAGATCTGACCGCCCATGCATTTCAGCGCTGCAGCGGCCAGCACACCCTCAGGCGCGCCGCCTTGACCCATATACATATCGATGCCGGTCGCTTCGCTCTCGGCACAATGCATGACACCGGCCACGTCACCATCAGTGATCAGACGGATCGAGGCCCCTGTCTCGCGCACTTCGGCGATCATCGCCTCATGGCGTGGACGTTCAAGAATGCAAACAGTGATATCGGCGGGTTCACACCCCTTGGCCTTGGCCAGAGCTTCGACCCGCTCCCGTGGGGTCATGTCTAGATTGACCACGTTCTCAGGATAGCCGGGGCCAACCGCCAGCTTGTCCATATACACATCCGGTGCGTGCAACATCGAGCCGCGCGGGCCCATGGCGATGACGGTCAGCGCGTTGGGCATATCCTTGGCGGTCAGGGTGGTGCCTTCCAGCGGGTCCAGCGCGATATCCACGCCCGGGCCGTTGCCCGTGCCGACCTCTTCGCCGATATAGAGCATCGGCGCTTCGTCGCGTTCACCTTCGCCGATGACGACAACGCCCGCGATATCCAGCAGGTTCAACTGCTCGCGCATGGCGTTCACCGCAGCCTGATCGGCGGCTTTTTCATCACCCCGTCCAACCAGCGAGGCCGAGGCCAGCGCGGCCTGTTCCGCGACCCTTGCCAGCCCCAAAGACAGCAGGCGGTCGTTAAAATCGATCTTGGCAGCACTCATATTTTGGTATCCTCAGGTCAATAAAGCCGTAATGTCCGGCATAGCTTGCGTTTCATGCAGGCCGCAAGCTCAAACCTCTTCAATCCGCAGGGCAACAGGCTCGCCCGCGATGACATCGGTATCGCGCAAGCCCTCGAGCGCGACGTCCAGTGTTGTGCGGGTGGTCTTGTGCGTGACGATCAGTACGGGCGCGGTGCTTTCGGCATGACCATACTGGCGCATCCGGTCGATTGAGACACCGGCATCCCCCAAAATGGCGGCCACTTTGGCCAGCGCACCGGGTTTATCCAGCAGGCCCAGCCGCAGATAGTAGGGCGCGGGCAGCCCTGTGACGGCAGGCTTTGCCTCTTCCAGCGACGTGGCAGGCCGTCCGAATGTCGGGATATGCAGCCCGCGCGCCAGATCACAGACATCGCCCATCACGGCGCTGGCCGTTGGTCCTTCGCCTGCGCCAGGGCCACGTAGAATAATCTGTTCGACCGCATCACCATCCAGCACAACCATATTGGTGCCGCCTTCCAGTTGACCCAGCGGTGAGTCACTGGGAACTAGACAGGGCTGCATCCGTTGCTCCAGCCCCCGCGCGGTGCGTTGCGCTACGCCCAGCAGCTTGATCCGATAGCCCATGTCATCAGCCTGATCGATATCATCCAGGCTGATCTGCTGTATGCCTTCAATCTCGATTCCGTCGAAATTTGGCTTGGTGCCGAATGCAATCGATGACAGCAGCGCCAGTTTGTGCGCCGCGTCGATGCCGCCCACATCCAGATTTGGATCTGCTTCGAGATAGCCCAGCTGCGCACATTCCTCGAACAGCGCGTTATAGCCCAGTTGCTGCGACTGCATCCGCGTCAGGATGTAATTGCAGGTGCCGTTCATCACACCCATGACGCGCGTGATATCGTTCCCTGCCAATCCTTCGGTCAGAGATTTGATGACCGGGATGCCTCCTGCCACTGCGGCTTCAAACCGGATCACACGACCTGCAGCCTCGGCCTTCTCAGCAAGCTCCTGCCCGTGGATCGCCAGCAGCGCCTTGTTGGCTGTAACCACATCCTTGCCGCTGGCCAGCGCAGCCTCGACCGAGGCCTTGGCCGGGCCGTTTTCGCCGCCCATCAGTTCCACAAACACATCGATATCGTCGCGCTTGGCCAAAGCAACGGGATCGGTCTCCCATGCGTAGTCCGACAGGTTCACGCCACGATCCTTGCTGGCGTCACGGGCCGACACGGCGGTGATCTCAATGGGACGTCCGGTGCGCGCCTGTAGCAGGTCCGCATGGCGACGCACAATCTTGACTACGCCCACACCGACGGTTCCCAAACCCGCAATTCCAAGCCGCAGCGCCTGTGTCATTCCCTTGGGTCCTTTCGCTCGAAATTCCGCCGCTGGCGGGCCATCCTTTGCGCGCTGCCTTAGCGGGTTCAGGGCAGGGGTGCAATCCGTCAGAGCGTCTTGCGTGCTAGTTTATCTGGGCGTTTTGAAGGGCCTCGGCCCGTTTCGCCAGTGCCTCGCTGCGGGCAGTCAGGTCCTCTTCGACCTCGGCCGCCTCGTTGACCGGATCAACGGGCGCGCCCAATGTGGCATCCAAAGGAAGCAGCTTGGGGTAGGGGGACCTACGCAACGCTTCGGTTTCGCTGCCTTCCAGCTCGGGGATATCGGCACAGCCTGCGGCGGTGAGCAGCAGGAATATCAGTGGCAGAGGCTTCATGACGATCCAATGGGTTGCGGCATAGTCCCCGTGATGCACCTTTTGTCAGCGCTGTTCAAGCGGGCTTCTATCTGAACAAATGTTCAGATACTGTATTGCCATGGCGCGCACGCAAGGTTCACATTCTGACATCACCGGTCCCCGCATTCGCAAGGCAGCGTTGGGCCTGTTTGCCCGTCATGGTTATGCTGCCGTGTCCATGCGGCAGATCGCGGGTGAGGTTGGCGTGCAGGCCGGCGCGCTCTACAACTACACGCCAGACAAGCAAAGCCTGCTTTATCGCCTGATGCGAGAGCATATGCAGGACCTGCTGTCTGCCTATGACGATCTCACCCGGTTCGACGATCCACAGGATGCGCTGCGCCAGTTCGTAGGCTTCCACATCCGTTTCCATCTGGAGCGCCCGGATGAGGTTTTCATCGCCTATATGGAACTTCGCAACCTGACGCCTGGTAACTTCTCCGAGATTGAATCTTTGCGTCGCCAGTACGAGGATTCACTCGAGAGCATCTTGCAGCGTGGACATCAGACCGGGCAGTTTGCCGTCAGCGATACCAAGATCGCCACCTTGGCGGTCATTGCCATGTTGAACGGTGTGATCACCTGGTATCGCAGCGGCGGGCGGTTGTCTCTGGATGAGGTCGAACAGGTCTATTGGGACATGGTGCGCAAGGCCGTGTCCGCCTGACCCTAGTGGGCCGGGCGGATGAAGGTGCCGTTGCGCAGCTCTCGAAACGCCTGCTGCAACTCAGCCTGAGTGTTCATGACAATCGGACCGTGCCACGCCACGGGTTCGTTGATCGGAGCCCCCGAGATCAGCAGAAACCGCACGCCATTGGGACCGGCCTGAACTGTCACCTCATCGCCTGAGCCGAAGCGGATGAGTGTTCTGTCCCCGGACATATCGCGGATATTGACCTCTTGCCCCGCGATCTCCTTTTCCAGCAATACACCAGTCGGTTGCGACGCATCGGCAAAAGCGGCCTCACCTTCGAACACATAGGCGAAGGCACGGCGATACGTGTCGATGCGAAAGGTCTTCCTCACACCTGCCGGTATGCTGACGTCCAGATATTGCGGATCGGCTGCGATCCCGTCGACCGGGCCGGTGCGCCCCCAGAACTCGCCCACGATCACGCGCACAATGGTGCCATCATCGTCAGTGATTTCGGGAATATCGCGGCTTTGAACATCCTGATAGCGCGGCGCGGTCATCTTCTGATCCGATGGCAGATTGCCCCACAACTGGAACCCGTGCATCTGACCGCTGGCCGCGCCTTTCGGCATCTCCTGATGCAGAATGCCCGATCCGGCGGTCATCCATTGCACGTCACCCGCCCCCAGCGTTCCGCTGTTGCCCAGCGAGTCACTGTGATCGACGGTTCCTGACAAAACATAGGTGATCGTCTCGATCCCGCGATGTGGATGCCACGGGAAACCGGCCATGTAGTCCCGAGGGTGTTCGTTCCGGAAATCGTCAAACAGCAGAAACGGGTCCAGCTCCGACGGATCCTGAAATCCAAACGCCCGGTGCAGTTTAACGCCTGCGCCTTCCATCGTCGGCACGGCCTTGCGGGTTTCCACAGTAGGTCTGAGTGACATCGAAGCCTCCATCATAACTGGACGCAATCTAAGCCGGGGGCCTGTGCAATCAATTCGCGCAGATACACGCGCTCTGTGCAGGGGTGCTCAGACCCAAGACGGAGCACTGTCCTTTGCCCTTCAAAGCGGCTAAAGCAGGCAAGAACGCAGGAGAGACACATGCAAGAAGACGTGCTGGCCACGGTCGCGGCCTCGGCCCCGCGCCGCTGGATGGGGGTAGGGATGCTGACCACGGTAGGAGCGCTGGTGATCTATGTCGCACTGGCCACGCCGCCTCAACTGGGCTGGCAGGTATTCCTGCTTTTGGTCGGATCAGCTTCATTCTGGCTGTCTCGCCGCATGTGGGTTGCAACCGCAGATACAATCGAACTGACCCGATCATCACTGCGAACGGGATCAGGGCAGGTGATATGCAATCTGGATGAGATCGAAGCGGTCGACCGTGGCGTCTTTGCCTTCAAACCATCGAACGGTTTTCTGATCAAAACCCGCAACTCGGGGGCAAACGCCTGGGCCCCCGGTCTCTGGTGGCGCCTGGGCCGCCGCGTCGGCATCGGCGGCATGACAGCCGCCGCCGAAACCAAGTTCATGTCAGAGATGCTGACAGCGATGCTAGTAGAGCAGGGTTAACCCGCTCTGCTCATGCTCCGCTACCCTCTTGCGCGTCATCAATGTCGTTACCGACATCTTCAAGGTCAATAATCAGGGTTCTGAAGTCGGCCGAGATTTCATTTGTGAAACGCGGACGAGTGAATATGAAATTATCGAAAGAAATATCTTTCACCAGGATTTCGTTAAAGATTGGCACATATTCATTCGAGGTCTCGACCAGGATCAAAGTGTCTCGGTTTGGCATCGGAGGTAGCGCTGCGCGTATGTCTTCGACATTGTCGTCCGTCCATATCCAACTGTAACCGCGCGCAGTCGACCACTGTACGTAGTGGCGATCATCGTCCTCATCAAAGACCAGCAGGGAAACACGCATAGACATTGGTGATCCATTGTTCACCATGCGTATCATCAATTCGTAAAGCGAGTTAATATAAGTATCGTTGATGGTCTCGGTTTCGCGCGAGATGAGGTCGCCGATCGTGTAGGCGGCCTTCAAGTTGGATGCGCTTTGGCGAAATCCCTCAAACCAAGTGTAAGTGGCCGTGGCAGTCCAGAGCAGCATTGGGAAAATCAGGACAGCATCAACTGTCATTGTCCCCACTTCATTCCGCTTGAAAAGCCTAAAGCTCTTTAGGAGTTTCTTTATCTGTTTCATGACTTAGATCGGCTCCTGAACAAATGCGGTGGTGGCCGTCAGAGAGTATTGCCCCGTCCCATCCGGTATCTTTTTGCCAATCGCAGAGGTTGGAAAAACCGGATCAATCCGCGCACAGGCTCGTAAGATCATCAACTCGTTCGATTGGCCATTGACGAAGTTTCTTACTGGCCTGATCTCTTCGGAATTGTCCGTGCAATCCGGTTGCGCGTCGAGGACGATGCCCTCAAATGCGCTTTGCTGGATCATCTCAAGGCGCAGATTCACCGAGCAGTTTTTGATGAAATGGGCGCGATCACAGATAACATCCTTGATGTCATCATGCTCTCTTATGGTTCCCGTTCCCAGTCGAATGTCACGAACGGTCAAGTCGACCGCTCTTTCAAGCATAGATTGATGCATCGTGACAAGTGCCAGTTCCACAGCCGACAAGATGAAGAACATGAAAGCGGGAAATATCAATACGAACTCGATCGTCGCCGTACCATTTTCCGAACGGCGAAAGCGCCGTGCAAGAGAAGCCAATTTACCCATCATTGTGTCAGTCTCAGTTTGCGGATTGACGAGGCGATCGATGCGAACGCGTCTTCGAGGTCCAACCCTTTTACATTGTACACGTGGCTATCCGAGCTCGCGCAATCCTGCAGCAATTTGTAACCACTGCGCGGAGCTTCGAATGCGATGCCATAAACGACGATTCCTTGGTCCTTGGCAGAGTTACAGATGTGTTTTGTGCGCTGGTTTTTTGCAGAGGTTTCCACCTTCGAGAAAGCCTTGCTGTACCACTCGGCCCACGCGCTGGATTGCCAGTAGTAGTTATACCGGGCGTTCCAAGCCAGCGAAACGCGATTGAAGAGTTCTGGGTAGGTTAGACGCACTGCCTCGCCGGGCTCTTCATTGGCCGCGGTCTCAGGGTCGGGTGTGCCATAGGGGTGATCCGCCCATTCGTTGCGCTGAGGCCAAAAGAAGTTTGGTTTACCCTGAGAATGATAGATGGTGTAGTCGCCTTCGACGGTGTTACTCCGGCCCCAGTTGGTAAGGTTCCCAGAATCCGGATTGTACCAGACATCCGAATATCCTTGGCGAAGCGAGGGGTTCAACATGTATTGATCGGTGTTCTTGCCATCAGTCATGACAATAGCGATTTTCAACACATCCGAGTTATAGTTTGTCGGGCGTTCGCGGAAGTTCGTCGGAACAATATTTAAGGGCGCAAATTGAGGATCTGGATCGGTTTGTGTCGCTAGTATTCCTACAATGTCGCGCATGCTGGGATCCAGTAAGGCGACACCCCATTTCATGCCAATATCGATAGATGTATTTCCGTTCGGGCTCAATTGGCTGATATGCTTCAACAATTTAGCCCGATTATTGGTGACGGGAGTAATGGCACTACCCGCGCGAACCGGACAGACCGGTATACTGATCCCGTTCTCGGAATAAGTGAACGGATCGAAATGTGCTGTACGTTCGAGCGTGTCACCACGGTGTAAATCTGCATCGCTGTACTGTTCAGGAATGAAGTTCACGCAATGGGAGTAGTTATGCTCATTGGTGACGTTCGTGAACTTGTTCAACAGCTCTTCGCCAGCATTCACCTGGGTTGCGTAGGGGATGATTGAAATCGAAATTTCGTTCTGCCCTGGCTTATCCAGCATTAGGTTCACAAAGTCAGACGCAGCGTCTCTTAGGACCGCCATTTTCGAAAAACTGGGGTCAGCAGACCGTTCGCTCATCGATCCGGAAATATCCAAGATAAGGGAAATCTCGACTGCGCCGATAGATTCTTCCGCGGTGCTTGCAGCCGGCGCAATCATGGATTCAATGCCAGAAAGGCGCATGAAGTTTGTCCGCACAACTGTTTCTGCAGTCGCCGACACCGTGCGCGAGCCAAAGCTCTCTGTAACATCGATAGATTTGAGCCTGTCGCCAAGACCTGCCTTGTCGAGATAAGCTTCTACCACATCTCGCGGTGCTGCGGTTTGGTCGAGGTCCGCGGCCGCGAGAACAGCGCGGTCAAGCGTCGATTGCAGCGTTGCGCGGTCTCGCTCATAGTTCATCATGTCCACGCCAATACCTGTAGCAGCGAGCATCGCGAGGAAAACAAACACTACAAAAAGGGTAAACGCGCCCTCCTCATTTTTGGCGAATTGCCGGAGGGTCGTAAATTTGTTCTTTGGCTTGGCAGAGCCAAAACTAGTTAGATTCTTCTTCATATTGGTGACTCCGCTGAGCAGGCCGATAAAGCCCCCAAGGAAAAAATTACTGTACAACTTTAGTGTTCAAACGTGGCGGGAATTGGGCGAAAAGGGCTTGCTTTTGGCCGGTTTGCGGGCATTTCGAAGATAATCCGGCGGTTGCGCGTGGCTCTGTTGTCGCCCTGTGGACAATTTGGTTCAGAGACGGCTTGAGAGCGACTCAGATCGTTCTGATTTACGCAGACTTAATGAATTGTTCAAAAGTAGACTTAATGAATTGATCAAAAAATGTGCAGATGGCGATTGCGGCTTAGCGCCAGTGATGCGACAAAACGTCATGACGTTTGCCAGTTACCGGTACGGAGGATTATATGACCGGCATCAAAGAACCCAGCTTTCGTGAGAGTGTTGACCTGATGTTCAATAGGGCCGCGTCCCTGATGGATTTGCCGCCGGGTTTGGAAGAAAAGATACGGGTCTGTAACGCCACCTATACCGTGCGGTTTGGTGTTCGCCTTCGCGGTAAGATCCAGACCTTCACCGGATACCGCTCGGTCCATTCGGAGCACATGGAGCCGGTAAAAGGCGGAATCCGTTATGCGCTGGCTGTGAACCAGGATGAGGTTGAGGCGCTTGCCGCGCTGATGACTTATAAATGTGCGTTGGTTGAAACACCGTTTGGCGGCTCGAAAGGCGGATTGTGCATTGATCCGCGTCAGTATGAAGAACACGAGCTGGAGCAGATCACCCGCCGTTTCGCCTATGAACTGGCCAAGCGTGACCTGATCAACCCGTCTCAGAACGTGCCTGCCCCGGATATGGGAACGGGTGAGCGTGAGATGGCCTGGATGGCTGACCAGTATGCGCGGATGAACACTACAGATATCAACGCGCGGGCCTGTGTGACCGGCAAACCGTTGAATGCGGGCGGCATCTCGGGGCGGGTCGAAGCGACCGGTCGTGGCGTTCAGTATGCGTTGCGTGAATTCTTCCGTCATCCCGAAGACGCCAAGAAAGCCGGGTTGTCCGGGAAACTGGATGGCAAGCGCGTGATCGTGCAGGGTCTGGGGAACGTGGGTTATCACGCGGCTAAGTTCCTGAGCGAAGAGGACGGTGCGCGGATTATCGGCATCATCGAGTGGGATGGGGCACTGTTCAATCCCGATGGCATCGATGTCGAAGCGGTGCGCCAGTGGATCGTCAAGCATGGAGGCGTCAAGGACTATCCGGACGCAACACATACCGCAGAAGGTGCGGCTGTTCTGGAAGAGGATTGCGATATCCTTATTCCGGCGGCTCTGGAGGGCGTGATCAACCTGACGAATGCCGAGCGCATCAAGGCTCCGCTGATCATCGAGGCCGCGAATGGCCCCGTGACGGCAGGTGCGGACGAGATCCTGCGCAAAAAAGGCACCGTCATTATTCCTGACATGTACGCAAACGCCGGGGGTGTTACTGTATCCTATTTCGAATGGGTCAAGAACCTCAGCCATATCCGGTTCGGACGCATGCAGCGCCGTCAGGAAGAAGCGCGGCATGAGCTTATTGTCAGCGAATTGGAACGGCTGGATCGCTATCTGGGTGATGCATGGTCGATGTCGCCGGACTTCAAAGCCAAGTACCTCAAGGGTGCGGATGAGCTGGAGCTGGTTCGTTCGGGCCTCGATGACACGATGCGGATTGCCTATCAGTCGATGAGTGAGGTTTGGCACAGCCGCGCGGATGTCGAAGATCTGCGGACGGCCGCATATATCGTTGCGATCGACCGCGTTTCGAAGAGCTATCGCGCCAAAGGGCTCTGAGCCCAGCGTTCTTAAGAAATATGCCGGACCAGCTTTGTTGGTCCGGTTATTGTTGCCGGATGACATCCACGACAATTGAATAACGACCCCGATGCCTTTGATGGTTTCATTTAGGGTGCCTTCACTGGTGCCGGGTTTGATGGCGCGCTGACGTTGGAAGACGTCAATGGGCGTAAGATCAGCCAGCTAAGATATGATACGGCTGCAGATTGCAGCCGCTGCATTTCGGCTTCGGCATTGAAGAGGCCCCCGATATCGCATTTCGCCCAGGTTTCGTCGCCCACAGACAAGTCCATGTCGAAAACGGGGGCGGCGCGCTCTGGAGGCGTTGATACTGCTGGTCAGAGTTGGTTTGATGCCGACCAGAACCGCAGGGAGGTCTGAATGCGTTTTTCCGGCTTGAGAGTTCTCAAGGAAGGGTTGACCGGCAACAAGGGTTGGACGCCGCATTGGCGCGACCCTGAGCCGAAGGCCGAATATGACATCGTTATCATAGGCGGCGGCGGTCATGGTCTTAGCACGGCTTATTACCTGGCCAAAGAGCACGGCTTAACCAATGTAGCTGTACTGGAAAAAGGTTATATCGGCGGTGGCAATGTGGGGCGAAACACGACGATCGTCCGGGCGAACTATTTCCTGCAGGGTAATTCCGAGTTCTATTCGCATTCCCTGAAGCTGTGGGAGCGTCTGGAGGAAGACCTGAACTACAACGTCATGCATTCTCAGCGTGGGATCATCAATCTGTTCCACTCGGATGGGCAGCGCGATGCAGCGGCGCGACGTGGGAACATGATGATCAGTCAGGGCGACGACGCGATCCTGTTGAGCCGCGACGAGTTGCGCGAAATGGTGCCCTATCTGAATTTCGACGATCTGCGCTTTCCTCTTTATGGGGCGCTCTATCACCCGCGCGGGGGAACGGCGCGCCATGATGCGGTCGCGTGGGGGTATGCGCGCGGCGCGGATCAGCGTGGTGTTGACCTGATTCAGAACTGCGAAGTGACCGGGGTTGATATCGAAAACGGTACTGTGCGCGGCGTGCAGACCACCCGCGGGCCGATCCGCGCGAAGAAAGTGGCGATGGTCGCAGCAGGCCGGTCGGGACAGGTGGCGGCGATGGCCGGGATGCGGCTACCGATAGAGAGTCATGTTTTGCAGGCCTTTGTGACCGAAGGGCTCAAGCCCTGCATTGATCATGTCGTGACCTTTGGCATGGGGCATTTCTATATCAGCCAGTCCGATAAGGGCGGGCTGGTCTTTGGCGGTGATCTGGATTTCTACGCCTCTTACGCGGCGCGGGGTAATTTGCCGACCGTTGAAAGTGTGATGGAGGCCGGGGTTGCCCTGATGCCGATGATTGGTAAGGCGCGCGTGCTGCGGTCCTGGGGCGGTATCATGGATATGTCGCCCGACGGCTCTCCGATCATTGATCGGACGGATATCGACGGGCTCTATCTGAACTGCGGCTGGAACTACGGCGGGTTCAAGGCGGTTCCGGGCTCGGGCAATGTATTTGCGCATCTGATCGCGACGGATCGGTATCATGAGAACGCCACCGGTTTCCAGCTCGATCGCTTCCGCACCGGGCGCGGGATCATTGATGAAGAGGGCAAGGGCTCTCAACACAATCTGCATTGAGGGTGGCGATGTCGGATTTGAGTATTTCTGAAAAGATGAAGCAGGGGGCGTGGTCATGAGGATCGCATGTCCGTATTGCGGTGAGCGGGATCGTCGCGAGTTCTATTACCGCGGAGCTGCTGTCGATCTGGAACGTCCGACCCCGGATGCCGGTGAGGCCGCTTGGGATGATTTCGTTTATCTGCGAGACAATCCGGCGGGTCCAACCCGAGAGCTTTGGTATCACGAAGGTGGCTGCGGCGCGTGGATCGTCGTCACCCGCGATACGACCACCCATGAGATGTTGGGAGCGCAATTGGCGTCCGAGGTGAATACATGAGGATCGCGGGCAAGGGGCTGATTGATCGTACGCAAACGGTGCCGTTTGTTTTTGATGGCGTCGGTTATGAGGGGTTTCAGGGCGACACGCTGGCCTCGGCCTTGTTGGCCAATGGCGTCCGCCTCATGGGGCGGTCGTTCAAGTACCACCGCCCGCGCGGTGTTCTGACGGCGGGGAGCGAGGAACCCAACGCCTTGGTGACAGTCGGACAGGGCGCAGCGCAAGAGCCCAATGTGCGCGCCACCATGCAGGAGATCTATCCCGGGCTCGACGCGCGCAGCCAGAACCGTTGGCCCAGCCTTGGTTTCGATGTCATGGCGGTCAACGATCTGGCGGCTCCGTTTCTGGGGGCGGGGTTTTACTACAAGACCTTCATGTGGCCGAAGAGCTTTTGGGAAAAGCTGTATGAACCCGTCATCCGCCGCGCGGCGGGGCTTGGTGCATTATCTGGTGAGGATAATGTCGACAAGTACGAAAGCGCCTATGCCTTCTGTGATCTGCTTGTCATTGGTGCGGGGCCCGCCGGATTGATGGCCGCCTTGACCGCTGCGCGTGCCGGGGCGGATGTCATTCTTGCGGATGAGAACGCGCGAATGGGCGGACGGCTGCTGGCTGAGACCTATGAAGTCGATGACAAGCCGGGTCATGACTGGGCGGGTGAGGTTCTGGCCGAACTCAGCAGCATGGATAATGTGCGCCTGATGACCCGCACCACGGTTGCGGGGGCGTACGATCAGGGCACCTTTGCGGCGTTGGAGAAAGTGCTGCACCACACAGATCGCCGCCCGAACGGCGCTCCGCTGGAGACCTATTGGCGGATCGTGGCAAAACGCTCGGTTCTGGCCGCAGGCGCGTTGGAGCGTCCGGTGGCGTTCCGCGACAATGACCGCCCAGGGATCATGACTGCCGGAGCGGTGCGGGCCTATCTGAACCGCTGGGGTGTCAGCCCGGGAAAGAACGTGACGATCTTTGGCAATACCGACGACATTCATCGTACGGCACGCGACTTGCTACAGGCCGGTGTCCACGTGGCCGCCGTGATCGACAGCCGCCACGATGCGCCCTTATCGGATGACTATGAGGTGCTGCGTGGCGCGCAGGTCTGTGGCAGTTCAGGCCGCAAAGGTCTGGAATCGATCACCGTCCGACGAGCCAGTGGCGAAGATCGCATCCATACGGATTGTCTGGCGATGACCGGAGGATGGAACCCCTCGGTACATCTGACCTGCCACATGAATAGTCGTCCAACATGGAAGCGCGAGATTGAAGGCTTTATGCCAACACCGGGGGCAGTGCCGGGCATGGTGACTGCGGGGGCGTGCAATGGCTCGTTCTCGACTGCGGCCTGCCTGCGCGAAGGCGTTGAGGCGGCTGAAGGCCTACTTGGTGATCTGGGTTTCAAAGTGCCCAAGATCACTTTGCCGCAGGCCGAGGATACGCCTTACGAGATCGCTCAGCTCTGGGCCGTACCCGGCAAAGGGCGCGCGTGGCTGGATTTCCAGAACGATGTGACAGTGAAAGACGTCAATCAGGCGGCGACTGAGAACTTCCGGTCGGTCGAGCATATGAAGCGTTACACCACGCAAGGCATGGCGACGGATCAGGGCAAGAACTCGAACGTGGCGGCGCTGGCCATTTTGGCCGATGCAACCGGGCGCGGGATACCCGAGACCGGGACCACGACGTTCCGCCCGCCCTATTCTCCGATTGCCATCGCGGCGCTGGGCGCAGGGGCCGAAGGTGAAGGGTTCAAACCGCAGCGCTTTACAACCTCGCACAAGACGACCGTGGCGCGGAAGGCCCCTCTGATCGAGGCTGGGCTTTGGTATCGGCCCAGCTATTTCCCGAAAGATGGAGAAACCAATTGGCGGCAATCCTGCGACCGCGAGGTCAATATGGTGCGTCAGGCAGTTGGGGTGTGCGATGTGTCGACCCTCGGCAAGATCGACATACAGGGGCCGGATGCGGGCGCGTTTCTGGATTTTGTCTATACGAATATGTTCTCGACCCTGAAAGTCGGTCGTGCGCGCTATGGTCTGATGCTGCGCGAAGACGGGTTTGTCATGGATGACGGCACCACTGCGCGGCTGGGCGAGACGCACTATCTGATGACCACCACCACCGCTGCGGCGGGCGAGGTGATGAAACATCTGGAGTTCGTACATCAGGGTCTGCGGCCCGATCTGGATGTGTCGTTCACTTCCGTTACCGAGCAATGGGCGCAGTTCGCGGTGGCCGGACCGAATTCGCGCGAGTTGTTGAACGGGCTACTGGATGAACCACTCGATGATGAAAACTGGCCATTCATGGCTTGCGGCCCGGTCTCGGTTCTGGGCGTTCAGGGGCGTTTGTTCCGCATCTCGTTCTCGGGCGAGCATGCCTATGAGATCGCCGTGCCTGCACGCTATGGAACGAGCCTATTCGACATTCTGACGGAACGGGCCGAGGCGCTGGGCGGCGGTCTGTACGGGATAGAGGCTCTGAACGTTCTTCGGATTGAAAAGGGCTTTATCACGCATGCCGAGATCCACGGGCGAACGACTGCCTATGACATCGGCATGGGCCGGATGGTGTCGCAGAAGAAAGACTGTATCGGCAAAACCATGTCTGAACGTGCCGGTCTGGAAGAGCCGGGTCGCGAGCGGTTGGTCGGTTTGAAGCCGATCGGTGAAAGCAGGGAACTGCTGGCCGGAGCGCATCTTTACAACGAAGAGGTTGAGCCGGTGCGTGCGAATGACCAAGGATATCTAACCTCGGTCTGTTACTCTCCTACGCTGGAGACGATGTTGGGCTTGGGCTTTCTTGCGGATGGGCCCGAGAGGTATGGGGAAATCGTGAAAATGGTCGATCATCTGCGCGGTGTTACGACTCTGTGCGAAGTGGTGAACCCGGTCTTCTTTGACCCTGAAGGAGGACGCGTCCGTGGATAAGCTGATCGCCAAAACGCCTTGCGACGGGATGCTGCCTCTGACTGTTGGCACGGTCACGCTCAGCGAAGAAGAAGCGGGGGCGATCCATTCGATCTCGCCTTTCATGGGAAAGCAAAAGGCGCTGTCGGAAGCTCTGAAAGCAGCACATGGGATGACCTACCCATCGGCCAACCGCGCAACGGGTAAAGCGGGTGCGCGAGCAATCTGGTTCGGCCCGGCGCATGCGATGCTGATGGGACCTGTACCTGACGCGATCTTGACCAAGAACGCAGCTATCGTGGACCAATCAGATGCCTGGGTTGTGGTCCGATTAGAGGGCGCTGACGTCGAAGACGTACTGGCGCGCGTGGTGCCAGTCGATCTGCGCGGCACACAATTCAAGCGTGGGCACACTGCGAGGACCTTGCTGTTTCATATGACCGCATCGATCACGCGCGTTGGAGAGAACGCGTTTCAGATCATGGTCTTCCGATCCATGGCCGAGACACTGGTTCACGATTTGAAAAGGGCGATGGAAGGCGTCGCCGCGCGCGGGTAGTCTATTTGGAACTCAACTGATTCCGGAGACGCGCGATGTTTCGCCCCTTGCTCGCCATTTTGCTTCTGTCGACCCCTGCGTTTGCACAGGAAACAAAGGAGGAAAGCTGCGGCCATCAGGCCGATGTGGTCCGTGCGATTCAGCAGGCCCGGCTAGATCGTGTCAAGGAAGCCGACGTTGCGGGTACAATCGCATCCAGCAATCCGACGTGGCCGTCTAATTTCAATGCTGCGATTCCCCAACTGACCTCGTGGGTTTACGAACAAAAGAGGCGGGATCTACGCAAAAAAGACTTCGGTGAAATTCTTTACCAGCAATGTGTGGATAACTGGGATCAGATTCAGGCCCTAAAAAACAATCTCAATAACTGATATGTCCCTGCCCCCTGGATTTCTGGATGAACTACGCACACGCCTCAGCCTGTCGCAGGTTGTCGGGCGCAAGGTCATGTGGGATCAGCGCAAGTCCAATCAGGGTAAGGGCGACATGTGGGCACCGTGCCCGTTTCATCATGAAAAGACTGCCTCGTTCCACGTCGATGATCAGAAGGGATTCTATTACTGTTTCGGCTGCCACGCCAAAGGGGATGCGATCAGTTTCGTGAAAGAGACTGAGAATGTCTCGTTCATCGAAGCGGTCGAGATTCTGGCGCGCGAGGCCGGGATGCCGATGCCGGCGCGCGATCCTAAAGCCCAGGAGAAACAAGATCGGCGCTCGCAACTGGCCGAGGTGATGGAGCAGGCGGTGCAGTTCTTCCGCCTACAGCTCAAGACCGGGGCTGGGACTGCAGCGCGCGACTACCTGACCCGTCGGGGACTGGACGCACAGGCTTTGGATCGGTGGGAGATCGGGTTTGCCCCTGACGCTTGGCAGGCGTTGTGGGATCATCTGACCGGCAAGAACGTGGCCGAGGACTTGATCCTAGGGGCCGGTCTGGCCAAGCCGTCGAACAAGGGCAAGAAACCCTATGACACCTTCCGCAACCGGATCATGTATCCGATCCGCGACCCGCGCGGACGCTGCATCGCCTTTGGCGGTCGGGCCATGGACCCGAATGACAACGCCAAATATTTGAATTCGCCCGAGACCGATTTGTTCGACAAAGGGCGCAGCCTCTACAACCACGGCCCCGCGCGGCAGGCGGCGGGGAAGGGGCAGTCTCTGATTGTGGCCGAGGGCTACATGGACGTGATCGCTCTAGCCGAGGCCGGATTCGGCGCGTCAGTCGCGCCCTTGGGGACGGCGATCACCGAACATCAGCTGCAATTGCTCTGGCGCATCTCCGATGAGCCGATCATCGCGCTAGATGGCGACACGGCGGGGCTGCGTGCAGCGATGCGGGCGGTTGATCTGGCCTTGCCGCTGCTGGAGGCCGGCAAATCCTTGCGCTTTGCCCTGATGCCCGAAGGCAAGGACCCCGACGATCTGTTGCGCGCCGAAGGGGCGGGGGCGGTTCAGGCTGTGTTGGATGCGGCAATCCCGATGGTCAAACTGTTGTGGCAACGCGAGACCGACGGCAAGGTCTTCGACAGTCCTGAGCGTAAGGCGGCGCTGGATAAATCCCTGCGTGAGAAGATCAAGCTGATCCGCGACCCCTCGATCCGGTCGCATTACGGGCAGGAAATTAAGGACCTGCGCTGGCAATTGTTTCGCCCGCAGAGACAATCGCAAAATCGTGCGTGGCAACCGCGCGGAAAATGGCAGCCGCAGGCGCAACCTGCGACACCAGGCGCGCGCGCGTCGTTTCTGGCGTCGTCCGAGAACGCGGATATCCAGCTACGTGAAGCGGCCATTCTGGCAATTGCCATCCTAAATCCGCAGGTTGTCGTACAATTTGAGCATCAGCTTGAGGAAATGGATTGCCACGATCCCGATCACGCCGCCTTGCGCGAAGCGATCCTGCGCCATGCCATCGATGATCCTGACAACCTGAAAGACCACATCGTTCAAACTTTGGGGCCGGAACCCCTTGAAAACCTGCTGGCCCTTCGCCATGTCGCAGTGATCCCCTGTGTGTACAAACCGGGCGACGTTGAAAAGGCCGAGATGACGTTGGCCGAGGAACTCGCAAAGATCAAAGCGCTCCGGGGGTTGGATGCTGAGATTGCCGAAGCGGCGGAGGAACTGTCCGATCTGGCCGATGAGGCGCTGACATATCGGCTGGCGCAAGCCGCCGAAGAGCGCAACCGCACAAGCCGCAGCCAGAACGAAGACAGGGCCGTTTTCGACATCGCCGACAATGGTGCGCGAATCAACCGCGACGAGAAAGATGCGTTTGAGGCCATCATGTCGGGTATCAATTTCGAACGAAAACGCCGGTAAAGTGGTGTTTTCGTAAGGCACTGGAAAAGAAAAACGGGTAAACGGGTGGCCGAATCACTTCTACGCGCTAATGATTCGGCCAAGACGAATCACCCATCCCTGCAGGAGCATTGAATGGCCGCCAAGGATACGAACGAAGACCGCAAATCCGACGAGCAGGAACAGGAAATCTCGCTGGACATGAGCCAGGCCCAGGTCAAGAAGATGATCGCCGAGGCCCGCGAGAAAGGTTACATCACCTACGACCAGCTTAATCAGGTTCTGCCGCCTGATCAGGTCAGCTCGGAACAGATCGAAGACGTTATGTCGATGCTGTCCGAGATGGGCATCAACATCATCGAAGATGAAGAGGCCGAAGAGGAAGAGAACAAAGGCTCGACCGAGCTGGTCACCACCGAAGGCCCGCGCGAGGTTGCGCTGGCTGGTGCTGCAACCGAAAAGCTGGACCGCACCGACGATCCCGTGCGCATGTATCTGCGCGAGATGGGTTCGGTCGAACTGCTGAGCCGCGAGGGCGAGATTGCGATCGCCAAGCGGATCGAAGCCGGTCGCAACACCATGATTGCCGGTCTGTGCGAAAGCCCGTTGACCTTCCAGGCGATCACCATCTGGCATGACGAATTGCTGAGCGAAGACATTCTGTTGCGTGATGTCATTGATCTTGAGACGACTTTCGGCAATCAGCTGGACGAAGATGGTGAGGTTGAGGAACCGGTCGTAGACACATCCACAGTTCAGGCAGCCAAACCTGAAAAGGATACGGGTCCGGAGCTGGATGCTGACGGCAACCCGATCGCCAGCGACGACGATGACGACGAAGACGATCAGGCCAACATGTCACTTGCCGCGATGGAAGCGGCACTGAAGGATCAGGTTCTGACTACGTTGGAACGCATCTCGACCGACTTCGCAATGCTGTCCGAAATGCAGGACAGCCGGATTTCTGCGACGCTGAATGAGGATGGCACTTTCAGCGCGAAGGACGAAGAAACCTATCAGAAGCTGCGCGCTGAGATTGTTGAACTGGTGAATGGTCTTCACCTGCACAACAACCGGATCGAAGCTCTGATCGACCAGCTTTATGGCATCAATCGCCGGATCATGTCACTGGACAGCTCGATGGTGAAACTGGCTGACCAGGCTCGCATCAACCGTCGCGAGTTCATCGATGCCTATCGTGGCCGCGAGTTGGACCCGAACTGGCTGGCCGAAATGGCCGAGAAGCCGGGGCGGGGTTGGCAGATGTTCATCGAACGCTCGACCGAAAAGGTTGAGGAACTGCGCAACGACATGGCTCAGGTTGGCCAATATGTTGGTCTGGATATCCCTGAATTCCGCCGCATCGTGCAGCAGGTTCAAAAGGGTGAGAAAGAGGCGCGGCAAGCCAAGAAGGAAATGGTCGAAGCCAACCTGCGTCTGGTGATCTCGATTGCCAAAAAGTACACGAACCGTGGCCTGCAGTTCCTTGATCTTATTCAAGAAGGTAACATCGGCCTGATGAAGGCGGTGGACAAGTTCGAATACCGCCGCGGCTACAAGTTCTCGACCTATGCGACCTGGTGGATCAGGCAGGCAATCACGCGCTCGATCGCGGATCAGGCGCGCACGATCCGTATTCCGGTGCATATGATCGAGACGATCAACAAGCTGGTTCGGACCGGTCGTCAGATGCTGCACGAAATCGGCCGCGAGCCGACGCCGGAAGAGCTGGCCGAGAAGCTGCAGATGCCGCTTGAGAAGGTTCGCAAGGTAATGAAGATCGCCAAGGAGCCGATCAGCCTTGAGACGCCCATCGGCGACGAAGAAGACAGCCAACTGGGCGATTTCATCGAGGACAAGAATGCCGTGCTGCCGCTGGACAGCGCCATTCAGGAGAACCTCAAGGAAACCACGACACGGGTTCTGGCCTCGCTTACACCGCGTGAAGAACGTGTTCTGCGGATGCGCTTTGGCATCGGTATGAACACCGACCATACGCTGGAAGAGGTTGGTCAGCAGTTCAGCGTGACCCGCGAACGTATCCGTCAGATCGAGGCGAAAGCGCTGCGGAAGCTGAAACATCCCAGTCGGTCGCGGAAACTTCGGTCGTTCCTGGACCAGTAAGTCAAAGGCGCCCTGGGGCGCCTTTTTCTTTGTGTCGTTCACGATGGCCGAACTTCACTTCAATTTGGCGAGAACGCGCAAGGATCGCGTGGTGGCACGCTCTATATCGCGGGTGTCCACTCATGGGACAGGCCGGGGCGAGGTGGTGACGCTGATGACCCTCGGCCACCCTCAACTGCGGTTCAGAGGATGGTCGACGCGTTTGCGGAATGCGCTAGGGGCTTGTCCGGTCCAGCGCTTGAAGGCAGTGGAAAAGGCGGCCTGGTCAGAATAGCCCAGGCAATAGGAAATCTCGGACAGGTTCATGCCGTTCTTGATGAACGTCTGCGCCAGATCGCAGCGCAAATCCTCGACGATTTCACGATAGCTGGTCCCCTCATCCGACAACCGGCGCGCCAAGGTGCGCGGGCTAAGACCAAGCTGCGCTGCGGCTTCTTCGGCTTGAATGATGCTACCCGGCATTGACCCGGTGATCAGACCTTCGATCTTTGCCCGCGTCTTTTGCTGAGGTGAGCGACGCTCGGCCAGCAGGCGCTCGGCATATTCCAGCAAATGGGCGCGTAGACTGGGGTCATAGGTCGGAACCGGGGTGTCCAGAGATGGCAGCGACAGGATGATCTCAAGCCGTTCCGCCCCGAATGCCACGGGGAACCCTCCGATTTTCGCGAATGCGTCCGTGTGCTGACCAACTTCGTGTTGAAAGCGAATTTCAATCGGTTGCAGCTGGGTTTGTGTTAACGCGCGCATCCTGGCAATAGCCGCGAACAACAGGAACTCGGTGCGGCGGTGATAGCGATGGAATCCGGGGTCCTTCCAGTTCGCCTCGAGCGAGGCGGAGTTGCCTGACACACGCAGGCGGAAGGCCAGAGCCGGGTCGATGATGCCATGAAAACGTGCGGTGTTTTCCATCACCTGTTTCAGATCGCGTGAATATTTACTGATATAGGCCGTGACACTTGATGAAGCGCTGAACTGTAGCCCTGCGCTTGCGCCAAAGGTGATATCGCCGACCGCGTCGCAGGCATGGCGTACAAACAGCGCCTCTTTATGCGCACTGTACTGAGTTGCTGGTGGAGCGATATCTGACCGTTGCAAATCGCTGTACCCGAGTACGCGATCAACGACCATTGCATTTGCACGGGCCTCAAGTGCGTGGGACAGCAACTGAATTCTGGAGATATCAACGTCCATCTATCCTGCCTGAAACACATGCGAATATATTTGTACAGCCTAGCGGCAATACTGCAGGTAACGCCAGCTTTTGGGATGATGACCTGAACTCGCAAGGAATTGACCGGAATTGCCAAGACAGGCGATCTGACCCGGAGTATCTTGAAATTGTTGTCGGGTTTGCACCTTTATCGGGGATAAGGTCAGAGCCTGGGCGAGCGGTCTACCAAACCGTCTCGACGGGTTCCCCGGCACCTCCCGTTCCATTCATGTCGCATTGCAGCGATCCGATGAGCGTGCGAGCATTCCGCAATTCTGCGGCAACTCTTTTAAACATCATGCCAGACCTGACCATGCCGGAAACTGATCTGATCGTCTTTGACGGTGAATGCGTGCTGTGTTCCGGTTTCTTTCGGTTCATGTTGCATCACGACAAGAAACACCGGTTCCTCTTTGCCACTGCGCAGTCTCGGCTTGGGCAAAGACTTTATGCGCAGCTGGGTCTGCCGGTCACGGATTTTGAAACCAATCTGGTCATCGTCAACGGGCGGGTTCACCAAAGGCTGGATGCCTTTGCGGCGGCGATGCGGGCTTTGCCGGGGCTGTGGCGGGTTCTTGCACTTTGCCGATACCTGCCGCGCATCGTAAAAGACCCGCTTTATCATGCGATTGCCCGAAATCGATACGCGTTGTTTGGGCGGCGTCAGACCTGTCTAATTCCTGATCCGTCGCTAACCGAGCGGTTTGCAATCGATGGATTCTGACGACGATCCGTTTTTGCAAGCGCTCGCTGGAGGGCGGGGTCTGTCGCCAGCCGTCCGAGCCTTGCATCGGCGCGAAGGGCGGTATCTCGGGCGTTGCGATGTCACGCGGGGCAGGGGGCCGTTTGTGGCGATGGCTCTGCGTGCCGGTCGGTTCCCGCCCTCGGGCCAGGACCTGCCCGTATCGCTCAGTATTCAGCGCGATGGTGGCAGATGGATTTGGACGCGTGATTTCGCGGGTCACAAGACCCGTTCATTGCTCAGCTTTGATCAATCCCGGTACTGCGTCCGCGAGCAAATCGGAGCGCTGACGATTTGGATGCGGCCCAGCCCTGCCGAAACAGGATTAAGCATCGCGATCCATCGGCTCTGCCTGTTCGGCATTCCGTGCCCGGGGTTTCTGCTGCCCCGATCGGCTTTGACCGAAGGCGAGGATGATCAATCGCGGTTTTGTTTCGACATCTCAGCATATTTGCCCGGAGGTGGTCTGTTGATCCGGTATCAGGGTTGGATGGCACCCGATAACGAAAATCAGGGTGTCGCCTGAAATGATTGTGAGGCACACTGTTCTGACGAGCGCGCCGGGCTAAGCTATACCTCAGGTGGAAACAGGAAGATGGTAACGATGAAACAGTTTATCTCATTGGTGATTGCGGCTCTGATGGCGCTGAGCGTACCTGTCACCGCAAACGCGTCCCGTAATGGTTTTCAGACCGCGGCGATCAACAATACCGAATTCGAAGTTATTCCGCGCGGGCGCCAGGACATTGACGGTTATTGGTGCGCGGCTGCTGACTTTGCGCGCCGAAATCTGGGGGCAGGTTGGCAGGACAGGATCTATGTGCTGCGCGGCTATGGTCCAAGTGTGACGACAGGGCGTAAGACAGCTGTTCAGTTTGCGCTGAAGATGCCCGCCAACGTCGATCAGCAAGGCAGTATCTCTGTCGGGTTCAAAGCCGGTGACAGCATGTCGGTACAAGGTGCGAATGGCCGCTGTAGTCGCCGGTTGCTGCGCAATTGATACATGGCGCAGTCTGAATTCACGATCCAGACGCAGGGCGCGGGACTCTATGAGATTACCGCGCCCGTGCGTACGTGGCTGCAGCCGTTTTCAGATGGTTTGCTGACGCTCTTTGTGCGGCATACGTCGTGCTCATTGCTGATCCAGGAAAATGCCGACCCCGAGGTTCAGACCGACTTGCGCGCATTCTTCGACCGACTGGTGCCGCCTTCGGATCATCCTACGATGTCCTATCTGCGCCACACTTATGAGGGGCCGGACGACATGCCTGCTCATATCAAGGCGGCGATGATGCCGGTTTCGCTGTCGATTCCGGTCACAGCCGGGCAGCCTGTTCTGGGCACATGGCAAGGCATCTATCTGTTTGAACACCGTAACGCACTGCATTTGCGAAAGGTTGCAGCGCACTTCTCGTGACCCTTTATTTAGCGGTGAAAAATTCCGACTACCCAAATCCTAGCGGCTGTCCTATAGTTGTGGATAAGTAGGCCGTAGTGCTTACAACAAGAGGCGGAACTAGGGACGAGGAGACGGCGGATGCGCTGCCCGTTTTGCGGAAATATCGATACTCAGGTCAAGGATTCACGCCCGGCAGAGGATCACGTGGCGATCCGCAGGCGCCGGTTTTGTCCGGCCTGTGGCGGCCGGTTCACCACATATGAACGTGTGCAACTGCGCGATCTGGTTGTTATCAAGACCAATGGAAAACGCGAGGATTTCGACCGCGACAAGCTTGAGCGTTCGATCCGCATCTCGATGCAGAAACGCCCGATTGAGCCGGACCGGATCGACCAGATGATCTCGGGCATCGTGCGCCGACTTGAGAGCATGGGCGAGACGGATATTCCATCCAATAAAATAGGTGAAATCGTCATGGAGGCGCTGGCCCGGATTGACACTGTTGCGTATGTTCGCTTTGCAAGTGTCTACAAGAATTTCCAGGCGGCCGATGATTTCGAGGAGTTCGTCCACGAGTTGCGCCCGCCGCAGCCCACGACGGATGAGTGAGCGAAACAGATAAGCGATTTATGGCGCTGGCCCTGTCACTAGGGCGGCGCGGCCAGGGCCAATGCTGGCCTAATCCCTCCGTCGGGTGCGTTGTCGTGCATAATGGGCGGATTGTCGGGCGCGGCTGGACGCAGCCCGGTGGACGTCCGCATGCAGAAACCGAAGCCTTGACACAGGCCGGGTCAGCGGCGGAGGGCGCGACGGCTTATGTCTCGCTTGAGCCATGCGCGCACCACGGAAAGACACCGCCCTGCGCACAGGCATTGATCGACGCCAAGGTCGCACGCGTCGTCTGCGCAATTGAGGACAGCGATCCGCGGGTGGCCGGGCGGGGCTTTGACATGTTGCGCGCTGCCGGGATCGACGTGCAGACCGGTGTCATGGCTTATGAGGCCGAGCAGGACCATGTCGGGTTCTTCCTAAAAACGGAACAAGGCCGCCCGTTTGTGACGCTCAAACTGGCCAGCAGCTTTGATGGGCGGATCGCAACGGAGAGCGGCCACAGCCAGTGGATCACGGGCCCCGAGGCGCGGCGGGCAGTCCATGCGATGCGTGCCCGGCATGATGCGGTTATGGTCGGGGCAGGGACGGCGCGGGCGGATGATCCGTCGCTGACAGTGCGCGATCTGGGCGTGACGCAGCAACCCGTACGTGTGATCGTGTCTCGCCATCTCGATCTGCCCTTGATGGGGCAACTGGCTCGGACTGCGAAAGATATTCCAGTCTGGCTCTGCCATGGCCCGCACCCCGATGCCGAACGCGCCCGCACGTGGGAGGGGCTGGGCGCAAGGTTAATTCCCTGCGCGCTTCAGGGGCATCACGTCGACGCCGCCGACCTTTTACAACAGCTTGGTCAGGCCGGTCTGACACGCATTTTCTGCGAGGGAGGGTCGGCTTTGGCAGGCTCTCTGCTCAAGGCTGATCTGGTGGACGAGCTGGTGGGCTTCACCGCAGGGTTGATGATCGGGGCCGAGGGGCTGTCTGCAATTGGCGCGCTTGGTCTTGAGACGCTCGAAGCCGCCCCCCGGTTCGATTTGATCGAGACGCGGGTTTTGGGCGGTGACCTCCTGCATCGCTGGGCGCGGACGACGCGCTGAAGGTCAACGCCACAGATGTGCGTAGGTCGCCAATGCGCCTTGGAGTTTCGACAGAATGCGATTGATCGGTCCCCGAGAGTATGACCCCTCCTGCACCAGTCGCTCAACGGCGATTTCGACCGGGCAGGTTTGTCCGGTCTCTGGATCGAAATAGCGCGGATAATCGATCAGCGCAGCATGCACCAGGCCCAGCAAGGACGGCCGTGCCCCCCTGCGCGCCGGAACCGCTCCCAAGTCAACCGTTAGTCCCCAGCCTGCGTAAAAGGGTGCTCCCAGAGTGGTGACTTTCACATCGCGTAATAGCGCCTCGAAACCCATCAGGGATGTCATGGTCCAAAGCTCATCCACCTGCGTCAGCAGCGTCGCGGGATCGGTCTTGTAAGCGATCACGTCAGCCAGACCCTCGGCATCGATCTGCCCATCGCGCAATCCGGCTTCGACATCAGGATGGGGTTTGTAGATCAGAACCGCATCCGGGTTGGCCCTACGTGCTGCACGCAGTAGCTCCAGATTGGTGCGGACGGTGCTGGTGCCCAACCTGATCGAGGCGTCGTCTTCAACTTGTCCGGGCACCAGTATGCGGCGGCCTTCCGGAAGCAGCGGCGCGGGATCGCCTGTGTTGTACTTGCTCAGCCCGCCTGCCAACAGCTGCGCCAACAGGCGTTCGGCCCGGAGCCGTTGGTCCGGTCGCAGGGTTTCGCGCGCAGCGATCCATTCCTCCAGCCGACTTGGGCGTGTGGGGTCATAGTAGATGCCCAGATCATCCGTCACGAGCGAGAGGGGAGGGACAAGTTCCGCCCCCAGCCCGCGCGAACGCAAGAAGCCATCCTCAACGTGAATAACATCTGCCGATTCCCCGGCCCGGCTGGCCCAGCACATATGCGGCCCAGATGGTGTCTTTGGTGGCTCGGCCACAAACCGGAGCTTGCCATGCTGGCCGAACATCTGCTGCAGATGGCGGCGCTTCCAGACCCGCATGCCTGATGCCGTCCAGCCCTTATGATCCTCGCGCCACGCGCGGGTGGAAGCTTCGAGCGTGTCCAGCACGGTTGCAAGCTCGCACAGCCTGTCATGAAACGGATCATACCAGCGTGGATAAAGGATCATGGCTGCCGCGAACAATTGCGCGCGTGTCAGGTTGCGCTGGCGACGCTGCACGGGAAACTCGTCCTGCGTCAACCCCCAGCCAGCATAGAAGGGCTGACCGAATACACGAGGTTTATGCCCCGTCAATATCGCCTCGAACCCAAGTTGCGAGGACACCGTGTAAACGCCTACCGCCCCTTCGAGTAGGGATAACGGGCTGATCCGGTCGCTCAGGAACGAGATTCTCTCATTCAGGTCTTCTTGCAGGAAATATCCATCCCGATGACCAGTGGCAGTCTCCGGATGGGTTTTGATCAGAATACGTGCGCCCGGGTTTTCCTCTTGCGCGACGAACAGCATTTCCAGAAATCGTGCACGGCTCGCGCCGCTTGCCGTAACGGCTGCATCACCTTCTGTCTGGTCGATGACAAGAACGTAGCCCGGATCGGGGAGCGGCTGATTCAGATCGAAGGCGGAATACTTGCTCAGATGCAGTTCGTGCATGCGTGCGATACTGTCGCGTGCACGGTTCAGCAGTGCAGTGTTGTCCAGCGGGTGGGTGGCGAGAAGCGTTTCCAGATCGGACGGGGTGCTTGGATCGAAATGCAAGCCCGATCGATCCAGTAGCAGGCCAATCGGCGGTTCGCCCTCACGACCGGGGTGGAGCGAACGCAGGAACGCATCCTCGACCCGCAGAACCGCTGCGTCGCGCTTTTCAGCGATCGACAGCCCGCGATGCGCCGTCGGACTGTTGCCCCAGACGCCAACCAGATCTCGGGCCTGCGGCAGGCCGAGCTTTATGTCATAACCTGCTAGCGACAGAATGCGCCGCACCCGTCGCTGTGTCAGGAACCCCCCGTTGTAAACAAAAAGCCGAGAGCGTTCGCCCTCGGCTGGCTGTTCCGGCTCAACACGCATGTATCAGCCACCCGTTAGGGTTGCCACATTCGCGATCGGTGTCAGGCCTCCTGCGATGAGCGAGATGGATTTGGTCCACTGCGCATACGGGGCCTCGGTCACATAGATCGTGTCATCGTCGCGGATGACGAAATCGCGGGCGATGAACAAACCGTTGGGGGCGGTAAGGTTCAGCAGATAGATCATGCGCTGGTCGCCCTGAAGATCGGCTCGACCCACGACGTTTCGTGCGATGTCCTGACGTTCTTTGCGCAGTACGAAGATACCGGTCGGATCTGAAGAGAGCGATTGAAGGCCGCCGACCTGGGCCAGCGCTTCGAGCGCCGAGAGGTCCTGACTTTCAAAAGCCACGCGGGATTGCCCGCCAGTGGAACCCAGTGCGATATAGGACCGGCTGTCCTGTTCGACCAGAATACGGTCACCGCCACGCAGGGCGATGTCTGTTTCAGGGTTGCGGAACAGGTCGTCATACCAGATCGTACCGCGCTGATTGCCGCGAATGACGGTCACCAACGCGATGTCTGAGGCGACAGCCACACCACCCGCACTCGCCAACATGGTCGACAAGGTGCCAGTGGGGCGTTCGATCGGGTAAATCCCCGGCGCACCGATGGTGCCGGTCAGCGAAACCGTCGAGCCATCTCCGGGCGTGCGGCTGACCTGAACCTGCGGATCGGGGGTCTGCTCTTCCAGTTTTGAGGAAATCAGAGCGCGCAGTTGTTCGGGGGTATTGCCCGCGGCGCGAAGACGTCCGGCATAGGGCACGAAGATATAGCCGTCGCTGTCGACCTGCAATTCGGTCAGGCTGGCGGCGCCTCCTGCGGCAGAGGTCAGCAGACCATCCTCGACGTTCTCCCAGACTGTCAGGTTCAGGGTATCGCCGGGGCGAACGGTATCAGAGGCTACGCTCTGCGCGCTGCGGAAGGATTGTGAAAACCCGAATTGTGGAACGGCCGCAGCGGCGCGGGCGACGCGATCATCGACCTCGACAACAAAAGCGTTGCCGCCGTTTTCAAACGATCCGGCCAGGATTTCAGTTTTGTTCGGGCCGGATTTCGGAAGCTGGCACGCTGCCAGCAGGCCGAGAGCTGCCACAAGGACGGCCCCCCGTGTCCATCGGGTTGGAAAGCGCTGCACTGCCGATTTACCTCAGTCGTCTTTGTTTTGGGAAGGTTACCCGGTAGGTTGTGAAACTTCCAGCACCACTTGATCGGGGTCAGCGAACAAGCTGCAACTGTGGCGCGGGGGCCGCGTTGCGGCCAAGAACGACTTGATAGGGGTCCTGAGGCCGTAGCATCATGTCGACGGTCCGTCGCAACAATTGGCGTCGTCCGCGACGCGAATAAAACCCGCCCGGAACCTGGCTGGTTTCCAGCAGGAACCTTCGATAGGTGCGATAAGCCGCGCTGTCAGGTGCGGTTGGTGCGGCAAAAAACGCCTCGATGGATTGGCCGGATACGAATTCTGGCTTGTCATAGACAGACCGCCCGAAAAGCATAAGGGGGATACCGCGCCACAGCGCTTGCTGTCCCGCCGTAGAGTTTACGGTCACCGCTGATCGCGCTTCGGCCAGCAGCTTGGCCAGTTTGCCTCCGGGCACGTAATGCACACGATCACCGAGGCCGTGCGCACGTGCGAACTCCCGAGCAAGCAGTCGCAGAGGTTCGCGATGGTTCTCAAGCGGGTGTTCCTTGATGACCAGATGGTGATGCGCGTGCGCCCCTTTGGCGAAGCCTGCGATCACTTGCTCAAGAAAGCTGCTCATACAGCTGAAATCAGAATGCGATTGGACCGAGCTGTCATGGCCCAATTGCAGCAACACCAGATGATAGGGAAACCCGCCCCATTTGACTTTTGTCGTGGCGATCCTGCGTTGAATGCGATGAAACGGCATCAGGGATAGCCGTTTGAAATACAGCCGGAACTCTGTCGAAACCGGCAAGCTCCGGTGGGGTCGAAAATTGCGATAGCGGTGATTCAGGAACAAGACGAACCAATGGTAAAGAGCGCCATAAAAGATGTGCTGACGCATATCTCCCCAATGCGATGGCGGTGGTGGGGTTGGTCCTTCAGATTGCGCAAGCGCCGCTCGCATGTCGGCCACATCTAGCTTCATCAATCGAGAGTTCCCGTTCGAACCGTTGCGTTCATAGGTCACCCACCAAGGGCGCAGATATCCTTCCTCAAACACATGGACGGTCAGGCCACGCTCATTCGCGATGCGCACTGCCTGCGCGTGTACCGGTCGTGTATCGCCATAGAGCACGATGTCAGTCACGCTGTGGTCGCAGATCAGATCGCTGAACGCTTGCGGCCAGCGTTCGGGTGTGTCGAGATAAGGAATATAGCTGCCCGGGTCAGACCAGAACGCCTGATCACCAGCATTGAAACCAACGCGCCAGACCCGAGCCCCCGCCGCGCGCAGCATCCGACCCAGCGAATTGAAGAACGGGCCATGTGGTCCCTGTAGAAACAGAAACACGCGCCTGTCTGGGCAGGGGGGGCTGAGTGTCATAGGGTCTGCTCTTGCCGTGGTGTTGTGGTGCGTATTGCTAAAATTATGCCTCTTTGCCACTTTGACGGCAAGGCAGGGCTTGCCGGGTGGGTCATCGATCTTTACCTGCGAAGGCGAAGCTATGCTCCGAGGGTTACCAAAATGTTTACAGGCATCGTCACCGACATCGGCACCGTCACCGAACTGGACCAGCAGGGTGATCTGCGCGCCCGGATTGAAACTGCTTATGACACGGCAGGCATCGACATTGGCGCCTCGATCGCAAGCGATGGGGTGTGCCTGACCGTTATCGCGCTTGGTGACAACTGGTATGACGTTCAGATCAGCGCCGAGACGGTTTCGAAAACCAATCTGGACAGCTGGCGAGTCGGTAAACAGATCAATCTGGAGCGCGCCCTGAAAGTGGGTGATGAACTGGGGGGGCACATCGTCTCGGGTCACGTGGATGGCGTGGCCGAGGTCGTGGCCCTCAAGGATGAGGGCGATAGTACGCGGGTCACCCTGCGCGCGCCCGCCGATCTTGCACGGTTCATTGCGCCAAAAGGGTCTGTTGCGCTGAACGGAACCTCGCTGACGGTGAATGATGTAGAGGGTTGCGATTTTGGGATTAACTTCATCCCGCACACCAAAGAAGTCACAACTTGGGGCGATGTATCGGTCGGGGATCGGGTGAACCTCGAGATCGACACGCTGGCGCGGTACGTGGCGCGTTTGGCGGAAATGTCCTGAAACAGGCGCGTTGCTTGAGGTGTGCAGGCTTTGAGGACTGGTCTTTGCACCCTCACTGGTCTATTCCGCCCTGCAAACATGCCATCTGAAAGGCTGCCCCATGAGCTTTGAAACCCCCGGACCGGTCGAGGCCCAATTGCGCGAGGCGATCAGCCCGATCGAAGAGATCATCGAAGAGGCCCGCAGTGGCCGGATGTATATTCTGGTCGACCACGAAGATCGTGAGAACGAGGGTGATCTGGTTATCCCAGCGGAATTTGCTGATGCCGAGGCGATCAACTTCATGGCCACCTATGGGCGCGGCCTGATCTGTCTGCCCATGACGGCAGAGCGTGTCGAGCGTCTGGGTCTGCCGATGATGGCCGTGAACAACTCTTCCCGGCACGAGACAGCGTTCACCGTTTCGATCGAAGCACGTGAGGGAGTATCAACCGGGATATCCGCCGCTGATCGCGCGTTGACGGTGGCAACTGCGATCAACGAGCAGAACACCATGGCGCATATCGCGACCCCCGGTCATATCTTTCCCCTGCGTGCCAAGCGGGGCGGGGTGTTGGTGCGCGCGGGCCATACCGAGGCCGCCGTTGATATCTCGCGTCTGGCGGGGCTGAATCCGGCGGGTGTGATTTGCGAGATCATGAAACAGGATGGCACCATGGCCCGCCTGCCTGATCTGGTCACGTTCGCCAAAGAGCATGGCATGAAGATCGGCACGATCAGTGATCTGATCAGTTATCGCTCGCGCAATGACAATCTGGTTGTGGAAACCTCGCGTGAGATGGTGAATTCAGAATATGGCGGCGAGTGGGAGATGCGGATTTTCACCGACCAGACCCATGGCATTGAACACGTTGTCATGATCAAGGGTGATATTACCACGCCAGAGCCGGTCCTGACACGAACCCATGCCTTGCATGAAGCGCCCGATATTCTGGGCCTCGGCCCAAAATCCTCGCGCGAACTGCCGCGGGCGATGGATAAGATTGCCGAAGAAGGGCGGGGCGTCGTTTGCCTGTTCCGTCAACCACGCAATTCGCTCTATGCGGCGGACGATGAGGGGCCGCGCACCATCAAGCAAACCGGTCTGGGCGCGCAGATCCTGTCTAAGATGGGTGTTCAGGAACTGGTGTTGCTGACGGATTCGCCGAAAACCGTGTATCTGGGGCTTGACGCGTTTGGCCTGTCCATCGTCGGCACCCGTTCGATCCTGAAGGAAGACTGATCATGGCTGAACAAGACAAGCACGGCATTCTGCCGACGCCGGCATTCGACAAACCGGTGAAGCTGCTGATCGTAGCCGCTCCGTTCTATCGCGCTATCGCTGACAATCTGATTGCGGGTGCCAAGGCCGAGATCGAGGCCGCTGGCGGTACCTGCGAGGTTGTCGAGGTGCCCGGCGCGCTGGAGATTCCCACCGCCATCGCCATGGCGGACCGTCAGTGCAATTTTGACGGCTATGTCGCGCTGGGCTGCGTCATTCGCGGTGAAACCACGCACTACGAAACCGTCTGCAATGACTCGAGCCGCGCCATCCAGCTGATGGGCCTGCAGGGGCTGTGCATCGGTAACGGCATCCTGACTGTCGAGAATGACGATCAGGCCGAGGTCCGCGCCAACCCCGAAAAGATGAATAAAGGCGGTGGCGCAGCTGCTGCGGCCTTGCATCTGATCGCGCTCAGCCGTAAGTGGGGCTCTTCCAAAAAGGGCGTGGGCTTCAAGCCGCCGTCCGAGTCCATCCTTGTGGCGGGCGACAGCAACGGATCCACGACAGCATGACCCAGACAGACGCGCCGAAACCGGCCAAACAGAAACGCCTGATGAAATCCGCCGCCCGGCTTTATGCCGTGCAGGCGCTGTTCCAGATGGAGCAGTCAGGCCAGACGACCGAACAGGTTGTGAATGAGTTTCTGGATCACCGGTTTGGCGCTGTCTATGAAGGCGAAGAAATGCTGGATGGCGATATCAGCGTCTTCCGCAAGCTGGTTGATGACGCTGTGAACTATCAGGCGCCCATCGACCAGATGACCGACCGGGCTTTGGTGGCAAAATGGCCCATCGCGCGCATCGATCCGACACTGCGCGCTGTGTTCCGTGCGGCTGGTGCAGAGCTGACCCAAAGCGATACACCGCCGAAAGTCGTCATCACCGAATTCGTTGACGTGGCGCGTGCGTTCTTCCCCGATGGTAAAGAGCCCAAATTCGTCAACGCCGTGCTCGACCACATGGCGCGCGAGGCCCAGCCCGAGGCGTTCTGACGCCTTTACCGCGACCAGACATGCGCTAAACTGAATGTCAGAGCGCAAGGAGGTTCGCCATGCCCAAACTGGTCCGTCTCTATATCACGCAGGTTGCTTGGGGTTTTGTCATCTCGGCTGTGTTTGTCGGGGTGCTGCTGGCACTCAACGTAGCCAATCTGCGCCACCTCATTACCAGTTCGGAAATCGGTCTGATCGCACTTGCGATGATCTGGTTCATGAACGGGATTGTCTTTGCGGGTGTTCAGTTCGCCTATGCAATCATGAGCATGGCGGAAAAGCCCAACAAACCACGCGGCGGAACACCTGTTGCGCATGGGCTGAAGCCAGCGCCCATTAAGCAGGAAGCCCACACAGGGCGCTGAATTTTCTGGAAAATATGTGGCGGGACCACCAGTCAACCGTGCGGTTTGATTCCCGAGGACCTGTATGTACAGGTGGGCGCCAGGTAATCAGGCCAGGACCTGAACAGAGCCAGCCCCCTCGGAATTGCTTAAGGCCACCAGAATGCTACCTGTCACAAGAAGGGCAGAACCCGCCACAGGCCTAACTAGGGCGTCTGACGGGTTCGCACAAGGGGTCAGGCGTCAACAGTTTCGTGCAAGGCTGTGCGCATCTTGCCGAAATGTTCGTCCCAACCATTGTCCAGCGCAAGGATCAGACCGAAAGCGTCAGCACTCTGTGGCAGTCCTTCGTGAACTAGCGCGAGGCGAGTGCCGCCCGCAACAGGCTCCAGCGTCCATTTCACAACGCTGACGGCATCACCCATCGGTTTCACTGTGAATGTGTATTCCAGGTAATGCGGTTCACGGGCTTCGCGCACTTCACCCCAGATCAGAAGGTCTCCGCTCGTGGTGCCGAACATCTCGAGCTTTTCTCCTGCCGCAAGAGGGCGCTGTGGTTTATGGAACCATTCGGCCAGACGCTCGGGTTGGGTGAGGTAGGCCCAGACGGTTTCAGGCTCGGCACGCAGGAAGATGGTTTTCTGCAATACGGCGTTCGTCATTTCTTATTCCTTTCAATGGCTTCTTTCAGATTGGCAAGGCGGTCGTCCCAGAACCGGTCGAAGAAACTGAGCCAGTCCAAGACCGGAGCCATCCCTTTGGGTTCAAGGCGATTGATACGTTCACGCCCGCGAGCCTCGACGGTGATCAACCCGCCGTCCGATAGTACGGTCAGGTGCTTTTTGACGGCGGCGCGGGTCATGTCAAAGCGCTCGGTCAATTGCGCGATCGTCATATCCTGCGCCGCCAGCATCTGAACGATGTCGCGGCGGGTCGGGTCCGCCAGTGCGCGGAACGCGTTTTGGGTCTGTGTGTTCATCGGGCACCTCAGATTAGATACCATTTGGTTTCATATTATTGCGATACCAAATGGTACTGTGTCAAGTTGCTTGATTTTTGTTCACGAATTGTTCACATTTGAAGCATGACACTCGACCTGCAACCCGGACAGAGACTTGCGCGCGGCGTATCGCGTCACTTAGCGACCCATGGCTATGTTTCGATTGAAGAATTCGTCCCATCCCGCGGGCTGCGAGTGGATGTGATGGGCCTGGGCCCCAAGGGTGAATTGTGGGTGGTCGAATGCAAGTCTAGCCGCGCCGATTATCAGTCGGATTCCAAGTGGCAGGGCTATCTTGAATGGTGTGACCGATTCTTCTGGGCGGTTGATACGGATTTCCCGACCGAGCTTTTGCCAGCGGAAACAGGTCTGATCATCGCCGATGCTTACGACGCGGAAATCGTCCGCATGGGGCCTGAAAGCAAACTGGCCCCGGCGCGACGCAAGAAGATGGTGCAGAAATTCGCAGTGGATGCGGCCCGTCGCCTGCAGACCCTGCGCGACCCTCGGATTTAATCTTTGACCGCCCGAGCTGCCTGCGCGGCCGCGCGGATTTCCTCGGCGATTTCTTCGGCTTCTTCAGGATCGAAATCCATTGGTATCTCGACACCGGAGCCTTCGATGAACAGGCGTACCATGCCATGATCGGTCGGGCCGATCTGCAGGTTCGCTTCGATATCGCGTTCGGTGTTAATACCCATGTTCGCCTCCGGGAAATGCGTCTTGGTGCTAACGTGCGATGGGTTGAGAATCAAGCGGACTATGAGGTCGGATAAAGCATGGAGACGATCACTCTCAGACCATTCCGCGCCGGGGATGCGCCGTGGTTGGTTGAACAGCATGATGCGCTGTATACCCGCGACGAAGGATTTGATGACAGTTTTGGCCCTCTGGTGGCCCGCATCTTAGAGGATTACATCGCGAACAACGATCCGGCTTGCGAACAAGGCTGGATCGCCGAGCAAGAAGGCCAAAGGTTAGGCAGTATTTTCTGCGTCAAGCAGGATGATCAAACAGCCAAGCTGCGCCTGTTTCTGTTGGTGCCGGAAGCGCGCGGGAAGGGGCTGGGAAAACGGTTGCTGACCACTTGTATGGGCTTTGCGCGCGAGGTTGGATATCACGAGATGGTGCTTTGGACGCATGAAAGCCATGCAGCCGCCTGCGGGCTTTACCGTGCTTACGGATGGGAGCTGATTAACAGCAAGCCGGTGCATTCTTTCGGAGTCGATCTGGTCGAACAAAGCTGGCGAATTCGGCTTTAATCCCCTTGCAATCCCCGCACGCCTTCGCTAAATCGCCCTTCACGAGTGCCGCCTTAGCTCAGTTGGTTAGAGCGCTGGATTGTGGATCCAGAGGTCCCCTGTTCAAGCCAGGGAGGCGGTACCATTTCCCAAAACCTCAGAACGGTTTGCCCTATGCAAGTCTTTCGGTATATCCGGTGCTTGGCAAAAGCCGCATCCTGAAGACATGAGCATGACATGCCGGAAAAACATTCCATAGACATCCGCAGAAGCGCACGCCTGAGCGTAGCGCCCATGATGGATTGGACTGACAAGAATTGCCGGTATCTGCATCGTTTGCTCAGCGCTGAGACCCTGCTTTATACTGAAATGGTCACGGCACCTGCTCTAGTGCGCGGCGGCGCGCTGCATCTGCTGGACTATAACCCGCAGGAGCATCCGGTTGCGCTGCAGCTAGGAGGTTCGGACCCGCAGGAACTCGCGAAAGCGGCACAAATGGGGGCCGAGGCCGGATATGACGAGATCAACCTGAACTGTGGTTGCCCCTCGGACCGGGTCCAGTCCGGGACCTTCGGCGCGGTGCTGATGCGTGAGCCCGAAAGGGTTGCAGACTGCGTTGCGGCGATGCGTGAAGTGGTGGACATCGAGGTCACTGTGAAATGCCGCATCGGCGTGGACGAACAGGAACCCGCGGAGGTTCTGCCTGCATTCCTTGACCAAATCCGCTCGGCGGGATGTGATCGGGTCACGATCCATGCGCGCAAAGCCTGGTTGCAGGGGCTAAGCCCAAAAGAAAACAGGGATATTCCGCCTCTGGATTATGAGCTGGTGCACCGGATGAAGGCGGAATTTCCGGATATGCATATCTCGATTAACGGCGGTATCACGTCGCTGACGCAGGCGCAGGAGCATCTGAAGGCCGGGTTGGATGGCGTCATGATCGGGCGCGCGGCCTATCACCAGCCGACGGATATTCTGGCTGCGGCTGATCCGCTGATTTTCGGAACTGGGAAGGTTGCCGACCCCATCGAGGTGGTGCAAGACATGCTGCCCTATGTCGAGGCGCATCTTGCCAAAGGTGGAAGACTGCACCAGATCACCCGGCATATGCTGGGGCTGTTCGCAGGACGTCCGGGTGTGCGGGTCTGGCGGCGGATGCTGTCCGAGGGTGCCGTGCGTGAAAACGCGGGACCGGAAGTGATCTTGCAGTCTCTGGACTCCGTCGCGGGGGTGTCACAGGTGGAACGGGTGGTTTGAGACGGCCCTGGGCCGGTATGGGGGAATAATGCCCGAGACGATGTTGCTGGCCCAGATGCTGGGCCTTTTGCTTGTGATCGGCGCCTTTGCCGGGGTGCTTGCCGGGCTGCTGGGCGTGGGTGGCGGAATCGTTCTGGTTCCAGCTTTTTTCTATGCCTTTCAAACGCTTGGATATGGCGGGCCGCAGTTGATGCAATTGTGTCTGGCAACATCTTTGGCGACGATCATTGTGACCTCAATCCGGTCGGTATTGAGCCACAACAAAAAAGGTGCTGTCGACTGGAGCATCTTGCGCGGTTGGGGACCGGGAATCGCGGTGGGGGCGGTGATTGGTGTTCTGGTGGCGTCAGCACTACGTACGGAACTGCTGCAGGCGCTGTTTGGTGTGCTTGGTATGGTAATCGGCATCTATCTTGGCCTGGGGAAATCTGAATGGCGGTTGGGGGATGCTATGCCAAAGGGGGTGCGCCGGGCCGCACTCTCACCCTCGGTCGGGTTTCTCTCGGTTTTGATGGGCATTGGTGGGGGCAGCTTCGGAGTCCCACTGATGAGCCTCTATAACATCCCCATCCACCGCGCGGTCGCCACGGCTGCCGGATTTGGTGTGATCATCGCGGTGCCCTCGGTGATTGGATTTATGTTTCTGAGCATTGCGCCGGAACACCGCCCACCATTGACCATCGGAGCGGTCAATCTGGTGGCCTTTGGCATCATCGTCGCCATGACCATGATCACCGCGCCCTGGGGCGTGAAACTGGCCCACGCGATGGATCCGAAACCGCTGAGGCGGGTCTTCGCAGTGTTCCTGACTCTGGTTGCGCTGAACATGTTGAGAAAGGCATTGGGGTGGTAGAGGCCTTTCACCACCGGGGATGGGTGAAGTTCCCTTACGAACAGGCTTTGGCGGATTGGGTCGAGCATGCTCTGCCTGTGGCACGAACCTCCGTCACTGATCCGGCGCATGCTGAATGGCATGATTGCGAGGGGACGTGGTTCATCGGGGTCGATGCGTTGGAAAATGACGTGCAGGGCAGGGTGGCTGGCTCTCCGGCTCTGGCTGGGTCGGCGATTGCGCTGGCGCATCAGCAATATGGGCCGATTGATCTGCACAAGGGGCAGGTCTCGGTGATTTACCCGGGTTACCCGCGGCCCCGGCGCGGCGAAAGTGAAGGCGCTGCGCGATATCGCGCTCGGCGGGATGCGGCACATGTGGACGGATTGAAGCCGATGGGGCCTGACCGGCGGCGGCGAGTCGATGAACCGCATGCGTGGATATTGGGAATCCCGCTGACTGAGGCCAGTGCTGATGCAGCTCCAATGGTGGTTTGGGATGGCAGTCACAAAATTCTTGGTGAGGCGTTTCGCGCGGCGCTGAAGAGTATTCCGCAGGATCAATTGGCAAGCGACGATATCACCGACATCTATCAGGCTGCTCGGCGTGAAGTGTTCGAGACCTGCCCGCGAATCGAACTGCCTGCGCGCCCGGGTGAGGCTTATCTGCTGCACCGCCATTGCCTTCATGGCGTCGCGCCCTGGGCCGAAGGGGCGCAGGCCGGGCCCGATGGCCGGATGATCGCCTATTTCCGCCCCGAGCTTCCCGGTGGAGTGGCGCAATGGCTCGAATCCCCGTAACTTCCTGCCATTCTTTGGTTTTGGAGGGTTGGTTCGATGATTACGGTTCACACAAACGCCGATGGCACCCTGATCGAGGTTGAGCTGTCTGGTGAAGTCACCAGCACCGATTATGCGACAACGCTTGTTCCCGCGATCGAGGCTGCACTGGAAGAGCATGACGCCATTCGCCTTCTGGTAATCGTGACATCCGAGTTCAAGGGATACGATCTGGGTGCGGCCTGGTCGGATACAAAGCTGGGGCTCAGCCACTGGCGCGGGTTCGACCGGATTGGAGTTGTGGCCGATCAGGGGTGGGTGCAAACCAGCGTCCGTCTGGCCGCGCCGATCCTGCCTTGTCCGGTGCATGTGTTCGACATATCCGAACTGGAAGGAGCCCGCCGTTGGATTCGCGAATCCCTGGGCGCGATCCATGTGACCGATCTGGGCGGTCCCTGTATTCAGATCAGCCTGATGGGAAAGCTCGATTCCGAAGAATACAAGCAGGCGCAGATTGATCTGGATGCATTGTTGCAAAATCGCGAAGGATTTCGGCTGCTGATTGATCTGCGGGAATTCGACAGCTGGCAGGGATTGACGGCGATGGGCGCGCATTTCCGCCTTGCCGCTGGGCATATCGGGCAGCTGGATCGCGCCGCGATTGTTGGAGACAGGACCTGGCAGAAGATGGCGCAACGTATGGCGAGCCACGTTCTGGGTACCCGCACCGAGTATTTCTCTGCGGAGGATTATGAGCACGCCAAATCCTGGTTGGTGGCAGGCTGATCCGTCAAGGCTTTAAAGGTACGATCAAAGTGACGCGGCGTTACAAATCACGCAGCGTTTATCCGTGTAATTTCGGCAAGGCATTGAAGTGTCATAAGGAAACTTGGGCGAAGCAGTTTTCTGCTAAATTATCGCAGCTTTTCCCCCTTATTCCCCCTCCGCGGTTCACTACATGCGCCGCATTGCTGCTAACAACCCAGATTTGCAGGTGCGCTGTATTGTTGACCTCATGAGGTGAGCAACCGCTGGCATTTGTCTGGACTCGGTGGGAGGAAAAAGATGCTTTTGAAGAAGTTGCTTTCCAGTGTTTTTGACGGAAGTTCCGTGTCCGCGTCACCGCGCAATCGGTCGGGGCACGATCTGTCCCAGCAGATCAGTGACAGGAATCGGATGGAAAAGACCGAGATTATGGAGCTGTTTCAGCGTGATCTGTCGCCAACGCCTGAGTTCTACAAAGCCCGAGAAAAGCAACGACCTGAAATACGCAGATGATCAGTCACGATTCAGTCGCGCGGCGCGTCCGCCGCGGCGCTTTGCCAGACGCGGTTTGCGGTCCGGCAATTCCTGCATGATTTCTGCACGTTCGGAACTGTCCATCTTGGACCAGCGGGTGATCTCATCAATAGTACGATAACACCCGGTGCAGATGCGTTCGGTCGGATGAACAACGCAGATCTGGATGCAAGGGCTTTCGACCTCGTCCCGTTTCCAAACCATGTTTGTCATCTGCGTTCCCTCATCCGTCAAAGAAAGCGCAACCTATCCAGCGCCCCTTGCAAGATATAACCAGCTGCGACGTGATCAATAACCTGTCCGCGACGCTTTCGTGTCGTATCCGCCTCAAGCAGGGCCTTTTCTGCGGCAACGGTGCTCAGACGTTCGTCCCAGAAACCGATGGGAAGGTTCGTCAGGCGGGTCATATTTCGCGCAAATGCACGGGTGGACTGGCACCGGGGTCCTTCGCTGCCATCCATATTGCGGGGCAGGCCGAGGACGATTCCGCCGATCTCACGCTCGGTCACGATTTCGATCAGCCGTGCGGAATCCAGGGTGAACTTTTTGCGCCGGACCGTCTCAAGCGGGGTGGCCACGCCGCGCATCCGGTCCGAGACGGCAACGCCGATGGTCTTCTCACCCAGGTCCAGCCCCATCAGGGCGGACATCGGAGCCAGAGACGCAGCGAAATCTTCGAACGCGTCATGGATCATTGCGCGATTCCGGCTTGCAGCGCGGCAGCGTCAATCATCTGCAGCGCCTCGGCGTCGCCAGCGAACACCTCCATGGCCTCGTTTCTGATGTCTATGGCGCGCTGACCCTCGCCCAACACACCCAGAGCGGCAATCAGGCGTGCCCATTCTTCAGGCGTTCCGCCTTCGGTCGCCAGACGATCCGAGAGGCCATCAACCATGCCCCGTATCATCTCCTGTCGTTCTTCCGGCGACATCTCGGCGGCAGCACTTACGTCGTCCTGACTGGGGCCGGATGCTGCGGAAAAGTCGGGCGCGTTGAACACCCCGGCGCGGAAGGCCAACTCATCGATCTGTGCGCGGATCGCGCTCGCCCAGGGCGCGCCAGCTGGGGCGTCGTTCAAGGTCTCAAGCCAAACGCGATAGGCCATGTCAGGCCGCCCGGTTTGCGCCAGCATCTGACCCCAGTAGTACCGGGCCGGGCCGAGGGTCGGGTCACGCTCCAGCGCCTGACGCAATGCGGTTTCAGCTTCGGGAGAGACATATCCTCCGGCAGCCAGAATCATCATTTCAGCCAGATCAGAATAAGCTTCGGCCGGAGCGTTCGCGCCAGACAGCTCAATGACTCGCGATTGCGCTTCGTAGCCTGCCTTGAAATTTCCGGCGTTGGTTTCGTGCTGCGCCAGAAGGATATGCCCCTGCAGATCATCCGGGCGTTCGGCCACAGTTTCACGCAGGCGGTTCAGCAAGGTGGCATAGTTTTCTTCCAGTGGAGGCACCTGAACCGGCGGTGCCAATTCCTCGGATTCAAGCTGGCTGAGACGGTTGGTGCGCAGATCGTCGGCCATCTCCAATCGGGCGGTCAACGGCATGTCAGGGAAACCTGCAGCCCCCATCTGGCGATACATCGCCAATGCGCCACCCACCAGTATGATTGCTATCAAGATCAAGGCGATGACGGAAACTGCGCGCGATGGCCCCGCAGCCGAGGCCTCGCCCCGCATCTGTGCATCCGCGGCCAGAATGCGGCGTGAGATTTCGGTGCGCACGCGTTCGGCGTCTGCGTCAGCGATCACGCCACGCGCCAAATCCCGATCAACGCCCGCAAGCTGTTCGCGGTACACCCTGAGGTCATAGGCAGCTGCCGGCTCTTCCAAACGGCGGCCGCGCAACAGAGCGAACCCCAGAAATCCGGCGATCAGCAGGGCGATGAGGAATATGAGAACCCAGAACGGCATGGTCCCTCCGAAAATGTTGCCCTGATTTAGACCTCTGAGCCCGCCGACAAAAGGGACAAATGGCCGCGAGGTGCGCTCATGTCGCAATAGTGCATTATTGCGACGTTGTGCGGCGTGGGTAAACTGTCCGGGCACGGCATATCTGCGCCCAATCACCGAACCGGATGGATTCGCTTATGAAACACTACTCAGCCTTTGCTGTGGCGCGTGAAGCGCTGCGCTATCACACCGGGTGGGAACGCGCCTGGCGTTCGCCCGAGCCGAAGAAGCGTTATGACGTCATCATCGTTGGTGCCGGCGGGCATGGCCTGGCGACGGCCTATTACCTGGGCAAGAACTACGGCATCCAGAATGTTGCCGTGATCGAGAAAGGCTGGCTGGGCGGTGGCAACACCGGTCGGAACACGACTATCATCCGGTCGAACTACCTGCAGGACCCGTCGGCGGCGATCTACGAAAAGGCGCGTAGCCTGTATGAAGATTTGAGCCAGGAGCTGAACTATAACGTCATGTTCAGCCCACGCGGCGTGATCATGCTGGCGCAGACTCAGCATGAGATCCGTGGTTATCAGCGTACGGCGCATGCGAACGCACTGCAGGGTGTGAAAACCGAGTGGATCGGCCCCGAACGTGTCAAAGAACTGGTGCCGATCATCAATCTGGAAGGCCCGCGCTATCCGGTTCTGGGCGGGCTCTGGCAGGAACGTGGCGGCACCGCGCGGCACGATGCCGTGGCATGGGGCTATGCCCGCGCCTGTTCAGCCATGGGCATGGACATCATCCAGAAATGCGAAGTCACTGGCGTACGGTCCGAGAACGGTCGTGTTGTTGGGGTCGACACCACAAAAGGGGCCATCGACTGTGACAAGCTGGGCGTTGTAGTTGCTGGACACTCGGGTCAGTTGGCCGAGATGGCTGGCTTCCGTCTGCCGCTGGAAGCCGTTGCGCTGCAGGCGCTGGTCTCTGAGCCGATCAAACCCTGCATGGATGTGGTCGTGATGGCCAATACCGTTCACGGCTATATGTCTCAGTCCGACAAGGGCGAGATGGTGATTGGCGGCGGTACGGACGGGTTCAACAACTACACCCAGCGGGGCTCGTTCCATCACATCGAGGAAACCGTCCGCGCATTGGTCGAAACCTTTCCGATGATCTCGCGTCTGAAAATGCTACGCCAGTGGGGTGGGATTGTGGATATGACCGGCGACCGTTCGCCCATTCTGTCGAAAACACCGCTGCAAGGCTGCTTTATCAATGCGGGTTGGGGCACCGGTGGTTTCAAGGCCATTCCGGGGTCGGGTTGGGGCATGGCACAGCTGATGGCTACGGGTCATTCGCCGCTGACCGAAGCCTTCTCGCTGGACCGCTTCAAAGAGGGCCGTTTCATCGACGAAAGCGTCGCGGCCGGGGTGGCGCACTGATGAAGATTTTTCGTCGAAAAATCTCGCACGCCCGTCATGCAGATTTCGCAGGCAGCCTCGTCTCGCCTGCTGCCAAGAGGATGATCACATGCTGATCCTGAATTGCCCTTATTGCGGCGTCGATGCCGAAGAAACTGAGCTGGCCGCTGGCGGCGAGGCGCATCTGAAGCGTTATGGCCCGGGCTCGTCGGATGATGAGTTCCACGACTATCTGTTCATGCGCGAAAACCCAAAAGGCGTCCATTTCGAACGCTGGCGTCATGCCAATGGATGCGGCAAGTGGTTCCACGCCGCGCGCTGCACGAATACGCTTGAGGTCTTTGGCACCTATCCGGCGCAGACCACCGAACCGCCGCAAGAGATCAAGGACGCCATCACCGCCAAACGTCCCGGCTGGACGTGGAGAGAATACGAATGATCCACACAGCCATCCGTAATACCGCCTGCGAAAGGTCCGCATCATGAGCACCCGTCTCGCAAAACAAGGCCGCCTGATCGATCGGTCTAAAAAGGTTTCTTTCACCTTCAACGGCACCTCTATGCAGGGCTTCGAGGGTGACACGCTCGCGTCTGCCCTGTTGGCCAATGATCAGATGATGATGGGCCGTTCGTTCAAGTACCACCGCCCGCGCGGCGTTGTCGCCAGCGGTGCGGAAGAGCCGAACGCTCTGGTCGGTCTCGGTGAGGGCAACCGGTTCGAGCCGAACCAGCGCGCCACCACGACCGAGTTGTTCAACGACCTGACATCCGTGTCGCAGAACCACTGGCCAAACCTCGAGTTCGACATCGGGTCAATCAATACCCATTTGTCGCGCTTTCTGCCGGCTGGCTTCTACTACAAGATGTTCATCCATCCGAAGCCATTCTGGAAGCACGTCTACGAGCCGTTTATCCGTCAGTCTGCAGGTCTGGGCAAAGCGCCGGACAAGGACAACCGAGATGCGGACACCTATGAGCATTTTTACCACTTTACCGATGTTCTGGTGATTGGTGGCGGTGTCGCAGGTTTGCAAGCCGCCAAGGTGGCGGCCCAGTCCGGTGCCAAGGTGATGCTGATCGAGCAGACCGCGCATTGGGGCGGTCGCGCTCCGGTTGATGGCGGAACCATCAACGGTGAGCCTGTGGATAAGTTCGTGGAACAATTGGTTTCCGAACTCGAAACAATGGACAACGTGATCATACGCAATCGCTGCATGGGCGCGGGGGTCTATGACCACGGTTATGTGCTCGGGTATGAGCGCCTGACAGACCACAAGCCGGGTACGCAAGGCCCACGTCATCGCCTGTGGCGCATTCGTGCGAAACAGGTCGTGACCGCGACCGGTGCCATCGAGCGTCCGCTGTCATTTGCGGGCAACGATGTGCCGGGCGTCATGCTGGCGTCGGCCATGCGCGACTATGTTGTCAACTGGGGCGTAACACCGGGTGAGCGCGTGATTGTCGCCACCAATAATGACGACGCTTACCGGACCGCGATCATCCTGAAACAGGCCGGTGTGGATGTCCTGCGTGTGGTTGATGCGCGCGACACGGCCGGCCCCCTCGCCGAAGAGGCGCGTCAGCTGGGTATCCGCGTTGATCCCGGCAAGGCGATCGCCAAGGTCAAAGGTGGCAAGCGTGTCAAGAAGGTTGCCATCTGTAATCAAGAGGGAATTGGCGGCGCTCGGGAAGAGGTCGAATGTGACGCGGTCGCCATGTCGGGCGGTTGGTCCCCGGTCGTGCATATGTGGTCGCATTGCGGTGGCAAGCTGATCTGGGATGAGGCCAACGCGCATTTCCGCCCCGACCCATCGCGTCCTCCGCTGGGGGCCGATGGCGAAGGTTTCGTGCTCGCCGCTGGGGCCTCGAACGGTCCGCTGGCTTTGGGCAAAGTTCTGACCGATGCGGATGCAGCGGGTAAAGCGGCAGCCAAGGCAGCCGGGTTCAGCGCGAAGCGCACCAAAGCGCCGGTTGGCGAAACCACAGCCGAAGCCCCGATGGCAGCCGTCTGGCTGATGCCCTCGAATGCCGAGATTGGCCTGCGCATGAAATCGTGGCTGGACTTCCAGAACGACGTGAAAGTTTCGGACGTTCAGCTTGCCGCACGCGAAGGCTATGAAAGCGTCGAACACACCAAGCGTTACACAACGCTAGGCATGGCGACGGATCAGGGTAAGTTAAGCAATATCAATGGACTGGCGATCCTTGCTGATGCGTTGGATTCAGAGATCCCAAAAGTCGGCACCACCACCTTCCGCCCACCTTATACCCCCATCTCGATGGCGTCGATTGGCGGTGAGGCGCGTGGTGAGGTGTTCCAGCCGATCCGTCAAACCCCGATGCACAATTGGCACGACAAGAACGGCGCGGACTGGGAGCCGGTCGGCCATTGGCGCCGTACATACGTCTATGTCCGTCCCGGTGAATCCGTGCATGACGCGGTGAACCGTGAGGTCAAGAACACCCGCGAAAACCTCGGTCTGCTGGATGCGTCGACACTGGGTAAACTGATCGTCAAAGGCCCCGATGCGGGTAAGTTCCTCGACATGATGTACACCAACATGATGTCCACGCTAAAGGTCGGCAAATGCCGCTATGGCCTGATGTGTTCCGAGAACGGCTTCCTGATCGATGACGGCGTTGTTGCCCGTATCGACGAGGACACATGGCTATGCCACACCACCACCGGTGGGGCCGAGCGTATCCATGGTCACATGGAAGAATGGCTGCAAACGGAGTGGTGGGACTGGAAGGTCTATGTGGCCAACGTGACCGAGCAGTACGCTCAGGTCGCCGTGGTTGGCCCTAATGCCCGCAAGGTTCTGGAGAAACTTGGCGGCATGGATGTCTCAAAAGAGGCGCTGCCGTTCATGGAATGGCGCGATGGCAAGATCGGTGACTTCGATTGCCGCGCCTATCGTATCTCGTTCTCGGGCGAGCTGTCCTATGAAATTGCCGTGCCTGCAAGTCAGGGGCAGGCGTTCTGGGACGCGCTGATGGATGCAGGCAAAGAGTTCGGCGTGATGCCATACGGCACCGAATGTCTGCACATCCTGCGGGCCGAGAAGGGCTTTATCATGATCGGTGATGAGACCGATGGCACCGTGATCCCGCAGGATCTGGGGCTGCACTGGGCGCTGTCCAAAAAGAAAGAAGACTACCTCGGCAAACGCGCCCATTCGCGGACCCACATGGCTGATCCTGAACGCTGGAAACTGGTCGGGTTGGAGACTGTGGATGGATCGGTTCTGCCCGACGGTGCTTATGCAGTAGGCGAGGGCGTCAACGCCAACGGTCAACGCAACATGATTGGACGTGTCACCTCGACCTACTACTCGGCCAATCTGGTTAAAGGTATCGCCATGGGCCTGGTCAAGCACGGCCCTGACCGTATGGGCGAGATTATCGAATTCCCGGGAACGGACGACAAAACTTACAAAGCCAAGATCGTGGACCCGATCTTCTATGATAAGGACGGGGAGAAGCAGAATGTCTGAACCCATCAGCGCACTGAACCACGCCCGCTATGACGGTATCGCCAAGGTCGAGGAATGCGGCCTGCAAGGCATGATCACGCTGCGCGGAGACCTGTCCGACAAGGTGCTGGCCAAGGCGGTCAAGGACGCCACCGGGCAGAAGATGCCTGGTCAGCGAGAGGCTCTGGTCGAGGGTGATACCGGCGTGTGCTGGATGTCCACCGACGAGCTACTGGTGCTTGTGCCCTATGCTGAGGTGGAGGCCAAACTGGCCGCGATGACCAACGCGCTTGGCGGTACGCATGCGCTGGCCGTCAATGTCTCGGATGCCCGTGCGGTGTTTACGGTCTCGGGCAGCAAAGCGCGCGAAGTTCTGGGCAAGGTTGCTCCGGTCGACCTGTCTCTTGCGGCGTTCCAACCGGGCCAGATCCGCCGTTCGCGCCTCGCGCAGGTGGCTGGTGCCTTCTGGATGGACGACGCCGAGACCTTCCGCATCGTTTGCTTCCGTTCCGCCGCGGATTATGCCTTCAAACTGCTGAAGGTTGCGGCGCAGCCTGGCAGCGAGGTCGGGGTTTATTAAGCCCTGATCGCCTGATGATATGTGGGTGCGGGGGCTTTGCCCCCTCGGCCTTCGGCCTCAATCCCAAGGCACTTCTGTCTAAATGAAAGTCGGATCTCTGTCTCGGGTGTCAGGGGTTCGCGCTGAACAGGAATGTCGGGAACTGAGTGAGTGCACGCTGGCCCGTGAGGGCTGACTTGCCGGTTTCGCCTGTGTGTGGGTCGTGGCAATGGCGATAGAAAGCCAGGTCTTTTGATAGTTTGTTCATAGCTGCGCTGCGGTTGTCTGCGCTCAGATAAGGTGCGTGCGTTGAGAGAAACAGCGCAGGGTTATCTATTTTTAACCAAGGCAGCAGAGAAGGCAGGACCGAAAATTCAGCGCCTTCGATATCCATTTTGACCAAAGACACGTTAGACAGGTCGACGGATTCAGAAAATTGATCCCAACCGACAGTGAGTGCGTCAGTGCCATGGCTTCCGTCGTGGAGCAATGACGAGGTGGAATCACCTGCCTCTCCGTGTGCCGATGCCATTCGGGTCACCCCAAACCCCTCAGACAAGGCGATGCTGAAGGCTGATACGTTGCGGATGTCGTTCAACTCTAGATTCCAGACCAAGTGGCGGTAAGCCACTGGGTCAGGCTCAAAACACCAGACATGGCGAGCGCGGCGCGCGGCGTATAGGACCGTAGGGCCGATCCATGCACCAATATCGAGATAGTCATGCTCGGGCGACAGACATTGGTCCAGCACCGAAAATGTCTCGGGCTCCCACCGCCCGGCTGATGCCTTGCGCCAGAATTTCGAGTGGTAGGGGTCCAGGCGAAAAGGTTCACCATTCAGGTTGCCCGCATAGTATCCGCGGGCGCGATAGAACATTTTGCGCGCCTGTGTCAGCATCGCGGGCCTCCGGGTTTTCTTGTCTCAGCCCTTGACCTGCGGCATTTGCCAAAGCATGTAACCTTTGGAAACCGCAACATTCATTTCAACAGGGGGCCGAGATGGCTTTTGAACTTCCTGATCTTCCTTATGCACATGACGCGCTGGCAGCCAAGGGTATGTCCGCAGAAACGCTGGAATATCACCATGACCTGCACCACAAGGCCTATGTCGATAACGGCAACAAGCTGATTGCGGGCACCGAGTGGGACGGCAAGTCGCTGGAAGAGATCATCGTCGGCACCTACGACGCGAACGCCGTCGCTCAGAACGGTATCTTCAACAACATCAGCCAGCTGTGGAACCACAACCAGTTCTGGGAGATGATGGGCCCTGACGGTAACGCGATGCCCGGCGAGCTGGAGAAGGCTCTGACCGAAAGCTTCGGTTCGGTTGACGAGTTCAAGTCGCAGTTCAGCGCCGCTGGTGCCGGTCAGTTCGGTTCTGGCTGGGCATGGCTGGTTAAGAACGCAGACGGTTCGCTGGCCGTAACCAAGACCGAGAACGGCGTGAACCCGCTGTGCTTCGGTCAGACCGCCCTCTTGGGTTGCGACGTGTGGGAGCATTCCTACTACATCGATTTCCGCAACAAGCGCCCGGCCTACCTGTCGAACTTCCTCGACAACCTGGTGAACTGGGAAAACGTCGCATCGCGGATGTGATTTGATCCAAACGGGATCAAAAGTGGCCTGCTGGCGGTGACGCTGGTGGGCCTTTCGTTTTAAATGGGTGTTTCTATTGCTGTGGTGGTGCTTCGCAAACGGCGTCAAATGACAGTTCTGAGCTTAATCTAGACATTGACGAACGGCTGTGCCCACTGTGGGCCATGTCGCTGACGGAAGACCTGAAGCAAATTCTAGAAACTACCCTGCCAACCGATCCCAGTTTTCGGCGGATCGAGAAAGCCGTGATAGACAGCTGCATTAGTGACTGCAGACGATACGCTTTGGAAGGCTCAAAAGAGGCCTTTCTGATTTCCGCGATGCGCCTATTGGCACTTCCCAACAATGGGCACACACGGCTGATCCCGAATGATGCGATCTCGGTGCTCCCGCTGAGGTTCGTGAGCGTGGGGCGTTCGGTGCAACTCATAGGGGCGGCACCAAGGGTAACTGCGCCGCGAGGCGAGTTGATTGCAGTCAACGGCGCAGCTTTGAGCCAAATCGAAGCCGCCTCAAATGAGTTTCTGGCGGGAACGCGCCAAAGAAAACGGGTCATCGGATCAATTCTTCTGGCTTGGCCGTATGCTCTGGCTCATCTGGGGTTTTCTTCAAAAGACGATACGACCGAGTATCGCGTGCAAGACGAGAATGGGCGGATAACCGGTTTCAAAGTGGAAAATGGATATACCGTTCCTGCATCAACGCTCTACCCGAGAAACGAACACGGCAAGGTTGATCCGGCCTGGAAACCTAAGAGATTTGTGGAGATTGAGGACTGGCAGGGATTGGGGCTTTCAATAGTGTTGCCAAGTTTCTTTGATCCAGACGAAAGTGCGCTGCCGAAAGCTATCTCGGGTGCAGCAGAACATGTACGCGCCTGGCCGGACAAAACGCTCTTGATTGACATTCGTGGAAACACTGGTGGCGACTTTCTTCAAACGATGCCATTGATCGACGCCATCTCGGAAAACGCAGGCAGTCAGGTTGTTGTGCTTGTCGATAAATTCACGTTTTCCGCAGCGATCGTGTTTGTAGCCATCCTTAAACGTCGTGTGAGAGATAGGCTCAAACTCATCGGGGAAGAAATGGGTGATGGGTTGAAGTTCTTTGCTGAGGGTGGGCTGCTCGATTTGCCGACAAGCGGAGCGGTCGTTCGATACTCATCAGCCTTTCACGACTGGAAGAATGGAACGACCGACGAAACCACTCCGTCCGAGATCGTGCAGCAAATCGTAGCCGCCGGGGCACTGAACTTGGATCGGGAATGGGTCGCAGGACCTGCTGATGCGGATGCACAAGGCGCGTTCTACCAACGAGTACTCAAAAGCCTGAGCGATTAGACGAACTGCCAGTAAGCCCGCTTGGCTGACTCTACAGATTGTGTCATGCGAACGTGCTGATCCAACTCGGCGACGCAGCCGCGAGAGAAAACCTGCCGATACGTCAACTTTCGACCCAAGACCTATTGTACCGGCCCGCACAACCCCTAGCTATAGTATGCGGAGGGAGAGAACCGCCAATACATTCAGGACTGATCACGCAGCGCGCGGAAACATCTAGATCGCGCGATAGATAAGCTGTGTCCAGGGGACGGGGAAAGCCACGTCAATCTTTGCAGGAGACTATAATGGCCGCACTTGAACAGGGAACATGGGTTATCATTGCTGATGGGGAAAAGGCTCTGGTGATGGAGAACATTACCGACGCGCAGGACCCCAATCTCGTTGTCGTATCCGTCGAGGAGCAGGAGGTGACCCCGGCAAAACCCTCCGACAGGGCAGGGCGCAGGTCCGATACCGGCCCTAATCAGAAATCCGCCGTGGAAGAGGATACCTGGAAGGCTCACGCTAAATCCCTGTTTGTTCAGGACGTGGCCAATCTGCTGAACCGGAAGGGGCTGAAGGGGGCCTATAAGCGGTTGGTTCTGGTCGCCAGTCCCCATGTGCTGGGCCTGTTGCGGCGCAGGTTGCATAGCGAAGTATTGGCGAAAGTGGTGGCCGAGGTGGACAAGACTTTGACCAACCATCCGCTGCACAAAGTCGAACGCATCCTCAAGTCGCGGCTTGCAAAGCCCGCCTGACCATCAAGCGAAGGTACGGGCGGTTACGACCGCCCGATTGCCTGTCTTTTTAGTTAAGAAAGTCACGCAGCCGAGCCATGGCCTCATCAGGCGTGCCGACCCAAGTGATGAAGTCGGCCAGTGACGTATCGGCAAAGCCCTGATTGATCACCTGATCTAGCAGCGTATGCAGCGCATCCCAGTAGCCGTCGACATTCAGCACCAGAATGGGTTTGTCATGCAGACCCAGCTGCCGCCATGTGAGCGCCTCGAACAGTTCATCCAGCGACCCGGGGCCGCCGGGCAGCACGATCACCGCATCTGCGTTCATGATCATGACCTTCTTGCGCTCGTGCATGGTCTCGGTGACCACAAATCGCGTCAGATCGGTTTTGCCGACTTCGCGCTGCAGCAGGTGGACAGGGATGACGCCGAATGTGTCTCCTCCGGCAGTTTGTGCAGCACGCGCAACCTCACCCATCAGTCCCACATCTCCTGCGCCGTAGACCAGACGCCAGCCTTCGTTGGCCAGCAGGGTGCCGAACGACCGGGCCGCCTCGGAATAGGCCGGACTCGCACCATTGCGTGACCCGCAATACACACACACGGATTTCTGGGACATGGGTCGGTCTCTCTGCTCTTGTGTTCGGGGTTTTGACCCCTGATAGCGGGATTGATAGGTTGGCTCAACCGTCTGTCGGAATGCTTGGCTGTCAAAGCATTTACGCGACGGAGTGAAAGGAAAAGAATGAACGCCAATTCGGGAAGCGGAAGCTCGGGCACCTTCATCTGGGGGCTGGTTGCCGGGATTGTTGCAGTGATCGCCGCTGGCGGATTGTACTTGTCGGGTATCTTCGGCACAGCGCCAGAGCCACAGACGCCTGAGGTGGCCGAGGTGGCTCAGCCAGACGAAGAGACGGCTGAGGCCACGCCAGAGCCCGAAGCCGGGCCGATCGAAGAGACGCCATCCGAAACGGTTGAGGCGGAGCCAGAAAACGAAGAGGTCGCGGCCCCCGCCGTGCAGGCGCCTGTTCTGGATCAGATTTTTGTCGAACCCGACGGCAACGCCGTTCTGTCAGGCAATGCCGAACCGGGGGGCGAGATCATCGTGCTGCTGGACGGAGAGACCGTGCACAGCTTTGTCGTGGATAACAGTGGTCAATTTGCCGAGTTTGTTACGATCCCGTTTGCAGATGCTGCGCGTGGGCTGGTGCTGGAAGTACAGGGTGATGGTGAACCCGTGCGGTCGGATGACTATCTGATTGCGGCATTGCCGAAGCCACCTGCGCCTGAGGAAACCACTCCTTCCGTTGAAGAGCCAAGCGTTGAAGTTGCCGAGGCCGAGACGACCCTGGAAGCACAGGAACCGAATGAGGAAACCACCGAGGCGGTGACGGAATCAGAACCCGAAGCGCCCGCGTCGGAGACTGCTGAGGCAGACACGACAGACGTTGCCAGTGGCGAAACGGATGTGACTGAGCAGGCTGAGGCGACGCCAGAGCCGCAACCTGAGGCGGAAGCATCGCAAACCTCCGAAAGCCAAGATCAGCAGATCGCGGTCATCCGGTCCGGAGAAGAGGGCGTCGAACTCGTTCAGCCTCCAACCGTTACGGATGTCACGCCCAAGCAGATTGCTCTGGATACGATCGGCTACTCGGATACCGGCGACGTGGAACTGACGGGTCGCGCACAGGATGGATCGGCCGTGCGCCTTTATCTCGATAACCGGCTGATCGCCGACCTGCCACCCGCGCCGGACGGCCAGTGGCGTGGCGAAGTCGAAGGCATTGATCCGGGTGTTTACACCTTGCGCGTGGATGAAGTCGCACCCGATGGTACCGTGGTCAGTCGGCTTGAAACACCGTTCAAACGCGAACCCGTCGAAGTCTTACGCGCCGCCGAAGAGACCGAGCAGGGCGAGACCCCGAGCGAGACGCCTCCGATCCGGTCTGTCACGGTACAACAGGGTGATACACTCTGGGCAATCTCGCGTGAGCGGTTTGGCGACGGTATCCTCTACGTCAGGCTGTTCGAGGCAAACCGCGATTCAATCCGCGATCCAGACCTGATATATCCGGGGCAGATTTTCACAATCCCCGAGTAACACTCTGCCTCGGCCCGTTCGGGCCGGCGCATTCTCTGACCGCAGTCAAGGTACGTGATGAGACGATCCTCAGCCCTGAAAGTCGATGCCGACGAACAGCGTTCCGGCTGGCGCACGATCCGCAAGGTCGCGCCCTATCTCTGGCCCGATGACGAGGCCTGGGTAAAGCGCCGGGTGGTTCTGGCGCTGGTGATGCTGGTGGTGGCCAAGCTGATCGCGGTCTATACCCCGATCCTTTACAAAGGCGCGGTAGACGGTCTGGCGGGCGAAGGTGTTCCACCGCTGGCGCTGGGGGCGGTGGGGCTGACGGTGGCCTATGGCGTCGCGCGTATGATGACGGTGGGCTTTCAGCAGTTGCGCGACGCGCTGTTTGCACCGGTGGGTCAGCGCGCGCTGCGGGCTCTGGCGCTGGAAACGTTTCAGCATATCCATCAGCTTTCGATGCGCTACCACGTCACCCGACGCACCGGCGGTCTGAGCCGGATCATCGAACGCGGGGTTAAAGGTGTCGAGTTCCTGCTGCGGTTCCTGCTGTTCTCAATCGGGCCGCTGATACTGGAATTGCTGTTGGTGGCCATTATCCTGATGTGGCTGTTCGATGTCTGGTATCTGGTCGTCGTGGCGGCGACCATCGCGCTGTACATCTGGTTCACCTTCGCCGTGACCGAGTGGCGCGTAAAGCTGCGCCGCGAGATGAATGATCAGGACACCGAGGCCAACCAGCGCGCCATCGACAGTCTTCTGAACTTCGAAACAGTCAAGTATTTCAACGCTGAAACACGCGAAGCTGAACGCTATGACGTTTCGATGAAGGCTTATGCGAAGGCTGCATTGAAGACCGCCTATTCGCTGGCTTTCCTGAATTTTGGCCAGTCCTTCCTGATCACCTGTGGTCTGATTGGCGTAATGGTTCTTGCCGCAATCGGTGTGCAAAACGGTCAGCTGACCGTGGGCGATTTCGTGATGGTCAATGCCTATATGATCCAGATCACCGTGCCGCTGAACTTTTTAGGCACGGTCTATCGCGAAATCCGTCAGTCGCTGGTGGATATGGGGCAGATGTTCGACCTGCTCGAACAACCTGCCGAGGTCACCGATAAGCCTTGCGCGCCGAACCTGAAAGTCAATGGGGGCGAAGTCACTCTGGAAGATGTGCGCTTTGGCTATGAGGCAGACCGCGAAATTCTCAAGGGTGTGTCCCTGACAGTCCCGGCGGGGCAGACCGTGGCCATCGTGGGGGCGACCGGGTCAGGCAAATCTACCATCGGGCGGTTGCTGTTCCGGTTCTACGATGTCACCGGCGGCGCGTTGAAGATCGACGGGCAGGATGTGCGTGATGTCAGTCAGCCCAGCCTGCACGCGTCTATCGGAGTCGTGCCGCAGGATACAGTGCTGTTCAACGATACGATCCGCTACAACATCGCTTATGGCCGGGAAGGGGCGTCGCAGGAGGATGTTGAGGCGGCGGCCAGGTCCGCACAGATCCATGACTTCATTACCAGCCTGCCCGAGGGCTATGACACCAAGGTGGGCGAGCGTGGTCTGAAATTGTCCGGCGGCGAGAAACAGCGGGTCGGCATCGCGCGTACGTTGCTCAAGAACCCTCCGATCCTGCTGTTGGACGAGGCAACCTCGGCACTGGATACCGACACCGAACAGGACATCAAGGACGCGCTGGCCCGCGCGGGCGAGGGGCGCACGGTGATCACCATCGCGCATCGTCTCAGCACCATTGCCGAGGCTGACCGGATCGTTGTTCTGGAACGTGGTGAGATTATCGAGCAGGGCACTCATGATGAGTTGCTGGCGCGTGAAGGTCGTTATGCCCAGCTTTGGAGCCGCCAGCAATCGGATGCGCAGGCGGCCTGATCCCACGACTTTGATATGCTATGATGGGGCCTTGATAGGCGGAGGATTTACTATGTTTGGATGTCCAAAGACCTTCAGTGCCCCAATTATCGCCGTCCTGATCCTATTGCCCGGGATCGCCCTTTCAGACCCCATTGTGGGTGTCTGGAAGACCGAGCCGGATCGCAAGAACCTGACCTCTCACATCAAGATCACTGCCTGTGGTGACAAATTCTGCGGTCAAATTCTGTCGGCCTATGATCCGTCGGGCAAAGAGGTGCAGACACCGAATATCGGCAAAAAGCTGTTCTGGGATGTCGCCAGCGAAGGTGGTGGCAAATATGGCGGCGGTGAGTTCTGGGTGCCGTTGATCAATGTCGATGCGGTACCGCAGATGACGTTGCAGGGCGACACGCTGCAGGTCAAAGGGTGCGAACATCTGGTCTGTGCCCATCAGACCTGGTCACGGTTGAAGGGCTAAGAGAAAGGGCCGGAAGATCCGGCCCTTGTGGTGTCATTCTGCTGCTTTGAGTGGCGGTCCAGGCGGCTGATCCGGATCCTGTTTGACCTCGGACGCAGTGCCATCGTTCCAAACAATCTCGGTCGCTTGCATGTCGCGTGCGCTCTGGTCGATGGCCATGTCCTGCGCGATCTTGCTGGAGCGCCCCTGTGTGGCCCGCGCCAGCGCTTTGCCGAGCCAGACCGCATAAGTCGTCACCCACACCCGCAACGCCAGCAGCGAGGGCGTCACGATCAGCGTCAGCACCGTCGCCGTGCCCAGACCAAACACCACTGCTGTCGCCAATTGCTTCCACCACAGCGCGGTGGGGCTGTCGATTGAGTAGCCGCCATTGATGAAGTCCAGAGACAGCCCGAACATCATTGGCGTCAGACCCGCCATGGTGGTCAGGGTGGTCAGCAGAACGGGACGAATACGTGCCTCGGCGGTGCGGACGATGGCCTCGATCCGGGGCATATAGCGGCTGTACTCCTGATAGGTATCGATCAGAACGATATTGTTGTTCACCACGATCCCCGCCAGCGCCACGATGCCCGTCCCGGTCATGATGATCGAGAACGGCTGCTGCATCACCATCATCCCGATCAGAACACCGGTGGTCGACAGCACCACCGCCAACAATACCAGCACCGAGTTGTAGAACGAGTTGAACTGTGCCAGCAGGATCACGAACATCAGACCCAATGCTGCGAGGAAGGCGCTGGACAGGAAGGCTTGGCTCTCGGCCTGATCTTCCTGATCGCCGGTCCATTCCCAACTGATGGTGCGACCGAACGGATCGGTCTGCAGCCATTCCGTCAGCACCGCGATCCGCTCGTTCGGGTTGATCAGAGTAAAGCTGGCGCTGCCATCTTCGATGCTTGCGCGCAGTTGGCCGATATTCTCTGCACCGGTCAGTTGCACCAGCTCATATTCGCTGCCATCGGGACCGGTGATGATGGCTCGGTCAGAGGTTGCTCCCTCGGCCAGCGGGCGCACGACGGCCAGCCGCTCAGTGCTGCCATCCGGGCCACTGGCCACGACCTTGCTCAACCCCGGTTCGACATCGGCTTTCACGTCATAGTAACGCTGCTGATCGACCCGGTTGATCTCGGCCAGTTTGGCCACCGGCTGGCGGGTCACGAAGTTTGAGAGCGGCACCAGCCCGTCCGGCGTGCGGACCTTGAGCGTATCGAGCGTCGACAGCACTCGATCCTGATCGGGCAGGCGGACGCGGATTTCGATCTCTTCATCGGTCGAATCCGGGCGCATTTCACCCAGCAGGATACCGCGGGTCACAAGCTGCACCATTGCGCCGACGGTGGCGACGTCGGCGCCAAAACGCCCTGCCTTGGCGACGTCAACGTCGATCTGCCAGTCGATGCCGGGCAGGGGCAGGGTGTCTTCGATCTTGATCAGACCGGGGGTCTGTTCGAACGCCTCCCGTGCGGCGAGAGCGGAAGAGGTCAGCTCTTCCCAGCCGTCGCCCTTGATGCGCAGATGGACGGGCTTGGCCGAGGCGGGGCCTTGTTCAAGTGGCAGAATTTCGACGACGAATCCGGGGATCTTGGCCAGTTCGGCATTCAGCTCATCCAGCACGAAATCGCCATCATATTCCGGCGCGATCACGTGGCGGTCGAAGAGCCCCCCGAAGATAGGCTCCGATACATTCGGACGATCCTCCCACGGGATGATCTCGAACTGAACGCGGCCCACGGTATCCGCGGGGGCGGTGGCTCCGCCGTTATTCTGGTTCAGGCCACCTTCACCGGCAAAGGCAAAAACGTTGATCACAGCCGGATGGGCGCTGATAACCTTTTCTGCCTCCAGAACCATCTCGTCCTTCTCGGCCAAAGACAGGTTGCCGCGAGCCCTGACATAAGCCGTGGCCTGTTCGGGTTCGCTTTCAACGAAGAATTCAACACCGCGGTTGTTTTCGCCAAAGACAGTCATGACGCTGATCACAGCGAAACCGACTAGACCAAGCGACACGATTGGCATGATCGGATTGCCGACCAGGAATTTGATCACATAGCCAAACGGCGTGTGTTCTTTGGCGGTATGCACATGATCATCCGGCGCGCGCTGGATTTTGGCAGCGCTCAGAGTGACCGACCCGGCGAAAGCGCCGAAGAGGAACATCAGAGCCCCGGCAATCGCGCCTCCGGGCAGCAGATAGCCGGGGTTCAGCATCTGCATCGCACCAAGGAAGATCGTGTACAGCGACGGCGGCACCAACAACAAGCGCACCCACCAGGGCGTTCTTGCCCGCAGCCAGTTCGAGCTGCGGTCGAAACTACGGCTCATCCGGCCGGAGACGCCCCCCACGACAGGAAGATAGAGCAGCGCCACGATCAACGAAGCGGACAGCACGAAGATAAGCGTGATTGGCAGCATCTTCATGAATTCGCCTGGAATGCCAGGCCAGAACAGCATCGGCAGGAATGCGCACAAGGTCGTGGCGGTCGAAGAGACAATCGGCCAGAACATCCGTTGCGCGGCCTCGACATAGGCGTGCATCGGACCGACGCCTTCTTTTATGCGTTTGTCGGCATATTCCACCACAACGATGGCACCATCGACCAACATACCCACGGCAAGAATCAGGCCGAACATAACCATGTTCGAGATTGTGACCCCGATCATCGCCAGAAACGCGAAACACAGCAGAAACGAGGTCGGGATCGCAAAACCCACCAACAACGCGGCGCGTGTTCCCAGAGACGCCAGAACCACGATCATCACAAGTGCGACGGCGGTCAGGACGGACCCTTCAAGCTGACGCACCATTGAATCGACGATGCGACTCTGGTCGTTCGAGGTGCCCACATCAACAGCGGCCCGCAGCTCGGCTGGCCACTTGGTCTGGGCCTCGGCCACGGTGGCTTTGATCAGCGCGACCGTATCGATCAAGTTATAGCCCTTGCGCTTGACCACCTGCAGCGCGACGGTGGACTCTCCGTTGAAGCGGGCCGTGCCTTCGCGGTCTTCGAAAGTATAGTTGATCTCGGCCAGTTCACCCAAGGTAACCACGCGGTCCCCATTGACCTTAACCGGCAGGCCATAGACGTCCTGTGCAGTTTTGAAGGACGAGGGGATTTTGACCGAGAACGTGCCTTGTTCAGTCTCAACTTCACCGGCGGCAATCAGTTGGTTGTTGTTCTGCACCACGCTGATCAGTTCGGCGGCGGTGACGTTATAAGCCTCCAGCCGCAATGGGTCGATCACGACCTCAAGCATCTCGTCACGGTTCCCGGCGATGCCGGCCTCAAGCACAGCATCCAATGCCTCAAGCTCGTCCTGCAGGTCTTTGGCAACGCGTGCCATTGTACGTTCAGGGACGGGACCCGTCAGGTTGACGATGACGATGGGGAATTCCGAGAAGTTAACCTCGGTAATCGTATATTGCTCGGCCCCCTCGGGGAAGTCGGCCTGCGCGCTGTTCATGGCGTCGCGCACGTCTGCGATGGTGGCGGACTTGTCCCAACCGAACTCGAACTCCAATAGAAGGCCCGCATAGCTCTCGGCAGCGGTGGCGGTCATCGTATCCAGCCCGTCGAGATCGGCCATCTCGGTTTCCATCGGCTTGATCAGCAGGCTTTCGCTGTCTTCGGCTGAAATGCCCGGAAACTGCACCGATACGAACAGCATCGGGATGTCGATATCCGGCTCACCTTCTTTCGGCAGGCCCACATAGGCGAACCCGCCAACAACCAGCGAGATCGCGATAAAGGCCAGAACCATCCTGGCCCGGCCTGCGGCCCAACTGACGATCCCCGTCATTGCGATGCTTCCCTGTAGGTCGGTGCAACGGTTACGCCTCTGGTGACGAATTCCTGCCCGATTACGATGATATCAGCGGTTTCAGGCAAGCCACCCACCCAAACGCCATCTGCGGTGTCACGCAGCAGTTGGATCGGCACAAAGTCGACCACATTGTCTGCGACGACGGTTCGCACGCCAATCTGACCTTCGTTGTTCAGGGTTAGCGCCGACTGCGGCAGCAGATGTGCTTTGACACCTTCCGCTGCGATCTGAATATTTGCGGTCTGGCCATCACGGATCAGCAATTCCGGGTTGGGAACAGTGATCTCTACCTCAAAGGTCCGGGTGGTCTCATCGGCTGAGCGGCTGAGGAAAGTCACACGCCCCTCGACCTGCAACCCGGTGACCAGCTGCGCCGACGCCATCGAGCCGACGATGATCCGGTTTACCTCGGTCTCGGGCACGAAACCGACCAGCTTGATCGGGTCCAGCTGGATCACGGTCGCGCACAGCGAACCGGGCTGCATCAGGCTGCCAAGCTCGGCTGTGTCACTTTCCAACAGTCCTTTGAACGGGGCTTCGATGGTGAGCCTGTCCATCTCGCGGTGCGCAGCGGCCACTTCGGCGGTTGCGGCTTCGATCCCGGCTTGGGTAGCCTCCAGCCCAGCCTCGGCGCTTTTGATGCCTGCTTTGGCCGAGCTCATTTCGGCCTCGCTCGAGATGCGGCGGGTTTCCGATCCAAACCCGGTTTCCGACAATTTGCGCGCGGCGGTCAGATTGATTTCGGCTTCGGCCAAACGAGCGTGGGATTCTTGCAGACGCGCTTCAGCTTCGGGCACACGGCTTTCGGCCTCAAGTTTGGCGGCCTTCGCTTCGGCGAGGCTTGCAGGGCGGGTGCCCGGGTCAAGTTCACACAGCAGGTCGCCCGTCTCAACAAAGGCCCCTTTGCGCTTGGGCTCGGAGACAACGGTCGAGGTGGTCTCGGCAAGAACCTCAACCTGACGGTTGGCTTTAGTCTGTCCGCGCAGCTGAACAGCACTGCCAATTTCCCGCGCAGTCGAGCGTGATACGACGACGCCAATCGCGTCCGCGATCTGTGTTTGTTCGGTTTCCGTGGCGTCAACTGGCGCTTCGGTCTGTTCTTCTCCACGGCCAGCAAACGCGAACAGCGCGTCGCGTTCGAAAACAAGGAAATACAATGCGACTATAACCAATACGGCGTTGATGAATGAAATCAAACGCATGCGGTGTATTCTCCAGATCTGATCGGCCACCCGGTTGCGGCGCTTACGCCTTGAAATGGGGCCGGGTCTTTGGCTTGTCCATACTGAACTGAATAGTTCGGTTCACTTTTTTTAGCAAGTCCCGGGGGCAACCGAGCAATTGTGTGAATTCGGACACTTGGCTTGGCCCAAAGGCCGGGGTATGACATGGCGCTAGAAAACCGAACACCTAAGCCTGGGGGCAGGGATGAGCGATACCGACAGTTTCATTGATGAGGTCACTGAAGAGGTGCGCCGTGATCGCATGTTCCTGCTCTTGCGGCGCTGGGGTTGGGTCGGTGTTGTCGCTGTCATCGCCATTGTCGGCGGGGCTGCGTTCAACGAGTACCGCAAGGCGCGCGACGCGGGTCAGGCCGAGGCGTTGGGGGATGCGATTCTGACGGCTCTTGCTGAAAACGGCTCGGCCGAACGGGCGACCAGCCTGCAGGCGGTCGAGACGCAATCGGTGGGCGGAGATGCGGTGCTGAACATGCTGCTCTCGGCGGCTCAAATCGAGGCCGGGTCCGATCAGGATGCTGTAAACAGCCTGAACGCAATTGCGACACAGGGCGATCTGCCCGAGATTTATCGCGCAATCGCGAGCTTCAAGGCGTTGCTGCTACAGACGGAAACTCTGCCGGTTGCCGATCGTCGCCAGCAATTCGAAGCGCTGGCAACACCCGGTGCCCCTTTGCGTCTGCTTGCGGAAGAGCAGCTTGCTCTGATCGATGTGGCCGACGGCAATACGCAGGCGGCGCTGGACCGGCTGCAAGCGCTGCGGCAGGACGCCGAAGCCAGCATCGATCTGCAGCAGCGTGCAGCGCAGCTGATCGTGGCGTTGGGTGGTAAGCCCGAGCCCGTCGCGGCCCAACAGGGCTGACCCGGGCGGCGAAACAGGATTTCACAGACGAGTTCATAAGATCATGGTAGCACGTTACTTCTCACGCCTTGGATTGCCCGTCGCGGCGATTGCCCTGACAGCACTGAGCGCCTGTCAGGAACCCGAGACGATCCTGCCGGGCGAACGGGAAGATATCCGTCCTGCCCTTGACAATGAAACGGTTGAGACGCGCGGAGCCAAGCCCATTAGCCTTCCGGCCCAAAGCCGCAATGCAAGCTGGTCGCAAAGCCCGGGGACCCCGGCCTTCCGCACGACAAACGCCGCACTCAGCACGACGCCACAGCGGGTTTGGTCCGCCAATATTGGCAGCGGCGACAGTCGCAGACAGCGGATCACCGCTGATCCTGTTGTTGCAGGCGGTTTGATTTATACGCTCGATTCGGGCGCGAATGTCTCGGCTGTGACCCCACAAGGGCAAGTGGCCTGGACCACGAACCTTATCCCACCTTCCGAGAAAGATGGCGACGCCACGGGAGGCGGGCTCGCCCATGCTGACGGGGTTCTGTATGTCTCATCCGGCTTTGGCCGGCTGACCGCGCTGGACGCCAAGACCGGTGCTCAGAAATGGCAAAAGCGCTTGAACGCTACTGGTAGCGGCGCGCCGTTGGTCAGCGGCGGAATCCTCTATCTCGTCGCCGGGGATGAGACGGGTTGGGCCGTCAACACCAAGGATGGTCGGATTCTCTGGCAGATCGATGGCACCCCGAGCGTCGGCAATGTACTGGGCGCACCCGCGCCGGTCATCGCCTCGGAATTTTCTGTCTTTGCATTTGGGTCCGGTGACATTGCGGCAACCTTCCGCCGAGGGGGGATCCTGCGTTGGACCGCTTCAGTAGCGGGTGGTCGCCGTGGCCGAGCGGCTGCTCAGATCGTGGACGTCACCGCCGGGCCTATGGTGTCTGGCAATGCTATCCTGATCGGCAATCACTCGGGCCGTACCGTCTCGTTCGATGTCGATTCAGGTGAGCGGAACTGGACCGCGCTTGAGGGGGCGGTCGACACGGTCTGGCCAGCTGGAAACAGCGTCTTTTTGATTAGCGACCGCAGCCAATTGGTGCGGTTGAATGCTGCAGACGGTACGATTGTCTGGGCCATCGACCTGCCGGGCTTTGTCAAAGACCGGCCGGGACGCCGCGGACCGATCTTTGCCCATTACGGCCCGATCATGGCCGGGGGACGGCTGGTCTTAGCCTCGAATGACGGTTTCCTGCGCTTCTTCAATCCTGTCGACGGTGCGCTGCTGCATCAGGTCGAAGTCCCCGGCGGGGCGACGACGGCGCCTGTGGTGGCGGGTCAGACGCTCTATGTCGTGTCGACCAAGGGTGAATTGCACGCTTTCCGTTGACGACAAGATGCGTTAAAGGGCGCATCTTGAGTCTTGAAAGTTGAGTATCATGTCGCTGACCCTCGCCATCGTGGGGCGCCCGAATGTGGGTAAATCCACTCTGTTCAATCGCCTCGTGGGCAAACGTCTGGCTTTGGTCGACGACCAGCCCGGCGTGACGCGCGACCTGCGAGAGGGCGAAGGGCGGCTGGGTGACTTGCGCTTTACCGTCATCGATACGGCAGGTCTTGAGGACGCGACCGACGACAGCCTGCAAGGCCGGATGCGTCGCCTGACCGAACGCGCCGTGGACATGGCCGATGTCTGCCTGTTCATGATCGACGCGCGTGTGGGCCTGACGCCAACCGATGAGATGTTCGCCGAAATCCTGCGTAAACGGTCCAAACACGTGATCCTTGCGGCCAACAAAGCCGAAGGCAATGCAGCGGATGCGGGCGTGCTGGAGGCCTATAATCTTGGACTGGGTGAGCCTGTGCGCCTATCTGGTGAGCATGGCGAGGGGATGACGGACCTTTATGCGCAGTTGATGCCGCTGGCCGATGCCGCTGAGGAAGCGCAAGCCGAAGAGACGCCGGAAACCAATATCGAACTGGACGAAGACGGCGAGGGCGAAACGCCTTTGATCACCGCTGCCAAGCCGTTGCAGGTGGCTGTCGTAGGCCGTCCGAATGCCGGTAAATCCACGCTGATCAACAAGATCATCGGTGAAGACCGTCTGCTAACCGGTCCCGAGGCCGGGATCACCCGCGACGCGATCAGCCTGCGGATCGATTGGGGCGGGCCGGATGGGGACAGCACCCCGATGCGGATCTTTGATACCGCCGGGATGCGCAAGAAAGCCAAGGTGCAGGAGAAGCTTGAGAAGCTCTCGGTCTCGGACGGTCTGCGTGCGGTCAAGTTCGCCGAAGTTGTCGTGGTCTTGTTGGATGCGGCTATTCCGTTCGAACAGCAAGACCTGCGGATCGCCGACTTGGCCGAGCGTGAGGGGCGCGCCGTGGTTGTCGCCGTCAACAAGTGGGATGTCGAGGACAACAAGCAGGAAAAGCTGCGCGATCTCAAGGAATCCTTCGAACGCCTATTGCCACAATTGCGTGGTGCGCCGCTGATCACTGTTTCGGCCAAAACCGGACGCGGGCTGGAGCGTCTGCGCGCTGCCATTCTGCGCGCCCATGACGTCTGGAACCGCCGCGTGCCGACGGCTGCACTGAACCGCTGGCTGACGGCCATGCTGGAGCAGCATCCGCCGCCAGCACCGCAGGGCCGCCGGATCAAGCTGCGCTATATGACACAGGCCAAGACCCGCCCACCGGGGTTTGTCGTCATGTGCTCGCATCCTGACAAGATGCCCGAAAGCTACAACCGTTATCTGGTCAACGGTCTGCGCGAGGATTTCGACATGCCGGGCACGCCGATCCGGCTGACCTTGCGCGGCCAGGGGGACAAGAACCCCTATAAAGGGCGGCGTAAGAAAAACGCCGGTGCGCTGGCGAAGCATCTCAAGGGACGGGCGTAACTGCGCTAATTTTCAGCGTTTTCAGTGAGGGGGCGTGACAGCCCCTTTTTCGCGCGCTAGCATTCAGTAGCGTGCATTTGTTTTCGCGCGCAGCTTGTCTGCGGGTTTTCCGCACATAATTTGCAACAGGTAATAACCGGACCACCCTGGGGAGCGGGCGCGATGGATCTGAGGGAATATACTAGACAATACGCGGTACAGGATAATCGGCTTGCCGCGCTCAGCTATTTCGGAACATTTGCGGTCTATTTCGCATCGCTGACACTGGCGATCATCTATGTCGACAGCTGGTATATCATGATCCCGGCCGGGATCGTTTTTGCCTTTTCAGCCGTGCGTCTCTACGTGCTGCAGCATGATTGCGGGCATCACTCGCTGTTTGAAACGCGCGAGCAGAACGAATGGGCAGGTCACGGATTGTCACCGTTTACCTTCGCGCCGTTTGAGGTGATGAAACAGAACCACAATCTGCACCATGCCGGTATCGGTAATCTCGAACATCGCGAGACCGGTGAAATTCACACCATGACACTGCGCGAATGGAACGAGGCGGATTGGAAAAAGCGTCTGTTCTACAGGCTTTATCGCAATCCCTTCATTCTGGTTCCTGTGGGTGCACTGTTTACTTATTTCATCCGTTATCGCTGGCCCAAGAATACTGTCCGGTTCGGTGTCATGGGTGTGGTGCTGCACAACCTTTCGATCGTCGTGTTTCTGGGGCTGCTCTATCTGATCGCTGGTACCACGGGCATTCTGATCTGGCTGGTATTCTCGCTGCTGGGCGGGATGCTGGGCGTGTTTCTGGTGTATTTGCAGCATAACTTCGAAGACACCTATTGGGATCGCCGCCCCGATCTGGATCCGAAGATTGCGGCACTTCAGGGATCGTCAGCGTTGGATTTCGGATGGTGGTTTGACAATGCGGTGGCTTGCATCACATTGCACGACATCCACCATTTCAACGCGCGTATCCCATCCTACAGGCTGCGTGCATGCCACTATAACCTGCCGCCGGAGTTTACTCCGCGCCGGATCAAATTTCCCGAAGCGGTGGCTGCGCTGAACCTCAAGCTATGGGATGAAGAGGCCAAGCGTCTCGTCCCGTTTCCAAAGCGGTCGCAAGAGCAAAGGGTGGCGCAGACCAGTTGATTGGCGGGTGCGCAGCTCTTGTCTGCGTGTATAGGCCGTGTATATACATGTGTGAGGGATGACAGGAAAGGATCCGCGATGACTGCAGTTACCGATGTGCGCGGCGTGGGACAGGCGCTGGCACAGGCGCTGAATGCAAACGGCTTTAAAACAGCCGAGGCTGTGGCGAAGGCCGCGCCCGAGGATTTGGTAAAAGTGCCGCGTATCGGTGCAGCGCGAGCCGCAATCCTGATTGCTGCTGCAAAAGAGGCGGTTGCCAAATCGACCCAGACCAAGGCCCCCGCGCGTCGCGCGCCAAACCGGAAGCCTCCGGCGCGTCGGACGCCCGCACGCAGCACCGCAGCAACCAAAAAAGCCGAAGCCGAACGCAAGGCCGAAGCGGCGCGTAAAGCGGCAGAAGAGCGCGCTGCGGCAGAGCAGGCGGCGGCGGAGGCCAAGGCAAAGAAGAAGGCAAAAGCCAAGGTTAAAGCCGAGAAAGCCGCCCGGAAGAAATCCGAGATGGAGGCTGTTTTCTCCAAGGCTAAGGAAAAGCTCAAAGAGAAAGCCAAAAAGGACAAAAAGCCCAAAGGCGACGGTAAGAAGAAGGCTGACAAGAAGAAAGCCGACAAGAAAAAACCGAACAAGAAGAAGTCCGACAAGAAATCCGGTAAATCCAAGGATAAGAAAAAGGCGAAGAAGTAATACCTTCTCCGCCTCGCTTTGGTTGACCGGCACCTGTTGAGTGCCGGTTTTCTTATGCCAGAGTGCCGTTGGTCTGCAGAGTCATCTTACCACCCAGATAGGGTGCCAGAACCTCAGGCAGGGTGACCGTACCATCTGCGTTCTGACCGTTCTCCAGCACCGCGATTAGGCAACGCCCAACAGCCAAACCCGAGCCGTTCAGCGTATGAACATATTCGGGTTTGCCACCACCTTCGGGACGGAAACGCGCATTCATGCGGCGTGCCTGAAAATCACCGGTGGTCGAAACAGAACTGATTTCGCGATAAGTGTTCTGCCCTGGCAGCCATGCCTCGATGTCGAAGGTACGGCGCGCGCCAAAGCCCATATCGCCGGTGCACAGAACGACGGTGCGGTAGGGGATGCCGAGTTGTTCCAGCAAATCCTCGGCACAGCGCAACATGCGCTTCTGTTCCTCATCCGATTTCTCGGGGTGGGTAACCGACACCATCTCGACCTTCTCGAACTGGTGCTGGCGCAACATTCCCGCGGTATCCTTACCGGCGCTACCTGCCTCGGACCGGAAGCAAACCGTGTGGGCGGTCATGCGAATGGGCAGGGCGGCTTCGTCCAGTATATCGCCCGATACCGAATAGGTGAGCGTCACCTCGGAGGTCGGGATCAACCACCAGCCATTGGTGGTCTGATAACTGTCCTCGCCGAATTTCGGCAGTTTGTCGGTGCCATACATCGCTTCATCGCGAACCAGAACTGGCGTTTGCGTTTCGGTCAGTCCGTTCTTGTCGATATGCGTGTCCAGCATGAACTGCGCCAGCGCGCGATGGACGCGGGCAACACCCTTCGATAGGTTCACGAACCGGCTGCCGCTGGTCTTGGCTGCGGTCTCGAAATCCATGGCCGCGGCGACGGCGGGGATGTCGTAATGCTCCTTCGGGGCAAAATCGAACTCTCGCGGAGTGCCCCAACGGTTGACCTCGACATTATCGTCTTCGTCTTCGCCCAATGGCACATCTTCGGCAGGCAGGTTGGCGATGCGGGCCAGTTGGTCGGTCAGCAACGCGTCCAGATCCTTGGCCTCGGTCTGCATCCGGGCAATCTCAGCCTTCTTCTCGGCGACCAGCGCGCGCAAACGCTCGAATTCAACCTCATCGCCGCGCCCTTTCGCCGCGCCGACTTCCTTGCTGGCCTTATTCTGCTCGGCCTGAGCGGTCTCGGCGGCCAGAATCTTGGCCCGTCGACTTTCGTCCAACCGCAGCAGATCTGACGACACCGGCGCGTCCCCGCGGCGCGCAAGGGCGGCGTCGAAGGCGGCTGGGTTTTCGCGAATGGCGCGGATGTCGTGCATGGTTCAGATCCTTAAATGCGTGAATCACTGAAACCGCTTATGCACCATCTGAAAGGCAGGGTGTAGCGCCGGTTATGACTTATCCGGGTCGTCGTGGGTTTCATGTGCCAGATGGCCATCCCATTCTTCGATCGGAATTTTTGGCTCGGGCGGATCAGCCATGTAGGACGGCGTCATGATCTGCACATTGTTCTCGTTGAATACAGCCACGATGTTGCGATGCAGATCCGAGCGGATTTTCGGAATGATGCTACCGCGTGTGGTATATCCGTTAATTTGATAGTTGATCGCGTAATCCGCCAAAGCGGTCCATAAAACAAAGGGCTCAGGCTTGGCCTTGATCCCCTTGGTGCGATGTGCGGCCTCGATCAGCATCGCCTCGACCTTTTCGGGCGGCTCTTCATACCCAATCCCGACAGTGGTGTGCAGCAACAACCCGTTGCCATCGGTTTTCTTTGAGAAATTTACTACGTCCGAATTCATCAACTGGGCATTCGGGATCGAGATCAACTCATTCTTGATGGACTTCAGATGTGTCTCCATCAGCTTGATCTGCACGACGTCGCCGATATGGTCTCCGATCTGGATGCGGTCTCCGATCGAGGTGGATCGGCGATAGATCACAAAGAGCCCCGCCAGCATGTTCGATACGACCGAATTCGCCCCCAGCGACAGCATCGCGCCCACCAGAATAGTCAGGCCCTGAAATGCCGCAGAATCCGACCCCGGGATGTAAGGCACCGCAAATACCAGCGCGATCAGGATCACGACCACCCGTGCGATGTTGAACGTGGGGTTTATCCAGTGCTTCTCGAAATCGCCCATATCGAACGATCCCGCCTCGACCGCGTCGAAGAACACGCGCATGCCCCGGATAATGTACAGCGTTATCCATGTGATAAGCGCCAGCATGATCAGGTTCGGAATATAGCTGAGTACACCTTTGAAGATCAGCAGGACTGGTTCGGTCAGATAGGTCAGCAGTAGCTGCGCGAAATATCGTGTTTCCGCAAAGGCCAGCAGAACGAAAGAGAGGTAATAGTAGAAGCCGAGGAAGAAGATCACCAGCAGGACGAAGTTCAGTCCATACCGGATCAGCGCCGCTATGGCTTCGGCCTGCACGCTTTTGGCGGTCGCAGTTTCGACGTCTCTGAGATACCGCTTGACCAGTTTCAGTGTGCGCCGACGAATCCTTCGATTCAGCCACAGGATCACCACAACGAACAGAGCAAACCCGACCGTCCAGCCCGCTGCTTCGATGGCCCCCGAGACCCGCGCTTGTTCGGTTCGGTTCGCGCGATAGGTGACAATGGCCTCTTTGATGGCTTCCCCGTGGAGCAGGCTGAGCACATCAAGCTCCATCTGATCCAGCTCCGCATCTGCAACCGTCACGATCGAAACGATTACGTCATCGGCCAGAATGCGCGTGCCCAGCTCGGTTTCTTCGAAACGTATCTCGACGGTCGGGTTGTCCGAGGCTTCAGCGACCGCGATTATGCTGTTCTGCACCCGTTCTGCGCGTTCGCTAGCAGGCAACGCGCTGGAGCCGCGCAGGAAGAACAAGGTGTCGCCATCGACAATGACGGGTGCCTTGAATACGTCGGACTCTTCTTCTGTAGCAGGCGCATCGGCAGGCGCATCCTGTGACCACGCGGGCAGCACCGGCAGGCACAGGAAGAACACTGCCGCAAGCAGGCAGATCGCCGTTCTAAGGGCTTGGAAGAATTGAGTCATTATACCTCCCTCCCTGCAACTATATCCAACCAGAGCGGTCTGCCTAGAACATATCTGCAACGTTGCATTTCAAACCTGCGGGGCAGATCGTGGAATTGGCATCGCCTTTGCTTGCAAACCCTCGGTTCAAAGCATAGGTTCCCGCCAACTTTGCAGAGAGCCCTCTGCATCATCAAAACAAAGGAATATCCCATGGAAGGTGGCGCAATCGCCCAGTTTCTCCCGCTGATCCTGATCTTTGCGATCATGTATTTCCTGCTGATCCGTCCACAGCAGAAAAAGATGAAGGAACATCAGGCCATGGTCGAGGCCGTGCGCCGGGGCGATCAGATCGTCACCCAGGGTGGATTGATCGGTAAAGTGTCGAAGGTCAAGGAAGGCGAGAACGAGATCGAGGTTGAACTGGCCGAGAACGTCAAGGTTCGTGTCGTCAAATCGACCATCGCTCAGGTTCTGAATAAGACTGAGCCAGCGAAGTAAGTTCGCACGACAATTCCTTGAAAAGGCAGGGTAATGCTGCAAATTGATACCTGGAAGCGGGTTCTGATCTGGGCGGTCTGCGTGATCGGTCTGATCCTGGCCCTGCCGAATGCGTTCTACACGCGCGTCGAGCAATCCAACGACGCTAAAGCCGCGATCGAGCTTGGCATTGATACGCCCGAGATGCAGGCCGAAGCGGGGCAATGGCCCGATTGGTTGCCATCGTCTCTGGTCAATCTCGGTCTCGATCTGCGTGGCGGCGCGCATCTGTTAGCCGAAGTGAAGGTCGGCGATGTCTACGAATCCCGGATGGAGGCGATGTGGCCGGAAATCCGCGATGCACTGCGGGACGAGCGCGGTACCATCGGAACGGTCCGCCGTCAGGACTCGGCCCCTGACCAGATTCGCGTGCGCATCAGCCAGCCCGAAGGCATTTCCCGCGCTCTGGAGGTCGTGCGCGGCTTGGCGCGTCAGGTTCAGACCCTGACCGGGGTAGGGGCCACGGATATCGAAGCCTTTGCTGACGGCGATACCATCGTCGTGCAGCTGTCAGAGGCCGAAAAACTGGCCTCGGATGACCGTACCGTGCGTCAGTCGCTGGAAATCATCCGTCGCCGGATCGACGAGGTCGGCACGCGTGAACCGACGATCCAGCGCCAGGGTGCGGATCGTATCCTGATCCAGGTGCCGGGTATCGGCAGCGCCGGTGAGTTAAAAGAGATCATCGGGACAACCGCCCAGTTGACCTTCAACCCGGTTGTTGGTCGTGGCTCTGACCCCGACGCGATTCCGGGTGTTGGCGAAGAGATCGTGCCTTCGCTTGATGAAGAGGGTTTGTACTACACGCTAGAGTCGGCCCCGGTCGTAACTGGCGAGGAACTGGTCGACGCTCAGCCCTCGTTCGATCAGAACGGTCGCCCTGCGGTAAGCTTCCGCTTCAACACTTCCGGAGCACGCAAGTTCGGCGACTATACTCTGGACAATATCGGCGCGCCGTTCGCCATCGTGCTGGATGACGAGGTCATCTCGGCCCCTGTGATCCAAAGCCATATCCCGGGCGGATCCGGCATCATCACCGGCAATTTCACTGTTGAGGAAAGCACCAATCTCGCCGTTCTGCTGCGTGCAGGCGCTTTGCCCGCTGGTCTGGAATTCCTCGAAGAACGCACCATCGGTCCGGAATTGGGTCAGGACAGCATCGACGCGGGTAAAGTCGCCACCATGGTCGCCTTTGCCGCCGTTCTGGTCTTCATGGCGCTCAGCTATGGCCTGTTCGGTATCTTTGCCAATATTGCGCTGATCCTGAACGTTGGCTTGCTGTTCGGGCTGTTGTCTCTGATCGGCGCAACGCTGACGCTGCCGGGTATCGCTGGCATCGTTCTGACCGTCGGTATGGCGGTGGACGCCAACGTGCTGATCTTCGAGCGTATCCGCGAAGAACTTAAGTCGGCCAAAGGCCCGGCGCGTGCGATCGAACTGGGCTACGAAAAAGCGCTGTCCGCCATTCTGGACGCCAACGTGACCACGTTCATCACTGCGACGATCCTGTTTGCCATGGGCAGCGGCCCCGTGCGCGGCTTTGCGATCACTCTGGGACTGGGGATTCTGACCTCGGTCTTCACCGCGATCTTCGTGACACGCCTGATGGTCGTCATGTGGTTCGAACGCCGCCGTCCGAAAACGATCGAGGTTTGACATGAGACTGAAACTTGTACCCCAAGGCACCTCGTTCGATTTCTTCAGCCGCTGGAAGATTTGGTTGGGCATTTCTGCTCTGATGATGGTCGTGGCCTTCGCCTCGTTCATGCTGCAGGGCCTGAACTTCGGCATCGACTTCCGGGGTGGCACCACGATCCGGACCGAAAGCACGCAACAGATTGACGTTGGAGCCTATCGAGACGCCATCGCGCCGCTGGAGCTGGGTGATATCACCATTACCGAGATCTTTGATCCCACCTTTGGACCCGATCAGAACGTCGCCATGATCCGTATCCAGGCGCAGGATGATGCCGAGGCCGTCGCCGCCAGCACCATCACCGCCGTGGAAGCGGCGCTGCAATCCGTGGTTCCCGATATCGAGTTCGTTTCGGTCGAATCCGTCGGCCCCAAAGTGTCAGGTGAGTTGATCCAAACCGCCGTGATCGCTGTGGTGCTCGCCATCGGGGCCGTGCTTGTCTACATCTGGCTACGGTTCGAATGGCAGTTCGCGCTGGGTGCGGTGGCAGCACTGGTTCATGACGTGATCCTGACCATCGGCATCTTCTCGGAACTGCAAATCCGTTTCGATCTGGCCATAATCGCGGCGCTGCTGACCATTGTCGGTTATTCGCTGAACGACACCGTGGTTGTCTTCGACCGGGTGCGCGAGAACCTGCGTAAGTACAAGAAGAAAGACCTCAAAGAGGTGCTGAACATCTCGATCAACGAAACCCTCAGTCGGACAGTGATGACCTCGGTCACCACGCTGCTGGCGCTAATCTCGCTCTATGTGCTGGGCGGAGACGTCATCCGCGGCTTTGTCTTCGCGATGATCTGGGGTGTGATCATAGGCACCTATTCGTCGGTCTTCGTGGCCTCGACCATTCTGTTGTGGCTGGGGGTCAAACGCGACTGGTCGAAACCGTCGAATACGGCGGGTAACCAGTTCGCCAATATCGATGCCTGAGTATTTCGGCCAGACTCCGACCAGTCTGGCCGTTATCATTTCAGCCGCCCTGATCGGAGGCATCGTCCGCGGCTTCTCGGGCTTCGGAACGGCGTTGATATTCCTGCCCATGGCCAGCCCGTATCTTGGCCCCTTCGGCGCGATCATCGCACTGACCATCATGGATATCTTTGGCCCGCTGCCGAATCTGCGTCGCGCCTGGAACGCAGTCGACAGGTCTGATCTTATGCGCCTTATTCTGGGATGTGCGGTGGTCCTCCCAATTGGCCTTTGGCTGCTCGCCCGCTCTGAGCCCGAGCTGTTTAGATACCTCGTCAGCCTGATCTCACTGTCGATGTTGGCCGCACTTGCCTTCGGCCTGCGCTATCACGGCAGAGTAGGGCGGGGAATGGTAACAGCAATCGGGGGTACTGCGGGTTTTCTTGGGGGGATCGCGGGGATACCGGGCCCGGCGGTCATCCTGTTCTACATGTCGCGCCCACTCCCCGTTGCCGTCATCCGCGCCACGATCCTGCTGTTTCTGTTCGCCTTCGATTTCCTGATCCTCGGTTACCTCACGGGAATGGGGCGCGTTACGTTTGCAACCGTCGGTATGGGGCTGATGCTTGCCATTCCCAACATCGCGGGGAACTGGCTGGGTGGCTGGATGTTCCGGCCCGAGCGCGAAAAGCTCTACCGCATAACCGCTTATCTGGTGATTGCGTCAGCTGCCTTGTCCGGTCTGCCGCTTTGGGGTTAAAACCCCGCCATGCGCTTGAATGAGATCACCTATACCAACGCCCAGCCGATCGACGGCTACGGCCCCGGCTTTTTCCGCATTGGCGGGCAAGTGCATGAAGGCCTCGTGCTGACCGGCCCCACAGGAACCACAGCCTGGGGCGGTTATGCTGATGAAAACGCACTTTTGGCTCTGTCGGATCAGATCGATGTTCTTTTCATCGGAACCGGCAAGGACCTGACCCACATCCCCACCAAGCTGCGTTCAACGCTTGAAGAAGCTGGCATTGGTGTCGAAATCATGAACTCCCCTGCCGCCTGCCGTACCTACAACGTGCTGCTTTCTGAAGGCCGCCGCGTCGCGCTGGCGCTGATCCCCGTCTGAGGATCCGTTCTTCATCTGGCCGAAAATATCTCGGGGAGCGCGAGGGGCTGGCCCCTCGCTTCAAACACTCCCAACCATTCTGCGGCATTTCCGACCTTTTTCCCGCACGCACAATCCGTTAATCGGACGTCATGACTTTGACAGTAACCGATCTGGCCATCACGCGCGGAGGCGTCCCCGTTCTGGAAGGGCTCAGCTTTTCGCTCTCTGCCGGAAAGGCTTTGATCCTGCGTGGCCCCAACGGGATCGGCAAGACAACCCTGCTGCGTACACTTGCTGGCCTGCAGCCACCGCTGGCAGGCCATATCGAAGGCGCCGAAGATCAGATCGCCTATGCCTCGCACTCTGATGGTCTGAAACCAACACTGACGGTGACCGAAAACCTCAGCTTCTGGGCGTCGGTCTTCGGAGTGCAGGGCATCCAGAAAGCGCTCGATGCGTTTGCGCTGAACGAACTCGCGGATCGGCACGCGGGTAACCTGTCTGCGGGGCAGAAACGGCGGCTCGGATTGGCCCGGATGCTGGTCACCGGTCGTCCGATCTGGATGCTGGACGAGCCGACTGTGTCGCTGGACAAAAACGCGGTGCAGATGTTTGCCGACGCCGTGCGCGCACATCTGGGGCAGGGCGGCTCTGCCCTGATCGCCACTCATATCGACCTCGGTCTGGACGGAGAGGTTCTGGATGTCGGCCCCAACAAGGCCAAGCCCAAACCCATCGACGATTTCGACGGAGGTTTCCTGTGATCGCCCTGTTGCTGCGCGACCTGAAACTGGCCTTCCGCGCGGGCGGAGGGTTTGGTCTGGGTCTGGCTTTCTTCCTGATCGTGACCGTACTGGTGCCTTTCTCGGTCGGCCCGCAATCTTCGCTGTTGTCCACCATTGCACCCGGGGTCCTTTGGCTGGGCGCATTGCTTGCCTGTCTTTTGTCCCTCGACCGCCTGTTGGCCCTGGATTGGGAGGACGGCTCGCTCGATCTGCTGGCCACCGCGCCACTGCCACTGGAATCGGTGGTTACCATCAAAGCTTTGGCCCATTGGCTGACGACCGGCCTGCCTTTGGTTCTGGCCGCGCCGTTTCTGGGTGTGTTGCTGAACCTGCCGGTGCCCGGCTTCTTCTGGCTGGTTATCTCTCTGCTGATCGGCACCCCAGCCATGAGTGTCATCGGCACCTTCGGCGCAGCCCTGACCGTCGGCCTGAAACGCGGAGGTTTGCTGATGTCGTTGCTGGTCCTGCCGCTTTATGTCCCGACCCTGATCTTCGGAGCCGAGGTCGCCCGCCGCGGGGCCACGGGGATGGAGACGCAAACCCCACTGCTTATGCTGGCCGGTATCACGGCCGCCACGGTTGCACTGCTGCCCTTCGCCAGCGCCGCCGTCCTGCGTATCAATCTCAGGTAACAGGATCGATGATTGACCGAGGTCAATTGAGAACCATACCGACTTGGACTAGATAGGGCTCATGACAATCGCAGCCAAAGCCAACGCCCTCTGGGAATACGCCAATCCGCGCAAGTTTCTTGCAACGAGCGAGCGCATCCTGCCGTTTTTCTGGATAACCTCGGCTGTCTGCCTGGTCTTGGGGCTGGTCTGGGGGTTCTTTTTCACACCGGATGACTACAAGCAGGGATCGACCGTCAAGATCATCTATCTGCATGTGCCCGCCGCGCTGATGGCAATCAACTGCTGGCTGATGATGTTGGCGACTTCGCTGGTCTGGCTGGTCCGTCGCCATCATGTAAGTGCACTGGCCGCGCGTGCCGCTGCACCGATCGGCATCATTATGACTCTGATCGCTCTGGCCACCGGCGCGATCTGGGGTCAGCCCATGTGGGGAACGTGGTGGGCCTGGGATCCGCGCCTGACTTCGTTCCTGATCCTGTTCTTGTTTTATCTGGGCTATGTTGCCTTGTGGGAAGCGATCGAAGACCCCGATACTGCCGCCGACCTGACCTCGGTCCTTTGCCTTGTGGGATCGGTCTTTGCGCTCCTCAGCCGCTACGCGGTGAACTTCTGGAATCAGGGGCTGCATCAGGGCGCCTCGGTCATGCGGGCCGGGGCGATTACCGGAACGGATACCGAAGAGAAGGTCAGCAATATCTACTTCTATCCGCTGCTGCTTTGCATCATCGGCTTCGTGCTGCTGTTCATCGCGCTGGTCTTCTATCGCACGGGTACTGAAATCCGAGCCCGTCGGACCAAGGCGCTGCTGGCACGGGAAAGGATTAACGGATGATCCCCGATCTTGGTAAATATGCCGACACAGTCTTGTGGTCCTATGTCGTGTCAATCGGGCTTCTGATCGCGTTGGTGGGTTTCAGCGTGGTCCGGGGCCGCAAGGTACGGGCCGAGATGGAAAAGGTCGAACAAAGGATGTCGCGCAATGGCTAAGATTTCGCCCCTGATGATCGCGCCTCCGCTGATTTTCGGAGCCTTCGCTGTACTCGCTGGCATCGGCATGTTCCGCGACGATCCCAACGCGCTGCCGTCAGCGCGCGAGGGCCAGCCCGCACCGCCCGTCGTGTTGACCGAGTTCGCGGGCAAACCGGGTTTCGATGACGCCACTCTGCGCGATGGTGAGGTCAAGCTGGTCAACTACTGGGCCAGCTGGTGTGCGCCCTGCCGCGTCGAACATCCCAACCTGCAGGCACTGTCGGACGAGGGCATTCCGGTCTATGGCATCAACTACAAAGACAAGCAGGACAATGCCGAGGCTTTTCTGACCGAGCTGGGGGATCCCTATGCTGGGATCGGGCGGGATGAACAGGGCCGTATGGGGCTGGATTGGGGCGTCTATGGCGTGCCTGAAACCTATGTGATCGACGGTGAGGGCACGATCATCCTACGCTTTGCAGGGCCGATTACGCAGCGGGTGATCGATAGCACGATCCGTCCCGCGCTTGAGAAGGCGGCAGGCGGATCATAACCGGTAACCTCCGGTCGCAGCCAGCACCTCTCCGGTGACGAAGGACGCGGCGTCGGAGGCCAGAAATCTGACCACTTTGGCGATATCTTCGGGCCTACCAGCCCGACCCAATGCCGTATCTTTGACGAATAACTCCGTCAGTTCTTTTGACCGGGGCGCTTCGGGAATGTTGATAGCTCCGGGAGCTACCGCATTCACGCGTATCCCTTGTGGCCCGAGCTCCTTGGCCATGGCGCGGGTCCACAGGTTCAGTGCGGCCTTGCTGGCCCCATAGGTTACCGCATCCCGCGGCGGCAGAACGGCGTTCATTGAAGAAATGCTGATGATCGAGGCATCGCGTTTCAGATGCGGCAGCGCGGCTGTCAGCAATGCAGCAGGGGCCAGCAGATTCAGATCCAGAATGGCGCGATGGTCTTCTGCCTGAAACTCCTCTTTCGGCGTAGATTTCACGAGACCGGCGTTGTTGACGATCACATCAAGCCGACCGAACTGCTCCATCACCTGAGCGATCACTTTCGCAGGTTGATCGGGCGCAGACAGATCGGACCGTATGGCCAGATTTTCCCCGCCCAAAAGCTCAGGTGCTGGTTTGCTTGACAGCCACGTAAAAGCAACACGGTGATCGCGGCTGAAATCCTCGACAATTGCACGCCCTATTCCGCGTGCGCCGCCTGTTATCAATGCAACTTTTTCCATCGTTGCAGAAAATCGTCATAGCGCCGAAGTTTCAATGACGAATATGCGCAGCTATTTGCGGATCAAAATCCAGATCATTGCACCGATGAATGCAAATGTGATCAGGTTCATCAGGGTATCTGTCAGATCACCGATCAGCATGGTTCTGGCCCTCCTCCCGTAACCCTCGGAACAGGCAGACCATCAGCAGGACTGAGATGAACACAAAGGGTAACGCTCCGAGTGAGATCAGGATTTTCACCGAATTCACCGACCCGGACAGGATCATCGCCACGCTCAACAGACCCAGCAATGCGCCCCAGATCAGGCGCACGCGCGGGGGTGGGTTTTCGTCCCCTTCGGTCGAGAATGTACCCAGAACAAAAGCCGCGCTTACGACGCTGGTCACGATGAACAGAAACGCTGCTGCTACGGTTGCCAGCGTCGTGATCAACGACAGGGGCAGACGGTCGAGCAGGGCGAAGGTCACCCGTTCAATGTTCGTTTGCGTGTAGGCCAACAGCTCTCCCGCGCCGTTGAGGGCCTCGAACAGGCCGATGCCGCCAAAGGCGCCAAACCAGAAGATCGAGAACAGCGTGGGTGCGAAAAGCACCCCGATCACGAATTCTCGTATGGTTCGACCGCGTGAGATCCGCGCAACGAACACGCCCACAAATGGCCCCCAGGCGATCCACCAGACCATGTAGGTAAGGGTCCAGTCGCTGAACCATTTGGCGACGTCATCGCCGAAGAATGTGAAGGTCTGAAAACCGCGTGGGATGACATTGGTGATGTAGTCGCCAAACCCCTGAACCACTGTATTCAGAAGGTATTCGGTCGGACCGAGGATCACCGTGTAGGAAACCAAACAGATTGCGATCAGCATGGCAGCATTGGACAAACGCGCCATGCCCTGACCCAGATCGATCAGCAACGCCGGGATATAGGCTGCGACCATGGCTAGAAAGACGAGGCCGATCAAAAGGGCTCCGACCGTTTCCTGACCGCCCAGAACCGCGATCCCGTCTGCCACCTGAAACACGCCCATTGCCATCGAGCCACCGACACCGATGGCAATGGCAACTATGGCCATGAAATCCGACAGCCACCCGACACGCTCGGCCCAGCGTTCACCGGGAAACAGGCTTTTGATCGGAGCGCTGACCATCATGCCCGTCCCGCGCCGAAAGCTGAAATAGGCGATAGTCAGCGCGGTCGAGCCGTAAATGGCCCATGCGTGCAGGCCCCAGTGGAAATTCGTTGCCAACATCGCCTGCTGCGCGGCGACATAGTCGGGGGCCATGCCCGAGATAAAATTGAAATGAGTCAGCGGCTCGGCGACCGCCCAGAACAGCAGACCAACGCCCATTCCGGCGGAAAACAGCATTGAAATCCATGTGGCGGTTGAGAATTCAGGCTCTTCATCATCTCGGCCGAGGCGGATCTTTCCATACGGAGAAAATGCCAGAACCAGGCACCCGATCAACATGCCCGAGGCGGCGAGCATCACAAACCAGCCGCGACTGTGGAAAGTTTGTTGCACGATACCATTGGCCCAGGTCACCAAACTCTGGATGTCGATGACACCCCAGATCCCGATCACAGCAATAACGCTGAGCGAGCAGATCAGCAGGGCGTTGGGTTTTTTCATGGCGGATGGCGTCCGTAGGTGACCTCTCTTCACAGTTTCAGATTTTTGAATTAATGGCCAGAAAACAAAAAACCCCCGACGCTAGGCCAGGGGTTCGGATTTGATATGACGCAGTTGCGTTACGATGCTTTTGCGAGGTTACGCAGCACGTACTGCAGCACGCCGCCGTTTTCGATGTACTCGATCTCGGGCGCGGTATCGATACGGCATTTCAGGGTGATCGTCTTCTCGGTGCCGTCGCCATAAACGATGGTGCAGGGAACTTCCTGCAGCGGCTCAACCGAGTCCAACCCGTGGATCGATACGGTCTCATCACCTTTCAAACCCAGCGACTTGCGTGTGTCTCCGCCAGTGAACTCGAACGGGATGACGCCCATGCCAACCAGGTTCGAGCGGTGGATACGCTCAAAGCTTTCGGCGATCACGGCCTTGACGCCCAGCAGCGCAGTGCCTTTGGCCGCCCAGTCACGCGAGGAACCTGCACCGTACTGTTCGCCGCCAAAGACGACCAACGGAGTCCCTTGTGCCTGATAGGCCATCGACGCCTCATAGACCGAAGTCTGCGCGCCATCGGGGCCTTTGGTGTAGCCGCCTTCAACGCCGTCCAGCATCTCGTTCTTGACGCGGATATTGGCGAAGGTGCCGCGCATCATGATCTCGTGGTTGCCACGGCGCGAGCCATACGAGTTGAACTCCCGCGGTTGAACCTGACGATCTGTGAGATACTTACCGGCAGGTGTGGTCGTCGCGAACGAACCAGCGGGCGAGATGTGGTCAGTGGTGATCATGTCACCCAGGATCAGCAGAACCTTGGCACCCTCGATGTTCGAGATCGTGCCCGGTTCGGCGCCCATGCCCTGGAAATAGGGTGGGTTCTGAATGTAGGTCGATGTTGCAGGCCAGTCATAGGTCTCCTGCTGCGGAACATCGACACCCTGCCATTTTTCGTCACCTTTGAAGACGTCGGCATATTTCGACTGGAATGCCTCGCGGGTCACGGTCTGTTCGACCAGCTCGGCGACTTCCTGTGCTGTCGGCCAGATGTCTTTCATGTAGACATCGTTACCGTCCTTGTCCTGACCGATCGGTTCCGAAGTCAGGTCAATGTCCAGCGTACCGGCCAGCGCATAGACCACGACCAGCGGCGGCGAGGCCAGATAGTTGGCGCGCACATCCGGCGAGATGCGGCCTTCGAAATTCCGGTTGCCCGACAGAACAGAAGTGGCAACCAGATCGCCTTCGGCAATCGCTTCCGAGATCTCTTGCTGGATCGGACCCGAGTTACCGATACAGGTGGTGCAGCCATAACCCACGAGGTTGAAGCCGATCTTGTCCAGATCTTCCTGCAGATCCGCCGCCTCAAGATAGGCAGACACAACCTGCGATCCCGGTGCCAGCGAGGTTTTGACCCAAGGCTTGCGGTTCAGACCCAAAGCGGCGGCTTTGCGCGCCACCAGACCCGCGCCGATCATCACATATGGGTTCGATGTGTTGGTGCACGAGGTGATCGAAGCGATTACGACCTTGCCCGATTCCATTGTGTAGTCTTCGCCTTTGACGGCGACTTCTTTGCCCATGGGACGCTTGAAAGTCTCCTCCATTTCCTTGGTGAAAGCGGCCTTGGCGTCGGTCAGCGCAACATAGTCCTGCGGGCGTTTCGGGCCCGAGATCGCGGGGACAATGGTGCCCATGTCCAGCGACAGGGTGTCGGTGTAGATCGGCGCATAGTCCGCGCCGCGCCAGAAGCCGTTCTCTTTCGCATAGGCTTCGACCAACGCGATACGGTCTTCATCACGACCGGTGTTGCGCAGGTAACGCAGCGTTTCGTTGTCGATCGGGAAGAAACCACAGGTCGCGCCATATTCCGGGGCCATGTTGGCAATGGTCGCACGGTCGGCCAGCGGCAGACGGTCCAGACCTTCGCCGTAGAATTCGACGAATTTACCGACCACGCCCTTTTCGCGCAGCATCTCGACGACCTTCAACACGAGATCTGTGCCGGTGGTGCCTTCGACCATCGCGCCAGTCAGCTCAAAACCAATAACTTCCGGGATCAGCATCGAGATCGGCTGACCAAGCATCGCCGCCTCGGCCTCGATCCCGCCGACGCCCCAACCCAGAACGGCCATGCCGTTAACCATGGTGGTGTGGCTGTCGGTGCCGACCAGCGTATCGGGGTAGGCGACCTCTTCACCGCTCTGGTCGGTGTCGGTCCAGATGGTCTGGGCCAGATATTCCAGGTTCACCTGGTGGCAGATACCGGTGCCGGGGGGCACAACGCGGAAGTTGTTGAACGCGTTCTGGCCCCATTTCAGGAACTGGTAGCGTTCCATGTTGCGCTCATATTCGCGGTCCACATTCATCTGGAATGCGCGCGGGTTGCCGAACTCGTCGATCATGACCGAGTGGTCGATGACCAGATCAACTGGGTTCAGCGGGTTGATTTTCTGCGCGTCGCCGCCCAGACCCTTGATGCCGTCGCGCATCGCGGCCAAATCGACCACGGCAGGCACGCCGGTAAAATCCTGCATCAGAACGCGGGCAGGGCGGTATGCAATCTCGCGCGGGTTTTTACCGCCATTCGCGCCCCATTCGCCGAAGGCTTTGATATCGTCGACCGAGACCGAAAAACCGTCATCCTCGAACCGCAGCATGTTCTCCAGCACCACTTTCAGCGCGGCCGGAAGTTTCGAGAAATCGCCCAGACCGGCCTCTTGCGCGGCGGGGATCGAGTAATAGGAAATGGACTTGCCATTCACGCTCAGGCTGCGGCGTGTCTTGGCGGTATCCTGTCCGACTTTGATGGGCATCTTATGGCCTCCCTCTCAAATGACGTGGAATATGGGATTCGCTGAGGGGTATCTGCATGACGTTTGCTTTCGGTTCAAGGTCCAACAGGCCACCTGCGGCAATTTTTGTATACCATTGCACACATTTTCGCGAAATTTTGCCAAAATAGTCTCAAGAAACCTTGATTGGTGGTTCAGGTGATTCCGGTTTAGACCTTTAATAAGACTACTCAGACCGAGAGATTTCATGCTCAGAACAGCCGCCCTGACCGCGATTGCCTCATTCTTCCTTACGACCGCAGCCGTGGCGGAAGCCGATCCGGTGGTGGTTGAGTTGTTTACGTCGCAGGGCTGCTCTTCCTGCCCGCCGGCGGATCGGATCATGCAGGAACTGGCGCAGCGCGATGACGTCATCGGGCTGGCCTTGCATGTGGATTATTGGGATTACATCGGCTGGAAAGACGAATATGCCAGCCCCGCGCATACGGAACGTCAGCGGGCTTACGCGCGTGAGGGCGGGCGAACCATGATCTATACACCGCAGATGGTGGTGAATGGACAGCAGGATGTTGTGGGTGCCAAAGCAGGTGAGTTGAATCGTTTGATCAACGCCCACCTGACGGCGGCGCCCGAGGCTGAAGTGAGCGCGACACGTACAGGCGAAGATGTGGTGGTGGACGTTACCCCGGTCGAGCTTCCCGCTGGCCAGACCTATGAGGTGCGCGTCGTGCAGTATTCTCCGATGCGCCATGCCTCGATCCGACGCGGTGAGCTGGCAGGGTATGAACTGGACTACGCCAATGTGGTGGAAAACTGGCAGATCGCCGGGCACTGGGATGGCGTGGCACCGCAGGAATTCAAGGTGTCGCTCGCATCTGACTTGCCTGCGGTCGTGTTGATCCAACGCGCGGGTCATGGGCCAATCGTCGCTGCAACGCGTGTGAAGTGATCAGGGCATATCCTGAGGTTGCACCCCAAGTTTCTTCCACGCCTTCCAGCGGCGGTGAATCCAGAACCATTGCCCCATGTGCTGCCGCACCATCGCTTCCAGGTCATCATTGGTAAACTGGGTCATGGTCTTGGGATCGGTATGGGGCACCGGATCGTGCAACACGATCTCAAAATCAATGCCATTGGGTTGGCGCACCGCATAGCAGGGGATCAGCACCGCCTTGTATTTGATCGCCAACTCAGCATTCAGGACCGAAGTCACGGCGGGTTTGCCAAAGAAAGTCAGCTCTTCACCGCCATGGGCATGGAGGTCTGACACAATCGCGATGATGCCGCCTTTCTTCAGCGAGCGGACCATCTCGACCATGCCGCGACGGCCTTGTTCGAACATGGGCGCGCCAGTCTGATAGAAAGCATCCACATACATCTCGTTGAAATAGGGGTTGGCCATGCGGCGATAGAGGCAGCCGATCGGCTGGCCGCTGCGCGCTTGCAGTGCGACACGTGCCGCTAGGTAATGCCCGAAATGCGCGGTGATCATCATCACTGGACGCCCTTCGGCAACAGCCTTGTCAAAAGCCTCAACACCCGGCCCCGAGATCTTGGCCTTGCTTTGGCGGTCGATGAATCCATCGGCCGAGAAATGCTCCATGATCGCCCGCCCGGCATTGTCAGGCACCGCCCGGCAGATGCGTTTGACCTCATTCTCGGGCAGTTCAGGGCAGGTGAGTTTCAGGTTGCGCCGCACACGTGTGCGGAAGCCCACCAAGGGTGCAAGCCAGCTGGTCAAGGCCCCCATCGCGCCAATGCGTCGTTCATAGGGCAGCATACGCATGCCGCCAATCACCCCTTTCAGGAACAGGTTGGCGACATAGTATTTTCCAAGCTCAAATCGGCTCAGTTCCGACTTTTCGACGGGCATGGGGAAGGGCACCTGGGCGTTGTGAATTGCGCGATCAGACATACAGGCCCCGTTCTTTGATCACAAGTGGGGCTAGGCGTCCTCCTCCTCAGTCTCGATCTGAGTAATGGCACCTTCGTCCAGTAAGGCGCGGATGGCGGCAACGATCTGTGTCATCGCCTCTTCCGCTTCGGCTTGTTTGACCTTTCCGCGATCTGCCATCTCTTCGCGCAGATTGTCGGCCATCCGAGAAGATATATTGGACAGGATAAACTCAACCGCCGCCGCGTCGTCTTCGGTGCTTGCGCCTGCAAAGGCGGTCACAAGGACGGGCTGTTCCACCATGCGCAGGATTGCGGGTATATCGCGCGGCTGAATACGCTTGGGAATATGAGCAAATATGAAGATCGATTGCCGAACTACACTGGCAAAATCTGCATCCTCTTCGTCCAGCGCCGACAGCAAACCGTCGCGTGTGGACGCCGCCGACTGATTGAGGATCGCGCCAACCCGCGCGCCGGGGCCATCGCGAAAGGCCGGGGTGGGGCGCTGGTCCAGTTGCGCGGCCAGAGACCACCCGATGCGTTCCACCGCTTCCGGCGTCACGTTCGCGGTTTTCGAAACCGCATATGTGATCCGGCGTGCCGTTGGGCCGGGCAGGTGACCGAGGATCTGTGCTGCCGTGGCAGTTTCAAGCTTTGACAGCATCACCGCTGCCACCTCGGTGCTTTCCGCCTTGGCCATTTCGGCCAGCTCTTCCGGGGGCACCTCGCGCAAGCGTTGCCATGGATCGCCAACCTGTCGCACTCCGGCCACTTTGCGGAGCCGCGCGGCGGTTGCCGGAGCAATCTTGCCATTCACCGCGTCCAAAGCCCCGGCCAATCCATGCGGAAAGGACAGGCCAACGCCATCCAGCGCATCCACGAATTCCTGCGCTACGGCGGCCAGTGTTACTCGATCAACAAGGCACATCTGCCCCAATTGATGGGTCAGTTTCTCCTGCAATGGATCGGGTAGTTCTTCAAGCGGGATGTCGGCACCTTCGTTCAGGAGCAACCGAACCACAACCGCCGCTTTTTCCCGGTTGCTGAGCTGGCGGGGCACGATCCGATCTGCCCCATCATCCTGATCGGAGAGCGTGGGTTGAGCACCCGGTGCCCTTTGTACCAATGCGTGTGTGTCCTGCATCTGCCTGCAATGCCAAGTTCGCGTTGCAGGCAGAATAAGGAGAGTCGGGTAAAGAAACCCTGAAGCTTAGTAGCTGTAGGTCAGCCCGGTGCGAATGGCTTCGCGCAAGGAGGCTTCGGCCCAGGTGCCTTCACCGCCGCGTGCCTTGATCTCGCGCCATTGTGCAATGGCCAGCTCGGTCTTGCCTTCGGCGACAAAGCCCTGAGCCATGTAGCTGCGGGCCAGGATGTTGTCGGGGTTAGCATCGATGGCCTTCTGATAGAAGGCATTGGCCAGTTCCAATTCACCCATCTTGCGGTAGGTAAATCCCCAATAGGTCTGAACCCGGTCATCCTCCTGATCCATGATGCGGAGAATGCCCTGAGCGTTTTCATATTGCCCGTCATAGGCCAACTCGCGCACCGCATCATACAATTGATCTTCGGTAAAGTTGGTTCTGTTGGGTTTTACACAACGTCCAGCCGCCTCGTCATATACGCGGCCAAACAGGCATTTCTTGGTGGTGTTGGTCGGTTTGGGAGGGCTGCTGTCACCGCCGCCTGCGGCGTGAACCATGGGGGCAAAGGCAAATGCCTGAAATGCAATTGCGGATGCAAGGACTAAGCGCATAATTTGTCTCCGTTCTCGGGGCTGCTTCTTGAAATCATAGTGCGTTCTTCAGAAAAGCTAACACCGGACGGGTCGCATTTATTCACAAACAGGAAAGAACGTCTTCAGCTGTTCACGATTTTTGTGCAGCTTTGCGCTTCCTGATCCCAGACCGAGCCTTCGGCGCAGGATTGGGTTTGTTTGGTAGAGTTACTGCATGCAATGCCAGCAGAGGCCAAGCAAACAAGGGCGATGGTGCAAAGAGCGGTTCGGATCATGATCTGTCCCTTTCGCAGAGATTATCACCGTATCATAACCGATTTTCGTGCATTCGTAAAAAGGCCCGACCTGCGTTTGAGCAGGCCGGGCCATATTTTCGGGGTTTTGCGCGTTTATTCGCCGAAGACCCGTTCAAAAATCGTGTCGACATGCTTGGTGTGATAGCCGAGGTCGAATTTCTCTTCGATTTCCTCGGGGCTCAGCGCGGCGGTGACATCGGGGTCAGCCAGCAATTCTTCTTTGAAATCGGTGCGATGTTCCCAAACCTTCAGCGCGTTGCGCTGAACCATGGCATAGGCGTCTTCCCGGCTGACCCCCGCCTGTGTCAGCGCCAGCAGGACCCGTTGGCTCATCACAAGACCGGGGAACTTGTTCATGTTCTCCAGCATGTTCTCGGGGAAGATCAGCATCTTGTCGATTACGCCGGTCAAACGGGCCAGCGCAAAATCCAGCGTAATCGTGGAGTCCGGCCCGATCATCCGTTCGACCGACGAATGCGAGATATCGCGTTCGTGCCAGAGCGCCACGTTCTCCATCGCTGGGATCACGGCCGCACGCACCATACGCGCTAGGCCGGTCAGGTTCTCGGTCAGTACCGGATTTTTCTTGTGTGGCATGGCTGACGAGCCTTTTTGGCCCATCGAGAAGAATTCCGCCCCTTCCAGCACCTCGGTCCGCTGCATGTGGCGGATTTCGATGGCAATGTTCTCGATGCTGCTGGCGATCACGCCCAGCGTGGCAAAGAACGCCGCGTGGCGGTCACGCGGGATGACCTGCGTGCTGATCGGCTCGGGGACCAGCCCCAACTTGTCGCAGACATGCTCTTCGACGTGCGGATCGATATTCGCGAAGGTGCCAACTGCGCCGCTGATCGCTCCGGTGGCGATTTCAGCGCGGGCATCGCGCATGCGCGACAGGTTGCGGTCCATCTCGGCATAGAAACGGGCAAAGGTCAGGCCCATCGTGGTCGGCTCGGCGTGGATGCCGTGGCTGCGGCCAATACGGACGGTGTTCTTATGTTCGATGGCGCGACGCTTGAGAGCAGCCAGTAGACCTTCGAGATCGGTAATCAGGATGTCCGCAGCGCGGGTCAGCTGCACGTTGAAGCAGGTGTCCAGAACGTCCGAACTGGTCATGCCCTGATGCACAAAACGGGCTTCTTCACTGCCCACATGCTCGGCCAGATGGGTCAGGAAAGCGATGACATCGTGTTTGGTGACGGCCTCGATCTCGTCGATGCGGGCGACGTCAAATTCCACGTCCTTGGCTTTCCACACCGCCTCGGCGTTTTTGCGCGGGATCACGCCCAGATCGGCCATAGCATCGCAGGCATGGGCCTCGATCTCATACCAGATGCGGAATTTGGCCTCGGGCGACCAGATAGCGACCATGTCAGGGCGGGAATAGCGGGGAATCATTGGCGGCAGCACCTTTTTGTGATTGGGATGAGGCGTTGGCGCGGGGTTTAGCCGCGTGCGCACGAGGGAACAAGATGCGAGTGCCGGGATGAGACGGTTTGCCCTGATTTTGTTGCTCTGGCCGGGTATATTGGCGGCGGAAGAGTTTCGCGCGCTCACGGGCGATGAGATATTGCGGGCGTTGACTGACAGAAAGCTCGAGTATGGCGCAGGTATCTGGCAAATCTTCGAGGGTTCCATGCAATCCCGGTATTTCTCGGGTCGTCCAAGTACGGGGCGCTGGGCTGTACGTGGGGATCAATATTGTTCGATCTGGCCACCATCCGAGCTTTGGGCCTGTTATGACGTCCACCAACGCGGCGATACGATCCGGTTTGTCGACAAATCGGGCGGGATAACCGATGGAACCTATATCGAATGACCTTGCCTGCATCTCTTTCTGACTTCGAAGGACGCTGGAGCCTTGATCGGCTGATCCGGGACGACCGGGCAGGGCAACTGGTTCACGCCGATGGAAACGCCGTTTTTCGGCGCGAAGGGGGTGCATTGCTTTACGATGAGACCGTCACGCTGCGCATTCCTGACCAACCTGAAATGACAGGCACGCGCCGTTACCTGTGGCGCGAAGCAGGCGACCAGATAGCGGTCCATTTCGATGATGATCGCTATTTTCATGCTCTGAAACTGGGGCAAGACCGGGCCGAGGACCACCACGATTGCCCGCCCGACAGCTATGATGCATTATATGATTTCTCAGGGTGGCCGCACTGGAAAGTTCGTTGGAGCGTGTCCGGACCGCGAAAATCCTATGAAATGGAGACCAAATATACGCGGCGATAGCGTAATCATCTTGCAGTACAGGCCCGGAATCTGCATTGCTGCATGCGCAAAGAGATCCGCAAGTGGAGAGAACAAAATGAATGCGAACGTATTGGCCAATGCGATTGGCCCGCGCGAGGGGACAGCGCTGCGCGTCAAACAGGTTGTACTGGTTGCTCTGGGCATCGTTGCTCTGGCGGTCGCTGCAAAGGTCAAAGTACCGATGTGGCCGGTTCCGATCACCATGGGCACCTTTGCCGTGCTGACCATCGGCACCGCTTATGGCGCGCGCCTGGGCCTGATCACCATGCTGGGTTACCTGCTGGTTGGCGCGCTGGGCTTTGATGTGTTCGCCGGTTCGTCGGCCGAGAAATTCGGTCTGACATACATGATGGGTGGCACGGGCGGCTATCTGGTCGGTTATGTTCTGGCGACATTGGCTTTGGGTGCTCTGGCCGCGCGCGGCTGGGACCGTTCGGTTGGCAAGCTGGCGCTGGCACTGGTTCTGGCGAACGTGCTGATCTATGTGCCCGGCCTGCTGTGGCTGGGTCAGCTTTATGGCTGGGACAAGCCGATCCTGGAATGGGGGCTCACACCCTTCCTGGTGGGTGACGCGATCAAGCTGGCTCTGGCCGCACTGTTGATCCCGGCTGTTTGGAAACTGGTCGGCGACGCCCGCACCTGATCCTACGCCTTTTGAAAAGATCCAAACCCGCGTCCGAGTGCTTCGGACGCGGGTTTTTTATTGCGCCGACAACGTCATGCTGGACAAGAGCGGGCAGGGCGGTTCAATCTGAGCCCTGAGAAATCATTAGGCTATTGAGATATGCGTATTCGATTAAAGTCAGCGCTCGCGCTGTGTGGCGCGTTGTGGTTCGCAGGCGCTGCACTGGCTGAAACTCCGGTAACGTATACTGATGATGGGCGAGCACTATTCCGCTTTAATGTACCCGATTTCTGGGCCGTTCGAACCGGTGGTCCGCGCGAGATCGAAGACACCGAACTGGGTGATGCCCGTGCCGTTGCACGGGTTATGGGGATCAAGCCGGTCACGGATGATAACGTCTGGATGGGCTTCGTCTCACCCGCCGGAGTATCCGATATTCAGGGTGGCATCCGCTATCTGGACGATATCGACAAGTTTCTGGTCAACGACCCAACGGTTACCAGCACCAGCGATTCTCGTATAGGCGGACTTCCTGCTCGGGTGATCCGGGGCTCTGGTTCGCGTGAGGGACGCGGAGTGAATTTCACCGCGACGATCATTGATCTGCCGCAGGGCCGTGTCGCAGTAGCGGTGGCGATCCTGCGAGATGGGGCCGATCCGGCTTATGTGGACGATCTGAACGACATCTTCTCGTCCTTCCGGTCATTGCAGTGACGGAGGTTCGGATGACACGCAAACTTATCAAACGATCCGCTCTGGCTCTGGGCCTCGGCTTGTCGACCCTTTCCCTTTCGGCCTGCGACGGCGTCACAATTGGCGTTGGGTACGGGTATGACCCGTTTTATGACTCGATGCTGTGGAACGACTATTATCATAATCGTGACGTGAATGTTGACGTGGACATCAATCGGCCTGAGCGGCCCGATCGCCCAAAGCCGCCTGTTTCAAAACCTCCGCAGCGGCCAAAGCCTCCGATCGCCAAACCGCCTGCGCGTCCGCGCCCGCCCGTGGCGCGCCCTCCGGTGGCCAGGCCTCCGATCCACCGCCCGTCACCACGGAGGCGTTAATCCGAAAGGAACTGCACCAACAGCGCCTTGATGGCTGATGCACAAGGCGTTAGTCGAGCAATTCGGTCGTGATCCGTGCTGATCCTTCCAGGGTCCGGTGGACAGGGCATTTGTCCGCGATCTCCATCAGCTTGGCTTTCTGATCGGCGTCAAGCGGCCCCTCAAGCCGGATCTTGCGGCGGAACAGATCAACCTTGCCCTCACTGGCAAGCCCCGCGTCCTGAGCATGCACCTTGTTGTGACAGACATCGACGGTAATCCCGGTCAGCGGCCAGCGCTTGCGGCGCGCATACATGCGGATCGTCATCGAGGTGCAGGCCCCGAGGCCAGAAGATACAAAACCATAGGGCGACATGCCGCGATCCGTGCCACCATAAGAGGCCGGCTCGTCTGCCACAGCGTGATGACGCGGTCCGGATTGAATATCCTGCAGAAATCCTGACGGATCAGCCTCAGTCACGCGCACGACGCCCTCTGGCGCGCCGGGTGGAGGCGCAGGCGGGCAAAGTTTGACGTAGCGAGATACCCAGGCCGCAATTACGTCGGCCGCATAATCGGCATCCTCTGCGCGGGTGATCAGGTGGTCAGCATCGTCGAGGGTTACAAAGCTTTTCGGATGTTTTGCCGCCAGAAAAATGGTGCTGGCATTGTCGATGCTGACCGTCTCATCCCGCGGGGCATGCAGGATCAGCAGGGCCGCTTTCAGCTCGGCAATGGCCGGTGACAATGCGGTTTGTGAAATGTCGTCCACGAACGCCTTGCCGATACGGAAAGGCCGCCCACCCAGAGACACTTCGGCGCTGCCTTCCGCTTCAATCTCGGGCAGGGCAGCTTCAAAATGGTGCGAGACATGGCCGGGATCGGCGGGCGCACCCAGTGTGACCACTGCCTTGACCGAAGGGATGCCAGCGCGGGCACGCAGCACGGCGGCCCCGCCAAGTGAATGGCCGATCAGCAGTGCAGGGGCCATATCGCGCCCCGCGAGATACTGTGCCGCCGCGATCAGGTCTTCAACGTTTGAGGTGAAAGTGGTGTTCGCGAACTCTCCGCCCGAATGGCCGAGCCCGGTAAAGTCAAATCGCAGTACAGCAATGCCCATTGCGGCCAGGCGAGCAGAAATACGTCGCGCCGCCGGGATGTCCTTGGAGCAGGTGAAACAATGCGCAAACAGCGCCGTTGCCAGCACGGGCCCATCCGGCAGATCGAGGCGCGCGGCCAATTGACTGCCGTCGTGACCGGCAAAGGTGATGCGTTCGGTGGGCATGGGTGTTCCTTGGTGTTGGGATCACACCAATACTGTGTGCTGCGGGCGGTTCGCTCAACCCTTATGTCAGAAGCGTCACGGTAAGGTGAGGATTTGACACCAAAACCTGCGTCGGATCGTGTGCCCGTCGTGTCTCATGAAAACTGGACATTCATCATGATCAGTGATGATAAATCAAATAAACATTCATTTTACTAATGTATGTGGGGCGCCTAACTCTTAGCCATCACTGGTTCAAATATCGGAGGCTAAAATGGCACATGCACCCATAGTCACACCAAGACCAACTGTGCGGCCCGGAGTATTGTTTGTAATCCTCCTGACAGGCGCAATCGGCTTTGCCCTCGGGCAGAACTGGCCGCTTTTCGAATCTCAGCAAACCGTCGTGTCCGCACCAGAAGACTGGCACGGTAATGTCAAACGTTCAGATTGGGGACGGGATCGTTAACCTCTACTCCAGTCCCATAAGCTGTGCGTCGAACGGGTATTTGGTCAGATTCTCATAACCATCCTCGGTGATCAGGACCTGATCTTCCAGCTTGATCGAGAAATCCCCGCCAACTTCGCCCACGGCGGCTTCGACGCACAGCACCATGCCCGGTTCGAGCGGGTAGTCGTATGCACCCTCGACCGCTTTGTCCGGATAGGCGACAAGGGGCCATTCATCACACAAGCCGACCCCATGCATCAGACAACCGTATTTCTGAGCCTGGAACTTGTCGTCCAAACGATGCGCATTTGCGGTCAGTTCCGGGATCATGACACCGGGCTTCAGCATCTCCATATTGGTCATGATGTGTTCATGCGCGTGCTGCATCGCATAGATCATGTCTGCACGGGGCTTTTGATCGCCGATCCACCACGTGCGCGAGATATCGACGCAAATTCCGTAGGACCCGATCAGGTCGGTATCAAAGGCGATGATCTCATTCTGGCGTGTGATCCGCGGACCGCATTCCTGAAACCAGGGATTAGTACGCTGGCCCGAGGCCAGTAGACGGGTCTCGATCCATTCGCCGCCGCGCCGGATGTTTTCTGCGTGCAGGACGGCCCAGATATCATCTTCGGATGTCTTTCCATCGCCCACATTGGCACGCGCAAACCGTTCCATCTCCGCAACGGCAGTCTCACAGGCATGACTGGCGCAGCGCATGGCGAGGATCTCGTCCGACCCTTTCACTGCGCGGGTCTTTTCGGTGAGTTCTTCACCCTCCATGACCTCAAACCCCTGTGCCTCAAGCGCGCGCAAACCGTGCAGCATGATCTTGTCCACGCCCAGCCGTTTGTTGGCGCCGCCATGTTCCTCGATCAGCACCCGCACCTCGTTCGAGAATACATCAGCGGCAATGTCGATCTTGTCGCCGCGATCAAAATAGAACAGGTCCGCACCCGAGCGCTGCTCACGCACGAGCGGGTTGAATTTCGACAGGAACGGGGAGTTCTTGTAGTCCCAGATCACCATATATCCGTCAGCGCACACGAGCACCGCCCGGAACGGGTTATGAGTGTTCCACAACTGCATATTGGTGCTGTCGGTTGCGTAGCGGATGTTGAGCGGATCAAACAGCAAAACACCGCCCCAACCGCGATCCACAATCCCCTGGGTTAGCCGTTTCCAGCGATACTCGCGCATGCGTTCTAGGTTTGGCAGGCTTAACCCGGCCGCAGCCCATTCATCAAACGCCAACTGGGTCGGCCCGATCTCGATCCGGTCGTTGTCGTTGGGGGTTCCATCCCCAAGGGTGGCGCCTTTGGTCGGGTCAATCTTGCGGGTATCGCGATATGGGCTGTTCACGGGGCGGGCCTCTCTGTTGGTCTGGTCACACTGCAAAGCAAGTTTCACCTCGTCTTTAAGGTTTGCGACTGAAAGCGGGTCGCTTTTTGACCGACAGGGTTGGCAAGGGATGTTATGCCTCTGACATGACAGCGATTTTGCAACGAGACATCCCTTACGACCCTCTGGCTCCGAATCCGTTACCCGGCATACGCCCGGCTGATCCCGACCACTGGCTGCTGCGGGATGATGCCTTTGCGGGTCAGATGCAGCGGCGCGGAGCGCTTCTGGCAGAGCACAAGGCGGATGTTCTGGCGCAAAGCCCCGAGGCATTGGCCCCGGCACAAGAGTTGCTCGATCTTGTATTGCGGCAGACCTATCCTGGCTCTGCCGAACAGGTATGCCGCCCCGATGGCGTGCAGATCACGATAGACAGATCAAAGCCGTTGGAAATACTTTGCCAATTGGTGCAGGAGGATTTCTGTATCCTGCAGAAACAGGGTGACGAGCATGTCTTGACCGGAGCCATCCTGTGCTTTCCCGCAAGCTGGACGCTGTCCGAGAAATTCATGCACCCGTTGATTGCGATTCATGGGGAGGTTGACGCATACGACGCGAATATCGCCAGGCGGGTGCAGCGGTTATTCGATGGCATTCAAGTGGGTCGTCCCCTCTGGCGGTTCAATACGCTGTGGTATCACGATGCCGAGCTGTTTCAGCCTCGCAGCAATCAAGAGCCGCGCAGGATCCGGGATCGCGACAGGGCCCGATATCTGCGCAGCGAGCGTCAGACCCTGCTGCGTCTGCCGCAAACGCAGGCGGTCGTCTTCTCGATCCATACATATGTTTTGTTGGCTGACCGCTTCCTGAAAATGGAAAACCCCGCCTGATGGCGGGGCTTCCAAGGAGGGTCTTCGGTAATTCTGTTAGATGCCCAAGGCGGTTGCGACCTCGGCGAAGGCGTTGGTGGAGTGCAACCCGAAAATTGCCATCGTAAAGGCCAGTACCTGCGTATTAAGGCGGAAGTCTTCACCCCGGATCAGGTTCACGGCGGCCAGGGAAATCGCGATCGGCGCCGAGACACTGGCGACGGCACCTGTCATGCCCCAACTGGTGAGCCTTAGAATATCGTTGGGTTTCTCCGTTTCATCGACAGAAGCAGGAGAAACCTGCACAGTGACTGGCGCCTCGGGTTCAGTGCGGAATGCGATGCTGAGCAGTTGCTCATCGCTCAGCTGGATGGGACGGGGTTTGGTGGTTCTGGGTTCGTCCATCACGTCATCAGGATCAGGCAGATCAAGTCCGGCAAACCGCCCGCTGATGGAGTCGAAAATCTGCTTTCGATCCCGGGGCTTGCGCGGTGCGATGGAATCAAATGCCCCAAGAAACTGTTCGATCGTCAGAACTGTCTTGGGGGACAACCACTCGACACGCTGGGTCGAACAGATGTCGACCATGCGATAGAGGATGACGACAAGCATAAGTTCGGAAATCTCGCTGTCATCCAGAAGGGCAGATACCGGGCAAATCGTGATCGTCAGCCTGTTGTTCGGCAATGATACGACGGGTCGTTTCAGTGTCTTCAGCCCGGCAGCGCGATCCATGCGTTCGTGACGCGAATGCTCGGCCTCGACGGGCGCTGAATCCAACGTGAGACGCACGAGATACTGGCTGGTGACAATACTGGCCTCAGAGGTGCTCAGCAGGGTCTTGCGCTCGACCAGATGCCCATAGTCTTCAAGCGTAGTCTTCACGACATCACAAAAGCGCTCAAGCGCGCCATCTGTGGTGCCGTTGAATTGCAGACCACCATGATACATGTGCTTTGCGGTCACAGCTTGTTCCTTTGCCGTAATATTCCTCACGACAGATTAACCGCGGATGTAGGGCAAATTTTGACGAAACGGGAGAAAAGTCAGATTTTTCCGGAATTGATTACGCTTTGGAAACCAAGAAACTAAGGGGGTGCCTTAATGTCTGTGGCAAGAATGTGGCTGAAATCAGGTTCGGCGATGTCGGCCGTCGGGCAGGCTCAGTTATCGATTCGCCACGCCATAATTGCGATGGATTGCTGGTAGACCGAGGCCGCATTCCACTGCTTGATGACTGCAAAATTCGACTCGCCCGGTTGATAGCCCTTACCGGGTTTCCACCCTTTCTTACGAAGAAAATTTGCGGTCGAGGCCAGGGCATCGGTCATGTTGTAGAAGTCGACCTGACGGTCTCCGGTGGCGTCGACACCATAGGTTAAGGCATTGCCCGGCAGGAACTGTGTATGACCCAACTCGCCATGTTTTGCCCCTTTTGTCGCCATCGTGATACTACCCTGATCCACCAGTTTGAGTGCACCGATGGCATGAGGGATAAAGAATTCGGATCGGCGACAATCATAGGCCAGAGTGGTGATTGCTGACACAACCGGACTATCGCCCATAAAGCCACCGAACCCGGTTTCCATGCCGTGGATGGCGATCAGGATGCCCGCCGGCACGCCGTATTGATTCTCTAGCGCTGCGTAGAATTGCGGGTTGCGGGCTTTGCGTTTACGCCCCTGCGCGATGATCGTGTTTGCGCCACGCACCTGCATGAACTTGTCCAATGAATACTTGAAGCTTTTCTGGTTGCGGTCGGCCGCGATCGTTCTTGTCTGGTACTGGGTTTGGGCCAGCGCTTGCAGGCCTTTCTTTTTGACGCCTGCGCGTTTGGCCTGTTTCGCGAAATCCTGTTTCCAGGCTTCGAAGCCAGCGCTGGTGTTGCCACACGTGGCCGAGAAGGCAAGTCCGGGTGTGATCAGTGCGAGAGTCAGTAGAAGCGGGCGAAGCATAAGACCTATCCGTTTGGGTAAATTGAAAGTGCAGAACGCGTTGACCGCCGGTGCAACGAGTTAATAGAGATCCAGTTCTCCAGCCGCTTTCAGGCTTTCAAACCATTCGTCCGGCGTTTGTTTGATCTTGGCATGCTTGACCATCATTGCGTTCATGTTCGGCAAGTTGGAGGAATCAGGCCAGTTCTCTGGCTGCCAGAGATTTGCGCGGATAACGCATTTGGGGCAATGCGCGAAAACAGTCTCGACATGGACCAAAAGCGCAAGTTTGGGTGCGTGCGCATTCACGGCCATTGATTGCAGCAGGTTGGGATCCGCACATATGCGCGCCGTACCGCGCAGGCGCAGCGTTTCCATTTTGCCGGGAACAAAGAATATCACGCTGACCCTGGGGTCTTGCAGCACATTATGAAACGTATCTACACGTTTGTTCCCGGGCCGGTCCGGAATGGCGATCAGAGAGTCCGACAGTACCTGAACAAACCCGTGCGGATCGCCGCGTGGAGAAATGTCGAGATGCCCCTCCGGGTTGGCAGAGGCGATCAGACAGAACGGAGAGGTTTCGATGAAATCGCGACACATCTGATCCAGTCCGGACAACTCTTTATCGATGATCTGGGGCAGCGGCTGTCCGCAGATGCGCTCCAAGTCTTCGGGCGAAGTTATGAAATCTGAAAATTCGGCAAATCGGGCGTCGCTGGCGGTCATATGCATTCTCCGCAGGGTGCAATGATCCAAGTGTGGAAGATCAGCCGCAATCCGTCAAACCCCGTCGAAAAAAGGGGCGCCCGATGGGCGCCCCTCTGAGAATTTTCGCAGAAAATTCTTAATCAGCAGCTGTAGTACATGCCGTATTCTACAGGGTGCGGAGTGTGCTCGTAGGTTTCGACCTCTTCCATCTTCAGCGCGATGTAGCCGTCGATCTGGTCTTTGGTGAACACGTCGCCCTGCAGCAGGAAGTCGTGATCGGATGCCAGAGCTTCCAGAGCCTCACGCAGCGAGCCGCAAACGGTCGGGATGTCGGCCAGTTCTTCGGCAGGCAGATCGTATAGGTTCTTGTCCATGGCTTCGCCCGGATCGATCTTGTTCTTGATGCCGTCAAGACCGGCCATCAGCAGCGCGGCAAACGCCAGATAGGGGTTTGCGGCCGGATCGGGGAAGCGGGCCTCGACGCGCTTGGCTTTCGGGCTTTCGGTCCACGGAATACGCACGCAGCCTGAACGGTTGCGGGCCGAATAGGCGCGCAAGACGGGGGCTTCGAACCCAGGGATCAGACGCTTGTAGCTGTTGGTCGCCGGGTTGGTGAAGGCATTCAGGGTCTTGGCGTGCTTCAGGATGCCACCGATGAAGTACAGCGCCTCATCCGACAGATCGGCGTATTTGTCGCCAGCGAACAGCGGCTTGCCGTCTTTCCAGATCGACATGTTCACGTGCATGCCAGTGCCGTTGTCACCTGCGATCGGCTTCGGCATGAAGGTGGCCGATTTGCCGTAGGCGTGTGCCACGTTGTGGATGACGTACTTGTACTTCTGCAGCTCGTCCGCCTGCTTGGTCAGGCTGTCAAAGATCAAGCCCAGCTCGTGCTGACAGGACGCAACCTCGTGGTGGTGCTTATCGACCTTCATGCCCAGACGCTTCATGGTCGACAGCATTTCCGAACGCAGGTCCTGGCTTTCGTCGATCGGGTTGACTGGGAAGTAACCGCCTTTGACGCCAGGACGGTGGCCCATGTTGCCCATCTCGTACTCGGTGTCGGTGTTCCACGACGCGTCGGTTGCATCAACTTCGTAAGATACCTTGTTGATGCTGTTCGAGAAACGGACATCATCGAATAGGAAAAACTCAGCTTCGGGCCCCATGTAAGCAACGTCGCCGATACCCGATGCTCTCAGGTATGCCTCGGCCTTCTGAGCAGTTCCGCGCGGGTCACGCTCATAGGCTTCGCCGGTGTCGGGCTCAACAACCGAGCAGTGCACGCAGATGGTTTTTTCCGCGTAGAACGGATCGACATAAGCGCTGTCGGTGTCGACCATCAGCTTCATGTCGGATGCTTCAATCGACTTCCAGCCCGCGATGGACGAACCGTCGAACATGAAGCCTTCTTCCAGAAAGTCTTCGTCAACCTGATCGGCCATCAGGGTGACGTGCTGCAGCTTGCCGCGCGGGTCGGTGAAACGGACATCGACGTATTCGGCGTCTTCGTCCTTGATCAGCTGAAGAACTGCGTCCTTGCTCATTCTTTTGATTCCTCTGATTTGAAGATAGTGCGTTACAGGGCTTCCGAACCGGTCTCACCGGTACGGATGCGAATGGCTTGTTCGACGGGCGAGACAAAAATTTTGCCGTCGCCGATCTTGTCGGTCTTTGCGGCACCGACGATGGCCTCGATTGCGGCGTCGACCTGATCGTCGTCCAGCACGACTTCGACTTTCACCTTGGGCAGAAAGTCGACAACATATTCCGCGCCGCGATAAAGCTCGGTGTGGCCTTTCTGGCGGCCAAAGCCCTTTACCTCGATCACGCTGAGGCCTTGCACGCCCACGTCCTGCAGCGCCTCTTTTACTTCGTCCAGTTTGAACGGCTTGATGATCGCTTCGATCTTTTTCATTCCGGCTCACCTTGCATGGTTGTCTGGATCGCACTGATCACGTCTAAGATGGTGCGGCAATCCGATTGCTGTATTGCTCGATGTCAGATGCATGGAAATCAGGCGTTGGATCAAATTTTGATCGCTATGCACAAAAAGTAATCGAAATTGAATCGCTTGAGGGAGTTGAGATGACGGAATTGCTGACCGCTGCGCAGATGCGCGCCATCGAACAAGAGGCGATCGAGTCCGGCAAGGTTACCGGCCTGGAATTGATGGAGCGGGCAGGGCAGGGCGTTGTCGAGGCGATCTTTGAAGAATGGCCGGAGTTGCGCGGACGAGGGGTCAACCCCTCGCGCTCCCCGAGATATTTGGGGCCAGATGAAGGGGATCCCTTGCGCGCGGTGGTGTTGTGCGGTCCAGGGAATAATGGCGGTGACGGTTTCGTGGTTGCGCGGCTGCTGCGCGAGCTGGGTTGGAAAGTCGAGGTCATTCTCTTTGGTGATCCGGCCAAGCTGCCGCCGGATGCGCGGGTGAACTACGAACGATGGGAGGGACGGACACTGGGCCTTGCTGAGTCCATTGAGGCGGAGATGCAGCATCCGCATCTTTCCATTGATGCGTTGTTTGGAACCGGTTTGGCGCGGCCAATCGAGAACCCGGCTCTGTGGGAACATCTTTGGCTGCACGATGACGCAGAAGACGCGTGGGAAATGCGACGGCAGGGCGCGGGGACGGAAATCATCCCACCACGGACGGTGGCGATCGACCTGCCATCCGGTCTTTGTTCGGATTCGGGTAAAGTGTTGGGTGGCACGTATCCCTCGCATGGTCGTCGGTGCGCGCGTTCGGCTCTGACAGTCTCGTTTCATTCCCGCAAGCTTGGGCATGTGCTGGGTGAAGGGCCATCTTTCTGTGGTCGGCTGGTCGTAAAGGATATCGGGCTGAGCCGCGTATCAGACAGCCCCGAGATCGTGCAATCGGTAGAGCGGCCAACAGCTTCAAATCTTTGCAAAGGCGGATCTGGCCATAAATACGCGCATGGTCACGCATTTGTCCTGACAGGCGGGGCTGGAAAAACCGGGGCTGCGCGCCTTGCGGGGCGGGGAGCATTGCGGATCGGGGCTGGTTTGGTGACGCTGGGCGTGCCGCCCTCAGCACAAATGGAAGTGGCCAGCCAAATCACGGCGCTGATGATGCAACGAGTCGAGGGTGCCGATCATCTGCTGGGGATACTGGCAGATGAGCGATTGAATGCGCTTTGCCTTGGGCCCGGTTTGGGGGTGGAACGCGCGCGAAAATTGGCGCCGGTTGCACTGGCGGCGCAGAGGTCGGTTGTGTTGGATGCTGATGCGCTGACAGCTTTTTCCGATGATCCTCAAAGCCTGCATAGCCAATTGCATGACCGCTGCGTATTGACCCCTCATGGGGGCGAATTTATGCGCCTTTTCCCGGATATTGCCGAGAGATTGAAAGCTGTTTCAGATGTAGGACCTGCATACTCCAAGGTCGACGCCGTCCGCGACGCTGCAAGGCGGACAGGTTGCGTTGTGCTGTTCAAGGGGCCAGATACGGTAATTGCAGCACCGGATGGGCGATGTGCGATCAATTCAGCCCTTTACGAGAGAGCCGCGCCTTGGCTGGCGACAGCCGGATCGGGCGATGTGCTTGCAGGGTATATCGCCGGGTTGCTGGCGCGCGGGCTTGAACCGATGCAAGCTGCCGAGACGGCAGCATGGCTGCACGTGGAGTGTGCGCGGCAATTCGGCCCCGGTCTGATCGCCGAGGATCTGCCAGAGAAGTTACCCTCGATATTCAAACAACTTGATATTTAGGTATTTTGAGAAAAGAATGACATGGCACCAGCAAATCCGGTGATGCTTAGCGGTCGGTTTGCTCTGGTTGCAGTGCGTATGTCTGCAGGATGTGTAGCGCGGTGTCGAAATTTGTTAGGAGGTGTGTCGATTACGCGTCTCACGATCAATTAAAGCATTGATATAAATATAGTTTCTGAAGGCATTCGGGGTTGCCTGTAGTGAAGGCAGAATGCCCCGCCAGCAGATATCCGCCCCTGTTTTTACTGCCGTGTTTCCGGCGCCTTTGGGCCGCGCGTGAAACCTGAACTTGGATGGTGATTGAAATGACCCGCACACTTAAACTGTCTTCGATGGCTGCAATACTGGCTGCGACCACGGCAATTCCAGCCGCAGCCGAGCTGAAATACGAAAACAACTCCGGCGGTTATGTACTGCTTTACGGTCAATTGGACCCGGTCATCGTTTCGGTTGACGATGGTGAGGAAACCGAGACTCGGTTGCTCGACAACGATTTGTCCAACAGCCGGGTCGGCCTTCGGCTGATGCAGCCATATGGCAGCAATGAATTCATGTTCCGCTTTGAAACCGGTTTGGGCCTGCCAAGCACCGGTACGGCCAATCAGGACGGGACCAACACCAATGGCTGGTCGCGCGAAGATATCCGGCATGTCGATTTCTCGCTGAAGGGTGGGTACGGCAAGTTTTCAGCCGGTCAGGGCAGCATGGCTTCGGATGGGGCGGCAGAAACTGATCTCTCTTATGTCGGAACGGCTCTGTATTCCTTCACCAACGATGAAAATGGCGCGTTTTTCTACCGTGGGTCGGATGGCATTCTGAGCGATATCACCGTGGGTGACTCGGCTGGTAACTTTGACGGCGCGCGCCGCGGGCGCATTCGCTATGACACGCCGGATTTCAATGGGTTCTCGGCCGCGATTGCCTATGGTCAGAACATCTTGTCCAGCAGCGATGACGACGACTATTACGACATCGCGTTTTCGTATGGGAACACATTCGCCAATGGCGTAGAGTTTGCCGCAAGTCTCGCTTACGCTGTGCGTGACTTTGACGACGGATCGGGCAAGCGGAAGGACACGATCGGGTCGGCCTCGGTCCTGTTGCCAAGTGGTTTCAGCTTTACGGCGGCGCTCGGGTCGCGTGATGACACGGCGACAGGGGCCAGCGATCCAGACTACTGGTACACCAAGCTGGCCTATGAGGGCGATTGGGTGTCCTGGGGCAAGACCGGGATCGGTATCGACTATTTCGACGGGTCGGACTTTGAGAACTCAGGATCCAGCACCAAGTCCTGGGGGATCGCGGTGGTTCAGCGGATCGACAGCATCAATACGGATGCCTACCTGAAGTACCGCAGCCATGATTTCGACGATACGGTCGATTTCGAAAAGAACGAGGCTTGGGTTCTGGGTGCGCTCTGGAAGTTCTGAACCTCAAGGTCTGAGGATAAGGTGCCCCGGTTGGGTCCGGGGCGCTTTTTTGTTCAAATCGGCGGCAAAACAGGACCGATAAAGGCATTGCCCCCTTGCACGTAGGGGGCTGGGCAAATAGAAGGCGTCAAATTTGCCCGGCGCGCCCTTTTTGCGCGCCCCGAATCCTATGGGGACTACCATAATGCAGGTTACCGAGACGCTGAACGAAGGTCTGAAACGCGGCTACAACATCGTTGTGACCGCAGCCGAGCTGGACGACAAGGTCAATGAGAAACTGACCGAAGCGCAGCCGGAAATCGAAATGAAAGGTTTCCGCAAAGGTAAAGTACCGATGGCTCTGCTGAAAAAGCAGTTCGGCCAACGTCTGTTGGGCGAAGCGATGCAGGAAACCATCGACGGTGCGATGAACAAGCACTTTGAAGACAGCGGTGAGCGTCCTGCGCTGCAGCCCGAGGTCAAGATGACCAATGAGGACTGGAAAGAAGGCGACGACGTTGAGGTCGCCATGTCCTATGAGGCGCTGCCTGAGATTCCCGAAGTCGACCTGAAATCGGTCGAGCTGGAGAAGCTGGTTGTTAAAGCCGATGAGGCAGCCGTTGAAGAAGCGCTGAACAACCTGGCCGAGACCGCTCAGAACTTCAAAGCGCGCCGTAAAGGCTCCAAAGCCAAAGATGGCGACCAGATCGTGTTCGACTTTGTTGGCAAGGTTGACGGCGAAGAGTTCGAAGGCGGATCGGCCGAGGACTACCCGCTCGTTCTGGGCTCGAACAGCTTCATCCCCGGCTTTGAAGAGCAGTTGGTTGGTGTGAAGGCCGAGGAAGAAAAAGACGTTAACGTCACCTTCCCCGAAGAATACGGTGCCGAGCATCTGGCCGGTAAAGATGCCGTTTTCACCTGCACCATCAAAGAGGTGAAAGAGCCGGTCGCGGCTGAGGTTGACGACGAGCTGGCCAAGAAATTCGGTGCCGAGGATCTGGCCGCGCTGAAAGCACAGATCGCCGAGCGTTTGGAAGCCGAATATGCCGGTGCTTCGCGCGCTGTCATGAAGCGGGCTCTGCTGGACGTGCTGGACGAGAAAGTCTCGTTCGACCTGCCGCCGTCGCTGGTTGAAGCCGAAGCCAAGCAGATTGCGCATCAACTGTGGCACGAAGAAAACCCGGATGTCGAAGGCCACGATCACGATCCGATCGAGCCCACCGATGAGCATAACAAACTGGCCGAGCGCCGCGTACGTCTGGGCCTGCTGCTGGCTGAGCTGGGCCAGAAGGCCGAGGTTGAGGTGTCTGATGCCGAGATGACTCAGGCAATCATGAACCAGGCGCGTCAGTATCCGGGTCAGGAACGCCAGTTCTTTGAGTTCGTGCAGCAGAACGCTCAGATGCAACAGCAACTGCGCGCGCCGATCTTTGAAGACAAGGTTGTCGACTACATCGTCGAGCTGGCTCAGGTCGAAGACAAAGAAGTCAGCAAAGACGATCTGCAGAAAGCCGTTGAGGCACTGGAAGAGGAATAATCCTCTTCCTTCCCCCACCATTCATGGGGGCACAAAAAAGCGGAGCCGTCTGGAAAAAGGACGGCTCCGCATGGGTGGCTTTGTGCTATGAGGTGAGGGGGTCAGGCCTCATGAGCAAAAGCACGGGGGGTCTGTAACAGAGCGGTCTTTTGCTCTGGGGTGAATGTGTCGGACAGAGCTTCGATCAATTTCAGCACTGCCTCTCTCTCTGCCTCGGTCTTTGCGGCACTCATCTGCTCGACAAAGTATTTCTCAAGATCAGTGAGCGGTTTGTGGTCGCGATTTGCCGGGCTGAGTTTCTCGGCCTTTTTGGCCTCGAAGAACTCCAACGCCTTTTCTTCCTCGATAAAGACATCGTGGTGAATGTCTGCGAATTCACGAAGGCCCGAAATCCTCTCTTCACTGCAATCCAGCAGAGCGGCCATCGCCGGCACCTTACCCATCGGAACGGTTTCGCCCACATAGTCGTAGGGCGCACAGTTTGAGCGTTTGAGGACGCGGTTCATAACCGGATCAATCACGGTGATAATGTCCTGAATACCCGCGTTGCGACAGTATTCCAGCGATCCGATCATCAATTCACAAGTCGCATAAGAGACCGAGTTCTTCTCTTTGCCACGTGTCAGGCGTTGCGTATCGACGCAGAACCGGGTGGATTCCCACATGGTCGCACTGCGCATTGGCGCCTCGCCGCATAGGATGTCCGAAAACACATCCGAAAGCATATGTGGACCGGTGGTCTGGAGTGCACGTACTGCGGCTACGACGTTCCCCTCATCGTCGAGACCAATTACGTATGCAGGATCCAAGTGATCGAACTGATCGATTTCTTTGCCGTCTTCGATGTGGACATCCCATCCAAGTCGTCCACCAAAAACCCGAGCGCGCAGTTCGAACATATCGTCAAGAACTTCGGTGAACAGATGTCTGTTCAGCCCATCAACTACCAAAATCATGTTAACCCCCTTCGAGTTGTCTGTCCTGTGGATAAGACGTTACCCGGATTCGCGAGCGAATCTATTGGGGGTTTCCCGTAATATTGGCTTTTTTAGGTCGGATTTCGGGGGAATTTTGCTTTAGCCCGGGTAAATTAGCCCGATTCCAATCGCACGGCCCACCGCCTGCGGTGTGGTCAGCGCATTAAGCTTTTCGCGAGAAGAGCGCAAGTGCACTTCAACTGTGCGGTGAGAAATCGACAGGATATCGCCGATATCCTGTTGCGATTTACCTGCTGCGGCCCATTGCAGAATTTCCAATTCACGGCTTGAAAGCGTCGGGTGATACAGCATCCGGCTGATCGTATCCGACGTCATCACGTTGTCATGGATGTGCACGGCCAGCGATTGCAGATCGCTGATCACGTTAGGGACCAGCTTTTTCCACTCCTCACGGCTGCAATCACGCACCGCACTCAGCAGGCCAATGTCGCCATAAGGGCCGCGTACGGGGATCGTGACCCCTTGATCGGGGATGCCGAAGTCGTGGGCGTCGCGAAACACACGCTGAAAGTCTTTACCACGTTCCAGGCGACTCCAGTCCACGGGTGCAATGCTGCGCTGGCTCATATGCAGGGTCGGGTCAATCAGGTGAAGGCCTTGTTCCTGATAATGATTCTTCCAGTCGTCGCCATATGTCACATGGCCGTGGATCGTGCCCGCAGCCGGATTCATCCCGGCATAGGCCGCGTGGTCCATTTCGTATTTGTCACAGACCTGGCGCAGGAACTCATCATAGCGAGAGTCCTGTTCGGGAAGAGTGCTGAGATCAACAATATCCATACGGTAACGACCAGCTAGACCCGAGTGAGCGGGCGGATCCCTTTGGCCAGGAAAAAAGATACTGCCTTCCCTGACGTCATAGAGCACATCACATTTCCCATATTATGACAAGAAGATGTGGGAAATGTCTGCTTTTTTAGGGGAAATGTGCCTTTAATACACATCAAATTCGCCCCTCCTGAATGAGGTTCCGCAAGGTTCCTCTGTTTGGCGATGGTGTCCGTTGTTGCGTTCGAGTGGTTATGTTTGAGCTTTAACGGGGAAATGCGCAACAAAAATGCCTATTCTGTGGCAGAAACCAGACCAGTTTCCACCAACATGCCGCGTTTTTTCGCCTCTGGGTAGTATCCCTTGGCATATAGGAAGATCGCGCGTTGCTGATCTCCGTCCGATAACAACCAAGCCCCGCGCAGGTATTTGCCTGCATACTCCAGGTTCGTATCTGCATCCAGCAGGCCCTGAGCGTTCCCGGTATAGCCCATTGAACGGGCCGTGGCGGGCAGAATCTGCAGCAAGCCGTAATAGGGACGATTCACGGCCCAAGGGCGGTGCGTGCTTTCGCGGATCGCCAGCTTATGCACCAACTCACGAGGCAACTCGTAGTGGTCTGCCCATTTATTGATCGATGCGCGCAGTTCCGGCGTTTCGTTCGGATAGAGAGGGGGATCAAACGTGTCCGCCCGGCTGGGCGTATCCGGACCGCCACACGCAGTGAGCGGTGCTGCAATCAGAAAAGCAATGACAGTGCGTCGAACGAGGGGGGGCATGGCAATACTCCGTTTTGCAGAGTCGGATGATATGGATCGAGCATCTGACCGCAAGGCCCAGGGCGGTTTCGGGCCAAAACTCGCTGCTGATGAGTGCGACAGAAAAAAAGGGCCACGCAAACGCGTGGCCCTTTAGCATTGATAGCTTCGCCAGATCAGGCTTTGGCTTCGTCTTCTTCAGCCGGAGCTTCCTCAGCAACCAGCTCTTCGTCGTCCGAAGCGGCGGAACCGATGTCGTCGAACAGTTCGGCGATTTCGAATTCAGCAGCGGCTTCTTCTTCAGCAGCCAGTTCCTGGATCGATTTACCCGAAGCCTGCAGTTCGGCTTCTTCTTCCGAACGGGCGACGTTCATCTTGATCTCAACTTCGACCTCGGGGTGCAGTTTGACCGCCAGCGAGTGCAGACCCAGTTCCTTGATCGGAGCGATCAGGGCGATCTGTTTCTTGTCGACGGTGAAGCCTGCTTCGGTCGCAGCGTCTGCGGCGTCACGCGGAGTGACCGAGCCGTACAGAGCGCCGGCATCCGATGCCGAGCGAATCACGATGAACTGCTGACCGTCCAGCTTTTCAGCCAGTGCTTCAGCTTCTTTCTTGGTTTCCAGGTTGCGGGCTTCCAGCTGCGCTTTCTGGGCTTCGAACGAAGCGATGTTCGACTCGGACGCGCTCAGGGCTTTGCCCTGGGGCAGCAGGAAGTTGCGGGCGTAGCCAGGCTTGACGTCAACGACGTCGCCCATCTGACCCAGTTTCGCAACGCGTTCCAGAAGGATAACTTGCATGTCAGTCTCTCCTTACTTCACGGCGTAGGGCAGCAGGGCGAGGAAACGGGCGCGCTTGATAGCACGGGCCAGTTCACGCTGCTTTTTCGCCGAAACGGCGGTGATGCGCGAAGGTACGATCTTGCCACGCTCAGAGATGTAGCGCTGCAGCAGACGGGTGTCTTTGTAGTCGATTTTCGGCGCGTTCTCACCCGAGAACGGGCAGACCTTGCGGCGGCGGAAAAATGGTTTTGCGGCCATGGTTTATGTCCTTTCGTCAGGCGTTGATCAGCGGCGCTCGCGGCGGCCTTCGCGCTCATCGCGCTTCTGCATCTGGACCGAGGGGCCCTCGGCATGCTCGTCGACCTTGATGGTCAGAACGCGCATGACGTCTTCGTGCAGGCGCATCAGGCGCTCCATTTCCTGAACGGCGCCAGCGGGGGCGTCGGTCTTCAGGAAGGCATAGTGGCCTTTGCGGTTCTTGTTGATCTTGTAGGCCATCGTCTTGACGCCCCAGTACTCGCTGTCGACGACGTTGCCGCCGTTGTCAGCCAGAACGGTGCCGAAATGTTCGACGAGGCTTTCTGCCTGCGCGTTGGACAGATCCTGACGCGCGATCATTACATGCTCATACAGTGGCATGTGCACTCCTGTTTATATCAAGGCGCATTTCAAAGGCGGGGCCATATGGTCCTTCGCGACCCTGCCACGAGAGGCTGCGCGATTCATAACTCCTGCGAAGGATGGCCCCGTATACACGTTTATGGCGGCGGAGCAAGCCCTGCCACAGATGCCCTTGTGAAGTCGTCCAATTTCCTTTGAGGCGCCCAATTCCTGACTCTTTTCGCCGTGAGGTTGTTCATGAAACCGGGAACACCCGGATACTTGGAAAACCACAGACAGGGCAAGACAATGGCCGTCATGAACACAAATACTTTTGTAGAAGCAGCACCCGCCGCTGCATTTGAAAAATCCGTTCCCGTTCTGATCACTTTCGCGCCCAACTGGCGTGCCCGGATGGTGCTTCTGCGTGTGGTCGGGGCCTTTCTAATTCTGTCTGCCTTTTCCATGTGGCTGATGCCTGGGTCGATCATGGGTGCCGAAGTCTGGCCGCTGAAGCTGGTCGCGTCGCTGATGTTCCTGATTGTCGGGGTAAGTCTGCTGACAATTGAGGTTATGGATGCACGTCCTGATGCCTATTTCGACCCGATCCGCCGCGAAGTGCGCATCCTGCAGAAGAATGAAAACGGTCGCCCGCAGACGGTGCTGCGTCGCAGCTACGACTCGCTGGGCGGTGCACGCTTTGCGGATGATCAGGTTGAGCTGTTTGACGTTGACGGTAGCCTGCTGATGAAGCTGCCGCTGGAATCGGCGGATGTCGGCTCAGCGCTGAAAGGTCAACTCAGCCAAAACGTGACGATTTTCGCCTGAATTCAGTTCTGTTCAAATAGGAACAGAATTTGTGAATCGAAAAGACTTGTGTGCTGCCTTTGGGCGGCACATTTTTGTTGGTGAGCAACCCACCCGGTTTGCAACAACACCACTGCGGAGATTGTTATGAAATCCACCCTTCTTGCTGCCGCTCTGGCCGTGTCGGCCACGACTGCTTTCGCCAGCGCCGAAAAATATGTTTTGGACCCCAGCCACAGCCAGGTCATCTTCAGCTATAATCACCTTGGTTTTTCAACCACCACGGGCATGTTCTCGGGCTTTGAGGGCGAGATCATGTTCGATCAGGAAGACCCCGCCGCGTCGAGCGTGACTGTGTCGATGCCGGTCATTGAAATGATCACCGGTTGGAAACCGCGCGAAGATCACTTCATGACCGAAGATTTCTTTGGCGCAGCCGAAGGTGATCTGGTGACCTTCACTTCAACCGGTATCGAGGTGACGGGCGAGAACACAGCCAACATCACTGGTGATCTGACCATGAACGGCGTCACCAAATCGGTCGTTCTGGATGCCAAGCTGAATCAGGTGGGTGAGCACCCGATGGCAGGCAAGCCATGGGCGGGATTTGACGCCACCACCACGCTGGTTCGCAGCGATTTTGATCTGGGCCAATTCGCACCATTTGTTGGCGATGAGGTCGAAATACGTATCTCGGTTGAGGCTCAGAAGGCCGACTAACAAGCGTCTTCGATACGTAAGTCAGACCGCCGGAGGCACCCCCTCCGGCGGTTTTTTATTTCATTCAGCGCGTGTTGCCGTGAGTTCCGCACTGACCGTGACCGTGAAGCCCAGCGAGTCCTCGGTGGGTTGGGACGTGCCCACACCAAAGTCCAGCCGGTTCACGTCAACCGATCCGGACATGATGGCGCTGCCGTCTTCCATCTCGAGCGTAAATGGCAGCACGATATCCATTGACTGGCCTTTGATTGTCAGCGGTCCGCGCGCCTCGTAGCCGGTTTCGGTCTTAAACAGATCGGCTTTGAACTGCGCGGTAGGAAACTGGGCGTTGTCGAAGAAATCAGCAGCCATGGCCTGGTCGGTGACGGTTCCAAGGCTGAGCGAACCGATGGAAATGGTCACGTCTGCTGAACCGGCCAGCCCGGGTTCTTCTGGCTCGTCAAAGGCGATCGCAGCGGTCCAGTCAGAAAAGGTGCCGGTCACAGGGCTGTTCAGCTGAGAGATCGTGATAGACAGGGTGCCATCCTGAACCTGCCAATCCGATTGGACCTCGGTCAGTTCAGCTGTGTCGATTGCGGCGTCAGAGCTGTGCGAAAACACGCCGATGGACCAGCCTCCGGCAAGCACCGCAACCCATACCGCAAGCGCAGCAACTGCGGGTGCGGCCGAGTGATGTTGCGCGGGGGGCTCTGGGGCGTTCGCGTCGCCCGGCAGCATCCGCCGTAGCGTGCTGTCCTTGTCTACAACATGGTGCTTCAATGCCCCAAGAATGTGCAGGACCAATGATCCGCCCAATATCCAGACAAACAGCCAATGCAGGCTGGCAGTGAACTCGGCCAGAAGGGGCGATTTCGGAACCAAAGGCAGGTTCTGGCCAAAGGGCCACAGGATCGGGGCAAAGCCCTCTGCTGCGGCATGGTGGACCCAACCGCTCAGGGGGGCAAGGACAAGGGAGCCGTATAACAACCAATGGACCGTTTCTGCAGCAAAAGCCTCGGGCTTGTTATCGGCGTTGAGCAGCCCGGGCTTGGTCTGGGTCAGTGCCCAGAGGATTCGGGCCAGAGCGACGAAGAAAACGGTAACCCCAACGGTTTTATGCAGCGAAAACAGCCGAGCCGCCCGTGCTATGTCTTCTTCGGTGGTTGCGATATTGGGGTCGTAGATCGCATGCGCCAGTTCGTTGGCGAACCATCCCAGTGGCAGGGCGGTCAAGATCAGTAGGGCAGTCAGCCAATGAAACGCTTTTGTTACACCGCCATAGCTGGAATGCGTGTTCGTCAGGGGCATGAGGGGAGCTCTCTACTTTGCTTGTGTGCTGCTAGGGTAGTGGGATGATGTGCGGACACAAGGCAGAGAAATGCACATTAACGGTGTCCTGATGCAGAACGCAGGCAATGCTTGTGCCGCGCCGTCAGTCAGTTTACACCCCGCCGAAACCTGACGTCACGCAAGAGGCACCAATGACACGCGCGTTTGTTTTCCCGGGGCAGGGCGCCCAGACCATCGGAATGGGCAAGGCACTGGCCGAGGTCTATCCGGCTGCTCAGGCGGTTTTCGATGAGGTGGATGAAGCCCTGGGCGAAAAGCTGAGTGCTCTGATCTGGGAAGGCGATATCGCGGAGTTGACCTTGACGCAGAATGCGCAGCCGGCGCTGATGGCGACCTCGATGGCAGCAATGCGCGCGCTTGAGGCCGAGGGAGTTTCGATCTCGACAGCGTCTTACGTGGCAGGACACTCGCTGGGGGAATATTCGGCATTGGCTGCTGCCGGGGCCCTGTCGGTTGCAGACACCGCGCGCCTGTTGCGGACGCGCGGGCAGGCAATGCAAAGCGCCGTTCCGGTGGGCGAAGGTGCGATGGCTGCCATTCTTGGGCTGGACCTTGAGGCTGTGCGCGTCGTCGCCGACGAAGCCGCGCAGGGAGAGGTCTGTCAGGCCGCAAATGACAATGATCCGACTCAGGTGGTTGTGTCGGGGTCCAAGGCTGCTGTTGAGCGTGCCGCTGAGATCGCCAAGGAAAAAGGCGCCAAGCGTGCAATTATGTTGCCGGTAAGTGCACCATTTCACTGTGCACTGATGCAACCTGCTGCAGATGTTATGGCGGACGCTTTGGCTGCTGTTGAGATCAAGGCACCTGCTGTGCCCCTGATTGCGAATGTTCGGGCGGAGGCCGTGAGCGATCCGGATATGATCCGTCAGTTGCTGGTGGAACAGGTGACGGGTTCGGTCCGGTGGCGCGAGAGCGTGCAATACATGGTTGCGCAAGGCGTTTCTGAGGCATGGGAGATCGGCGCGGGCAAAGCGCTGTCGGGCATGATCCGCAAGATCGACCGGTCGCTAGCCTGCACAGCGGTCGGGTCGCCCGAGGATGTACAAAAGGCCGTTAATCCCGGCGCATGAACTGAGAATAGTCGCCGGTCTCGGCGGCCAGAGAGGGACAATAGATGTTTGATTTGACAGGTAAGAATGCGCTGATCACGGGCGCTTCGGGTGGCATTGGCGGCGATATTGCCCGCGCGCTGTATGACGCGGGTGCCTCCGTTGGCCTATCGGGGACACGGGTTGAACCGCTGCAGGCGCTGGCCGAAAGCCTGGGAGACCGCGCGCATGTTCTGCCCTGTAACCTGAGTGACCCTGAGGCGGTCGAGGCGCTGCCTAAGCAAGCGGCCGAGGTGATGGGCTCGGTTGATATTCTGGTCAACAACGCAGGCATCACACGGGACAACCTGTTCATGCGCATGTCGGACGAGGAATGGCAGAGCGTGATCGATGTAAACATGACCGCGACGATGAAGCTATGCAAAGGCGTGATCCGTGGCATGATGAAGGCGCGCTGGGGCCGGATCGTAAATGTCTCGTCTGTTGTGGCCGCGATCGGTAATCCGGGTCAGGCGAACTATGCTGCGTCCAAGGCCGGGATGATCGGCTTTTCCAAGGCGCTGGCGCATGAGGTTGCGACCCGTGGTATCACCGTGAACGCGGTTGCGCCGGGCTTCATCACCACGGCGATGACTGAAAAGCTGACCGATGAGCAAAAGAAGGGTCTGCTGCTCAAGGTTCCGGCGGGCCGGATGGGTGATCCGCAGGAAATCGCGGCTGCCGTTCTGTACCTTGCAAGCCCCGAAGCGGGTTATGTGACCGGAAGTACCTTGCATGTGAATGGCGGCATGGCCATGTTGTAATCGCAATTCGGGGCGGATGCGAAAGCGTTTGCCTTGCGCGTTGTCTGTGTTATAGGCGGCGCGTATGCGCAGGGACCGGTCGGAAGGCCGGTTCTCTGATTTCCCGGGGACCCGGGACCCAAACCGCCCGGAACGGGCAAAACAAGTCCATCCCGAACGGGCAAGGGCAGAACCGGGCGGACCGCCCTGAAATTGAAATGAGGAATAGACATGAGCGACGTCGCAGATCGCGTTAAGAAGATCGTTGTTGAGCACCTGGGTGTTGAAGAGGACAAGGTTGCTGAAAACGCCTCGTTCATCGACGATCTGGGCGCAGACAGCCTGGACACCGTTGAGCTGGTAATGGCGTTCGAAGAAGAGTTCGGCATCGAGATTCCGGACGACGCAGCCGAGACCATCCAGACCTTTGGCGACGCGGTCAAATTCATCAGCGAAGCTTCCTAAGCTTACCCGTCTGATCCAAAAGCGGCGCTTCCGGGCAACGGAGGCGCCGTTTTTTTATGCCTTGCCACAATTCACACTTGCCTTGAGAGGCGTGCGCTCGTCACTCTGAAGCCTGAGGCACAATTCCGAGCGGGCAAGGGCATGATAAGATCCACCCCGATGATCAATACGGCGCGTCTGACTTTATGTGCGATGCGCCCTGAGGATTTTAAGAGATTCGCTGAAATCTGGCGTGACCCCGAGGTCGTGCGCCATATCAGTGGCACTCCGCTGACGCGAGGTGAAGCGTGGGACAAGTTTCTGCGCAACGCCGGGCACTGGCACATGACCGGTTTCGGTCAATGGGGCGTGGTTCTGCAATCGAATCGAACATTGATCGGCCAAGCCGGGTTCTTTTATGGAAACCGTTCTCTGGGCGAGGATTTCGATGGTTTCCCCGAAGCCGGATGGGTTCTGGCCACCGAGATGCAGGGGCAAGGGTATGGGCAAGAGGCCGCGCAGGCAGCTCATGACTGGTTCGACCGGGTCATTCCCGGCCCGTTGGTCGCGCTGATCGATGCCGACCATGTGGCATCACAAAGGTTGGCTGAAAAGCTGGGGTACAAGCTTCTGCGCGAAACCGAGTACAAGGATACGCCGGTCCATCTGTTTCGCCGTGACGGACCTCCCGCACGGGTGTGAAACGCATCCGGTATGACGATGCCGCAAAATGGACGAACTGTGCCGATCTTGGTGAATTCTGCGCCAGATTGAGACTCTATGCTATCGTGGAAACCCGGAGTGATTCAGCGGAGGATATGGATCATGATGATTTACCCCACGATGGAGCTTCAGAACGGTCGATGCGTCACGTTGGACAAAGGCCGTATCGAAGACGCGATGATCTGGCATGTGGACCCGGTTGAGACCGCGCGCGGCTGGACTGCCGCGGGCGCCGAATGGATGCACCTGACGGATTTCGATGCGATCGAAGGCCGTGATACCAACGCAGAACTGGTGGAAGAGATCATTCGCTCGGCTGAGGTTCCGGTGCAACTGGCTGGTGGCATGCGGACCCGTGAGCATGTGGAACATTGGATCAACAAAGGTGCGGGGCGAATCGTGATCGGCACGCTGGCGGCTTGGGATCCCCAGCTGGTGAAAGAACTCGCCAAGCTCTATCCTGACCAGATCGTATTGGCCGTTGATGTATGGCAGGGTCAGGTGATGACCGAAGGCTGGCGCAGCCAAAGCGCCTTTACGCCAGACGCCTTCATCCAAGCCTTCGCAGATACGCCATTCGCCGCCATTCTGGTCACAGATATCGACAGTGACATGGAAGATGTCGAAGCGCAGTTGGGCCTGATCTCGGGTCTGGCCGAGAAATCGCGCACGCCGATCATTGCCAGCGGGGTGGTACGGACATCCGATGATATATCGCGCTTGGCTTATATCCCGAATATCTCGGGCGCGATTGTTGGACGCGCGCTGTTCCGCAAGACAGTCGATCTGGGCGAGGCGCTGGAAGTGGCGAAGTTGGCCCACGAGCCGATTGCTGAGTTCCAATAAACCTCTGGTATGAGGCGAAGATCCGCCCTGACTGATCGGCAGCCGGGGCGGGTTTTGGTATCCGGGTATACGTTTAAGCTGGTCGGCGGACCGCTCTCGGACATGCAAGACCTAGGTTGCTAGGTCAGAATCCGCCGTTGCTCTTGCCCCCGGACCCCGGGCCGGGGTATGAGCGGTTCTCATAACAGGAAGCAGGCAAGAGGCATTTCATGCGCAGAGTCGTTGTAACCGGTCTGGGATTGGTCACTCCTTTGGCCAGCGGGGTCGAGGAAACCTGGTCGCGTCTGCTGGACGGTGAGTCCGGCGCAGGCCCCATCACGCTGTTTGATGCCGAAGGCAGCGGGGTCACCACGACCTATGCCTGCGAAGTTCCGCGTGGCGATGGCACCAACGGGACGTTCAATCCCGATGACTGGATGCCGCCGAAAGAGCAGCGCAAGATTGAGGATTTCATACTCTATTCCATCGCTGCGGCCGAGATGGCCTGCAAGGATGCGGGTTGGCTGCCTGATGATGAAGAAGACCGTCTGCGCACCGGTGTGCTGATTGGCTCAGGCATTGGCGGGCTGGGATCAATTGCCCAAACTGCGAACCTGATCCGGGACAAGGGTCCACGCAGGGTGTCGCCGTTCTTTATTCCGGGTGCGCTGATCAATCTGGCCTCAGGGCAGGTATCTATCCGGTTTGGCTTCAAAGGCCCCAACCACTCGGTTGTGACCGCGTGTTCGACCGGTGCCCACGCGATTGGCGATGCCAGCCGTATTATCCGTGCAGGTGATGCAGATGTCATGATCGCAGGTGGCGGTGAAGGCTGTATCTGCGAAATCGGCATCGCGGGCTTCAACGCTTGCAAAGCTCTGTCCACCAAATATGCCGATGACCCGAAGAAGGCGAGCCGCCCCTATGACATCGACCGCGACGGCTTTGTCATGGGTGAGGGCGCTGGCATTGTGGTGCTTGAGGATTATGAACACGCCAAGGCGCGTGGCGCGAAGATCTATGCAGAGGTGCTGGGCTATGGCATGTCGGGTGACGCCTATCACATCACCGCACCTTCCGAGGATGGTGACGGCGCGGAGCGTTCGATGAGAGCCGCGCTGCGCAGCGCTGGGCTGGAGCCGAAAGATCTGGACTATATCAATGCGCATGGCACATCGACCATGGCCGATACCATTGAACTGGGCGCAGTCGAGCGTTTGCTGGGCGATCATGCCAGCAACGCGACCATGACCTCGACCAAGTCGGCAACGGGTCACCTGTTGGGTGCGGCGGGCGCGATTGAGGCAATCTTTTCGATCCTCGCGATCCGGGATCAGGTCGCCCCTCCGACGATCAACCTGGACAACCCCGCGGTCGAGACGCCGATCGATTTGGCCCCGAACGCAAAGCGTGAGCGTGAGATCAACGTGGCCCTGTCGAACTCGTTCGGATTTGGCGGAACCAATGCAAGCGTGATCTTCGGAAAGGCCAGTTAAATGTGGCGGGCGTTGGCGTCGAACGCACTGACCGTTCTGATCGTTTGCCTGTTCCTGTTGGGCGGCGTCGTGCTGTGGGGTCAATCGCAATACACGTCAGATGGCCCGCTGGAAACTGCGATCTGCCTGCAAGTCAGACCAGGTTCGAACATGACCCGCGTCAGTCAGGAACTGGAAGATCAGGGTGCGATCAGCAGCGGGCTGATCTTTCGCCTTGCCGCTGATTATGCTGATAAATCTCAGCAACTGAAAGCTGGTAGCTTTCTGGTGCGCGAAGGGTCGTCGATGGAGCAGATCGTCGACGAGATCACGAGCAGCGGGGCCAGTACCTGTGGCACCGAGATCGAATATCGTATCGGTGTAACCCGGATGCAGACCCGTGTGCGTGAGTTGAATCCGGCGACGCTGAATTTTGATGAGGTCGCTTCGTTTGTGATCGGCGAAGAGGAAGCGCCTGAAATCTATGCGGAAAAACGCGGTGAAGCGGATACGCGTTACCGTGTTTCTCTGGCTGAAGGTGTCACCAGCTGGCAGGTTGTCGAGTCGCTTAAAGCGATGGATCTGCTGACTGGTGAGGTGGCTGAACTGCCCGCCGAAGGAATGCTTGCCCCTGATAGTTATGAGGTCAGGCCCGGTGAAGATCGGAATGTAATCCTGGCAGATATGCAGGAAAAACAGCAGCTTAGGATCAATGCGGCTTGGGAGGGGCGTCAGGACGGATTGCCTTTGAACAGTCCTGAGGAGATGTTGATTCTGGCTTCGATCATCGAAAAGGAAACTGGGCAGCCGGAAGAGCGCGGTCAGGTGGCGAGCGTTTTCGTCAACCGTCTGAACCAAGGTATGAGGCTGCAGACAGACCCGACAGTGATCTATGGTGTCACCAAAGGGCAAGGGACCTTGGGTCGGGGCTTGCGACGGAGTGAATTACGCCGTGTAACGCCCTGGAATACTTATGTAATCGAAGGATTGCCGCCGACCCCGATTGCCAATCCGGGTCTTGCCAGCCTTGAGGCCGCGGTTGCACCGGACAATACGGATTTCATCTTCTTTGTTGCGGATGGGACCGGGGGGCATGCTTTTGCCAAAACGCTGGAAGAGCACAATCGAAACGTCGCCAAATGGCGCGAGATTGAAGCGGATCAGAATTCGGGGAATTGAGCCGCGTGGCCTAGAATGTCCGAGTTGTACGTCGCCAGAAACACGGATCTTCTGTTTTGTACAAACCAGAGGTCTGCAGTATTTCGCGGTTCGTCGTGCGCGGTAACAGTTTGGAAAGATCTGCCATGATAAGAATTGCCCTGACAGTTTTTACCCTGCTCGTGACGGCGACGGTCGCGATGGCGCATTCGCCTGTGCAGCGAACCACTCCGGTGGATGGCGCAGCTATCGATCAGGTCCCGTCTGAGATCTCGCTTGTTTTCGGACGCAAGATTCGTCTGACGCGGGTGGATTGGCAGTTGAACGGGGATCAGATGGGTACAGTTGATCTGGGCGCGGCAGGTGAATTCACGACGGAAATCGTGCTGCCCTTCGATGCGGCAGGACCGGGCGCGTATCAGATCGATTGGCGTGGCTTGTCCGAGGATGGACATCCGCAAATGGGCAGCTTTAGCTTTACGGTCGAATAGCGGGTGGCTGACCCGATCAGCATAGCTTCGATTCTTGCAAAATGGGCGCTTTATGTTGGTGTGCTGGGCTGTACCGGATCCGCGTTCTGCGCGGCGCTATTTCGGGTTGAGATACGGCAGAGCCTGATTGCTTCATTCGCGGGAATTGGGGTGCTGTGCGCCATTCTCTCTTTTGCTTTGAAGGGCAGCGCTTTGACCGGCGATATGTCGGGGGTCGTCGATGCCGAGATGCTGGGCCTGCTATGGCAAACTCAGAGCGGCGTGGCTCTGAGATGGCAGTTGATCGGGTTGGCGTTGATGCTTGTTGGCCTGTTTAGGCTGCGCTTTGCCCGGGTTCTGCAGATATTTGGCGGGGTGCTTGCCCTTTGCGGTCTTGCAGCTATCGGTCATGTGCATGACCGGGAGGTTCCCGTTATGCTTTACAGCCTTGTCCTGCATCTGATCTGTGCGGCGACGTGGATCGGAATATTGATCCCCTTGCATCGGTTGGCCTCTGATCCGGAGCAGGCAGAGGCTGCCGCGTGGCTTGGAGAGCGATTTGGTCAGGTCGCGATGGTGTTTGTGCCGCTGCTGCTGGTTGCGGGGGGGTATATGGCCTATGGGCTGACGGGTTCGGTCACGGCGATGCTGACCTCGGGCTATGGGCAGGTGTTGTTGGCGAAAGTGGCGCTTGTTGCTGCGTTGCTGGCGTTGGCGGCGCTGAACAAGCTGCGCTTTGTGCCCGGTTTGCGCGCAGGGAACTCCTTGGCGGCATCTGGTTTGGTCCGCACGATCAAGGCCGAAGCAGGGCTGATGGCCGTGATCCTGCTGGTGACCGCGATCCTGACAACAAGTGTGACGCCGCCAAGCCTGCATTGACCAGAGGGGCGGGAACCCCTCTGACCCTGTGCATCACGCCGCCTTGGGGCGACGCGGACGGCGGCGTTTTTGGCCAGCGGGTTTCGGCCCGCTGTTGTTCTGCGGTTTCGGACCCCGGCGGCGATTATTCTGTCGACGGGCAGGTTTGGCGGGAGTGATCGCCTCGGGCATCTCACCACTGGCCACCGGAATTTCGATCTTCATCAGCTTTTGAATCTGACGCAGCAGATCAACCTCTTCGGCTGAGCAGAAGGCAATGGCTTCGCCCTCGCGCCCCGCGCGGGCGGTGCGGCCGATGCGGTGGACATAGTTGTCGGGCACTTCGGGCAGGTCGTAGTTGATCACATAAGCCACGCCGGGAATATCGATGCCGCGTGCAGCGACATCAGTGGCGACAAGCACATTGACCTCACCCGCGCGGAAGGCCTTGATCGCGCGGTCGCGCTGGCCCTGGCTTTTGTTGCCGTGGATCGAGGCCGCGTTGTAGCCATCGGCGACGAGGCCTTTCATCAGCTTTTCAGCCCCGTGTTTGGTGCGGGAAAAGACCAGCGTCAGCGCGTCCATATCCGCCGACAGGATCTCGCGCAGCTTGGCGGGTTTTGCCGGCTTTTCAACGAAATGGATCGACTGGGTGATCTTGTCCGCCGCTTTGCCGGGGGGCGAGACCTGCACCCGTTGCGGGTTGGTCAGGTAGGCCCGGCTGAGCTCTTCCATCTGCTTCGGCATGGTGGCCGAGAACAGCATGGTCTGGCGCGGCGTGCCCAGTTCCGGCGCGATGCGGCGCAGGGCGTGAATGAAGCCCATGTCGAGCATCTGATCGGCCTCATCCAGCACCAGATGGCGGACCGAACTGAGGTCGACGGCCTTGCGCTCCATCAGGTCAATCAGACGGCCGGGCGTGGCCACGAGGATATCGGTGCCGCGCGACAGGAACATGATCTGCTTGTTGATTGACTGGCCGCCGACCACGGTGGCGACGCGCAGTTTGGTCTTTTTGGTGAGGTTGCGCAGGCTGTCGGCGATCTGGTTCACCAGCTCGCGGGTCGGCGCAAGGATCAGGGCCTTGGCGGTTTTGGGATCGGGCTTGCCGGGCTGCGCCAGCAAGTGGTCAATCAGCGGCAGGCCGAAGGCCAGCGTTTTGCCGGTGCCGGTCTGAGCGAGGCCGAGGATATCGTGGCCGTTCAGCGCCAGCGGAATCGCCTGATTCTGGATCGGCGTGGGTTGGGTGAAATTGGCGCGTTGCAACGCGTCGTTCAGGGCGGGCGCGAGGCCCAGCATGTCGAAGTCGAACAAAGAACTATCCTTTTTCGCCCATGGCTTTGGCGCATGGGCAAGTCGCAATGGGCCGCATCCGCGACCGGCAGGGGTTGTGCGAGACCTCGGGACAGGCAGGCGGTTCCTGCGATGTCCGGTCGTCGCGTCAAGAACCCTGCGTGATGGGGAACTATGGGTGGATCGGGCGCTGTGGGGGCTCTGGATGGCCCGAATGCTCACGCTTCAGCGCTGTTTGAAGGGCACATGCGGGTTGGGCGCGAGAATGTCAAGCTGTCGGGTCGGGTTTTCCGCGTGCTTTCTGAGAGTGTTGCAGCGTTTACTGGGCCAGTCCGACCGCCTGATGGATCGCAAATCCTGTTTTGACCGCGCAATAGGTCGGGAACGGCATCCGTCCCGAGGTCTCGATATCGCGACTTATCCAGTCGTGATCTTCCAGCTGATGCAGGGATGACGAGAGGGCGCGGTCGGTGATGGGGGTCAGGTCAGACTTGATCGCCGAAAAGCGATGCGGGGTGCCGGTCAGGGCCAGGATGGGTACGGTCCATGACTTACGAAGAAGCTTGTGCGCACTGGTGTCCGGGGCGATCTGAATGATCGCGCTGGCGATCCCGGCGGCCTGGATCCCGGCTGGGGTCAGGCGAAATTCTGGGCGCAGAGGGTGACCGTGGCCGGGGTTTCGCTCGATCAGGCCAAGCTGGGCAAGGTGATCGAGACTTGCCGCAAAGGCTGTTCGGCTGGCGCTGGTTGCGGCGAGCAAAGGGGCCTGACGACCGGGAACACCCGAATGCATCAGGGCCAGGATGTTCAGCGACCATGCGCGCGCGGTCAGCTTGACAAGTAAATTAATGTCCATAAAGTATAGTAACTATATTTTCAGACAAGGGAAAGACCGATGCCGCTCGTTTCATTGAAAAACACGATCACATTTGCGATTTCGGTCCGGGATCGCCACACCAGCGCGGATTGGTATCGCGATATGCTCGGGTTCGAACTGATCCACCATATCGATGAAGCCGGGTGGAGCGAGATGCGCACCAATGTGGAAGGCGTGACATTGGGTCTGGGAGAACAGGCAGAGCCGTCGCCGGGCAATTGCGTCCCGGTCTATGAGGTTGGTGATATTGCCACGGCGCGGGACGCTTTGGAGACCGCAGGGGTGGCGTTTGATGGCCCGACGGAAACGATCGAAGGCATGGTCAGCACGGCCACATTCTATGATCCTGATCAGAATGCCATGATGCTGGCGCAGGATTTGACAGGCGGTTCATCTTAACGCTGCGTACGGTGCGTGTTGCACTGTTGTTGCGTAACTTATTGACTTTGCGCACTTAATCTCGTACTCCTTATGTCATGCTAGAAGAAGTGGGCAACGGCCCTGGGGCGACCCGGTGGCCGTTTTTCGTTTCTCTCGTGCGGAGAAAACTCACGCATGAGGTCACAGGCAAACATGACTTTGATTACCCCGGAAGAGCGGATTTCCCAGACGGCTGAATTGTTGCAGTCGCTTGAGCGGTCCATTCGCGATCTGCGTCAGGCAGCGGAAGAACTGCGAAAACAGATCGGTGCCGGGGAGGATGCAGACCTTGCCGGAACAGGCAAGCAACTGGGTCAGCTAGAGGGGCTGATCCGAAGTTGCCAGAAAGTGGAGACAAGCTTTGTCGAACAACATCACAGACAAGCCGGAATTGCCCAAGGGGGCTATGCGCTCGACCTTGATCGGGCACGATCTGAGATCGGGTGCAGGCTGGCTCGCCTCCGCGCCTGCTGCGGTGCAGGACAGATTTCTGAGTGAGATCGGGGAGGGGGGGCTGTGTGCCCTCCCTTTCCTGTTCGAGTTCTGGGCGCTGCCGCATCAGTTGCCGCCCGAGGGTGACTGGCGGTCGTGGGTGATCATGGGCGGGCGCGGGGCTGGTAAGACGCGGGCCGGGGCTGAGTGGGTGCGGTCTATGGTCGAGGGGTCTTTGCCCTTGGATCGCGGTGAGGCATGTCGTGTGGCTTTGGTTGGAGAGACGTTTGATCAGGTGCGCGATGTGATGATCTTTGGCGATAGCGGGATTTTGCAGTGCTCACCGCCGGATCGGCGGCCTACATGGAAGGCATCGGAGCGCAAGCTGATCTGGCCCAACGGGGCTGAGGCGCAGGCGTTTTCGGCGCATGATCCCGAGGGGTTGCGCGGCCCGCAATTCGATGCGGCCTGGGTGGATGAATTGGCCAAGTGGAAGAAGGCTGGAGAAGCCTGGGATATGTTGCAGTTTGCGTTGCGGCTGGGGGAGCGGCCTCGGGTCTGTGTGACGACCACACCACGCAATGCGAAGGTTTTGAAGGACTTGCTGGCGTCGCCGTCCACCGTGCAGACCCACGCGCCGACCGAGGCGAACCGGGCCAATCTGGCGGACTCGTTTTTGCAGGAGGTGCGCGCGCGTTACGCGGGCACGCGGCTGGGGCGGCAGGAGTTGGACGGGGTGCTGCTGTCGGATGCTGAGGGTGCGTTATGGACGGACTCGATGCTGGAGGCGGCGCGCTGTGCGCAGGTGCCCGCGTTGGATCGGATCGTTGTGGCGCTGGACCCAGCGGTGACGACGGGGGCGGATGCAGATGCCTGTGGGATCGTGGTCGTGGGCGCACAGCTTCAGGGGCCGCCCGAGGAGTGGCGGGCCTATGTGCTGGCCGACCGGACGGTGCAGGGCGTTGGCCCGGCGGGCTGGGCGCAGGCGGCGATTGACGCGATGGACGAGTTCGGGGCCGAACGACTGGTGGCCGAGGTCAATCAGGGCGGGCAACTGGTGGAAGAGGTCGTGCGGCAGGTGGACCCTCTGGTCCCTTATCGGGCCGTGCGGGCCTCGCGCGGCAAGGTCGCGCGGGCCGAGCCTGTGGCGGCTTTGTACGAGCAAGGGCGGGTGGCGCATGTGGCCGGGCTGGACGCGCTGGAGGAGCAGTTGTGCCAGATGACCGCGAGGGGGTTCGAGGGTCAGGGCTCTCCCGACCGGGTCGACGCGCTGGTCTGGGCGCTGCATGAGTTGGTGGTGGGGCCTGCGGGGGTGTTTAGAAGGCCGAGGGTAAGGGCGTTGTAAAGCGATGGGCGCAAGGACGTATGAAATGGTCGTGTGCCTCGTCTCGAATCGCGAAAAAGTGTAAGCTCTGACGTGTCGGGGTTCTGAAAGCTGAGCCGGAGAGACGCCATGGAACCTGCTGTTTCACAAGACGAACTGGACGCTGGCCGCGGTTATGAGCAACTGTTCGTGCCAGCGCTGTTTGCATCTTGGCCCCCACATTTGGTGAAGTGCGCCGGAGTGAAAGCTGGCCAGCAGGTTTTGGACATTGCATGCGGTAGCGGTGTTCTGGCGCGGCACTTGCTGTCAGTGGTGGGCGATGGAGGCCGCGTAACTGGACTCGATCCAGCGCCGGGAATGATCGCGGCTGCGCGCGAGGTTGAGCCACGCATTGACTGGGTTTTGGCGGGTGCAGAGGATACTGGGTTGGAGAGCGGGACGTTTGATGCCGTGCTGTCCCAGTTCGGGATGATGTTCTTTCGGGACCGAGATGCGGCAGCGTGGGAAATGCATCGCGTCCTCAGGCGGGGCGGCGCGCTGGCCGTAGCGGTCTGGAACGATCTGGATCACAATCCGGCCTATCACGCCATTATCAAGCTCTTGGAGTCCGAGATCAGCACTGCGGCGGGGGATGCTCTGAGATTGCCTTATTCGCTTGGGAACCCTGCAGAGGTTGTTTCAGTCTATGAAACGGCTGGATTCCTGGACATCGAGGTGGTGAGCGACACTGAACCGGCGCGCTTTCCAAGTGCCCGGACGATGGTTGAGGCTGATTTGCGCGGCTGGCTTCCGCTTTTTGACATTCATCTGAGCGAAGAAAAAATCGCGAGTGTCTTAGCCTGTGCTGAGGATGCGTTAGCAGCGTTCCGTACTGCTGATGGTAAGGTCGTATTTCAGGCGTCAGCCTATATTGTGAGTGGCAGGAAGCCTTGAGCGGTTGGTGACGCGATCGCGTTGCCCACCCTCCGTACGCCCCATTCCCAAGGCTTAAACTTCTTTCCGTCATAACTCCTTTCAACAAGCCGGGCAGAGCGGCGGCAGAAAGGAGCACAGATGGTATTCGATTTCTTGCGTCGTGGATCGGCTGAGGCAGCGCCGGAGGTGAAGGCGAGCGCGGCGGGGCCTGTGGTGGCGTGGCAGACGGGCGGGCGCGTGGCGTGGAGCCCTCGGGACGCAGTATCGCTGACGCGCACGGGGTTTTCGGGGAACCCGGTGGGGTTCCGATCCGTCAAACTGATTGCCGAGGCGGCGGCTGCGTTGCCATTGGTGTTGCAGGATCAGGCGCAGCGGTTTGATACCCATCCAATCTTGTCCCTCATGCGCCGTCCGAATGCGGCACAGGGGCGGGCGGAATTGATGGAAGCCTTGTTTGGGCAGTTGCTGCTGTCGGGCAATGCATATGTTGAGGCGGTTCAGGCCGAGGAAGGGCTGCCGGTTGAGCTGCATGTCTTGCGCTCGGACCGGATGAGCGTGGTGCCGGGGGCGGATGGGTGGCCCAAGGCGTATGACTACGCTGTAGGCGGCAAGAAGCATCGGTTTGCGGCGGAAAACATCTGCCATATCAAGTCGTTCCACCCGCAAGATGATCACTATGGGTTCTCGCCGATGCAGGCGGCGGCGATGGCGATTGATGTGCATAACAGCGCGTCTCGGTGGTCGAAATCGTTGTTGGACAATGCAGCGCGGCCTTCGGGGGCGCTGGTGTGGAAGGGTGACGGCCATGGGGTGATGGCCGAGGATCAGTTCCGGCGTTTGTCGGATGAGATCGAGCAGAACTATCGCGGGGCACGCAATGCCGGGCGTCCGATGGTTCTGGAAGGGGGCTTGGATTGGAAGCCGATGGGGTTCTCTCCGTCCGATATGGAGTTTCAAAAGACCAAGGAAGCCGCCGCCCGCGAGATCGCGCTGGCCTTTGGGGTCCCGCCGATGCTGTTGGGGATCCAGGGCGACGTGACCTATTCGAACTACCAGGAGGCCAATCGGGCGTTTTATCGCCTGACCGTATTGCCTCTGGTGACGCGGGTGGCGGCGGCGATGTCCGAGTGGCTGGCGGGCTTCTCGGGTGAGGATTTGGTGCTGAAGCCGGATCTGGATCAGGTGCCCGCGCTGTCTGCGGAACGCGATGCGCAATGGGCGCGGGTGAGCGGGGCTGAGTTCCTGACGGATGCCGAGAAACGCGCGTTGCTGGGGCTGCCGGAGCGTGGCGATGGGTGACGGGTATCCTCCGTTCGACTGCGCGCCGGGCCTTCGTCTGGCCGCGCATGAGAGGGTGGCCGAGATCCAGCATGCGCATCTGTGCCGCAGGTTGGATCAGATCGAAGAGATGATGGAGCGGCTGGAGAAACGGTTGTGGCTGACAGTGTACGGCGTGGCGGCGGTGATTTTGGCGCAGGCGTTTCAGTCATTCCTTGTGGTAACGCCATAATGTCAGTGGGTTACATGGAGAAGTTCATGGATTTGGAACATAAATTCGCACAGTTCGGAGACAGCTTGTCGGTAACCGACGATGCGGTGATCGAAGGGTATGCCAGCCTGTTTGGGCAGGTCGATCAGGGCAGCGATGTGGTGCAGCGCGGGGCGTATCGCGGCTCGCTGGAGGGGCTGGCGAAGGCAGGTCAGCGGGTCAAGATGCTGTGGCAGCACGATCCGGCGCAGCCTATCGGCGTCTGGGATGAGGTGCGCGAGGACGACAAGGGCCTGTGGGTCAAAGGGCGTCTGCTGGAGGCCACGCAAAAGGGCCGTGAGGCGGCCGAGTTGATCCGGGCGGGCGCTATGGATGGCCTGTCGATTGGTTATCGCACCAAACGGGCCGTGAAGAATGACAAGGGCCAGCGGGTCCTGACCGAACTGGAGCTATGGGAGGTGTCGCTGGTGACTTTCCCGATGCTGCCCAGTGCGCGGGTGGCGGCGAAAGGCGTGGAGCCTGACGTTGAAAACACCTGGCGCAGTATTGCTGAGGTGTTCAACGACGCCCGGCAAGAGCTGGCGCGGACCTAGCGCGCCTCAATACCCACCCAAAAAGGAAGTGCTGATGAGCAAGACCGAGACCCCGGCCTTGACCGGAGAGGGTGCGCCCCTGGTTCAGGAGGTGAAGCAGGCGATGGCTGGCTTCGTGAATGAATTCAAGGGCCTCAAGGCCGAAGTTAAAACCCAACTGCAACAGACAGAAGAGCGACTGACCATGCTGGATCGTAAATCAACCATCGCGGCACGCCCGCATCTTGCGGCCTCGATCGAGGACGGCGCACCGCATCAGAAGGCCTTTGACGCCTATGTGCGTTCGGGCGAGGATGACGGGCTGCGCGGGCTGGAGATTGAAGCCAAGTCGCTTTCGACGGCGGTCAACAGCGATGGTGGCTATCTGGTCGATCCGCAGACGTCTGAGATGATCAAGTCGGTGTTGAATTCGACCGCTTCGATCCGTTCGATTGCGTCGGTGGTGAATGTCGAGGCAAACTCGTTCGACGTGCTGATCGACCACACCGATGTGGGTGCGGGCTGGGCGGATGAAAACTCGGCCACGGCTGAGACCTCGACCCCATCGATTGATCGGATTTCGATCCCGCTGCACGAGCTGAGCGCGCTGCCCAAGGCGTCGCAGCGTCTGTTGGATGACAGTGCGTTTGATGTCGAAGGTTGGCTGGCCGGTCGTATCGCCGACAAGTTTGCCCGGGCCGAGGCAGCGGCGTTTATCAATGGCGACGGTGTGGACAAGCCCAAGGGTATCCTGACCCATCGTACGATGGAAAACGGCAGCTGGGGCTGGGATAGCCTGGGTTATGTCGCGTCGGGCATTGATGGTGGCGTCGATGCGGATGCGATTGTGGACGTGGTCTATGCGCTGGGCGCGCAGTACCGGGTGAACGGCACTTTCGTGATGAACTCGAAAACCGCGGGTCTGATCCGCAAGCTGAAGGACAGCGATGGCCGCTTCCTTTGGTCGGATGGCCTAGCCGCTGGTGAGCCTGCGCGTCTGATGGGCTATCCGGTGCTGATTGCCGAGGACATGCCGGATGCGGCGACCGACAGCTATTCGATTGCCTTCGGTGACTTCCAGTCGGGCTACACCATAGCCGAACGTCCCGATCTGCGGGTGCTGCGCGATCCGTTCAGCGCCAAGCCGCATGTCCTGTTCTACGCGACCAAGCGCGTGGGCGGTGATGTGAGCGATTTTGCTGCAATCAAACTGCTGAAATTCGGCATCGCCTAAGCGGTGGCGGATCCGGGGGGCTGCAAGGCCCCTCGGGCGGCGGGCGCGGGCCGGGGTGAGATCCCCCGCGTTGTCTAGCTGCTCCCCTCCGTCCGAGCAACGTGGGGCGGCGCGTGCCCGTCATTTTCCAAGGATACGGCCCCGGAGGGGTCCGAGATTGCGGAGTGAATGGATGATGTTGATCGAAGAAACCGCCATCGCGGATGCGGCGCTGCCGGTGGATCAGTTCAAGGCGCATCTGCGGCTGGGCACGGGGTTTGCCGAGGGCAATGTGCAGGACGAGGTGTTGAATGGCTTTCTGCGTGCGGCCATTGCGGCGATTGAGGCGCGCACCGGTAAGGTGCTGATCGAACGGGATTTCTCGTTGAGCCTGAACGGTTGGCGCGATCCAGCAGGTGAAGTGCTGCCGGTGGCCCCGGTGGTCTCGGTTGCTGCGATCACGCTGACGGATGCGGCGGGGACCGACATGGTTGTGGATGCCGAAGCTTACCGTTTGGAGCGCGACATGCAGCGCCCTCAGTTGCGTCCGGTTGGCGCTTGCTTGCCAAGGGTGCAGACCGGCGGCTCGGTGAAGATCGTTTTCACGGCCGGAATGGCTGCGGATTGGGGCGGGCTGCCCGCTGATCTGGGGCAGGCGGTGCTGCTGCTGGCGGCGCATTACTACGAATATCGCGATGAGACGGCGCTGGGCGCAGGGTGCATGCCGTTTGGCGTGACCAGCCTGATCCAGCGCTATCGCACGGTGCGTTTCGGCGCAGGGGTGACGCAATGAGCGCGCCGCGATTGAACCGCAAACTGGTGCTGGAGGCTCCGGTTCGTAGTGCCGATGGTGCGGGAGGTTACACCGAGACATGGGCCGCACTGGGTGCGCTTTGGGCTGAGGTCTCTGCGCGCAGCGGGGCGGAACGGGCTGTTGGTGGTGCCTCGGTGTCGCGGGTTGGCTATCGGATCGTGGTGCGCGGCGTGCCGGAGGGGTCCTCGATGCGGCCTGCGCCGGATCAGCGGTTCGCCGAAGGGACGCGCCGGTTTGTCATTCGTGCGGTGGCCGAGCGCGATCCGCGCGGCCAGTACCTGACCTGTTTCGCAGATGAAGAGGTGGCGGCATGAGCTATGGCGTTGCAGCCGCGTTGCAGGCGGCGATGTTTCAACAGCTTTCGGGGGATGCGCAGGTTAACACGCTTTCGGGCGGTGCGATTTATGACGCGGTGCCCTCGGGGGTGTTGCCGCAGACCTACGTGACCCTGGGGCCGGAAGAGGTGCGGGATGCCTCGGATCGGTCGGGCACGGGTGCCGTGCATCGGTTCACGGTCTCGGTGGTGTCCGAAGCGGCGGGTTTTGGTGCGGCCAAGACACTGGCCGGTGCGGTTTGCGATGCGCTGGAAGGTGCGGCGCTGACTTTGGACCGGGGCCATTTGGTGGGGCTGTGGTTCGAGCGTGCCAGCGCCCGGCGCACGGGAACTGGCGGCGCGATCCGCCAGATCGATCTGAGATTCCGCGCCCGCGTGGAAGATGACTAAGCAATCAACGGAGAGAGCATATGGCTGCCCAGAACGGAAAAGACCTGTTGGTCAAAGTGGATATGAACGGCACCGGTCTGTTCGAGACCATCGCGGGGCTGCGCGCCACGCGGATCAGTTTCAATGCGGAAAGTGTGGATGTCACCAGCCTGGAAAGTCAGGGCGGGTGGCGCGAGTTGCTATCGGGGGCGGGGGTCAAATCGGCCGCGATCTCGGGCTCGGGCGTGTTCAAGGATGCGGGCACGGATGAGCGCGCGCGCCAGCTGTTCTTTGACGGTGAGACGCCTGGTTTTCAGGTGATCATCCCCGATTTCGGCATTGTCGAAGGGCCGTTTCAGGTCAGCAGCATCGAATATGCGGGCTCGCATAATGGTGAGGCGACCTATGAGATGAGCATGGCAAGCGCCGGTGCGCTAAGCTTTACGGCGCTCTGATGGCCAATCCGTGGACGGGCGAGGTGGCGCTGACCATCGACGGGGAGCAGCGGGTGCTCAAGCTGACTCTGGGCGCTTTGGCGGAATTGGAACAAGAGCTTGGCGCCGGATCTCTGGTGGAACTGGTGCAGCGGTTTGAGGGCGGGGCGTATTCCAGTGGCGATGTGCTGGCGCTGATCGTGGCCGGGTTGTGCGGTGCTGGGGCGCAGGTGACACGCGATGATCTGCTGCATGCCGAAATCGCAGGTGGGCCGATGGCGGGGGCGAAGGCGGCGGCAGAACTGCTGGCGCGCGCCTTCATGGTGCCCGAGTGAGCGGGTTCGAGTGGCCCGCGCTGATGCGGGCCGGGTTTCTCGGCCTGCGTCTGACGCCGGATCAGTTCTGGCGTCTGACTCCGGCAGAGCTGCGGCTGTTGCTGGGGCAGGGCGCGGGGATGCCTGCGATGAACCGGGCCGGGCTGGACGCCTTGCTGGCGGCCTATCCTGACAAGACACAAGGAGAGCGTGATGACGGATCGTGAGGGTTTTGACGACCTGCAGGAGCGGGGAGAGGCGCTGAGCGATGCGTTGGGCGACGCTGCCACCATGGCCTCGGCGTTTGATGGTCAGATGCGGCGCATCAGGGCGGCGTTTGAGGAAACTGGCAAGGACGTCGCGACGCTGGAACGTGGCATGTCGGGCGGGTTGCGCAAGGCGTTTGATGGCGTGGTGCTGGACGGGATGAACCTGTCAGGCGCGCTGGATGTGCTGAAGAACTCGATGATCCGCACGGCGTATTCGGCGGCGATCAAACCTGTGACGGATCATTTTGGCGGCATGCTGGCCAATGGGGTTGGTGGTCTGGTGCAGGGCATTTTGCCGTTTGCCGATGGCGGCAGTTTTTCCCAAGGCCGCGTGATGCCCTTTGCCAATGGCGGTGTGGTCAGCGGCCCGACCATGTTCCCGATGCGGGGTGGCACCGGGTTGATGGGCGAGGCGGGGCCTGAGGCGATCATGCCGCTGGCACGCGGCGCTGATGGAAAGCTGGGCGTGCGGACGCAGGGCGGGGGCCACGTGGTGAATGTGGTGATGAATATCTCCACGCCCGATGTACAGGGATTCCGCCGTTCTCAGGGACAGATCGCGGCGCAGATGAGCCGGGCCTTGGGCCGTGGCAATCGCAACAGATAAGGGGAGCAGGTGATGAATTTCCATGAGGTGAGATTTCCCGCCAGCCTGAGCTTTGGCTCGGTCGGGGGACCGGAACGGCGCACCGATATCGTGACGTTGGCCAACGGGTTTGAGGAACGCAACACCCCCTGGGCGCATTCCCGCAGGCGCTATGACGCCGGGCTGGGGATGCGGTCGCTGGATGATATCGAGACTTTGATCTCGTTTTTTGAGGCGCGGCAGGGGCAGATGTTTGGGTTTCGTTGGAAGGACTGGTCGGATTTCAAATCGGGCGCGGCGACGGCTGAGGTCGACAAGGGCGATCAGGTCATTGCGCGCGGGGATGGCGAGACCACGGTGTTTCAGCTGATCAAGACCTACAGCTCGGGCGGGTTCAACTATGTTCGGCCAATCCTGAAGCCGGTGCTGGGGACCGTGAAGCTTGGGCTGGATCAGGACGCGCAGCGCGAAGGCGTGGATTTTGAGGTCGATCTGGCGACCGGGCGCGTGATGTTCTCAGCCCCGCCGCCTGAGCAGGTCGAGATTACAGCCGGGTTTGAGTTCGACGTTCCGGTACGGTTCGACACCGACAAGATCCAGACCAGCGTGGCCAGCTTTCAGGCCGGTGACGTCCCGAACGTACCGGTGGTCGAGGTGCGGGTCTGATGAGCGGGGACAAACAGGCGCTGCAGGCGCATTTGCAAAGCGGGCTGACCACCACCTGTCGTTGCTGGGCGATTACGCGCAGCGACGGGCAGGTCTATGGTTTCACGGATCACGATATGGAGTTGCGCTTTGACGGGCTGGTGTTCAAAGCCAGCACCGGTCTGACCGCTGCGGCGATCGAGCAGGCAACCGGCCTGTCGATCGATAATACCGAGGCGATGGGCGCGCTGTCTGATGCCTCGGTCCGGGAAGAGGATATCGAAGCGGGGCGCTTTGATGGGGCCGAAGTGCGGGCCTGGTTGGTCAATTGGGCTGATCCCCAGCAGCGGATGCTGCAGTTTCGCGGCTCGATTGGCGAATTGCGCCGCGCGGGCGGAGCGTTTCATGCGGAGTTGCGAGGGCTGACCGATCTGCTGAACCGGCCTTTGGGACGGATTTATCAGAAACCATGCACGGCGGTGCTGGGGGATCGCGCATGCCGTTTTGCTCTGGACACGCCGGGGTATCGCGCCGAGGCCGAAATTGTCTTGGTCGAGGGTACGGTTTTGCGTTTGCAGGGCGCGGAGGGTGCCGATGCGGGATGGTTTGAGCGGGGCAGGCTGGACGTGCTGGACGGTGCGGCGCAGGGTCTGTGGGCTTCGGTCAAACTGGACGAACAGGCCAGCGGCGGGCGCGTTGTTACGCTGTGGTCCGCGATTGGCGGCGGGCTGGTTGGCGGTGACCGCGTTCAACTGACTGCCGGCTGCGACAAGCGTATGAGCACCTGCCGTCTGAAGTTCGACAACATCCTGAATTTTCAGGGCTTCCCTGATCTTCCACATGAAGACTGGGTGATGGCCACACCGAAGAAAAGCGATCCAAACAGAGGGGGCAGCAGGCGGTGATCGGGGTAAAGCAAGATATTGTTGACGAGGCGCGGCGCTGGCTGGGCACGCCTTATGTGCATCAGGCCTCGGTCCGTGGGGCCGGGGCGGATTGTCTCGGCCTGCTGCGGGGCGTTTGGCGCGCCGTGAAGGGGCACGAGCCCGAGACGGTGCCGGTCTATAGCATGGACTGGTCCGAGCCGCAGGGCGAGGAGCGCATGTGGGCCGCAGCCCGCCGCCATCTGATCGAGAAATCGTCCGACGACATGGCCTCGGGCGATGTGCTGTTGTTTCGGATGCGCGACGCGGCGGTTGCTAAGCATCTGGGGATCGTCAGCGGGTCAGACCCGGTGCGTTTCATCCATGCCTATTCCGGGCATGGCGTGGTTGAAAACACTCTGAGTGAGCCCTGGCGCCGCCGTGCCGTTGCTTGTTTCGCGTTCCCGCTGGAGGATCTCTGATGGCTACTATTCTTCTATCCGCTGCGGGTGCGGCGCTGGGCGGGTCGATTGGAGGGTCGGTTGCGGGTCTTTCGACGGCCATTATCGGTCGCGCGGTGGGCGCAACGCTGGGCCGGGTGATCGACAATCGTCTGATGGGCCAATCGGTCATGGGCGGCGGCAGCGAGGTGGTCGAGACCGGCCGTCTGGACCGATTCCGCCTGACCGAAACCGGCGAGGGTGCGCCGGTGGCCACGGTGTTTGGCCGTATGCGTGTGGGCGGCCAGGTCATCTGGGCCTCGGACTTTCTGGAAACGCGCAGCACTTCGACCACGACCCAGTCCACCGGAGGCGGCAAGGGCAGCTCTCCGAAACCGGCTGAGGTGAAGACGACGACCCACAGTTATAGCTATTCCGTCTCGCTGGCGATTGCGGTCGGGGCGGGCGAGGTTGCTGACATCACGCGCGTGTGGGCGGATGGCGAAGAGGTTGAGCGCAGGTCACTGAACATGCGCATCTATCGCGGCGGTCCCGAGCAACTGCCCGACCCGTTGATCGAGGCCATTGAAGGCGTGGGTCAGGTGCCGGCATATCGCGGTACGGCTTATGTGGTGATCGAAGACCTGCAGCTGGGTCCTTATGGCAATCGAGTGCCCCAATTTTCGTTCGAGGTGGTCCGGCAGGAACAGGAGGGGATGCCCGATGCCGAGGATGCGCTGTCGCGGATCGTGAAAGGCGTCGCGCTGATGCCGGGAACGGGCGAATATGCGCTGGCTTCATCTCAGGTGAACTACAGCAAGGGCAGGGGGCGCAGCTGGGCAGCGAATGTCAACTCGCCCTCTGGTCGATCCGATCTTGTGACTTCGACGCGGGCGCTGACCCGAGAATTACCGGGATGCGAGGCGGCCTCGTTGATCGTATCGTGGTTTGGCGACGATCTGCGCTGCGGTGAGTGTCAGATTCGTCCTAAGGTCGAGCGCAAGAGCGCTGATGGCGAGAACATGCCCTGGAGCGTGTCCGGCGTTTCCCGCGTGGCGGCCAGCAAGGTGCGCTGGGTCGATGGGCGCCCGGTGTATGGCGGAACCCCAGCCGATGCGGCGGTGGTTCAGGCGATCAAGCACCTGAAGAAGACCGGCAAGCGGGTCATGTTCTATCCGTTCATTCTGATGGAGCAGTTGCAGGGGAACGGTCTGCCTGATCCGTGGTCGGATGCAGGCGATCAGCCGCATCTGCCGTGGCGGGGCAGGATCACGTTGGACGTTGCTCCGGGGCGAGAGGGCTCGTCGGATCAGACTGCCGCAGCCGATGCGCAGGTGGCGGCGTTTTTTGGCACTGCACGGGCTTCTCATTTCTCTACCGGCAGTGGCCGGGTCACCTATAGCGGCCCGCAGGAATGGGGGCTGCGGCGGTTCATTCTGCACTATGCGGCCCTGTGCAAAGCAGCCGGAGGTGTGGAGTCGTTCTGCATCGGCTCAGAGCTGCGCGGGTTGACGCAGATCCGTGGCGCTTCGGGCTTCGCCGCGGTTGCGCAGTTGAGGTCACTGGCTGCTGAAGCGCGTGAAATTCTGGGGTCGGGCACCAAGATTGGTTATGCCGCCGACTGGTCCGAGTATTTCGGGTATCAGCCGCAGGATGGCAGCGGTGACCGGTATTTCCATCTGGATGCGCTGTGGGCTGACGACAACATCGATTTCGTGGGCATCGACAACTATATGCCTCTGTCCGACTGGCGCGAGGGTGAGGGTCATCTCGATGCCGGGGTCGGGTCGATCTATGATCTGGGCTATCTGCGCGGCAATATCGAGGGCGGCGAAGGCTACGACTGGTACTATGCCTCGCCCGAAGCGGCAGATGCGCAGGTGCGGACGCCGATCACCGATGATGCTTATGGCGAGCCATGGGTCTGGCGTTACAAGGATTTGCGCAACTGGTGGGCCAACCGGCACCATGAACGCATCGGTGGGGTCCGGCAGGAGAACCCTACGAGCTGGGTGCCCGGGTCAAAGCCGATCTGGTTCACTGAATTGGGCTGTGCCGCCATCGACAAAGGCACCAATCAGCCGAACAAGTTTCTGGATCCGAAGTCATCGGAATCGGAATTGCCAAAATATTCCAATGGTATGCGCGACGACTTTATACTGGTTCAATATCTTCGTGCGATGTTGGCTTATTGGGGTGATCGGCAGACCAATCCGACGTCCGAGATCTATGGCGGCCCGATGGTGGATATGTCGAACGCCTATGTCTGGGCCTGGGATGCGCGGCCTTATCCGACCTTCCCGAACCTGCGTTCGCAATGGACGGACGGCGACAACTATGCACGCGGGCATTGGTTGAACGGGCGTTCTGGCTCACGCACGCTGGCCTCGGTGGTGACCGAAATCTGCCATGGCGCGGGGGTAAGGAATATCGATGTCTCGGCGCTCTATGGTGTGGTGCGCGGCTATGCGGTCGAGGATGTGATGAACGCGCGTCAAGCCCTGCAGCCCCTGATGCTGCGCTATGGGTTCGACGCGATTGAGCGCGATGGCGTGCTGGTGTTCCGCACCCGTGACGGACGTCGACCGCATGAGCTGGAGTCTGAGCAGATCGCTATCAGCTCCGACCTAGATGGGTCAGTCGAGTATCGGCGTGAGGCCGAGGCTGAGATGACGGGCCGCGTGCGGCTGCGCTTTGTTCAGTCGGATGCCAATCACGATGTGGTTGCCGAGGAAGCGGTGCTGCCGGATGACAGCACCCATGCGGTGGCAGTGAATGAGATGCCCCTGTCGATGACCCGCGCCGAAGGGCGGCAGACGGTCGAGCGGTGGCTGAGCGAGTCGCGCATCTCGCGCGAGACGGCAAGATTCGCTTTGCCGCCGTCTCTGTTGCATGTGGGGGCGGGGGATGTGGTGCGTCTGCCTGGCCTCGGGCAGGGGGCGGGAGCGCTCTATCGCATCGACCGGCTGGAGCAGGCCGAGATGCAACTGGCTGATGCGGTGCGGATCGAACCGGGGGTTTATGCGCGCGCTGACATGCAGGATGACGGGGTGACGGCGAAACCGTATACGGCCCCGGTTCCGGTTCTGCCGGTGTTCATGGATTTGCCCTTGATCACCGGTTCAGAGGAACCTCACGCGCCTTATCTGGCGATCTCGGCTGATCCCTGGCCCGGCAGCGTGGCGATCTATTCCGCAGCGCAGGACGAGGATTATGCCCTGCAGGAGGTTATAGCCGGGCAGGCGGTCATCGGGTTTACGGAAACCCCGCTGCGGCGCACCAGTGCTGGCATCTGGGACGAGGGACCGGCGCTGCGAGTAAATCTGATCGACGGGTTGCTAGAATCGCGACCCCGGTCGGCTTTGCTGAGCGGGGCCAATCTGGCGGCGATCGGGGATGGCACTCCGGGCAATTGGGAGCTGTTCCAGTTCGCCGAGGCCAGCTTGCAGGAGACCGGCATCTACCATCTGTCTGGTCGTTTGCGTGGGCAACTGGGAACGGACGCGCTGATGCTGGATGTTTGGCCCGAGGGGTCAAGCTTTGTTCTGCTGGATCAGAGGGTTTACCAGACCAGCCTTTTGCGCACCGAACGGCGGGTGGCCAAGCATTATCGTATCGGTCCTGCAATGCGCGGGTACGAGGATCCGGCCTATGTGCATCTGGTCGAGGCCTTCGACGGCAATGGGCTGCGCCCTTACGCGCCAGCGCATCTGCGGCGGGCGCCGACTGACGCGGGGGACATGTTCACATGGGTGCGACGCACGCGGATTGACGGGGATGACTGGGATGGGCTTGAAGTTCCGCTGGGGGAAGAGGGTGAATCCTACCTGATCCGAATTATCGCTGACGGGGCGGTTTTGCGTGAGACGGTCGCAAATGCGCCGAGCTGGGAATACTCGGCCGCGATGAAGGCCGAGGATGGCCTGAGCGGTGCGTATGAGATCACGGTTGCGCAGGTCTCGGCCACCTACGGGCCCGGAGCAGTTGCCCGCTTGATGGTTGTCTGACGCGCCCATGCGCCCCGTCTTACACGGAGATATCAGCGCGGCGGCGCGGGCTTTGCTGGCCGCGCCGCCGCCGGAACGTCGTCGATTATGCGTCCGGATGATCGCCGAAGCCGAACGCGCGGACAGGCATGTCCAAGCGACCGGACGGTTGCACCCGGTCTATGGCAACGGCGCGTTGATGAGCGCGGCACGCAGCCGGGCACTGGCGGATGAGCCGGATTTTGACGATCTGCAATATTGCCAGTGTTTTGAAATGGTTCTGAGCGCCCTGATCCGGTTTCATATCAGCCAGAGGCGCAGCTGACGCATTTGGTGGCGGCCAGATCCAGCTCTAACCTGCCGCGCGGTATATCCTCACCGCAATCCTCGCAATAGCCGTATTCACCCTCGGCCATGCGATCCAGCGCGGCCTGAAGGCGCAGGGTTTCGGTATCCCTGCGCGCCTGCTGCGCCTTGGCCATGGCCTGATTCTGCAAGGCATCCATCCGGCTGAGCCGCCCAACTGCCTGCTGATCGAGCTCGACCACGGCCTGCGCCTCTTGCCCGCTTTCGGATTGGGTTTGCAGGGCAGTCAAGTTTTGGTGGATCAAGTCTTTGAAATACTTCAGATCGTCAGGGTTCATTTTTTGTTGTAGGGCACATCAAGGGTTTGCGTTTGGTGATTTTATCACTAGATGGCATTCTAGGCGGAGCAAAGGATCAAAGCCATGTTTGAAACGCGCAGCCAAGTCACCCCTGTCGATCCGGTTTGGGATCGTATCACATCCGAGGCCCAGGCGGCCGTGGAGAAAGAGCCGCTGATGGGCGGGCTGGTGCATGCCTGTGTTCTGCATCACCGCAGTCTTGAACGCGCATTGTCCTACCGTATCTCGGCCAAGCTGTGCTCGAACGAAATGTCGATGATGGTGCTGCGCGAGATCGTGGATGAGGCCTATGCCGACGACAAGGGGCTGATTGAAGCCGCGCGTGCTGACCTGATGGCGGTGTATGAGCGCGATCCGGCCTGCCACCGGTTGTTACAGCCGATCCTGTACTTCAAAGGCTATCAGGCCATGCAGGCCTATCGCGTGGCCCATTGGCTGTGGCGCAAGGGCCGCCATGATCTGGCCTATTTCTTCCAGATGCGCTCGTCCGAGATTTTCGGGATCGACATTCATCCTGCCGCCAGAATCGGCAAGGGGATCATGATCGACCACGCCCATTCCATCGTGATCGGCGAAACCGCCGTGGTGGGCGACAATGTCTCGATGCTGCATTCGGTGACGCTGGGCGGGACCGGCAAGGAAGAGGAGCAGCGCCACCCCACTATCGGCGACGGTGTTCTGATCGGAGCCGGGGCCAAGGTGCTGGGCAATATCGAGGTTGGTCATTGCAGCCGCATCGCGGCGGGTTCGGTGGTGCTGCAAGAAGTGCCGCCATGCAAGACCGTCGCTGGCATTCCCGCCAAGATCGTGGGTGAAGCAGGCTGCGAGCAGCCTTCGATCTCGATGGATCACATGCTGGGGAAAGACCAGTAAGGATCAGTTCGAGCGGTTGTTCTTTCGGTTCTGCCGCTCGCGCCGCCGCTCTTCACGCTTTTGTTTCCGCAATTCGATGCGCCTCTGACGCTCGGCTTTTTGCTGTGCGATCACGGCAGGGTCGGTGGAATTGAACTTGGAATTCTCACCCGGATAGCTGTTGGGCTTCGCGATTGCAGCCGCAGGGAGTGTAGTTGCGGTCACGGCAACCAGAAGCAGGGTTTTGGTCAGGTCAGAAATGCGCATGGTCCACCTTTGGATTGCAAAACTGTCTGCATGAAGGTGGGGAAATCGGGGGGCGTGAGCAACCGTCGGGCTGATCACGCTTTCTCACATCACAGCGGTGATCGCGAGAGGCCCCGCCGGGGTCTGAACCCCGGCAGCGGCGATTGTGTCAGGCCAGCATGACCATCGGGTTTTCCAGATTATCGACGATGGCTTGCAGCAACTGCGCGCCAAGAGCGCCGTCGATGACGCGGTGATCGACTGACATTGTAACGGACATGACAGTTGCAACCGTCAGCTCGCCATCATCACCTACAACCGGTTTCTTCAGACCAGTGCCTACGGCCAGAATACCTGCATGCGGCGGGTTCACGATAGCGTCGAAATTGTCGATGCCGAACATGCCGAGGTTCGAGACCGCGAAGGTGCCGCCCTGGTATTCATGCGGGGCCAGCTTGCGCTCGCGTGCGCGACCGGCGAGGTCCTTCATCTCGGTCGAGAGTGCCGAGAGTGATTTGGTGTCAGCGTCCTGCAGAACCGGTGTGAACAAGCCGCCTTCGATCGCAACGGCAACCGCTACGTCGGAAGGTTTAAGTTGCAGAACCCGGTCGCCCGCCCAGACAGCGTTGCATTCGGGAACCTGCTGCAACGCGTTGGCGACGGCCTTGATGATGAAATCGTTGACGCTGAGCTTCACGCCCCGGCCTTCGAGCTGCTTGTTCAACTGGCTGCGGAACTTGAGCAGCGCGTCCAGCTTGATATCGCGGCGCAGATAGAAATGCGGGATGGTCTGTTTGGCTTCGGACAGGCGTGCGGCGATGGTCTTGCGCATGCCGTCGAGTTTGACTTCCTCGTAATCGCGCCCTTCGTACATCTTGGCGACAGCATCCGCCGAAGGCCCTGCAGGCGCGGTGGCTGGGGCTGCTGCAGCTGCGGGCGCTGCTGCCGCAGCAGGCGCGGCAGTTGCGCTTTCGACATCCGCCTTGACGATACGTCCATGTGGGCCGGAGCCGGTAATCTGAGCCAGATCCAGACCCTTTTGCGAGGCAATCCGACGGGCCAGCGGGGAGGCGAAGATGCGACCACCATCGGCTTTGACCGGAGCTGCCGGAGCAGGGGCGGGCGCCTCGGGTGCCGCTGACGCGGCAGCCTCGTTGCCCGCTGCGGCTGCAGGTGCAGCCGCTGGAGCAGCGGCGGGTGCGGCCGCGATATCATCAGCGCTTTCACCATCTTCCAGCAGAACTGCGATGGCGGTGTTGACCTTGACGCCTTCGGTGCCCTCAGCGATCAGGATCTTGCCGATGGTGCCTTCGTCGACGGCCTCGAACTCCATCGTCGCCTTGTCGGTTTCGATTTCGGCCAGCAGGTCGCCCGAGGAGACAGTGTCGCCCTCTTTGACGAGCCATTTTGCAAGCGTGCCTTCCTCCATCGTTGGGGACAGGGCGGGCATCAGGATTTCGGTGGGCATCTCAGCGCTCCTCAATCAAAGTAATTTGGTCAAAAGGCGCCCTTGGGCGCCCGGTGCCGCGTGCGAGCGTCGCAATCGCAGCCTCGATTTTATCTTTGTTTTCAGCCATCCAGACATAGGCTGTCTGGTGCGAGGGGCGCGCGCCGATCAACCGCATATCCGCCGCCAGCCGTTCGGGCACAAGCGCCCGCACGGTCCGGTCATCGAGGTCAATCTCGACACGGTAGCATTCGGTTGCTGGATCGCGGCCCCTGATCTCCATTACCGGTAGGTCACCTGTTTCACCGCTGCGATCACCTCATCCGTGGTGATCAGCGCCAGCTTTTCGAGGTTCGCCGCATATGGCATCGGAACATCTTTACCGGTGAGGGTGATGACCGGTGCGTCGAGGTAATCGAACGCTTCCTGCATTACGACCGAACTGATGTAGCTGCCGACCGAACCTTGCGGCCAGCCTTCTTCGACGGTTACCAGACGGTTGGTTTTCATCACCGAGTTGATGATTGCGCCGGTGTCCATCGGGCGGATGGTGCGCAGGTCGATCACTTCGGCGCTGATGCCATCCTCGGCCAGTTTGTCGGCGGCTTCCAGTGCGTATTGCATGCCGATGCCAAAGCTGACGATGGTCACGTCAGAGCCTTCGCGCCAGATGCGCGCCTTGCCCAGCGGGATGGTCAGGTCATCCACCTGCGGTACGTCGAAGGACCGACCGTAGAGGATTTCGTTTTCCAGGAAGATCACCGGGTTGGGATCACGGATCGCCGATTTCAGCAGACCTTTGGCGTCGGCTGCCGAATAGGGCATGACGACTTTCAGACCGGGAATCTGCATGTACCACGCGGCGTAGTCCTGAGAGTGCTGCGCGGCCACGCGGGCGGCGGCACCGTTGGGGCCACGGAACACGATGGGACAACCCATCTGACCGCCGGACATATAGAGCGTCTTGGCAGCCGAGTTGATGATGTGGTCAATCGCCTGCATGGCGAAGTTGAAGGTCATGAATTCGACAATCGGTTTCAGGCCACCAAAGGCCGACCCGACCGCGATACCGGCAAAGCCATGCTCGGTGATCGGCGTGTCGATCACGCGTTTAGGGCCGAATTCGTCGAGCAGACCTTGCGAGATTTTATAAGCGCCCTGATACTCGGCGACTTCTTCACCCATCAGGTAGACGTCTCCGTCACCACGCATTTCCTCGGCCATCGCATCGCGAAGCGCTTCGCGGACGGTCTCGGTCTTCATTTCAGCGTCGGCCGGCCAATCGGGCGACAGGTCCACAACCGGAGCAGCAGGGGCTGCTGTCGGAGCGGGGGCCTCAACCGCCGCAGGGGCGGCTTCGGTCACCGCTGCGGCTGCGGGTGCAGCCGCGGGCAGGGCGGAGGCGTCTTCGCCTTCCTCTACAAGGATTGCGATGGGGGTGTTGACCTTGACCCCTTCGGTGCCCTCGCTGATCAGGATCTTACCGACGATGCCTTCATCGACGGCTTCGAACTCCATCGTCGCCTTGTCGGTTTCGATCTCGGCCATGATATCACCAGAGGATACGGTGTCGCCTTCCTTGACCAGCCATTTGGCCAGCGTACCCTCTTCCATCGTGGGCGAAAGGGCGGGCATGAGAATTTCGGTTGCCATGTCTATTCGTCCTCTCAGGCGTAGATATCGGTCCAGAGCTCGTCCAGTGACGGCTCGGGGCTTTCTTTCGAGAATTCGGCGGCCTGATTGACGATCTCCTTGATCTCTTTGTCGATCGCTTTCAGGTCATCCTCGGTCGCGTGTTTGCCGGTCAGCAGCAGCTCGCGCACATGTTCGATCGGGTCGCTTTGTTCGCGGACCTTCTGAACCTCTTCGCGGGTGCGGTACTTGGCCGGGTCGGACATCGAGTGGCCGCGGTAGCGGTAGGTCTTGACCTCAAGGATGTAGGGGCCTTTGCCCGCGCGGCAGTGGGCCACCGCTTTTTCGCCGGCGGCTTTGACCGCCAGCACGTCCATGCCGTTGACCATTTCACCGGGTATCCCAAAGGCCTGACCGCGGTGGTAGATGTCGGCGGAAGAAGTCGAGCGCGCTTGAGCGGTGCCCATGGCGTATTGGTTGTTCTCGATCACGAACACCACCGGCAGTTCCCACAAGGCCGCCATGTTGAAGGTCTCATAGACCTGACCCTGGTTGGCCGCGCCGTCCCCGAAATAGGTGAAGGTCACGCCGCCATTTTCTTTGTACTTGTCGGCGAAAGCCAGACCCGCACCCAGCGGCACCTGAGCACCGACAATACCGTGACCGCCGTAGAAATGCTTCTCTTTCGAGAACATGTGCATTGAGCCACCTTTGCCCTTGGACAGGCCGCCCTCGCGCCCGGTGAGTTCGGCCATCACGCCGCCGGGATCCATACCGCAGGCCAGCATGTGGCCGTGATCACGGTAGGATGTGATCCGCTTGTCGCCCTCTTTGGCGGCAGCCTCAAGGCCGACAACAACCGCTTCCTGACCGATATAGAGATGGCAGAAACCGCCGATCAGACCCATTCCGTAGAGTTGACCCGCTTTTTCCTCGAATCGGCGGATCAGCAGCATCTCGCGGTAATATGTGGTCAGTTCTTCCGCAGAAACATTTGGTTTCTTTGTGGTTTTTCGCGCAGCCATAGTGGCGATCTCCCCCTTTCGGCAAGATAGTTTAGCGTTAAACTATCTATTAAGGCATTTCTCCTCATCTGGCGAGGGTAAAAGTGACGCGGAGGCAAGCGCGCGAATTGCGGCTGACGGGAGCTTATTTAATGGGCGAGACGGTGCAGAGATTTTTCGACGAAAAATCTTGTCAGCGGATGACGATCTCATCCGCGCGGATCATACCAAGGACCGAGCGGGCCTGCTGATCCAACAGATCGAGATCCAGATAGGTGTCCGACAGGCGACGGGTCAGGTTTTCCATCCGGTCGATCTCGGCGTTCAGTTGGGCCAGATCGCGCGACAGGGCGTTGCGTTCCGCTGCAATCTCAACGCGGCGAAACAGGCCGTAGTCCCCCTGCACAGCGGCAAAGGTGAAATATACGCCCAGCATGAAGGCAACCGAGAAGAAGATGAAAGCCCCCAGACCGGGCCGATGGGAACGGGTCACTGTGTTAACCGCCGTATAACAAACTGCCTCAGAAACGCACCCTTTGCGGATGTCTAAACGCACTATGTCACAGGTGATTCGCCTTGTGAATCCCCTGTGACGAAAAAGCTGAGGCCTGAGCTTTGGGCGCTTATTGATCCAATGCTGCCACGCCCGGCAAGGTCTTGCCTTCCATCCATTCCAGGAAGGCGCCGCCAGCGGTGGAGATATACGAGAAATCGGCTGCCGCGCCGGAGGCGTTCAGCGCTGCGACCGTGTCGCCTCCGCCAGCGACCGAGGTCAGTTTGCCATCGCGGGTCAACGCTGCGGCTTTCAGGGCGGCGGCGTTGGTGGCCGCGTCGAACGGGGTGAGTTCGAATGCGCCAAGAGGGCCGTTCCAGATCAGGGTCTGGCTTCTCTCCAGCACGTCGGACACTGCGGCGACGCTTGCGGGGCCTGCGTCCAGGATCATGGCGTTCGAGGGGCATTGATCAGCGTGCAGGACCTGATGCGGCGCATTGGCCTCGAATGCCTCGGCCACGACGATGTCACGCGGCAACACAATGGTGCAGCCTGCAGTTTCGGCCTTGCTCAGGATTTCGGCGGCTGTATCGGTCATCGTGTGTTCTGCAAGGGACTTGCCGACGTCGACGCCTTTGGCCACCAGGAAGGTATTCGCCATGCCACCGCCAATAACCAGGTAATCAACCCTCTCGATCAAGTTGCCCAGCAGGTCCAGTTTGGTCGACACTTTTGCGCCCCCGACAACTGCGGTGACAGGCCGCTTGGGCGCGCCTAGAGCGGCCTCAAGGGCGCTCAGTTCCTGTTGCATCAGGCGACCGGCGCAGGCGGGCAGCAGGCGGGCAAGCGCCTCGGTTGAGCTATGGGCGCGGTGCGCGGCTGAGAAGGCATCGTTGCAATAGATATCGCCCAGTTTGGCCATGCCTTGGGCCAGGGCGACACTGTTCTTGGTCTCTTCAGCATGGAAGCGGGTGTTTTCCAGCAGAAGAACTTCTCCGTCATCCAGTGATGCGGCAGCGGCTTCTGCTTCTGGCCCGACGCAATCATCGGCAAAACGAACCGGCGTGCCGAATGCGGCCTCAAGGGTGGGAACCAGTTGTTTCAAAGACATCTCGGCAACGCGTTCGCCCTTGGGGCGTCCGAAGTGCGCCAGCAGGATCGGCTTGCCACCTGCGGCGAGGATGTCGCGTACGGTGGGCACGATGCGCTGGATACGCGTGTCATCCGTGACTGCGCCATCTGCGACGGGAACATTGATATCCACGCGCACCAGAACCCGTTTGCCGTTCAGATCCATATCGTCCAGAGATTTCCAGCCCATCGCGCTTGTCCTTGCCCATTGCATCCAGTGTCAGGCGGTTCTTTTCCTGCATTTTGCCCTCAGGTCAATGCGTCACTTGGCATTCGTGCGCCCGCGTCATAGGTATTTGCGCAAGTTTCAAAGACAGGAGGGCCACATGGCCGAGATCAAAGACCCCGAAAACACAATCATCGTCGAGCTGAAAGACGGCAATGTCGTCATCGAGCTCTTGCCTGATGTGGCCCCTCAGCATTCGGCCCGCATGAAAGAGCTGGCCCGTGGTGGTGAATATGACAACGTTGCTTTCCATCGCGTGATCGACGGGTTCATGGCACAGACTGGCGACGTGCAGCATGGCGACATGGAAGACGGGTTCAACCTGCGCATGGCGGGCACCGGTGGTTCGTCTCTGCCCAACGTTCCGGCTGAGTTCTCGAAACTGCCCCATGATCGCGGAACGCTGGGCGCCGCGCGCTCGGCCAACCCGGATTCGGCCAACTCTCAGTTCTTCATTAACTTCAAGGACAATCACTTCCTGAACGGCCAGTACACCGTCTATGGCCGCGTCATCGAAGGGATGGAACATGTGGACGCCATCACCCGTGGCGAGCCGCCTGCAAGCCCTGACCGCATGATCAGCGTCAAGGTGGCCGCCGATGTATAAGCTGGCCGCCGCGTTTGCACTGCTGGCCAGCCCGGCGCTGGCCACCGGTCTTGAAATCGAAATCGAAGGTGAAGGGGCCAATGGCACCGTCACCGTTGATCTGTTCGAAGACCTGGCACCTAAACACGTTGAACAGATCACCGCCCTGGCTGCTGCCGGTCAGTATGATGGCGTGGTGTTTCACCGCGTGATCGACGGCTTCATGGCACAGACCGGCGATGTTGAGTTTGGCCGTATCGGTGGCGACATGCGTCGCGCGGGTACCGGCGGTTCGGATCGTCCCGATCTGCCTGCCGAGTTTTCGGACTACAACTATGATCGCGGCGTTGTCGGTATGGCGCGTGCGCAGGATCCCGATAGCGCGAACTCGCAATTCTTCATCATGTTCGAGCCTGGCCCGTTCCTGAACGGCCAGTATACGGTTGTCGGTCAGGTGACAGATGGCATGGATGTGGTTGATGCGATCAAGCGGGGCGATGGCCCGAATGGCGCTGTGATCGGTCAGCCTGATGCGATGAAAAAAGTCACCGTTACGGAATAAGAAGTAAGCCCGGCGCTGGTTGCGGCGCCGGGCTTTGGACTATTGATCAATAAAGTCCCGGATTGCCTTGGTATATCCCTCCGCGTCCTGAAAAGACGCAAAATGACTCACATCTTCCAGAATCAGAAGATCGGCACCGGGGATGGCCTCGGAGATAGCCTTTGAATGTTCGGTCAGGATCGCTTCGTCATGTGCGCTTTGCACGACCAGCGTGGGGACCGTAACCGATGCCAACCCTTCAAGGCCGCCGGGCTTTTCCGTCGCCCACATGGCCGCGACTCCACCCAGAAACGCTTCGAACCCATCCGGGGTAGGTGACATCTGGGCATAATCCTCTGCCATCATGCCGACATAGGTGCCGAAAACTGCGTTGGTTTCGACCGACGGGTCGATACCGTCCAGCGTGACGTTGCCCGCATGGGCGAAGTGGCTGGCCAACCGATCCGGTGCGGTGGTCGAAATCGTATAGCCGATATTGGCGCCGTCCGACCAGCCGACCAGATGGACCTGATCGATGTCTAAGTGATCCAGCAGAGCCAGATAATCCCGCGCCAGAAGATCATAGGCATAGGTGCTGCCGTCGTTGGTCGAGCGTCCGTGCCCGCGTGTATCCGCAACGATGACAGAGTGATCCTGCGCGAGGTCCGCCACCTGCGCTGCCCAGATATCCCCATGCGCGAGGCCGCCATGGATCATCAGGATGGGAATGCCGTCGCTCTCTCCATAGGTGGCGTAATACATGTCGATGCCGTTAACCTCGGCGGTGCCGGAGGTTGCGGCTTTGGGCATGGCCGGGGCCTGTGGAATGGTCAACCATTGCTCGTTGGCCCAGCTGGCCGAGGCCAAGCAGCCCAGAAACGCCGTTGTGATGAGCTTGTTCATTGCGTCCTCCCAAATCATTGGCGCGACGCTGGATACCGCCGCCCTGTCGCGCGATGGTATCGCGATTTTCAGGGCGGCGGGTAGAATTTATCTGACGTCCAAGTCAGTCGTCGGTTGTCATAACCTTCCAGATCAGCGCGCCAATCGCGCCACCGATCAATGGTGCCACCCAGAACAGCCAAAGCTGCGCCAGCGCCGGACCATCGGCAAACAGCGCCACGCCGGTTGAGCGGGCGGGGTTTACAGATGTGTTGGTCACCGGGATCGAGATCAGGTGGATCAGTGTCAGCCCCAATCCGATTGCTATCGGGGCGAATCCGGCGGGGGCTCCGCTGGAGGTCGCGCCCAGGATGATCACGATGAAAAACGCCGTGAGGACGATTTCGATCACCAGGGCAGACATCATCGAATACCCTTCTGGTGACGCCTCGCCATATCCGTTGGAGGCAAAGCCGCCCACACCCTCAAACCCCGGCGCGCCACTGACGATCAGATAGAGAACGGCTGCCGCAACGATGGCGCCGATTACCTGAGCGATCCAATAGGGGATCAGATCCTTGGCGTCGAACCGCCCGCCGATCATCAGCCCGAGGCTGACCGCCGGGTTGAAGTGCCCGCCCGAGATATGACCGACAGCGTAGGCCATGGTCAGTACGGTCAGGCCAAAGGCGAAGGATACGCCCAGCCAGCCGATGCCCACATCGGCCACACCCGCGGCCAGCACCGCGCTGCCGCAACCGCCCAGCACCAGCCAGAACGTGCCGAAGAATTCGGCCATGAGTTTTGATGACATGGAATCTCCTCCGAAAAACAATGGCTTTAAGGGTAATTCAAAAAATACTTTTTGTGAAATTGTGAATGGTCGGGGAATTCCGGCTAAGATACGTCAGATTGGAGGCGTTGTTGCGGAGCTTGGTTCCGTGTCCGGTTGATCAAGAATGTTTGTTCTGCGTCCTCTTCGACCGGTTCTGCATCGCGACCGAACGTCGATATTAGGCAGAGGGTATCGGGAAGGTCGAAAATGCGTCATCCTGTGGCGCGTATCCCAGAACTTTGCAGGTTTCGGTCAAATCTAGCCGTTTGAAACGATTGTTTGAGATTCCGTGTGCAATGAAACTCCCGTTAATCTCAGCTAGAATTGCTCGATCAATCAGGTGAGTTGCATCACGATGGCTAAGCCAAGCGCTGAGATCGCGCTTGGTTTCAAGCGGCGGGCCGTCAGCAGGCTCGAACGCCCCTATTCGCAAGGAAACGCAGGACATACCGAAGCGCGTTGCGTAGAGTGAACACAGAGCTTCCCCATAACACTTGGAGACACCGTAGAGATTGGCCGGAGCGACGGCCATCCCCGGCACAATCTGTCGGTCTACAGGGTATCCTTCGATAGTTTGCGCGCTGCTGGCATAGACGAAGCGACTGACCTCTGCCTTACGAGCGGATTCAATCAAATAGGTTGTCGCCAAGATATTGGCGGGCAGCACATCGTCAAATTCAGCGTCTGGATCTGGCACGCCAGCAAGATGCACAACCGCGTCCACGCCCTGGCACAATGCGTCAGCGGCATTTACATCAGAAAGATCAGATTGCACAAAGCGATGCGGACCCGGGACCGGTTGCGTAGGCTCCTTCATATCAGTCAGCACAAACTCATAGCGCTCCTGATACGCGGTAAAGAATGCCTGGCCGATCCGACCGGATGATCCAGTAACCAAAACCTTCCGCATTGTTTGTTCCCTCTAGCTTTACGAAACGGCTGCTAGTCCTAAAGAAGTCGCTGGCCAAAGGAAAGTGGACTTTCAGTAGAGCGGCCTCTTCGTCCACATTACGGTCATTGCCAAGCTTAGGCGAACAACTCCAAAACAAAAAACGCCGCAGGTGGTCCTGCGGCGCCAATTGATTTTGCTACTTCGTTGACCGGAGCGTTACTGCTTCACTTCCGCCGCCGGGTTGGCACCGGATTTGCCACTGCGGCCCGGATTCAGCGGGTCGTCCTGACGCTGTACAGAACCTTCGAAATGTGCGCCGCTTTCGATGGCGATGGTCTTGTGGATGATGTCGCCTTCGACACGCGCGGTCGAGGTCAGACGGACCTTCAGGCCGCGCACACGGCCCACGATACGGCCATTGACCACGACGTCATCTGCGGTGACTTCGCCCTTGATGGTCGCAGTTTCGCCGATGGTCAGCAGGTGGGCGCGGATGTCGCCTTCGACAGTGCCCTCAACCTGGATATCGCCCGAGGTCTTCAGGTTGCCGGTGATGTGCAGATCCGACGACAGGACCGATGCAGGTGGCTTGGCCTTGGGCGGAGTGCTGGCCTTGGTTTCAGCCGGTGCGGGCGCCGCCGGAGTGGCCGGTGCGGCCGGTTTTGCTGCCTCAGTCTCTTTCGATCCGGGCTCGTTGATTTTGCTCTTAGAAAACATTTCTCGCAGCCTTGATGTAAGTCATTGGGTTTACAGGTATTCCGTTCACGCGCACCTCATAGTGCAAATGCGTGCCGGTCGACCGTCCGGTGCTACCCATATCAGCAATATGATCCCCGCGCGAGACCCTTTGACCAACCTTTACGCGTAACTTGGTGTTATGAGCGTAAAGTGTCTCAATCCCGAACGCGTGCCTGATCTTGACCAGCCGTCCAAAGCCCGATTGCCAGCCCGCATGGGTGACGACTCCGTCAGCGGTTGCGAAGATATCAGTGCCCTGCGGACCCGCGAAATCTGCTCCGTTATGCATACGGCGTCCACCGGTCTTGGGGTCGCGACGGGTGCCGTAGCCGCTGGTGAAGCGAACTGCGGCGCGCACCGGGCTGGCGAAGGGGGCCTTTTCGGCAGCGATGCGATAGAGGTTCAGCTGGTCCATCTGTTCCAGCAGGATATTGGCGCGGATCTGGTCGGGGGTCAGTTCCTCACCGCGTGTGCTCAGGGATAAAGGGGTCAGCGGACCGCCCATACCGCTATATCCGCGCCGAACCTCTTCGAGGATACGATCTGTTGGCATGCCTGCGCTGCGGAACATCTTGTCCAGCGGTTCGACCGAGATCAACATGGCCTCTTCCAACTGGCGGAAGATCTCATCGCTGCGTTCCTGCATGAGGCGAATTTCAAGCTCAAGCTCATCCTTTTGATCCAGAGCTCCCTGTGCGTCGGCAGCGATCTGGTCGCGTTGCGCCGCAGTGCGCGCCAATGCGTCGGTCATGAATGCCATCTGCGCCGGATTGGCCGAAGCCATCACATAAGCTGCATCTCCTTTGGCGCTTTGTTGCAGGTCGGCCAGCTCAATGCGGGCCTCTTCACGCTGCTTCATGGTGGCGCGCAGGGTGGTCTGGATAACCTCGATTCCCGTTTCCAACTCGCGACGGCGATTTTCCGATTCCAGCAGTTCGGATTGCATGGCCGAGACCTGCTCAAGCGCTGCATTGAAACGCTCATGGGCGGCCAGAGCCTCTGCTGCGCGGGCGTCCCGTTCCGATGACAGGATGTTCAGGCGTTCCTGATATGTGGCCTGATCGCGTTTGGCCTGCTCGCGGAAATTGCCCGATCCGATGCTGTCCATCAGCAGGATCGAGGTGGCAATCGCGGTCCAGGCGACCATGATGCCGACCCCTGTCACGGCCGCGATCTGAGTCTCAGAGCTCAGCCGAATGAACCGTGTGTCATTGTCGGATTTCAGAAATACCCGGCGTTCAGGAAAGTGCCGCTCGAGCAGTGAGTGTAGTTTGATTGCCAGACGTGTCCGCACGCGTCCTACCTCAGTTGTCCCCATATCCCGGAGCCGATCGTGAGTAAGTAGCCGCTCCTTGGGGCGATTGCATAATGCGGACGGATCATTCGGGCAAGTTTGTTAACCAATTCACAGCCCGAACCGGGGGTTTCCCGCAGGCGATCGGCGGGAATTTGCCTAGACCGGGCGTTTGCGGTCAGTCTGCCACACCTCCGGGCGGTGGCAGATCTTCAGTCAGAGGCCAATAGAAATCGGGTGGCAGGCCGGCCTCGGCGCGTTTCTCTTCGTTGAAGGGAGGCTTCAGTGCGCCGTGGAAATAGCGGCGGACGAGGTCGTGAAATACATCTTTGGGATCGGCGTTTTCACGTCCGCACAGGAAGTGGAACCATTTCGAGCCATAGGCGACGTGGCCGACCTCTTCGGCATAGATCACTTCGAGCGCGGCGACAGCGTCATCAGCTTTGGCTTTGCGGAAGATGTCGATCATGCCCGGGGTTACGTCCAGCCCGCGCGCCTCGAGCACCATGGGAACCACGGCGAGGCGGCCCATCAGATCGTGGGCGGTGTCTTCGGCGGCGCGCCACATGCCCGCATGGGCGGGCAGGGCGCCGTAGTGGCTGTCCATCTGCTCAAGGCAATCGCAGACCATCTCGAAGTGGCGCGATTCTTCTTCGGCGCATTTTACCCAGTCGTCGTAGAAACCGATGGGCATCGGGACATGGCCGAACCGGGCGATGATGTCCCAATGCAGGTCCACCGCGTTCAACTCAATATGCGCGACGGCGTGCAACAGCGCGATCCGTCCTGCCTCGGACCCCGGTCTGCGGCGCGGCACATCGCGGGGTGACAGGAGTTCGGGCTTATCCGGACGCGCGGGCGACAAGGGCGGTTCTGCCGTGCCGATCTCGATTCCCGGCGTTTCGCCGTTGCGGGCGGCAAACCACGCGGCGGCATGGCGTTTGGACAATGCGGTCTTTGCGCGCCCGTCTGCTGTGGTCAGAACCTCGGTCGCCATTTCGGTCAGTGTTTTCGCCACGGTCGCCCCCTGCGCTGCATCGCGCGGGGCATACCCCGTATGTCCGCGCGGGTCGAGAGGGTCAGAGCGCCTGCACAGCCTCCAGCACTTCGTCGACATGGCCGGGCACTTTCACCTTGCGCCAGACGCGCGCGATCTTGCCTTCGGCATCGATCAGAAAGGTCGAGCGTTCGATGCCCATGGATTTCCGGCCATACATGTTCTTTTCGACCCAGACACCGTAATCCTCGCACACGGTCTGGCCTTCATCGGATAGCAGCGGGGTCGTCAGCCCATGTTTGGCGACAAACTTGTCATGCTTGGCAACCGTATCACGCGAGATGCCGAAAACGTTAGCGCCTGCGTCACTAAATGCTTGAAGCTGTTCCGAGAAACCGATGGATTCCTTGGTGCAGCCCGGCGTATCATCGCGGGGGTAGAAAAACAGAACGACGGCGCGGCCACGCTGTTCCGACAGGGTCACTTCTCCGCCGCCGTCGCGAGGCAGCGTAAAGTCTGGGGCGATGTCTGAAACGTCGGGCATATGAAAACTCCGGCTGAGAAAATTAACGGTTGGCTCATATCATAGGGCGCCGCGAGCAGGTTGAAAGGCGTGGAACGCAAATTGGTCCAGCAAGATCAGCAGGATGAGACTGAGAGCGGCAAGAAGCCGCGTCGCCGGTCGCGTCGGCGGACGGCTGGCCTGTGGGCCATGCGCGGCGTCTTTGTTCTGGTGTTTTTGGGGCTAGTGACCGGATTCATGGTGGTCGGGCAGCGGATGCATGCTCCGGCCTGGGTGCGCGACCGTGTCGAAGCACGGCTGGACAAGGCATTGGGCGGCGTGCAGGTCCGGTTCGGCGACGTAAGTTTCATCATTCATGAGGGGTGGCGGCCGCGTCTGCGCCTGACGGATGTGCGCATCAGTGATGCGGCCGGGCAACAGATAGCCGAGGTGTCGGACCTACGCGCCAGCCTAGCGATGCGGCCATTGTTGCGGGGCCATGTTCGGCCCAAGCGGATCATCCTGCAGGGCGCGCAGATCGCACTGACACGAGGCGAAGATGGTGCGCTATCTCTGACCGTGGGCACCGGCAGTGCGCCGGTTGGCGAGGCGCCGAACCTTGCGCAGTTGATCGAGGCCTCGGATGAGGTGTTTCGATCCCCCGCGCTGTCGGCGCTGACCTCGGTTAGGCTGGATTCGATCACTCTGGACTATCGTGACCTGCGGCTGGGTCGATCGTGGGTGCTGGATGGCGGCCATATTCAAGCCACCCGCAGTGCGCGCGAGGTACGGCTCGCCACCGGTTTCTCGGTACTGGCCGGGCGCGATTATGTCAGCGGGATTGAGGCGAACTATACCAGTTCACTGGACAGTGCAGCGGCGCAGTTCGGTATCTCGATCACTGATCTGCCTGCCGAAGATATTGCCGGACACAGCCCCGCGCTGGCCTGGATGCAGGTGTTGCGCACGCCGATCTCGGGTGCCTTACGCGGGAGTGTCGATGCCGATGGCGCGCTCGGGCCGGTCTTTGCCACACTGAACCTTGGAGAAGGGGCGGTACAGCCAACGCCCGAGACCCGCCCGGTCCGGTTCGATTCGGCGCGTACCTATTTCACCTATAACCCGCAGCAGGAAGTGTTGGACTTCAACGAAATCTCCATCCACTCCGCCTGGGGCGAAGTCCATGCCGAGGGTAAGGCGTTTCTTGAAGGGGTCGAGGCCGGGCGTCTCGACAGTATGGCCGGGCAGTTCCGGCTGAGCGGGATTGAGGTCAATCCGGCAAACCTGTTCCCCGAAGCGCTGAACCTAAAGCGCGCGGATGTTGATTTTCAGATGAAACTTGCGCCCTTCCGGATGCGCGTGGGGCAGATGACGGTCGAGGATGGCGCGCATCGTCTGCGGCTCAGCGGTGCGCTGGCCGGGTTGTCCGACGGATGGTTGGCCGAGGTTGACGCGCAAATCGACCAGATGAACTCGGACCAGTTGCTGAACTATTGGCCCGAGCGTCTGGCCCTCAAGCCGCGCCTTTGGGTGACCGAAAACCTGCATTACGGAGAAATGTCGGATCTTGACTTCGCCTTGCGCCTGCGCCCCGGCGAAAAGCCTGACATCTACGCGGATTTCGAGTTTGAAAACACCAGTCTGAGATTTGCGAAAACACTGCCTCCGGTGCAAGACGCGCAAGGACAGGCCAGCCTGCTGAACCGGCGGTTTACCGTGACCGCGCAAAAAGGCGTGGTGGTTGCTGATCAAGGCGGGCAGGTAGATGCCGCTGGCACCTCTTTCATCATTCCCGATACCGGCATCAGGAAATCGACCCCGGGTATCGCGCGGATACAGGCGCGTGGCAGCGTCACGGCGGCACTGTCTTTGCTGGACCGCCCTCCGTTGTCGCTGCTGACCAAGGCCAATCTGCCGGTCGATCTTGCCGATGGACAGGTCAGTATTGACGGCACGCTGTCTCTGCCGCTGATCAAGGGGCTGACGCTGGAGGATACACGGTTTCATTTCGACGGCACTCTGGCGGATCTCGATAGTGATAAACTTGTGCCGGGGTTCGAGGTCAGTGCGGATCGGTTGAACCTGTCCGGAGATCAGACCGGGGTCTCGATTGACGGACAGGGTCTCTTTGGGGTGGTACCGGTCACGGCCCTTTGGCAGCAACCTATCGGAGGGGATAAGGCGCAGCGCAGCACGCTGAGCGGGCAGATCGAGCTTTCGCCTCGTCTGATGGATCAGATCAACGCCGGTTTGCCGCGCGGCATGCTGACGGGGCAGGGGGTGGCGGATTTCTCGTTGGGCATAGGGGCAGGCGATCCTCTCAAACTAACGGCGCAATCCGATCTGGTGGGTGTCACACTTGCGATCCCCGAACTTGGCTGGCGCAAGGCGGCGGCGACCAGCGGCTCTTTGACAGCCGAGGCAACGCTGGGCGCAAATCTGAGTGTCGATTCCCTGCGGATCAATGCCGCTGGGTTGCGAAGCGCGGCCTCGATTTCATTCCATGATGGGGCTTTTGATCGGGTCCGGTTCAGTTCGTTCGAGATCAGAGATTGGCTGGCCGTTCCTGCCGAGCTGATCGGACGTGGGGCCGCGCTGCCTGATATTCGGGTCCTGGGGGGCGTGCTGAATCTGGGCAAATCGACCTTGGGCGAAGGCGGCGGCGAGGGGGGCGCTGGCGGGCCGGGGCCGAAGATGGATGTCACGCTGGACAGGTTGCAGGTAACCGAAACGGTTGCACTGACAGGGTTGACCGGTTCGTTCCAGACCACCGGAGGGCTGACCGGTGCCTTTGCCGCGCAAGTGAATGGTGGTGCGCCGATCAGGGGGCAGGTGTCTCCGCGTGGCGGTCGCAGTGCAGTTAGCCTGACCTCTGAGGATGCAGGTGCCGTGATGCGGTCCGCGGGTCTTATCACTCAGGCGCGCGGCGGCAACCTGCAGGTGCAGCTCGACCCGATTGCCGAGCCCGGAAACTATGATGTGGACCTGCGAATCGAGAATACGCGGATCAAGGATGCCCCTGCGATGGCGGCCCTGCTGAATGCGATCAGCCTGGTTGGCTTGCTGGACGAAATGGCGGGGCAAGGGATCTTCTTTTCCGCGATCGAAAGCACGATGCGCCTCACGCCGACCGAGGTGAAGGTTTTAAGTGGCAGTGCCGTCGGCCCGTCGATGGGCCTGTCCTTCGATGGCACCGTCGACACTGTCGCCGGGAGGCTGAACCTGCGCGGTGCGATTTCTCCGATATATCTGTTGAACGCGATTGGAAGTGTTTTGACCCGGAAAGGGGAGGGTGTGTTTGCGTTCAACTACACACTGACCGGGCCGCTGGCCAATCCGAAGGTGTCGGTGAACCCGTTGTCAGGCCTTGCCCCGCTGTTTCTGCGCAACCTATTGCGGCAGCCGGCGCCAACCGTCTCGGATGGTCCGAACGCAACGCCCGACCGATCCGAGCGCCCGCATCCCGCCTTCCAGTCGCGCGGGGAAGATCGCTGATCTCAGCAGTGGCCGAATCTTTAGCGGCATTGTATTGGCGCGGCCATGAAACTCAGCGATTTCGACTTCCACCTGCCTGAACACCTGATTGCCACGCGGCCTGCCAGCCCGCGATCCTCGGCGCGACTGCTGGTGGCGCAGGGTGATGACATCCGCGACCGGCATGTGTTCGACCTGCCTGATCTGTTGCAGCCCGGCGACCGTCTGGTGCTGAACGACACCCGTGTCATCCCGGCGCGGCTCAACGGGCGACGTCACCGTGACAGCGCGCAAGGTCCGGTCTCGGCCGCAATCGAAGCGACCTTGCTTGAGCCGCAGGCCGATGGCAGCTGGACCGCGCTGGTAAAACCGCTGAAGAAGGTCAAACCGGGAGAAGAGATCGTATTCTCCGATGACCTGAGCGCCACCTTGGAACGGGTCGCCGACGGGCAGGCCTATCTGCGGTTTAATCTGACAGGTGAGGATTTCGACAAAGCGCTGGAACAGGCCGGAGCGATGCCGCTGCCGCCATACATTGCAGCCAAGCGTGCGGCGGATGAGCAAGACAAGACCGACTACCAAACGGTCTGGGCACGCCATTCCGGGGCGGTTGCGGCACCGACCGCCTCGCTGCATTTTGATGATCCTTTGTTGCAGGCCCTCACCGCGCGTGGGGTGGAGTTCACCCATGTCACCCTGCATGTTGGCGCTGGTACGTTTCTGCCTGTGAAGGTCGAGGATGTTACAACGCACAAGATGCATGCCGAATGGGGGTGCGTCAGCCCTCAGGCCGCTGCCGAGATCGCCGCGACCAAGGCCGCAGGCGGGCGCGTCATTCCGGTGGGCACGACCGCGCTGCGCCTGATTGAAAGCGCAGCAAGGGGCGGAGAGATCACCCCATGGGAAGGTGAGACCGACATCTTCATCTATCCCGGCTTCCAGTTTCATGCCGCCGATGCTTTGATGACCAATTTTCACCTGCCGAAATCTACGCTGCTGATGCTGGTCTCGGCGCTGATGGGGCAGGACCGGGTGCGTACGATCTATGACCATGCAATCGCGGGGGAATATCGGTTCTTCTCGTATGGCGATGCATCATTGTTGATCCCCTGAGGCGCGGATTTTCGGTTAGCGTCCTCACAATGTCGTAGACAAGCGCGACGCAGGCTGTAAGTGGGCATCAGGTAAACTGAAACTACTTTGGCATTTGGATAGGCAGCATGCTTCAGGTTCTTTCCAGCGCTTGGGCGCTTCTTCTTGGAATGGGATTGCTGATGATCGGCAATGGCCTGCAGGGCACGTTGCTGGGTGTGCGGGGCGATATTGAGGGGTTCTCGACCCTTGAGATGTCGTTCGTGATGTCTGCTTATTTCGTGGGCTTCCTTGGCGGTTCGCGCCTTGCGCCCGAGATGATCCGGCGGGTGGGGCATGTCCGCGTGTTTGCGGCGCTGGCCTCGTTCATCTCGGCCGTGATGATCATGTATCCGATGCTGACGGACCCGATTGCCTGGTCTCTGGGCCGGGTGGTGATCGGGTTCTGTTTCTCGGGCGTGTACGTGACTGCAGAGAGCTGGTTGAACAATGCGGCCAGCAACGAAAACCGGGGGCAGGCGCTGTCTCTGTATATGATCGTGCAGATGGCAGGTGTGGTCAGTGCGCAGGCTTTGCTGCTGGTCGGAGATCCCGCGGGGTATGAGACTTTCGTGATCGCATCGATCCTGGTTTCGGTCTCGTTTGCCCCGATTCTGCTGTCGATCTCGCCGACACCGGCTTTTGAGACTACCAAACCAATGACATTGCGCAAACTGATGGAGACATCACCACTGGGTTGTGTGGGGATGTTCCTGCTGGGCGGCGTGTTTTCGGCCCAGTTCGGGATGAGCGCGGTCTACGGCGCGCAAGCAGACCTGTCGCTGGTCGAGATTTCGACTTTTGTCGCGGCGTTTTACATCGGCGCGGTTGTGCTGCAGTATCCGATCGGTTGGATATCGGACCGTGCGGACCGGCGTATCCTGATCATGTTGGTGGCAGCCGTTGGCGGCGTCGGGGCCTTGATCGGCATGTTTTTCGGGGCAGGATCATTCCCGATCCTGCTGCTCTCAGCGTTTGCGATCGGGGGCATGACGAGCCCGCTCTACTCGTTGTTGATCGCCTATACGAACGATTATCTGGAATATGACGACATGTCCGCCGCCTCTGGCGGGCTGATTTTCATCAACGGTCTGGGCGCTATTGCAGGCCCGGTCATCACGGGTTGGTTGATGGGCGTTGGCTTGCTTGGCCCTGCCGGGTTCTTCCTGTTCATCGCGGCGCTGATGTTCGCCATGGCGATCTATGGTGCGTACCGTATGACTCAGCGCGCTTACGTGCCCGTGGATGAGACCGGAGCCATCGCGCCGATTTACCCGACCTCATCCCCGGTTGCGCTTGAAGTTGCACAGGAAGTTGTCATCGAAGCGGCCCAGGAAGAGCAGGATACGCAAGAACCTGCCTGACGCCGGATTTGTGACTTTTGTGTTGCAATATGTTACTGTCACAAATCTGTAAAAGAGATTTAAATGACGCTACGTCCCTGGGGAGGACAATTACGGAGTTTAGGGCAATGGTTGCTCCTGAAAAAGTATTGAGTTTTTGGTTGGATGAGGTTGGGCCCAAGGGCTGGTACCTGCAGGATGAGGCGCTGGACGAGCAGATCCGCGACAAGTTTCTGTCAACTTGGAAGGCCGCGTGCGAGGGAAAATTCTCGCTCTGGCTGACCTATCCCAGCGGTGCGCTGGCTTATATTATCCTTATGGATCAATTCCCTCGCAACATGTTCCGCGGCAGCGCCAAGGCGTTTTCATCGGATCGTGCAGCGTTGGCGGCTGCGAAATGTGCGGTCGACAAGGGATGGGACATGAAGATTGACGAGCCGGCGCGGCAGTTCTTTTACCTGCCGATGATGCATTCGGAAAATCTGTGTGATCAGGAGCGCTGCGTGCGCCTGATGCACGAGCGGATGCCGCAGGCCGGCGAAGGAAATCTTCTGCACGCTCGGGCGCATCGCGAAGTGATCCGCAAGTTCGGTCGTTTCCCGTATCGAAACGATGCACTGGATCGCAGCACAACTGAACACGAAGCCGCATATGTCAGCAACGGTGGCTATGGCAGCACCGTTCGTGAGTTGCAGGCAGCTGCGACCTAGGTTGCGGGCGTGCACCCTCTGACCGACTGAAGGCCGTGGGTCACGCTATCCACCGTGGTGGTAATGGCGTGATCGATCAGATCTTCAGGAGAGTCCACCAGGCCCGCCAGTCGGGCCTGTGTTTTTTCCAGACCTTTCTCCAACCCGTTCAACCGCTGCAGTGCTGCATTCAGTTGTCGTGCCGTTGCAGGATCAGATGCATCATCCTGCGCGCGAATTGCAGCCATGTCGCTGCGCAACGCCGCAAGCTCTCCGCGAAGGCCCTGCGCCTGATCTCGTAACGGTGTCACCAACTGCAGGTTTTCTGCAAAACCGGTTCGGATATTGTCGACCGACTGCGCCAGCTTCCAACCCAAGAACAGGCACAGGGCCAGCAGGATCAGGGTGGCGTTCAAAAGGGCAAGCAAAAGATCTTTGAGTGTTTTTGCCATCATGGCCTCTCTCAAATACACAGGTTTGGAAACGAATTGGTTCGGTTCTAGCCTTTGGTGAGGCGTGGGTATAGGCTGAATTCAGCGCCTGACGGGCGATTTGACCCCGCGTCACATATGTCGCGGGCGGAGTTGTTGATGCGCTGTGAAAAATAGTTTAACGGTAAACTAGTTTTGAAACCGATCTGCGCCGAGAGGGACACATGGCTGCAAAATCTTATGATCTGATCGTAATCGGGGCCGGCCCCGGAGGCTATGTCGCTGCCATTCGCGCAGCCCAGCTGGGCCTGAAAACCGTCGTTGTCGAGCGTGAGCATCTGGGCGGCATCTGTTTGAACTGGGGCTGCATCCCGACCAAGGCGTTGCTGCGCTCGTCGGAAGTCTTCCATCTGATGGAGCGCGCTAAGGATTTCGGCCTCAAGGCAGACAAGGTGGGTTATGACCTCGACGCGGTCGTCAAACGCTCGCGCGGGGTTGCAGCCCAGCTGTCGGGCGGGATCGGTCATCTGATGAAGAAGAATAAGATCGACGTCGTGATGGGCGAGGCGACGATACCTGCGAAAGGGAAGGTCAGCGTCAAGACCGACAAAGGCTCCGAAGAACTGACGGCGAAGAACATCGTACTCGCAACCGGCGCGCGGGCCCGCGAACTTCCCGGTCTGGAGGCGGATGGTGATCTGGTCTGGACCTATAAACACGCGCTGCAGCCGCCCCGGATGCCCAAGAAACTGCTGGTCATCGGCTCGGGCGCGATCGGCATCGAATTCGCCAGTTTCTACAACACGCTGGGCGCAGATACGACGGTGGTCGAGGTTATGGACCGCGTGCTGCCGGTTGAAGACGCCGAGATCAGCGCCTTTGCCAAGAAAGCCTTTACCAAACAGGGCATGACCATCATGGAAAAGGCGATGGTCAAGCAGCTGGATCGCGCCAAAGGCAAGGTGACTGCGCATATCGAGGTGAAGGGCAAAGTAGAGAAGCATGACTTCGATACGGTAATCTCGGCGGTTGGTATCGTGGGGAATGTTGAAAACCTGGGGCTTGAGGCTCTGGGCGTAAAGATCGACCGCACCCATGTGATCACTGATGAATTCTGCCGTACCGGTGTCGATGGGCTCTATGCCATTGGCGACATCGCGGGCGCGCCCTGGCTGGCGCATAAAGCCAGCCACGAAGGTGTGATGGTGGCTGAATTGATTGCGGGTAAACACGCGCATCCGGTCAAGCCCGAAAGCATAGCGGGTTGCACATACTGCCAGCCGCAGGTCGCATCGGTAGGTTATACCGAAGCGAAGGCCAAGGAGCTTGGTTTTGACATCAAGGTCGGTCGCTTCCCCTTTATCGGCAACGGCAAGGCCATCGCCTTGGGCGAACCTGAAGGAATGATCAAAACCATCTTTGATGCCAAGACGGGTGAGTTGCTGGGCGCACATATGATCGGCGCCGAAGTCACCGAGCTGATTCAGGGCTATGTGGTTGGTCGTCAGTTGGAGACCACCGAAGAAGACCTGATGAATACGGTCTTCCCACACCCAACGCTGTCAGAGATGATGCATGAGAGCGTTCTGGATGCCTATGGGCGTGTGATCCACATGTAAGGGAAGGGGGCTCTGCCCTCGCCGCGGCAAGCCGCGACTCCCCCGGGATATTTATGGCCAGATGAAGCAGGGGATCCGGTCTTCATCTGGCCGAAAATATCCCGGAGCGCGAGGCAGAGCCTCGCTGGAATCCTTATTTGTTCAGCGCATCCAAAATGCGGGCCCAGGAGCGGATACCTTTGTGGAAGCTTTTGACGTCGTATTTTTCGTTCGGCGAGTGGATAGCGTCGTCGTCATTGGCATAGCCCACGAGCATTGAATCCAGCCCGAGCACGGTATCGAAATAGCCGACGACCGGGATCGAGCCGCCCATGCCGGTAAAAACGGCCTCGCGATTCCATTCGTCGGAAAGCGCGCCGCGTGCTGCTTCGAATTCCGGGCGGTTGAGGTTCATGACAGAAGCGGGCGAGCCTTCGAGGTCGTTGTCCCAGACGACTTTGACGTCAGGGGAAAGACGCTCTTCTACGTGTTTGCGAATTTTGTCGCGCAGTGCGTCTGGATCCATGTCACCGACAAGGCGGCAGGTGATCTTGCAATGCGCTTCGGACGGAATAACGGTTTTTGACCCTGCGCCATTATAGCCACCCCAGAGTCCGTTAACTTCGAGCGTCGGGCGTGCCCATTGCTGTTCCAGGGTAGAGTAGGCTTTTTCACCGTGAGGCTGGGTGTAGCCGACCGAGTTCAGATATTCCGCCTCGTCGAACCCGCAATTTTCCCATTGGCGTAATTGGTCGGCAGGCACCTCATGAACGCCTTCATAGAACCCTTCAACGGCGACACGCCCGGTTTCTTCGTCATAGAACGAGGTAACGATGCGAGAGAGTTCGCGCAGCGGGTTCAGGCCGGGTCCTCCGTAATGGCCCGAGTGCAGGTCGATGCGCGGGCCGATAATGGTGAATTCATCTTTCAGCATCCCGCGCAATTGTGATGCGATCGAAGGCACACCACGAGAGACCATCGAGGTATCGCAAACCAGCGCCAGATCTGCCTTCAACTCTTCCTTGTTCGCTTCGAGGAACGGCACCAGCGAGGGTGAGCCGGATTCCTCTTCGCCCTCGAAGAAGAATGTGATGCGGCAGGGCAAGGTGCCGTGGACAGCTTTCCACGCCCGGCAGGCCTCGACAAATGTCATGAGCTGGCCCTTGTCATCCGATGCACCGCGCCCGCGGATTACATCCCCATGTTCGGTTTGTTCCAGTGCCGGATCAAACGGGTCGCGGTTCCATAGCTCAAGCGGGTCAACCGGTTGCACATCGTAATGGCCATAAAACAGGACATGCGGCCCGTCGCTGTCTTCGCCAACATGGCCTACCACCATCGGGTGGCCTGGGGTCGGGCGTTTCTCGGCCGCGATGCCGAGGCTCTGCAGATCGGCCACCAGCCAGTCAGCGGCCTTGTCGACATGCTCTTTATAGGCGGGGTCGGTAGAGATTGAAGGGATGCGCAGGAACTCCATCAGGCGATCGATAGAAGGGGTCAGATCAGTGTCGATCCGGCTCAGTACGGCGTCAAGCGACATGGGGCTCTCCTGAAAAGTGCTGAATTCGGGCAGAGCCTAGCAGCATGGGCGGGGCCGTCCAGCAGGATTCTGGGGCAAAGGCATAGGGGCGGCCTGCGTCGTTTCCTCGCGTTTTCTGGCCGTAACTTTGCTTGTCGGTTCGGGCGTTAGGCGTTATTTGATGCAAATCAAAGTTGGGTTCAACGTTTCGGCGGTAGGCAAGTCGGACAGATGAACGCGACGCCACATTTGCAGAAACCCTGTAGTGTAGCGAAAAAAGTAGTCCGGAGGTATGATGGCCGGGCATCCAAGGAGGGTCCGGTGGACTATACTGCTCAGCTCGATACAGCGATCGCCAAGCTGCATGACGAAGGACGTTACCGGACCTTTATCGATATTGAACGCCGGAATGGTCATTTTCCGCATGCGGTGCGGACCTGTCCGGACGGGTCGCAGCAGAACATCACCGTGTGGTGTGGCAACGACTATCTTGGCATGGGGCAGAACCCGGTTGTTTTGAACGCCATGCACGAGGCGGTCGACGCGGCGGGCGCGGGCTCGGGCGGGACGCGCAATATTTCGGGCACCACCGTTTATCATAAGCGGCTGGAGGCTGAGCTTGCTGATCTGCATGGCAAAGAAGCCGCGCTGCTGTTTACCAGCGCCTACATCGCCAATGATGCCACGCTTTCGACACTGCCCAAGCTGTTTCCCGGCCTGATCATCTATTCCGACGCGCTGAATCATGCCTCAATGATCGAAGGCGTGCGCCGCAATGGTGGGGCAAAGCGTATCTTCCGTCACAATGACGTCGCTCATCTGCGCGAGCTGATGGCGGCGGATGATCCGGCTGCGCCCAAGCTGATTGCGTTTGAATCGGTCTATTCCATGGATGGCGATTTTGGTCCGATCGAAGAGATCTGCGACCTCGCTGATGAATTCGGCGCGCTGACCTATATCGATGAGGTTCACGCGGTCGGTATGTATGGCCCGCGCGGGGGCGGCGTGACCGAGCGGGATCGTCTGGCCCATCGGATCGACATCATCAACGGAACACTGGCTAAAGCTTATGGTGTCATGGGTGGCTATATCGCGGCCAGCGCCAAGATGTGCGACGCGATCCGGTCATATGCACCCGGCTTCATCTTCACCACCTCGCTGCCACCTGCGGTTGCAGCAGGGGCGGCGGCGTCGGTGGCTTATCTGAAAACCGCGCCCGAGCTGCGCGAACAGCACCAGACACAGGCCAGCATTCTCAAGCTGCGTCTGAAGGGACTGGGCATGCCTCTGATCGATCACGGCAGTCACATCGTGCCAGTAATCGTGGGCAACCCCGTCCACACCAAGAAGTTGAGCGATATGCTGTTGGATGATTATGGTATCTACGTGCAGCCGATCAATTTCCCGACCGTTCCGCGCGGCACTGAACGCCTGCGGTTTACCCCGTCTCCGGTACATGGACCTGACGAAATGAACCGTCTGGTTCAGGCGATGGACGAACTTTGGTCACATTGTGCGCTAAATCGCGCCGAACTTGCTGGATAACCTCACGCTAAAGTGTGCAACGAGTTTGCTGCGTGTTAGGCTTACGCTAACAAAACTGGCAGACGAATCGTTTAGGGTCGATTCGCTGACGGCGCGTAACACGCGACAGGCAAAGATGGGGCAGCAGGAATGATTGGGCGCAGATCACAGCGCGATTCCGGAGAAGACATGGACGTCAGACCGAAAGGGTTTGATGACTATGAGGTGCGACTTGGCGATGTCATGCGCGGCGAGCGTGCGACGATGGGCAAGTCTCTTCTGGACGTACAACGCGAACTGCGGATCAAGGCCAACTATATCGCCGCTATCGAGAACGCTGACCCGGACGCCTTTGACACTCCTGGCTTTATCGCTGGCTATGTGCGGTCCTACGCCCGTTATCTGGGTATGAACCCGGATGAGACGTTCCAGACTTTCTGCAAGGAAAGCGGTTTCGAGGTTGCTCATGGCATGTCGGCTGAGGCGTCAGTCGTTAAGAAAGCGCAAGGCGGTTTGCCTGCGCGTGGGCCGATGGGGCGCGACCCCTTTGTTTCGCCCAACACTCCTTATATCCCCGGCCGCGAATCCGTTGTCAGCCAGATTGAACCACGGGCTATTGGTTCGACACTGGTTCTGCTGGCTGTCATTGGCGGCATTGGCTATGGCGGCTGGTCGGTCCTGAACCGTATTCAGCAGGTACAGGTTAGCCCGGTTGAACAGGCACCCGTCGTCCTGACCGATCTCGACCCGCTTGATGCGGCACAGGTGCGGTCGGATGAGGTTGAACTGGCCAGCGTGGACACTCCAAGCTCCGAAGCGCTGGATCGTCTGTATCGTCCGCAGGCGCTGGATGTGCCTGTTCTGGTGGCGCGTGACGCCCCGATCTCGACACTCGATCCGCGCACGGTTGGCACTTTCAGCCCGCCAGAACCGCCGCAGATTCAAGTGACAGAAGTTCACACGGTCGAGCGTCCGGAGTTGCCGCAGGTTGTTGAGAAGATTGACACAAACCTGAAAATCGTTGCTGTGAACCCGTCGTGGATGCGCGTCACGGCTGCCGATGGCAGTGTCATTTTCGAAGGGACGCTCGGGACGGTTGAACAGGGTAGCACGTTCGAGGTCCCGCTTACGGAAGAGCCGCCGCAGTTGCGCGCAGGTGCGTCGGGCTCCGTCTATTTCTCGATGAATGGTGAGCATTTTGGCCCGGTCGGCGCGCCCGGCACGGTGACCAAAGGGGTCGTGCTGTCGAAAGATTCGGTGGCCGAGAACTTCACCGTGGCCGATCTTGAAGCCGATCAGAACAGCGCGCTCAAGCAATTGGTGGCCGAGCTGCAGACCGAGGCGACAGAAGCGCCCGCCGAGTGATCTTGGCATTGCTCCTTGGGGGTTGGCGAACTATCTAAGGCGCAACTCAGGCTGATCCGGATCGATCCTCATGTCGCTCAATCACGTGCGCCCGTGGCGCAACATCTATCGCCGCAAATCCCGTCAGATCATGGTTGGCAACGTGCCCGTCGGTGGCGACGCGCCGATTGCCGTGCAGACCATGACCAACACGATGACCACCAATGTCGCGGCGACTGTTGCACAGGTACAGGCGGCGGCAGAGGCGGGGGCGGATATCGTGCGCGTCTCGGTTCCGGATGAGGCATCGTCGAAAGCGCTGAAAGAGATCGTGCACGAAAGCCCTGTGCCCATCGTCGCCGATATTCATTTCCATTATCGCCGCGGCATTGAATCCGCTGAGGCCGGCGCAGCCTGCCTGCGTATCAACCCCGGCAACATTGGCGATGAGAAGCGTGTGACAGAGGTCATCGCTGCCGCGCGCGACCACAACTGCTCGATCCGGATCGGGGTGAACGCAGGGAGTTTGGAAAAGCATCTGCTGGAGAAATATGGCGAGCCGTGCCCCGAGGCGATGGTTGAAAGCGGGCTCGAGCATATCCGCATCCTTGAGGACAACGACTTTCACAATTTCAAGATCAGCGTGAAGGCCAGCGACGTGTTCCTGTCGGCCGCGGCCTATCAGGGCATTGCCGAGGCCACAGACGCCCCCATCCATTTAGGCATCACCGAGGCCGGAGGGTTGGTCAGCGGTACGATCAAATCGGCCATCGGTCTGGGCAACCTGCTGTGGATGGGTATTGGCGACACGATCCGCGTCAGCCTGTCCGCCGATCCGGTGGAAGAGGTCAAGGTGGGCTATGAGATCCTGAAATCTCTGGGCCTGCGCCATCGTGGGGTGAACATCATTTCATGCCCTTCTTGCGCGCGGCAGGGGTTTGACGTGATCAAAACGGTTGAAGCGCTGGAGCATCGGCTGGAACACATCAAAACGCCCATGAGCCTGTCGATCATCGGCTGCGTTGTGAACGGCCCGGGTGAGGCGCTGATGACCGATGTCGGTTTCACTGGCGGCGGGGCAGGGTCCGGTATGGTTTATCTGGCGGGCAAGGCCAGCCACAAAATGTCGAACGACCAGATGATCGATCACATCGTGGAAGAGGTCGAGAAGAAGGCGGCTGAGTTGGACGCGGCGGCTGAGGCCGCAGAATAGCGCCGCAACGAAACAAACTCCGGTGAAACCGAGATCGCTGCGGATCGCAAACAGACTATGCCACCGTTCAGCTTTCTTACGCGAGAGGCTGTTATCTCTGATTTACGACCGTGACGAAGATCGCCTGTGGCGCATTCCTGAGCTATTTGGCGGCGCGAGGAGAAATTGGGTTACTTGCCAAATTTCGGGTATATGAACCCGTTCACCGGATAGTTGCTGCCATATTGTCCCGGTTGGCTTTCGACACGGACCAGCGTCCAATCATTGTTTTTGGATACGTCCTTGACGCCCATTTTCAACGATACTTTGTTGCGGTGCCAGTTGGCGTGGTTGATGATGACTTCGCGCTCAGTGACGATATCGGATACGACCGCCACATGGCCCAAAGGCATTCCGCTGGTTGCCCGAAACGACATCACCGAACCCACAATCGGTTCGTTGCCCCGGTCAAAAGCACTACGCGCTTTCCCCCACCAGTCTTTGGCATTGCCGCGAATTTCGATGCCGCTGAGGTTTCGTGCGTAGGGCACACACCACACTCTTTGCCCCTGGGCCTGCTTTTTAGAGACCTCTTGCAGCGCCATTGCCTGACGTTCCGGATCGAGATCCACTTCGTTCGGGTTCTTAGCGCAGGCGGAAACAAGAGCAATTATCCCCACCGCAATTGCAGCGCGGGCAGACAGGCGTGACCTGATCGTATTTGTTTTCCGAGTGTGGTTTTGCAAGAAACTTCGGTGCCGGTTTGAGTGGTAACCGAGTTCTAGTGTGATCTTGCGGGTGATGAAAAGAGGCCCGTTAAAACCCGGCAATTTTTTGCCAGTTCTAAATGCCGAATGTGACCCAATAGCCGCGCTGGACAGTTCGCTCACGTCCTTTGTCACGAATGGTGCGCTTGGTCAGTCAGCTTGCAAAAAAAGTTCACATCCAAAAAAAGGCGGCTTTGTAAATCAAAGCCGCCTGAGCCTGTTAAAGACGTGAACCCCGGCCAAACTGCCGCCTCGTGCTCACCCTTGTTCCGCGCGCACCCCATTCGCGATCTGCTGCATCTGATCGGCAGGCAGGAACCCACGCAGCATCTCGGTGCCCAGAACGAAGGACGGCGTGCCCGAAATCCGCATCTTTTGTGCCAGTTCGCGTGTCTGCGCGATTTCGGCGGTGACCTTATCGCTGTCCATTGCTGCGACGATGGCGTCGCTGTCCAGTCCCAGCCCATCCGATATCCGGCGCAGGGTGACCTCGGAGGGCTCACCGCTGAATTCCAACAGGGCATCGTGGACCTGCTTATAAGCGTCGTCTCCGGCCACCTGTTTCGTCGCAATGGCGAACCGGGATGATACGACCGATGCGTCGCCCAAAATCGGCAGTTCCTTGATCACCAATCGGATATTGCCATCTTCGGCCAGCAGGCTGGCCACCTCAGACACGGCACGGCGGCAGTAGCCACAGCGGTAGTCCATGAACTCGACCAGAGTGATGTCACCGTCGGGGTTGCCACCCACCCAGCTGTAGCCGTCATCGAACAACGCGTCCGCGTTGGCGGCGACCAGTTCCTTGTCGGCGGCGGCCTCGGCGGCAGCGTTGCGTTCTTCCAGAATGTTGATCGCTTCGATGATCACTTCGGGGTTTTCCAGCAGGTATTCGCGCACCTGGGCACCGAATTCGACCTTTTCGGCGTCGCTCATGGCGTTCAGGTCCAGCGCGTGGGCCGGAGCGGCGAGCATGGAAAGCCCCAGAAGGGCGGGTGCTGTATGTCTGAGGATCATTTCCGTTTCCTTTTCTTTTTCTTCGCCCGTTCCGAGGCGATCAGCACATCCTGTGCCCGTTGCCACCCCGGAGACCCCTCGGGCAACTGCCCGATGGCGCGTCTTGCGTGAATTCCTGCATCGTCCAGTCGACCATGCAGGGCATATCGTTCTGCGGTGACCGCCGAAGCCATTCCGGTGTTGCCCACCTTGGCGTAGGCTGCGCCAAGATCCTGCATCAACCGGGCGTTTCGGTAGTCCCTTGCACGTGCTTTTTCAAGCGCTTGCAAGGCTTCTTTCGTCTGACCGTCCGCCAGCAGGGCGCGCCCATACCCGGCAAGGATCAGTGAGTCATTGGGTGCCATATCAACAGCTGCGCCGTAAGCTGCAACCGCTTCTTTCAGACGGCGGTTTTCCAGCAGGATTTGGCCTTTCAACTCATAGAAGAATGGGTCATCGGGCCGGATTTCAAGAGCCTTGTTGATGGCGGCGCGCGCACGGGCCAAATCTCGGTTTTGGTGATGGGCCGAGGCCTCGCGCATCAGGCGGATGTCGGGATCGGTCTCCTCAGCAGCTCGGCGCAGAGTCCAGCCGGGTGATCGCAACCACGCTGACAGCTTGCCTTTGACCCTCGCGAACCAATAGTCGGCATTGGCGTTCTGTTTGGCCTTGTCTCCGAACTCATCAAGGAAATGCTCGGCCGCGCGCAAACGTTCCCGGCTGGTGGGGTGCGAGCGCATATATGGGTCCTGATTGGCCTCGCTCAGCAGTTCCTGACCGGCGAATTTACGATGCAGGTTGACCATTCCGCGCGGAGAGATGCCCGCCCACCGCAGATAGCTGGCCGCGCTGCGATCGGCCGAGGCCTCTTCCGCGCGCGTGTGTCCCAAAAAGCTGCGCAGGGCCGAGGACGACGTGCCCGCGGCGATACCAGCCGCCGCTTCCCCTCCACCGGCGGCAGCGACGATCAGCGCCAGCGCAGTACCGAATTGGGCGTTGCGCTGGGCTGCGCGCAGGTTCTCGGCCCGACGGGCCAGATGACCGTTTGCGATATGGGCAGCCTCGTGGGCGATGACGGCCTGCAACATCTCGGGCGTGTCGACCGACAAGATCAGCCCGTAGTTTACGTAGATGGTGTTGTAGTCGATGACGAACGCGTTGAAGGTGCTGTCATTGACCACCAATATCCGGACGCGGTTGGTGCTTAGACCTGCTGCGCGCAAGATCGGAAAGGCCAGTTCGCGCAGGCCATGTTCGATATCTGGATCGCGGATCAGGTTCTGCGCCTGGCTTTGTGCGCTTGCGGCCAGCCACATTACCGCAGCCAGCATCAGGGCCGGGATTGACGCCAGCCGGGATACGCGTTCAAAAGCCATGGCTGCAACATGGGAGATGGGCATGAGAAACTCAACCCGGTCCGGGGTCGATCCGTTTATTGTGATGGACGTGATGGAAGCCGCGCGCAAAGCCGAAGAAGCCGGGCGTCACATCATCCATATGGAGGTTGGCCAGCCCGGAACCGGCGCGCCCAAAGGCGCGACCGAAGCGTTGGCGAAGGCGATGGAGCAAAGCCCTCTGGGCTATACGGTCGCCCTTGGGATGCCCGCCCTGCGCCAACGCATCGCGCGACTTTATGGCGAGTGGTACAATGTCGACCTGAACCCCGAGCGGGTGGTTATCACCCCCGGGTCCTCGGGTGGGTTTCTGCTGACCTTCACCGCGCTCTTTGACAGTGGCGATCGTGTCGGCATCGGCGCACCCGGCTATCCGTCCTATCGGCAAATTCTCAAGGCGCTGGGTTTGGTGCCTGTCGATCTGCCCACCGCGCCCGAAAACCGGCTGCAACCGGTGCCCTCCGACTTCAACGGACTGGATTTGCAAGGCCTGATGGTCGCATCGCCTGCCAACCCCACGGGCACGATGCTGGATCACGCCGCGATGGGGGCGCTGATCGAGGCGGCGCAGGGGCAGGGGGCGTCATTCATCAGTGACGAAATTTACCATGGGCTTGAATACGAGGCCAAAGCGGTCACGGCGCTGGAACTCACCGACGAATGCTATGTGATCAACTCGTTCTCCAAGTATTTCTCGATGACCGGCTGGCGGGTGGGCTGGATGGTCGTCCCCGAGGATCAGGTGCGTGTGGTTGAGCGGATCGCGCAGAACATGTTCATCTGCGCTCCGCATGCCAGTCAGGTGGCCGCGCTGGCTGCGATGGATTGCGATGAAGAACTGCAGGCCAATCTGGACGTCTATCGCCGCAATCGTGCGCTGATGCTGGATGGTCTGCCCAAAGCCGGGTTCACCAATATCGCGCCGCCGGATGGGGCGTTTTATGTCTATGCCGATGTCTCGGACCTGACCGATGACAGTCGTGCTTTCGCCGCCGAGATTCTTGAAAAGGCAGGTGTTGCCGTCACGCCGGGGCTGGATTTTGACCCCCAGCGCGGTCACACGACTCTGCGCTTTTCCTATGCGCGTGCGACGGCTGACATTCAGGACGGGCTGGAACGTCTGCGTCGGTTCATGGCAGAGCGCGGTGCGATCGCTGCACCGGTCTAGGGCGTTCACAAAGCTTGGTTGATGCTATAGGCTTTGCGCCAATCGATCTCGGGATAACTTGAGGCCATGAGCAGGATTTTCTACGCATTCGCCCTGATCTGGGCGCTGTCAGGTGTTGCCGTCGCGCAAGAGTTCAATGCGCTCGCCCGCGTGCTGCCCGAGCAAAGCCGCATCAGCGATGAAGGCCGTTCCGGTGTGCGCCTCGATCTCGGTCTCAGTCAGGGTGTGCCCTATCGCGTTTTCACCCTGCGCGATCCTTACCGCATGGTGCTGGATTTTCAGGAGGTCGACTGGGCTGGGCTGGACCGTCAGAGCTTTCTGCAAACCAACCGCATAAGCGGGGTGCGGTTTGGTGCCTATGTGCCCGGCTGGTCACGTCTGGTGTTGGAGCTGGGCGCGCCTCTGGCGATTGAAACAGCTGATCTGCGGGTCGATGAAACTACTGGTGCTGCGCATCTTTCGCTGCAATTGGTGGGCACTGATTTTGACAGTTTCGCAGCCAGCGCAGGGGCTCCGCGCCAGCCAGGGTGGGATTTACCCGAACCTGTGCTCACGCCCGAAGCCTCAGGACGGGACAATTCGGGAGTCTTGCGGGTGATGCTGGACCCCGGCCATGGTGGCATTGATCCGGGAGCTGAAGTTCCGAATACGAATGAAAAGACGCTCATGCTGACCTTCGCGCGTGAGCTGCGCGAAATGCTGTTGCGTGCAGGTGGGTTCGAGGTGGTGATGACACGCGTAGACGATCAGTTTGTCAGCCTTGAACGCCGCATCGCCCTGGCGCATCGGGCGGGGGCCGATGTGTTCGTTTCGCTGCATGCTGATTGGCTGTCCGAAGGGCGCGCGCACGGGGCAGCGGTCTATACCCTTGCTGATGAGGCGTCTGACATTGCCAGCCAGAAACTGGCCGAGCGGCATGACAGGGGGGACATGATCGCCGGGATCGATCTGAGTGGATCGGATGATCAGGTTGCCGATGTGCTGCTGGATCTGGCGCGGCAAGAAACCAAACCACGTACGAATGCACTGGCGCAGGCACTGGCCGAAGGGATGACCCAGCAGGGTGGACCGATGAACAGCCGCCCGATCCGTACCGGCTCATTTTCGGTTCTGAAAGCTGCGGATATTCCGTCGGTTCTGGTCGAGCTTGGGTTTCTGTCCAGCCCACGCGATCTGAACAACATCCGGAACCCGGAATGGCGTGCCCTGATGGCGCATGGTATCGTGCAGGGGCTTGAGGCCTGGCGGCAGGATGATCAGGTGAAACGCAATCTGATTGGGCAATGACGCAGCGGCGCAAAATGGCCATTGTAGGGTTTCGTGTTTTGACCCGGGGCAGGCGCATCCCTATATAGGCGTCACCGCGAAAAAAAGGCAGTAACGTGATCCGGTTTGTTCTTTCGTTTTTCGGGGCGATCTTCAGCCTCGTGACTTTGGGTATATTTATGGCCGCGCTGGTTGTTGGCGCGGTGTTCTGGATGTATGGGCGCGACTTGCCCAGCCATGAGTCGTTGGCGCAATACAAACCGCCGACGATCAGTCGGATATACTCGGGCGAAGGCCAGCTGATCGACGAATTCGCGCAGGAACGCCGCCTGTTCACCCCATCCGAGGAAATCCCCGATCTGGTGAAGCAGGCCTTTATCTCGGCGGAAGACAAGAATTTCTATACCCATCAGGGGTATGACCCACGCGGGATTGTTGCCGCCGGGGTCGAGGCGGTGCGTACCAAGGGGGAAACCGTACGCGGGGCGTCGACGATTACCCAGCAGGTGATGAAGAACTTCCTGCTGTCCGGTGACCGCCGGGCTGAACGCAAGATCAAGGAGATCATCCTTGCCACGCGGCTTGAGGATACCTTGGATAAGGAACAGATCCTCGAACTCTATATGAACGAGATCTTTCTGGGCCAGAACTCCTATGGCGTGACCGCCGCGGCGCAGACCTATTTCAACAAGACGCTGCAGGAACTGGCCCCGCATGAGGCCGCGATGCTGGCGGCGATGCCCAAAGCGCCGTCGGATTACCACCCGGTTCGTCAGAAAGAACGCCTGCTGAACCGCCGTAACTATGTGCTGCGCGAGATGCAGCAGAACGGTTATATCGATCAGGCGACCTATGAGTCTGAGGTCGAGATGCCTTTGCGTTCGGTCCAGAACGGTGACTTTGAGAGCTTCCGCACCGCATTGCCGCCGCGTGATTACTTCACCGATGAAATTCGCCGCCAGTTGAGCGAGGACTTCGGCGAAGGCGAGTTCTTTACCGGCGGTTTCACCGTGCGCGCGTCCGTGGATGAAGAGATGCAGGTCGAGGCCGCCAAGGCCTTGCGCACAGCGCTGCAGAAATACGACCGCTCGCGCGGACGCTGGCGTGGCACAGGTGATTTGATCCCGGAAGAGAAGCTGGCGGATGAGGCGCAATGGCGCGAGGCGCTGGCGATCATGGAAATTCCACGCGACGTGGTGCTGCCGACGCAGTGGTACCCGGCGGTGGTGCTGAACGTTGCCGATCAGTCCCTGACGGTTGGTATCGAGGATGGCCCCGCTGACGGCGCCATTCCGCGGTCTGACATCCAGTGGATGCAGGGCAATTTCCAGGACAACTTCAAACGCGGCGACGTCATTCTGGTTATGGCCGGGGAAGAGGGCCAGTGGTCCGCTCGTCAGGTGCCCGAAGTGCAGGGTGGCTTTGTCGCGATGGACGTGAACTCGGGCCGTGTTCTGGCGATGCAAGGCGGCTTTTCCTATCAGGACACCGTGTTCAACCGCGCCACACAGGCGCAGCGCCAGCCGGGGTCGAGTTTCAAGCCCTTCGTCTATGCCGCCGCACTGGACAGTGGCTATAGCCCGGCGACGATCGTTGTGGACGCGCCGATTGAGGTGAATACGCCGCAGGGTCTGTGGCGGCCAAAGAACTCGTCGAACAAGTTCTATGGGCCAACGCCTTTGCGTACGGGCATCGAACAGTCGCGGAACCTGATGACCATTCGTCTGGCGCAAGAGGTGACGATGCCGGTGGTCGCAGGCTATGCCGAGCGGTTCGGCGTCTATGACCGGATGGGGGCGTTCCTTGCGAACTCACTGGGGTCCGAGGAAACCACGCTCTACAAGATGGTCGCGGCTTATGCGATGTTCGCCAATGGTGGTGAACGGGTTGAACCGACCCTGGTCGACCGCATTCAGGACCGGTATGGCAAGACGATCTATCGCCATGATGACCGGCAATGTCTGGATTGCAATTCGAGCGGGCTGGAACCGGACGAAGCGCCTCAGATCATCACGGATCGCAGTCAGGTAATGGACGCGATCACCGCTTATCAGCTGACTTCGATGATGAAGGGCGTGGTGGATCGGGGAACCGCATCCAGCGTCGTCAATCTGCCGGTGCCGACAGCAGGCAAAACTGGCACCACCAACGAATCTAAGGATGCATGGTTCATCGGATTTACCTCGAACATCGTTGCCGGCTGCTATATCGGCTACGACCGCCCGCGCCCGATGGGGCGGGGGGCCTATGGCGGCACCATGTGCGGCCCGGTCTTCCAGAGTTTCATGGAAAAAGCCGTCGAGAAATATGGCGGCGGCCCGTTCGAAGTGCCTCCGGGTGGGCAGTTCATCAAGATCGACCGGTTCAGCGGTGCACGCCTGCCGGCAGATGCATCGGGTGACTACGTTGTCGCCGAGTATTTCCGCGATGGCGTCGACGGCTTTATCGACCGCGTCTATGACGGTGGCTTTGCCGTTGGATCGGAATTGCCGTTGTTTGAAGAAGTCACCCGAGGCGGTCGCCAAGTGACGACCTCGACCGGCAACACGATTACGGTTGGTCCCAACGCCAGTCAGGGTGACCTGCAGGGCGGCGGTCTTTATTGATCTGTGATCTCTAGCAAAAGATGAAGCAGACCGGCCTCATGGTCGGTCTCGATTTTCCCATCGGCGCGCCAGAATATGGACAGCGCACATTTCACGGCGGCCCATTCTGCGAGCCGCTGAGCACTGACGTTCATAGCATCGGAATAAAGGGTCAGGCATCGGTGGATCTGACCGTGTTGGCGCACCAGTTCGGGCATGCCCTTCGGGTGGCGCAAGGCGTTGGCAAGCTCAAACGCGGGATCACCCAGATAGCCTTTGGCGTCTATGACCCGCGGCCCCTTGGCGGTCAGTATTACGTTGTCGGGATGTAGGTCCCCGTGCAGCGGTACTGCTTCGGGCTGGTTGTCCAGCAAGGCGCGCGCCAAGTCGATAGCCCGGACCATGTCATGTCGAAACGGCACGAGGCAGTTCGGTGCAAACTCGCAGCAGAGTAGCGGGTCAAACACCTGCTGCAGCGGTTTCAGCCGTGTCGCCTTGACCACTGGCGCACGATGCAGGCGGCGCGCGGTTTCAGCCAGCGCGGCGAGGGTGGTATCGGGCTGTCCGGCGCGGGCCAGATCGCCCAGCGATGGCCCCTCCAGCCACTCCATCAGCACGGCATTGTTCTCCTCTGCCAGAACCGTGACCGCGCCGCGGTTTTGCCAAAGCCTGAGGAGGTCGGTGCCAGCCGCCTCGTTGCCCCGATCTTCGCGGCGATAGAGTTTCAGCGCTGCAGGACCATTGGCTGTTTGAACTTGCCAAAGCTGAGCGTGACCGGTGTCAGCGATATGTGACACGAAGCTCAGGCCCCACGCATCCGCAATCTTTTCCGCAGCGCTTTGCATTCCGATCCTGCCTGTCTTGTGGTGGCCCGCACCTCTTGCTATCACGCAGGCCTGATTGAGCAAGTTGGGACAAGACCATGCGCGCCGAAACCCAGAACATCGTGGCGGAAATCGAAAAGTCGCTGGAGCTGCTGGCGCAGCGCATGGACTATGAAACTGCGCCGCATCGGTTGGAGGAATTCAACGCGCGCGTCGAGGATCCGAACCTGTGGGATAACCCCGAGAACGCGCAGAAGCTAATGCGCGAGCGGCAGTTGCTGGTTGATGCCATCGAGACATATGAATCCATCAAGACCGATCTGAGCGACAATATCGAACTGATCGAACTTGGCGAGATGGAGGAAGATCAGGAAGTCGTCGACGACGCCGAAGCTTCGATCAAGGCGTTGCGGGCCAAGGCCGCCAAGAAAGAGCTTGAGGCGCTGCTGGATGGTGAGGCCGACGGCAATGATACATTCCTTGAGATCAATTCGGGCGCGGGCGGCACAGAGAGCTGTGATTGGGCTTCGATGCTGGCGCGGATGTATGTGCGTTGGGCCGAGAAGAAGGGGTATACGGTCGAACTGCAATCCGAGACAGCCGGTGAAGAGGCGGGGATTAAATCTGCCGCTTATAAGATTTCCGGGCATAACGCTTATGGCTGGCTGAAGTCGGAGAGCGGTGTGCATCGGCTGGTGCGCATTTCTCCTTATGACTCGGCTGCGAAACGGCATACCTCGTTCAGCTCGGTTTGGGTCTACCCGGTGGTGGACGACAATATCGAGATCGAGGTGAACCCCTCCGACATTCGTATCGATACTTACCGGTCTTCGGGCGCGGGGGGACAGCACGTGAACACGACGGACTCGGCGGTGCGGATCACGCATATCCCGACCGGGATTGTGGTGACGAGTTCCGAGAAATCGCAGCATCAGAACCGTGACATTGCCATGAAGGCGTTGAAATCGAGGCTGTATCAGCAAGAGCTGGATCGCCGGAACGCGGATATCAACGCGGCGCATGAAGCCAAGGGGGACGCGGGCTGGGGCAACCAGATCCGGTCTTACGTGCTGCAGCCCTATCAGATGGTCAAGGATCTGAGGACCAACCATGAGACTTCAGACACCAAAGGGGTGTTGGATGGCGATCTGGATGGGTTCATGGCGGCGACGCTGGCTTTGAATGTGGCGGGTAAATCCCGGTCCGAGGCGCAGGGCGACTAGGCCGGGCAGGGGGCGCTGCCCCCGTCGCGGCAGGCCGCGACTCCCCCGGGATATTTTGGGCCAGATGAAGCGGGATCCCGTTCGCGCCTCTGGTCGGGAAAAGATACATTGAAACAGTGGGTTTAAATGGTGAGGCGGCTTGGCTAGGCTGAGCGGCGAAAGCCTGATGTGAGCCTGCCTATGAACCTGAGCCAAACCTCTGCCACAGACCTGTTGGGCGCCCTTGCGCAGCGCTCGATCTCTGCGGGTGAGGTTATGCGCGCGACGCTGGATCGGATCGCTGAGGTCAATGGCCGCGTAAATGCGATCGTTGCGCTACGGGATGAAGCGGCGTTGCTGGCAGAGGCGCAGGCGCTGGATGACGGCCCGATCCGAGGGCCGTTGCATGGTTTGCCGATTGCGGTGAAAGATCTGGTGAACGTGGCCGGGGTTGTGTCGACACAAGGTTCGCCGCTGTTCAAGGACCACGTTCCGCAGTCTGATGACTTGATCGCAGCGCGGATGCGGGCGGCTGGCGCGATTCTGATAGGCAAGACAAACTCGCCCGAGTTCGGGTTGGGATCGCACACGTTCAACCCGGTCTATGGCGCCACGCGCAACCCGTATGACCCGGCGCGATCCTGTGGTGGGTCATCCGGTGGTGCGGCGGTGGCTTTGGCCACTGGCATGGTAGCGCTGGCCGATGGGTCGGACATGATGGGCAGTTTGCGCAACCCGGCTGCGTGGAACAATGTGTACGGGTTTCGGCCCAGCTGGGGGCGGGTGCCCTCTGAACCTGTCGGGGACAGCTATCTGCACCAGCTATCGACCCTTGGCCCCATGGCACGCAGCCCGGAGGATATCGGGATTTTGCTGGATGTAATCTCGGGCCCGGATTCGCGGATGCCGCTGAGCCTTGATGTCGATGATGTCTCTACGGTTTCGAAGGCCGACCTGAAAGGCATGCGGATCGGATGGCTGGGCGATTGGGGCGGCGCGTTTCCTTATGAGGCTGGAATATCAGAGCTGTGTGAGAACGCTCTGGACGTATTTGCTCAGCTTGGGGCGCGTATTGAGTCGGTTGCCCCGCCATTTGACGCCGAACGGATTTGGGACAGCTGGATTACCTTGCGATCCTGGAGCGTAGCCACAGGGCTGGAAGCCTTGTCGGACCGGAAAGCCTCACTCAAGGACAGTGCGCAATGGGAGTTGGAGCGTGGATTGGCGCTGAGCGCGATGGACGTGCATCATGCCAGTGTCACACGGTCGGAGTGGTTTCGGCAGTCCGCGGCGCTGTTTGAAAGCTATGATGCGCTGGTACTTCCGGCGGCTCAGGTTTGGCCCTTTGATATCGACCAGCCATATCCGACCGAGGTCGCAGGACAGGTGATGGACACCTATCACCGCTGGATGCAGGTGGTTACTCCGGTCAGTTTGCTGGGTCTGCCCTGTCTGGCGGTGCCAGCCGGGTTTGGCGCGCAGGGATTGCCGATGGGTTTGCAGCTATTCGGGCCACGCGGTTCCGACGCGCGAATGCTGGCAGTCGGGGCAGCTTATCATGAGGCGACGTGCTGGCCACAGAAAAGACCGACCAACTAGATCGGTCACGGGAGGAGAGACAGAGAATGGATAAGCCTTTTGGTGTTCCAACAATGAAAGCGGTTGACGCAGCCATGCTGAAGGACGCGCTGCGTCAGGGTTGGCAGGATTTCCGCCGCGCGCCGGTCTTCGGTCTTTTGTTTGCCGGGTTCTACGTGGTGGCGGGCTGGGTGATGGCCTGGGTCACACTGCAGAGTGGAACCTCGTTCTGGCTGGTACTCGCCGCGATCGGGTTCCCGCTGATCGGTCCGTTTGCCGCCGTGGGTCTCTATGAAGTTTCTCACCGACTTGAGCAGGGCGAACCGCTGGATTTTGGTGCGATCTTTGGGGTTGTCGTGCAGCAAAGCCGCAGGCAGCTGCCGTCGATCTGTGCCATCATCGTGGTGATGTTCCTGTTCTGGTTTTTCCTCGGGCACATGATTTTTGCACTTTTCATGGGGCTGTCGACGATGACCAACATCTCATCGTCGTTTGAGGTGTTTCTGACACCAAATGGATTGTCCATGCTGGCCATCGGGACAGTCGTCGGGGCCATATTTGCGATCCTGCTTTACATGATCACGGTTCTGTCGATCCCGATGTTGCTGGATCGTGAGTTGGATTTCGTCACCGCGATGATATCGAGCTATGCCTATGTCGCTGCAAATAAAGGCGTGATGTTGGGCTGGGGCGCTTTCATTGCCATTGTCACCTTTCTGGCAATGATCCCGTGGTTTTTGGGTTTGTTGGTGGTATTGCCGCTGATGGGCCACGCCAGTTGGCGCCTCTATCGGCTGATCACTGAAGACGCAGTGGCAGACGAAGCGGCCTGAATACAGGCCCGGATGTGTCAGCGCGCTTCTGGGGCGTGCGGTGCTCTGCGTCTTAGACGCAGGGCTGCAGACAGATCGTACGCGAGGTGACGTAGTTCCAGCCGTTGAATATTCGGACCTAGGGCAGGTCGGTCTGGTAGCCGCAGCAGATAACCCAGCCACCGCAACTCGGTGTCCGAGGGTTGTGGCGTCACTACCATCACCCGGCAATCCCGCCCGCCCTGACGGGACATCAGCGCGCAGATCTGCGTACCGGATTGCGTGACAACCCCTTGAAGCTCGCGCGCGGGGGCGGGTTCACCGGGCATCGCTGAGTGCGGCTCATAACCGCGCAGCAGGGCGCAATGGCCAATGCGGCGCACAAGCAGCAGCTGGTGCCGTGCGGCATCGCTTCCGTTCAGATCTGCCTCGATCGCGTGATAGAAACCGGGTGCGAACAGCGCGTTGGTTCCGGCAGCGAGAAAGCGGTCGATGGTGTCGGACGCCGGGTGCGCAGGGGGTGTTTCAATCTCTTCCAAAGGTTTCAGCAGGATACGCGCATCCACGGCAAAGAACCGGCAAATCCGATCCAGCACGTCGGGTCGCGGAAAGCTTTCGCCACCCAGATATCGATTGAACTGTGTCCGGTTGATGCCCAACTGGCGGCAGAGTTCCGAAACCGAAGGATAGCTGCGCGCAAGCTGTTTGAGGTTTTCGCCAAACATGCTGCGCAATTCGGCGGGGTTGCGGATGGTATCGGTCACGTTCGTCCCGGGATTCTGCTGGTTTTTAGTAAAACGCGATCACATCGGCGCAATGGCCGAATGTCAGTCAGAAATCGTAACGAAGACCCTAGCGGAGGCCTGATTGCACGCCGCTACACGCTACACGCTAACGTGACGTGTGCCAAAATCAATAGGGTTTTGGCTAACTTGTCTGATCTTTTTCATGTTCTGGTCTAGATGTGATGAAAATAGCCGCGCGTTTGCGTTCGCGCGGTTATTTCAGTGATCGAGCCGCGCATGATGCGGCAGAGAGACCGGATTTCAGGTTCTATCGCCACGCAATAAGGCAGCAACACCAGTGCGCGCGATTTCAGCAAGACCCAGGGGCCGCATCAGATCGGCAAACGCGTCGATCTTGTCTGGCGCACCTGTGATCTCGAAGATGAACGAATTCAGGGTGCTGTCGACCACATTGGCACGGAAGATATCCGCAAGACGCAGCGCTTCGACCCGTTTGTCGCCTTCGCCGACGACCTTGATGATCGCCAGTTCGCGTTCAACTGATGAGCCTTCGACGGTCAGGTCATGCACATCCCGCACCGAAACGATCCGGCCCAGCTGTGCCTTGATCTGTTCGATCACCTGCGGCGTGCCGGTGGTCACGATGGTGATCCGGCTGAGATGTCCGGTGTGGTCCACCTCGGCGACGGTGAGACTTTCGATGTTATAGCCGCGGCCCGAGAACAGACCGATCACCCGCGCCAATACGCCGGGCTCGTTTTCGACCAGAACGGCGATCGTGTGCTGCTCCTGTACGTCCGAGAAAGTGGGGCGTAGGTTGTATGCGGAATGGCGGGTTGCGCCTTTTTTGATTTGTAGGGCAGACATTTATGTCCCTTTCATCATCCTGCGATGGTCGGGCACCGAAGCGCCCGACAAAATTCGTCGAATTTTGTTAAACCAGAACCGAACCCTTGGAATCGATCACGCCCTGGGTCTCGGCTTCGCCAAGCAGCATCTCGTTATGGGCTTTGCCCGACGGGATCATCGGGAAGCAGTTCTCGTGCTTTTCGACCAGACAGTCAAAGATCACCGGGCCGTCATAGTTGATCATCTCCATGATCGCGTCATCCAGATCGGCGGGCTCAGAACAGATGATGCCCTTGGCACCAAACGCTTCGGCGAGCTTGACGAAATCGGGCAGTGCCTCGGACCACGAATGCGAGTACCGTTCGCCATGCAGCAACTCCTGCCACTGGCGCACCATGCCCAGGCGTTCGTTGTTGAGGATGAACTGCTTCACCGGCAGGCGGTACTGAACGGCGGTGCCCATCTCTTGCATGTTCATCAGCCACGAAGCCTCGCCCGCCACGTTGATCACCAACGCATCCGGATGCGCCATCTGCACGCCGATCGAGGCCGGGAAGCCGTAGCCCATGGTGCCCAGACCGCCAGACGTCATCCAACGGTTGGGGTCTTCGAAGCCAAGATATTGCGCGGCCCACATCTGGTGTTGGCCAACTTCGGTTGTGATATAACGGTCGTGGTTCTTGGTCAGTTCTTCCAGCCGCCGTAAGGCGTGTTGCGGTTTAATGGTCTTCTCGCTGGCCGTGAAAGCCAGGCAATTCACCTTGCGCCAGTCATCGATCTGCTTTTGCCATTCGGCAACAGCTGGCGTGTTGGTTTTGCGGCCGCGCGATTTCCAGATGTTCAGGATGTCTTCCAGAACATGGGCAACGTCACCGACAATCGGGATATCCACACGGATGACCTTGTTGATCGAGGACGGGTCAATATCGATATGCGCCTTGACCGAATTCGGCGAGAACGCATCGATCCGTCCGGTGATCCGGTCGTCAAAGCGAGCACCAATGTTGATCATCAGATCGCAATCATGCATCGCCATGTTGGCCTCATAGAGGCCATGCATCCCCAGCATTCCGATCCAGTTCTTGCCTGAAGCCGGATAAGCCCCGAGCCCCATCAGAGTCGAAGTGATTGGAAAGCCGGTCGCATCCACCAACTCGCGCAGCAACTGGCTGGCCGCGGTGCCAGAGTTGATGACGCCGCCGCCGGTGTAGAAAACGGGCTTCTTGGCGGTCTCCATCGCGGCAACCAGTTCAGTGATCTCTTCCAGATCACCTTTGAGCACGGGTTGATAATGTGAGGTTGAAGGCTTCGGTCCGCTGTATTCTCCATTCGCAAACTGAACATCCTTGGGGATGTCGATCAGAACGGGGCCGGGGCGGCCCGACGTGGCGACGTGGAAGGCCTCGTGCAGGGTGCCGGACAGTGAGTCGGTATCTTTCACCAGCCAATTGTGCTTGGTGCAGGGGCGGGTGATGCCTACGGTGTCGGCTTCCTGGAACGCGTCCGAGCCAATCATGAAGGTCGGCACCTGACCGGTCAGAACAACGATCGGGATCGAATCCATCAGCGCATCGGTCAGACCGGTCACCGCATTGGTCGCGCCGGGGCCAGACGTCACCAGCGCAACGCCCGGTTTGCCGGTGGACCGCGCATAGCCTTCGGCTGCGTGTACCGCGCCCTGTTCGTGCCGCACAAGAATGTGACGGATATCGTTTTGCAGAAAGATCTCATCATAGATCGGTAGGACGGCGCCACCGGGGTATCCGAATACCGTGTCCACGCCCTGATCCTTAAGGGCCTGAACCACCATCTTTGCGCCGGTCATCTCACGTGTCATCTGCTTTGCTCCGTTCGCGACATGTGTCTTGCGTTCTGCATAAAAAAAGCCCCCGAGATTTTTCGGAGGCGCATGGGTTCGATTATGGTTTACCGTTACCGGCCCATGCGCTTGGTTCCTACGATTACGACTAGCGTTCTCATCGCCAGAGGCTCCTTCTTTGCGTGCAGGGACATTATGAGGGGCGCGCGGGGGCGTCAACAGGCAATTGCTCAAATTTTCTAACTCGGAGGCGGTATTTTGCGACATATTATTGCGCATTTTGACGCATGTTGGGAATTTCCGCCAAAAATCGAAGTTATTCACTGGTTTGGCAGAGGATGCGGAGGTCTGAAAGCGTCAACGCGATGTCCGAAACGGGCATGATCGGTCGACCTGTCTGCGTCACGCTTGTCTGTAACCGCACGAAAAAAGGAGATCAGTGATGCTGCACGATCTGGTGGATCTCGGGCGATACCCGATCGATTGCCCGGGATCCTGGGCGTATAACCGAATGATCGAGGATCTTCGGCGAGAGCTTGATCAGGACGGTTGTGCGGTGTTGCCCGGTTTTGTGCACGAAGCCGGGTTGGAGCATCTGGTGCGTGAAGCCGAAGCTACCGCCCCGCAGGCGCATCGTTCGTTCAACCGGACCAACGCCTATTTCACCAAGGATGATCCGCGCTTCGGGATCGGCCATCCAATACGTCGTTTCTACGACCGGTCAAACGCCTTTGTTCCAGCGGATAACTTTGCCAAAAATGGTCCCCTGCGTCGGATTTACGAATTTGAAGAGTTTATGCCCTTCATCCGGACCGCTCTGAACGAACCCGAGGATCGGTTCTTTCGATATGATGATCCGCTGGCCGATGTGATCATTAACGTGGTCGAGGAGGGGCAGGGCTTTCCCTGGCATTTCGACACCAACAACTACACGGTCACGCTGGCGATCCAGAATGGGGAAGAGGGCGGGGCGTTTCAGTATGCTCCCAACCTTCGCAGCGCAGATGAGGAGAATTTTTCGGATGTCGCGGCGGTGCTGGATGGCAACATGGCGCGAGTTCATACGCTTGAACTGCAGCCCGGCGATCTGCAGATATTCCGGGGACGGTATTCACTGCACCGGGTGGCACCGGTCAGCGGCCCGCGCAAGCGGTATGTCGGGATTTTTTCGTTTGTCGAAACTGAAGGCATGTGTGGGGGAGTCGAGCGGACCCGCCAACTATACGGCCGCGTATTGCCGCATCATCATGAGCGTGAAGGATTGCGAAACGATCAACTTATCGACTGAGTCATGCTAGAGTTTCAGCCATTGGATCGGGAGGATCAGATGGCGCGGATATTGCAACTCACACCGTTTGTGCTGTGCTCGTCTCTGGACAGGCAAATCGAGTTTTATTGCACTCGGTTGGGATTTACCTGCACCTTCAAGCAGGACAACTATGCTTTCTTGCGGCTTGATGTGGTTGCCATCCGTTTGCTGGAATGCCCGCCGCGCCCGGATGGGCGTCCGTTGGGTGACGAACAATCTTTCTATATCGATGTCGAAGGGATTGACGCTTTGTATGAAAAGCTGCGTCCTGGTTTGCAGGACTTGCCCGAGGGGCGCGTGCGGCCTCCATTCGATCAACCCTATCGACAGCGCGAGTTCCACGTCATCGACGAGGACGGGACGCTGGTGTTTTTTGGCGAAGGCATCAGCCCGCGCGGCAGCGGGTAGCACTCCCGCCCGTCGTCGAAGCGCCTTCGGCGCGCCTCCTCCGGTTGGGCCGGGCAGCGCGTGCCGCGCTGCGGTCAGAACCCGGGACTGGTGCCTTGCAGCACCCCATGTTCTAGCGCATAGCGGGTCAGGCCCGCGGTGGAGGAGATGCCAAGCTTGCGTTTGATGTTCTTGCGGTGGGTCTCGACGGTGCGTACCGAGATATCCAGCGCCAGCGCGACCTCTTTGTTGGATTTGCCCTGCGCCAGTTCCAGCAGAATGGTCTGTTCGCGGCCTGTCAGCGCCTCGCGGGTGTTGCCGTCCTTGGGCTCCAGCGATCCGCTGGCCCCGGTGCAGAGGTAGCGCTCGCCGCGCATCACCGCATCGATGGCCTGCTTGATCTCTTCAGTGGGCACGTCCTTGAGCACATAGCCCTTGGCCCCGTGGCTGAGCGCGGTCGAGATGTATTCCGGGCTGTCATGCATCGACAGGATCAGGATGCGCGTGTCGGGCACCCGTTCGAGAATGAGTTCGGTTGCGCTGAGCCCGCTGAGACCTGGCATGTTGAGGTCCATCAGTATTACGTCCGGTTCCAGCTGTGTCGCCTGATCGACCGCCTCCTGACCGTTGGAGAGGGTGCCGACCACTTCGATCTCGTCATAGCCTTCGAGCAGAGATTGGATGCCCTCAGCCACCATCGGGTGATCGTCGACAATAAGAACCCGGATCGAATCAGACATCAGGAACCGGCCTTTCGTTTCGGTGTTGCGTCTTCCTGCGGTGGCAGCAGGTGGCTGAGCGGCAGGCTGGCCTCGATCACGGTGCCGCTGCGTTGACCGCGGGATGACAGAATGCGAAGCGAACCGTCAAGCTGTTCTATCCGTTCCTGCATGTTGCGCAGGCCGATACCGGTGGAGGTGCTGTCCGTTTCGCTGCGCAGCCCGCAGCCATTGTCCGTGATGCGCATCGTGGCGCCTTTCTTGTGGCCGCGCAGGTCGATTGTAACACGGGTCGCGCCCGAGTGACGCTCGATATTGGTCAGCGCCTCTTGGGCAATCCGGTAGAGCGCGATCTTACTGTCCTGATCCAGCCGGTTGCGGAACACCACTGTGGTGAACTCGGTCTCGATCCCTGTGCGTTCGCGGAAATCGTCGGTCAGCGCCTTAAGCGCGGGGCCGAGGCCCAGATCGTCCAGCACGCCGGGTCTAAGATCGCGACTGATGCGGCGCACTTCGGTAATCGCGGTACCCAGATTGTCGATGCCTTTCTCTAATGGTTCCTGCGCACCTGTATCGTCGCCGCGGGTCAAGCGGCGGCGGGCGTTGTCCAGCGCATAGCGGACACCGACGAGGATCTGGCTGATGCCGTCATGCAGTTCGCGCGCCACGCGGCCGCGTTCTTCTTCCTGCGCGTCGAACACGCGCTGGGTCAGCTCTTTGAGTTTGGCATCGGCCAGACGGCGCTCACGGAAATTCAGCAACATGCCTGAGGCGAAAACGATCAGCACGGCAGCCAGAACGATGCCTCCGATATAGAGGAAGGTGCGCTGAACGCGCGCTTCGACTTCGGCCCGTGCATTAGCGACTGTTGCGACTATATCATCAATAAAGACGCCGGTGCCGACGACCCAGCGCCAATCCTGCAGGCCGACGACATAGGCAATCATCTGCGCCTCTTCCCCGGTCGAGGGTTTTTGCCACATGAAGCTGTGCCAGCCCGCACCCTGACGGGCGAGCGTGATGAACTCGTCCACGATCGGTATGCCGTCGCTGTCGGTCAGATCTGACCAGTTGCGGTTGATGAACTCGGTCTGGCGCGGGCTGACAAGGTTGTTGCCGTCATAATCGTAGACGAAGAAAAACCCGTCCTTACCATAGATCATCGCCGACAGGATCTGTGTAACGAGGTTCTTTGCAACTTCATCATCTGGCGAGGCGCGACCGTAGATATAGGCAAACCCGTTGCGGGCCTGAGTCACATAGTTGCGCAGTTCATCCTTCTTGGCCTCGATCAGACGACGTTCGAGGGCTTGTATCTCGCGTTCGGCGGTTGCACGGGATTCATAGGCGACCACCAGCGCAATCGCAGCCACCGCTGCAAGCAGCGGGATAGCAGCGACCAGCGACAGTTTCTGCGCATAGGTCAGCGAGATGAGATTTCGGAATCCTCTCATGGTCGAATCGATACGCAAGCTGCCAGGAAATTGCAAAAAGATTGGGCGATCAGTGGTCCCGGCACTCGATTTTTAAGAAGGGGCAGGTGAAATCGGCCTGATTTATGCCCCGAGCGCGGAAAAATCGGCTCGGCTACGTAGTAGTAGGTATTCACATTCATGTGCTTGCAATTAGGCTGACGCGCACTGGAAACGATCGGCCCGGCATCAGCCGGGTAATGAATATGTAGGGGAGGAACACTCATATGGATCGTCGTAAGTTTCTGAAAACGTCAGCACTGGGCGGCTCGGCTGCTGCCGCGACCACTCTGGCCGCGCCCGCTTATGCGCAGGGCAAGCGGACGCTGACCATGGTCACCTCGTGGGGCCGTGGCCTTGCGGGCGTTTTCGACAGCGCGCAGCGTTGTGCCGACAGCATCACTACAATGTCGGATGGTGACCTGAACGTTGAAATCAAAGCCGCCGGTGAACTGGTTGGTGCGTTCGAAGTGTTCGACGCGGTATCGTCCGGTCAGGCCGATATGTACCACGCGGCGGATTACTATTTTGTGGGTCAGCATCCGGGCTATGCCTTCTTCACCGCTGTTCCGTTCGGCATGACCGCGCAGGAACTGGTGAACTGGTACTACCATGCCGGCGGTATGGAGCTGCATGACGAACTGGGCGAAATCTTCGGCCTGAAATCCTTCCTGGCCGGTAACACCGGTGCGCAGGCAGGTGGCTGGTACTCGAAAGAGATCAACAGCCCCGAAGATTTCAACGGTCTGAAGTTTCGTATGCCGGGTCTGGGCGGTAAGGCACTGGGCAAACTGGGTGCATCGGTTCAGAACATTCCGGGCTCGGAAGTGTATCAGGCGCTGTCGTCCGGCGCGATTGACGGTACCGAGTGGATCGGTCCGTGGGCCGACGAAAAAGCGGGCTTCCAGGAAATCACCAAGACCTATTACACTGCAGGCTTCCATGAGCCGGGTGCGGGTCTGTCGCTGGCCACCAACCGCGAAGTATTTGACAGCCTGTCCGCTGCTCAGCAGAAGATCATCGAGATCGCAGCTGCCGAAGCGCACCAGTGGAACCTGGCGCAATTCCTGGCCAACAACGGCGCGGCGCTGCAGCGTCTGCAGGCCGGTGGTGTCAAGGTCATGGAATTCCCCGACAGCGTCTGGGATGCCTTCGGTCAGGCCAGCCAGGAAGTGCTGGACGAGAACATGGGCGACGAGCTGTTCAAGCGGATCCACGACAGCGCCATGGAGTCGATGGCGGCGTCGTCGGGCTGGAACAACCTGTCGTCGGGTGTCTACACCGCACAGCGCGACCGCGTGCGCGGTTAAGCACTCCCGCTCAATGCAATCGGTTCCCCCGTTCGGCGGGGGAGCCTTTCCCGTTGCACATAAGCGGTTCGGACATACCGCAATAATGAAACGTGCAACCGATGCGACCTGGGGACAACATGCAGGACGAAAACGGTATCTCGTTCTTCGGCGCCCTGTGGAATGGACTGGTCTGGTTCATTCAGAACATTGCCGAAGCCTTCTATAATTTCGGATACGCCATCACGCATCCGCAGCTCTGGCTGAACTGGTCGGACAAAGAAGCAATCATGCGCTTTGTCTATTACGGCGGTTCGGTCGAGTTCTTCTTCGTGATCTTCGCGCTGTTTCTGGTGCTGACGGCTATTGGTCTTTACTACCGGAACTTCATGTGGGGAATGGTGCGCGTGTTGGAAGGATTTGCCAACACAACGGGTCGCTTCTTTGCCTGGGCGGGTCTGCTGATGGTCATTCAGCAGATCGTTATCGTTTTCATGCAGCGGGTGTTTACACGCCCGGATATGTCTTTTGGGCTGGGTATCCCTTTTCAGATGGATATCAGCTGGTTCGCAGAAGAACTTAAACTCTATAACGCCATGGTGGTCTGCCTTTGCTGCACTTACACGTTTGTGCAGGGCGGTCACGTACGCGTTGACCTGATCTATGCCGGTATCAGCCATCGCGCCAAGCGCGTTGTCGACATGTGCGGGGCGGTTCTGTTCATGATGCCCATGGCGGTGCTGACATGGATGTATGGCTGGTACTTCATGTGGCGGCACCTGATTGTGCCGAAGCCCTCGGCCAGCGATACTCTGGACCGGCTGATCGCCAAGTCCCGCGCGTTGCGCTGGAACGTTGAAACCATCGGGTTCAGCCCAAACGGCTTCAACGCTTATTTCCTGTTCAAAATTCTGTTGGTGGCCTTTGCCGCGATGGTGTTCCTGCACGCGATCGCGTTCCTGTATCGGTCTTATCTGGAATATGTGGAAGGGCCGGAAAGCATTGGAAAATACCTCGACAAGGACAGCCTTGGTGAGGGTGAAGAAGCCTACGAAGGCGCGCATTAGGGACGGAGAACCAGACAATGCTATTCGGACTTGATGGCGTCGAGATAGGCCTCATTATCGTATTTTTCTGCCTTTTCGGAGGCATCCTCTCGGGCTTCCCCGTTGCCTTCGCCATTGGCGGGGCCGGGGTGATTTCCTTTGGGATCATCGCCGCGCTGGACAGCGCCGGGCTGTTGATCCATCAGGCGATCGACACCGGGTCACAAGCTTACCGCGACTTGGTAAATACCGGGGTCAAACCGGATGTCATATCCGTGTTCCGATACCCGGATTTGCCAAGGATAGGTGAGCCGGTCTTTTTGCAGGGTTGGGAAACAGCGCTGGACCGGAATGTTTCCTTCATCGTGAACCGGATGAACGAACGGGTTCTGGCCGGGCAGTCGATTGAAACCCTGCTGGCAGTGCTGATGTTCGTGCTGATGGGCATCACGCTGGAGCGGTCGAAGATCGCAAACGACCTGTTGACCACGATGGCGCGCGTGTTTGGCCCGCTGCCCGGTGGTCTGGCCGTGTCGATTGTGGTTGTGGGCGCCTTCCTGGCTGCGTCGACCGGCATCGTGGGCGCAACAGTTGTCACCATGGGCCTGCTGGCCTTGCCGACCATGTTGCGCAACAACTATTCGCCAGAACTGGCGACGGGTGTGATCGCAGCCTCGGGTACGCTGGGGCAGATCATTCCGCCATCCATCGTGATTGTTCTTCTGGGAACGCTGGCAGGTGACCTCTATTCAACCGCACAGGAAACCCGCGCGGTTGAGGCGGGGTGTACTGACGCACTGACCTATCTGGGTGAGCCCGCCGTTGTCTCGGTGGGTACGCTGTTCCAGGCGGCTCTGCTGCCGGGGATCATGCTGGCGCTGCTCTATGCGCTCTATGCCTTTGGCTATGCGCTGTTGAACCCGGAAAAGGCTCCGGCGGTTGAATTGTCGGGCGGGTCTGGTGAGACCATCACCCGGTCCGAGGGCCTGACTTGGCTGCTGGGTGCTCCGGTGGCTCTGATCGCAGGTGCGATGCTTCTGGGCAGCGCGGGCGTGATCGGCAGCCAGAATGTCTCGGTTTCGGCCTTTTCGGATATCGGGCAGGGCGCATCGCTGCGCACCAATGTGTCTGAGGAATGCAAAGCCTCGATGATCGAGCTGCATGGCCAATCCGCCTGGGATCAGGCTGTGACCGAACAGGAAGCAATTGATGCCGCGGGCGGAGCTTCTGAGGCGCAGCGTCTGAGCGAAGAGGAGTTGGCCGCTGCGCAAGAGGCCAAGATCGCCGCCGCCGCGCCGATTGGAAACGGCGTAGCCGTGATCATAATCCTGCTGGGTCTGACACTGGTGTTGGGCCGCGGGATTGCGCCGTCGCGGTCGCCGCAGCCACTGATTGTGGGTGCTATCGGCTTGTTGCTTATGCTGCTGGTCGATGTGCTGCTGATTGCGCCAACAACTTCATCGGGGGCGACGTTCCTGTTGTTGGCCATACCCTTTGCAATCGCCATGTACGGCTGCAAAGAAGCGGCCGCGCGCTGCGCCACCAATGATCTGATCCGCGTGGTCTTTCCACCGCTGGTTCTGATCATCGCGGTTCTGGGGTCGATCCTTGGCGGTGTCACCAACCCGACGCCCGCAGCGGCGCTGGGCGCGGGCGGAGCCATCATGCTGGCGGCCTATCGCAAGCTTCAGGATCAGGGGCGGTCAGGCAAGGTGATCATCTGGTCGACCTTCGCCGTGATCATCGCACTGCTGATGGGCGTGAACTTCGATCTGCGTATCAACCAGGGCAATGTCTCGGTTGAAAGCTGGATCGCCTTCATCATCGCCTATTCGGCCTATCTCTATGCGCTGTTCGGTCTGCTGTTCGGCTGCTGGGTACTGTTCGCCAGCGGGGTTCTCACGCCCGTGGTGCGTGAGACGGCCAAGGTGACCTCAATGGTCTTCACCATCCTGATTGGCTCGCAGTTGCTGAACCTGGTGGTGATCTCGTTCGGGGGTGAGCACTATATCCAGCAATTCCTGCGCAGTTTCGACAACGAGTTCACGGTCTTCCTGATCGTGATGCTGGTGCTGTTCATTCTGGGCTTCGTGCTCGATTTCCTTGAGATCATCTACATCGTGATCCCCATCGTGGGCCCGGTGATCTATGGCGGATCGTTCGATCCGAAATGGGTGACGATCATGGTGGCAGTGAACCTGCAGACCTCGTTCCTGACGCCACCGTTTGGCTTTGCGCTGTTCTACCTGAGGGGCGTTGCACCGAAAGAGGTTACAACAGGCCATATCTATCGCGGCATCGTGCCGTTCGTGATCATTCAGGTGGTGGGCATTGGGATCCTGTGGTTCTTCCCGACGATTGTGACCATCGTCCCCGATCTGATCCCGAACTGATCCGGAAATCAAACGTTAAGGAGGCCCCGCGGGGGCCTCCTTTTTTCGTGTCAGGTTTGTGGCTGAGGGTGTGTCAGCCTGGCAAATTCCTGTTCGACATTGTGGTCGATCCCAAGATCGGCGGTATCGAACGTCCCGGCCTTTGGGTTGTCGAACACGGTCTTGTCCAGCTTCCCAACCTTTTGCCCGACAATGGTGGTCACAACCGCATCGCCGGTAATATTCACAACTGTCCGCATCATGTCGAGGATACGATCGACGGCCAGAATGATCCCGATACCCTCCAGCGGCATGCCCAACTGGTTCAGAACCATCGCCAGCATCACGATTCCCACGCCCGGCACACCTGCGGTACCGATTGAGGCCAGGACCGAGATCGAGATCACGGTCAGATAGCCGCTCAGCCCCAGATCCATGCCATAGGCGTTGGCAAGGAACACGGTGGCCACGCCATGCATGATCGCGGTGCCATCCATGTTGATCGTCGCCCCCAGAGGGACGCCGAATGAAGCGACCGAGCGATCCACGCCGATGCGCTGTGTCACGCATTGCAGGCTGGCCGGGATCGTCGCGTTCGAGCTGGATGTCGAAAACGCAAACACCTGGGCCGAGCGCATCTTGCGCAGGAAGGTGCGCGGGTTGAGTCCCGTTGTGAAATAGAGCAGGGCCATCAACGTGACACAGAGGTGGAACACCAGCGTCAGGCTGATCGTGGTCAGATAGCCGATTACCGGGCCGAACAGACCAAAGCCCTCCATCGCAAAGGTCTTGGCGATCAGGCTGAATACACCGACAGGAGCAAAGGCCATGACGATCTTGACGATTTTCATCGCCAGTTCATTCATGAATTCACAGCCTTCGACAAAAGCTTTGGCACGGCTGCCCATCATCAGAACCGCAATGCCAACCACCATTACGTAAAAGATGATCTGCAGCATCTCGCCATTGGCTAGTGCGTTTATCGGGTTCTTGGGGATTATATTCGCCAGAATCTCCCACGTGGTCTGCGGGTTGGCTACTGTCACGCCGTCTCCGGCAAGATACAAGCTTTCGAAGCCTTTGCCGGGGCCGATCAGGCTGGCGAACATCAACGCAGTGGTTACGGCCAGTGCGGTGGTTGCCAGATAGGTGACAAACGTCATGCCGCCCACGCGACCCAAAAGCTTGACGTCTCCGATCCCGACCACTCCGCAAAGCAACGAGAACACGACGAGCGGGACAACCAGCATCTGCAGGGCGTTCAAAAACATCTGGCCGAGCATCGACAGCGCTCCTTCCACCAACGTGGTGTTCAGGGCCGAGATATCCAAATAATTCAAAACCAGCCCAAAAACCGACCCAAGGGCCAGGGCGATCAGGATCTGGGTCGTCAGATTGGCCGAGACCAGTCGGCGCATGGCGTTTACCATTTTCCCCTCCTTCAAAACCTCTGCAACAGAGTGGGAAGTCTGTTGCAGTAATAAAAAACCAGCCCTGACAGCAGATAGTTTGCTGTAGGCGTCAGAACTGGACTGAGCATCAAGAAGTTCGGTTAACTTGGTGACCCTAGGTCAATTTTCAACTGCCTAAAAATTACGCAAGGTGTTCCAAATTGCCGCATGATTGAGCAACTTACTGTTGATGGTGTCTAGAGATCTGAAAAATATAGATTTAATCAAGAAGAGAAGGTTCTGAAAACTCGATGAGGTCCCATCGATTTCCAAATGGATCACGCCAGACCGCGACGATTCCATAGGGTTCATGTCGTGGCACTTCCTCAAATCCAACGCCAGCCTCAAGCATGGCTGCGTGATCCCTGTAGAAATCGTCGGTTTCGAGGAAGAAACCAACGCGCCCTCCGGTCTGGTTCCCGATCGACGCCGCCTGGTCTGCATCGACCGCCTTTGCCAACAGCAATGACGCGCCAGCAGACCCCGGTGGTGTCACACGGACCCAGCGTTTGTCGTCGCCCAGATCGATATCCTGCGTCAGTGCAAAATTCAGAACCCCAGTGTAGAACGCAATCGCAGCGTCATAATCCGGCACTACCAAAGTAATCGCATGAAGGCTCTGCCGCACGCCGGTCAGCCTTTGGTCGGATGTCGGTCGGGCAATTGGATATTCGCCACCTGCTCGGCGATCGGGGCCGAGGACAGAGGGTGATGCGCCGCATGCGCATATTCATTGGGGCTTTTGATCAACCGCCATTCACCCTGAATATAGGCCTGCAAGCCTGCGAATTTGGCCTTGTATCCCATCTTGGGGCTGCCGGGCACCCAGTAGCCCAGATAGACATAGGGCAGCCCAGCCTCGCGTGCGATCTCGATATGATCGAGGATCATGTATGTGCCCAGCGAGTTCTGCTGAAACTGGGGATCGTAGAACGAGTAGACCATGCTCAGCCCGTCCTCGAGGACATCTGTCAGGCTGACCGCGATCAACTCATCGGTTTTGGGGTCGGCATATTCGACAACGCGGCTGCGGATCGGGGTTTCCTCGATCATCGCGGCAAATTCGAACACATCCATATCGGCCATGCCGCCATCCGCGTGGCGGGCGTCGAGGTAGCGGCGGAACAGGTCGAACTGTTCATCCGTTGCCCAGGGCGAAGTGGCGCGCCGTTTCAGGTATCCGTTTCGCTTGCCGGCGCGTTTCTGGCTTTTGCTGGGGCGGAAGGCCGACACGTCGATCCGGGCTGACAGGCAGGCGGAACAATCGGTACAAGAGGGACGGTAGAGCACGTTTTGCGAGCGTCTAAACCCTTGTTGCGACAGGCAATTGTTCAACTGATCCGCGCCTTCCCCCTGAAGGGCGGTGAACAGCTTACGTTCCATCCTGCCCTCAAGATAAGGGCAGGGCTGGGGGGCGGTCACATAGAACTGTGGCGCGATTGGCAGCGTGTGTCGCATGAAGGTCCCGCATTTCCTCGGGACGGATGATAGCAACGGTTCCCGGCGCCGCCAAGAGACTCACAGAGTTGTTTTTCAGGCCCGCTGGTTGATCATCACGGTGCCTAGGAACGCGTCCGTAAGCCCCTGACAGCGTGCGCTTGTCATCATCATGATGACCGAGATGATTTGCAGCACCGGGATCGCCATGCTGACGAAATACCCCGCCGTGTGCGCGATGGCCTTGCCGGTATCCATGCGGGCACCAAAGGCGTCGCGTAGCTCAATCCCCATGAAGCGCATGCCCAAGGTGGCCGATCCGTTTGCGATGGTCACGACGCGATAGATGAAGCTGATGACGGCGTAAATCAGAGCGAGGATGAAAAAGCCCATGCCAAAGGTCAGCAGGATAGCGACGGTACACAGTAGCGAGATGAAGGCGATATCAAACAGCCATGCGAAGAAACGCTTGGTTGCGACGGATTGGTAGAATTCCGGCTGGCTGTCGGGATCGGGCAGGTGAGTCATGTCTTGGTCCGGTTGTTAGTCAAAAGCACCCTGTCCCGAAGGTCGGGGCAGGGCAAGTCAGGATCAGGCGGGTTGTTCGCCGTTTTCTGTATCATCGCGATTGTCGCGGGCACGTTCGTCCATGAACTGATCGAACTCGGCCTTGTCCTTGGCTTCACGCAAGCGGCGCAGGAAGGATTCAAAATCTTTCTGCTCACGCTCCAGCCGGGCCAGAGTGTCCGCTTTGTAGGCGTCAAAGGCGCTGTTGCCCGAAGGTTTCATAGCGCTCATGTGACTGTTCCACGACGAACGGCGGCTGCAGGATTTGCTGAACATGCGTTTGCTCCAGATCATATAGGCCAGAAAGGCCAGGCCAATGGGCCAGAAGAAGATAAAGCCAAGGACCATTGCGGCGATCCAGGCCCCTTTGCCCTTGCTGTCAAGCCAGGCCTCGGCGCGGTGCAGCCAGCCCGGGTTTGCAGGAACGGCGTGTTCGGACAATGCGGTCATTAGGTCTCTCCACTCAGGATGTAAATGCTCTTCACATTTCCTAGATGGGAGGGGTGAATGGCGTATGCAAGGGGTAATGTGAAAAAGATTTACATGGCCGTTTTCGACGGTTGACGCCGTGGCGGAACAGGCGCAATTTCTGATCATGCAAGATATTGAAAACAAACCCGCTCCGACGCTAGATCAGATCCTTTCGCTGGAAAAGCAGGTCTGGGCGGCGTTGGTTGATGGCAACGCCCAGGCTGACCGGGCGCTGTTGAGCCCGGATTTTCTGGGGGTCTATCCGAGCGGCTTTGCCAACCGGGATGATCATGTGGGCCAGTTCGCCGATGCGCCCACGATGGCGACCTACGAGTTGTCCGAGGCCAAGCTGCGGATTCTGACGTCAGACATCGTTCTTTTGAGCTATCGCGCGGATTACACGCGTCCGGGCGCGTCACAGGCCGAGGCGATGCTGATATCCTCGCTGTGGGAGCGGCGGCATGACAACTGGATCAACAGCTTCAGTCAGGACACGCCGTTGGAACGCATATGAGCCTTGCCATCAACAGAATCCCGCGCGCCTTTGATGCCGCGCTTGGGGTGGAAACCCGCGCCGCACTGGCGGATCTGACCACTGAACAGGGTGAGTTGATCACGGGCACGGCGGGGTCCAGCCCTTATCTGAAAGGGCTGATTGATCGCGAAAGGGACTGGTTGCCCGAAGCGTTGCAGGACCCAGATCAGGCTTTGGTGGACGTGATGGCCGCCGCGCGTGCGCTGCCAGCGGATCAGTTGAGGCCCGGCCTGCGACTGGCCAAGCGGCGGCTGGCGCTTCTGACTGCACTGGCCGATCTGGCGGGGGCATGGCCACTTGAGAAGGTGACAGGCGCTCTGACGGATTTCGGCGCGCTGGCCGCAGATGTGGCTGCCAAGGCGGAGATCGCTGCTCTGATCCGGCGTGGCAAGTTGCCCGGCATGACCGAAGAAGATGTCGAGACGGCTGCCGGGATGGTCATTCTGGCGATGGGCAAGATGGGCGCACATGAGCTGAACTACAGCTCGGATATCGACCTGATCGTTCTGTTCGATGAAACGCGTTTTGACCCGGATGACTTTTATGACGCCCGGCACGGCATGGTCCGGGCCACACGCAATTTCTGTGCCACGCTCAGTGATAAGACAGCAGATGGTTATGTCTTTCGTACCGATCTGCGTCTGCGCCCCGATCCGGCGGTGACGCCGGTCTGTCTGGCGATGGAAGCGGCCGAGCGCTACTACGAGAGCCTCGGGCGGACATGGGAGCGCGCAGCCTATATCAAGGCGCGCGCTTGCGCCGGCGACATTGCAGCGGGTGAGCGTTTTCTTGAGGCGCTGCGCCCGTTTGTGTGGCGACGCCATCTGGATTTCGCTGCCATTCAGGACGCCCATGACATGCGATTGCGCATTCGTGAGAACAAGGGAACGGGCGGCAGCCTTTCCATCCCCGGCCATGACATGAAACTGGGGCAAGGCGGCATTCGCGAGATTGAGTTCTTCACCCAAACACGACAATTGATTGCCGGAGGCCGGGATCCCGATCTAAGGGTGCGCGGCACGGTCCCGGGCCTGGCGGCGCTGGCCGCAAAGGGTTGGGTGCCCGAGGACGTGGCGGAAAAGCTGATCGATCACTACCGTGCCCATCGCGAGGTCGAGCATCGCATCCAGATGGTGCATGACGCACAGACCCACAAGGTGCCGCAATCCGAAGACGGGATTGAGCGGGTCGCCTGCCTGATGGGTCTCAGCAGCGCCGAGCTGCGGGCCGATCTGACCCGCCGCCTGACCGAGGTGCATGAACTGACCGAAGGCTTCTTTGCCCCCGGTGCCAGCCCGCGCCCTGCAGCCACGCAAGAGGTTGAATTCGACAAGGGTGTTCTGGCCCGCTGGACCACCTATCCAGCGCTGCGCTCGCAGCGCGGTGCGCGCATTTTCGAACGTCTGCGGCCCGAGCTTTTGTCACGCCTTGCCAAGACCGCGAAACCCGACGAGGCCCTGATGGCGCTGGATGGCTTTCTGGCGGGCCTCCCCGCCGGGGTGCAGTTGTTTTCGCTGTTCGAGGCGAATCCACAGCTGATCGATCTGCTGGTTGATATCGTCGGAACCTCTCACGCGCTGGCAACGCATCTGTCGCGCAACGCCGCCGTGTTCGACGCGGTAATCGGCGGTAGCTTCTTCAGCGAATGGCCGGGTCAGGCAGCGTTGCGGGAGGATCTGACGCAGGCTTTGTCTGCAGAAGATGACTATGAAACCCAGCTCGACCTCGCCCGGCGCTGGTGCAAGGAATGGCATTTCCGCATCGGCGTCCACCATCTGCGCGGGCTCATAGGCGGGGCGCAAGCGGGGCAGCAATACGCGGAACTGGCGCAGGCCGTCATCGCATCGGTTCTGCCTTGCGTTGAAACCCAATTCGACAAAAAACATGGGCCAGCACCCGGGCGCGGGGCGGCGGTGCTGGGCATGGGCTCGCTCGGGGCCGGGCGGATCAATTCGCAATCCGATCTGGATATGATCGTCATCTATGACCCGCTGGATCAAGAGATGTCGGATGGTCCGCGTCCTCTGGCCACGCGCACCTATTACGCGCGCTTCACGCAGGCCCTGATCACCGCGCTGTCGGCCCCGATGTCGCAGGGACGCCTGTACGAGGTGGACATGCGCCTGCGCCCCTCGGGCAATCAGGGACCCGTCGCCACAAGCTGGAGCAGTTTCACCAACTATCAGCAGAACGAGGCCTGGGTTTGGGAACACCTCGCCCTGACCCGAGCGCATGTGGTGGCCGGAGATGCCGGGCTGGCCGAGGACATCGAAAGCTTCCGCACCGACCTACTCGCTCGTCCCCGCGATCGGGCCAAGGTTCTGAACGAGGTTGCTGAAATGCGCACCCGTCTGGCGGCGGCCAAGTCCCCGGCGGGCGTCTGGGATGCCAAGAATGGTCCCGGACGGATGATGGATATTGAATTGCTGTCCCAGAGCGGAGCCTTGCTGTCCGGCATGACAAAACGCGACGTACAGTCCGGGCTGGATGGCGCGGTCGCTGCCGGGCTGCTGGAGGTCGCGCAGACACAAACGCTGAAGGACTGTTACGCCCTATGCTGGTCCGTACAATGCGCGGCGCGTCTGCTTTCGGGCAAAGCCATCGAGGCGGACACGATTGGAGAGGGTGGCACGGCATTCCTCTGCCGGGCCACCGGTTTCGATCGGGTCGAAGAGCTGCAGACTGCGTTGCAGGACAGTTACACCACCGCCGCCGCGTTGATCGGCTATGTGGTTGAGGGAGGGTAAAGATGGCGCGCAGTGATGATCCGAATGATCACAAGGGGCTGATCCGCGAGGCCTATCGCATCGACGGCATTACCTTGCCCGAGTGCCGCAGCATCTTCCTTGATTGGGCGCTCAGCCTACCGGAAGACCGGGATCAGAAAGAGGCGTTAACCGCGCTGCATACGCTCTATGTCGCACAAGCGGGCGATCATCCGATGACGCAGGTTCTGGCCGAAGGGTTGCAATCGGCGCAGGCCCCGAAGCGGCGTGGCGGCTGGCGCAGCCGGAACCGCTAAGAGGGCTTTCACCTCAGCCGCTTCAGAGCTATGAGGGCGCCATGACCGCCTCATCCGACCGTCCCCGTATTCGCCTGAAACCCAAAGCCAACGCACGTGGGTTGCGCCATGGATTTCCATGGGTCTACGCCAACGACATCGTGACCGACCGGCGCACCCGCAAGATCGCTGCCGGAGCGTTGGCGGTGCTGGAAGACGACAAGCGGCAACCGATTGCGCTGGTTGCCGTCAATCCAGAGTCGAAAATCATGTGCCGGGTGCTGGATCGCGACATTGACGCCCAACTGAACACAGATTGGTTCGAAACTCGCTTGTGTCGTGCGCTGGAGATGCGCGAACGTCTGTTTGATGCACCATACTATCGCTTGATCCACGCTGAAGCCGACGGCTTTCCCGGCGTGATTGTCGACCGGTTCGGGGACGCCTGCGTCATCCAGCCCAACGCTGCCTGGGCCGAAGCGCATCTCGAAGCCCTGACGGATGCGCTGGTCTCGGTGACCGGGGTAACCACGGTACTGAAGAACGCAACCGGCCGCACCCGGGGGCTGGAGGGGCTCGACGACATAAACCAGACCCTGCGTGGAGCAGCCCCCGAAGCACCACTTCCGGTTCCCATGAACGGCGCGACCTACATGGCCGATCTGACCGGGGGTCAGAAAACGGGCCTGTTCTACGATCAACGTCCCAACCACGCCTTTGCAGCCCGCCTGGTGCATCCTGAGGCGCAGGTGCTGGACGTGTTCAGCCATGTCGGCGGCTTTGGTCTGGCCATGCTGGCGGGCGGTGCCGCCCAAGCACTCGCGATCGATGGTTCTGCCGCCGCTCTGGCGCTGGCGGAACAAGGGGCCGAGGCTGCAGGTGTCTCCGACCGCTTCCGCACCCGCCAGGGTGATGCGTTCGACGTTCTGACGCAACTGGGCGAGGAAGGGGCCAGATTCGATGTGGTGATCTGCGATCCACCGGCCTTTGCACCTTCGAAACAGGCGCTTGACGCTGGTTTGCGCGCCTATGAACGGATCGCGCGACTTGCTGCGCCGCTGGTGAAACCGGGCGGCTATTTGGGCCTGTGCTCTTGTTCCCACGCAGCGGACCTCGGTCGTTTCCGCGACGCTTCCTCACGCGGCATCGGTCGGGCAGGGCGGCAAGCACAGCTGATCCACACGGGCTTTGCCGGACCGGACCACCCGCAACTGCCGCAATTGGCCGAAAGCGGTTACCTCAAGGCCGTGTTCTACCGCCTATGAAAGCCGTTCTCGACACATGCGTCATCTATCCTACGGTGATGCGAGAGATGCTGTTGGGCGCGGCTAAGCTCGGTCATCTCCAGCCGATCTGGTCCGCGCGAATCCTCGAAGAATGGGCGCGCGCTGCCCGCAAGATCGGACCAATGGGCGAAACACAGGCCCGTGCTGAAATTGCCCTGACCCAATCACAATGGCCCAAGGCCGAACATCCTGCAGCGTCAGGATTGGAAAAACGCCTCTGGCTGCCGGATGCCGCCGATATCCACGTCCTCGCAACCGCCGTCGACAGTTCTGCCGATATCATCGTAACCGTGAATGCAAAGGACTTTCCCAAACATCTGCTGGCGGAAGAAGGTCTCGACCGTCGCGATCCCGACGGCTTGCTCCATAGTTTCTGGCTGAAAGACCCAGAAGGCATCGCCGCCATCGCCGCCGCTGTCCTGGCCGAGGCCAATCGTCTTTCTGGCGATCAATGGACCCTGCGCGCCTTGATGAAAAAAGCCCGTCTCCCGCGCCTCGGCAAAGCCCTCACAATCTGACAGGGTTCCTCCTGTGTCTCACGGCAGGGCCAGCCCCCTGCATCCGAACTTATCGACCCGATCTCCAACGCTGCTCAAGCACCTCTAGCGCTGCGATCCGTTCATCCGTCTTGGGATGGCTCATCAACCAAGCCGGAACCACGCCAGCGCGCTGCTCCGTCAGTTCCTCAAGCTTGTGAAACAGCGATTTCTGCGGCCCGATCCCGATCCCTGCCTTGGTTAGCAAGGCTGCAGCGTACTCATCCGCCTCATACTCATCCCCACGCGACAGGCGCGAGGCCAGCAGGTGGGTCAGCATATTGGCGATCCACGCGCCGATGAAGGGAATGAACCGGTTCAGCAACATCATCAGCGCCGCCCGCATCGCGTTCTGACCGGAAAAATCGATCATCCGCCGCCGTGCATGCCCCAAAGCCACATGCCCCAGCTCATGCGCGATCACACTGGCCATCTCTTCGGCCGAGACCTCACCATTGCGAAACTTGCGATAGAACCCGCGCGTGATGAAAATACGCCCGTCCGGTGCGGCCAGCCCGTTCACCGGATCGATCTCGTAAATATAGACGGGCACCCGATCAATCTCCAACGCGGCTGCCAATCTGTCTGTCATGCGCTTGAGCGCAGGATCTGCCAATTCAGTTGACTTGGCATCCAGTTCACGATGGGTGCGCCAGACGGAAATCCGGTACATCGCAACGGCATAGGCAATGGCCAGCAGGATCGGGGTGAGGCGAAGCATGATCTAGATATGGGCACGGGTTCTGATTGGAGCAACAAAAAGTTCTCGTATTGATGATCTTGTGACCCAAACTCGGCGCCTACGAAGGCTCGACGAGCTCATAGTGTTTGATAGATCGGCTCTCGACCAGTTCATCCTCGGCCGGGTCGATGTGCGGTATGGTATAATCTTCGCCGACGAAGGCTTTCAGCGCGTCCAAACTCTCCCACACCATGACAAAACTAAACTCTCTGGGGGTTTCCTTTCGAGACGCGCCGGGCAACACACTTACGATGCCTTTGGTGCGTTTCATCAGTGGGATGGCGGTTTCATGAAAAAACCTGCCAAATTCCTCTTCCTTCCCGGGGCGTGTCACAACCTGAAAAATTCGGATGATCATCTTTGGTACCTCTCAAACCGAGTGAGAAAGGTAGAGTTTACCACAAACCACAGGAACGCTGGCTTATGGGGCTTACCGCGTCAGTTCTCGCATGCCCTGTTCCAGCCCGGCCAGCGTCATGGACACCATGCGATCCTCGAAAATCTCTCGGATCATGCTGACCGAATGGGTGTACTCCCAATACTTCTCGGGCACTGGATTGATCCAGAGGTTCGACGTCCACTGCTCGCGCGCGCGCTGCAGCCAGACCTGACCGGCTTCCTGGTTCCAGTGCTCATTGGCACCGCCGGGATAGGCGATCTCATAGGGGCTCATTGAGGCGTCGCCGACAAAGATGCATTTGTAATCCGGGCCATAGGTGCGCAGAACCTCATGTGTCGGTGTCTGCTGGTCCCAGCGGCGGCGGTTGTCGCGCCAGACGCCTTCGTAAAGGCAGTTGTGGAAGTAGTAATATTCTAGATGCTTGAACTCGGTCCGGGCGGCGGAGAACAGTTCTTCGACCACCTTGATATGCGGGTCCATCGAACCGCCGACGTCCAGAAACAGCAGCACTTTGACGGCGTTGTGACGCTCGGGGCGGGTTTTGACGTCGAGATAACCGTGTTCGGCCGTGGCGCGGATGGTGCCGTCCAGATCCAGTTCTTCGGCAGCGCCTTCGCGCGCCCAACGTCGCAGGCGTTTCAGAGCAACCTTGATGTTGCGGGTGCCCAGCTCGACCGTATCATCGAGATTGCGAAACTCGCGTTTGTCCCAGACCTTCACAGCGCGCTGGTGGCGGCTTTCCTTTTGGCCGATGCGCACGCCTTCGGGGTTGTAACCATAGGCACCAAAGGGCGAGGTTCCGGCGGTGCCGATCCATTTGTTGCCACCTTGGTGACGGCCTTGCTGCTCTTTCAGCCGCTCGCGCAACGTCTCCATCAGCTTGTCGAACCCGCCGAGCGCCTCAATCTCAGCCTTTTCTTCGGCGCTGAGGTGCTTTTCGGCCATCTTTGCCAGCCAATCCGCCGGAATATCGACGGCTTCTAGGACCTGATCAAAGCTGATCTCGTTCAGGCCCTCGAAACTGGCCGCAAAGGCGCGGTCGAACTTGTCGATATTGCGTTCGTCCTTCACCATCGACACGCGGGCGAGGTAGTAGAACGCTTCGACGTCATAGGTCGCCAGCCCTTTCTTCATGCCTTCCAGAAAGGTCAGGTATTCGCGCAGGGATACGGGAATGCCAGCTTTGCGGAGGTTTTCGAAGAAGGGCAGGAACATAGGTCTAGACCATGCGAACCAGAATCAATGAGATGATCAGACCCAGCAGGGCAAAAGCGATGCCGTAACCGGCGGCATATTGCGCCATATCCGCGCCGCTGCCGTTGCGTTTGCGCGCGGCCCGGGCACCCAAAATCGCGCCCAGAATCGCCATGCCCAGAACCACTACCATCTGCCGTTATCCACCCGTGTTTGCAGTGGACGCCTGTGCAAGACCTTCCGACACCGAGCGCACCACCAAATCCGAGCCGAAGCCGTAGCGCGCCCACCCAATGCTGTCCAGTCTGACGGTGCGTGCCTGATCGATTTGTCCCGACTGTCGCAGGGCCTCGGACTTTAGTAACAGCAAAGTGGCAAGCAGGGCCGCATTTTCGGCCTTTGTCATGACCTTGATGGCATCGTTTAATTCAGGCAGCGCGTCTTCACCTTGGCCTTGCGCCAGCGCGAAGGCAGTGGTCTGCGCAGTCACATGCGCCCGCTGCACTTCGGTCCCGGGGGTGGCGTCGAGATACTTCAGAGCCAGCGCATATTGCAGTTGCGCCGCATCTGGATCATCGAACTGCCCCATGCGGCCCAGCAGATAATGCGGGTAGGCACGGCGGTGATCGGTCCAGCCTTGCTGCTTGCCGATCCGGGCGGCTTCTTCTGCGGCTTTGACCCGCTTGGCCGAGCCTGAGCCGGATCCCAAAGCACGTTGTACGGCGTTGATCCAGGCGCGAGGCGTCTCGGTCACAGGTTGCGGGGCAATCCGGTCGCCGCGCGGGTTCAGTCGGCTGAGTACGCCGGGCAGGACTGCCGCAACCTGTTCCTGGGTCATGCCGCTTTGCAGTTCGGGCGCATAGGCCGTGCGCAAGATCAGCATGTCGAACCCGGTTAACACGGTGTGGAAATTGTCGTCGTTGAACACCGAATCTGGCAGGCGATACAGGTCGTTCAGCGGACCGAGCGCCTGGGCCAGCTCTTCATGCAGGCAGTCGCGAACTTCCTGCGGGCTGGCGTCATAGGGGATGAAGATCCCGATCCGCTCGCGGCTGCGCAACTCGGTCCAGTTGCTTTTGCTTTTGCGTCGATCACGGCGGTATTCTTCCAGGCTTGAGGCATTGGGCACCACGAAACATGCCGCTTGCGGCAGGATACGACGGATTTGCTTCTGACTGACTGCTTCGATGGTGATGCTCGCCTGACCTTCCGGGATCTGGCGGATGTCGATTCGCGCCTCACGCTGCAACCGGGTCAGCAGGCGGCTGAGGTCGGTCTGCATCGAAGGCGGAGGCGTTCCGGTTAGTCGCACGGTGATTGGGCCTTCGAACCGGGTGAAGACCGGCAGTTCAGCACCGCTTTCCAGAGCGAAATGCAGCGATAGGAAATCCGCCGCGATGTTCTTGTTGGACCGGGCAGGCGCGCTGGGACGGGCGGTGCCAAACGTCTTGGACGGGGGCAGCGCCTCCTCGATCACCTTGATGCGCGTCGGCAGCTCGATCCGGTCGACCGAGGTACAGGCGGAGAGAGCCGCCAGCAGGAGGGCTGCACCCAGACGCTTCATGGTCGTTGATACTTCAGAAACGGCGTTAATTTGCCGATGCGGTCGTAAAGCTGGCGCGCGGTGTGATTGAATTCCTGCGTCAGCCAATAGACGTTCGGCGCTTGTTGCCGGTCAGCTTCGTCATAAACCGCCTGAATCAGCGCACGCCCTGCACCGGTGCCGCGCGCCTCGGGGCGGGCATAGAGGTCCTGCAGATAGCAGACGCGTTCGACCTTCCAGGCATGGCGGTGAAACAGATAGTGGGTCAGCCCCACCAGCCTGCCGTCCAGCTCGGCCACAAAGCAGGAAAAGTCTTGCGGATCATCACCTAAGAGGCGAGTGAAGGTGGTGTCATAGACCTCCTCCGAGACCTCGGACTCATAGAATGCCAGATAGTCGCGCCACATCTCGGCCCACGCCGCCCGGTCGTCGGGGCGCAAAGGGCGGATGATGGGGACGGTCGACATTTTCGGATTTCCTGCTCTGCGGGGCCCGTTTACATGCCGGGCTTTGGTTGTTGCAATGCTGACATCCGGCCCCGCGGAAGGCAAGCCGTGATCACCGGATGTTCATGTGTTCAGCGTTTGCTGCGCGCCATAAATGCAAGGCGTTCGAACAGATGCACGTCCTGTTCGTTCTTCAGAAGTGCGCCATGCAGTTTGGGCAGGGCATTGGCCCCATCACGCTTGAGGTCTTCTGCCGTCAGATCCTCGGCCAGCAGCAGCTTGAGCCAATCCAGCACCTCCGAAGTCGAAGGCTTTTTCTTCAGCCCTTGCGTCTCGCGGATCTCGTAGAACTGCGTCAGGGCTGTGGTCAGCAGCGCATCCTTAATGCCGGGGTGATGTACCTCGACAATGCGGCGCATGGTGGCCTCATCCGGGAAACGGATGTAGTGGAAGAAACAGCGACGCAGGAAGGCGTCGGGCAGTTCCTTTTCGTTGTTCGAGGTGATGATCACGATAGGGCGGTTCCTGGCCCTGATCGTCTCGCCGGTCTCGTAGACATGGAACTCCATCTTATCGAGTTCCTGCAGCAGGTCGTTGGGGAATTCGATATCGGCCTTGTCGATCTCATCGATCAGCAGGACGACCTTTTCATCAGCTTCAAACGCCTGCCAAAGCTTGCCCTTGCGGATGTAGTTCGAGACTTCGTGCACACGCTCTTCACCCAACTGGCTGTCGCGCAGGCGGCTGACCGCATCATATTCATACAGACCCTGCTGCGCGCGGGTTGTGGATTTCACGTTCCATTCGATCATCGTCAGCCCAAGCGCGCCTGCCACCTGCTTGGCCAGCTCGGTCTTGCCAGTGCCGGGTTCGCCCTTGACCAGCAGCGGGCGCTCCAGCGTCACGGCAGCGTTCACGGCAATATTCAGGTCGTCGGTGGCGACGTATTCGGCGGTGCCTTGGAAGCGTGCGGTCATGTGACCCTCATGTAGTGGAGCAATATTCAATCCGGGTTACAGAGAGGCGACATTTTTGACAACCCGGATCGCAGCGTCGCGACGCTGCGATCCGGGCTTTGAAGTGATTCGTCGATGCTTCATTAAGCTTGCGGTTGAACCTGCCCGGAAATTGCCCGGTTCCTTCCACAAAGAATTTAGCTTTTGTTGTTAGTGGTCTCATATTTAGACATGCCGGAGCGACGGCGCGTCGGGTAACACGTTTGCATAGTGACATTCCTGACGTGGTCGGATACACGCTCCGCAGAAGGGGGTGCCGAATGTCAGGTGATACAACCGCTACCGACGTTTCAGCCCATACCGAGGGAGCAACAATGAAGCAGGAAGTTTTTCTGCCGGAGGATTACCGTCCGGCCGAAGATGAACCTTTCATGAATGATCGTCAGCTTGAGTATTTTCGTCGCAAGCTGCTGGATTGGAAAAACGAGCTTTTGGCAGGTAGCCGCGATACGATCGAAGGGCTGCAGGACAATACCCGCAACATTCCGGATGTCGCCGACCGCGCCAGCGAAGAAACCGATCGTGCGCTGGAACTGCGCACCCGGGATCGTCAGCGAAAGCTGGTCGCCAAGATCGACTCGGCTCTGCGTCGGATCGATGAGGGGGAATACGGGTATTGCGAGAAAACCGGTGATCCGATCTCGCTCAAACGTCTGGATGCGCGTCCGATTGCGACCATGACGCTTGAGGCACAAGAGCGTCACGAGCGCCGCGAAAAGGTTCACCGCGACGATTGATCGCTGGAAATAGACAGAAACATCAAACGCCGGGGTCTTCCACTCCGGCGTTTTTGCGTTATGGCGGAGGCATGAATATCAAGGGTCTGAAATTCTGCGTCATCGGTGGTGGCATCGGCGGGCTGGCCGCGGCTCTGGCGCTGCGTCAGCGCGGTGCGCAAGTGACGGTGTTCGAACAGGCCCCTGAACTTACCGAGGTCGGGGCCGGCCTGCAGATTAGCGCCAACGGCATGGTGGTTCTGCGTGCTTTGGGGGTGGTAGGCGACGTGCCTGAGGCCGGACAACGCTCGGCGGGGACTGTGCTGCGGGACTATCGCAAAGGGCGTGTGATTAGTCGGGTTGCCGGGCCTGCGGCGGGGGCTACCTATTATTATCACCGGGCCGATCTCCTGGACCTTCTGCACAAGGCGGCTGGGCGGGCAGGGGTAAACATCCGTCTGGGTACGCGCGTTACCGAGGTCCGCAAACATCCCGGAGAGGCCGAGGCTGTTCTGGCCTCGGGCGAAAGGCTGCGCGCCGAATGCGCCATCGCCGCCGATGGTGGCCGCAGCGTGATCCGCCCGTTGTTAAATGGCCCCGAGACACCGGAGTTTACCCATCAAATCGCATGGCGCGCGACCGTGCCCTGTTCCGAACGCACCGAGACCCCACGCGCCTCGCTGACGATGGGCCCTGGCCGTCACGTGGTCAGCTATCCGCTGCGGGATCAGAGCCTGATGAATATCGTCGCTATCGAAGAACGTTCGGATTGGCGCGAGGAAGGCTGGCGACGTGAGGGTGATCCGGACGAACTGCGCACGCGGTTTGCCGATTTCGGAGGGCCGGTTCGCGATCTGTTGAACCAGGTGGATGAGGTGCATCTATGGGCGCTGTTCCTGCGCCCAGTTGCCCGAAGTTGGCAGAATGGTCGTCTGGCATTGCTCGGCGATGCAGCACACCCAACCCTTCCGTTCATGGCACAAGGTGCCTGTTTGGCGTTGGAAGACGCGTGGGTTCTGATCCGCGCGTTTGAGGAGCAATCCGGTGTGGCACAGGCTTTGTCCGCTTATGAGGCAAAGCGCCGACCACGGGCCAGACAGGTGGTGGCCGCAGCGAACGCGAATGCACGCAATTTCCATTTGCGCGGCCCGATGCGTCTGGCGGCGCAAGCGGCGCTCTCGGTGATTGGCCCGAGACTGTCACGTAAATATGATTGGATCTACGCCTACGACGCGACGGCGTGACCTGTCAGAGGTCGAGGTCGACCCAGACCGGTACGTGATCTGACGGCTTTTCATGCCCACGCACTTCGGCATCTATCCGGCAGTCGCGCATCAGGTCAGCCGCTTGCGGTGTCAGCAGGAAATGGTCGATCCGAATACCGTCATTCCGGTTCCAGGCGCCAGCCTGATAGTCCCAGAACGAATAGTGACCCGGTCCTTGAGTTCGGGCGCGAAATGCCTCTGTGAAACCAAGATTTAGGATTTTCCGAAACGCCGCACGGCTTTCAGGTCGAAACAGAGCGTCCTCACGCCAGGCCTCGGGCCTTTTGGCATCCTCTGCTTGCGGAATTATGTTGTAGTCACCGGCCATCAAAGCGGGCTCTTCCGAGGCCAGAAGCGCGCGCGCCCGGTCGTATAGCCGCTGCATCCACGCAAGCTTATAATCGTATTTAGGGCCCGGAACCGGGTTCCCGTTTGGCAGATAGAGGCCACAAATTCTAAGGGCCCGTTTACCCACCACTGTCGCCTCAATCCAACGCGCTTGTTCGTCCGCGTCGTCGCCCGGCAAGCCTCGCGTCACATCTTCAAGCGGGAGCTTAGACAGGATCGCAACACCATTGAAACTCTTCTGTCCGTGGGTTTCGACATTGTAGCCGCGCTCTTCGAACATTTCGCGCGGGAAGTTCTCGTCCACCGACTTGATCTCTTGCAAGAGTACGATATCCGGTTGCGCGTCATCCAGCCAACGGGGCAGAGCCTCAGCCCGCGCCTTGATGCCATTGATGTTGAACGTGGCGATTTTCATGCGCGATCCTCCGACAGCTTTATGGCAACCTATCGCGCAGAACCGGGCGAACGGCAAGTCGAGACGGTGGGAAGCGAGGGGCCAGCCCCTCGCGCTCCCCGGGATATTTTTGGCCAGATGAAGAAACGGATTCTTAACCAGTTTGTTTGTAAAGTGATCAGGCGGTACAGGCGGGGACGCCGATGACCGCGCCAGGTGAAGCTCTCTGGTCTTCGGCTCAGAGAGCGGATCCCTCTTCATCTGGCCAAAAGTATTCTGGGGGTGTGGGGGCAAAGCCCCCACGCGAGCTTACATCGAAAATGATGTGCCACAGCCGCAGGACGAGGTGGCGTTCGGGTTTTCGATCACAAACCGTGCACCGATCAGTTCCTGGGTGAAATCGATCACCGCGTTTTCCAGAAACGGCAGTGAGATCGCGTCGACAATGACTTTCTGGCCCTTGCCTTCGAGGATCAGGTCGTCGTCTTTCGGAGTGTCCAGTGCGATTTCATATTGAAAACCGGAACATCCGCCACCTTCAACCGCGACGCGCAGGGCTTGGCCCTGATCTGCAGCGCCGATTTCGGCCAGGCGATCGAAGGCGCGATCTGTGACGATTGGGGGCAGATTCATGCCGGTCTCCAAAGGTTTATTTCCTCAGCGCAGTACAATATATGAAACCTGAAGACAGGCGACAAGGACAAGACCTTTGGAAAGAGCGGGTTTTGCCTCGGATCCGGGCCGCGCAAGGGGGCGGCTTGTGCCGGAGGAAGAGAGCAGCTTTCGGTCGTGCTTTCAGCGCGACCGCGACCGGATCATTCATGCCAGCGCGTTTCGGCGCCTCAAGCATAAGACACAAGTATTTGTGGAACATGAGGGAGACAGCTACCGCACACGCTTGACCCACTCGATTGAAGTGGCGCAAGTCGCGCGGACCATTGCTGGTGCGCTGGGCTTGAACCCGGAACTGACAGAGGCTGTGGCACTGGCGCATGATCTGGGTCATACACCGTTCGGGCATACAGGCGAGGATGCGCTTCATGCGCTGATGGCGCCGTATGGCGGCTTCGATCATAACGCTCAGGCCATTCGGATCGTGACCAAGCTTGAGCGTCACTATGCCGAGTTCGACGGGTGCAACCTGACTTGGGAGTGTCTGGAAGGTATCGCCAAGCACAATGGACCTGTGGTTGGCGAGTTGCCCTGGGCTTTGGCTGAATGCAATCAGGGCTTTGATCTCGAACTCCATACACATGCGAGTGCCGAGGCGCAGGTGGCCGCGCTTTCAGATGATATAGCTTACAACAATCACGATCTGTTTGATGGGTTGCGCGCGGGACTGTTCAGCGATGAGGATATCCAGCAGCTTCCCATAATCGATGCCTGTTTCGCTGATGTGGATGCTAAATATCCAGATCTGGACGCTTACCGCCGCAGGCACGAGGCATTGCGGCGGGTCTTTGGTGTGATGGTCTCGGACGTGATCGACACGTCGCGCGGGCTGATCTCGGCTTCGGGGGCACAGACGGTCGAAGAGATCAGACATCTGGGTTATCCGGTCATTCAATTCTCGGATGCGCTGTGGATGCAGCTCAAGCAGATCCGGGCATTCCTCTTTTCGCGTATGTACCGCGCACCCAGCGTGATGCAAGTGCGCGCCAAGGTGAGCAAAGTGGTTGAGGAATTGTTCCCGATCTATCTGAACGATCCGAAGCAAATGCCGCGACATTGGCATCGCGATATCGAGGCGGCAACCGATGAAACTGCTTTGGCCCGGATCGTTTCAGATTACATCGCGGGCATGACCGACAGGTTTGCGCTGCAGGATCATGCCCGACTGACCGGAGATCACTCGATCGCGATATAGGCGATGGCCCAGACCTGCTGGCTGGCCTGCGTTTGGGCCAATTCCGCGTCATCCGTAGCCGGGAAAACGATCATGGTAGGGCCGTAACCGCCGATGCCCATGGGCGCACCATCTGCATGGGTGGCCACGATGGGTCGGTGCGTTTCGATGCTTTGCCATGGGATTTCCGCCTGGTAGCCGTCCAGCGCCATGGGTAGGGCAGATTTGCCCTCGGCCCCGGCCATCGCCATCACGTCAGACAGCAGAGGCCCTGAGAAGGTATAGTCACGCTGGTTGTCTGGGGGGCCGTAGGGGATGGTGATCTCGATCTGCTCCAGCCCGTCCAGCATCGCCGCATCAAAGCCTGAGGCGCCAGTATGTGTAACTTCGAGGTAGCCGAGCAGTCCGCCGTCATTTTCACCTCGTGGGGGCAGGTTGGTTTCGGTGACGGCGCCACCAAGCGTCAGCAATATATGGCCCTGTGGCGAGGGCATTTCGGCCCAGCTGGGCAAGGCGGTAGTCAGCAACAGGGCAAAGGGCAGGGTGAGGCGCATCAAAGGGCTCCGGTCAGCTTTTTTTTCGACCTTAGCCCTGTTCGCGGTTAATCCAAGCGCAAACTTTAGGCGTCCATTGACCTTGGCGGTTTGCGTGGTAAACCCCGCGACAAGCAAAAGGACATCCGAAATGAACCTGTTTTCCGAGATCCGCGGCCTTGTACTGGACGCGCTGGCGCAGATGCAGTCCGAAGGTGCGCTGCCTGAGGGGTTGAGCTTTGACAACGTGGCGGTCGAACCGCCGCGCGATGCCGCGCATGGAGACATGGCGACCAACGCGGCCATGGTGCTGGCAAAACCGGCGAAGATGAAGCCGCGCGACATTGCTGACGTACTGGCCGGAAAGCTGGCGGCAGATGAACGGGTCACCAGTGCTGAGGTGGCAGGGCCGGGCTTCCTGAACCTGCGTCTTGTGCCGTCGGTTTGGCAGGGCGTTCTGGCGGCGGTGCTTGAGACGGGCACGGACTATGGCCGCTCAACCATGGGGCATGGGCAGAAGGTGAATGTCGAGTACGTCTCGGCCAACCCGACCGGTCCGCTGCATGTGGGCCATACGCGGGGCGCGGTGTTCGGTGACGCTCTGGCAAGTTTGCTGGCCTATTCCGGCCATGACGTGACACGTGAATACTACATCAACGATGGCGGCGCGCAGGTCGATGTGTTGGCGCGCTCAGCCTATGAACGGTATCGCGAAGCCAACGGGCTGAGCCCCGAGATTGCCGAGGGGCTGTATCCCGGCGATTACCTGATCCCGATCGGTGAGGCGCTGAAGGAGAAATACGGCGACAGCCTGATCGACAAGCCGGAAAGCGAATGGCTGGAAGAGCTGCGCAACTTTGCCACCGACGCAATGATGGACCTGATCCGCGCCGACCTGAAGGCGCTGGGTGTTGAGATGGATGTGTTCTTCTCAGAGAAATCACTCTATGGCACGGGCCGGATTGAGGCTGCACTGCAGTCGCTGACCGATAAGGGCCTGATCTATGAAGGCGTGCTGGAGCCTCCCAAAGGCAAGAAACCCGAAGATTGGGAACCGCGCGAGCAAACTCTGTTCAAATCGACCGAGCATGGCGATGATGTCGACCGCCCGGTCAAGAAATCGGACGGCAGCTGGACCTATTTTGCACCGGATATCGCTTATCACTACGACAAGGTAAGCCGTGGCTATGACGCTCTGATCGACGTATTTGGCGCGGATCACGGAGGCTATGTGAAGCGGATGAAAGCTGCTGTGTCGGCGCTATCAGATGGCAAGGTGCCGCTGGATATCAAGCTGACTCAGTTGGTGAAGCTGTGGAAGAACGGCGAGCCCTTCAAGATGTCCAAACGCGCCGGGAACTTTGTTACGCTGCGCGATGTGGTCGATCAGGTCGGGCCTGATGTGACCCGTTTTGTGATGCTGACTCGCAAGAACGACGCGCCGCTGGATTTCGATTTCGATAAGGTGCTGGAACAGAGCCGAGAGAACCCGGTGTTCTACGTGCAATACGCCCATGCCCGGGTCATGAGTGTCCTTCGCCGTGCCGCTGAGGCCGGGATTGCCACCGATGACGCAACCCTTTCCGGGGCTGATCTGGGCAAGATTGACCACGCATCTGAGCTGACCGTTGCCAAGAAGCTGGCAGAATGGCCACGTCTGGTTGAAATCGCTGCGCGCACCAATGAACCGCACCGGGTTGCTTTCTATCTATATGAATTGGCAGGAGATTTTCACGCGCTGTGGAACAAGGGCAACGACGAAACCCAGCTTCGCTTTATTCAGGATGGCGATGTTGCCACAAGCCAGTCGAAAATCGCATTGGCGCGCGCTGTTTCTGTTGTGATTTCAGCGGGCTTGGGTATTCTTGGCGTTACCCCGGCGCAGGAGATGCGGTAAACAATATCGCCCGAACCGCCGGTCTGAGGTAGGCAAGAAATGACCCGCGCGCCACTTTTTAAGGCGCGAAACGGGCGGTGAGGCGGATATGGCACGTTACGATTACTCGGGGCAGGCAAGCCCCGAGCAGATGCATTACTCGAATCAAACGCATCCTGAAGATGCGTATGGCTATCCCGACGAAAGCTATGGCTATGACGAGGCCCCGCGCGCAGGCGCAGGGTTGGGTCGCATTGTCAATGTGCTTGGGGCGGTTGCGTCTCTGGCACTGGTCGCAGGCGTTGGCGTCTGGGGTTATCAATTGATCATGCGCGACGTCAGCGGCGTGCCGGTTGTGCGGGCTGCCGAAGGGCCCATGCGCGTGCAGCCCGAGAACCCGGGTGGCACGCCTGCCGATCATCAGGGTCTGGCTGTGAACGCTGTGGCCGCAGTTGGAACTGCAGCCCCCCCGGCGGATCGCCTGATCCTTGCCCCGCGCCCTGTGTCGTTGACCGACGAAGACACGCCTATGGCTGCGCTTGAGGCGACAAACGCCGTGCAAGTGATCGAAGAACCCGCCACCGATCAAGCCGTCGTGAATGCACTGGTCGAAGGGCTTGCCGCCGAAACCCAGCCTGAGCAGGGTGAAGAGCAGGGCGTGCAACTCGCCGCGCTAGTCACGCCAGAAGAAGAGCCCGCAATTGATCCGGTTGATTACGCCGCACAACAGCCTGACCCGGCGATTGCTGCGCTGCCGGGCGTGCGCCGGTCGCTGCGCCCGCAGGTGCGTCCGGCCCGCGCTACGCCCAGTTCCATCACGTCTAACAGCGCCACCGAGGCGGCGATCAACGCGGCCGTAAAGGCTGCCGTTGGTCAGGATGTGGACCCCGACACGTTGGCCAAAGGGACACGGCTGGCGCAGCTTGGTGCCTATGAAAGCGCTGATGTAGCCCAGGCCGAATGGGCGCGATTGAATGGTCGCTTTGGCGAGTATATGGATGGAAAGCAGCGCGTTATCCAGAAAACCTCAAGTGGTGGACGCACCTTCTATCGCCTGCGTGTCATGGGGTTTGATGATCTGAGCGACTCGCGTCAGTTTTGTGCCGCCTTGGTCGCGCAGGGCGCCGATTGTATTCCGGTCGCCGTTCGTTGAAGTTCGGAGCAGTCATCACCGATGCCCATGGGCTGCGCCTGACGGCAGACGAGAAAGCCCTGTTCAAAGAAATGAACCCGTTCGGGTTCATTTTGTTTGCCCGCAACATTGAAACCGCCGACCAGACTCGCGCCCTGTGCGACGATTTCCGCGAGGCCGTTGGCCGAAATTGTCTGATCACCGTGGATCAGGAGGGGGGCCGCGTGCAGCGCCTGCGCGCACCTTTGGCCCGTGAATGGATGCCTCCGCTGGACCATGTCGCGCGTGCCGGGGATCAGGCTGAGCGTGCGATGTATCTGCGCTATCGCCTGATTGCGGATGAACTGCTGGCTCTGGGCATCGACAGCAACTGTGCACCGATGGTCGATCTGGCCCGCGACGATACCCATGCATTCCTGAAGAATCGTTGCTATGCCTCTGATCCAGAACAGGTTTCTGCGATAGGATGGGCCGTTGCGAACGGCCATCTGGATGGTGGTGTGCTGCCGATTGTGAAGCACATGCCTGGCCATGGCTTATCAACGCTCGATAGCCATCACGACCTGCCGCATGTGGATCTTTCGCTGGATGCGCTGGAAGAGGCCGATTTTGCCCCGTTCAGAGCGCTCAATGATCTGCCGATGGGGATGACGGCGCATCTGGTTTATGACCAGATTGACCCTCGGCCTGCGACGATCTCGGCTGGAATGATGACGCTGATCAGGGAGCGGATCGGTTTCGACGGTCTGGTCATGACCGACGATATCACGATGAAGGCTTTGCAGGGCACGCCCGCTGATTTGGCCCGTCAGGCGCTGGACGCCGGATGCGATGTGGCCTTGCACTGCAACGGGGCCTTTGAAGAACGTGCTAAGGTGCTCGAAGCCGCTGGTGAGATGTCGGATGCGGCACAAGCCCGCGCAGATCGGGCGTTGGCCCAGCGGCAACCGCCACAGGAACTTGACATCCAAGCCGCCGAGGCGGAACTATCTGCCCTAATGGGCGGGCAGGTATATGCAGGATAACCTTTTCAGCGAAGACCCGGTCTCGGTCGCGGATCGGCTTGCAGCCGAAGCGCTGATTGTTGACGTTGATGGGTTTGAAGGCCCGTTGGATGTGCTGCTGACCCTGTCGCGGACGCAAAAGGTGGATCTGCGCAAGATCTCGGTTCTGGCGCTGGCGCAGCAATATCTGACATTCGTCGAAAAGGCACGGCAACTGCGGATCGAACTGGCCGCCGACTATCTGGTCATGGCTGCGTGGCTGGCCTTTCTCAAATCCCGTTTGCTGTTGCCCCCTGATCCGGATGATGAAGGGCCGTCGGGTGAGGAACTGGCCGCGCACCTCGCGTTCCAGTTGGAACGCCTGCAGGCCATGCGTGATGCCGCCGCACGGCTGATGGCGCGTGATCAGCTGGGTCGCGATTTCTTCAAGCGCGGGCAGGGCGAGGATGTCACCCGCATCCGCACCGTGACCTACTCCGCCACGCTGCTGGACCTGATGCAGGGCTATGCGCGTATCCGCACTCGTGACGAATTCCGTCCCTTCGTCATGGACCGTGATGCCGTCTTTACGATGGAACAAGCGCTGGAGCGGATGCGGCCCTTGATTGGCTTTGCCGGTGCTTGGACGGACATGGAGACCTATCTGCCCGAAGGCTGGGATGCCGACCCGGTGCGCCGCCGTTCGGCTACCGCTGCGACCTTTGCAGCCTCGCTGGAGCTGGTGAAAGAAGGACATATGGAGATCAAGCAAAGCGAAACCTTTGCCCCGATCCATCTGCGTAAAAGGACCGAAACACGTGACTGACGCACCCGAAGAAACAGGTACGCTGTTCGAAGCACCTCCGCTGGCTGAACAAGAGCGGATGGTCGAAGCTGTGCTGTTCGCAAGCGCCGAGCCGGTGACGATTGGTGATCTTGAAGCGCGGATGCCTCATGGCAGCAATGCCGCGCAAGCCGTTGAATCGCTTCAGAAGCGCTATGAAGGGCGTGGTGTGCGTGTCGTACGAGTGGGCGAGGCTTGGGCGATCCGTACCGCACCCGATCTGGGCTTTCTAATGCAGAAGGAAACAGTTGAGACCCGCAAGCTGAGCCGGGCCGCAATCGAAACGCTGGCGATCGTCGCCTATCACCAGCCCTGCACGCGGGCCGAGATCGAGGAAATCCGCGGTGTTTCCGTCTCGCGTGGCACCATCGATCAGCTTCTTGAAATGGAGTGGATCAGGCTAGGTCGACGCCGCATGACGCCGGGTCGTCCGGTGACCTTTGTGGTGACGCCCGAGTTTCTGGATCATTTCGGCTTGGAGAATGCCCGCGACCTGCCGGGCCTGAAAGAGCTGCGCGCCGCAGGGTTGCTGGAAAACCGGCCTCCGCCCGGCACCGTGCCTCTGGGCGAGGGGCAGGAAGCAGACGAGGACGAAGATCAGACAGAGCTGTTCGAGGAAGAGTGATCGGACAGCCCTTTTGTTGCCGCAGAACGTGCCTATTGTAGAGTGCAGGAAACGGAGTTGAGCCAATGAATGCCAATCGGATCATCGACATGATCGTGCGCCAAGTGACCCGTCGCCTTGTGAACCATGGGGTCAACAAGGGGATCGATCTGGCAAGCCGAGTGGGACGCAAACCGGATCAGTCAGAGACCCCGGGCAACCCGGAAGCTGACCGCCAGATGCACGACACCGCCGCGCGCCAGAAACAGAACGCCAATCAGATGAAGCAGATGACCCGCCAGATGCGCAGGTTCATGAAGTTCTGAGGATCAACCAACAGCCTTGAAATGCTTGGACAATTTCAGGCCCTGACCCTGATAGTTCGAAGCAATGCCTGCGCCATATAGCTGCGTCGGCATCTCAGCCATCTTCTCATAAACCAGCCGCCCAACGACCTGTCCGTGCTCAAGCACAAAGGGCGCCTCATGGCAGCGTACTTCCAGCACACCACGTGATCCGGCACCACCCGCTTCGGCATGACCGAAACCCGGGTCGAAGAACCCGGCGTAATGCACACGGAACTCACCCACCATGGCCAGATATGGGGCCATTTCTGCGGCGTACATTGGTGGGATATGCACCGCCTCGCGGCTGACGAGGATGTAGAACGCACCGGGGTCAAGGATGATGCGCCCGTCCTTGGTGCGCACCTCCTCCCAATATTCCTGCGGGTCGTATTCGCCGATCCGGTCCAGATCGATCACCCCGGTATGGGGTTTGGCGCGATAACCGACCAGATCGGTGTCGGGCAGCTGCAGATCGACCGAGAACCCCAGGCCGTCCTGAATGACGGCTGGCCCGTCGACCAACGGCGTCTGTCCATGCAACGCGGTCAGCTCGGCGTCGCTCAGCACAGCCTGACCCTTACGGAAGCGGATTTGATTCAGCCGCATGCCGGGGCGCACCAGCACCGAAAAAGAACGCGGGCAAATCTCGGCATAAAGCGGACCGGTATAACCTGCGGGCACCCGGTCAAACTCGGTGCCGCCATCGGTGATGGTGCGGGTCAACAGGTCAAGCCGTCCGGTCGAGCTTTTGGCGTTGGCCACGGCGCTGACATCGCCGGGCAGCGCAAGCGCTTCCATCAGGGGCACCAGATAAACGCAGCCTTTTTCCAGAACCGCGCCGTCGGTGATGTCGATGCGATGCATCTCGAACTCAGCCAGACGATCTGCAACGGTGCGTCCTTCGCCTGCCAGGAACGAGGCACGCACCCGATAAGCCACTGTTCCCAAACGCAGATCAAGGCTGGCCGGCTGCACTTGGGCCGGGATAACATCCGGGTTCGCAGTGATCTCACCACGCGCGATCATCGCTTCCAGCTGCTGGTTTGGGCAAACACCTGTCATCTTGATCCCCCCTGATGCCAGAGCGGGATCCGGCCTATGTGCCATAAACGTCGGTGTGATTTGGTCGGGCTAGCAGGACTCGAACCTGCGACCTTCCGTCCCCCAGACGGACGCGCTACCAGGCTGCGCCATAGCCCGACGTTGAGGTGTTCATAAAGACTTTCCCGGCAGGGGCAAGAGGAAATCATCGCCTTTTTTGCTATCCCGCCGCGTGGTGTTCAACGCGATCCAGCCAGCTGCGCAGATCCTTTGCGATCGGCGCAATTTGCTTCAGCAGCTCGTCGTCATAGTCGCCTCGATTCCACGCCAGCGAAGCAATACCCCCCATCAACGGAGCCGCATCGACCTCATCAGGCTGTTGTGGCTGTTCCACGGCTGCCGGGGCCGGGGGCTTTGTGGCGGCGGGCTGGACAGGCTCACCCAGGTCCAAGTTGATCTGATCCGCTGGCTCTGCCGCCGGTTTTGCGGTGAAGGGCACAACCGTGCTTTCGGGCGCAGGCTCTGGCGCGGTTTCGTCGAGCGCGGGAGACAAAGACGCCACATGTGCCACACCTTGTTCGCGCAGGATGCGCTGAACGCCTTTGATGGTGATCCGATCTTCATGGAGCAGTTTCTTGATGCCACCCAGCAGGCGCATATCATTGGGGCGGTAGTATCGCCGCCCTCCGGCTCGTTTGACGGGCTTGACCTGCGTGAACTTGCTTTCCCAGAATCGCAGCACATGAGCCTGAACTCCGAGCCAATCCGCAACTTCACTGATCGTGCGAAATGCGTCGGGGGACTTACTCATAACACAGACGTCCTGAACTTACTTGCGATTCCCGGCTGCGACGCGATCCTTCATCAGGTGCGACGGGCGGAAGGTCAGCACGCGGCGCGGCTGGATAGGAACTTCTTCACCGGTTTTGGGGTTGCGGCCAATGCGGGCGGTTTTGTCCCGAACGCTGAACGTGCCAAAAGACGAAATCTTCACTTGCTCGCCACGCACCAGCGCGTCGGACATGTGGTTCAGTACGCTTTCGACCAACTGCGCGCTTTCGTTGCGTGACAGGCCTACCTCACGGAAGACGGCCTCGCTCAGATCCATTCGGGTTAGTGTTTTGTCGCCCATACTTTTTCCCCTGTTGATGGGGAAGCATATGGCGATGCGAAATTCGCTGTCAATATCAATGAATTGCGGGCGGCTCTGTAAGCCGGATTGTGCCGGTTACCAGCGTAGGGCGACCGCGCCCCAGGCCAAACCGCCACCGATGGCTTCAGTCACGATCAGATCGCCCTGTTTGATCTGTCCACGCTGCTTGCCAACGGACAGTGCCAGGGGAATCGATGCTGCCGAGGTGTTGCCGTGGTCCTGAACCGTGACGACGACATGATCCATCGGCAGGCCCATTTTCTTGGCGGTGCCCTGAATGATGCGGATATTGGCCTGATGCGGCACGATCCAGTCCACATCGTTGCTGGTCAGGCCCGCACGTTCCAGCGCGACCTCGGCTGTTCTGGCCAGTTTCTCGACGGCGTGACGGAAAACCTGATTGCCTTGCATGCGCAGATGCCCGGTGGATTGGGTCGAGACCCCGCCATCGACATAAAGCAGATCCTTGTAACGCCCGTCCGAATTCAGATCGGTCGCCAGAATGCCACGATCATCAGGCGTGCCATTGCCTTCCTGTTCTTCCAGCACCAATGCACCTGCGCCATCGCCGAACAAGACGCAGGTCGAACGATCGGTCCAGTCCATGATTCGCGAAAAGGTCTCGGCCCCGATCACCAGCACTCGCTTGGCCTGACCAGACAGGATCAGAGCATTGGCATTGCTCAGTGCGAATACAAAACCGGCGCAGACGGCTTGCACGTCAAACGCAAAGCCGTTGGTCATGCCCAACCGGGCCTGAACCATTGTCGCTGCAGACGGAAAGGTCAGATCGGCGGTTGAGGTTGCCAGAACGATGGCGTCAATGTCTTCAGCAGTCAGCCCGGCATCAGCCAGCGCGGCCTCGGCCGCTTTGGTGGCCAGATCGGAAGTGGTTTCATCATCGGCTGCGAAATGTCGCCGCTCGATACCGGATCGGCTGCGAATCCACTCATCCGTCGTATCCAGTGTTTGCTCGAACTCAGCGTTTGGCACAACGCGCTCCGGCAAATAATGTCCGACACCTACAACAACTGAGCGGCCTGCCATGCTGGGGTACTGCCTTTTTTGTTATTATTCCGATTGAGACACGGAATGGGCCGCATCTTGTGCAAGTGCGGCTGTTGATGCAACCCGTGCCGCCAATTTTTCGGAGAAGCCGGATTCAGCCAGCGTAAACGCCAGTTTGACCGCTGCTGAAACGCCTGTCGCGTCTGCTCCACCATGAGATTTAATGACGGTTCCGTTCAGGCCAAGGAAAACGCCCCCATTCACGCGACGGGGGTCGATCCGCTTTTTCAGACGGTTGAGCGACGTGATCGCAAGGATCGAGGCCAGCCTGGACAGGGGGGAATACTTGAACGCCTGCCGCAGAAGATCTCCGATCAGGTTGGCAGTGCCTTCGCCGGTTTTGATCGCGACATTGCCTGTGAACCCGTCCGTCACGATCACATCGGCCTTGTCGCCGGGGATATCACTGCCTTCGACAAAGCCCACGAACTCAAAATTCGCCTGTTCGGCAAAATCCGAGATCATCGCATGCGCTTCTTTCAGCTCGGCCCGGCCTTTGTGTTCTTCGGTTCCGACATTCAGCAGACCAATGCGGGGGCGGCTGAGCGCCATACCGTTGCGCGCGTAGGAGGCTCCCATCAGCGCATATTGCAGCAGGTCCTTGGCGTCAGCCCGCACATCCGCGCCTACGTCCAACATCACGTTGAATCCTTGCGGATTGCGTGAGGGCCACAGGATCGCGATGGCAGGGCGGTTCACGCCGGGCAGCTTGCGCAGCCGCAGCATCGACATCGCCATCAATGCGCCGGTGTTGCCGCAGGATACCGCGCCATGCGCTTCACCTGCGCGCACCGCCTCAAGCGCGGACCACATTGAGGTGTTCTTGCCGCTGCGCACAACCTGGCTGGGTTTGTCCTCCATCGTAACCACGTCGGGACAATCACGAAAAACGACGCGCCCATCAAGGACACGCCGTTTGGAAACCAGCTTGCGCAATTCTTGTTCCTGACCGTGCAGGATGAACCCGATCTTCGGGTTCTTGTCCGCAGATTTGGCAATACCCGCCACAACGACGGCAGGGCCCGAATCTCCGCCCATAGCGTCAACCGAGATGATGATCCGTCCGGTTTGCGAGGGCTGATCCGTCATGCCTTAGCCTGCGTCCAATCAGGCTTAGGCCGCGTCTTCGTCCAGGTCGATTTCGTCGGCCTGAGCGACGACTTCGCGATCGTCATAGTGGCCGCAAGAGGCACAAACGTGGTGCGGGCGCTTCAGCTCGCCGCAGTTCGGGCATTCGTTCGGGTTTGCAGCAACCAGAGCGTCGTGTGCGCGGCGGTTGTTGCGACGCGACTTGGAAACTTTGTTCTGTTGGACGGCCATGGTCTCAACCTTTGTCTGATAAGGGCTGACAGATTCGCCGTCAGCCGGGTTACGTACTTTGTTTTCTCGTGGTTTGACGCGCGTTTAAGGGGCTTGCCCCGCAATGTCCAACCCAAATTCCAATGAGCGCGCGAAAATACTGCGATTCTCGTCATGTTCAAGCGGTTTTTCTGAAGGCCTGCTATGACAGGAAAACACCCCCCTGTCACTCGTCTTTTTTCAGCGCATCCCGCAGCCCCGCCAGACCGGCAAAGGGTTTGACATCCTCATCCGTCAGGGCCTGTTTGCCCGGTTCGGTATAGTCGGATTGGCCCAGTTCAGCGCCGTCTTTGCGCGGGTATTGGGGCAGGGCCAGCGACAGGGCCTCAACCATGATCAAGGCAGGATCGATCTCGGGGCCAAGCGGTTCAGATTCATCATCTTCGGGGATTTCGAACTCTGGCTCGTCCGGATCGGTCCAGTTGGCCAAAAAGATGCGACTCACCGGGACATCTATGCGCGTGGTCACAGGTTCCAGCGTCACGACGCAGGGCTGGATCACCGTCGCGCCCAGCTTTCCGGTAAGCGCCCAGTCACGTTTACCCTGCGCATGCAGCTCTCCCACAAAGCTGAGTTTGCGCAATCCCAGCAGGCCAAGCTCCAGTTTGATCGCCTCAAGTGCCTCGCCGGCCGGGCGTAAATCAAACGGTGTCGGAGCGTTTTGCGGCAGGCCCGCGACGCGCAAAGATGTCTGGTTGCTCATTCGTGAGGTTTTCCTGTGTTGAACCGGGACTGCGGTTTGATGTAATCGGATAGGGTCCGCAAGGGGCCAAGGCAAGAGGGTGTGCATGTTGAAGGGTGTGAACAGGTTGAAACCAGCGTCGAAAACGCTTGTCTTTGCGGCCTGTCTGGCAGTCGCAGGCGCATGTACGCCGATCTTTAAGAATCACGGCTATGTGCCGCCGCCAGAAGATCTGGCCAAGATCAAGGTCGGCGTCGATACGCGTGAAACTGTGGAAGAGGCCGTTGGCGCACCCAGTTCCGCAGGTGTGGTACGGGATTCGGGTTACTATTATGTTGCCTCGCGCATCCGTACGTCCGGGCTCAGACGGCCCAAGGTCGTATCGCGCGAGCTGGTCGCGATCAGTTTTGATCAGCGCGGCGTTGTGCGCAACATCGAACGGTTTGGGCTTGATGATGGATATGTCATCGTCCTCGACCGCCGTGTGACCGATTCCAACATCGAGGACAAAGGATTCCTGCGCCAGTTGCTTGGCAATATCGGCAACTTCAACCCGGCGAATATCCCAGGGGTCTCCAACTAAGTCGCTCAACACGCTTGCAGGTTCACGGGACAGTCACACATACTGTGCTAGGGACCAGACAGATGCGAACCGGTCTGCAACCGCGGAGGGTGCGACGATGGCTGATTTGTTGAACAGGGGCCGCTATCGCGCTCGTCTGGCTCAGACCGGGCGCGATATAGCAGCTGCGCAAGCCCTGCGCACGCTGGCGTTTGGCACGCTCCAGACGGATCATGACGCGTATGACGCCCGATGTGCGCATGTTCTGATTGAAGATATGCAAGCAGATTGTTATCTGGTCTGCTGTTTTCGAATGCTGACGATGCAGGATGGTTCCGAGATCGGGCAGAGCTACTCGGCGCAATTCTATGATTTGTCAGCGTTAAATGATTTTACCAGTCCCATGGTTGAGATGGGCCGGTTCTGCATTCACCCCGATTGGACCGATCCCGATATCCTGCGTGTCGCATGGGGCGCGATGACGGCATATGTGGATCAGAACGGGGTTGAGATGCTGTTTGGCTGCTCGTCCTTCGCGGGGACCGAGACGGCCGAGTATCTGGATGCGTTTGCCATGCTGAAGCATCGTCATCTGGCGCCCAAGCGCTGGTTGCCGCGGGTGAAGGCACCGGATGTGTTTCGCTTTGCCGCGCGCCTGCGTCGTCGACCGAATGTGAAACAGGCGATGCTGCGGATGCCGCCTTTGCTGCGGACCTATCTGATGATGGGGGGATGGGTCAGCGACCATGCCGTGGTGGATCGGCGTATGAACACGCTGCATGTGTTTACGGGGCTTGAGATCGGAGCGATTCCCCCAGCCCGCAAACGCTTGCTGCGGGCGGTGGCCGGGTGATCCGAGTATTTCGGAAAAGGTGAAGCAGGGGCGTTGACGCGTTGCCTTGGCCGGTTTAGCTGGCGGGCATGGCGAGAATTCCTTTGTTGCAGATGTCCGGCATTTCCCTGACTTTCGGGGGCGATCCGGTGTTTTCCGAACTTGATCTGGTGGTTCAACCCGGTGACCGCGTGGCGCTGGTGGGGCGAAACGGATCCGGAAAATCGACCCTGATGAAAGTAATGGCAGGGCTGGTCGAGGCGGATCAGGGGGATATTGTGATTCCGCCCGGTAAATCCGTGGGTTACATGGAACAGGACCCGGGAATGGAAGGGTTCGCGACGCTGGGCGACTACGCCTCCAGCGGGTTGGAGCCCGGTGAGCTGTACAAGGTGGAACGCGCTGGAGAGGGCCTAAAATTCGACCCGGATCGCGCGGTCGAGACCGCCTCGGGCGGCGAGCGGCGGCGGGCGGCGTTGGCCAAGCTGATGGCCGAAGCGCCGGACCTGATGCTGCTGGACGAGCCAACCAACCATCTGGATATCGAGGCGATTGCCTGGCTGGAGCGTGAGTTGGGTGCGACGCGTGCGGCCTATGTTCTGATCTCGCACGACCGGGCGTTTCTGCGCGCACTGACACGAGCAACGCTGTGGATTGATCGGGGCGCCGTGCGGCGGCAGGAGCAGGGGTTTGAAGCCTTTGAGGGCTGGCGCGACAAGGTCTGGGAAGAGGAGGATCAGCAGCGCCACAAGCTGAACCGCCTGATCAAGTCCGAGGCGCGATGGGCCGTTGAAGGCATCAGCGCGCGACGCAAGCGCAATCAAGGCAGGGTGCGCGCCCTGCAAGCCTTACGGGCCGAGAAAGCGGCACAGATCAAGCGTCAGGGCTCGGCGGCTATGGCATTGGAATCAGGTCCTAAATCCGGTCGCAAGGTGATTGAGGCCAAGGGTGTTACCAAGGCTTTTGGCGCACAGCAGATCGTTCGGAATTTTGACCTTTTGGTGCAGCGCGGTGATCGGGTGGCCTTTGTCGGACCCAACGGTGTAGGCAAAACGACGCTGCTGAAAATGCTGCTGGGTCAGGTTGAACCGGATGAGGGCAACATCTCTCTGGGCACAAATCTTGAGATCGCGGTGTTTGATCAGACCCGTGCGCAGCTCGACCCTGAAATGACGCTGTGGGACAGCCTGACCGGTGATCCCGAGATGCGGGTTTCGGGCAAGGCCGATCAGGTGATGGTGGGTGGGCAACCCAAGCATGTGGTGGGCTATCTCAAAGAGTTTCTGTTCGATGAACGGCAGGCAAGAGCGGCTGTTAAGTCCTTGTCCGGAGGGGAAAAAGCGCGATTGCTGTTGGCCAAGCTGATGGCGAAACCGTCGAACCTTCTGGTGCTGGATGAACCGACAAACGATCTGGATGTCGAGACGCTGGATCTGCTTCAGGAATTGCTGGACGACTATGACGGCACCGTGCTGCTGGTCAGCCACGACCGGGATTTTCTGGACCGTGTCGCCACGACGACAATCGCGATGGAGGGCACCGGACGGGCAACCGTTTATGCCGGTGGCTGGTCTGACTACATCGCGCAGCGCGGTGATGTTTTTGAGAAAAAAGAAGAGAAAACAAAGACGTCGAAGCCGAAGGTGAAGCAAGAAGCCAAGCCAAAGGTAGGGCTGTCCTTCTCGGAGAAACACCGGCTTGAGAAACTGCCTGCCGAGATCGCGCGGCTTGAGGCTGAGATCGCCAAGCTTGAGGAACTGATGTCAGACCCCGAGCTGTTCACGCGTGAGCCGGTGAAGTTCCAGAAAGCCACCGATGCCCTAGTCGAGCGGCAGGAAAAGCTGTCGGCGGCCGAGGAAGAGTGGCTGATGCTGGAGGAGAAGGCCGAGGCCGGATAGTCCGTGTTGTACATCCTGAAATCGCTCAGGTGTCCGAGTTGTACAACTTTTTCTGTAAACGAGTGGAAAACAGATTCTATCCGCGCGCGGTGATCGGACGGGCCGGGTTGCCCACAACCGTTTCATCGGGTGCCACCGATTTCGTCACCACGCTGCCCGCGCCGATGATGGCGCGGTCACCGATTGAAACACCGGGCAGTATGATGGCCCCGCCGCCGATCCAGACGTTTTCCCCGATGGTGACCGGGTGGGCGATCTCAAGACCCTGCGCGCGCCGGGTCGGATCTTGGGCGTGTTCAGCGCAGTAGATCTGGACATTGGGTCCCAGCAGGGTTCCATCGCCGATCCGCACGGGGGCGGTGTCCAATATGGTGCAGCCGGCATTGAAATAGACTCGGTCACCCAGCGACAGGTTGATCCCATAGGCGCAGTGGAAGGGTGCCTCGATGAAGCAGTCCTGCCCAATCTTACCAAACAGTGCGGCCAGTTCATCTGCCATGCCGCCGCGATCATCGGGTGGGTAGGTGTTGTGGGCATGAACAGCGCGGCGCGCGGTCTGGCGCATCTGCTCTAGTTCAGGATCGAGGCAGGTGTACCACTCACCTGCCGCCATTTTCTGCCGCTCGCTCATGCCATCAGGGTTAACGCATCCGCAGGGCGCCGTCGATGCGGATGACCTCGCCGTTCAGATAGCCCATCTCGACGATGAACCCGGCCAACCGTCCATATTCGCGCGGATCGCCCAGACGGGGCGGGTTGGGGACGTCGGCGGCCAGTTGTTGCTGCACTTCTTCGGGCAGTCCGGCCAGCATCGGGGTCATGAAGATACCCGGCGCGATGGCCATGACACGGATGCCGGTCGAGGCCAGATCGCGTGCCATCGGCAGCGTCATCCCCACAATGCCACCTTTCGAGGCCGCATAGGCCGCTTGACCCTTCTGCCCGTCAAAGGCCGCGATTGATGCGGTGTTGATGATCACGCCGCGCGCGCCATCGGATTCGGGGTCGTTCTTCGCCATTTCAGCGGCGGCGAGGCGCGAGACGTTGAAACTGCCGACCAGATTGATGTCGATGGTGCGTTGAAAAGCGTTGAGAGGGTGGGGGCCGTCTTTGCCGACCGTCTTGGCCCCGATCGCGATACCGGCGCAGTTCACGGCGGCGGTGATCTTGCCCATCGACTGGACAGCCTGTTCGATGGCAGCGGCAACCGATGCCTCGTCGGTCACGTCAGTCTGCACGAAATGACCGCCGATCCCGGCAGCGACCTGCGGGCCACGCTCGGCGTCGCGGTCGAGGATTGTGATCTGTGCGCCCTGTTCGGCGAAATGGCGGGCGGTGGCCTCACCCAGGCCGGACGCGCCGCCGGTGATGACCGCTGCGGTGGTGGATAGCTGCATGGCCGGTTCCTCTCTCGGATATGAACGATTGTTCAATAACTGCAAGACCCGCACCCTGTCTACTGTTTTGAGAGTGTCGAGGTGCCAAACGATCGTTCACGCAAGGGTCGCCGTTTCGTGAATGAACAATCCGTTCCGACCACGTGTTTGACACTCAGGAGGTACCGATATGGTTATGTTAAAGAATGCGAAGCGTGCACTGGGCGCGATGGTAGCGGCTCCTGTTTTAGGGGTATTGATGGTTGGCAGCGTGGCTGCCGCGCCGGAGGTGTGCGATGGACGCACGGCGCGGGATTTGGCCAATGCCGGAGACTATGCGGGGCTGTGCGACTGTGCGCAGGTGACCCCGAGCTTTCTGAAGCGGCTTCAAAGGCGGTCGGATTTCGAAACGGTTCTGGGGGTCACGGGTGCGCAATGCCCGGGGCTGGCGGGGCTGCTGACCGATTTGCCAACCGCCAGTATTTCAGCAGCAGCGACATCGCGTGGTGAGGACCGAAGCTCTGACGGCAATGGCGTTGGTGATGGCGGTGCAGGCGGCGGAGGCGCTGGCGGCGGCGCCGGAGGTGACGGTGGCGATGGTGGTGCCGGAGGTGATGGTGGCGATGGCGGTGCCGGAGGCGACGGTGGCGATGGCGGTGCCGGAGGTGATGGTGGCGACGGCGGTGCCGGAGGTGACGGTGGCGATGGCGGTGCCGGAGGTGACGGTGGTGACGGCGGCAAACCGGGTGGAAAGCCTGGCGGTAACGATGGCGCAAAGAAAAGTGGCAATGATCGCGCGGATAAAGCGCGCGCCAGAGCCGACAGGGCGCGAGCCGGTGCAAGGGCAGCGGCAGCGAATGCGAGATCCCGTGCCGACGCCGCCAGAGGCAAAGGCAAGGGTAAAGGTAAAGGTAAGGGCAAAGGCCGCAAGTAAGGCGAAGGCCGGGTGCCCATCAATTCGGGCAATTGCCGAAACAAAAAAGGAAACGGCCACCTCATGCAGGTGGCCGTTTTTTCTTTGTGGCAGTTGGAGTTAGCCCAATTGCACCAGTGCGTGGCGTTTCTTGCCCGCGCTCAGCTTGATCGGAGAAGACAGCGCGCCAGCGTCGATCATCAGACCGGCATCGGTCAGCGGGGTGTCGTCCAGCTTGGCGCCGTTTTCGGCGATCAGGCGCTTGGCCTCTTTGCCGGATTTCGCCAGACCCGATTTCACGATGATCTGGACGATGGACATGCCATCACCCAGCTCATCCATGCTGAGCGTGAGGGTCGGGAGATCACCGCCCACACCGCCTTTTTCGAACACTTCGCGCGCGGTGGCCTCGGCGTTCGCGGCCGCCTCGGCCCCGTGCAGCAGGGTCGTGACCTCGTTGGCGAGGCGGATCTTGGCCTCGTTGATCTCGGACCCTTGCAGCGCGCCGAGACGGTCGCATTCATCCACCGGCAATTCGGTATAGAGCTTCAGGAACCGCCCCACATCCGCATCAGTGGTGTTGCGCCAGAACTGCCAGAATTCATAAGGAGACCGCATCTCGGCGTTCAGCCAGACTGCGCCGTCCTGCGATTTGCCCATCTTCTTGCCGTCGCTGGTGGTCAGCAGGGGCGAAGTCAGACCATAGATCTCGTGATCCAGCACGCGGCGGGTCAGGTCGATGCCGTTGACGATATTGCCCCACTGGTCACTGCCGCCCATTTGCAGAACACAGCCATAGCGGCGGTTCAGCTCAAGGAAGTCATAGGCCTGCAGGATCATGTAGTTGAATTCGAGGAAGCTGAGCGATTGCTCGCGATCCAGCCGCGATTTCACGGATTCAAACGAAAGCATCCGGTTGACCGAGAAATGCCGCCCGATATCGCGCAGGAAATCGAGGTAATTCAGATCGTCCAGCCACTCGGCATTGTTCAGCGTCAAGGCCTTGTTCTCGGCCTCGGTGTCGTAGTCGATATAGGCCGCAAACACCTTTTTGATGCCTGCGATGTTTTCGTCGATCTGTTCGGGGCCCAGCAGGGGGCGTTCATCGGCGCGGAACGAGGGGTCACCCACCTTGGTGGTGCCGCCGCCCATCAGAGTGATCGGCTGGTGGCCGGTTTTCTGGAACCAGCGCAGCATCATGATCTGGATCAGGCTGCCCACATGCAAGGACTTGGCCGTCGCATCAAAGCCGATATAGGCCGGTTTGCACCCACTGATCAGCGCGTCGTCAAGGCCCTGATAATCGGTGCAGTCGGCAAGAAAGCCGCGCTCGATCATCGTGGCGATGAAATCCGATTTGGGGTGGTAGGTCATGACGCTCAACAGGCCTTGTGTTCTGGCCCTCTTAGCAAGGGCTGGTGTAAATTATCGGTCAGCAAAAATCTAACTTGACCCGCTTGGCTGCACGAAGGAGCAACTTTCGTGCAACCGGGTTCTAAATCCCTATGGTTCGAGGATTTGTCAACATCGCCTCGCTTGAAAAGGTATGAGTTCCTTGAAGCTTTGCGTTGTCAAAGCTATCGGGCTGAGGCACCCCGATAGCATCGTATCATTCAACTCGCTTCGGCCCTGAGGCAGTTTCTGCGACATCCTGCAGACAGATCATCAATTGCCGATGCTCGGAAGCCTCTCAACCAGAATTTCCCCCACGACTGCGTGGCCCTGTGGCGATAGATGGCCGTCATAACGCCAATACAATTGATGCCTCTGCAAGTCGCGCTGATGAAACAATGGCAAGGCGGCCCTTCAAAAGCAGGGAGAATGGGCGCAGAAATAGGACATATGCGTTGAGGTATTTCGGAGGCACCGCGCAAAACTGCATATCACCTCAACATCGTAGCGATTTGCATTTGAACCCCTTGCAATGCACCGCTCGCTAATTGAGGCGAACATACGAAATACCGGCAACAAATGCGTCAAGGCCCGATGACCGCGCGTAGTAGTACAAATCACTGGTCTTATTGATGAACCCGGCGTTTTTGAAGTTCAGCGAGGTGTTGCAGAGGACGCCAACACCGGAAAGCGCCTTGAACTCGGTGAGAAGATTGTAAAGCACAGGGTTCTGATCCCGATTTACAGTCTGAACACGCGCCGAAGCGTCAACGTGACGTACCGCCTTCAAGGCCGGGTTGGTGGTATTCTGAAAATACAGCATATGAGGCGATGGTCCCGACCAGTCGAAGTGCTCGGAGACATCCTCTTCAAGGCAAACTGGAGCTACCGGGGCATCGTCGGCGCGCCCTTTGATCCTGTTCAGGCGGGTTCGGTTTTCGGCCTTGAAAGGGGATGCGAAAATAGATCGGTTCCCGAGCGCTCGAGGCCCAATTTCGCAACATCCCGCCGCCCAACCGACAACCTTGTCTTCATACAGGTCTGCGGCGATTTCCCGGAGGTTCAATTCGCCGACCGTAGTCTCTGGCATGTCGATACGGTCATCTACAAAGGGCTGACCACAATAGACCGACCAATCAAGCTTGGCGCATCCGCTATAATGGCGCATGGCGTCGACGGCAGTCCCAATCGAGCTGCCGGAATCGCTGGTGCAGGGCGGGACAAAGACATCGCGAAACCGACCACACTCGCGCCATCGCGTGTTCCAGTTACAGTTGAGGCCACAATCACCTGAAATCAGCAAAGGATAGCCTTTGTTCAGATGAGTCTTCGCGAACTCATAAAAAGCGTTGAAAATGGCGTCGGAATACTTTGCGGCCAAGTTCCTGAAGCGGCTCGAGTCGATGCCGATATTGTGGAATGGCGATGATGCGAAATCGCTTTTGCTTGGGGTGAATGACGCCCTGTCCTGATAGAGCAACTGAGCGATCAAAGCTTCGGCATCGGGGTCTTTCGCATGTGCATCCCCGATAGCACCCGCTGCCATCAGCTTGCCCGGTGCTTTCTTGCTGAAACCGTCGTGGGCGTGCAACCGTTCAGGATCGGCCAGATCAAGAAGAAACGAATACCTGAGCCAAGGTTTCGCCATGACCTGACCAAGGTGGCGAATGTTCAAATCTGCATCAATTTCGTAGAAATCGCCAAGCGCTTCCTCCCAAACAAGCGCATAGCAAGGTTCGCCCTGTTCGAACGGAGACAATGCATAAGCGCTCCAGATATGGGATCTTTCGTGGGTTGAAGAATAGAAGTCAATTGTTCTTCCAAAGAACGTTTTTTTGCCAACCACTTCGGAACGGTTGCCGAGGCCCTGATGACCGGCACCGGTTAATGTCGCGTGGCCATTTGCCGTAGATGACCACCCGCTGAGCGCCAGGACATCCGGCAAATCCTTGAACCATGTCGCGGCGTCGATAAACGTGTCCGGATTGACCGCAGAGCTTCGGGGATAGCTGTCTTTTTCAGCCTCATATGAGAACAAAAGCTCTTTCTTGTCGGTATCAATTCCAGCGATGGTGCCATCGTGCCCGGGCTTAAAAGAAAGAACTTTCATAATAACTCACTCGCAAAAATCGTATTCCGAGCGAGCGTATTGAGGAATGTATGGTTTAATCAAGTATCGTTGATACCCAAAGGTGACAAATCCAACGATTGGTGGCAACGAATTGGCACGGCTTGTGTTGATCGAGCTTTTGCATTCAAGGCAGTAGAGGTTGCGGCCTTTGCTGTCAGAGTGTCATCGTCGCGGTGGAGGATTCTGGATCAATTTTCAAGATCGCTCGGGATTGTCGTTCCTTCGGAGACATTGATTTCACATTCCTAGATACTGTTTGCAAGAATCCGCTCTGCTGTTGTACTAGAGTTCTGAGTTAGCTTTTCGAGTGCTTCATTCTAGGCTTGGATCGTTTTTATCGTCGGCCTTGACACAATTTGAAGAAAGGGTCGTGCGTGTCAGACATAGCATCACATTCAAAAGTAGAAATCGGTTCTGAACGCAGCTTTGGTCTTGTGTTTGCAGCTGTGTTCATGATCATTGCATTGTGGCCATGGGTCATTCATGGGAACCCGGTTCGACTTTGGGCCATTGCGATTGCAGCTGTGTTCCTGGCCGCTGCCTTTTTCGCGCAGCCCCTTCTGAAGCCCCTCAATAAGATCTGGTTCAAGTTCGGAATGCTGCTGAGCATGATCGTCTCACCGATCGTTATGGGCATCATTTTTTTCGTGACTGTCACGCCGATTGGACTGATCCGCCGTCTGAAGAATCCAGATCCGTTGAAACAGAAATTTGACGGTGATGCGGACAGCTATTGGATCGTGCGCGAAGCGTCTTCATCGGATTCGATGCGCAAGCAATTTTAGTATTTAGCGGAGTTTACCTATGTCTTTTGTCGCCGAGCTTTGGGAATTCATGAAGGTCCGAAAGAAGTTTTGGCTGTTGCCCATTCTCTTGATGATGGTGCTTCTGGGTGGTCTGATCGTTCTGACCCAAGGTTCAGCGATTGCTCCGTTCATCTATACAATCTTCTAAATCGCCTTTTGGGTGAGAAGACTGGCGGAATGGTTTACCAAATTATTAACCTTTGGAAGGGTAGAGCGTCATGACGGCGATACTTGGTGTTTCAGCTTTCTATCATGATAGCGCGGCGGCCATTCTCGTGGACGGTGAAGTTGTAGCGGCAGCGCAGGAAGAGCGATTTACGCGCAAGAAACACGATGCCGGATTTCCGCATGAGGCCATCGCCTATGTGCTTGAAGAGGCGGGAATGTCCTTGTCCGATGTCGATCATCTGGCGTTCTACGACAAGCCTTTCCTGAAGTTTGAACGTCTGCTTGAGACTTATGTCGCCAACGCACCGCGCGGCTTCAAAAGTTTCCACCTCGCGATACCGGTCTGGATCAAGGAAAAGCTCTTTCAGAAAGATCTGATGCTGAAGGAACTGAACAAGATTGAGAAGGGCACCAAAAAGACGTTTCGCAATCGTCTGCTCTTTGCCGAGCATCACATGAGCCACGCGGCCTCGGCCTTTTATCCATCGCCTTTTGAAGAGGCCGTTGTCCTGACGTTGGACGGTGTTGGCGAGTGGGCGACGACCACCGTGGCAATCGGGCGCGGTAAAGATCTGGAAATGGTGAAAGAGATACACTTTCCCCATTCGCTCGGGCTGCTTTACTCTGCCGTGACTTATTACACGGGCTTTCGGGTGAACTCGGGCGAATACAAGGTCATGGGGTTGGCTCCTTATGGCGAGCCGCGGTTCAAAGACCTGATGCTTGATAAGCTGATCGATCTGAAACCTGACGGGTCTTTTCGTTTGAACCAGGAGTACTTTAACTACGCCACTGGTCTGACCATGACCAATGAGAAGTTCTCCCAGCTGTTCGGACGACCCGTTCGCAAACCTGAAGAAGATCTGCTGGACCAGTTTCACATGGATATGGCGGCGTCGGTTCAGGCGGTGACCGAAGAGATTGTCATGACGATGACTCGTAGTCTTGCCAAAGAGTACGACATCCCAAATCTCTGCATGGCGGGTGGTGTTGCCCTGAACTGCGTGGCGAACGGCAAAATCCTTCGCGATGGGGCATTCAAGGATGTCTGGATACAACCCGCTGCAGGAGATGCAGGCGGGGCACTGGGAGCAGCCTATGCGGCCTGGCATCAGGAACTTGGACACGAACGCAAGGTTGCATCGGGTCGCGACGGCATGCGCGGCAGCTACCTGGGCCCGGTTTTCTCGCAAAGCAATATCGAGGAACGCATCGCAAAGGTCGGCGCAAAGTTCACGACAGTTTCCGAAAGCGAGATGATTGAAACAACCGCGACTGCCCTTGCCGAAGGAAAAGCGGTTGGTTGGTTCAACGGCAGAATGGAATTTGGGCCGCGCGCACTTGGTGGTCGTTCCATTTTGGGTGATCCGCGCTCGGCTTCGATGCAGAAGACGCTGAACCTAAAGGTGAAATTCCGCGAAAGCTTCCGACCCTTTGCCCCCTCTGTCTTGCGCGACGACATGGCTGATTGGTTCAATTTGGACTATGACAGCCCCTACATGCTGCTTGTCGATCACGTACGAGAGGACAAGCGGCGCGAAATGACCGACGACGAACAGAACCTGTTCGGGATCGATAAGCTCAACGTGAAACGTTCGGAAATCCCGGCGATCACGCATGTTGATTACTCGGCACGTATCCAAACCGTGCATGAGGATACGAACCCGCTGTATCACAAAGTCATATCTGCTTTTAAGGACAAGACCGGTTGCCCGGTTGTGGTGAATACATCTTTCAATGTCCGCGGTGAGCCGATCGTGTGCACTCCGGAAGATGCCTTCCGATGCTTCATGGGAACTGACATGGATATGCTCGTGGTTGGGAATTCGATCCTGCGCAAAGATGATCAGGATCCGGCCTTGTCAGAAGACTATAAAAACAAGTATGAGCTCGACTAAATGGGTCAAAGCCGGTGCGCCGGTCAGAAGCATTGGCAGATTCCACTGACAATCTTGCTCTAGATTGCCGTTCATAAATCAATCGATTGTTGGCGACGCGAAGATACCGCTAAGCGCACTAACCAAGTGTGCGGTAGGTTTTGGATATGTCGTGCCAATGGGGCTGACGTTGCGGGGTTCCGGGGACTGAGCAAACCGGATAGGGGAAAGGTGCGTTCTCAGGAAAGCTGGGGGTGCTCTGAAAGACGCTCTGGTCCGGGAAAAATGCGGGATTGGTGACAAGGTGTCTTGTCAGCCTCGGTGAGATGCGGGCAGGTTGAGGCCATTGCATCGTCTGGTTGAGTGGCTGTCAGAGGTCAGGCCGAAGGCGGGCTGGATAGAGCAGGAGAAACGCGTGAGCCGGAGCAACGGGAAAACAGGGCCGATCCGGGCGCTGGGGGCGATGTCTGGAACCTCGCTGGATGGCGTGGATGCGGCGGTGGTTGAAACCGACGGGCAGCGTATTTTCGGATTTGGCGACAGCCGGTATCGCGCGTATTCCGAGGAGGAACGTGCCACGTTGCGGGCGGCGCTGGGGCAATGGCACGGGCCCGAGGTTGAGGCGGCCGGAGAACTGGTAACCCTTGCTCATGCCGAGGCTTTGGCCGAGTTCGAAGATGTAGATCTGATCGGCTTTCACGGTCAAACTCTGGCGCATGAGCCACGCGGGCGCGGCACGTTGCAGGTGGGCGATGGTGTGGGCCTGTCGCAGGCTTTAGGTCTGCCCGTCGTCTGGGATTTCCGCAGCGATGATGTCGCTTTGGGTGGCGAAGGTGCACCGCTGGCTCCATTCTTTCATTTCGCCTGTGCCAAATGGATTGGCGCCACGGAACCCTTGTGTTTTCTGAACTTGGGCGGGGTGGGGAATCTGACCTATGTGGACCCCTCGTTCGATGGGCCGGAGGCGCCGGGGGCACTACTGGCATTTGATACCGGACCCGCGAATGCGCCGGTCGATGATCTGATGCAGGCGCGGCTAGGGTTGCCGATGGATCGGGACGGTGCCTTGGCGCGCGGGGGGACGGTGGAAACCGGCGCGTTGGAGCTGTTTTTGGCTGAACCGTTTTTCAACCGGATGCCGCCGAAATCTCTGGATCGCAACGACTTTGCCGAGATGATCGGATTGGTGCAGGAACTGAGCGATGCGGATGCGGTGGCGACACTGACCGGCATGTGCGCAGCGGGTGTGGTGCAGGGGATGGAGCATTGTCCCAGACCGCCCGCGCGGATGTTGGTCACCGGCGGAGGACGGCGTAATCCGGTGCTGATGGAGATGCTGCGGGTTGCGCTGGATTGCCCGGTGGAACCGGTCGAGGCGGTGGGTCTTGATGGCGACATGCTGGAGGCGCAGGCTTTTGCCTATCTCGCAGTACGTGTCGCGCGCGGGATGCCGACCTCGTGCCCCGGAACGACTGGGGTAAGCGCGCTTGTGGGGGGCGGGGTTGTGTCGTCTCCGGCGCGCGGGGCTGTGGTGAGCGGGTAGGGGGCTCTGCCCCCGTCGCTGTGCGACTCCCCCGGGATATTTTTGGCCAGATGAAGAGCGGATCTATTGCTTTGTGTTTAGGTTGCACCAAGGCATCGAAACACGCGTTTTAGCGCCTAAGGGTTCGGGTGTAGTCTATCGAGAATTCTGCGTATCCGTCTGAGGTGGTTTTCAGGTGGGCCTGGGTCCAGTTGTGGAAGGCTGGCAGTTGGTGGAACGGTACGTTTGGGAAGGCGTGGTGTTCTGCGTGGTAGGGCATATTCCAGGCGATGAACCGGATCAGGCGGTTGGTGAAGGTGGTGCGGGAGTTTTCCAGCATATTCGCCACAGGCGGGCAGAGGCCGTGTTCTGCAAGCAGGTAGAGGCGCAGGAAAGGCTGGCCGATCAGAACGGGCAAGAGCCAGAGCCAGAAAAGTACCGGTGTGAAGAACAGGCTGAGCGCGGCGAGGAGGTAGAGGGTGAGAAGTAGTCGTGCTTCGACCCTTATGGCGCGGTGCTGGCGGGGCGGCAGGTAGGGGGCGCTGACACGGCCCAGAGCATTTTGGATCAGCGTGTGCGCCATGCCTGACCAGTAGGGCCCACTGCTGAGATAGATCAGCAGGCTCGGCCAATTGTCCGGGCGGGGTTTTCCCGCGAGTTCAGGGTCTTTGTCGGGGTGATTGGTCCATTTGTGGTGGGCCAGGTGGAAGTAGCGGAACCATGTGAAGGGCAACGCGATAAGGATTGAGACCACGTGGCCGACCACGTCGTTGATCCAGCCCGTGCGGAACGGTGTTTTGTGGGTACATTCGTGGCTGAGGGTGAAGAGGAAGACCAGCAATATGCCTTGTGGGAGAAGCAAGAGCGGCCAGAGAGGGACCTGCAGCAGGATGCCGGTTGAGGTGAGACCGAGAGCCACGAGGTAGAGCACGAGGTGGATCAGGCCTGCGCTGTTGGAGCGCTGTTGCAGCTGGGTTTTCACCTCGGGCGGCAGGGTCGCTATGAGGCTGCGGTGGTCCATCCGGTCAGCCTCTGATGATATCGAAATCAGGGGCGGCGAGGGTGAAGCCGTCGAACTCGAAGCCCGGAGAGACGGTACAACTGACCAGCGTGTAGTCGCCGGTGCTGCGGGCGGCTTGCCAGTGGTTCTGGGGCACGATCAGTTGCGGTACGCCTTGGGTCAGGTCCGGGGTCAGCAGGTGATCGATCGCGGGGCCGTCATCGGATGCGCTGAGCGACAGGATCAGTGGGGCGCCTGCGTGGTAGAGCCAGATCTCGGTCGCGTCGACGCGGTGCCAGTGGCTGCTTTCGCCCTCGGCCAGCAGGAAGTAGATGCAGGTGCCGGTGGCGCGGCCTGCGTTATCGGCGCGCCAGGTTTCGCGGAACCAGCCGCCCTCGGGGTGGCGTTGCAGTTTGAGGCGGTCGATGATGTCTTGCGCGGTCATGGCAATCCTTCGTGGGGTTGGTGCGATTATGCACGGGCGGGTGCGATCCGCTATGGCATTTGCGTCCGCACAGCATATGTTTGCCGCATGACACTGACGATCCCTTTCGACAACAGCTATGCCCGTCTGCCCGATGCGTTTTATGCTCGGCAGGCTCCGGTTCCGGTGCGCGCGCCGCGACTGGTAGCATTCAACGCTGATCTGGCGCGGTTGCTGAGGATTTCGCCGGGCGAGGTCGAGGAGATGGCGGAGGCCTTTGCGGGCAACACCGTGCCCGAGGGGGCACAGCCGCTGGCGCAGCTGTATTCCGGGCATCAGTTCGGGTCCTACAATCCTCAGCTGGGGGATGGCCGGGCCGTGCTGTTGGGGGAGACGGTCGGTGAGGACGGTGTCCGCCGCGATATTCAGCTGAAGGGGTCTGGCCCCACGCCTTTTTCGCGGCAGGGCGACGGACGGGCCTGGCTTGGGCCGGTGTTGCGGGAATATGTGGTCTCTGAGGCGATGCATGCGCTGGGCATTCCAACCACGCGGGCATTGGCTGCGGTGGAGACCGGAGAGATCGTGCTGCGCGAGGGGCCGATGCCGGGTGCGGTTCTGACGCGGGTGGCGCAGAGCCATCTGCGGGTGGGCACGTTTCAGGTTTTTGCCGCGCGCGGGCAGTTGGAGAGCCTGAAGCGGCTGACGGAATATGCGATCAAGCGGCACTATCCCGAGGCTGAAGGGCCGATGGGTCTGTTGCGCGCCGTGCGCGATGCGCAGGCGCGGTTGATAGCGCAGTGGATGAACGTTGGCTTCATTCACGGGGTGATGAATACGGACAATTGCTCGATCGCGGGTGAGACCATCGATTATGGGCCGTGTGCCTTCATGGACAGCTATCATCCGAACACGGTCTACAGCTCGATTGATCGGATGGGGCGCTATGCCTATTCCAACCAGCCCGAGATTGCGGTGTGGAATCTGGCGCAGCTAGCGACCGCATTGATCCAGCAGTATGAGGATAAGGAGGCTGCTGTCGAGGAGGCGACCGAGATCGTGCATGCCATGCCCGATCTGATGCAGGAGCACTGGCTGCAGCGGTTCCGGGCCAAGATCGGGCTTACCCGGGCTGAAGAGGGCGATCTTGAGATGATCTCGGACCTGCTGACCCGGATGGCGCAGAACAGCGCTGATTTCACCAATACATTCCGGGCGCTGGGTGGGGAGCGCGCGCGAGACCAGTTCACCGATCCGGCGGCTTATGATCAATGGGCCGAGGGGTGGCAGGTGCGGGTGCAACGCGAAGAGGCTCCGGCGGAGGTGATGGTTGCGGCGAACCCGGCGTTCATTCCCCGCAATCACCGGGTCGAGCAGATGATCCAGGCGGCGGTGCAGGGGGATTACGCCCCGTTCCAACGGCTGAATGATGTGTTGTCGCGGCCTCATGAGGATCAACCGGAAGCCAGTGACCTGAAACGCCCACCGGCTGAGAGCGAAGTGGTGCATGCCACGTTCTGCGGGACCTGATCCAGATTTATTTCCGCACGATTTCGAGCACTGCGGCGCTGACGATCAGCACAGCGCCCAACAATTCGCGCAATCCGAAGGGTTCGCCCGCGAACGCCGCTGCTGATGCGAGGCCGACGACGACCTCGCTCATCAACAGCAATCCGACGCGTCCGGGCGAGAGTTTTGTGGCAGGCCAGATGGTCATGTAGACCATCGGCAGGGTGTAGAACACGGACAGCAGGACAAGTTGCAGCACCCAAAGGGTGTCTTCCGGCGCGATGGCAGGCAACATGGGTGCTTCCAGAAACACCAAGCTGATCAGAGACAGGATTATGGCGCCCAGAACAAAGGCGAAGACCTGCCCGAAAGCCGACACTTGCACGGTCCGGTACAGACCCATGGTTCCCAGCGCCCAGCAGATACCCGAAGCCAGGGCGAGCCAGTCACCGATATTGCTGGGCCAGGGCACAATACCACTGTCGCCCAGAACGATGAACAAACCGACCATACCGAAGACAAGGCCAAAAAACCGCTGCCAGCTGAGGCGTTCTCCGAGAAAGAGCAGCCCCAGAAGTGTGCTCCAGATCGGTGTCAGGTAAAACAGCAGGATTGAGCGCACGACATCGGTATAGACGAGGCTGATGGAGTAAAGGCTGAATGCGGCACCGGTGAACACGCCGCTGAGCAGCAGCCCGCGCCACTGCAGGGCCAATTGACGACGCTCGCGCCAGATCAGCGGGATCAGACCCAGTAAGGCAACGCTGTACATCGCGATCCCCGGCCACGGACCGGTGAGCCCGAGGTCCAGAAAGAACCGCACGGGGATCCAGTAGAGGCCCCACATCATCCCTCCGATCACGAGGACGATGCTTGCCTTGGTCAAATCGCGTCCGGGGGCTTCGGTGGAAACCATGTTGGCTCGGGTCCTTTGTCTCGCAAGATAATCAGGCATTAAAGCTGTGTACGGTGAGTGCAAGCTTTTTGCGCAGAATGCCGAAGGTGGTGAATGCAGGTGAGCGCCATAAGACAGTTTTTGCGGCTTCGACTTGCGATTGCCGGGTTTCATGGCAATCTAAGGCCCAAACGGATTTCGGATACTTATGACCCAGACCCTGCGCCTTGCGAGCTACAATATCCAGAAATGCCTGGGCCTCGATTTCCGGCGGCAGCCGCAGCGGATTATGCAGGTCATCGACAGCATGCAAGCCGATATCGTGGTGCTGCAGGAGGCGGACAAGAGGCTGCCTCCACGCCCGGCCGCCCTGCCGCATTTCATGCTGGATGAGGCGGGTTGGCAGATCGTCGATCTGGGCGGTGCGGGCAGTCTGGGCTGGCATGGCAACGCAGTGATCTGGCGCGGGGATGCGATTACGGTTCGGCAGACCGGGCATCATGAGTTGCCGGGGCTGGAGCCCCGGGGGGCCGTGCGGGTGGAGTTTGATACGCAGATCGGCCCATTACGTGTGATGGGGATGCATCTGGGGTTGTTGCCCGCGTCGCGCCGTCAGCAAATCACCCATATCCGGCGATGTGATTCTGATCTGGACGAGATGCCCACGGTCTGGGCCGGAGATTTCAACGAATGGTCGCGCCAACCCGTGTTGGATCATCTGGCCCCGGACATGCAGTTCCTACCTCCGGTGCCCAGCTTTCCTGCGGCGCAACCATTGGGCGCGCTGGACAGAATCGCGCTTGGGCAAGGGCTTGAGGCCACTCTGCACGGGGTGCATGACGCGCGACCGGCGCATATCGCCTCGGACCATTTGCCGGTCTGGGCAGACCTGCGCCGCGCGGCCTAGCGCAAAATCGTCGGTGGCGCAGCGCGCGCGGACATATTAAGACAGAAGTCCGAACAGTTCCGGGGGTCACCATGTCCGATACGATTATCGCCCGTTGCGAGGCCAAAGGCCTGCGCATGACCGGTCAGCGCCGGATCATTGCCCAGGTATTGCAACAGAGCGAAGATCACCCGGATGTCGAGGAGCTCTATGCCCGTGCCTCGGCTGAGGATGCGGGGATCTCGATCGCCACCGTCTATCGCACCGTGAAGCTGTTCGAAGAGGCCGGGATTCTGGAGCGTTTGGAGTTCGGCGATGGCCGCGCGCGCTATGAGGATGCCGAGCGTGATCACCATGATCATCTGATCGATATGCAGTCGGGCGAAGTGATCGAATTTGTCGATCCCGAGATCGAGGCCTTGCAGGAAAAGATTGCGGCCAAGCTGGGTTACAGGCTGAAGGGCCACCGGCTTGAGCTGTACGGGGTACCGTTGGACAAGGACTGACCCATCACGAAATGCGATAGGTCGACACACGGGAAATCATCAAACAGGTCGCAATTCGACTTGCGAGGTCGCAGTCAATCCGGTTTTGCTGCGGCAAGGGCCCCACGGTTCCTAACCCTCTCTGATGGAAACGCGCATGAATAACGTAAACGGCATCCTGCTGCTTGTCGGATCGATGGCAGCCTTTGCGATCGAGGATATGTTCATCAAGTACCTGTCGGTCACTGTGCCGACCGGGCAAATCCTGATTGCGCTGGGCGTTGTCTGCGGCCTGGCCTTTGCGTTGTTGTCAGTGGCGACGCGCAGACGGATCTTCGATCCGGCTGCATGGAAGCTTTTGCCAATTGCCCGCGCCGCGTCCGAGGGGGTGGGTGCGGTGCTGTTCGTGACCGCGCTGTCGTTGATCGATCTGTCTACGGTTGCGGCGGTGTTTCAGGCCTTGCCGCTGGTCGTGACCATGGGCGCTGCGTTGTTTCTGGGCGAAAAGGTCGGCTGGCGGCGGTGGAGTGCGATTGGTGTCGGCTTTGTCGGTGTTTTGATGATCATCCGTCCGGGGCTAGAGGGGTTCCAGCCGGAAACGCTGCTGGTCGTTGCGACCGTCGTCTTTATCGCCGCGCGCGACCTGATCACGCGCAGGCTGGATGCGCGGATCGCGTCCACCGTTGTTGCGATGCAAGCCTATATCGCCGCGACACTGGCCGGGCTTGTGTTGATGCTGTCTACCGGGCAGTCCTATGCCCCGGTCCAGGCGGCGCAGGTCGGGCCTTATCTGGCCGCAGTGGTGTTCAGCATGTTGGGCTATTACGGCATCGTGGCGGCGATGCGGGTGGGCGAGGCTTCGGCCATGATGCCGTTCCGCTATACGCGCCTTGTGTTCTCGATGATCGCGGGTGTGCTGATGTTCAACGAGCGGCCTGATGCGATGACCCTGGCGGGGGCCACGTTGATCATCGGGTCGGGTCTTTACACCTTTGTCCGCGAACGCCGTCTTGCGCGCGAGATGGTTCCAGCCTGATCAGTGTTGGCGCAAACAGAAAACTGTTAGCCCTAAAGGCAGGAAAATATACGTGTTAGCGATAACGTGACCGGTTTACTTTTCGCCGGTTGCTGTTATGAGGCGTGCAACTGATTGCAGCCACAGGGACGGGCCTCATGAGCACCATCATCGACATCCACGCACGCGAAATCCTGGACAGCCGGGGCAACCCGACGGTTGAGGTTGATGTGATTCTGGAAGACGGCACCATGGGTCGCGCCGCTGTGCCCTCGGGTGCGTCGACCGGCGCCTATGAGGCGGTCGAGAAGCGCGACGGCGACAAGGCGCGCTATATGGGCAAGGGCGTGCTGGAAGCGGTTGCTGCCGTGAACGGCGAGATCGCCGAGGAACTGGTGGGCTTTGACGCAACCGAGCAGGTGGCTATCGACCAAGCGATGATCGAGCTGGATGGCACCGAGAACAAGGGTCGTCTGGGCGCAAATGCCATTCTGGGCGTCTCGCTGGCGACCGCGAAGGCGGCAGCGGATTTCACCACGCAGCCTCTGTACCGCTATGTCGGCGGCACCTCGGCGCGCATTTTGCCGGTGCCGATGATGAATATCATCAACGGCGGTGAGCACGCGGACAACCCGATCGACATTCAGGAATTCATGATCATGCCAACCTCGGCTGCGAATATCCGCGAAGCTGTGCGCATGGGGTCCGAGGTGTTTCACACGCTGAAGAAAGAGCTTTCGGCGGCTGGTCTGGCCACCGGTGTGGGTGACGAGGGCGGATTTGCGCCCAACATCGCATCGACCCGCGAAGCGTTGGATTTCATTCTGAAGTCCATCGAAAAGGCGGGCTACAAGCCGGGCGAAGAAATCCACCTGGCCTTGGATTGTGCGGCGACCGAATACTACAAGGACGGCAAGTATGTCCTGTCGGGTGAGGGCAAGACCCTGACCTCGGAAGAGAACGCGGCTTATCTGGCGGCTCTGGTTGCAGACTACCCGATCATCTCGATCGAAGACGGCATGTCCGAGGATGATTGGGACGGCTGGAAAGCGCTGACCGACGCCCTTGGCAATGAGGTGCAACTGGTTGGCGACGACCTGTTTGTGACCAACCCCGAGCGTCTGGCCGAAGGTATTGACCGGGGATGCGCCAACTCGATGCTGGTCAAGGTGAACCAGATCGGATCGCTGACCGAGACGCTGCGTGCCGTCGATATGGCGCACCGCGCGCGGTATACCAACGTGATGTCGCACCGCTCGGGCGAGACCGAGGATGCCACCATCGCCGATCTGGCCGTGGCGACGAACTGCGGTCAGATCAAAACCGGCTCGCTGGCGCGGTCGGACCGGTTGGCCAAGTATAACCAGCTGATCCGTATCGAGGAATCGCTGGGTGAGGTCGCGGAATATGCGGGCGCGTCGATCCTGAAGCGCTGAGCGCACCGCACCTTTTTGAACCAGATCAGGCCCCGGCTTCCGCGCCGGGGCCATTTTTTTCTTTGCGTAATCCTCGATCTGTCTAAGCTGAGCATCAGAGGTCACAGTGCCGTGACTGATGGGAGAGGACGTCTTATGACCACATTCAAACACATCACTGGCGCAGCGGCGCTGTTGATCCTGCCTCAGATCGCGTTGGCCGAACGTCCGCCCGAAGCGGTGTGCCAGAAGATGGTGGAGGGCGATCCCAGCGGGCAGATCACGATGGAGGAATGCCTGTGCACCTATAACGTCGCCGACACGGTTCTGGACGATGATATCAAGGCGCTTTTGTTCCAATCCTGGTATACTGGCGAGAACGTGACCGCGCAGTTGGAGGCGCTGCCTGAGCCCAAACGCGTGCAGCGTCAGTTCAAGACCATGGAGCGGACGTTCAAGAAAAACTGCCTCTGAACGACGTATAATACCTACATAAAAATCATTATGTGTGAACTTGTTCCTATTGCCGTGGGGTAAGGCACGGTAGTCTGCCTGCATTGCAGAAAGGGGGGCAAGATGTCTGCTTCGAAGGTTTTTCTTGTGATTTCATTGGTTTCTGCCGGATTTCTGGCCGCATGTTCCGAGCCGGGAACCTATCCGATCACGGGCGCGGAGGTCTCGCAGGACGATCCGGTACAGGAAATGTACAATCCAGGGCTGATTTTCCGGGGTGAGTCGCGCTAAAGCGTTTTGCTCATCAACATATAGCGTTCGCGCGGTTTGAAGCCTGATCGCAGATAGAGTTTCTGCGCGGTCTCGTTGGTGCGGTCGACTTCAAGATGCAGGGCGGTCAGCCCGGCCTCGGCCAGCGCTTTGGGGAGATCGTGCAGCACTTCGGTTGCGATACCGCGGCCACGGACGGCGGGGCGGATGTAGATTTCGTCCACGAAGGCGTCCATGCCGCCGAACTCGACCGACCAGCCGAAGGTGAGGACAACATAGCCCAGCGGCGCGCGGCCCGGCCCGATCAGATACACGCACCCATGCGGTATGCCGTCCAACAGCGGGGCCAGCGCGTCGCGCCTATGCGCATCGTCCTGCGCGATGCCGGATTCCGAATGAAACGCCGCGACCAGCGCCATCAGGCGGTCCAGATCGTCGGGGCGGGCGAGGCGGAGTGCGGCGGTCATAGACGGGCCAGCCTTTCTGTGAGCAGGTCGAAGAAACCCTGGGCGTCCACGTCGCCCATGAACATGGCGTTTGGTGCGCGGTCGGTGACCCGCCACCAGTCGGCCACTGTCATACCCAATGTCAATTCTGACTGGGTTTCGATTTCAACATTGATGTGGCGACCCGAGAACAGCTCGGGGCGGATCAGATAGGCGGTGACGCAGGGATCGTGCAGCGGCGCACCTTCGGACCCGTACTTTTCTTTGTCGAAACGCTCGAAGAAATCGGTCATCTCGGCCACCGCATGACCAACCTTGCTGTCCAATGCCCGGAACGCATCGTTGCGATGGGGCGTGACCAGCGCATCATGGGTGACGTCCAGCGGCATCACCACGATGTGGATGCCAGATTTAAACACGATATCAGCGGCTTCCGGATCGACGTAGATGTTGAATTCGGCCGCTGGAGTGATGTTACCGACCTCGAAATAGGCCCCGCCCATCAGCACGATTTCCTGCACCCGATCGATGATGTCAGGGGCTTTCTGGAAAGCGGTGGCGATGTTGGTCAGCGGCCCCAGCGGGCAGAGCGTTACTGTGCCGGGCTCATGCGCGCGCAGAGTTTCGATGATGAAATCGACCGCATGGCCTTCGGCCAGAGGCATTTCGGGATCGGGCAGAACAGGGCCGTCGAGACCGGTTTTGCCGTGAACATGTTCGGCCGTGACAAGCGGGCGTTTCAGGGGTCGGTCGCACCCGGCATAGACAGGTATATCGGTATGGCCGGCCAGTTCGCAGACGATGCGCGCATTCTTGGCGGTCAGTTCCAGCGGCACGTTTCCAGCGACGGCAGTGATGCCCAGAACCTCGATCTCTTCGGGGCTGGCCAGCGCCAGAAGAATGGCGACTGCGTCGTCCTGACCGGGATCGGTGTCGATGATGATCTTGCGGGGCATGGTGGTCTCCGGGGGGCGTGAAGATCGGACACTCGCAAGTGTCGCGGGACTTGTCTACCAGATTTACACGTCCGCCGGAGCATCCACCGGCGGGAGTTTGCCGTTGGCGCGGTGTTCTTCGATTTTCACCTCATCCCACAGCGCGTCCATCTCGGCCAGGTCGCTTTGCGTAGGCGTTCTGCCACGTTCGGCCAGTCGCGCTTCGACCTTCTCAAAACGGCGGGTGAACTTGGCGTTGGTGCGGCGCAGGGCGGCCTCGGGTTCGATGCCTAAGTGCCGGCCGAGGTTGACGATCACGAACAGCAGATCGCCGAATTCATCCTCGAGCGCGTCGGCATCCATGCTGTCGCGCGCTTCTTCCAGTTCGGCGGCCTCTTCGGTGATCTTGGCGAGGACATGGCTGGCATCGGGCCAGTCGAACCCGACACGGGCGGCGCGTTTCTGCAGCTTGTGGGCACGTAGCAGGGCGGGCAGGTTGGCGGCAACCCCGTCCAGCGCCCCTTTCTGTTCCTTGCCCGCGCGTTCAGCGGCTTTGATGGTTTCCCAATCCAGCGTCTGTTGATCCGCCGACTTGTCTCGGGACTCATCACCGAAGACATGTGGGTGACGGGTAACCATCTTGTCCGACATGGTGCGCACCACGTCTTGGAAGGTGAAATGCCCAGCCTCTTCAGCCATTTGCGCGTGGAAGACGGATTGGAACAGCAGGTCGCCCAGTTCTCCTTTCAGCTCGTCGTAGGCCTCGCGTTCGATGGCGTCGGCGACCTCATAGGCTTCCTCAATCGTGTAGGGCGCGATGGTGGAAAAATCCTGTTCGATGTCCCACGGGCAGCCGGTTTGCGGGTCGCGCAGGCGGCGCATGATTTCCAGCAAACGCTCGATACCCGCGTCCGTGTCGTGGATCAGAGGATTTTCGGCCATTGCGAACCCTTTCGTTCCGGTGTCAGATGCATCCATCCCGCAGTCAGGATCAGGAGTCCACCCCAGATGCCCGTCGTCAACCGAATTGCCGATTACGCCGCTGATATGGCCCAATGGCGCCAGCACTTGCACACGATCCCCGAATTGGAGTTCGAATGTTATGAGACCGCCGCATTTGTGGCGGATCGTCTGCGCGAGTTCGGGGTGGATGAGCTGCATGAGGGGATCGCCAAGACCGGGATGGTCGCGATCATCAATGGGCAGGGTGAGGGCCCGACCATCGGATTGCGCGCCGATATGGATGCTTTGCCGATTACCGAAGAGACCGGTGTCGAATATGCCTCGAAGAATCCCGGCATGATGCATGCATGCGGGCATGACGGGCACACCACGATGTTGCTGGGTGCGGCGCGCTATCTGGCCGAGACGCGGAACTTCGCGGGCCGGGTTGCGCTGATCTTTCAGCCTGCCGAGGAAGAGGGCGGTGGCGCGGGCGTGATGGTGGAAGAAGGCATCATGGAGCGGTTCGACATCTCTCAGGTCTATGGCATCCATAACACGCCGGGCCGGCCCGAGGGCCTGTTTGAAACCACGCCGGGGCCGCTGATGGCAGCAGTGGACACGTTCGAGATCCACATCCAGGGCGTCGGCGGTCACGGGGCCATGCCGCATGAAACCAAAGACCCGGTGATGGCGGCTTGCGGAATGGCGCAGGCGATTCAGACCATTGTCAGCCGCAACCACTATGCGCTGGACGATCTGGTGGTGTCGGTGACGCAGATTCACACCGGAACGGTGAACAACGTCATCCCCGATACTGCTTATCTGAACGGCACCGTGCGCACCTTTGATCCGACCGTGCAGAAGATGGTGATGGAACGGATGGAACAGATCGTGGCGGGGCAGGCGGCCTCATACGGGGTTGAGGCGACGCTGGACTATCAGGTGGGCTATCCCGCCACGATCAATGACGCAGACAAGGCCGCATTCGCCGCAGAGGTGGCGCGGGATGTGTCGGGCGCGGAACGCGTAAAGGCTAATGCGGGGCGCGAGATGGGGGCCGAGGATTTTTCCTACATGCTGCAGGCGCGCCCGGGCGCATATCTGTTCCTTGGTCAGGGCGAGGGCGCGGGGCTGCATCATCCGAAATACAACTTCAATGATGAGATCGCGCCGGTGGGGGCATCGTTCTTCGCACGGCTCGTCGAAACGGCGCAGCCCGTGAGCTGATAAGGAATAGACATGGCTCTGGAAGACGCAAAGAACCAGGTGGACGAGGCGTTCACCAACCCCGATCTCAAGGGGCTGTCCTATGAGAACACATTCGGCGGCGCCACGTCGTTCCTGCGGCGGCTCTATACCAAGGACCTTGCGGGCGTTGATATCGCGGTGACTGGAGTGCCCTTCGATCAGGCGGTGACCAACCGCCCCGGTACTCGTCTGGGGCCGCGTGCCATCCGTGAGGCCAGTTCACTGCAGTCGCCGGATGCGCCCTATGGCTGGCCCTTTGATGCACTCAGCGAGCTGGCGATCGTAGATTATGGGGATATGGCCTATGACTATGCCAATATCCCGGCCTTTCCCGACACGCTGACTGATCACATACGTACCATTTTGGCGGCAAATGTGGCCTCGGTCACGTTGGGCGGGGATCACTATATCAGCTTCCCGATCCTCAAGGCCTATGCCGAGAAATTTGGGCCCATGTCGCTGCTGCAATTCGATGCGCATACGGATACCTGGGCCGATGATGACATGTCCCGCGTGGACCACGGCACGATGTTCTACAAGGCGGTGAAATCGGGGCTGGTTGATCCGAAACGCTCGGTTCAGGTGGGCATTCGCACCACCAACGAGGATACGCTGGGCGTCAACATCATCGACGCGCGCGAGGTTTACGAATCCGGCCCCGCCGCCGTTGCGCAGAAGATCAAAGACATTCTGGGCGATAGCCCCGTTTACTTGAGCTTTGATATCGATGGTCTGGACCCGGCCTTTGCGCCCGGAACCGGGACGCCAGTCTGGGGCGGTCTGACCTCGATCCAGGCGCAAATCATCCTGCGCGACATTGCCGGGATCAATATCAAAGGTGGCGATGTGGTCGAGGTGTCTCCGCCATTCGACACCTCTGGTGCGACGGCGATTGCGGGGGCGCATGTGGCGACGCAGATCATTTGTCTGCTGGGGTGGAACAAGCTTGTGAAGCCTTAACCTTTGGTTAGGCATAATCCCGGTATCTGCTTGGTGAGGCACCGGATCGGAGACATCATATGACCGAATTCAACCAACCGATTGGCGGCAATGATCTGGCGCGGTTTTCTGGCCCGAATACCTTCATGCGCTTACCGCAGGCGTCTTCGCTGGAGGGGCTGGATGTGGCTGTGCTAGGCGTTCCGATGGATATCGGCACCTCGTGGCGGTCGGGCACGCGGTTTGGACCCAAGCAGATCCGCAGCGAGAGCGCGATGATCCGGCCCTATAATATGGCCAATGGCGCGGCGCCGTTTGACCATCTGCAGATCGCAGATATCGGGGATCTGGCGATCAATACGTTCTCGCTGGCCGACAGTCTCAAGATCATCAAAGACAGCTATGACGGTATACTGGGGCAGGGTGTCATCCCGGTGGCGATGGGCGGAGATCACTCGATCACCTTGCCGATTCTGCGGGCAATGGCAGCCAAGCACGGGCCAGTGGCTTTGGTGCATGTGGACGCTCATGCGGACGTGAATGACGAGATGTTTGGCGAGAAAGAAACCCACGGAACAGTCTTCCGTCGCGCCTATGAGGAAGGGTTGATCGTGCCCGACAAGACCTTCCAGATCGGCATTCGCGGCTCGGGCTACGCGGCCAGCGACTTTACCGAGGCGCAAGGTTGGGGGTTCCGCCAATACCCGGCATGGGAGCTATGGCAGCAGAACCTGACCGAGATCGGCTCACTGATCCGCAAGACGGTCGACGATCATCCGGTTTATATCACCTATGACATCGACAGCCTCGACCCGGCTTTTGCACCGGGAACCGGTACGCCCGAGATTGCGGGTCTGACCACGCCACAGGCGCTGCAGCTGATCCATGCGCTGGCGGGTATGAACGTGGTGGGCTGTGATCTGGTAGAGGTATCTCCTCCCTATGATCCGTCAGGCAATACCGCGTTGACTGCGGCGAACCTTCTGTTCGAGCTGCTGTGCATCCTGCCGGGGTGACGCCACGATAGGGGTGTTGGTCGCCCTCGGACTGGGTAGGCTTTGCGCAAAGGGATCGAAGGGCAGATGAAAATGGTGCTTTGGCTGTTGATTTCGGTGGGCATTGCGATGGGCGCATATGTTCGTCTTGCGCCGTCTGACCCAACGCGCTGGCATGTTGCCCCCGAAGGCGTGGATCGAGATTTTAGGAACGGCGTAGTGCGGGTCGTTGAGGCAGCCCCGGGAGGGCTGGAGCAACTCGATCATATTGCCCGCTCGACGCCGCGCACGACGGTGCTGGCAGGTTCGATCGAAGAGGGAATGATAACCTATGTCATCCGTTCCAGGGTATTCGGGTTTCCCGACTACACGACCGTGCAGCATGACGGGGATAAGCTGCGCATCTATGCGCGCTCAAGATTTGGTCGGAAAGATTTCGGCGTCAATCGACAGCGGGTCACCCACTGGCTTGCTTTGCTGCAACCCTGACGACAAGCACCCCTCTTGCACCTCGCGCCACATGGGCACGTTCAGCGACATCTGGCATTGGGCCATGAACATGCGGCCGTCGACCTGTAGGCAGATCATCTCGCCCAGCTCGATGCGGCTGCCGGATTTATCGGTGCAATAGCAATCGCGGGTCTTGCCATCGGGGCCGACGTAATCGGCCATTGCAGGGCTTGAACAGAGGGTTAGGGCCAGGATCAGTCGTCTCATACACCAAACCTAGCACAAGGCAGGGCCTTGACCAACGCCCCCGGATGAGAGACACCGCCCGGATGATCCCCGAAGAACGTCTTGAACAGATCACCCAGCGATTCCAGTACCTCGAAGCGGCCATGGCGGATGGTGCCTCGGGCGGGGATATTGCGGCTTTGGCCAAGGAATATTCGGATCTTAAGCCAGTCGTTGATCAGATTATGGCGTGGCGGCAACTGGTCAGTGATCTGACCGAGGCCGAGGCGATGTTGGCTGACCCGGACATGAAAGAGCTGGCGGAAGAAGAAATCCCCGAGCTGCAGGCACGTATCCCCGAGGCGGAACATGCGCTGCAACTGGCATTGTTGCCCAAGGATGCCGCTGATGCGCGCCCGGCGATGCTGGAGATTCGGCCCGGTACGGGTGGGGATGAGGCTGCGCTGTTCGCCGGAGACCTGCTGCGCATGTATCAGCGCTATGCCGAAGCGCGGGGCTGGAAGTTTGAGATAATCGAGGAACAGGCCTCTGATCTGGGTGGGATCAAAGAGGTCGTGGCCCATATCAAGGGTGACAACGTCTTTGCGCGGATGAAATACGAATCCGGTGTGCATCGGGTGCAGCGGGTGCCAGAGACGGAAAGCGGCGGGCGCATTCATACCTCTGCGGCGACGGTGGCGGTTCTGCCCGAGGCTGAAGATGTGGACATCCAGATTGATGCTAACGACATCCGGATCGACACGATGCGTAGCTCGGGCGCCGGGGGGCAGCACGTCAACACCACCGACTCGGCGGTGCGGATCACGCACCTGCCCACCGGGCTTGTGGTGACAAGTTCCGAGAAATCCCAGCATCGCAACCGTGAGATTGCGATGCAGGTGTTGAAGACGCGGCTTTATGATCTGGAGCGCCAACGCATCGACAGTGAGCGTTCTGCAGATCGCGCCAGTCAGGTGGGTTCGGGCGACCGGTCGGAGCGGATCAGGACTTATAATTTCCCTCAGGGCCGCATGACGGACCACCGCATCAACCTGACGCTCTATAAGCTGGATCAGGTGATGCAGGGCGATCTGGATGAGGTGATCGACGCGCTGACCGCAGATGATCAGGCGCGGCTGCTGGCCGAGATGGCGCAATGATTGCGGCGCTGACGGCAGCTCAGGCCATGGTGGCCGCCACTGCGCGTTTGCGGGCCGCAGGCGTGCCTGATCCGGCGCGGGACGCGCGGGTGCTGCTGGCCCATGCGGCGCGGATCGAGGCCAGCCGGGTGACTCTGATCGCGCCCGAGGAACTGCCTGTCGATATTGCGGAACGCTATGACCAGCTGATTTCGCTGCGGGCCATCCGTGTGCCAGTGTCGCACCTGCTGGGTGAGCGTGAGTTCTATGGCCGCCGGTTCCGGGTGAGCCGTGATGTGCTTGACCCGCGCCCCGAAACCGAGGCTTTGATCGAGGCGGCGCTGAGTGAGCCGTTTGACCATGTGCTGGATCTGGGTGTGGGTTCGGGATGTATCCTGATCACCTTGTTGGCAGAGCGAAGCAGCGCCATGGGGCTGGGCGTGGACCTAAGCGAATCTGCCTGCCTGCAGGCCAGCGCCAACGCCGTGCAGCATCAGGTGCAGCCACGGGTGGAGATTCGGCAATCCGATTGGTTTGAGAACATTGAGGGGCAATTTGAACTTATTGTTTCAAATCCGCCCTATATTTCCGTTGAGGAAATGGATGATCTGTCGCCCGAGGTGCGCGAGCATGAACCGCGCATGGCCCTGACCGATGAAGGGGACGGGTTGGGGGCGTATCGCCGGATCGCCGCCTCGGCACCGGATTTTCTGATGCCGGGTGGGCGGTTGCTGGTCGAGATCGGGCCGACGCAGGGCAACTATGTCGCGGCTTTGTTCGATGCGGCGGGGTTGGTGGAGACGCGCATAATCCCTGATCTGGACGGTCGGGATCGCGTTGTCGGCGCCAGAATGCCGCAGTAATCGGCTTGGCTGAGGCTGAAATGTGCCGATTGATGTAAAAAAGCTGCGAAATATCGGACAAAGCCCTTGTCTGAATGCGCAGGACATGTTTACTCAGGATTAGTCGGCGAGGTTGACGCTGTTTCAGCGCGCCCCTGACGCCAAGCCCAAAAAGTCGATGACGCGTTAAGGCACAAGCCACCGAGCAGCGTTAGATACGGGTTGATCGACAGTGAGTTTATAAGGCTGACGTAAAGTAAGATGAGATCTTCCAAATCCCGTTCGCGGGCCAAGAACAACCGCAATCGTCCTTCTGGCGGCAACGTCGTAAACCGGGTTTTTGACAGCTCGGGTCCTGAGGGCAAAGTGCGTGGCACCCCGCAGCAGATCATTGATAAGTACAACCAGCTGGCGCGCGATGCGCAGCTGTCCAATGACCGTGTGGCCGCCGAGAACTTTCAGCAGCACGCCGAGCATTATCTGCGCATGTTGAGCGAGGCGCAGCGCGAGATTGAAGCCCGCCGCGAAGAGCAGGAACGCCAGAACCGTGAACGGCAGGCTGAGCGTGATCGCGAACGTGCTGAGCGTCAGGAACGCGAGGCGGCCCGTCAGGCCGATCCGGCAGAGGCTCCGCAGCCTGATGTGATGGATTTCAGCGCGCCCGAGGCCACACCCGAAAGCGGGCTAGTCGAAACGCCTGAGAACAAAGGGGCGGAGGCACCTGAGAAAAAGGAAAAGCCCGCTCGCAAGCCCCGCGCGCGCAAGCCGAAACCTGCGCCTGCGGCAGAGGCTGAAGCTGAGCCCAAGACAGATGGCGATACGCCCGAAGCGGCTGAGTAAGACCAGCCTCAGAAGAGACAAAGCCCCGAGGTTTCGACCCGGGGCTTTTTTCTTGGTGTCAGTTTTTCTGAACTTCGCGGGCCAGGGCGCAGAACGCCTCTAGCGGGACCTGTTCGGCGCGTTCCGTGGGCTGGATGCCTGCGGCAAGAAGGCGGTCCTCGATGTCAGGTGCCACGCCTTTCAGCGAGGCGCGCAGCATCTTGCGGCGCCGATTGAAGGCGGCGGCCACGACACGGGACAGAGTGGCGGCGTCCGCCGGATAGCGGGGCTCGGACAGCGCGGTCAGGTGGACCACGGCGCTGGAGACCTTTGGTGGTGGTGTGAAGGCCCCGGGCGGCAGCGACATGGCGATGCGCGCTTCGGCCCGCCATTGGGCGAGGATGGCGAGACGGCCATAGGCTTTGCCGCCGGGTTGGGCGACGATGCGTTCGGCCACTTCGCGTTGGAACATCAGCGTCAGGCTTTGCCAGAAGGGCGGCCATTGTGGCGGGGTGAGCCAACGGACCAGAAGCTCGGTCCCGACATTATAGGGTAGGTTGGCGGCCACGCGAATGGGCGGTGTCAGATGGGCCAGCGGGTCGATTTCAAGCGCATCGCCATTGATCACCTCTAGCTGGCCCGGATAGGCGGCGGCGATATCGTTTAGGGCGGCGATACAGCGTGTGTCTTTTTCCACCGCCACGACCTTGCGGGCCCCTTCGGAGAGCAACCCCCGGGTCAGGCCACCGGGGCCGGGGCCGATTTCGAGGACATCGCATTGTGTCAGATCCCCGGCCTGCCGTGCGATCTTGGCGGTCAGGTTGAGGTCGAGCAGGAAGTTCTGGCCCAGCGATTTGCGGGCTGAGAGCTGGTGCGTCGCGATGACCTCACGCAATGGGGGAAGGGAGTCGATGGCGCTCATGGCTTCACCGTTGCGTGGGTTGGAGGCGGAGCGCCAGAGAAATTTGGCCTCCGGCGGGGATATTTTTGGCCAGATGAAGCATTAGCGGGTGTTGGCCATGGATTGGGCGAGCCTTAGCGCTTCGATCAGGCTGGTGGGGGCGGCGATGTTCTGACCGGCGATGTCCAGTGCCGTGCCGTGATCGGGAGACGTGCGGATGAAGGGCAGGCCCAGCGTGACGTTCACGCCTTTGTCGAAATCCAGCGTTTTGATCGGGATCAGGGCCTGATCGTGGTACATGCAGATTGCTGCGTCATAATTGGCGCGTGCGGCGGCATGGAACAGGGTGTCCGCCGGGTGCGGGCCGTTGAGTGTGGTGTTTTCGATGCTCAGGTCGGACAACAGGGTCGCGATCCAGTCCATCTCCTCGGTTCCCATCTTGCCGCCTTCGCCTGCATGCGGGTTCAGGCCGGCAATCGCGATCCGGGGGGTCGGGATGCCGAATTGGGTTTGCAGGCTGTGGGCTGTGATCTCGATCGTGTCGCGCAGCAGGTCGGGCGTGAGCGCCGATGGAACTTGCGATAGCGGGATGTGAATGGTGGCCGGGACGACGCGCAGCTGATCGCTGGCCAACATCATCACAACGCGTTTGCGGCCGGCCAGAGCGGCGAGGAACTCGGTATGGCCCGGATAGGCGAAACCGGCTCCGTCGATCAGGGCCTTTTTGTTGATCGGTGCGGTGCACAAGGCAGAGGCCGCGCCCGACTGGACCAGCGCAACGCCCTGTTCAATGGCATCGATGACCGAAGGCGCATTGGCCGGGCCGGGATGGCCGGGCCGGTTGGGGGCGGGAAAATCCAGTTGCAGAACAGGCAGGGCGGATGCGCTGGCCGCGCGCGCCTCAGACGGATCGGCTATCCGGGCAATAGGGGTGTCCTGTGGCAGGTGCGCGGCGTCTCCGATGTAAAAGAACGGGCAATTGTCGCGTAGCGCCTTCCATGCCTTGGCTGCGATCTCGGGGCCAATTCCGGCGGGATCACCGCAGCTGAGGGCGATGGGGGCCGTCATTGCTCGATGATGACGGCGTCAGCCCGGAGTTGTTGCAACAGACTATCGGCAAAGGCCTGCAGGCGCTGCTGGGTCAATGCGTTGGCGACATCGGCGCGGGTGGTCTCTTCGCCCAGATTGCGGGTGCGGTTGCACAGCATCAGGAACACTAGGGTCTGACCGTTATTGCGCGTCAGCGTAGTCGACACCTCGTTCGGGTCCAGCTTGGCCAATTCCAGCGCGATATCCCGCGGGATCTCGGAAGGTTTGGCGGTGACGCGATCCAGCACCTCGGCAGGTTGATCCTTGGCAAGGCCATAGAGGTCATCGCAGGTGTCGATTTCTTCGCGCAGCTTAGCGGCGTCTGCCAGTGTTTCGGCGCTGCGACCTCCTGCGAGGTAATAGGCGGCGTAGTCGATCTCGGAATAGTTCGGGGTGCCGGGGGCAACCTCGCGGATACCGCGCATCTGGAACAGGGCGACGGCATTGCTGAGCGACAGGGGTTGCGTGATCTCTCCGTTTTTCAGACCAAGGATAACCGGTTGCAGCGCGGGAGGCAGATTGCTGAGCGACAACCAGTCGAGCCGCCCGCCTTCTTCGCGCGTGGCGGCAGCGGAATATTGAATAGCGGCTGACGAGAAACTTTCCTGATCCGTGAGCTGGGAAATCTCATCGGCCAGTGCTTCGGCTTGTGCCAGCGTCTGCGGGGTGACCGGGATGATGATTTCGGATAGCAGAACCTGAAGGCCGCCACCGCCACCTTGCCCGAGGGCGCGGTTGATCTCGTCTTCGGTGGGGCGCGATTGCGACAGGTAGCGCGCGCTGACATATTCGCGCCACGACAGCTGATCGGCGACGAAATCGCGCACGGTCTCGCGCGAGACGCCAGCTTCGTTGAGCAATCTCAGAAAATCTTCGCTGCCAAGATTGCCCCGAGCGGCGAGTTCATCGATTCCGGTCTGGACGTCTTCGGGGGCGACCTGAATTCCGACCTCGCGCATCGCTTGTTTGCGCAGACGGTCCTGAATCATCGCTTCGCGCACCTCGTCCTCGGAACTGCCGGGGGCACCGAGCAATTCAAGGAATTGCTGGCGTTGCTGCAGTTCGTACCAGGTCACGATGTCCTGATTGACGCGGATGGCGGGTGAGAACAGGCTTTGACTGAAAGCCTGCGGTGCCGTCATGCCACCCAATGCGACGGCAAAGAAGGCGGCGCGCCAGCCAGAGCGGAGAATTGTGGTGAAACCTGAGATCAGCTGCATCTTTTCTTGAACTTCTTGCCTTCGCCTTCGACGGAGTACCCTGTCAGGGCTACGGTAAAGCCGAATTCTGTCGAAGGCTCAATACTTGATGTCGAGGTAAAGCGCCTGTTGACGGTCATATTAACTTGCACACATTCGTTACTGTAGGTCAGCCCGAAGCCCAGACGGAGTGGTTCGGATTCGCTGATATCATATCGCGCACTCGCACGTGTCAGCCAGTTTTGGTCGATCCGATAGCGCCCGGCAACCCTCAGTTCCGAAATTTCATCATTATTGAGCTCGGCCGGATCGGGTTCAAGCCAGACATAGCCGCCGCTCAGCGATGTGTCACCCTTGGTCCAGGCGGCGCGGAGCTCGGCCTTGGTGAAGCTGAAATCGCTGTTCAGCAATCCGCGTGCCGCAAGGGTCAGGCCCCGGCCATTGTTCAGCTGCCCTGCCAGCAGCAGGTCCGATTTGGTACCTTGCAGGCCCGAGGTCAGGGTGAAATCCGGGTCGGCATCGGCGCGGAAGACCTGTCCGATGGTCGCCAGCGCGTGCCAGCCATCGGCCGCGTACCGCGCCCAGTTCACGCCGATGACCGCAGTGGTCCCGTCCTCGCGCCGGTCTTCGGCTGGAAAGCGGGAAAGCGACAGAAGGTTGCCCTGATCAAATTCCTGAAACGTGCTTTCGTCATTCGGGACATCCGTGTCCGAGACATCAGTCCAGCCGATCTGAGCGATGGGCTCCAGTATCTGGGTGGCTCCGCTTTGCTCGCGCCGTTGCATGGGATAGCGCAGGGTGAAGGCCGCGCGCGGTGTGGCGCGGGTTACATCATTGGGAAAACTGCTGTCGTTGCGGATGTTGAACGTATCGATCGCGGCACCCAGCTGGGCGTCGGCGCGCAGACCTGTGGCAAAGGTCCAGCTGCGCAACCATTCGGCATCGAATGTCGCGCGGGCGACGTCGCGCCCGACAATGTCCTCATCGCTGGTGCGGGTATGGGTATGCCCGATAAAGGCCAACGCGACTTCACCCCCAATGGCTTTGGGGAAATAGCGCTTGCGGAAGTCGATGTCGAAAATGCGCGAGGGGATCTCATCCTGCTCTTCGCTGTCACGGAGGGTTTCATAGTGGATGAAGCTGGTGCGGAACGCGGTGTCCCGTTTGATCCGTTCCAGGGCAATCTCGCTGCGCAGACGGTCGAAATCGGGCAGGCCGTAATCGGCCAGATAGGCATCATCCGAGGTGGTTTTGATGTCGAAAGTCAGGCGATAGCTGTTCTGCAGGTTGAAATAGCCATCCGCGAAGAAATAGCCGCGATCCTGATTGGGTTGGATGTCATCCCGGGTGTAGGCGCCGCGCAGACGGATTCGGCCGTTTTTGAACGCCTGCCGATAACGCAGCCCCAGTGTGCGGGTTTTGGACGACACATATGGGGTGACCGTCAGGTCCTTATGATCGCCAAGCTTGAAGAAATAAGGTACCTGCAATCCGGTTCCGAGCTGCGAGGTCGTGCGGATCGACGGCACAAGAAACCCGGTGGCGCGGTCCAGGGTCGGGTCGGGCAGGCGCAGGAACGGGAAATAGAATACCGGCACATCCAGGACACGGAATTGGGCACCCTCGAAATAAAGCTGCCGTTCGACCTGATCATGGGTCACTTTGCGGGCGCGGATTTGCCAGAGCGGCGGTTTTCCATTGGCACAGACATGGCACGAGGTGGCTGCCACCTTGCTGAACTGCGTATAGCGTCCAGCGGCACGGGTTGCCTGCACCGAAGCGATCTGAACCTGCTGATCAAACACCATTCGCGCGCCGGTCAGCAGACCGTTCTGAATGCCGCTGTCCAGTTGCGCGGAATCAGCCAGCAGCGTGGATTGGCCGCCCTGATCGATGCGGATCGGGCCCGTCAGGGTCAGCTCTCCGGTCTCGCGGTCGTAGGTAATGCTTTGGGCGGTCAGCTTCACGTCGCCCTGAAAGGCTTCCACATTGCCCTCGGCAACCAGTTTGCGGTCGGGGGTGATGAAGATCTGATCGGCTACCAGCAGCGCGGGCTGGTCTTGACCGCCTGCGTCGGTTGTTGGGGCGGTATCGTCGCTCTGTGCACTGGTTGCAATGGGCAGTGTCAGGATCAGCGCGCTGGATAGCAGCAGGGGAAGCAGGGCACGCATCAGCCGTCCTCCGCATGCAGCAACAAGCCCAGCGACAACAGGATCCCGGCAAAGGGCGGGGCCCAGGCGGCGACAAAGATGGGCAACTGTCCGTTTTCACCCAGAATTTGAGCGAAATTGCGGATGAAATAGATGCCAAAGCCCAGCAGCACGGCAGTCAGCACCGCAATGCCAGTGCCGCCAAAACGCACATGGCGCATGGTAAAGGCCGCGCCAATCAGGACCATCGAGACCAGAAATAGCGGGCGCGCCAATTGGACCTGCAGCCAGACCTCGTATTGCTTGGTTGAAAAACCGGCCTCGCGCAGATCACGAATCAACTGTGGCAGGTCGTAGACCGAGACTGAATCCTGTTGCCCCAGAGTATCCAGGATACGGTCACGGGTGAGCGTGGTCGGCAAATTCAGCACCTCATGTGTGATCGCGTTGGTCTCTGGGTTGAGGTCGTCTGCTAGTGTCCAGACCTTGACCTCATGCAGTGCCCAGTGGCCGTTTTCCAGTTCAGCACGCTTGGCGGCGATTTGTTCGGTGGGTTTGCCCTGAGACGAGAATGTCGTGATTGTCACGTCACGCAGTGCAAACCTGTCGCCATTGACCGTGCCAAGCGCATGGATGACTGACTGACCGCTGGCCGAGCCCTGACGCAGCCACAGCCCATCGCGGCTGATGGACAGGGTCGAACTGCCGTTGTTTCGAAAATCATCTGACAGGCGCTGGTATTCCTCGGATGTTGCTGCAGCGATTGGATTGAGTAATGAAACAGCAAGCGCGCCAATGGTCAGCGCCAGCAGGACCGGAGCCAGCAGCGCCCGGATGCCCGAGCGCCCGATGGCGCGTGTCACCACCAGTTCCGAGCTGCGGGCGAGGCCCACGAACAATGCAATCGTCGCAAGGATCATCAACAGCGGCAGCATCTCACTGATGGCTGTGGGGGTGTTCAGCAGGGTCAATCGCAAAAGCTGCCCGAAGGACAATCCGACCCCGTCAAAGCGGCGCACCTGCTCGATCAGGTCGATCAGGATCATCAGGGTCAGAAAGATTCCGCCGATCACCAGAAAGCTCTGGATGAAACGTCGGGCAAAATAACGGTCGAGGATCACGCAGGCATCTCCGCCCGATTGCGGCACTGGAGAATCGCGCGCCGCACTGGATTGATGCGCGACAGCCTATGCCTGCCGAATGATGCCACGTTATGTCCCCCGGGCCTGCAATTATTTTCGGGCGACCATAATGCAAATGCCCGTCGGGGAAAACTGCTATCTGGTCAACTGCGACCGTGCGGGCTAGGTCTTGGGCAACGCATTTTTCAGGAGAAAGATATGAGCAGTCTGGTGCCCGTCCGTTTTACCCCCGTTGATCTGGATGCGATGGCGACGGCCAAGGGCCGCGTCACGATCATCATTCCGGAGGACGGCAAGATGAGCCCCGCCGCCCGTCGCGCCAACCGCCTGACCAAAGGGGCCGTTGCGCGTCTGGTTGAGAGCGAGCGGTTCGGAAAGGCCAAATCGGGCGATGTAATCCCGATGGCGTGGCCTACGGGTATGGAAGCGATTGCCCTGGATGTGCTGGTGCTGCCGCGCCGTCCCGACAGCGATGAGGCGCGCAAGGCCGGGGCCAAGCTGATGAAGCTGGCTGCGGGCAAACCGGTTCTGGTGATGGCGGCCAATCAGGTTCGGGTCGAGGATCTGGCCCTAGGCATGGTGCTGCGCGCCTATGATTTTGATGCCCACAAAACAAAGGACTCGGACCCCGCTGGCGAAATTGTGATCGCGCATGGCAAGTCTGATGAGGCCGAAGCGGCCTTTGCGCCGCTTTATGCCGTCGCTGACGGCGTGCGGATGACTCGTGATTTGACCAACGAGCCTGCCAATGTGCTGACGACCACAGAATTCGCCAATCGTCTGGCCGAGATGGAAGCGCTGGGGCTGAAGGTCGAGGTTCTGGAAGAGGACAAGCTGGCCGAGTTGGGCATGCGTACACTGCTGAGTGTCGGGCAGGGATCGGTGAGCCCTTCGAAAGTTGTGGTGATGCATTGGAACGGTGGCGACAAGGATGACGCCCCGCTGGCGTTGGTCGGCAAGGGTGTGGTGTTCGATACCGGAGGGATTTCGCTGAAGCCCGCGGGCGGCATGGAAGACATGACCATGGATATGGGCGGCGCTGGCGTCGTGGCGGGCACCATGCGCGCGCTGGCCAAGCGTAAGGCCAAGGCCAATGTCGTGGGGCTGGTCGGGCTGGTTGAGAACATGCCATCGGGCAATGCGACCCGCCCCGGTGATGTGGTGAAATCGATGAAGGGCGACACCGTCGAGATCATCAATACCGATGCCGAGGGCCGTTTGGTTCTGTGCGACGTGATGTGGTACGCGCAGGATCGGTTCAACCCGGTGGGTATGATCGATCTGGCTACTTTGACCGGCGCGATCATCATCGGTCTGGGGCATGAGAATGCCGGGGTCTTCTCGAACAATGACACGTTCTGCGATGCCTTCCTGAAATCGGCCAAGGCCGAGGATGAGGGTGCATGGCGGATGCCTCTGGGTCCGAAATACGACGAGATGTTGAAATCGCGCATTGCGGATATGAAGAACGTGGGCGGACGGCCTGCGGGTTCAATCACCGCCGCGCAATTCCTGCAGCGTTTCGTTAAGGAAGAGACGCCGTGGATTCACCTCGATATCGCGGGCGTGGCCTCGGTCTCGTCCGAGACATCTTATGCGCCCAAAGGGGCCACCGGCTGGGGCGTGCGTGCGCTGAGCCGGTTCGTGCAGGACAATTTCGAGAGCGCGGAAGACTAATTCCGTGGGGGCCGTCTATTTCTACCACCTGACCCGTCAGCCGCTGGAGCACACTCTGCCGGTGCTGCTGGACAAGGCGCGGCAGGCCGGGTGGCGGATCGCAGTGCGTGGTGTTGATCCGGCGCGGATGGACTGGCTGGATGAAAGATTGTGGCTGGGGCCCGAGGAGGGGTTCCTGCCGCATGGCCGCGCCGGTGGCCCGCACGATGCGGCACAGCCGATTTTGCTGACCACCGGATCAGAGGCTGCCAATGACGCGACCTGCGTGATGGCAGTGGACGGGGCGCAGGTCGAGGCCGATGAGGTTCAGGCGCTGGAGCGGGTCTGCATTCTGTTTGATGGGAACGATCCGGATGCGGTTCAACATGCGCGCGGGCAGTGGAAGGCGCTGACCGGCGCGGGATGCTCGGCACAGTATTGGTCGGAAGAATCAGGGCGTTGGGAAAAGAAGGCCGAGGCTTGATCGGCCAATTTATTTAGGAGATTTGAGATGGAAATGAAGCCTTTGGGCCGCACGGGGATAATGGTGTCAGATCTATGTTTGGGCACGATGACGTTCGGCACGCAGACCTCAGAGATCGATGCGCATCGTCAGATGGATATGGCGCTGGCAGGCGGGATCAATTTCGTCGATGCGGCCGAGATGTACCCGGTCAACCCGATTTCGAAAGAAACGGTCGGACGGACTGAAGAAATTCTGGGCAATTGGAATGCGGCCAATCGCGCACGGCGCGGAGATTATGTGCTGGCGACCAAACATTCGGGCGAGGGGTTCATGCATGCGCGCGATGGGGCGCCGATCACGCATGAGACCATTCCCGAAGCCATCGAAGGTTCGCTCCGCCGGTTGCAGACGGATTGCATCGATCTCTATCAGTTTCACTGGCCGAACCGCGGCAGTTACATGTTCCGGCAGAACTGGGATTTTGAACCGCGTCCGCATGATCCGGTTCAGGTCGTCGAAGAGATGCGTGGCTGTTTGAACGCACTTCAGGCTCAGGTCGAAAAGGGCAATATCCGCGCCTTTGGTCTGTCGAATGAAAGCGCCTGGGGCACGGCGCAATGGCTGCGCGCCTCGGATGAGGTCGGGGGCCCTCGGGTTGCGACGATCCAGAACGAATATTCTTTGATGTGCCGGTTGTTCGATACCGATCTGGCCGAGCTTTGCATGTATGAAGATGTGGGATTGCTGGCCTTTTCGCCGCTGGCAGCGGGATTCCTGACGGGTAAGTATCAGGGCGGCGCGGTACCCGAGGGATCGCGTATGTCATTGGTGCCGCAGATGGGCGGGCGTAAAACGGGCCGCGTATTCGATGCGGTTGCAGCCTATCTGGAGATCGCCGCCCGTCATGGGCTGGACCCGATTCACATGGCGTTGGCCTGGTGTCAGAGCCGCCCCTTCATGGGATCGGTGATCTTCGGGGCAACGACGACCGAACAACTGGAGCATATCCTGGCGGGCAAGGATCAGGTGTTGTCGTCAGAGGTGATGGCCGAGATCAGCGCGGCACATCGGGCGTTTCCGATGCCTTACTAGGGTGAAAGGGGGCTCTGCCCCCGCCGCCTTTGGCGACTCCCCTGGGATATTTTTAGCCAGATGAAGAGGGATCCTGTCAGTGATGGGTGGGCTGTGTGCGGTCTTGTCTGAGGTCGCGGGCTGAGAGGCCGTGGGCCGTGCGGAAGGCGCGGGCGAAGCTGGATTGGGACGTGAAGCCGGTCGCCAGCGCGACATCCATTAAGGACAGGTTGGTGTCGGTGACCAGACGGCGCGCCTCGGCCAGACGCAGTTGCAGGTAGTGGTCCTGCGGTGTCGTGTCCAGGCGCAGGCGGAACTGCTGTTGCAGGGTGCGCGGGCTGGTGCCGAGTGTGTCGGCAATATCGGCGAGGGGGAGCGGGTCGTCGAGCGACGCCTCCATCAGCGCGTTTGCCTTGGCGGTCAGGGCAGTGTGGCGGTGCGGCGCTCCGGTGCGGCTTTGGGGCTTTGAGGGCTCGGAAAGGCCGTCGTAGAGGAACAGGCCGGAGACACGCGCGGCAAAGCCTGCGCCGTGCCGCGCGGCGATGATGTGCAGCATCATGTCGATTGCCGGGACCGCTCCGCCAGAGGTCAGACGGCTTTCGGATACAGTAAACCGGTCAGGGCGCACGTCGACGGCGGGGAAACGGGCGGCGAAGTTCTCAAGATCCTCCCAATGGGTGGTTGCGGCGTGGCCGTCGAGCAGACCAGCCTCGGCCAGCAGCCATGGGCCGCCATCGATGCCTGCCATGGTCGCTCCGGTGCCAGCGATGCGGCGCAGACCTGCCAGCAGGCTGGGCGTGGCGTGGCGGGCGAGTTGGAAGCCCGCCACGACGATCATCAGGTCGCAGCTTTGCAACCGAGCCAGCGGAACGCCCGGTACTTGCAGCGCGCTGGTCAACATCGCCGGGTCTTGGGTGGCGGTGACATAGTCCCAGTCAAATGCGGGACGATCGGCCAGCCGGTTGGCGGCGCGCATCGGGTCGACCGCGGCGGCGAAGCTGAGCGTGTTGCACTCATCCAACACCAGCACCGCGGTTTTCAGGGCGCGATGTTCGGGCTGGAGTATGTTTTTTGCGGATTTCATCAAGTTCGATTCGCATTCTGGCAAGTGTTTCCACAAGGCTGCGCCAGAGTCGCAGGCAACGCAAATCGGAATCCGGGGAGAAGTCTGGGGAAAACCTGACGCACAAGCCGGTATAACTTGGGGAAAACATCATGCCTCTGGAAATGAACCGCGAAGTCTTCATCACCTGCGCTGTCACCGGTTCGGGCGGGACGCAGGATCGTAGCCCGCATGTGCCACGTTCGCCCCAGCAGATTGCCGATAGCGCGATTGCGGCGGCAAAGGCGGGGGCCGCTATCGTGCATTGCCATGTGCGCGATCCCGAGACCGGCGCGCCGTCGCGCGATCTTGGTCTGTACCGAGAGGTGACAGACCGCATCCGGGATGCCGAGGTGGACGTGGTTCTGAACCTGACCGCTGGGATGGGTGGAGATATCGTGTTTGGTGGTGTCGAAAGCCCGTTCCCGGTGAACGAGGCGGCGACCGATATGATCGGCGCGACCGAGCGCGTCGCGCACGTCGCCGAGTGTTTGCCGGAGATTTGTACCTTGGACTGCGGCACCATGAACTTTGCCGAAGCCGATTATGTCATGACCAACACCCCCGGCGCACTGCGGGCGATGGGGCAGATGATGACCGATATGGGCGTGAAGCCTGAGATCGAGGCCTTTGACACCGGCCATCTCTGGTTTGCCAAGCAAATGGTGAAAGAAGGGATTCTTGAGCCGAACGCTCTGGTTCAGCTGTGTATGGGGGTGCCGTGGGGCGCGCCGGATGATCTGAACACTTTTATGGCGATGGTCAACAATGTGCCGGATGACTGGACGTTCAGCGCGTTCTCGTTGGGGCGGAACCAGATGGCCTATGTCGCGGCGACCGTGCTGGCAGGGGGCAACGTGCGCGTGGGGCTCGAGGATAATCTGTGGCTGGACAAGGGCGTGCTGGCCGAGAACTGGCAGCTGGTTGAGCGGGCTGGCACCATCATCGAGAACATGGGTGCGCGGGTGATCGGGCCACAGGAAGTTCGTGAGAAACTGGGGTTGGTGAAGCGGGCACCCAAGGGCTGAGAACCCATCTTGCGCCCAACAGCTGAAAAGGGCAGGCCGGGGCATCGGCAGAAGGAATGAGATGATGCGTTTGTTGCCTTTGACGTTGGCCGCCTCCGGTATGATTGCCCTGATTGGGTGCCTGCCAGAAGGTGATGAAACCGTTGGCAAGCCAACCGAGTCAGAGAGAACGGCATGCGAAGCCCAGGGTGGCACCTATGAGATCGGTGGGCTGGCGCAAAGTTATGTTTGTTTCACGCCCCTGCCGGACGCTGGCGCCACCTGTGAAAAGGAAACCGATTGTGCAGGCTTCTGCCTTTCGGAAACAAGACAATGCAGCGCGGTCACGCCGCAATTCGGGTGCATACCGCACCTGGATGAAACGGGGCGTGAGCTGGTGATTTGTATCGATTAGAGGACAGCATGACAAAAACAGCAGCGATTATCGGTGGTGGCGTGATCGGCGGCGGATGGGCCGCTCGGTTTCTGCTTAATGGATGGAAGGTGCGGGTTTTCGATCCGGATCCAGAGGCCGAGCGCAAGATTGGTGAGGTTCTGGACAATGCGCGGCGGTCTTTGCCGGGGCTGAGTGATGTGCCTTTGCCAGCAGAAGGAACGCTGACGTTTCACGACGATCTGGCCGACGCCGTTCAGGGGGCTATCTGGATTCAGGAAAGCGTGCCGGAGAGGCTCGATCTGAAACTGAAGGTATACAAGGGTTTGCAGGAGACGTGTGATCCGGGTGCGATCATCGGGTCCTCAACCAGCGGGTTCAAGCCATCTGAGCTGCAAGAGGGGGCGCTGCGGCCCGAGCAGATCGTTGTGACGCATCCGTTCAACCCGGTTTATCTGCTGCCGTTGATCGAACTGGTGCCGACCGACAAGAACCCGCCAGAGATGGTGGCGCTTGCGCAGGATCTGCTGAAATCGGTGGGTTTCTTTCCGTTGCATATCAAGAAGGAAATCGATGCGCATATTGCCGATCGGTTCCTCGAAGCGGTCTGGCGCGAGGCGCTGTGGCTGGTCAAGGACGGCATCGGCACGACCGAGGAAATTGACGAGGCGATCCGTATGGGCTTTGGCATCCGCTGGGCGCAGATGGGTCTGTTCGAAACCTACCGCGTGGCGGGTGGCGAGGCCGGGATGCGGCATTTCATGGCGCAGTTCGGCCCGGCGCTGAAATGGCCCTGGACCAAATTGATGGATGTGCCCGAGTTTACCGATGAATTGGTCGATCTGATTGCCGATCAGTCGGATGCGCAATCGGGAATGCACTCGATCCGCGAGTTGGAGCGTATCCGCGACAACAATCTGGTGGGCATGATGCGGGCGCTCAAGGCGCAGAATTACGGAGCCGGGGCGGTGCTGAACCAGCATGATGCGATGCTGAAGCCTGGTGCTTTGCCGACGCTGGATCAGGCGGATCTGAGCCAGCCGATCCTGACGCTGGCCCGTGCCGTGCCGCTGGATTGGACCGATTACAACGGTCACATGAATGAGGCGAAGTATCTGGAAGCCTTTGCCGCCGCCACCGACCGGTTCATGGAAATCATCGGTTGCGATATGGACTATATCCAGTCGGGCGGCAGCTATTTCACCGCTGAGAACCACATCCGATACATGAACGAGGTCCACGCGGGGGCGAAGATCGAAGTGCGCACGCAGATGCTGCTGGGGCAGGGCAAGAAGCTGCATGTGTTCCACGAGATGTATGCCGGTGAGACGTTGCTGGCGACCGGCGAGAGCTTTTTGCTGCATGTCAGTCTGGAGACCCGTCGCCCCAGTGCGCCATCGCCCGAGATCGAGGCCGCGATGGCGCGGATTGCCGAGGCTCAGGCCGGGTTGCCTTATCCCGATGGTGCAGGGGCGGCGATCCGCAAACCGGCATGAGCGGCAAGGTCCTGATCACGGCCGGAGCATCGGGCGTCGGGCGCGCGATGGCCGAGGCATTCGATGCGGCAGGTGCCGAGGTCTGGGTGGCTGATCTGGATGCGGATGCATTGGCGCGGTGCCCGCCGCATTGGAGGCGTAGCCAGCTTGACGTATCTGATGAGGCAGCGGTTGAAGCGCTGTTCGCCGAACTCAGGACCGCATGGGATGGGTTGGACGTGCTTTGTGCCAATGCCGGTATTGCCGGGCCGACAGCCGCGGTTGAGGATGTGGCCTTAACTGATTGGCGAACCTGTCTTTCCGTGAACCTTGAGGGCGCTTTCCTCTGCAGCAAATACGCCGCGCCGATCATGAAACAGCAACGCAGCGGCGCGGTTCTGATCACCTCGTCCACGGCGGGTCAGTACGGATATCCCAACCGTGCGCCTTATGCGGCGGCGAAATGGGGGATGGTGGGGCTTGGCAAGACGCTGGCGATGGAGCTTGGACCACATGGTATCCGCTGCAACGTCATCTGCCCCGGCTCAGTCGAAGGCCCCCGGATGGAGGGCGTGCTGCAACGCGAGGCCGCAGCCAAGGGCATGACCCGCGATCAGGTCTATGACGGCTATGCTTCGGGCACGTCTATGGGCCGCTTTGTCGAGGCTCGGGACATCGCGAATATGGCCGTGTTCCTCGCGTCAGATGCGGCGCGGCTGGTGTCGGGTCAGGTGATCGCCGTGGATGGTCATACAGTCAATCCCGACCCGAAGCTCTAATCTAGCCCTGATTTGGCCCCCGGATCTGGCGGATGGCGCTGCGGACGGCTTGCCAGTCCTGCGCCTCCTGCGGGTTTCCGGCGGCTTCGCATTCTCGCATCTTCTGTGCGGCTTCTGCCTCGGCCCGATCCCCGTGGGCGGTGTAGAGGGCACGTGCGTATTCAGCGGTTTTGAGTGCGTCCATTCCTGTCATCCTCCATCTCAGATCGGAATGTCTGATGGTTCGCGCCCGACGACTATACTACAGGATCGCGCTCAGGTCATGCCCGCGTGATCTGCTGCCGTAGTTGCTGCAGATAAGAGGGGAATTCGCGGGCGGTCATATCGGCCTCACGCACCAGCCGGTCGAAATGGCGGGTGAAGACCTCGATCCGGTCGCGGTCGCGAAACGCCATATAGTGGCTGCCTGCATAAAAGACGCAGAGCAGGGGGCCGAAAATCGTAACGGGCGCGGAGTAAAGCCGTTTGGCATCATAGAGATAGATGCGCAGCCGGGGATAGAGCTGTTCGCAGAGGTTTAGCAGGTGATCGATCTGATCCAGCCGGATTTGCAGGGGCAGGCCCTCGTAATATCCGGTGGCATTAGCAAAGCTGTGAAGTTCATACAGCGGCATCGCGACTTCATAGTCTGATTGCGCGCTGCGCATCCAGGACAGCCGGTCTTCGGACGCGCCAATCGCCTGATCTGCCGTACGACCCAGATGCGGGGCATATTCCCATTCCAGCACGGCGCGGGTCTTGAGCATGTCGGGCAGGGTGGCAGGGACATAGCGGATTTTGTAGCCTGCGGCCTCCTGATGCCATTCGAAGATGCGTTCATCGACCAGTGCGCGGGCGGCCTCGGTCAGCGTCAGGGAACTGGCAAGCAGCTCAGCAGCGCTTTCGGGACGGTCCGAGAGCCCCAGCAACCAATCAACCGAGACGCCGAGCGCCGAGGCGCAGCTGCCCACCACATGCGCGTTGGGCAGGCGTGCACCCGCTCCGGTCAACAGTTGCGAGATGGTCGAGCGATCCACGCCGATGTCACGTGCAAGGGCGCTTTGACTGACATCCCGGTCCTGCATCGCGCGGGCAAGACGGTGGCGGAACTGCGCGGCGCGGTCGCGTTTGTCGACTTTATCAAGCATATGTTGATTTATATCATATATGTTGAAGATTGTTAATCATATTCAGAATTCCCGAACCATGGCCCTGTCTGTAACGCTGAAATGACAAAAACAATAAATGGGGTCCGGAATGGAGACGCGACGAAGATCGGTCGTGAAGGCTGTGGTGTGGAATGTGATGGGGCTGGTGGTGATGACGCTGGTGGGCCTGATTGCCACGGGATCAGCCGCTGTCGGAGGGGTGCTGGCACTGGTCAACACGGCGATCGGCCTGACGCTCTATGTGATTTACGAGCGTATCTGGGCCGGTATCGCGTGGGGTCGCAATGGCTGACCCCACGACACCGAAATCGCCTGAATGGGTCACTTTTGGCCTGATTGTTGGATGTTACCTCGCCTGGCTGGGTACTTTGTTCTGGCTGGCCGGTGCGACTCTGTGGTTGGCCATCCCCGCGATGGGGTTGATCGCCGCGCTGCATTCGTCGCTGACACATGAGGCGCTGCACGGGCATCCGTTTCGACAGAAATGGCTGAATGAGGCGCTGATGGCGTTGCCCCTGACACTTTTCATCCCGTTCAACCGGTTCCGCGACCTGCATCTGGCGCATCATTGCGATGCCAACCTGACCGACCCTTATGACGACCCGGAAACCAATTATCTTGATCCTCAGGTCTGGGCCGGTCTGGGGATGTGGCAAAAGCGGCTTTACCTGCTGAACAACACTCTATTGGGGCGCATGGTTTTAGGGCCTGCTATTGGACAGTTGGCCTTTATGCGGGATGAATGGCGCGGCGCGCGGCGCGGTGATCGGGATATTCTGCTGGCCTGGGCCTTGCATCTGCCCGGAGTGGCTGCGGTGCTTTGGATCGTTTCCCTGTCGCCGATGCCAATCTGGGCGTTTGTCCTGTCGGCTTATGTCGGGTTGGGTCTGGTCAAGATCCGCACCTTTCTGGAACATCGCGCACATGAGAAATCCCGTGCGCGCACCGTTATCGTCGAAGATCGCGGCCTTTTGGCTTTTCTGTTTCTGAACAACAATCTGCATGTCGTTCATCACATGAATCCCGCAGCCCCCTGGTACCGTCTTCCCGCGCTTTATCGGGCCGGGAAAGAGCGATATCTGGCTTGCAATGAATCCTATGTCTATCGCTCTTACGCGCAGATATTCCGGGACTATTTCTGGCGCGCCAAGGATCCGGTGGCGCATCCGCTCTGGCCAAAGCCCTGATTTAGAGACAGAAGGGAAGCCATGAGTTTGTGGATTCCCATCACCCTAGCGGCTGCGACGTTTCAAACCGTGCGGTTCATGCTGCAGAAATCGCTGAGCAGCGTGAAGCTGTCGGCTGCCGGGGCAACCTTTGCGCGGTTTGCCTATTCCATGCCGCTGGCGCTGTTGGGTCTGTTCATCGCGCTGCAGGTGACGGGGTTTGAGTTGCCGACGCTCACGGCGCGGTTCTGGGTGTTTGCTGTGATCGGTGGGACCACACAGATTCTGGCGACGATCTGCGTGGTCGCCCTGTTCAAGCAGCGAAACTTTGCGGTCGGGATCACGTTTAAGAAAACCGAGGTTATTCAAACCGCTATCGTCGGGTTTCTCATCCTCGGGGATCAGGTTTCAACCGGTGCGCTGGGGGCCATTCTGCTGGGGCTGATGGCGGTTCTGTTGCTGTCCAAAACACCCGGTGGCGAGGGTGCATGGTGGCGCAATCTGACCAACAAGGCCTCGCGGCTTGGGCTGGGATCCGGGGTGCTGTTTGCTTTTTCCTCGGTCACCTATCGCGGCGCGTCGCTGGAACTTGGGGACAATGACGCGTGGTTCCGCGCGCTGGTGACGCTGGCTGTGGTCGTCAGCTTCCAGTTCCTCAGCATGGGGATTTGGCTGTTGTGGCGCGACCGGGCCGAGTTGCGCGCGGTGTGGCAGACACGTAGCACCGGTGTCTTTGTCGGCCTCACCAGTCTTGGCGGCTCGTTCTGTTGGTTCTTCGCCTTCACGCTGCAAAACGCGGCTTACGTGAAGGCGTTGGGGCAGGTGGAGCTGATCTTCAGCCTGTTTGCTTCGCTGCTATTCTTCCGTGAAAGCATCACCCGGCGAGAGATCGCCGGGATTGCCTTGCTAGGTTTGTCGATACTGGCGCTGGTGCTGGCGATTTAAGACGCGTCTGCATCCGCCAGAGCAGAAGTTCCCGCGCGCCGCTCTTCAAAGCTGAGAGCGATGAAGCTGGGCAGATGATCGCCCATGCCCACCACTGCTGGACCAGCATCATCGCGGCGACCGCGGCCGCGACCCTTGGGTTCACGATCCTTCTTGCCTTCGCTCTTCTTGCTATCGACAGGTTTGGCTTTTTTCTCGGGCTTCGGCTTTTCGGCCTTTGGTTCTTCTTTGACCGGATTGTCGATGCGCGGAATGTCTTTCTGAATCAGCTTTTCGATTGCATCCAGAGCCTTCTCGTCGCGACCCGAACAGATCGTGACGGCCTTACCCTCGCGTCCGGCGCGACCGGTGCGGCCAATGCGGTGAACGTAATCCTCGGCATGGCTGGGGACGTCGAAGTTGAACACATGGCTGACCGAAGGGATATCCAAACCCCGTGCAGCCACGTCCGAGGCCACCAGCAGGCGCAGCGAGCCATCGCGGAACCCGTCCAGCGTTTTCATCCGCTGCGACTGGTCCAGATCGCCATGGATGGCGGCGGCGTTATAGCCGTATTTCTTCAGTGACTTCGCGCAGATATCCACGTCCGTCTTGCGGTTGCAGAAGATGATGGCGTTGGTGCATTTTTCACCTTCGGCGTCGATCAGAGCGCGCAGGACCTTGCGCTTGCCGCTGGCCTCGCGGTCGCGGCGACCGCCTTTGAACAAGACGACGCCCTGTTCGATGGTTTCCGAGGCGGTGGCCTGACGGGCAACCTCGATCCGGGCAGGGGCGGACAGGAAGGTATCGGTGATGCGCTCAATCTCCGAGGCCATGGTGGCCGAGAAGAACAGCGTCTGGCGGGTAAACGGCGTCAGCGAGAAGATGCGTTCGATATCGGGGATAAAGCCCATATCCAGCATCCGGTCGGCCTCATCTACCACCATGATCTGAACGCCGGTCAGCAACAGCTTGCCGCGTTCGAAATGGTCCAGCAGACGGCCCGGTGTGGCGATCAGCACGTCGACGCCGCGGTCGATTAGGGCGTCCTGTTCCTTGAAGCTGACACCGCCAATCAACAGTGCTTTGGTCAGTTTCACATTTTTGGCATATGTGTCGAAATTCTCGGCCACCTGAGCGGCCAGTTCCCGCGTCGGGCACAGCACCAGCGACCGTGGCATCCGCGCGCGGGCGCGACCTCGGGCCAGCAAGGTGATCATCGGCAGAGTGAAGCTGGCGGTCTTGCCAGTTCCGGTCTGGGCGATCCCCAGAACATCGCGACCCTCAAGCGCAGGTGGAATCGCGCCTTCCTGGATCGGAGTGGGGGTTTCGTATCCGGCTTCCTCAATGGCTTTGAGGACCTTCGGGTTCAGGTTCAGTTCGCTAAACTTTGTCATGTATGTCCGGTTCATGCGGACACTAGACCTGGCCCGCGCGTCTGAAATATGCCGGGCCCGGATGGCCATGCGCCCTTTGCGCATAACGGCTGAGGCGGGGCATAACAAAAACGTGGGGCAGGGTCAAATGAAGAGGGGTTCATCTGTCGCATCTCCGCTCAATACGCGAATTTATGCAACAATTCAGATGCTTCCGGGGAAGTGTTTCGCCACTTTCTGATCCAGATTCAAGGGCCGATGCCGGATCAGATCGTGATCTTCCAGCCTTGTGCGCACATCCGCGTCGACGGCGCTCATTTCATCGTAGAAGGCGCGCAATCCTTCGGGACCCTGTTCTGCTTCGATCCAGCTGAGAAGTTCATGCATGTTCAAGCCACCCCGGTTGCGGGGGACGTTTGGCGTCATGCCCGCCTGATAGGAGCCGCGCTCCATCCGGAAGTTGAGATGCGCCTGCCAATGATCCCAGCTGGGCGCGTGGCGGTGGCACAGGTCAACCTGCGGCATTTCCGTCTTTACCGGTAGAAGCACCTTGTTCTGGAACAGGTTGTGAATGCGGTAACTGAGATTTTCCATCCCCGTGCGGACAAATAATTTGCCCTGTACATGGCTGAGAAACCCGCCCAGCACAAAGGCCCCGTAGTTCGGATAAAGGTTCTGGACCAAAGCCTCGCGATCAGGGCCGTTCGGGATGTGCGCCTTATAGAGGTCTTCGGCGCCAGCGATCGCCTCAATCGGGCGCACCCGGACGGCGGGGGTGGTTTCGGGGATTTCCTGTAGCAGATCAGCGATGGAGTTCGAGGGCCAGAGGAACTCATCCACATCAATATGCGCCAGCCAGTCCAGATGGGTGTTGCGATAGACGAAAGTCGCGTGGGTCGTTTGCCGAATCTGGTGCTTTTCCGGGCGCTTTCGTTTGCGTTCTTCCCAAAACGCATCGTCACAGATTCGCGCGCGAATTCTGGGATGCTGTTGCAATGCACGCAGGGCGCGGTGGTTCGGTTCATCCAGATAGATGTACAGCCGATCTGCGCCCAGATCGAGGTGATGGGCGGCGAAGCGCAGGATATCCCCGGTCGGGCCGCGGACCATCGACACGATGCCCCAGGTTGGACGGTCCTGCGTCATATCCGGCCCATCATCCGCCGATTAGGTCATCATTTCTTTGGTCGCGGTCAGATTGAGCGCCGGATAGTCGCGCACCACCCGGTCGATATCCCACTGCAGCCGGGTCAGATAGACGATGTCGCCATCATGATCATTTGCGATGTGCTGCTTGTTGGCGTTGACGAATTTTTCGACCTCTACCTTCTCACCGCTGACCCAGCGGGCCGAGGTGAATTGAGATGCTTCGAACCGCACGGGCAGGCCATATTCCATCTCGATCCGGCTGGCGAGCACTTCGAATTGCAGCGCGCCGACGACGCCGACGATAAAGCCCGAACCGATTGAGGGTTTGAATACCTTGGCGGCACCTTCTTCGGCAAACTGCATCAGCGCTTTTTCAAGATGTTTGGCCTTTAACGGATCCGCTGCGCGAACCGTCTGCAGCAGTTCCGGCGCGAACGATGGGATGCCGGTCACGCGCAGCGCTTCGCCCTCGGTCAGCGTGTCACCGATGCGCAGCTGGCCGTGGTTCGGAATACCGATGATGTCCCCGGCCCATGCCTCTTCCGCGAGTTCGCGGTCAGAGGCGAGGAACAGGACGGGGTTCGAGATTGCCATGGGCTTTTTTGACCGCACATGGGTCAGCTTCATGCCGCGCTTGAAATGGCCCGATGCCATGCGGACAAAAGCCACCCGGTCGCGGTGCTTGGGGTCCATATTGGCCTGCACCTTGAAGACAAAGCCCGCGACCTTCTTTTCGTCCGGTGCGATCTGGCGGGGTTCGGCGGATTGAATCTGAGGTTGCGGGCCATAGGCTCCGATGCCTTCCATCAGTTCTTTGACACCAAACGAGTTGATGGCCGAGCCGAACCAGATTGGAGTCATGTGCCCTTCCAGAACCGCCTGAGGGTCAAGCGCGGGCAGCAGTTCGCGCGCCATCTCGACCTCTTCCAGTAGCTGTTCCAGCAGATGCTCGGGTACGTGTTCGGCCAGCTTGGGATCGTCCAAGCCGTTGATCTGGATGCTTTCTGCCACCTTGTTGCGGTCGGCGCGGTCCATCAGCTCCAACCGGTCGCGCAGCATGTCATAACAGCCGATGAAGTCGCGTCCCACGCCAATGGGCCATGCGGCAGGGGTGACGTCGATGGCCAGCATCTCCTGAATTTCGTCGATGATCTCGAACGTATCGCGGCTTTCGCGGTCCATCTTGTTACAGAAGGTCAGGATCGGCAGATCGCGCAGACGGCAGACCTCGAACAGCTTCTGCGTCTGGCTTTCCACACCTTTTGCACCGTCGATTACCATCACGGCTGCGTCCACGGCGGTCAGCGTGCGATAGGTATCTTCCGAGAAATCGCTGTGGCCGGGGGTGTCGACAAGGTTGAACCGGAAATCCCCATAGTCGAACGACATTGCCGAGGCGGAGACCGAGATACCTCGATCCTTCTCCATTTGCATGAAGTCCGAGCGCGTGCGCCGCGCTTCACCCTTGGCGCGCACCTGACCGGCCATCTGGATCGCGCCCCCGTACAGCAGGAACTTTTCCGTCAGCGTCGTCTTACCCGCATCGGGGTGCGAGATGATGGCGAATGTCCGGCGTCGGGCGATCTCGGGCGGCAGGGTGGGTTGGTTCGAGGTATCAAGCATAGGGGCGCGTATAGGCGGGGAAACCTGCCGAGGCAAGACAAAGGGGGTGGATCGAATCGTGGCCTTATGGCAATAAGAACATATAGTGAACAAATGATGGAGTGAATCAATGAATTTGAAAGAAATCTCAGAAGAACTGGTTGCCGGATGCCGCGAGAATCGGGCCAAGGAAAACCTCGGGAAGCTCTACGCGCCTGATGCTGTTTCGGTTGAGGGTCAGGATTTTGCCGGTATGGGGCGCGAAACGCATGGTGTTGAGGCCATTCGTGGCAAGCATGAATGGTGGGAGGGCGCGCATGAGGTGACAGGCGCGTCGGTCAGTGGCCCGTACCCGCATGGCGAGGATCGCTTTGCCGTGATCTTCGAGGTGCAAGGCAAGGTGAAAGAAACCGGCGAAAACTTTGATATGAAAGAGGTCGGTGTCTATCACGTGGCCGATGGCAAAATCGTTCGGGAAGAGTTCTTCTACTGAGCAAGCTATACATTCTGGTCTTCCTCTGCGGGCCGGTGCTAGATGTGCGGAAGATTTGGGGAGGATCAGAATGGATCTGGGAATACGCGGAAAACGCGCGCTGGTTTGTGCCAGCAGCAAAGGCTTGGGGTTGGGCTGTGCCGAAGCATTGGCCGAGGCCGGAGTCGATCTGGTGATGAACGCGCGCGGGGCCGAAGCGCTTGAGGCCGAGGCGACGCGGTTGCGGGCTGAATATGATATCGACGTGCAGACGGTGGCCTGTGATGTGACCTCGGCTGAGGGCCAGGCGCAGGTGATCGAAGCAGCACAGAACGTTGATATCCTTGTGACAAATGCGGGTGGGCCTCCGCCCGGACTATGGTCGGACTGGGAACGGGACGATTTCATCAAAGCGCTGGATGCCAACATGCTGACGCCGATTGCGTTCATCAAGGCCCTGCTGCCGGGGATGATGGACAAGGGCTGGGGCCGGGTGGTGAACATCACTTCGCAATCCGTTCGCGCGCCGATTGCCGTTTTGGGCCTGTCCAATGCAGCGCGGACTGGATTGACCGGTTATGTTGCGGGCACCTCACGTCAGGTGGCGCCTCATGGTGTGACCATCAACAACCTTCTGCCGGGTATTCATGCCACCGACCGGGCCGATGCGCTGGACAGCAATGTTTCGCTGCAGAAGAATATCTCGATTGAGGACGCTCGGGCCGAGCGCGCCGCAACGATCCCGGCCCGGCGCTATGGCACGCGGCAGGAGTTTGGGGCGGCCTGCGCCTTCCTGTGCTCGCAGCATGCCGGGTTTATCGTCGGGCAGAATATCCTGCTTGATGGCGGCGGCACCAATCTGACGATGTAATCATGGCGCAGGGTTATTCGCTCAAGGATCAGTTATTCAACGCCGAAAAAGTGAGTTATCTCAGCGGCTTGTTTTTGGACGTTGAGACGAGCTTCGATGCCTCGGCGTTTGAGGCGCAGGTGATGTCACGCCTGCCGGGTCTCGAATTGAAGGAACGGATGGTCTGGATCGCTGAATGCCTGCAACAGGCCGTTCCGGGTGATCTGTCACAGGTCGCGCCGGTGATCCTTCGCGCATTGCCGGCCCCGCTTGATCCCGACAAGACGGATGACGATTTCGGCGACTTCATCTTTGCGCCTTTGGGCGATTGGGTGGTCTCGGTCGGGCTGGATCATCCGGAACTGGCTTTGGACGTGATTGAGGAACTGACCCAGAGGTTCTCGATGGAATGGGCTATCCGCCCGTTTCTGAATCGGCATCCCGATTTGGTGCTGGAGCGGATGCAGGACTGGTGCGGGCATTCCAGCTATCATGTCCGCCGACTGGTCAGTGAAGGAACGCGACCTCGGTTGCCTTGGGGGCAGGGGATTGGGTTGGACCTGTCTGATCCGCTGCCGCTGCTGGATCGGTTGCATGGTGACCAGACGCGCTATGTCACGCGGTCGGTGGCCAATCACCTGAATGATATCACCAAGAAAAACCCCGATCTGGTGCTGGAGCGATTGCAGAGCTGGCGAAACGGCGGGCAGCAATCCGGGGATGAGTTGTCGTGGATGACGTCGCATGCATTGCGGGGATTGGTGAAATCGGGCCATCCGGGTGCGATGACAGCGCTGGGATATGACCCCGAGGCCGATATATCGGTTGATGTTCAGGTGAACGGAGAGGTCCGGATCGGGGAAGCGCTGGACTTTTCGACCACGCTCGCGGGTGCAGCAGAACAACCGGTTCTGGTGGATTATATCATTCACTTTCAGAGGCCTGGGGGCAAAGTCTCACCCAAGGTTCATAAGCTCAAACAAACAGTTCTTGTGGACGGCACGCTGACGCTGTCGAAGCTTCATAAGCTCAAAGGCAATGCAACCACCTTCAAACTGGTGCCCGGTCCGCATCGGTTGGAAATACAGGTGAATGGACGTGTTCGCGCAAGCGTTCCGTTTGAGCTTTTGGCCTGAGTTGGGTCACGCTTTCGTCAGATCAACCGCCTCTGGATTGCGGCCCGTATGGGGTGGCATTAGCTGCTGTGCAATCGATGGAAAGAAGGAATGCTCAGATGAAGCATGAGGCTGTGCAGAACTACTATGGCGAAGTGCTTCAGGGTAGCGCCGATTTGCAGACGAACGCGTGTTGTACTCCGGATGACATGCCGGATCACGTCAAAGGAATTTTGTCGCAAATTCATGACGATGTGCTGACACGTTACTATGGCTGCGGATTGATTGCTCCGCTGGATCTTGAGGGGATGAGCATCCTTGATCTGGGCTGTGGCGCAGGGCGGGACGTTTATGCTTTGTCTGCGATGGTGGGTGAGACGGGTCGCGTTGTGGGAGTGGACATGACGCCCGAGCAACTGGACGTGGCGCGCGCGCATCAGGAGTTCCACGCCAAGGCTTTTGGGCATTCATCCGGCAATGTCGAATTCCACCACGGCTATATCGAAAAGCTGGATGAGCTGGATTTAGAACCCGGAAGCTTCGATATCATCGTGTCCAACTGCGTGATCAATCTGGCGACCGACAAAGCCGCGGTTCTGCGCGGTGCGCATCGGTTGCTGAAAGAGGGCGGCGAGATGTATTTCTCGGACGTCTATGCTGATCGCCGGGTGCCCAAGGCGATGGCCGAGGATGAAGTTTTGTACGGCGAATGTCTGTCAGGTGCGCTTTACTGGAATGACTTTCTGTCGATGTCGCGCAATGCGGGTTTTGGCGACCCGCGCCGGGTCACGCATCGACCGCTGACCATTGAAAATCCGGTTCTGGAACAACGCATTGCGCCTTTGAGCTTTATCTCGGCAACTTACCGTTTGTTCAAACTATCCGGGCTGGAACCCGCTTGCGAAGATTATGGTCAAGCCGTGATTTACAAGGGCACGATTCCCCATGCGCCGCATAAGTTCGTGCTGGACGATCACCACGCCATTGAGGCCGGTAAGGTCTTTCCTGTCTGCGGCAACACCTGGATGATGCTGCAGGATACACGCTTTGCCCGGCATTTTGAGTTCATCGGCGATTTCTCGACCCATTACGGCATCTTCGAAGGTTGCGGTGGCGACAGCCCGTTTGTTGTCGAGGGCGACACAGCGTCCACCGGGTGTTGCTGACGCCTTGCGCCTGAGGGGCGGGGTTGTTATCCCCGCCTAAGCCCGATGGATTTGATCGGGAAAAGGCTACGGGGTCTATCGGTGAACGTGACGACAACTCCTCCGCGACTGGAGATCCGCAATATAGTGGCGCGCTTTGGCGGGCGGACCGTTGTGGATGATGTCTCGCTGACGGTGCAGGCGGGGCAGGTCACCTGTCTGCTGGGGCCGTCGGGCTGTGGTAAGTCGACCACCTTGAGGATGATCGCTGGGGTTGAGATGCAGACCTCGGGCGAGATCTATGTCGATGGCAAGCTGATCTGCGACACAGTGTTCCGGGTGCCACCCGAGCGGCGTGAGATCGGCCTGATGTTTCAGGACTTTGCCCTGTTTCCGCATCTGAGCGTCGCCGACAATGTGGGCTTTGGCCTGAAGGGCAGTAAAGACGAAAAGCGTGTACGGGTTGAAGAATTGCTGACCAAGGTCGACCTGATGCGCTTCATCGATGGCTTCCCGCATCAGCTTTCGGGCGGGGAGCAGCAGCGGGTGGCGTTGGCCCGTGCCCTCGCGCCACGTCCACGGATCATGTTGATGGATGAGCCATTCTCGGGCCTCGACAACCGTTTGCGGGACGGGATCCGGGATGAGACGCTGGCGATTCTCAAGGAAGAAGACGCCGCCGTTCTGCTGGTCACGCATGAGCCGGAAGAGGCGATGCGGATGGCCGATGAAATCGCATTGATGCGGCGCGGTAAGATCGTGCAGCAGGGCGCGCCGTATAACGTCTATACCCGCCCCGCGGACAAGGCCGCCGTGGCATTCTTCAGTGATGTCAACGTTCTGCAGGCGCAGGTTAATGGAGCGCTGGCGCAAACTCCTTTTGGTCGCTTTCTGGCACCGGGCGTGCCGGATGGAACCGATGTCGAAATCGTTTTTCGACCGCAACACGTGAAACTGGATTTTGATCGCAACGGCAAAGGTCCGATGCCCACGCCGACTGATGGCGTGGCTGCACGCGGCGTGGTCGAGAGAGCTCGGTTTCTGGGCAATGAAAGTCTTGTCGAGTTCCGGATGGACTATGACGGATCGATCCTGAAAGCGACGGTTCCGAATGTCTTTGTGCCGAAAGAGGGGCGCGTCATGTGGCTGACCATCCGCCGCGATCGGTGCTTTGTATTCCCAGCCTGAGGCCTTAAGACCACGATTTCCGTCCGAGTGGTGCGCGAATGCCGCAGATTGGGCCCGACGGTCGCTTGCCGCAGCGCTGGGGCGGGTCTATCAAGGGCGAAACGCAGGGGTGGACCGGGCATGCGCATTCTTCTGACAAATGATGACGGCATCAACGCGCCGGGCCTTATCGTGCTTGAAGCGATAGCCAAAGAGCTGGCCAGGCCTGTCGGAGAGATCTGGGTTGTGGCCCCGGCCTTCGAGCAATCAGGGGTAGGCCATTGCATCAGCTATACGCATCCGATGATGGTCGCCAAGCTGGGTGAGCGCCGGTTTGCGGCCGAGGGCTCTCCGGCGGATTGCGTGTTGGCGGGGCTGCATGACGTGATGAAAGATACGCCGCCCGATCTGGTTTTGTCCGGTGTGAACCGAGGTAATAACTCGGCGGAAAATGCATTGTATTCCGGTACGTTGGGCGGCGCAATGGAAGCGGCTTTGCAGGGTGTTCCTGCAATAGCGTTGTCGCAGTTCTTCGGTCCGCGCAATCTGGGTCTGGACGATCCCTTTGAGGCTGCGGCCCGCCATGGCGCGGCGCTGATCCGCCGCATTCTGGATGCAACACCGCAGGCACAGGGCGATTATCGGCTGTTTTACAATGTGAACTTTCCACCGGTTCCAGCCGATGAGGTTCTGGGTACTCGGGTGGCGTCACAAGGATTCCGCCGCGATACTCATTTCTCGGTCGAGCCGCACAGCTCGCCCTCGGGCCGCAGGTTCCTTTGGATCAAAGGTGGGTATCAGCACAACCCGACTGCACCCGGGACGGATGCGGCGGTGAATCTGGATGGATACATCTCGGTCACGCCGATGCGGGCCGATCTGACGGCGCATGACGCACTTGAGGCGTTGAAGGTCATCGAATGACAGGACCAAGCGCGGAAACCACCATGCAGTTTCTGTTTGCCCTGCGCTCGCGCGGGGTGACTGACGCGCGCGTGCTGGCGGCGATGGAGCAGGTGGACCGGGGACGCTTTGTCAAAGGTTTGTTTGCTAAGCGCGCCTATGAGGATACGCCGCTGCCGATTGCCTGCGGGCAGACGATCAGCCAGCCCTCGGTCGTGGGGTTGATGACGCAGGCGTTGAAGGTGAGCCCTCGGGACACGGTGCTGGAGGTCGGGACCGGGTCGGGCTATCAGGCGGCGATCCTGTCCAAGCTGGCGCGGCGGGTTTATACAGTGGAACGGCACACGCGGCTGGTACGCGAAACCGGGCAGCTGTTTCGGGAAATGGGCCTCACCAATGTCACCGCGATGTTGTCGGATGGTTCGTTTGGTTTGCCCGAGCAGGCTCCGTTTGATCGTATCATTGTGACCGCAGCCGCCGAGGACCCGCCCGGGCCGCTCTTGGCGCAGTTGAAAATCGGCGGTATCATGGTGTTGCCGGTGGGACAATCGGATGCGGTTCAGACCTTGATCCGTGTGACACGCACCGAAACCGGACTGGACTATGACGAACTCTTACCCGTTCGTTTCGTGCCCTTGTTGGAGGGGCTGGGAAAAGACGGAGTTTAAAGGTATATTCAGAGTTATACGCTGGAACCCCGAAGAACAGGGGCAGGTGTTGAGGACAGTATAATGAGAGCAGTTTCTAAATCAGCAATGCGTCGCTGTGCGACAGGTGTGGCCGCCCTGACAATTCTGGCCGGGTGCGAAGGGCCGTTCGATTATGACCTGCGCGGCAATGTCGGCGGATTTTCGACCACTGACGCCGCGCTGGCCGCGACCGCCAGCCGACCCACACCCGATGCGCGTGGCGTGATCACTTATCCCAACTATCAGGTTGCCGTGGCGCGCCGGGGCGACACGGTGGGCGATGTGGCCAGCCGCATCGGCATGCCGGTGGCCGAGTTGGCCCGGTTCAACGGGTTGCAACCCAACGACTCGTTGCGGGATGGGGAAGTTCTGGCCCTGCCACGCTCGGTCGGTGGCGGCGGGAGCGGTGTAGACATTGCGTCCATTGCCGGCACCGCGATTGATGAGGCACCGGATACCGGTTCCGTTCAAACCACTGCCCTGGCACCCGTTCAGACCGCCCCAGCTCCCGCGCCGTCGGGGCCCGAGCCGATCCGGCACAAGGTCAAGCGGGGTGAGACGGCCTATACGATTTCGCGCCTGTATCAGGTGTCGGTCGAGTCGCTGGCCGAGTGGAACGGGCTGGGGTCGGATTTCGCGGTGCGCGAGGACCAGTATCTGCTGATCCCGGTCAAGAACCAGCCAGCGCCGCGTGCTGCCGCACCGGCTGCCACGGCGACCGCGGTGACACAGCCGGGCGAGGGCTCTCCTACACCGACGCCGCCCAGTGCAACGCAACCCCTTCCGGATGAGAAGGTTGCCGTCGCCACGCCTGCGCCGGATGTCACCGCCGAAGCACCCACCAATTCTGGAACATCAGCTCTGGCGCTTCCAGTGGGTGGCACCATCATTCGTACCTATGAGAAGGGTAAGAACGAGGGCATCGATATTGCAGCCGCACCCGGTACTACGGTCAAGGCGGCCGAGGCGGGGACGGTTGCCGCGATCACTGCAGATGCGGATCAGGTTCCGATCATTGTGGTCAAGCACAACAACGACTTGCTGACGGTTTATGCCAATGTCGACAATATCACCGTCAAGAAAGGTGATCGGGTACGTCGGGGCCAGAAGCTCGCTGCCCTGCGCGGTGGCGACAATGCTTATGTGCATTTTGAGGTGCGCCAGGGCTTTGAGTCGGTGGACCCGGAACCCTATCTGAAATGACCGGAATGGCCCGTTCCGGGCCATGCCTCCGGCGGGGATATTTAGGGCCAGATGAAGGGCGGATCACGCGTAAGGATCGTAGTCGCTGAGCCGTTTGCCGGGTTCGTCGGTGAAGAGTTCCGGCAGCGGTCTGATGGATTCGATCAGGTCGATGCGGAAGACGCGGAAGGCATCGCGTAGTTCGCACCAGGCGGTGAGGGTCCAGACGCGTCCCCAGTATTCCATGTGCAGCGGGCGGATCGTGCGATCTGTCAGGGCGCCGTCTATGCGGCGGTAGTTGAGATGCAGTTTCTGGCGTGATTTGATCGCGGCGCGGATCGGAGCCATATGGGCCAGCCCGCGCGTGGCATCGGCAAAGGGATAGACGGCGAATTTCCAGCTGTCGGCCTCGGCAATGACCTGAGTGGGCAGGACGGCATCAATCTTTTCGGCCAGAGATTCGGCGGCGGATTTGAGATCAGGATCAGCAGCCTCGGCCACGATTGCCATGCCGAGGTTCAACGCCTCTAGTTCAGCCGGTGTCAGGTTCAGCGGGGGCAGGGTGATCTGTTCGCGCACCATGTAACCCACGCCACGTTCGCCTTCGACCGGAACGCCCGAGGCCACCAGCGTATCCATGTCGCGATAGATCGTGCGGACCGACACTTCGAGCCGGTCCGCGATATCCTGCGCGCGGTGCAGCTTGCCGTCGCGCAGGATCTGGATGATGTCGAACAGGCGGTCAGTGCGGCGCATGACACGCCGTCCGGACCGCGTTTAGGCGGTCATGTTCCATAGCACATTCTCATGGCGCATCTGGACACTGTCGGGGTCGATCACCGCCATCATCGCAGCGGCGCAATCCTGCTGCATGAAGGCGGCGGCAGCGTCTTGTGCGGATTTCATATCGGTCCAGACGACATAATCCGTCCAGCGGCCATCCTCGCCTTGGCTGAGTTGACGGTGCGCAAAGCCGGGGGCGGCGCGCACGAAGGCCTCGGACGCCTGGCTGAGTTTCACATATTCCTCTGGCGTGGTGCCGTCGGTGAGGGTGAAGGTGACGATTTCTGCGACATGGGTCATGTGGTTCTCCGTTGACCAGGTTTCGATATCGTCTTTCTAGGGCTTTACAACTGACATAAACCTGTCAGTTGTGAAAAGCCAGCCCGCAAAAAATGCGCGATCCGTTCAAATTCGCGCGCAGATTCTGCCTGCCGCACTTTTGCTGGCGCGCGCGCAGGCGTAGACACGAGGCGAGACATATTCCCGGCGCGCTGCGCCGACGTAGAAGGAGACAAGACATGCTCAACAATATCGGCCTTCCCGGCCTGCTGCTGATCGCCGTTGTGGTTCTGGTGCTGTTTGGCCGCGGCAAAATCAGCTCGTTGATGGGTGAAGTGGGCAAGGGCATCACCGCGTTCAAGAAGGGCGTCAAGGACGGCTCGGAAGAGTTGGAACAGGACGCATCCGATCTGGCCAAAGACGTCACCCCTGAGACCGACAAAGACAAGGTCTGAGCCTAGATGTTTGATCTGGGCTGGACAGAGCTTTTGGTCATCGGCATCGTCGCGTTGATCGTGGTGGGGCCGAAGGACCTGCCTGTGCTGTTTCGCAATGTCGGACGGTTCGTCGGCAAGGCGCGCGGTATGGCGCGCGAGTTCAGCACCGCGATGAACGAGGCGGCGGATGAGGCTGGCGTCAACGAGATCAAGAAGGGCCTGAAGGCGGCAACCAATCCGGTGGGCTCTGCGATGGACGGCATCAACGAAGCTGCCCGTGACGTAGCCAAGTCCATCGATCCGACCAAGTTCGACCCTGACAGCGAAACGGGCAAGCTGGCCACCGAACGGGCCGAACAAGCCAAGAAGATTCAGGCCACGACCGCCCGTGCTGCCGCTGAACGCAAGGCCAAGGAAGCTGCGGATGCGCTCGCCAAGGCGGAAGAGGCCGAAGCGGCGTTGAAAACCGAAAGCAAGACATGACCAAGACCGACGAGATCGAGGACAGCTCGGCACCATTGATCGAGCATTTGGCCGAGTTGCGCACACGGCTGATCCACTGCGTTGTGGCGTTCCTGATCGGCATGATCATCTGTTTCACCGTGGCCACGCCGCTGTTCAACTTCCTCACGCAGCCTTTGTGTGAGGTGCTGACCGAGCGTGGGCAGGATTGCGGGCTGATCTTCATCTCGCCGCAGGAAGGCTTCTTTGTCGCCATCAAGGTCTCGTTGCTGGGCGGTTTCATTCTGGCGTTCCCCTATATTGGGATGCAGATGTGGCGGTTCGTGGCGCCGGGATTGTACAAATCGGAAAAGAACGCGTTTCTGCCGTTCATGCTGGCCTCGCCCTTCATGTTCCTGCTGGGGGCAAGCTTTGCGTTCTATGTCGTCACGCCGCTGGCCTATGATTTCTTCCTTGGGTTCCAACAGTTTGGCGCTGAAGGGGAGGCCGTTGCCGAAGGCACGACCGCTCCGCTGAGCGTGGTATTTCAGGGCTCGGCGCAGGAATATTTGAACCTAACCATCAAGTTCATCGTCGCCTTTGGTTTGTGCTTTCAGCTGCCCGTATTGCTGACACTGATGGGCAAGGCAGGCCTGGTCAGCGCCGAAGGTCTAGGCGCAGTGCGCAAATATGCGGTGGTTGGCATTCTGGTGCTGGCAGCGATCGTGACGCCGCCGGACGTGATCACTCAAATCATCCTCTTTGTGGTGGTTTACGGGCTTTATGAGATCTCAATATTCCTTGTGGCTCGTGTCGAGAAAAAGCGCGAAGAACAGCTGCGGGCCGATGGCTACTATGACGATGAAGAAGCCGAGGCAGACGCAGACATGATGCAGGATTACGAAGAGACCAAGTAATCCGCTGCAGGATCTGAAAAGGCGCACCCTGAACCGGCGCGCCTTTTTCATGCGCTGCTCTTGTTGTGCCGCGCGGAACATGGTTGAACGCCGCAAAACACCCCGGAGGAGCCGATGGACGATCAAGCCTTGAACCGCATCGCAGACGCGTTGGAACGAGTGGCGCCTGCGCCCTTGGCTACACCTGATTTCAACGCGGCCCCGGCCTTCGTCTGGCATGTCGAACCCGACCGGCTGGAGCCCGTCACTAAGGTCAATCGGGTCGATCTGGATTTGCTGGTGGGGATCAACAGGTCTCGTGACACTCTGCTGGATAACACACGCCGCTTTGCGGCTGGCTACAAGGCCAATAACGCGCTGCTCTGGGGCGCGCGCGGAATGGGCAAATCCAGCCTTGTCAAAGCCGTCCATGGCACGCTGCAGGATGAGCATCCCGACCTGAAACTGGTGGAACTGCAGCGCGAGGATATGGCCTCGGTCGCGCGCCTGCTGAACCACCTGCGCTCTGCGCCGCACCGGTTCATCCTGTTCTGTGATGATTTGTCATTCAGCCACGATGATCAGCATTATAAGTCGCTCAAGGCGGTACTGGACGGCGGCATCGAAGGCCGCCCTGAGAATGTGGTGTTCTACGCCACCTCGAACCGCCGCCATTTGATGCCGCGTGACATGATCGAAAACGAACGCTCCAGCGCCATCAACCCGTCTGAGGCGGTCGAGGAAAAGGTCTCACTCTCCGATCGTTTCGGTCTGTGGCTGGGCTTCCACCCCTGCGATCAGGACGAATACCTCGCCATGATCGACCGCTACTGCGCCGCTCACGGCGTCAAGGTCGATCCGGAAACCCTGCGCGCCGAGGCCATCGAATGGCAAGCCACCCGCGGTTCGCGTTCGGGCCGCGTGGCCTGGCAATTCTTCGTCGACCTCGCCGGGCGCAACGGCGTTCATATCGCGTAATCCGCCCGCTTCATCTGGCCAAAAATATCCCCGCCGGAGGCATGGCCCGCAAGGGCCATCCCCTATAGCTGCGCCAGAATACGCGCCGCCTCATCCGCAGTGCTGGTCAACACATCCCGATCCTCACCGGGATGGAACCGCGCGCGCACGGCTGTGGGCATCGGGGCAGGCTCAAAAATCGATACGCGCGGACCGGTCCGCGCCGTCTCAGCCGCCCAGCTGCGCGCCAGCGCCATCTGTGCTGCTTTGGTGGCGCCATAGATACCATAGAACTTCTCGCCCGCTTTCGGGTCATCAAAGAACACCGCATGGCCGGCATCGCCAAGCAAGGGCGTCACATACGGGATCAGAACCGAGGTGGCCGTCGCATTGGTGTTAATGGCCTTGGCCCATTCCTTCGGATCAACAAAATGCGCAGGCGTCAGTGCCGAGGTGTGGATCGCCGTGTGCAGCCACAGATCGATCTTGCCCCAGCGGTCATGAATACCCCGGCACAGCGTTGCCATCGCGTTGGGATCGGCGATGTCCATCGGGGCCAGGGTGGCCGAGCCGCCTTTGGCCTGAATGCGGTCGTCCAGTTCTTCCAGCCCGCCTTGGGTACGGGCGACGGCGACGATGTGATAGTCGGGGGAAAGGGCTTCGGCCAGCGCCGCGCCCAACCCGCGCGAGGCCCCGGTAATCAGGGCGATTTTGGTCTGATCGGTCATGAGGGGGGTTTGAACCCGTCCGCGCAAAGCGTCAAGTCAGGATCAACCGCCGGGAATGTCGATCCGGCGGTTCTGGCCGCTTTGTCGCAGCACAACGCCCTGTTCATCAATCGCCATCACGCGACCAGAACCCAGCCGACCGCCGGGTTTCACCTTCTTAACCCGCCCCGAAGACAATCGGACCAGAGCCTGCAGTTCGGCCTTTGGGCCAAATACGCCCAGGACCGAAACCGAATTCTTCTTCAACGCACCCCGCTGCGTGGCTGCGCTTTTGACCGTTGTATTTGCCATGATCTGCGGTCGGGCTATGCGCCCCGACCCCGTATAGTGAGTGGTTCGAGGCGCCGCGTAACATGGGCTATGTCGGAGCTAAAGAGCCGTTATGTTCACATTTGGGGGAGCAGAAATGCCACCCGGGCAAGCCGCTGTGGACTCAGCAAAAATGATGAGCGGATTTTGACCGAGAGCACTTATAGCCAAGCCGCAACTGGCCTTCTATGCCATCGCTCAATGGATTGCCTGTCAGACAACGTTCAGCCCGAGGCCAGTTTCGCCGCGTTCCATGAGCTGCCGACCACCTGCATATCCTCACGCTTCTTGCTGACCCGGCTGCTGTTTTCGAGGCTGTCCAGATAGTCCTCGTTCACCCCGGTGATGTAGTTTCCGTCAAAGCAGGAACAGTCGAAGGCTTCGATCTCGGGGTTACCTTCCTTGGCGGCCCAGATCAGATCGTCGAGATGCTGATAGAACAGCGCATCTGCGCCCAGTTCCTCACGGATTTCTTCGATCTCTTTGCCATTGGCAACCAATTCGGCCTTGGTGGGCATGTCGATGCCATAGACGTTGGGATATTTCACCGGCGGTGAGGCGCTGGCGATATAGACCTTCTTTGCACCGGCCTCGCGGCACATCTGGACGATCTTCTTGATTGTATTGCCACGCACAATCGAGTCGTCGATCAGCAACACGTTATGCCCGTCGAACTCCAACGGCACCGCGTTGAGTTTGCGGCGCACGGATTTCTGCCGTTCTTCCTGACCGGGCATGATGAAGGTGCGGCCGACATAGCGGTTCTTCACCAGGCCCTCGCGGTAAGGAATGCCGGTGATCTTGGCTGCTTCGAGCGCGACAGGGCGGGCGCTGTCTGGAACGGGGATGATCCGATCGATCTGAAGGCCCGAGTCTTGAATTTGCTTTGCCAGCGTTTGGCCCATCCGCATCTGGGTCTTGTAGACCGATACGCCATCCAGCAAGGAATCTGGCCGCGCCAGGTAGACATACTCGAAAATACAAGGGGTCAGCTTGCCTTCGACGGCTTGGAACTCATGCATGTTGCCGTCAAGATCGATCAGAATCGCCTCGCCGGGGCGCAGGTCGCGCAGCTTATCAAACCCGTTGATGCCAAAGGCCACATCTTCCGAGGCGAAAGCATAATCATCCCCAACGCCCGGTGCCTCGCGTTTCGCCACTGAAAGAGGCCGGATGCCATAGGGATCACGGAAGGCCAGCATGCCGACGCCGGCGACCAGACAGATCACCGAATAGGCGCCCTGAATGCGCTCCATCGTCATTTTCACGCCGGCAAACAGGTTGCGGATCGGGTCGGCGTTGCCATTCACCTTGATCGCATCAGCGACCTTGTCGGCCAGCACGTTCAGCAGGACCTCGGAATCCGACGTGGTGCGCAGGTGGCGGCTGTACTTGGCCGTGACCTTCTCGCGCTGTTCTTCGGTGTTGGTGATGTTGCCGTTATGGACGAGGTAGATGCCATAAGGGGCGTTCACGAAAAACGGCTGCGCCTCGGCCGCGCTGAGCGAGCCTGCGGTGGGATAGCGCACATGGCCCATGCCGACCTTACCCAGCAGGGTTTCGGCGTCGCTGGCGTTGAATACATCCTTGACGAGGCCGTTGGCCTTTTTCTCGCGGAAGAATTCACCATTATAGGTCACGATGCCTGAGGCATCCTGACCCCGGTGCTGCAGCATCAGCAACCCGTCATAGATTTCCGCAAAGACATCATGTGTCCGGCTTGCGATCCCCAATATCCCACACATACACGGGCTCCAATTTCTATGACTTGTTCTGGCTGGCGTTTCGGTCGGGTCGGCTGCGGGTCGGTATCCGAATGTGGTGTTGTTGACCGCTCAGGCGGCAAACAGGCACAAGCGCGAGGGCGGCTAGTGCGAAAGAAAACAGATACAGCAAGATCGGCAGCTCCGATTCCATCTCGGTACGGCCTCCACATAATGCCAAACGATGCGTGTGTCATCAAAGGATCACATTTGTGATTTGCCACAGGCGAGATTTGTACATGCCGTGGGTTTGGGATGACAAATGGGCAGACCTATGCTGTCATATGTTCGCGAGTGTTTTTGCAGACACTCTGGCAACACTGGGTGGAGCACAGCTATGTGGCAACACAAACAGAACAGGCCAAAAGAAGAACCCGTCAAACGGCGGTGTCATCGCTGTCGCGGGGCCGGCCGCGCACCCTGTGAGATCTGCAAAGGCAGCGGCGAGGTGGTCAAGAGTCGCGACCAATTCGGCAAACCTATCTCAAGCCGGTGCGACGGGTGTTTTGGGCTGAAAAGCATCCGGTGCAATATCTGCGGTGGAGAAGGGTTCGTTTGATCCCTGCGGCCTAGGCATGAAAAAGCCCGGTCGAAGCCGGGCTTTCATCAGTTCAGTTTGACTGCGTTCAGCCTTCCGACGCGCTGTCTGCGGTGCAGCTGGCAACCAGCTGTTCATACTGGGCGGTGACCCAACCCAGCGCAGCTTCGGGGTTTTGTTCTTCGATTTTACCGCTGAACTGTTCGAACACTTTGGCCGAGCGGCTTTCGTCGACGATTGTATAGGACTGACCGGTCATCACGGTGTCGTAGACAAAGAACGCAATCGCAACCAGCAGGATGCCGCGTGCAATGCCGAAGAAGAACCCAAGCGCCTGATCCAGCCCGCCAATCGCCGAGCGTTGCACCAGCGATGAGAACAGCGGTGTAAAAATGCTAACCACGATCAGAGCGATTGCGAAGACCGCAGCAAAGCCGGTAATAACCGAAAGCTCGCAACTGTCGCGCAGGAACTCTCCGACCACCGGGACCTCTTTCACCAGCGGCACGGCTTGCGGTGCGAAGATGAATGCCAGAACGGCGGCGGCGACCCAGCCCGCGATGGCCAGAACCTCGCGCATGAAACCGCGTGAGTAGGCCAAAAGGCCTGACAGCACGATGATCAGGGCGACAACCCCGTCAATTATTGTAAAACCTTCCATGGCCCTCGCCTGTTCTTTTTACTGCCCCTCGGGGCGCGACCTTAACCTGCTCCGAAGGTTTCGCCAACAAACCCCACCAAATCAGAGGGTCGGGTGAGTGTCAGACCTGCCACAGTGCCGGTTTTGCCACCCGCCGGAGCAATTGCCGCTGTGAAACCAAGTTTTTGCGCTTCTTTCAACCTGTTTTCGGTTTGTGGGGCGGGTCTAAGTGCCCCCGACAGCGAGATTTCTCCGAAAACCACAGTATCGGCAGGCAGGGCGGTATCTTCGCGGGCGCTGAGCAGTGCGGCGGCAACCGCGAGGTCTGCGGCGGGTTCATAGACTTTCAACCCTCCGGCCACGTTGAGATAGACATCGAGCCCGGCAAAGGGGATGCCGCAACGGGCTTCGAGTACGGCGAGGATCATGGCGAGCCGCCCGCTGTCCCATCCCACCACCGTGCGTCGGGGCTGCGAATGGGGCGAGGGCGCAACCAGTGCCTGCAGTTCGACCAACACGGGGCGGGTGCCTTCGATGCCTGCGAAGACGGCTGATCCGGGGCTGGGTGTGCCGCGTTCCGACAGGAACAGGGCCGAAGGGTTGGTAACCTGCGCCAGACCCTTGCCCGTCATCTCGAATACGCCGATCTCATCCGCCGGGCCAAAGCGGTTCTTGACCGCGCGCAGGATGCGGAACTGGTGTCCGCGCTCACCTTCGAAATAGAGTACGGTATCGACCATATGTTCGACCACCCGAGGGCCTGCGATCTGGCCCTCCTTGGTGACATGGCCGACCATGATGATTGACACGCCGTGGCGTTTGGCAAATGTCGTCAGTTCATGCGCTGCGGCGCGGACCTGACTGACCGAGCCCGGCGCGCTGTCCACATTGTCAGCCCACATGGTCTGGATCGAGTCGATGATGGCGAGGCCCGGTTTTTCGGCCTCTAGCGTGGTGAGGATGTCGCGCAGGTTGGTCTCGGCGGCCAGTTGGACGGGCGATTCCTCCAGACCCAACCGGCGTGCGCGCATCCGAACCTGCGCACTGGCTTCTTCACCCGAGACGTAGATGGTTTTGATCCCATTGCGAGCAAAGCGGGCGGCCGCCTGCAAAAGAAGGGTGGATTTGCCGATACCGGGGTCTCCACCAACCAACAGGGCCGAGGCGGGGACGAGGCCACCGCCAAGGACGCGATCCAGTTCTTCTACGCCGCAGAGGGTGCGGGGCGGAGGTGTTTCCTCGGTCGAGAGGTCGGTGAGCGCGATGGACTGGCCGCGTTTCCCGCCGAGCGATTTCTTGGCCGGTCCAGCCGAGAGGGGCGCTTCCTGAACAATGGTGTTCCATTCGCCGCACGCATCGCAGCGACCCGACCATCTTGTATGTGAGGCACCGCAGGCGGAGCAGGTGAAGGATTGTGTCTTTGCCATGCCGCCCTTCGTGCCCGAGGCGGGGCGGTTCTTCAAGCCCTTGCGGGCTTTCCTCACCGCCGGGGGTGCGCCGCATCGTCAGGCCCTGCGGGCCATCCTCTGCGGCGGGCGCTGAAAGCGCCTATTCCGCGGCCCGAGGGGGGGTCATGGCCACCACGCTGGCGGGTGTCTTGTCGTCTAAGGGGGATTGCAACTGCGCTGAAAGTTCGGGGAGAAGGTCGAACAGCTCATCCCTGAGGCGGGCGAGTTGCGATTTGGCTATGGATTCTTCGATCTCGATATCGCGGGTCCATTGCCGCAGCTCGTGCTGAATGGTCTGGGCATCTTCGATCCGATGCTGAAATTGCTCGACCTCTTCCTGCCGTTGCCGCAGGAAGGCGCGAGCGCGTTCGACTTTGGCATCCCCGTAGGTTTCGGCGAGTTCCTGACTGATCTGGCTCATCTGTGCGGCCAGTTCCAGCACCTGTGGCTCTAACCCCTGAAGATCGGGATGGTCGCGCAGGAAGGCCATACGCTCTTTCACTGCGTCGAATTCGGATGACAGCGCGAAGGTGCCGTTGCGGTCGGCAGCATGGGCGAGTTGGTAGGCACTGGCCACATCGCCCATGTTGAGAGAGAAGTTGCGGTGCGTCCGCTCCAGCGCCATCATTCGGGCGCTTGAGGGCAGATAGAAGGTCAGCATAAGGATCAGCGCGGTCAGGCCGATCTGAACGTAGGGACCAGCGTCTATCGCGGCACCACCGCTGAGGCCAGCCTGCAGGGACAGCCACGGCAGGATACCGAAGGCGGACAAAACAGTTGTCGTGACCGCGAATAATGCGGCGGCGCAGATCAGGAAAAATGTCAGTTTCAATAAGGCATTCTGAAATTGCAATGTGATAGAGTGAAGGGCGGCCATGATGTCGATCTCCTTCTTTAACCGATACGAAACCGGATCAAAGCGGACGACAATCAAGCACGATCTGGTCCGCTGAGGACCCGTGAACTACAAACACGTTGCTGCTCGAAATATCATAAAGATACTCAGAAATGCGTTTTCAATCAATTACGTCTGAGGTTTTCGTGATCCAGATGTCATCTCTGTAATGTGACCTAGGGTCAACGAAGCGAGGATGCAGCCGGTGAACAGGTAAAGGCCCCAGGCTGTTTCGATGGTAGCGTATGAGATGCCCTTGGCCAGCGTGATGTAGAGCGCGATGAGGAAGATATCGGCCATCGCCAACTTGCCGAGGATGTTCAACGCAGGCTGAACGCGCGGGTCCAGCAGGTTCCATTGGATCAGCGCGGTGCCGATGGTTTTGACGTAAGGCGCGAAGAGGGCAAATACGGTGACGATCAGCGCGAGGAAGATGTCGGATTTCCACAAGGACTGGAGCCCGGTGATGACGCTGATTTCGCTGAGGCCGAAGATTGGCAAGAGCCCTGCGCGCATCAGCGGGGCGAACCACGCGATGGGGTAGAGGATCAGGAGTGAAAGGGTGGCGAGGCGGAGGGTCATATGTACTTTTTAGGTGTTCCGCCGCCTATCGGGCGACGCGTTTCAGTTATGTGTTAGCTTAATTCAAGAATTCAAACTCGTTTTTGTCAGTGGGGAGACCTCAGATGCCAGCTTTTGTGGCTTTCAAGTCAATTGTTGATCCTTCGGATTGCGATTTTCTGGGGCATATGAATGTCTCGCGGTACTTTGCGGCTTGCTCAGATTCGGTGTTTGCTATCCAATCGGAGATGGGATTGAACGCAGACGATATGCGTTCGGGACGGAAGCTATCATTTGCGGTGGTACATGCGGAGAGTAGTTTCCTCGCCGAACTTCGAGCGGGGGAGGCTATTCAGATGGAGAGTGAGGTACTCGAGATAGGCGGGAAGTCGGTCACCTTCCGACACAGATTGCTGCGCTCTGCCGACAGAAAAACTGTATTCTCAACAGTGTTCAAATGCGTCTTGTTAAATCTCGAATCTCGAAAAGCCGAATTGCTTCCAGATGAGGTTGTCGCGAGCGCGAAAAACTGGCTAGTGAGTGAGAAAGATTAGCGCACTGCCTCAATCGGCCCCTCTGCACTCCCGCTGATGAACTGCTCCACATAGGGATCGCCCGAGGCGTCCATCTGGCTGACCGGGCCGGTCCACTGGATCACGCCTCCGTGCAGCATGGCCACGTTGTCGGCAATCGCGCGGACCGAACTCATATCGTGGGTGATGGTCATCGCAGTGGCTCCCATCTCGGTCACGATCTCGCGGATCAGGTCGTTGATGACGCCGGACATGATGGGATCGAGGCCGGTGGTGGGCTCGTCAAAGAAGATGATCTCGGGCTCGGCGGCGATGGCGCGGGCGAGGCCGACGCGCTTTTGCATGCCGCCTGACAACTCGGCGGGGAAGCGGTCGGCGACGTTGGATTTCAGACCGACGCGGCGCAGTTTTTCGATGGCGATTTCGCGCGCCTCATCCGCCGGGCGTTTCAGCGAGCCGCGCAGTAGGCGGAAGGCGACGTTTTGCCAGACGGGCAGGGAGTCAAACAGCGCAGCACCCTGAAACAGCATGCCGAAACGCGCCAGAAACGCATCCCGGTCACCTTTCTGGGCGTCCTTGCCGTCGACATAGATCATGCCGCTGTCAGGCTTGATCAGGCCGAGGATGCATTTCAGTGCCACGGATTTGCCGGTGCCCGAACCGCCAATGATGACCATCGAGGTACCCTTGGGAATTTCAAGGTTCATGCCTTGCAACACGTGATTGTCGCCAAAGGCCTTATGTACGTTCTCCATCCGGATCATAGCGAGAAGAACACCCCTGTGAGTACGAAATTGGCGGCGAGGATCAGCACGGCGGCGGCCTCGACCGAACCTTTGGTGGCGCGGCCCACGCCCTGCGCGCCGCGGCCCGAGGACATGCCGTAGTAGCAGCCCATGATGGCGGCGATGACGCCGAAGGCGGCCCCTTTGACCAGCGACGAGACGATGTCGCGGGTTTCAAGGAAGTCTACGGTGTTTTTTAGATAGGCCGCTGGGTTGAAGCCCAGATTTTGCGTGGCCACGGTGTAACCGCCTGCGATGCCAATGATATCTCCGACCCCGACCAGCGCCGGGACGGTGATTAGGGCGGCCAGCACGCGCGGGGCGGTGAGGTATTTCATCGGGTGCGTGGACAAAGTGACCAGAGCGTCGATCTGCTCGGTCACTTTCATCGTCGCAATCTCGGCGGCGATCGAAGACGTCACGCGGGCGGCGATCATCAGGCCGACCAGCACCGGGCCAAGCTCCCGCACCATGCCGATGGCGACGATCTGGGGCACCACGGCCTCAGCATTGAAACGCGCGCCGCCTGCGTAGATCTGCAGCGCCAGCGCGCCGCCGGTGAAAATGGCGGTCAGGCCAACCACGGGCAGGGACAGCCAGCCGATGTTCAGCAGGGCGATGCCGAATTCGCGCGGATAAAACGGGGGGCGGAAAATATGCGAAACCGCGTCGAGCGCGAACAGCGCGACGCGGCCAAACGCGGCCAGCATGTTCAGGATGGCGCGTCCCAGCTCACCCAGCAATGAGATGGGGTTCATTCCACGTAGCCTCGGGAATAGCGGCTGCCGAGCGAGGTCAGGATTTCATAGCCGATGGTTCCGGCGGCCTCGGCCAGATCATCGACGGTTTGGTGCCCGTTCAGGATACGCAGGCGATCAGGTTTGTACGGCAAGTCGGTAACATCCACGGTGATCAGGTCCATCGAGATACGTCCTACCACCGGGCAGGGCTGATCACCAGCGAATGTATCAATGCCGCCGCCGATGGCACGATGTAGCCCATCGGCATAACCCGCCGCGACGGTTGCGATCCTGGACGGGCGGCGCGCGGTCCAGCTGTTGCCGTAGCCCACGGTCTCACCCACCGCGACGTCGCGCACTTGAATCACCGGAAGATCAACAGTCACCACCGGCTTGGCTCCGGCAAAGGGCATCCCGCCATAGAGACCGATGCCCGGACGGCAGAAGTCAAAGTGGAATTCAGGCCCCAGCAGAGTGCCCCCGGTTGCGGCAAGCGAGCGGGGGGCTTCAACCCCGTCGGTCATCTGCTTGAATGTGTTGAGCTGCTGGCGGTTCATCGGATGGTCGGGTTCGTCCGCGCAGGCCAGATGAGACATCACCACCAGTGGATCAAGTTCCAACGCTTTGTGCCGCAGTTCGGCCCAGTCCGCCGGTTCCAGGCCCAGACGGTTCATTCCGCTGTCCAGCTGGATGCCGAAACGATGATCCGGCAGCGCCTCGAGGTGACGTTTGAACTGCTCGGGGGAGTTGATCAGCGGAGTCAGATTATGGTGGCGCAGCAGATCGGTATCGCCTTCCATATGGCCAGAGAACACGGCAACCAGTGCCTCGGGTCCCACGGCCTCGCGAACGATGGCGCCTTCTTCGGCAGCAGCGACAAAAAACTTGCGCACGCCTTCTTCAGCCAGCGCCCAGGCAACCGGTTCCGCGCCCAGACCATAGGCGTCAGCCTTGACCACGGCGCCGGTTTCGACTTCCGTCTTTGCATCCAGCGCGCGCCAATTGTGGGCGAGCGCGTGCAGATTGATCGTTAAACGTGCAGTACTCATGATCCCGTTCAAGACATTGCCCGTTCCAAGGTCAAGAGGGAATGGTGATTTGAAAACGGGTTTCATGTATCGATATGATATCGCCGCGCCGCGAGGCCAATAAATCCAAGGATTTGCGCGACTTGTCGCAAAGCGGCAAAAGGTATCGGATTGTATTCACATCAGTGTTAAAACGCGTTGGCGGGGCCTATCGTTCATGTTTTTCACGCGGGTTGTTGAGCAAACCGATGTGCCGGTTGCATTGCCACACGGGGCATGGGCGCTATGCCCACCGATTACATGGGAATGAGAGGCATCAACATGGCCATCCAGTTCATATCTGGTCACGACCAGCGCGCAGCCGATATTGTGGCGCTTTTCACTGCCGTTTTTACCGCTTCGGAAGGTGCAGACGAAGGCAAGCTGATCGGGTCACTGGTGCATGACCTGATCACGACCACGCCGGATGGCGAACTCTATGCGTATTCAGCGGTAAAAGGGCGCGCTTTGCTGGGCTGCATCTGCTTGTCCCGTCTACGCTTTGATCAGGACGCTCGGCAGGTGTTTATCTTGTCACCGGTCGCGGTCAGCACAGAACATCAGAGGGGTGGCGTGGGGCAAGCGCTGATCACGCATGGATTGGATCAGTTACGTAAGGCGGGGGTTGATATGGTGTTCACCTATGGCGACCCGGCTTATTACGGCAAAACCGGCTTCCAGCCGATCTCGGAGGCGTTTGCAAAGGCTCCAATGAAGCTGAGCTATCCGCACGGCTGGTTGGCACAATCTCTGACCGAAGCCGAGATGACACCCCTCAAGGGTGCGTCGCATTGTGTTGAGGCGTTGAACCGGCCCGAGCTCTGGTAGGCGTCAGTACCCTTCGATCTGACCGTCCTGTTGCCAGGGTTTGACCAGATTGCCGAAGCGAGTAAATTGTGCCTCGAAGGATAGCTCGACCGTGCCGATGGGGCCGTGGCGCTGCTTGCCGACGATGACTTCGGCTTTGCCGTGCAAGCGTTCCATAGCCTGCTTCCATTCTTCCATCTTTTCCAGCTCGTGATCGCCGGGCTTTTCGCGTTCCTTGTAATATTCCTCGCGGAACACGAACATCACCACGTCAGCGTCCTGTTCGATCGAGCCTGATTCCCGCAGGTCAGACAGTTGCGGGCGTTTGTCGTCGCGGTTTTCCACCTGACGGGAGAGCTGAGACAGCGCGATCACCGGGATGTTCAACTCTTTGGCGATGGCCTTCATGCCCATCGAAATCTCGGCGATTTCGTTCACGCGATTGTCGGCCATGCCGCGGCAGAGCTGCAGATAGTCGATCACCAGCAGGTCCAAGCCGTGCGTCCGCTTCAACCTCCTCGCGCGGGCGGCAAGTTGTGAGATCGGCAGGGCGGGGGTGTCATCAATGAAGAGCGGGCAAGCTTCCAGTTCCTTGGCCGCGTCCACGAAGCGGCGGAACTCGGCTTCGGTCATGTCGCCTTGCCGGATTTTGTGTGAGGAAATCTCGGAAGCTTCGGCCAGAACCCGGCCTGCCAGCTGCTCGGCGCTCATTTCGAGCGAGAAGAACCCAACGACGCCGCCGTCAATGGCACCCTCTGAACCATCCGGCTTGGTGCCGCGTTTATAGGCCTTGGCCACATTGAACGCCACGTTGGTCGCCAGCGAGGTTTTCCCCATCGATGGGCGCCCCGCCAGAATAATCAGGTCGGACGGATGCAGACCCCCAAGCTGCTTATCCAGGTCGGCCAGACCGGTGGAAATCCCCGCCATGCCGCCACCGCGCTGGTAAGCCTCGTTGGTGACGTTGACGGCTTCTGTGACCGCCTTGAGGAAGGATTGAAAGCCCTGTTCGGTCTGGCCCTGCTCGGACAGCTGGTAAAGTTGTTGCTCGGCTTCGACGATCTGTTCCTTGGGCTCACTGGATACATCGACCCGTGCTGCCTTGTCCGAGATGTCGCGACCCAGCCGGATCAACTCGCGCCGGATGGCGAGGTCATAGATCATCTGAGCATAGTCATGCACGGCAAAGGCGCTGATCGAGGCTCCGGCCAGTTTGACCAGATAGGCCGGGCCGCCCAATTCTTTCAGGCCCTCGTCTTCGGCCATGAAGGATTTCAGCGTCACGGGTGAGGCCAGCGCATTCTTGGCTATACGTGTGGCTGCCACCTCATAGATGCGGGCATGAACCGGATCATAGAAATGCTCGGCCCCGATGATCGAGGCGACCCTGTCATAGAGATCATTATTTGTCAGAATCGCGCCCAGAAGTTGCTGCTCGGCCTCGATCGAATGCGGCATGGTTTCCGGATTCTGAATCTGTGCCGCTGCCTGCTCGATACTACTGATCTCGTTCATTGCTGCTCTCATCGTCCCCATGGGACAAGGTCCATAGCTTAGACCTGCGAGTCGGGGCAAATTGTATGTTTTTGGGGATAGGTTGTGAATATCTCCCGACCCCTGCATATTGAAGCAAGATGGGGTCGAGCGTCAACATATTGTGCGATTGGTGCCTGTCGCGCGACCTCTGTTTCCAGTTTGAAAACAGTTGTCGCCACGTCAACTTTTGTTGGCTTCTTGCCACCCGCGCGGGTCGCTCAGGAAGGCTTCGACACCGCTAAGGGTCTCTTCGTCAAAGGCCTTTTGCGCCTTGGCCTCGGCCAGAACATCCCACCAGGTGCATAAGGAGTGCAGCTTCACGCCGTGGTCACCCAGCGTCTTCTCGGTCTCGGGGAAAATACCGTAGTAGAAAATCACGGCCGTATGCCCGCAGGTCGCACCCGTTTCGCGGATCGCATCCACGAAGGATAGTTTCGAGCCGCCATCGGTTGTCAGATCCTCGACCAGCAGAACGCGTTCACCTTCGCTCATCGCGCCTTCGATACGGGCGTTGCGGCCATAGCCTTTGGGCTTCTTGCGCACATAGGTCATCGGCAGGGCCATCCGCTCGGCGACCATGGCCGCGAACGGGATGCCTGCAGTTTCGCCGCCAGCGATGTTGTCAAACGCCTCAAAGCCTGCGTCGCGCATCACGGTGATGGTCAGAAAGTCCATCAGGGTCGAGCGGATGCGTGGGTATGAGATCAGTTTGCGACAATCGATATAGGTCGGGCTGGGCAGACCGCTGGCCAGCGTGAACGGCTCGCGCGAGTTGAAGTGAACAGCCTTGATCTCCAGCAGCATCCGTGCGGTCAGGCGGGCGATTTCGGTGCTGTCGGGGAAGGAACTGGGGATCATGGCGCAAACCTCTGGGCTGGAAGGGTGTCGCAGGCTGATAGCCCGACCGCCGGTCCGGAGTCGAGAGGCGAACGCCGAAAAGAAAAGCGGACCCCAAGAGATTCTCGACTGGGGCAATTGTGGTTTAGTTCAACTGGTTTCAGGCCAATTGAATTGAAATTTCGATCCAATCCTGCCGAAGAGCCAACGATTGATACGAAGGGGCGCTCTATCCGATCCCCAGCGCATGCTGAGACGCGTAAGCTTGACAGCAAGCAGACGATAAGCATCCTTATTATAGCATTCTGCAATAACAGCCGAGTTGATGCCAAGTATTCCCATTGGATCATGTGTAGGGCGTCACGTGTAATTGAATAGTAACCAGTATTGGAGGTAACTTTGCAAAGAAGAAGAGATTGGCGCATTCTGGCCGTGGCCATTACAATGGTAGCTGCTGCGGTTGCCTTTGCATTATTGTCGGCAGATTCAACGCCAACAACACCTGATAGCAGACGACTTTTTGGACTTTGGAGGTTCCGTCACGTCGCATTCTTCTTTGGAATGCTTCTTGTTGCAGTTTATTTGTTACTATTGGTGCTCGGCCGGAGAGAACAACAGTTTACATTTTTAGGAACTGTGTTGGTTTGCGGGCTTTCTTTTGCATTTTTAGAACTGCTTGGACAGACCGGGTTGTTCAGTTGGCAATCGCTGATCAAAAGCCCGGGAACAGATCTTTATGAACTGGGGTATACTCGTGTGCCGGATGTTGATCGTGAAATCACTTCTGGACAAGACACAGCCTTGGCTTGGGGACTCCCAAGCGAACCAATTGTCTTTGATTTCAAGACCGACCCGGTTGGTTTCAGGAACGCATCGGATTCAAGAAACGCTGCTGTAGTGCTGGTTGGGGACAGTTTCATCCAAGGCCCATTGATACAGCAAAAGGATACAATGGATTCGGTTTTGTCTAATGAAACTGGCTTACAGGTCGCTCAGGCGGCGCTTTTGGGATTGTCGCCGCAAGCGGGTCAAGGTGTTTTCTGGAATTCTGGCATTCCGGCCAAGGATAAAGTTGTTGTTCAGTTTATATTCGGCGGTAATGATCTGTGGGATTCCTATTTTTATGAAGCGAGAGGAACTGACGGTATTGTCGAAGACTCTCGTGCTGTACACGATCCGCACTATCCGTATCTGACCAGAATGGCGTGGGGCGCACTTACGACATTAACCGATCGGCAGCGCGGGCTGAGTGGGCTGGATATCTGTCATATTGATGGAGATGTCTATACGTTTCGATTGACGTCTTGGGTCATAGATGGATACGAGGACCAAGCCGCCATCATAACAAAGTCAATGGACGAATTCGCTGCGCGTATCGAGGAAGAAGGTGGCGAATATCTAGTTGTTTACATTCCGTCAAAGCTTCGGGTGCTTTCGCCATATTGTACCTTCCCAGAAGACAGTAAGTTGGCAAATGTAGAAAGTCATCTGTCTCCGCTGCGTGAGGACATTCAGGCATGGTCGAGCGCAAGTGGAGTGCCCTTCCTCGACCTTACGTCAGCATTGCAAGAACAGGTGGAAACCGGTGAAAACCCGTGGTTTTGGGGTGATACACATTGGAGTGCAATTGGTCACGCCGTTGCTGCAAAGGAAATCGCAAAATGGGCACCTTTTCAAGACGCTATAAATCGAATGGTACATAGCGGCGGGTAAAGCTGACTTAGAAACATCTGAGAAGTCGGTGGATGTTCGGACATCGATCACTCCGAGGGCCGCGTTGGTGTATGGAAAACAGATACGGTGTACAGTATGAAACTTGCCGTTATCGGTATTGGGGTGCGGCTTGATATGACACCTGACATCGGATGGAGAATAGGCGTTCTCTGATCGTTTTTTCTTAGCTTGCTGCGCAGAGGCAAATACAACTACCTAGTTCTGGATGGGATATTCTTGCTCGCTCGAACTCGAGCTCCGTAACATGATCTGCGTGAAGAGTTTGATAAGCGGTTGTGTGTCTATCGCCAGTTTCAGCGCTGAACGCTGGTGGAGCCTTGGGAAGAGTTGATAGATGTTATGAACCACGACTGGCTGTAGAAAAGCGGACCTCGTCAAGAGGTCCGCTTTGGCCCTTTGCGGGCGCATAGCAGCCAAGGTGGGCTTAGCTGCTCATGTCGTAGGCGCGCTCTCCATGTACCGAGAGATCGAGCCCGTTTGTTTCGGTCTCGGCGTCTACGCGAAGCGGGGTGATGAGTGCAACCACCTTTACCAACACAATCGTGACAATTGCCGTAAAGACACCCACAATCACCAACCCACCCAGTTGTGCGGTCCATGTGCCCAAACCGAACAGGGCGATCATCAATGTGCCGAAGATGCCTCCGACACCGTGAACGGCGAAAACATCCAATGTGTCGTCGATGTTCAGCTTGTTGCGGATCAAATTGACCGCCTCCTGGCACAGGATACCTGCAACGGCACCGATGATCAGCGCCTGCACTGGCCCCACAAAGCCCGAGGCCGGAGTGATCGAGGCCAGACCGGCGATGGTGCCAGTCACAAGGCCGACCATAGAGGCTTTGCCAAAACGGATGCGTTCCCACAGCGCCCAGGTCAGCGATGCGGTTGCAGCCGACAGGTGGGTGACGGTCATGGCCATCGCGGCGCCTCCGTCAGCGGCCAGTTGCGAGCCACCGTTGAAGCCGAACCAGCCCACCCACAGCATTGCGGCACCCACCATCACATAGCCGGGGTTGTGCGGAGGCGTGGTGCGATTGCGGCGCGGGCCGAGTATGACGGCGATGATCAATGCCGCCAGACCGGCGGTTTCGTGGACGACGATGCCACCCGCGAAGTCACGTACGCCGATCTCACCCAGAATGCCTCCATCCGCCAGCATTCCACCGCCCCAAATCCAATGGACGACGGGTGCATAGCAGAGCAGCATCCAGAGGGCTGAGAATGTCAGGACGAAGCCAAAGCCCACACGCTCGACATAGGCGCCGACGATCAGGGCAGGGGTGATGATCGCGAAGGTCATCTGGAAGGCGAAGAACAGGACCTCGGGCAGGGTGCCTGCGAGGCTGTCGGCGTCCACGCCGTTTAGAAACGCTTTGCCCAGACCACCCCAAAGGCCGCTCTCACCCGGGCCGAAGGCAATGGAATACCCCGCGACCAGCCACAGAATGCTCATCAAACAGGCAATCGAAAAGCAATGCATGAAGACGCTGAGGACATTTCGGGCACGCACGAGCCCGCCGTAGAACAGGGCAAGGCCCGGCAATGTCATGAACAGGACCAGTGCTGTTGCCACAATGATCCACGCTGTATCGGCTCCGTTCATGGGCCGCTCTCCTTTCCCTGTGGGGGCGTCGATTGGGCAAACACACCCCAACCGATGCCTTGTGAGTGGTGTGCGGCGGGTTGAAGCCGACCTGAGTTGGGGAAAAAAGAGGCAGAGGTGCAAAAAGCCGCCTGTTTAGGCGGCTTTTTCTCAACTGGTGATGAAATTTGCGCCCATATGGCGCATGCGCATTAAAATTAGGCGAGTTGTGAAAGGCCGCGTAGCAGCATCTGCAACGCATGATCACGCGCGGCTTTGCGCACATTATCCCGCCCCAGCGCGCCGAATTCGATTGTTTCAGTCCGGGTGGGTTGGCCGTCCGTGGCGAGACCAAAGCAAACGCGGCCTTCTGGCTTATGCTCGGACCCGCCGGGACCGGCGATACCGGTGATCGAGACCGCCAGTTGAGCCTGCGAGTGGTGCAACGCGCCTTCGGCCATTTCGCGCGCGACCTCTTCCGAGACCGCGCCGTGCGCCTCAAGCGTATCGGCACGTACGCCCAGCATCTCTTGCTTGGCGGTATTGGTGTAGGTGACGAAACCACGCTCGACCACAGCAGAGCTGCCGGGGACGTCGGTCAGCGCAGCGGCGACCATGCCGCCAGTGCAGCTTTCGGCTGTTGCGATCATCACGCCTTGCGCTTTGGCGCGGTCCAGCAGGTCGGTCACGGTCATAGACCCAAGACCCCGTGTGAAATTCCAGCGAGGATGATGACGCCGATTGCGGCAAAGACCCCGGCAATCACATCGTCCAGCATCACGCCCATCGGATCTCCGCGCCGATCGGCCCAGCCAACGGGGCCGGGTTTGGTGATGTCGAACAAGCGGAACAGCAGGAAACCGGCGATCCAGCCGGGCCAGAGCGCGGTGATTTCGATCCCATGCGCCCAGGACGGGTAGGAAATGGCCCAGATTGCAATGAACTGGCCAGCAACCTCGTCGATGACGATTTCGGACGGGTCGTGGTCCTCTTGCCCGGCAGTCATGACACGCGTAGCCCAGAGGCCGCCGAAGAAGGCAGCAAAGGTCCCGATAACCAGCAGAGGAAAGCCGCCGAGCGTATGTAGCACCCAAGCCAGAGGCAGCGCGGCCAGCGATCCCCAGGTGCCGGGGGCAGGGCGCAGATAGCCGACGCCGCAGACGGTTCCGATCAGACGCGCCGCAGTCATGACTTCACCAGACAGGCAGTGGCGAGCGAGGCGATGCCTTCGCCGCGTCCGGTAAAGCCCAATCTCTCCGAAGTTGTCGCCTTGACCGAGACCTGATCCGCCTGCAAGCCCATGATCCGCGCCATCTCGGTACGCATGGCCTCAGCATGCGGCCCGATCTTGGGGTGTTCACAGACCAGCGTGCAGTCGACATTCGAAATCGCATACCCCATCTGCCCGGCCAGTTCGACGGCGTGACGCAGGAATATCTCGCTGGCCGCGCCTTTCCATTGCGGGTCTGTGGGCGGGAAGTGCTGCCCGATATCACCTTGCGCCAGCGCGCCATAGATCGCGTCGGTCACCGCGTGCATGCCGACATCCGCATCCGAATGTCCCTGCAGCCCGCGATCATGCGGCACTTTCACGCCGCAGAGGATCACGTGATCTCCTTCACCAAAGCGGTGCACATCATAGCCGTTGCCCAGCCTTACATCCATATCGTTACCCATTATGCGTTCAGCCCGAGCAAAATCCTCGGGCCGGGTGATTTTCAGATTGTCCGCGTCGCCGGGAATGATCGCGACATCAATACCGGCAGCACGCGCGACCTCGACGTCATCTGCCGCGCCTCCGGGATGAGTCGCGTGCGCTGCGGTGATCGCGTTGTAAAGAAACCCTTGCGGAGTCTGCGCAGCGAAGAGGCCGGAACGATCCTGCGTACCTGTCACCACCGATCCATCCCCGGTCCAGAGCGCATCGGTGACGGCCAGACCGGGCGCCGCCGCGGGATGTGTATCGAGCGCAGCGAGAACTTCCCCGATCACCCGAGCGCTGACGCAAGGGCGGGCCACGTCGTGAATCAGAACCTTTTCAATGCCATACGATCCCAACGCCTGCAGGCCGTTGCGGACCGATCCTGCCCGGTCTGCACCGCCCTGAGCGAGAATCAAACCGGTGGTGCTGAATTCTTGCCAAGCCGCTGTGTCCTCTTCGGCGAGCACCAAAACAATGTGATCAACCAGGCCCATAAAGCGATCTATGGTCCAATCGGCCACGCGCTGCCCGCCCAGGGCGCGCCACTGCTTGGGCACTCCACCTCCGGCGCGTTGGCCGCGCCCGGCGGCGACGATGATGGCGGCTGTGGTCATCTGCGGGTTCTCCTGATTGAGGCATTGTTTAGGGGGCGGTGAATGCAGAGGCAATCACCCGCATCGGTTTGCCTAAAAATTAAGCAAGTGATGATTTTGCGGGCTTGAATGCCGCCGTTTTGTTGTTCATATGCTGCGATTTCGATATCAAATGCGCAACTGCTCAAGGATTAGGCACATTGACCCTGCGTCTTGCTGAAAAGGATCTGACCCCTCCGGTGCTGCTGGCGCCGATGGCCGGAATCACCGACCGCCCGTTCCGCGATCTCGTGATGCGCTTTGGTGCAGGTATGGTGGTCAGTGAAATGGTTGCCAGCCAGGAGATGGTACAGGCCAAGCCGGGTGTCCGCGAACGGGCCGAGCTGTCGGCGGATGTGGAAAATACCGCCGTGCAACTGGCCGGACGCGAGGCGCATTGGATGGCCGAGGCTGCCCGGCAGGTCGCCGACCGGGGCGCGCGGGTGATCGATATCAACATGGGATGCCCTGCCAAGAAAGTCACCAACGGCTATTCCGGTTCGGCCTTGCTGAAAACTCCGGACCACGCCCTGACGCTGATTGAGGCCGTGGTGGAGGCGGTGGATGTACCGGTGACGCTGAAAACGCGTCTGGGCTGGGATGACAGCTTGCTGAACGCCCCGGATGTGGCGCGGCGGGCGCAGGACGCGGGCATCCGAATGGTTACGATCCACGGACGCACACGCTGCCAGTTCTACAAGGGGCGCGCCGATTGGCGGGCGATCCGGGCAGTGAAAGAGGCAGTCTCGATTCCGGTCATCGCAAATGGGGATATTGTTGATACGGAAGCCGCGCAAACCGCGCTGGAGCAGTCTGGTGCGGATGGCGTGATGGTCGGTCGGGGTGCGCAGGGCAAGCCATGGCTGCTGTCGCAAATCTGTCATGATCTCTATGGCCCTGCTGCGCCGACCATTCCGACGGGCGCTGATCTGATCGAGATGGTGCGCAGTCATTATCAGGCAATGCTTGGATTCTATGGCACCGATCTGGGCCTGCGCGTCGCGCGCAAGCATTTGGGCTGGTACATGGATGAAGCCGGAACGCCTGCCATGCTGCGGCGTGCTATCCTGACCTCACGCGATACGGATGAGGTGCTGCGGCTGTTGGGGGAAGCACTGAACGGCCCAGCGGAGGAAGCGGCATGACCTCGGATCAGAGCATCTGGACCTCGCTGCCGGTTCCGGCCTTCATCATTGATGCCGAGGATCGGATATCCGACGTCAATTCCTCGGGCGAGGGGTTTCTGAACGCCTCGCGCAAGGCGGTGATCGGACACCCCGTATGGGATCAACTGGCAGTCGATGCGCCGTTGGAAGAGGCGTTCTTGCGGGCTCGTCAGCAGGGGACCCCCTTGTTCGTCAACGATGTGGATGTGGGCTCGGGTAATCGCGCACCGCTGCAATGTGCGCTGCAGATCGCGCCGCTTATGGGACATCCTGGTTCGATGATCATGATCATCTCGCCACGAGAGCTGGCGGGGCGGATGACACGGGGCAATACGGTGAAATCGGCGGCGCAATCGGCCATCGGCATGGCCGAAATGCTGGCGCATGAGATCAAGAACCCCTTGGCAGGCATCACCGGCGCGGCGCAGCTGCTCAGCATGAATATCTCTCAGCAAGACCTTGAACTAACTGACCTTATCGTCGAAGAAAGCCGCCGCATCGTGAAGCTGCTGGAGCAGGTGGAGCAGTTCGGAAACCTGTCGCAGCCCGATTTCAAACCGGTTAATATCCACGACGTTCTGGACCGCGCGCGGCGGTCGGCGCTGCTGGGCTTCGGCGCGCATATGACGATTGTCGAGGATTATGACCCCTCGCTGCCATTGGCCTACGGAGATCCGGATCAGTTCCTGCAAGTGGTGCTGAATTTGCTCAGGAACGCCTCGGAAGCCGCTGATGGTAATGGCACAATTCGGTTGCGCACATATTTCGAACACTCGTTCCGTCTTCGGCGCAGTGACGGGTCGGGACACTCGCTGCCCTTGCAGATTGAGATCATCGACGACGGGCCGGGGCTGCCGGAAAACATCCGGAGCGATATCTTCGATCCCTTCGTGTCGGGCAAGGAGAATGGCACCGGGCTGGGGCTGGCTCTGGTCAGCAAGATCGTTTCCGATCACGACGGATGGATTTCGGCTGAGTCCGTGCCCGGGCGCACGGTTTTCCGCCTGTCCCTGCGGCGCGCACCGCCGGGCGCATATGAAAAGGAGAGCATCTGATGGATGGCACAGTTCTGGTTGCCGATGACGACCGCACGATCCGCACGGTTCTGACGCAGGCCCTGACGCGGGCAGGGTGCAAGGTGCATGCGACCTCTTCGCTGACAACGCTGATGCGGTGGGTTGCCGAGGGGAAAGGCGATGTTGTAATCTCGGACGTGGTGATGCCAGACGGGAACGGGTTGGAGATGCTGCCAAAGATCGCGCAGGACCGCCCCGGTTTGCCGGTCATCGTGATCTCGGCCCAGAACACCATCATGACGGCCATTCAGGCGGCTGAGGCGGATGCTTATGACTATCTGCCCAAGCCCTTCGATCTGCCCGATCTGATGAAGCGCACCGCTCGGGCATTGGATCAGAAGCAACGCGCGCAAACCGAGCCGGTGGAAGTCAGCGAGGATCGCCCTGATGAACTGCCATTGGTGGGCCGAACCCCGGTGATGCAGGCGTTGTACCGTCTGGTTGCACGCGTGATGAACACCGATCTGTCGGTGATGATCTCAGGCGAAAGTGGGACGGGTAAGTCCCTGATTTCGCGCGCTATTCATGATTTCTCGGACCGTCGAACGCTGCCTTTTGTGACCGCAACGGCCGCTGATCTGAGCGATCTCGAAGGCCCGGCGCGGGTCATGGCGCGGGTGCGCGGCGGAACGCTGTTGATTGATGAAATTGCTGATATCGATGATGAAATTCAGGCGCGGATCGTGCGTATGATGGACACTCCGGGCGATCATGTGCCGCGTTTCATGGCCACCAGCCAATCGGACCTGACCGACGCGATGGAGAGCGGTCGCGTGCGGCAGGATCTCTATTACCGCCTCTGCGGTGCTACGATCCATGTTCCGGCCCTGCGGGAACGCGTCGATGATATCACTTTGCTGACCGACCATTTTTTGACGCGGGAAGAGCGGGAAAGCGGGGCGCAGCGCCGCCTCAGTCCCGAAGCTGTTGAGCTTGTGCGTCGGTATTCGTGGCCTGGAAATGTGCGTCAGCTGGAAAATGCGATCCGTCGTCTGAGCCTGACCAGCCGTGCCGATGAAATCTCACGCACAGAGGTCGAGATGGTGCTGGGCAGCCAGCCCGAGGCCGAACCGGTTCTGGGCGATGGCGAACGTGAAAAACTGTCTTCTTCGGTTGGCCGTCACCTGCGGCGCTATTTCGATCTGCATGGAAATATCCTGCCGCCACCGGGCCTCTATCAGCGCATTTTGCGCGAGGTCGAGGCGCCTTTGATCGAAATCGCGCTGGATGCGACCGGGGGCAATCAGGCAAAATGTGCTGATCTTCTGGGGATTAACCGGAATACGCTGCGTAAAAAGATCTCCGACCTCGATATTCAGGTGACACGCCGTCGCAAACTGATGTAATATCGCCACACAAACCGTGGCATTCGGGTTCGCACCCGGGAACGACCACGACATATGGCGGTAAGCCGCGAATGCGGCACATCAGTAAGAGGGCAGACGGTGGCAACCCGGGCACAGAACGGGCCGATCCTATCGATCAACCGGTGGCGCAAGTCCCGGAGGATGCGCAATTTCAGCACCTTGGGGCTCGTGATGCTGGGCCCGGTGCTGGCGCTTGCGACGTATCTGGTCATTGGACCCTTCGATCTTGGCGCTGCGGCCCCGACGCTGCGGCTGATTCTTCTTGCCGATCTGGTCTATGTGCTGGTCGTGGCCGCGCTTGTTCTGGGACAGTTGTTCAGTCTGATCGCAGCACGGCGGGCCAAGTCAGCCGGCTCTCGGCTTCACCTGCGCCTGATCGGCGCGTTCACGCTGCTTGCCCTTGTGCCCACGGTAACTGTGGCAATCTTCGCCGGTCTGACCGTCAATATCGGCCTCGAAGGCTGGTTCTCGGACCGCGTGCGGCAGGTTGTTGGTTCATCGCTGAGTGCGGCGGAGGCATACGAGCAGGAGCATCGTCAGGGCCTGACGCAGGACGCGATGGCGCTGGCGCGCTTTCTGGATAACGCGCGGACGTTGGATTACTACATCTCGGATGCGGAATTGCGAGAAGTTCTGGCCCAGGGGCAGTCGCAGATTCAGCGCGGGCTGCGCGAGGCTTATGTGATCGATGGCAGCAGCGAGATCCGGTCGCGTGGCGATCGCTCTTATCTTTTTGATTATGAGGCCCCCACGCCTGAAGAGATGATCGAGTCGAACGATCAGGGCGTAGCGATCATAGCCGATTGGGATAACAGCGAATTTAGGGCTCTGGTGCCGTTGCAGGCTTATCTGGATCGCTATCTCTATGTCAGTCGCGAGGTTGATGGCGACCTGTTGACCCTGTTGGATGAAACCAAGGAAACGGCACAGTTCTACAGTCAGCTGGAAAGTGAACGGGGCAGGGTGCTGTTTGAGTTTGGCCTTCTGTATCTCGGTTTTGCGGTGATCCTCATTCTGGCTGCGATGTCTCTGGGCATGTGGTTTGCCGAACGTCTGTCGCGCCCGGTTGGGCGCCTGACAACTGCAGCGCAACGTGTCGGTGCCGGGGATTTGAGCGTTCAGGTCTATGAAGAGGCCAGCGATGACGAGATCGCCATGCTGGGCCGCTATTTCAACCAGATGACCCGCCAGTTGAAAGGGCAGCGCGATACCCTGTTGGAGAACACACGCCACATCGAACGTCGCCGCCGACTGTTCGACTCGGTTCTGAGTTCGGTGACCTCGGGCGTGGTGGGCGTAGATCCAGATGGATGCGTGACCTTCGTGAACCGCTCGGGTGAACGTCTGCTGGACTGGACCAGCGGTGAACAGCATCTGGCCATCGGCATTGCCGTGCCTGAATTCCTGCCGCTGTTCGAAGATCTGAAGTCCAGCGGTCAAGAGGCGGTGCAGGGAGAGGTCAAGGTGACCCGCAAGGGCCAGTTGGAAAACCTTCTGGTGCGCATGGCCACGCGGCGGGGTGAGGATGGCGGATTGGAAGGCTATGTGGTGGCCTTTGATGACGTGACCGATCTGGTCAGCGCGCAGCGTATGGCGGCGTGGGGCGACGTGGCGCGTCGTATTGCGCATGAGATCAAGAATCCTTTGACTCCGATCCAACTGAGCGCGGAGCGGATCAAACGCAAATTCTCGCGCAAGCTGGATGAAGAAGATTGCGACAGCCTTGAGTCGATGACTGACGTGATCGTACGGCAGACCAATGATCTGCGGCGGATCGTGGACGAGTTCTCGAAATTCGCGCGGATGCCCGAGCCGGAACGGCATGAGGAAAACATCGTCACACTGGTGCGCGAGGCGGTGCTGCTGCAACAGGCCGGACAGCCGGATGTACAGATTGATGCAGACCTGCCCGAACAACCCGTTCTGGCGGATGTTGATGCAACGATGTTGAGCCAAGCCCTGACCAACTTGATCAAGAATGCGGGCGAGGCCATTGAAACGTTGAAGAAAAAAGGCGCGCCCGACAATCTGAAACCGCAGATTAAGGTGGCCGTGTCCAGCGACGATGCGGGAATGCAGATCACCATTGCCGATAATGGTATCGGGCTGCCCGAGGATCGTGCGCGGTTGTTTGAACCTTATGTGACAACTCGTGATGAGGGCACAGGCCTTGGCCTGCCTATCGTGAAGAAAATCATCGAAGAACATGGCGGAGCGCTGACATTAGAAGACGCGCCCACCTTCGACGGACAGGACCATTTCGGCGCGATGGCTGTCATTCGTCTTCCCGGGGCCTCAGGCGGCCCGTCAGTCGCGCCGGAAAAACAGGCGATTAAAACAAACAAACTGAAAGCAGGCCAAAGATGAGCGACATTCTGATCGTAGATGACGAACGCGATATTCGCGAATTGGTGTCCGATATTCTAGAGGACGAAGGCTATTCCACCCGGCTGGCGGCGAACTCGGATGAGTGTATGTCGTCGATCAATGCCGAGCCTCCGGGGCTGTTGATCCTGGATATCTGGCTAAAGGACAGCCGCATGGATGGGATCGATATCCTGAAAGCGGTGAAACGCGACAATCCGGATGTACCGGTGGTGATCATTTCGGGCCACGGTAACATTGAGATCGCCGTGGCGGCCATCAAGCAGGGTGCTTACGATTTTATCGAGAAGCCCTTCAACATTGACCAGTTGATGGTGGTGATCCGTCGCGCGATGGAAACCTCGCGCCTGCGCCGCGAGAATGCCTCGCTGAAGCGGAAAGAGGTGAGCTGCTCCGACATGATCGGCAAGTCGGCTTCGTTCCGGGCGATGCAGGGTCAATTGGACAAGGTGACCAAATCGAACGGGCGCGTGATGTTGAGCGGCCCGGCCGGGTCAGGCAAGGAAATCGCTGCGCGCTACATCCACGCTCATTCGAACCGTGCCAACGCGCCTTTCGTCACCGTCAATTGTGCGGGGATTGAGCCTGAGCGGGTTGAAGAGGTTCTGTTCGGTCGCGAATCCTCGGAACGGGGGATCGAATCCGGTCTGCTGGAAGAGGCGCATGGCGGGGTGATCTATTTCGATGAGGTGGCCGATATGCCCCTGGGCACCCAGTCCAAAATCCTGCGAGTGCTGGTGGATCAGCAGTTCCAGCGTGTGGGCGGCAGTGACAAGGTGCGCGTCGATCTGCGGGTCATTTCATCGACCAACCGCGATCTGGAAGATGAAATCGCAGCTGAACGGTTCCGCGAAGAGCTTTATCATCGCCTGAATGTGGTGCCGATTGCTGTCCCGTCGCTGGAAGAACGGCGCGAGGATATTCCGGTTCTGGCCCAGCATTTCATCGAAATGTGCAACGAAACTCAGGGTTTGCCTGCCCGCGAATTGTCGGACGAGGCGGTCGCCCTGCTGCAAACGATGACTTGGCCGGGCAATGTACGTCAGCTTAAAAACCTGATCGAGCGTGTGCTGATCCTTGGCGATGGCACCGGGCCGATCGAGGCGCGCGAGCTGCCGAGTGAGGAAGAGAAATCCGATGAATCCGGTCGCGTTGTCCTGTCTGGGGCATTGGCGACCCTGCCGCTGCGCGAAGCACGCGAGGCGTTCGAGCGGGAATATCTGCTGACCCAGATCAACCGTTTCGGGGGCAATATCAGCCGCACCGCCAGTTTTGTCGGCATGGAGCGCAGCGCCTTGCATCGCAAGCTGAAATCGCTGGGGGTTGTGACGTCGAACAAATCAGGCGCGCGTGTCGCTCAGATTGATGAGCCTGAACCGGCAGAGTGATTTCTGCGACCAAGGGGAAGCAATTGATCAGCAGGTATGCAAAAGCCGATGGTACAGGGCCCATCGGCTATCCTGCATTTGGTCGCAGGCTTAGACGGCTTCGCCGGTCGGTTGGCCTCAAGCAATCCGCTTTGGCTGATATGCTGGAAGTGGATCAGGCCACGATTTCGAGGTGGGAGAGCGGGGCTCACACCCCTTCGGCAGAGATACAGCAGGGCGTTTTCTCAGTTCTGGCCCCAGTGCGCGTTCAGGATTCAGCGCTGAAACGGCTGGTGGCCCAATCGACTGACTGCGTTCATTTGGTTGAGGAGGCCAGCCATACCTGTCTGGCCTATTCGGCCAGCCGGGCCCGAGATTGGAAAACCTCGCAGAATGCTCTGCTGGGCGTCTCGCTCTGGCAGTTTGCGACGGACGAGATCCGGCAGGCTGAAGCAGAGCTGCAAAGCGAAGGTTGGTGGGACATGCACACGCCCGCACCCAAGGCCTTTCTGACCTCAGAGGCCGTGCATGACCGTATCAGGATCAGTGCAGGCCAGATCGTTTGGGAGCGGCTGTATCTGGCCGATGGCACCCCGGTTCGTCTGGTCAGCGGATCGCGGGGGCAAGTCGCATAATTTATGCGTTCCCGCGCGCAGCCGGGCGGGTTAGACCCGGAACATGACATTTCCTTACCTGAGATTTGCGCAGGTCATGCTGATCTGGTTTGCAGGGCTTGGTGCTGCCACGCAATTCGCCAAGATCGCTGTACCTTTCGCCGAAATCAGCCTGCTGTATCCCGAGCAATCCGCGGTGATCGGCTGGTCACTGTCGATCATCAGCCTGATGGGTGCGGTGTTCGGGGCGACCTCGGGCGCGATCACTGCCCGGGTTGGGCCGATGCGTCTGCTCTTGTCCGGGCTGGTTCTGGGCGGTGCTTTGTCTTTGCTGCAGGCGAGTCTGCCGGGATTCCAAATGATGCTGGCAAGTCGCGTCGTCGAAGGGGCGTCGCATCTGGCAATCGTTGTCGCGGCCCCCACGCTGATTGCCCAGATCACCACCGGCAAGGCGCGCAATCTGGCGATGGTGTTGTGGAGCACCTTCTTTGGTGTCGCCTTCGCGCTGAATGCGTGGTTCGGCCTGCCGATTGTAGACCGTTTCGGACTGCCCACCTATTTCGCCCTGCACGGAGCCCTGATGCTGTTGATCGCCGCAATGATCGCGCTGAGCCGGATCAAGATCGAGATGGGATCGATTGAGGAAAGAAGCCGTGGATTGGCTGCGTTTCTTGAGGCTCATGTCAGAACCTACCGCTCACCCTTTATTTCGGCGCCCGCGATCGGGTGGTTCTTCTATACGCTGACCTTTGTTTCGCTGCTTGCGATTCTGCCGGGACAGTTGCCTGAGGGGCAGGGCGCGTCGGTTGCGGCATTGATGCCTTTGGCTGGGATTGCGCTGTCCTGGCTGTTGGTGCCGCTGCTTCTGAATGTCTTTTCCTGTGTCACCGTTGTTAATCTAGGCTTTGGTCTGGGCATAGTGAGCATCGGGGCCTTGTTTATCGGGGCACCGCTGGCGGTTGTCGGTATTGCCTTGTTTGCCGTGTTGGGGCTGGTTCAGGGCGGCAGTTTTGCTGCGGTACCTCAGCTCAATGACACGGCCGAGGCGCAGGCGCTTAGCTATGGTGGAATGGCGCAGATGGGAAATGCCGGAAACCTGCTGGGCACTCCGGTTCTGCTGGCGATCCTTGTGGGTATTGATGAAACGGCGATGTTCGGGGCTGTTGTCGGGTTCTATGCCATAGCAATGATGCTGCACATCTTTCTTGGACTGCGCCGCGCTATGGTCAGCGACTAGCGGCTGAGGACTATCCCGTTTGCCCCGGCGTGATGATCTGGAACGAGCCATCGTCAAACTTCACGAAACAGGACTCGGTGTTCAAGGGCGGAAATGTGGTCGTCCGAGTGGGCACAACCCGCGATTTCACCCCTTGTTTGCAGGGTGGCAGGCTGACCGGGCGATACCCTTTTGAGGCCATACACTGCGCCTCGACCTTGTTTCGCAGGCCCTGATTCACATCGACCGTGTAAATCCGTCCCGGCTCCCACCAGCCCGGATTTCGATAGCATCTGCCATTGCGGTCGCAATAGGTGCGACCGGGCCAATAGACCGGCGGGCTCTGCCGGACCTGATTGGCGACGGGGGCGTCTTTCAGTGCCTGCACCTGACAGGCGGTGGTCTCGGTCTGCATGCGCGCGACGCTCTCGCCCTCGCGGTAATAAAGCGACAGTGGTCCGCAAGCAGAAAGGGTCAGCAGGCAAATCAGGCCGGGCAGCAATGTTTTCATGCGCTTATCTTGCCGCAGCTTATGCGGTATGACAATTCAATTGACCGCTTTGGGGGCATCTGTCATTCAAAGATTTCAGGCAGAGGGGCCAATTGTATGAAGGTCATCATATGCGGTGCCGGTCAGGTGGGCTGGCAGATTGCGCGTCATCTTTCGGGCGAGCTGAACGATGTGACGGTGGTCGATAACAACCCCGATCTGGTGCGCCGCGCGACCGAGACGCTGGACGTGCAGGGCATTGCAGGGTTCGCCAGCTATCCGGATGTGCTGGAACGGGCAGGGGCGCGTGACGCCGATATGATCATCGCCGCAACCCATTCGGACGAGGTGAATATGGTCACCTGTCAGATGGCGCATTCGGTGTTTGCGATCCAGCGCAAGATCGCGCGGCTGCGCTCGAAATCCTATCTGGAGGCGATCCATTCCGATCTCTACCGCCGCGATCATCTGCCCATTGATGTTGTGATCAGCCCCGAACGCGAGGTCGCGGCAGCGGCCATGCGGCGCCTCTCGGCCCCATCGGCTTTTGATACCGAACTGTTCATGGATGGTAAGGCGCAGCTTTTGGGCATTCGGGTCGATGAGGACTGCCCGATTGTGAATACGCCTCTGCGTCAGCTGACCGATTTGTTCTCGACCCTCAGTTCCATCGTCGTGGGCGTCCGGCGCGAAGGGTCGCTGTTTGCCCCCGAACCGGATGATCAGCTGTTTGTTGGCGACGAATGCTATGTTTTCACCAGCGTCAAGGATGTCGACCGCACGATGGAGGTGTTTGGCAAAGCGCAACGTCAGCAGGATCGGGTCGTGATCGTTGGGGGCGGCAATGTCGGGCTGGAAGTGGCCCGGACGCTGGAAGAACGTGAAAGCCGTGTGCGTGCAAAGATTATCGAACGCGATCGCAGATGCGCTGAAATCGCCGCCGAGGCATTGGAACGGACGATCGTTCTGAACGGCGACGGTCTGGATTCGGCACTGTTGAGCGAGGCGGGGATCGAACGCGCGGATGCGATGCTTGCGGTTACGGATGATGATCGCACCAACATGCTGGCCGCCGTGCGTGCCAAGGGCGAGGGCTGCGCGCTGGCCATTGCATTGATCAATGACCCCAGCATGGTGGCGCTGATGGGTCCGCTGGGCATCGACGCCTATATCAACCCGCGCGCCACGACCGTCAGCTCGATCTTGCGCCATATCCGCCACGGGCGCGTTCGTCAGGTCTATTCCATCGGCGATGCCGAGGCCGAAGTGATCGAGGCCGAGGTGCTTTCAACCTCACCGATGGCCGGGCAAAAACTGCGTGACATCGATTTCCCCGAAGGCGTTCTGGTCGGAGCGGTACGTAAGGGCGACGAAGTAGTGCGCCCGACCGGCAGCCTTCGCATTGATGAGAAAGACGTGGTCGCCATCTTTGCGATGGCCAAGGACGTACCCGAGGTGGAACGCCTGATGCAGGTCTCGATCGATTTCTTCTGATGTTGCAAGCGCGCGGACAGCATCGGGTCGGAGTGCTGCGGCGGCTGCCGTTGCTTCTGATGATCTGGGGCGTTTCGGCGCTTGCGATGTGGATACCAGCGATCTACGCGCTGACACTGGATGATCACCATACCTCGCGATCATTCTTTTATTCCGGGCTTCTGGGCCTGTTTGTGGTGTCGATCATTGCCGTGGCGATGTCGAACAGAACACCGCGACGCGGGACGCTGGGCCAGTTGGCCGTTCTGCTGGCCTCGTTCACGATACTGCCGGTTTTTCTGGCTATCCCATTCCATGAGGCGCTTGGCACGACGAGCTTTCTGAACGCCTATTTCGATATGGTCAGTGCGCTTACCACCACCGGGGCTGATCTGTTTCCTGATCCCGGGCGCCTGTCTGCGCCACTGCATCTGTGGCGCGCTCTGGTGGGTTGGCTGGGTGGTCTGCTGATGTGGATTGCAGCGGCGGCGATCCTTGCCCCGCTGTCGCTGGGAGGGTTCGAGGTCACTGCGCGCGGACAGCCGGGCCGCCCGGTGACGGGCGTGGCGCAAAGCGAAAAGATGGACCCGCGCGGGCATCTGATCCGCGTGACGCGTACGCTGACCCCGGTCTATGCCGGGCTAACCGCTGTAATCTGGATTCTGTTGCTGATCGCGGGGGAGCAAGGTCTGACAGCCGTTTGCCATGCGATGTCGGTGATGGCGACGTCGGGCATCTCGCCTGTCGGAGGGTTGGAGGGGTCGACAGCTGGCTTCACAGGGGAGGCGATCCTGTTTCTCTTTCTGTTCTTCGCCCTGTCACGGCTGACATTCTCAACCGACACGGCCACCTCGGGCTATACCCGGTTGGACAAAGACCCCGAGCTTCGCATCGGCGTTTCAATCGTGCTTGCCGTGGCCGTGCTGCTGTTCCTGCGGTTTTTGTCGGGCGTGGCGGAACTGAGCATTGATGTCACTCCGCTGCAGGCGCTGCAGGTGATCTGGGGCATGATCTTTACTGCGATGTCGTTCCTGACCACGGCAGGGTTTGAGAGTGCAAACTGGAATGATGCGCAGCAACTCTCGGGCCTGGGCACGCCGGGGCTGATCCTGATGGGGCTGGCACTGATCGGAGGCGGGGTTGCAACCACCGCAGGCGGGGTGAAGCTGTTGCGTGTCTTTGCGCTCTACCTCAATGGCAAGCGTGAGATTGACCGGCTGATCTATCCTTCATCGGTAAGTGGCGAGGGCGGGGGCAACCGCCGCATCCAAAGCGACGGTGCCTTCATCGCGTGGATCTTCCTGATGATGTTCGCTCTGACGCTGGCGATGTTTGACCTTTTGCTGGCCGCGATGGGGGTCGGGTTTGAACAGGCAATGGTGCTGAGCGTTGCCGCACTCAGCACGACGGGGCCGTTGATCGAGCTGGCCACGGACGTTCCGATCCGCCTGATCGACCTGTCCGGCGGGGCCAAGTTGACGCTTTGTGCGGCGATGGTGATCGGGCGGCTTGAGACGCTGGCCATCGTTGCGCTGATTACGCCCACCCTGTGGCGCGATTGACCTATCGTCAACGGTTGGCGTTACTGCCTGATTTTTCATCTGGAATATCTGTGCGCGGCACTCCATACTCCTCCAGAGGGAGCGCGTTGGTCCGCAGCGCGTAGCAAGAACAATGGCGAGATAATAAAATATGGCTTCGGACAGACAGAATCTGCAGGACGCGTTCCTGAACAATGTACGGAAAGCAAAGGTCCCGGTCACAATATTCCTGATCAACGGCGTGAAATTGCAGGGTGTGATCACCTGGTTCGACAATTTCTGCGTGCTTCTACGCCGCGACGGACAGTCGCAGTTGGTCTATAAGCACGCGATTTCGACCATCATGCCGTCACAGCCGATCAACCTGTATGAGGGCGAAGACGCCTCTTGATGGAACATGAGAGGGCGCGCACCCGCGCTTGGGTGCTGCATCCCGAAATCAAATCAGATGAACAGCGCCGCGTCCCCGAACCGGCGCTGGAAGAAGCGGTGGCATTGGCTGTCGCTTTGCCCGATCTGGATGTGGTCGGGTCTGAAGTCGTGCGCCTGCCGCGCGCGCAAGCCGGATTGTTGTTCGGCAGCGGCAAGATCGAAGAACTGGCAGAACGCCTGCACGACAATGAGATCGAGCTGGTTCTGATCGATGGGCCGGTGACGCCGGTTCAGCAGCGCAATTTGGAGAAGGCGTGGAAGGTCAAAATCCTCGACCGAACTGGCTTGATTCTGGAAATCTTCAGCGACCGTGCGCGTACCCGAGAAGGTGTGCTGCAGGTCGAGATGGCCGCTCTCAGCTATCAGCGTACGCGGCTGGTGCGGGCCTGGACCCACCTGGAACGCCAGCGTGGTGGCCTTGGGTTTGTCGGCGGACCCGGCGAAACCCAGATTGAGGCTGACCGGCGCGCCATCGACGAACAACTGGTCCGCCTGCGCCGCCAGTTGCAGAAAGTGGTGAAGACACGCACCTTGCACAGGGCCGCGCGAGCCAAGGTTCCGTACCCGATTGTCGCTCTGGTCGGATACACCAACGCCGGGAAGTCCACGTTATTCAACCGTCTGACCGGGGCCGAAGTGATGGCCAAGGACATGCTGTTCGCCACGCTCGACCCGACCATGCGGCGGGTTGAGCTGCCGGACGGCCCCGAAGTGATCCTGTCCGACACGGTGGGTTTTATCTCAAACCTGCCAACTGAGTTGGTCGCCGCCTTCCGCGCCACGTTAGAAGAGGTGCTGGGCGCAGATCTGGTCGTGCATGTCCGCGATATCAGCCACGAAGAGACGGATGCACAGGCGCAGGATGTTGAGACGATCCTGACCTCTCTCGGGGTCGAGGATGATCGGCCCCGGCTTGAGGTCTGGAATAAGATCGACTTGCTGAATCGCGACGAACGCGAAGCCGCTACGGCGCGGGCTGAGCGCGATCCGGCGATCTTTGCGATATCGGCCGTGACGGGCGAGGGCGTTGATCCTCTGCTCTCTGAAATTGCAACGATTCTGCAGGGCGCGCGGCATGAGGTGACGCTGTCATTGGGCTTTGCCGAGGGCCAAAAGCGTGCATGGCTGTTTCGTCAGGATGTCGTGCGATCAGAGGAACAGACCGAAGAGGGTTTTGAGATCACGGTACTCTGGACCGACAAACAAGCGGCGCGTTTCGCAGCGCTTTAGGTTCCGTCAATCTGGCTTTGACGCTCGTCCGCATCGAACCATTCCGATGAACTTTGGATCTTATTGTCCGGCGTTAGTTCCCATTGTTCCCAACCGCGCGTGACGACACGGTTTCCGGTGGCTTTGTGGTGCCCTTCGAGCGTCCTGACGAACAAGGCATGCGGTCCGGCCCATCGCATCATGTCGCAACGCACTTCGAGATCGGGAAACTCTGCGTACAATGCGCGCGCCATCTCAGCGATTTCTGCGTGGCCCTGCAGAGTTTCGCCGTGATTGATGGTGATCCGGCCTTCAGGGGCGAAGAAACGAGCGACAGATTCAGGATCGCCCGAACTCCAGGCGATGGCATAATCACGTGCGAGATTGTTCAAGGTATCGCGAAGGCTGCCCATGCATTTCCCCCTTCGTACAATGCGACGGCCTGATGATTTTAGGCGAAAACGAATGAGTGCGTCCACGAGTGGCGCAGAAAGGGGCGGGGATTTGCCGATTTGATTAGCGCGGGTTGAGCACGGTCACCCCGACGGCTGCAGCGCGGGCAAGCCCAATGTCCAGCGACATCGGGATATATTCCCCCCTCCGCCACAGCTGCGCCTGATCGTCGTAGTAGCGCGACAGGAAATGGCCTGATTGCCCGGTCGCGGTGATAAAGACCGAACTGTCGGGATCGGCGAAATCGTAAACACCACGATAGCCCGCACCATGCACGTTCTGGAACGGGTCCGGCCCTTCGCCCGAGGTCCGTCCACGCAGCAGAGTGTTGTCCCCACCGCTGGTGGATTGACGGATGTTGACGAAGAATCGCAGCACCGGAACGTCACCCAACACGGGGTGGTCATGGGTTGCCTGATGCGCATCGCCCCAACGCAAGGACTCAAGCGCAGAGCCATAGCGCTCGGAAATCCAGATAATGGCGTCGTCCAGTGCTAGCCGCGCCATGTCAGTACAGGTCTCAAGCGGTGCGCTTTGATGTACGTCGCACCAGACCGAGGCCCCATCGATGTCGCGGTAAACCCGCTCGATGAAGAGGGGGTCCACGTGCTTGAATTCCGTAGCAAGCGGGCCGAGTTCGTCCGTGATCAGGCGGATCTGTAGCGCGCGCAGCCACGCGGCATAGATCAGCGGTTCCGGCAGATGTTCGTTCATCTCACCGTTCCAGTTGGCCAGCAGGTCCAGCGCAATCCGACGTTGCCGTTCGGGGGTTCCTTCGGGCGCGGATTCGCCCGTGAACCAGAGGTCGGCACCGATCAGCGGCAGCAGGGACCGCGCCGTGAAGCTAACCGTATCTAGTTGCGCTTCGATAAAGCTGTCGCGGGTGTGCACTTCGCGCGACTGCATCAGGCGTTCCCAGCGATTGATCCTCTGGGTGTCGCCCCATTCATAGGAAACGTGTCGCGGAAAGGGGCGGTCAATGATCTTGTTATTCGTGTTGCCGAGCACGCCGCCGACCGGGGCCACAAACTCAGGGTTATCGGTATAAGGCAGTCGACCCTGCCAGCGGTTCCGTTCCAGCCAGCCGGGAGACGGAATGCGACCGCGGCTTTGATGGTTCAGGTCGCGCCGGGGCATCGCTCCGATCAATTTCAGGCCGATCGTGTCTTTGTCGACCAGCGACAGGTTTTGCGATGGGGCAATGAAATCTTCACCCAGATCAATGGCTTCGCGCACCGTGTCAGCGTTCATCAGCGCCAGAGAGGCGCTCATCGAGGTGTCGCGAGGGCTCAATGCGCTCCACGACAATGACGCCACGTGGCCCGGCGGTGTGATGGTTTCCAGATCGTAATCGGTGCCCGGCAGAACGGGGCCATTCTCGGTCCAGCGCAGGGTCAGGGTGATTGGTGCGGTATCCTTGATCTCGATGATCGAGGGGCGGGTCTGAAAGCGTTTGTAGCCGTCGGGTGTGAGGTATTCCTCGGGATTATCAGGGTTCAGCTGTTCGATGTGAACGTCCTGATCATCCAAATAAGACGAGGTCAGCCCCCAACCCAGACGCTCGCTGCGCCCGGCCGAGACCGCCGGAATGCCCGGAATGGTCGCGCCGATTACGCCGCCTTTGGCCAGCTCCAACCGTGCCAGATACCAGATGCCGGGTGCGGTGAAACCCAGATGCGGATCGTTGGCCAGCAAAGTGCCGCCGCTGGCCGACCGGGACGGCGCAGCGGTCCAGGCGTTTGATGCGCCCGCCAGACCACGCTGCGGGAATGGGGACAGGGGCGAGTCGGGCATCGATGTGCCTTGCGCATAGCGCGGCAGGTTTGGCAACAGCGCGGCGTATTCGGGCAACGCCGCGATACCGGGGCCGGGGACGTCGGGTAGTATGTCGGCAAGTCGCGCAGGATCGTCCAGCATCAAAGATGTACGCGCGCGCAGAACTTCGTCTGCGAGGTGGCCCGAAAGTTGCAGGCTCATCAGCTTCATGATCGCTAGACTGTCGCCCGGCTGCCACGGGGGGACCGGCGCGTTGAACAAGAACATCTCGGGCGCACCCCGGCCAAGCGCCTCTTCGTTGATTTCGGTCAGGCGCGCGTTAATCCCTGCTGAATAAGCGCGCAGGGCGGCCTTGGTATAGTCATCCTGCACCTCGACCGAGCGATGGGCGAGCCCGTAGAGGTCCAGCCGGCGCAACAACTTGTCGATGGATACGGTGCGTTGTCCAAAAACTTCGGACAAACGGCCCTGTACGGTGCGGCGCAGAATGGTCATCTGCCACAACCGATCCTGCGCATGCGCATATCCAAGGCCAAAAAATACATCCGGATCGGAAGCACTCAGGATATGCGGCACGTTCGCCGTGTCGCGTACAATCTCGACCGGGGCGGTTATTCCTTCTACGTCAAGGGTTTGATCGTATTCGGGCAGGGACTGGCTTGCCAGGAAATAGACCAGCCCCACGGCGGCGATCACCAGCAGGATCAGGCCCGTCGTAAGTCTCACCAGCCAGCGAAAAACCAGACCCATTTGTCCCCCGAAATCTCTGCGTCGTTATTTTCGCCGAGGTTACTGGAAGCCCAGCCGGACCGAAAGAGGAATGCCGCCTGTCTTCGTCGAAAACCATCGAAACTCAGAGCCCCGCCACAACATGCAGCGGGGCTCGTCCGAGGGGGAGGGTGGTATCTTGAGTATCAGGGGATGATGCGCGTGTATTTGGTGCCTTCGACCGTCGCGCCGAATTTCAAACCAGCCTGCCCGAAAACCGCAGCCAGAACGGGTTTGCGCAATTGCGTGGTGTCGGTCGACAGGGATTCTCCTGTCGCATCGACCACGTAACCGATGTCTGCCCCGGCGGTCCAACCGTTCGAGCGGCGGAAATCGTTCAACGCCTCGTCGGTCATGAAGAACAGCACATGCGCATATTGCTGCGCACCGATCTGAAGGCCCGCGCTGCCTGAAATGGCCGAGTAATAGTCCACGGTCGCGCCTTGAATACGCAGCGCGCCTTGACCATAGGCACCGCCGAAGATGAACCCAGCCTCGGTGATCAGCGGCATGACCAGCATTCCGTTGGCCTTGTTCGCGATCTCAAGGGTGTTGGGGTACTTGTTGTACATCTCGTTCAGCGTTGCATCGACACGCGCGTCGATGGTGGCCGCATTCGAGTTGCCGACCCCATTGCCGCATGCTGCGGTCAGGGTCAGCCCGGCCATGCCAAAAGCAAAGCCGCGACGGCTGAGTCGGGGGGAGTTTGAACTGCTCATGTTTCTCTGTCTCTGTATATGTGCCTGATATGTCGGGTGTTCCCGATCTTGTATGCAAGAATACGCCGATTGCAGCCGCCTGTCACGGGAAAGCTGTGCCGCGGGCGCAGCAAATCGGCGAAAAATTGCGACAATCTGAGACGTTAGCCTTGCAGAATGCGAGCAGCTTCGGGTGCAAAATAGGTCAAGATGCCGTCACAGCCCGCGCGTTTGAAGGCCAGCAGGCTTTCCAACATCACTTTTTCGCCGTCGATCCATCCGTTCTGTGCGGCGGCCTGGATCATCGCGTATTCACCAGACACTTGATATGCATAGGTCGGAGCGCCAAAGCTGTCTTTCACGCGGCGGCAGATGTCCAGATAGGGCATCCCCGGTTTGATCATGACCATATCCGCGCCCTCGGTCAGATCGCGTTCGATCAGACGCAAGGCCTCGTTCGAATTGGCCGGATCCATCTGGTAAGTCTTCTTGTCGCCTGTCAATGCGCCCGAGGCCCCCACGGCATCGCGGAACGGGCCGTAAAAGGCACTGGCATACTTTGCGGCATAGCTGAGGATCATCACATTGTGATGCCCTGCCGCTTCGAGCGCATTGCGCATCGCGCCGATCCGGCCATCCATCATATCCGAGGGGCCGATAATATCGGCCCCGGCTTCGGCCTGCGCCAGCGTCATTTTCACCAGCGCTTCGACCGTCTGATCATTCACGATCTCGCCATCGACCACATAGCCGTCGTGGCCGTTGATGTTGTAGGGATCGAGCGCCACGTCGGTCATCACCGCAATATCCGGAGCCGCCGCCTTGATGGCGCGAATCGCGCGGTTGGACAGGTTGTCGGGGTTCCAGGCTTCGGCGCAATCTTCGGTTTTCAAGCTGGGATCAGTGTAGGGGAACACGCAAATCGCCGGTATGCCGAGGGCCTGCGCCTCGACAGCGGCTTTGGCGATCAGGTCGACCGATCGGCGCACGACGCCCGGCATCGACGGTACAGGCTCTTCGATACCTTCCCCATCGCGCACAAAGACCGGCCAGATAAAATCATCGACCGTCAGGGTATTCTCACGCACCAGTCCCCGTATCGCCTGCGATTGGCGGGCCCTGCGGAAGCGGGTCAGGGGATAGGGGGCGATGGTCGGTTTCATGGCGCGCTCTCCTTGAATAATCGCACATTGGGTGGCATGAATTGCCCGTAGTCTCAAGGGTAACAATGGACGCGTCGATGCGATGAAGGTCCCTGCAGACGGTGAATAAAGGGCTGACGCTTGGACATATACTCTACGATTTTCGAACTCATCGACATGCGTAGCTTCTCGAACCTATGGTATTGGATCGGATTGGCCGTGCTTTGGTCTTCGGTCAGCCACTGGGCGATGGGGGTGCCTTACGATCTGGTGGTGCGTGCGCGCCGGGTTGGTGGACAGACTGAACGCGATCTGCTGGACATCGTTCGCATCAATGGGAATCGGTTGCTGAATATCGTTGATGTGTCCGGTCTGGCTATCCTGGCGCTGAGTTGTTTCATCTTCACCGGCCTCGCGACGCTGGGATTCTTCTACGGTGTCGAGTTCGCACAGGCGGTGTTTCTGCTGCTGTTTCCCTTGTGTTTCGTAATGCTGATAAATATCTCGGCGGCTCGGCGGTTGCGCCGGCAGGAGCCAACGCTTGAGACTGTATCCAAGATACTGACGCGATGCCGGGTCTATACTCAGATCATTGGGATGATTTCGATCTTGATCACGTCCCTCTGGGGGATGTACCAGAATTTCTCGATTGGCCTTTTGGGTTGGTAAAATCGGAAAGGACGAGGCGATGACGGCTCCGAACCATGTTACGGTTGGCGGTGCCCCTGAGGGGTTTGACGCGCAGCTTGTCCTGAACGAGATTGCCCGTTCGGGTGGTCCTGTTGTTCATGTGGCCCGCGATGACAAGCGGATGGCGGCGATGCGGGCGGCGCTTGCCTTCTTTGCCCCGGACATGCCGGTCTTCGTGTTTCCGGGTTGGGACTGCCTGCCTTATGACCGGGTATCGCCCAACGCGGATATAGCGGCCGCACGGGTGGCGACGCTTGCGGCGCTGGTGCACCAGATGCCGGCTCGGTTTGTTCTGCTGACGACGCTGAATGCGGCGACACAGCGGGTTCCTGCGCGGGACGTGCTACGCGAGGCTGCCTTCACGGCGCGTGTTGATCATCGGGTTGATGAAGAGGCTTTGCGGAATTTCCTGGTGCGCATGGGGTTCACCCAAAGCCCGACCGTCATGGAGCCAGGTGACTATGCCATCCGCGGCGGGATTATTGACATCTTCCCGCCGGGCGAATCCGGCCCCGTCCGGCTGGACCTGTTCGGGGATGTATTGGACGGGGCGCGTCGGTTCGATCCGGTGTCGCAACGCACGACCGAGAAGCTTGAGGTGGTCGAACTCGCCCCGGTGTCTGAGGTCATTCTGGACGAAGCCGCCATTACCCGGTTCCGTCAGAACTACCGCATTGAGTTCGGCGCGGCCGGTACTGACGATCCGCTTTATGAGGCGGTCAGTGCGGGCCGTAAGCACCAGGGCATTGAGCATTGGTTGCCGTTCTTCCATGAAAAACTGGAAACACTCTTTGATTATCTGCCTGAGGCCTCCGTTTCGCTGGACGATCAGGTCACGCCCGCACGGCTGGCGCGTTGGGATACGATTTCCGACCAATACGAGACGCGCAAGCTGGCACTCGAAAACCGCTCGCGCATGGATACGGTTTACAAACCGACCCCACCCGGTTTGCTGTATCTGGATGACGCCGCGTGGGAGCAGGCCGTTGGTGACCGCCGCGTTCTGCAATTTAGCCCTCTGCCGCAGGCCAGCGGGCCAGGTGTGATCGATGCGGGTGGCCGCATTGGGCGCAACTTTGCACCCGAGCGGCAGCAGGAGAGCATCAGCCTGTTCGGCGCTCTGGCCAGTCATATTACCGACAAGATGGCGAAGGGGCCGGTGCTGATCGCGTCTTATTCCGAAGGCGCGCGCGAACGTCTGACCGGGTTGATCGAGGATGAAGGTCTGGCCGAGGCGATCCCTGTGACCGACGGTACCCGCGTTGGGAAACGCGGACTGCATCTGGCTGTCTGGGCGTTGGAGCACGGGTTCGAGACCCCCGACCTGACGGTGATCGCTGAACAGGATGTACTGGGCGACCGCCTGATCCGTCAGCCCAAGAAACGCCGCAAGGCCGAGAACTTCCTGACCGAGACCCAATCGCTGTCCCCCGGTGATCTGGTGGTGCATGTGGATCACGGTATTGGCCGCTATCAGGGGATGGAGGTCGTTACGGCAGCAGGTGCAGCGCATGAATGCCTGCTGTTGGAATATGCCGAACAGTCCAAGCTGTACCTGCCGGTCGAAAACATCGAGCTGCTGTCGAAATACGGCCATGACGAGGGGCTGCTGGACCGTCTGGGCGGCGGTGCATGGCAGGCCAAGAAGGCCAAGCTAAAAGAGCGCATCCGCGAGATGGCGGACAAGCTGATCCGCATCGCTGCCGAACGTGCTTTGCGCAAAGCTCCGGTCATGGATCCGCCGCCCCATGCGTGGGAGGAGTTCAGCGCACGTTTCCCATATCAGGAAACCGACGACCAACTGCGCGCGATATCGGAAGTCATGGAGGATATGCATTCTGGCGCGCCGATGGACCGTCTGATCTGTGGTGACGTGGGGTTCGGTAAGACCGAGGTTGCGATGCGTGCTGCCTTCGTCGCAGCCATGTCCGGTGTGCAGGTGGCTGTGATAGCCCCGACCACTCTGCTGGCCCGACAACATGCGGCCTCGTTCAAGGATCGCTTCCGCGGCTTCCCACTGGAGGTCCGGCAATTGTCGCGCTTTGTTTCGGCGAAAGAGGCGCAACAAACCCGCGACGGGCTGGCACGCGGCACGGTGGATATCGTGATCGGCACCCATGCGCTGTTGGCCAAAGGCATACGGTTCCAGAACTTGGGCCTGCTGATCATCGACGAGGAACAGCATTTCGGTGTGGGTCATAAAGAGCGGCTGAAACAGCTGCGCTCGGACGTGCACGTCCTGACGCTGACCGCCACGCCGATCCCGCGTACGTTGCAATTGTCGCTGACCGGCGTACGTGATCTGTCAATCATCGGCACTCCGCCCGTCGACCGTCTGGCGATCCGCACCTATGTCAGCGAGTTCGACGCCGTCACGATCCGTGAGGCGCTGCTGCGCGAGCATTATCGTGGCGGGCAAAGTTTCTATGTGGTACCGCGCATTTCAGACCTGCCCGAGATCGAGGAATTCCTGAAGGAGCAGTTGCCAGAGCTGACCTATATGGTTGCCCACGGGCAAATGGCAGCTGGAGAACTCGATGATCGTATGAATGCCTTCTATGACGGCAAATATGATGTGCTGTTGGCGACCACGATTGTGGAAAGCGGGCTGGATATTCCGACTGCGAACACGATGGTCGTGCATCGGGCGGATATGTTCGGCCTTGCGCAGCTCTATCAGATTCGGGGGCGGGTGGGGCGCTCGAAAACCCGCGCCTATGCCTATCTGACAACCAAGCCGCGTCAGAAACTTACGGCGGCGGCCGAGAAGCGCCTGCGGGTTCTGGGCTCGCTGGATACGCTGGGTGCCGGTTTCACCTTGGCGTCTCAGGACCTCGACATTCGCGGGGCAGGTAACCTTCTGGGCGAAGAGCAATCGGGCCAGATGCGCGATGTGGGTTATGAGCTTTATCAGTCGATGCTGGAAGAGGCGATTGCCAAGATCAAAGCCGGTGAGATGGAAGGCCTGTCGGATGCTGACGACCAATGGGCACCACAGATCAATCTGGGCGTACCGGTTCTGATCCCCGAGGATTACGTGCCCGATCTGGACGTGCGGTTGGGGCTTTATCGCCGACTGTCGTCCCTGTCGACCAAGGTCGAGCTGGAAGGGTTCGCCGCCGAGTTGATCGACCGCTTCGGTACCCTGCCGAAAGAGGTCAACACTTTGATGCTGGTCGTGCGCATCAAGGCGATGTGCAAACGCGCTGGCATTGCCAAGCTGGATGGCGGGCCGAAGGGCGCGACGATCCAGTTCCATAATGACAAGTTCGCCTCGCCCGAAGGTCTGGTCGAGTTCATCCAGAACCAGCGCGGGCTGGCCAAGGTTAAGGACAACAAGATCGTCGTGCGCCGCGACTGGAAGAAGGACAGCGACAAGATCAAAGGGGCTTTTGCCATTGCCCGTGATCTGGCCGAAAAGGTCGTGGCCGAGAAGAAGAAGGCGAAGGCCTAGTCCCCAGTCACAAAGGTGCAGAGCTGCCACTCACCCGCGTCGGATTTCACAAATGCGGCGCGGTAACCGACCATCGACGTCAAGAAATCGCTGAGCAGATATCCCGATGTTCCATCGGTCAGTCTTATCTTCTGATATTCTTCGTCAGGCTGAAAGTCAGGGACGATCACGATCTCATGGCTGATCAGCGCGAGGATGGCTGCGCCGCGCGATGGAGTCTGGCGTAGCGTGATGCTTTCGCCCGAAACAAAGAACGCCGTGAATGGGTCCACCGCAGCGGGCAAGGTGATCCGCCAATGATGGGGCATCCAGAATTCGCCCTGATCGTCGAAATATCCCGGTTGGGAAAGCGTTTTCTGTAATTGCGACCAGTAATATTCGCGAAGCTCAGCGGCTTCGTCCTGAAACTCTTCATCCAGTATTTCCGGCGGCACGGTGAGGTTGGTGTGGAACTCCTCCGGGCCACCGGTGCTGCCATGGCTGAGATAGATATCCGGGCAGGCGGCGGCGACGACGGCATCTGTATCGCGGGCGTCGATCTTTGCCCGCAGGTCTTCGCGGAAAGCGAGCAGTGAGGGATCGCGTTCCGCCTCGTCAACGGGCGGAAAGGTCTGGCGCTGCGCAAGCGCCGGACCAGCGATCAGCAAGCTGGCCACCAAAAGGGGTATTCTCATTCAGCGGCCCTCATTGCGGCTTGCGCGCAGAAACAGGATGCTCCAACTGCGCGGTCGGCGCGGGCAAGCGCGAGGTCCAGACGTTGTTTGATCTGCCGGATTTCCACCGCCTCTCCGCGCGCCTTTAGGCAATCGTGTAGGCCCTTCAGGCTCCAGACATTGTCCGGGTGGATCGAGGCGCGGCTGAGCGTGCCGCCCAGACCCAGATCTTCGCGATAGACGGCCTCGGCCTCGGCGATATGGCCCTGTTCAATCAGCAACGCACCCAATGCGTGGCGGGTCGGCTGCATCCATCCCCATGGCTCGTCATAGGGCAGCGTATCATCCAGTTCGACCGAGCGGCGCAGATGGGCATAAGCGATCTCATAATTGCCTTTGCGATACTCGATCTCACCGCGCAGCATTTCCGCTGCGATCTCCAGCAGGTCGATGACCCGATTGTTGTGCAGGCGGCGGGTCTCGGGCACGCAGGTTTTTGCGGCGAGGAACAGTTGCTCTTCTGCTTCGGCCTGTGTCACCTCTCCGGTCGCGGCATGGGCGATGGCGCGGGCATAATGCGTGGTCGCGGTCAGGGTGCGGTACAGGTCGGGATCCTCAGGCAATTCCAGTGCCTTGGCTTCTTCCCAGCGGCCAAAACGGATCAGAATATGCGGCCCCATGGACATGTAGCTTTCGAAATAGTCCGCCATGGGCGGGCTTTCGACGCGCAACATATCCTCGGGCGTTGTTTCCCACAGGCCCTGATTGGCGCGCAGGGCCGGTTCCATCTGACCGAGGAACAGAGCGCCATAGATGGTGAAGTGATAATTGTGCTGGCGATAGCCGGTATAGATGTTGAACGCACCTTCACGCTCATAATATTTCAGATCGGCGACCGAGGCCTGTTCGTTCCAGTGGACAACGTTTTGATAGTGGCCGCACAGCACGTCGATATGGGTGGGCATGTGCACCAGATGCCCCGCATCCGGTACCAAAGTGCGCAGGATATCCCCCGCCTTCAGGGCCTTTTCTGGCGTTGGAGACATCTCCATCAGATGGACATAAAGATGAAGCAATCCGGGATGAGACATGGCCGCCGGATCGTTGGCTATCGCGGTTTCCAAAGCCTCCTGCGCCTCGAACGTGGCTGCGCCTTCGGCAGGTTGACCGGTCTTTAGATCCCACATCTGCCATGGCGTGAGGTTCATCAGCGCCTCGACATAGATCGTACGCAAATCCAGATCGTCAGGCTGTTCGGCAAAGGCCGCGCGCATCGCGTCGGCGTAATCGTAGTCCCATCGGTGCATGCCCTCCGTCGGATCACGCTGCGGGTATCGTGCGGGCAGGGCGCGGATGAGGGCTTGTTCAACCGGGGTACACTTGTCCAGCAGCGACATTGCCCGTTGCATTGCATCATAGGCAATTGCCAACGATTTGGTCTGATTTTGATCGTCGCGCAAATCCCACGGCAGGTTGTAGTTCGGCCCTGCCGCATAGGCGACGCCCCAATGCGCCATGGCGCAGTCGGGGTCATGTTCGGCGGCCTTTTGGAAACAGGCGACCGCTTCGTCGTGGTTATAACCATAGGTCCAGACCAGCCCGCGATCGAACCAGAGCTGCGCCTCGGGCGACGATGTCGTGACCGCACAGGAATATGTGCCCAGATCATAGTAATCGTTCATGAAAACCCCCTCCCAAGTCTGGGAGGCAGGTTAGCGCGTTTCAGGAGCGCTGCACAGATCAGGCGAGAAGTCTGTTTTCAATCCGGCCCATATGCAGCATCAGGCCGAAGCCCACGATGCACATGATCAGTACAGCAGTTGTCAGCGGCGTGATCGAACCATCGAACAACAAACCGACCGGAGCCGCGATGGCCGCCGCCAGCACGGTGGCGATCGAGCCGATCACTGAGGCCGCCATACCTGCGATATGGCCCATCGGCTCCATCGCGATGGCGTTCAGGTTGCCCATGGTCACACCCGCCATGAAAAAGACCGATGTTTGCCAGGCCACGAACAGGCCGAACGAGGCGTCGGGCGACAACGGTGTCATGTTCAGGAAAATGACGCAGCTGGTGATCAGGATTTGCCCTCCCAAGGCCCAGGTCACCATCCGGCGCATGCCAACACGGACGACCAGCGCCGCGTTCAACAGGCTGGCCGAGCCTGAGATCAACGCCACGAAGCCGAACCAGAACGGAAAGCTTTCGGCCCGGTCATGCACGACGTCAAAGATCGGTTGCACCATTGTCAGCATGGTGAACAGCAGGCCCATGCAAAGCGTTTGCACCATGATCGACAGGCGGACGGTGGGATGCGCGATCATCTCTTGTACCGCCGCAATCATCAGCGGCAAGCGGAAGGGGCGGCGGTTTTCGGGTGCTAAGGATTCGGGCAGTCGAACGGTCATCCAGATCACAATGACCAATGCGAACAGGATGAATGACACGAAGATACCGCGCCAGCCGACCAAAGCGATAACGCCTGCGCCAAGCAGCGGAGCGATCGCAGGAACCAGAGTGAAAATCATCATCGCGATTGAGATGATGCGGGCCATCTCGCGCCCGGCAAAGAGGTCACGAATGATTGCCATTGCCACAACGCGCGGACCAGCTGCGCCCAACCCCTGAGCCACCCGCGCCGCCAGTACCAGTTCGAGCGACGAACTGGCCCAGGCCACGGCGGAGGCGAGGATGTAAAGTACCACACCTCCGTAGATCACAGGCTTTCGTCCGACTGCATCCGAGATTGGCCCCGTAAAAAACGTGCCGATCCCCATGCCCAGAACAAAGGACGTCAGGATCAGCTGGGCCTTGTTGAGATCACCGGGGCTGAGCTCTGCCCCGATTTCAGGCAGGGCGGGCAGCATTGAATCGATCGAAAAGGCAATCGTGGCGAACATCATCGCGACCAGCGCAATGAATTCGCCCCGCGACATACGATTGGTCATGGGAAGCTCCTTCCCAGCAGCGCTATCACGGTGCAACGGGTTGGACTAGATCAGGAATGCACAGAGGTATGTGCTATTCTGCAGGGGAAGCCTCAAGTTGAGACATGATGTCCGCGATCACTTTCCCCCATAATTCAGGGGGTTGCGCACCAGGAACCGCATGTTGATTGGCCACGATGAATGTCGGAACCGAATTCACGCCCATCTGCCGCGAATGCGTATCCCGGTTGCGGATATCTTCCCGGTCGGCGTTTGACTTCAGCAGTTTCAGTACAACGGCGGCATCCATGCCGACGGTGTCGGCGATATCTGCCAGAACCTCATGATCGCCAATATCGCGCGCCTCGACGAAATAGGCGTTGAACAGCGCGTCAACCACGGCGTTCTGTTTGCCCTCGATCCCGGCCCAGTGGATCAGCCGGTGGGCATCCAGCGTGTTGGGGGTGCGTTTCATGCCCTCGAAATCGATTTTCAGACCAGCGTTATCGGCATGTTCTACCACGGGTGCATAGGCGCGGACGGCACCGTCCTTGCCGCCGAATTTACGTTCAAGGTATTCGCGCCGGTCCATACCCGCGTCAGGCATGTCGGGATTCAGCTGAAACGGATGCCATTCGATCACAAAGGGGTGGTTCGGCACCTCTGCCAGCGCTTTGTCCAGATGGGTCTTGCCGATATAGCACCAGGGGCAAATCGGGTCGGACATGATGTCGAGCTTAACGGTCTGTGTCATTCGGACGTCGCCTTGAAATAGGCCGGCAGGGCGCGGCGCAGGAGTTTGCTGTTGCCTCCGGTAGGCAGGGCGGACAGATGGACAAAGGCGCGCGGCTGTTTGTAGCGCGCCAGCTTGTCAGACACATAGGCGCGCAACACCTCCGCGTCCAGTTCTTCGGGGCCGGTGTAGAAGGCAACGATGATCGAGCTGTCCTGTTTCACCTCAACCGCCGCCGCGCCGACCTGAGTGATGCCGGGGTGGGTAGACAGTGCCGCCTCGACCTCGACCGGAGATACCCGGTACCCACCCGCATTCATCATATCGTCGTCGCGGCCGAGATAGATGATCTGACCGTCTGCTGCCATCGCCCCCTGATCGCCGGTCAGGAACCAGTTCCCGGCCATGCGCGCCTCGGCCTCTTCCGGTGCGTTCAGGTAGGTCAACATCAGACCGGGGTCGTTGCGATGAATTGCAATTGTACCCTCTTGCCCCTGAGGGACCGGTCCGTCAGGCCCAACGATGGCGATCCGGCGACCGGGCTGTGGTTGGCCCAGAGCCTCTCCGCGTGCCGGGTGGGTCGGGCTGGATGAGATAAAGGTCGAGCATTCGGACATGCCGTAGGCTTCGTACAGTTCGGTGCCGGTGCTCTGCATCCAGCGTTCGTGCAGGTGACGCGACAGTTTCTCGCCCGCCGAGAGGCCATGGCGCAGGTTGGGCAAGCTCATACGTTCGGGGGCCTGCAACATCTTGCGATAGACGCCCGGCGCGGCGGCGAAGATCGTGGCTCGATGCTGATTCAGCAACGCGGGCAGATCCGCGATATCGGTGCCGGGTTCAGGGATCAGCGCGGTTGCGCCGATGGTCCACGGGTCCATCAACCCGGTGCCCAGCGTATAGGTCCAGTTGAACGCGCCTGCATGGCACAGTCGGTCGGATGGCGTTAGCCCGTACCAGCCATCAACCATCATCTGCCGCGCCCAGATCGCCCGGTGGGCATGCGCAACCGCGCGCGGCTTGCCCGACGTGCCCGAAGTATAGACCACATAGGCCATGCGGTCGGGATCCCCCATCTCAAAGCGCGCAGGGGGCAGGCTGCGCATCTCGGTCAGGTCGAACAGGGTGATCTGACGCGGATGCGGGGCGCAGGCCACGTCCGGGTCGCGCAGGATGGCGGCCGGGTTGAGGTCGCTCAGGATACCAGCGGTCTCAGCCTCTGTCAGTTGCGAGGATGTCGGGACCGGAACAAGGCCCACTGCGATGGCGCCCAGATAGGCAATCGGGAAATCAACGGTATTGCCTAACCGCATGACCACGATGTCTCCGGGCGTGAGACCCGCGTCCAGCAACCCGGCCCCGGTGCCAAGGATCGCTGCCTTTAAGTCGGCATAGGTCCAGTCACGGGCCAAGTGACCGCCAAGAACGGACAGGGCCGTTTTGCCGGCGCATTCATCTGCATGGCGCAGAACATGCGCCGCCAGATTGAAGGGGTTGGGACAGGGTGCAAAGGGTCCCTGATCAAAGATCGACAACATGGCCTACGGCTACCGTCGGGTGCCGTGCGTTGCAAGCGGCGCGGCCTGGCCCTATAGAAAGAGCTATGAGCACGAATGATCACAAATCCATCGTCCGCATTGCGCGCGACAACGGCAACAGCAAGGAATTGGAGCCTGTCGATCTGGGTGCGCGGGTGCGTGAGCTGCGCAAGGCGCGCAAATGGACGTTGGAGCAGGCCGCCACTCAGGCCGGGCTGGCACGTTCAACGCTTAGCAAGATCGAGAACGGTCAGATGTCTCCGACCTATGACGCGCTGAAAAAGCTGGCTACCGGTCTGGAGATCTCGGTGCCGCAGCTATTCACGCCACCGCAGCGCGATCAGGTGATTGGTCGCATGGCGGTGACCAAGATGGGTGAGGGGGCCGCGCATGCAACCGCGACCTACGAGCATGAGCTATTGGCCGAAACGCTGACCAAAAAACAGATGCTGCCGTATCGCGCCCGCGTTCGTGCGCGATCGATGGAAGAATTTGATGGCTGGGTGCGCCATGATGGTGAGGAATTTCTGTACGTGCTGACCGGTGTTGTCCGGTTGTTCACCGAGTTTTATGAACCCGTCGAGATGCGTCGGGGCGACAGTGCCTATTACGATGGCAGCATGGGGCACAATGTCATTTCGGTCAGTGATGAAGACGCAACGATCCTGTGGGTGACTTCACTTAGCTAAAGACTGGGCAGCCTCGCGGTTTAGAGCCTCAGTAAACAGGAAATCCTCAAGCTCTTCGCGTGCTTCGTTGACTGTCAGGTGATGACGCTCGGCCAGATAGGCCTCGAACTGTTTGCGATCTTCGCCAACGCGGGCCATATCCCTGTCTCGCAGGTTTGGAAACCTGCGTTTCGCGCGCGCATAAGACGCGCCCCAGTCTTGCGTCAGATCAGCCCAGTTCAGCATCTGCGAGCCTTCCTTTGTTAGTGTTTCAGGATTGCTCTCCCCCAAACCAGCGTACGGAGTGAGGCGCGATGCTGCGGACATGACAAAATGTCGCAGGGTGCAATCGGGTCATTCGGGTGCAAAAAACCCGCTGCGGCGTAACCGCAACGGGCCTACGGACCTGCTGTTTAGTGAGTGGCGGCCGGTCCGTAATTCCTCTGGCTTGAACAGCCAGCTCAGTAAAACATGCCCGATAAATACAGCAATTATCTGCATTATAACGAACGTCGGTATATGTGCAGGGTATATCCCCAAGAACCTATCCGTAAAGCCATCTTGTGATGATAGCTGCCAGAATCTCAAAACTTATGGATGATGTATATTTGTAGGCGTCAACGATGTGGAGCTGCACAAGGACTGGTATCGTATCCGCTTGTGCTGAAATCCGCCGAAAACTACGAAGATCAGGTCGAGGGCGGCGATGATCTCGGAAAATCACTGGTGCGAACCGGTGCGGTGCAGAGTCTCGGATGTCTATAGTATCGGACGATCGAATATATGGCATCTGGCTTAGGCACCACCGGGTTGAAATGCGCACCCGGGACTCGGGTCAAATCAGGCAGGTCTCGTTGGCGGTATGGTCGCTAGCGGCGAAGACAAATTTCATCTTGAGCGTGTCATTCCTCATACCACCAGACCTGAGGCATATATTCGGGTCCATCGCCATAGATCGGCCAAGTGCTTGGGTGCTTCAGTTCCTTGGCGTGGGCGATGCGCCCAACGTCAAAGTTCCAAATCGGGATCACATAGCGCCCGGCAGTCAGAACGCGATCCAGCGCGCGGGTGGCGGCAACGAAATCCTCGTGGCTTTCCGAGGTCAGCATCGCGTCGATCAAACCATCAACCGCAGGCGATGTGACGCCCATCAGGTTCCGCGTACCGGGTGTGTCCGCATTCTCGCTGCCCCAATACAGGCGCTGCTCGTTGCCCGGCGAAAGCGACAGCGCGCGGCGGAAGATGGTCATGTCAAAATCCAGCTCGGAGGTGCGCCCTGTATATTGCGCGCTGTCGACCTGTTCGATTGTCACCTGAATACCCAGACGTTCCAGCGCGCGGGTATAGATCTCCATCGCCGTCATATTGTCGCTGTCGCCTTGTTGCAGCAGGACCGTGATGGTGAAGGGCTCGCCTTTGTCATTGCGCAGGACACCGTCCTGAATGGTCCAGCCTGCTTCAGCCAGCAGGTTTGCGGCCGCGCGGATGTTGGCACGGTTCCGGGCCGATCCATCGCCCGCTGGCGGGGTGTACCCGTCAAGCGTTCCGGGCGGCAGATCAGCGGCGTAGGGTTCCAGCAGCTCGGCAACACGGCCGGTTGCCGGACCTGGCTGCATGGCCAGATCAGAACCTGAGAAATACGACGTAATCCGGGGCTGTGCGCCACCGGTGATGGTGTCGTTGATAAATTCGAAATTGAAGGCCAGCGTCAGCGCTTCGCGCACGCGCCAGTCGTCGAACGGGGCTTTGCGCGTGTTCATTACATAGCCCGTCATGCCTGAGGGCTTGCCATGTGGGATTTCCGTCTTGATGACATCGCCACGTTGCACTGAGGGAAAGTTGAACTGGGTGTCCCACTTATCGGCGTTGAACTCACGCACGGCGGTCAGTTCTCCGGCCTTGAACGCCTCGAACAGAACCGTAGCATCACCGTAGAATTCCAGCAGCATTTCATCAAGGTTCATGGTGCCTTTGCGGAACGGGATATCGGCACCCCAATAGTCAGGGTTCCGCCGCAGGGTGACATAGCGACCGGCCTCATAATCATCGATGACGTAAGGCCCGGTTCCGATGGGGATATCCTGCAGCGGAGCGTCGGCGAAATCCTTCCCCTCCCACTGGGCTTTTCGCAGGATCGGGCGTAGACCGGCGATCAGGGCCAGCTCTCGATCCGGTTCGTTGAAGGTGATGCGCACGCTGCGCGGCCCGGTCTGTTCGATGCTGTCGATTTTGCCCCAAAGCCCGCGATAGCGCAGGTGGCCTTCGGTGCCCAAAGTCTCGTATGACCAGATCACGTCATCGACGGTCACGGGGGTTCCGTCTGAAAATGCGGCGTTCTCGCGAAGTGTGAATTCGACCCAGGAGCGGTCGTCGGCCGTCTCAACTGATTCGGCTAACAACCCGTAAAGAGTGAAAGGTTCGTCCCAGGATCGGCCCATCAGGCTTTCATGGGTCCAAAATCGCAACTGCCAGGGTGACGTGCCTTTTTGCACAAACGGATTAAGGCTGTTATAGGCGCCGGTGTTTCCGAACACGACTTTACCGCCCTTCGGCGCGTCCGGATTTGCATAGGGCAGCGACACAAAATCCGGTGGTAAGGCCGGGTCCCCATACATAGCTATGCCATGGACCGATTCTGCAGAAACCAAAGAGGCAGTAAAAATGCAGGTGATTCCCGCGATAACGTGTCTGAACGGGCGGAGATAATCGGGGCTCATTTTGGAAACAATCCTGCTCTGGCCTTATTTTGTTTGGGATTCACCGTAGCCATGATTTTTCTTATTATCAAACTTTTAGCTTGGATGGATGCAAAGAATTGCTTATAAAGGATGCACTGCTCGATAGGTTTCTTGCCTGTATGAAACCTGCCTCAATAACTTAACGCCCGCTTCGTGCGGGCGTTTTTTTATGCAGATCTGAGCCGGGAAACAAACCCGTCATCATTCCCCGTTTTATTTGCAGGTGCAGCATGGCACAGTGCGCGCGAAATGAAATCCAGCAGGGAGAATGTCATGGGTCTGTCGGGCAAAACAGCCGTCATCACGGGGTCGAATTCAGGGATCGGGCTGGGCATCGCGCGCGAGTTGGCCAAGGCCGGGGCGGATGTGGTGCTGAACTCGTTCACCGACCGAGACGAGGATCATGCGCTGGCCGCCGAGATCGGGCAGGAGACGGGCACCAATGCGCGCTACATCAAGGCGGATATGTCCAAGGGTGACGAGTGCCGCGCCCTGATCGAGCAGGCGGGCGCTTGTGACATCCTGGTGAACAATGCGGGCATTCAGCACGTCGATCCGATCGATCAGTTTCCGGCTGACAAGTGGGACGCGGTCATTGCGATCAACATGAACTCGGCCTTCCACACCACGGCTGCGGCCCTGCCGATGATGCGTGCGGCGGGCTGGGGACGGATCGTGAATATCGCCTCGGCCCATGGTCTGACGGCCTCGCCCTTCAAAGCGGCGTATATCGCGGCCAAACATGGCGTGGTTGGGATGACCAAAACCGTGGCGTTGGAAACCGCGCAAGAGCCGATCACCTGCAATGCGATCTGCCCGGGCTATGTGTTGACACCTTTGATAGATTCCCAGATCCCTAACACGATGCGAGAATACAACATGACCCGGGAAGAGGTCATAAAGAACGTATTGCTGGAGCGGCAGCCTTCAAAAGAGTTCGCGACAATCGAACAACTGGGCGGTACGACGATCTTCCTGTGCTCGGATGCGGCTGCGCAGATTACGGGTACGACGATTTCGGTCGATGGAGGTTGGACCGCCTTGTGAGTTTTCTTGGGGGCACAGCCCCCATGCCCCCGAAGTAATATTAGTCAGAAGAAGAGGGTGGGGTCGTGAAGAGGATCAATCTGGCATTGCAGGGTGGTGGGGCGCATGGGGCGTTCACCTGGGGCGTGCTGGACCGTTTGCTGGACGAAGAGGACATCGAGGTTGCAGCGATCACAGGAACCTCGGCGGGGGCGCTGAACGGGGCAGCGTTTAAGTCGGGGATGGTACGAGACGGGCGTGAGGGCGCGCGGGCTTCTCTGGATGGGTTGTGGAAGCGCATGGGGGCCGTCGGGGATATGCGGATTGCCCATTGGATGCGCGGCATTGAGCCCGCTCATGTTGCTCAGGCGCTGGAATACTCGGTTCCGTTTTCGATGGCCGAGACCTGGTCGCGGCTGGTGTCGCCCTATGCCTATGGTCCGTTCTACCGCAATCCGCTTACCCCGGTGGTGGATCGCTTCAACTTTGACGAAATCTGCGCAGATGAGGGGCCAGAGCTTTTTGTCTGCGCGACCTGTGTGCGCAGCGGCAAGATCCGCGTGTTTGCCGGGGAAGAGATTTCGACAGATGCCATTCTGGCCTCGGCCTGCCTGCCCAACCTGTTTCAGGCGGTTGAAATTTTTGACCCCAAATCCGGGCGAACCGAGGCCTATTGGGATGGGGGCTATACGGGCAATCCGGCTCTCTATCCATTGTTCAACAATGGTTTGCCGGATGATGTGGTGATCGTGAACATCAACCCACTGGAACGTGACGAGGTTCCCAAAACGCCGCAGCAAATCCAGAACCGGATCAACGAGATCAGTTTCAACTCATCGCTCTTTCGCGAATTACGAGCTATCAATTTCGTGCAGCGCTTGCTGGCCGAGGGCAAACTGAAAGCGGGAGAGATGAGCCGGGTGCTGGTGCATATGATTGCGGATGACGCCTTGATGAACGACCTCTCGGCGGCGACCAAAATTGTACCCAACCCGGTTGTGTTGAACCGGTTGAAAAAGGCCGGACGCAACGCGGCAGAGCAGTTTCTGACTGCTTATAAAGACGATCTGGGAGAGCGCAGCACAGTCGATCTGCCTGCGATGTTTGGCTGATTATTCAGGTGGTTGGGTCGGGTCTTTGTCGTTCGGATAAACAAGACCGGCTGAAATCACCAGTTTGGCTGCGTCCTCGATGGACATGTCCAGCAGGATCACGTCCTCGGCGGGGAAAAACAGCAGGAAACCGGATGTAGGGTTCGGAGTTGTGGGGACAAACACGCTCAGCAACTCGCCCCCGGTTTCAGCGCGCTCACTCACTTCGCCCCGGGCGGTGGTCGAGACAAAGCCGATGGCCCAGATGCCTCGGCGGGGATACTGGATCAGGCAAGCCTTTTCGAAAGACCGCTCGGTCTGCGCGAACACCGTTTCCGAGATTTGCTTGATCCCGGAATAGACCGAACGAACAACGGGCATACGGTCGACGAGGCTCTCGGCGAAATGGATCAACGAGCGGCCCAGGATGCCTTTGGCAATCCAGCCGACGATGACCGTGAAGAGCAGGAAGATGACGACGCCCACGCCGCGCAAGTTGATGCCGACATATTCCGAAGGCTGGAACCGCTGCGGGATCAGCGGCAGTACCGCGCTGTCGATCCAGCCCACGACAGACCAGATCAACCAAACAGTCAGCCACACGGGCGCGATGACGACAATGCCCGTCAGAAAAGACGCGCGCAGCCGGGACAACAGACCCGGTCGGCGGTGAGGTTCTTCGTCAAACGGAGTGTTCATTGCGGTCCTGAGTGGTTTGCGGATTTAGGTAAGCAGTCTGGGCCTTTGGTACAATAGGCCCCTTTACGGTGCCGATTTTGCCAATTCTCGCGCGATGGCGGCAGCCAGGCGGGCATTGTTGCGGACCAGAGCGATATTGGCAGTAAGGGAACGGCCCTCGGTCTGTTCGTAGATACGCTGCAGCAGATAAGGGGTAACGCCCTTGCCGGTGATGCGGTGCGTCTCGGCGTCGGATTGGGCCGATGCGATGATGGGCGCCAATTCATCGGACGGGATCTGATCGGCATCGGGGATCGGGTTGGCCACCAATTGTCCGCCGGGTAGACCCAGCGCGCGACGGGTGGCGTGGGCTTTGGCAATCTTGGCAGCATCGTCCATGCGCAGCGGGGCCGCGAGCGGAGACTTTGCGGACCAGAACGCCGGAAACTCGTCCTGCCCATGCGCGATGACGGGCACGCCCAGCGTTTCCAGAACCTCAAGCGTTTTGGCTAGGTCGAGGATGGCTTTGGCCCCGGCCGCTACAACGGTGACCGGGGTGTGGGCAAGCTCGTGCAAATCGGCAGAAATATCGAATGAAGTTTCGGCCCCCTGATGCACCCCTCCGATGCCCCCGGTCGCAAAAACCTCGATACCGGCGTAATGTGCGGCGATCATCGTGGCCGCAACCGTGGTTGCGCCTGTGCCGCCGGTAGCGAGGCACGCCGCCATGTCAGCACGCGACAGTTTGGCGACGCCCTGAGCCTGACCCAATGCACTCAACTGGTCGGCTTCGAGACCGACATTCAGAACACCGTCGATAACGGCGATTGTGGCCGGAACTGCACCGGCATCACGGATATCCTGTTCGACCTGGGCCGCAACCTCGATGTTCTGAGGGTAGGGCATGCCGTGGGTAATAATGGTGCTTTCCAGTGCCACGATGGGTTGGCCTGCATCTTTGGCAGCACGGACCTCGGCGGAATAGTGAAGGGTGATCACAGTGGGGTTTCTCCGGAAACATAGGTTGCGGCGGCATGCAGGGCGCGGCTGAGGGCCGCGTCATTCACTGCGCCATTTGCCTCGGCGGCGATATGGGCGGCCATGAAGGTATCTCCGGCACCAGTCACACGAGTGACCAGAACCGAAGGGGGTGTTTGGGTCAGAACGCCGTCAGTATCCCCGACAGTGGCTGAGTTTCCGCCATCGGTTACCAGTACCCGCAGGGCACCACGATCCAGCAGACCCTTGGCGGCGCTTTCGGAATCGGTGAATTCGCGCTGACATAGCAGGCCGGCCTCTTCGAGGTTCACATACAGTGTCGCGCGGGCGTGTTTGAGGAAGGGCAGCAGCCGCTCGGCCTTACCGGGTGAGGCGGGCGCGACGCGCAGATCGGCTTTGGCGAAGGCGGGGCTTTGGGCAATCTCTTCCAGAAGGGTGAGTGTCAGGTTGCCATCCAGTGCAATGGGGCCTTCGAAAGGTGTATTTTCGTAACCCAAAGGCCCGTGCATGAGAGGGCGCAGGATTTTGGCTCCGGCGGCTTCCAGCGAATGCGCATCGGCAATGGCGGCGATCAGCCCGTTTGCGCCCTCGACAGCCATATATCTGTCGGTTGGCAGGTCTTGCGAGCGATAGATGTGATCGGTGACCATCCCGAGGCGCGCGCAGGACTGAACCAGTTCGTCGCCCTCGGGGTCGCGGCCTATTGCGGTCAGCAGCGTGGGAGTCATCCCAAACCGCACCAGCGTCATGGCGATGTTCATGGCGACGCCACCGGGCAGGCGGGTGATGCGACCCGGCACGTCCGAGCCCTGACGCATGGCGCTGGCCGACCGTCCGATCACGTCCCAAAGGACTGAACCGATGCACAGGATTTCGCTGTTCTTATTCATACCACGTGTCATGCCGCAGCCCCGGCGTGGGTGCAAGGGTTAACGCTCACATCCCTCAGCGCATTGCGGCAATCAGAGAGTTCAGCGCGTCCAGCGGGTTATCTTGTGACCAGATTTCCTCGCCGATGCCGAAGAAATCAGTGCAGGGGGTAAGGTCCTGCACCAGTTCCGGGGTCAGCCCACCTTCGGCCACGACCGGAACCTCGATCATCTCGGACCACCATTGGAACAGGTCTTTCTCGGCCTGCGTACCATCGCCCAGCGTGACAGAGCCGACCGGGCCAAAGGCCACATAATCCGCACCATTCTCACCAGCGGTCATGCCATCATGGCTGGAGGTGCCGCAGAAGCTGCCTACGATCGCGTCTGCGCCCAATTCCTTGCGGGCAGCCCGGATGGAGCGCGCGCCGTCATCCAGATGCACGCCATCCAGCCCCAACCGCTGCGCAAGCAGAACGTGGTTGGAAATCACGATGGCCACGTCCCGCGCATGCGCCACCTCGCGGCAGGCATCGGCCGCGCGCGAGATGGTGTCTTCGTCGCTGCCTGCCAAAGCCAGACGAATACAGGCAATGTCAGCCCCATCCAGCACACGGCCCAATTGTTCGGGGAATGTGCTCAGCGCGATAGTCGGAGGCGTGATCAGGTAAATCTGCGGCTGCTCTGGAGTGTCCATTGCGCGTCCTTCGGCTTTGAATTCTTTCGCGCGGTTTAGCGGATTGCGCGGGGGAAGCAAACTTTTATGCCCGCTGAGCATCTATTTGAGAGCAGAACAGGCAGGGGCGGCTTGCCCTTGATCCATGTGGCCAGTAGAGCAGGCGGAGTTTTTCGGAGTGAGCCATGCCCAGCGATACATCCCAGCCTTCCTTCGTTCTGGTGCGCCCGCAGATGGGTGAAAACATCGGTGCCGCCGCGCGGGCGATGTGGAACTTTGGGCTGGACCGGATGCGGATCGTGGCGCCGCGGGACGGGTGGCCCAATCCCAAGGCTGTGGCGATGTCCAGCGGGGCTGGACGGCTGCTGGACGAGGCGCAGCTGTTCGATGATCTGGCGGGCGCGCTGGCGGACACCACCTTTGTCTTTGCCACAACAGCGCGGCAGCGCGGGTTGACCAAGCCCGTCTATAGCCCGGAGCGTGCAATGCAGCTCGCAGCTGAGAAAGTGGCGGTGGGCGAAAAGGTGGCTGTGCTGTTTGGCCCGGAACGTGCAGGGCTTGAAAACGAAGATATTGCCAAGGCCAACGCGATCATCTCGGTCCCTGTGAATCCGGAATATGCCTCGTTGAACCTTGGGCAATGCGTGCTGCTGACCGCCTATGAATGGATGCGCCAGACCGGGGATGTCGTGCATGAGGCAACTGATCTGGGCAAGGGCGACTGGGCCACGGGTATCGAGGTCGAAAAACTGGTCGAGCATTACGAGGACCGGTTGGAAGAGGCCGGGTTCTTCTATCCACCCGAAAAGGCGGAGGGCATGAAGGTCAATCTGCGCAATCTGTGGTCGCGGATGCGGATGACACGTGCGGATGTGCAGATGCTGCACGGGATCATGCGGCAGATGGTCCGTTGGAAGGATAAAGGCTGAGGCTGGACCTCGGCCGCCGGTGGCCCTAGCTTGCGATGAAATTCAGGACATGAGGACAGCATGAGCGGTAAGCGCAGCATCTTCGAAGAGGTCTCGGACACCGAAAAGCAACAGGCAGTTCAACCCGGTATGATCGATCGGGGCCGCGGTGGCGCGCGCAATGCGATCCGCGTCTGGCTGATGATCCTGTTTGCTCTGGTGGTGGTAATGATTGCGGTGGGCGGGCTGACGCGCCTGACCGATAGCGGTCTCTCGATCACCGAATGGCGGCCTATCACCGGGGCCATCCCGCCGATGAATGAGGCTGACTGGCAATCCGAGTTTGATAAGTACAAAGAAATCGACCAGTGGCGCATTCAGAACCAGTGGATGGAGCTGGATGATTTCAAAACCATCTATTGGTGGGAATGGGGCCATCGCCAGCTGGGCCGTGTGATTGGCCTCGTCTGGGCCATCGGGTTCTTCGGCTTTCTTGCGGCACGTAAAATCCCGACGGGGTGGACCGGCAAGCTGCTGATCCCCGGCGCTCTGGGCGGCGTTCAGGGGGCTGTCGGCTGGTGGATGGTTGCCTCGGGTGTCACGCAAGGTGAAGGCATGACTGCCGTTGCCAGCTATCGTCTAGCGACGCATCTGGGGCTGGCCTTCGTGATCCTCGGTTTCCTTGCCTGGTACATCTTTGAACTTGGCCGGGAAGAGCGTGACCTGATGCAGGCCCGGCGTGCGAAAGAGACCAAACTTTTCTCTCTTTCGACCGGCCTGCTGCACTTCACCTTTTTGCAAATCCTCATCGGTGCACTGGTGGCAGGAATCGACGCCGGACGGTCCTACACCGACTGGCCCCTGATCGGCGGGCAACTGCTGCCGCCTGATGCGGCGATGCTTGAGCCGATGTGGCGCAACTTCTTCGAAAGCCCCGGTCTGGTGCAGTTCATTCATCGTTGCGTCGGCTATCTGCTGTTCATCTTCGCCTTTGTCGTCTGGCGGCGTGGGCAAACCAGCGCACATCCACAAACGCGGTTCGCATTCAACGCGGCCTTTGCGGCGCTCTCGCTACAGGTGGTTGTGGGCATCGTGACTGTCGTTTACGCAGCCCCGTGGCAGATCGCCATTTTCCACCAGTTCATGGCCGTGGTTGTCTGGACCTTGATCCTGCGCGCGCGGTTCCTGACAGCTTACCCCATCGCAACCTCTCTGCGCGGAGAATGATTTCATGACAGCATTCAATGATCTGATGGCCTTTCAGCGCGAAACCTCGGCCCTGGGCCAGATTGCCGGACGGCTGGGTTGGGATCAGGAAACGGTGATGCCGCGCGGAGCGGCTGTGCAGCGGGCCGAGGAGATGGCAGCGATTGAGGCTGTTCTGCATGCCCGCCGTTCCGACCCGCGTGTTGCGGACTGGCTGGAGCAGGCTGCGCCTCAGGACGAGGTTGGCAAGGCGCAGCTGCGTGAAATCCGGCGCGCCTATGACCGGGCGGTAAAGGTGCCCGCTGATCTGGCCACGGCGATTGCCCGGGTAACCTCGGCGGCGCAGGGTAAATGGGCGCAGGCGCGTGCGGACGAAGACGTTTCGGCTTTCCTTCCGGTATTGGAAGAGGTTGTTTCCCTGAAACGCCAGGAAGGCGAAGCGTTGGCACAAGGCAGCGATATCTATGACGCGATGGTCGAGGATTATGAACCCTATACGACCGGAGCCCAGATTGCCGCGATCTTTGACGAAATGCGCCCGCGTCTGGTTGCCCTACGCGCCGCTGTCCTGGATCGTCCCGAGCCTGCTGCACTGACGGGCCGTTTTGATGAACTCACTCAGATGCGTCTATCACAAAAGCTGGCCGTGGCCTTTGGGTATGATCTGAACAATGGACGCGTAGACAAGGCCGTGCACCCGTTCAGCTCGGGCAGCGGTCTGGATGTGCGCATCACCACCCGGACCAGTGAAACCGACCCGTTCAACTGCTTCTATTCCACGATTCATGAAGTCGGGCACGCAGCTTATGAACAGGGGATCGACCGCAACTATCTGCTGACCCCACTGGGCCGGGGTGTCTCGATGGGCGTGCATGAGAGCCAAAGCCGTATCTATGAGAACCAGTTGGGCCGGTCTCGTGCCTTCACCGGTTGGCTGTTCAAGCAGATGACCGACGCGTTTGGTGACTTTGGCGTCGCGGACGCGGATGCGTTCTATGCCACGGTGAATCGGGTCCATAACGGGTATATCCGGACCGAAGCCGATGAGGTTCAATACAACCTTCACATCATGCTGCGCTTTGATCTGGAACGCGCCCTGATGGCCGGCGACTTGCAGGTGAGCGACCTTGAGGCTGCTTGGAATGATCGTTTCAAAGCGGATTTCGGGTATGCGGTGGATAAGCCCTCGAACGGGTGTTTGCAGGATGTGCATTGGTCGGTTGGCTTGTTTGGCTATTTCCCGACCTATTCGCTGGGCAACGTCTATGCGGGATGCCTGTATCATGCGCTGCGCACGGCAATTCCCAAACTTGAGGGGCAGTTGGCGGCTGGCGATACATCCGAGGCCACCGGCTGGCTTCGAGAGCAGGTTCAGCAACACGGAGGGCTGTACGCGCCCCGCGAAATCATCCAGCGCGCCAGTGGCGTGGAACCGGGACCAGAGCCGCTGTTGGCCTATCTGGAGCAGAAGTTTGGGGCGTTGTATGGGCTTTGAAGCCCGCTCGGCATGATCGGGTTCGACCTTAGATGGGCCCAGACGGTACCATTTCGATACGCAGGGCGACGGCGGCAAAGAACAGGCCGCTACCAGTCAAGACGAACACATGCCATATGGTGTTGTGATAGGGCAGCCAGTCCAAAAGGTAGAATACCACGCCTGCGGTGTAGATCAGACCCCCGGCAATCATAAGCGTCAAGGTGCCCGGCGAAAGCTCGGCCAGCATGGATTGCCCGGCCCAGACTGCGGCCCACCCCATCAGCAGATAAAGCGCCAGTCCGAACCAGCGGAAGCGGCTGGGGTCGATCATCTTCAGGACCGACCCGAGCGTGGCCGAAGACCATAGGCCCAGCAGCAACCCCGGTGGTTGTGAGGCCGAAAGCAATAGAAACGGTGTATAGGTGCCCGCAATCTTCACGTAGATGCCGGAATGATCGAGACGGCGCAGAAACTCTGCCCATTCGTCATGTTCGATCATGTTGTAAAGCGCCGAGAAGGTCAGCATCAGAACCAGCGTGATACCATAGATCGAAGCCCCCAGGACCGCCGCCGGGTCGGATCGATAGAAAACCGTCATGATGATCAGCATTGGCACCGCGATCAGCGCCGAGGACACGCCCAGGACATGAATGACACCATCGCTTATGCGTTCAGCGCGGCTGTAGGCAGGGCGGATATGGGCGAAAGACCACATAATAAAAGGCTAGGGCTGCGGTGGGTCTCGGGCAAGTCCGCCAACGGGGCCGTTGGCATGAACGTGACCCAGAATAACAAAAACGCCCGCAAAACGGGCGCTTTGTTACACTTCTGTAGTGCTTTGTTATTCTTCGCTTTCTTCATCACCCTGATCGGCTATCCAGGCGACGCTAACAACTTCTTCACCTTTGCCGGTGTTGAAGACCCGAACTCCGCCCGCGCTGCGGGAGCGGAACGAGATGCCCTCGACCGGCACCCGGATCGACTGGCCTTTGGACGTTGCCAGCATGATCTGGTCATCGATCTCAACGGGGAACGAGGCCACCAGTTCGCCGCCACGCATGGCCTTGTCCATCGCCGCGACACCCATGCCGCCGCGTCCGCGGACGGGGTAATCATGGCTTGAGCTCAGCTTGCCCGCGCCACCGGTCGTGATGGTCAGGATCAGGTTTTCGGCCGCCGACATCTCGGCATAGCGTTCCTGTGTGATTGAGCCGGGCGCGGCTTCGTCCTCGTCTGTCTCTCCATCATCAGCAATCCCCGCGACGGCGCGGCGCATTTTGAGATAAGCAGCGCGCTCATCCGGATCAGCTTCGAAGTGGCGGATTACGGACATCGAGACGACACGGTCGCCATTGGTCAGCTTGATGCCGCGCACGCCAGTCGACTCGCGCGAATTGAAGACGCGGACATCGGTAGTGCGGAAGCGGATCGCGCGGCCTGAGTTGGTCACCAGCATCACGTCTTCATCTTCTGAACAGATGCGGGCGTTTACCAGTTCCACGCCCTCGGGCAGCTTCATTGCGATCTTGCCATTGCGGCGAACGTTGGTGAAGTCCGACAAGCGGTTGCGGCGCACGTCGCCCGCGCTGGTGGCGAAGACGATCTGCAGGTTTTCCCATTCTTCATCCGGCACATCGACCGGCATGATCGCCGCGATGGAAACGCCCGTTGGGATCGGCAGGATGTTGACGATCGCCTTGCCTTTACCGGTGCGTCCCGATTGCGGCAGGCGCCAAGTCTTGAGCTTGTAGACCATGCCATCGGTGGTGAAGAACAGCAGTTGAGTATGCGTGTTGGCCACGAAGAGGTTGGTGACAACATCCTCTTCCTTGGTCTGCATCCCCGACAAGCCCTTGCCGCCGCGTTTTTGGGCGCGGAAATCGGCCAGCGGCGTACGTTTGATATAGCCGCCCGAGGTGACGGTCACGACCATATCCTCACGCTCGATCAGGTCCTCGTCTTCCATGTCGCCGGACCAGTCAACGATCTCGGTACGGCGGTCGACGGCGAATTTCTCGCGGACGTCGCGCAGTTCATCGGCGATGATGCCCATGATGCGCTCGCGTGAGGACAGAATATCCAGGTATTCCTTGATCTTGGCGGCCAGTTCTTCCAGCTCGTCCGTGACCTCTTTGACACCCAGTTGGGTCAGGCGCTGAAGACGCAGGTCGAGGATGGCACGGGCCTGAACCTCGGTCAGGTTATAGGTGCCATCGTCGTTCATCTTGGACAAAGGATCGTCGATCAGGCGCAGATAGCCCTCGATCTCGGATGCAGGCCAGCGGCGGGTCATCAGTTTCTCGCGCGCCTCTGCGGCGTCTGCCGACGAGCGGATCGTGGCGACCACTTCGTCCACGTTCGACACGGCCACGGCCAGACCACACAGGATATGGCTGCGTTCACGCGCTTTTCGCAGGTCGTAGGCTGTGCGTCGGGCAACGACATCCTCGCGGAAGTCGATGAACGAGGTCAGGAACCGGCGCAGGGTCAACTGCTCGGGGCGGCCACCGTTCAGCGCCAGCATGTTGCAGCCAAAGGATGTCTGCATCGGTGAGAAGCGATAGAGCTGGTTCAGAACAACTTCAGGCGTTGCATCGCGTTTCAGTTCGACCACCACGCGCACGCCATTGCGGTCGGATTCGTCCTGTACATGCGCCACGCCTTCGATGCGTTTCTCGCGCACCGCCTCGGCGATCTTCTCGATCATCGAAGCCTTGTTTACCTGATACGGGATCTCATCCACGACAATGGCGTAGCGATCCTTGCGCAGTTCTTCGACCCGCGTCTTAGCACGGATGATGACGCTGCCACGGCCCTCTAGATAGGCTTTGCGTGCGCCAGAACGACCCAGCATCACACCGCCGGTGGGGAAGTCGGGGCCGGGGACGTATTCGATCAGTTGCTCGGACGTCAAATCTGGGTCGTCGATCAGCGCCAGAGTTGCGTCGACCACTTCACCCAGATTGTGCGGCGGGATGTTCGTGGCCATACCCACAGCGATACCACCGGCGCCATTGACCAGCATGTTCGGGAAACGCGCGGGCAGGACGGTCGGTTCCTTGTCCTTGCCGTCGTAGTTGTCCTGAAAATCAACCGTCTCTTTTTCGATATCTGCCAGCAGCGCGGCGGCAGGCTTGTCCATCCGCACTTCGGTGTAACGCATCGCCGCCGGGTTATCGCCGTCCATTGAGCCAAAGTTGCCCTGACCGTCCAACAGCGGCAGCGACATCGAGAAATCCTGCGCCATCCGCACCAGCGCGTCATAGATCGCGCTGTCACCATGCGGGTGATATTTACCCATCACATCGCCCACCGGACGGGCCGATTTGCGATACGTTTTGTCATGCGTATTCCCGGTCTCGTGCATGGCATAGAGAATCCGCCGGTGAACCGGTTTCAAGCCATCGCGCAGATCGGGGATCGCGCGGGACACGATGACCGACATGGCATAGTCCAGATAGGACGTGCGCATCTCGGATTCGATGGAGACCGTCGGGCCGTCATAGACTGGGCGCTCGGGCGGGGTTTCATCCATGTTTTCTGGGGTTTCTGGCGTATCGCTCACGTAGGCTGCCCGTGTCTTGTTCTTGATCTATATCTTGTGGATGCACCTTATCAGACCCGGCATATAAGGTGCAAGCAAGCTGATGATTTAGCAAAAAATACCGCAGTAACACGAGGGTAACATATTGTTATATAAGTATTAGGAGGGTTCCGTGTTACCCTGAGAAGACCTTTTAACAAATTTGGAGGTCTGAATGGCGCAAAGCGAAACCGAATTGATGCTCAAGGGGTACGGGCTGACGACGGCGGAGTTCTTTTATCACATGCCCGATTATATTCATGTTCTGAATACCTTTATCTGGCAGGATTACGACCTTGCTCCGGATCATCCGAAACTCTTTAAATTCGTAGAATTCTGGCAAAAAGAGATCGAAGGACCGTTGCATTCGGTCCGGTTCACCCATCGTAAGATGATCGCCCCGGGGGAGTGGCGCAATATGGTGGGTGAATTCCGGGTGAATTAACCCTCAGGCTGAACAGCTTGCCCCGCCTAACACGCAGAATTTGGCGCAGTGGGGGTGGTTCAGATGAACGTTGGATTCCGCCTCGGCCAGGGTTGCACCCATTTCGAATTCAGGCGCATAGGGCAGCAGCGTGCAGGCCAAAACAGCGGGACGTTCGGCACCTTTGCGCTTTATCACCATTCGAGAGCTGGCGCACATCACCGCATCAGGCGATTTGTTCAGAATGCCCCAGCAGGCCGTGGTGATCTCGGGCACTTCCACAGTTTCATCCATCTCGGGGAACAGGACGGTCTGAGCAGGGTTCTGGGCGTCGACGTCAAACCCATGCTTTGCAAAAAACGCGGTATAGCCTGCGCGGCTTTCGGCGTCGGTATCACCCCAGAGCGTGCGACCAGCGATAGCCATCTTGAACCCATTGTCGCGCAACCACTCCATTCCCGCGACCGTTTTGTCAAAACTGCCTGCGCCACGTTCCTCATCATGAAGTTCAGGCCGATAATGATCGACCGAAATCCGCAGGGTAAGCTTATCGCCGTAGGTTTGCTGCAAATCCAACAACCCCTCACGCGTTTTGCGGCGCATCATCGGCAACATCGCATTGGTCAGGATCAGCACCTCGTATCCACGCTCCAGCGCCGTACGGGTCATGTCGATCATCTCGGGGTTCATAAAGGGTTCGCCGCCAGTAAATCCGATCTCGCGGATCGGCCATTTACGCTCTTCGATCTGATCCAGATAGTCGCGCACCTCGTCAGCGGTGATGTAAACCAGGGCGTCATTCGTGGGGCTACTGGCAATGTAGCAGTTCACACATTCGATATTGCACAGGGTTCCAGTATTGAACCACAACGTCTCGGGGTTGGTCAGGGTGACCGAGGCGCGTGTCTGGCCGTCTGCTGTCACCTTTTTGTTTTGAAATTTGCCGATATTGGCAGCCTGCGGGACGTTGTCTTTCATTCCGGTATCCGGTTCAGTGCGCTTGCCTGCCTGACCTAACCAATCAGGTGGGTTTCGTTAAGTGGGACAACCTGTCATTGACGGAGTTTTGATGGCAGCGATTTATTGCTTTATGATTGCGCTAACATTGGACATGGCCCAAGCGGCAAGGTAAGGAAAACGCATGGTTTCTCGTGTCATACCTGTCGACCCGTTCGATCTGGTCATTTTCGGCGCAACTGGCGATCTGGCGCAGCGCAAGATCGTTCCAGCGTTGTTTCGACGCTATTGCGCTGGTCAATGGCCTCAGGACACTCAGATTATTGGAGCTGCCCGGGGTGGGCTGGACGCCGGGGCGTTTCGGGCGATGGTCTCCGAATCGCTCCATCGGCATGCGCCGGATCAGGTTCGGGATGCCGAAGCGCTGCAGGGGTTTCTGCAGCGTGTCGATTATGTTTCGCTGGATGCCTTGTCGGATGAGGGTTGGGCGAGGCTTGCCGGAAAGTTGCAGCCGCAACGCGTACGGGCCTTCTATTTCTCGGTTGGGCCACGCCTGTTTGGGCCACTGGCCGAGCAGATCAAAGCGCATGACCTTTTGACCGAGCAGGCGCGGATCGTGGTTGAAAAACCGTTCGGACATGATCTGGAAAGCGCCCGAGCGTTGAACGCAACGCTCGCGGCGCATTTTGATGAGAGCCAGATCTATCGGATCGATCATTATCTGGGCAAAGAGACGGTGCAGAACCTGATGGCCGTCCGTTTCGGCAATATGCTGTTCGAGCCGCTCTGGAACAGCCAATACGTCGACCACATTCAGATCACAGTTGCTGAAACTGTCGGCATTGACGGGCGTGAGGATTATTATGAGCGTGCGGGTGCGATGCGCGACATGATGCAGAACCACCTGATGCAGCTTCTATGCCTCATCGCGATGGAGCCACCGGCGAAATTCGACCCCGATGCGGTGCGTGATGAAAAGCTGAAGGTGATCCGGGCGCTGGATCCGGTTGAGCCGCACCACATCGTGCGCGGTCAATTCGTCGACGGTGCAGCGGGCCAAGGTTATCGTGACGTTGTAGGAAACCCGCGCTCCACAACTGAAAGCTATGTGGCTTTGCGCGCCCATATCAGCAATTGGCGGTGGGCGGGAACTCCGTTCTATCTGCGTACGGGCAAAGAATTGGTGGCACGGTCTTCGGTCATCAATGTGATGTTCAAGGACGCGCCGCATTCGATCTTCGGGGAAGAGGCGGGGCGCCATGCAAATGCGCTGTCGATCCGGCTGCAGCCCAATGAAGGCATTACGCTGAAGGTGACGATCAAGGAACCCGGGCAGGGCGGTATGCGTCTGGTCGACGTGCCGCTGGACATGAGTTTTGCCGAGGCGCTGGGACCCGAAAGCCAGAATCCACCTGATGCCTATGAACGGCTGGTGATGGATGTTATTCGCGGCAACCAGACCCTGTTCATGCGCGGTGATGAGGTCGAGGCCGCCTGGGCCTGGACCGACCCGATCATCGCTGGCTGGGAAGCACGGGGCGATGTGCCCAAACCTTATGAAAGTGGCAGCACCGGCCCCGGCGACGCCGAATTGCTGATGAAACGAGATGGTCGCCGCTGGCAGGGGATAAACCCATGAATATCAAAGAATATGCCGACCGTGACATGCTGGCGATAGATGTCGCCAATGATCTCGCCGGAGACTTGGAATCCGCCTTGCTGCACCATGACATGGTCTCGCTTGCGGTTCCCGGCGGGACGACACCAGGGCCGGTGTTCGACGTCCTCTGCGCCGCCGATCTGGAATGGGATCGGGTGCGGGTTCTGCCCACTGATGAGCGCTGTGTTGCGGGGGATAGCGAACGCTCAAACGAGCGTCTGATCCGAGAGCGTTTGCTGACCAGCCGCGCCTCGGTTGCGCAATATGTGCCACTCTATGTTGAAGGCCACGAACCTGAGGAAGTTTTACCCGAGATTGAGAGCTTGATTAACCCAGTGCTGCCGCTGTCAGTGCTGGTGCTTGGGATGGGTGAGGATATGCACACCGCCTCGCTTTTTCCGGGGATGGACGGGTTGGCGGCCGCGCTGGACAGCCATGCGCCAACGCTTGCGGTGGCACGCACCGATGTGCAGCCAGAACCGCGCATTACCCTGACTGCGCCGGTTCTGGAGGGGGCGCTTTCGAAACATCTGATCATTTTCGGCACCGCCAAACGTGATGCGCTTGAGCGGGCTATGACGTTGCCGCCCGAAGACGCTCCGATCGCGGCAGTGCTGAGTGGTATGACGGTTCATTGGGCGGAGTAGACGCGATGCAGTTGGATAGCCTCAAGACCTATGTCGCGGTGACCCAGGGCCGACGTATCGAGGATCTGTTCGCTGACGATCCAACGCGCGCACAGGGGTTCTCGGCCTCGACCGGTGATCTGCTGTTTGATTACTCGAAAACACAGATTGATGAGAGTATCCGGTCGGGTTTGATTGATTTGTGCGATCAGGCGGGGCTGGCCGAACGCCGCGAGGCCATGTTCACAGGCCAGAAGATCAACGAGACCGAAGACCGTGCGGTGCTGCATACGGCGCTGCGCAACCTTGATGGCGACCCGGTTGAGGTTGATGGGCAGGATGTGATGCCAGATGTGCTCAGCACCCTGCAGCGGATGCGTATCTTCGCCGAGGAAGTGCGCGGCGGCGCGATCCAAGGGGCGGGGGGCAGCTTTACCGATGTAGTGAGTATCGGCATCGGCGGCTCGGATCTGGGACCGGTCATGGCGACCCATGCGCTGTCGCCATATCACGATGGGCCACGGCTGCATTATGTGTCGAACGTGGATGGCGCGCATATTGCCGATACTTTACGTCCGCTTGATCCGAAGCGCACGCTGGTCATCGTGGCTACGAAAACGTTCACCACGATCGAGACCATGACCAATGCACGTACCGCACGGGCGTGGATGGTGGACGGGGGTGGGGACCTGTCTCAGCAATTCGCGGCTGTCTCGAGCGCTGTGGACAGAACGGCCGCATTCGGCATCCCCGAAGAGCACGTGTTCGGGTTCGCCGGCTGGGTCGGCGGGCGCTATTCCGTTTGGGGGCCGGTGGGACTGCCAGTGATGATCGCCGTTGGATCAAACGCGTTTGATGCGTTTCTGCGGGGCGGGCAGGCGATGGATCTGCATTTTCGCTCGGCAGAATGGGTCGAGAATATGCCGGTGATGTTGGCCCTGGTCGGTATCTGGCATCGTCAGGTGCTGGGGCATGCCAGCCGCGCGGTGCTGCCCTATGATCAACGCCTGCTGCGCCTTCCTGCCTATTTCCAGCAGCTTGAGATGGAATCGAATGGTAAATCCGTCGCCATGGATGGCAGCGATCTGACAATACCATCCGGCCCAGTGGTCTGGGGTGAGCCCGGCACCAACGGGCAGCACGCGTTCTATCAGCTGATCCATCAGGGCACCGATGTGATCCCCTGCGAGTTCATGGTGGCTGCCGAGGGGCATGAACCCGAATTGGCGCATCATCACCGGTTGTTGCTGGCCAATTGTCTGGCCCAGTCCGAGGCTTTGATGCGGGGGCGCTCGTTAGAGAAAGCCCGGTCACGTATGGCGGAAAAAGGTCTGACCGGAGACGAGTTGGAGCGTCAGGCAAGGCACCGCGTATTCTCGGGCAATCGCCCTTCGACCACGTTGATTTACCCACAATTGACACCTTTTGTGCTGGGCCAGATCATCGCGCTCTACGAACATCGTGTGTTTGTCGAAGGGGTATTGCTGGGCATAAACTCTTTCGATCAATGGGGCGTTGAGCTGGGCAAGGAACTGGCGACTTCTCTGGGTCCTATTGTCGATGGAGAGAGTGGCACCGAGGGCAAGGACGGTTCGACCGCCGCTCTGGTCGAATACGCTTTACGCCATCGCAGTTGACGCCGCGCCCGGTCGCACTCTCTTATTGTCAGACAATTGAATTCTTGGCAGGGTTGCTGCCAAGAGACTAAGGCGCGGCCAAGCGCTGACGATGGGAGGAATGTCCATGCTGGGACAGATGATGACGCAGCCTTTGCTGATTTCGTCGCTGATTGATCACGCCGAACGCTATCACGGCCAGACCGAGATTATCTCGGTCGAAACCGACGGAACCGTAACCGAGACCAACTGGGCGGGCATTGCGCAGAATGCGCGACGGATGGCCTCGGCGCTTGTGAAGCTGGGGCTGCAGCCGCAGGATCGCGTGGGTACACTGGCTTGGAACAACCGCCGCCACCTAGAGATCTACTATGCCGTATCCGGTGCCGGCTTCGTCTGCCACACGATCAATCCGCGCCTGTTTCCGGAACAGCTGACTTATATCATTAACCATGCGCAGGACCGGGTCCTGTTTTTTGATGCAACCTTCCTGCCGTTGGTATCTGCTCTGCAAGAACATCTGACCGAGGTGCAGCATTTCGTTCTGATGGGCGCGCGCGATGAGGCCGCGCTGTCTCAGGTGCCGGGGCTGGTTTTCTATGATGAGCTGATAGAAACCGGGGATGCGGATTTTGCGTGGCCCAGCTTTGACGAAAATACTGCCTCCAGCCTGTGCTACACGTCGGGTACGACAGGTAATCCCAAGGGGGTTCTCTATTCGCACCGGTCCACATTGCTGCATAGCTTTGCGTCAAATACGCGCGATGTGATCGGCTATTCTGCCATGGATGTGGTGATGCCGGTGGTGCCGATGTTCCACGTCAATGCCTGGGGGTCCCCTTACGCCAGCGCGATGTCTGGCTCGCGCATGGTGATGCCAGGGCCTGATCTGCATGGCGAAGCGCTGGTCAACCTGATCGACACCTTCGGAGTGACACTGGCGATGGGCGTGCCGACCATCTGGCAGGGCCTGCTGGCCCACGCCGCGAAATGTGGAACGAAGCTGGAAAGTCTCAATCGCACTGTGATCGGTGGTGCCGCATGTCCACCCTCGATGATCGAAACCTTCCGCGAGACCTATGGCGTAGACACCGTTCACGCCTGGGGGATGAGTGAAATGAGCCCTCTGGGCACCACAAACTATCCCATGGCCAAACATCTGGAGATGCCCATCGAAGCGCAGCACAAGTTGCGTGAGAATCAGGGCCGCCCACCCTTTGGGGTAGAACTGAAGATCGTCGACGATGACGGCAATGATCTTCCTCATGACGGTGAAACTCAGGGTGATCTGATGGTGCGCGGTCACTGGGTGCTGGATAGTTACTTCCACATGCAGGATGAAGCCCTGCTGCAGGATGGCTGGTTCGCGACGGGCGATGTGGCGACGCTGGATCCGGACGGATACATGACGATCCGCGACCGGTCGAAGGACATCATCAAATCAGGCGGCGAATGGATTAGCTCTGTCGAGTTGGAGAATATCGCCGTCGCGCACCCTCAGCTGGCAACTGCTGCCGTCGTAGGCGTGCCGCATCCGAAATGGGATGAACGTCCGCTGTTGGTGGCCGTGAAGGCCGAAGGCGAAGAGCCGACCGAGCAGGATTTATTAGCATTCTTTGACGGTAAAATCGCCAAATGGCAGGTGCCGGACAAGGTTGTGTTTGTCGACGCTTTGCCCTTGAACGCGACCGGTAAGGTCCTGAAACGCACATTGCGTGCGGATTTCAGCGATGCGCTGATGGGGTAAGTGCCAGTTTGGGAAGAATGGCTCCGGCGGTAGGGATCGAACCTACGACCAATTGATTAACAGTCAACTGCTCTACCGCTGAGCTACGCCGGAACGGTTCGCGCCGTATAGCAACCTGTATCTGCGCCGTCCAGAGGGCGTTGGAGTTTTTTCGACGAAAAAACTTGCCAGTGGCAAACGATGCAAATCTAGCTGATTTTGGGAAGATTTGGCTCCGGCGGTAGGGATCGAACCTACGACCAATTGATTAACAGTCAACTGCTCTACCGCTGAGCTACGCCGGAACTGAGGGGCGTATAACAACAGCAATTTTCGCCGTCCAGAGAGGAAGTGCATAGCTGACGAAAAATTTTTTGCGAGCTCATACGAGACGCCTGAAACGCGCACCGGCAGACAGGTCACCCTGGGGCGCAACGCGGGATTTGCCGGTCAGATCGACCAGATGGGCGAACACATTGCGCTCAGCCGCGGGAAGCAGTGCTTTTGGGGTTTCGACGTAGATCTGCTCAGCCAGCCCCTGAGCCGTCGCGGGGCCTTGCGACAACGCATCAAGAATCTGAGTTTCTCTTTGCAATCTGTGTTCAATCAGCCAATCCAGACGTTCGGCGGGGTTTGTGATCGGCGCTCCATGACCTGAGTGGAAAACCGACCAGTTGCGCGCGCGCAGGCGACGGCAAGCAGCCATGAAATCCGTCAGGTCTCCATCCGGAGGGGAAACCAAGGAACTGGCCCAACCCATGACATGATCCGCTGTGAAACAGATATCGCCCCAGGCAAACGCGATGTGATTGCCCAGATGACCTGGCGTATGGATGACTTCCAGCTCCCAGCTGTCGGTCGCGATCACCTCACCATCTTCAAGTTCGACATCAGGGCGGAAATCGGTATCGATTCCCTCTCCACCACCTGCAAGACCATTTTGCGCCAGCTGCGTCATGACGGCGCTGCGTCCTGCCTGAGGCCCTCCGAAGGCGAGAATCGGAGCGCCTGTGTGTGCCGATAACGGGGCGGCTAGCGGAGAGTGGTCCAGATGGGTGTGGGTGACAAAGATATGGCTGATCCGCTGCCCCGGTTTCAGGGCAGCCAGGATTGCGTCGAGATGGGCATCGCTCAGCGGACCGGGGTCGATCACCGCGATGTCTTTATCCCCCAGAAGATAAGTGTTTGTCCCGCGATAGGTCATCGGAGATGGGTTGGGCGCGAGCAATCGGCTCAGGCCCGGCGAAAGCTCATGAATCTGTCCGGGAGTTGGGTTGAAATCGTCGGGAGCCTGCATCGTGACCTCTTCCTCTTACCCGGGCGGCCCGCTAGGTTTAGCCCATGTCGACGCAATGGCTCAAACCCTATATGCCGCGCAGCCTATATGCGCGTGCAGCGCTGATCCTGGTGCTGCCGGTCATTGTTGTCTTGTTGGTTGTTTCCATTGCCTTTCTGCAGAAACACCTCGAGGAAGTCACGGCACAGATGACCCGCGCCGCCGCGCGTGAGGTCATGCTGGTGCTGGATCTCATGCAGGGGACGGAGACCCAGCAACAAGCGTTGGCTGCGGCGCGCACGGAGCTGTCGGTTCTGGATATGAGGGCCCGGTTTCTGCCTTTAAACGAGGAACCGCAGAGTGAATCGCGCCGATGGTACGATTTCATCGCGCCGCAGGTGGACACCGAGATGCGCGCCCTGATCCCCGAACTCCAGGAAATCGCATTGCCCGACGGCAATGAGGTTCGTCTGTATCTGGCGACCGATCTTGGAACGCTTGAATTGAGTTTTGATCGTCGGCGTCTGTCGCCCACCGCCCCGCATCAGTTGATCGTGACGATGGTGTTCTTTGCAGGTTTGATGACCTCAATCTCTTTCCTCTATATGCGCAATCAGCTGCGCCCGATCACCCGGCTTGCCGATGCGGCTCAGGCGTTTGGACGTGGCCGTGTCGTGCCTTATACGCCCGGCGGCGCGATCGAGGTGCGGGCAGCAGGAAGCGCGTTTGTCGATATGCGCGCCCGGATTGAGCGGCAGATCGAACAGCGCACGCTTATGCTGTCTGGGGTCAGCCATGATCTGCGAACTCCGCTTACCCGGCTCAAACTGGGGCTGTCGCTGTTGCCAGAGGATGAAGCGGCACCACTGCAGAAGGACGTCGATGAAATGCAGTCGCTGCTGGATGCGTTCCTTGAGTTCTCGCGAGGAGCTGCAGAAAGCGCACCCGAAGCAGTCGACCCCGAAACCTGGTTGAGTCAGATCGTCGATGATGCGCAGCGGGCCGGGCAGCAGGTCGAGCTGGTATCCGTCGAAGGGCAGGGCTGTGCAATGTTACGCCCAACAGCCATGCGTCGGGCTGTTGAAAATCTGATCGGAAACGCGATCCGTTATGGAAACAAAGCCGAAGTCAGCCTGCACATGACACCAAAGTCGCTGCGGATCAGGGTCGAGGATGACGGCCCCGGCATTCCGGCCGAACAACGTACAGAAGCGGTGAAACCCTTTACCCGACTCGATCCTGCACGAAATCAGAATCAGGGCAGCGGCGTTGGCCTTGGCCTTGCCATCGTGGCCGATATCGCACGCGTTCATGGTGGTACTCTGCGGTTGGGCAGCAGCAAAAAATTGGGTGGGCTTTGTGCGGATATCGTGATTGGGCGGTGATTTGGTAGGCCCGGCAGGACTTGAACCCGCAACCAAAGCGTTATGAGCGCTCTGCTCTAACCAATTGAGCTACAGGCCCGCCATGTCGCCTTGGGTATCACGATCAGCCCCCGCGTCAAGCCTGACCGTTGCAACATGTTGCACAATAGAATAACCCGCGCGCAAAGCACTCATGAGGGATTGGCCATGACAGCGGGCAAGAACGGAATCACCTACGCCGATGCGGGTGTCGATATCGATGCAGGGAACGCTCTGGTCGACCGAATCAAGCCTGCAGCCAAGCGGACCAATCGCTCGGGCGTAATGAGCGGGCTGGGTGGATTTGGTGCTCTGTTCGACCTCAAGGCGGCAGGGTACGAAGATCCGATCTTGGTCGGCGCAACCGATGGTGTTGGCACCAAACTGCGGATTGCAATCGACACCGGCGTTGTTGATGGCGTTGGCATCGATCTGGTGGCCATGTGCGTCAACGATCTGATCTGTCAGGGGGCCGAGCCGCTGTTCTTCCTTGATTATTTTGCCACCGGAAAACTCGATACAGACACTGCCGCGCGCATCATCGAAGGTATCGCCGAAGGTTGCGTTCAGTCCGGGTGTGCTCTCATTGGTGGCGAAACAGCCGAAATGCCGGGCATGTATCCGGATGGCGATTTCGATCTGGCCGGGTTCTCGGTCGGTGCGATGGAACGGGGCACAGCGCTGCCGGAAGGCGTGCAGCAGGGGGATGTTCTGCTGGGCTTGGCCTCGAACGGGGTGCATTCCAACGGCTATTCTCTGGTGCGCAAGCTGGTCGAGATTTCGGGACTGGGCTGGGATGCCGCTTCACCCTTCGGCGACGGGACGCTGGGCGAGGCGCTGCTGACTCCAACGCGGCTTTACGTTCAGCCTGCGCTGCAGGCGCTCCGGGCAGGGGGCGTACATGCGTTGGCTCATATCACAGGCGGTGGCCTGACCGAAAACCTGCCGCGCGTGCTGCCCGAAGACCTTGGGGCCGAGGTCGATCTGGACGCATGGGAATTGCCCGCGGTCTTCAACTGGATGGCGGAAACTGGCGGGATTGCCGAGGCAGAAATGCTCAAGACCTTCAACTGCGGCATCGGCATGATCGTGGTCTGCGCAGCGGACCAGGCCGAGGGGCTGGAGGCTCTGCTGGCTGACGCAGGCGAAACCGTCTCGCGAATCGGCATCGTCACTGACGCGCCGGGTGTCGCCTATTCGGGCAAGCTGCTGTGAGCCATAAACGCGTCGCCATCCTGATTTCCGGGGGCGGCTCGAACATGCTGTCACTGGTCGACAGCATGACTGGTGATCATCCGGCGCGCCCCTGTCTGGTCTTGTCTAACGATGCCGAGGCAGGTGGCCTGAAAAAAGCGGCTGAACGGGGCATCCCGACGGCTGCGGTTGATCACCGCCCCTTTGGCAAGGACCGAACCGCGTTCGAGGCTGAATTGTTGAAACCTCTGCTTGAGGCCGAGCCTGATATCGTCTGCCTTGCCGGGTTCATGCGGGTTTTGACCGGGGATTTCGTTTCGCGGTTTCAGGGACGCATGCTGAATATTCACCCGTCGCTGCTGCCCAAATACAAGGGACTGAACACCCATGCGCGTGCGATCGAGGCTGGTGATACCGAACATGGTTGCACCGTCCACGAAGTGACGGCCGCACTGGATGATGGCCCGATTCTGGGGCAGGCCTGCGTAGGGATCGAACCCGGCGACACACCTGAAACCCTCGCCGCGCGTGTGCTGACATGGGAACATAAACTCTATCCAGCAGTGTTGCAGAGGTATTCTCTGGGCAACACCGACCCGGTTCTTTTGCCCTGACCCGCACGGGTGATTTACACGCGCCGATTATTCGTCTTATGGTCGCATATCGCTCGGGATGAGGACAAAACGGGCAGCAACAAAAACCATAAAAGCAAGAACACAACGGCGCATGAAAACCCTGACAACGACGCAAGAGCTGGCCGCTTTCTGCACGGCCGCTGCGGACCATCCCTACGTCACCGTGGATACAGAGTTTCTGCGCGAACGAACCTATTATTCCAAGCTGTGCCTCGTACAGCTTGCGGTGCCTTCAGATGATGAAGACAGTGCGGTGCTGGTCGATCCTTTGGCCGATGGCATGTCGCTGGACCCGTTGTACGAACTGTTCCGCAACGAGAACGTAGTCAAAGTCTTTCATGCGGCTCGTCAGGACCTTGAGATTTTCTGGGTTGATGCCGGTGTTTTCCCGACCCCTCTGTTTGACACTCAGGTGGCGGCTATGGTTTGCGGCTTCGGCGAGCAGGTGGGGTATGAGACCCTTGTACGCAAGATCTGCAAGGAAGGCGTCGACAAGACCTCTCGGTTCACGGACTGGTCGCGTCGCCCGTTGAGCGATGCGCAAAAGTCCTATGCGCTGGCGGACGTGACCCATTTGCGGCGCATCTATGAATACCTCGCGGCCGAGTTGGAGAAGACCCGGCGAGATCATTGGGTTGCCGAAGAGTTGCGCATTCTGACCCGCTCTGAAACCTATGATATCCGCCCTGAGGAGGCTTGGCGGCGGGTCAAAACACGCACAAACTCGGCCAAATTTCTGGCAGTTGTGCGGGAACTGGCAGAGTTCCGCGAAGCCTATGCGCAGGAAAACAACGTTCCGCGCAGTCGGGTGTTCAAAGATGATGCGCTGATCGAGATGGCCTCGATCAAGCCGAAATCATCTTCGGATCTGGGTGGTTCGCGTATGCTGTTGCGCGAGGCACGCAAGGGTCCGATAGCGGACGGGATTCTGGCAGCGGTGAAGCGGGGCGTGAACTGCCCGCCGGACCAATTGCCGAAGGTGGATAACAGCCGCGACAAGTTGAAGGTCAATCCGGCTTTGGCCGATTTGTTGCGCGTGCTTCTGAAGTCCAAGACAGAAAGCGCAGGTGTGGCCGCGAAACTGATCGCTTCCAGCGCTGATCTGGATCAGATCGCTGCCGGTGAACGTGAAGTACCTGCACTATCTGGCTGGCGGTTCGAGGTGTTCGGCGAAGACGCCCTGAAACTGTGCGACGGCAAGATCGCCTTGGCGGCTAAAGGGCAGGCGGTGCGTGTGGTTTCGCTTTAGCGGCGGCGGGATTCCAGCGCGTTCTGCGCACCTTTGACCCGAACCAACCGGATGCCTTCCAGCTCCTGCGTGCTGACGGTGACAGCCTCAGAGACCATACGCGACCGCACATTGCCCTGAACTGTGGCGTATTCTGGGTAATCCACGCGGAAAGTGAATTCCATCACGCCATTTTTGCTCAACTCTTCTGACCGGACCCGCGCCAACTGAGCGTTGAACGCCCCCTGACGGATCGCTGTGCCTGCGGCATAGATAATGGCACCTGTCGGGGTGGGATCGATGCGGAGTTCATCAATGATGGCGATCGGCACACTGTTATCCTCGGCCTCGGGTCGGGCAAACAAGCCGCTGCCATCGCTTTGCTCGGGGACGAGGGCGTTTGCATCATCGACCGAGTACTCCACTGGAGCCGGGGTGCTGTTGCCAAACCAGTTCGACGGGTTCACTCGGGAATCGCGCCATCCGCTGCACGCGGACAGAAACATCGAGGCGACCAGAAGAACAGACAGAGTTTTGTGCATGGACCCAACACTTTGCGCAACTTTACCACCATCGGGTTAACGCAAATTCAGCGGCTTGAAAAGGCACGCTAGGGGCTGGACAGCGGGGAAAGCTGGACATAGTTCACATTTGTGATCGCTCAACGCAAGGACAGCCCATCATGGCCACGCCAGCCTTTGAAGAAATTGCCGAAGATTTCGAGTTCCTGGAAGACTGGGAAGATCGCTATCGCCATGTGATCGAACAGGGCAAAGCGATGGAGCCTCTGGACGAAGCGTTCAAAGTACCTGCCACCAAAGTGACCGGTTGCGCCAGTCAGGTTTGGTTGCATCCAACCATAGAGGACGGCCGGTTCCGTTTCGACGGAGACAGCGACGCGCTGATCGTACGCGGCCTCATTGCAGTGCTGCGCACGCTCTACAATGGCTTGCCGGTGGCCGAGGTGCCTAAGGTGGACGCGGGTGGAGAGTTGGCGCGGCTGGGCCTGCACGATCACCTGTCGGCGCAACGTTCGAACGGTTTGCGGGCGATGATTGAGCGTATTCGCGAGGTTGCGTTAGCGAGCGCCTGACGATCAGCCGCGCGCGGCCCATTCTGACAAAGTGACCTCCAGATCGCCATAACCGGTCAGGCGGCGCTCGAACTCAAGGCCCATGCGGTCGGCACAATCCTGTGCGCGGCGTGTCAGTTCAGGATCGTCGGTCTGCGCCTGATAAACGAGTTTGGTGTAGTTGCCGAAATACATGTCCCGCAGTTCTGGATGGCGGTCCAGCCCGAGGGGTTTCCAGACGAAAGCATCGAATTGCCGGGCCAGAAAGTCGGTCAGATAAAATGCGGTGGTTTCGTCGTCGCTATGGGCGGCAAACGCCGCATTGCCTTCAAAGAAAGAATAGCAATGGGGACCATTGATCATCTCGACGCCTAGTTTTTTGCACGCAGCCTGAAGCAGTCCGCCGGTGCCGCAATCGGCATAGACAATAAATATATGGTCGTAGTTGTCGCGATGTTTGGCAACGGCGTCTTCGACCGCCTGTGTGATCTTCTCAGGAAAGACGTGCAGAATCGCCGGCAGACAGGTCAGCGCGATGTGATCCCAGCCATTGCGTTCTTTTAGGTCCAGAATCTCGCGCGCCAGTGCGCCGCAGGCAATCAGCAGAATGGATTCGGCTGCACGCGTTGTGGCATAGCCCTGACGAGTCAGGCTCTCATCATCTGGCAGGGGGGTATCGGTCATCTGAACGCGCCTCCGGGGCTGATATTGATATAGGTACGCATCGCCAGAACGAAAAAGGCCGCCCCTGATTGGACGGCCTGTCTCACAGCATGGTCTGTGCCTCAGCCGGCCAGTTGATTGTGCCTGCGTGACATGAAGTCTTTGGCCATTTCCACGGCTACAGCAGCATCACGGCAGTAACCGTCTGCACCGATGGCCTTTCCGAATTCTTCGTTCAGCGGAGCACCGCCGACCAGTACCACGTATTCTTCACGCAGACCCTGCTCGACCATCGTGTCGATCACGACCTTCATGTAGGGCATGGTGGTCGTCAGCAGAGCCGACATGCCCAGAATGTCGGGCTTTTCGTTTTCCAGCGCTTCCAGGTAGTTCTCGACCGGGTTGTTGATGCCGAGATCCACAACTTCGAACCCTGCGCCTTCCATCATCATCGCAACAAGGTTTTTGCCGATGTCATGGATGTCGCCCTTGACGGTGCCGATGACCATCTTGCCGACACGCGGCGCGCCTGTTTCGGCCAGCAGGGGCTTCAGGATTGACATGCCGCCTTTCATGGCGTTGGCGGCCAGAAGCACTTCGGGAACGAACAGGATGCCGTCGCGGAAGTCGTGCCCCACGATGGTCATGCCACCGACGAGGGCTTTGGTCAGGATGTCGTAAGGCTGCCACCCGCGTTCCAGCAGGATATTCACACCTTCTTCGATTTCCTCTTTCAGGCCGTCATACAGGTCATCGAACATCTGTTCGACAAGTTCGTCGTCGTTGAGTTCGGACAGGATGATGTCTTCTTCGTCGGACATGGGGCATTTCCCTGAGCTTGGCGGGCGCTCGGCCCGTGGTGGCATTTTTTTTGTTTTGGCCATTTCGTCGCAGTTCTACTGTGACGATTGCGACCTCGGCGGATACGGGACCGACCTATAGGTCGAATTATCACGGTCAGCGAGGTAATTTTTTGCAAGATCATCCTGCAGCTTTCTCATCTTCTGCGTCAGGCTGATGTTTTTTGTCGAATTTTCTGGCCGGTTTGGACGCTCGCCAGGCCGATATGCTCGGAATCAAGCACTTGTCAGTGTTTGGAGTTTCGACTAAATCTGAAATAAAGAACAAAGAGAGAACATATGCCAGCCCAACCAAAGCGTTCGGGGCGCGGGGCCGCTTCCAATGCCACGGGCCGGTTTGAGCGTTTTACAACCGAAACAACAGATGATGGCTGGGACTTGCCAGAGGACCTGCCCCCCCTGCGTACCGAAGTCAGGGATGAGATCGCGCACACGTTTATCACCTATAACAAGTCCCCGGATTTGCCCTTTGATTGCTCTATCAACCCGTACCGAGGATGCGAACATGGCTGTGTTTACTGTTTTGCCCGCCCGACGCATGCCTATCTCGGCTTGTCACCCGGGTTGGATTTCGAAACACGTCTGATCGCCCGTCCAAACGCGGCGGAAATCCTCAGGCGAGAGCTGTCTACGCGCAGATACAAAGTGGCGACGATTGCGCTTGGAACCAACACCGATCCATACCAGCCGATTGAGAAAAACCGCGAGATAACAAGAGAGTGTTTGAGGGTTCTGAGTGAATTTCATCACCCTGTGGGGATCGTAACCAAAGGTGCTCTGGTTGAGCGTGATCTGGATATTCTTGCCCCCATGGCGCGCAAGAATCTGGTGCGTGTCGGTATTTCTTTGACCACGCTTGATCCATCCCTGTCGCGCAAGATGGAACCGCGCGCACCGTCACCGCTGCGCCGGTTGCGTATGATCCAGAGATTGACCGAAGCCGGCGTGCCGGTGCGCGTCATGACCTCTCCGATTGTGCCGGGGCTGACCGATCACGAGCTAGAGCATTTGCTTGAGGCCGGTCAGGAAGCTGGTGCAGATGCCGCCAGCTGGATCATGCTGCGACTGCCCCGCGAAGTCTCGGCTTTGTGGCAGGAATGGTTGGATCTGCATGAACCGGGCAGAGCGGCGAAAGTTATGGAGCGATTGCGCGAAATGCACGGGGGCAGGGACTATGACCCGCGATGGGGGCACAGGATGCGAGGAGAGGGGACCTATGCCCAGATGATCGCTCAGCGTTTCAAAGCGGCCTGCAAAAGGCTGGGGCTCGCGATCAGAACACCGCCGCTCAGCACCGATCACTTCAGGCCCCCGCCGCAGCCCGGAGATCAACTTACGTTGTTCTGAAACGTGTCAAAAGCTGATCCCAAGCCCCACGGTGAAGCCATTCACCGTATCACTACCGTAGTACCGGACCATCAGCCGGGTGGTGGTGACCCAAGGCACCCACGTGTCTGAAAGATCGACCTCGATCCCGCCGCCAACGCGCGCCAACCAATCGGTGCCGAGCACAATCGATTGATCACCGATAAGATAAGAGAGGGACAGATCGCCGACCCAGCGCACAGGCCGTCCGAACATGCGTTTGCCACTGGGGAAACGATATCGGGTCCACAGAACGGCATTGGCTGCGGTCGATTGAATCAGAAGGTCTTCATCATCACCGATGGGCCAATATTCGATATGCGTATAACGCAGGCTGGCTTCAAACTCGCGATCATTTTCAAGCGGCAGATCATAATCGACGGTCAGGGATCCACCTGCACCCCCGGCCCACAATCCTCCGCTTTCGACGAAGTCGCGGTCCAGGCCCAGCCGGTTGGCTATAACTTGCGCCCCGACAGACGCATCGGATTGTGTGCGTCCAATCGAGATGTGCGCCATTGGTGTGAGTTTCCAGCGTTCGCCCAGGTCGAACTGGTACCCGACGCCACCCGTGACGGCGAGACTGGTCCATTTCAACGGAAGGGTCGTGGTGTTGCCCGTGTCGCTGAAAGTGAAGACCGGATCATACCGGGCATAACCGATATATCCTTCAAGATAGAGCGGGATGCCTTCGCTCAAGCGGAACCCTCCACCCAATTGCGCCGATTTAAAGTCGTACTCGCGATTGTCCGTGTTGGATTGCAGTGAAATCGCACTGGCTGAGTCATCCGGGATTCCTGCCAGGCTGAGAACCGCAAGCGAGCCTGCCGCGTATTCGCGCTGTACATCATTAAAGGCGTCTTCCAGCGGTGTCTGTGCGACGGCGGGTAGGCCGATTAACAGGAAAAAAAAGATAATAATGTTACGCATAAGGCCGTATGTCTGAGGAAAATTTCCGTGCGACACTAAGCTCAGCCTTGTTGTCTGCAAAGCTATGGCAAGGCTCCTCGCGCGGATTTCGCACCGGAGACTACATTTCGGTAACACCAAAAGACAAAGCCCCGGAGAACCGGGGCCTTGCTATGGGAACGTCCGATGGACACCACAGAAGAGTTAGCGGTTTTCGATATCCACATAATCCCGCATTGTTTCACCCAGATACAGCTGGCGCGGGCGGCCGATCTTGTTCTGAGGATCGGCAATCATCTCTTTCCACTGACTGACCCAGCCAACGGTGCGCGAAAGCGCGAAGATCGGGGTGAACATCGAGGTCGGGAAGCCCATCGCCTCAAGGATGATGCCCGAATAGAAGTCGACATTCGGGAACAGCTTCTTCTCGGCGAAATAGGGATCTTCCAGCGCCTCGCGCTCAAGTTCCTTCGCGACTTGCAGCTTGGGGTTGTCTTCAACACCAAGCAGATCCAGCACCTCGTCGGCGGACTGCTTCATCACCTTCGCACGCGGGTCGAAGTTCTTGTAGACTCGGTGACCAAAGCCCATCAGGCGGAACGGATCGTTTTTGTCTTTGGCGCGTGCAATGTATTCCGGAATGCGATCGACGGTGCCGATTTCTTCCAGCATCTCAAGACAGGCCTGGTTCGCACCACCATGCGCTGGCCCCCAGAGGCAGGCGATACCGGCAGCGATACAGGCAAACGGGTTGGCACCCGATGACGAGGCCAGACGCACGGTCGAGGTCGAGGCGTTCTGTTCATGATCGGCGTGCAGGGTGAAGATGCGATCCATCGCGCGGCTGAGGATCGGATTGACCTCATATTCCTCGGCTGGAACGCTGAAACACATCCGCAGGAAGTTCGACGCATAGTCCAGATCGTTGCGCGGATACACAAAGGGCTGACCGGTGTGATATTTGTAGGCCCAGGCCGCGATAGTTGGCATCTTGGCGATCAGGCGGTGCGAGGCGACCTCGCGCTGATGCGGGTCCGCGATGTCGGTCGAGTCGTGATAGAACGCGGACATCGCGCCAACCACGCCAACCATGATGGCCATCGGATGGGCGTCACGGCGGAAGCCGCGGTAGAAATACTGCATCTGCTCGTGCAGCATTGTGTGGCGGGTGATCGTGGTCTCGAACTTTTCCAGATCCTTGGACGCCGGAAGCTCTCCGTACAGCAGCAGATAGCAGACTTCGAGGAAATGCGATTTCTCGGCCAGTTGGTCGATCGGGTAACCGCGGTGCAGCAGTTCGCCCTTTTCGCCGTCGATATAGGTGATCGTGCTGTCGCAGCTGGCGGTCGAGGTAAAGCCGGGATCGTAGGTGAACACATCAGCCTGGCTGTAAAGCTTGCGGATGTCGATGACATCTGGGCCAGCGGTGGGTGAGTGTACCGGCAGCTCATAGGTGTTGCCATGGACAGTCAGGGTGGCTGTTTTTTGGCTCTCAGTCATGTGTATCCCTTCTTCATTCATGCGCATGTCGGTTCGCTGTCCGACCAAACGGGCAACGGCTGCGCGCAGTCGCGCAGTCCGGGTCTTAACGGAGCAGCGTTACCCGAATGTGAAACCGGGATCAGGTCGCTGCATCAGAAAGCCGCGCCAGGGTTTCATCCCGCCCAAGCACAAGCATCATGTCAAATACCGAAGGTGTGACCGCCCGACCTGCCAGCACCGCACGCAGCGGACCCGCCAGTTTGCCGAACTTAACCCCTTTCGCTTCTGCGAAGGAATTCAGGGCCTCCTCCAGTTCGTTCCGAGACCAGCTAACATTTTGCAGCTGCGGCGTCAATTCTTCCAGTATACCGTCGGATACCGTCGATAGCGCCTTTGCCGCCTTCTCATCAGGGGTGATGGGGCGTGACGTGAGTGCAAAGTGAGCTTTTTCAATGAGTTCCGGGAATGTGCGCGCCCGATCCTTGAGGCAATACATCGCACGTTCCAGATCACCGGATTGTGCATGGGTGAGAGCAGGCAGACCTGCAGCCACCAGATAGGCCTCGATTTCTTGCCGCAGCGCAGCATCATCTGAGATGGCGATGTGCTGACCACAAAGGTTTTCCAGCTTTTTCAGATCGAACCGTGCTGGGCTTTTGCCAATCCCATCCAGATCGAACCACTCCTGCGCCTGCGCGTCGGTGAAGAACTCATCATCGCCATGGCTCCAGCCCAGGCGGGCCAGATAGTTACGCATACCAGCGGCAGGGTATCCCATCGCCTGATATTCCTGCGCGCCAAGTGCGCCATGGCGTTTCGACAGCTTCTTCCCGTCCGGACCGTGAATCAGCGGAATATGCGCCCAAACCGGAACGTCCCAACCCATCGCCTCATAGATCATCATCTGCCGGGCCGCGTTGTTGAGGTGATCATCCCCCCGGATCACATGGGTCACGCCCATATCATGATCGTCAACCACAACGGCCAGCATGTAGACCGGAGTGCCATCCGAACGCAGCAGGATCATATCGTCGAGCTGATCGTTGCGAATGGTCACATCGCCCTGCACCTGATCGCGGATCATGGTGCTCCCGTCTTGCGGTGCTTTGATGCGGATCACAAAGGGCGCATCCGGATGGGTCGATTCATCTGCATCGCGCCATGGGCTCCGGAACAGGGTCGATTTCCCCTCGGCGTGTGCCTGTTCCCGAAACGCTGCGATTTCGTTCTGCGTCGAGAAACACTTGTAGGCTTTGTCCTCGGCCAGAAGCTGATGCGCCACCTCGGCATGACGATTGGCCCCTTCGAACTGGCTGATGACCTCGCCATCGTGGTCCAGACCCAGCCACTCCATGCCTTTCAGAATCGCGGCTGTCGCCTCAGGGGTCGAGCGTTCGCGGTCGGTATCTTCAATTCGCAACAGGAACTTGCCGCCACGACCCCGTGCATAGAGCCAGTTGAACAAAGCGGTGCGCGCGCCACCGATGTGCAGAAATCCGGTGGGAGAGGGGGCAAAACGGGTGACGACCTGATCGGACATTGTGTGGATTAACCTTTTGGTAACCGTAGCGAGCATAGTTTGGCGACTATCTACCCAGCCCGAAGGACGGGGGCAACCATGCGTGTTCTGGCACGGGCCGAGGCCGCGTTACTGACCCAACGTGGGTATCTGTTTCCATGGGCTCCGGTTTGCCTGGCGGTTGGGATTGGCTGGTATTTCAGCCTTCGGTTCGAACCGGACGCTGCGCTTTATGTCGCCGTGACGGTTCTGGCATTGGTCAGCGCGGTCGCCGCCCGGTGGATGCAGGCGGCCTGGGCGCCGCTGGCGATCGGTGTTGCCCTTGTGGCAGCAGGGTTTCTGCTTGCGGGTGCGCGGGCACACACCGTTGCAGAGCCGGTTTTGCAATGGCGCTATTATGGCCCGGTCGAGGGGAGGGTCGTGGCGCTGGACCGCTCTGCGTCGGACGCGCCGCGGGTTACTCTTGATCAGGTGCGGATCGGGGACGTTCCTGCGGATCAGAGGCCCCGGCGCGTCCGGCTTTCGTTACATGGCGATTCTACGCATTTGTCGCCGGGGCAGAGGGTAATGACCACTGCACATCTCTCGCCACCGCAAGGTCCGGTCGAACCCGGCGGTTTCGATTTTCGCCGCCATGCGTGGTTTCAGCGACTGGGCGCAATTGGCTACACTCGGGTACCTGTTCTGACGATCACGCCTGCTGACCAGGGCGTCGAAGGCGTCCGGGTCACCGCATGGCGTATGGCAATTTCGGATCACGTGCGCTCGGTGTTGCCCGGCGAGGTCGGTGGTTTCGCCGCTGCCGTTACCACAGGTGACCGAAGTGGGATGGATCAGGCCGCGCTGGACAGGCTGCGCGCTTCGAACCTGGCGCATCTACTGGCGATCTCAGGGCTGCATATGGGGTTGTTGACAGGGTTTGTCTTTGTGGCCTGCCGCATGGGGCTGTCGTGCATTCCCTCTGTTGCCTTGCGCTTGCCTGTCCGCAAACTCGCCGCGATTTGCGCGCTGTGTTCCGCGACGATCTATTTGTTCCTGTCCGGCGGAAACGTCGCGACCGAGCGCGCTTTTGTGATGGTCTGCGTCATGTTGGGTGCTGTGCTTCTGGATCGCCGCGCGATCTCGCTGCGCGGAGTGGCAGTTGCTGCATTGATCGTCATGGTTCTGCGGCCCGAGACACTGCTGAGCCCGGGATTTCAGATGTCTTTTGCGGCCACCACAGCGCTTGTGGCCGTGTTCGGTGCCTTGCGCGACCATGGTCGTCTGCCCGGGCCCAAATGGCTGGGGCCGGTTTGGGCGGTGTTGATATCATCGGGCGTTGCCGGGTTGGCGACAGCCCCGATCGGAGCGGCGCATTTCAATACGTTGTCGCATTACGGTCTGGTGGCAAATCTTCTTTCGGTTCCAATGATGGGCAGTCTGGTTGTCCCGGCGGCAGTTATCGCGGCGTTGCTGGCGCCGTTTGGGTTGGACGGCATAGCGCTGCATGTCATGGGGTTGGGATTGCAGTGGATACTGGCCGTTGCAGATTGGGTATCAAATCTTGATGGCGCACAGAGTCACATCGCCAGCCCACCGGATTTTGCGTTGCCGGTTCTTTCAGTTGCGCTGCTGTGGCTCATCCTGTGGCGGGGGCGCGCCCGTTGGCTGAGTGTTATTCCGGCGAGTTTTGCTTTGGCGATGTGGGGGCAGGGATACCGGCCCGACGCTCTGATAGCCGAAACAGGCGGGCTTGTCGGGGTGATGACCGAACAAGGCCGTGCCTTGAGCAAAGAGAAGGGTGGGGGCTTTGTCGCTTCGGTCTGGTTGGAGAATGACGGAGATTCCGCTGATCAGACAAAAGCGGCAGGGCGTTGGCCAAATGCCTCGCGCGGCGTTCAGCGTTATTTGGTTGGAGATAAGGAACTTGTGCACCTCACCAGAAAGCGTGCGGCGCTTGCATTTGATGAATGCGAGAGCGAGCAAATCGTGGTGGCTCCGGTTTCACTGGAGCTGAGAGGGGATTGCATTTTCTATGACCCAAACAAGCTGCACGAAACGGGGAGTCTGGCGCTTTCGAACGGACGGCTGCTCAGCAGTGCCGAGGTGACGGGAGACCGGCTTTGGTCGCCCAGCACCCATCAGTAACTGCGGATCAGGCCAACCAGTCGGCCCTGAACCTTGACTTTGTCTTCGGGCAGGACGCGCGTCTCGTATGCGGGGTTTGCAGCTTCAAGCGCGATGGCCTGACCCCGGCGGAAGAAACGTTTCAACGTGGCCTCCTGGTCTTCGACCAGCGCCACCACGATGTCACCATTGTCGGCGGCTGAGGTTTCGCGGATCACCACAACGTCGCCATCATTGATGCCCGCGTCGATCATCGAATCTCCCCGCACTTCAAGCGCGTAGTGTTCACCGTGACCTGAAACCATCGTGCCCGGCACCGCGACCCTGTGGGAAACATGGCTGATGGCTTCAATCGGCACACCGGCGGCAATCCGACCCATGACCGGGAGTTCCATTGCGTCGACTGTAACGGGTTCGAAATTGGCCGGCCGCGGACCTTCCGGGCGATCCCCTTCGATCACGCGCGGTTTGAACGCAGCGGTCGGCTCTCCACCAAGGCTTTCGGGAAGTTTGACAATCTCGATCGCGCGGGCCCGGTGGGCGAGGCGGCGGATGAAGCCACGCTCCTCCAACGCGGTTATCAGACGGTGGATACCGGATTTCGACCGCAAATCCAGCGCAGCCTTCATCTCATCAAAACTGGGCGGAACACCGTCCGCCTGCACGCGTTTATGGATGAATTCCAGCAAATCCAATTGCTTCTTGGTCAGCATCGCTCGCACCTCATCGCTCATGCGTTTTCTTTTGTTCTACGCATGTTCACGTTTTGTGTCAACGGATTTGCTAAATTGGCAGATAAAGCACCTCTTCCCCGGCGGCGCGGGCGGGATCATGCGGCTGGCGCACCAATAATGCGTTGGCCTGCGCCAGAACACTTAGAAGTGAGCTGTCCTGATCCTCGCACGCACGAATGCCGCCTTCGTTCAAGACCGCCCGCATGTAATGTTCTCGCGGACCATTTTCGGCAAGCGGCGCTGCAAGGCGAGCGCGTTTGAACGGGTTCAAAACCTGTTCGATTCCCAGCATCCGACGTACCATCGGGATCAGAAAGAGGTAGCCGCAGACCATCGCGCTGACCGGATTTCCAGGCAGGCCAACCATCGCGGCATCACCCAGACGACCAGCCATCAGCGGTTTACCAGGGCGCATACGGATCTTGTAGAACGAACGCTCCATCCCCAGTGCTTCAGAGACGTCGGCGACCAGATCATATTCACCAACCGACGCCCCGCCGATTGTCACCATAAGATCAGCGCCTTGCGCCAGACCAAAGGCCGTTTGCAGCGAGGCAACCGTGTCTTGTGCGATGGGTAGCACGCGTACATATGCACCAGCGTCTTCCAGCAACGCCTTGAGGCCAAAGGTATTCGAAGCAATGATCTGATCGGGGCCGGGGGTCTCACCCGGCATGACCAGTTCGTCGCCAGTTGAGATCAGCGCCACCACCGGTTTCCGTGTCACCGGGACCGAGGCAATATTCATCGCTGCCATCAGCGCCATATCTTCAGCGCGGAGCCGTCGTGGCGCAGTAATCTGCGCACCAACGGTAAAATCCACCCCAGCCGGGCGAATGTTGGATTTTGGACCCGGCGCATCCGTGATGGTAATCAGATCGCCGCGCCGATCTACGTCTTCCTGTATGACGACAAAATCAGCACCTTCGGGCACGGGAGCACCAGTGAAAATGCGGATCGCCTGACCGGCTCCAACTGTGCCGTCGAAACGCTTGCCGGCTGCCGCCTCACCGACCACTTTGAACATGGCGTGCAGTTCGACTTCAGCAGCTTTGACCGCGTAGCCATCCATCGAAGAAGCCGCAAATGGCGGCTGATCACGGGTGGCAGAGACGTTCTGCGCAAGAATACGTCCCGAAGCTTCGATCAAGGGAACACTCTCGGCAGGTAGCGCTGAGACAAGGTCGAACAGAAGGGCGCGTGCGTCTTCGACTGAAATCATGTCGCTTCGTAACGCCCTGATTTCCCGCCATCTTTAAGAAGAACGCGAATCCCGCCGATCTCCATAGCTTTATCGACGGCCTTGGTCATATCATATACGGTCAATGCCGCAGTCGACACGGCTGTCAGCGCCTCCATCTCAACCCCGGTTTGACCCGAAGTCTTGACGGTTGCCTCGATCTGCACGCCAGGCAGATCCGAATCCAGTGTCAGTTCTACCGCGACCTTGGTGACCGGCAGAGGATGGCAGAGCGGAATCAGGTCCGGCGTTTTCTTCGCGCCCATGATCCCGGCAAGCCGTGCCACGCCCAGAACATCGCCCTTCTTGGCGCGGCCTTCTGAAATAAGATCAAAGGTTTCTCGTGTCATCTTGATGTGACCCGCCGCGACCGCGACCCGGTCGGTCACCGCCTTATCCGAGACATCCACCATATGCGCCTGACCTTGGGCATCGAAATGGGACAACGGCATCACATCACTCCGGGGATCAGCGGGTTGGCCAACAGGGATCGGGTGGCCGTGGCAACGTCGTCCTGCCGCATCAGGCTTTCGCCTATCAGGAAGCAGCGCGCGCCATAACGGGCGATGTCGGCCAGATCAGCGGGCGTACTCAGACCGCTTTCGCACACGATGGTCCGATCGGCTGGAACCAGTTTTGACAGATGGCGTGTCGTATCAAGAGTGGTCTCGAAGGTCTTGAGATTGCGGTTGTTTATCCCGATCAAAGGACTTTTTAACTGGGTCGCGCGTTCCAGCTCTTCAGCGTCATGGACTTCGATCAGAACATCCATTCCCCAGTCAAAGGCGGTTTGTTCGAGTTCTGCCGCCTGTGCATCCTCGACGGACGCCATGATGATCAGGATGCAATCCGCACCCAGCGCACGCGCCTCGACCACTTGATAGGGGTCATACATAAAATCCTTGCGCAACGCCGGCAGCGAACAGGCCGCGCGCGCCTCCGTCAGAAATTCTTTTGCGCCCTGAAAACTGGGAGTATCGGTCAGCACCGACAGGCATGCTGCGCCGCCGTCTTCATAGGCCTGGGCCAACGCAGGCGGATTGAAATCCTCGCGGATCAGACCTTTCGACGGGCTGGCTTTCTTGACCTCGGCAATCAGCCCATAGCCGTTGCGCGTGGCATTATGCAGAGCGTTGGCGAAGCCACGCACTTCGGGTGCATTGCGAGCCTCAGACTCCAGTGCTTCCAATGACTTTTGCGCCTTGTCTGAAGCGACTTCTTCCAGCTTGTAGGCTTTGATCCTGTCCAGAACGGTCTCGGTCATGCGGCTTCCTGTGTAATGCGTGCCAGCGCGTTGATCTTTTCGCGAGCTTTGCCGCTGTCTATACTTTCCAGCGCCATGGCGACGCCTTCGCGCAAATCACTGGCTGCGTCGGCGACGACGAGAGCGGCGGCGGAGTTCAGCAACACCGCGTCGCGGTAGGCCGAGGGCTGCCCGTCCAGTAGAGCGTGGAACGCGACGGCGTTTTCTTCCGGCGTGCCGCCGATGATGTCCTCGAACGGGTGAACCGGCAGGCCTGCGTCTTCGGGATGAAGCTCGACCTCTTTCACAACACCGTCCTCTACTGATGCGACCCAACTGATGCCCGTAATCGTCAACTCATCGGTGCCATCCGATCCATGCACTAGCCAGGCATGTTCTGCGCCCAGAAGGCCCAGAGTTTCAGCCATGGGGCGTATCAGGTCGCGGCTGAAGGCGCCGGTCAGCTGACGTTTCACGCCAGCCGGATTGGTGAGCGGGCCCAGAATGTTGAAAATTGTCCGCGTCCCGAGTTCTTGCCGCGAGGGCATTACATGGGCAATCGCAGGGTGATGCATCGGGGCCATCATGAAGCCGATACCGACTTCTTGTATCGCTTTTTCAACCACTTCTGACCCGACCATCACGTTGATTCCAAGCTGGCCGAGTGCATCTGCCGCGCCGGATTTCGAGCTCAGGTTCCGGTTGCCGTGTTTTGCAACCGTGACCCCGGCTCCTGCCGTTACAAAGGCCGTCGCGGTTGAGATGTTTAGGGTGCCTTTGCCATCGCCACCCGTGCCGACGATATCAATCGCACCTGCCGGTGCCTTCACAGCGTTGCATTTCGCGCGCATAACGGCGGCGGCGGCTGCATATTCGTCAACGGTCTCACCCCGCGTACGCATCGCCATCAACAACCCGCCGATCTGGCTTGGTGTCGCGGCACCTTCAAACAGGATGCTAAAAGCTTGTTCTGCCTCGGCGCGGGTCAGAGGCCGATCAGCCGCAGCGCCAATCAGCGGTTTCAGAGCGTCGCTCATGCGGGGACTTTCATTTCATTCAGGAAATTCTTGAGCAGGGCATGTCCGTGCTCGGAGGCGATGGATTCCGGGTGGAACTGAACCCCATGGATTGGCAGCTCTTTGTGCTGCAGGCCCATGATGGTGCCGTCTTCGAGTTCCGCCGTGATCTCAAGGCAGTCAGGCAAGCTTTCGCGTTCGACAACCAGCGAGTGGTAGCGAGTTGCCTCAAAGGGCGAGGGTAGCCCGGCGAAGACACCTTTGCCGGTGTGGTTCATCGTGCCCATCTTGCCATGCACGATCTCATGGCAGCGCACGACCTTGCCACCAAACGCCTGACCGATGGTTTGATGCCCCAGACAGACACCCATCAGCGGTGTTTGCGTCTCGGCCGCCGCCTCGGTCAATGCCAGACAGATACCGGCCTGATCCGGGTCGCAGGGGCCGGGGCTCAGCAAAATACCAGCCGGGTTCATCGCCATCGCTTCCTGCACGTCCAGCGCATCATTCCGGCGCACGACCATCTCGGCTCCAAGCTCACCGAGGTAGTGAACAAGGTTGTAGGTAAACGAGTCATAGTTGTCGATCAGCAGCAGCATTTGAGCACTTATCTTCTTATGGGCATTTCAGGCTGGCGATGCAGCCCGTTGCCACGGTATGATGTCGGGACATACATGCTCAGGCTTGTGCGGCAGCGTCAAGAGGACATACCCAACTTGGCGCAGCACAAGTGAGCACCGCGGAAGATGGTGTATGGGCGGAAGAGGCACGAAACAACGCGAGAGGCGAGATTTCGATGGGCGGATTTTACGGTGGACTGATCGCCGGGGCGGTCTCTGTACTGGCTTTGGGTGTTATCTTGTCGCTGACGACGCCTTTGTCGCGCAAACCCGAAGTGACGGCTGAGGCACCAGAGGTGGCTGAAGCGCCGGAACTTGCGCAGGCTGTCGAGATCGAAGAGGCCAGTGTTGATGCGGATCTGGTTGAGCTGCCGCCTTCGGGACCAGAAAGCCCCGATGCCGCGTCGGATTCGCTCGACGCGCTCTCCGGCATCGAGTTGGAACCGGGCCAGCGACCCGAACCCGTTGATGTGCCCGCCGAGTCTGAAACCCCTGAGCCGGTCTCAACGACCACGGTGACTGTACAGACGGACGCTCCTGCCGCGCCGCAGGCTCCTGCGTCAGCCCCTGCTTCACCTCAACCTGAGGCGGAACCCGAGGTCATCGCAGAAGCGCCTCCGCCGCCTGCGCCTGAGAGCGAGCCAGAGCCTGAAGTGGTCGCAGAAGCGCCGGAACCTGAGAGTGTCGAGACAATCCCTCCAGCGGAGAGTATCGATGAGGCGCCAGACAAAGAGTTGCCTCAGATAGCTGCTATTCAGCCGGATGCAATTGAGACACCCGAGCCTGAGACTGCGCCGCAGGACAATCCGATAGCGGTTGAGGGTGAGGAAGATACCCAGCCAGTATCTAAGCCTCGTGTCCGCACGTTGCCGCAAATCGGAGGGGATGGGTCGACTGGTTCCAGCACTTTGGTTGGCAAACGCGTTGTGCCGCTGACGGATCGCGACGATCCACCCGCCGAGCCGACGGATGAGACGGTTGCGGAAGCAAAAAAACCGATCGAAGAACATGCGGCAAACTTTGAGAACCCTGAGTCAAAGCCGCTGATGTCGATCATACTGATCGATGATGAAGGTGCCTTTGGTGCCGAAGCGTTGCAGGACTTCCCGTATCCGCTGAGCTTTGCCATCAGCCCAACTGATCCGGATGCCGCCGAGAAAATGGCCCGTCATCGCGAGGCCGGGTTCGAGGTGCTTGCGCTTGTTGATATGCACGAAGCGTCAACTGCGCAGGACGCCGAGGTATCCCTGTCCGTATGGCTGGACCAGTTACCCCATACGGTTGGCATCCTTGAAGGTATCGAGACGGGCATCCAGGGCAACCGCAAGCTGGCCGATCAGGTCGCGGCAATTGCAGGCGACAGTGGGCGCGGGGTGGTCATGCAGGACAGTGGTCTGAACACGGTGCAGAAATTGGCCGCGCGCAATGGCATCCCCTCAAGCGTTGTGTTCAGGGATTTCGACGGGGCCAAGCAGGACCCCAAGGTCATGCGCCGCTTTCTGGATCAGGCGGCCTTTCGCGCCGGGCAGGAGGGTGCTGTGGTGATGCTGGGACGCCTGCGCCCCGAGACGATCTCGGCTCTGTTGCTTTGGGGACTCGAAGACCGCGGCAGCCGCGTGGCGATGGCCCCGATCTCGGCCGTGATGATGCAAGAGGTTCAGCAGGACGACTCCGGGTCCTGAACATAAAACGGCGGCAATGATGTGCTGCCGTTCTTAGCTGTTCCCATTTCCAGTAAATCGCGCTGCATCGGCCGCCGCACGGCGGATCGCGTTCGATTTGTGGACGGTCTCCATATATTCCGCCTCGGGGTCGCTGTCATAGACAACGCCGCCGCCCGCCTGGATATAAAGCTTGTGGTCTTTGACGATGGCCGTGCGTAGGGCGATACACATATCCATATCGCCGCCAGCACTGAAATACCCAACGCCGCCACCATAGATACCACGCTTTTCGGGTTCCAACTCGTCGATGATCTCCATCGCACGCACTTTGGGCGCACCCGAAACCGTACCGGCAGGCATCCCGGCAAAGAACGCATCCAGCGCGTCTTTGTCCTCGGCCAGTTCCCCGACCACGTTCGACACGATGTGCATCACGTGGCTGTAGCGTTCGATGATGAACTCTTCGGTGGGGCGTACTGTACCGATCTTCGCGACGCGACCGGTATCGTTACGGCCCAGATCCAGCAGCATCAGATGCTCTGCCAATTCCTTCTTGTCGGCCAGCAGATCGACCTCGTTGGCCTTGTCTTCTTCGGGCGTTGCGCCGCGTGGACGGGTGCCTGCGATAGGGCGTATTGTGACTTCGTTACCGAAGACCCGCACGAGGATTTCCGGGCTGGCACCCACCACCTGAAAGCCGCCAAAGTTGAAATAGAACATGAAGGGCGACGGGTTTGTGCGTCGCAACGAACGGTAGAGCGCGAAAGGGGGTTGCGGGAAATCCTGCGTCCAACGCTGCGCCGGGACGACCTGAAAGATATCGCCTGCGCGGATGTATTCCTTGGCCTTTTCTACGGCCTCCATATAACCCGACTTGGTGAAGTTCGACACAGGCGGTCCAACTTCAATCGCCTCGCCCAGATCGCGCGTCTCAGCAGGCATCGCGCGTTCCAGATCACGCACGGCGTCCATCACGCGTTCTGCTGCTTGCGCATAAGCGGCTTTGGCGGTTTGGCCTTCGCTGACCCATGCGGGCGATACAACGGTGACTTCGCCTTTGACGCCATCTAATACGGCGATGACCGACGGGCGCAGCATGATCGCGTCCGGTAGGTCCAAGGGATCGGGATTCACATCCGGCAGGTACTCCACCAGCCGCACCATGTCATACCCCAGATAACCGAACAGCCCGGCAGCCGCCTGCGGCAGATCATCCGGCAGCGCGATGCGGCTTTCGGCCAGCAAGTCGCGCAGATTGTCCATCGGGTTGCCATTCTGCGGTTCAAACGCTTCGGCGTCGAACCGGGCAGACCGGTTCAGGGCTGAAGCTTCGCTATGACAGCGCCAGACCAGATCGGGCTTCATACCGATGATCGAATAGCGCCCGCGCACCTCACCCCCGGTCACCGACTCGAGCATGAAGGCATCCTTCTGCGCCCCCGTCAGCTTGAGCATCAGCGAAACCGGCGTATCCAGATCGGCGGCAAGGCGGGTATAGACGACCTGATTTTCGCCCGCGTCATAGGCGCGCGCGAAACTGTCGAAATCCGGTGTCAGGGCCATCTGATGTCTCTTCTAGTAGCTTGAACGCACTGCGTTCAGCGCTTGCTGATCCAGCACGGGGCGCGCACGCGTTTGAGCGTCACGCACGTAGATATCAAAAATGTTCTGTGCCAGCGCCTGATTCATCTGTGCGGCCAGCGCGTCCTGCATCCGGCGTTGTTCATCGGTCTCCGCCGGGGGCAGCTCTTCGTCCAGCCGCACGATCAGTGCAGTGCCATTGCCGGGAATGACGCGCAGCTCAGCAGGGTCCATTTCGAAGACCTGAGTCATGAAATCGACAGGCACGTCCTCAAGAAACGCGGTGCGGGTCAAAGCGTTTTCGACGCGGAAGGGCAGACCAGTCGCGGTGAAATCGCCATCCGTTGCAAGTTGCGTCAGGATCGAATTGGCCTGGTTTTGCAGTGCTTTTGCAGTCTCATCCTGCACCCAGGCACCGGCAACCCGAGCGCGCGCGCTTTCCAATGGTTCGGGACGTTCGGGCAGAACCTCATCCAAACGCATGGCGAAGAGCGATCCATCTTCGAGGAATGCGACCTCGGGGAAATCGTCTTCCTGAATGGCGACCGCGGCTTCGCGGAATCCGTCATAGGCGGCGACACCTTCATCGCTTTGTTGCGTCCAGTCGATCTGACCCAGCTCAAGCTCGGTCTCGTCAACCAGCTCTTCCAGCGTTGCACCGCCTGCCAGCAGGTCATTTATGTCTTCGGCCTGCGCTTCGATTTGACGACGTGCACGCTCGGCAGCCAATTCTTCGCGTAGCTCGGCTTCAGCTTCTTCGAATGTCACGTTGTTCGCAGCCAGCGAGCCGTTTATGCGGAACAGGGCAGGGCCGAAGGTGGACGGCAAAGGACCAACGACATCGTCGATCTCGGCAGCGAAGACTGCATCGGCGGCTTCGCCCAGATTTTCGCGGGTCACATCTCCCAAGTCCACATCGCTGAGATCAAGCTGACGATCGCGAACCAACTGCTCGAAATCGGCACCGCCAACTTCCAGCTGCGCCAACGCCTCGGTCGCCGCCTCTTCGCTGGGATAGGTCAGGCGTTCGACCAGACGGCGTTCGGGCTGCTGGTATTGATCTGCACGCTGATCATACAAACGGCGCAGCGAGTCCTCATCGACCTCAACCGTGTCCAATAACATCTCGGGCGACAGAATGGCGTAGGTCAGGCGTTTGGTGCGGGGCAGGGTAAAGCGATCGCCGTTTTCGTCGTAATAGGCCTGTACCTGCTCATCCGTTGGCTCAGCAACCGGAGTTTCAAGCGCATCGGCAGACAAAGTCGCGACGGTAAAGCTGCGGCGGGCGAGGACATAGTTCGACAACGTCTCGGTCATTGTCAGAGGCATCTCGACCCCGCTCGTGACCGCGCCCTGAACGATGGTACGCGCAGATTCCTTGCGCAGGTCAGACTCGAATTCAGCATCGGACATGCCGACCTGATCCAGTTGAAAGTCATAGGCTTCGCGGTCGAATGTGCCATCGACGCCCTGAAAGGCGGGGATCTGCACGATCTCGCGCTGCAGGTTTTCATCGCCAATCGAGATTCCGAGCTGACCTACCTCATTGTCCAGGGCAGCGAGTGCGATCAGTCGGGACAAGGCAAGTTGATCCAGACCCAGATCAATGGCTTGCGAGATTTGCATCGGCTGGCGGGTCTGGGCCTCGACCGCGCGAATTTCGCGCTGCAATTCGCGGAAATATTCGTCGACGGAAACACTTTCATCCCCGACCTGAGCCACGGTACGTACCGTGCCCGTCAGGCTGGTCGCACCGAATCCTGCAAGGCCCAGCATTAAAAGACCCATAAGGATCCATACAAAGGTCTTGGATAGGTTTTTCATGCCTGCGGCCATGGTGCCCTCTTGGTTGTATTGGCGAGTGTCTGCCCTGTTGGTTGCGGCCCTGAATACGATGCACGGCGCGGGGGGGCAAGCTCAGATGGACAAGCCCTGCAGCCGGTCGAATAATTGCGCGATACCGGCGCGGTCGAGATTGGCAAACGCGACCCTGACCTGCCGCTTTCCGGCCGGGTCATGGTCGGGCATGAACATCGTGCCGGGCAGCAGTAGAACCCCGGCCTCGGCCACCAACCGTTTCGCCAATTCGTCCGAGGGAATATCGAACGGGTGTTCGAGATAAGCGAAATACGCACCCAGACCCAGCAGACGCCATCCCTTTTCGGCAAGGCGTGGCATGCCTTCCGTGATCGCTGCGCGGCGGTCGAGGATTTCTTCCCGCTCGCCCGCGACCCATTGTGACAGGTTCTGCATGCCCCAGAGCGCGGCGAACTGCCCGATTTGACCGGGGCAGATCGCGACAGTGTCGAGAAACTTCTCAATCTCGGCCAACAGGGCAGGACTGGTCGCAATTGCACCGACGCGGTGACCCGTCAGCCGATAGGCCTTCGAGAATGAATAGAGGTGGACTAGCGTGAGGTCCCAGTTGGGCTGCTGAAACAGCTCATGCGGAGGGCCGCTGCGGCTGTCGAAATCGCGATAGGTCTCATCGACCAGCAAACGCAGACCGAATTCCTCTGCGAGGTCATAGAACGCGCGCACCAACCCAGCAGGGTATTCCACACCACCGGGATTATTCGGGGTAACCAGTGCAATCGCGCGCGTTTTATCGGTGATCAGAGCGCGCGCCCTGACTGGGTCGGGTAGAAGATCATCGCCAGTGGATAGGTCGATGGCCGTGACCCCGGCCATATCAAGCCACATTTTATGGTTGAAATACCATGGGGTTGGCAGGATGACTTCATCCCCTTGATCGGTGATTGCGGAAATGACGGCCGAGAAGGCTTGGTTACAGCCGGAAGTGATCGCCACCTGGGCGGCAGTGACACGTGCTTCGTAGTGGGCGCTGATCTGCGTGGCAAGCTCGGCCCGAAGATCATCGTTACCCAAAACGGGGCCGTAGAGATGAGCGCTGTCTTGCGATACGGCGAATTCTGCCATCGCTTGTCGCAGTGCCAGTGGTGGCGGATCAACCGGCGCCGCCTGGCTGACATTGATCAGAGGCCGATCTTCGGAAAACGTAACGCCGTCAAGCCAGCGGCGCGCCTCCATCACCGGTGGGGGGAAGGTGGCGCTGGTGCGTGTCTGAGCCATGGCAGGACCGTCCTTTTGCGAGGCTCCGCCCCGCGATCCGAGGTTTTTTGAACAGCAATAAAGGGTCAGTCGGTGCCGCGATAGGGCTCAACATATTGCAGGGCCATGTCCCACGGAAAGAAGATCCACGTGTCCTGGCTGACCTCGGTAATGAAGGTATCAACCATGGGGCGACCTTTGGGTTTGGCATATACAGTGGCGAAATGGGCTTTGGGGTACATCTCACGCACGAGTTCCAGCGTCTTACCGCTATCGACCAGATCATCAATGATCAGAATGCCCTCGCCATCTCCCATCAAATCGGCGTCAGGAGCCTTCAGTACCTCGGCCTCGCCCTGTTCCTGATGGTGATAGGATCTCACGCTGACGGTATCGACGGTGCGAATGTCGAGCTCGCGGCTGACAATCATCGCAGGAGCCATGCCACCGCGAGTGATGGCCACGACGGCGCGCCATGCGCCGTCGTCGGGGCCTTGCCCGTCAAGCCTCCACGCCAAGGCGCGCGAGTCGCGGTGAATCTGGTCCCAGCTGATGTGAAAGCCTTTTTCGTGGGGCAGGCGATCCTTGGCGCTCATGTTTTAACCCTTCTCAACGTCTGGTGCGTCAACGGCTTTCATGCCGACAATGTGATAGCCCGAATCCACGTGCAGGTTTTCACCGGTCACACCACTGCTGAGATCAGACAGCAGGTAGAGCGCTGAGTTGCCTACGTCGTCGATCGTGACGTTGCGGCGCAGGGGCGAGTTATACTCGTTCCACTTCATGATGTACCGGAAATCACCGATGCCGCTGGCTGCCAGCGTCTTGATCGGACCGGCCGAGATCGCGTTCACACGAATGCCATCCTTACCGAGGTCTTCGGCAAGATATTTCACCGAAGCTTCAAGCGCGGCCTTTGCGACGCCCATAACATTATAATGCGGCATCACCTGCTCGGCACCGTAATAGGTAAGCGTGATGGCAGAGCCTCCCTCGGTCATCAGCTTTTCGGCGCGCTGCATGACTGCGGTAAACGAATAAACCGACACGTCCATGGTCAGCTTGAAGTTCGCACGGCTGGTATCGACATAGCGACCGCGCAGCTCGTTCTTGTCAGAGAAGCCGATGGCGTGCACGACGAAATCCAGCTTACCCCATTTCTGTTCGAGTGCCGTGAACAGCCCATCGATTGATTCTTCGTCGCTAACATCGCAGGGCAAAACGACCTCGCTGCCCAGTTGCGCCGCCAAAGGGTCGACGCGTTTCTTCAGGGCATCACCCTGATAGGAAAAGGCCAGTTCGGCCCCGGCGTCGGACAAGGCGCGGGCGATTCCCCATGCGATTGATTTGTCATTGGCCAGTCCCATGATGAGGCCGCGTTTTCCGGCCATCAACTGATTTGACATCTTCGGTTCTCCGCATGTCGTCGCGTTATGTCCGGTTGGTTTATGCCATTGATTGGTCTGCATCAAGGCCATGCGCTCTTGCCCGCAGCGGGTTCTCGCCTTAGGGTCAAGTTCAACTGTTTCCAGGGGATGGAAATGAACGAGCGCAGTGGCATCTTTGCCGGGGCCGATCCGTTTGAAATAGCGGGACGGTGGCTGGCTGAGGCAGAGAAGACAGAATCAAACGATCCGAACGCGATTGCGCTGGCGACCGTGGATTCAGAAGGTCTACCCAATGTCCGGATGGTATTGCTGAAGGAAATCGAAAAAGACGCGTTTGTCTTTTATACCAATTATCACAGCGCCAAAGCCCAGGAACTCGATGACGCCGGCAAGGCGGCCTTCGTGATGCACTGGAAATCTTTGCGGCGTCAAATTCGTGTTCGTGGTACAATCACCCGCGAGGACGGTCCGCAGGCGGATGAATACTATGCATCGCGCTCGCTCAAGAGTAGACTAGGGGCTTGGGCGTCGCATCAGTCGCAACCACTTGAAAGCCGTGCAACTCTGATGGCCGAAGTGGCTAAAGTGACGGCGAAGCTGGGAACGAATCCGCCGCGCCCTAAATTCTGGGGTGGGTATCGATTGGTGCCTGTTGAGATTGAGTTTTGGGCCGACGGAGCCTTTCGGTTGCATGATCGGTTTCAGTGGAGACGTGACGGTGACGCATCTAACTGGCAAGTGCAGAGGTTAAATCCGTGACGTTCGCGTATCGTGAAATGCAACAGTCGGTAAACAAAGGCTTTTTTCAGCTTGAATTTGCGGGCCAATACCATAAACAACAAACCCTTAACGACTTGGTAATCTTCGTGATGGGAAAACAGTGCCAGAAGATCTGAACAGCATGTACCGCGTTCGTGGACACGTAAAATGGTTCGACCCCGCCAAGGGGTACGGATTTGTTGTGTCCGACGAAGGTGGGCCGGATATTCTGTTGCACGTCAACGTCTTGCGGAATTTCGGTCAAAGCTCGGTTGCGGACGGCGCCGGGATCGAGATCATGACACACAAGACCGACCGCGGTGTTCAGGCGGTCGAGGTCGTCAGTGTGGACCCACCGGTTCGTGCCGAGACCATGATGCTTGCCGATTTTGCCGAGCTTGATCCAAACGTGATCGGAAGCGCGCCGCTCGAGGCTGCGCGGGTCAAATGGTTCGACAAGGGCAAGGGTTTCGGGTTTGCGAACGTGTTCGGCAGCAGCGAAGATGTGTTTCTTCATATTGAGGTTCTGCGTCGCTCGGGCCTTGCTGATCTGCAACCGGGCGAGGCGCTGGCCATGCGGGTAATCGATGGCAAGCGCGGGCGCATGGCCGCTCAGGTGCTAGCCTGGGAAGCGGCACTGAACAGCTAAGCAGCGCATGAAGAAATTTGCGACAGCTCTGATTGCTCTCACGGTTCTGTTCTCTGGGACTGCTTGGGCCGAGTGTCGTGCTGACCGGGTTGAGCTGCGAAATGATGCGGCGCAGGTTCGGTTCGACATCGAACTGGCGGTGACCCCAGAGGAACGGTCGCGCGGATTGATGTTCCGAGAGAGCATGCCCAGCCGGTCGGGGATGTTGTTTATCTTCGATCCGCCGCAACGTGTGGCATTCTGGATGAAAAACACGCTGATTCCACTCGACATGATTTTTGTGGATCGCACCGGCGCGGTGACACGTGTGCATGAAGGGGCCGTTCCTGGCGATCTGACCCCGATCGAGGGCGGCGATTCGGTCTATGCTGTGCTTGAAATCAATGCAGGGCTCGCTGCACGCTATGGCATTCGGCCCGGAACTCAGATGCGACACGAAGTTTTTTCGCAAGGTCCCGCAATTTGGCCCTGTTAGGGCTTTTCAAATCAGATTGCCGCGTTTAGGAAGGCGCACGGTCCGGGGCGTGGCGCAGTCTGGTAGCGCACCTGTTTTGGGTACAGGGGGTCGTAGGTTCGAATCCTGCCGCCCCGACCACTTCTCTCTGTTTACACTGGCGTTCCGCCGAAAGTGTTGTAGAGCCGCGAAAAATCGCGATCCAAATCCTTGCTTTCTACCGGAATCCTTAGCGTTTTACCGCTTTTCTGCGGAACAAGGAAAAACAACTCGGCATCCACGCGATAGCCTTGTTGGTTTTTTGTCGAGCTCAGTCGCGTCACGATCTGAGGCAAATTCTGTGGATAACCGTCATAGCTGAGAATCAGATAGGCGGTGGCCTGAGGGGACAGCGTCTCGTGGCACTCATAGCTGTTCGAACTGGTTTTCCGATAGCTGTCACCGGGGCCTGAACAATCTGTCTTGAAGGTGTTGAACAGGCTTTCTGGATAACTTGGGAACTGAGCACTGCGCGATGCAAGCAGCGCCTCTTGTGATGTACAAGACACGGTCAGGGCCAGAAGGGGCAACAGAAGCAGCAGGCGCATGGTGGAATAAAATCCCGTACGGAAAAAACACAACACGCTGACTATGCCATGTGTTCAACACAGTAGACGATGATTCTCTGATAGTGTTCTTGATGGCCGCGCGCTTGATCAATTTCGCGTAACTGTGGCGTTCAAAACGGGAAATCAATTTGGGACTAATGGCTCGTGCGTGATTGATCCGGGCGACCGGCCTGTGGAGGAATCATCGACCGGCGATTTCCCGCCTGTTTGTCAGATTGGGTCAAGCCAAAAGATTTCAAAAATGACCCAAAAAGCCCGTTGACCAACTATGGGTATATACGTCAGATTGTATAAACCGATGAACGAGCCACTAAATCTGGTAGGTAATGACCAGAAGCGGGCGTCGGGCAAGGGACGGACAGCAAACCAATATAACGTGCGACCGCGTAAGCGGTTCTGCGCTGTAACGGGCAGCGCTAGGTCCTTTGTGCCTTTGTTGAATCGGTTGTGCGGGCGGCACCCCGCAACACAAGATTTGGTGTCGGGGTTGAAAATTTTGGACAACGTGAAGCTGGGGCAGCGGACATGAAGATTGAAAGAAAATTCACCAAACCGGGGCAGGATGCATATGCCGAGCTGGATTTTGTGTCCGCAACGTCCGAGATCCGCAATCCGGATGGCACCATCGTGTTCCGCTTGGACGAGATCGAGGTTCCCGCGAAGTGGAGCCAGGTAGCCAGCGACGTCATCGCGCAGAAGTATTTCCGCAAGGCGGGTGTTCCGTCCAAGCTGAAAAAGGTCAAGGAGAAGGACGTCCCTGAGTTCCTGTGGCGCTCTGTTCCCGCTGATGACGCTGAATTCGATGGTGAAACTTCGTCAAAGCAGGTGTTCGACCGTTTGGCTGGTGCTTGGGCCTATTGGGGCTGGAAGGGCGGCTATTTCTCGACCGAGGACGACGCGCGCGCTTACTTTGATGAGATGCGGTATATGCTGGCAACCCAGCGCGCCGCGCCTAACTCGCCGCAGTGGTTTAACACCGGTCTGCACTGGGCATATGGAATCGACGGTCCGGCGCAGGGTCACCATTATGTTGACTACAAAACCGGCAAGCTGACCAAATCGAAATCGGCTTACGAGCACCCGCAGCCGCATGCGTGCTTCATCCAGTCCGTAGATGATGATCTGGTCAACGAAGGCGGTATCATGGATCTGTGGGTGCGCGAGGCGCGCCTGTTCAAATACGGCTCAGGTACCGGGACCAACTTCAGCCATCTGCGGGCTGAGGGCGAGGCGCTGTCGGGTGGCGGCAAGTCCTCGGGCCTGATGGGCTTTCTCAAGATCGGTGACCGCGCCGCCGGCGCGATCAAATCGGGCGGGACAACCCGTCGGGCAGCAAAGATGGTAATCGTCGATGCGGATCACCCGGATATCGAGCAATTCATCGAGTGGAAAGTGATCGAAGAGCAGAAGGTTGCCTCGATCGTTGCGGGATCAAAGATGCACGAGAAGATGCTGAATGGCATTTTCGAGGCCATCCGCAGCTGGGACGGTGCGCAGGACGATGCGTATGAGCCCAACAAGAATGATAGTTTGAAGAAAGCGGTGCGTGAGGCGAAAAAAGTTGCGATCCCCGAAACTTACATCAAGCGCGTGCTGGACTATGCGCGGCAGGGTCACGACAGCATCGAGTTCCCGACTTACGACACGGACTGGGATTCGGAGGCCTATAGCTCGGTCTCGGGTCAGAACTCGAACAACTCGATCCGCGTGACCAATGCGTTCCTGACCGCTGTCGAGAAAGATGCCGATTGGGAACTGATCAACCGCACCGACGGCAAGGTCGCTCGCACCGTCAAGGCGCGGGACCTTTGGGAGAAAGTTGGCCACGCCGCTTGGGCCTGTGCCGATCCGGGCATTCAATTCCACGATACCGTCAACGAATGGCACACATGCCCCGAAGATGGTGAGATTCGCGGCTCGAACCCGTGCTCGGAATATATGTTCCTCGATGACACGGCCTGTAACCTGGCGTCGATGAACCTGCTGACCTTCCTCAAGGATGGTGAGTTCCAGGCGGCGGACTATATGCACGCTTCGCGCCTGTGGACCCTGACGCTGGAAATCTCGGTGACCATGGCGCAGTTCCCGTCGAAGGAAATCGCGCAACTGTCCTATGACTTCCGTACTTTGGGTCTGGGTTACGCCAATATTGGCGGTCTGCTGATGAACATGGGCTACAGCTATGACTCGGACGAGGGCCGGGCGATCTGTGGCGCGCTGACCGCGATCATGACCGGTGTGGCTTATGCGACCTCGGCGGAGATTGCAGGCGAGCTTGGCCCGTTCAAAGGATATGAGCGCAACGCCGATCACATGCTACGCGTCATCCGTAACCACCGCCGTGCGTCGCAAGGTGTGACCGACGGTTATGAGAAGCTGGCCGTGAAGCCGGTGCCTCTGGACCACGGCAATTGCCCGGACAAACGTCTGGTCGATCTGGCCATGTCGGCTTGGGATGAGGCGCTGAACCTCGGTGAGAAGAACGGCTACCGCAACGCGCAGGCCACAGTTATCGCACCGACCGGCACTATTGGTCTGGTGATGGACTGCGACACAACCGGGATCGAGCCCGATTTTGCGCTGGTTAAATTCAAAAAGCTGGCCGGTGGCGGTTACTTCAAGATTATCAACCGCTCGGTGCCTTCGGCGCTGGAGAAGCTGGGCTATTCCTCGGCTCAGATCGAAGAGATCGTGGGCTATGCGGTTGGGCACGGCACCATCGGCAACGCACCGGGGATCAACCACACCTCGCTGACCGGTCATGGCTTTGGGCCGAATGAACTGGCCAAAGTGGACGCCGCACTGGAAAGCGCCTTCGACATCCGGTTCGTCTTCAACCAGTGGACACTGGGCGAGGATTTCTGCACCGGCGTTCTGGGCATCCCGGCGACCAAGCTGAACGACCCGACATTCGACCTGCTGCGCCATCTGGGCTTTACCAAGGCGGATATCGACGCGGCCAATGACCACGTCTGCGGAACCATGACGCTGGAAGGCGCGCCGCACCTGAAAGAGGAACACTACGCGATCTTTGACTGCGCCAACCCGTGCGGCAAGAAAGGCAAGCGTTTCCTGGGGGTTGATAGCCACATCACTATGATGGCGGCGGCGCAGAGCTTCATCTCGGGTGCGATCTCGAAGACGATCAACATGCCGAACGACGCGACCATCGAGGATTGCCAGAAGGCCTACGAACTCAGCTGGTCGCTGGGTGTGAAGGCCAATGCGCTGTACCGCGACGGCTCAAAACTGTCGCAGCCCCTGGCCGCGGCGCTGGTCGAGGATGACGACGAGGCAGCGGAAGTGCTGGAAAGCGGCTCGACGCAGGAAAAAGCTGTCGTTCTGGCCGAGAAAGTGATCGAGAAGGTTGTGGTCAAGGAAATGATCCGCAGCCACCGCGAGAAACTGCCGCATCGCCGCAAGGGTTACACTCAGAAGGCAATCGTGGGTGGCCACAAGGTCTATCTGCGCACTGGTGAGTTCGAAGACGGCAAGCTGGGCGAGATCTTCATCGACATGCACAAGGAAGGCGCTGGCTTCCGGGCGATGATGAACAACTTTGCCATCGCCGTGTCGGTTGGTCTGCAATATGGCGTGCCGCTAGAAGAGTTCGTGGACGCCTTCACCTTCACCAAATTCGAACCGGCAGGGATGGTGCAGGGCAACGACTCGATCAAGAACGCGACATCGATCCTAGACTATATCTTCCGTGAACTGGCTGTGTCCTATCTGGACCGCACCGATCTGGCCCATGTGAAGCCCGAAGGCGCGACGTTCGACGATCTGGGCCGTGGCGAGGAAGACGGATTGTCGAATGTGTCTGAGATCAGCGACAGCGCGGCGACCAAGTCGTTGGAAGTGCTGAAACAAATCAGTTCGACTGGCTATTTGCGCAAGCGTCTGCCGCAAGATCTGATGGTCTTTAACGGTGGTCAGGCTGACGTAACCGGCATGGCAGAAACCTCAGCCGCTTTCGAAGCACCTGCTGAAACGGCAGTCGCAACCGGAATGGACGCCCGCACCAAAGCCAAGATGCAAGGGTATGAGGGCGATCCTTGCGGCGAATGCGGAAACTACACGCTGGTGCGCAACGGCACCTGCATGAAATGCAACACCTGCGGCGCGACAAGCGGGTGTAGCTGAGTTCAGCGCCCCGGCAACCCGGGGTGCAGGGGTCGGATAGCTGCCACAGGTACCGACCCCGACGAATTCGGAGCAAGGCGCTGAGACTTACCATCGATGCCTTGGTCCACTCGGCCGACATGCCCGTGTTGGCCGGGAACAGGGTGGGGCGGAATATTTGCTCCCTCCCACTCTCTCACGGGGCGGGTGCGCTCGCCCCATGCGCAGTCCAGGCCGCAGGCAAAAAAACACCGGGCGGTCAACGAAATGAGCCTGGAAGGCGAAACTGACAGGGGGCTTCGGCCCCCTTTCTTTTTGGGCCGCCGAGTCGGTCTTTTCAGCAGACCCTTGCCGGATCGCACGCCTTTCATCGGGTAAAGCTTGCCTAATCTTCGGTTGGCCGTTTTGCCCGGCAGGGCTTTGCGGATGCGACTCGGTCAAACACGCAGAGATTGGCCTGAATGGCTTGGCATCGCGGAATGCGGGTGACCTGTGTGATTAAGAGGCGTTTTGTGGTGCCTGTCCGGACGAGAAATACACCTAAAACACACTCAGGAGGCACAAATGGAACCGAAGAAACTAGCGATACTTTCCACTCTGGCTTTTGGACTGCCGATGATGGCTCTGGCACAGGGAACGGCTGACACAAATGGCGACGGGGTTCTGACCATCGAAGAAGTGCAGGCGGTTGTACCTGGTGTCGATGCCGATGGCTTTGCGCTGATGGATGCCAATGGGGACGGAGCGTTGGATCCCGAAGAGATCGCGGTCGCGCAGGAAGCAGGGTTGCTACCGCCATCCAACGGGTGAACGTAGCGATAAAGAAGGCAGCTCGATATGCATCGAGCTGCCTGTTTTCAACATCTTACGTAGGCAAGTGAATGTTGAACCTGCTGCGCAGTTCAGCATCCAGAACCGGATCGAACCGAGCCATGGAAGGGGTCGCCAAGATCTCTTCCTTCCGAGCGATGGCCTTTTCGATCAGATCGGGCTTTCCGAGTTCCGCCCACTCCTTGGGCGAGGTCCGGTCGCCGAAAGTCGGATAGACGTAATCTGCCTGCATCCGGCTGAGCGTCGCATCCGTACCCAGATAGTGCCCGGGGCCACCCATGCAGACCTCGGCGATTTGATCCAGCGCGAGCGTTTCATCACTGACCTCAATGCCGCGCACGCAGCGCTGCGCCTGACCGATCAGATCATCGCTGAGGATGAGGCTTTCATGGCAAAAGCCTAGCAGAGAGGCGTGCATGCCAGCCGCTTCGTACACCATGTTCAGACCCGACAGGCCTGCCATGACGTTGGAACACATCTGCTCCCACCCGGCTTGCATATCGGGCAGTTTCGAGTCCGATGCGCCCGCAGCGGCACCGCCGGGCAGATTATAGAAGCGATGCATTTGCGCACATCCAGCGGTCAGCAAGGCTTGCTCGCCTGATCCGATAGACATCGCGCCCGTCCGCAGGTCGAGGCCAAAGGGCCAGGTGCCAAAAATCGCCGGAGCACCGGGACTTACGGCGTTTACATAAACCAGTCCAGCCAGACATTCAGCGGTAGCTTGCATGATCGCTCCGGCGATGGTTGAGGGCGCGGTAGCACCGGCCATGCCAGCGGAAAGCAGCAGAACGGGCATCCCGGCCTTGATGCATTCCTCCATCACTTCGCAGCTTTCGGTCGCAAATTTCATTGGCGGAACAACAAAGCAGTTCGAGTTCGACACGAAAGGTCGTTCGCGATAGGCGTCCTCGCCACCGGCAATCATGTGGATCAACTCCATTGCCGGTGCGACATGGCTGGGTTCTGTGAAAGAAGTGCCGATGTGTTTGAAGGTGCCCGAACACGCGGCGTAGATTGTGTTCAGGTCCATCTCAAGGTTGTCAGGGATATCGCGGCAGACCATCGGACGCTGAACAAAGTGAATGTTTTCAAGCTGTTCGCAGATACGCGCGGCGTCGTGTAGATCTTGGACGGTTGAGTCACGATATTCCTGTCCGTGGACATCGACCATGCTGACCGCAGCACCGGCCGTGCCATAGTGAACCTTGGTACCAGTCAGTTCCAGATCGGTTTTGCCATCCCGACTGTACAGCGTGACCGAGCGATTGGCCTTGGCAATCGTATCTTCCACCAGCGCACGCGGAAAACGAATGCGGCCATCGTCGCCCAATGTGCACCCGGCGGCGGTCAGATAATCGATACCGCTTTGCGGCGCATCTGCCAGACCGATGGTTTCGAGCGCCGTCAGGGCAGCCTCGTGGATGCGCTCGATCTGGGCCTGGGTCAGGACATTGAGGACACCGCCTTCCATTCCGGGACGGATGGGGCGGAGATGCTCTGGCAGTGCCGTGGCGCGGGCAGCACGGCGCGCAGCGCGCCCACCACTGCGGGAGGAAGTACGGGTTTGATCGTTCATAGAGTTGAGTCCGGTTCTGAGATTGCAAGCGTATATTCAGGTGTGATCAGCGTGTCGCTGGCCTGCCGCGTGCCGCACGTCCCCGATCCGCACCAATGGTGCGGCTGATCAGGCTTATTTTTCCGACATCACTTTGCATGCGTACCCTCAGTCTGGTGTCCAGAGTGTTCCAATACCGGGCGACATAATCTGTCCCGTTTGCGACTTGGGTATGGATATTTTTTATCAGAAATTAGTCATGGAACCACAACTAAGCGTGAGAAAATGTTTTTCCCGTTACGCTAGAAATCTGTTACTCTGTACATAGTTAATTAACGAAAGCGCGAGAGTTTAATTTATAATCATTGCTGCAAGGTGTTGAAACGCAGCCCCGCCAATCCGCCCAGACCGGCACCATAGGTTCGGAGGTCTGAATGAAATCGATAAAGGCCACACTTGTCGCAGTACTGTTCGCGGTGGCTGGACCCGTTTTGGCTGAGGATTGGACCGGTGCCTATGCCGGGTTCAGTTTTGGTTATGCGGACGTAGATGGATCTGGTGGTGCAGGGGGCAACGGTGGCAGCTTTGGACCGCTTATCGGTTACGACTACGATTTTGGCAATTTCGTTCTGGGTGGTGAACTGGAATATAACCGCCTGAACCTTGATCTGGGTCAGTCTCAGGGAAGCCTCGATAGTATGTCTCGCCTGAAGCTGCGCGGCGGGTACGATTTTGGCCCGGCCCTCGGCTATGTGGTGGTGGGCACCGCACGCGCCAGTACCTCGGGTGATAGCGACACGGCTGCCGTTTACGGGATCGGTGTTGCCTATCCGCTAGGCGATCGGTTCGTCATCAGTGGCGAGGCTTTGCGACAGGATTTCGATGATATTCCAACCTCGGGCCGAGGTCTGGATGCAAATGTGTTCAATTTGCGGACCACGTTCCGGTTCTGATCCGGGCATCAGGCGGTAGCTGTCTGAACTCCTCCGGCCAACTGCGCAGCGAAATCGCAGAGCAATTTCAGCGAGGCGGCAAACTTCTCATCCGCTATCGTCATGGCGACACGGACGTGTCCGGCGGCGGCGGTCCCAAAACTCTCACCGGGCATAACGGCGATGGAATGGGTGTCCAATAGTGCGTTGGCAAAGGCTTCTCCGCTGAGGCCGGTGGCGCGGATATCGAGCATCAGGTACATCGCTCCTTGTGCCGGGATCAAACCAACGGCTTGTTGCGCGCCCAGCACTTCAAGCGCCAATGCGCGGCGACGTCTAAATGGCTCGGATATCCGATCTTCCAGTTCGTGACCGGCGCTCAGGGCAAAGCTGGCGGCGTCCTGAATGAAACCGGGCACTCCGTATGTCGTATGGGTGGCAAGGTTGATCAGGTGCTCGATCACCTCCTCCGGCGCGACGATCCAGCCACAGCGTGAGCCTGTCATGGCATGCGATTTCGACATTGATCCGATCACCAATGTACGCTCGGCCATGCCGGGCAGGGCGCGCGGCGAGACATGGGTGCCGTCCCAGACCTGAGTGTCATAGACTTCATCCGAGATCAGCCACAAATCGCGGCGCTCGCAAAGCTTCGAAATGGCCGAGAGCGTTTCGGTGGAATACACCACTCCCGTTGGGTTGTTCGGCGTGTTGATCAGCAGCGATACCGCGCCGTCAGCGGCCGCGTCGATATCCTGCGCGCGCGGTTGAAACGCATCTTCTGCACGGGTTGCGATGGGTCTGGCAATAGCACCGGCCCCGCGAATTGTGCCGGGATAGGTGGCATAATAAGGATCGAGATACAGGCCAACATCACCAGGATCGCAGAGCGCCGTATGCGCAGCGAATAGCGCGGCCTGTCCACCCGGCGTAATCATTACGTTGTCACGTGTTGTTCTGACCCCGGTGCGCAGCTGAACGCGGGCAGCGACTGTATCGCGCAGCAGGTCTGTGCCGGGCACCATGGCATAGCCGGTGTGACCGTCACGGGCAGAGGCATCCATCGCAGCCAGAATTGAAGGATCGGTTCGGATATCATGTTCGCCAATGGTCAGTTCGGTGACCGCGCGACCTTCGCCGATCATCCGGCGCGCGCGGTAGAAAACGTCCCATCCATCCGATCCACCGCCTGTCAGATGCGTGATGCGATGCGATAATTTCATGACGCGCCCTCCGGTCCTTACGCCGAATGGGGCAGAGCGCCGCAGCTTTGTCAATCAGCTTCGTGGCGGCAAGCCAGATTGCACTTTCTTGGTCAGCGATGCGCGGACAATGTCGTACGAGGTGACCAGACGGTGCCGCATCTCGTCGACTTCGGTTTCCCAAGGCAGCCGGACCCAACTGCGGTGAAAATAGGGGGCTTTGGTGCCGATCCCGGCATCAATCAGCATCTGCGCGGTCTCTATGTCGGGCGTCTTGATCGAAACTCCGTCGCCGACCGAACCGACGCAGGCGAACATCTTGCCGCCAACTTTCCATGCGTCGTGGCCGCCACCCCAAGGGTCGGAAAGTTCGGCACCGGGCAGGTCTGCGCATACGGAATTGACGTAATCACGGGTCATGGTGGGCAGACTGCCGCTGAGGGCGCTAAAACTCAAGGCTTGGCTCAAAACCGATCCCGTGCTAGGCAAAGCGCATGAACCGGAAAACTTGCATCATTATCTGCTGCATTACCTGCTGATTTCTCAAGCGGGCCGGTTTCTTTCGTTTTCATCTCTGAGACAAGTTGCTAAGCCCGCGCCAACGCGTGACGTATATGCTGTTTCAGGAGCACGACCAGATGACGACGATCAAACTGCACAACACAAGGACACGGACGAAAGAGGATTTCGCGCCGATCGATCCCGACAATGTGCGGATGTATGTCTGTGGTCCGACGGTCTATGACCGGGCGCATTTGGGGAATGCACGGCCTGTGGTTGTGTTCGACGTGCTCTATCGTTTGTTGCGGCATGTGTACGGTGCTGATCACGTGACCTATGTGCGCAATTTCACCGACGTGGACGACAAGATCAACGCCACCGCTCTGGCGCGTAAGAAGGCCGGAGCCGAGGGTTCGCTTGAGCAGTTGGTGCAGGAGCGTTCGGACGAGACCATTGGCTGGTATCTTCATGATATGGGCGCGCTTGGGGCGATGGAGCCGAACGCGATGCCTCGTGCCACAGAATATATCGCGCAGATGATTGCGATGATCGAAGACCTGATCGCCAAGGGGCATGCCTATGTCGCCGAGGGGCATGTTCTTTTTGCGGTGGATAGCTGGAAGGAGCACTACGGCGCTCTTTCTGGACGGTCGGTCGATGACATGATCGCGGGCGCTCGGGTTGAGGTTGCGCCTTACAAGAAAAACCCGATGGATTTTGTTCTGTGGAAGCCGTCGACCGATGAGTTGCCCGGCTGGGACAGCCCATGGGGCCGGGGGCGTCCGGGCTGGCACATTGAGTGCTCGGCGATGAGCTATGAGCTGTTGGGCGAAAGCTTTGACATTCATGGCGGCGGTAACGATCTGATGTTCCCGCATCACGAGAACGAGATTGCTCAGAGCAAATGCGCCCATCCGCATGGCGAATTCGCGCGTGTCTGGATGCATAATGAGATGCTGCAGGTCGAGGGCAAGAAGATGTCCAAATCGCTGGGCAATTTCTTCACCGTTCATGACTTGCTGGAGCAGGGTGTGCCGGGTGAGGTGATCCGGTTTGTGTTCCTGCAGACCCATTATCGCAAGCCGATGGACTGGACCGAGAAGAAGGCACGCGAAGCCGAGGCAACGTTGCGCAAGTGGCGGGCGCTGACAGCAGGCATCGAGCCCGCTGCCACCGCGGCACCTGCGGTCATTGATGCGCTTGCAGATGACATGAACACGGCAGGTGCCATCGCTGAACTTCATCGTTTGGCTGCTGACAGCAACGCTGCTTTATTGCTGGCGAGTGCACAGGTAATCGGGCTGTTGACGGATGAAATGGCAGCTTGGGCGCATACCGCCGTGGCTGATCTGTCATCCCACGCAGAAAAACTGGCCGATGCGCGCGCTCTTGCGATGCAGAACAAGGATTTCTCTGAGGTCGATCGCCTGAAGGCGGCCTATGTCGCCGCAGGGCTGGAGGTTCGGATGAGCAAGGACGGTGTGGAATTGGTGCCAGGTGCTGGCTTTGATGCCGCGAAGTTGGAGGCGGTCGAATGACCAAACAGCGCCTTTATCTCTATGACACCACCTTGCGCGACGGGCAGCAGACGCAAGGCGTACAGTTCTCGACCGCAGAGAAGGTACAGATCGCGCAGGCTCTGGATTCGTTGGGGCTTGATTACATCGAAGGAGGCTGGCCCGGGGCGAACCCGACTGACAGCGCCTTTTTTGATGCCGCGCCCAAGACTTCGGCCTGTATGACCGCGTTTGGGATGACCAAACGCGCGGGCCGATCGGCGGAGAATGATGACGTTCTGGCTGCTGTGATGAACGCGGGAACACCAGCCGTTTGTCTCGTGGGGAAATCGCACGATTACCACGTGACCCATGCGCTTGGTATCACGCTGGAGGAGAACACCGAGAACGTTCGTGCCTCGGTCGCGCATATCGTGGCGCAGGGGCGGGAGGCTCTGTTTGATGCCGAGCATTTCTTTGATGGCTACAAGGACAAACCGGAATATGCGGTTGAAGTCTGTCGCGCTGCGCTCGATGCGGGGGCACGGTGGGTGGTTCTGTGTGACACCAATGGCGGGGCCTTGCCGGCAGAAGTCGGGCGGATCGTGTCTGAGGTGATTGCGGCCGGTCTACCCGGGGATCGGCTGGGTATTCATACTCATAACGATACCGAAAATGCCGTGGCGTGCTCGCTGGCTGCCGTTGACGCGGGCGCGCGGCAGATACAGGGGACGCTGAATGGTTTGGGAGAGCGCTGCGGTAACGCCAACCTGACCGCTTTGATCCCGACGTTGATGCTGAAAGAGCCCTATGCCTCGCACTATGAGATCGGAGTGAAGCCCGAGGCTCTGGCCGGATTGACGCGGATCAGCAGGATGCTGGATGATATCCTGAACCGCGTGCCCAGCAAGCAGAGTGCCTATGTCGGCGCGTCGGCTTTTGCGCATAAGGCCGGGCTGCATGCCAGCGCGATCCTCAAGGACCCGACGACCTATGAGCATATTGATCCCGCAAGTGTCGGCAATGCGCGCATTATTCCGATGTCGAACCAGGCTGGGCAATCGAACCTGCGCAAACGGCTGACCGATGCAGGATTGGCCGTTGAAGCGAGCGATCCGGCGCTGGGGCGTATTCTGGAGCGGATCAAACTGCGCGAGGCCGAGGGCTATTCCTACGACACCGCGCAGGCCAGTTTCGAACTGTTGGCGCGGGATGAGTTGGGGCAACTGCCCGAATTCTTTGAGGTCAAACGATATAAGGTGACCGTTGAGCGCCGGAAGAACAAATACAACAAGATGGTCAGCCTGTCCGAGGCGGTCGTTGTTGTGAAAGTGGATGGCGAGAAGAAGCTGTCGGTGAGTGAATCACTCGATGAAAGCGGCAGCGATCGCGGCCCGGTGAACGCGCTGGCGAAAGCTCTGGCCAAGGATTTGGGGCAGTATTCGCAGATACTGTCGGATATGCGGTTGGTCGACTTCAAGGTGCGCATCACTCAAGGCGGGACCGAGGCGGTCACGCGCGTGATCATCGACAGCGAAGACGGGCAGGGGCGGCGTTGGTCCACAGTTGGCGTCAGTGCGAACATTATCGATGCCTCGTTCGAGGCGCTGTTGGACGCGATCCAGTGGAAGCTGGTGAGCGATTGCAGCCCGCAGTCAGCGGCAGCCGAATAGCGTGGAATTCGACGACGACATCAAGGCCTGCGCGGCGCTGGTGCACCGCGCTGATCCGGACCGGTTCATGGCGGCGATGGCGGCGCCGGTCGCAGCGCGGGCGGTTCTGTTTCCGATCTATGCGCTGAATGTCGAGGTGGCTCGCGCGCCCTGGGTGACGCAGGAAAGCATGATCGCCGAAATGCGCCTGCAATGGTGGCGCGATGCGTTGCAGGAAATTGCTGAAGGCCCCATCGTGCGTCGGCATGAGGTTGTTACGCCGTTGTCGCGTGTACTCTCTCCGCATCTCGCGGCGCAGCTGGATGAGTATGTGGCTGTAAGGCGTTGGGATGTTTATCGTGATCCGTTTGAGGATGAAGATCATTTTGATGCCTACATAAACCATAGCGCCGGGACTCTGATGGTTGTATCCGCGCAGGCTTTGGGCTCGGCAGACGAAACTGTGCTGCGCGACTTTGGCTATGCGACGGGGATTGCAAATTGGCTGCGCGCCATTCCCGAACTTGAAGCGCGCGGTCGCATTCCCTTGCTCGATGGTACACATGACGGCGTTCGGGCGCTAGCGCAAAAGGCGCTGGACCGATTGGCACGGGCGCGTTCTGTGCGCAATGAGGTCTCGGCCCAGGCGCGGCCTGCGCTCTATGCAGGCTGGCAGACGGAATGGGTACTGCAGAAGGCTCTGACCCAGCCCGGGAGCGTGGCTTCGGGCGCGTTGGCGCAGGGTGAAATCCGCCGCCGGTTTTCCCTGATGAAGACAGCAGCAACCGGACGCTGGTAGGATCAGGCAGTTTGGGGGTCTGATGGTCTCAGGACCAGCCACAACAGCGCGCCGCCCGCAAGGGTCAGCAGCGGGATCATGGCGAGGTTGACCGCCGTCCAGCCTTCGACCGCTGAACCGCCCGAGCAGTTCATTAACCCGCCAGACGCAAGCGAGGCGAAAGTCACGCCGCCAAAGACCAGCAGGTCGTTCAGGCCCTGCATCCGTCCGCGTTCGTGTACTTCGTGCGAGTCGGCCAGCATGCTGGTGGCGCCGATGAAGCCAAAGTTCCAGCCGACGCCCAGCAGGATCAGAGCGGCGAAGAAGTTACCAAGATCAACACCTTGCAGGGCGACAATGCCTGCGCCGCCGAGGATGGCCAGACCGAGGGCCACGATCTTTTCGACCCCAAACCGCGCGATCAGATGGCCGGTGAAAAAGCTGGGAATATACATCGCCAGCACGTGGCTGGTCACGATATCGGCTGCATCGCCCTCGGTATATCCGCATCCGACAACGGCCAGAGGTGTGGACGTCATCACAAGGTTCATCAGCGCGTAAGAGACCATGGCGCAAATGATGGCCACAGCGATGCGCGGAGTTCTGAGCAGCTCTAATCGTGTGCGGCCTTTGGGTTCATCCTCGGTAGGTTTCGGCGGCGTGGGGATGTCGAGGAAGAAGAACAGGGCAGAGCCAACCACATTGATCGCGATCACGGCCAGATAGGTGCCCAAAAACGGGATCACATAGGCCTGCGAGGTCAGCTTAACGATCTGCGGGCCGATGATAGCAGCTGCGAGCCCTCCGGCCATGACGTAAGAAATCGCCTTGGGCCGGAATGCGTCGGACGCGGTATCGGCGGCGGCAAAGCGATAGAAGCCATGCGCGCTCATGTAGATGCCGGTCAGAAAGCTACCGATCAGGAAGATCGGGAACGAGCCGAGGTAAAGGCCATAGGCGCCGATAACCCCGCCTGTAGCACCCGCGGTCGATCCCACAAGAAACCCGGCGCGGCGCCCCCAGCGCTGCATGATGGCCGAGATCGGTGTGGCGGCCAGCATCGAACCCAGTACGATCAGTGAAATCGGCAGCGTTGCAAGGCAGGCGTTGCTGGCCAGCGATTGACCGGCAAGCCCTCCGACGATGAACATCATTGGCATCTGCGCACCCAATATCGCCTGCGCCGCCACCAAAACGGCGACGTTGCGTTTGGCCTGACTGTCGTTGGGGGTGGCAGCGATCATTGTCATGAGCGAATGGTTATCTACGATTGAGACTCGGCACAAGCGGGTTGCATATGCGGCACATCAGCCTAACGTGCGGACAAGGATCATTTATCGGAGAGCGCATGTCCGTCGGACGCATCATCGAAACACCGGACTGCGTAAATGAAGGGGCCGAATGGCTGGCCGGGGCTTGCCCGAGGATGGCTTATGCGATGGCGCAAACAGGCCCTCTGCCATTGCGGCGTAAGCCGGACGGGTTTGCGCAGCTTCTCAGTGCGATTGTCAGTCAGCAGGTCAGCGTAGCCTCGGCAAATGCAATCTGGAAGCGATTGCAGGTCGCCAAATTGACCGGCCCGCGCAAGATCATGCGGGCAACGGATGACGACCTGAGAGCGGTGGGTCTCAGCCGTCAGAAAATCCGCTATGCCCGCGCGTTGGCCGAGGCGCGGATCAATTACAAAGCGCTTCGCGATGCACCGGATGACGAAGTGGTCGCAATTCTGACCGAGGTACCGGGGATCGGTGTCTGGACCGCTGAGATTTACGCCATGTTCTCGCTGGGCCGTGCCGATGTGATTGCACCGGGTGACTTGGCCCTGCAAGAGGCCGCGCGCATCCTCTACGACTTACCAGAAAGACCAAAAGACAAAGAGTTGCGCCAGATGGCCGAAGCGTGGTCGCCGTGGCGATCAGTTGCGGCACGGGTGCTGTGGGCCTATTACCGGGTCGCAAAAGACAGAGAAGGGATCAGATGACACGGGTTTTGAATGCGCTCCGGAAAGAGCCGGTTTCGGGGGATACACGCTCGGTCGTGGTGTTTGTGCATGGCTATGGCGCGAACGGTGCTGATCTGCTGGGGCTGGCTGATCCTCTGGGTGAGCATTTGCCGGATACGCTGTTCGTGGCGCCCGATGCGCAGGAACAAATCCCAGGCATGCCGAACGGCTTTCAATGGTTTCCGATCCCGTGGATTGATGGCTCGTCCGAAGAAGAGGCGCGGCGTGGCATGGAAATGGCGGTTGAGGATTTCAACGCATTCTTGGACGCGCTGATGGTGGATGAAGATGTCCTGCCAGAGCAGGTCGTTCTGTTTGGCTTCAGCCAAGGCACCATGATGAGCCTGCATGTCGCCCCGCGCCGCGAAGACCCGGTGGCCGGGATCGTCGCCTTCTCGGGCCGTTTGCTGGAACCAGACTTGCTGCCGGACGAAACCGTGAGCCGCATGCCAATTCTGCTGGTCCATGGTGACGCCGATGATGTGGTGCCGCCGCAATCACTGCCCGAGGCCGCCGAGGCGCTGCAAACAGCCGGGTTCAAAGAGATTTATGCTCATGTGATGAAGGGCACTGGCCACGGCATCGCGCCGGATGGCCTGAGCGTCGCGCTGGCCTTCATGCGCGACAAGCTGAGTCTGTAAGATGATCGTCATCCGCCCCATGATGAGAGAGGATGTGGCAGACGCCTGCAGCATCCTCAATCAGATCATCGAGATCGGCGGAACGACAGCGTTTGAGTTTCCATTCTCTGAAACACTATTTGTCCAAAGCTATCTCAAAGGGTCTGACAAGCTTTGCTGCCATGTCGCGCTGGATAACAAAGGTCAGGTGGCTGGCTTCCAATGGCTCGGGATCCACGAAAGCCTACCGGATGATTGCGCCGACATAGCGACGTTCACCCGTCGAGAGCCAGCGTTGAAAGGGGCAGGGTGTGCATTGTTTGCGGAAACTGAGAAATTGGCCCGTGCTCTGGGTTTCAACAGCATCAACGCGACCATACGGGCCGATAACACTCTGGGTCTGAATTACTATGAAAAGATGGGTTTTCGCGATTTCTCGGTAAAATATGGCGTGCTACTTCGTGACGGGACTCCGGTGGATCGGATATCCAAACGTCTCGATCTAGGTTAATCCCACAGATGTGCCTCGGTAAACTCAACTGAATTACCTGAAGGATCGCGCACATAAAGCGAGTGCGCGCCACTGGGCCAGTCAAACTCGGCGTCCACCGGTACGTTCCAGTCAAGCAGGTGCCTTCGCATCACTTCGATCTCGGGTCGGGTCAGAACCAGACATACATGGCCGGGTCCGCGCGCGCCGTGAGGTGGGACAGGCAGATCGGGGTTCAGTGGTGGCTTTTCGGTCTTGTCCGCATTGAAAATCAGCAGGACCGAGCCGCCGATTCGATAGAAGACGTGCCTGTCAGACACCCGCTGAATCTTCGAAAGTCCAAGCAGCTCACCATAGAACCGCTCGGCCGCGTCCAGATCATCCACGTAAAGAGCTGCTTCTAGTATCGCTGACGGGGCGGGTATGTCGGGCGTTACTTTCATGAAGCCAGTCTAGCATTTAGGGGCAGTCCCTGTCATCGGCGCGGACGTCTGTCCCGTTTGCGCGATGGTGCGGCGCTTATCTCTGGCATCGGCAGGCTCTCCCACTGGCCGGGCTCAAGGCCGTCCAAGGACCAGTCTCCGATCCGGGCGCGGATCAGGCGCAAGGTCGGATGGCCTACAGCTGCCGTCATGCGGCGAACCTGACGATTGCGACCTTCACGGATCGTCAGTTCGATCCAACTATCCGGTACTGTCTGACGGACACGGATCGGCGGGGTGCGCGGCCAGAGGTCTGAAGGCTCATCAATTAAACGCGCCTTGGCGGGACGCGTCAGACCATCCTTAAGCTCAACGCCATCACGCAGCGCCTTAAGTGCGGCTGCGTCGGGTAGGCCTTCGACCTGTACCCAATAGGTTTTGGCCATCTTGTGCTTGGGATCGGATATCTGTGCCTGCAGCCGCCCGTTATCGGTCAGCAGCATCAAGCCCTCACTATCTCGGTCCAGCCGCCCGGCTGGATACACGCCGGGCAGATCGATGAAGTCCGACAGTGTGGCGCGGGGCGAGTCGGCGTTGGCGCGGTCGGTGAACTGCGGCAACACATCGAAAGGTTTGTTGAAGCGGATGAACCAGGACATGCCACCGCCATAGCGCCCGCGCCACATCTGCGCAACCTGTGGATAAGTGTCACTTATCTGTTACGGATTCGTCCTAACCAGTACCCGAGATGTTGTGTGAACTCGGCACTTGTCAGAGATTTAACACGATATATAGTTAACTTAAGGCCGGGGCGGGTGTTCCCCGCTCTGATGTCACAAACGGGCAGTACAGAGCGAGGAGCGATTCTGATATGGACGGAGACTTCAGGACCGAATTTGTCAGGGAACCCGGTGCGCTGAGGCATCATCCGGCATTGGTTCTGAACGCCGATTATCGCCCGCTTTCCTATTATCCGCTGTCTCTCTGGCCCTGGCAGGAGGCCATCAAAGCGGCGTGGCTGGACCGCGTGGACATAGTTGCCGAATACGACGAAGTGGTTCGAAGCCCAAGTACCGAGATCCGAATACCCTCGGTCGTTGTTTTGAAAGATTATGTAAAACCCAGAAAGCGCGTGGCCTTCACGCGCTTTAATTTATTTCTGCGGGATGAATTCAAGTGCCAATACTGTGGCAGCCGCGGAGAGCTTACTTTCGATCACGTCGTTCCGCGTGCGGCGGGTGGTGTTACCAGCTGGCAGAACGTGGTTGCTGCCTGCAGCCCGTGTAACCTGCGCAAAGGGTCGAAATCGCTGCGGCAAGCCAGGATGTCTCTGAACAAACCGCCGCGTCAACCTGATGCTGAGGCCCTTCGTAATATTGGCCGTAAATTCCCGCCAAACCACCTTCACGACAGTTGGATCGATTTCCTCTATTGGGATGCGGAGCTGGATCAGCAATAATCGCCTAGCGCGCTCGCCAGGCAGCAATCCAGATCAATGCAAGCGCGCTTGAGAGAAGCCCGTTCCAACCAGCCATGGAAATTCCGAGCATCTCCCACGGGATGTCGTCGCAGCGTACCAGTGGGGCAGACATGATCTGATCCAGCAATTCCTCGGCGCTCAGCCCACCGATTGGGCCAGAGGTGCACGTCGAAGGGCCCTCCCACCAGCCTTGCTCAACGCCTGCATGGAACAAACCGATCCCGGCGGTTGTTGCGGCGGCGAGCGCACCTAGCAAGGGCAGAGGACGGATGCCCGGAAACGCAAAGGCCAGCACACCCAGAATCACAGCCACTCCATGCGGATAACGCTGCCATATACACATTTTGCACGGAGCCAGTCCGCCTATGTACTGAAACGCCCAAGCACCCAGTAACAAGGCGGCCGACCCTGTGGTGGCCAGTAAAATCAGTGATTTCCGTGTCATAGGTAACGTACCAGGAAGAAACCTCCGACCAGCAACACGATGAATAGCGTAAATACCAGCCCAAGTCGTTTTTCGATGAAGTCTCTGATCGGTTCGCCGAAGCCCCAGAGCAGACCAGCCACGACGAAGAATCGCAGTGCCCGCGCGAGTATCGATGTTGCGATGAAGGTTCCCAACGGCATCCCGGTCCAACCCGACATGATCGTGATCACTTTGTAAGGGAACGGCGTAACTCCGGCGGTGAGCACGGCCCAGAAGCCAAAATCGTTGAAGCGGGTGTTGAACTCTTCCATGGCATGGGCCTTACCCATAGCCTCCAGCACAGGTTGGCCGAGGCTTTCATAGAAGAAGGCACCGATTGCGTAACCCAGAATTCCCCCGAGAACGGAAGCCACCAGCGCGACCGAGGCAATCAACCATGCCCGAGACGGGCGTGCCAGGATCATGGGAATCATCAAAACATCCGGCGGGATGGGAAAAAACGAGCTTTCTACAAAAGCGACAACCGCCAGCGCCCAAAGCGCGTGAGGATGCTCGGCCAGACGAATGGTCCAGTCATAAAGTGATCGCAACATAAGGTACAAGTATCCCGGCAATTGTTGGGCCAAGCCAAAGCATGCACCTGAAGAGGGGTCAACCTCTGTCACTTAAACAAACGTGCCAATGGTTGTTTTTTGCCTCTGGACCTTCCGTCAGTTGAAGGCTAATCCAAGTGACGTGGCCCAAGTGGCGGAATGGTAGACGCAGGGGATTCAAAATCCCCCGCCTTCACGGGCGTGAGAGTTCGAGTCTCTCCTTGGGCACCACATCAATCATTTCAGAGCAATATACGCTTAAAAAATAGGGTTCTGGGCTGCTCTTCAGAAAACCTGTCAGGCGAAACACCTGGTTTTCTGATGCGAAACTGAGCCGCACATATCGACGTTCAACCAGAAGATCTGAACCTGGCAAGCAATCTTTCTGCCGATATCGTTGGCGGGTTCGGTGACAAATCCCTAATACCCGGTCATTTCAAGATAACCGCGCCCGCTGTGGCTGCCTGAAATGGTTATCGGGCCTTCCCAATACTCGAAGCTTGTACCCATCCAGGATCGGGGGGTCAGGGCGGCTACTTCAACATCAAGCTCACGATCCGGCACCTGAACGCGCCATCTGGTCGGAATGTCGCGCTGCGCGACCGGACTGGTCCCGAGGGCTGTGAATTTGACCGACCCATCTGGCAGCGCCTGCGTCTGGCCATCCGCGTTGATCCATGTCGCGGCGGTGAAATCGCCGCGCGCACCGCGCAGGCGGAAAGCCATCAGTTTGTCTCCGCCGTTGAAGCTGAGCGAGAACCAATCCCAGCCGCTCTGATCTTCGGCCAGCGGTTGCGAGGACCACTCGCGGTCCAGCCAGCCCTGACCGGTCACAGAGATATCACGGTCCGGCAGATGTAGGGTGCCCGCGACGCTGTAGAAAGGTTGCGAGTAATAGAAGCTGGCTTGCCCGTCGGCGGATTTAATAGAGTATCCGTCTTCTCCGTGGAACACCAGCGGACCCTGCGCTTGAAGACTTAGATCATAGCCGAAATCATTGCCGTTGGCGGTCAGGTCCATCGAACCCTCGATGTCTCCGCGCATGTGCCATTCGTCGATCCAGGCTTCGAACGGATTTGCGATGACACCTGCCTGACCAACGCCCCCGCGCGACAGGCGTTCGGTGAAATAGTGCGCATCAGGCGTCGTGACCGCGGCGTGGCCCATCCAGATTTGAGGGCTTTGCCATCCGTCGGCTTCCGACGGTTTCAGCGCCGAGCGAAACAAGGTCCATTGGATGCCATAGTCGCGCCCGTCCTCTCCGGTTAGATTTGCGGTCAGATACCACCACTCGATCCGGTAGGTTGAGTGCGGGCCATGATCGCGGGGGAACTGGAAACTGTATCCAGCGGCTGGGCGATCGAATCCATCGGCGCTGCCACCTAGCCCGGCATAGCCTTGCGCCCAGGCCGTAACCGGGAGCAGGAGGAAGAGAACGAGGGCTTTAACGTTCATTTGCGAAAACTCTCAGCAGGGCGGCAGGGGGCAGGCGGAGCAGCCGCCAAGCGGGCAATGCCGCCGCGAGGGTCGCGGCGATCAAGGTTAGCAGAAACAGCCCAATCCAGTCGCCGGGGAAGAGGTGCATCGGGAGCTTCCAGCCAAAGGCCTGGACGTTGATCACTGTCAACAGAACCCAGGCAAGCACCACCCCAAGCGGTAGCGCCAGACAGGCGGTCAGGGCGGTCAGTAGCACGCTGCGCAGAAGCTCCAGCCGTGCCAGCTGTGCGCGTGTGAGCCCTAAAGACCAAACCGGAGCGACCTGCGGCAGGCGTTGTGTCCACAGCGTCAGCAGGCTCGTCAGGATCGCAAAGCCCGCGACCCCGAGCGTCAAGATGTTCAGGGCCGAGGTCACGACGAAGGTTTTTTCGAATATCGCCAGTGATTGGGCTTTCATTGCTGCCTGGTGGACAACTGCGCGAGCTGGCAGATCGAACCGCTGCCGCAGGGTTTGGGCCAGATCGGTTGCGCGGTCGGGCGCGATACGGATACCAAAGCGTCGGTCGGCCGTGCCGGGGGCGATCTGATCGAGAATGGGCATCGCAACGATCGCCTGTCCGGTGGGGTTACCATAGTCGGAATACACGCCAGCGATGCTCAGTTCATGTTCCGGCGAGAGCGACAGCGTATCGCCGGGCCAGAGATCGGCGCGGCGGGCGAGTTGTTCATTGATCAACACATCACCGCGTAGCAGGACGTTATCCCATACATCGGTTGCTTGGGCGATCAGCGGCCAATTCTGGCGATAGGTATCATCATCGACGATGCCATACAGAAACAATGGACCTGTCTCATGCGGCAGTTCGGTGCTGCGAATGGGTAAGATTGCCGCGACTTGCTGGTCCAGCCATTCCGCTATCTGCGCGGCCTGAGCTTCGTCTTGTGCAGTCACGTAGAGCTCGGATGTCAGGCGCTGGTCGAGCCAGCCGATAAAGGTGAGCCGAAAACTCGAGACCATCGTGCCCACGCCGATGTTCGCGGCGAGCGCCAGAAGTAGTGCCATCAGCGCGAGTGACAGGCCCGGCAACTGCGCGCGCATGTCGGCCCAAACCCATTGCGCTAGCGGGCCTTTTGCCTGACGTGCAAAGTAAGAGAGGATTGCGGATAGCAGTGCGGGCAGGGTCAGGGCGGCACCTGTCAACACTCCGGCCAGCAGTGCGAAACCTGATAGCAAACCATCGGCTGCGAAAAAGATGATGATCCCAGCGGCGATCAATCCAAGCCCCAAGGCTCCGCTGAGGCGCGTGGATCCCTGACTGCGCCACGCTTGCAAACCGGGGCCTGCAAGGATCGGCATGCGCGACAGCCGCCACAGGGCATGGCCGCTGGCGACAAGGGTGCCGCCGATTGCCATGGCAAGCCCCGCAGCGATCCATTGCGGGCGCAGGGACATTTGCCCGTCGACCGGTGCGCCGTAGAGCCCGCGCAATGTGGCGGCAACGTCGGGCAGCAGTGCGCCTGCCAGGAAGAAGCCCAGGATGAGGCCCAGGATGCCTCCGATCAGGGCGATGAACAGCAATTCGCCCAGCACGATGATCACCAGTTGTTTCAGTGGCAGCCCCAGCGCGCGCAGGGTACGGATCATGCCGCGTCTTTGGGCAAAGGCCAGTCCGACCGTGCCGTGGACAATGAATAGGCCGACTGCGAATGAAAGCAGACCAAAGGCCGTCAGGTTCAGGTGGAAACTGTCGGTCAGTTGCGCGGTGTCCATTTGCGCCGACGCGCTGATGCGTTGCAATTCAGGTGCGACCTCAGACAAGGGCGATACCGCGCGGGGCTGCTGGGGCAGGATCACCAGTCGCGAGATTTGCCCCGGACGCCCCAGCAGACGTTCGGCCACGCCGATATCGGTAAGGATGAGATCCGGGGGCAGGGCGGTGGTCTCAATCACAGGCGGAAAAGTCTCCGTCACCTCGAACAGGGGGACAAGGTCGGGAGCCATAATCAAACGCCCCGGCGCGGTCAGAACATCGGAGGGATCAGGGGGGGTGGTGCTTTCATTGACTTCTGTAACAGCGGGCAAGGCAGGGTAGGCCACCATGTCGACACCCATCAGGCGCAGGCGACGCTCTGCCACGCGCAGGGTGCCTTCGAGAACCGCCGCAACCTGCCAGCCAACGCGCCTGAGTTCTGCATATTGCTGCAAGGTAATGGTGCCACCGGGATTCTGAAGCTCATCGAACTGCCCAATGGCAAGCTGGGCATTGGCGCGTGCATAGCTGGCACGCGCTTCGGCGTTGATGGCCTGAACGGCGGACCAGAGACAGGTGGCCAGAGCAATCCCTGTCAGCAACGTCACCAGTTGCAGCGGATGCGCGCGCCAGTGAGATAGCAGAGACTGAACGGCAGGACCAATCATGTAATGCGACCACCCGACAGATGCGCGCGTCGGTCGAGCCGCGCGGCAATCTCGTTCGAATGCGTGACAAGCAGCAACGCTGCACCCGTATCGGCCACCAGAGACAGCATCAGGTCCAGCACGACGGCACTGGCCGTTTCGTCCAGATTGCCGGTGGGCTCATCCGCAAGCAGCAGTTTGGGCCGCGTTGCCATGGCGCGTCCGATAGCAACGCGCTGTTGCTGGCCGCCCGAGAGGCTTTCGGGGTATCGATCCTGCAGCTCGGACAACCCGAGCCGTTCGCTCAGATGCCCGATCCACTTGGTGTCGCCTCGCCCCGCAAGGCGTGCATGAATCGAGAGATTTTGCGCGACTGTCAGCGACGGGATCAGGTTGAACTGCTGAAACACCAGCGACAGGCTGTTGCGACGCAATGCAGCGCGGTCAGTGTCATTCAGCGGCGACAGCGGTTGATCGTCCAGAGTGATCTCTCCGCCGTCAAATCCATCCAGCGCCGCGACCAGATGCAGAAGGGTGCTCTTGCCACTACCGCTTTCGCCGGTCAGTGCCAGTGTTTGACCTTGTTCCAGACTCAGCGAGACATCGTTCAGAACGGGTCGTCCTCCGGCATAAGATTTCCGGACGTGATCAATCGACAGCAGCATGCGTGGCCTCATCTGGTTTGGTCACAATGTGCAACGCAACCCGGCAGTGTCCAGAGCGGAATTCGGTTCTATTCGCCGCAGGCCTCAGGGTTGTTCACCGACACAGAAAGCCCCATGCTGCAAACAACGTCAGCGCAGAGGTCCGAGGCCGTTTCATGACTTTGTCACAGCAAATCCTTTGGGGCAGCCTCTATCTGGGCATTTGCTTTCTGATCGAGATTATTCTTCTGACCGTCTGTGTCATCGTCATCCGCAGACTGGTGGACTGGTGGGAGACGCGAAATACGATCATAGCGACTGCGGGGCCGATTACGGTGGCGCTTTTGTTTATCGTTTTAACTCATACCGTGCAGGTCTGGATCTGGGCGATTGTCTGGGTGCTGGGGGATGTGTTGCCGGACTGGAACTCGGCGCTTTATTTTTCGTTGGTGACGTTCACGACGCTGGGTTACGGCGACATCGTTCTGGGTGAAGGGTTGCGGATATTCGGGGCGTTCGCCTCGGTTACGGGGCTGCTGGCATTTGGCCTGTCCACCGCTTTCCTTGTCGCCCTGATGACTCGCGTGTTCGAAGAACGGTTCCTGAGCTAGAGGATCGGCGCAAAGAGCCGCGCGAGGGGTGCGCCAAAGCGTATATGCGCCGGTTGTTGCAGTAGATTTTGGGTCAGTTCGTAGCTCGATTCGAAATCGGTCTCGAGCATCTGTGCCACCGCATTTGCTGCGCGCGGGTCAAAGAACAGGGCCATCGCCTCGAAATTCAGCCGGAAAGAGCGGTTATCGAGATTGGTGGTGCCAACCGCCGCCAAGGTATCATCGACGACAAAAGCCTTCTGATGCATGAACCCGTCGGTATAGCGGAACACCCGCGCGCCGCAGTCGCGGATTTCGTCGAAATAGGCAAAGGCGGCCAGCCAAGGCAGGCGGTGATCGATTACGTCGGGCACCAGAATGCGCACATCAACACCGCGCAGCGCGGCATGTTGCAGGGCGGTCATGATGTCGATGTCCGGCACGAAATAAGGTGAGGCAATCCAAAGGCGCTCTTTTGCTTCGGTGATGGCGGCAAAGAACATCATCGAACCGGTTTCCGTCTCGTCGCCTGGGCCGGTCGCCACAAGCAGAGCGTTCATATCCTGATCAGATTCGCTGCCAGCCCAGTCGAGCTCGTCGATCAGGTCTTCATCCCGGGCCCAATGCCAGTCTTCGGTGAAGATCAATTGCAGCTGCCGGACGACATGGCCGGTCATTCGGATATGCGTATCGCGCCAACGCCCGAACCGAGGGCTTTGTCCAAGATACTCCACCCCGATGTTATGGCCCCCGATGAATCCGGTTTCACCATCGATGATCACCGTCTTGCGATGGTTGCGATAGTTCAGCTGGAACCGGAAATTCGGGCCGCGTTGTTCGCGGGGATCCGCAACATCAACCCCACCTTCACGCAGGGTTTCGAGATAGCTGGTAGGCAAACCATAGCTGCCGACCGCATCGGTCATGAATCGCACATGCACGCCACGTTTGACGGCAGCGATCAGACGCTCTTGAACCTGCCGACCAAGGTCATCGTCACGCACGATGTAGAACTGAATCAGCACATAGTTTCTGGCCTTGTCTATCTCGTCCAGGATGGCATCAAAGGTGGCTTGTCCATCGATCAACAGCTCGGCACCATTGCCGCGCGAAACGGGTAGGTGGGCAAGGGCCTCGAACGGTCGCGGATTGATCCGCAAGGTTTCCGGGTCGGGTTTCGAGAAATCGGCGAAGGTCTTGATTCCCTCGACTACGCGCTCGCTTTCCTGACGGGCGATGCGATAGCCACGAAATCGGTGGTGGCCGAGAAACAGATAGAGCGGAACACCAAAGACTGGTGCTGACAACAGGAACACCACCCAGCCGACTGCACCTTGTGGGGTACGCGCGGTTTGGGCTGCCCGCACCGAAAAGACCACTGCCGCACAGTAAAGCGCGAATACAGAAATCGAAACGAGCAAGGTCCACATCGGCGTCTAACAGTCCGGGATTGTTCAGTTTGTCCCAGTGTAGACGCGCGACCAGTCCTTGGCCATATCAACTATGACCCAGCCCATATCCGGCCCCTTATCCAGCCCGTCGACCAGCCGCCCGATCGGGCTTTCACGATCATAGGCCCATTCCCGATTAGGGTCGGTATGATGGATCAAAACGCCCAGACGCGGCCCGTCGCCGGCCGTTGTCCATTCCAGCATGGCGAAATCCCCGTCCGAGTTGCCCCCGGCCAGAACGGGACGTTTGCCGATGGTCCGTTCGATGTTGATTGGCTTGCCCTCCTTGTCGTCGACAAAGGCAATCCCAGGGGCCTTTATGATCATCGGAGCATTCCCCGACGTGTCATAGACAGTCTCTCCGTAGGTGCCCAGGACCTGATCCGGGGGGATACCATAGGCCTCTTCTGCAAAGACGCGCATGAAATGCAGCCCACCGCCCGAGACGATATAGGTTGTGAACCCTTCATCGCGCAGATAGCGCAGCAGTTCGACCATCGGTTGATAGGTCATTTGGTTGTAAGGTAGATCGGTGTCGCGATGACGCGCGGTGTTCAGCCACGTGGCGACGGAGGTCTGAAAATCTTCGACGCTTTCGCCGGAATGGGTGGCGTTGATCACCTCAATCAAAGCGTCATGCCCGCCTTCAAAAACGGTCTCGAGATCACCTTCGGCAGCTGCTTTCAGGGTAGGGGTCGAGAGAATGCCGGGATCTTGTTTAGCCAGTTCAGCCAGTCGGTCCATCGCGAAGATGAACTGAAAATATACCGGCTGTTCAGCCCATAACGTGCCGTCATTGTCGAAGACGGCAATCCGATCTGCCGGGGTTACATAGTCCGACCCTTCCGGATCAGTAACCGCGCTAACAAATTCGACGATTGCCTCTTTCGTACCCGTCGAATTCCAACTGGGTAAAGGGTCCGCAAGCAGAGGCAGCGGCGTGAAGGCCAATAAGGCGCCTAGAACAACGTGTCGCATGAGAATCTCACCGGTTTTACAATGCTAAAAGGCCGCCCTTTACAGGGCGACCAATGATGCAGAACTGCCGATCCTAGTTGTTGGTCGGCGTTGTCAGCTTCTCCATGACCTGATCCAGGTTGAAGCTGGCAGCTTTCTGACGGGGTGGGAACTCCTCGAACGTGCCTAGGAAAGCGCCAACATATTGTTGGGCCGGCACGAGGAAATAGGCCCGGTCCAGCAGCCAGTCATAGTAGGTGTTGGAGGTCCGATAGGCCCGTTCATACGGGTCGCGCCGCAGATTGACGATCAGAGGGATGCGCAGCTCGGTCCATGGTTCGATCCAGGCGCGCAGGGTTGCCCATGCTTTCTGCTCAAGGAAGATCAGTTTCCAATCTTCGAAGCGCAGCGCCGTGAGGTCGCCATCATCCGAGAAATAGAAGATCTCTTTGCGCGGGCTCTCAGTGCTTGCACCGGTCAGCAGAGGCAGCATGTTATAGCCATCCAGATGCACCTTGTACTCGCGCCCCATGCCAGAGGAACTGTAACCGGCCTTCAGCTTTTCCTTGATGTCGGGATCACCGGCAACCGCAAGGTAAGTGGGCAGCCAGTCCATGTGATGGACGATTTCATTGGTCACAGACCCGGCTTCAATCTGACCCGGCCAGCGCACCATGGATGGAACGCGCCATCCACCTTCCCAGTTGGTGTTCTTTTCACCCCAGAATGGCGTCGCTGCCGCATCGGGCCAGGTGTTCATGTGCGGTCCGTTATCTGTGGAATAATGGACGATCGTGTTGTCGGCGATGCCAAGCTCGTCCAGCAGATCCAGCAATTGCCCAACATGCATGTCGTGTTCGATCATGCCCGCAGTGTATTCATCCGCAACGCGGCCCGAAATTTCATTGGCCTTTGCGCGCATCTCGTCTTTGACATGGGTGCGGAAATGCATTCGCGTGCCGTTCCACCAGACATAGAAGGGTTGGCCTTGCTCATGTGCCCGCTGGATGAAATCGATCGCCGCAGCCACGGTTTCGTCATCCACGGTTTCCATGCGTTTGCGGGTCAAAGGGCCCGTGTCTTCGATGGTGCCATCGGACTTGGATTTGATGACGCCGCGTGGACCATACGCCTCGCGGAAGGTACGACCATCGGACAGTACCCGGTCACCCGGATAGTCCTCGTTTTCTGGCTCTTCTTCTGCGTTCAGGTGGTAGAGGTTGCCAAAAAATTCATCAAATCCATGGTTTGTCGGAAGATGCTCATCCTTGTCGCCAAGGTGGTTTTTGCCAAACTGACCAGTGACATATCCGTGGTCTTTCAACAAACCCGCGATGGTCGGGTCTTCGACCTGCATACCAAGATCAGCACCGGGAAGACCAACCTTCGACAGGCCGGTCCGGAACACGGACTGTCCCATGATATAGGACGACCGACCGGCGGTGCAGGATTGTTCACCATAGTAATCGGTAAAGATCATGCCTTCATTGGCCACGCGGTCGATGTTGGGTGTCTGATACCCCATCAGACCCATGGTATAGGCCGAAATGTTCGACTGACCGATATCATCGCCCCATATCACCAGAATATTGGGCTTCTGATCCTGCGCCCAGGCGGGCAGGGCGAGCGCGACGGAAAAGGTCGCAACTGCGAACTTGCGCATCGTGTTGCGCCAGCTATCTGCAATCATTTGTGGAGGTGACATAGGGTGCTCCTGACTAAGCGAGCTTTAATGGCCCGACCAATTGAGTTTTAGAGGCAGCGACTAGTCTGAACTTTGAAGCCGTGCGCAAGCTGTTGATTACCGACAGAAAAAATATGTAATGGTCCGGGAATCGAACGGAACTAGCTTAAGCGATGAAACGTGTCGAAAACCTATCATATGATCATTTTGAAAGATGCTAATGTTTGATAATGATGACGATATGAGAACTCTGACCCAAACCGACTGGTTTGGCACGCGTGATGCAAAGTTCCAAAACGACCTTTTGACCTGTGCAGTTGCCAGAACTTTCGATCCTGGCGAAACCCTCTATCACCATGGCGACCCGGCAAATGGTATCCACGCGGTACTTGATGGATCTGTACAGATCACGGCACCAGCCGATGATGGGCAGGAATTCGTGCTTCATCGGGATGGCATAGGCTTCTGGATTGGGGACCTTGCACTTTTTGCCGAGGCGCAACGACTGGTCAGCGTCGTGAGCACTCAGAAGACTCGTACGCTGTTCTTTCCCAGCTCTCGTATAGAGCGGCTGGTTCAAGAAAATCCTGAATATGTCCGCGATTTCTATGCGTTGACGCGGGAAAACATGAAAACAGCCCTGCGTATCATGGCGAACTTGGCGGTCACAGGTTCGGAAAAACGTCTGGTTCTGCGTCTGCTGCATCTGGACGAGGGCACGTCGAAATCCAATGGCTGGATCATTGTGTCTCAGGACGAGCTTGCGGCGATGGTTGCAGTGTCACAACCGACATTGCGTCGCAGCCTTCACCGCTTGGCGGATTTGGGCTTGGTTGAGTTGGGATATGGTCGACTACGTTTGATTGACAGGCGCAAATTGATCGCGAACTGTCAAAGTTGACTCCTAGGGATTGAGCGGTGGCAACGCTCCGCGCTCGGGTCGTGCGGTACGGTCTAAGTCTTTCAGGCATTGCATTGCCGAAGCCCAATCTTCAGAGGGTTTCTGGTTCCCGCCGGAATACCGCGCGGCTCCAATCGTAGTCAGGCTGCGTTCGAGCGGTAATGCGTGATCGGGTCGATCGCTGCGCTTTTTCCAAAGCTCCAAAGCCCCATAAGCAGCGGCTAAATCCTGCGCCTGCAACGCAGATTTCAAGGCGTCAGTGGCGTATTTTCCTGAGGCAAGATATCTAAACTGCCGCGCATCGTTCCAGACCCGATAGCGTGGGCGAATAAATCGTACCGCAAGCCATGAAGCCGAAACAATAAACGCGATCCAAAGTGCTGCTCTAACAAGGGTTTCCGTGTCGGGAGGCTGCCACTTTGGCGGCGCCAGAATCAGCTCGGTTGCAGGGATCGAGGTCGTTTCGACTTTGTTGGTCTGCAAATTGAACCAGTTGATTGACACAGCGGGTAATTGCGTCTCGCCACCCTCCTGCGCGATATATACTGTCTCTTCGACGCGTGTTCCGGACAGCACTCCACGATCTTCTGCTTCTGTAAAGCGAGGCTCCTTGGGATATGCGCTCAGCAAGGAGGCGGGATCAGGCGGCGTCAATTTGGGGATCAACAGTGGTGTGGTGCCTGTGATCCGCGCGATCAGTTCGCGTGTGATGGCATCACCGGCCTGCATATCGGTCGGGCCGTTCACCTGCTGTTCAAGCAAGAACCCGGTTGCGATGATCAACGGATCAAGTCCTCGGGCACCTTCAGGCACCTCGGCGTTGAGCTGCACAGGCGGGAGTGCCAACGAAACCTGAACAGGGTCGTTGGTCTGAGGATCGGCATAAGTCACGACAATCTCTTGCGAGTTAAACGAAACCGGTCCTGCCGCCAAAGGATATAAGCGATAGCTGCGCTGAACGCCGGACCAGGTCGCTCCATTCACCGTCTCGCTGATCGGTCCCGAAGCGCGCTCAGGCAGTCGAACCAAAAGGTTTTGTTGTTCCAATGAAGGAAACACCGGAGGTTGCGGCATGTAGGTCGGCACCAAAACCCTGATCCGGACGATCGTCGGTTGACCTACAATGACAGGCTCGTCAGGGACTTCGATTGTGACCTGAGGCGCAGTCGCTTCGCTGCCCTGAGCGAACACGGGACGAGCGAAAAGAAGAATGAAGAAGATAACGTATCTCATTCCTTTTGCTCCTGATTTTCCAGAAGAAACCGGTTGCGCAAGAAATCCTGCATATCGGTATCAATCGTACTGATCCACTGATCTGCTGAAAGCGTCTGTGGCCCGTCCTTGGGCGCCTGAATCGTAGTTTCGCTACCGCGCGCCGCGTCATTGTCGAACACTGTGTCATCCGCACCGATGCCAGCTTCCTCGCCTGTATCGGACTGTTCGCGGGTCGTTTCGACAAAATCCAGGATAGCTTTGGACAGCTCGAGATTGTGCTGCGCTTCGGGCCAACCCGGACGCCGATCCAGAGCGGTCTCGAAGGCCAGAATGGCTGGGCGATATTCTCGGTTTCGTATTCGGGCCATGCCTTCGGCAAACGCCGCTTCCGGAGTGTCCAGCCCGGCAAAAATGGTGGACGCTTGCGGATACTGCCCGTCCCTTAGATAGGCATAACCTTTGTGATAGGGGTCCTCAAACAATTCCGCGGCATCGCCAAAGCGCTTTTGGTTCATCGCAATCTGTCCTTGCTGGTCGGGAGTGAGGAACCAATCTCGCCACCCATCGGCGCGCGCTCCGGAGGGTGGCAGAACGAATATCGCCAGCAAAGCCCAACGGATCACCCAGCCTTTTCTGAACCATAGCAACGACAACAAGGCGGCGGGCCACGCCAGGATCCAGCCGTTATCCTGCCAGTCCAGGCGGTCATCTTCATCCAGCGCGGCTGTGTAGGCTGATTGAATCTGGCGTTGCAGTCGATCAATGTCTCGATTGTCGTCGGAGAACGGAACGACCGATGCGCCCTGGATGTTATCCAGCTGTGGAATACGTCCACTATCTGGCAACATTGTTAGAAAGAAAATATTGGTAGTTGAGGTATTTACTTCAGGCACTTGAGACGGATCGATGTCGTCCAATACGAACAGCACAGCCCCCGGGTTCTCGCTGTCCTCCAGTATGGATCGAGCCAACACGATGGCGTCAGCTGCGGCGTCGCCTTCGACTGGCATGACCGCTGGCGTTAAACCCTCGAGCAGAGGGCGAAGGATGTTGGCATCTTCGGTCAAGGGGGCCACACGGTGCGGCGTTCCTGCATATGCTATCAGGGCGGTGCGCGCGCCAGAACGTTCGTTAATCAGATCGGCGATTTTGAACTTTGCGCGTTCCAACCGCGAGGGCGCAAGGTCAGCGGTATTCATACTGTCCGTGACTTTGAGGGCGATCACCAATGGGGCGGTATCCGCGATCAGCGGATTGGATGCGCGCGACCAAGTAGGACCTGAGGCCGCAAGGGCGACAAGTGTCGCGATGATCATCGCGACATCAATTGGCTGAACGTGGCGGGTCTCGTCCTTATCCACCTGCAAAGTAGCGGCCAGATGTGGAGCTATCCCCGCGGGCGGCTTGGCCTCAATTGCGGATTTAGGCCTGATCACCCACCACAAAGCGGCGATCGGGATGAGAAGCAGAAGGTAATAGCCTCGAATAAAATGGAAATCAGACAGCTCCATTACCGTATGACCTCCTTACGCCGCTGGGAGAAATGGAACCCGATTGCGCTGATAAGAATGACAATCAATGCAAATGCCAACGGAATATGGGTGAGGCTTTGTGTGGGACGATAGCTTTGAGTTTCCACTGTTCTGGGGTTGAGCTGATCAATGCGTTCGTAGGTCTGTGCGAGAGCTGAGGTGTCGTCGGCAAAGAAGTATTCGCCTCCGGTGCGATCGGCGATGTCCTTCAGCGTTTGCAGATCCACGCGGTCTTCTCCCGACGCGTTGGGATCTCCGACGCCAATCGTATAGACGACCACATTTTTTTCAGCGGCGATTGTCGAAGCATTTATCGGTGTCATTCGGCTTGACGTATCGGCTCCGTCGCTGAGGACGATCATGAGACGTTGGTCGACCTCACTGGAATCAAACGTTCTGATCCCGAGCCCGATCGCATCGCCCAAGGCGGTATTCGGACCTGCCATTCCAACTTGAGTTTGATCCAGGAACCCATTCAAACTATTCAGGTCTTCCGTGAAAGGTGCTTGAATGAAGGCGCGTGTGCCAAAGATAATCAGGGCCATTCTATCGCCATCTCGTTCGGAAATAAATTTTCTCAAGACGTCTTTGACAGCCTCCAGCCTTTGCATCGGGGCGCCAGATTCGGTTTCGAAATCGCGCTGATCCATTGAGCCCGAAATGTCTAATGCAAGAACGACGTCACGCGCTGACTTTTCTATCACTATAGGATCGCCTAATCGTTCCGGACGGGCCAGCGACAGCACCAATAGAATCCAGATCAACACTACACTCGCCATTTGAAGCTGGGACCGACCTGGGATCAATGAACCTGATTTCGGCTCAACACCCGCCGCCTTCGCAACACGGCGAAAGAATGGAATGCGTATGGAAGCAGCTTTTTCGCGCTGGGGTGGAGCAAGAAAGTAAACCAGCAACGGCAACGGAAATAACAGAAAAACCCACGGAGCAGCGAACGAAAACATCACGTTCTCCGATACGATTTGTGGGATTTGACCCAGTGCCGTGCAAGCTGCGTGATGGCAGGGTTTGGTGGGGTGTCTTGATATGGGGCTTTTGCCAGCAGTTGCCCTGTTTCTTCGTTAAACGATTTACCATCAATTGTTTGAGATAGAAACCTCAGCCAATCTTCACCATAAATTCCCGCAACTTGTTCGCGCGGATACGCGGCCAGTGCAGTGCGGCGAAGGATTTCGGCAACCTTTGAGGCAGAGATATCGGGCGACGCAAGCTCTGCCAGCGCGTACCGCCTGTAGGCATTCATGCGCCTGTGCCTAAGGATCATGACTGTGCCGAAAGCAGCGATACTCAGCAGGACGGCGGCGATCGCAACCCACCCCCATGTCTGGGGCATCATCGAAATAACCGTAGGCTCCGGCGCGGGTTCGAGCATGTCCAACAGATCAACCAAGGATTTTCCTGTGGTATCGACACTCATCTCAGCCCCCCACGATGTCCAAACAAGCGCAGCAACTGATCCAACGCGGATTCCGCCGTTGTCAAAAAAATGACCGGAAAACCATATCGTCGGGACCAGATGTGCAGTTGCGCCAACCGATCCTCCATGGATTTTCGGATTTTTGCTGATAATTCAGGGTCGGAACTGTCGATTTCGATCTGCTCGTCACCGTCGGAAACCGTCATTTTCAAGTTCGGCGCAAGAACCTGAGCCGTTGGATCCGCAATATTGAACACGATCAGATCGTTTGAGAGCGCTATGCGGCGCAACAAAGGTTCCGACCCGGCATCCAGCCCATCACAGTCCGAAAACAGGCAGATCAATCCACTGGTCTGGGTGATGCGCGCAGCTTCCGAAAGTATATCGTTCAGAGACACAGTTGGCTGTGGATTCAAGCCTGCATGTAAGCGTGAATTGGCAGCTCCGATGGAGGACAAAAACCGGGTAAGGGCTGCTGCGCGGCGCTGTGGTCTGTGTTCGGCAACGTCTGTGTCGCCAAATACGAGGCCTCCGACACGATCGCCTTGGCCAAGAATCCGATGCGCCGCAATCGCAGCAGCTTCGGCAGCGATGACGGATTTCATGTAGATTTTTGTTCCGAAGAACATCGAAATGCGCTGATCGACCAGCAGAAGAGCAGGGCGATCACGCTCCTCGGTATAGACCCTGACATGGGGCTTTCCCGTGCGCGCAGTGACCTTCCAATCGATGGTTCGGATGTCGTCACCGGGCAAGTAGCTGCGCAGTTCCTCAAAATTCAGGCCGCGGCCGCGTAAGCGCGAGGCGTGACGACCATTCAGGATCGAGCGCGCGGGTTGGTGAGGTAGCAGGCTGAGTGCCCGCGATTTGAGCCCCAGCCGCAAAAGATGGTCAGCATCGACATGGATGCGTGGGTCGTTCGGATATGGCGCAGTCTGAGTCATGCTCCGATTTCCGTGGTGACTAGGGCAATGCAACCAAGCGCAACAGTTCTGCGATCACATCATCCGCGGATTTTCCCGATCCTTGGGCTTGGAAACTAAGGGTCACGCGATGGCGAAATACATCATGCGCAATGGCGCGGATGTCCGCAGGATCGACATAATCGCGACCGTTCATCCAGGCATGCGCGCGCCCGCATTTGTCTAGCGCCAGCGATGCACGCGGACTCGCTCCAATCTCAATCCAACTCGCAAGTTCCGGGCTTAAAGCTTCGGGCGTGCGCGTCGCCTGTACGAGGTCGGCCATATAGCGATCCATCGCGTCTGAGACGTGGATTTGCCCAATCTCGGAACGGGCGGCAAAAACAACATCCTGCGGAATGGCTGCGGGGGTTTCAGCGGACCCACCTTTGGCAGCAGCGATTTCTTCACTCCGGACAAGGCGGATCACTTCCACTTCGTCCTCAACCGGGGGATATGTGATCTGCACATGCATCAGAAACCGGTCCATCTGAGCCTCAGGTAAAGGGTAGGTGCCTTCCTGCTCGATGGGGTTCTGCGTCGCAATCACAATGAACAGGGGTTCCATCTTGTGGGTGGTGCCGGAAACGGTGACCTGCCGCTCCTCCATCGCTTCCAGCAGGGCGGCCTGCACTTTGGCGGGTGCTCGGTTGATCTCATCCGCAAGAACGATGTTGGCGAAGATGGGTCCGGGTTCGAATTTGAACTCACCCCCTGTATCGGTTTGCTGGAAAATCTCGGTTCCGGTCACATCCGAGGGCAACAGGTCCGGCGTGAATTGAATGCGGCTAAAACTTGCATCCATGTTCTTCGCCATTGCCTTGACCGCGCGCGTCTTGGCCAGGCCAGGCAGGCCTTCGATCAAAAGGTTGCCATTTGCCAGAAGACCGATCAGCAGGCGATCAATGACCTCGGTCTGACCGATGATCGATTGGCCCATAAGGGATCTGAGATCCATGATCTGGTTGAGTGCGCTCATAAAGAATATCCCGTAACCGCCCGATATGCAGGCTTTGCAACCAGATGTCTGCGAAAGCCGAGACTCGGGATTTTCAAGTGATGTTAAATTGTTATCAGGACGACGGCGTTCGGGCCACTAGGAATTCCGGTTTATGAGTTTTTGAATATCAATCGTAATCTGCTCGCGGATAGGTCCCGGGCTACAAGGATCACGCAGCGTGGTTGACCAATGCTTTGGCCTTTTCTGCCTGAGTTTTCGGTTCCAATACAGGCCATCCAAGATCGTTTGCTGATCTTCGCCCAAGTTTGATGGAATGTCACACCCGTTCAGGGTGGCCCAAACCCCGCTCCACAAACGTGCCACGGACCATGGGTTATACCCGCCACCGCCGAGGACCAGAAATCGGGACGTCAGGGCCTGAAGGCCGGCGACGGCACGCCAATGTGAATTGTTTGACAAAGCCAGCCGGGACAAGGGGTCTTCGACCACCGCATCAGCGCCGCATTGCAAGACAATGGCCTGCGGGTGGAATGCCTGAGTTACCGGAAGGATCATCTCGTCCAGTATGGCCTGAAACTCATCGTCGTTCAGTCCGCGATCAACGGGCAGGTTCCAGGCGGCACCGCCCGCGTCATCTTCCAGCTGTCCCGTGAAGGGCCATCTGCGGGCCTCATGCACTGAGATCATCCGCACCTTGGTCGAGCCGTGAAAGGCAGCCTCGACTCCATCGCAGTGATGCGCATCTATGTCTACATAGACGATTCGCTCCAGCCCCAGATCAAGTAGCCTGAGGATTGCGAGAACGGGATCGTTCAAATAGCAAAATCCGTTGGCCCGGTCGGCCATCCCATGATGGGTACCCCCGGCCGGGTTGAAGACGATCCCTCCGTCGCGGATCAGTTCTGCGCCCAGCATGGACCCACCGGCGGCGGTTGCCGGGCGTCGATACATCTCAGCAAAGACCGGGTTGGACAATGTTCCCAGCCCATATTTGCGTTTAACATCGTCAGTGACCGACTGGGTCTTTTCCGCCCGTTGCAGCGCCGAAATATAGTCCGGTGCATGAAACCTGTGCAGCGCCTTTGGTTTGGCGCATGGGCTTACCCTGTAGTTTTCCGAATCGAGCCACCCTAATGACTGGCACAGATCGATCACAGTGGACACGCGCGGGATCGCCAGAGGATGCTTCGCGCCATAAGTCGAGTTCCGATAGATCTCGGACCCTATGAATATAGGGCGGCGCATTGGTTATTTTGTGGCTCGTGCATCGCCGTCTTCACCTAGCCTGCCGTCCAGCGACATCAAGATCGCGACGGGACGTAAGGCCGGGATGTGGCTAAAGATGATCAGGATGCAGACCGTCAGCGGCACGCTCAGAAACGCGCCAATCAGGCCCCAGACCGTTGTCCAGAAGGTCAGCGCCAGGATCACAAGGAAGGTCGACATGTTCAGCGAACGGCCCAGCATGGCAGGGTCCAGAAAGTTGCCAATCACGAACTGGATGGTCCCGCAGCCCAGTACGATCACGAGGAAGGGCCCGATAGTCTCGAATTGCACCAACGCAATCATGGCCGGGAAGATCACAGCGATGATCGAACCGATTGATGGAATGAAGTTCAGGGCGAAGGTCAGGACGGCCCAGGTCTCTGCGTATTCCAGCCCCAAAAGCTTGAAAATGGAATAGCTGATGGTGGCTGTGATCAGGCTGATCAGGGTTTTCACTCCAACATAGCGCTGCAGGCTGAACGAGATCGCATCCAGCACCGCAGCCAGATCCGCCCCAAGCTGCGGACTACCCGCTGCAAGTTGGATTTTCTTGCGAAAGGCCAGACGCTCGGCCATCAGAAAGGCCACATAGAGGCTGATCAGAAAGAACTGGTTGAGCAGGGATGTTGCGCTGCCCAACAACACGCGCGCCACGTAGGACATGTCGATACTGACCAGATTGTCCCGGATAAAGCTGGTCACATCATTGCCCACAAGCCCGGTGATCCTGTTCACGGCGCCGTCGAATTGACTTTCATAGGTATTGATTGAGCGGGCGAACTGCGTGGCCTGACTGCCGAGGATGTACATGATCATGAACAAGCCCGCCAAAACCACCGTCACACCAGCGATATTTGCCAGCCAGATCGGCGCGCGGGTCAGGGCGATGACCCGATCGCTCAGCGCAATGATCAGGACATTGACCAGCAGAGCCATGGTCAGCGGCACCAGAAAGTTGGCCCCCGCATAAAGGCCCAGCACGACCAGAGTGGCGACAATCGCAATGTCGCGCAGTACGCCCAGTTGAAGACGGGGCCGAGCCTGGTTGTCATCGGGGTTCATTGGATAACCTTGCTGTGCGTTGAGGCCGATCCTGCACGGGCTTGCCGGTTTATGCAATCCGCGCAGGTGCTTACGTGCGAAAATTCACAAAACCACACAGATTGGCAGTTCAGAGTGGTGGGAAGGCAGGTTAGGGTCAGAAAATGTCACGTATTGCGATTCCATCCTCCGGCCAGTTTGTGCGAGGCCTCTGGCTTGCGGTGCGGCGGTTCAATGACAAGAACGGCTTTGTCATGAGCAGCCATGTCGCCATGTCATTGATGATGGCGCTGTTTCCGTTCGTTCTGTTTACTGTGGCGTTGGCCGGGGCGTTATCGCAGGGCTATGTTACGGATGAACTGATCGAACTGATCTTTGGCGCGTGGCCCAAGGATGTCGCCGACCCGATCATTGCAGAACTGCGCGCGGTGTTGGCCGGGGCCGGCTCGGGCGTAATCACTCTGGGCGGTCTGTTGGCGATCTATTTTGCCTCGAACGGCGTCGCAGCTGTGCGCAAGGCGATGACGCAGGCCTATCACGATAAGGACAGCTGGCCGTTCTGGAAAACGCGGCTGTTGTGTTTTGCTTTGGTCATCATCGGCGGCGCAGCAATCCTCGCCATCGCGGCGGTCGAGGTGGTTTTACCGGTCTACACGCGTCTGGTGTCCGAGACGACGGCGGTGGATGTCGATAACTGGCTTTCGGTCGACCGCTTGCGCTGGACCTTCACTGTCGCCGTGCCGGTGGGGACGGTCCTTTTGGCGCATTTGGTTTTGCCGACACGACGCCACAGTCTGGCACAGATTCTGCCGGGGGTGGTGCTGACGCTGGCGCTTTGGGCTGCGGGCGGTTGGGGATTTTCTGTCTATATCGCTCAGTTCGCATCTTACAGCGCGACCTATGCCGGGCTGGCGGGTGCGATGGCGGCGCTGATTTTTCTTTATCTCTGCTCGGCCATGCTCATCCTTGGCGCGGAGTATAATGGCGCGCTGATCGATCTGAAAAAGGCAGAGGACGGATGAGAGTTGTCCTGACAGCGGTCGTGCTGTTGGCGATGGCTCAGACCGGTTGGTCGCAGGATTATGTCGGGTCCGAAGCGTGCATCGATTGCCATCAGGAGGAGGCTGCCGCGTGGCGAGGCTCGCACCACGCCCTTGCGTGGACTGATGTGTCGGATGGCAAGGTTTCGGCGGATTTTGCGGGCACCGGTTTTGAACATGACGGGATGACGGTCACGTTTGGCGATCAGGACGGTACATTCAGCGCGCGGGTGACCGAAAAGGATGGCACCACCACGGATTATCCCGTTCATTCGGTCGTCGGCATCGAACCATTGCAGCAATACCTGTTCGAAACAGAACCCGGCAGACTGCAGAGTTTCGATGTTGTCTGGGATACGGAAAAGGGCCGTTGGTTCCATCTCTACCCCGATCAGAACTTGCCGCCGGATGACGGTTTGCACTGGACGGGGCCATATAAGAACTGGAATGCGCGCTGTGCTGAATGTCACGCGACCGGGTATGTGAAGAACTATGATGCTGTCACCAGAACCTACGCCTCGACACAGGCTGAGATTGGTGTCGGGTGTGAGGCGTGCCATGGGCCAGGGTCTGCGCATCTGGAATGGGTCACAGGCAAAGAACTGAACGATGGGCTGACCGAGTTTGGGTTCTCCATGAGCTGGGGCAGGGGCCAGACCGAGGCTGAGATTCAACAATGCGCGGGTTGCCATTCCCGGCGCGAGGCCTTGGAAGACGGCAATCCCTTGCCTGGAACCGCCTATCATGACGCTTACAATCTCGCCGTTTTGCGCCCGGGCCAATATTATCCGGACGGGCAGATACTGGATGAGGTCTATGTTTATGGCTCATTCCTGCAATCCCGCATGTATGCGCGCGGCGTGGGCTGCATGAATTGCCATGATGCCCACCGGGCCGACCTGAAAGCCGAGGGCAATGGTGTCTGCACGCAGTGTCATTCGCCCGCGGGCAATCCCGAATTTCCAACGCTGCGACAGGCCGAGTACGACACTCCGGACCACCACCATCATGCCGAGGAGTCGGAGGGGGCCCAGTGCAAAAGCTGCCACATGATCGAGCGGGTCTATATGGGCGTCGATGGCCGCCGTGACCACAGTTTTCGTATCCCGAGACCTGATCTGGGGCTTGGGGTCGATGCCTGTACCGATTGTCACACGGATCAGGATCAACCCTGGGCCGCGCGAGAGATCGAAGGCTGGTTTCCCGAGGCCACACACAGGACAGCACACTACGGAACAACGTTTGCGGATGCCGCCGGTGGCCAACTGGATAACCCTGATGCATTGACGGTGATTGCTCTGAATACGCAGCAGGCAGGTGTCGTGCGAGCCACGGCTCTTTACTTGCTGCAACCCTTTGCTTCGCCTGATTTAGCCGAGGCGTTGATGCCGACCCTGACCGACCCTGACCCTTTGGTGCGTGCCAACGCGGTAGTTCTGCAACGACAAGCTCCATTGGCTGAGCGTATCTCGCGGCTGGAACCCCTTTTGTCGGACCCCTTGCGCAACGTGCGCATCGCCACTGCGAAAGAGTTCCTGCCGATCCCGCCTCAAGCCCTCACTCCTCAGCAGAACGCCAATGCACAGCAGGGTATGGCAGACTGGCAGCGCAGCATGTCCAATCGTTTGGACTTTCCCGAAACCCATCTGGTTCTGGGCGGCCTCGCACTGACGTTACGCAACGCACCGGCGGCAGAGCGGGCTTTCCGCGAAGTTGTTTTATTGGATCCCCAGCGCGCCGAGGCTTGGCCGATGCTGGTCCAACTCGCGCATATCAACCGCGGCCGACAGGCTGCTTTGGATGTTCTGGCTGAGGGCCTTGAGGTGCTTCCCGAAGATCCAATCCTGCGCCAATTGGCGAGCGAACTGGCGCAATGACCGGCATCGAACAGACCGATTTCCGCCACGATGCGGGCTCATTGTCTCACTAAACTCACCCTTGAAACTAAAGGTGAGCTATGTCGGATCGTTCAGCAACACGTCCGCCGCAATTGTCTGGTACGCGGAACACAACTCTGGATCAGAGGATCGAGGAACTGCGCGCGCGCAAGCCCGTGGATATCAACCATGGTGAGGCGCTGTTGCTGCAAGGCATCGCCGCGGCTTCTCTGCGCGAACAGCGTCTGGCACAGGGCAGGATCGATCTCGACTGACGTTCAGCCCCGGAAGCCTGTAGCAACCACAAATTTCTCGGAGCTGTCCGATCGGGATGCCGGCGGTTTGACGTTGGCGACCTTGGTGAATTTCTGCTTCAGCAGCTTCTGCAGATCCCCTTCGGCCCCACCGGCCAGAACCTTGGCAACAAAAGTGCCACCTTCTTCCAGCACGTCGAATGCGAAATAGGCAGCGGTTTCACACAGTGCCATGATCCGCAAATGGTCAGTCTGCTTATGACCCGACGAGGCTGCGGCCATGTCCGAGATCACCACATCCGCTTTGCCGCCCAACCAGTCTTTGACTTTCTGATCGGCGTCATCTTCCATGAAATCCAGCACATGGGCGGTTGCGCCTGCGACTGGTTCGACCTCTTGCAGATCGACCCCAAGAACGGTGCCAATACGCTTTCCGCTTTTCTCACCCAGCGCGTTGACCCGCTTGACCGCGACCTGCAGCCAGCCGCCGGGGGCGCAGCCCAGATCGACCACGCGAGCGCCCGGCACCAGAAACCGGAATTTGTCGTCCAGTTCCAATATCTTGAAGGCCGCGCGTCCGCGATACCCTTCGACCTGCGCGCGTTTTACATATGGGTCGTTCAACTGCCGTTCGAGCCAACGGGTCGAACTCAGCTTGCGCCCGCGCGCGGTTTTGACCTTAACCTTCAGGTCACGTTGCCCGCGACCCGAGATGTTCTTTCCACTCGGTGTCTTCGCCATGTGATTGATCTCCTGAAAGCTGACCGTCCATACCGCCTTGCTGGATGAGTGGCAAGGCGACGCTAGTCCCTCACTAGCAGGTCTGGCCATGGTGAAGAAATGCCAAACGCCAACCAACCCGCACCATTCATTATCTGCGCAGTACAAGATGGCCGATCCCGTGTTGATGGCTCGAAGCTGCGTATCAGATCCCGGGCCTCCGAAGCCTGAGAGTTTGGTACGGCAATATGGATGCCGCCAATCGCCCAAGACCAGTGCGGAGCCACGCTAACCAAGTTGAAACCCGGGCTGAAAACGTCAAAACCCGCAGCTTCGAGTGAGCAGATTGCAGTTGCAGCGGTGCTGGTACGGTAGGCGATGGCAACTACTGTAAAGGCGTCTGTGAGCAATCAGAACGGCCCGTCTTCCAATACACCGTCCGCGCTCATCTGTGCGTAAAGAAGGCCTTCGCGCAAGCCGCGGTCTGCCACCGAAAGGCGATCGGTGGGCCAGCATCTGAGCAGTGCCTGCAAGATGGCTGAGCCGGACATGATCAGGGCCTGCCGATCATCGCCGATCCGGGGATCCCTGCGCCGTCCCTGAGGTCCGAGTTCCAGATAGCCGCGGATCACTTTGTCGATCTGATCGCTGGTCATGCGCAGCCCATCGACCTTGGTTCGGTCATAACGCTTCAGACCCAGGTGAGAGGCCGCGACGGTCGTGACCGTGCCGCTGGTGCCGACGATCTGGAAGCCTTCGCGGGCTTGCTCGTCCTTGTAAGGCGCAAAGTCGGCCAGATTCTCTTCGAAGAACCAACTCATCAGAGCGAAGCGCGCTGCATCGTCTTCGACGTCATTGAACTGATCCCGCAAGGTGGCAACACCCAGCGGGACGCTGATCCAGTCGACGACCTTGGCAGCAGGGAATGGGCTGTCGGCGGTGTGGAAGCCATTGTGCAACCGCATGATCGCCGCCGGACGGTCGCGTCGCGGAACGGATGAGATGTCGATCCACACCAGCTCGGTCGAGCCGCCGCCGATATCCACCACCAGCAACTGTTCGGTCTTGGTCGAAACAAGTGGAGCGCAGGAAATCACGGCCAGACGCGCTTCTTCCTCGGGCTGGATGATTTCGAGAGTCAGGCCGGTTTCACGCCGCACTTGCCGGATGAAATCGCGCGAGTTCTTGGCTCGGCGGCAAGCCTCGGTTGCGATCAGGCGCATGCGCTTGACCTTGTTGCGTTTCAGCTTTTGCTGGCAGATCCGAAGGGCCTGAACGGTACGCGACATAGACGCCCGCGACAGTCGTCCGGTACGTTCCAGACCGGCGCCCAACTGCACCGATTTGGAGAAGCTGTCTACCACATGGAACCCGCTGCCCTTGGGCTGGGCTATCAACATGCGGCAGCTATTTGTTCCCAGATCCAGTGCCGCGTAGAGTGCATCCGGATCGGGTCTTGCCGGCGCGGGGCTTTCGACCGCCTTCGGGAACGCGCCCGCACCTTTGGGACGCTTGGGCGCCATTCGTCACGCCCTCCGATTTTCGAGTTAGTTTGACCCTAGGCGGCGTATCGCCGACGCGCAAGTGATTTCAGTTTTGAAATTACCTGGACTGTCACACTGCGTTCATACTGAAATGCGAATTCCGTGCTGATCCCTTGATCGGGATTCCTTACAAGCTCTCAGCCAGATACGGAGACTGCCATGAAAGATGAGCGCATCCTGACATTCGATGAATTTGACGAAGTTGTGAATCCACGTCCGGAAGAATGCGAATTTGACCGCGTGGTCGAACGTGCGTTGTCGCGTCGCGGCTTTCTGGGCGGCGTTCTGGCAGTGGGTAGCTTCACGGCTGTTGGCGGCTCGCTTATTCCATCGGGTGCGCGCGCTGCGACGGACCGGTTCTCGTTCGAAGCGATCCCTGTTTCCACCGCAGACGACGTGATTGTACCTGCGGGCTACAAGGCCGAAGTCATGGTGCGCTGGGGTGATCCACTGTGGTCCGACGCGCCCGAATTCGATCACGCCACGCGTGGCACTGCCGCCAGTCAGGAACGCGCCTTTGGTGACAACACCGATGGGCAGGACGTTTTCTTCCATGACGGTCATGTTCTGCTGGTTGTGAACAACGAATACACCAACCGCGATATCCTTTGGGGCAACAATCCGGATGCCAAGGCGGCCTCGGATGACGATGTTGCGAAGGGCATGATGGCGCACGGTGTCACCGTGGTTGAGATTGCAAATGCCGACGGCACCTGGAGTATCGTTAAGGACAGCCCATATAACCGTCGCATCACACCGCAGACCGATATGGCCATTACCGGTCCGGCGGCAGGTCACGATCTGATGAAAACTGCTGCTGATCCGTCGGGCACCACTTCCAAAGGTACCTGGAACAACTGCGGCAACGGCATGACACCGTGGGGCACCTATCTGGCCTGTGAAGAGAACTTCAACGGCTACTTCTCGGCAGAAGACGAAAATCATGAGGTCAGCGCCGAACTGAAGCGCTATGGCGTTTCGACGAAAGACTGGGGCTATGGCTGGGCCAAGATCGACGACCGGTTCGACGTCTCGAAAAACCCCAACGAACCGAACCGCGCCGGTTACGTGGTTGAAATCGATCCGACCGATCCAAACTCGACCCCGCGCAAACTGACCGCCTTGGGTCGTTTCAAGCATGAGAATGCTGAAACCATCGTCAACAATGATGGCCGCGTTGTTGTCTATATGGGCGATGATGAACGGGGTGAGTTCCTGTATCGTTTCGTTTCGGATGGCGTTTATGCCGCTGGGGTTGATACCAACGCTCTGCTGGAAAACGGAACTCTGTCAGTTGCCAGGTTCAATGACGATGGTACGGGTGAGTGGCTGGAGCTGACACCTGAGACAACCGGTCTTGCTTCACTTGCCGAAGTCAGCATCCACACGCGTCAGGCGGCATCGACCGTTGGGGCCACTACCATGGATCGGCCCGAGTGGGTTGCGGCCAACCCGAACGCACCCGAGGTCTACTGCTGTTTGACCAACAACAAGAACCGTGGCGTGAAGCCGAATGCTGGCGGTGACGACACCTCGGCTAATGGCCCGAACCCGCGTGACGCCAATCATTATGGCCAGATCGTGCGTTGGCGCCCGGACGGCGGTGACCACACAGCGCCGGGCTTTGGCTGGGACCTGTACGTGCTGGCAGGAAACCCAACCGTGCATCAGGACGCTTATGCGGGTTCGGATAACGTCAATGCCGATAACATGTTCAACTCGCCCGATGGCCTGAAATTCGACAGCAATGGCCTGCTGTGGATCCAGACCGATGGCAACTATGGCAACGAAGGGGACTTCGTAGGGCAGGGTAACAACCAGATGTTGGCCGGTGATCCGGTCACCGGGGAAATCCGTCGCTTCCTAGTTGGCCCGAACGAATGTGAGGTCACCGGCCTAAGCTGGTCGCCGGATCGCCGTACCATGTTTGTGGGCATTCAGCACCCGGGCGAGGATGGCAACAGCCATTGGCCCGAAGGTGGTGACGCGGTGCCGCGTTCGGCCATTATTGCGATTACCCGCGAAGATGGCGGTTTGGTCGGTTAAACCGATTTCCACCCTTGAAACGCCCCGGATGGCTTATGCCGTCCGGGGTTTTTTCTTTTTATGAAGGGCATTCACAGAGATATTGAGAAATTTGCTATGCGTGTTTGCCCAGGAATTGGCTAAAAGCCCGGAAGACTGGCGTAACGAAAAGGTCGTTTGAAAAGCGTCGGGTGTCGAAAATCGACCGACCCGAGCTCACATTGAAGTTTAGAACCGCTCCATCGGGTTAGAAGGAATCACAGCAATGCCTGACGTCACCATCGTATACTGGCGCGACATTCCCGCTCAGGTCATCGTCGGCAAAGGCCGCCGTGGTGCCAAGCGGCAACTGGAAGAACGGTTCGAGCAAGCCATCGACCGGGCAGCCATGAAGGTGAACGCAAAGGACAGTGATGCCTACCTGGCAGAATGGCGCAAGGCCGAGCCTTTTGCGGTTGAGGGCGACCCGTCCGAGATTGCCGAGGCCGAAGCTGTGCGCCTTGAAGCTGAATACGATCAGGACCGCATCAAAGCGCTGATCGCGAACGACGGTTGGGCATGAGCCCCAAATCTTTATGGGAGGCCGCGATGGCTTTGCTGAACTTCAAGAAACGTGATGCGGCCGCGAAGGCCCCGGTGAACCCGACTGTCGAAGCCTTCCTGCAAGGCTATTCGATCGAGGTGATGCCGCGTACCGCAGAAAAGGTCGAGGATTTCCGCGCGTTGTTGCCGGAAGGTACCCGTGTCTACATTGCCCATATCGAGGGCACACCGATCGAAGACATGGTGAAAACCGCCAAACGTATCGCCGACGAAGGCTATCCCGTGATGCCGCACTTCCCGGCGCGGATCATCAAAGACGCTGCGACGCTGGAGAACTGGATTTCCATGTATCAGGGCGAAGCCGGGGTTGAGCAGGCGCTGCTGCTGGCGGGTGGGGTTGCAAACCCGCACGGTGATTTCGACAGCTCGATGCAATTGCTGGAAACCGGTCTTTTTGACAAGGCGGGCTTCAAGCATCTGCATGTCGCTGGTCATCCGGAAGGCAACAAAGACATCGACCCCGACGGTTCGACAAAGAACGTCGACGATGCGCTGCGCTGGAAACAGAAGTTCTCGGAAACCACCGACGCCGAAATGGCGCTGGCGACACAGTTTGCCTTTGATGCCAAACCGATCATCGCTTGGGCGGATAGTCTGAAAGAAGCGGGCATCGACCTGCCGATTCACATCGGCATCGCTGGTCCTGCCAAGCTTCAGACCCTGATCAAGTTCGCCATCGCCTGCGGCGTCGGCCCGTCGCTTAAGGTTCTGCAGAAGCGCGCCATGGATGTCTCGAAGCTGCTGCTGCCTTATGAGCCGACAGACGTGCTGACCGAACTGGCGAACCACAAAGCCGCGAACCCCGACTTCAACATCACCAAAGTGCACTTCTTCCCGCTGGGTGGTATCAAGACCAACGCCAACTGGGCGATTGAAAACGGCGGCGCTTCGGCAAAGCCTGTAAACTCCTAAGGACCGGACATGACCCGTACAGTCGTTGAATCAAAAACAAAAACTGCCGTTCTGGGCTTTGACGAACCGTTCTGCGTGATCGGTGAACGGATCAACCCGACTGGCCGCAAGAAACTGGCGGCCGAGCTGGAAGCAGGCGACTTCTCGACAGTCGAGAAAGACGCCATCGCTCAGGTTGCTGCAGGCGCTACCGTTCTGGATATCAATGCGGGTGTTGTTTACAACTCGAACCCCAACCCAAACGAGACCGAGCCGCCCCTGATGACCAAAATCGTCGAGCTGGTGCAGGGGCTGGTTGAAGTGCCTCTGTGCATCGACTCATCGGTTCCCGGTGCGCTTGAGGCAGGTCTGGAAGCTGCCGAGGGTCGCCCGCTGTTGAACTCGGTCACGGGTGAGGAAGAGCGTCTGGAACTGGTTCTGCCGCTGGTCAAGAAATACAATGTGCCGGTTGTGGCGATCTCGAACGACGACACCGGTATTTCGGAAGACCCCGATGTGCGGTTCGACGTGGCCAAGAAGATCGTTGAGCGTGCCGCCGATTTCGGCATCCCTGCGCACGACATCGTGGTTGACCCGCTGGTCATGCCAATTGGCGCGATGGCAACCGCTGGCAATCAGGTATTTGCTCTGGTCCGCCGTCTGCGCGAAGAGTTGGGCGTAAACACCACTTGCGGCGCATCGAACATCTCGTTCGGTCTGCCAAACCGGCACGGCATCAACAACGCGTTCCTGCCGATGGCGATGGGTGCAGGCATGACCTCGGCGATCATGAACCCGGTCGCTCTGCCGGTTGGTCCCAAGAAACTGGCCGAGAAAAAGGCCGAGGTCGAAGCCAAGGGCATCGTTCTACCTGCGGATATGGATGATGAAACGTTCTGCCAGCTGTTCGGCCTTGGCTCGACCAAGCCGCGCGCGGGCAAAGAAATGGAAGCCATCCGCGCCGCGAACCTGCTGACCAACAATGACCCGCATGGCGGTGAGTGGATCAGGTTCAACAAAGCGCCTGACGAAGCAGGTGCCGCCGCTGGTGGTGGCCGCCGCGGAGGTGGTCGTCGTCGTCGCGCGTGATCCTGAATAACTAAAATCGAAAGGCCGGGCCCAGCGCCCGGCCTTTTTCGTTTTGACACGGATTAAGATTTTACTCTGTCGAAGCCACGAAAACACTAGTCGTTAGGTGAGGGTCACATAAGTGCAACGCCAGTTCTCTTGGAGTTCATTGATCCTTGATCGAATTTCGATTCAATCATTTAAATTCAAAGAGATTGGTTGGAACTCGTTGACAATCAACGACCCCGGGCAGTTATTGGTGGCACTAGGGTTTCAAATGGTGTTGCCGATATGGTTTCATGAGATTTCACGTGACCAAGATAGTCTGATGGATAGCCCCTCAAAACGCGCATCTGGTGTTGTACCAAGCGGAGCAAGTTTGCATGAAGAGATCAAGGAACATCAAACTGATTAATTTGTTCCTGATAAACGAATTACGCGGAGTAATAATTTATTTAGAGTAATTATAATTAACGGTTTGCTAATTGGACTTGTTTTGATTGCGGCAGAACTTCTGTTTGGAACTTGGTTCTCTGAGAAGCATGCTATGATGAAGTTCACCCAGGTTAGAAACTTCAAAAATGTACAAGATAATCCAGTTCACGTCGGTAAATCCACGATCACGTGTACCCGTGACTCATTTGGATTTCGTGGATTGGAGGGGGACGTATCAGAAATTGATATTTTGACGGTTGTCGGTTCCACGACCGATCAGAGATGGATTGACGATTCAGAGACCTATCAAGCCACTCTGCGCGAGTTGTTTGCTGATGATGGCAAGGATGTTTCGATCGCCAATGCAGGTATTGATGGTCAGTCAACCTTCGGGCATATGGCCAACTTCACTTCCTGGTTTAATAAAATACCAGGTCTCAGTGCACGCTACGTGCTATTTTATGTTGGAATAAACGATCTTCTCAAGTCTGAGCCTGAATCTTCGTATGATGTGGTTGCGCTGGAAGATAGCACCTATAACGATCTGAAGGCATTTATCAAAGACAAGTCGATATTCTATCAATTGTATAGAATATCGAGAACTGCTCTTTCTGAAGAACATGCACTTAACGAACTAAACAGGACGAATATCGCTGATCACGAACCTCTTGTAACAGAGCCGCTGATTTCTGCCCCTTTGTCTGATATTTTCAGTACTTCACTGGATAGCTACGCCGAGCGCATCTCTGAATTAGACCGAATGACCCGTGAATTCGGTGCAGAGCCGATTTTTGTCACGCAGAGAAGTGCCCGATGGGACCGTCGCGATGGAAAAATTTTCGGCATCGCCAAATACGAGCCAGATTTCTTCGAATTGGTTCGTCAGCAACTACCGGAAGAATTTCAAACATTGAACGGTGTCGATTTCTATAGGATTGAACGTGCTTTGGCGGAAGCACAAATGGAAGAGTGTGAGAAACTGGGTGCCATTTGCCTCGATCTTTTGACAGAAATTGAGTTTAACCTAGCGATGGATTTCTATGATCCAATCCACACTACCGCGCTCGGTTCACGGGCAATAGGTGAGTACCTTTATTCTAAGCTTCAAAATCTTGATTTGGATTGATTGCAGGTCATTTGTTGGTTTGAACAGAAGCTGGTGGGCGTAGGTTCAGAACTAGTGATTTGAGAAGGATTCTTGTTGCGTGGTTTGCAAACCAAGCGGCGAACATCTTTGTTTGTTTCCGTTTGGATTCGACTTGTTAGTGTTGAGAATACTTATCAACAGATCGCTTCTATGCGTGTAAATATGCAAACCAATTGACCGATATATGCTGATGTTGGGCGGCGAAATATCCGGATAAGATCTAAGTCCAATGTCTTGCCGCTCGTCGTCGAGTTGATTGCGATAGGACCACGGTGCACCAGCCCGCGCTTCAATTAGATACTGTCATCTTCCACCTGGATGATAAGTTCGGAACTTACATATGATTTCTCTTGTGTGGAAAGGTGGTTGATGCTTCGCGAAATATTTTTTGCCCTACGCATATGATACTTGAACTAAAGTTGTGATCGTTTGCGAAAATCTGCTGCCAACTGACACAGACGACGTTTGCCAAAAATGCAGCATTCATTTCGACTTACAAAAACTTTCTATTACAACACGGTATGCGCTACGCGGCCCATTTTCCGTCCATCACTGGGCCACACGCGCCTGTAGCAGGTTTATCACAGCAGGGATCTTCACGCCTTCGGACGTTTGGTATGCTTTGAATTCTTCGGCAACGGCATCGACGATAGCGTCGACATCCGTTTGCATGCCCTCGAAATGAGCGACAACCCGCGCCGCCGGGCCAACGCGGGTGCACAACAAGGCTGCGTCCGCCACGGTCTTTGGGCCAGAGAGCATCAAGGGGATCGCCTCGACCCTTATATCCGTCAATCCGGCAGAGGACATAAGACCTGCGACTCTGTCGCGGTCGTGAAAGGCCAACGGCCCCGGCGCGTTTCGGTCTACCTTAGGAGGTTGGCCCAATCGTTTGACAGCAGCGACATGCGGTATTTTGAACCACGGGTTTTCAGACAGACCGCCCCAGGCCGCGAATGTCATTTGTCCGCCGGGCTTCAGCGCGCGTGCCATATTTGCAAAGGCCGCAACCGGGTCTGAGAAGAACATGACTCCAAAGCGCGAGATCATGGCGTCGCAGTTGTTTGTCCCCAGATCAGCGACCTGTGCATCGGCATATTGAAACGCCAGATTGGAAAGTTGGGCACGGGCCGCGCGGTTGCGCGCCCGTTCCAGAAACTGTTCCGAAATATCGACACCCAGCACATGGCCGTCGGAACCAACCTGCTGTGCGGCCCGCAGTGCGCTCGCTCCGGTGCCGCAGCCGATGTCGATGACGCGCATTCCATCGGACAATGCGGCGCGGTCAAGGACCAGATCCAGAACGGGAGTGAAGAGGTGATCCAGTTGATCTTCGAAAGTCAGCCAGCGCGTGCCCATTTCGGACTTGCCCCAGAACTCTTCCTGATCTCCGTTGATCGTCAGCATGTTGCCCTCCGCCGTTTGGGGCGACTATGACCTCCTGCGACGTCGACGACCAGACTTTTCCTCATCCCCGCCGCCGGTGTTGAAGGATGGCGCAGGCAGGGTGACGACTTGCGCCAGTTCGGGGAACGGATCGGTTTTGTGCGGGATCGCGTTGGCGGCGACGAAATGGTCCTGGAACTTGGGCTCGATGGCGGTTTCGACCTTGGTAATTTCTCGCACGACGCGCTCGATTTCGGCGCGTGATCCGATGTTACACAGCGCAATCCGCGCGCCGGTTCCGGCGGCGTTGCCCGCGCTTGAGACCTTGTCCAGCGGCGCGTCAGGGATCATGCCCAGCACCATCGCGTGTTTGGTCGAAATATGAGCACCAAATGCACCGGCCAGAACGACACGATCGACCCGGTCGACCTCCATTTCATCCATGAGCAGGCGCGCACCGGCGTAGAGCGCGGATTTGGCCAGCTGGATTGCGCGGATGTCGCCTTGGGTAACGGTGATGCGCGGTCCGCCTTCGGCGCTCGCATCGTGGATCAAATAGGCATGGGTGCGCCCTTCGGGAACGCAGCGCGCGGTGCCTGTCTGCTCAGGGGATCCGATCAGGCCGCTCTCGTCGAGCAGGCCAGCGATACGCATTTCGGCCACGGCTTCGATAATGCCCGATCCGCAGATGCCAGTGATGCCGGTGGTGGCGATGTCCTGATCGAACCCGTCCTCGTCCGACCATTTCTCGGACCCGATCACGCAGAAGCGAGGTTCTTTGGTGACAGGATCGATCTCAATCCGTTCAATCGCACCGGGCGCGGCGCGCTGGCCCGAGCTGATCTGCGCACCCTCGAATGCAGGGCCGGTGGGCGAAGAACAGGCCAGAACGCGGTGGGTGTTGCCCAGCAAGATTTCCGCATTGGTACCGACGTCGACAATCAGAACGAGGTCGTCGGATTTGCCGGGTTCTTCGGACAGGGCGACGGCGGCACAGTCCGCGCCGACGTGGCCTGCGATACAGGGCAGGATATAGACCTGCGCGCGCGGGTTCATGGCGGTCAGGTCCATCTCGCGCGCGGGCAGGGACATGCTTTCGGACGTGGCCAGCGCAAACGGGGCTTGCCCCAACTCGACCGGGTCCAGACCCAGCAGCAAGTGGTGCATCACCGGGTTACACACAAACACGGTCTCGACGATCAGCGCGGCGTCGATTCCGGCTTCTTCGGCGATCGAAGTGGTCAGGTCATTGATCGCCTCACGCACGGCCTTCGTCATCTCCTGATCGCCGCCGGGGTTCATCATGGCGTATGAAACGCGGCTCATCAGGTCTTCGCCGAAGCGGATTTGAGGGTTCATCAGGCCCGACGACGCTTTGACCTCACCGGTTTCCAGATCCGTCAGATGCGCCGCAATGGTTGTTGAGCCAAGGTCGATGGCCAGACCATACAGGCCTTGCTCGTGCAGACCGGGCCAGATTTCGACAATACGGGCCACGTCATCCTTGTGGCCTTTGTGGACGGCCACGGTGACCTCCCACTTACCCTTGCGCAGCACGGGCTGCAGCTTGGACATCAGGGACAGATCAGCGGTGACGGCTTCAATGTTCCATTGCTGGCGTAGGGCGCGTTCCAGCCGCTCCAGATCGCCGGTAGGGGAATGCATGTCAGGCTCTTCCACCACGACGAAATAGAGCCGCGTGGCCGGGTCCATGATGATCGCACGCGCAGCTGCGGCCTTGCGGACGACCTGACGGTGGACCTGGCTTTCGGGTGGGACGTCGATCACCACATCACCCTGTACCGACGCCTGGCAGCCCAGTCGGCGACCCGGCTTCAGACCGCGTTTGTCGTCATAACGCTGCTCGACCGCATTCCACTCGCTCAGGGCGTCCTCGGAAACGGTGACACCGTGTTTGGGGAACTCGCCATAGCTGGGGGTGATCTGGCATTTGGAACAGATGCCGCGCCCGCCGCAGACCGAATCCAGATCAACGCCCAACTGACGTGCTGCGGTCAGAATCGGCGTGCCGATGGGAAAGTGCCCGCGTTTGCCGGAAGGGGTGAAGACGACAAGAGGATCGGTGGTCATGAAAGGCCTGCCTTTGTATTCGCGCGTATGCCGCGGAAGATATGGGTTTGAGCGAAAAGGGAAAGGGCATTCAGCGGCACGTTTTGCATCGCTTGCGTCGTTTTCGGGCGCGGCAAAGCCCCGCATGGAAAAACAACTTGGGTTCAGGGCTTTCCCTCGGGTGAAATCCATGTAATAGGGTCACCGCCAAACGGGCTTTTGCATGGGGTTTTCAGATGCAGATTCGTGAGGCACTCACCTTCGACGACGTTCTCCTGGTTCCGGGCGCATCTTCAGTGCTTCCGGCTACGGCAGATACCACCACGCGCGTGACGCGTGAGATTACCATGAACATTCCGCTGCTCAGCTCGGCGATGGACACGGTGACCGAGGCGCGCATGGCCATTGCAATGGCGCAGGCCGGGGGTATCGGTGTTGTCCACAAGAACCTTTCGGTCGAAGAACAGGCGCGCGAGATTCGCCGGGTTAAACGGTTCGAATCCGGCATCGTTTACAACCCGGTGACGCTGCGGGCGGATCAGACACTGGCGGATGCGCAGGCTTTGGTCGAGCGGTATAACTTCACCGGTTTCCCTGTCGTTGACGGCGACGGGCGGGTCGTCGGCATCGTGACGAACCGGGACATGCGCTTTGCAACCTCGGACGATACGCCGATCAAGGCGATGATGACCTCGGACAACCTCGCGATGCTGCAAGAACCCGCCGATCTGGAAGAAGCCAAAAGCCTGATGCGGGCCCGCCGGATCGAAAAGCTGTTGGTTGTCGACGGTAGTGGCAAACTGACCGGCCTGCTGACCCTGAAAGACACTGAACAGGCCGTGCTGAACCCCACTGCTTGCAAAGACCACCTGGGTCGTCTGCGGGTGGCCGCGGCGACCTCTGTGGGTGATGCCGGCTTTGAACGGTCCGAGCAACTGGTGGATTCCGGCGTCGATATTATCGTTGTGGATACTGCACATGGCCATTCTCAAGGGGTTCTGGATGCGGTGAAACGCGCCAAGATGCTGTCGAATGAGGTGCAGATTATTGCAGGCAATGTTGCCACCGCCGAAGCGACCAAGGCGCTGATTGATGCTGGCGCGGATGCGATCAAGGTGGGCATCGGACCGGGCTCCATCTGTACGACAAGGATGGTTGCGGGTGTCGGGGTGCCTCAGCTGACGGCAATCATGGATTGTGCTGCCGCGGCAGGTGACGTTCCTGTAATTGCGGATGGCGGTATCAAATTCTCGGGCGATTTTGCCAAAGCAATCGCGGCGGGAGCCTCTTGCGCCATGGTCGGCTCGATGATTGCGGGCACCGATGAAAGCCCGGGTGAGGTGATCCTGTATCAGGGTCGCTCGTTCAAATCCTATCGCGGCATGGGAAGTTTGGGCGCAATGGCGCGTGGCTCGGCGGACCGATACTTCCAGAAGGACGCGGCCAACGACAAGCTGGTGCCTGAGGGGATAGAGGGGCAGGTGCCCTATAAGGGATCGGCCAGCGCAGTTGTCCATCAACTGGTCGGCGGCTTGCGTGCGGCGATGGGCTATACCGGATGTGCGACGGTGGACGAGATGCGAAAGAACTGCAACTTCGTCAAAATCACAGGCGCGGGTCTGAAGGAAAGCCATGTGCACGATGTTCAGATCACGCGGGAAAGCCCGAACTATCGCGTGATGTGATCGGGCCTGATCAGGATCGGAGCCAACGATGACCCCGGCAGCGCGCGTGCAGGCCGCGATTGAGATACTGGATCAGATACTGTCTGGTGCGCCTGTCGAAAAGGCGCTGACGGGCTGGGCCAGGCAGAGCCGTTTTGCGGGCTCAAAGGATCGCGCGGCGGTCCGTGATCACGTGTTTGGCGCGCTTCGTTGCAAACGGTCTTTCGCGGCGTGTGGCGGCGCAGAGACAGGGCGCGGGTTGATGATCGGCGCGTTCCGCTCGTCGGGAGGTGATCCCGCTCAACTATTCACGGGTGAACGGTTTGCGCCTGCACCGATCTCCGACGGTGATCAAGCGCGGGTGTTCCAGTCAGAGGCCGAGCGCTTGGATATCCCCGAATGGCTCTGGCCTGAATTTCAGCAGGCATTGGGCGATGAGGCCGAGGCCGCCGCCATCGCGCTGCAATCTCGCGCACCCGTGCATCTGCGCGTCAACAGAGCAAAGGTAGAGCGTGAAGATGTGATCCGTCTACTCTCAGAGGGCGGCATTCAGACAAGCGCACATCCCGCTTGTGATACCGCGCTTGAGGTCGCCGAGGGGGAGCGCAAGATCGCGCAGAGCGATGTTTATAAGAGGGGGCTCGTTGAGTTGCAGGATGCTGCAAGTCAGGCGGTCGTCGCGGCGCTCGACCTTCAGCCCGGTATGCGGGTTCTGGATTATTGTGCAGGCGGGGGCGGTAAAACGCTGGCGCTGGCGGCTTCGAAGGGCGTGCAGGTCTTTGCCCACGATGCCAATCCCGGTCGTATGCGCGATCTGCCTGCCCGAGCGTCAAGAGCGGGTGCAGAGGTGACTATTTTGCAATCGGACCAGCTGGCTCAACAAGCGCCGTTCGATATCGTTTTGACGGACGTGCCGTGTTCGGGCAGCGGTTCCTGGCGGCGGGCGCCCGCCGGGAAGTGGGCGCTGACGCCCGAGCGTTTGAGAGATCTTTCCAGCATTCAGGCAGACATTCTGCGAGATGTGTCACCCCTGGTTGCCGCACGCGGCGTGCTGGCCTACGCCACCTGTTCTATGCTGACTGTTGAGAATGATGCAGTGGTCGACAGGTTTCTTAAGGACTACCCTGAGTGGCAATCGGGTCTGCGCAGATCGTGGCTAGTTTCCCACGGAACGGATGGATTCTACACCGCGCACTTGACGCGATCTTGATTATATAAAATCAACCATAGGCAGTTTACGCCGTGATTTTGTTAAGCGGCAGTTAACCATTGCGGGCCGATATTGGTCAAAAATTGACTTAACATGAGCTGTTTATGTCCAGTATTTCTGCTGTTTTTTCCAGTGGCTCAGAGCGATGGAGTGGTGCGCGTGCGCGATATGCCTCACTCGGGGTGATCGCCATCGTTTTGTGCGTGCTCTCGCTGTTCGGGCAGTTGCCGCGGCCTTGGAACGTCATGGCCGCAACGATCGGGGTTTCCTTTCTGTCGGTCGGAACTCTTGAGATCGCGCGCGCTTGGTTTTCACGCCGATCGGAACTGCAGGCGCTTACATATCTTTCAACATACCTGAATCATCAGGGCGCGACCTGCTTGGTGGCAGATGCAACCGGACGCGTCCTGATCGCTAATGAATGTGCTGCGGCGCGTTATAAGGCAGCCGCAGGCAATCGTTTGGAAGACTGCCTACGATCTGCTGTGGCCAACCCAGCAGCTGTTTTGCTCAGCCTTCAAACTCTCGCCAAGGCAAAGGGGTTCGCGCGGAGAGAAATCGTTACACGTGGGCAATCGGTATCGATTGAGGTGTCGATGTTGAACGAAGATCGGTTTTGCTGGCGCATCTCACTGGGAGCTGGCAGCTTCTGGAATGATCTTGAGGTTCCGATCATGACCGTAGGACGCGACAATGTCGTGCTGGACCTGAACAAAAGCGCAGTTGATTTGCTAGGCAAATCTCCCGCTACGGCTGATCAGGTGCTTTCCAACGACGGTCGCGATGGCATCCAACAGATGGAGACGGAGAGTGGAAAAAGACGCGTGATTGTCTCAACTCTGCGGAAGAGAGAGTCATCCCGTGAACTTCTGATGATACCGCTTGAGAATGCAGAGCCTGCACCCGATCTGGCCTCGTTCGCTGATCTGCCTGTTCCAATCATGCGGCTGTCTCCCGAAGGGGAGATCCTTGAGGCCAACCCTCTTGCACGACAATTGATCGGCGAGATCAGGCCGGGATGTGCAAATCTTGAGGCAATGATGCAGGGGCTGGGATATCCAATCCGGGATTGGCTGACCCGCGCGATGGAGCAGGATGCTGGGCCGCGCTCCGAATTCCTGCGTCTGACACGGCGAGACAGAGAGGTTTTCGTGCAAGTCACTCTCTCGCGAATACAGCGTGAAGGGCAGGCTGGTCTGATTGCTGTTCTGAATGATGCGACCGAGCTCAAGACGCTTGAAGCGCAGTTTGTGCAAGGACAGAAGATGCAGGCGGTGGGGCAGCTTGCTGGCGGCGTTGCGCATGACTTTAACAACCTTCTGACTGCGATTTCAGGTCATTGCGACCTGTTGCTGTTACGTCATGATCAGAACGATCCGAACTATGGTGACCTGGTGCAGATCAATCAGAATGCCAACCGTGCGGCGGCCTTGGTCAGTCAGTTACTGGCGTTTTCGCGCAAACAAACCTTGCGCCCCGAGACGCTGGATTTGCGTGATACCATCTCGGATCTGATCCACTTGCTGAACCGGCTAGTGGGCGAGAAAGTGAGGCTGGCACTCAGCCACGACCCTGTTCTGAAACCCGTATGTGCAGACAAGCGTCAGCTTGAGCAGGTACTGATGAATCTCGTGGTGAATGCCCGGGATGCGATGCCGGAAGGTGGAGAGATTCGGATCGAGACTGAAGTCTTATCTCTGGACCGGCCCTTTACGCGTGACCGGGCAACCGTCCAGCCCGGAGAATATGTCACAGTCAAGGTGATCGACAGTGGTGTGGGAATACCCGCGGACAAGCTGCAAAAAGTGTTCGAACCTTTCTACACGACCAAACGCACAGGCGAAGGTACAGGGCTTGGCCTGTCTACCGTTTATGGAATTGTGAAGCAAACCGGAGGGTTCATTTTCGTCGACAGCGTGCGGGGAAAAGGCACCGAATTTACTGTCCTATTGCCGGTGGCGGCTGCGATTGAAGCCACTGAGCCTGAGGTGCCCATCGTTCAGGAAGAACAAGTCGCACGGCAGGGCGAAGGTGTGGTTCTGCTGGTCGAAGACGAAGCGCCGGTTCGGGCCTTTGCAACGCGGGCTTTGCGGCTGAAAGGCTATACGGTGCTCGAAGCGGAATCAGCCGAGGACGCGCTGCATCTTCTCGAAGACCCCGATTTGTCTGTGGATGTTTTTGTCACCGATGTGGTCATGCCGGGCATGGACGGTCCGACCTGGGTACGCGAAGCCCGACAGTCGCGCCCGGATGTCAAAGTTGTCTTTATGTCTGGCTACACCGAAGGGGCCTTTGGCGAATCCGGGCCTGAAATCGAGAACTCGACCTTCCTACCCAAACCTTTCTCACTCACGCAGTTGACCGAGGCTGTGTTCCAACAGCTGAGTTAACGCGCAGATTGATGCAGGGTGAATTCAGCCGCGTTTAACGATCGAAAGCGCTGTTCAGTTTGCGCTGACATATCTAACGGTCGGTCTGGTGAGACATTCTCGGATGTCAGATGGATTTCGCAGTCCAGACGATCCTGGAGAAACGCCAGTATCTGGTCCTGATTCTCGTATTTGAATAGATGAGTGACCCCGGCACCGTTACTGCGCGGTCTGAAAAAATCGGATTGGCATCCGACATCCGCAAATGCCGGGCGTGGCGTGTTCATATAGGCGTTGAGGAATTCGTCGAAACTCAGACTTTGCGTTGAATAAGGGTGTCCCGCGCGCTCGGACCGGGTGCGGTACCGATACCAACTGCCCAGCCAATCGATGGGCTCGCGGACCACAGCCATCACCTCCATCTCGGTGTCGAACATCTTGCGGAACATTGTTTGAAAGAACCGGTCAAAGCGGCGCATGTTCGCGTGTTTCAGATCCGTCGGACCAGAGACGACGATATCGGCCCGGTCGCGTAATGCGGTCTGATAGGCGGTGCTGCCGGTTTTGGGAACGGATAAAAGCGCCAGACGCTCTTTGTAAAACACAAGCATTTATCTTTTCTCTTCAACGCTTTTCGTGTCGCAGATTGTCGTAAACGACTCTTTAACACAATTGCTCAACAGTGGGTTTCATAAGTTTTAGTTGAAATGTTCTCTTTTTGGTCCCATAAGGAACAAGAGGCGAACAAAGCAGCGATTGCCGCCCGTCAAAGGGTGTGACAAAAGGGATAGTGACAGGACAATGGCGGATCTTCTGACAATGAGCGACAAGAAAAACGCAGACAAGCAAAAGGCGCTCGACAGCGCGCTGGCGCAGATCGAACGGCAGTTCGGCAAGGGCTCGATCATGAAGCTTGGCGAGGATGCCAAGCAGGATATCGATGCAAGCTCGACCGGCTCGCTGGGGTTGGATATTGCGCTGGGAATCGGTGGTTTGCCGATGGGGCGAATTGTTGAGATTTACGGACCCGAAAGCTCGGGTAAGACAACGCTGACATTGCATTGCATTGCAGAACAGCAGAAACGCGGTGGTGTTTGTGCCTTCGTCGATGCGGAACACGCGCTGGACCCGCAATATGCACGCAAGCTGGGCGTTGATTTGGATGAGTTGCTGATCTCGCAACCCGATACCGGCGAACAGGCGTTGGAGATCACCGATACGCTGGTGCGGTCGGGCGCGGTAAACATGGTCGTGGTCGACTCGGTGGCGGCGCTGACGCCGAAATCTGAGCTTGAAGGCGATATGGGTGACAGCAATGTGGGTGTTCAAGCTCGTCTGATGAGCCAGGCGATGCGGAAACTCACCGGCTCGATCAGCCGCTCGAACTGCATGGTGATCTTCATCAACCAGATTCGGATGAAGATCGGTGTAATGTTCGGCAGCCCGGAGACCACCACCGGCGGTAATGCTCTGAAATTCTACAGCTCGGTCCGTCTGGATATCCGCCGCATCGGTGCGATCAAGGATCGTGACGAAGTGGTCGGCAACCAGACCCGCGTGAAAGTCGTCAAGAACAAGGTCGCGCCTCCGTTCAAGCAGGTTGAATTCGACATCATGTATGGCGAAGGCATCAGCAAGATGGGCGAACTGCTGGATCTGGGCGTCAAGGCCGGTGTGGTCGAGAAATCGGGTTCGTGGTTCAGCTATGGGGATGAGCGGATCGGGCAGGGGCGTGAGAACGCCAAGCAGTATCTGCGCGACAACACCCGTGCTGCGCTGGAGATTGAGGACAAGATTCGTGCAGCCCACGGTCTGGATTTCGAGATGCCGCCCGAAGCGGAAGAGGACGATATCCTCGAAGCATAAGGAACGCTGACGGGAACTGCAGAAATCCTACGGCACCCCGATGGTGCTGAGAATACCTGGAACAGGGCGGTCCATCGGGGCCGCCTTGTTTCGTTCCGGGGTAGCCAATGCTGTGGACACTCCCGAGGTGGGGGGCTAAACCTTCGCAGACCCTAGTGAATGCGCGTCGAGAGAGCCCAAATGCCCACGCTGAACGATATCCGATCAACCTTTCTGAATTACTTCGCCAAGCAAGGCCATGAAGTTGTGGCGTCCAGCCCGCTTGTCCCGCGCAATGACCCGACGCTGATGTTCGTGAACTCGGGCATGGTGCAGTTCAAGAACCTGTTTACTGGCCTCGAGACTCGGGACTATAGCCGCGCAACCACGGCACAGAAATGCGTGCGCGCCGGCGGTAAGCACAACGATCTGGACAATGTGGGCTATACCGCGCGTCACCATACGTTCTTTGAAATGCTGGGGAATTTCTCGTTCGGGGATTACTTCAAGCACGATGCCATCCCGTTTGCCTGGGAGTTGATCACCAAGGAATTCGGCATCGATAAGAACCGTCTGCTGACAACAGTCTATCACACCGATGATGAGGCGTTTGAAATCTGGAAGAAAGTCGGCGTGCCCGAGGACCGGATCATCCGCATCGCCACCAGTGACAATTTCTGGCAGATGGGCCCGACCGGCCCCTGCGGCCCGTGCACCGAAATTTTCTATGATCACGGCGATCACATCTGGGGTGGCCCTCCGGGCTCGGCCGAGGAAGATGGCGACCGGTTCATCGAAATCTGGAACATCGTTTTCATGCAGAACGAGCAGTTCGAGGACGGCTCGATGGTGGAACTCGACATGCGGTCCATCGACACCGGCATGGGGCTAGAGCGGATCGGTGCGTTGCTGCAAGGCAGCCACGACAACTATGACACAGATCTGTTCAAAACGCTGATTGAGGCGTCAGCAGATGCCACCGGCGTTGATCCTTATGGGGATCAGAACGTGCATCATCGGGTGATCGCGGATCACCTGCGCTCGACCTCGTTCCTGATTGCGGATGGGGTGATGCCCAGCAATGACGGGCGGGGTTACGTGTTGCGTCGGATCATGCGACGGGCCATGCGTCATGCACATCTGCTGGGCGCAAAGGATCCTGTCATGCACAGGCTGGTGCCGACGCTGGTGCAGCTGATGGGTGCGCAGTATTCCGAACTCGGTCAGGCTCAAGCTTTGATCGAAGAAACGCTTCTGCTTGAAGAGACGCGGTTCAAGCAAACCCTCGACCGTGGCCTCAAGCTGTTGGATGACGAGGTTGCAGGCCTGTCTGCAGGCGCAGCTTTGCCCGGTGACGCAGCCTTTAAACTCTATGACACATATGGTTTCCCGCTCGATCTAACACAGGATGCGCTGCGCGAGAAAGGCCTGACCGTTGATACCGATGGCTTTGATGCAGCGATGGCCGAGCAAAAGGCTAAAGCGCGCGCCGCTTGGGCCGGATCCGGCGAAGCAGCTGATCAGGCTGTGTGGTTTGACGTATTGGATACGGCAGGGGCCACCGATTTTCTGGGGTACGACACCGAGAAGGCCGAGGGGCAGATTGCCGCTCTGGTCGTAGATGGCGCGTTGGTCGACAAGATCGAGCAGGGCGGCACTGGATGGGCCATCGTTAACCAGACGCCTTTCTATGGTGAGGCTGGCGGCCAGGTCGGAGATTCAGGTGAGATCAGACGTCTGGAAGAGCGTGAGGATATCTCTCGCGTCGAAGACACAAAGAAATTCGCCGACGGCAAAGTCTATGCGCATAAAGTTACCGTGGAACGCGGTGCGCTGTCCAAAGGCGATGCGGTCGAACTTGAGGTCGATCACGCCCGTCGCACGGCCATTCGTGCCAACCATTCGGCCACGCACCTGCTGCATGAAGCCTTGCGAGAAACGCTTGGTGATCACGTTGCGCAGCGCGGGTCGCTGAACGCGGCCGAACGTCTGCGGTTCGACTTCAGTCACTCCAAGGCTCTGACCTTAGAAGAAATTCACAAGGTCGAGCGTGAGGTGAATGATTTCATCCGCCAGAATTCGGCGGTTGAAACTCGTATCATGACGCCCGATGACGCGCGCGCCTTGGGTGCGCAAGCGTTGTTTGGCGAGAAATACGGCGATGAAGTACGCGTTGTTTCTATGGGTAAGGCACCCACGGGCAAAGGGCAGGATGGTGAAACCTGGTCGATTGAGCTTTGCGGGGGCACTCATGTACGTCAGACCGGTGATATCGGCACGTTCGTGGTGCTGGGTGACAGTGCCAGCAGCGCGGGTGTCCGACGGATCGAGGCTCTGACCGGTGACGAAGCGTTCAAATATCTGTCGGCGCAGGATCATCGTTTGGGGACAATTGCGTTGGAGCTGAAGGCTCAACCGGATGATGTCGTCGCGCGTGTGAAATCCCTGCTGGATGAACGTAAAGCGCTGCAGAACGAGGTGGCTCAATTGCGCCGCGATTTGGCAATGGCCGGCGGTGCGGGGCAGGGTGGTGGCGCCGATGCCCGAGAGGTGAATGGCGTTGCATTTTTTGCCCAGTCGCTGACCGGTGTATCAGGCAAGGATTTGCCCGCGCTGATTGATGAACACAAAAGCCGTCTGGGATCGGGTGCAGTTCTGCTGATCGCTGACACGGGCGGCAAAGCGGCCGTGGCTGCGGGCGTGACCTCTGACCTGACGGACAAAGTGTCGGCAGTGGATCTGGTCAAGGCAGCGGTAACAGAACTGGGTGGCAAAGGCGGTGGTGGTCGGCCTGACATGGCGCAGGGCGGGGGCAAAGATGCCTCGAACGCAGACGCAGCCATCAAAGCTGCCGAACAGGTATTGGGAGGATAAGATGCCAGCACTTTGGATTGCACATGTCACGGTCACTGACACCGACGCATATGGCAAATACGCCGAACTCGCCGGTCCGGCCATTGCGGCGCATGGCGGGGAGTTCATTGCCCGTGCCGCCCGCTATGTTCAGCTGGAAGGAAAAGAGCGGCCTCGTAATGTGGTTGCCCGGTTCCCTTCTCTTGAGGCCGCTGTAGACTGCTATCATTCAGCCGAATACCAAAAAGCGCTCGATCATGCGCGCGGTGCCAGCGAACGAGAGTTGGTCGTGGTTGAAATCACCGATTGAGAATCACTTACCTCCAAAACCGCATGACTTTTATGTGATTGCGAAGCTCTAAGGCACGACAGCCTGATTGTGCTGTCGTGCAGTGATGATTTTTCGGATAAAAGTAATATAATACAATTGCTTGTGCAGGTGCGTTTGGGGCATTCTGCCGACTGAATGTGGCGTTCGCGCCATGATCTGGTGCGGAAATGGTCACAAAAAACGACGAATTTCCGCCGCTTTTCCTCGACAAATTCTTCAATGATTGCGTGCCGCCTGCAGTTTACGGATATTTTCCCGTGAGCAGATAGGGTTCTGAGCCACGCTGATCGCTTGGATTGAACGGAACTTGAGGGACAGGCATGAAACTGGTTGGCACTATTGTAAAAGCCTTTGGCAAGCGCACCATCAGGTTTGGAGGCCATTGCGGCTTGGCTGCTCTGGTTGGAAGCGCTCTGCTGTATGGTTCGAATGCATGGGCCCGGGACGCTGCCTTTATCACAAGCGTTGCGACAACACCGCCTCCGTCGGGCGCGCAGCAATTGTGCAGACAATATGCCTGGGCATGTTCGTATAAGGCTGGGGCCGCGATGCCCAGCGAACAGGAAATGAAACTGGTCAAGCAGATCAATCGCCGTGTGAATGCCTCGACACGCGAAGTGACGGACCAATCCCAATACAAGACCCGCGAGCTTTGGGCGCTTCCTACCTCACTGGGCGGCGATTGCGAAGATTTTGCGCTGCTTAAGAAACGGGACCTGATCAAAGCCGGAATCGATCCACGAAAGCTGTTGATTGCGACTGTTTTGGATACGCGCAGAAATTCTCATGCAGTTCTGGTGTTTCGCTCGAGCCAGGGTGATCTGGTTTTGGATAATCTGACAAACCGGATCAAGCCATGGTCGGAAACGCGGTATCTGTTCTTGCGTATGCAAGATCCAAAGCAGCCACGTCGCTGGGTTGGAGTCTACGGACGGAGCTAGGAGCAGTTTGCCCCTAGCTCGATCACCGAATACATAGCCTCTAAGCGTAGTCCAGTTTTAAGACGTTGCTTCACTAAGCAGTAGGATTATGCGTCGTTGTTTTTAGGCGGGTCCGACTTAGGTGGGTCCGACTTAGGTGGGTCCGACTTAGGTGGGTCCGACTTAGGTGGGTCCGACTTAGGCGGGTCCGACTTAGGCGGCTCTGACTCAGGATCAGGATCCGTTTCGACGTCCGGGTCACCATTATCGTCGGGTCCGTCATCGTCGCCGAAGGTCTCATCGTCGCGACCATCGCCGGTTCTCTTTTCAGCAAAGCCAACAGATGCGGTTGGAAGGTCGGTCAATATGGCAGCAAAGGCCGGGCAATCCAGCAAGGTTTGCTCCAGTATAGATTCAAAGTCGGCCCGTCGCTGTATGTATCTGACCATCCGAGAGCTCACGACATCGCAAGCGCAAAGGGTGGTCGAAGATACAGATTGCTTAGCCGTTTTGACGGTGCACATGTCTGAGGCCTGGGCTGCTCCGGCCGACATGAAAGGAAGTGTTGCGGAAACAAAAACAAAAGATAGCAGTTTGGATCTGATGCGCATGGCGCCTCTCCTTGGAACTCGTAAATTACATCAACTACATCGCGGTATACTGAAGCGATGACATACTTTGAACATAAAGTGATCGTTTTTTTGACGTTTTGACAAGGGGAAGGGAGGGTGTTCTCGCTCCTTGACAGAAATGCGGTTCTGAAAATTGATTAAAAATCAAATAGAAAGCCCGCCAATGAGGCGGGCCTTCGTTTTTCGTAGACGTCTCGATATGACGCAAAATTGCCACGATTGGATCATTGTTTCCAATCTGTGAACAAGATTACTGCGCTGTCACGCGGATTTGGACATCCTCTTGCGTTCATGCGGATCGAGGTACCGTTTGCGCAGACGAATGGCGTTCGGTGTCACCTCGACCAATTCGTCATCGTCAATATAGGCGATGGCCTCTTCCAACGAAAACTGAACATGCGGAGTGAGGCGAACCGCATCGTCCGAGCCACTGGCGCGCACATTGGTCAGCTTTTTGCCCTTCAGCGGGTTTACCTCAAGATCGTTGTCGCGCGAATGCTCACCGATCACCATGCCCTGATAGACATCAGTCTGCGGTCCGACAAACATGCGGCCCCGCTCTTCAAGGTTCCAAAGGGCGTAGGCGACCGCCTGACCGTTCTCCATTGAGATCAAAACACCCGCGCGACGGCCTGGGATCGGGCCTTTGTGCGCCGCCCAACCGTGAAACACGCGGTTCAGAACACCCGTACCGCGGGTATCGGTCAGGAACTCTCCGTGATAACCGATCAGGCCGCGCGACGGGACGTGGGCGATAATGCGGGTCTTGCCTGCGCCTGCGGGGCGCATCTCGGCCAGTTCACCTTTGCGCGCACCTGTGATCTTTTCAATGACCGAACCGGAATATTCGTCATCCACGTCGATCGTGACTTCCTCGATGGGCTCCAATCGCTGGCCATCTTCTTCGCGGAACAGAACTTGCGGGCGTGATATGCTGAGTTCGAACCCCTCGCGGCGCATGTTTTCGATCAGAACACCCATTTGGAGTTCGCCGCGGCCGGCAACCTCGAAGGCTTCGCCGCCGGGGGTGTCTGTGATGCGAATGGCAACATTCGATTCAGCTTCTTTCATCAGACGATCGCGGATTACACGGGACTGAACCTTCTTGCCGTCACGACCGGCCAGCGGAGAATCGTTGATGCCGAATGTCACCGTGATGGTCGGCGGGTCGATGGGCTGAGCGGGTAGGGCCTCTTCAACCTGTGGGGAGACGAGCGAATCTGCCACGGTGGCTTTGCTCATACCTGCGATGGTGACGATGTCACCGGCTTCGGCGACGTCGATCGGCTGCTGTGCCAGACCACGGAACGCCAGGATTTTCGAAGCACGGAAGTTTTCGATCAGGGTTCCGTCACGGCTGAGCGCTTTGAGGCTGTCGCCCGCTTTCAATGTACCGCTCTCGACGCGACCGGTGAGGATGCGGCCGATGAACGGGTCGCTGCCCAGTGTAGTGGCCAGCATCCGGAACGGTTCGCTTTTTTGCTCGATCTGTTTCGGGGCAGGGACGTGGTCGACGATCAGATCGAACAGTGCAGTCAGATCCTTGCGTGGACCGTCCAGTTCCATATCTGCCCAGCCCGAGCGACCTGAGGCGTACATCGCAGGAAAATCCAGCTGATCATCGTCGGCACCGAGGTTGGCGAAGAGGTCAAAGCACTCATCCAATGCGCGGTCGGGCTCGGCATCTGGTTTGTCGACCTTGTTCAGCACTACAATCGGGCGCAGGCCCAGAGCCAGCGCCTTGGAGGTTACAAACTTGGTCTGTGGCATCGGGCCTTCGGCGGCATCAACCAGCAGGACAACGCCATCGACCATGCTGAGGATACGCTCGACCTCTCCGCCGAAATCGGCGTGACCGGGCGTGTCAACGATGTTGATGCGCGTATTTTTCCACTCAACTGACGTCGCCTTGGCCAGAATAGTGATGCCGCGTTCGCGTTCCAAGTCATTGCTGTCCATGGCGCGCTCGGCCACGGCCTGATTTTCCCGGAACGCGCCGGATTGTTTGAGTAGCTCATCCACCAGAGTCGTCTTGCCGTGGTCCACGTGAGCGATGATTGCGATGTTGCGCAGGTCCATGAGAGGTCAGCCTTTGAACGGGAAGTTGCCCGGCGCATAACGTGGTGCGGAGAAATATGCCAGCCCTAACCGGCGGTCAGCGGCTGGCTGCGGTAGAAAACGTGTGGATGATCAGGATACCGCCGAGCAATAAGGTCTGCCCAATGATTACCGGCCAATCCAACCGTTGATCAAAGACGAGAAACCCGATCAGCGTGGTCAGGCTGATCCCGAGTCTGGCTCAGATCGCGCAGGAAACGCCAGCCGGCATGACCTTCAGCGCGAGAGTAAGTCGATCCACGGTGGCGTTTACCAAAGGTAAGGGATACCCGACTACCCGGAATGATACCTGTCGTGTTAACTACAACGCAGTTTTTAGTGAATTTTTAACGAGTTTGGTAATATGACGACTTTTGCAAAATCTGTCATTATCGTTTCGGTATTGATTGTGGCGCTGGGGTGGCTTGCAGACGGGGGGTCCGTCGACATTGATGCAGCCCAGAATGTTGAGCGGTTAACGGGTATTCCAGTTTAAGCGCCCATCGAACGATAGTAGAGAAAAGGAGCCCTCGGGCTCCTTTTTTTCGTTTCAAAGCATGGGCTAGGAAATCTGGTCACTGCTTTTCAATTGCTTTGAGCTTCGAGCGATGTTGCGACAGTCTTTTCACAACAAACTGCCGCGCTTTGCGCTCGGCCAATCGAACGCGGATTTCGGTCAGAAACGCCTCTTCCAGTGATTGTGAGGCGGCCCCGAGAACCTCGCCGACCTCAACAAAGAAGCGCTCATCACCTGTTTCATCCATGACCTTCATCGTGTCCTCGGCCAACTTGGCGGCCAGAGTATTGATGGTGTCAGACATCAGCGCGTGTTCTCGGTCAAGCGACGTTTCACGTAGTCGGTCACGTCGGTCATCAACGTATCCATGTGACGGTCCTGGAAGAAGTGATCTGCACCTTCGACCTCATGATGGGTGATGGTGATCCCCTTCTGCTCGTGCAGCTTGCCCACCAGCGAAGTGGTGTCAGCAGGCGGTGCTACACGGTCAGCCGAGCCATTGATGATCAGGCCCGAAGACGGGCAGGGTGCCAGGAACGAGAAGTCGTACATATTTGCAGGCGGCGATACGCTGATGAAGCCGGTGATTTCGGGGCGGCGCATCAGCAGCTGCATCCCGATCCAGGCCCCGAATGAGAAACCGGCGACCCAGCAGTGCTTCGAGTTGTTGTTCATCGACTGCAGGTAATCCAGCGCCGAGGCTGCATCGCTCAATTCACCAACGCCCTGATCGTATTCGCCCTGGCTGCGGCCAACGCCGCGGAAGTTAAAGCGAAGCACGGTGAAGCCCATGTTGTAGAAGGCATAATGCAGGTTATAGACAACCTTATTGTTCATCGTCCCGCCGAACTGAGGATGCGGGTGCAACACGATGGCGATCGGTGCGTCTTTTTCCTTTTGCGGGTGGTAGCGGCCTTCCAGGCGTCCTTCGGGTCCGGGAAAAATCACCTCGGGCATATGTGCTTTTGTCCTGTTTTTTACCGTAGCGGCCCCGAGACTATCTTGACGGTAATTCTCGGGTACTTTAGAACGGTTCTAATTACATCATTGTCGCGTCATAACGCTGCCAGTGGGAGATACGCATTGGCTGCACCGACGTCAATGTTTTCGCGCGGTTCTTGCCGAGAGGGAATGAAATGAAGCTGTCGACCAAAGGCCGCTACGCGATGGTTGCGCTGGCCGATATCGCTTTGCAGTCGTCCGATAAGCTTGTGACGCTTGGCGAGATTTCCGAACGTCAGGATATCTCGCTTCCCTATCTTGAGCAGTTGTTCGTCAAGCTGCGGCGGGCCGAACTGGTCAGTTCCGTACGCGGTCCGGGTGGTGGATACCGTCTGGCGCGCCCGGCATCTGATATTCGGGTGGTCGAAGTTTTGGCAGCCGTGGATGAGACCGTGGATGCGATGCACAAAGGCGCAGGGGCATCGGGCGGGTCTTCGGGCAGCCGTGCGCAGTCGCTGACCAACCGGTTGTGGGAAAGCCTCAGCGCGAATGTCTATGTTTTTCTGCACCAGACACGCCTGTCGGACGTGATCCGGAATGACCTTGCGCCCTGTCCAGCAGTGCCGAGCCTGTTCGCGGTCGTGGACGACTGATCCGATGCGAGCTATGCCCACGCGCCCCACGCTGACACCAGAAAAGATGTATCCATGAAACGTGTTTATCTGGATCACAATGCCACAACGCCCCTGCGCCCAGAGGCACGCGCAGCCATGGCGGCGGCGATGGATGTGATGGGGAATCCGTCGTCTGTGCACGCAGAAGGGCGTGCAGCAAAGGCAGTAGTGGAACGTGCGCGGGCACAGGTCGCAGAGGCGGTGGGCTGCCGTCCACAAGAAGTCATCTTTACCTCTGGCGCTACTGAGGCCGCACGGGTTCTGGAAAATCGCCCCGAGGATTGCGATGTGTTCGTCGAGACCACCGCGCATGATGCGCTCTGGTCGCATATCGATCTGTCCAACTGTGAGCAACGACCCTTTGGCCCCGGCCATACATTGGCAATGGGCCTTGCGAACTCTGAGACCGGGATTATTTCGCAACCCCCAGAAAGGGTAGAAAATCAGTGGCCTTATGGCGCACGGCGCGCGGATTGGTTGTTGCTGGACGTGACACAGGCCATTGGGCGCATTCCCTTTTCTTTCGCCTGGAGCGGGGCGGATATGGCTGTCCTCTCAGCGCACAAGATCGGGGGGCCAAAGGGTGTTGGCGCTCTGATTCTGAGGCAAGGGTTGGATATCGCGCCTTTGGCCAGCGGTGGCGGTCAGGAGATGGGACGTAGGTCCGGCACGGAAAATGTGATTGGTATAGCAGGTTTAGGCGCGGCTATTGAGGCATCAATGCGGGATCTGACTGATGGTGTTTGGTCAAAAGTCGGAGAACTTAGAAATATTCTAGAAAACGCTCTTGAGGCTAGCTCTAAAGCTACTATTTTTGTCGGGAAAGATCAGGAGCGACTCCCGAATACCATGTGTTTTGCGACGCCCGGCTGGAAGGGCGAAACACAGGTCATGCAGATGGATTTGTCAGGCTTCGCTATCAGTGCGGGTTCGGCCTGTTCAAGTGGCAAGGTCAAGACAAGTCGGGTCCTGACTGCAATGGGTTTTGATGAGACGGTTGCATCGAGCGCGATCCGCGTTTCGCTGGGGCCTGAGACGACGAAAGAAGAAGTGCTGCGTTTCGCGGAAGCGTGGCTCGAAAAAGAGAAAAAGCATCGCGCGCGTGCCGCGTGATCAGACGGAGGGTGTCACATGGCCGCTTTGGACCAGACCCAGGTAAAAGAGGGTGTCGATCAGGAAACCGTGGATGCGGTTCGCGAGGTCAGCACTTATAAATACGGCTGGGAAACCGATATCGAGATGGAATACGCGCCAAAAGGCGTGAATCCCGATATCGTCCGTTTGATCTCGGAAAAGAATGAAGAGCCGGAATGGATGACCGAATGGCGTCTGGCCGCGTTCGAACGTTGGACCCAGATGGAAGAGCCCAAATGGGCGATGGTCAGCTATCCCGAAATCGATTTTCAGAACCAGTATTATTATGCCCGTCCAAAATCGATGGAAGAAAAACCCAAATCGCTGGATGAGGTCGATCCTAAGCTTTTAGCGACATACGAAAAGCTGGGTATCCCGCTGAAAGAACAGATGATTCTGGCGGGCGTTGAAGGTGCTGAAGATGCTCCGGCAGAAGGTCGCAAGGTTGCAGTTGATGCTGTGTTCGACTCGGTTTCGGTCGGAACCACCTTTCAGGCTGAGCTGAAAAAGGCTGGCGTGATCTTCTGTTCGATCTCAGAGGCGATCAAAGAACATCCTGAACTGGTCAAAAAGTATCTGGGATCAGTCGTACCAGTTTCAGACAATTTCTACGCGACGCTGAACTCGGCCGTGTTCTCGGACGGTTCGTTCGTCTATGTGCCACCGGGCGTGCGCTGTCCGATGGAGTTGAGCACCTATTTCCGTATTAACGCCGAGAACACGGGTCAGTTTGAGCGCACGTTGATTATCGCCGACAAGGGCTCTTACGTGTCCTATCTGGAAGGCTGTACGGCGCCGCAACGCGACACGGCACAGCTGCACGCGGCGGTGGTTGAGATCATCATCGAAGAAGATGCCGAGGTGAAATACTCGACCGTTCAGAACTGGTTCCCAGGAGATGAGAACGGCAAGGGCGGGATTTATAACTTCGTGACCAAGCGCGCTGATTGCCGCGGGGATCGTTCCAAGGTGATGTGGACGCAGGTCGAAACCGGTTCTGCCGTAACCTGGAAATACCCGTCATGCATCTTGCGTGGTGACGACAGCCAGGGTGAGTTCTACTCGATCGCGATTGCCAACAACTATCAGCAGGCTGATACCGGCACGAAGATGGTGCATTTGGGCAAGAACACCAAATCGCGCATCGTGTCGAAGGGAATTAGCGCTGGTAAGGCGCAGAACACCTATCGCGGTCTGGTCTCGATGCACCCCAAGGCCAAGGACAGCCGCAACTACACCCAGTGTGACTCGCTGCTGATCGGAGATAAGTGTGGCGCGCACACGGTTCCGTATATCGAGGTCAGGAACAACTCCAGCCGCGTTGAGCACGAGGCGACAACCTCCAAGGTGGACGACGATCAGCTGTTCTACTGCCGTCAGCGCGGTATGGACGAGGAAGAAGCCGTGGCTTTGGTTGTGAACGGGTTCTGTAAGGACGTGCTGCAAGCGCTGCCGATGGAGTTCGCGATGGAAGCGCAGCAACTGGTGGCGATCAGCCTTGAAGGCTCGGTCGGCTAACTAAAATGCAGGTCACGTCGTTCATAACTGGTGATGCTGAACGTATCGCGGGTGGCTACGGTGGGGCGTCTATGGGACGCTTCGCTATCACTTCTCCGTTTCGCGCGGAGATTGTGAATTGCCCCTCTCGACTCTGCTTGGTAAGCAAATGCACAGTTATTGAATTTGTGATTGCCAAGAACGCCAATGAGCGAAAAACAAGCAACAAGTTTTCAGGATCGTGTAGAGCGTATCAATACGCGGGCGCAGGAAGCAAAGAAACATGCTCCGAAGCGGAAAGGCGACACGATCTGGACACGCCTTACCTATCCGGCAGCGTTCATCGGAGCGTTTGCTCTGGGCGTCGGCGCGTTCTTCTTCTCGCGATTTCTGCAACTGAAGCTGGCAGGGTTGCCCGGCGAGGCCAAGGGAAGCGGACAGGATTTTATCGGCTTGGCCCTTGCGGGTGGCGTCGTGTTCCTGATCTCGTTCTTGCTAAAGAACAATCAGAAGGAATTCGCCACAATGAGCGCGTTTGCGATGATTGTGACAACCTTCACGTTTCACAACGCGGTTTGGGCGTACCCCGACGCATTCGAAGTGGTTTACGGCCCGGAATGGGTCGAATTCGTACAGCAACAGACCGAGCCGCACAGTCTCCAGGTGTTCCACATCGCAATCGAGTTCGACTGAGTGGTTTCTCGCGCCCTGTTATTGCGCGCGACTTTCAATCGAACCCTAACATCAACACGAAACACTCGATCGACGTATGCGCAACGGATTGCGCCTTTCTTTTCGTGCCCGCAACGTATGCGGCTGAGGCCACGTCGATCTCCAAGAACAAACCCATCGATCCGATGGACACGCTATTTACGAGGTAAATCATGCTTGAAATCAAGAACCTGCACGTGAAACTTGAAGAAGAGGATAAAACGATCCTCAAAGGCGTTGATCTGACGGTTGAGGCCGGCAAGGTGCACGCGATCATGGGGCCGAACGGTTCGGGCAAGTCGACACTCAGCTACGTCTTGTCGGGTCGTGATGGCTATGAGGTGACCGATGGTACGGCCACTCTCGAAGGCGAAGACCTGCTTGAGATGGAACCGGAAGAGCGCGCAGCTGCGGGGATCTTCTTGGCGTTCCAATACCCGGTCGAAATTCCGGGTGTAGGTAATATGACGTTCCTGCGCACCGCGGTAAACGCTCAACGCAAAGCGCGCGGGCAGGAGGAACTGTCGGCAACCGATTTCCTGAAAGAGGTGCGGGCTAAGGCGAAGGCTCTGAAGATCGACGCGGATATGTTGAAGCGCCCAGTGAATGTGGGCTTCTCGGGCGGCGAGAAAAAGCGCAACGAAATTCTGCAGATGGCAATGCTCGAACCCAAGATGTGCATCCTGGATGAGACGGACTCGGGTCTGGATGTGGATGCCATGAAGCTGGTGTCCGAGGGCGTAAACGCGCTGCGTGACGAAGGGCGCGGGTTCCTTGTGATTACACACTATCAGCGGCTGCTGGATCACATCAAACCCGACGTGGTGCACATCATGGCCGATGGCCGCATCGTGAAATCCGGCGGTCCCGAACTGGCGCTGGAAGTTGAGAACAACGGCTATGCCGACATTCTGGCCGAGGTGAACTGATGGCTTTGCCCCAAGCAAAACAGACGGCAACCGAGGAACGGCTGGCTGCGATGGCCATGCCGGACGCCGGGTGTACCCGCAAAGCGCGCGAAGCCGCATTGGCGCGTGTTCGCGAAATGGGTCTGCCTGGGCGCCGGGATGAGTATTGGAAATACACCCGACCGGACACTCTGACCTCTGCCGAGGCTGTCTTGGCGGCACTGTTCCACACCGACGAACCCATGATGTTCCATGAGTTCGACCGCCTGAAGATCGTTTTTGTCGATGGCGTGTTCAGCCCCGAAGAATCGGACGACCTGTCGCTGGAAGGCGTCTCAATCGACCGGTTGGAGGATATCTGCTGCAAAGACATCCATTGGGCAAAAGAGCTGTATGGCGTTCTTGAAGCCCGTGGTCAGAACCCGGTTCAGCGACCTCTGGCGGCCTTGAATACGGCCTTCGCCTCAGATGGTGTGGCTATTCATGTCACGGGCAAGCCGTCCAAACCGATCAGCCTGATCTATCGTCATGAGTCCGAGACTTCGGATGCCATTCTGCACCATATCGTGCGGGTTGAGAGTGCCGCCGAGGTGACGATCCTGGAAAATGGCCCGGCAGCCTCGCGTTTCAACAAGTGTATGGAGATCGACATCGCGGATCGCGGAACCTTGCACCATGTGCGTGCGCAGGGCCGTGATCATCAGCGCCGCGCGGCCACCCATATGTTTACGCGAATGGGGCATGAGTCTGTCTATAAGTCGTTCACATTGACTGTGAATGGCGTGCTCACCCGTAATGAGCAGGTTGTCGAACTGACCGGAGATGACGCGGTGGCGCATGTCGCTGGCGCTTGTGTAGGTGACGGGGATTTCCATCACGATGACACGGTGTTCATCACCCATGATGCGGTGAACTGCGAAAGCCGTCAGGTGTTCAAGAAAGTGCTGCGCAACGGCGCAACGGGCGTATTTCAGGGTAAAATTCTGGTCAAGGAGGGCGCGCAGAAGACGGATGGCTATCAGATCAGTCAATCCTTACTGCTGGACGATGACAGCCAGTTCCTGGCCAAGCCCGAGCTTGAGATCTATGCCGATGACGTGGCCTGTTCGCACGGCTCGACCTCCGGTGCCATTGACGAAACGGCGCTGTTCTATTTGCGGTCGCGCGGCGTACCGGTCAATGATGCAACCGATATGCTGACACTGGCCTTCCTTGCAGAAGCCGTGGAAGAGATCGAGGACGAAGCGCTGGCCGATGTGATCGTCGAACGCCTTGAAAGCTGGTTGGCGCGCCGAAACTGATGCCGGTCACAACCGATATCGTGGCCACGTATCGCGGACCGGGGCGCGTAGTGCGTCGCCTGTTGGATATGGGGCCACGGGAAGATCGAGCGCTGGCGTTTGTCATGGCCTTTTGTGTGATTGGCTTTATCGCTCAATTACCCAGCCTTGCGCGGAAGGCGCATCTGGAAGGGTCCGAGTTGAATATGCTGATGGGCGGAGCCTTGCTGGGCTCTGTCTTCATTCTGCCGTTGATCTTCTACGGTCTGGCCTGGCTGTCTTATTTGGTAGCACGGGCTGTCGGAGGCAAGGGTACAAGCTATGGCGCGCGTCTTGCACTGTTCTGGGCGCTGCTAGCCTCGGTACCGCTGGTGCTGCTCAATGGCCTAGTGGCCGGGTTTATTGGCCCGGGGGCAGCGCAGTCTTTGATTGGTCTGTTGTGGGTTGCAGTTTTCGTCTGGTTCTGGTTCTCGGGGCTGAGGCAAACGCAAAGGGCACCTGAATGAGCTCTACCACGTTGATGAATATGGTCGTTCTGACCCTGTCGAACCCTGCCGAGGCCGCACGTCGTCTGATGGCGATGCGGCTTGGTCGTGACGTGTTGTGGTTGGCGTTCTTTTTGGCGGTTATTCTGAACGGGATTGTACAATCTGCCTCTGGTGTCATTTTGCCCCTGATCTCACCTGATGTGCAGCAACTGGCAGTTCCGATGGTGCAGACCCTGCTGGTATCCGCCGGGGCCATCCTGATCAGCGTTGTGACGTTTCAGCTTGTAGGGCGGATGCTGGGTGGAACCGGCGCGATAACCGAGGTCGCAACACTGGTGATATGGCTGCAGATTCTGCAGATCGCTGGCCAGGCGATTGTCCTTTTTTCGGCGTCGCTCGCACCATTTCTGTTTCTTCCTGCCAGCCTCATAATGCTGGGTCTGAGTCTGTACATCACTCTGCATTTTCTGAATGAAGCGCACCGGTTTGGCTCGCTTGGCAAATCGTTCCTGGTGATGCTCATCTCGGGTGTTCTGGCGATCCCCTTCGTTCTTTGGTTGTCCCCCGGCGGGCCTGTATAGGGAATTCCTTTCTATGTACGACGTAGAGAAAATCCGCGCTGACTTTCCGATCCTGTCACGAGAGGTGAATGGTAAGCCGTTGACCTATCTGGATAACGGTGCCTCTGCGCAGAAACCTCAGGTGGTGATCGACGCGGTTGCGCAAGCCTATGCGCATGAATATTCGAATGTGCATCGTGGACTTCACTACCTGTCGAATCTCGCGACCGAGAAATACGAAGCCGTGCGCGGCACAGTCGCGCGCTTTCTGGGTGTTTCTGACGAGAATGAGATCGTGCTGAACTCCGGCACGACCGAAGGGATTAATCTGGTAGCCTATGGCTGGGCAATGCCGCGCCTTGAGGCGGGGGATGAGATCGTCCTGAGCGTCATGGAGCACCATGCAAATATCGTACCCTGGCATTTCCTGCGCGAACGTCAGGGCGTCGTCCTGAAATGGGTTGATGTCGATGCTGCGGGCCATCTGGATCCGCAAGCCGTCATCGATGCGATCGGCCCCAAGACCAAGCTGGTTGCGGTCACCCATTGCTCGAACGTGCTGGGCACGGTGGTGGATGTTAAAACCATCACGCAGGCCGCGCACGCCAAGGGCGTGCCGGTTCTTATCGACGGTAGCCAGGGGGCGGTGCACACGCCGGTTAATGTCGAAGATATCGGCTGCGATTTCTATGCGATCACTGGCCACAAGCTCTATGGCCCTTCGGGGTCGGGCGCGATTTTCATCAAGTCCGAACGTATGGCCGAAATGCGTCCGTTCATCGGTGGCGGGGACATGATCAAAGAGGTCTCGAAGGATCAGGTGATCTATAACGATCCGCCTATGAAGTTTGAGGCCGGAACCCCCGGGATCGTTCAAACCATCGGGTTGGGTGTGGCGCTGGATTACATGATGGATCTGGGTATGGAGAGTATTGCCGCCCATGAGGCAGGTCTGCGCGACTATGCCATGCAGCGCCTGACCGGATTAAACTGGTTGCAGGTGCAGGGTAAGACCGCCGACAAGGCCGCAATCTTCAGCTTCACGCTGGATGGGGCAGGGCACGCGCATGATATTTCGACCATTCTGGACAAGAAAGGCGTTGCTGTGCGTGCAGGCCATCATTGCGCAGGGCCTCTGATGGATCATTTGGGCGTCACCGCCACCTGCCGCGCCAGCTTTGGTCTCTATAACACTACGGATGAGGTTGATACGCTGATTGATGCGCTGGAACTGGCGCATGATCTGTTTGCCTGATCCGGTTGCATTTGCAGTTGCACCCGGATCGGAACGAGGGTAGCTAACGGCCAAGGCACCTGTAGCTCAGCTGGATAGAGCGCTGCCCTCCGAAGGCAGAGGCCAGAGGTTCGAATCCTCTCAGGTGCGCCATTTCACATGTTCTTGATCGCCTGAACCACGTCACCAGACAAAACAATACCCCCACCAGAACCATCTGAGGGGGCTAACTCATCAGAGCAAAGGTACGCGATACTAGCCGCGCCAGGTGCGGATGTCGCCACAATCCATGTGTACGAAGTTCGAGCGGTAGTACTGCCCAACGCCACCTGCGCGGCAGGACATTGCGGCTTTGGCCATCTGAGAGACGGAGCGGGACGACAAGCGCAGATCGGCGGCTTGGCCCTTCATGTGAAGCGAGTTTTTGGCCACTCCGCGCGATCGGGAGCGTAGCATTGCATTGGTCTTGGGAGAGCGATAGCCCGAAAGCAGCATATAGGGCTCGCTGACATCCAGCATATTGTGCGCGGCGGCCATGATATCGATGGTGCGCAGGTCCATGGGTTTGACCTGATCGTTACGCCAATCACGCATGAAGTAGTTCACTTCTTTGACGGCATCCTTGATGTATTTGCCATCGACCCAATATACCATATCCAGACGCTCACCCGTGCGGCCTGAATACATGCGAATGCGGCGAATATCGCCCCCTCCGCGGAGGAATCCTGCTGCCTTGGAATAGGTCGGAGCTGCTACGACTGCCGTTGCGGCGAATGCGCCCAATAAGGCACGCCGGGTCACGCCCGATGCACTGCTCTTGGTCATTTGTGTTTCGTCCCGTACTGTTCCTGCCTGCACACGATGTTACGCGCGCTGTATTAATTTTTTCCCATCCCAGATGCGGGAGTTATGGCACAGACGGATTCAACAGCCAAGAAATCTTTGGCCGCAGCTGAATCAAGGGGGAATTTTCGGCAGTTTTTTGCGCAACTGATGCAAGTATGCTTTGATCTACAGCAGTTGGCTGCGCCGCCGATGCAAACACGCACCAGAGGCGAAAAGATGCACTTTGGTGATGCATTTGTGAATAGACAACAATCGCACAGCTTAACATTATCATTGGACGCGTCCAAGCAGTGCGCGTCAAGCTATTGAATAACCAAGGTCATCTCATGTCGTTTGTTTCCCGTTCCCGCGTTTTGCTTTTCACCCTACTGGCATCTACGGCATCCTTTGTTCAGGCGAGCACGGATGGAACAGCCTTTCAGATGGCCGTTGCCGAGAACACGGCATCAGCACCCGTTTTGGCCGAATTTTACCGTGATAACGGTTTTGATCCGGTATGGGTCGGCGACACTTCCGAACATGAAGCGCGGCGTGCGGCTTTGATCAAGGCACTGTCAACAACCGATCTGCACGGGTTACCTGCCGCGCGTTATGACGTGCAATCGTTGATGGACCAAATGCGGCAGGCGCGGACCACTCGCGATCTCGGTCGGGTCGAGGCGGAAATGAGCCGTGTCTTCGTAAAATACGCACGTGATCTGCAATCCGGGACTGTGACGCCGTCGCAGATCGACAATGGGCTCGTCCGCAAGATTGAACGACGCTCGGCCAGTGAACACCTTCGACGGCTCACCACGTCGGAGGGCGGGAGCTATCTTCAGGATCTGATGCCGCAATCCCCACAGTATCTGGCGCTGATGAAGCAGAAGAGGGTGTTGGAAGATTTAATCTCACAAGGCGGATGGGGCGCGACCGTACCAATCACCAAGCTGGAGCGCGGGGACACCGGCCCAAGCGTCGTCAAACTGCGGAACCGGCTGGTGTCGATGGGTTACCTCAAGCCAACCGCCAGCCCGGCCTATGATGGCGCGCTGATCGAGGCCGTCACGGCGTTTCAGATCGCGCATGGTTTGGAACCGGATGGCGTTGCAGGCAAGGGAACGATCACCGAAGTCAATCGCCCTGCGTCGGATCGGCTCAAGGCTGTGCTCGTCGCGCTTGAACGGGAACGCTGGCTTCCGGAAGAGCGCGGCGCGCGCCACATACTGGTAAACCAGGCGGATTTTTCGGCCAAGATTGTTGATGACGGTCGGGTCACTTTCGAGACTCGCGCCGTGATCGGGAAGAACACGAGCGATCGTCGCAGCCCCGAATTCTCGGACGAGATGGAACATATGGTGATCAATCCCAGCTGGTATGTACCACGCTCGATCATCACCAAGGAATATCTGCCAAAGCTGCAGTCCAATCCGAATGCGGTCGGCCATATCCAGATCACTGACCGTAGTGGTCGGCAGGTAAATCGCGGCGCCGTGGATTTCACCCAATTTACTGCTCGGAACTTCCCGTTTTCGATGCGGCAACCCCCGAGCCAAAGCAATGCATTGGGCTTGGTGAAGTTCATGTTCCCCAACAAGTACAACATCTATCTGCATGATACGCCTCAGAAATCTCTGTTTGCACGAGAGGTGCGCGCCTTCTCGCATGGCTGTATCCGGCTGGCGCAACCGTTCGAGTTCGCATACGCGCTGTTGGCCAAGCAGGAGGAAGATCCGAAGGCGTTTTTCCACCGCGTGCTGAACACAGGGAAAGAAACCACCGTGAAGCTGGATAAAAAAGTTCCGGTACATCTGATCTACCGCACCGCCTATATCGGCCCGAAGGGCGACGTTCAGTACCGCCGCGACGTCTATGACCGTGACGCCAAGATTTGGAAGGCGTTGCAAAAGGCAGGGGTGGTCCTGCCGGACGTTCAGGGGTAATCACGAGGGCAAGTCCTGCCATAAGGAAGCCCGACATGCAGTTCACCGTTGAGCAAATCGCCGAAGCCATCGGGGCCGAGGCCGCTGGTCAGACAGGCCTGACCATCCTACGCGCCGCCGAACCGGGGGATGCCGGGCCAACCGATCTGGCGATGGCGATGTCTCCGAAATATGCCGAGGCACTGGCGAAGGGATCTGCGCGGGCGGCTGTGCTTTGGGATGGTGCCGACTGGCAGTCCTTGGGCCTTGAGGCGGCGATATTCGTACAGCGGCCGCGGATGGCGATGGCGGGAATTACGTCAATGCTGGATCGCGGGCAGGGGATCGAGCCTGGAATCCATCCATCTGCCGTGATTGATCCAACTGCCGAGATTGGTGCGGACGTATCCATCGGGCCGCTGGCCGTCATCGGCGCGCGCGCTCAGATCGGGGCCGGCTCGGTCATCGGTGCGCATTGCGTGGTCGGCATGGATGCGGTGCTGGGTAAGAACGCCTTACTGCGCGAAATGGTAAGCATCGGGGCACGGGCACAGATCGGGGATCGCTTTATCGCTCAGCCGGGTGCGCGTATCGGGGGCGATGGTTTCAGTTATGTCACTCCCGAGGTGTCGGGTGCTGAAAACGCCCGAAAAACGCTGGGTGATCAAGGGGATGCCAAGGCGCAGAGCTGGTTGCGAATTCATTCCTTGGGTGCGGTCGAGATTGGCGATGATGTCGAAGTAGGATCAAACTGCACGGTCGATAACGGGACCATTCGCAATACGGTGATCGGGAGCGGATCCAAGCTGGATAACCTCGTGCATGTGGGCCACAACACGCGCGTCGGGCAAGATTGCCTGTTGTGCGGCCAAACCGGGGTTTCGGGATCGGTCGAGATCGGGAACAACGTCGTCCTTGGCGGTCAGACCGGCGTGGTCGATAATATTTTCATCGGTGATGGCGTGATTTCTGGTGGCGGTACAAAGATTCTGTCGAACGTGCCCGCGGGGCGTGTAATCATGGGCTATCCCGGCATTAAAATGGATAGCCATACCAATATTTATAAGGCACAACGCCGTCTGCCGCGTATGGCCCGTGACGTCGAGGCGTTGAAAAAGGCTGTTTTCAAACAGCCGCCGAGCGATTAAATCATCCCCAACGCGAAAATCAGGGGACCGATATGAGCATCAGCGACCGCGTCATTGCAATCATTGCCGAGCAGGCCGTTCTTGAGCCTACGGACGTGACGCCCGATAGCACGCTCGAAGATCTGGGTATCGACAGCCTGGGTCTGGTCGAGAGCATCTTTGCCATCGAAGAAGAGTTCGACATCTCGGTGCCCTTCAACGCCAACGAGCCTTCGGCCAGTGATTTCGATATCACCAACGTGGCTGCGATTATTGCGGGTATTGAAAAGCTCGTGGCGGAAAAGGTCTGACGCCGGGCTATGAAACGCGTTGTCATTACGGGTGCGGGCACCATCAACTCGCTGGGCCATTCGGTGCCCGATACTTTCGAAGCAATGCGCGAAGGTCGTTGCGGCATTTCCGAGCTGGAGTTCAGGGATGTCGAACGTCTGTCGATCAAGATCGGCGGTCAGGTACGCGGCTTTGAGGCTGAAGGTCGGTTCAACCGCCAGCAGATGAGCCTTTATGACCGTTTCACCCAGTTCACTCTGATTGCGGCGAAAGAAGCGATCGATCAGTCCGGGATCGTGTTTTCGGGCGAAACTGCTGCGCTGTCCGGTGTCGTTCTTGGGACTGCCGGTGGGGGTGTGTCGACCTGGGATGACAATTACCGCTCGGTCTATGAAGATGGCAAGAACCGGGTCCATCCGTTCGTTGTACCTAAGTTGATGAACAACGCAGCGGCCAGCCATGTCTCGATGGAGCATAACCTCAAAGGGCCCAGCTTTACGGTATCGACGGCCTGTGCCTCTTCCAACCACGCGATGGCGCAGGCGTTTCAACTGGTTCGCAGCGGTGCCGCGCCTGCCATGGTCACAGGCGGATCGGAATCGATGCTGTGCTTTGGAGGGGTCAAGGCGTGGGAAGGGCTACGCGTGATGTCCAAAGACGCTTGCCGCCCGTTCAGTGCCAACCGGAATGGCATGGTTCAGGGCGAAGGTGCTGGCATCTTTGTGTTCGAAGAATACGAACACGCACGGGCCCGGGGGGCAGATATCCTGTGCGAGGTTGTAGGATTTGCGATGTCGTCAGACGCTGCTGATATCGTAATGCCAAGCAAGCAAGGGGCCTCCCGCGCCATGGCCGGTGCGCTGAAGGACGCGCGCCTGAATGCCAGCGATGTATGTTATATCAACGCGCACGGGACGGGCACGGCGGCCAATGACAAGACGGAATGCGCTGCGGTTGCCGGTGTGTTTGGCCCGCATGCGGATGAACTGATGATCTCGTCCACCAAGTCGATGCATGGCCATCTGATCGGTGGGACCGGCGCGGTCGAATTGTTGGCATGTATCATGGCGCTGCGCGATGGCGTAATCGCTCCGACCATTGGTTATGAAGAGCCCGATCCGGAATGCGCGCTGGACGTAGTGCCCAATGAAGCACGTGAAGCAAAGGTCAATGTCGCCCTTAGCAACGCATTTGCCTTTGGCGGTCTGAACGCCGTTCTTGCGCTGAAACGGATATAAGAAAGCCGCCGTGTAAGAACGGCGGCTTTGTAAAGTAATCCTTGAGGCTTATCTTACCGAAACATTCAGCCCGTCGAAGGCTGAGGTGAAGCCTGATAGCGACATATCCATGTTCAACACCTGATCCGGAAGGCGGGCGGGAACCAGCGACAGAACCGCCTTGGAGCCTGCTTTCATCGCGTCGATATCGCCTTGGGTAAATCCGAGCTGCGCAATACAGCCGACCGAAACGCAGTGATGATAATTGTACAGCTTACGCGGCGCGCCATCGATCGATACCGCCAGTTGTGCCTGCAGCAGCGTCTCTAGCGGAACAACCACATTTGCCCATGCAACGGCTGCGCCGCCTTCCGGCAGTTTGCCGAGCGATACTTCGGCAATGGGATCGCCTTGTTGATTGTTGAGAATCTGAACCATCGCGCAGGGATCTTCTTCTTCCTGCGTCTTTATGCAGGAGATGTTCCAATCGCCAACCTGCTCACGCACATATTGCTCGCCGATCCGAGGGCCTGATTGTCCCAGGTCCAGATCGCTCCCTACTTCGGCTTCGGCCTCAGGGGCATCTGTGGTTTCCTGTGCATAGGCCGCACTGCTCAGCAATGCAGCAGCAACCAGATTTAAAGGGAGAAGTTTCCTGATCATGAATGCCTCATCTTTATGATCCCGCTTTTTGATCCGTCTATCACTCTGTGCTTGTGGTGTCAGGCTCAAACCGAATACCTGCGCTGGAATTGAACGGATTTTTGCCGAAACGGGATAAAGAGACCACGTTAGAGCCAAAGAAAAAGGGAGCCGGTGGAGCGGCTCCCTTCATGAAATTTTTCTCCCCGTCGGACTGGCCGACTTAGTTATGCGCAGACGTTACGAAAGGGGAACCCAAGGGTCAACTGCTAAGCCAAAGAATTTAACCCTTCGAGACCTGAATTTTGCCATATTTCGCAAAAAAGCCGCGCCCGAAGGCACGGCCAGTCGACAGGGAGGAATTTGCCCCACCGCGACAATGCCGCGATGAGGTGAGATTTACTCTCGCAGCCAAAGGTTAACTTTGTATGCTTGGCGCAGATCGGTAGAACTGGGACAGATATTGAATGGACAACAAGATCTTTATCGGCGGCGCGGGCGAAGGATACAGCCACGCGCAAGGGCTTTCGTTGAAATACGCCAACCGACACGGCTTGATCGCAGGGGCGACGGGTACCGGGAAAACGGTCACGCTGCAAATTTTGGCCGAAGGGTTCTCGCAGGCGGGGGTCCCCGTTTTTCTAGCCGATGTCAAAGGTGATCTGTCGGGGCTGGCGTTGCCGGGGAGCGTTGATCACAAGCTGCATCAGGCGTTCATGGATCGGGCAAACCGTATCGGGTTTGATGCATTCTCATACAACGCATGCCCAGTGACTTTCTGGGATCTGTTCGGAGAACAAGGGCATCCGGTACGCACCACCGTGACCGAGATGGGGCCGCTGTTGTTGTCGCGGTTGCTGGAACTCAGCGAGGCGCAGGAAGGTATTCTCAACATCGCCTTCCGCGTGGCAGACGAAGAAGGGATGCCTCTGCTGGATCTGAAGGATCTGCAGGCGCTGCTGGTCTGGATCGGCGAAAACAGGGCGCAGCTGTCTTTGCGCTATGGCAATGTCTCGACCGCATCGATCGGAGCGATCCAGCGCCGTCTGCTGGTGTTGGAAAACCAGGGCGGGACTAATTTGTTTGGTGAGCCTGCGCTTGAACTCTCGGATCTGATGCGGACCGATGAGAACGGGCAGGGGATGGTCAATATTCTCGCCTCGGACAAATTGATGGGTGCGCCGCGTCTTTACGCAACCTTTCTGCTGTGGCTTCTAAGCGAGCTGTTTGAGGAATTGCCCGAAGTCGGAGACCCGGGAAAACCCAAACTGGTCTTCTTCTTTGATGAAGCGCATCTGCTGTTCGAGGACGCGCCCAAGGTTCTGGTCGATAAGGTCGAACAGGTCGCGCGCCTGATCCGCTCGAAAGGCGTTGGGGTGTACTTCATCACGCAAAACCCGGCAGATATTCCCGAGGATATCCTCGGGCAATTGGGCAACCGGGTGCAGCACGCTCTGCGTGCATTTACTGCAAGGGATCGTAAGAATCTGCGCCTGGCGGCTGAGACCTATCGCGAGAATCCGGCCTTTGACACCGAAACTGCCATCCGTGAAGTCGGCGTGGGTGAAGCGGTGACCTCGATGCTGCAGAAGAAGGGCGTACCGGGCGTTGTTGAACGGACGCTGATCCGGCCTCCGGGCTCGCAACTCGGGCCGATCACGAAGGCTCAGCGCAGGACGGTGATGGATGCCTCAGCAATGCAGGCGAAATATGGCGAGAGGGTCGATCGGAAATCGGCTTTCGAGATCCTTCAGGCCCGGGCTAATGCAGCCGCACAGGCGGCGGCAGAGGCCGAATCTGAGGAGGTTTTGGAGCAACAAAACCCAATGCAGCGCGAATACGCGTCGGCTCGTAGATATTCGGGCAGCCGCGTCGGACGGTCCTCGTCACGCGTTGCGCGCAAGAAAGATTCATTTGCAACAGCGATGAGCGAGGCGGTGATAAAGGAACTGAAAGGAACGACCGGGCGCCGCATTGTGCGCGGGATACTGGGTGGCCTGTTCCGAAATCGATAGAGAATGAGTGAGGCGCCCCTCAATATATCAGGGGCGCCAGATCTGTTAGCGATTCAGACGACGCAGCCCTTCCTGGCGGCAATATCCATCAGCCTCTGGCACCGACATTTTGGTGGCCGGAAAGTCAATCGCACGGTCCCATGTCACACGATCCTGCCGGTACAACTGGCAGGTTACGACACCTTTGGGCGTCTGAACCTTCACCGGAGTGGTTTCAAGTTGCTCGGGCGACGGGATGCATGCGCTCAGCACCGCCAGAAGCGGGGTGGCTATAGCAAAGAATCTGAGTGGTCGTTTCATAGCAAATAAGGTGCTCTTATCCTGGTTAACTTCGTAATCGTTAAAGGGCCTGCCCAAACACAAGTCGTATGAAGACAGAGTGGCGATGTGGTGGATCGCGGGTGGGGCTGTTTAGACCGTTTTGATCACCCATACAATAAACCGCGCCGTCAAACGGCGCGGTAGGGGAAATTCTCACGAAATTTTGCTTATTTCTCGGGGATCAAACCCCTTGGACTGAATCTGAGAACAATCAGCAAGATCAAGCCCATCGTGAACAGGCGCATATGCGCTGCACTATCGATCAGATGCGTCTTGAGAGCGCTGCCATCAGGCATTCCTGAGGTGATCAGGTTCATCAGCCACAAGCCGATGGGTTCAACTTGCACCCAAAGGAACCAGATCAGGAACGCACCCAGAACGGCTCCGAAGTTGTTGCCTGACCCGCCGACAATGACCATGACCCAGACAAGGAAGGTAAAGCGCAGCGGGTTGTAGGTGCCCGGCGTCAACTGCCCGTCCAGAGTGGTCATCATGGCACCTGCGATACCGCAAATGGCCGAGCCGAGGACGAAGATCTGCAGATGGCGACGAGTGACGTCCTTGCCCATCGCTTCGGCCGCAACTTCGTTGTCACGAATGGCACGCATCATCCGGCCCCACGGGCTCTTCAGTGCCATCTGCGCCATCCACAGCAGCACCAGCAAGACGATCAGGAACAGCAGCGAATAACCCAGTTTGACCGAAAGCGTCGAGGCGATCACCGGGTCAACTCCCAACCAATCCGCGCGTGCGATGAACGAGGGATCTTGCTGCAGCTCAACCTCATAGCCAACCACAGGCGAGGGGCGGGGGATGCCGTAGACATTCTTTACGCCGCGCGCCAGCCAGTCTTCGTTTTTCATGATGGCGATGATGATCTCGGCAATGCCCAGTGTCGCAATCGCCAAATAGTCCGAGCGTAGACCCAACGCGGTTTTGCCAATCAGCCAGGCGGCACCCGCAGCCAGCAATCCCCCGGCAGGCCATGCCAACAGGACCGGCAGGTTCAGGCCACCGATATTGCCTGCAACGGCGGGATCGATCGCCTCAATCGCCGCGATGCTGGGGTCAAAGATTGCACGGTAGACAAAGAAACCAACAACGAGAATACCGATGATGGCCAGCGTTTGCACACGCCCTTTTGGCATCTTCTGCGCAACCATCACTGCCGCAACAACTGTCGCTGCACCCAGCAAGAGGGCAAGCACGACGCCATAGCCGCCCGCCGACCAAGCTCCGGGCGTTGGTGGGGTCGAGACCAGCACAACCGCCAGCCCGCCCAGCGCGACAAAGCCCATGACACCAACGTTGAAAAGGCCCGCAAAGCCCCATTGCAGGTTCACGCCAATCGACATGATGGCCGAGATCAGGCCCATGTTCAGGATCAGAATTGCCGCGTTCCAGCTTTGTGTGAAGCCGGTCAGCAGGATCAGAGCGCCGACGACAACAAAAAGCAGCGTGTTTTTGACGGGCTCGCTCATATCACTTTCCCCTTAAACAGGCCCGTGGGCTTAAACAGCAGCACGATCAGCAGGATCGCAAAACTGACGGCGAACTTGTAATCGGTGGACAGGAACTGGACCAATCCTGACGGCTCCAGATTTTCCGGGGCCAGATAGGTCAGCACTTTCTTCCACGCATAGGTGATGGTCACCTCGGAGAATGCGATAATGAACCCGCCCGCGATGGCTCCAATTGGATTGCCAAGGCCTCCCACGATGGCCGAGGCAAAGATTGGCAGCAGAAGCTGGAAATAGACAAAGGGCTTGAAGCTCTTGTCCAGCCCGTAGAGCACACCCGCAGTAGTGGCCAGCGCGGCCACGATGATCCAGGTGATCATCACAACGCGTTCGGGGTTGATGCCGGACAGCAGCGCCAGATCCTCGTTATCCGAATAGGCACGCATCGACTTGCCGGTGCGGGTCTTGTTGAGGAACCAGAACAGCAGCACCACAGCAACAACGGCAACAATCACAGTGATTCCCTGAGAGGTCTTGATCGCCAGCCCTTCCCGCAGCCCGGTCATTGCCTTGAAATCCCGTGCCGAGACGATGAAGCGCGCGCCGTCCGAGAACCTCTGATCATCCGGTCCGATGATGAACCGCACAAGGCCGTTCATGATGAACATCACGCCCATCGACACGATCACCAGAATGACAGGTTTGGCCTTTTGTTCCCGGTAGAAGCGATAGACCAGCCGGTCAGTGACCAGCACCAGAACGATACAGCCCAGAATGGCAAAGGGCAGGGCCAGCAGAGCGGTCGGCAACGGCCCGAAACTGACCCCGGCCGCCTGCAGGCCCCATGTGACCAGCACAGCGATCATCGCGCCAAAGGCCATCGTGTCGCCATGGGCAAAGTTCGAGAACCGCAGGATGCCGTAGATCAGCGTCACCCCCAAGGCACCCAGCGCCAACTGGCTGCCATAGGCGATTGCGGGAACAAGGACGAAGTTGGAGAGCGCCACAAGGGCGTTGAGGAAGTCCATTAAAACTCCTGCTCGCAATCGCCTTCAAATACGCGACGCGCATTGAAGGTCTCTGAGTAATTGACATATTTCTGCGGAACGACGACGAGCGTAGCCGTCAGCGTTGATGGTGGTGTTCGTACGAAGTATACGATCGAGTTGCTATTCTCTGTCTTTTGAGACGCGATCATCAATGAGTTTTTAGATGTGACAACATACTCTGTTCTATTCGAAAGGCGTAAGTTGGAAGTCGTTTCTCCGGCCGCGGACGTGCCATCAATTCTGAACTCCCCGAAATTACTTCGAACTTGATTGGGCGGACTGCCGACGAACTCGATATCGAATGTTGAACCCAAGCACTCTTCTTCGTGTTCACAGACTTCACTTAGAAAGCATGCTTCGGCACCAGCGGCGCCGGTTAGTGAGGCAATGATCAATGCTGCAGGTATCTTCACGCTACCCCCCCAAGAAACTCTTACGCACTTCGGGATCGGCCAGCAGTTCTTTGCCTGTGCCGGTATAGGCATTCCGCCCCTGAACCAGCACATATCCCTTGTCCGCGATCTCCAGCGCCTGACGGGCGTTCTGTTCGACCATCAGGATCGGCAACCCGGTACGTGAGACCTCAATGATCCGGTCGAACAGTTCATCCATTACGATGGGCGAAACGCCGGCGGTGGGTTCGTCTAGCATCAACACTTTGGGCTGGGTCATCAGCGCGCGGCCCACGGCGACCTGCTGGCGTTGACCGCCCGACAGCTCTCCTGCAGCCTGATTGCGTTTGTCGCGGAGGATAGGGAACAGGTCATAGACCTGCTCCATCGTTTGGCTGATGTCGTCGCGGCGGATGAAGGCGCCCATTTCCAGGTTCTCTTCCACCGTCATCGAAGTGAAGATGTTCGAGGTCTGGGGCACAAATCCCATGCCACGTACCACGCGATCCTGCGGTGTGAGCGAGGTGATGTCTTCACCGTCGAGCCGAACCGCGCCCGAGCGCACATCCAACATACCGAAAACGGCCTTCATCGCGGTGGATTTACCCGCACCGTTGGGGCCAACGATCACAGCAATCTCACCTTTATCGACGGCGATGGTGCAATCGTGCAAAATGTCCGGCCCTTTGCCATAGCCGCCGGTCATGGTGTCGCCGATCAGGAAAGGGCCGCCCTCAACCCGATGCGTCTCACCGCTTTTGCGATGGGCGGGGGTCATAGTGCCGACGCCATGCGCATTGGTGATCGAGGCGTCCTTGTTGCCTTTATCGTCCTGGTAGGGGTTGTCGCTCATGCACCCGCCTCCAGTTTATCTTTGTTTTTCAGGCCGGTACCCAGATAGGCCTCGATCACATGCTCGTTGGCCTTGATCTCGTCCAGAGTACCCTCGGCGAGCACCTTACCCTCGGCCATGCAAATGACCGGGTCGCAGATCTTGCCAATGAAATCCATATCGTGCTCGATGACGACGAAGGTATAACCGCGCTCCTTGTTCAGGCGCAGGATCGTGTCGGCGATGGTCATCAGCAGGGTGCGATTCACACCCGCACCGACCTCATCCAGGAACACGATCTTGGCGTCGACCATCATGGTGCGGCCAAGTTCCAATAGCTTCTTCTGCCCGCCCGAGACCTGACCGGCCTTGTGATCGGCCAGATGTTCTATGGTCAGGAACTCCAGCACCTCATCGGCCTTAGCCTTCAGCGCGCGTTCCTCATCGGCGATGCGTTTGCGACCGAACCATGTGTTCCAGAGCGATTCACCTGATTGCGCGCCGGGCACCATCATCAGGTTCTCGCGGCAGGTCATCGAGGAGAACTCATGCGCGATCTGGAAGGTACGCAGCAGGCCCTTGTGAAACAGCTCATGCGGGGGCAGGCCGGTGATGTCCTCACCATCCATGAAAACCTTGCCGCTGGTCGGCGGTAGGACCCCTGCGATTACGTTGAACAGAGTGGTTTTTCCGGCCCCGTTCGGCCCAATCAGACCGGTGATCGAGCCCTGTTGGATTTCCAGCGATGCCCCGTCCACCGCATGAAACCCGCCGAAATGCTTGTGCACGTCTTCGACGACGATCATCTTTTCCCCTAGCCGCCGTTTTCGGCGTCGTTGCCCCATCCCCGTGTGAAAGGTGCGGCCTTTTGTCATTGAAACAGCCCGGACACAAGGCCCGGGCTGCTTGTTTTTGTGACTGTTAACGCAGGATCAACGGAAGTTGACGGTCTTGTTCTCGCCGTCGGTGACTTCGATCTCACGATACGAGCCAGCGCTTTCGCCGGGGCCGATCAGCTCAACACCCGATGCGCCGACATAGTCGATCTCCTGACCCGCAGCCAGCAGCTCCAGACCCTTGGCCAGTTCACCCGGATAGATCTTCTCACCCGGAGCATTGGCAACGTCCATGATCTTGGCGCCGTAGTCAGCCGCGTTGGTCGAACCTGCGGCCTGCATGGCCAGCATGAACAGTGCTGCTGCATCATAGCTTTCCGGCGAGTACGGGGACGAGCCGTCAAAACCAGCGGCTTCGGCCATGGCAAAGTACTTCTCGGCACCTTCACCACCCGAACCGGCGATCTGACCGAACGAACCATTCAGGTCGGGACCAACGTTTGCAGGCAGCGAGTCACCTATCATGCCGCCGGGCAGACCGAAGGTGTCAAACGCACCGCTGTCCAGCGCCGATTGGATGATGCCCAGACCGCCTTGGTCCAGATAGCCTGCAACGACCAAAATGTCGCCACCGGCCGAGGCCAGCGCGCCAACTTCGGCCGAATAGTCGGCTTTGCCGTCTTCGTGCGCGGCAACGATGGTGACTTCGCCACCCGAAGCCTCGAACGAGGACTGGATCGCATCTGCCAGACCCTTGCCGTAGTCGTTGTTGGTGTAGGTCAGCGCGATCGAGCTGATGCCACGATCATTCAGGATGTCAGCCATCACCTGACCTTCACGCGCATCCGACGGGGCGGTGCGGAAGAACAGGCCGTTATCTTCCATGGTCGATAGACCCGGCGAGGTCGCCGATGGCGAGATCATCACCATGCCGTTGGGGATCGCGACGTTCTGCAGAATTGCTCCGGTCACGCCCGAGCAGTCACCGCCGATGATACCGGCAACGCCGTCCGCGATCATACGTTCGCCGTTCGAGGTGGCCAGACCGTTGTCGATGCAGCCCGTGTCGGCGCGGGTCCCGGTGACGGTCGCACCGTCCAGCAGTTTCCCGGATTCGGTGACCTCGGCCATCGCCATTTCGGCACCCGAACCCATGGCAGGTGCGAGCGATTCGATTGGGCCGGTGAAGCCGAACAGCACGCCCAGTTTGACGTCTTCGGCCATTGCGGTACCCGCCAGCAGAGCGGTGGCTGCAGTTGCAGTCAGCAGCTTTTTCATATGGTTACTCCCTATTGTGAACGTATTCGTTCTGCGCACGACCCTAGGCAAGCCATGCGAAAAAGAAAAGTCCTAACGCAAACGTGTTTTTGTGGGGCATAAACCTATTTGTTCTCATGATGATAAAACCGCGTGTCCGAGGAAGAGATCATGAAGTTCAAAGCGTTTGCGATTCTAATCCTGCTGTCTAGCGCGGGGATTGTCCGCGCCGATATCCTTGAAACGTCAGAAGGCGCGGTTCTTGTCCAACCTATGATCGAAGAGCTCGATACCCCCTGGGCGGTCGGAATATTGCCAGATGGTTCTTTTCTGGTGACTGAGCGTGACGGGCAGTTGCTGTATGTGTCTGATGGCAAATCCCAGAAAGTGCAGGGTGCCCCGAAAGTTGCTGCAAACGGGCAGGGCGGTTTGCTGGATGTGACAATTGCACGAGACTTCGGCCAGACGCGTGAGATTTTTTTGACCTTTTCCAAGCCGCAAAGCGGTGGGGCGGCAGGCACCGCGCTCGCGGTGGCGCGTTTATCGGAAAACGACAAGCGTCTGACCAACACTCGGATCATCTTTGAGGCCCTTCCCGGCGGCTCCGGTGGACGTCATTTTGGCTCACGCGTTGTCGAGGCCAATGATGGAACGCTCTTTGTCACGATTGGAGACCGGGGGGATCGGCCGCAGGCACAGAACCGGACAAATCACATCGGGTCCGTGATCCGGATTAATCGTGATGGATCGGTGCCTTCGGACAATCCGTTTGTAGGGCAGGGCGATATTCGCCCTGAAATCTGGACCTATGGCCACCGCAATCCGCAAGGGGCCGGTTTGGATGCTCAGGGGCGTCTTTGGACTGCCGAGCACGGTGCGCAGGGTGGTGACGAGGTAAATCTGATTCAGCCGGGGCGAAACTATGGTTGGCCCGTTATTTCGTATGGCAAGCACTACTCAGGCAAGAAAATCGGAGAAGGCACCGCAAAAGAAGGCATGGAGCAACCGCAGCACTATTGGGACCCGTCCATCGCGCCCTCTGGGCTGATGGTATATTCTGGTAAGCTTTGGCCGAGCTGGGCTGGAAACCTTTTCGTGGGGTCACTCAAGTTCGATTACATTTCCCGGCTGGCTGGGACACCGTTGCGCGAGGTCGAACAGATAAAAGGCCCTGAAACGGAACGCGTACGCGATATCGTCGAAGCGCCCGATGGGTCGATCTGGTATATTTCTGTAGGTGAGGGAGCAGTTTACAGGATGACACCCGACAAGTAACACAGAAGCATCACAACCTATTGGATTGCTTTATGCTACGAGTTCAGTTTATTATCGTTGCGCTTTTTTCCGCAATGCCCGCTCTGGCCGAAGAGTTTTCATCCTACGAAGAGTATCAGAGCTTTTTGGACAATAAGATGAAGAACCGGGAATTCTCTACTGTAATCAGAGATTTCGGCGGTGCGGATGAATATACTGAGCAAGAGCTGGCCCGCATCCAGACCCAGCTTCGAGATGTGGTTCCTTATTATTTGACAAACGCGGCAGTCATTAAGCGTGTTGAATTGGAAAATGGCTTCTCGCAGGAGTTGCGAGCCTATTGGAATGACATGAAAAGCTATGTTTACTTCTACGCGCTGTTACACGAACGCGATGACGATTTGATAGTTATTCAGTTCTATCTCAACACCAATCCCGAGGAACTTTTGACAAGGTTTTAATATTAAACCGACAGCCGTCCGCTCTGCGCACCGCGCTCGCGGTAAGGCGTGGTGTTATAGTGCGCCCGGTAGCATTTTGAGAAATGGCTGGGCGATGCAAAACCACAGGCCAGCGCCACGTTGATGACGCTCATATCGGTCTGCATCAGCAGATTGCGCGCCTTGTGCAGGCGTAGCTCCATGTAATACCGCTTGGGCGAACGGCTGAGGTAGCGGCGGAACAGACGCTCCAGCTGGCGGGTGGACATGCCCACATCCTTGGCCAGGATCGAGGGTGAGATCGGCTCTTCGATGTTCTTTTCCATCATCAGAATTACCTGACTGAGCTTCGGATGCCGCACCCCGATACGCGTCGGCGTCGACAAACGCTGGGTGTCTTGATCGGTGCGGATCGAGGAATAGATCATCTGATCGGCAACTGCATTCGCAAGATCCTCGCCATAGTCATCGGCGATAATTTTGAGCATCAGGTCAATTGATGAGGTGCCGCCCGCCGTCGTCATCCGGTTCCCATCGACCTGAAACACTGATTTGGTCAGTTCAACAGTGTCGAATTCTTCCGAGAAACTGTCCGAGTTCTCCCAGTGGATCGTGGCCCGTTTGCCTTCCAGCAATCCGGCTTTAGCCAGCGTATAGGCGGCCGTACAAAGCCCTCCGATCTTCAACCCCTTGCGCGCCTCACGGCGCATCCAGTTCAGAACCCGTTTGGTGGTCGCCGCCTGAACATCAACTCCGCCGCAGATCAGGATCACGTCGTCGCGTTGCAATTCTTCAAGATCGGCATCCAGTTTGAAGGTGGTTCCCGCCGAACACTGTACAAGTTCACCGCCTTCACCGGTCAGTTTCCAGGTGTAAAGCTCCCGGTTCGCCATCCGGTTGGCAATCCGCAGGCTGTCGAGCGCAGACGCAAAGGAAAGCAGCGAGAACTTATCCAGCAGAACGAAAACAAAATTGAGCGGCTTGCCCGCTTCTCGATCCACGGTGACAACTTGGCGTTGCTCTTGCATGGCGATGTGTCCTTGATTCGGTGCACGCCGGGTTCGAAACGTCGGCGGATATGGCTGTCACCATGCTCAAAGCTTGTTTGCGGCGTCAAGAGGCGCAAATGTGATATGGTCTCTGACGAATGCATTTTGTATAGAGACCACCTGAATTACCTCAGCGGAGATCCAAGCTATGACGGAATGGCAAAAAACGAACTGGCGCAGCAAGCCCAGGGTTCAGATGCCAGACTATACCGACGCAACCGCGCTGGCCAAAGTCGAGGCGCAGCTTTCGCAGTATCCCCCGCTGGTCTTTGCAGGCGAAGCGCGGCGTCTCAAGCAACATCTGGGTGCCGCTGGTCGCGGCGAGGCCTTCCTGTTGCAGGGCGGCGATTGTGCTGAAAGCTTTGAACAATTCAGTGCTGATGCGATCCGTGACACGTTCAAGGTGATGCTGCAGATGGCCATGGTTCTGACCTATGGCGCCAAGGTGCCTGTGGTTAAAGTGGGCCGGATGGCGGGTCAGTTCGCCAAGCCCCGCAGCGCCCCGACCGAAGTGGTGGATGGGGTGGAACTGCCTAGTTACCGCGGTGACATCATCAATGAACTGGCCTTCACACCCGAGGCACGCATCCCGAATCCCGGCAAGATGCTTCAGGCCTACACGCAGGCAGCCGCGACGCTGAACCTTTTGCGCGCCTTCTCGACCGGTGGTTTCGCCGATATGAGCATGGTGCATTCGTGGACTCTGGGTTTCACGGATGAACAGGACGTTCAGAAATACTCGGAAATTGCCGACCGCATCCAAGACACCATCGATTTCATGGGCGCTGCCGGGATTACCGCAGATAGCACGCATGAGTTCTCGACAGTTGAGTTCTACACCAGCCACGAAGGCTTGCTGCTGGAATACGAAGAGGCGCTGACCCGTCTGGATTCGACTTCGGGCAACTGGCTGGCAGGCTCCGGTCACATGATCTGGATTGGTGATCGGACACGTCAGCCCGATGGCGCGCATGTCGAATTCTGCCGCGGTGTTCTGAATCCGATCGGCCTGAAATGTGGTCCGACAACGACAGCGGAAGACCTGAAGGTCCTGATGTCCAAGCTGAACCCCGAGAACGAAGAGGGTCGCCTGACCCTGATTGCGCGTTTTGGTGCGGGTAAGGCTGGTGAGCATCTGCCACGTTTGGTCAAGGCCGTGAAGGAAGAAGGTGCCAAGGTAACCTGGGTCTGCGATCCGATGCATGGCAACACCATCAAGTCCGCGACGGGCTACAAGACGCGTCCGTTCGACTCGGTCCTGCGCGAGGTGCGCGACTTCTTCGGAGTGCATCAGGCCGAGGGCACCGTGCCCGGCGGTGTGCATTTTGAGATGACCGGTCTTGATGTCACCGAATGCACCGGTGGCGTACGCGCCGTGACGGAAGAGGACTTGTCGGATCGCTACCATACGGCCTGCGACCCGCGCCTGAACGCGACGCAGTCGCTGGAGCTGGCATTCCTGGTGGCGGAAGAATTGACCAATCTGCGCCGCGATCGCGTCAAACGTGCAGCGAGTTGAGAGACCGCGACAGTTTAGAAATCAGAACGGCGGGCCACTGACCCGCCGTTTTTCTTAGTCATCGCGGGAAGATACCAGCCGAAGATATGGTTCGGACCGCACAAACTCGCTTTGCTGTTCGGCAAAACCCATAGCCTCATGCGGAGCGGGTTTGGGCGGTTGCCGTAGCTCTGACAGTTCGCGCACCCGATGATCAGTTATCGAGAAACGACGCGGTGTGGTGCCAATCACGCCGTCACTGAGCATGACACCCAGCACGCGGCTGACATCCCCAAGATCGCTTTTAAGCGGCAACAGGATCATACGAGCTTGCAGGCATGCACGGCCCAGTTTGCCTTTTGAGGTCAATCCAAGTTCGACCACAGCCGGTGCCGTGAACACCCGGTCGAGATAGGTTTTGACATCATCACGCGCGCTGGGTTCGAAAAAGGCAGTCAGAGGCATGCCGCGCACCTCCATCCCAGCCAGCTTGTTCAGGTGGCTTCCGGCGAGACGAAACCGTGCCAGACCCGGTGCAATACGTTCGAGTATGAACGTGTATTCCAGAACATTCTCTAACCCGCGAGGATCGATCTGTGACCGCATCGGCACGCCGTCGCCGCCAAGAAGGGCGGTCCAATAAGCTTCGGCCTGACGAATTGGGGACAGGCTGCGCCCGCTGTCAAATCGGTCCATCGCGACGATCTTTCCAAATCCTGAGCCAGAGCCAGTCCCGAAAAAGGTTTTCATTTCATCACCCTATCGTCAATCAGTCGCCATTTTCCTAAAATGCCATCTTTCGGGCATAGCTGGGGTTCATCAGCGCTTCCGACTGTCAGATTGACACGGGTTAATACAATTTTGGATCAATTCTTTAACGAATGGTTAACCGATCGCGTCTCTGCCACAAATGAGCAAGGTCTTGCCCCTAGCCCGTTGTTGGCATTAGGTGCGGCGAGCGGTTTTGACGGAAAGGGCAGGCATGATCAAATCCATGACCGGTTTCGCCTCGGGCAAAGGAGCGTTTGGCCCCCATAGCTGGAGCTGGGAGCTGCGCAGCGTAAACGGCAAGGGACTGGATATGCGCCTGCGCGTGCCGGACTGGTTGACCGGGCTTGAGGCTGCGCTGCGGGGGGAGCTGTCGAAACAGGTCAGCCGGGGCAACGTGACGTTATCGTTACGGCTGAACCGGGAAGAGAGCGCCTCTGACATCAAGCTGAACGTTTCAGCCATGGAGGCCGCTCTGGCGGCGCTATCGCAGACCGAGGCGATGGCCGCTGCGCGTGGTATCGAACTGGCGGGATCCAAGGCCAGTGATCTGCTGACGCTGAAGGGCATGCTTGAAGCGGGCAGCGAAGATGATGATCCCGCTCCGTTGGTTGAGAAGCTCAAGACCGAATTCAGCGGCTTGCTGGCCGCTTTCCTCGACATGCGTAAGGCCGAGGGGCAAGCACTGGCCGGTATTCTCGGCGGTCAGTTAGATCAGATTTCTAGGCTGACAGAGACGGCTGCCGATCTGGCCAAGCAGCGGCGAGAGGAGATGGCGCAGGCGCTGAAGGACAATCTGGCGCGTGTTGTCGATAATGCGCAAGGTGTCGACGCTGAACGGGTCGCGCAGGAACTGGCGCTGATCGCCGTCAAAGCGGATATCACGGAAGAGATCGATCGTCTTGCCGCTCATGTCGCCGCCGCACGTGCACTACTGGATCAGGACGGTCCGGTCGGGCGCAAGTTGGATTTCCTGATGCAGGAATTCAATCGCGAGGCCAATACGCTCTGCTCAAAATCGCAAAATGCCGAGCTGACATCTGTCGGGCTTGAGTTGAAGGCAGTGATCGATCAGATGCGCGAACAAGTTCAGAACGTGGAATAGGAACGAGGGCACACACATGGCAGATCGCCGAGGTCTATTAATCATTCTGTCCTCGCCCTCGGGCGCAGGCAAGTCCACTTTGGCCCGACGCCTGATGCAATGGGACAGCGATCTGGAGTTTTCGATCTCGGCCACCACGCGTGCACCGCGGCCGGGCGAAGAGCATGGGCGCGAATACTACTTCCTGTCAGAAGACGCGTTCAAACAGCAGGTTGCCGATGGGCAAATGCTGGAACATGCCCACGTGTTCGGGAACTTTTATGGCTCACCCGCCGATCCGGTGCGCGAGTCGATCAACAAGGGCCGTGACGTGTTGTTCGATGTCGATTGGCAGGGGGAAGTGCAGATCAGGAATTCGGATTTGGGCAAACATGCGTTGTCGATCTTCATCCTGCCACCGTCGATTCCCGAACTGAGGCGCCGCCTGGAAGGCCGGGGGCAGGACAGCGAAGACGTGATTGCCAAGCGCATGCTGAAAAGCTGGGATGAGATCAGCCACTGGGGTTACTACGATTATGTCCTGATCAACGACGATCTGGACGCGACCGAGGAGAAGCTGAAAACCATCGTCAGTGCCGAGCGGATGCGCCGCATTCAGCAGCCGCGCCTGCAGAACCACATCCGTACCTTGCAGACCGAGTTCGAGGAACAGTCATGACGATCTATGCTTTGGGAGAGCATCAGCCTCAGATTCACGAGGATACCTGGGTCGCGCCTGATGCCAACCTGATCGGTAAGGTGGTGCTGGAACAGGGGGCCTCGATCTGGTTTGGCTGCACAATCCGCGCAGATCACGAAGAGATTCGCGTTGGTGCGGGCAGTAACGTGCAGGAAGATTGCGTGATGCATATCGATGCCGGATACCCGCTGACCATCGGCGCGAATTGCACCATCGGGCATAAGGTCATGCTGCATGGATGCACGATCGGGGACAACTCTCTGATCGGCATGGGGGCTATCGTTCTGAACGGGGCAAAAATCGGTAAGAATTGCCTGATCGGGGCAGGGGCCCTGATCACTGAAGGCAAAGAGATCCCTGATAATTCGCTGGTCATGGGAACGCCGGGCAAGGTTGTGCGTCAGCTTGATGATGAGGCCGCGCAACGCCTGACGCTCAGCGCGCTGCACTATCAGGACAACATGCGCAAGTTCCGCGAAACGCTGAAACCGGTCTGATATCGCATGTCGGATCCCTTTCATGCCGAGCTTGTATCTGCCATCCCGATGCCGACCCTGCTGGTTGACCAATCTGAGCGGATCGTTGCGGCGAACACCGAAGCGCGTACTCTGTTGGGTGCGGCGATTGAGGGACGGCACTTCGCCACGATCCTTCGGCAACCTCAGGTGATCGAAGCGATTGAGCAATGTATTGGGTCAAAGCAGCCTAGCAACGCGCGGCATCTGTCCAATGATGGTGCACAAGATACGACCTTTGAGGTGCAGTGCCGGTATATGAACGACTCTCGGGTTGTGCTTGTAGTGTTTCAGGATGTCACCCATCTGGAGCAGGCCAGTCAGATGCGACGCGATTTTGTGGCCAATGTCAGTCATGAGCTGCGGACGCCGCTGACTGCTCTGATGGGGTTCATCGAAACACTGCGCGGGCCTGCGCGCGATGATACGGCGGCCCGAGAGCGGTTTTTGCAGATCATGGCGGACGAGGCCAATCGGATGAATCGGTTGGTGGGGGATCTGCTGTCACTCAACAGGGTGGAAAGCGAAGAGCGGGTCAGGCCAAAGGAACCTCTGGAACTGACCGGCCTGATCCAATCCACATTGAACACCCTTCGACCTCTTGCAGATGATGCCAATGTAAAGCTGTCACTGGACGCCCCGGATGATCCGGTGACGATGGTCGGTGACAGCGATCAGTTACGACAGGTTATCACCAACCTGGTGGAAAACGGGATCAAATACGGCGGCAGCGGGGGGCTGGTTCAGGTCGTAGTGACATTGTCGGAGCGCGATACTGCCATGCGCGGGCCAGCCGTGAGAATCGGAATCATTGATCAGGGTCCCGGCATCAACCCAATACATCTTCCCCGCTTGACCGAGCGTTTCTATCGCGCAGACAGCCATCGCTCGCGCGAGTTGGGTGGAACAGGGCTGGGGCTTGCGATCGTCAAACACATTGTCAACCGACATCGGGGCAGGTTGCGGGTGGAAAGTGAGCTGGGGCAGGGTGCCGTGTTCACCGTCATACTGCCCCGTTGAGGTCAGATGGCGGACAGGCGATCCGCCGCTGACGTATCGTCAAGTTAAGAAATTCTCAAAATATCCTAACTTGTCATAAAACCGTTACATACCTGTCACAAAAGGCTTACGCGCGGCTTTTAGGGCTTTGCGCAGATCATCATGGGGATGATCAGTACCCATCCTTCTCAAGGAGACTGAAATGTCCTTTGTAAAACTGTCGGCTTCTGCGCTGGCAATCGCTGCCGTCTCGGCAACTGCTGCTGCTGCACGTGACAACGTTCAGGTTGCCGGTTCGTCGACCGTACTGCCTTATGCTTCGATCGTTGCCGAACTGTTTGGTGAAAATACAGACTTCCCGACCCCGGTTGTTGAATCGGGTGGTTCGTCGGCTGGTCTCAAGCGGTTCTGCGAAGGCGTTGGCGAAAACACAATCGACGTTGCAAACGCATCGCGCGCCATCCGCGAAAAAGAAATCAAAGCTTGCGCCGAAAACGGTGTGACCGACATCATGGAAGTACGCATTGGCTATGACGGCATCGTGTTCGCAAGCCAGCAGTCGGGCCCGGCCTTTACCGCATTTCAGCCGGCAGACATCTACAACGCCATCGGTTCGAAAGTTATGAAAGACGGCGCGCTGGTCGACAACAGCTTCAACAGCTGGGCCGAGTTCAATGGCGACCTGCCGGACGTTGAGATCGCGATGTTCATCCCGGGCACCAAGCACGGCACCCGTGAAGTGTTCGAAGACAAGGTTCTGCTTGCAGGTTGTGAAGCGACCGGCGCCATGGAAGCCATGATCGCAGGCGGCATGAGCGAAGATGATGCCGAAGATGCATGCCTTGACGTTCGTACTGACGGTAAGTCGGTCGACATTGATGGTGACTACACCGAGACCCTGGCCCGCATCGACACCAACACCAACGGCATCGGTGTTTTCGGTCTGGCGTTCTACGAGAACAACACCGACAAGCTGAAAGTGGCCACCATGGGTGGTATCGCGCCGTCGACCGAGACCATCGCGTCGGGTGAATACCCTGTTTCCCGCCCGCTGTTCTTCTACGTTAAGAAAGCGCATATCGGCGTGATCCCTGGCCTGAAAGAATACGCTCAGTTCTTCACTCATGATGAGATTGCAGGTGCGTCGGGTCCGCTGGCCAACTACGGTCTGGTTGCCGACCCTGAGCTGGCAAAAACGCAGGATGCGATTGCCAACGAAGTAACTTTGGGTTCGGGCAGCTAATTCCAAACCCCGTGTTAATTGAGCGGGGGCGGCATTTATAGTCGCCCCCGTTTCTTTCCCTAATCCCGATCAAGACCTGTGGGGGCAATATGCCAATTCTTTGGCTCATTCTGATCGTACTTGCGATCGCGGCAGTCGGATATGTGTTGGGGCGAATGCGCGCCTTGCAAAGTGCCGGAGGGGACAGCCGCAACCTGCATTCTCTTCCCTCGTTTTATGGGGCGAATGTTGCGCTGAAAGTTATCGTTCCCGCCTTTGGTCTGTTGATCGTCTGGCTGCTGGTTCAGCCGCTCTACGTGAATTCTCAGGTCTCGGAGATGGTTCCCGAAACGGCGATCAAGGAAGGATCGTCGCGTAGCCTTGTTATGGCCGAAGTGCGCCGGACGGCTAATGGTCTGGACAGTGCGGTCGCTCAGGGGCATCTCACCGAAGAGACCGCACAGGATGCGCAGGCGGATGTTTCTGAGATGACCCAGCGGCTGAAAGACGCGGGCCAGGTTGTGACCTCGGATATCACACAGCCCGTGTTGCATGCCGCCCAGGCATACCGGTCGATGAACTCGACCGGCTATACGATTATGTCCATTGCCGTGATACTGATCGCCTTGGCAGGTGCCGCGTTCAGCTGGTTCCAGACACATTCGGAATACCGCGCCCGCAATGTGGTTGAGCAGGGAATTCGTGTGATGCTGCTGGCGGCGGCGTCGATTGCGATCCTGACAACGGTCGGCATCGTACTGTCGCTCGTGTTCAACACGTGGGAATTCTTCAAGCTTTATCCAGCATCAGAGTTCTTCTTCGGAACAACATGGGCCCCCAGTTTCTCGGGCCGTGGTGGCGCGTCTGATCTAGGTATCATCCCGTTGCTATGGGGCACATTCTACATCTCGTTGGTTGCATTGCTGGTGGCTGTGCCGATCGGTCTTTTCGCTGCGATTTATCTCAGCGAGTACGCTTCTTCTCGCGTGCGCTCGATCGCCAAACCGTTGCTGGAGGTGCTGGCCGGTATCCCGACCATTGTTTACGGTCTTTTTGCCTTGCTAACCGTTGGCCCACTGTTGCTGAGCGTGTTCGGAGATGACGGCTTAGGCTGGATGAAAGCCGGCACCGCGGTGATGACCGCCGGTCTGGTCATGGGCATTATGCTGATCCCGTTCGTCTCATCGCTGTCTGATGACATCATCAATGCGGTGCCGCAGGCGATGCGTGACGGGTCTTATGGGCTGGGGGCCACCCAGTCCGAGACCATCCGGCAAGTCGTTTTGCCCGCAGCATTGCCCGGCATCGTAGGTGCGATCTTGCTGGCCGCCTCGCGCGCAATTGGTGAGACCATGATTGTGGTTCTGGGGGCAGGGGCCGCAGCACGGCTCGACCTCAACCCGTTCGAGGCCATGACAACCGTCACCGCAAAGATCGTCAGCCAGTTGACCGGCGACGCGGATTTCGCCTCGCCCGAAGCGCTTGTGGCCTTCGCGCTCGGCATGACCTTGTTCATCCTCACGCTGGGGCTGAACGTTTTCGCCCTTTATATCGTGCGTAAGTATCGGGAGCAGTACGAATGACCGACGCCAGCATGCAAAGCCCCGAAACCGGCCGTCACGCGGTCTCGCTTACGGCGTCCGATGCACGGACCAAGAAACGCGCTGCTGCTGAAAAACGCTTTCGCGCGTACGGAATCGTTGCCATCGCGACTGGCTTGTTCTTTCTGGTCGTGCTGTTCACCTCGATCCTGTCGCAAGGCATCCCGGCCTTCAAACGCACTGTGATTAGCGTCGAGATCACTCTGACGCCAGCACAGCGCGACGAAGCCGAAGGTACGCTATTCAAGACCAAAGCTTATTCCGATCTGTTTATTGCAGAGCTGAATGAACAACTGGCCGAAAGCGGTATCACGGTGGATTTCGATCAAGATGCTATTGAGCGTCTACTGGGCAAAATCGGCGGTACGATCCGAACGTTCTATGCAGATAACCCAAGCAAGCTGGATGAGCCGATCATGTTCGATCTGGCCGCGTCAAGTCGGGTGGATGGCTATTTCAAAGGCCGGGTGTCGCGCGACACCCTGCAGGATAGCCGCTTCTTGCAGCTCAGCGATCTGGATCTAGTGGACGCTTTGAAAGAAGCGGGCATCATCAAGCAGGCCTTCAACTGGCCGTTCATCACCGGAGCCGACTCGGGCGTGGATAACCCCGGTGGCGCAGGCATCGGTGCCTCGGTCGTTGGCTCATTCTTCATGATGCTGGTGGTACTGTGCCTGTCGCTGCCCATCGGTGTGGCCGCGTCGATTTATCTGGAAGAGTTCGCACCACAGAACAGGTTCACCGATCTGATCGAGGTGAACATCTCAAACCTAGCCGCCGTTCCGTCCATCGTGTTCGGTATTCTGGGCCTGGCCGTGTTCATCCAATTCATGCATCTGCCGCAATCGGCGCCGTTGGTTGGCGGTCTGGTGTTGACGCTGATGACTCTGCCTACCATCATCATCTCGACCCGTGCCTCGCTGAAGGCGGTTCCCCCGTCTATCCGTGACGCGGCATTGGGGGTAGGGGCCTCGAAAATGCAGGCCGTGTTTCATCACGTGTTGCCACTGGCCGCGCCAGGTATCCTGACCGGCACCATCATCGGGCTGGCGCAGGCCCTGGGTGAAACCGCACCGCTGCTGCTGATCGGCATGGTGGGATTTGTTGCCCGCGGCTATCCCGATGGTTTCCTCGCAGGCTTCACCGAGCCGAACTCGGCAATGCCTGCACAGATTTACACATGGGCCGCGCGTGCTGATGTCGGGTTTTATGAGAAAGCCTGGGGTGGCATCATCATCCTTTTGATGTTCCTGCTGACCATGAATATCATCGCAATCATCCTGCGCCGCCGCTTTGAACGCCGCTGGTAATTGGGGGCTAAAATGAACGACATGACACGAGTGGAGAGAACCGTGGACTCCAAAAACATCAAGATCAACGCCAAGCAGGTTCAGGTCTATTACGGCGAGACCCACGCCATCAAGGACGTGAGCGTTGATATCGAAGATAAGACCGTGACGGCCTTCATCGGCCCCTCGGGCTGCGGCAAGTCCACCTTTCTGCGCTGTCTGAACCGGATGAACGACACGATTGATATCTGTCGCGTTGAAGGTGATATCCTGTTGGATGGTGAGGATATCTATGACAAGCGCGTCGACCCGGTGCAGCTGCGTGCCAAGGTTGGCATGGTGTTTCAGAAGCCGAACCCGTTCCCCAAATCGATCTATGACAACGTGGCCTACGGTCCACGCATCCACGGCCTCGCAAAGAACAAGGCAGAACTGGATGAGATCGTTGAGAAATCCCTACGCCGTGGTGCGATCTGGGATGAAGTCAAGGATCGTCTGGATGCCCCCGGCACCGGCCTCTCGGGTGGTCAACAACAACGCCTTTGCATTGCGCGTGCGGTCGCAACCGAACCTGAGGTTCTGTTGATGGACGAGCCTTGCTCGGCGCTTGACCCAATCGCAACGGCTCAGGTTGAAGAGCTGATCGATGAACTGCGCTCGCGCTATTCGGTGGTGATCGTGACTCATTCGATGCAGCAGGCGGCAAGGGTCAGCCAGAAGACAGCATTCTTCCATCTGGGCAATCTGGTTGAATTTGGCGAGACGGGGCAAATCTTCACCAACCCCGAAGACCCTCGCACAGAAAGCTACATCACCGGCCGGATCGGCTGAGCACAGGATTATTGCAATGAGCGAACAACATATTGCATCCGCGTTCGACCGCGACCTCGAAACCATTCAGGCGCATATCATGAAGATGGGCGGTTTGGTCGAGGCCGCGATCATGGGTGCGGCCCGGTCGCTGGAAACCCGCGACGAAGAACTGGCGAAAGAAGTACGTCAGGGCGACAAGGCCATCGACGCGCTGGAAGAGCTTATCGACGAAGAAACCGCACGACTGATCGCGCTGCGCGCGCCAACGGCGGGTGATCTGCGTCTGGTGCTGTCGGTGCTTAAAGTGTCGACCAACCTTGAGCGTATAGGCGACTATTCCAAGAATATCGCCAAGCGCACGACCGTGCTGGTTAATGCTGGTGAAATCAACGGAAGCGCCGCCGCTCTACGTAGGATGGCGCGCGAGGTTGAGCTGATGCTGCGAGATGCATTGGATGCCTATATTCAACGTGACGCCGAACTCGCGACGGATGTGATTGAACGCGATCTGGAAGTTGACCAGATGTATAACGGGCTGTTCCGCGAATTCCTGACTTTCATGGCAGAAGATCCGCGCAACATCTCGTCCTGCATGCATTTGCACTTCATCGCGAAGAACATCGAACGCATGGGTGATCACGTTACGGCAATCGCGGAACAGGTGGTCTATTTGGTCACTGGTGAACGGCCGACCGAAGCGCGGCCCAAGGCCGATAACACCTCGCAAACGATCTAGGAGGTTGACCTTATGTCCGCTGATCAACCGACGGTGCTGGTGGTTGAAGATGAATTGGCCCAGCGTGAGGTTCTTTCCTATAACCTCGAAGCCGAGGGGTTCCGGGTCACAAAAGCCGCTAATGGTGACGAGGGTTTGTTGCTCGTCGAAGAGGACCGCCCGGACATTATCGTTCTCGACTGGATGATGCCCAATCTCAGCGGTATTGAGGTCTGTCGCCGCCTGAAGACACGACCCGACACCCGTTCAATCCCGATCATCATGCTGTCGGCGCGTTCGGAAGAGGTGGACAAGGTGCGAGGTCTGGAAACCGGGGCGGATGACTACGTGATCAAGCCTTACTCGGTGGTAGAGCTGATGGCGCGGGTCCGTACTCAGCTGCGTCGGGTACGTCCAGCGACGGTGGGTATTCGGCTGGAATTCGATGATATCATTCTGGATTCAGAGACCCATAAGGTCAGCCGGGACAACAAGCCATTGAAGCTCGGCCCAACCGAGTTCCGCCTGCTCAGCACCTTTATGGAAAAGCCGGGGCGGGTCTGGAGCCGCGAACAGCTGCTCGACCGGGTCTGGGGCCGCGATATCTATGTCGATACGCGCACTGTGGACGTTCATATCGGACGTTTGCGCAAGGCATTGACTCAGCACGGTGGTGAAGACCCGGTGCGGACCGTCCGTGGGGCAGGCTACGCGTTAGGCTAACGCGGCAACGTCTCTTCGGTCTGAGCCTGAGAGGCAAGCCAGTGTCGGAACTGTCGCAACGAATCGTCCTGTGATTTGTCGTGGGGCCAGACCAGATAATAGGCACCCAGTGTCTCAAACGCATCGGGGAAGGCGGCGACCAGATTACCTGTCGCAAGGTCCTGTTCGATCAGGTAGTTGGGCAGCAACGCAACACCCAGACCGTGCAGGGCCGCCTGATTGATCGTGTTGAATTGATCATGCACCGTGCCGGGCAGGGGGTGCGGAGCCTCGACCCCCATTTGTCGGAACCACTCTTGCCAAGCCCGTGGACGCGTCTGGATGTGCAGTAACGGCAACTTGAGTAACTCGTCCGGTGTCGAGGGTGTTCCCTGCGGTAGCAACTCAGGCGCGCAGACCGGCAGAACGCGCTCCATTTTTAGCAACAAACGGTCGGTTCCTGGCCAGTCAGGTTCACCAAAGTGCAACGCAGCGTCAAAGGGTTCCGATGCGAAATTGAACGGTCTCAACCGAGTTGTCATGTTGATGGTTATGTCCGGATGCAAACGCGCGAAATCCGGCAGACGCGGTACCAGCCAACGCATCCCAAAGGTCGGCAGGATTGCCAGATTCAACGTCCCTCCAACAGGCGACACATGTAGTTTCAGAGCAGCCTGCACAATCTGGGACAAGGCTGGCCGAATCTCTTGCACATAATCCTGCCCGGCCTTGGTCAGCGACAATCTCTTTCGGTCACGGCTGACGAGTTCTGCGCCCAGATGTGTCTCAAGCGTTTGCAGCGACCGACTGACAGCGCTCTGCGTCAATGCCATTTCGTCGGCAACCGCCGAGGCAGAGCCTAGTCGATCCAGCGCTTCCAATGCACGCAGGGCGGAGATCGGGGGCAGGAAAGGGCGGCGCATACTCATCTATGCGTTTTAGTCATGTAAATGTGCAAATGTCTCGCTGTTTTTTGAGGAAACCTCAGATTATGATGCGCGAGACATTGTATCGGAGACTCATCATGAACGCGCCAGAGACCAAACCCGTTCTAAGGGCCAAAGACGCGCCCGATTTGGGAAATTTTGCTTGGGACGATCCTTTCCGCCTGGCAGATCAGTTGGAAGAAGATGAACGATTGGTTGCTGACAGCGCCCGTGCATATGCGCAGGAAAAGCTGCAGCCGCGCGTCACGCAGGCGTTTCAGAACGAGGAGACCGATCCTGAAATCTTTAGGGAAATGGGTGAAATGGGCCTGTTGGGCACGACAATCCCCGAGGAATATGGCGGCATCGGTGCGGGATATGTGAGCTATGGATTGGTCGCGCGCGAGGTTGAGCGGGTGGATTCCGGCTATCGCTCGATGATGTCGGTGCAAAGCTCGCTGGTGATGTATCCGATCTATGCCTATGGCAGCGAAGAGCAGCGCCGGAAATACCTGCCAAAGCTGGCCAGCGGCGAATGGATTGGTTGTTTCGGCTTGACCGAGCCGGATGCCGGCTCTGACCCAGCTGCCATGAAAACCCGGGCTGAAAAGATTGACGGTGGCTATCGTCTGACCGGTAGCAAGATGTGGATTTCGAATGCTCCGATTGCAGATGTGTTTGTCGTGTGGGCCAAGTCGGATGCGCATGATGGCAAGATCCGGGGCTTCGTTCTGGACAAGAACACCAAGGGGTTGAGCGCGCCGAAGATCGAAAACAAGCTGAGCCTGCGCGCTTCGATCACCGGCGAAATCGTGATGGAAGGCGTTGAGGTCGGCGAAGATGCGTTACTGCCGCATGTGCAGGGCCTGAAAGGACCGTTCGGATGTCTGAACCGCGCACGTTACGGGATCAGTTGGGGCGCTATGGGGGCGGCCGAGAGCTGCTGGCATGCTGCGCGTCAATACGGTCTGGATCGCAAGCAATTCAATCGGCCATTGGCGCAGACCCAACTGTTCCAACGCAAACTGGCTGAGATGCAAACTGAAATCGCTCTGGGCCTTCAGGCAAGCCTGCGTGTTGGGCGTTTGATGGATCAGGCCGAAGCCGCACCCGAGATGATCTCGATCATCAAGCGCAACAACTGCGGCAAGGCGCTGGATATCGCGCGGATGTCACGGGACATGCATGGCGGCAATGGTATCTCGCTTGAGTTCCAGGTGGTGCGCCACATGATCAATCTTGAGACAGTAAATACCTATGAGGGGACGCATGACGTGCATGCGCTGATTCTTGGTCGGGCGCAGACCGGGTTGCAGGCATTCTACTGATATGGCGATGTTGCAACCAAGTAGAAATGTCCCTGGGTCTGCAAAGTAGAAATGTCCCGGTTGCCGGGAAACGGTAGTGCAGCCTGGCAGGGTGGAGACCTCAAACATCGGAGCCCTGGCTGGCTGCGCGGTCCTTTTTCGCCACTCTTGCGAGCTTTGAATTCCAGCCGTTGTTGCGCCGACCTGTTGGGTTGTAGCGTGTGGCCTGAGTGCCGACGCGGCGCTTCTTCGGGGTGCTTTGTCCTGCTCTTGCTTGATGTGCTCCAGCACTGCGCTCAGCCGCTTGTTCCCGATGATCGCCGCGTGGCTCACACGTTGATCTTTGTCGTAAGCGGAGTAGGGCAGTGGAACACCCTTTGACCGGAATTCCAGCGTACCGTCCTGGAATTCATAGCTGTCCACATATTTGCCAACGAGGCCACGGGTGAGGTCGTTCTCTTCAAGCGTGATCCGCTTGCGGTCGTAACGCAGCACCAGGTTCCGGTCGACGTAGCGCTCGTCGCGCCAGCACAGGATGTCCCGCAGACGGTCGGGCTCGACATTCAGGGCCCGGTGCAGATTGTCCGGACGTCGCGGCGATTTGGCAAACCTGGCATTATAGCATTGCATGAACCCCGGCAGGAATTCGTTTGCAGCTTCCATGTCCGAGATGCCAGCGAGCCGCAATTCCTTCACCAGCCGATCCTGGAGCGTGCGGTTGGCACGCTCAACACGGCCCTTGGCCTGGCTGCTGTTGGCGCAGAGGATCTCGATGTTCAACTCATTCAAAGCGCGACCAAACTGGGTCATGCCATGGCCCGACTTCGCACCTTGCTGCGCCACCCGAAACACGGTGTGCTTGTCGGAATAGAAAGCTACAGGGCGACCGTGCTCGGCCAGGTAGCCTTCAAGTGCTTCGAAATAGCTGAAGGTGCTTTCCGACTTCACGAACCGTAGCTGCATCAACGTGCTGGTCGCATCGTCGATGAAGACAAGCAGCGTGCAGGGCGGGGCGCGATCTTCGAACCAGCGGTGGTCAGATCCGTCGATCTGGATGAGCTCGCCAAAGGATTCCCGGCGCAAACGCGGCTGGTGGAACGTCCTGCGCTGTTTGCGAGATAACCAGATTCCGTCTGCCTGCATCCATTTGCGCAGCGTCTCGCGCGAGACTTTCAGATCGTGATGTTCCAACAACATCTCAGCTGCCAGTGTCGGACCAAAGTCAGTGTATCGTTCTTTGACGAGTGCCAGGGCAAACTCTCGAACGGCCGGATCAATACGATTGTTGGATCTACGGTCGCGCGCCTTGTGACGCAGCGCAGCCGGACCATCAGTCTGGAAAACCCTGAGCAAACGGTGAACTTGTCTGCGGCTCAAGTTCAGAACATTCGCGGCAGAAACCACCGTCATGCGGCCTTGGGAAACCTGACTCAGTACTTCAATACGATTAAGCTCGCGCTCGCTCATGACAACCAATCCCACCGTCACACTCCAATCCTGCCTGCTCGACAGAGAAGTGTGACACTTCTACTTTGCTAATGTGGGACATTTTAACTTTGCTGCTTCAGGCGAATGCCGTATAATCGTGATTATGTAAAATAAGCCATCGCCAGAAAATCCACTCTGGCGATGGTTTTTCAACGTGTTAGGCTGATCTGCGAAACTCAGAGCACAGACAGACATGCACCTGAACGAAAAGACAGTTGTTGTGACCGGCGCCGCTGGTGGCATTGGCAAAGGACTTGCTGAACGATTTGCCAATGAAGGCGCTCGCGTTGTTTGCGCAGATATCGACGCTGCCGGTGCGCAGCACATTGCGGACAAGATCGGTGGTCATGCCATTCATTGCGATGTTTCCCTGGAATCTGACATTTGCAAATTGATCGAAACCGTTGAGGATAGCATCGCACCAATAGATCTGTTTTGTGCGAATGCCGGTATTCTAACGCTTGGCGGGCTTGATGTTCCGGACACCGAATGGGAACGGATTTGGCAAATTAACGTCATGTCTCATGTCTGGACCGCTCGGCATTTATTGCCGTGTATGGTGGCGCGTGGCGGCGGATACCTGATGACGACCGCCTCGGCCGCAGGGCTGCTCAATCAACCTGGTGCGGCACCATACGGCGTCACAAAACATGCCGCCATTGGGTTTGCTGAATGGGTCGCGTTGACCTATGCGCATCAAGGAATTCGAGTGTCGGTTCTATGCCCTCAGGCGGTACGTTCGGACATGACCCGTGGACATGAGGATTCGGTTGCGGCAATCGACGGGATGCTTGAGCCCGAAGCGGTCGCGCAGGCCTGTGTCGAAGCGCTGGCTGACGAGCGGTTTTTAATCCTGCCGCATCCTCAGGTATTGGACTATATGCGTTTAAAAACAGCAGATTATGACCGCTGGATTGGCGGAATGTCTAAGCTAAATCAAAAATATACCAGCGAAACTTAACGCGAGCGACGTCGCCGAAGCAAACCTTCCTGCGCGACCGAGGCAACCAATGTGCCGTCTTGCGAATAAATCGATCCTCGGTTGAAACTACGCCCCTGCCCCGTCCATGGCGATTCCATCGCGTAAAGGTGCCAGTTCTGGAACTGTACCGGCGCGTGAAACCAGAGCGCATGATCCAAGCTGGCACCATCGATCTCACCAGTGAACCAACTGAGGCCATGCGGGCGCATGCCCGAACTCAGCAGACTCATATCAGATGCATAGGCCAGCAACAGGTGCTGCGTAATCCGGTCGGCCTGTGCTGCCGCACCCATACGGAACCACACATGGTTCCGGTCATCTGCTTTGTCCGGCGTAAAAAGGTCCAGCGGCGCGACCTCTCGTACTTCGATTGGACGTTCGCGCAGAAGTTCTGTTTTGAGCGCTTCAGGCACGCGAGTCAGATACTTCTGACGCATTTCATCGCGTGATGGGTGATGCTCTGGTGGCTCCACATCCGGCAGGGGATGCTGATGATCCCATCCATCATCCTGTTTGTGGAACGATGCCGAAAGGTTCAGGATTTGTTTGCCATGTTGGATTGCAACCACACGACGGGTGGTGAAAGAACCTCCATCTCGGGCGCGATCTACTTGATAGATAACGGGAATCGATGGATCGCCGGGCCGAATAAAGTAAGCGTGCAGGGAATGACACAATCGGTCATCGACGGTCCTGTAAGCTGCTGCAAGGGCCTGCGCGATCACCTGCCCGCCAAAGATGCGCGTTGGGGTCTCTCCACCAGAGCCAGTTCCCCGGAACAAGTCGACTTCAAGCGCTTCGATGTTGAGCAGGTCAAGCAGAACGCGTTCAGCTTTGGTCATATGTGGGTCTCCGGCTTAGCGATGTCCCCGGCTATCATCCACACCGAGGTCATTCAACGAGCGCACCATGTACAAGTGCCTTCAATTCCGCACGCGAGGGGTAAGAGCTGGAAGGTGACAGCTGAGTGAAGAACACAGCCGAAAAATCATTGACTGGATCCACCCAGAAATAAGTGGACGCCATGCCACCCCAACCGAAATCACCGACCGAGCCCGGACACCGCAGGCGCGCCGGATCTAAAACCACGGCACCACCAATACCAAACCCGGTTCCTTCCATGGGTTGCTCGGCAAAGCTTTGGGGACCCATCGATGCAATATCGCCGGGTAAGTGATTGCGTAGCATGAATTCTATCGTCTTTGACCCCAGAATGCGCTCCCCGTTTCCTGAGCCTTTGTTGCGCAACATTTCAGCGAAGCGACTGTAATCATCGATCGTACTGATCAGCCCACCCCCACCAGAGAAAGTTGTTGTGGCCTCAAACGGAGAGTCTCCGGCACAATCAACCAGGCGTAGCGTATCGTCACCGGTCTTGGCCGCATTCAATGCCATCGCGTCGCCTTCAAGCGGCGTATAGAGCGAGGCGAACCGATCCCCCGCCCAGTTCGGCACTGAAAACCCCGTCTCGTGCATGCCGAGTGGCTCAAAAATGTGATCGGCCAGAAAGCGCTCGAAGGACTGCCCCGAGGTGACCTCGATGACGCGACCGATGACGTCGATACCCACCGAGTATTCCCAGCGGTGGCCCGGTTGAAAAGCCAGAGGCAAAGTGGCCAGGACCTCGACCCGATCCGCGAGCGGACCCTGTGCCGGTGAAAATATCAGTCCAAGCTCATCCATCGCCTCGGGCAGCAACCCGGGATTAAACGGATAACTGAGACCACTGGTATGCGTCAGCAACTGATGCAGGGTTGGCGTTGGTGCGGCCTCGGTCTGATCCAAGCGCGTGGCGCCGGGAATCAGGGCTTGCATCGACTGAAACTCGGGCAGGAACTCGGAAACCGGTGCGTCGAGATGAAACTGCCCGCGCTCAACCAGCATCATGAGCGCAACCGAGGTCACGGGTTTGGTCATAGAATAAATACGCACGAGGCTTTCGCGCTGAAACGGCAAGTCATTTTCAAGACACCGGCGACCACAGCTGTGAAAGAACGCCTCCTGCCCGTTGTGCAGAATCAGTAGGCTGCTGCCGGCGTATTTTTTCTCGTCTACATATCGCTGCATCCAGGCTTGAATGCGGGTTAGTGCGGTTGGGTCAAATTTCATGATCTACGCCTCCAGCGCGGATAGGCCATGTTGAGCAAATACCGGAACATATGCACCAAAGGCGCGCGCCCTTGCAGGGTCTGAGGCGTTGCCATCCAGCGACCGTTTGTAGACACCTTGAAGTATGGCCGCCATGCGGAAGAAGTTGAAGGCGAGATAGAAGCCGAAATTCTCGATCCCCGGCAGGCCGCGCCGCGCGCAATAATCTGCAATAAATGACTGATCCGATGGGAGGCCTAGTGCATCGCGATCCACCCCGGCCAATCCACGCCCTTCCTTACCCGGTGGCAACTGCCACTGCATGATTACCGCCGCAAGATCCGCATAAGGATGGCCGATGGTCGACAGTTCCCAATCCAGCACGCCAATGCAGTTCGTTCCAGTGTGCTCGAACAACATATTATCAATCCTATAGTCGCCATGAACCAATGTTCTCTGGCCGTCATCAGCAGGGATTTGTTGTTCAAGTTTGCCGATCAAGCTATTCATATAGTTTATATCTTCGGTTTCCGAAGCTCGGTACTGCTTGGTCCATCGCCCGATCTGTCGTTCGAAGTAATTCCCCGGAGGGCCGAAATCCGACAGGCCTGCCGCATCGATATCTACCATGTGCAACTCGGCCAGAACGCGGTTCATCTCGGCCAATATGCCAGCACGAGTGGCATTGTTTTCACCCTTCATAACAGGATCAACGAATGAACGTCCGTCCAGATGCTCCATCACATAGAACGCTGAGCCGATGATGCTGTCGTCTTCGCACAGAAGGTACATCTGCGGCACCGGGACCCTGGAGCTGATCAGAGCGCTTTGAACCCGAAACTCACGATCCACTGCATGAGCAGACTTGAGCAATACGCCCGGTGGCTTGCGCCGCAGAACGTAGTTCTTACTAGGCGTTTGCAGCAGATAGGTCGGATTGGATTGCCCGACCGTGAATTTCGTTGCTTGAAGCGGGCCCTGATAATCATCTAAATGCGCTTCAAGATATGCATTTACTGCATTTATATCTAACGTATTTTCCTGATCAGTCATCCGATATCCAGATGTTGAAAACAGCTATAGAGCGTCGGCAAAGATGTTCCCGCCACTCTGCACATTTATCCCGCCCGAGACTGGCAGCACCGCCCCGGTGACATAGCTGCCTCCGCGTCCACAGAGGAAGAGTACGCAGCCTCCAATATCCTCGGCACGACCTACGCGGCCAAGCGGGACGGATTTGCCAACACGCTCACGTTTGTCCTCATCTTCGGTGGCAAAGGCTGTCATGCGCGACACGAACGGTCCCGGCGCAAGCGCATTCACTGTCACGCGGTATGGTGCCAACTCCTTGGCCATAATCTTGGACAGATGGATTACTGCCGCTTTCGACGCGGAATAGCTGTAGGCGCCGTCACCCATCGGCGTTTCACCCATCACAGACCCAACATTGACCACACGCGCCGGGTCGTCATCCGAGGCGGATTTCATCAACAGCGGCAACAGCTTTTGGGTCAGATCAAAAATACCTGCTACATTGACTGACATCACCTTATCCCATGCTGCATATGGGAACTGCCCCATAGGCGCACCCCAAGTGACCCCGGCATTATTCATCAGGATTTCTAGTGTTTCTGTCCGTTTCCTCACTTCAGCGATCAGAGCATCTATTCCCTCTTCACTGCCGATATCCCCTGCAAACCCCTCAGCCGATCCGGGCGTATCCATCGCGTTCAGTTCTGCGGCTACGGCCTCACATGCGTCGCCTTTACGTGAAGCGATCAATACATGGGCCCCTGCGCGCGCCAGAGCCTCGGCCGCCATCCGACCGATGCCTGTTGCGCCCCCGGTGACCAGAGCGGTTTTGCCGTTCAGCGAAAACAATGTCTCAGGCGTCATGTGCTCTCCTCTACCCAGATACCGTTACGGAAGCTGACAGGTCATCTTCTTGACAACCCGTGCCTGTAATCCAACGATTTCAGCTCCACCGAAGCAAGGGGCAAGAGAAGGCATGCAAACATTACTCAGCGTCACACCGGGTGGTCCCGAGGCTTTGGAGCTAACCACACTGCCCGACCCGACACCTGGCAAGGGCGAACTGTTGATCCGTGTCCGGGCTTCTGGTGTGAACTTCCCCGATACTCTGATCATTCGCGATCTGTATCAGATGAAGCCGCCGCGTCCCTTTGCTCCGGGCGGAGAGATTGCGGGCGAAGTCCTCGCGCTTGGTTACGGAGTGTCTGGATTCGAGCCCGGGGATCGTGTTCTGGCTCTGACGGGGCATGGAGGGTTCTCAACACATCTTACCCTCAAAGCTGCGACTGCAGTGAAAATCCCCGATGCGATGCCTTTTGATGACGCTGCCTGTTTCATTTTTACCTACGGCACATCTTATCACGCTCTGAAAGACCGGGCACAGCTGCAAGCCGGAGAAACCGTTCTGGTATTGGGCGCGGCTGGTGGCGTGGGGTCTGCAGCAATAGAGCTGGCCAAGGCTATGGGCGCGCGCGTCATTGCGGCGGTTTCTTCCGAAGACAAGGCAGAGTTCTGCAAACAGATTGGCGCGGATGAGACACTCGTTTACTCGCGCGAATTGGATCGAGACGCCCAGAAAGCGCTTTCCGCCAAGATCAAATCGCTTGTCGGGGGTGATGGGGTCGACGTCGTCTATGATGCCGTGGGCGGAGACTATGCCGAACCCGCCCTGCGCAGCATGGCATGGGGCGGCCGCTATTTGGTGGTCGGTTTTCCGGCAGGAATCCCGAGCCTTCCGTTGAATCTGACCTTGCTCAAAGGTTGCCAGATTGTTGGGGTCTTTTGGGGCGCATCGGTGTTTCGCGACCCCAAAGGCCATGCCCAAAATCTTGAAGAGCTTTTCACACTCTACAACGACGGAAAAATCTCACCACGTATCAGCTTGCGATTGCCTCTGATACGCGCGGCAGAGGCAATTGAGCTGCTGGAACAGCGTTCGGTTCTCGGAAAGGTCGTTGTGACAATGCAGGATGTGTGATCCTTATTACATCTCCAAATATTCCCATCAGCCACGATGCGTCGATGCGACCTTACCTTCTCTGAACGAGGCCGCTGGACGCCCAGATTATTCGAGTTTATGAAAAAGAGAGATGGGGACAGTTTGAAGATGCATAATATCCTGGTTCTGAATGGTCCGAACCTGAATTTGCTGGGCACAAGACAGCCCGAGGTTTATGGCCATACGACATTGAAGATGATCGAAGACCTGTGCGTGTCTCACGGCCAGACGATTGGCCTGTCGGTTACTCATCTTCAGTCCAATCACGAAGGCGCCCTGATCGATGCGATCCATTCGGCACGCGGGGTGCAGGATGGCATCGTTCTGAATGCCGGCGGCTATACCCATACCTCGGTGGCCCTGATGGATGCGATCTCCTCGGCGCAAGTGCCGACGGTCGAGGTGCATCTGTCCAACATCCACGCTCGTGAGGTGTTTCGTCATACCTCTTACATCGCCCGAGTCGCGATCGGTCAAATCTGCGGATTTGGTGCACAAAGCTATGTCATGGCGCTTGACGCCCTTGCAGCCCATCTCAGCGAGAGGAGCGTGGTATGAACCTCAGGGAATACCTCAGCTTTCTGAGTTATACGAAAACTCTGGAAGAGCTTTGGGATGCGCATTGCCGCCAGATGGCCGGGTTTGGTTTCGATCGGCTGCTCTATGGTTATACGCAATATCGCACCGCGACATCGCTAGGTGATCCTGAAGATTTTGTTATCCTCAGCAACCATTGCACCAACTATCTGGATGGCTTTTTGCGTTCCGGGCTTTATTTTCACGCCCCGATGCTGAAGTGGGCGCTGGATAATGAAGGCGCGGCAAGCTGGAGCATGATAAATGACATGATGTCCAGCGGTGTAATGTCAGCCGAGGAACGCAGAGTATATGACTTCAACAAATCTTTTGGTGTGACGTCTGGCTATACAGTCAGCTTCAATTCGGTCTCGATGCGTTCAAAAGGCGCTATTTCGTTGGCAGCGCGTGACCACGACCAGAAAGAGATGGACGAGGTCTGGCGAAAGCATGGTGATGATATTCTGCTGATGAACAATGTTGCTCATCTGAAAATACTCACCTTGCCGTACAACGCTCCGAACCGCGCCTTGACGAAACGCCAGCGTGAAGCCCTGCAATGGGTGGGTGACGGGAAGACCACGCAAGATATTGCCCTGCTGATGGGGCTGACGGCGGCGACCGTAGAAAAACACCTCCGGCTCGCGCGCGAAGCGCTCTCGGTTGAGACGACGGCCCAGGCCGTATTGAAGGCCGCGCTTCAGAATCAGATGTTCGTGATGGAAGTCTGACCCGGTTCTGACGCCGTATTGCGTCAGATTGACCTAGGGTAAGGAATACATGACTTTCCGAATCTATCTTTAAAATTGCAAATTGATACTGTTCCGTGAGTGGTGGCTTTAGCCAGGGAACATTCTGATCAGATCTTTGCCATAACAAAGCTCTCTGATTGATCTGACCAAGAGGCGCCTATTCGTCCGCGTCACTTAGTTGGAAATTGTTGAGGGGCCCTGTCCATCCCCATCATGCGGGGCCCCTCAATCTCACCAGAAAATCGTGCCATCAGCTTGTACCTACAAGAAACTGATAGCTACTTGTTTCATATGAAAAAACCCGACTGCTTGGGCAGCCGGGTTCTTGAACTTCAATGCCAGAAAAGAGCTTGCGTTAGCCCTGAGCGGCCTTTGCAACTTCTGCGGCAAAATCTTCTTTTTCGACTACAATGCCTTCGCCGACTTCCATGCGAACAAAGCCGGTGATGGTTGCGCCCGCTTCCTTGGCCGCTGCTTCGACGGTCAGGTCAGGGTTCACCACGAAGGATTGGTTCAGCAGGGTCGATTCGGCGACGAATTTCTTCATGCGGCCTTCGATCATCTTTTCGATCACCTGCTCCGGTTTGCCGGATTCGCGGGCGATGTCCATCTGAACCTGCTTTTCTTTCTCGACAACCGCCGGATCCATGTCCGCTTCGGACAGGGCCGCCGGGTTCACAGCCGCGATATGCATCGCAACCTGCTTGCCGATGGCTTCGTCACCACCAGACAGAGCAACCAGAACGCCGATTTTGCCCATGCCGGTTGTCGCGGCGTTGTGGACATAGGACACAACAGTGTCGCCAGACAGTTTGGCCATGCGGCGTACCGACATATTTTCGCCGATGGTGGCGATCTTGTCGGTCAGGGTGTCGGCAACCGACTTGCCGCCCAGATCAGCAGCCAGCAGAGCGTCGATGTCGTCAACGCCTTCGGCGGCGTAGGTGATCTTACCGACCATTTCCTGGAAGTCGGCGTTTTTCGCAACGAAGTCGGTTTCCGAGTTCACTTCGACAGCAACACCGTTGCCACCGTTGACGTGAACAGCAACCAGACCTTCTGCTGCGGTACGGCCCGATTTCTTCGCCGCTTTGGCCAGGCCTTTGGTGCGCAGCCAGTCAACGGCTTCGTCCATGTTACCGCCGGTTTCGGTCAGCGCTTTCTTTGCGTCCATCATGCCTGCGCCGGTCGAGTCGCGCAGTTCTTTAACCATTGCTGCTGTGATTGCCATCTTTAGGCTCTCCTCAATTCAAACGGAATTGGGGCAGGTCTACCCTGCCCCATATGTCAATAACGTGACGGGCAGCTTACGCTTCGGCTTTGGCTTCCGGTGCGGCTTCTTCTGCAGGTGCTTCTTCAGCAACCACTTCCTCAACCGGAGCTTCTTCGAACGCGCCCAGGTCAACACCTGCAGCACCCATCTGAGCGGTCATACCGTCCAGAGCGGCACGCGCGGCCAGGTCACAGTACAGAGCGATTGCGCGGGCCGCGTCGTCGTTGCCGGGGATGATGTAGTCAACGCCATCGGGCGAGCAGTTGGTGTCGACAACAGCCACAACCGGGATACCCAGCTTGTTGGCTTCGGCGATGGCCAGTGCTTCTTTTTTAACGTCGATGACGAACAGCAGATCAGGAACGCCGCCCATCTCGCGGATACCGCCCAGCGACGCCTGCAGCTTGGCCTGATCACGCTCCATGCCCAGACGCTCTTTCTTGGTCAGGCCTTCAGCGCCCGATTCCATCGCTTCGTCGATCTGGTTCAGACGGTTGATCGACTGGGAAACGGTTTTCCAGTTGGTCAGCGTGCCGCCCAGCCAGCGGTGGTTCATGTAGTACTGAGCCGACTTTTCAGCCGCTTCAGCGATCGGGCCAGCGGCCTGACGCTTGGTGCCTACGAACAGAACGCGGCCACCTTTAGCGACGGTGTCACGAACAGCCTGCAGAGCCTGATCCAGCATTGGAACGGTCTGGGTCAGGTCCATGATGTGGATTCCATTGCGCGAGCCGTAGATGAACGGGCCCATGCGGGGATTCCAACGCTGTGTCTGGTGACCAAAGTGAACGCCAGCTTCCAGCAGCTGACGCATGGAGAACTCGGGAAGAGCCATGCTATTCTTTCCTTTTCCGGTTTACGCCTCGGCGGGGGTGAAAGAAGCGGATGCTCCAACCGGCGGGCCAGATAAGGATGTCTCCCCTATAAAGCCCAAACCCCGCCTGCGGGTTTGAATGGCGCGCGTATACGGCAGGTTTTGTGGCAACGCAAGGGCCTTTTGCCCTTATTTTTCAAGCAAAGCGAGCGCATGGGCGTGGCGCACAGCCTCTTCGCAGTGCGTGGCCAATTCCTTGCGATTACCGAAGTCGCTTACTTTTGCTGGCGCGTGATAGATCAGCTCAACGGATCCTTGCCTGCGTGCGCCGAGTGTTTTCAACAAGTGAGGCCCGAAATCCATATCGCCCCACCAGCCATAGAACCGGCCCGGCTGCCCTATGGGTGCGTGATAGACAACAGACACCGGTTGTACATACATGAAATCACGCAATTCATCAGCAAAGAATGCAGCGAAAAGCGTTGATTTGAAAGGCAAAACGCGAAGACCGTCAGTCGAGGTGCCTTCCGGAAAGAACAAGAGTTTATGACCCGCTGAAAGTCGTTCTTGAAACACAAGTGTTTGTTCGCGCGCTTTCTTTCGGTCGCGTTCGATAAATACCGTTCCGGTCGCGCGGGCCAGCCAACCGATACCTGGCCATTTCGCGACCTCGGCCTTTGAAACAAAATAGACACGCTTGCGCGCGTTCAGTGCAAAGATATCAAGCCATGAAGTATGGTTCGCGACGACAGCACCGCGTTCTTGCATCAAGGTGCCGGAGGATCGAAAACCGATGCCCAAGATGCGAAATGCATTTCGGCAGACGATCTGAGTGATGAACGGCGTGATCGGCCGACGGAGCCCGAACACGGGCCGCTCGATCATGCGCACGATTAGCAGAATGATCAGCCCACCAAAAACAAGCACCGCCAATGGCAAACCGCGCAGGATTGCCAAGAACCAGCCCGCAATTCCCAGCTCTAAAGGATCGGGATCGTCGTCACTTTGCCACGAGGTGTCGCTCACCGGTTCAGGCTCCGCTGTAAATTCGGCGCTGCCGTTCGTTCATACGGGCGGTATCAAGGATCAGGCACACATCAGTCGTGTTAAAGGCATGATCGATAAAGGCCCCTTCGCCCACAAAACCTCCCAGGCGCAGGTAAGCCTTGATCAGTGCGGGCACCTGCACCATTGCTGCGCGGCGGTCCAGTGCGTCCTCCGCAACCAGATCCATCGATTGATATACGTCCGGCTGCGCGCGCACCCTGAGATCAAGTGGGGCCAGATGATTGTGATGTAGCATCGACAGCGGCTGCGCCAGAGCATTGATATCGATGCCGTGAAAGCTGGCAACTCCGAATAGAACCTCGATCTCTCGTTCAGCTACGTATGCGGCCAATCCGTTCCAAAGATGGTACATCGCGGTGCCGCCGCGATAGTCCGGATGCAAGCAGGATCGGCCGAGTTCCAGCAGCTTTCGTCCGCTTTCCTTGAGCACGGTTAGATCATATTCATCTTCGGAATAGAACTGCCCAAGTTCTGCGGCGCGTCCACCCGGTAAAAGCCTGTAAACACCGACGGTTTCCCCGGTCTGATTGTCGATAGCCAGCATGTGGTCAAAATACGGATCGAACTGATCTCGTTCCAATCTGGCCTCGTGATCGACCATTTCGCCGCCGCCGCCAAGTTCCTGAACGAATACATCATAGCGCAGACGCTGAGCGGCGCGCAGTTCATCATCGGTTTCGGCCAGCTTAATTGTGAACGAAGGGCCTGTGTCTGGCATCGAGAATTCCGTCTAAGAGTTTTGCGCTGATAGCGCAGGTTTCCGGGCGATGGCAATATTTCCGCGACGGTTCGCACTTATGGTCGACGGCGTTAACCTTTCCTAAACCAGTTTCACGGATCAAAGACCGGCATCAGGGCTATGCGTGTCCCGTCGATTACCACTTTCCCCTGCTCGCGAAAGTTCACGGTGATCTTGCCTCCGATATTGGACTGCACCTGTCCAACGCCCCAATCGGGGAAATCGGGGTGGCGGACATACATGCCCGGTGCAAGAATAGCATTCAGGTCTGTCATATCGGAGCTCCGGCTTCTTGCGGCAGATACAGCAGGAGGTACGCATGGGTGCAACTGACGTCAACCTGGCCGAGTTGATCGGATCGCGGATCTGCCATGACCTGATCAGCCCGATCGGAGCTATCACCAACGGGTTGGAACTGTTGGAGATGGTCGGTGCCGTTCAAGGCCCGGAGATGGAGCTGATCTCGGGCAGTGTCGGCAGTGCGGGCGCACGAATCCGGTTCTTTCGGGTGGCCTTTGGCTCTGCCAGCGATCAACTTCTGGGGCGGACCGAAGTGAGCGAGCTGTTGCGTGACGTGGAACGCGCGGGTCGGGTCCGCATCAACTGGAACCTGACAGATGCGGTGCCCCGCAATCAGGTCAAACTGGCCTTTTTGGCCCTGATGTGTTGCGAAAGCGCGATGCCCTTTGGTGGTGAGGTTGATATCACGACACAAGACGGCGCATGGGCTGTGACAGGTGTTGCCGACAAGCTGAATATCGACGGCAGCCTGTGGAAGGGCGTCGTGAACGGTTGCTTTGGCGATAAAGTCAGCCCGGCACAGGTTCAATTCGCGCTTCTGCCGCAGACCGCGTCCGCGATGGGGCACAGGGTCGCGGCGGAAACCACCGCAACCCGCGTCACGCTGAAGTTCTAGCTACGGACGGTTCCGTTGCCACGCACCAAATACTTGAAACTGGTAAGTTGAGCGGCGCCAACTGGGCCGCGCGCATGCATCTTGCCTGTGGCAATGCCGATCTCGGCGCCCATACCAAACTCTCCACCATCCGCGAACTGGGTCGAGGCGTTGTGCATCAGGATCGCGCTGTCTAGCCGTTCGAAGAATCGATCGGCGGCGACGGCATCCTCAGTCATGATGCAATCGGTGTGGTTTGAGCCGTATCTCCGAATATGCGCGATGGCCGCATCAATATCAGCGACGGGTCGCGCGGCAATGATGCTGTCGAGATATTCTTTGCCCCAGTCTGCATCTGTAGCGGGCACAGTATTATCAGTCGCCAACACACCTTCTGCGTGCACCACGACACCAGCAGTCTGAAGCGCCGCAACAAGATCGCGACCAAGCGTTTCGGCCACGTCTTGATGAATCAGCAAGCACTCTGCAGCGCCGCAAATGCCGGTGCGACGGGTTTTGGCGTTCAGCACAACATCCAGCGTTTTTTGCGGATCTGCGGCTTTGTCGACATAGATATGAACGATGCCTTCAAGATGCGCAAAGACCGGCACGCGGGCCTCGCGTTGGACAAGGCCCACAAGACCTTTGCCGCCTCGGGGCACAATGACGTCGACGTAATCGGTCATGGTCAAAAGCTCTTGCACAGCGGCGCGGTCGCGGGTGGGCACAAGCTGTATGGCATCTTCGGGCAGATTCACGGCTTTCAGCCCCTCGACCAGACAGGCGTGGATCGCAGTTGATGAATGAAAACTTTCCGACCCGCCACGCAAGATCACCGCATTGCCGGATTTCAGGCACAGAGCGCCCGCATCGGCCGTCACATTCGGGCGGCTTTCATAGATCACGCCAATCACGCCCAGAGGCGTACGCACGCGCTGAATGTTCAGTCCCGAGGCCATGTCCCATTCAGCCATCACCTCACCCACCGGATCGGCCTGATCAGCCACTGTGCGCAGACCGTCAACCATGCCCTGAACGCGCGCCTCATCCAGCATCAACCGGTCCATCATTGCGGGGCTAAGGCCCTTCTCGCGACCGAACTCAAGATCTTTCTTATTGGCTTCGATGATGTCAGCACGATTATTCCAAACAGCTTCAGCCGCCGCAATCAGTGCTGCGTGCTTACGTTCGGCGTTGGCGAAAGCCAGTTCTTGCGATGCGGCTTTGGCGCGCGCGCCAAGGTCGGTCATCATTGCGGGAATGTTGTCGAAATCCTTCATCTCAAGCGCCTTTCGGTTTCAGTATATCAGGTCGCGCCGTCACAGCGCCAGATCGTCCCGGTGGATCAGGGCTGCGCGGCCGGGGTAACCCAGTGTCGCTTCGATCTCGGACGATTTCCGCCCTTTGATCGCATCCGCCTCTTGCGCGGTATAGCGGCTGAGCCCTTGTGCCAACCTCCGTGCCTGCGCATCCAGAATGGCCACGGGATCGCCGCGGCCAAAATCTCCGTTCACCTGAACGATGCCAGCGGGTAGCAGGCTCTTGCCATTGGAAAGCGCCTTTGCCGCACCGTCGTCGATCACGATCTCACCGCGCGGTTTCATAGCCGAGATCCAGCGTTTCCGTGCCGCATGCGGGTCAAGCGTTGCCGTGAACCAAGTGCAGTTTGCGCCATTTTCAAGCGTTTTCAGCGGGTTCAGGGGTGATCCCTCAGTGATCGCCATGTCACATCCAGCTGCCGTCGCCATCTTGGCCGCCAGGAGCTTGGTCTTCATGCCACCTTTGGATAGCCCCGACCCGGCGTCGCCCGCCATTGCTTCGATCTCGGGCGTGATCTGTTCGATCACATCATAACGGGTGGCTGATGCGTCCTCGTTAGGATTGCCCGAATAGAACCCATCGACATCCGAGAGCAAGATCAACTGATCCGCCCCGATAGTCACGGCGATCTGTGCCGCAAGCCGGTCATTGTCGCCATATCGGATCTCATCCGTTGCGACTGTGTCGTTTTCGTTGACAATCGGAACTACCCCCAGACCCAGAAGAGTTTCCAGAGTAGCGCGCGAGTTCAGGTACCGTCGCCGATCTGCGCTGTCTTCCAACGTAACCAGCACTTGGGCGGTCTTGATCTCATGCGGTGCCAACGCTTCTTCATACGCACGGGCGAGCCGGATTTGCCCAACGGCCGCAGCGGCCTGCGATTGTTCCAGCGGTAGATTCTGCATCGGCAGGCCAAGTACGCCTCGACCCAACGCGATTGACCCGGACGAGACCAGAACGACGTCCGTCCCCTGCCCCTTCAGCCAGGCCACGTCCTGTGCCAGAGATTTCAGCCAATCCGACCTGAGCAATCCTGTGTCCCGGTCGACCAACAAGGCCGATCCGATCTTGACCACCAGCCGGCGGGCATTGGTCAGGGTTGCCAAGGCGCGGCCTCCTCAGCAGGCTTCTGACGCAGGCGGTTTTCGTCGATTTGTGCCCGCAGGGCCCGCAACACTTCGGTCACGCCCAGATGCGCCACACCAGACATGGTCATAACGGGGCCGCCGACGGCCTCTTCCAGTTCGGTCTTGATCAGGTCGCGTTCCTCATCATCCAGCGCGTCGATCTTGTTCAAGACGGTGATACGCGGCTTATCCGCCAGCTCTCCGCCGTAAGCCTCGAGTTCGGTGATGATGGTATGATAGTCCTCCACCACAGTGTCCGAGGTGCCGTCGACCAGGTGCAGCAACACCGCACAGCGTTCCACGTGCCCAAGGAAACGGTCTCCGATCCCACGCCCTTCATGCGCGCCTTCGATCAGGCCGGGAATGTCTGCCACGACGAATTCAACGTTATCAACGCCGACAACGCCCAGATTGGGGTGTAGCGTAGTGAACGGATAGTCAGCGATCTTGGGTCGCGCATTCGATGTGGCGGCCAGAAAGGTCGACTTGCCAGCGTTGGGCATGCCCAACAGGCCCACATCCGCAATCAGTTTCAATCGCAGCCAGATTGTGCGGTCGATCCCTGCCTGCCCCGGATTGGCGCGGCGCGGGGCCTGATTGGTGGCCGATTTGAAGTGCAAGTTGCCGAAGCCGCCATTGCCGCCTTTGGCCAGCAGGAACCGTTGGCCGACCTCGGTCAGGTCGCAGATCACGGTTTCTTCGTCTTCGTCCAGAATCTCGGTCCCGACAGGTACGCGTAGGATGATGTCGTCACCATCCTTGCCGGTGCGCTGCTGACCGCGGCCAGGCTGGCCGTTCTTGGCGAAGAAATGCTGCTGGTAGCGGAAGTCGATCAGGGTGTTCAGCCCGTCCACAACCTCGGCCCAGACCGAGCCGCCCTTACCGCCGTCCCCACCATCGGGACCGCCGTATTCGATGTATTTTTCGCGCCGAAAGCTGACGCAGCCGCCACCTCCGGCCCCGGACCGGATGTAGACCTTTGCAAGATCGAGAAATTTCATGTGTGTCCCCTACTGCAAAGGCCCCATCGGCCACAAGTCAGAGTTTCTTTGTATAGGTCCAGGTGGGCACATTCGCATCGCGCGCCACCGAATAACTTTCCGCATCGCCAAGATACTGGAACCCGCAATGAGTCAGCACCCGAGCCGAGGCCGGGTTATCCTGAAACACGCTGGCGAACATGTTGGCGTTCTCCAGCGGGTTGGCGTTCACCAATGCTTCGACGGCCAGCGATGCCACACCCGTATTCCAATAGACTGGGGCGACCCAATAACCGACCTCGGACTGGTTGCGGTCCAGCCGGGTCAGGGAAATCACGCCGATCAGTTCTGGCCCGCCATCTTTGGTGGCATCCATCGCCCAAACATCCTCGTCCCGGTCCTCGGCCATCGCGCGCGTGACATACGCTTCGATTGAACCCGGCGGGAGTGGATGCGGTATGCTGGAAGTCATGCGCGCCACGCGCTCATCGCCTGCATAATGTTCGATGAGACCCATATCCGACCGACGCAAGGGGCGCAGATCGAACCGCTCGGTTTCAATGACCGGCTGGTTTATTATCGTCTCAAGTTTCATGAGTGCGTTCCTCCTCCGAACAACACAAAAAGTACGGACGCAACAGTGACACTCGCTAACGTCCACATCAGATATTTTTCCGCAGGGCGTCCTTCAACCGCATGGGCGATCCGATCCCCTGCAAAAGTCCAGATCGGGTGTAAAATCACCTGGCAAAGCAACAAACAGACAGCAATCGTAAACGTTGCGTTAAAGCTGGATGTTCCCGCTGCGACAAACCCCGTGAAACCGGCGATAATCATCGCCCAGGCTTTGGGATTAAGCGGATGCACGACCAACCCGGCCAAGAAGCCGGGGACCTGCTCATCCGCCTGCCCTCTGGAAAGCCGCAGATTAGCGATTTTCCATGCCAGCCAGCAAATATAGGCAGCAGAGGCGTATTTGAGCGCTTCGAACACCAGCGGCGCCTGATCGGCCACCTGCATCAGTCCAAACCCGACAGGCCAGATGATCAACTGTTTGCCCAGAATGACCCCGCCTACAAAGGGCAGCGCCGCCCGAAAGCCATAACGCGCACCTGTTCCCAGCAGGACCATGTTGGCTGGCCCCGGCGTGCCGACCTGCGAGGCGGCAAAAATCAGGAAACTGGTGGTTGCGACGGCCATCGGGTTCTTGTTCACAACTGCGTTAAAACGAAAAAGGGACCGGCACTTTGTGCCGGTCCCCCATGAATTTTTCTTAAACCTTCTGGGTTTCGGCTTACTCTGCGGCCTCCGCCACTGGCAGGACCGAAATAAAGGTGCGGTTTTTAAGTCCCTTATGGAACTTCACGGCGCCATCGACAGTTGCAAAGATGGTATGGTCTTTGCCCATGCCTACGCCTTCGCCCGGCCAGAACTTGGTGCCGCGCTGACGCACGATGATGTTGCCTGCGATGGCGGCCTGGCCACCATACAGTTTCACGCCAAGGCGGCGACCAGCTGAGTCGCGACCGTTACGGGAGGAACCGCCAGCTTTCTTATGTGCCATTCTCTCTCTCCTTAGCCCTGAGCCAGCTCTTTGGCTTGCTCAACCCATTCGGGTTTTACTTTGATGGTGTCGATAGCAGCAATCTGCTCATCCGACAAGGCGCCCAGAGCGGCAAAGCTCTCGATACCGGCCTCAACCAGCTTTTTGGCAGCGGCAGGGCCGACACCGTTCAGCTTGGTCAGATCGTCAGCGGCAGCAGCGGCGGGTGCCTCTGCCTTGGCTTCAGCTTTCTTGGCAGGCTTTGCAGCAGGTGCCGCTTCGCCAGCCGGAGCGGAACCGGTTGCAGCTTTGATGCCCGACTTGTCAGCGCCCGACGACAGGATGTCGGTGATCTTGACCAGAGTCAGTTTCTGACGGTGGCCAACGGTACGCTTCGAGCTGTGCTTACGACGGCGCTTGACGAATTTGATGACCTTGTCACCTTTGATCTGTTCGATCACTTCGGCCTGTACGCCTGCGCCTTCAACGAAAGGTGCACCAACAACCGGAGCGTCGCCGCCCAGCATCAGAACATCGTTGAATTGAACTTTTTCACCTGCGTCGGCAGCCAGTTTTTCAACGCGGAGCACATCGCCCGCCTGAACCTTGTACTGCTTGCCGCCAGTCTTGAGGACCGCAAACATGCGTCTTTCCTTTTCTAACCCGCGTTCTGTGGTCCCCGGTTGGGTGTTACTGGCCTCGGCCACCTCGAACAGCGCGCCCTTTTCGGGCTGTGTGACGACCCGCGGGACCAGCCCGATAGGTCAATAATAACGAGACCCGGCGCGGAGATTCCGGCCGGGATGCGCGCTTATCTAAACATTCAGGGGCAAAGTCAACCCAATTCGGCAGTCACAGATCAGAGGCTTGCATTGCCTGTGCAACAATCTGCCCCAACTGGAATGAGATGCCGTCGATCATCTGATCGAACCCTTCAAACAGTGCCTTGTTCAAGGCCCGTCCGGTTTCGGTACGTGAAAAGGCGATATTTTCCCGCATCTCGGATTCGGACAGCGGCTGATAAGCCATTAACAGGAAGGAGTACATCCATTCCGTCGTCTCTTCCTTTGTTTCGTCCTGCTGCGCGAGCAACTGCTCAAGCCACGCCCCTTCGTCCGCAAGCGGCCCCTGCCCGCTCGCCAGTCCCCGGTAGAAGCTTAGATCGGCACTCAGTGTTCCCCGGACATTCTGTTCAATCAGGTCATTGACCTGAACATACTCATCAACCAGGCGGAACAAGGCATCGTCATGATCAGCCTGTTCATAAGCTGCGCGGGCCATCTCCTCAATCGCATCGTCGGACAAGGCTCGGCGGGCCGAATTCTCGAGCGATACTATGGTCTGGCCCAGATCACTTTCGAAGAAGATTGCGGCCTGTTCCAGCTGAGCGTCGGTCATATTCCGTTCGACAGCGTTCGACATTTGCTGATGCATCCAGACCGGATCATAGAGCTCTTCGATCTGAGCCTCGAAATAGGATCCGCCCGCGCTGCCGAGCATGGTTTCATTTATCGACTGGCCTTGGATCTGCCCCTCTTCGCTCAGGATTTCAAGGAACTCTGACAGCTGCATAGCCTGCATCAGACGCTCAACCTGCTCCCCAGCGGCGAGCGGAACGGCTGATAGGAACAGCGCCAGTACAGCGGCCAGTAAGCGCATCAGATGTCTTGCGCAGGGCGCAGCTCGGCCATACGCGTGGCCAGAACCTCAAAGCGCATGGCCATGATCTCGTACTGAATGGCATTCAGCAGTTCATAGACCTCTTGCATCAGCGGCTGCTCCAGCGCTTCGACATAGGCATCTACATCCGCATCCGAGAAGTCCTGATATGTATAAGCCGCGCCCGCCAGCGCAGATATCTGCAAGGACCGACGCGTTTCGCCCTCGTTCAGTCGCATCATCTCACGCAATTCGTCGCCATTGAGTTGCAGTTCAATGATGCCGGACGCGCTGGCCGCCAGCAAAAACCGCACCTGAATTTCCTGCAGAGCCCGCAAAGATGTACCGCTTGCATCCACAGCCCGGTTCATCCGTTTCAGGCTTTCGACGCGGTTCGAGCCGCTTTTGATCAACTCGGATACAATTTCCTGCCCTTGCTGCTGTTTCGCCGCGTCATCGTCGTCCATATGCGCGGCGTTCTCAGCAACAACCAGTCTTTGCCCCAGATCCGACGCGTAGAATTCAACCGCATGGTTCAGGGCATCGTCGTTGAGGGTCTGTTCGAGTATCGAAACGGCTGTTTCATGCATCTGCTCGGTGTCGAACACTTCTTCGGTCAACCTGCTCCAATCCGAGCCAAAGCCGTCAGCATCAATCCCCAGCATTTGCGGGGCCGAGGCCGAAGCCAGTGCAATGCTCTCAAGCGCCACATCGAAACCGGTTGTGGTCAGAAACGCCTCGATCCGGTCGCGGTTCGCTGCTTGCGCGGCTGAAGTAAAAGCGAGCAACGGCAGAACAAGCCAAAGGGTGAAGCGGCGTAGATGATAGGTCATGACTATCAGCCTAGGTGTTTTCTGCGTACTGGCAATGGAAAATCCCGTCTTAGTGAATTTCGGGAATTTTCTGCTTGCACCCCTGCGCGTTCCTCACTAAATCCCCCCCTCACAGACCCCCGCGGAGAGGTGCCGGAGTGGTCGAACGGGGCGGTCTCGAAAACCGTTGTGGGTGCAAGCCCACCCAGGGTTCGAATCCCTGTCTCTCCGCCACAATTCTTCAAGCCCCAACATCAAAAAAAATTGGCCACAGCGATCGCTGGCGGCGTGAACCCGCCGTTGACTGTGGGGTTAATCAGCGTGCCATGGCTCAAACCCGGAATATGCTGCAATTTCACGGGTTTTCCCCTTTGAGCCGGGGTAGTTTTAACCCATCTCGGCGACACATCTTTTGAAGGAGACACTTATGTCACGCCTACTACTTATCGTTGTCATCGCCGCCATTGGCGCTGGCGCCTATTATTTTGCAACCAAACCCGAGCCCACGCCGGCTGAAAAGCTGCAAGCCGCTGCTGAGGATGCGACCGAAGCGGTAGGTGAAGCCGCCTCCGCCGCACAAGAAGCTGCAACCGAAGCATTGAATGAAGCAACCGAGCAGGCGTCCGAGGCGGCTTCATCGCTCGCGGATCAAGCCAGCGAAGCGGCCTCTTCGGTCACCGAACAGGCCAGCGATGCCGCAAACGCGGTGGCCGAGCAGGCGGATACGGCAGCCGCTGCGGCAGGCGATCAGGTGGCGGCCCTTGCTGCGCAGGGCCAGGAGCTTTTGAACACTTGGGTACAGGACGGGATGCTGACCGCGCAAAATTTTGACTACGATGCGATGGTTGCTTCTGTGCAGGACAGCGCATTGGCGCAGAATGTCAAAACACAGGTGATCCAGATCCTCGATGACATCAAAGCTTCACCGGAAACCGTGGTGGCCAAGATTCAGGACCTGCGCACGCTGATGTCCCAACCCTAAAACACGTGCCGGGTTGGCCACATCAGGCCAACCCGCACTGCCAATCAATGGATTCCGCGGCGTCACTGACTTTGCGGATTGACCCTGACGGCTGACTTTGCTTGCCTCTAAGCAGATATTCCGCGGAATTAGATCGCTTTGTCAGAAGTTTCCGCTGCACAGGTAACGTAACGAAGGAATCCCATATGACCGCCCTGCCCGATACGATGTTCGCCATTGTTCAAACTCATGAAGGGTATTCGGGGAGCGCGACAGGACCAACATTGACTGAGGCGTCTGATTGGCTGGCCGAAGCAGAGCTTCCCGTCCCCACGCCAGGTCCCGGGCAGGTTCTGATCAAGCTTCGCACTGCCTCGGTCAATCCCTCCGATATCCACTTCATCAAGGGTGAATATGGCCAGCCACGCGTCAAAGGCGCCGCCGCTGGATTCGAAGGCTGTGGCGATGTCGTCGCAACAGGTAGTGGGGCCGAGGCGCTGCATGGGCAGCGTGTGGCCTTTGTCGCGGCGGGTTCAGGCGCTTGGGCAGAATATGTAGTGACGCAAGCGATGATGTGCATACCCCTGCGGCCGGACATCTCGGATGAGGACGGTGCTGCTCAGATCGTGAACCCTCTGACGGCGATGGCGATGGTGGATATTGCCCGCGACGCCGGAGAGGCTTTTGTAGTCTCCGCCGCGACCAGTCAGCTAGGCAAACTTATGTGCAGCTTGGGGCGCGATCTGGGTTTGAAGCCAATCGCGCTGGTGCGCCGGGCGGAAACGGCGGACACAATGAAAGAGCTTGGAGCTGCCGAAGTTCTTGTGACCGGTGATGCCGATGTTGCAGATCAGTTTGCAAAGATCAGCGCAGCCCTGAAACCCCGTGTCTTTCTGGATGCTGTCGCTGATCAGCTCTCCGAGCAGGTTTTCTGCGCCATGCCAAATGGCGCGCGCTGGGTGTGCTACGGCAAACTCAGTCCCGAATTGCCGACGCTGACACAGATGGGTCAGCTGATATTCATGAGCAAACAGGTTGAAGGATTCTGGCTGACCCGCTGGATGATGGACACACCCCCTGCTGATCAGATGCGCGTTGTTGGTGAAGTTCAAGCGCGGTTTGCGGATGGCCGGTGGCACACGGACGTGTCGGCCCGGCTTTCGTTGCGGGAGGTTTTGCCAAATCTCGCGAACGCGCTGAAAAAGAGTGACGGCAAGGTGATTATCACGCCATAGTAGAACAAAGCGCCGGGCAAATCCGGCTGAGGGAGGGTGAGATTGGATAACGCACAGCTGCTGATCAGCGGGCTGGCGAATGGCTGTGTCTACGGCCTGATCGCTCTTGGCTTTGTGTTGATTTACAAGGCCACCGAGGCGGTGAATTTCGCGCAGGGCGATTTCATGATGCTGGGTGCTTTCGTCACCATCGGCCTGACCAACACAGAGTATATGGGCCTGCCCTTTTGGTTGGCGCTGCCGATCTCATTGGGGATCATGGGGGCGTTGGGGTATCTGGTCGACCGACTGATCATCAGCCGCCTGTTCGGCGAAAGCCAGACAGCTGTGGTGATCCTGACTATCGCGTTAGGCTTTGTTATCCGATTTGTCGCCGGGCTGATCTGGGGGCATGAGCCGCAGACTCTCCAGAACCCTCTCGCGGGTAAGGAATTCCGTTTTGGTGGTCTGGTCCTGGGGATGGAAGATGTGGCCGTGATCGTTGTCACCGTCCTGCTGACATGGGGCCTATACGTGTTTTTCAGCAAAACCAAGTTGGGGCTTGCGATGCAAGGCGCGTCTCAGAACCAATTGGCGGCGTATTATATGGGCATCCCGGTCAAGCAGGTGCAGGGGTTTATCTGGGCTCTGGCCGGAGTTGTTGCAGGGATTGCCGGGATTTTGTTCGCGGCCAAGGGCTCGGTTGATCCCACAACCGGATTGCTGGGGATCAAGGCTTTCGCGGCTGCGGTGATCGGCGGGTTCGGCAGCCTGCCCGGCGCCCTGGCCGGAGGACTTATCGTAGGAGTCATCGAGCCTTTCGCCAGCCGCTATATCGCTGCTGGGTATAGTCAGATTGCTCCCTATGCCTTGTTGCTGGCGGTGCTGATCTTCCGGCCGCACGGGCTGTTTAGCCAAGTGCGGGTCAAGAAGGTCTGATCGCCATGCGGGTTGTTTTCAAAACCAACTATATGCAGGACATTCGTCCGTGGAAGGACGGTTATCAGCTAAGCCTTTACCTGATCCTGTTGGCCATCGTTGCCGCCGCACCTTGGTGGCTGGACGATTTCTATCTTGGGGAACTGACCAATGTTCTGATCTGGGCCATTGCAGGGCTCGGCCTGATGATCCTGACCGGTCATACCGGGCAGGCCAGCCTTGGCCATGCCGCCTTTCTGGCCGTCGGGTGTTATGCAAATGTCATCCTGATCGAAGCAGGCGTGCCCTTTTTGCTGGCTTTCCCGCTGGCAGGCCTGTTGACCGGCATCGTCGGCGCAACGGTCGCCATCCCTGCCCTACGCCTGCACGGCATCTATCTGGCGATTTTCACGCTGGCCCTGTCCGTGCTGATGGACGACATCATCGTTCTGGCCGAGCCCATCACCGGAGGCGTTGCTGGCAAGTATCTTGGTGGCGTCGAAATCTTCGGGCATCTGGTCGACCGCTGGGCCACGCCGGGACAGTTCTTCTGGCTGGTGCTGGCTGTCGCTGTCATCGTCACGCTTGGCTATATCAACCTGCTGCGCTCGCCCTTGGGCCGCAGCTTTATCGCTGTACGGGATTCTGAGGTCTCGGCGCAAGCCATGGGCGTTGATATCGCACGCACCAAGACAATTTCATTTGCGCTGTCCTGTGCGGTCACCGGTTTGGCGGGTGCGCTAATGGGGCTGTTTGCTGGGGCGTTCAACAATGAGACGTTCAGTGTTGTGATCTCGATCCAGTTGCTGATGATGATCGTGATCGGCGGACTGGGCTCGATCCATGGCGCGTTTCTGGGGGCAATCGTGATCGGGTTTCTTCCGCAGTTCCTGTCGATTTCAAAGGAATACGCGGCCGTCCTGTTTGGCGGCAACACAGTCGCCATTCCGGGGTTGGAGTTTGGCATCTTCGGCATGATCCTGATTGCTTTCATCCTGTTCGAGCCGATGGGCCTCTATGGCCGATGGCTGAAAATCCGGACGTGGTTCGAGTTGTTTCCCTTCTACCGCAAGGACATGTTCAAACGGCAGAAATCCTACCTCAAGACGGAGCGTCTGAGATGAGCATGCTGGAGTTCGAAAACGTAACTCTCAAGTTCGGCGGGCTGACTGCGGTGGATGATCTGTCATTCGACGTGCAAGAGGGAGAAGTGTTCGCCATCGTTGGCCCGAATGGCGCAGGCAAATCCACTGTCTTCAACTTGATCTCGCGCTTTTACGACCCCTATGCCGGGGCGATCCGGTTTGATGGGCATGACCTGCTGCGTGTCAAACCCTCGGCCGTCGCGGCCTATGGCGTTGCGCGAACGTTCCAGAATATCGAGCTGTTCGAACATGCGACCGTTTTGCAGAACCTGCTGGTCGGGCGCCACCGCCATCGCAAGACCAACCTGATCTCGGAAATCCTGTTCACGCCCTCCGCGCGCAGGCAAGAGATCGCAAACCGCGAAAAGGTTGAAGAAATCATCGACTTCCTCGACCTCCAGGCCTTTCGCGACAAGATGATCTCGGGCCTGCCCTACGGCGTGCGCAAGGTGGTCGAGGTCGCCCGTGCGTTGGCCACTGATCCGAAGCTACTGCTGCTGGACGAACCCGCCTCAGGTCTGTCGGTTGAAGAGACCACCGATATGCGTTGGTGGATCGATGACATCCGGCGGCAGATGGGGATCACCGTTCTGATGGTGGAACATGACATGGGTCTGGTCTCGGGCGTTTCCGACCGGGTGCTGGCGATGGCAGACGGAGCGAAACTTGCGCTAGGAACCCCGGCAGAGGTTCAGTCGCATCCGGCCGTGGTCGAGGCTTATCTGGGAAAGGCCTCATGAGCCAACCGATCCTCAGCATCCGCAATATCGAAAGCTTCTATGGTCCGATCATGGCCATTCGCGGTGTATCGCTGGATGTGCACCCGGGTCAGATCGTCTCGATCCTGGGCGCAAATGGCGCGGGCAAGACGACTCTGATGAAAACCGTATCAGGCGTGATGGATCCTGAAAAAGGCACGATCACATTTGATGGTCAGCAGATACAGAGATCGGAACCACATAAGGTGGTGCAGAAAGGCATCGTTCATGTGCCGGAAGGGCGCGAGGTTTTCCCGCTGTTGACGGTTGATGAAAACCTGAGCCTTGGGGCCTATACTCTTTCGGATAAAGGCCAGATTGATCATGATCGCGATCTGGTGTTTTCGTATTTTCCCGTCTTGAAAGAGCGCCGTACACAAGAGGCCGGAACGCTATCTGGCGGGCAGCAGCAGATGCTGGCAATCGGGCGAGGCCTTATGGCCAACCCACGCATCATGCTGCTGGACGAGCCTTCGCTGGGCCTGTCCCCGCTGCTGGTGCAAGAGATTTTTGGCATCCTCAAGCGTCTCAATGACGAGCAGAACATGACGATGATGCTAGTTGAACAGAATGCCAATGCGGCGCTGGAGCTTGCCCACCATGGCTATGTGATGGAGATCGGGCGGATCGTCATGGATGGCGCGGCTGAAACCTTACTGCAGTCCGAGGACATCCAGAATTTCTATCTGGGCGTTCAGGAGGAAGGTGCGCGGGAAAACCGCCGCTGGAAACGCAAGAAGACCTGGAGGTGAGCTAGATGGATGCAAGCCCCCTTCCCCCTCAGACCACGATCAACGGCGTGCGGTTCAACGCAACACCCGGACAGCGGCCCCTGCGCGTCGATGGCTGCACCACGATTTGTGAGCTGTTCCAGAAACGATGCGCCGAGTTGGGATCGCGCACCGCGCATCGTGAGAAGGATTTCGGTATCTGGAAGTCCTATTCCTGGGCCGAATACTGGCAGCACGCCAAATGGATCGGGCTGGCCTTGCGCAAGCTGGGCCTGCAGCGTGGCGAGGTCGTCTCGATCCTGTCCGAGGACCGCAAGGAATGGGCGTGGTTCGATATGGGCATCCAATGCGTCGGAGGGATTGCTTCGGGCGTCTACACCACGGACTCTGCCAATCAGCTGAAATACCTGATTAATGACAGCGACAGCCGGTTTCTGATCGTTGAAGACGAAGAACAGTTGGACAAGTTCCTCGAAATCGAAGAGGGCCTGCCCGATCTGCTCAAGGTTATTATCCTTGAAGACGAAGGCCTGCACGACCTCAATCATCCCCGCTGCATGAGGATCGAAGACCTGTATGCTCTGGGTCAGCAGGCCGAGGCTGACGAGCCCCGCGCGTTTGAGGCCGAAATCGCGCGGGCCACGCCGCAGGATACTGCTCTACTGATCTATACCTCGGGTACGACCGGCAACCCCAAGGGCGCCATGCTGAGCCATGAGAACATCATGGCCGCGATCGAGGGCGGAGCGCATTCCCTGCCCTCACTCGCGACGGACGAACAGCTGTGTTTCCTGCCGCTCTGCCATGTTCTGGAGCGCGATGTTTCGATCTATTACCCACTGGCGACAAAAAGCACGGTGAATTTCGCGGAGAGCACCGAAACGGTGTTCGCGAACCTGCAAGAGGTCTCTCCGGCCACCTTCACCGCCGTCCCCCGTGTGTGGGAGAAGATCTATTCTCACGTCATGTTCATGGCGAAAGAAGCAACACCGACCGGGCGTTTCGCCTTTGGGCAGGCACTGAAGGCGGGCATGGCGCGGGCAGACTATATCCTTGCCGGCAATCCCGTCCCCCTGATGATTGGGCTGCGGTTCTGGCTGTGGGACCGATTGGTCTTACGCAACCTGCGTCGCATGCTGGGAATGGACCGGATGCGGCGCGGAGGTTCGGGCGCTGCTCCGATCTCACCTGATTTGCTCAGGTGGTACTGGGCCATTGGCGTGCCCATCGTCGAAGGCTTCGGGATGACCGAAACCGCAGGCATCGCGGCTCTGAACACGCTTGAAGCCAACAAGATCGGCACCATTGGAAAACCGGTTCCCGGCAACGATCTCCGGATCTCGGAAGAGGGAGAAATTCAGGTCAAAGGTCTGAATGTCTTTCAGGGCTACTGGCGCAACAATGCCAAGACAGCTGAAAGTTTCACCTGCGACGGCTGGCTGCGCACCGGTGACATGGGGCATATCGACGAGGAAGGTTTCGTCACCATAACCGGTCGCCTGAAAGACATCATCATCACCGCAGGCGGCAAAAACATCACGCCTGCAGAGATTGAGAGTGGCCTGAAATTCAGCCAATATATCTCAGACGCCGTGATCATCGGGGATCGGCGCAAATATCTGACTGCGCTGGTGATGATCGATCAGGAAAACGTCGAGAAATTCGCGCAGGAGCGGAAGATTCCATTCTCGAACTTCGCCTCCCTCTGTGCTGCGTCTGAAGTGACGGCGCTGATCGGCGAGGAAATCGCAGCGGTTAATAAAGACTTTGCACGGGTTGAACAGATCAAGGATTTCCGGCTGATTGACGTGCTGCTCACCGCTGAGGATGAGGAACTGACCGCCACGATGAAACTCAAGCGTGGTCTGGTGGAAAAGAAACACGCACATCTCATTGAAGATATGTACAATTAGTTAAGGGGCGACCCAACTGGGAGGAGAAGAATGAAACGTTTGTTTAAGGGCATTGCCGCAGCCACGGCATTGACTGCATCTGCCACGATGGGCTGGGCACAAACCCAAGGCGTGACGGATGATGAGATCGTCATCGGATCGGTGAATGACCTCAGTGGTATTTTCGCCGCCGTGGGCGTGCCGGCGACCAAGGGCGCAAATGTGGTCTTTGACCGGGTCAACGCCGAGGGCGGTGTTCACGGGCGTAAGATTCGCTTTGTGGTCGAAGACAATGGCTATCAGATGCCGCGCGCGATGCAGGGCTATAACAAGCTGCTGAACCGCGACAAGGTTTTCGCGATGTTGCAGTCACTGGGCACGCCGATGAATGTCGCCGGGTTCAAGCTGCTGGACCCGAAAGGTATCCCTAACGTCGCCCCCCTGACCGCGGCGCGGCAAATGCTGCAAGAGCCTGTGAAGAACAAGTTTACCTCGTTCTCGACCTATTACGATCAGGCGCGGATCGGTGTGAAATATCTGAACGGTGAGTTTGGATCACAAACTGTTTGCACCATGTATCTGCCCACCGATTTCGGCGAGGAAATTCTGGAAGGCAGCAAAGCCGGGGCCGAAGAGGCTGGCATTACTTTTGGTGCAGAGACCACCCACAAGCCAGACGAGACGGATTTCGTCGGGTCCCTGAGCAAGCTTAAAGAGGAAGGCTGCGATATCGTCACGATGGCGCTCGGTGTGCGTCAGGCGATCACCGTTGTTGGAACGGCCAAGAAGATGGGTCTGACCGATATGAAGTTTCTCGGCACCTCGGCCAGCTTTCTGACCGTTGTGGCACAGGTGCCCGGCGGTGTGACGGATGGTTTTTACGCTGCGGCGTCATGGCTGGATCTTTGGGCGCGCGCGGAGGAGCCCGCCCCGGCAGCTTTTATTGCTGAATACAAAGCGGCTACGGGCGAAGACCCGGTCGGTTTCTCGATGCTGGGCTATTCAGCGGCCGAGATGATGGTCAAGGCGCTGGAAGCCGCAGGACCTGACCTCACTCATGACAGCTTTATCGCAGCAATGGAGTCCCTAGACTACATGGACGAGTTGGTCGGCAACCAGATCACGTATGGCCCGGACGATCATCAGGGCGCAGATACCGTCTTTGTCAGCGTCGTCGAAAATGGCGCGTGGAAACTGGTTTACGAAGAATAAACCCACCAAAGAAAAAGGGCTCGCAATTGCGAGCCCTTTCCAATTCTGTGTCCGTAGCGATTAACGCTTCGAGAACTGGAACGAACGACGCGCTTTGCGCTTACCGTATTTCTTACGTTCCACAACGCGGCTGTCGCGGGTCAGGAAGCCAGCGGCTTTCAGTGCGCCACGCAGCGACGGATCGTACAGCTGCAGAGCTTTCGAGATGCCGTGCTTGACTGCACCGGCCTGACCGGTCAGGCCACCGCCTTTGACAGTTGCAACAACGTCGAATTCGCCTTCCACACCGGCAACCTGGAACGGCTGGCGCAGGATCAGCTGCAGAACGGGACGAGCGAAGTACTTGTCCTGGTCTTTACCGTTCACGGTGACCTTGCCGGAACCCGGCTTGATCCAAACGCGAGCAACAGCGTCTTTACGCTTGCCGGTGGCGTAGGAACGGCCCAGCTCGTCGCGCACGGGTTCACGTACAACAACTTCTTCGGCCACGGTTTCAACGCCTGCGACGGCGCTCAGCTCTTCGAGAGTATTGATCTGATCAGCCATCGGTCATTAGCTCCGGGTGTTTTTCTTGTTCATGGACTTGACGTCCAGAACTTCGGGCGCTTGCGCCTCATGAGGGTGCTCGGCACCGGCGTAAACGCGCAGGTTGGTCATTTGCTGACGCGCCAGACGGTTACCCGGCAGCATGCGCTTGACCGCTTGGGTCACGACGCGCTCGGGGTGTGCACCTTCGAGGATCTGCTGTTTGGTGCGCGACTTGATGCCGCCCGGGTGGCCAGTGTGCCAATAGAAGTTCTCTTCGCGCTTCTTGCCGGTCATCTGGATTTTGTCAGCGTTGATCACGATGACATTGTCGCCCATGTCCATATTCGGGGTGAACGACGCTTTGTGCTTGCCACGCAGACGCATGGCGACGATCGAGGCAAGACGGCCCAGAACAACGCCCTCGGCGTCGATCAGGATCCATTTCTTGTCGATGTCTGCAGGTGTTGCAGAAAAGGTTTTCATGGCAGGATAGTCCTGTTTGATGTGAAAGACCGCCCCCTTACGGAGCGGTCCGAATTCGATGGAGGGGGTTTAGACCTACTCGCAATGCAGGTCAACACACGCAATACAGATTATTCTAAACAATAACAATAACTTATAAAATAGGTATTATTTTACCCCAAAAATATCACTACTATTTCGAACCCTGTGAAGCTCAGGTGTAGCCCGCTGATCGAGTTTTAGATTGGAGATTGTCATGCAGGAATTGAAACAGGTCATCGCTGATTATGGAGCGGCGTGGCAGGAAACCGATCCGGAACGCCGGCGCGACCTGCTCGAACGTTGTTTTGCAGAGACCGGCCGCTATGTCGATCCGACGGCGGATGTTTCGGGGCGAGATCAACTGAGCGCACATATTGGCGCGGTCTTGGACGACACTAATGGACGGGTTGATATCACCAGCGAACCAACCACACATCATGATGTGGTTCATTTCACTTGGCACATGGTCGCGCCAGACGGTGCGGTCATGGTCGCCGGTCATGATTTCATTCGCCTGGACGCACAAGGCAAGATCGCCCATCTGGCCGGTTTCTTTGGAGACCCGGTGCCCTTGTCCTAAACGCTGATCTGTTCGGGCGGAGTATCCAGCAATGCCCGCAAACGCAGCATTGCATCTTCGAACTGAGACAACGAAACATGCCCGTTCACGGCAATGCGCACTGCATTCGGCGCACGCCCGTCGCGCAGGGCGAACTCGTCGGCTGATCGCAGTTGGATCCCTTCCCGCTCGGCAGCCCGGCTGAAGGCGGCCGACCGCCAACCCGAGGGCAGGTTCAGCCAAAGGAACGGAATATGCGGGTCCCAGTTCAAATCGAAACCTCCAAGGGCATTCACAGCGACGCGGACATATTCACCCGTCTTGGAGCGAACCTCAGAGGCGAGTTGCCGCGCAGAAGGATGGCTTAACAATAACCGGGTCAATTCTGCCAATGGCTGAGCGAGCCCAAAATACCCATATTCCGCCGACCTGCGCAGATCGACGCTACGCTCTTTTGGAGCGATGGCAAAACCGACACGCAACGCGGGTGTCAGAGTTTTTGAGATCGAAGAGACATGCCAGCCTCGTTCTGGCGCCAGCGCGCGATAGCTGGGCGCGCGAGCGTCGCCCATGCGATAGCAGTCGTCCTCAATGATCTGCAGATCGTGCTTGCGCGCGACCTCAACCACTTCTTTGCGGCGTTCCAGCGGTGAATGCCCGCCAGTCGGGTTCTGCACTTCGGGTGAGACGCAAATCGCCTGTGCCTGTGTTTGCCTTAGAATGTGATCCAAGGCATCGGGGCTAATGCCCCATTTATCCATTTTCACACCAACAACATCTGCGCGCATCAGCTCTCCGGCCCGGCGGAAGCCTGCATAGGACAGGTCTTCGACTAGAACCACGGGATTGGCTCCGCTGAGGACGGTCTGGAACACAACGCAAAGCCCGCTCTGACCGCCATGCGTCAGAACGATATCATCCGCCGTTACCGCACCCAATGGTAGGTCTGAGAGCCAATCCACCACCACTTGCCGCACATGCTGATAGGCGTCGCGCGTTGGATAGTTCATGAACATACGCGGATCACCCTGTGCGACCTTGGTCAGGCACTCTCGGATCAACGTAACCTGCCCCACATCAGGCAGGCGTGGGCTGAACAGGCTGACATTGGCGTCGTGTTTGTCATCCCGCAGATGCAACTGCCGCGACCAGACATCATCAAGGATCGGTGATCGCGGAGGGGCGACAAATGTACCACGTCCGACTTCGGCTTGTAACAATCCCTCGTCCGTCAGAATGGTATAAGCCCGCGCAACCGTGCCCGGTGTGATCTGCAATCGATACGCAAGTTCGCGCACCGGGGGCAGCTTCACGCCAACCTCCAGTGTTTTGTTTTCAATTGCTTTTCGAATCGTATCGGCGACCAAAGTGTATTTTGGACCCTTCGCTTTGGGTAGCGATTCCGGCCAAATTGTATCCATTACAATTCTTCCTTTGATTTCGACACAATCTTGAATGTATCAACTCAATATATCGAACATCTCAACTTTGTGTCAATACAATTTGAAAGGATACCCACTATGACACGCGCAATGCACAACCCCGCCCTCATACTGCTGAACGACAGCCCCCGGCTGCCGCTGATCGCGGTTCTGGCCGTGCGGTTTGCGGCGTCGGTCACTCAGTGGGAGCAACGCCGCCGCAGTCGCATCAATCTGGGTAAGCTGGATGACAGGCTGTTGCGGGACGTCGGACTGACCCGCCCCCAGGCCGACGCCGAAACCAGTCGCTATTTCTGGATGAGGTAGGTTATCCCCAGTCCCTTTTTCATGGGACCTCTTCCTGGCCGGGGCTTGTCCCCGGCCTTTTTTATCCGAACGCGGCCGCTGCGGAGCCTTCGGGCGGAATGGAATAAGTCATGCTGGCCCGCGCAACCGGCTTATCCGATCCCTCGGAATACATAAGCACGTCACCTACAGCCAGTGTCCGCCCGAGTTTCAGCAGGCGACACTCAGCGATCATGTCCCTGCCACCTTCGGGCTTCCGAAGAAAGTCCATCGAGCTGCTGGTGGTGACCGCCAGTGATTGCCGTCCTTTGCGCGCCAGAACCATCGCATAGACACACACGTCAGCCAGGCCGAACATAGACGGCCCTGAGACCGTACCGCCCGGGCGCAGATGCCTGTCTTTGACCCGCAGCCGCATTGTGATGGTCGTCTCGGTCAGGTCCTCAACGACGAAATCTCCGTGAACCTGCGGAAATACCTGTGTCAGATACTCAGCCAGTTCTTTTTTGTTTAGCGCTAATGACATGCTTCCCCTCTTCGCCCTGCCCCCCTAGAGTTGGCCCAACAGCCAGCAGGAGGGCAAGATGGCAATTCTGAAACGTAACGACACAGGCGCAATTGCGCGGCTTGAGATGAACGCACCTGAGCGCCTGAATGCACTGAGCGACGAGATGTTGGCCGCCCTTCAGGCCGAACTGGACGCCCTACGCGAGGACAAATCGATTCGTGTTGTCATTCTTTCAGGTGCGGGTAAGGCGTTTTGCGCGGGGCATGATCTGAAGCAGATGACCCAGGGACGGCAAGCTCCGGATGGTGGGCTTGGCTATTTTCAGGACCTTTTCGATCGCTGCGCCAAGATGATGATGTCGATTCAGTCCCTGCCCCAACCTGTCATCGCGCAGACCCATGGCATCGCGACAGCCGCTGGCTGTCAGTTGGTCGCCACATGCGATCTGGCTTTGGCCGCTGAAGGGACGCGATTTGGCGTCAACGGCGTCAATATCGGCCTGTTCTGCTCTACGCCAATGGTGGCGCTCAGCCGGAACATCCCGCGGAAACAGGCGTTTGAAATGTTGACGACCGGAGATTTTATCAGCGCTGACCGCGCCGCTGAATTGGGTCTGATCAACCGCGTTGTGCCCGCCGATCAGCTGGAACAGGAAACCAATGCCTTGGCCGAGAAATTGGCGGCCAAGCTGGGCGCAGCTGTAAAGATCGGAAAAGAGGCGTTCTATCAACAGCTTCCGATGTCCACGGAACAGGCCTATGACTATACCGCCGAGGTAATGGCACAGAATATGATGCATCGTGACACCGAAGAAGGCATAACCGCATTTATCGAGAAACGACCGCCCAATTGGCAGCAATAACGCGATTATTTTATGCATTTTTACCTACTGTTCGCATTTTTGCACTTTTCAAAAGGGCGACACTGTGGCAATGGTGGGTCAAGGCTGAGGCCTCTTTTGACTTTTGGGTCGCCGTGGGCGGAAGGTCCCTCCAAGCTGGTTTCTCTCACCGGCGTTGACATTCCCGCAGCGGCGACCCCAAGACTCTCCTAAGAAATTAAGCCCAATACTGCGCATTGCGCAGGACGTTACAGTGCCCTATGTGGCAGCCCATGACAGAGAAATTGCATATCGTGGGCGGCGGCATGGCCGGGTCCGAGGCCGCTTGGCAGGCCGCAGAGATGGGTGTGGACGTCGTGATCCACGAAATGCGGCCTCAAGTGGGCACGTTTGCGCATCAAACCGGCAATCTGGCCGAGATGGTGTGTTCGAATTCGTTCCGCTCGGACGACGATGAGCAGAACGCCGTGGGCCTGTTGCATTGGGAGATGCGCGCGGCCAATGGTCTGATCATGACTACTGCAGACGCCCACCGCTTACCCGCGGGCGGAGCGCTGGCGGTAGACCGCGATCCATTTGCTGAGACGGTAACAGCCAAGCTCAAAGCTCATCCGCGCGTGTCTGTTACCGGCGAAGAATTTACTTCGCTACCTGCCGAAGGCCATTGGATCTTTGCTACCGGTCCGCTGACTTCTGCCGCTTTGGGAGATGCCATTCGCGCGGAAACCGGGGCTGAGGCACTTGCCTTCTTCGACGCCATCGCGCCTATCGTCTATGCCGACAGCATCGATATGAGCCAGGCCTGGATGCAGTCCCGTTATGACAAGGGCGAGACTGAGGAAGAGCGGACCGCCTACCTGAACTGCCCAATGGACCGCGACCAGTATGAAGCGTTCATCGATGCTCTGCTGGCCGCCGACAAGACAGAGTTCCACGAAGGCGAAACCGCCGGATATTTCGACGGCTGCCTGCCGATTGAAGTTATGGCTGAACGTGGCCACGAAACTCTGCGGCATGGTCCGATGAAGCCCGTGGGCCTGACCAACCCGCATCAGCCGGATGTAAAACCACATGCCGTAGTTCAGCTGCGCCGAGACAACGCTCTGGGCACTCTGTTCAACATCGTGGGTTTTCAGACCAAGATGAAATACGGCGCGCAAACAGATGTATTTCGCATGATTCCGGGGCTTGAGAATGCCAGCTTTGCGCGGCTTGGAGGCATTCATCGCAATACCTTCATCAACTCTCCAACCTTGCTGGATGCGCAAATGCGGCTGAAATCTCGGCCCAATGTCCGATTTGCCGGTCAGATCACCGGGGTCGAAGGTTATGTGGAAAGCGCCGCGATGGGCCTGCTGGCCGGTCGCCTCGCCGCCGCTGAAATTCTGGGTCGGACTCTGCCCGATGTTCCGCAGGACAGTGCCATGGGCGCTCTGATCCACCACATCACTGGCGGTGCAGACGCCAAAACATTCCAGCCGATGAACGTGAATTTCGGCCTGTTCCGCCCCGTGGACGGCCTGAAGGGCGGCCGCCGGGGCCGTAAGGATCGCTATAAGGCCTATACCGACCGCGCCAAGTCGGCTTGGTCGGACTGGTTGGCGCATTGCTGACTGGACGATATGCCTCGCCTGCGCCTAACATAAGGTATGAGCGATAAGTTTCTGAAAAATACGTATGGATTGAACTCGGCCCAGGAAACCCGCGACCACTACCAGAAATGGGCGGCCTCATACGATGATGAGGTGGGAGAGCATGGCTACGTTACCCCGGATCGCGTTTCGGCTGCGCTGAAGTCGTATATGCCAGATGATCAGGTCCCTATCTTGGACTATGGCTGCGGAACTGGGCTGTCAGGCGCGGCGCTTTACAAAGCGGGCTTTCGAGTTATCGACGGGATGGACCCGACGCCGAAGATGCTGGAACAAGCCGCAGCCAAAGGCGTATACCGCAATCTCATAGGTTTTGAACTCACTGATCCCGAACCGATCGAGGCAGGCTCCTACACCGCGATTACCGCCATCGGCGTGATCGGTTCGGGCGCGGCGCCGCCAGAGACCTTCGATTTGCTGATGAACGCTTTGCCACGCAACGGATATCTGGCGTTTTCGTTTAACGACTATACTCTGGCTGATCGCACGTATACCTCTCGGCTGAATGACTGGCTGGACATGGGCCACGCGCGGCTGCTGTTTCGCGAATACGGTCCGCATCTGCCCGGCATGGACATGAAATCTGACGTCTACGTTGTTGAAAAAGCTTGACCTTCACCACCCGTTTTGCCCCATCGCCGACAGGACCTCTGCATCTTGGTCACGCCTATTCTGCGCTTTTGGCGCAGGATATGGCCAAAGCCGAAAACGGACAGTTCCTGCTGCGGATTGAGGATATAGATCAGTCCCGATCTCGCCTGCACTGGGAAGAGCAAATCTATGAAGACCTGTCTTGGCTTGGGTTGCGCTGGCCGCAACCTGTTATGCGGCAATCGAACAGGTTGCCGCGATATCAGCAAGCGCTTGAAGAGCTGATCAAGCAGGATTTGGTCTATCCTTGTTCCTGCAACCGCGCTGATATTGAATCTGCCGCCGGGGCACCTCAAGAAGGTGTACCGCAATTTGGTCCGGATGGACGCATTTATCCCGGCACCTGCCGGCAGCGCCTACTTTCCGATTCTGGCGCAAACGATGTTTTAAGGCTCAACATGCGCAAAGCGCTTGAAGTGGCTGATCTAACATCATTTTGTGAAACCGGTCCCAAGTTCTTTGGAACGCATCATCTTCAGCCCGAGCACCTGATCCATTCGGTCGGTGACATAATTCTGGTGCGTCGGAATATGGGAAGTTCCTACCATCTGTCCGTAGTCATCGACGATGCCGATCAGTGCATCACCCATGTCGTACGCGGCGAGGATCTGTTCGACGCGACCCAAATCCATGTCCTGCTGCAGAGCCTGCTTGACCTGCCTACGCCGGTCTATCACCACCATAGCCTGATCCGAGACGAGAACGGCAAGCGCCTTGCCAAACGGGACGACGCGCGCGCCATCACGATCTATCGAGAGCAAGGTGCCTCCCCCGTCGATATCCGAACGATGGTCGGCCTTTGACCCGGCGGCGCCTTTTTCTGGATACCAGTGCCGCGAGCGGTGTTCATTCCATCGGCGACATCAGCTCAACTTCGGTTCCGGCGCGCACAGCAGTGTAAAAGCAGCTACGCCGATTGGTGTGGCATGCAGGTCCTGTCTGCCGCACGAGCACCAACAGGCAGTCACGGTCACAATCGACGCGGAAATCCACCAGTTCCTGTACATGGCCTGAGCTTTCGCCTTTGATCCAGAACGCCTGCCGCGACCGAGACCAATAGGTCACGCGACCGGTCTTCAATGTGCGTTCAATTGCTTCGGCGCTCATCCATGCCATCATCAACACTTCACCGGTACCCTCGTCTTGTGCAATCGCAGGCACCAGTCCTGCTTCGTTATACTTGAGCGTCGACGGATCGAACGAAACAGTTTGTGTCATGGCAAAAACCTTTTGCATCCCGGAACATGGTCACTATGTATGGGGAACAGCCAACGAGGGAAAGCCATGAGCGGCGAAACCGATCTGATCAAGCTATATTCAGGACGCATTCTTGCGCTTGCCGCTGATATCCCCCATCTCGAGCGGCTTGAAAATCCGGACGCAACCGTAAAGAAACGCGCGCCGCTTTGTGGCTCGACGGTGACCGTGGACGTTAAGGTCGAAGACGGGCGGATTTCTGATTTTGCACAGGATGTCAAAGCCTGCGCTTTGGGTCAGGCTTCGGCTTCAGTGGTTGGAAGCGCGGTGATTGGCGCAACCCGAGCTCAGGTGGAAACCGCACGCGAGCAACTGTCTGCGATGCTTAAGAAAGACGGCCCTGCCCCCGATGCACCGTTTGACGGGCTTGAGGTGCTGATGCCGTCGCGCGACTACAAAAACCGTCACGCCTCAATTCTTCTGGCGTTGGAAGCCACTGCCGAGGCGATGGAACAAGCTGAACAGGCCAACTGCGCCTGAGCGTGGTCTTTTTCGACAAACCCGTCTAATCTCCGCCGAAATCCGGGGGAGTAAGGCGTGGAAAAACTGCTCGAACATTTCGTAACCCTCTGGGTTGTCATTGATCCGATTGGCACGATCCCCGTCTTCATAGCCGTCACCACAAGCGTCGGGGTCGCTGCCCGGCGCAAAACCGCTCTGCTGGCCGCGCTTGTCAGTGCGGGTATACTTCTGTTCTTCCTCGTCTGTGGACAGCTGGTGATTGAGGCACTGGATATCGGTCTCAATTCCTTTCAGGTCGCTGGCGGGATTATTCTGTTCCTGTTCGCGCTGACCATGATCTTTGGCGAAAGCAAACAGGATATCGAACAGCGCGAGGCTCAGGAAGATCTGCAAGACAGGATGCATAAGACCAATCCTGCGATCTTTCCGCTGGCGGTTCCGTCCCTCGCCTCACCTGGCGCGATGCTGGCGATCGTCGTGCTGACCGACAACAATCGTTACAGCATTGCCGATCAGGGCATAACCGCTCTGGTGATGTTGGTGGTGATTGCCATTGCCTTTGTGCTGATGTTGCTGGCCGAGCCCATCATACGTTGGATCGGACATTCGGGTGCCGCGATCATCAGTCGGATCATGGGGATGATCCTGGCCTCGGTCGCGGTGAACTCTGTGCTGTCGGCGATGCTCGAAATCATCAAAACCGGGCAATTATAAAAAAGCCGCCGCTCCTTCCGGGCGGAAAGGGCGGCGGTAGGTTGTGCGTGTCTCACGTAGGGTCCGGATTTCCGCGCGGGGCCGAGGCTGGCCCCTTCAAGGGGTTTGGGACAGGCAGGTCACCCTTGACTGAGATGGGGAAACAAGCGCGGTGCTATCGGCATGAGATCGCAGGCAGAAAAGCTTAAAACCCCGTCGGCAGGTGAAGGGCAACCACCAGCATGACCACCAGAGAGACTGCGCCTACAGCATCCTGCAAAATCGTTGCTTGCGAACGGCTGAAAGCAGTCTTGATCTGGGCCAGCATGGTCTCACCTCCGGTCGGGTTTAATCTTTTGTTGACCTTTTGTTCTCATATTTTGGCGAGTCGGTAAAGAACTTTTTGAGAACATTTGCGAACTTTTGGGGATTTATGGTTTAACCCACTGAAATCAAACGGATTGCCTGATCCTGTTTCATCAGCCACAGAAGAACACGCGCGGCCTTTCCCCGATCTGAGGTCAAGTCCGGGTCAGTAGTCAGCAATGCGCGCGCGTCGGATTGGGCAACGGCCATCAACCCGGCCTGCCGCTCAAGATCTGCAATGCGGAACTTTGGCAACCCCGATTGTGCGGTGCCAATCAGATCCCCGGCCCCGCGCATCTGCAAGTCAGTCTCGGCGATCCGAAACCCGTCTTCAGTCTCACGCAGGACCTCCAGCCGCTTGCGCCCACCTTCGCTAAGCGGTGGCTGATACATCAACAAACAGGTCGAGGCATCCTCGCCCCGCCCTACGCGACCGCGCAGCTGGTGCAATTGCGCCAGGCCGAAAATCTCGGCCCGTTCGATTACCATGATGGTCGCGTTGGGCACGTTCACACCCACCTCGATCACGGTTGTGGCCACCAAAACCTTGGTCTGCCCAGATTGGAACGCCGCCATGGCAGCGTCTTTCTCAGCTGGTGGCATTTGCCCGTGTACAAGCCCCACGACGCCATCGCCCAACAGCGCGCGCAATCGTTTGAACCGCTCCTCAGCCGCTGTCAGATCGGAGACTTCAGATTCGTCCACCAGAGGGCAAACCCAATAGCATTGCTTGCCCGCTTCAATCGCGCCCCGGAGATGGGCCACGACCTCATTCATGCGTTGCGTGCTGACGATGGCGGTCTTGATCGGTTTCCGGCCCGGAGGTTTTTCGTCCAGAACCGAAACATCCATATCCCCGTATTGTGCCAAAGCCAGGCTGCGCGGGATCGGAGTCGCCGTCATCACCAGGACATCTGCGCGCTGGCCTTTCTCGGACAGTTCCATCCGCTGACGGACGCCAAAGCGGTGCTGTTCGTCGACAACCGCCAACCGCAAAGCGTTGAATTCTACATCGCTTTGGAAAACGGCATGGGTGCCGACGAGGATTTGGATATCACCCTGTTTCAATGCGGCCAGCTTGGCGCGCCGTTCTGCACCTTTGTCGCGCCCGGTCAGAATTTCGAGCACAACGCCAGCTTCCTCGGCCAACGGGCGCAGCCCTTCCAAATGCTGACGGGCCAGAATCTCGGTTGGGGCCATCATTACGCCCTGCCCGCCCGCCTCGACGGCGACCAGCAAGGCCATGAACGCCACTAGTGTCTTGCCTGCCCCCACATCACCCTGAAGCAACCGATTCATACGGCTGTCCGAGGCCATGTCTGCCGAGATCTCCTCAATCGCGCGCGTTTGCGCCCCGGTCGGACGGTACGGCAGGCTTGCCAATACCCTGGACTGCAGCGCACCTGTTCCGACACTGACGACCCCACGGGTCTTGCGTTCCTTTTGACGCGCGATCGCTAAAGTGAGCTGGTGCGCCAGAAACTCATCATAAGCCAACCGTTCACGCGCCGGAGCAAATGAGGCCACATCATCCGCACCTTTCGGGTGATGCGCCGCTTGCATCGCTGCTTGCCAATTCGGCCAGCTTTGCTGAGCGACCTGGGCTGGATCAGCCCACTCAGTCAAAGCAGGCGCGCGTGCCAACGCGCTTTGTGCAGCTTTGTAGGCCGTCTTCTGAGTGACGCCTTGTGTAAGATGGTAAACAGGCTCGAACTCAGGCAACTCGCCTGCACTTTCAAGGGCCACGACATGGTCGGGATGCACCATCTGCGCCATGCCATCGAACAGCTCAAGTTTGCCCGACACCACTCGGCGCGCGCCCTGCGGCAGTATTTTCTTCAGGTAGTCCCCGCGCGCATGAAAAAAGACCAGCTGGAAATCGGCCTGAGCATCTTCGACATGAATACGATAGGCACCACCCTTGTTGTGAGGAGGTCTGTGCGGGCCAACGGTCACCTCCACGGTCAGGGTCGTCGGTAAATCCGCGCCTTGGATCGTGTCTCGCCGCCTGCGGTCGATCACTGCATAGGGCAACGCAAACAACACATCACGCGGCGACTCGATCCCGAGCTGCCCCATCAGCTGCGCCGTCTTGGGACCAACACCGTCGAGCGTTTCAAGCCCTGCGAACAGCGGAAAGAGTTGTTCGGGTCTGCCGCTCATGCATCCCCGATCAGCTGCAGCCAGCCGTCTTCGTCGAGTGTTTCTATACCCAGATCAGCTGCCTTCTTCGCCTTCGATCCGGCCCCGGGACCAGCCACAAGAAGATCAGTCTTCTGACTGACCGAGCCGGAAACTTTTGCACCTAATGCTTCAGCCCGTGCCTTGGCCTCGGCACGGGTCATCTTTTCCAGCGTTCCGGTAAATACAACGGTTTTGCCCGCGACCGGGCTGTCCGACGACGGCGCCTCGGGTGGAACAATCGTCAGGTGCGCGCTTAGATCGTCAAAAGCCTTGCGCTCTTCGGCGTTAGCGAAAGCGTCGGATAGTGACAGGCCCAGAGTAGCCCCAATTCCATCGATTCCGATCAGATCAGACCATGCATTTGCAGCTGAGGCAGGTACGTCCAACCGCGCCGCGGCCGCATCGCGCGCTTCCTTCAGTCGTGCGCGCCGACCCTCGCCACTGGCGGCGATCCGTTCAGCCTCTTCCGCTTCGTCCGCCGCCCGCTGTGCCAAGGCCGCAGGGCGTGCAGTGTCAATCGCTGCGGCCATAACGTCCCAATCGCGGTAAAACAGTGCTAAATCGCGCGCGCCGACCTCACCGACATGGCGAATACCAAGGGCAAACAAAAGTCGTGCAAAGGGAATTGTCCGCTTTTCATCGATGGCCGCAAACAGGTTACTGGCCGAGGTGTCGCCCCAGCCATCCCGATTCTTCAGGCGCGCCAGATTGCCCGCGTCACGATCCTGCAGCGTGAAAATGTCAGCAGGAGTATTGATCGGCAGGATCGAGTCGCCATGGAACATCTCGATCTGTTTCGCGCCCAAACCTTCGATATCGAAGGCCTTGCGCGACACAAAGTGTTTAAGCTTCTCAACCGCTTGTGCCGGACAAATTAAACCACCGGTGCAGCGCCGAACCGCATCGCCCTCTTCGCGGATCGCATCGCTGCTGCATTCGGGACATTTCGATGGGAAATCATAGGGTTCGGAATCGTCGGGCCGCTTGGATAGGTCCACATCCGAGATCTTGGGGATCACGTCGCCCGCGCGATAGACCTGCACCCAATCCCCGACACGAATGTCCTTGCCATCACGGATTACCCCGCCTTTGGCGTCTCGCCCGGCGATATAGTCCTCGTTGTGCAAGGTCGCGTTCGAAACAACGACGCCACCAACCGTGACCGGATGCAACCGAGCAACCGGGCTGAGCGCTCCGGTTCGGCCGACTTGAATGTCGATCGCCTCCAGCCGTGTCCAAGCAAGTTCTGCCGGGAATTTATGTGCGATGGCCCAACGAGGCGTCGTCGAGCGAAACCCCAGACGAGCCTGCAGGCCAAGGTCATCGACCTTATAGACCACGCCATCGATATCGTAGCCCAAGGTTGCGCGCTGCGCTTCGATCTCACGGTAGTGTTCGAGCATCTGATTTGTTGTGGCACACAGGCGGGTCAGATCATTGACCTGAAATCCAAACTCACGAAGCCGCCCGATCGCAGCCATCTGCGTTTCCGCTAATGGTTTGGACAACGTCCCCCAGGCATAAGCAAAGAACCGCAGCGGTCGAGACCGGGTGATTTCTGAATCAAGCTGCCGTAGAGAACCCGCTGCCGCATTGCGCGGGTTTGCGAAAGTTTTTCCACCGGTTTCGGATTGCCGAGCGTTCAGCGCGTCGAAGTCCTGATGAGACATATAGACTTCGCCCCGAACCTCCAGAATCTCTGGGGCGCCCTCAATCCGGTGTGGGACATCCTCGACCGTGCGGGCATTTGCGGTGACGTTTTCACCGACTTCGCCATCTCCGCGCGTGGCAGCCTGTACCAGCTCGCCGTCTTCGTACCGCAGGGACAGGGACAAGCCATCAATCTTGGGCTCGGCTGTATAAGCCAGCGGTGCATCTGTGCTCAGGCCCAGATATTTACGAATCGAGCGGTCGAAATCGGCGACGTCGTCGTCTTCAAAGGCGTTGCCCAACGACATCATACGCATCGAATGGGCCACCTTGGCAAACCCGTCTGCAGGCCGTGCGCCGACCTGATCCGATGGGCTGTCGACGCGCTTCAGATTCGGAAACCGGTCCTCGATTTCGGCATTTCGGCGCTTGAGCGCATCGTAATCTGCATCCGAGATCTCAGGGGCATCTTTGGCATGATACAGATCATTGGCGCGCAGCAAAGCCGCGGCGAGCCGGGCAAGTTCTTCCCGTGCTTCGTCTTCGCTCAAATCAGCTACCGCAATGGTCTTGCTCATGTCCCCGCCCTGTCACGTTGTCTTGGACCCCAGTGATAGGGCGAGGCCATGGTCAGGTCCAGTGTTGTGCTGAGCCGCGAGTGGGATTGCCGCCCTGGACCGGCGGCGGCAAACTTCTTATGAGTTCAGGCGCCAACCGCGATACGGGTTTCGTCGACGCTGCCCGACTGTGGATCGCGCAGGACATAGCCACGGCCCCACACCGTCTCGATATAGTTCTCTCCACCCGTGGCATTGCTGAGCTTCTTGCGCAGTTTGCAAATAAACACGTCGATGATTTTCAGCTCGGGCTCATCCATGCCGCCATAGAGGTGGTTGAGAAACATCTCTTTGGTCAGCGTCGTACCCTTGCGCAGGCTCAAAAGCTCGAGCATCTGGTATTCTTTGCCGGTCAGATGCACGGTTTTGCCGCCAACCTCGACCGTTTTGGCATCCAGATTTACTGCCACCTGACCGGTATGGATCACCGATTGTGAATGCCCCTTGGAGCGACGGATGATCGCGTGAATGCGCGCCACAAGCTCTTCGCGATGGAACGGTTTAGTCAGGTAATCGTCCGCACCAAAGCCGAAGCCCTTGATCTTGCTTTCAGTATCGTCAGCACCCGAGAGGATCAGGATCGGCGTTTCAACCCGGGCAATACGCAACTGCCGTAGCACTTCGTGTCCGTTCATGTCCGGCAGATTCAGGTCCAGGAGGATCAGGTCATAGTCATACAATTTGGCCAGATCGATCCCCTCTTCACCCAGATCTGTCGCATACACATTCAGATTTGCATGCGTCAGCATCAACTCGATGCTTTTGGACGTGGTGGGATCATCCTCGACAAGAAGTATTCGCATTCAACTGCTCCAATTCGGTTAAAAATCTTCGGTTCGAAATGAGACTGGTCAAAAATGGTTAACCTGCCGTTACCGTTGATTCATTTATTCATGTTCTCCTTTAGGTTGTCGATATTTTTTTAGCGCCGTGACCTTCAGTGCATCAGCTCCATGTTCGGCTACGGCAGAAACCCAGGCATTGAATTCTTCATCACTGAGCCCGTATCGCTTTTTGGCATCCGACAAAGAAATCAGACCGTACAGCACGCCACGCACGACGACGATTTTACGTGATGCGACCCAGCGTCGTGTGTCCGCAGGTGGCAGATCTGCCCGCGTCAGAACAGTTCCATCTGGTAAGGTAACTGACCTTGGCCCTTCCACTTTGTGCAAATACATCTGTTAAACCTTCTTTTGCTGCGACAAAGCTGCGCCCAGCCTACTTAAAACAGCGTGAAACCGCCCCTTGAGAGTGTGTAGAATTTTCCTATATTCTGCCGGTCTTCTTTAAACCTGACTGGAATCGATATGGCCCTCGATACCGAGACACCGCTGAACTCGCTTGGCTTCGCCAAACCGCCCTCGGAAACGCGGGTGGTGGTCGCCATGTCCGGAGGTGTGGACAGTTCGGTCGTGGCCGCACATCTGGCAGAACAAGGTTACGACGTCGTCGGGGTGACCTTGCAGCTTTACGATCACGGCGCAGCGCTGGCCAAAAAAGGCGCCTGTTGTGCTGGGATTGACATCCACGACGCGCGGCGCGTGGCCGAGGAGCGCGGGTTTCCGCATTATGTCCTGGATTATGAAAACATCTTCAAGGACGCGGTAATTGATGAGTTCGCCGATAGCTATCTGGCTGGCGCGACCCCAGTGCCCTGCATCCGCTGCAATGAACGGGTAAAGTTCAAGGACCTTCTGGAAACGGCGAAGGACCTTGAGGCCGATTGCATGGCCACCGGTCATTACATCCAGCGCAAGATGGGCCCCAATGGCCCGGAACTGCACAGCGCCGAGGATGCGAACCGCGATCAGTCATATTTCCTGTTCTCGACAACACCTGAACAGCTGGATTTCCTGCGTTTCCCGCTGGGGCACCTGCCCTCCAAGGACGCCACCCGCGAGATGGCGGCCCAATATGGGTTGGCCGTAGCAGACAAGCCGGACAGTCAGGACATCTGTTTCGTGCCCAACGGCAACTATGCCAGCGTGATCGAAAAGCTGCGCCCCGGTGCGGCAGAGCCCGGCGAGATCGTTCATGCCGATGGCCGCGTACTGGCGCAGCATGATGGTGTGATCCACTACACGATCGGTCAGCGCCGCGGTCTTGGCATTGGCGGCCTCAGCGAACCGCTCTACGTGGTTAAACTGGACGTGGACAAGAAGCAGGTCGTCGTCGGCCCAAAAGAGATGCTGGCCACCCGCGTCGTACCCGTGCGCGAGATCAACTGGTTGGGCGATGAACCCTTCACCTCGCGCGACGAATGGCATCTGTCGGTAAAGGTCCGCTCGACCCGGCCGCCGCGTGAGGCGATCATTCGCCCCCTTTCCGACACAACGGCAGAGGTCGAATTGCTGACGCCGGAAGAAGGGATATCGCCCGGTCAAGCCTGCGTGTTCTATGCAAGCGAAGGCAGCCGTATCTTTGGCGGCGGCTGGATCTGGCGTGGCTATTAAGCCGAAATCGGATCGACCTCGGCCTCGATCTGTATCTGAAGCGCATCGTTGAAGCGATTGAATGCGCCGGTGAGAGCGATGCGCCAAGTCAGCTCAACGATCTGCGCATCGCTGAACCATTCACGCAGGTCCGAAACCTCAGCATCTCGCATCCTGCCTGATCGTGTCGTCACCGCTTCGGCAAACCGGACCACCGCTTTGTCACAGTCGTCCAGTTCGGGATGATCGTCGACATCGGGCAAACGCGCCGCGCCTTCCGGGCTTAGCCCGGTCACGGTCAGCAGCGGTGTATGATGCGACACGCAATAGTCGCAGGCATTCAGCTTGGAAACAGTTACCATCGCTAATTCGAGTGCACGTCTCGGCAGATTTTCCTGAGCACGCAATGTGGTCAGCAGACCCGTCACATGCTCAAGCACCGGCGGGCAATAGGCCGCGACGCGTGCCCAGTTATCGAATGGTCCATAGCCCTGCAGCGCCGCAAAAGACGCGCAGGCCGCGTCGGTCATTTCATCATCGCTCAGCGGTGGGATTCGGGTCATGGGCTATCTCCTTCGCAGCCAGCATATCCAAGCCTTCAGGTGCTGCAACAGATGCCGACCGATCACAATACGTTGGTTACGTCAGATCAGAGCACATCAGTTGGTGAGTTGAACAGGATGTAGAGCCCGACACAGACCATTATGTAAGGTGCGACCCGATCCATCCGGGCCACCTGCGGGCCAAGGCTTTTGGCCCGTGGCGCACCCCATGTTGCAACGGCGACCAAGGTACAGGCAGCGATGGCTGCTCCCACCAAGGCGGCAAAACGGAACGATGGCGTCGAATCTGCTAACAGCGGGGTCATGACCGCAAAGCTGTCGACCGACAGGCTCAGAAATAAGGTTATAACCGAGCTGACGGCACCTTTGGAACTTACGTCCTCCGCTTCCGTCCCCCGAAACTGCTGCCAGATTCCGCGCAGGCCGAAGATCAACGGAACGATACCAAGGTATCCGATCCACTCGGGAATACCGCTCTGATCCAATCCGACCGCAACGGTCATCGCGAGAGACAAGACAATGGCCTGTGCAATGGCAAAACCGACGATGGCGCGGCGTTGTTCCATGATCAGGATCAGGCCCAGCAATACCGCCAGATTGTCGAGGTTCGTCGACACCATCGCCACCCCAGCCGATATGGCGAAAAGGACATGCTCGAACATGGTGTTACGACATCCGTTCCAGGACTGCGCGCGCCGCACGTAAGCCGGGGGCCTCGCCGCCTCGCCCCAGACGCTGCATCGTCTCAGTCATCGCCTGTTGCTGGTTTCCGGGGGTCGCCGCGACGTCTCTTAATGCATCAGCAATCTTACCGGGCTGGCAGTCGTCCAGCAGACATTCAGGGACCGTTCGTGTTTCTGACACCAGATTGACCAGAGTGACCGTGTCCAGTTTCACCATACGCTTTGCGATCAGCGTGGTTAGCCAGTTCAGGTTATAGGCAATCACCATCGGCGTCGCCTGCGCCGCGAGCTCCAGAGAAACGGTGCCAGACGCCGCAAGCGCAAGATCGGCTGCGGCAAAGGCTGCCCGTTTCTGCGCCTGAGCCTGATCCGAAGGCAATTCTCGTGGATCGATAACAACCGGCTGACCCGGCCAATCCTTCACCTGCTCAGAAACCGCATCCACCATATGCGCAACGGCGGGAACAACAACGCGCATGTCAGGCCGATCTTGCAGAAATTGCCCGAGGGCGGCGCCAAACATCGGAGCCAACCTTTCAACCTCACCCCGGCGAGAACCAGGCAGCGCAAGGATAATCGGCGCATCACCCAGATCGTGATCGGTGCGGAACTGCGCTATGTCCTGATCTGTGGCGACGGGTTCGTTCACAACCGGATGGCCAACGAAATCGCACTCCATTCCGGCGCGTTCCATATATGGCGGTTCGAACGGCAACAGGGCGAGGACGTGATCAATCACTTTCGCCATTTTATCGGCACGCCCCGGCCGCCAAGCCCAAACGCTGGGCGCAACATAGTGCACGGTGCGGATGTTGCTTTCGGCCTTTACCAGCTTCGCGACACGCAGGGAAAAATCCGGGCTGTCGATGGTGATCAATACATCCGGTTGCGTCTCAAGCACTTCCTGAGAGGTTTCAGCAATACGACGTTTGAGGTGAAAAAACTTGGGCAAAACCTCAACCAGCCCCATGACGCTGAGTTCTGACATGGGAAATCGGCTGCTCAGCCCCTGCGCCTGCATCAAGGGACCACCCACGCCGTCAAACGTGACATCAGGAACCAGCACACGCAGACCTTCCATCAACGCGGCCCCTAAACGGTCGCCCGAAGGTTCCCCCGCGACCAGAAAGACGCGCATCAGACCGCGCGCTCACGGACCTGCAGGAACAGGCCAAGACGATTGCATTCCTCAATGACACGGTCGCGCTGCAGCACGATGACACCGCCCTTTTCGATCACAATACCAGCCAGACCAGCAGCCACAGCGCCAGATACCGTATCAGGCCCGATGGCGGGCATATCCGCACGCCGGTCCTGATCGGGCTTGGGGCCCTTGAACAGAACACCACCGCCCGCATCGGGTCGTTGTGTCAGAGATTGCAACATCCATGCGGTGCCAAAGATACTCTCGACCGCCAGCGCCTGTCCTTTCTGTACCACACAAGCCTGACCGATATCGGCAGCACCCATCGCGCGCAGGATACCCGCAGCGCGATCCGCATCTGCCAGATCGGCCTCGGACGGGTGCGCTTCGGTCAGGCAACCCAGCGGAGGCAGCAGATCAGGCGCAATCTCATGCGCGGCCCGAACGTTCAGTCCGGCGTCTTCAAAGATGCCGATGACCGCTCGCAGCGCGCCATCGTCTCCGGACATGATGGCCTGCTGCAGGATCGGAACCAGCGGCATCGTTGCAGCGTCGATCCGCGCCGGGTCAACAACAGGGCGGCGTACTGCTCCGGCCATGCAGATCTCGGTTACGCCCCGCGTTTTGAGGTCAGCGATGAAACTGCCGAGATGTTCTAGAGGAAAGATCACATCTGCTGTCAGAGTGTCCGGTTCGAACTCCTCCATGGCGCAAATCAGCGGGCGATCGGACAGGCACGAAAGCACCATATCCGGTAGCGCACCTGTTCCCGCGATCAGAGCCAGCATCGGATTACTTCCTCGGCGTCAGGAACGAGCGATCGGATTCACCGGTGACGAAATCGACGATCCGGCGCACATATTCGCTTTCGTGATCGTCGCCCAATCGCTTGGCACGATCCATGAAGGTGCCCTCACCCTCGGACAATTCGCGAAACGCGGCACGCAGGGCCGAGATATCTGCACGCGCCACGCCACGCCGTTTCAACCCCACAAGGTTCAGACCATCCAGTTCGCCGCGCGGAGCTTGCACAAGGCCGTAGGGAATCACATCATTTGCCACCATCGTCAGCGCGCCGATGATCGCACCGCGACCGACACGCACAAATTGATGCAGACCGGAAATGCCGCCGACGATCACGTCATCCTCAATAATGCAGTGACCGGCCGCGCCGGCATGGTTGACCATGATCACCCGGTTGCCAATCTGCACGTCATGGGCGACATGGACACCGGCCATCAGCAGGCAATCGTCGCCGATACGGGTCACACCACCGCCACCGTCTGTACCGGTGTTAACCGTCACATGTTCACGGATGCGGTTGCGTTTGCCGATTTCCAATCGGGTATTCTCGCCGCCGAATTTCAGATCCTGCGGTATTTCTCCAATGACCGAGAAATTGAAGATCACAGTGTCTTCGCCGACGCTGGTGTCGCCGGTCACCACCACATGAGATTTCAGCTCAACCCGATCACCCAAACGGACCTGCGATCCGATGTAACAGAAGGGACCGATGATGCAGCCCTGCCCGATCTGAGCCCCGTCTTCGATAATGGCGCTGGGATGGATACCGCTCATGTCGTCTTTTCCATATCCCAATCGACATAGGCCGAGAATTCGGCCTCGGCGGCAACTTCGCCTTCAACGGTTGCGCGACCGCTGAATTTGAAGATTTTACCGCCTTTCTTGCCACGCACCGTTTCGACATGCATCTCAAGTACGTCGCCGGGCACAACCTTGCGGCGGAACTTACACTTATCGATGTTCATGAAATAGATCAGCAGTTCACTGTCGATCACGTCCATGCCGACGCCCAACATGACACCGGCGGTCTGCGCCATCGCCTCGACAATCGTGACGCCGGGCATGATTGGAGTGCCCGGAAAATGCCCCTGAAAATGGGGTTCATTCATGGTGACGTTCTTGATACCAACTGCGGATTGATAGCCCTGGATGTCCACGACCTTATCGACCAGCAAAAACGGATAGCGATGCGGCAATATCCGCTGAATCAGCTGAATGTCGGCGCTCTTGGTTTCCGTGGTCATGGTTTGGATGTCCTGTTTTGGATGTCTCGTTCAAGCGTGGTTAGCAATACCGATACGTAAGGGCAAGTCAGCCTATTCGCCGTTGGTGCCGCCAAGCGCGCTTCCATCGCCAATCGCGGCATTGATGCGTTCAATCGCGGCGTCCGTGATGTCTGAGGCGTCCGTGCTAAGCACGACCGTCGCCCTTTCAATTACAACCGAAGCCTGGGATTCGCGCAGCAACTCGATCAGAACAGGCTGCGCCAGCTCGAAAAACCGGCCGCGCGCCTCTTCACCGCGCCGTGCCAGAAGGTCCAGCTTGGCGCGCTGACCCTCGCGATGGGACTGGACCTTTTCGTCAAACGCTTCTGCCAGGGGTCGAAACTCTTCAGCCGACAAAGACTTACGCTTTTCGGTCAGGTCTTTTTCTTCCTCGCTCAACTCAGAAACGATCCGCTCGTTCTCCTGAGCCAACAAGGCGCTCTCGGTCTCGATTTCACGAAATACCCGCTGACCAAAAGCGGATTCGGCGAAAAACCTTTCGCTGGAAATTGTCAGTACGCCGGTTTGAGGCACACCAAGCTGCTGTGCCCTTACGGGCAATACAGACAAAAAGACCAAAATACACAGGGCCCAAAAAGGGCCCTGCAATAACATTATGTTCCTGTTACGCATTCGGGATCAGAACTGAGCCTGAATGGTCAGGTCGAAGTTCCGCTCGTTATCGAACTCTTCCTTCTTGAGAGCCTTCGAGAAGTTGAAGCGCAGTGGACCAAAGGGCGTGGTCCACAGAACCGAAACGCCGATGACATGACGGATCGAACCGTTGGCACCCACAATATCAGATCCTGCAGTGTTCACGTTGTCAATGTTGTAGAGATTGCCAACGTCATAGAACACACCGCCCCGCAATCCCAATTCCTCGGGCAGGCCCAGCGGGAAGTCGGATTCGAAACGGGCTACCCAATAGTAGTTGCCCCCGATCGCGTCATCCTGGCCATTCGAGAGATCACGCGGGCCGAGACCAGCGGGCTCAAAGCCGCGGAACGTATTCGGACCCAGCACGAAACGGTCGATTGTTCTGCTGAAGTCGTCACCAGTCCAATTCAACGCCCCAAGTTCCAGACTGGCGCGAAGCACAACTTCTTCATTCCATACCCGCTTTTGCGCGATGGCGCGCGCGGTCGTCTGAATGAATTCGTTGTCACCACCAAGTCCGGCCGCATCCACACCAACCTCGAAAAGAACACCAGCTGTTGGATTCAGCCCGCCCAAACGGCTGTCATAGACATAAGACAGGCCAATCGAACTCGTGGTGCGTTTGCCTTGGGCAATTTCCGAGGCAATCACAGCACCGTTGGTTTCATTGCTTTGCTGTGTCATCTCGCTGCGGTCCCACCCATAGCGCAGGCGCAGCGCCGAAAGCTCACCGATGGCATAGCTGATCTGAGGGTTGAAGAAGACCGTTTTGGTATCAAAGCTGGCAAAGCTCGAGTTCGTGGTAGAAAGCCCCAAACCCAAATCAAAGCGCAGCTTTCGGCCCAACAGATAAGGCTCGGTAAAGTTGATCGAGTATTCTTCCGAATCCTGCGCAGTCGACAGGGTCACACCCAAATTCTGACCACGTCCCAGAAAGTTGGATTCATTCAGACCAATTGCGATCCCGAAGCCATCTGTGGCCGAAAAACTACCACCAAGGCTCAGCGACCCGGTTGGTTGTTCTTCAACATCGACGTCAACAATAACCTGGCTGGGTGTCGATCCTTCACGTGTCTCCACATCCGCGACCGAGAAGAAGCCGAGTGCACGAATACGCTCAGCGCTCTGACGAATTTCACGGGGATTGAACGGGTCACCTTCGACCGTATCAAACTGGCGTCGAATTACGCGGTCCAGAGTGGTCGTATTGCCTTCGATATCGATCCGCTCCACGAAGATGCGCGGCCCGCGGGTCAGTACGAATTGCACGTCCAAGGTCAGATCTCGCGCGTTTCGCGTGATACGAGGCTCAACACGCAGGAAGTCGACGCCGTTCTTGATCCCCAGCCGCTCCATCCGAGCGATCGAGTTTTCCACCAGCGACGGCGAGTAGATAACGCCGGGTTTGATCTTCAACGCGTCTTGATAGACCGCAGGGTCCACACCCGGAATTTCGCTGACTGTGGAAATCTGGCCAAACGCGAAACGCTGGCCCTCCGTAATATTCATGACCAGGAAAAAGGCGTCACGTTCACGCGTAAATTCAACATTCGCGCTGTTGACCCGAAAATCGACATAGCCCCGCGACAGATAGAAATCGCGGATCACTTGCTTGTCGAACTCGATACGGTCCGCGATGAAAGTGTCTCCACGCAGGAACGTACGAAGGAAGTTCGCCTGCTTGGTTTCGAGCACACGGCGTAGACGACGGTCCGAATAGGCCCGGTTGCCCACGAAGCTTACGCGCTCCACCTCGATGGTCGTGCCTTCGGCAACCTCAAAAACCAGATCGACCCGATTGTCGCTCCGGCGAATGATGCGCGGGATAACAGTGGCCGACACCCGGCCTTGCGAGGAATAGATCTGAGCGATCAGCTCGGCATCCGCTTCGGCCACCTGCGGTGTGAAAACGCGCCGCGTCTCGGATGAAATCGCGTCCAGTAGAACATCGTCTTTAACACGGCGGTTACCTTCGATGCTGATCTGGTTGATTGTCGGGTATTCTTCGACCTCGATAACCAGGGTATTGCCACGCGGTGTCAGCTCGACTGTCTCAAAAACACCACTGTCAAGCAAACGCTGGAAGGCGTCATTCAGCTCTCCAGCGCTTACCGTCTGTCCCGGCTCGATTCCCGTCCGGGCGATGATGGTCGAGGTTTCGATACGGCGATTGCCTTCAACATCGAAGCTGTTGATCGTGTAAGACTGCGCCTGTGCCGGCTGCGGCAATACCAGTAAACCCGGTATAGCAAAGAAGAAAAAGAACGTTAGTGCCTGCCACAAAATATTGTTTTGCCGCCCGCGAGAGCCGCAGTATGTGCCCGTGCCTCTGCTGTCAGTCATTTTTGTCACTACCCAGAATTTTCAGACTTTAGCTGCTGAGTAGCCCGATTGTGGCATCATGTCAAAAGCGCAAAACGTAAAAAACGGCCCGCAGGCCGTTCCAAGATGTCACAGTGATGCAGAAAGAATCACAGTCCGACGAGATACCCGCCAACCGCCAGCGCCAATGCGGTGACTCCAAAGCTGAGCAGCACATCCCAGTTCAACAGAAACAGATAGCTGAAACTCTGATACGATTTCTGCAGTGTCTTGGTCATAGCCCTTGAGCCCATTCTTTAAAATGCACCCAAGAGCATAGGGCCGAAATGAGGCAATTTTGCGTCCGAACCGTGCCGTGCCTGCCTTAATCAGCAGAACAGGTCATTGCTGACCGAAAAGATCATCAACGACAGGATCAACGTTACTCCGATACCCATCAGAACACGCAGTGCCTTGTCGCTGGGCGGTTTACCAGACACCGCTTCATAGGCGTAGAACAACAGATGTCCACCATCCAGCGCCGGGATCGGGAAAAGATTCAAAAGGCCTACCGCAGTGGACAACACAGCGATGAAAAAGATGAAGCTTTGCGTACCCTGGCTGGCCATCGCCCCCGATACTTCAGCAATCCCAATTGGCCCGGAAATGTTGCAGGTGCTGATGGCCCCCGTAATCATATGCCATATGCCGGAAAGCGAGCCTTCGATGATACGCCCTGTCTGAGCGACACCACCTTTTAACGAGTCCCAAACTCCGGCCGGAACCTTCTCGGGTTCAATCATCATGCCGCCGACGATGCCAATACGCCAATGGGTGACAAATCCGCCTTCCGGTTTTGGTTCGTCCGTCCGGCGCGGGGCCAGAGCGAACTCCAGATCTGCGCCGTCGCGCCAGACCGTCAGCAACAAAGCCCGACCATCCGAGCCTTCGACATGCTCCTTCAGTTGGTCGAAGGCAAAGATCGGATCACCATCAACAGCCGTGATGACATCGCCTGACTGCAGCTGGATATCCATGGCTGCGCTGCGTGGCGCAACTTGTTGAATCAAAGGTGGGAACAGCCATGGACCTTGAACGTCAATCGTCTCACCATCACGGATGACCGTATAGTCCAACTCCGGCAGTACCGGCAAGGCGTCGATAAAGTCCGACCAGTTGTTCTCGTCGTCGAAATCCGGGGTTTGCAGCCCTGCGATGGCGATGATTTCATCGCCCTCCTGCAAACCTTGCGCCGTCCCGGGAAGCGGTTGCAGTGCACCAACCGTAAGTGGTTCACGCGACACACCGTTCGACCAGAAAACCAGGCCAAACACCAAAATCGACATCGCGAAATTAAAGATCGGCCCGGCCGCCACGGTCGCTGCGCGCGCCCAGAGCGGGGCACCATGCATCGTGCGACGCAGTTCTTCCGGGCTTTGATGGGCGATGTCGGCCATCGTTTCTTCATCTTTGCCCGAAGCGGCATTCGCATCGCCCAGGAACTTTACGTAGCCCCCGAACGGAAGCAGCGCGATTTGCCAGCGGGTGCCGCGCTTATCGATGCGGCTCCAAAGCACCGGACCAAACCCGATCGAAAACACTTCGGCATGAATGCCTGACCAGCGGCCAACAATATAGTGCCCGTATTCATGCACGGCTACGATCGCTGAAAGCGCCACAACAAAGGCCAGGATCGTATAGAGAAGATTGCCGAATTGCGGGATCAGAGAGAGTATGTCCAAAGGTGTTTATCCTGTTCGTTGCAATACGGTTTCATCGACCCATTGCCGTGTCAGATGGTCCGTTTGCTGCACATTATCAAGTGTCAAAGGGGCATCAATAAGGCCGTCCGAGGCCTCATATCGATCAAGCACTGAAGCCACTGCATCTGCCATATCCAAGAACCCGATCCGGCGCGCAATGAAATGATCCAGAGCACGTTCCTTGGCCGCGTTGAAGATTGCGCCGGACAGGCCACCGCGTGCCATTACCTCTCGCGCAAGCCGCAGGGCGGGATAACGCGTCTCGTCCGGCGCCACAAAGCGCAATTGTCCAAGTTTGGCGAGGTCCAACCGTTCTACCGGTAATTCGCGCCGTTCAGGCCAATGAAGCGCATATCCGATTGCATGTCGCATATCCGGTGCTCCGAGATGTGCCATCAACGCACCGTCCTGAAACCCAACCAGTGCGTGGACGATTGATTCAGGATGAACTAGCACTTCAATTCGGGAAGGGTCGATTCCAAAATATTCTTTGGTCTCTATGACTTCTAGCGCTTTATTGAACATCGAAGCGCTGTCGATCGTGATCCTTTGACCCATATCCCAATTAGGGTGACTCGAGGCTTGTTCGACCGTGGCATGAGCCAGATCAGCCAATGGCCAATCTCGGAATGCCCCGCCACTGGCCGTTATGATAACCCGCTCGACGCAGTTGATGTCCTCGCCCACAAGGGCCTGAAACACCGCCGAATGTTCGCTGTCGACGGGCAACAGCTTTGCGCCGTGTGCTCGCGCAGTGTCCAGAACCAGTGAACCCGCGCAGACCAGCGTCTCTTTGTTGGCCAGCGCGAGTGTCGCGCCCTGTTTCAGCGCTTCGATCCCCGGAGCCAGCCCTGCTGCGCCAACGATGGCCGACATGACCCAATCCGCCGGGCGCGTGCCTGCCTCAATCAAAGCCGCCTGCCCCGCAGCAGCCTGAACGCCGCTTCCAGCCAGAGCGTCACGCAGATCATCCAACCGATCTTCGAATGCGGTCACCGCGATATCGGCGCGCAGGCGTATGGCATCCTGCGCCAACTGGGCGATGTTACCAGCACCGGTCAGCGCCACCACCTTGTAGGCGTCGGGATGTCGTGCGATCAGATCAATGGTGTTCTGCCCTATCGATCCGGTCGCCCCGAATATCGATACTCTGCGCATCACATGCCTCCGGGTGCGTATATCAGCCCTGCAATCAACACAAAGACCGCTGCGCCCATCATTCCATCAAAACGATCCAGGAACCCTCCGTGCCCCGGGATCAGGTTCGAGCTGTCTTTGACCCCGAGCTTACGCTTCACGGCGCTTTCGACGATGTCGCCGGCCTGGCTGGCCATAGAAGCAAGCACCGATACCAGAACGAAAGCTGCCCCAAAGCCCACATAAGCGGCGAAGATAACCCCGACCAACGCGGCAGCCAGCCAGCCTCCGACCGTACCCGACCACGTCTTCTTGGGGCTTACCTTTGGCCAGAACTTAGGTCCACCCAGCGTTTTGCCTACAAAATATCCCGCGACGTCGGTGGCGACCACGATCAGGATCAGCCAAACCATCCAGCCGAACCCCATATTTTCTCGGATCGAGATGAAGCCCAACCCTGAGGCCGCAATCCAGAACGCAAACATAACATAAAGTCCGCGCGCGCGGCTGACCTGCCCCGCCCCAACCAGAGCTGGAGCCAGCAGGAAAGGAAGTTTGTAAAGCGGGGGCAAATGATAACTCAGGATAACGGCAACGCCTGTCAAGATCGCAAGCTGAATGGCGACGCCTTTGCGGTCGGGGTCCACCATACGCACCAGTTCCCAGGTCATCAGACCACAGGCTGCAGCAATGAATACCTCGAACCACAATCCGCCCAGCCAGACTTCGATCGCGCCGACGATGACGAGAACCGCAGCCGACAGGACCCGGGTGGTCAGATCAGACCATCGGCCATCAGTCATGCTGGAACCGCTCCAAACCTCCGCTCGCGCGCGCCATAACTGCGGCACAGGCGCTCGAGCTCGGCGGCGGTGAAATCGGGCCACAGCGTATCGATGAATTCATATTCGGAATAGGCGGATTGCCAGAGCAGAAAGTTTGAAATCCGCGCCTCGCCACTGGTCCTGATCACAAGATCCGGATCCGGAAGTACGCGCGTATCCAGATATTTAGGCAGGGTTTCCTCATCCACGTCTTCGGGCCGCAGGCGCCCCTCAGCCACATCACGAGCCAGACGTTTGGTTGCGCGAGCCACCTCATCACGCCCGCCGTAGTTAAGGGCTACGGTCAGATGAACCAGCTCGTTATCCTGCGTCTCTCGCTCTAGCGTGTCCATCAACTCAATCAGCTTCGCGTCCAGACGCACACGATCGCCGATGAACCGCACTCGGATACCATTATCCTTCAACGTCTTGGTTTCTTTGACGATATACCGCCGAAACAAGCTCATCAGACCAGCAACTTCGACCTGCGTGCGTTTCCAGTTTTCCGTCGAAAAGGCGAATATCGTGAGGTATTTGATCCCCAGCCCAGGACAGGCCTCAACCACCTCACGCACACGGCGCGCGCCCGCGTGATGGCCAAACAACCTGGGCCGCCCGCGCGCCTGCGCCCAGCGGCCATTTCCGTCCATGATGATGGCCACATGGCGCGGCCCTGTATCGAGGGCGGTATGGGGATCTTTCGGCATGTCTCGCGCTCAGACCTGCATGATCTCGGCTTGCTTTGTCTCAAGCGCATCATCAACGGCTTTGATCATCATGTCGGTCAGGTCCTGCACCTCGGCTTCCCAGAGCTTCTGGTCATCCTCAGACAGGCCATCGGCTTTGCCCTTCTTGATCTGATCCATGCCATCGCGCCGAACATTACGGATCGAAACCCGCGCGCTTTCTGCATATTGTCCTGCAACCTTGCCCAGCTCTCGGCGGCGTTCTTCGTTCAATTCTGGGATCGGCAGCATGATGATCGTGCCGTTCAGTTGAGGGTTGATCCCCAACCCACTCTCACGGATTGCCTTTTCAACCTTTCCCACAAGCGACTTGTCCCAGACATTGACCGTCACCATTCGCGGCTCGGGCACGTTCACTGTCCCCACCTGATTGATCGGCGTCATCGAGCCATAGGCGTCAACCATCACCGGTTCGAGCATTGAGGCCGAGGCCCGCCCTGTCCGAAGCGATGCGAATTCGGTTTTGAGGTTTGTCATAGCGCCGTCCATGCGGCGTTTCAGATCATCGGTGTCCAGGTCAAAATCATCAGACATGCTGCTCACTCCCCGTCTTCAGGTGCTGTTCGGATGGGTCTTAAGCCATCACAAATGGGATGTATAGCAATCATGGGCAGGAATTGTGGCAATGACCAGAACTGTTTCTGGTATCTTCTGCACAATCACAACGACAAAGCCGGTCGGATAGCGTACCCGACCAGCTTCAGACCTCATGCTGATCAGCTGTTAACGTCGACCACGACGCGCCCTTTGACCTGTCCGTTCAAAATATCTGCCCCCAATGCGGGCAGATCTGACAATGTTGCCGGATGCACCATGGCTTCAAGCTTATCCATCGGCAAATCGGTTGCGATGCGCTGCCAGGCCCGCACGCGGTTTTCATATGGCTGCATGACGCTGTCGATCCCAAGCAAGTTGACCCCACGCAGAAGGAACGGAATCACGGTCGCGGGCAAAGCAGCCCCTCCGGCAAGGCCAACAGCCGCAACCGAGGCACCATACTTCATCTGCCCCAGAACCCGAGCCAACATTGCACCACCAACGGCATCCACACAGCCAGACCAAGTTTCACTCTCCAATGGGCGCTTGGTGGTTTCGTTCAACTCATCCCGAGGCACAATTGTCGTCGCCCCCAGCGAGGTCAGATACTCTGCTGTCTCGGGGCGCCCTGTGACAGCGGCAACTTCATAGCCAAGATGCGCTAATATCGCAGTCGCGACCGAGCCTACGCCGCCGGCGGCCCCCGTCACCAGCACCGGGCCATGCCCCGACTCCAAGCCATGATCTTCAAGCGCCATAACGGCCAACATCGCGGTGAACCCGGCGGTCCCAATCGCCATCGCCTGACGTGCTGACAGACCTTCTGGCAGAGGTACAAGCCAATCTGCGCGCGCGTTGGCTTTTTGGGAATAGCCACCCCAATGCGCCTCGCCTACGCGCCATCCGGTCAGCACAACCTTGTCACCGGGTTTGTACCGCTCGTCTGAAGACGCCTCGACCGTCCCCGCATAGTCGATCCCTGGAATATGAGGGTAGCTGCGCACCAGTCCGCCCCCTTTGGGCGACATACACAGACCATCCTTGTAATTCACGGTCGAATAGTCGACAGCAACCGTCACCTCGCCCGCAGGCAAGTCATCCACGTTGATCTGCTTGACCGACGCGCTCGCCAGACCGCTCTCTTCATCCTTGTCCATGACCAATGCGTTAAACATCTGATATCCTTTCTGTTTCAAACGACCAGATCCGCTTCTTCATCTGGCCCAAAATACCCCGGGGGAGTCGCGCAGCGACGGGGGCAGAGCCCCCTTCCCCGATCAAATCCAGAACCCGTCCTTCACGACCGCGCTTCGCTGCCCGTCGGGCGTCTCTACCTCCAGCGCGGTGCCCGGATCCCAATGGCTCAACCGCAGCATTCCAATCGAGACATTGACCTGAAAATCCGGCGACCACGCGGCCGAGGTCACTTGCCCAACAGGCTTGCCGCCACCGTAGACAGGCCAGGGCCGATCGCATGGCGGGACAGTATCCCCGGAAATCTCAATCGGTCTGATCTGCTGCACAGGACCCTCTTTGGCGACACGCAGCAAAGCATCGCGCCCGACGCAACCGATAGCTGTGTGAGTGTTACAGAACTTGCCAAGACCGCATTCATGCGGAGTGTTGTCGTCGGTCATGTCGTTGCCGTAAGACAGCAAACCGCCCTCAATCCGTTCGATCAGGTTCGGGCAACCGGCGCGCACGTTCAGGTCTTCACCTGCGCCGAACAGAGCATTCCAAAGTGGCATGCCGACATCTCCGCCCTCGACGTAAATCTCGAACCCGCCTTGTTTTGAATAGCCCGACCGCGCAACGGCCAGATCGCGTCCTTCAAACTGGAACATATCGAATTTGAAGAACCGAATGTCGCGCACGCGGTCGCCGAACACCCGTGCCATCAGATCATCGGCTTTCGGTCCTTGTACCGCCAGCGGAGAGACATCCGGCTCATCTACCAGAACATCCAGACGATAGCCGTTGGCTAATCCTTTCACCCAAAGCAGCAAATCGCTGTCGGCGATCGAGATCCACCACCGGTCGTCCGATAGTTTTACTGCAACCGGATCATTCAGCATACCGCCCGTTTCATCCACGATCGGCACATAGAAACACTGACCGGGCAGCATTCCGCGCAGATCGCGCGGTGTCAGCATCTGCATCAGACGGGCTGCATCAGGCCCCCGCAGCTCGACCTGGCGTTCGCATGAGACGTCCCAGACCTGCACATGGGATTTGAGATGCCGGTAGTCTGCCTCGACGCTTTCGAAAACCGTGGGCAGTAACATACGATTATAGACGGTGTATCCCTTGACCCCCGCCGCCTCGACACCCTCAGAGAAGGGCGTGCGACGCAGTCGGCGAGAAAGTGAGATTTGAGCCATTCATGCCTCCTCAGGCAACACCAGCATTGATGCCAATCACTTTGGGCTGAAACGCCCGCGTGACTTACTTGGGTCCATGCCAGTCAATCGGACAAATTTCGGCGGATTTGCCACCGAAATCCCAGACACGACCATAGTCGCGCACCTTGGATTTGGTGCCCTTCGCCACGATGATATCTGGCCCCATCCAGTATTTCGAGTTCGAGACCATCACCGGATGCTCCGGGTCCTTGCCTGCCAGCATCTCAATCTCGCCTTGAATCTTGCGCCCGATCACAATGCGCCGCTTGGTGCCGTCACGCTCGATCACAACCGGAGCACGCTCTGCCCCGATGATCTCGCTGACCAGCATAGTGAACAGACCCGTTGTGCCACCTGCCTGACCGCTGAAGATCTGCAGAAGACCGTTATAGGCTTTGCCGCTGGCGCGTTCGTCGACATAGGCCGCGACCTTCCACTGACCTTCGCCCATACGGCCCGGGATATCGACCAGCAGGCCCACATTCAGGCCTGACAGGTCTTCGCCCTCATAATGACCTTCATCGATGATGATGCCCATCCAGGCATGGCAGTGCCCTTCTGTCGGAGGGTGCGCCCCAAGCGATACAACGCAGGGGCAGAACACATCGCAGGAACAGTTCAGGATCAGCTCACCTTTGATGGCCCAGTCCGTCGGGCTCATCTCGCGGCGCTTGGGATTTGGCATCCGGCTGTCGATCCGTTGACTGATCGGCAGTTTGTCCGATTCCGGTTTTCTGTTTTTTGCCATCGGCTTATCCTCCGTATGCAATGTGATACGCCAGCAGTCCAAAACCGCCCGCAATCAGCGCGAACCCCAAGGGGCGCGTTACCGCGTGCCCGATCTGAGGAAGTTTCTCCAACACCATGAACAGGGTCGCGAGACCCATCCACAACAGGCTCATAATCCCACCAACAAAGCCGAGCGCCATGAACCCCCAACAGCATCCGACGCAGAACGAGCCCAGCCCCAAGCCCATTCGCAGACCGCCGGTGAAACCCGTCTTCCAGTGCCCAAGAAAATAGGTCATCGGGGCGTGGCAAACCCCATGGCAGACCTCTTTCACGCGGGTGAACTGGAATGCGCCAACCGCGATCAGCAGCCCAGCTGCCAAATAGGGTGATTTGGCGATACCCAGCATGTCAACCGCGCCACCAAACAGCAGAGCCAGCTGCAGACCGGTGATCAGGGCCGCGAAACCGACCCAAACAATGAAGTAACCGCTCAGAACGCCCAGCCACCCTGCCCGCGTTCCGTTTGCACTGCGGATCAGGTCGTCATAGCTGCGCAGGGTGGGCACAAGCGTTGGTAGCATCATCGCCGCCATCATGATGGCCCACATCCAGAACAGCGGGCCAAACTCGGCCATGGGCATATACATGTCCATCCGCGGATCCATCGCGGCCATGGATTGTCCCATCGGGCCCGGTCTGCCGATCCAGTCCAGATCCATATCGCGGCTCATGCTGAACATCATCCACCACGCCCAAAGGATCGTGATGTAGAAGCCCAACCAAAGCGCGCTGCGGAAAACTGAGCGACTCACTTGCCCCTCCCGACTCAACTCTCTTGCTTTTCAAATGTCAGACTTTTAAATGTCAGACAAATGAAAATTCTCGAATCCGCATAAACACCATGAAAATCGACCCGCGAAACCCTGCTGATCTGTCGGCCCAAATTGCCCAGGCAATCCGGGACGCGATCGTTTCTGGCCGGTTGATTGTGGATGAGCGGTTGCCCTCCGAATCCGAGCTCGCTGATCAGTTTCAGGTCTCGCGCCCGACTGTTCGTGAGGCATTGAAGCGGCTTGCCGCACAGTCTCTGATCCGCACGCAACGCGGGGCATCGGGTGGTGCATTCGTGAACAGGCTGAACTTTGAGGATGCTTATTCTCAGCAGATTACGACCTCAACCTTGCTACTGTCGATGAACGCAGTCAGCTTTGATACCGCTTGCGAGGCCCGCTATGCGCTAGAACGCGCCTGTGCCTCGCTTTCGGCGCAGCGTCGCACAGCCGATCAACTGGCCACGATGCGGGCTGAAATCTTTCGGCAATCGCAACCGGGTTTGACGGATGAGGCATTTTGCGCCTCTGACGTGGCCTTTCACCGCGCGCTGGTCGATGGCGCGGGCAATCCGGTTTTGTCCTACCAACTTGCTGGGGCTGTCGAAGCAATGCAGCCCCTGATGAACATGATTACCTTTACAGCTCGGTCGCGCGAAGAGATCATCGCGCTGCACACCGACATCGCCGATGGGCTGGAGGCAGGCGATGCGGCGACCGTGGATGCCGCGCTGATCAAACTGGAAAGCTATACGAGACAACTGGCGCAAGATGTCGCCGAACAGCGGCGCAAACCCGCATAAGAACGAAACCAACGAGGACCCCGAGCAGGCAGCATGACATCCGGCGACAAGACCGGAACTCTCACTATGAATTGAATATCAATGACTTACGGGAGGAAGTTATGAACCAAAGACCGGACCCAACCTTTTACCCATCGGCCAAACTGGCAATGGAGGGCCCAACCGAGACGTTGGCCTTCACGTTGATGCTCAGCCCCGATTTTTCGCAACCTGACGGGCTGGCCGTGGTGAATGTCGATCCGACATCGGATGACTATGGCAAGATCGTTCATCAGGTGATCATGCCGGAAAAAGGGGATGAATTTCATCACTTTGGCTGGAACGCCTGTTCATCAGCACTGTCACCGCTCAGCGGCCATGCATTTCTGGAACGCCGCTATCTGATCATTCCCGGCATCCGGTCTAGCCGCATCTACATCATCGATGTAAAAAACCCACTGGAAGCCAAGATCCACAAGATCATCGAGCCCGAGGAAGTCTTTGCCAAAACAGGCTATTCCCGGCCTCACACGATCCATTGCGGACCCGAAGGTATCTATGTCAGCACGCTTGGCGGCGGTGGAGAAGACGGAACCGATGGCCCTCCGGGTATTTTCATCATGGATTGTGAGAGTTTCGAGATCATCGGACGGTACGAGATCGAACGCGGCGTGCAGGACAAACATTATGATTTCTGGTGGAACCTGCCGCGCGACTACATGGTCAGCTCGGAATGGGGCCTGCCGCCGCAATTCGAGAACGGGTTGGTGGCTGAGGATCTATTGTCGAACAAATACGGCCACAGTATCCACTTCTGGAATCTGAGAAACCGCACCAACATCCAGACCATTGATCTGGGCGAAAACCATCAGATGGCGCTGGAAATCCGGCCTGCGCATGACCCGGTCAAGCAACACGGGTTCTGTGGCGTTGTTGTGGACACAACGAACTTGCAGGGGGCAATTTTCACTTGGTGGCGCAACGATGATGGTACGTTTGAAGCCAAGAAAACCATCACCATCGACCCGCAACCCGCTGATCCGGATGACTTGCCGGAACTGCTGAAAGGTTTTGCGGCCGTGCCGCCTCTGGTCACGGATATCGACCTCAGCCTCGACGACAAATACCTCTACGTCGCCTGTTGGGGCACCGGAGAAATGCATCAATATGATGTGTCAGACCCGACGAACCCTACGCTTGCGGGTAAGGTTGAAATCGGCGGGATCGTGAAGAAAACGAAACATCCCAACGGTCAGACCTTCGGCTACGGCCCGCAGATGGTGGAGATCAGTCGTGATGGCAAGCGCGTCTACTGGACGAATTCGCTCTACTCCACCTGGGACGATCAGTTCTATCCCGAAGAAGGAGGGGCGGCGATGGTCAAGGCGGATGTTGGTGAAAACGGTGGCCTAACGCTTGATCCCAAGTTCTGGGTCGAGTTCCCAAAAGGCTATCGCAGCCACCAGATTCGTCTTGAGGGTGGGGACTGCTCGACTGACAGCTTCTGCTACCCTTCAGTCTGACTTGGAGGTTCTGATGACATCAACGGCTGGCCTTTGGCTGGCCGTTGTTCTCAGTGGTGCCTATCACGGATTGAACCCCGGGATGGGTTGGCCTCTGGCCGTATCGTCCGCCCTGATGGAGCAACGGCAATCCGCCCTCTGGCGCGCCCTTGCTGCGCTTGCCGGAGGACATTTTCTGGCCATGCTGGGCGTCCTTTTGCCCTTCGCATTGATGGCCGTACTGGTTGATTACCAACGCGAAATCCGGATCGGCGCCGCCCTGATCGTGATCGCGATGGGGGCTTATATCGCCATCACCCGGCGCCATCCTCGCATGCTGTCCCGCATCCCGCCCGGCAGGCTGGCGCTCTGGTCCTTTCTGGTGGCGCTGGCCCACGGGGCTGCGCTGATGTTGGTGCCAATATATCTGGGCCTTTGCGGGCTGGATGAGCTGGATGCGGGCCATCGGGCAGTGTCTGAAATCATGACCACGAACGGGATACTGGTGCTTGCCGTTGCCGCGCTGCATACCGCTGCGATGGTACTTGGCGGGGGCATTCTGGCCTTTGCCGTCTATCGCTGGCTTGGCCTGCAATTCCTGTCGCGCAGTTGGTTCAATCTGGAACTGGTCTGGGCGCTGAGCCTGATTCTGGTCGGTGGTCTGGGACTGTGGTCGGCGATCTGATCAAATCCCATTTCTGTAAGGCCTTGTATCTTGGACAAAAACCGGTTTTGTCTGCCACCAAGACAGTCAGGAGGCATCGAGATGCAAAACAGCGCACGCCCAACCGAAATCCTTCGTCAAGGTCGATTGGAGCAATGGCAGGCGGCCACAACTCATGCCTTCACTCGCGAACTCGCAGCGGGCACCCTGCCCGCTGACAAGATGCGCTGGTATCTGCAACAGGATTATCAGTTCGTCGATGGTTTCGTACGTCTTCTGGCCAGCGCGATTGCGCATGCACCTAGCCTTGCAGACAGTGTGCCCGCGGCGCAATTCCTTGCGGTGATCACCGGGCCAGAAAACACCTATTTCTTGCGCGCGATGGAGGCTCTGGATACGGCGCCCATCGATCAGCCTGCGCCTGCGACATTGGCCTTCCAACAACTGATGGCCGAAGCCACCGCATCGGGCCGGTATGAGAACATGCTGGCGGTTCTGGTGGTCGCCGAATGGGTCTACCTCAGTTGGGCCACCCCGGTGAACCCACCAGCCCCGGACCTGCCGTTCTGGTTTGGCGAATGGATTACGCTACATGCAGGCGAGGGGTTCGAAGGTGTGGTCGCCTATTTGCGCGACCAGTTGGACAAGGTCTGGCCCACGCTGGATGCCGATGCGAAGACTGAGGTGACACGCCTGTTCCACCGTGCCGTCGAACTTGAACTGGAGTTCTTTGACGCCGCATACGCGGCCTGACAGAGGGGAATAAGATGGTCTCGGCGTTGAATATTCTTGCCGCAGTTCTGACGATCGGATTCGGCGCATTTGGCTTTCTGGCCCCTGCGTTCACCGCGAATGCGCTGGATCTGGCCCCTACCAACAGTACGATGGGCCTTAGCGAGATGCGTGCCTCGGTTGGAGGCTTGTTTGTGGTTACAGGCATCGCGGTTCTGTGGCTGAACCATCCGATGGCTTATGTGATGCTGGGCGTGGTTTATGCAGGTGCTGCGCTGGGACGGTTCGTCTCGGTGGCACTGGACAACCCTCCGCTGATCAAAGCGCTGACATTCGGGGGAATCGAACTGGTTCTGGCCCTTTGGTTGATCCTCGCAAACATGAACAAGACGGCGTAAGTTATTGGCTTTATTGTGCGCTGCAATCTTCAATCTGAGTTTGCATCGGGCCTGATCCTCACCTATATAAGACATGTCCTTCGGGACTATGGACATAAACGCGCTCGTAATAAGCGGATCGGACCCGGGGGCGGTACCCGGCGGCTCCACCAATAATCCTTCGTTTGGGGATCATGGGGCCGAAACAGGATCGACGAACGTCTAAAGGGGTTAGCTTTGTCTCGGCTGTCTGCCACCGTTATCGGCGAAACTAGTACAATTGCAAACGACAATCGTGCTCCGGTTGCAGTTGCTGCGTAAGCAGTAGCAAGACCGAAACTTAAGCCCTTGCGCCTAGCCGCGTAAGGCGGGGTTCGCAGGTACCTGGCAACAGAAACCTGCATTTTTTCCTCTTATGTCTATTTCTTGCTCAGAACTCACCCGAGATTCAGAGTTTATTCACTTCTCTGTTTCATCCTTTCGTCGGATGACAGGAGGTCGAGATGTCGAAATCAGACAAGTTGCGCGCGTGGTATTCTGAGGTCTGGGAAAAGGGAAACATCGACGCTATCGACCAATTCTTTGCCCCAGATACACTGGCCGAGGGGCTGATCCCCGAGATGCAGGTTGGCGCGGGTGATTTCAGGGATCTCGTAATGGCCTTTCGACATGTTCTTGGCGACATCTCGGTAGAGTTGCCAAAGATCATCGAAAACGGCGATTGGGTATCTGGTATTCTTCACGTTCGCACGTTCCGAGCTGATAATGGCGCTCCGCTTGAAGTGACCGGGCAAGTGATGGCGCGGTTCAAGGGTGATAAGATGGTCGAAGCCTACAACCAGTTTGACTTCATTTCGCTCTTTGAGCAGTTGGGGCAATTCCCTCAGGACACGTTGCCCGTCTGCATGACAGGCCAAAGACTAGACTGGGCCTGACGCAAGCCACCGCACGCTTGACCGCAACTGAGTTTCCGCGCTAGCAGAAAACGCGGGGTTGGCTTGCGGACACCCCATCAGATGGCAGGTCAAGTTCGCATGTATCCGAACCACGAAGGAGACATGCGATGGCTGCCACTGGGTCACAGGCACTGGCTCCGTCCATATTGGAACTGGTCCGAGTGTTCGGCCGTATCGGCCTTTTGTCCTTTGGCGGCCCTGCAGCGCAGATTTCCCTGATGCATCAAGAGCTTGTCGAGCGGCGCGCGTGGCTCGACGAACAGACCTATCTGCGCGCGCTATCGTTGTGCATGCTGCTGCCGGGCCCCGAAGCGATGCAACTCGCCACCTATGCAGGTTGGCGGCTGCGCGGCGTTGCCGGAGGTTTGGTCGCCGGCACCCTTTTCGTCCTGCCCGGTGCCTTGGTAATCGCGGTTTTGGTCGCGCTTTATGCCGCGTATGGCACGCTTCCGCTGGTGCAAGCCGGGTTTTTGGGCGTGAAAGCAACGGTCATTATCATTGTTCTGAAAGCGCTGCGAAATCTCTCGCGCAAAGCGCTAACAGATCGTGAACACCAAGTGATCGCCGCGCTCGGATTTCTGGGCATATTCGTCTTCAACCTGCCCTTCCCCTTGATTATCCTGTGCGCAGCGCTCTGGGGATATGCTACATCGAAGGACACTGCGCCGGTTCCGACCGGGCCGCGCCCCACGTCTTCCCACCCGATCCGAACCTGCATGATGTGGCTGCCCTTGTGGCTGGGTCCGCTGGTGCTTTTGGAACTGAGTGATCAGAATTTGCTCAGCGATCTTGGCTGGTTCTTCGCCAAGCTTGCCGTGGTCACGTTCGGCGGCGCCTATGCGGTTCTGGGGTATATGACCCAGACTGTGGTCGAGACATATCAATGGATCAGCACAGACCAGATGATCGATGCGCTGGGACTGGCTGAAACCACCCCCGGGCCCTTGATACTGGTGACACAGTTCGTCGCCATGCTCAGCGGTCAACTTGCCGGGGGCGCGGCATTAGCGCTGGCGGCAGGTGCGGTCGCTCTCTGGGCGACTTTTGTACCGTGTTTCTTATGGATATTCCTTGCGGCTCCACATCTGGAGCGAATCTCCGCTCGCCCACGCCTGGCAGCGGCGATGCATGGGATCACGGCTGCGGTTGTCGGAGTGATTCTCAACCTGTCCGTGTGGTTCGGTCTGAACGTGTTATTCGGCAATATCGTCGGGTGGGCTTGGGGGCCGGTTTCTCTTCCCTTGCCTTACCCAAACACGCTGAATTTCGATGCTCTGATCCTTACCTTGGCCGCTGGCGTGTTGATTTTCCGTTTGAAATCCGGTTTAGCCACCACATTGTTCTTAATGGTTCTGGCCGGAATCGGATTGCACTTTTTGTAATCAATGCAGCCCAGCACGGCCTTTCGTTTCCGTCCAAATCCCTTATGCTGAGACCAACCACTTTCGAAGGATCAATCATGTCGCAAGACATCGACTACGGGAATTTGATGCACACGGCCATGCGCGGCCTGATCAAGACCGTCCTGACGGGCGTGTCTGAACATGGCCTGCCCGGTGCTCATCATTTCTTTATCACGTTCGACACGCGGCAAGAGGGTGTCGAACTGGCTGACTGGCTGCGTGAACGGTATCCGGACGAGATGACAATTGTCATGCAGCACTGGTTCGAGAATCTTGAGGTCGGAGAAAACGGGTTTTCGATCACTCTGAATTTTGGTGACGCGCCGGAACCGCTGTATATTCCATATCTTGCCATCAAGACCTTCGTGGACCCTTCGGTCGAGTTCGGCCTGCGTTTTGAAAGCCCCGAAGATGAGGACGAGGCGGATTACCAGCCTTCCGAAGCTCCGATGAAGGTGGATGTGGAAGAGCCCGAGCCACATCATGATGCCGATGTGGTCTCGTTGGACAGCTTCCGCAAATAAGCTGCTTCAAACCCCGCCTAGTGCGGGGTTCATTCTTTTTTCAGGAAAGTCTCAACCGAGCGTGATTTCACGCCGTTCCGAAACCTGGAAAATGACAGATCCAAACCACCTTCGGCGAGGGTGCGGTCGAACTGTTGCAATTCGTAATCGCCCGTCTCTCCGATAAACAACGAGAATACGGTTAGCGTATCACCCTCGATCCGGCCCCAGACAAAGGGCTCTCCCTTCATCGGGTCCAGCGGCACTTCGTGACCGAACACATTTCGCTTCATAGCAGCGGAATACACATCAGGACGTTCAGTTGTCTGGAAATCGACCGAGTATTTCCCCTCTTTGACCCGCCCATCTTCCTTATAAGTTGTCGTCGTCCAGCTGATATTGAAACCGCCCCGTATTTCCTGAATCGAAACGCTCATATCCCGGGGCATGGACCTACCATCAGAATCAACCACATCGGCTGAACCGACGTAATCCCCGACAAATGGTTTGATGGTGTTAGCCAAAGCATGCGGCGCCAGCAGCGCCAGGAAAGTCGTCACGACGAGGGCGAATATGATCCCGTATAGGGCCGATCCAAAAACTGTCACGCGCATAGCTGCCTCCGTCGCGAGTCTTCTTTCCATTCTAACTCTAGCCCGCCCGTGTACAATGGCACTGTTTTCGCTAACAGAAATTATTTGAGCGGGTGCCTCATCTATACCTTTGAACAGTCGATGTTTAAGGTGCGCGCAACTGGCCGATTGCGTCACGACACCGCTCGGGCTAAACGGCATACAACCGCATACCAGACGGAGTGACAGATGTCTCAGACCCGCACCGAATCCGACAGCTTTGGCCCGCTTGAGGTTCCTGCTGACAAGTATTGGGGCGCTCAAACGCAGCGTTCGATCATGAACTTTCCCATTGGTTGGGAAAAGCAACCCGTCGCCATCGTGCGTGCGCTGGGCGTGATCAAGAAAGCCTGCGCGATGGAAAACAAGGCCATCGGCAAGCTGGACGCCAATATCGCCGATGCAATCATTCAGGCCGCTGGTGAGGTGATCGAGGGCAAGTTCGACGACAACTTCCCGCTGGTCGTTTGGCAAACCGGATCCGGTACCCAGTCGAACATGAACTCGAATGAGGTCATTGCGAACCGCGCTATCGAAATTATGGGCGGCGTGATCGGCTCGAAAGACCCGGTGCATCCGAACGATCACTGCAACATGGGCCAGTCGTCGAACGACACCTTCCCCACCGCCATGCATATCGCCACTGCTGTCAGCGTGCGCGACGTGTTGCTGCCCGGCCTGACCAAATTTGTGGAGGCGCTTGAGAAAAAGGCCGCTGAGTTCGCTGGTATCATCAAGATTGGCCGCACACACACCCAAGATGCAACGCCGCTGACGCTGGAGCAGGAATTCGGAGCATATGCCCATCAGATCCGTCAGGGTATCGCTCGGGTCGAGGCCGCGATGCCTGGCATCTATGAGCTTGCTCAGGGCGGCACCGCCGTTGGCACCGGTCTGAACACCCATGGTGGCTGGGACGAAGCCGTCGCTGCCAATATGGCTGAAATCACCGGCCTGCCCTTCGTGACCGCTCCGAACAAATTCGAGGCTTTGGCGGCGCATGACGCCATGGTTTTCCTGTCGGGTGCTTTGGCGACCATCGCTGGTTCTTGCTACAAGATCGCCAATGACATCCGCCTATTGGGTTCTGGCCCGCGTTCGGGACTGGGTGAGCTAATCCTGCCCGAGAACGAGCCGGGTTCGTCAATCATGCCGGGCAAGGTCAACCCGACTCAAGCCGAGGCGCTGACGCAGGTGGCTGCCCACGTCATGGGTAATGATGCTGCAATCAAATTCGCGGGCTCACAGGGTCACTTCCAGTTGAATGTCTACAACCCGATGATGTCCTATAATCTGTTGCAATCGATCCAGTTGCTGGGTGATGCCACTGACAGCTTTACCGAGCGGATGTTGCTGGGCATTCAGGCCAACGAGCCGCGCATTGACAAGCTGATGAAGGAATCGCTGATGCTGGTCACTGCACTGGCTCCGACGATCGGTTACGACAACGCAACTACGGTCGCCAAGACCGCGCACAAGAACGGCACCACCCTCAAGGAAGAGGCGATTGCGCTGGGCTTTGTGGACGAAGCGACGTTTGACGCAGTCGTGCGTCCTGAACAGATGATCGGCCCGAAAGACTGATGGGTAAGCCGGTCAATCTGAACCGGTATCGAAAAGAAAAGGCGCGGGCCGACAAGAAGGCCCGTGCAGACCAAAACTCTGTGGCTTTCGGTCGAACCAAGGCCGAGAAAGAGGTGGTGAAGCTGCAGCAGGACAAGCTGAAGCGGGACCTCGACAATCACGAGCTGGATGAATGAGCGGCCGCCCGGTCAAACGCTCGCTGACCCTCAAAGGTCATCGCACATCAGTATCCCTTGAGGATGAATTCTGGCGGGCATTCCGTGACATAGCCGAAGAAAAAGATCAGGCAATCAACGCTCTGGCCGCCGAGATTGATGTAGAGCGTGATCCGGAAACCGGTCTCGCTTCGGCTATTCGGGTTTTTGTTCTTAATTGGTATCGAACCCGCGATTGACGCTTGTCACACACTTTCCAGAGCGTATAGCTTATGAAGGAACAAAAAGGGTACATTGTCATGAGCAAAACTGTTACCGGACCCGATGGCCAACCGCGCTGCGCCTGGTGTCAGGCCGCGCCCGAGTTCTTTAACTATCACGATGAAGAATGGGGCCATCCGGTTGCGGATGACCAGCGATTGTTCGAGAAACTGTGCCTCGAGAGTTTTCAGTCAGGCCTAAGCTGGCGGACGATCCTGAATAAGCGAGAGAACTTTCGCAAAGCCTTTAGTAACTTTAATTTCAACAAGATGGCTACGTTTTCTGAAGCAGATGTTGAACGTCTTCTGCAAGACAGTGGCATCATACGGCACCGTGGCAAGATCGAAGCGGTGATCAACAACGCCCGTCGCGCGCAAGAGTTGATCAAGGCCGAGGGCTCTCTGGCCGCTTATGTCTGGCGGTATGAGGCCGAAACGCCTCCGCCGCCGCAAACGGCATCAACCTCACCGGAATCCATCGCAATGTCGAAGGATCTGAAGAAACGGGGGTGGAAGTTCGTCGGCCCCACCACGGTCTTTGCCTTCATGCAGGCCATGGGTCTGGTCAATGACCACGCCGAAGGGTGCATCGGACGTAAAAAAGCGGCGCAGTTGCGCCGCTCTTTCACCAAACCTGTCTGAAGATCAGATCGAGGCGCGATAAATCTTTTCGATATTGCTGCCCAACGCGGCATTGAACTCTGCATCCGACTGCTGCTTGGACAGGCCTTCGGTTAGCGCGCGGGAGAATGAGGCGATCATCTTGCCGTTCTGATCCAGCAAATCACACGCTTGTTCGGTCGAATATCCGCCCGACAACGCGACCACGCGCAGAACACGCGGGTGATCTGCCAGCGCATCATAGAGGTTTACCTGACTCGGGATAGTCAGTTTCAGCATGACCTCCTGTCCCTCGGCCAGTTGATCGAGGTTTTTTAGGATCTCGGCTTTCAGAATATCCTCAGCCTCAGCTTTGGTTTCCGAGTGGATGTTCACCTCGGGCTCGACAATCGGCACCATGCCCGCATCTGTCACAACACGCGCCACTTCGAACTGTTGCGCGACAACCGCGGCGATACCTTCGGCGTTGGCCTCATGAATGACCGAACGCTCTTTGGTGCCGAATACGCCTTCTGCCTTGGCAAGCGTTTCGGCTAGACCCGGGATCGGTTTCATCATTTGAACGCCATTGGCCTGATCTTCAAGACCCTTGTCGATCTTCAGGAACGGCACGATCTGCTTGGCCGACCAAAGGTAATCCGCGACCTTCTTCCCATCAATTTCTTCACCAAGAGTCCGTTCGAACAGGATCGCACCGATCACCTTCTGACTGGTGAAGTCATCGGCCAGAATGATGCGCGCACGCATTTTCTGGATTTCACCGAACATTTCTTCGTCTGAGCTGTAGTCCGACGCCTCAACGCCATAAAGCGCCAGCGCCTTAGGTGTCGAACCCCCGCTTTGGTCCAGTGCTGCAATAAATCCTGCGCCTTCGGACATCTGTGCGCGCTGTTCTGCCTTGGACATAACTCATTCCCGTTCAATATGATTCCGTATTTGTCCTCCGCATACAGCAAGCCGTCGGACGATGGTAGTTTGTTAGCGCTCAACCAGCCGTAACCAAATACCGTCTTTCGAGCGGACCGTCAGATGCGCGACCGGTATGGGCGTTTTGCCCTCGATTGTTTCGAAGCGAAAACGCCGTAGCAGAATCGACAGGATCAGTGGGCCTTCAATCATGGCAAAGCCCGCACCTGTGCAGACCCGTGGCCCGGCGGAAAACGGGATATAAGCCTCTCGCAGGCATGTTCGACCATTTTCAGTGGCCCAACGAGCAGGATCGAAATCGTCGGGGTTGTCCCACAGGCGCTCCTGCCGGTGCAGGTGCCATGGGCTGATCACGATCTGCGCGCCCTTCGCAATATCCCGGTCGCGGAAGCGTTCCGGGCCTGTCGTCTCACGCACCATCATGGGTACAGGCGGGTAGAGTCGCAGCGCTTCACGAAACGCGTCTCGGCTGAGCCTCAGCTTCGACATCACGGCAAAATCGTCGATATTGACCGCCTGCGCCTCGTTTGCGACCTTCTCTTGCCAATCAGGATAAAGCGCCATGAGATAGAGCGTCCAAGCCAAGGCCGAAGCACTGGTTTCGTGCCCTGCAAGAAAGAAGATTGCCACCTGATCGATCATTTCTTCGGTGCCAAAACAAGCGCCTGTCTCCGGGTCGGGCGTCGTCATGATCTTCGTCGCGAGGTCATCCGGAGCGTTACCCGCAGAGATCGCGTTCGCACGTTCCGCTGTCAGACGACCAATCAGTGTCCGGATTTCCCGCGCCGTCTCCCGGGTTCGGCGCACATGAAACCGAGGCATCCAACGTGGCAGCGGAATAAACGCGGCCAGATTCAGCAGCGGTTGCGCACGTTGATAGGTGCGGAACTTGTCAAAAACCTGCGTTGCGACCTCATGCTCAATCGGGACCGAGAACAGGGTGCGAAAGATCACATCGGCAGCAACGTGGCTGGTGATCTCTTCGCATTCCACCACCTGACCGGCCTGCGCGGTCAATCTATCGACACAAGCCTGCGCCGCATCGACCATGGCCGGAAAACTGTCTTTCAGCCGCCCGCCCTCGAACGCCGGGTCGATGATCCGCCGCTGACGCTTCCATGTTTCTCCATTGGTCAGGAAAACCGATTGCCCCAACAACGGACGCAGCCCTTCGCTGATACGCTCGGATTTGGGGAAATCGTCTGGCCGGTCTTTCAACACGGTTCGGATCAGATCGGGCTGGTTGATCATGTAAGACCGAAAGAACGGCGTTTTGAATTCGGCCATCCAAGCGCGGTAGAGCCTTTGTGGCTGAGCTGACAACAGATCCTTTCGGAACAGGCGCATGTACTGCCAGAGAGATACCTTGTCGGGGCGCGCCTGTGGCTTCGGTGGTCTCATGCGCGCACCGAAGTGTATTTCGAGGTTGGTTTCTCGATACGTGATTGTGAGGGTGTGCGGTCCCTAAACCGGTTCGCCAAGGTCCTGGGGCCTGCGGTAATACGGAAATAGTCATAATCTCCGGGCCGATCGAATGCGCCGAGATATTGAAAATGCAGACGGAAGAATCGCCATCGTAACTGCTTCCAGCGTTCAGCGGACAGGGTCTGGGTGAAGGCGGCTGACAACACCAGAGGCCCGCGCTTCTGAGATGTCGCGACACCACTGACGGCAACCGGATCGCATAACGCGAATGCGCAGCCATCCCCCGGAGCTGAGACATCGACCCATGTCAGATCAGGGTGCTCTGATAGATAACGCAGGTCCGAACGTAACCCGCTGGCATCTGGCAGAAAGGACACCATCGGTACAACCTGCCCCAATGTCAGGAAAGATAATGCAGGACCGTCGCTTGGAATCTTCTGGCCCCGCAACAGCTCTGCCAGTACCGAGATACCCAGATGGGCTCCTGAACTGTGGCCTACAACCAGAACCTCATCCACATCGGCCTCAAGGGCGTCTGAGATCAGGTTGGAAAATTGCCTCAGCCGTTGTTTCATTTCTGGCGCATACGAGCCCCGCAGGCGCGCTGAATGCGCGTAGTCATGCATCAGGTAATAGGCAAACAACCGATTATCGAGCTTCCGAAACCAGAGCAGTAGCGCATAGGCGACCCCAATCGCAGGCAACAGTCCCCACCCCCCGATCAGTGGATGCAGCGCAGCGGACAGACCCCAGGCAAACCCCAGAGCGGCGATCAGTTGCAACAACAGCATACCGACGGGATAAAGCGCTGCGATCACCGGGCCTTTGCGCAACTGCATCAAGCGCCAAAGTGTTCCCGTCGAGATATAAATCCAAGCAGTGCGAGCAAGCTGCAGATAGGTCGCAGGGATTGAGCGCGCCATGCTCTGGCGCACGATATCGGTCCATACCAGCACATCGACCACCGCCGCGACCGTGGCCCCTTCCTGTTCCGAATGTATCTGCCAACCATAAAGGTCATTCCCGGTTCGCCCGCGGATCGAGATTTCATATCCCGAAATCGCAGCCTGGGCCTGGCCTTCGGTGCGGTAAAGCTCACGATAGCGGCGCGGATGAATCGGGTCGTAGCCGGGAATATAGAACACCCGGCGTTTGCGCACTTCTGGATGGGGTTGTTGACTGCTCATTGACCCGGCCCTCTGCCGCGCAGATTAGCGCAGAGCGGCAAGCGGTGTAAGACCCGCCGTCGCGACATCCACGTTTAGCGCCAGAGGGTTAACCGAACGTGGCCAGAACCGGGAAAGTTTCCAGCAGCCACCAGCTGAATTCGGTGAACAGACCTGTAATCAGCATAATACCCACGAACAGCAGTAGCCCGCCCATCACCTTCTCAATAGTCGCCATATGCGGTTTGATCCGGTTCATCACAGCCATCGAGCGGTTCAGGAACATTGCCGCCAGCAGGAAAGGAATTCCCAAGCCCGCCGCATAAACACCCAGCAATAGGGTGCCCCGCGCAACCGAGGCTTCGGATGCAGCCAGCGATAGAATTGCACCCAGCTGAGGCCCAATGCAGGGCGTCCAGCCGAACGCAAAGGCAAGGCCAAGAATATAGGCACCGAAGACCGAACCACCGGAATCCCCGGTCTCAACCCGCGCTTCACGATCCAATAGTGGGATACGGAAGACGTTCAGAAAGTGCAGTCCGAAAACGATGACCACCGCACCTGAGAGCTTGGCGAAAAGCACCTGATTTTGCAGAACAAACGCCCCGAAGGCAGAAGCAGTAAAACCAAGCAGCAGGAAAACCGTCGAAAGACCCAAAACAAAGAACAGTGCCGACAGGGTCGCCTTGCGGCGTGCGCGCGCCTCGTCCTTCATCTCGTTGATCGAAACGCCGCTCATATATGCCAGATATGGTGGCACAATCGGCAACACACAGGGCGATAAAAAGCTGATCAAACCGCCGAGCATGGCGATGAACATGGCGGGCAGAAGCCCCGCGTCGATGATATCTATTCCGAACATGGAATAGCACATATGGTATCAGATCGATTTCGTCACGGGGCCATTCAGTCACATCCTCGTGGTTGCACGCTGGACAGCATCGCGCGTTGGAAATATCTCAATCCCATGACTGATGAGACCGAAACACTCGACGCGTTGGGGCTGTTGTGCCCGTTGCCCGTACTGAAAGCGCGAAAACGGCTGAAATCCCTACCCGCCGGAGGGTTGCTGCGCGTGCTTGCCGATGATCCGGCGGCCATCATCGACGTGCCGCATTTCTGCAGTGAGGCCGGGCATACGCTGGTTTCGCAGGGCACGACGAATGGATACCAGGTTTATCTGATCCAAAAATCCGGTTGATCAAAAAGAAAAAGGCGGACCTGATGGCCCGCCCTTTCGATCACTGCCCCAGTGACCACCAACCGCGCCTTTTCGGCTTGGCCGGGGTTGGCTCGGGCTCTTCCGCAACGGTTTCAAGAACAGGTTCCGGTGTTTCTTCCGCAGGAGCTTCCTCGGTCGCGACTTCCGGTTCAGGCTCAGCAACCTCGGCTGTTTCTGCCTCGGGGGCTGCTTCGGGTTCCGACACGTCGTCTGCGACGGCTTCTGGTTCCGGCTCCACTGCGGCGCTCTCAGTTGCCGCATCCTGCTCCTCAGCTGCCACTTCAGCAACCTCTGCCTGGGTCGGCTCAGGCTCGGAAGTGCTCTCTTCTGCGGCAGGCTGAACCTCCTCAGAAGCGTCCGCTTCGACCTCTTTCTTGCGACGACGCGGAGCACGGCGCTTCTTAGGCTTCTCAGCCTTCTCCGCCGCTTCGACAGCAGGCTCTTCTTCGACTGCTTTTTCCTCAGCGGCTGCATCGTCATTCGCAACATCCGACGCGACAGCATCATCCGCGTTGTCGTCCGAAGTCTCGGCGCCACCCTCTGCGGCCTCAGCATTGCCAGAGCTTTTCTTCCGACGCCGCCGACGCCGCTTGCGCTTGGGTTTTGCTTCTTCTTCGGACTGTACGTCGGTCTCTTCGACGGCTTCTTCCTCTTCCGAGGCATCCACCATGTCCATCAGCGAGGCATCAACCGAAACTACAGGTGCCGTCGCCTCAGGCACCACACGGCTGGCGGTCTTGAATTTCTCCATCGAGAAATCAGGGCTGACCAGATGCACGTCGCCCTCGATCCGAACCGACAGGCCATAGCGTGCCTCGATCTGCGCGATATGTTCGCGCTTCTGGTTCATCAGGAAGTTCGCAATGCTGACCGGGCAGCGCACCAGAACCTCACGCGAACGGCGGCGGGTGCCTTCCTCTTCGATCTGGCGCAGGATCGACAACGCCATGTTGTCGTCCGAACGGATCAGGCCGGTGCCATGACAGGCCGGGCACGGCTGTGTGGTGGCCTCGATCATGCCGGGGCGCAGACGCTGGCGGCTCATCTCAAGCAGGCCAAAGCCTGAAATCCGGCCCACCTGAATGCGTGCACGATCAGTCTTCAGTTTGTCTTTCAGTCGCTTCTCGACGGCCGCGTTGTTCTTGCGTTCGTCCATATCGATGAAATCGATGACGATAAGACCGGCCAAATCGCGCAGACGCAGCTGACGCGCAACCTCTTCAGCAGCTTCAAGATTGGTCTTGAGCGCGGTTTCCTCGATCGAACCTTCCTTGGTCGCCCGACCCGAGTTCACGTCAATCGCCACCAGCGCTTCGGTTACGCCGATCACGATATAGCCGCCAGATTTCAGCTGGACCGTCGGGTTGAACATCCCCGCCAGATAGCTTTCCACCTGGTAGCGTGCAAAGAGCGGCAGCGCGTCCTCATACCGTTTCACGTTCTTGGCGTGGGACGGCATGATCATCTTCATGAAGTCCTTGGCAATGCGGTAACCGCCCTCGCCTTCAACCAGAACCTCATCAATATCACGGTTGTACAGGTCGCGGATCGACCGTTTGATCAGATCGCCTTCCTCATAAATCTTCGCAGGCGCGATGGATTGCAGCGTCAGCTCGCGGATTTGCTCCCACATGCGCTGCAGGTATTCATAGTCGCGCTTGATTTCGGATTTCGTCCGCTTGGCCCCAGCCGTACGCACGATAAGACCCGCGCCGGTCGGTACGTCAATTTCAGCGGCAATATCCTTGAGTTTCTTCCGATCTGCCGCGTTGGTGATCTTGCGGCTAATCCCGCCGCCACGTGCCGTGTTTGGCATCAGCACACAATAGCGGCCAGCCAGCGACAAATAGGTGGTCAGCGCAGCACCTTTATTGCCACGCTCTTCCTTGACGACCTGCACCAGCAGAACCTGGCGCACTTTGATCACTTCCTGGATCTTGTAACGACGCGGGCGCGGCTTGCGCGGAGGACGAATGTCTTCGCTATCATCTTCATCCGCTACGGATTCGATTGAGTCGTCTTTCGACGCTGCATCGGTGCTTTTGCCTTCTGCCTCGTCATCTGCATCCGGATCGTCGTCAGAAACCTTTGCCTCTTCAACATCAGAATCGGCCTCGACCTCTTCCGAGGCGACATCCCCGGCTACTTCCTCTGCTTCGGCAGGAGCTTCTTCTTCCGCGTCAGCGGTCTCATCAACGGCCTCAGCAGACTGTTCTGCCTCTTCTGATGTGGCATCCTCTACCGGCGCTTCCTCAGCCGCAGGCTCGACACTATCGCTGGGCTCTTCTACCGGAGTTTCGGCAACAATCTCCATCGGCGATGTCCCCTCAGGCACATCGGCTTCTTCACTGTCATCCAGATCAATAGTTTCCATGCCAGTCGGCTCAGAGGAAACCTCCAGCGTCTCGACCGGATCGTCCGATTTCACATCGGCAGCTTTGGACCGCGAGCGCGACCGGCGCTTTTTCGGTTTTGCTTCTTCGGCCTCGTCGCGCGCCTTCATGGCCTCAGCATAGGCGCGCTCTTCCTCCATCAGCGCCTCGCGGTCAGCGACGGGGATCTGATAATAGTCCGGGTGAATTTCCGAGAAGGCCAGGAAACCATGACGATTTCCGCCATAATCCACAAAGGCCGCCTGCAGAGACGGCTCGACCCGAGTTACTTTTGCAAGATAGATGTTGCCAGCAAGCTGGCGTTTGTTTTCGGATTCAAAGTCAAATTCCTCAACCTTGTTTCCGTCGACCACCACAACGCGGGTTTCCTCCGCATGGGTGGCATCGATAAGCATTTTCTTAGCCATGTGTCCTTGGTGCACCGCGCCAAACGCGTTGTCCTGACCCGTCCAGGCGGACAGGCGCTTTTGGGGAGGTGTCTTGTACGGGCGATATCGGACGGCGCGCGGCAGGGTCTGGCGCATTGGCCCCCTGCCCGTATACTCAATCGTTGCGCGCGCGTCATCGCGGTTCTTCTCCGACAGGCGCGTCTCGACGCGGCCCGCCCATTTATTCCTTTCGCCCGAATTTACGGGCTCAGGCGTTCATCTGCCCCAACCAGGGCACAATCGGTCTGCCGTGCCGCGCGGGATCGATCCTCACCATCAGCTCAGCAGCGAAACTCAAAATAACGGGGCTTGCAGGCACAAATGCCCGGCCCGTCTGCTCACAATAAAAGCAGTCCTGTGGAAAAGACAATGGGCAAACTGCACGACACTGCCCTCAAGCGCCACTGGATCCCTTCATCTGGCCATAAATATCTCGGGGGTGAATTGAACCGAAGGCTCAAGAGGGGGCTGGCCCCCTCACGACCCTTACAAATAGTCCGAACGCTGCAGCCCGTATTTGGCCATCTTCTCGTTCAACGTCCGGCGCGGCAGGCAAAGCTCATCCATCACCGACGCGATTGAGCCCTTGTGACGCCGCATGGTATTATCGATCAGCATCCGTTCGAAGGCTTCGACATATTCCTTCAGCGGCTTGCCCTCAGTCGTCATTACCGGCTGCATTTCCTCATGATCGGACATCAGCAGCGAAGCAATCGTCCCCGAGCCGCGTCGTGACTGCAGCACAGCGCGTTCCGCGATGTTGATCAACTGACGCACGTTCCCCGGCCACGGTGCCTGCAACAGCTGTGCCGCCTCCTGAGCGCTGACCTGAGGTGAATCACAGCCGTATTCCTCGGCGAACTGCTCGCTCAAACGCGTGAACAACGTCAGAATGTCTTCACCGCGCTGACGCAAGGGCGGCATCGTGATGCGCAACGCCGCAAGGCGATAGAACAGGTCCGGTCGCAGAACATCCTCGGAGGTTTTGCCCGCTTCCTGCAGGTTCGAAATCGCCACGATCCGCGTTTCTGCAGGCGTCCCCTGCTCATTCATAACACTTAGCAAACGCGCCTGCAGCGTGTCACTCAGCGCTTCGACATCTTCGAGGACCAGCGTACCGCCACGCGCCTCTTCGATGGCAGGCAATTGGGTGTCCTCGGGCAACATCGGACCGAACAGGCGTTTCGACAACGCTTCCTCTTCCAGCGCAGCACAAGAGACCAACACAAATTTCTTTCCAGCGCGGCTGCCAACCGCGTGCAGCGCGTGGGCCACCAACGTTTTGCCGGTCCCGGTTTCCCCATCAATCAGGACATGGCCGTCCGCCTGCCCCAAATCCAGAATATCCTCGCGCAGCCGTTCCATGACTGGGCTAGCCCCGATCAGCTTGTTCATGATCTGCGTACCACCCGACAGCTCGCGCCGCAGGGCACGGTTGTCCAAAGTCAGACGCCGCGCATTACTGGCGCGTTTGGCCAGTTCAGACATCCGGTCAGGGTTGAAGGGCTTTTCGAGGAAATCGAACGCCCCGACGCGCATCGCCTCAACAGCCATAGGAACGTCGCCATGACCTGTGATCATGATCACCGGCAGCGTGCTGTCCGCCCCCATCAGCTTTTTCAGCAATTGAATGCCATCCATCCCAGGCATCTTGATGTCCGAGATCACGATTCCCGGATATTCGGGCCCGAGCACCTTGAGCGCATCCTCAGCGCTGGCGAAAGTTTCGGTGTCATATCCCGACAGAGCCAGCCATTGGCTGATCGACTGGCGCATGTCCTGTTCATCATCCACGATGGCGATTTTCATGGCCTGTGCCATAGTCATTTCCTTTATTCCGCGGCCTCAAGGCCGTCGCTTCCCAGATTGGGCAATTGCATCTCAAACACCGCGCCGCCCTGTTGGCCGTTGCGCGCGGTCAGCCGTCCGCCATGGTCGTTCACGATCCCGGACGAGATGGCAAGCCCCAGACCCACGCCGTCTCCTGGGCGCTTGGTCGTGTAGAACGGTTCAAACAGGTTCTCGATATCCTCGATCCCGTGACCATTGTCGCGCACGGTCAGTATGGCCGTGTCGCCCGCGGCGAGGATGATCTCGACATCCGGTTCCTGCACAGATTTGGTGGCGTCCAGCGCATTGCGCAAGAGATTGACCATAACCTGTTCGATCCGCATCCGATCTCCCATCACTATAACAGGTTCTTCGGGCAAAATCTGCGTGATCTTAACATGCCGCTGGCGCAGCTGCGGTTCCATCATCGATAGGCTTGATGCCAGCGCTTCGCCAAGGTTTACAGGCGAAAACGCATCCGCGCCCTTACGCGCATAAGATTTGAGCTGGCGCGTGATTGCCCCCATCCGTTCGATCAGCCCGTCGATGCGGCCAAAGCTGGCCAGCGCCTCTTCGGGCCGGTTCCGACGCAGCAACAGACGCGCGCCCGCAAGATAGGTTTTCATCGCAGCCAGCGGCTGGTTCAACTCGTGACTGACCGCCGCAGACATCTCACCGAGCGCCGCCAATTTCGAGCTTTGCGCAAGAGTTTGCTCGGCAACTTCCAGCGTCTTTTCAACGCGTTCCCGCTCAGCAATTTCCCGCTGCAGCCTTACGTTCAATGCGCGAAGCTCCGCCGACTCGCGTTGGAACAAAGTCATGCGTGACGTGGCCCTACGGCTGAGCGCATAGAAAGCCAGCGCCAGAAGAATCGCAAACGCCATGATTTCCAGCGCCAGAACGCTATTCACCTTCTCCCGTATCGAGGAATAGGTGGTAAACGACATCATCTGCCATCCTCGGAAGGGAATACGGGTCTCCATCCGCATCACCGCCTCGCCCTGCAGATACGCGTCGGGCGGCAACGCATTCCAGTCCGTTGTAGCTCGGATCGCGCGCTGTATCGCACTTTGCGGAGGTTGCCGCAGGATAGCGGTGCTTTCGTCCAGACCACGCCATTGAGGTTCCGTCGAAAGAATAATTGTTCCGGTACTGTCCGTAACCATCACCGCATCCGAAATCCCGGCCCAGGCGCGTTCGAATTTTTGAAGGTCTACCTCAACCACGATCACGCCAAGGATTTCGGAATTGGCCTCGATCCGGCGCGAATAGGTAAAACTGTAACCGCCTGCTTCGCGCGGAATCACCGAAAATATGGTGGCGTTGGAGCGCATCGCGTCAATGAAATAAGGAGAACTGCGATGTCCCTCGCCCAGCCGATTCCGCTCGGTCGCCGCCCGTGTCAGCCCGTCCCGATCCAGCAGAAAGATTGAGGCCGCCCCGATCTCTTCAACAAAAGAGATCAGGCGTTGGCTGGACAACGTATAATCACTGGATTGAAGCGCCGAGATCAGCGTCGGGTCCCGCGCAAGCAATTGCGGCACAATCGAGTTGCGCCGCAGTTCACTCAGCAGGTTGCCGGAATACAGCGTCAGGCGCAGTTCGGCGCGGTTGCGTGTGGATTCCGTAAAGCGGTCGGTCAGAAGGCTGTTGGTGATCCATACCGTGGCGACGGTCGCAATCAGCAACAGGAAGACGGCAAGGCGCAGTCGCCAGCCCATAGGCGACCCGCGCAGCCGATTCAAAAATCCAGCGCTGTGTGGTTGATCTTCCGCACTCATCCTTTGACGCTACGCGTCCCGACCGATCACCTCAAGTCACGCTGGTGCCAGCACCCCTGCCAATGCGCGGAAGAGCGCCGTCCCATCGGTGCCTCCGTGGCCTGAATCCGCCGCCCTTTCAGGATGCGGCATCATCCCCAACACGCGACGGTTGTTTGACAAAATGCCTGCGATATCGTCACGCGAACCGTTGGGATTGTCGGCATATGTAAAGGCGATGCGGTCCTGATCTTTCAGCGCCGCCAGAGTCTCATCATCAGCGAAATAATTGCCGTCATGATGCGCAATCGGAATGTCGATCACATCCCCGGCATTGTAGCCTTCGGTGAAAGCACTGTTGCTGGTTGCGACTTTCAGACCGATTGTCTTGCAGATGTATTTGAGACCCGCGTTCCGCAGCAGCGCGCCCGGCAGAATGCCGGTTTCGGTCAGGACCTGAAAACCGTTGCAAATACCTACTGCATAGCCACCCCGTTCGGTATGAGCGGCCAATGCCTTGCAGATCGGCGATTGCGCGGCAATCGCGCCACAGCGCAGGTAATCGCCATACGAGAAGCCCCCCGGCACGCCGACAATATCGACGCCCTCAGGCAGTGTGGCGTCTTTGTGCCAGACCATATCAACCGAGAACCCGGCCTGTTCGAAAGCAACGGCAAGATCGCGGTCACAGTTGGACCCGGGGAAAACGATGACGGCTGCGCGCATGGCGGACCCTCCTAAGAGACAAAGTCAGTGATAACGGCAACACCCGGAGGCGTTGGATGGTCAAAGGCGGCAAGCTCAGCGCTTGCTTGATTCAGTGTGATTTGACGCGTGACCAGCGGGCTCAGGTCGACCCCTCCGCCTGCGATCAACGACAGAAGCGACGGATAGCGCCAACTGGGCATGCCGCGTGTTCCGTAGACGGACAATTGACCGGAATAGAGAACATCCATCGGCAGAGCCATTGTGGTGTGATCGCCAGCAGGCATACCGATCTGCACCATCCGGCCCAGTTTGCGCAGTGAACGCATGGCGGATACGGTTGTGACCTCGATGCCCAGAGCCTCGATAGCAACGTGTGCGCCACCGCCCGTCAGGTCTTTGACCGCTTGTGGCGCGTCACAGGTGGCCGCGTTGACCACTGCGTCTGCGCCAAGGTTTTTTGCATAGGCCAGCTTGTCGTCTGCAATGTCGACCACAATCACGCGAGCGCCTAACGCTTTGCCCAGCAGCAGCAGCGAGTTACCGACCCCTCCGCCACCGAAGACGGCCAGCCATTCCCCGCCCTGTATCTGCGCCCGACCGACCAAGGCCTGCCACGCGGTCGTCACCCGGCATCCCAGCGCCGCCGCAATCTCAGGAGCCAATGTGTCAGGCAGAGCGGTCAGATTCGCATCTGCATGGGCAACCGAAATGAATTCGGCGAAGGCACCATCACAGGTGAACCCCGGAACAACTTGATCGGAGCAGATCGTCTGATGGCCCTGCGCACAATCGGAACAATGCCCGCAGGCCAGAATGAAAGGTGCAATCACCCGATCCCCGACGCGCCACCGGCTGACCCGGCTGCCGACCGCGACAACTTCGCCGCAGTACTCATGGCCTGGGATCATCGGCAGGACAACATCCGGGTCCGAACCGGACCATGCGTGCCAGTCAGAGCGGCATACGCCACAAGCCAGAACCCGCACGACAACGCCATCCTCCGCCGGTTCCGGGTCAGGAACCGTCGTCACCTCAAGCGGCTGTCGATAAGAGATCAGACGCGCGGCCCGCATGCCCTTAGACCAGTTCGATCTCGTAGCGTTCGATGACCGTGTTGGCCAACAGCTTTTCGCACATCTCGGTCACGTCAGCCTCGGTCGCACCTTCGGCGAGTTCCAGATCGATGACCTTGCCCTGACGCACACCTTCGACCTGATCAAAACCCATTGCACCCAATGCGTGACGCACAGCCTCGCCCTGCGGGTCCAGAACCCCGTTCTTGAGCATCACATGCACACGTGCCTTCATGTTCGAAAACTCCAGTCGTGGACCGCTCTCCGGTCCGTTTCGTTGCGTGCGGGATATCCCGCTTGGGTCTGTCGGACAACCCTGCCTCAAGGGGCAGGATCAGTTGATCAGGGTCGGCTTGGTTACATTGCTTTTCGGCAGAACGCCAAGGCGGCGTGCGACCTCGGAATAGGCGTCGGTCAAGCTGCCCAGATCGCGCCGGAACACGTCCTTGTCCAGCTTCTGGCCGGTTTCAATGTCCCACAAACGGCAGCTATCGGGGCTGATCTCATCCGCGACGATGAGGCGCTGATAGTCGCCTTCAAAAACCCGGCCGATCTCGATCTTGAAATCAACCAGACGGATACCGACGGCCAGCATCACGCCGCTCATGAAATCATTCACGCGCAGCGCGAGGCTGAGGATATCGTCCATGTCCTGCTGGCTGGCCCAACCGAAGGCCGCAATGTGTTCTTCGGTGACCAGCGGATCACCCAAAGCATCATCCTTATAGCAATATTCAACGATCGGGCGCGGCAGCTGCGTACCTTCTGCAATGCCCAGACGTTTGGACATAGAGCCAGCGGCATAATTGCGCACGATCACTTCCAGCGGAACGATCTCGCAATTCCGGACCAGTTGCTCGCGCATGTTGAGGCGGCGGATGAAGTGGTTCGGAATGCCGATCTGTGTCAGGCCGGTCATGAAGAATTCGCTCAGGCGGTTGTTCAGAACCCCCTTACCGTCGATGACATCTTTCTTTTCGGCGTTGAACGCGGTGGCGTCGTCCTTGAAGTACTGCACGATGGTGCCCGGCTCGGGGCCCTCATACAGAATCTTTGCCTTACCTTCGTAAATCTTCTTGCGACGCGCCATGAGCGACCTTTCCAGGCTGAAGAAAGGGAATGAGTCCCTTCACGTTGGCGCCCTCATAGTGCAAGCCCCGCGTTCTCGCAAGTTCGCTACCCCGAGGGCCTTTGACGCAGCGCAAATACCTTGCGCCCCGGGTGTCGTATTGTCATATCATCAGAAAGAAATCGTAATCCAAGGGGTCCCCAACCAATGACCACATTCGACGAACGTGAAGCCGCGTTTGAAAGCAAATTCGCCCATGACGAAAAGATGCAGTTCATCGCACGTATGCGCCGCAATCGATTTATGGCGGTTTGGGCGTCGACGCTGAAGGGCGAAACCGTTGAACAGGCACGGAAATACGGCGAGGTATTGGTCCATGCCGATCTGCAGAATGTCAGCGAAGACGATGTTGTCGAGGCGGTCAAGGGCTATCTTGGCGATCTCGCAGACGAGGCCAAGATCCGTTCGAAAATGGCAGAACTTCTTGTCGAAGCCAAAGAACAGGTGATGGCAGAAGCCGAACACTGATGGCCTGAAAATGCAATACTCATGATCTTCATGAGTTTTATGAGTTTGATTTGACGCCCCGGTCGTGAGACACGGGGTGTCTCACATTTTTTGGGCTCAAGCCCCTATTTTTTGGAATTCCCAAATGACAAACGCGCTCAGCAAGCTTCTGGAAACGGTCGATGTCATCCTTGCGGATGGTGCGACTGGCACCAACCTGTTCAACATGGGCCTGCAATCCGGCGACGCGCCCGAGCTGTGGAATGTCGATGCGCCCGACAAGATCCGCGCGCTGTATCAGGATTCGATCGATGCAGGCAGTGATCTATTCCTGACCAACACATTCGGCGGCACTGCGGCGCGGCTGAAATTGCATGACGCTCAGGGTCGCGTGGCTGAGTTGAACCGTATCGGTGCGGAACTTGGCCGTGAGGTCGCAGACAAGGCAGGCCGCCCCGTGATCGTGGCGGGTTCGGTCGGCCCGACCGGAGAGATCATGGAACCCGTTGGCAGCCTGACCCATGCGGAAGCGGTCGAGATGTTCCACGAACAGGCCGAGGCACTGAAAGCCGGTGGTGCCGATGTGCTGTGGCTTGAGACCATTAGCGCGCCGGAAGAGTTCCGCGCCGCAGCCGAGGCCTTCGCACTGGCCGATATGCCCTGGTGCGGCACCATGAGCTTTGACACTGCCGGTCGCACGATGATGGGCGTGACCTCATCCGATCTGGCGACAATGGTTGAAACTCTGCCTAATCCGCCTTTGGCCTTCGGTGCCAATTGCGGAACGGGTGCTTCGGATATTCTGCGCACCATCCTGGGATTTGCAGCGCAGGGTACCGAGCGTCCCCTGATTTCCAAGGGAAATGCGGGTATCCCGAAATATGTGGACGGGCACATCCACTATGACGGTACACCCGAGCTGATGGGGCAATACGCTGCGATGGCCCGTGATTCAGGCGCGACCATTATCGGCGGCTGCTGCGGTACGATGCCTGCGCATCTGCGCGAGATGCGCAAAGCACTGGACACGCGACCGCGTGGCAATCGCCCAACTCTGGATGAGATCACGCTGGCGCTCGGCCCGTTCACCTCTGCCTCGGACGGCACCGGGGACGACGCCGCGCCAGAACGGCGTACTCGTCGTCGTCGCCGGGCATAATGTGACGATCAGCGTCCCTCGAACTTCGCGGGGCGCTTTTCAAGGAAAGCAACGACTCCTTCGGCAAAGTCGCGCGTGCGTCCGCATTCACCTTGCAGATGCGCCTCAGCCGCCAGTTGCTGCGGCAGAGTGTTGTCGTAGGTGCCCCGAATTGCCTGTTTGATCGCACGGAAACCTGCGGTCGGGCCGTTGGCCAGATAGGCAGCCCTTTTACGCCAATGCGCATCAAACTGATCATCCGCCACGGCTTCCCAGATCAGACCCCACTCATCCGCTTGTCGCGCGCTGATCTTGTCAGCAAACAACGCCGCGCCCATCGCCTTGGCAAACCCCATCTGGCGCGGCATGAACCACGTGCCACCGGCATCGGGCAACAGACCGATCCGGGCAAAGGCCTGCAGGAAATAAGCGCTCTCAGTCGCGATCACCACATCCGCGCACAGTGCCAGATTGGCCCCTGCCCCTGCCGCCGGCCCGTTGACAGCGGCGATGGTTGGAACCGGACAGTCGTAGACTGCTTCAAGCATCGGCTCATACTCATCCCGCAAAGCGCGTTCCAGATCGATCGAACCTGTGCTTGAGGCGTCTCCCAGATCCTGACCGGAACAGAAGGCAGGCCCCGCACCAGTCAGAACGATAGCGCGCGCCTGCCGTGCGGCCTCTTTCATGGCATAAGTAACTTCAGCCCGCATCTGAGTGGTCAGTGCGTTCATTTTGTCCGGCCGGTTCAGTGTCAGAACCGCCAGATCATCTGCAATCTCCAATTGGACTGCTTTGTATTCCATCGAAAAACCTCACCAGCGCAGCGTTTTGCAAAACCTTACGCAAATGTGAGGGAAGGAAAAGAAGAACCGCGCGTCAGTCTTTCAGAATTTGGCGCAGACGCTCTTGTTCTTCTTCGCTGAGTTTATCACCGGGGCCGGAAGCCTGTGCATGCGCCCGTTTGCGCAAGAAGCTCCACCCCATGCCTGCTGCGATCAGCAACATGACGGGACCAGCCAGCCACAACATAAGGTTCGACCCTGTTATTGTGGGCTTTAGCAGTACGTATTCACCATAGCGGTCGACAATGAAATCCACCGCCTCCTGATCCGTGTCTCCGGCCACCAACCGCTCACGCAGAAGAATACGCAGGTCGCGCGCAAGATCGGCGTTGCTTTCGTCGATGCTTTCATTCCGGCACACCAGACAGCGCAGCCCGGTGCTGAGTTCCCGCGCGCGCTCTTCAAGCACGGGATCGTCCAGAATTTCATCCGGTTGCACGGCCATAAGCGGGCCAGCCATCAACATCAGGATCAGGATCAGAACGAGGCGTTTCATTCTGCGGGTACTCCGCTTGCTGGCGTCTTGCGTGCGCCTGCCGCCACTCGGAAGCGGCGGTCCGACAGGCTGAGCAAACCGCCCAGAGACATCAAAATGCACCCAGCCCAGATCCAGTTGGCCAGAGGTTTGATATAGGTGCGCATGACCCAACCTCCGTCCGCTTGCTGGTCTCCGATCACTACGTAGAGATCGCGCAGGAAGCGATAGTCAATCGCCGCCTCTGTCGTGGGCATACGCGCCACCGGATAGTCGCGTTTCTCGGGGTGTAGCATCGTGATCGGACGGCCATTCAACTCAACTGCAACGTCGGCGGTGGTCGAGAAATAATTCGGCCCCTCAACGCGTCGTACATCCTGCAGCGTCAATGTGAACTGACCAACCTCGAACGGCTCACCAGGTTGCGCAACGCGGATATCTTCCACCTCCCAAGCGGTTAAACCTGCGATGGCAAACATGGTGACACCCAGACCCGTATGAGCGACGGCCTTGCCCCAATCGGCACCCGGCAAGCGGAACAAGCGAGCAAGGCTGCCCTTGCGCCCCGTACGGCTCCACAGATCAACAATGGCTCCAAAGGTAATCCACGCCCCGAGGAACAGCCCCACTGGCCCCAACGCGCTACGCCCGGTCTGAAGAACCCAAACCAGTATCGCCAGTGCAACGGCCAAGACGAAAGCATAACGCAGAGACCACGCCGCCTTGCCTAAGCGACCGCGCTTCCACGGTATCATCGCACCCAATGGAAGGACTATCCCAAGCACTACCATAAAGGGCGTGAATGCAGCGTTGAAGAACGGCGCACCGACCGAAAGCTTTCGATCAAACGCCATCTCAGCCACCATCGGCCAGAGTGTGCCAAAGAACACCACGAAACAGCTGACTGCCAGCAGGATGTTGTTCAAAACCAGCGCACTTTCGCGGCTGACCATACCAAAGACACCCTTCGCCTCCATCGCTTGCGCGCGTGCGGCAAACAGGGTCAGGGCACCGCCTGTGAAGACCACGAGGATGAACAGGATGAACACGCCGCGCTCGGGGTCGTTGGCGAATGCGTGGACCGAAGTCAGCAGACCTGAGCGTACGATGAAGGTACCGATCAACGAGAAGCCGAAGGCGATGATCGCCAGCAAGATGGTCCAGCTTTTCAGCGCCTCGCGCTTTTCGACCACAATGGCCGAATGCAGCAGCGCGGCAGCAAGAAGCCAGGGCATGAAGCTGGCATTTTCAACCGGATCCCAGAACCAGAACCCGCCCCAACCAAGCTCGTAATAGGCCCACCAGGACCCAAGCGCGATGCCGATGGTCAGGAAGATCCAAGCAGCCAGAGTCCAGGGACGCACCCAACGCCCCCATGCCGCGTCAACCCGGCCTTCGATCAATGCAGCAACAGCAAAGCTAAACGCCATGCTGAGACCAACGTAGCCCAGATACAGGAACGGCGGGTGGAAGGCCAAACCCGGATCTTGCAAGAGTGGGTTGAGATCACGCCCGTCAAACGGCGGAACAGGCAACCGGTCAAAGGGGTTCGAGGTGAACAGAATGAAGGCATAAAACGCTACGCCGATCGCCGCTTGAACAGCCAGCACCCGTGCTTTCAACGTTGGTGGCAGCCCCCCGCCAAAGACCGCAGCCATGGCACCAAACAGCGCGACAATCAGCACCCACAGCAGCATCGATCCTTCGTGGTTACCCCAGGTTCCACTGACCTTGTAGAGCATTGGTTTCGCCGAATGGCTGTTCTCAACCACGATCCGTAACGAGAAGTCAGACGTCGTAAAAGCCCAGACCAGAGCGCCAAACGAAAACGCAGTCAGAATGAACTGTGTTATGGCTGCCGGCTCAGCAAATACCATCCATCCGGTCCAGCGTTTTGCGGCGCCTACAAGCGGTACCAAGGTCTGAACGATGGCAACCAGAAAGGCGAGGATCAGTGCGAAATGTCCGAGCTCTGTAATCATGGCGGACTTATAGTACGAAGGCCCGCCAAGCGCCATTCACATTCGCCCGCAACCGCCGTACACAATGTCGCGCCTTAGCTTCTGCGCAAGCGTCTCCATTCATTAAGCGCGGGGTTGGAGTCGGCCTTAACCTCTTCCGTCTCAATCGCTGTATCTGTGGTGTCGGAGCTATCGCTTTTCAAGGCACCAAGCGTTTCGAGGTTGGCGACAACATCGGGCAGAAGACGCATCGAGCTGCTGATTTCCCGTTGGAAATCCTGTGCTTTAACCTGATGGCGTGCCCCGAAATAGAAGGTGACGATAACGCCCAACAACCACCAGAGAGGCTCGGGTACAAGTGCGATGCCCTGCATTCGCTGGGCAAACCAAACCGGATCGATCATTGCGGAGACAAATAGTCCCAAAGTGCCCAATGCCATTGCCGGGCGCGGCAGGCGATTCAAACCGTCGATGAACCGATCAAAACAACCTTTCCCCTGAGCCTGAAACTCGGCTCCGAACTGGGTCATCGCCGAAGCTTGCAACATCGTCGCGCGCGCGGCCCCGCTTTCGCTGTTTTCGCGAAAAACTTCTGCCGTTTCCCTAACCACATTTCGACCACTGCCGAACAACAGGCCCAAAAGCCCCGAAATCAATCCCATTCCGAAACCCTCCGCTGAAACTCTGCATCATTCAGGTGATAGATGGGCGACAAAAACTCCTCAGCCCGTCTGATCCATCCGCCTTTCCCACCGGCCCTGGTTCTGGCGTATTTGCGCAATGCTGGTTTTCGATCCGCCAGCCGCAAGTAGTAGTTTCGACGTTCGATCCCATAGGCATCCCTCAGCACGGTTGGTTTTGGCTCTGCCGCATTCTCGCAGGCCTGCGCAGTCTGGGGTCCGACCAGCCCATCTATGGCAAGATCATATCCCATCCGGCGCAACAGATTCTGCAGAATCGTCACCGCCTGCACCCCCGCATTTACATGCATGTCGAATACCGTGGGCCATAACACCTCGGGTAACCGATCAATCTTGGGCCTCGAAAAATAGTGTTTCAGATAGATCTCAACGGCCTGCACTCGGGTCAACGCTCGCACATCGGCGCGGTTCACTGCCCTATCACCGGTCAAGTCCAGGCCCAAGCGTCGTATCGTGTGAATTGTGACACCGTACTTCGTCGCGCCGCCGGGATCATCCGGATCATCAACAAAGCCACCTTCGCGCGTAACGATACCTTCAGCGATCTGCCGAACCGTCTGCATTGAACCACCCCTTTGCTCAGATGGCTCAAACGGTCAAGCAAAGGCATTAACACCTCGACAAATCAAAGGGCGTTGCCCGCTTTCTGCGCGCAACACCCTGTTTCTTCTGTTCTAAAAAACCTCTGTCGGAGGAAGGCCGCCATGGCCTGTTCAGCTGTCGCCGCTCTCTTTGTAAACACCCTGCTCTTTCAGCGCGTCTACGACCTCTTTCGGCATGTAGGTTTCATCATGTTTCGCAAGAATTTCAGTCGCTTCGAAGACGCCATCGACGTAACTTCCAGTGCCCACCATCCCTTGGTTTTCAGAGAACAAGTCAGGCAGCACACCGGTGAAAGCCACGGGCACGCTCTCGCCCCCATCGGTCACAACGAAACGCACCGTCTCACCCTGCCCGCGAATGATCGAGCCTTCCTCGACCAGACCGCCGATGCGAAACACTTCGTTCGGTTGTGGAGGCTCGGCGATCACCTGACTAGGAGAGCGGAAGAAGTTAATGCCATCTTTCATGGCAACGCCAATCAACGCCGTCGATAGGGCCAAGGCCACCGCGGCTAGCACAATGATCTGAATTCGACGACGTTTCTTGAGCGTTTTCATACCGTCCTCACGGGAACAGAGGGGCCATCATCAGCCCCAGGGTTTCATCCTCACCTAACATCAGGTTAGCGTTCTGCAAGGCTTGCCCGCTGCTACCTTTTGTCAGGTTATCCAGTGCCGCAATCACGATGGCGCGGCGTTCGATCCGATCACCGACCACCCCGATGTGACAGAAGTTCGAACCGCGAACATGATGGGTCGAAGGTGTTTCTCCGAAGGGCAACATCTCAATGAAGGGTTCGCCTTCATAGGCCGATTGAAGCGTCTCATAAACGCTCTGCGGATCGCCCTTCACATATGTGGTGGCCAGAATGCCCCGGTTGGCCGGGATCAGATGCGGTGTGAACTGCACATGTACGGTACGACCCGCCAGTTCCGAGAACTCCTGATCGAACTCACCCAGATGCCGGTGCGTCCCACCTACCGCATAGGCGTTCGCGCCTTCGCTTAGCTCTGCGTGCAGCAGGTTCTCTTTCAAAGCGCGACCCGCACCCGAGACAGCGCATTTCAGGTCCAGAATGATGTCATCCAGATCAATCACGCCCGCCGAGATCAGCGGCCGCAGCACATATTGCCCGGTCGCGGCGTTGCATCCGGTCCCGGCGACCAGCCGCGCGGCGCGAATGTCATCCCGGTAAAACTCGGTGAGACCATAGACGGCTTCTTCTTGATGCCCCAGCGCGGCGTGCGGGTTGCCGTACCATTTCTGGTATTCATCGCCATCCCGCAGCCGGAAATCCGCCGAAAGGTCGACGATTTTCAGAGTATTGGGCAAGTCCCGAATGACTTCCTGACTGGTTTTATGCGGCAAGGCACAGAAACACAGATCGATCTGCGAAAAATCGATCTCAGAAATTTTGCAGAGCACCGGCAAATCCATATGGCGTAAATGTGGAAACACCTGTGCCATGGTCTGCCCTGCCTTGCGCTCGGCGGCCAGAGCTTTGATTTCCATATTCGGATGCCCGGCAATCAGCCGTACGAGTTCTGCGCCGGTATAGCCGGAAGCACCCAGGATTGCGATTTTGTGGGTCATGTCAGACCTCTTTCATTCATGTGTCACATGGGTGACCGCCGCTGTGACGGTCAACGAAATACGAGATGGAAAAGGTGCCGTCCTTGACCTTGGTCAGGCGGCCGCAAAGGTGATTTGTCGTCGGAGGAACTGGGTCGCACGATCCGTCACCACCCCCGGCTTGCCCGTTGTGAGGAAGCCAGACTTACCTTCACCCAGCATATTTGGATGGCGTTTCAGGTAATCTGCCAGGCTCTCAGCAACCAAGTCACCCTGACTGTAAACCTTCACATCCGGACCAAGCGCCTGCTGAAACGTCTCTGCCATCAGCGGATAATGTGTACAGCCCAGAATCGCTGCTTGCGGTTCCGGCATCTTGCGCTTCAGGGCATCAACATGGCTGCGCACCAAAGCCTCGGCCAAGATCATGTCACCGTCTTCAATGGCGTCGACGACACCGCCGCAGGCTTGTGCCTCTACGTCCACGCCAATCGCCCGGAACGCCAGTTCCCGCTGAAATGCGCGGCTGGACACGGTCGCGGGTGTCGCAAACAGCGCGACATGCTGCACCTGCACCTCGCGTGGTGGAGAGTTATCGCCCCATTGCCGTTCCGTCAGCGCCTCGATCAGAGGCACGAAGACACCCAGCACGCGCTTTCCCTCGGGGACACCCGCCTCTTGCATCCGACGCAGAGCGGCAGCGCTCGCGGTGTTGCAGGCCAGAATCACCAGATTGCAGCCGCTATCCCACAGGTTCTGCACAGCGTCTCGCGTCAGGTTATAGATATCCTCGGCATCGCGCACACCGTAGGGCGCGTGCGCGCTGTCCGCATAATACAGAAAATCCACGTCGGGCAGACGTTTCTGCGCGGCGTTCAGGACAGTCAGACCGCCCAACCCGGAATCAAAGATACCTACTGCCATTTGCCCCTTCAGGCGCGATGCCGTTCCTCGAATTCATAGCCATAGTCATAAGACTTCAGCGGCTCTGGAGACAGCTCATACGTGGCTTTGCGCAGGAAATCCATCATCTTGCGCGTATCCTTGCCCAGTGGGTCCAGAATGTCGCGCCCGATAGGCTCACCAACAACAACACGAACCGGGGTATCGACGCGCTTCTTAAACTCTTTGATCAGCAAACCCATCCGCAACGTGTTGTGCAAATGACTGGCGATCTGGAACAGGCGCGAGGTGTGGCCGTCAAAAAACAGAGGCACCACAGTCGCGTTGGATTTGGCAACCATCCGCGCGGTAAATCCGCGCCAGCCAGGATCCATCGGATGGGCAAATGGCTTGACCGCAGTGCTGACTGTACCACCCGGGAAAATCCCAATGGCACCACCTTCGCTCAGATAGTTCAAAGCGGTCTTTCTGGTCTCAAGGTTCAGCTTCATCGCCTCTTTCGTCTCATCGAACGAGATCGGAAGGATGATGCGATTGATATCCTCGGCTTTACGGAAAACACGATTTGCCAGAATGCGAAAATCTCCGCGCGCCTGGGACAGGATATGTCCCATCATCAGCCCATCCAAAATGCCATAGGGATGGTTGGCAATTAGAATCAGCGGCCCATCCTGAGGAATGTTCGACAGCGCGCCACCGACCACGTCCAATGTCAGACCATAGCGATCCACCATTACGGACCAGAAATCACGCCCCTGTGCGACCTCTTGCTCGTACCCATCGGCGCGCCGGATCAGGCGCATGCGGCCGGTTGTGTTCTCCATCAGCTTGATCATCATCCGCCCGCCCCGCGTTTCTGCGGAGTGGGCGTAGGATATGTCACGGGCGACGTGATGGCGCGAAGGCATTGGCTACTCCGGATTGCTGCCGCCTAGATAAGGCCGGATCGCCATTTTGCATAGCTTACGTGACAGGCTTGTGAAGCTTTACTCTGCCGCAGCCTGCAGTTCTGGCCCACCATCGCGGATGACAGCCAGCAATTCCTCGCGTCGTTTTGCGGCCTTGGCTTCGTTTGCCACCAGCACCGGGCCAAAGCCACGAATGTCCAGCGGCAGAGCGGCAAGCGCAGCGATCGCATCATTGGTCTCAGGCGTCAGTTTGGGCAGAACCTCTTTCATGTCTTTTTCATACTGGCGGATCAAAGCGCGCTCCATTTTGCGCTCTGCCGTGTACCCAAAGATATCCAGAGGCGTGCCACGCAGGCCTTTCAGCTTTGCGAGTATCTTAAACGGCCCCAGAAACCACTCACCGAACGCCTTCTTGGCCGGACGCCCGTTCTCACCCTTCGTTCCCAAAGTCGGAGGCGCAAGGTGGAAGGTCATCTTGAAGTCACCGTCAAACTCGGCTTCCGCCTTCTGGCGACTGTCGAGCAGCAACCGTGCGACCTCGTATTCATCCTTGTACGACAAGAGTTTATGGTAACCCTTGGCTATTGCCTCACGGACTTTTTGATCATTGACGCTTTCAACCAGTTTGCGATAGCGCTTCGCCAATCGCTTGCTCTGATAGTCGGTCAGATGCGCAGCGCGGAAATCAATCACCTGATCGAGTGTCTTTGGCAGCTCCGCCACATTCGGGCGCAAAATACCGGCTGCCTCTTCGGGATGGGTCACCGCCCAGCGACCGACCTCAAACGCCCGTTTATTGCGTTCAACCGCTGCGCCATTCAGCTCAATCGCCTCGACGATCGCCTGATGGCTGATCGGCAACAAACCACGCTGCCAAGCCGCGCCGAAGATCATCATGTTGGAATAAATCGAATCCCCCATCACGGCGCGCGCCAGATCTGTGGCATCAAACAGGGCCACTCCGTCCTTCAGTCGCGCCTGAAGGGCAAGCTGCAGCTGATCGCTGGGGATCGTGAATTCGGTATCACGGGTAAAGTCGCCGGTGATGATCTCATGACTGTTCACCACTGCCCCGGTTCGACCGGTCTGCGTAAGACCCAGCGTTTTAGCCCCTGCAGAAACCACCAGATCACCACCAATTAGCGCATCCGCTTCACCCGTGGCGACACGAATGGCGCTGATGTCCTCGGGTCGGTTGGCCAGGCGACAGTGGATATGAACGGCACCGCCCTTCTGCGCGAGGCCTGCCATCTCCATCATTCCGGCGCCTTTACCGTCAATCTGCGCTGCCTGTGCAAGAATCGCACCAATCGTGACGACGCCGGTTCCGCCAACACCCGTGATCACCACGTTATGGGTGCCATCGATCTGCGGTAGTACAGGGTCCGGCAGGTCCGGCAGGTCTAGCTCTGTTGTTGCTTCCTTCCGGATTTTCGCACCTTCAACGGTCACGAACGACGGGCAGAATCCGTTCAGGCATGAGAAATCTTTGTTGCAGCTTGACTGATCAATCGCCCGTTTGCGGCCAAGTTCAGTCTCTTTGGGAACAATGGATACGCAATTCGACTGAACACCACAGTCTCCGCAACCTTCACAAATGTCAGTGTTGATAAACACCCGCTTATCGGGATCCGGGAACGTGCCGCGTTTACGCCGCCTGCGCTTTTCGGCAGCGCAGGTTTGGACATAAACAATAACCGATACCCCCTCTATTTCACGGAACTTTTCCTGAACCTGCATCAACTTGGCACGCTCGAAGGTCTCAACGCCTGAGGGTAAGGCGGTGAAATTCACATCTTCCTTTTCGTCATAGACAACGGCCACATTGCTGACGCCCATCGCCTTGACCTCGGCCACGATACGTTCGGCGCTCAGCCCGCCTTCGTTCTCTTGCCCACCGGTCATTGCAACCGCGTCGTTATAGAGAATCTTGAAGGTGATGTTCGTACCAGCCGCCAGCGCCGCACGGATCGCCTGCACGCCCGAGTGGTTATAGGTCCCGTCTCCGAGGTTCTGGAACACGTGTTCGGTGGTCGAAAACGGAGCTTCGCCGATCCAATTCGCCCCTTCTCCGCCCATCTGCGTGAAACCGGTGGTTTCGCGATCCATCCACTGCACCATGTAGTGACAACCGATCCCTGCATAAGCCCGGCTACCCTCTGGCAGTTTGGTCGAACTGTTATGCGGACATCCTGAACAGAAGTATGGCAAACGCGCAGCAATCTCCTGAGCGTTATCAGCCCGTCGTGCCTCGGAAAGTGCTTCCAGACCGGCGCGCACGCCATCCGTGTCGCGCCCTTCTTCGATCAGGATCTCGCCAAGTTTCTCGGCGATCATGATCGGGTCAAGCGCCCCACGTGTCGGGAAAAGCTCTTCACGATGTAGCGTGCCGGCCCCGCCCTTGTACCAGCCGTAAACACGGCGTCCGCGCCGGTCATCGAAGATCGCCTCTTTGACCTGCACCTCGATCAGCTTGCGTTTCTCCTCGACGATCACGATCAGGTCCAGCCCTTCAGCCCAATCGTGGAAACCCTTCATATCCAAGGGGAATGTCTGGCCGATCTTATAGGTGGTAATGCCCAGACGCTCGGCTTCTTCCGCGTTGATGTTCAGCAGCGACATCGCATGAGCCAAGTCCAGCCAGTTCTTGCCTGCCGCCACAAACCCGATCTTGGCGCCGGGCTTACCCCAGACACGCTTGTCCAGCTTGTTGGCATGCGAGAACACCTCAGCCGCAAAGCGCTTGTGGTCGATCACACGCGTTTCCTGAAGATGCGGCGTGTCGCCTAGCCGAATGTTCAAACCACCTTCGGGCATATCGAACTGAGGAGTAACCAGTTGCATCCGATCCGGGCGGCCATCGACGACCGAGGTCACCTCAATCGTGTCCTTCATGGTCTTCAGCCCGACCCAAACCCCTGCGAACCGGCTGAGCGCGAAGCCGTAGATGCCGTAATCCAGTATCTCTTGCACACCTGCGGGACTGACCACGGGCATATACATATCCACCAGCGACCATTCCGATTGATGCAACACGGTCGAACTTTCGCCCGTGTGGTCATCGCCCATCGCCATCAAAACACCGCCATGCTTGGCCGTGCCCGCCATATTGGCATGGCGCATCACGTCACCGGATCGGTCGACGCCGGGGCCCTTCCCGTACCAGAGGCCAAAAACACCATCGAATTTCCCGTCGCCACGCAATCCCGCCTGCTGGCTACCCCACAACGCAGTTGCTGCCAGATCCTCGTTCAAACCGAACTGAAATGTGACATCGCTTTCGGCCAGCTGCTTCTCTGCGCGGGACATCTGTAGATCAACCGCGCCAAGAGGTGACCCCCGATAGCCGGTGACCAGACCCGCCGTGTTCAATCCCGCCTGCGTATCACGCGCCTTTTGCATCAGCATAAGCCGCACAAGCGCCTGTGTACCGTTCAGTAGGACCGGGCTTTTGGACAGATCAAAGCGGTCGTTGAGCGAAATCTTTGGCTGACTCATCAGACGTCTCCCCTCGTCGGATTAGTGTGCTTCATTCTTGTGTATTTTAGGTCACAATTACTGACCTGTATAGTAATTTTACCCTATTCCATAACGATTTCCGGGTTTGATTGTGGAATTTGTTACGTGTTTCATATAGGGCTTCCCAAAGATAACGAAAGTTGCGGCGATGGATTGGGATAAGCTCAGAATATTTCATGCGGTTGCGGATGCAGGCAGCCTCACGCATGCAGGAGACAAGCTTAATTTGTCTCAATCTGCAGTGAGCCGTCAGATTCGGGCGCTCGAAGAATCGCTGGATGCGACCCTTTTTCACCGCCACGCACGCGGACTGATTCTAACGGAACAGGGTGAGCTGCTTTTTGATGCAACCTCGACCATGTCCAAGCGCCTTGATGCGGCTGCGGCGCGCATTCGCGACAGCGAGGATGAGGTTTTCGGCGTCCTGCGTGTGACCACCACCTTTGGCTTCGGGACTCTTTGGCTGGCCCCGCGCCTGCCGAAGCTCTACGAGCAATATCCTGATCTGAACATTGACCTGATGCTGGAAGAACGCGTGCTGGACCTGCCCATGCGCGAGGCGGATGTCGCCATCCGCATGAAAGAGCCCAGCCAGGCCGATCTGGTCAGAAAGCGGCTGATGACCGTTCAGATGCTGCTTTATGCAACTCCGACCTATCTTGAGACCCACGGTGGCGCGCCCGGAACGCTTGAGGAGATCTCAAAGCATCGGCTGATCTGCCAAACACCCTCGGCCCCCCAAGTCGGAGCAAGTGCGGCGATGGTACGTCATCTGATGACTTACAACCCTGCCTCGCTGATGACGGTAAACAACTACTTCGGAGTTCTTCAGGGGGTGATACACGATCTCGGGATCGGCGTACTTCCCGATTATGTGACCGATGACTTTCCTGATCTGGTACCGGTCCTGTCCGATATCGAAAGCGCGGACGTGCCCGTTTACCTCGCCTACCCCGAAGAATTGCGTCATTCCAAACGGATAGCGGCATTTCGTGACTTCGTTCAGGATGAGATCATCGCCCATCGCAAGCAGCTTCGGCAGTTGGGCAAACTTTAGCTATGCACCAAAAGCATAGCGGGCATGACGTCTAAAGACCCCAATAATCCTTGATCGTTCATAAAGTGATCCCTAAATGAGCAATCGAAGGCGGTGATGCTGTAACGCTCATCATCTTCATACCTCCCTGTTGGACTACGGCCGAGCTTAGTGCTCGGCCTTTTTTTTGGTCATACCCGGCATCAAGTCTGCGAAACTTCTGGGAAAAATGCACGCATAAGCATATGATCCCGAAAACGATAGAAATTTCGTGTTCGAGGGCAAATCTATGTTCCATCCATTCCGCCTGGTGCTGGCGATTGTATCCGCATTGTTTCTTGCGGTTCCGCTTTATGCACAAGATACCGGCGCCACGGCAACGGTCACCATCCCTGAAGATCTTACCCCCGAACAGGTAGACGACCTGGTCGCACGCATGTCCGACGATCAGGTGCGCGCGATTCTATTGGAACGCCTTGATGCGGTTGCTGAAAAACAGGCCGCAGAGAAAGCGAGTGTCGACGACCCGCTGACGGAAATTAGCGAAATCTGGGCTGAAATGGTTTCATCCTGGACACATGTTCTGACCACGCTACCCAATATCGTGACCGCACAGATTACCGCGTTCAGCAATTTCTCGGATACGTTCGGGACAACTGGGGTCTTTGTGCTTATGGGGCTGGTCCTATCGGTGCTGATTGCAGGGTTCATAGCCGAGAAACTGTTCATCTTCCTGACCCGGCGCTGGCACGAGGCGACCGAGGTCGCCGATGAAGCCGACCTATGGGGCGCTGTGCGATACCTGTTCCGCCGCTTCTGCCGCGAGATCGCCGGGCTGATCGTGTTCTACGTGGTCATTCGTGCCATCGGGCGTGGTCTGTTGACCACTGAACAGATCACCTATGCCGCGCCGTTTGTGTTCTATCTGATCTGGGTGCCACGCCTTGGGGCTGCCGCGTCGCGCTTTGTGCTGGCCCCTGAGAAACCGCAATTCCGGCTGGTCAATATTGACGATCATTGGGCCAAATACCTGCATCGCAACCTAATCGGCCTGCTGATCCTGATCGGCTTCACTCTGTTCGTCATCCGGTTCAACGCGCTTAATGGCGTCACCGGTGACGATACCCGCATCGGCTTCTGGCTGAACGCTGCGATCCATATCTATATCGGCGTCATCGCCTGGACTGCACGCGAGGGGTTGTCCCAAATGATGTTGGGCACCGACCCGGACCACACCAGGTTCGACGAGGAGGTCGCGCGTTATTACCCCTATTTCGCCATTGGCGTCTCGGTGGTGATCTGGCTGCTGGTTGAGTTTCTGATTGCCCAACGCGATCCTGCGGTGATGCGCGTGCTGGTCAACGGGGCGCATTTCAACACCATGTTCTGGCTGCTGATCGCACCGGCGCTTGATACCCTGATACGCGGATTGGTCCGTCACCTGCAGCCGCCAATGTCCGGTGAAGGGCCGCTGGCCGAGCGTGCGTATCGGTCGGCCAAGCGCAGCTATATCCGCATCGGTCGCGTGGTTGCAGGGCTATTTGTGGTCTTCATGATTGCAAACGCATGGCAATTGGACCTGCGCCATGTCGCCTCGGCCGGGGTCAGCGCTGAGGTGGGCGGAACTATCATCGAGTTCCTGCTGATCATCGCCATAGGCTACATCATGAACGAGGTCGTCTCGTTGTGGATCAATCGCCGTCTGGCCAAGGAACAGACCGCAGCCGAAGCCCTAGACGAAGAAGCCGGCGGTGAAGGCGGCGGTGCGGGCGGGTCACGCTTGGCCACAGTTCTGCCGCTGCTGCGGATCACTGCGCAGGTTACGATTGCTGTTATCTTCGGGCTTTTGGCCCTTGGTGCGCTGGGTATCAACATTACTCCGCTTCTGGCCGGCGCAGGTGTTCTGGGTCTGGCCATCGGCTTTGGTGCGCAGAAACTGGTTGCCGATATCGTCGGCGGCATCTTCTTCCTGATCGACGATGCCTTCCGGGTCGGCGAATATGTCGATGTGGGTGGTACTATGGGTACGGTTGAGAAAATCTCAATCCGTTCGATGCAACTGCGTCACCATCGCGGCCCGGTTCATACGATCCCTTATGGCGAGATTCAGAAGCTGACCAATTTCAGCCGTGACTGGGTGATCATGAAGCTGAAATTCACCGTGCCCTTCGACACTGATCCCAACAAGGTAAAGAAAATCTTCAAGAAGATCGGTGCCGAGATGATGCAAGACGAGGTTCACAAGGATGGCTTTCTGCAGCCGTTCAAATCTCAGGGTGTGTTCGACTTCGATGATGTTGGCATGATCATCCGCGGCAAGTTCATGGCCAAGCCGGGCAAGCAGTTCACGCTTCGTAAGGAAATCTTCAACCGCGTGAAGGCTGAATTCAACGCCAACGGCATCGACTTTGCCCGCCGCGAGGTGCGCGTCGCCATTCCCGGACTGGAAGAGGCCGAGAACCTGAGCGAAGAACAAAAGGCAGCGGTAGGTGCTGCGGCGGCCGATACGGTCAACAAAGGACAAAACCCGGCCTGATGTCTTTGCTTCATCCAATCTCAGGCATTGGCTGAAGCAAATGACTTGGACACTCACCGCGGAACCGGTCTTATGGTCGGTTCCGTTTTTCATTCTCTGATGCCCCTGCGCGGGTTTGGCCCTTTCCTCAAGCGGCCCATTGCCCTAAAAGGCGCGCAATCTCGGCCCACTTGGACACAGGACAGAAGATGCAAGAGCCCGCAATCACACCCGATCTGATCGCCGCACACGGGCTCAAGCCCGAGGAATATGACATGATCCTCGAGATCATCGGGCGCGAGCCGACCTTCACCGAGCTTGGCATTTTCTCGGCCATGTGGAACGAGCACTGCTCCTACAAATCGTCCAAGAAGTGGCTGCGCACCCTGCCGACCTCTGGCCCTCAGGTGATCTGCGGCCCGGGTGAGAATGCGGGCGTGGTCGATATCGGCGATGGCCAAGCCGTGGTGTTCAAGATGGAAAGCCACAACCACCCCTCCTACATCGAACCGTATCAAGGCGCGGCGACTGGCGTGGGTGGTATCCTGCGTGATGTCTTCACCATGGGCGCGCGCCCGATTGCATCGATGAATGCGCTGTCCTTTGGCGAACCCGCCCACCACAAGACCCGTCAATTGGTGAATGGCGTGGTTGAAGGTATCGGCGGTTATGGCAACTGCTTTGGCGTACCTTGTGTCGGTGGCGAGGTTCGCTTCCACCCCGCATACAATGGCAACTGCCTGGTGAACGCGTTTGCCGCTGGTTTGGCCGACAGCGATAAGATCTTCTACTCGGCCGCATCCGGCGTCGGCATGCCCGTGGTGTATCTGGGCGCTAAAACCGGCCGTGACGGCGTGGGCGGTGCGACCATGGCCTCGGCCGAGTTTGACGATACCATCGAGGAAAAACGCCCCACGGTTCAGGTCGGCGACCCCTTCACCGAAAAACGTCTGATGGAGGCCACGCTGGAACTGATGCAGACCGGCGCCGTGATCTCGATCCAGGACATGGGTGCTGCGGGCCTGACCTGTTCGGCCGTTGAGATGGGTGACAAAGGTGGCCTTGGCGTGCGTCTCGATCTGGAAAACGTACCCCAGCGCGAAGAGAACATGACAGCATATGAGATGATGCTGTCGGAATCTCAGGAACGCATGCTGATGGTGCTGAAGCCCGAGCTCGAGGCCGAGGCCCGCGCTGTATTCGAGAAATGGGACCTTGATTTTGCAATCGTCGGCGAAACGATCGCCGAGGACCGTTTCTTGATCATGCACAATGGCGAAGTCAAAGCCGATCTCGTGCTGTCCAAACTGTCCTCGACCGCACCAGAATATGACCGTCCATGGGAGCCCACACCCGCAGCTGAGGAGCTGGCCGAGGTTCCTCAGATTGACCCGATTGATGGCCTGCGCGCCCTGCTCGCTTCGCCCAACTACGCGGGCAAGCAATGGGTCTATGAGCAATATGACACCATGGTCATGGCCGACAGCACCCGCACTCCGGGTCTGGGCGCGGGAATGGTCCGCGTGCATGGCACAGACAAGGTGCTGGCTTTCACCAGCGACGTGACTCCGCGCTATGTCCGCGCCAACCCGGTTGAGGGCGGCAAGCAGGCGGTGGCTGAGGCCTATCGCAACCTGACCGCTGTTGGTGCCAAACCGCTGGCTACCACAGACAACCTGAACTTCGGCAATCCCGAAAAGCCCGAGATCATGGGGCAGTTCGTCGGCGCGATTCAAGGTATCGGTGCTGCCGTTGGTGCGCTGGACATGCCCATCGTGTCTGGCAATGTCTCGCTTTATAACGAAACCGACGGTCAGGCGATCCTGCCTACACCGACCATCGGCGCAGTTGGCTTGCTGGCACATTCAGACGACATCATCGGCAATGAAGTCCGCGAGGGTCATGTGGCGCTGGTGATCGGCGAAACCAAAGGTCATCTGGGTCAATCCGCACTGCTGGCCGAAGTGTTCAATCGCGAAGACGGTGACGCACCGCAGGTTGATCTGGACGCGGAAAAGCGTAACGGAGACTTCATCCGAGCCAATCGTCAGATGATCAAGGCTTGCACCGACTTGGGCGATGGCGGCCTTGCCTTGGCGGCCTTTGAACTGGCCGAAGCTGCAGGTGTTGGCGTCTGCCTCGACGATGCCGCGACCGAATTCCTGTTTGGCGAAGACCAGGCGCGCTATCTGGTGGCTTGCAACTTCGATCAGGCCGAGGCCCTGATGATTGCGGCCGGTCAGGCCGGTGTTCCACTGGTTTCGGTCGGTCGTTTCACCGGTGACTGCGTGAAGATCGGCAATTCCGAAGCTTCGCTGGCCGAGCTGACCGATACCTTCCGCAGCAGCTTTGCCGAGGCCGTCGCCTGATCGGCGCACCCTTCGACAGGTTCATATCAGCAAATCCTGTACGTAGCCCTACGTGCAGGATTTGCTGTTTTACCGCACCGCTCCCATCTTGCACGCTCCGGTGCATCGCTCTACATCTTGGGAAAGACCTTCAGGAGTGAACCTACATGCCGATGAGCGCCCACGAGATTGAAACTCTGCTACGCGAAAGCTTTCCCAATGCGGAAATCCAGGTTGGTGGCAGCGATGGCGTACACATGTCCGCCATGGTCGTGGACGAAAGCTTTCGAGGTAAGAACCGCGTCCAGCAGCAGCGCGCGGTCTATGCGGCCTTGAAAGGCAAGATGGACGGCCCAGATGGAGAGCTGCACGCATTGGCGCTGACCACTAAAGTACCGGAATGAAAACCACGTTTTGGGATCTTCTGTCGGCCATAGTTCGTTGGAGAGTACCGAAGACCGAAGGTAAGCCTCCGTTAGGCATGGAAGCAACGAATGTTGACCTTGTGAACAAGGTACAGGCCGAGAACGAACGATTAGAACGTATGAATGGGCGCGACTAGGCGCCATTGACAAGGAAACGCGAAATGACCGACGTGAAATCCCAAATCGACGAAACTGTCAAAGCCAACGACGTGGTGCTGTACATGAAAGGCACCAAAGAAATGCCCCAGTGCGGGTTTTCCTCGCGTGTGGCGGGCGTGCTGAACTATATGGGCGTCGAATATGCCGATGTGAACGTTCTGGCAGATGAAGCGGTACGTCAGGGCATCAAGGACTATTCGGACTGGCCGACCGTGCCTCAACTCTACGTCAAAGGCGAATTTGTCGGCGGTTGCGACATCATCACCGAGATGACGCTATCGGGCGAGCTGGACACTTTGTTCGATGAAAACGGTGTCGGCTACAACAAAGATGCCGCCGACAAGATCCGCGAAGCAAACGCCTGATTTATCGGCTGCTACAGTCCCTGAACAAGACCAGTTCGGGGGCTGTGCTGCCTTCGGCCTGATGGCTGATCGTGGCTTCCCACCCTTTGGACCGCAACGTGTAAGTTCCGTCCGCACCGGCAGATTCATAGCGTATGCCTGACCCACTTTCGGTTTGCTGCATCGCTATCAACTGGCCATCGATGACCATTGCGGCGGCACCTGTTCCGTCCGCAGCGTTGAAGTAGGCCACTGGTACCTGCGTGGCGTTCTCACATGAGAACGTCACCGTGAGTATGTCGATCTCTGCCAACGCCGCTGGAGCCCAAAGCGATAGCGCACAGGCGCAAAGAGAAACGCACTTCAGGCGTATCATACTGTTTTCTCTTCAATAACAGCCGCCAAAGCTTCCGCCCGCGCGGCCATTTCCGCCAGAGTATCCGTCACCGAAGGCGGTACCACCGCAACTTCGATCCGCTCTGGTTGAGGCTGAGGCATATTGCGCAGGCGGTTGAGCTCTGCCTCAACCTCGGCCAGTTTCGCTTCGGCCAGTTTCACGCGATCGTCCTGAGCTGCGGCCTTGTCAGCCAACATCAGGCCAGCCATCAGCAACATACGCGATTCAGGCATGCGCCCGATCTGATCCGACAGCACCTGCGCCTCATCGTCCAACAACTTGGCTGCGGCCTGCAGAAACGCTTCTTCCCCGTCCTGGCAAGAAACGTCAAAGCCGCGGCCACCGATATGAATGGTTACTTCGGGCATTATTCCACCTCTCCTTCAGCCAGTTTGGCGTGGGATAACAACGGCTCAAGTCGTGCGAGCACCGCATGCGCTTCAGCAGCGTCAGACGCCCGGGCAGCGCGGGTTGCTTCAAGCTCTGCCGCCGTCGCGCGGTTCAGCATTTCCGCATCAGCCACACCTTCTTCGGCGGCGGCCCGGAGTTCATCGACAACTGTACGCAATTGCTCGTTCGCGCCGCGCAGTCGTTGAAGGTCATCATCCAACCGGGACATTGCCGCACCATGACTGGCGCGTTCCGCGCGTAGCATCTCAAGCTCAGCGTTGAGTTCGGTCAGGCGTTCGCTGTCAACAAGCTCAGCACGCAACTGGCTGAGTTCCGCTTCCATCTCTTCAGCACGATCCGCAATCGGCGTCAGTTGCTCCACTTCCGCGCGCAGAGACTCGGCCTCTTCAGCCGCTCCTTGATAGCTACTCAGCGTTTCAATTTCTGCCTTCAGAGTTGCAACCTCGTCGCTGTTCTCAAGCGCAGCCTTTGCATCTGCCAACTCGGCCCGTGCGGCCTCAACCGTGGCCAGCTTGGATGTGGCTTCGGCCAATTGTACGCGCAGCGTTTCCGTTTCGTCGCTCTGGGGCGGTTGAGCGCGCATTGCGTCGATTTCCTGCGCATGGCGTTCCTTGAGCGTTTTGATCCGCTCTTCCAATTGCGCATTCGCCAAACGCTCTTCTTCTAGTGCGGCGCGTATCGCTGCGTCATCACCCCCTGTCGGAGTAATATTTTGCAACGACTCGACACCGCTGCCGATCCGCTCCATCGCAGTTATGATACGGCGTTGTAGTTCTTCGATCTGGCTCATGCCCCTGTCACCTCTTTACCAAGGTTCTCTCTGTCGCGCGCCTGCCCGAATCAAGGGTGGCGGCTCTAACCCCTAGTCTAACGGAATGTGACAGAAAATACCCACTGTTTGGTTTCAAGCACTTGCGCAGCACACTTGAAGCGCCACACAAAGGTAATATCGGGTTCTGCTTGCACTTTGACAGGCGGATGATATTCAGCGCCCCATCTGCCCGTAACCCAAAGGAATAACGCCCGTGGACCTGACTGCGCTGCGCACTGCAAACCCCGAACACTGGGACAAAGCTGCGGCCATCCGCACCCTGACCCTTGACGCCGTCGCCGCCGCCAATTCCGGCCATTCCGGCATGCCGATGGGCATGGCCGACGTCGCAACGGTGCTGTTTGAAAAGCACCTGAAATTCGACGCATCCGCCCCGAACTGGCCTGACCGCGACCGCTTTATCCTGTCTGCAGGTCACGGCTCGATGCTGGTTTATTCGCTGCTCTATCTCACCGGCCATGCCGATGTGACGCTGGACGAGATCAAGAACTTCCGCCAGCTGGGTGCAAAAACCGCCGGCCACCCCGAAAACTTCCTGATCGACGGGATCGAGACCACAACGGGCCCGCTGGGTCAGGGTATTTCGAATGCTGTTGGCTTCGCGATGGCAGAAGAGATTCAGCGCGCGCATTATGGCAAGAAAGTCGTCGATCACTATACCTATGTCATCGCTGGCGATGGCTGCCTGATGGAGGGCGTCAGCCAAGAGGCCATCACTCTGGCCGGTCGTCACGAACTCAGCAAACTGATCGTGTTCTGGGACAACAACAACATCACCATCGACGGCACCGTCGATATGGCCGACCGCACCGATCAGGTGCGCCGCTTTGCGGCCTCGGGCTGGCATGTCATCGAGATCGACGGCCATGACCCAAAGGCCATCGACGCCGCTATCGTTCAGGCCAAGAAGTCGAACAAACCGACCATGATTGCGTGCGAAAGCCATATCGCTCTGGGTCACGCAGCGCAGGACACTTCGAAAGGCCACGGTGCGCTGACGGATCAGGATCAGTTGCAAGCCGCGAAAGACGGCTACGGCTGGCCGCACGACGCGTTTGAGGTTCCGGCAAATGTCAAATCTGCATGGGAAGCCATCGGCGCACGCGGTGCTGCTGAGCGAGCAGCCTGGGAAGAGCGTTTTGCTCAGATCTCCGAGCGCAAGCAAGCCGAGTTCAACCGCGCCTACTTGTTCGAAGCCCCCAAGAAGCTGGCGGGCGCAATTCGCGCGTTCAAGAAACAGATGTCGGAAGACCAGCCTAAACTGGCGACCCGTGCCTCGTCGGAAAAGGTTCTGAACGTCGTTAACCCGATCATGACCGAAACCATTGGCGGCTCGGCTGACCTGACTGGCTCGAACAACACCAAGTCTGCGGATATGGGTGTGTTCCTGCCGGAAAACCGCAAGGGTCGCTACATCCACTATGGTATTCGTGAACACGGCATGGCCGCGGCGATGAACGGCATGGCACTACATGGCGGCATTCGTCCCTATGGCGGCACGTTCATGGCCTTCACCGACTATGCCCGTCCCTCGATGCGCCTAGCAGCGTTGATGAAAGTCCCGTCGGTCTTCGTGATGACCCATGACTCGATCGGTCTTGGCGAAGATGGCCCGACTCACCAGCCGGTCGAGCATCTTGCCATCTCGCGCGCGACGCCAAACACCTATGTGTTCCGCCCCGCTGATACGGTGGAAACGGCTGAGGCCTGGGAACTGGCGCTGACCTTCAAGGACAGCCCTTCGGTCCTGTCGCTGACCCGTCAAGGCGTGCCGACCGTGCGGACACAGCACAAAGGCAAGAACCTGACCGCACAAGGCGCCTATGTTCTGGCCGAGGCCGAAAGCAAACGTCAGGCCATACTGATCGCCACTGGCTCGGAGGTATCGCTGGCGATGGAAGCCAAAGCGACGCTCGAAGCCGAAGGCATCGGTACCCGCGTTGTATCCATGCCCTGCATGGAATTGTTCGCTGAGCAGGACGAAGCCTATCGCAAACGCGTTCTGCCTGCGGGCGCAGTGCGCGTGGGCATCGAGGCCGCCGTCCGTGCCGGAGGCTGGGACCGCTGGCTGCTAGGCGAGCGCGGACGTGAGGCCAAGGCCGGTTTCATCGGCATGTCCAGCTTTGGTGCATCAGCCCCTGCCGGCGAGTTGTACAAGCATTTCGGCATCACCGCCGAGGCCGCAGTTGCCAAGGTCAAAGAATTGCTGGGCTAGTTCTACAGAGCGTAAGCACAAGGCCCTGGTCAACACCGGGGCCTTTTTTGTTAAACGAAGATGATCACCGACTGCATGCCATCAACGACCAGATCGCCCTCGGTGTTCCACATCCGCATGACCTGAGAGCTGTAGCCGTCATGTCCGGCTGTCAGCTTATGTTCCATCAGCCACCAGCCATCACGGGTTTGAATGTCTTCGGACAACACATTGAATATCCAGTTCATTGACGAGTTGTTGCCCGGTTTTTTCAACGTCGGAAAAATGGCGGGTGGCAGCAGGTCAGCGATCGCGATCAAACCCTCGATCCGGCTCCGCATCTCGGCATCACTATGGCGCGCCCAGACTTTTACATAGCCATGTTCAGCCCCAGCGAATGGCCGTGCGCCTTCGATCAATCGAACATCAAAATTTTCTAGAAACGCGATGGGAAGCCTTGGCAGATTCGGTGGAAAATAGTGATCGGTCGCCTCTGGTAGCGTCTCTGCTTTCGCCGGAAGCGCAAACGCCACATGGCTGTCCTGCGCCTGCCCGAAAGTGAATGTCCCCAACGCGGCTGTTTTACCCTCAATCCTCGCCCGTGCACTGATCGTCGTGACATTCCGCCCTTTGCGAAGCACCTCGGTTTCGATCAGCGGAGGTGATCCTATGGGCGCGGTGAAATTGATCAGGGCCGAGCGCAAAGGTGGCAGATCGTCGACCGCATGTCTCGCTGCAGCCAGCAACAAGGCAGAAGAGAACCCGCCATATGTCGTGCGACCCTGCATCCAATTTGGCGGAACAGGAAACTGCAAATCCCCGTCAATGCGTTCTGAACTGCCAAGAACCTGGGAGAGGCTGAGTTTTGTCATGGATTTCACATTTGATGAGTTACGGCTGGACCATACTCTGCCCTTGCGGGCACGCCAGACGAAACCTCACGTCACATGATCTTGGTTTCAATGTCTTTTCGCCGAGCCCGAAAACGCGCTGATCGCCGGGGACAGAAACTTGGTTGCCAGGGGTATCAGAGCCAGCCCATAGGCCAGACCGAACACACCATCCATTGTCGCCTTGGCGATCCACTTTACCGCGCCGGCCCATTGCTCAGACACAATATGACTCGCTGCATAGGCCCAGTCGTAAATGAGATGACCCAGCCAGCCAAAGCCCAAAACCTCCATGCCGTGGATCATGATCGACCCGCCGACCCACAGCATCGCAGCGGTTCCGACGATTGACAAAACCTTCATGACAACGGGCATCGCCTTGACCAGACCCCTGCCCGTTCCGCGCCCAATCGGCGTCGGTGCGTTTTGCGCCAGATACAAACCGACATCATCCATCTTCACGATCAGTGCGACCGAGCCGTAGACCGCGACGGTCACGCCTATACCCACAACGGCCAGCGTCGCGGCTTGCATCCAGACGTTCGGAGCCTCAATGGCCGCCAAAGCGATGGTCATGATTTCAGCAGACAGGATGAAGTCGGTCTTGATCGCACCCTTCACCTTTTGCTCTTCCAGATGACCGGGATCGGGGTTTTTCATGTCCTCTTCGATCACCTTGCTCCCATGCGGGAACAGGACATGAAAAATCTTCTCAGCCCCCTCAAAGCACAGATAAGACCCCCCTATCATGAGCAGCGGCGTTATCAGCCATGGGGCAAAGTTTGCCAGCAGCAGCGCAACGGGCAGCAACAGAATGATCTTGTTGAAGATCGAACCCCGCGCGATCCGCCAGATGATCGGAAGTTCCCGCGCCGGAGCAAAACCCTGAACGTATTTGGGCGTCACTGCGGCGTCGTCGATGATTACACCAGCGGTCTTGGCCCCCGCCTTGCCGGCAGCAGCAACCACATCGTCAACCGAGGTTGCCGCGACCTTTGCAATGCCTGCCACGTCATCCAACAGGGCCAAAAGACCACTCATCGCGCTTCCTTTCCAATCGTCCGCTCGGATTGGACCCTACCTGATCCAACGGCTAGCGCAAGCGTTAGCGCAACCGGGTCAGGTTTGCGCTAACACCTTAAAAATATGCCAATTTTGCCCTTTTGGGATTCCACATTCGCGGCTATATGCGCAGCAACACAAGCGCATTTTGGAGACGTCGAATGACCATCAAGGTCGGTATCAATGGTTTTGGCCGCATTGGCCGCTGTACCCTGTCGCACATCGCCGCATCGGCGCGCAACGACATCGAAGTGATCAAAGTCAACGCCACCGGCCCGCTGGAAACCTCGGCGCATCTGCTGAAATACGACAGCGTCCACGGACGTTTTCCGCGTGAGGTCTCGATCGAAGGCAACACCATGGATCTGGGCCGCGGCCCGATGGAGATGTTTTCCACCTACGACATGAATGAGCTGGATTGGGAAGGCTGTGATGTCGTCTTGGAATGCACCGGCAAATTCAACGACGGCGTAAAGGCCAAGACCCACCTCGATCGTGGCGCGGGCAAAGTTCTGCTGTCGGCCCCTGGCAAGAATGTCGACAAAACCATCGTGTTCGGTGTGAACCACAACACGCTGACCGCGAATGACAACATGGTCTCGAACGGCTCCTGCACCACGAACTGCCTTGCTCCGCTTGCCAAGGTTCTGGACGAAGGCGTTGGCATCGAGCATGGCATCATGACCACCATCCACGCCTATACCGGCGACCAGCCGACACTCGACCGTCGCCACAGTGACCTCTATCGTGCTCGCGCGGCAGCCATGTCGATGATCCCGACCTCGACCGGTGCTGCGGCAGCACTTGGTGAGGTTCTGCCCAATCTGAAAGGTCGTCTGGATGGCTCGGCCATCCGCGTGCCCACCCCGAATGTTTCGGCCGTTGACCTGTCGTTCCGCGCGTCGCGCGACGTCACCGTTGAAGAGGTGAACGCCATCGTCGAAGAAGCCGCCAAAGGCCCGATGCAGCGCGTTCTGGGCTATGAGCCCGCGCCGCTGGTCTCGACCGATTTCAACCACACCGAAGAAAGCTCGATCTTTGCACCGGATCAGACCCGCGTGGTCGACAACCGCATGGTGCGTGTGTTGGCGTGGTATGACAACGAATGGGGCTTCTCGGTTCGTATGGCAGACGTTGCCGTTGCGATGGGCCGCCTTAACTGACCCTTCGCACATCGCTTGTACCCTTATGCCCGCTCAGGTTATCTGGGCGGGCATTTTCGTTCGGGGCAAACCCATGACCAATCAAATCGCCATCTGGCTCGGAGTTCTCATTCTTGGCGGCCTGATGTTGGATGTGGCTTTGTTCGGAACCGAGCACATGCTCTTTCTCGGCAAGAAGCTTTATGACTTCCTCGATTGGCTCGCCTTTTGGCGCTGACAGAGGTTTTGCTTGACTTTCGGCGCAATCTGTCATTGTTAGCGCTAACCATTCTTGGACGACATTCGGACGGAGCGCATCATGACACTCAAGCTGGCAATCAACGGATTTGGACGGATCGGACGCGGAGTTCTGCGCGCGGTGATGGAATCGGGCCGTACTGATGTCGAAATCGTCGCGATCAACGATCTGGCAAAACCGGAAATGAACGCGCATCTGTTTGAATTCGACAGCGTTCATGGCCGCTATCCCAACCCGGTCACTCTCAGCGACGCTGGTCTGGACGTGGGCGCTGGCCCCATCCGGCTGACCAGTGAACGCGACCCCGAAGCACTGGACTGGTCGGATGTGGATGTCGTTTTGGAGTGCACAGGCGTCTTCCGCACCCGCGAGGCGGCTGAGCGGCACCTAAAAAACGGATCGAAGAAAGTTCTGATCTCGGCCCCTGCCCGTGGCGATGGCGGGGTGAAGACCGTGGTGTTCGGCGTCAACGATCACGAGCTGACTGCCGACGACATTGTTGTCTCCAACGCTTCTTGCACCACCAACTGCCTGTCACCCGTCGCAGCGGCTTTGGATGCGGGACTGGGCATCAAGCATGGCAACATGACCACCGTCCATGCCTATACGGCCAGCCAGCCGGTGCATGATACTGCAGGCAAGGATCCCTACCTGTCTCGCGCGGCAGCTCTGTCGATGATCCCAACCACGACCGGTGCAGCATCGGCCGTCGGGTTGGTCCTGCCTCAATTGGCCGGAAAGCTGACCGGGCAAGCCATCCGTGTGCCGACGCCAAATGTCTCGGTCGTCGATCTCGTGGCCGAGGTTTCCCGGCCAACCACCGAGGATGAGGTCAACGCCCTGTTCGTCGAAGCCGCGGCGAAGATTCCTGGTGTATTGGCCGCCGAGACACGCCCACTGATCTCAATCGACTTCAATCACGACTCTCACAGCTCAACTGTATCCCTGGCGGAAACAAAAGTAACCGACGGAACTTTGGTTCGCGTACTCGCCTGGTATGACAATGAATGGGGTTTCTCGAACCGGATGCTGGACACCGCCACAGCGATGGGCGCTTTATCCTAAGCGCTCTCGCAGAGCAGCATTTACACGGGGCGTGACGAATTTCGACACGTCTCCGTCCAGCCGGGCGATTTCCTTCACCAGTTTCGAGGCAATCGCCTGATGCCGCGCTTCGGCCATCAAAAAGACCGTCTCAATCGAGTTGTCCAGCGCACGGTTCATTCCAACCATCTGGAATTCATACTCAAAATCCGCAACCGCCCGCAGACCACGCACAATGATCTGTGCCCCTACATCGCGGGCACAGTCAATCAGCAGGTTTTCGAAAGGATGCGCCACGATCTCGGTGCCGGTCTGTTCGGTGAGATGCGCGCATTCAGCCTCAATCATCGCCACGCGTTCTTCCAGTGAAAACAACGGCCCTTTGTCGCGATTGATTGCAACCCCGATTACAAGCTTGTCCACCAGAGCTGCGGCCCGACGGATGATATCGATATGACCCAAGGTGATCGGATCAAAGGTTCCAGGATATAATCCAACCCGCATCAGGCCCTCCTGCGCAATAATATTTCTGCGCTAGCAAACACATCTTTGCCGCAGGTGCAAGGGTCAGCTGTGCACCACGCGACCTCAGTGCCCCATAATCATGCCTTCAAGCGCGTCTTTTTCCATAGCAAGCTCAGCCAGTTGTGCCTTCACCGCATCGCCCAGCGTGACGATCCCGATCAGTTTGCCCTCTTCCACGACGGGCATGTGGCGAAACCGGCCTTCGGTCATGCGAGACAGAATGGCCTCAACCGTGTCCTGTCGCGTGGCCGTCACAAGGTCCTTGGTCATATAGGCGCTTACAGGCTTGCCGAGGCATCCGCTGCCGCTGGCTGCAAGTTCGCGCACAATATCACGTTCAGATAAAATGCCCGCCGCCGTCTGACCGCCGTCTTCGGAAATGACCACAGTACCAATCCGCTTGCTTGCCAGAATTTCGGCCGCCTGAGAGACCGTTGCTGATGGTTCGACCGTCACCACCTCGTCAGTGGCCTTGGATTTAAGAATGGCCTGAACAAGCATTAGCAAAACCTCCGGTATAACGTACTGTTTTCCAAAGCGTTGCCGGAATGTCTGAATGTGTCAAGGCGAAGCTTCCCGCTCAAGCCGCGCCACTTCGTCTCGCAGGCCACGAGTCAGGGCCTCGGCGAAGCGGTTCAACCGCTCATTGCGTTGGTCGCCCTGATGACGAACCAGATAGAACCCTCGGGTCAAACTTACCTGATCCGTCAGGATTTTCTGCAATCCCTTGTGAAACGGTAATGTGAAGTCATGTGCGACGCCGACACCCGAACCCAACGAGACCTGCCGCAGCTGCACCGACACTGAATTTGATGCAAGTGCGACACGCTCAATCCCAATATCGTTGAGATAGTCCAACTCACGATCAAAGATCATATCCGGGATATAGCCGATCATGCGATGATCACAGAGATCATTCACCGATCGGATTGGCGGATTGCGGTCGAGATAGGATTGAGCGGCAACGAGATGTAACTTGTAGTCCGTGATCTTCTGGACAAGCAATTTCCCGGCGGTCGGCGCACTAACTGTGATCGCCATATCGGCCTCGCGCCGGGACAGATTGATGATACGTGGAAGGGCCAGTATCTGGATATCCAGATCTGGATTGGCATCGCCGATCTTTGCGCAGACCTGCGGCAAAAGATAGTTGGCGCTGCCATCTGGCGCTCCGATGCGGATCTGACCACTTAACGATTTGGCCGAGCCGGACATGGCCCCCGCCGCTGCGCGCATCGCCTCTTCGGCCTGCTGCCCGTGATCCATCAACCGTTGGCCGGCAGTCGTCAGCACATATCCCTGCTGGGATTTCGTAAACAAAACCGCGTCCAATGCGGCTTCAAGCCGCGCAACCCTACGCCCCACCGTGGCCGGATCAATTTTGAGCATCCTGCCCGCCGCTGACAGGCTTTCCTCGCGTGCCACGGCTAGAAATACGCGCAGATCATCCCAGTTCGGTGTCATCTCGTGCCCTTTGCATTTTTGCAAAACTGATTTGAAACATTGCCTCTGTTCAATGGATTTTCGCAAGCCTATTCTGCGCGCAACTTTGTTTGGAGGAGTTTGCGATGAACGACCTGACCCATTTCATCAATGGTGAAAATGTCGCCGGCACATCGGGCCGTTTCGACGATGTGTTTAACCCCGCCACGGGCGAGGTGCAGTATAAATGTCCGATGGCCAGTGCGGCTGAAACCACTGCAGCCATAGAACACGCCGCTGCAGCCCAGGTTGCTTGGGGGGCCACCAACCCGCAAAAGCGCGCCCGCGTGATGATGGCCATGGTTGGCCTGATGAACCGCGATATGGACAAGCTGGCCGAAGCGCTCAGTCGCGAACACGGCAAGACCCTGCCCGACGCCAAGGGCGATCTGCAGCGCGGTCTTGAGGTGATCGAATACTGCATCGGTGCGCCTCAGATGTTGAAAGGTGAATTCACCGACAGCGCGGGCCCAGGCATCGATATGTACTCGATGCGCCAGCCGCTTGGTGTTGTTGCATCGATCATGCCGTTCAACTTCCCTGCCATGATGCCGTTGTGGCATGTTGGTCCGGCGCTGGCTTGTGGCAACGCCGTTGTGCTGAAGCCGTCCGAGCGCGACCCCTCGGTCCCCTTGATGCTGGCGGAACTGTTCATCGAAGCCGGTCTGCCCAAAGGCGTATTCCAGGTTGTGAATGGCGACAAAGAGGCCGTCGACACCCTGCTCGACAGCGAGATCATTCAGGGCGTTTCGTTCGTGGGCTCGACCCCGATTGCGCAGTATATCTATTCCCGTGCCACCGCTAACGGCAAGCGTGCGCAGTGCTTTGGTGGTGCAAAGAACCACATGATCGTCATGCCGGACGCCGATCTGGATCAAGCAGCTGACGCGCTGGTTGGAGCCGGTTTCGGCGCTGCGGGCGAACGCTGCATGGCAATCTCGGTTGCCGTTCCGGTGGGTGAAGAAACCGCCGACGCGCTGATCGAGAAGTTGATCCCCCGCGTCGAAAAGCTGAAGGTTGGTCCCTATACGGCTGGCGATGATGTGGACATGGGTCCGGTTGTGACCGGAGCCGCGAAAGAACGCATTCTTGGCCTGATCAACTCGGGCGTGGAACAGGGCGCGAAGCTGGTTGTCGATAACCGCGACTTCAGCCTGCAGGGCTATGAAGACGGCTTCTTCGTCGGTCCGCACCTGTTCGACAATGTCACGCCCGACATGGACATCTACAAGCAGGAAATCTTTGGCCCGGTTCTGTCCACCGTACGCGCCGGTTCGTATGAAGAGGCGCTGAAACTGGCGATGGATCATGAATACGGCAACGGCACCGCGATCTTCACTCGTGACGGTGATACGGCGCGCGACTTTGCCAGCCGAGTGAACATTGGCATGGTCGGCATCAACGTCCCAATCCCGGTGCCGCTGGCCTATCACACCTTTGGCGGCTGGAAGAAATCCATGTTCGGCGACCTGAACCAGCATGGCCCGGACAGCTTCAAGTTCTATACCCGCACGAAAACCGTCACCTCGCGCTGGCCCTCGGGCATCAAGGAAGGCGGCGAGTTCAACTTCAAAGCGATGGACTGATCGCTTTTGTCGCTATAACGCAAACCCGGCCATATTTGGCCGGGTTTTTCATTTCTCGGCCCAAATTCGCGCCAAGCCGCACCTCACAAGAAATTCAGCAGTGCCCCTCTGGAAAAATGAGGCAATCACCAATATTTTACCGCCAATTCGAATGCTCGAGCAGTTGATATTTCCGGAGGCAGCCTTGTCCCAAAATCGCATGAACCGCCGCTCTGCCCTGTTGGGGGTTGCATCACTGATTGCAACGCCTGCTTTGGTGCGCGCGCAAAGTCTGGACGCTTTCCCGCAGGATGAGGATGCGATCAGCACGCAGTTGCCGGTGCGCCGCAACGTCTCGTCGTTTTCGCAGCAGGACTGGCAGGATCATTTCGATGAGCTGGGCGTAGGCTGTTTGCTGGCCGACATTACCAGCCGCGCGGTGCACTATTGGGGACCGGACGGAACGTACAGGCTTTACCCAAGCTCGGTTCCGATGAGCGAGGAACTGACCAAGCGCGGCTATACCGAGGTGGTGCGCAAGCGCGAAAACCCAAGCTGGACCCCGACCGCATCGATGCGTGAACGTGATCCATCGCTGCCCGTCCGTATGGAAGGTGGCGATCCGGGTAACCCGCTGGGTACCCGCGCGATGTACCTGTCCTGGCCCGCCTATCTGGTGCATGGCACCCATGATACGCGTAAAATCGGCCGGCAGAGCTCATCGGGTTGCATCGGCCTTTATAACCAGCATGTAGAAGAACTGTATCCGCTGGTGCAGGTCGGCACTCAGGTGCGCCTGCTGTAATCAGCTAACGCTTTCAAAAAGAAGCCCCGGCCATTTGGACCGGGGCTTTGTGTTTAAAGGGGGTCTTAAAGGTTCACTCAGGCAAGATCACTTCGTCCACGACGTGTATAACGCCATTGCTCGCCTCGATATCAGCCTGAATAACTTCAGCCCCGTTCACCTTGACACCGTTCTTTGCGTTCACACTCAGACGATCACCCTGGACCGTGAGCACCTTCGCGCGCTTGCCTGCGATGTCGCCAGACATCACTTTGGCTGGCACCACGTGATAGGTCAGGATCGACACCAGTTGATCTTTGTTTTCGGGCAGAAGCAGCGTTTCCACCGTGCCTTCAGGCAATGCGGCAAAAGCCTCATCCGTGGGTGCAAAAACTGTAAACGGGCCCTCACCTTTCAGCGTGTCGACCAGACCTGCGGCCTGAACAGCAGCGACCAGAGTGTTGAATGACCCAGCAGAAACGGCGGTATCGACGATATCAGCAGCTTGCGCTTTGACCGGAAGTGTCAATGCGAGTGCGGCGGCGGCGCCCATGAATGTGCGGCGGAACATGGCTGTTAACTCCTCTCCAGCTTGTTATGGAGAGGGTTACGCGACACTGCGGCGTCCGGATCACATCCGGGTCAATTTTCTTTGATCTGAACCCATATGCTTTGCGCCCGGCCATCCTTCAGGAACGGCAACGCTTCAACGGCTTCGGGGTGATCCTGTTGTAGGTAGTACCCCGGCCAAAGCATTGAATATGCACCAGATTGCAGCAAGGCGTGCAGGATGTACTGCTCTCCCCACCCCGGGCAATCATAGAAAAACCGCTTGGGATATTCGTAGGGCAGAAAAACATCGTGGACATGGATCACAACACCCGGTTTCAGCGTGGGAATAATCCGGCAGAATAGGTGAGCCACGTCATTGCTCATCCGAACAACGTGGCTGGAGTCGATGAACAAAACGTCTCCGGCTCCGAGCTGTTCGAACATCGCCGGGTCGACCTCTTCCAACCGTTTCTGCTCAAAATGATCAACCACATGGGCGATATCGGCGCGGGGATAGGGATCGATCGCGGTGATTTCTGTCTGCAATCCACCGTCGACAATCGCCTGCCGCGTGACGCGGGTCGAGTTGCCGCAACCTACCTCGATCACGCGCTTCGGCTGGAACCTGCGGATCATCAGATACAGCGCGTCCGCATCCGGGCTGTCGTAATAGCCGTTCCCCAACCGATATCCGGTTTGATTACGTTCGAGGTCCTTCAACGCCTCAAGCGCCGCCTTGTGCTGCGCGTATTCCTCAACCAGCTGCGAGATGTCGAACTCCGCCATCCCCGGTGACAACGCATAGGCCGGGCGGGTCAGCCCCCCTGCCCGCTCAAACGCCTCAAGTCGCGCGCGTTCATCATTCTCGACAGATTTGTCGACCAGCTTTACCCCCAACTCATCAAGGGCTGCGTTGATCTGGGGAAATTTCCTGGGTTTCACGCGAAGCTCCACATTCGGTTCTGCCTGTTCCTTACCCGCGCCAGCGGGGCATTCGCAAGAACCCTGCACCTCAAACCCTTGGCAAAACGGAAATTTCCGTATTCACTGATCTGAATTGACGAACGAGGGCCGCCATGCAGCAGGAATTTACGATCGGTATCGAAGAGGAATATCTGCTGGTCGACTGCGACAGTCTGCAGCTGGCCGAAGCCCCCGAAGCGTTGATGGAGGCTTGTCAGGCAGATTTCGAGGGTCAGGTCAGCCCCGAATTCCTGCAATGCCAGATCGAGGTCGGAACCCGCCCACACGCGACAGTCAAAACCGCCCGAGAAGACCTGAAGCGCCTGCGATCATGCGTTTCAAAACGTGCGGCAGAGTACAACCTGGCCCCCATCGCCGTTTCGTGCCACCCGTTCGCGAATTGGAAAGATCAGCATCACACGCGCAAAGAACGCTATGATGCCTTGCAGCACGCGCTTGGCGGCGTGGCGCGTCGTATGCTGATCTGTGGAATGCATGTGCATGTGGGGGTGCAGGATCAGGCGCTACGTGCTGATCTGATGCCGCAACTGTCTTACTTTCTGCCCCACCTGTTGGCGTTGTCGACCTCATCACCCTATTGGAATGGCGAGGATACGGGCCTGTCCTCGTACCGGCTGACCGTATTCGACAATCTGCCCCGCACGGGTCTACCTCCTATTTTTGGCAGTTGGGGTGAATATGAACGGACAACAGGTGTTCTCGTCGAGCTGGGCGTGATCGAGGACACATCGAAAATCTGGTGGGATTTGCGCCCGTCACATCGTTTTCCGACGTTGGAAACCCGTATCATGGACGTGCAGCCCCGGTTGGAGCATACGCTATCTCTGGCCGCACTAGTACAGGCGCTGACCCGGATGTTATGCCGCCTGAAAGCCCGCAACCTACGGTGGCGACAGTACGATAAGTTCCTAATCGGCGAAAACCGCTGGCGCGCGCAACGCTATGGCGTGGGCGAAGGGTTGATCGATTTCGGCGACCGCGCGATCACGCCCATGGCTGATCTGATGGGTGAGTTGATGGGCATGCTGGCCGAAGATGCCGAGGCTTTGGGAACCATGACAGAACTCGCCCGCCTGCGTCAGATCGCCGAAAACGGCACTTCGGCCACGCGCCAGCGTCGTGCCTATGCCGAAGCCGTTGCGCGCGGAGAAGATCCGGGTATGGCCGTCGTGAAACACCTGATCGAGGAATTTCACGCGGACCTTTAGGCCTTAGGTCAGAGCCAAAATCTCTTTGATCCGATCCGCCACCGGCGCATAGAGATCGCGATCGGTCCAGTAGCCGTTGTGGGAAAACGGGTTCCACGAGGTAAAGATCTTGCCCGCGTTGATCGGCTTGTCCTTAAGGGCTCCACTATCAGACAATTGCTTGTAACGCGGCGCGCTTTTGCCCAGCGGAAAGCCCAGAACGTCATGCTTGTCGTAGTAGTTGTACCACCACGTCGGGAATTGCAGCGCCGCAGGCAGCGCGCTGTTGGGGGCCATGATGGGGAAAATATCGCTCTCGGGATAGGCAAACAGGAAAATCGGAATGTTGCACCCGAAGGTCACGAACCCGGCCACGGTTTTCATGTTCTCGACATCGGTCTGATGCACCGGCAAACCACCACCCGGCCGCATATGGCCTTGCATGTCGTAGATGTAGTTCGACATGATGTGCCCACCCAATGAATGGGCAAGGATCAGAACCGGACCATCAGGACCAACCTGATGTTTGACGACCCCCATCACATTCTCGATCTTTTGGTGGATGGCTTCATAGATTTTGTCCCCATCGTCCGGCGTCGGACGATAAGACGCTGCATCCGAGAGGTTGCACACCACAAACTCACGTAGCTTGTCATAACCCAGACTGCGATTGATCTTTTTCAGATAGTCTTTCTGCCGCCCCTGCAGGATCTGCGCCCAGACGACCTCATGCCAGATAACGTGGCTCATATCCGCGCCCACCCGGTTCGAGACGCGTCGTTTGAGGCCTTTTGAAAAGGTCGGGGTCGTGGATGCGGGCTGTCCCTGCGGTTTGTGCTGGCTGCCCATTCCGTGAATCACAATCACGGCCAGTTTGTGTGAGGCCATCAGAATACTCCAAGAAATTGATCCGTAGAATGCCCGCAGTATAGCGCAGCCCCCCATTTCCCCCAAACATGGCCGCAGCGTTTGCCGACGTTGAAAAATTTCTGTAAGGATTGAAGAATAAAACGCTCGTTCAATTCTGCAGAATACAGGGACCACAGCTATGGATTTCGCACTGACCGAAGAACAGACAGCCATCTTCGACATGGCCTATGCCTTTGGCCAAGACCATATCGCCCCATACGCGCGACAGTGGGAAGCTGACGGCACCATCCCGAAAGAGCTTTGGCCTAAGATCGGAGAACTTGGGTTCGGTGCCCTATACGTTTCTGAAGAAAGCTGCGGATCAGGGCTGAGCCGCCTGGATGCGACCTTGGTGTTCGAGGCGTTGTCGATGGCTTGCCCCTCGGTCGCGGCGTTCCTGTCGATCCACAATATGTGTGCCAAGATGCTGGACAGCTTTGCCAGCGATGAACTGAAATCCAGGATCATGCCGGGCATTCTCAGCCTTGAAACGGTTCTCAGCTATTGCCTGACAGAACCCGGTTCGGGGTCGGACGCAGCCGCCCTGAAAACCCGCGCTGAACGAACCAATGAAGGCTATACCCTGAACGGCTCCAAAGCCTTCATCTCGGGTGGCGGTTATTCGGACGCTTATGTCTGCATGGTCCGCACTGGCGAAGATGGCCCCAAGGGAATTTCGACAGTCTACGTCGAAGACGGAACCTCTGGCCTCAGTTTTGGGGCATTAGAACAGAAGATGGGCTGGAAGAGCCAACCCACGGCGCAGGTTCAGTTTGATGACTGCAAAATCCCCTCCGGCAATTTGGTTGGCGCAGAAGGCGACGGTTTCAAATACGCCATGATGGGACTTGACGGCGGGCGATTGAACATCGCGTCGTGTTCGTTGGGGGCCGCTCAGAACGGGCTGGATATGACCCTGCAATACATGTCCGAACGCAAGGCCTTCGGTCAGTCCATTGATCAGTTCCAGGCCCTGCAATTCCGCCTTGCGGATATGGAGATCGAATTGCAGGCCGCCCGCACCTTTCTGCGGCAGGCTGCGTGGAAACTGGATCAGGGCGCGCCCGACGCCACCAAGTTCTGCGCCATGGCGAAGAAATTCGTGACCGAGACGGGATCGAAGGTAGTGGACCAGTGCCTGCAGCTGCATGGCGGCTACGGCTATCTTGCGGATTATGGCATCGAAAAGCTTGTGCGTGATCTGCGCGTGCATCAGATACTTGAGGGTACGAACGAGATCATGCGCGTCATCGTCGCGCGCCAGATGCTTGCCAACCGCTGAGGACCTTATGGCTGACATTGACATCCGCACCGTGGGGCGCGCCGGGCGCATTACTCTGACACGTCCAAAAGCCTTGAATGCGATGAGCTATGAGATGTGCATGGCCATCGACACCGCCCTGCGTAACTGGCGTGAGGATGATGCAGTCGACCTGATCATCTTTGATGCCGAAGGCGATAAAGCATTCTGCGCCGGCGGCGACATTGCCGACCTTTATGCCACCGGAACCAAGGGAGATTACGACTACGGCCGCACATTCTGGCGCGACGAATACCGACTGAACGCGATGATTTTTGAGTATCCCAAACCGGTGATCAGCTTCCTGCAGGGTTTCACCATGGGGGGCGGTGTGGGCATCGGTTGCCATGGTAGTCATCGCATCGTTGGCGAAAGCTCAAAGATATCAATGCCGGAATGCTCGATCGGCCTTATCCCGGATGTGGGCGGCTCGCTGATGCTGGCTCTGGCCCCTGGGCGTCTGGGTGAATATCTGGGCACAACCGGCCATCGCATGGGCCCCGCAGATGCCATATATGCGGGCTTTGCCGATCACTTCATTCCGCAAGACCGTTGGCCGGACCTTATCGAACTCCTGGAGGCTTCAGGCCGCGCGAACGTCATCGAAGAGCACGTTGATACACCACCCGAGGGAACACTGGCCGATATACAACCGCAGATCGATGCCTTCTTCGACGGTGAAAGCCTGACCGATATTCTGAATGGTCTACGCAGCGACGGCAAAGAATTTTCGACGAAAATTCTCGACGGCCTCAAACGGAATTCTCCGATTTCGATGGCCTGTACTGTCGAAATGCTGCATCGGCTGCGCGGAGCAAACCTGACGATGCGTAGGGCTTTGGATATGGAGTATCGCTTTACTTATCGCGCGATGGAGCACGGTGATTTTCTGGAAGGCATCCGCGCGCAGATCATTGACAAGGATCGCAACCCGCGCTGGCAATTTGCCGATATGAACGTACCTGCAGTAGCGGTCGCAAACATGCTGCAGCCTTTGGGCGAAAGCGCGCTGAGTTTTTCGGAGGAATAAGAGATGAAAATTGCATTCATTGGACTGGGCAACATGGGCGCTCCGATGGCGGCGAATCTGGCGGCTGCCGGGCATGATGTGGTCGGCTTCGATCAGGCCGATGTGACCGTTGAGGGCGTGACCATGGCCTCATCTGGGGCCGAAGCCGCTGCAACCGCAGAAGCTGTCATCACAATGCTGCCCAACGGGCAGATCCTGCGGGCGGTTGCGGATGAGGTCATCCCGGCGATGACCCAAGGTGCGGTACTCATCGATTGCTCAACCGTAGATGTCGACAGCGCGCGCGCCGTGGCACAGCAGGCTTCCGATGCAGGTCTTCGGGCCGTTGATGCGCCTGTATCCGGCGGGATCGGTGGGGCGGCTGCAGGAACCTTGACCTTCATGGCCGGCGGTTCTGACGACGCCTTTGCCAAGGCTGCCCCCCTGTTCGACATCATGGGTCAGAAAGCGGTCCACTGTGGTGAGGCCGGTGCCGGTCAAGCCGCCAAGATCTGCAACAACATGATCCTTGGCGTTACCATGATAGCCACCTGCGAGGCCTTCGCGCTGGCCGATAAGCTCGGGCTGGACCGGCAAAAGATGTTTGACGTGGTCAGCACCTCATCTGGCTATAGCTGGACGATGAATGCCTATTGCCCCGCACCCGGTGTCGGGCCGCAAAGCCCGGCAGACAACGACTATCAACCCGGCTTCGCGGCTGAGCTGATGCTCAAGGACTTGCGGCTAAGCCAGCAGGCGGCGGACAGCGCCGATGCTGACACGCCAATGGGACAGGTCGCCACCGCTCTGTATGAGCAGTTTGTCGAACAGGAAAACGGTCTGGGCCGCGACTTCAGCGCGATGCTACCTCGGTTCGAAACGCGCGGCCGAAAGTAAGATCTCGGCGGCGTTTTGCCCAACGGATTGAAAGCCATTGGGCATGCCACCATCTGGATGATACAGGCACAGCCAAAAGGCCAAAGGACCGTATCATGACGAAATTTCTGGTAACGACTGCGACACTTGCTGCGCTGGCCTTGGCCCCTGGCGTGGCTATCGCCAAAAACAAAGGCGGGCATTGCCCGCCGGGCCTGGCCAAGAAATCCGTGCCCTGCGTTCCTCCGGGGCAGGCCAAAAAGATCTATCGCAATGGAGAGTTCATCGCGCGGGATTACCGTTGGATTGACAATCCCTATCGGTATGGTCTGAACCGCAATGATTACTACCTGCGCGCAGGGGATTATGTATATCGTGTTGATCCCGAAACACGCAAAGTCCTGAACCTGATTGGCGCTGTCGTCGACATCCTGAACTGAACCCCGGCACCAAGGGGGGGTCGTGTAACTCTGTTTTGAAGTTTTTCGAAACAGCCATAAATTACACAACTATAGGGATAATTCCCAAATTTTGACGCAATCTTACGTCAGCAAGTTCCTCATTGTTGTGAGGATTATGCATGAGTAACGACGGCGCGATTTTTCAGTTTCGAGGCCCGTGGAATGTCCCGATAGAATTTCATCAAAGCCTGATCTTTTTGGTCTTGATCATCGTTGGATTCAGCTTTGATCCCGAGACTTTGCCTTACGCATTGGGGTTTGTGGCCATTCTTCTGGGCTCCATCCTGCTGCATGAGCTAGGGCACGCCTGGGGGTGTCTGGTGCAGGATGTGCCGGTCAAACGCATCGTGTTGTATGGAGGTGGCGGGTATTGTGAGCACCGCCGCTCAACCACTTCTTACGAAGACGAATTGATCGTAGCCATGGGCCCGATCGTGAATCTTACGCTATGGGCTTCGTGCTCGTTGCTGGAACCATTCGTCACTTCACCAAATCTTTCGTGGATCCTGACGGTAACGGCAGACCTGAATCTCTGGCTGGCACTCTTCAACCTGCTGCCCCTTATGCCATTGGATGGCGGGCGTTTGTTTCATGCCGTGCTGCACCGGTTCTTACCGCCCCGTGCAGCAACGCGCATTGCCGGGTTTGTCGGGTTGATCGGAGTGTTTTTGTGGGTACCGCTGATGGTCTTTGCATATGTCAGCTTCGGTTTCGTCTTTTTGTTCTTCCCGCCGATTCTTCGCCATTGGTATATGGCGCGATACGCACAATATTAATCCCCGATTGGCCACAGACTATTCGGCGGCCACACGCTCGGCATTCAGCATCGGTTTGAGGTATCGGCCAGTATGGCTACGTTCGCATTCTGCGACGTCTTCCGGCGTACCTTCTGCCACGATCTGCCCTCCTCCGTCGCCACCTTCGGGACCGATATCGATGATCCAGTCTGCGGTTTTTACAACGTCCAGATTGTGTTCAATCACAACAACCGTGTTGCCCTGATCTACCAGCTCATGGAGCACTTCCAATAACTTACGTACGTCTTCAAAATGCAGACCGGTCGTGGGCTCATCAAGAATATAGAGCGTTCGTCCCGTCGAACGCTTTGACAGTTCTTTCGACAGCTTCACCCGTTGAGCTTCACCACCCGACAAGGTCGTAGCCTGTTGTCCAACCTTGATATAGCCCAGCCCGACTCGCGCCAACGCATCCATCTTGTCCCGGATCGACGGCACGGCCTTGAAGAATTCCTGAGCATCTTCCACAGTCATATCAAGCACATCCGCGATGGACTTGCCCTTGAACTTGATTTCGAGGGTCTCGCGATTGTAGCGCGCGCCTTTGCAAGTTTCGCAGGTGACATAGACGTCGGGCAGAAAGTGCATCTCGATCTTGATAACGCCGTCGCCCTGGCAGGCCTCACAACGCCCACCTTTGACGTTGAAGCTGAAGCGACCGGGTTTATACCCGCGAGCCTTCGCTTCGGGTAAACCGGCAAACCAGTCACGGATCGGGGTGAAGGCCCCGGTATAAGTTGCTGGATTCGAACGCGGAGTCCGCCCAATCGGGCGTTGATCGATATCAATCACCTTGTCCAGATGTTCCAGCCCCTTGATCGTTTCGCAGGGTGCAGGTGTTTGCCGCGCTCCGTTCAATCGCATCGACGCGGTCTTGAACAGGGTCTCGATGGTCAGCGTCGACTTGCCGCCACCGGACACACCGGTCACGCAAACAAACTTGCCTAACGGAAACTCGGCCGTCACGTTCTTGAGGTTGTTTCCGGTCGCCTTGACCACCGTCACCTTCTGTTTCTTGCCCTTCCGCCGCTCGGATGGCACCGCAATCTCACGCGTGCCCGACAAATACTGGCCCGTAATCGAGGCTGCATCTCCGGCAATGTGATCCGGCGTACCGTGACTGACCACCTGCCCGCCATGCACCCCGGCCCCGGGGCCGATATCGAAGACGTAGTCAGCCTCGCGAATGGCCTCCTCATCATGCTCCACGACGATGACGGTGTTGCCCTGGTCGCGCAGGTTCTTGAGCGTACCCAGCAGCCGGTCATTGTCACGTTGGTGCAGGCCGATTGATGGCTCGTCCAGCACGTACAAAACTCCGGTCAGGCCCGAGCCGATCTGACTGGCCAAGCGGATGCGTTGGCTCTCACCACCAGACAGGGTGCCACTCGAACGTGATAGCGTAAGATATTCCAAACCCACGTTATTTAGAAATCCGAGGCGTTCGCGAATTTCCTTCAGAATCGCACGAGCAATCTCGTTTTTCTGCGTGCTCAGATGGTTGGGCGCATCCTCAACCCATGCAAGCGCTTCGCGGATCGACATCTCAACCACCTGCCCCACATGCAGGCCAGCAATCTTCACAGCCAGAGCCTCAGCCCGTAGACGATACCCCTCGCATGTGCCGCAAGGACGGTTGTTCTGGTACCGCTCGAACTCCTCCCGAATCCACGCGCTGTCTGTTTCCCTATAACGGCGTTCCATATTGGGAATGACGCCCTCAAAGGTGCGGGTGACCTGATAAACGCGGCCACCTTCATCATAACGGAACTGGATTTCTTCATCGCCCGACCCGCGCAGAAATACCTGCTGCACGTTCTTGGGCAGGTCTTTCCACGGCGTGTTCTTGTCGAACTCGTAATGCCGCGCGATGGCTTCGATGGTTTGCAGGAAATATGGTGACTTTCCCTTGCGCCAAGGTGCCAAGGCACCGTCATACAGCTTTAACGTCTGATCCGGCACCACAAGGCGTTCGTCAAAGAACAGCTCGACGCCAAGCCCATCACAATCCGGGCACGCGCCAAACGGAGCATTGAATGAAAACAAGCGTGGCTCGATCTCAGGGATTGTGAAACCACTGACAGGACAGGCAAAATTCTCGCTGAACGTGATACGCTCCGGGTCACCCTCTTTCGGGGCCGTTTCGAGAATCGCAATCCCGTCGGCCAGATCCAAGGCAGTGCGCAAGCTATCGGCCAAGCGCGTTTCCATGCCTTCGCGCACCACCAGACGATCGACCACGACATCGATGTCATGACGAAACTTCTTGTCTAACGTTGGTGGTTCATCCAGTTCGTAGAACTCACCATCCACTTTGACGCGCTGGAACCCCTGCTTGCGCAGCTCAAGGAACTCCTTTTTGTACTCACCCTTCCGGTCCCGCACGATGGGCGCCAGCAGATAGCCGCGCGTGCCCTCCTCCATCGTCATGATCCGGTCGACCATGTCCTGCACCTGCTGCGCCTCAATCGGTAACCCTGTGGCCGGGCTGTAGGGCGTTCCGGCGCGGGCGAAGAGCAGTCGCAGATAATCGTAGATCTCGGTTACGGTGCCCACTGTCGAACGGGGGTTTTTCGAGGTTGTCTTCTGCTCAATCGAAATCGCGGGGCTCAGACCGCTGATGTGATCCACATCGGGCTTTTCCATCATGTCGAGGAACTGGCGCGCGTAGGCCGACAGGCTTTCGACATAGCGGCGCTGGCCCTCGGCATAAATCGTGTCAAACGCCAGCGAAGACTTGCCAGAGCCCGACAGGCCGGTGATCACCACCAGCTGATCCCGCGGAATGTCGACATCGATGCTCTTGAGGTTATGTTCGCGCGCGCCGCGCACCTCGATATTCTTCAGCTCAGCCATTTCGGCCCCCAACAACCAGTGCCTATCAGAAATAGGCGAGCGACGGTGAGTCTCCAACCAAAAAGTTAGAACAAAATATGAACAGGCGGATTTTCAGTCAATCCTGTTTTAACCTTCGGATTTGCGCGCCAAGGCCCAGGCACAAATCGGAAAGGCCGGGTCATTATCCAGGCTATCTGTCTCGGGCTCATAGACCGGAGGCCAGTCGGGTTCTAGGTTTCGAAGTGCCGCCTGACGGTTTCCCCATTGTTCAGCCCGGATATCTGCGGGATCAAATCCACACTCGGTCAGCAGATTGCGCAGCCCGCGTTCGGACCAGCGCGAACAATCGTGAGGGGCTGCGTGGAATGGGACGAAGAACGGAACCGCCAGCCAGAAATAACCACTAGGCCGCAACATCTCTTGAACGTTCAGTGTAGCCTCAAAGGGGCGGTCTAGATGCTCCCAGACCTGATTGGCAAGAACTAGATCAAACGTCTGGACCTCTCCCTGCTCGTCCAGCAAAGGCCCTCGGCAGATATCATGGTCATTGCGCCAGACCTGCTCATAACTGCGAAACCCGAACTGATTACCCCACGACCCGGATATCTCTACCGCATCCAGCTTTGATGGCTTCAACTTACGTATCCACTCACGGCTGCGCCGCGCCATGATCACTCTGTTCAGACTAGTCACTGCAGCCCTCGGTTGATTTCGCGGCAATACAGCACGACGCTGCGTGATTGTCAGCGTTCATTTTAAAATTTCGGGGAAAAGTGGCGCGGTTGACGGGGCTCGAACCCGCGACCCCCGGCGTGACAGGCCGGTACTCTAACCAACTGAGCTACAACCGCGCATCTATTTTCGTGGCCTTTGACCTGGACCAAGGAGTGCAGCGATGGCGCGGTTGACGGGGCTCGAACCCGCGACCCCCGGCGTGACAGGCCGGTACTCTAACCAACTGAGCTACAACCGCCCGCTGCACGTTCATTGCTGAACGTTGGGGTGTATTATGGCCCCGGTCGGGCAGCGTCAAGCGGCGTTTTGAAGTTTTTTGCCCGATACTGATTTTTTCCAGAACGACCATCTCGAACGGGGCGAATAACCTTGCGCAAGACCTGATCTGACTATAAGAGCCTGCGTCACGGGTGATTAGCTCAGTGGTAGAGCGCTTCGTTCACATCGAAGATGTCAGGAGTTCAAATCTCTTATCACCCACCATCTTTCCCAATCCCGTTCTGAAAAGCTGGCGTCGCTCCCTTCTAACCGCCGACATATACACCCTTTCGCGGACGATAGAATATCTTCTGATCATGCAACCGCCCCAGTAGGTCGTGCATACGCCGCACAAAATCCTCACGCGCTGCACGGTCTTCGCTTGTCTCGTCCGCAGGTTCCAGCGACTTTGAGGTGATCGTCTGGCGCATGGCCTCTTCAATGAGATCAATATCGCTGACAGATAGCTCAAACAGGTCGTTATATTGGGGCATGAGGCATCCTCCTGACGTGGGCAGATCATCAGCGTGCAACAGGCGAACAGTGTTTTCCACCCTTTTCGACAAAGCCCAATGTCGGCACGGCAGAGATTTCCCCCTGTTTCCCGAAGCTTGTCAGAAATCCCGCGATCTGCCTAAGGTTGCCAGATACGCAGTCGGGAAAATGGCATGGCGAAACTCAAGCGTGAAATCGGTCTTGTCGGCCTGACCTTCATATCGGTCGGTGGCATCATCGGCTCTGGCTGGCTGTTCGGGCCCCTTCTCGCGGTTCAACACGCAGGGCCCGCTGCGATCCTTTCCTGGATCATTGGCGCTGTCGCAATGTTCATATTGGCAATCACCTTTGCCGAGATCTCGGCCATGCTGCCCATACCGGGTGGGATCGCGCGGGTTCCCCAGTTTTCGCATGGCAATATCGTATCCATAGCGATGGGGTGGACTGCCTGGATCGGCTATAACACCACCGCCCCGATCGAGGTCGAGGCAATGCTGAAATACCTCGCGCCATATGCCCCCTGGCTGCATTCGGCCGATACCGGAGACCTGACCGGAGCGGGTATTCTCGTGGCGCTGCTTTTCATGTTGCTGTTTGTGGCGGTGAACGCATTGGGTGTTCGATTTTTTGCCCAAGTGAACGCCGTGCTGACCTGGGCCAAGATCGCGATACCGATCTTTCTTTCTATCCTTCTGGTCCTCACCCGGTTTGATGCGCAGAATCTGACCACGCCGGACGGGTTTGCCCCCTACGGCCTCAAGGGGATCATGGCGGCCGTATCGACCGGAGGTGTGATCTTCTCCTTCATCGGTTTCCGGCACGTGGTCGACATGGCTGGCGAAGTACGCAATCCGAAATTCGCGATACCGGCTGCTCTGGTGCTTTCAATCATACTCTGCGCGCTGATCTATATCGGCTTGCAGATCGCATTTATCGGCGCTTTGGATCCGTCGATGATCAGCAATGGTTGGGCAAGCCTCGACTTTGGGGGGCAAGGTCCGCTTGACGCCATCATCATGTCCGTGGGCATCGTGTGGTTTCTGAGCTTATTGAATGTCGGCTCAGTAGTTGGTCCTTTTGGCAACGGACTTGTCGCGACTGGTTCGAACGCCCGGATCGCGCTTGCGTTGTCAAAGAACGGCTTCTTGCCAAAACGCCTTCAGATCCTGTCCAAATTCGGGGTGCCCCTATGGGCACTGGCGCTGAACTTCCTGATCGGCATGGTGTTTCTGCTCACTGTCCCATTCACGACCGTTATCGCCCTGAACGGAGCCGCAATCGTTCTTTCCTTTGCGGTCGGTCCGATCGCCGTTGTCTGCCTCAGAGAACTGTTGCCCGATCGCCCTCGCTCCATCCGGGTGCCTGCGGTCAAGCTTGTTGGTGCCACGGCCTTCGCGATCTCGACTCTCGTTGTCTACTGGAGCGGCTGGGACACTGTCTGGAGGCTGGGCATAGCTCTGGTCATCGGGATGGTGCTGTTGCTCGCCCGCTTTCACAACAAGCTGGATGAAATGGATGCCACCGAGGCACTCTGGCTGGTGCCTTATTTTGGCGGACTGGGATTGATTTCATACCTTGGGCAATTCGGCGATGGCGCTCTGAAGCAAATCCCGTTTGGCTGGGATATCCTGCTATGTGCGGTGTTTTCCGTGGTGGTCTTTGCCCTCGCAGTTCGATCTTCGCTGTCTGATGAGAAATTCCAGGCCTACATCGCGGAAGAAGAACTGCTGGGTCCGGCTGAACCGGTGATCGGGCTGTAAAAAAGGCGGGTTAAGACCCGCCTTTTAAGTTTGTTCAATGGGCTGTTGCAGAGGGGCCGGCACCCTCGGCCACCTTGGCCGCAGCTGCAGCGGCCTCCTCGGCAGCTTCGTCCCATTCAATCGGCTCGGGTTCGCGAACCAATGAATGCTCCAGAACTTCCGAGACGTGCTCGACCGGAATGATCTCCAGCCCCTCTTTCACGTTGTCGGGGATATCCGCCAAGTCCTTCTCATTCTCTTCGGGAATGAGCACGGTCTTGATCCCGCCACGCAGGGCCGCGAGCAGTTTCTCTTTCAACCCACCAATCGGCATCGCATTGCCGCGCAGCGAAACCTCGCCTGTCATGGCGATGTCCTTGCGCACCGGAATACCGGTCAGCACCGAAACGATCGACGTGACCATCGCCAGACCAGCGCTTGGACCATCCTTGGGCGTCGCCCCGTCAGGAACGTGGACGTGGATGTCCAGCTTGTCGAACTGAGGCGGCTTCACCCCGATCTTGGGAGAAATCGACCGAACGTAGGACGAGGCCGCATCGATGGATTCCTTCATCACATCGCCCAGCTTACCCGTGGTTTTCATCCGCCCCTTACCGGGCAGTTTCAGCGCCTCGATATGCAGCAGATCACCACCGACCGATGTCCAGGCCAGACCGGTGACGACACCAACCTGATCGTCCTGTTCAGCAAGACCATAGCGGAACTTGGGCACACCAAGGAAATCATCCAGATTATCAGGCGTCACCTTCACGGTTTCCGCCTCTTTCTTGATGATCTTGGTCAACGATTTCCGTGCAACTTTGGCGATCTCACGTTCAAGGTTCCGCACGCCCGCCTCACGGGTGTAGGTACGGATCATCTTTTGCAACGCCTCATCAGTCAGCTCAAATTCCTTGGCCTTGAGGCCATGGTTCTTGACCTGCTTGCCGATCAGGTGCTGCTTGGCGATCTCGCTCTTTTCCTCTTCGGTGTAACCGGCCAGCGGGATGATCTCCATCCGGTCCAGCAGAGGCCCGGGCATGTTATAGCTGTTCGACGTGGTCAGGAACATCACGTTGGACAGGTCATATTCGACCTCAAGATAGTGGTCCATGAACGTGCTGTTCTGTTCCGGATCCAACACCTCAAGCATTGCCGAAGCCGGATCGCCACGGAAGTCCTGCCCCATCTTGTCGATCTCGTCGAGCAGGATGAGAGGGTTCGTAGTCTTCGCCTTTTTCAGCGCCTGAATGATCTTACCAGGCATCGAACCGATATAGGTCCGGCGGTGACCGCGGATCTCGGATTCATCGCGCACACCACCCAGCGAGATGCGAATGAACTCGCGCCCCGTCGCTTTCGCAACGGACTTACCCAGCGAGGTTTTACCCACGCCCGGAGGTCCAACAAGGCACAGGATCGGGCCTTTCAGCTTTTTCGAGCGTTGCTGAACCGCCAGATACTCGACGATCCGCTCTTTGACCTTCTCAAGCCCATAATGATCGGCGTCCAGAATGTCCTGCGCGCGGCCCAGATCCTTTTTGACGCGGGATTTGGTGCCCCACGGCAGCGACAGGATCCAGTCCAGATAGTTGCGCACGACCGTGGCCTCGGCCGACATGGGCGACATATTCTTGAGCTTCTTCAGCTCACCATCCGCCTTCTCGCGCGCCTCTTTCGACAGCTTGGTCTCATTGATCTTGGCTTCCAGCTCGGCGACTTCATTCGAGCCGTCCTCGCCATCGCCAAGTTCCTTCTGAATGGCCTTCATCTGCTCATTCAGATAATACTCGCGCTGCGTCTTCTCCATCTGGGTTTTGACGCGGGTCTTGATCTTTTTCTCGACCTGCAGAACGGACATTTCGCCCTGCATCAGGCCATAGACCTTCTCAAGCCGCTCGCTGACCGAGAGCGTCTCCAGCAATTCCTGCTTTTGTTCAACTTCAATGCCGAGGTGACCCGATACGAGGTCGGCCAGTTTCGCAGGCTCGGTGGTTTCACCCACTGCGGCCAGCGCTTCTTCGGGAATATTCTTGCGCACTTTTGCATAGCGCTCGAACTCATCGGCGACGGTACGCAGCAGCGCCTCGGTCGTTGTGACATCACCGGGAATCTCGGTCAGATACTCGGCACGGGCTTCGAAGAAGTCTTCGTTCTCAAGGAATTCGGTGATCTGCACCCGCGCCTGCCCCTCGACCAGCACCTTAACGGTGCCATCAGGCAGCTTCAGCAGTTGCAGCACATTGGCCAGCACACCCGAACGGTAGATTCCGTCCATATCCGGATCATCATCGCTGGGGTCCATTTGGCTGGACAACAGAATTTGCTTGTCATCCTGCATCACCTCTTCCAGCGCGCGGACCGATTTGTCTCGGCCCACGAACAGCGGCACGATCATATGTGGGAACACCACGATGTCGCGCAGCGGCAGAACGGGGTATGAGGAATTCAGAGGCTCTTGCATGCTCTATCCTTATCATTGGCAAGACGGCACCAGTCCCTAATTCAGGCAACCTTTGGCCGTCTCCTGTCTTGGACGATTAAGGTGGGGCACCTGTTCCCCCATTTCAACCTCATCGCCACCTGTCGTGAAGTAGCATGACCCGATGATTTGGCGACTGCAAGGCGTCGTGCGCACATATCCACCGTTTTTGCGATCCCAGCCCATCATCGTGGACGTAATGAGCTCAATTCAGCGTCAAAATATCCTTTGTTTGGCACGTGACAGGAAGAAACCGTGACCGACCTCATTCCTGCACTCCAATCCCTTCTTGGACGAGTGACAGACAAATCCGCCAAACTGTCCGGTAGCCCCGTAATCTGCACGGTCAAACCCATCGCGAGACTGGTTGACTGGTTGGCACAGCATTCTCACCGCACCTTGGTTGGTCATAAAGAAATCATGCCCCCAATCCGAGTTGCAATCGGCAGGTTTGGGCAGCGCCGGTGCGCCTGACCGTTCAATGATAGTGCAGGACAGGTCCGACGTTCCGGGCTCCTGCCCCACTACACATTGGATGTTCTCAGATGGTGTTTCAAACGTCCAAACATCGGCGTGTGCGGCAGAGAGCAGACAAAAAGATGCAAAAATAGCAATAAAACGAGGCATTGAGTCCTCCTGAACAAAACAAGAAAATTTTCTGAAATAGAATGTCGTCATAATAACAGAAAATGCTCTGTTTGTCACTGTGATCAAAGTGGCTCGATATCACCTTGCTCGCGCTGTGCGTGGAATTGAGCCTGCCAGTCGGCAAACGTGCCGGATGCAATCGCGTCGCGCATGCCCTGCATGATTTCCTGAAAATAATGCAGGTTATGCCAGGTCAGCAGCATGCCCGAGATCATCTCATTCGAGCGAAACACGTGGTGCAGGTAGGCCCGAGAGTAGTTCGAGCACGCCGGACAGCTGCACTGCTCGTCCAGCGGACGCGGGTCGTCGGCATGACGGGCATTCTTTATGTTGACCACACCATAGCGTGTGAACACCTGCCCCGTGCGGCCAGAGCGGGACGGCAGGACGCAATCCATCATATCCACGCCACGCGCGACAGCACCGGCGATGTCATCCGGTTTGCCCACTCCCATCAGATAGCGCGGCCTGTCTTGCGGCAGAAACTCGGGCGCATAATCGAGGCAGTCAAACATCGCCTCCTGCCCCTCACCCACGGCAAGACCGCCGATGGCGTAACCTTCGAACCCGATCGCCTTGAGCGCCTCGGCACTTTCTTCACGCAGATCCTGCTCCAGCCCGCCCTGCATAATCCCGAACAGAGCGTGACCGGGGCGGTCCCCGAACGCCTCGCGCGACCGCTCGGCCCACCGCATCGACAGGCGCATGGATTCGGCGATCCGGTCGCGATCTGCCGGCAGCGCCGGGCATTCATCGAAACACATGACAATGTCCGAACCCAACAGGCGTTGGATTTCCATCGACCGTTCGGGGGTCAATTCATGCTTGGAGCCATCCACGTGAGACTTAAAGGTGACGCCCTTTTCAGTCAGCTTGCGCAGACCCGCCAGCGACATCACCTGAAACCCGCCCGAATCCGTAAGGATGGGACGGTCCCAGTTCATGAACTTGTGCAAACCGCCCAATCGATCGATCCGCTCGGCCGTGGGGCGCAACATCAGATGGTAAGTGTTGCCCAGCAGAATATCAGCACCCGTCGCGCGCACGCTTTCGGGCATCATCGCTTTGACCGTCGCGGCCGTACCGACAGGCATAAACGCGGGCGTTCGCACCCCGCCGCGTGGCGTGTTGATCACACCGGTACGAGCCTTACCGTCGGTGGCTTTCAGATCGAAAGAAAATCGCTGAGTCATGTCATCGCCTTGGGTCGCTGAACCGGGCAGGCTTTGCCCGATCTACAGGTGCAATGCAACCCGTCAGGGCAGCGAGGCCACGCGCTCGGTAAACAGGCGCACGACCCCTGCTCCATCCACATCGCGGCAGACCCTTACAGGTGGTCGTGAGGAATTCGGTCGCGTCGCGCCAATTTCAGGCCCATCAAGCGCCACGTGCAAACCCGTTTCAACAACCTCGAACATCGGTTCATGCGTGCAGGCGATAACAGCCGTCGAGTCATGCAGACCGCAGCCTTCAAGGCCCCCGACCTCTTTGTAAAACCTCAGATAGAACCGCGAGATATCACGCAGAAAGCCGCCCATATCCGGGGAACGTTCGGCCAGAGCTTCAAAATCGGCGGTTTCGTAGAGCGTCTTCAGAGTAACGTCCAAGCCCACAAGCACCGTAGGCGGTGGCGCCGCAAACACTTCATCGGCGGCTTTGGCGTCATGATATATATTCGCCTCGGCATGTTCGGTGATATTGCCCGGACAGAAAACAGCACCGCCCATAATGACCAATTTACCAAGGTTGCCCGCGAATTCAGGATCCAGGCGCATCGCATCCGCAATATTGGTCAACGGACCAACCGCGCAAACCACCAGCTCTTCTCGATGCGCGCGTGCCATTTCGACAAGAAATTCAGCCGCAGGCAACGGATGGTTCTGACCGATATCTTCAATTTCCGTCAGATCACCAAAGCCTTCGGGACCGTGCACATGCTCTGATGGCGAATGCGCGGTTTCACCAAGCGCATAAGGCGCCCCTTCTGCCACCGGAATGCTCAGCCTCAGTTTGTCCACAAGAAACCGCGCATTGCGACTGGACTGATTCACATGCGTATTGCCGAACACGGTTGTCAGGCCGATCAGGTCAATTTCGGAAGCCGCGGCGGCATAAGCGATCGCCATTGCGTCGTCGATACCGGGGTCTGTGTCGATAATCAGTTTCATCCCTGCCGGATATCGCAAACACACGCGGGATGCAAAGCGGCCACAGCATGGAAATTCCGCCCGGTATTAACGCTTTCAAAGACTTGCATTCCTGCCCTCACAATCCATACCAGAGTTGAAATCGGGCGACTCAATCCCCAAATGTATACTATAGTACACAAATAATGAGGACAGTATGACAGAAGACCAGATTATCGGACTGCTTACATCGAACATTATCTACCTGCTGGCGGCGGCGCTAATTGCTATTGTCATCTTCAAAGGCATCAAGATCGTGCCACAATCAGAGAAATACGTGGTCGAACGGTTCGGTCGCCTACATTCTGTGCTTGGGCCCGGGATCAATTTTATCGTTCCATTTCTTGATGTTGCCCGCCACAAGATATCCATCCTTGAGCGTCAGTTGCCGAATGCAACGCAGGACGCGATCACTAAGGACAACGTTCTGGTGCAGATCGATACCTCGGTATTTTACCGTATTCTGGAACCTGAAAAGACGGTCTATCGCATCCGCGATGTAGACGGCGCAATTGCCACAACCGTGGCTGGTATCGTGCGTGCGGAAATCGGTAAGATGGATCTGGATGAGGTGCAGTCGAACCGCGCACAACTGATTGAACGCATTCAGGAAAGCGTCGAAACCGCTGTCGATGACTGGGGTATCGAAGTGACCCGTGCCGAGATTCTGGATGTGAACCTCGATCAGGCCACCCGCGACGCGATGCTGCAACAGTTGAACGCCGAGCGTGCCCGCCGTGCGCAGGTCACCGAGGCTGAAGGTCAAAAGCGCGCCGTTGAGCTGCAGGCCGATGCCGAGCTTTACGCAGCGGAACAGACGGCAAAGGCTCGCCGTATCTCGGCTGAGGCCGAAGCTTATGCGACGCAGGTCGTGGCCAAAGCCATTCAGGACAACGGGTTGGAAGCAGCGCAGTATCAGGTCGCCCTTAAGCAGGTGGAAGCGCTCAATGCCCTGGGCAATGGCACCGGTTCTCAGACCATCGTTGTGCCCGCAAACGCCCTTGAAGCCTTTGGCAATGCCTTTAACATGCTGAAAGGAGGCAAATGATGGCCGATCCCTTTTGGCTGACATGGTGGATCTGGCTGGCCGGAGCGCTTGCTCTGGCCATCCTCGAAGTCGCCCTGCCTGGCTTCATCTTCCTGGGCTTTGCCATCGGCGCAGCCATTACCGGAGTGATTTTGATGATCCCGGGCCTTGCGCCCTCCCTGCCGGTTCTTCTGCTGATCTTCGCGGCTCTGTCGCTGATCGCATGGTTGGTGCTGCGCCGCATGTTTGCCCTGCCTCACGGTCAGGTCAAAACCTTCAAGCACGATATCAATGACTGAACCGTCGTGGCGCCTGAACAGGCGCTGCGGCACCTCTGGACGCTGCCCGACACTTTCCCTATATAATTTCTCAGGTAACAAACCCGAGGCTTAAATGACCCATCCCAGCGAACAGTTCGAAGGCACCCCGCTGATTGCGCCTTCGACCATCGACCACCCTCTTTATGAACCCGTGGTCGAAGCCTGCCGGACAGTGTTTGACCCCGAGATTCCGGTCAATATCTATGACCTCGGATTGATCTACACGATCGATATCACCAGCGAGAACGCCGTTAAGGTCATTATGACCCTGACCGCCCCCGGATGCCCGGTCGCAGGCGAAATGCCCGGCTGGATCGTGGAGGCCATCGAGCCCGTTGCAGGCGTCAAGGAAGTAGACGTTGAACTGACATGGGAGCCGCCCTGGGGCATGGAGATGATGTCGGACGAAGCCCGACTTGAGCTTGGGTTCATGTAACCCGCGCATCTATCCACAGATTTTTTCCGTTTGTCATAAAACGGTTATGAGCCTGTTACCAATCCGTGTGGTTTTCGACATGAAAGCCCGGCACTTTTGCCGCGTTGCCACAGACGATCCCTACTGTGTCAGTGCTCCGGGTAAAAGACTGATTGCCGCCCCCATATGACCTGTCCCGGATCACGGACCGCCCTTGCCCGAGGGCGGTCTTTTTTTCAGGCTATTCAATACCGCAGGTCGATCTAATCTCTGCCGCCCGTGCGTCCAGCTGCTTTATGTAATCCCCCGACAACATCTTGAGATGCTTGTTCTCGGTCCCCGTGACCAGCCCCAACAAGGCACCGGCGGGCAAGATCGAAACGACACTTTCGACTTGTTGATCCTCGGCGTGCTTCTTCTCGGCCGCAATTGCGCGCAAATCACCCGGAGCGGTGGCACAATTCACCGGGTGCCGTTTGCTGTCATCTGCAGCCATCGCCGGACAAGCCAAAGCCAGCCCAATCACGGTCGCAAATGCCCTTTTACCAACCAAGCGTTGAACTGCCATCGGTCCTTACCTTTCTGAAAACTTGCCCGCATAGAGCAGGCTAAAGCCTTGCGACCCCTCATGACAACCCGCTGCGGTCAGAGGAATTGAACACTCGGTCTCTTGAGCCCGGCGCTCGTCGGCCTTAGATTAGATGTAACGCGCGAAAACGGAGTCCACCATGTTTGGCATTCCCGGCAAACAAGCCGTGACCATGACAGAAAAAGCAGCTGCCCAAATTGTTCAGCTGATGCAATCCGGCGGTCATGTCGGTCTGCGCATCGGTGTGAAGAAAGGCGGCTGTGCCGGTATGGAATATACCATGGATTATGTCGATGAAGCCGACCCCAATGACGAAGTGGTCGAGCAAGACGGCGCACGCGTGATGATTGCCCCCATGGCCCAGATGTTCCTGTTCGGAACCGAGATCGATTATGAGGTCTCGCTGCTTGAATCCGGCTTCAAGTTTCGCAACCCGAATGTGGTCGATGCCTGTGGCTGCGGAGAATCGATCAAATTCGACGAAACACTGGCAGCGCAGCGTTAAGACGCAGCTTGAAGGTGCACGTAGGTCTCATTGAAACGGCGTGTCAGATGCTCACCCGCCCGGATCACCTGCCCTGAGCCCGGCGGGGCGACGTTGGTATCGTAAGACGGATTAAAGAACAGCGGGACCGAGATCCGCTCCTCCGCACCGCCTATCACCCTATGAAGGGTCGCTTTAACCTCGCCACCGGTCCAGAATTCCAGCATCTCACCGAAATTGATGATGAATGCGCCCGGAGCGGCCTCAACGGCCTGCCACCTACCATCCGGCATGCGCACCTCAAGACCCGGCGCACCGTCGGTAGCCAGTAGTGTCAGGCAGCCATAGTCGGTGTGTGCGGCAATCCCGAAATCCTTTTTCCCTGCCCAATCGGGCCGTTGCGGATAGAAGTTCCCACGCAGCAGAGCCATGGGTGTATCGAATGAGGCATCGAAACTCTGCGCGTCACGGCCAAGTGCCACAGCAATCGCACGTAAAACGCGCATCGCAACTGCACTGGCTTCGGTGTAGTAGGCTTGGATTACCGTTCGAAACTCTGCCACATCGGGCCAGAGATTGGGTGCGTAAACGCTCAGCCCGCGATCGGCATAGGGATCGCCGGACGACAATTCATATCCGCAGTCGAATACTTCCTTGTAGTCCGGGTTTGCGTCCGGATCGACCTGCTCGGACTGAGAGGCACCCCAGCCACGATTAGAGCCGGTCACGGCCATATCGACGGCTTGTTTAATCTCATCGGGTTGATGAAAGAACGAGCGATAGGCCGCAATAACCTGACGGACGCGATCATCCTCAAGCCCCGTGTTGGACACGGTCAGAAAGCCGACGCGCCCAACGGCGTCTTTCAGCTTTGCCAGCTCTGGCGGATCGCGTAGATCCAGCTTGGCAAGGTCAAGGTTTTCGATCATGTCACCCTCAGCATTTTCACGCGCAATCTGTCGTTACTGCGCCCGGACTGCAACCGGAATTGTAAGCACTGCGCGAGGGTGATATCCGAAACACATAACGGATAATGCGGAGGGATCGCGATGCGGCGCAAACTGGCGGCAGGCAACTGGAAAATGAACGGCACAAGCACCGCGTTGGGCGAGCTTGAGAAGCTGGCGACTGCGCACCCCTCTTCGCCGATCGACATCCTGATCTGCCCACCCGCGACGTTGCTGCACCGCGCTTCGGGTACGGTCAGCGGGACTGAGATCGCGGTGGGCGGTCAGGATTGCCATGCCGCCGCCTCGGGTGCGTATACAGGTGATCTGAGCGCCGACATGTTGCTTGATGCAGGCGCCTCGGCGGTGATCCTTGGGCATTCAGAGCGGCGTGAGGACCACGGGGAACAGAACGAAGATGTCCGCGCCAAGGCGCGCGCGGCGATGGATGCCGGTTTGAAAGCGATCATATGCGTTGGCGAAAGCCTCGAACAACGCGAAGCTGCGAACACGTTGGACATTATTGGCGGGCAGATGTCAGGCTCAATCCCGGATCAGTCGACGGGTGAGAATCTGATCGTGGCTTATGAGCCGATCTGGGCCATCGGTACCGGCAAAGTTCCGACACTGGAAGAGATCGGTGAGGTTCATGACTTCATCCGCGCCCGCCTGGAACGCCGCTTTGGCGAGGGCGTTGGCCGCTCAGTACGCCTGCTTTACGGCGGGTCGGTCAAACCTAGCAACGCTGCCGAGATATTTGGTGTTTCCAATGTCGACGGAGCATTGGTTGGCGGTGCCAGCCTGAAGGCCGACGATTTCTCGGGCATTATTCGCGCGCTCGAAGCCGCGTGAGCACGATCAGTCTATTCGGCTATATCTTCGGCCCATAGCTCGGGCTTTTCTTCGATAAAGCGTTTCATGAGCGCAATACAGTCGGGGTCATTTGCGATGATGACCTCGACCCCGCGTGAGCGCAGGAAATCTTCATTGCCGCCGAAATTCTGATTCTCGCCAACAACGACGCGTGGGATTCCGAACTGAATGATCGTGCCCGAACACATCATGCACGGCGACAACGAGGTGTAGAGCACGGTATCACGGTAGGTCCTCTGCCGCCCCGCCTTACGCAGCGCATCCATTTCGCCATGGGCGATCGGATCGCCACCTTGGACGCGCTGATTGCGTCCCTGCGAGACGACCTCGCCGCCCCGTGCCAGCACCGAACCGATGGGACAACCACCCTCGTCAAACCCCGCTTTCGCTTCGTCATAGGCAAGGCGAAGCAGGCGTGCATCGGTATCGGTCAACATGGGCAGTATCCTATTGAATCGCCACACCAAGCTGCCCGACCCCGTTTCAGGCGTCAACGCTTAGGCCAGCTTCATCACCACTAGGCCGGTGACAATCAGGACGGCCGCAAGGATACGCATCGGGGTCAGAGCCTCACCGAGAAACAGAATGCCAACGGTGAACGCGCCGACAGCGCCAATCCCGGTCCAGATGGTATAGGCGGTGCCCAAGGGCAGGTCCCGCATCGCCAGCGCAAGCAGGCCAAAGGACCCGACCATCGAGACACTCATGATCGCCGTTGGCCACAGCCGTGTAAAACCGGCGGTTTGCTTCATTGCGACAGCCCAGACAATCTCAAGCAGGCCAGCGAACAACAGTAGTATCCAGGGCATAAGAACACCTCACTTCGAATTCGGGTCGTCCCGAATGGTCATCCATGGTGGTGAGGTCGTCCTCAAACACTTAGATATGCGTTCGAGCACTGGCTTCAAGGCATAAAAAAACCGGGCAGCAGAACCGCCCGGTTTAGACTGGTTGCCCAATCCTAGTTGGTTATAATCTCCGGCCCCATGAAGGTGTTGGGCAGGAAGGTAGATATCCACGGGATATACGTCACCATGATCAGGAAGACGAAGAGCACGGCCAGGAACGGCAGCGCCGCTTTCACCACGCTCATCATCGGCATTCCCGCCACGCCCGAGGTCACGAACAGGTTCAGACCGACCGGAGGCGTGATCATCCCAATTTCCATGTTCACCACCATGATAATACCCAGATGGATCGGATCGATACCCAACTCGATTGCAATCGGAAACACCAGCGGCGCGACGATGACCAGCAGGCCCGAGGGCTCCATGAACTGACCACCGATCAGCAGGATCACGTTGACCACGATCAGGAAGGTTACCGGCCCCAGACCCGCCGACAGCATGGCGCTGGCAATGTGCTGCGGCACCTGCTCGTCCGTCAGAACGTGCTTGAGGATCAGCGCGTTGGCGATCACGAATAGCAGCGTGACAGTCAGTTTGCCCGCCTCGAAAAGCGTATGCTTGGTATCGGGATGGAAGAAGGCCGTCACCAGTGCGTAAGGTTTCTTGAGCAGCGGTACATTGGGTTGACCCTCTTCGGTGCTGAGCGGCCCCATGTCCTTGTAGACAAAGCTTGCGATCAGGAAGGCATAGACAGCAGCAACCGCGGCAGCCTCCGTCGGCGTAAAGATACCGCCGTAGATACCGCCCAGAATGATCACGATCAGGAATAGCCCCCAACCGGCTTCGCGCGCCGAGACAAAAATCTCACCCCAGCCCTTCCAGTCTCCCTTTGGAAGGTTCTTGACCTTCGCCATCACATAAATCGTGATCATCAGCATCAGACCGGCCATCAGGCCCGGTATCACGCCCGCCAAGAACATCCGACCGACCGAGACCTCAACGGCGGCCGCATAAACAACCATCACGATAGAGGGCGGGATCAGGATGCCCAGCGTACCCGCGTTACAGATCACACCGGCTGCGAATTCCTTGGAATAGCCCACCTGCCGCATACCGGCGATGACGATCGAACCGATGGCCACAACCGTCGCAGGGGACGATCCTGACAGTGCGGCGAACAGCATACAGGCGAAGACGCCTGCAATCGCCAGACCGCCCGGCAGATGCCCGACACAAGCAATCGAAAACCGGATGATCCGGCGCGCCACGCCACCGGTCGTCATGAAGGACGACGCGAGGATGAAGAACGGAATCGCCAGAAGGGTAAAGTGCCCCTCAAACGCTTCGAACAGAGTGCCCGCGACCGAGGCCAGAGAGCTGTCGGAATAGATCAACAGGAACAGGGTCGAACTGAGGCCCAGAGCCACTGCAATCGGAACACCGATCAGCAGAAGGCCAACGACCATCGAGAAAAGAAGAACGACGTCCATCAGTTATGCTCCCCTTGCTGAGCGCGGACTTCTTCGATCTCGTCCTCTACTTCGTGGCTGGCAACAAGGCGGTCGGTCTCGCCGCGCCAGATTTGAACTGCAACCTGAGAAAAGCGGATGACCAGCAGCAGCATGGAAACCGGCAACACCAGATAAGGGATCACCTTAGGGATCTTCTCGTACCCCTCGCCATAGTTGATCAGATCTTCCAGAAACCGCAGCGGGGCAACCATGGGAATGTCATCCACTTCGTAAAAACTCTGGCTGCGCGCTCCGGTGTCGAACCCGGTCGGGAACCAACGGCCCGAGGTCGGCGGAAGGTCTGCAAAGACCGCCCAATAGTCGTACGACCCCTTCAGCAGCAGCAACGAGAACACCAGACAACAGGCCACCGCGATCAACGCAAGTATGCGACGCGGCGCCGGCGCCAGCATGTTCAGGATCGCGTCCACACCCAGATGCGCGTGTTTCTTCACGGCATAAGATGCGCCTAAAAGCACCAGCCAGCCGAAGGTGAATACCGTCAGCTCAAGCGCCCATAGAATGTTGGAATTGAACACAAACCGCGCAATTACGTTGGCGAAGGTGACGACCGTCATCACGCCCAACAAAAGCGCGATCATCGTCTCTTCGATATGGTCGACCAGCCCGCCTTGGCCGGGTTTCGCACCAGACATCTCTCTGTCCCCGCATTTTTTGTGATGAGAGTAAAAGGTTGGCGGGCCTCACAACGGCCCGCCCGGCCTGCGCGTCGATAACTCCCCAGTCCCCCGACGCGCGGCCTCAACCGGGATCAGAACCCGGCGTTGATCGCCTGGGCTGCGTCGATCTTGTCCTGACCGACGTCGTCCGCGAATTTGTCCCAAACGGGTTTCATCGCATCGACCCATGCCTGACGCTGATCGGGATTCAGGTCGCGGATGATACCGCCTGCATCGGTGATCGAGGCTTTGGCCGCTTCGTTCACGGCGAAGGCTTCCTTGTTCCGGGTCTCGGTCACCTCAGACAAAATGGTTAGGAACTGATCGCGGACCTCTGGCTCCAGGCTGTCGAGCCAGTCAACCGAGGTCACCACCAGGTAATCGATAATGCCATGGTTGGTTTCGGTGATGCCGTCTTGCACCTCGAAGAACTTCTTGCCGTAGATGTTCGACCAAGTGTTCTCCTGCCCGTCCACAACGCCCTGCTGCAGCGCGCCATAGACTTCCGAGAATGCCATCTTCTGCGGGCTACCGCCGATAGCCTCCATCTGCGCGACCAGCACATCCGAGCTCTGAACGCGGAACTTCAGGCCATCCGCGTCCGAAGGATCGACCAGAGGTTTGTTAGCAGACATCTGCTTCATGCCATTATGCCAAAACGCCAGACCCTGCAGGCCACGGCGCTGCATGCTGTCCTTCATCGCCTGACCGGCATCCGAGGCCTGGAACGCGTCGACAGCGTCGATGTTCTTGAACATGAACGGCAAGTCGAACAGGCGGAACTGTTTGGTGAATTTTTCGAACTTCGACAGTGAAGGCGCGGCCAATTGCACATCGCCCTGCAGCATCGCCTCCAGCACTTTGTCATCGTTGTAGAGGGTCGAGTTGGGGAACACCTCCATGCACATGACCCCATTCATCTCATCATTCACGCGCTGTTCCAGCAGTGATGCGGCGATGCCCTTGGGGTGTTTGTCAGAGTTGGTCACATGAGCAAACTTGACCACGATCTCACCATCGTCGCAGGCGGCCATGCCTGCAGTGGCAGTCACAGTAAGCGCAAGTGCAGTAGCGGCTGTTGCCAGGAATTTCATCAGTTTTGTCCTCCCAGACTTCCTTGAGATTTCCGTCAGGCGCCTGACCAGCGCCATATGCGACGCAGTGAAGCGAATCGCCGCAACGCTCTCAAGAATTTGTTTTTGCGAATATGGATTCGATGTTTCTGCATTCATATCATGTGCTTAACTAGCTGCTTTGCTAATATCTCGACGAGGCGACCCCAACACTGTGCGGAATCTCGCACAGCGAAATTCAGCGCTGTGCGGATTTCCGCACAATCGCGAATCATTCCAGCCGAATCGCGTTGTCTCACCTGACGCGCAACCGCAGCCCGCACCAGCGGGCTGCCCGGCCCAACGGCTTTGACAGCATGATAATGCTGTCAAAACAGGCGGGAGCTCTTGTTACCTGCGATAATCCTCGGGGCGAATCTGGTAACGCGCAAGTTTGTCGTAGAAGGTTTTGCGCGGCAGCTTCAACGCCTTCGCCGCATCAGCAGCCTTGCCATTGTGGCGACCCAGCGCTGCGATCAGCAGCGACCGCTCAACCCGGGCAAGCTGCTCGCTCAAGCCTAGATCACCGGCCTCGGCAACTTCTTCGGGCATCCCCAGCACAAACCGCATTGCAGCCGACATCAACGACCGGGCGTTCCCCGGCCAATCCTGGGCCATGAGCGAGGCAAGATGTTCGGGCGTCACCTCAGGCTCTGCAATGCCAGCTTGCTCGGCTGCCTGTGCAACGTAATGGCGGAAAATAACCGGGATATCCTCGGGACGCTCAGACAAAGACGGTATGCGCACACGCATTACGTCGAGACGATAGAACAGATCTGCATTGAACCGTCCCAGTGTAACGAGTTCAGACAAGTCCATCGTCGTTCCCGCGATGATACGTGCCTCTGATTCCTGCTCGATCAACTCCAGAGTCGCGTATTGCGTGGCATCGGACATGGCCGAAACCTCATCCAGAAACAGCGACCCTCCCGAGGCGTCGTCGCATCCCTTCCTCAGTTCCTCGACGGTCAGCCCCGACGCAGATCGTTTGACGAACGGACCCTGCCCGCCCGGAGACATCAGATGCACAACCTCAGCCACCTTGGAAATACCGCTGCCCACCGGACCAGTGACAAGCACCTCGGCCCGCGTCGGCGCCACTGCGCGCACACGTTCACGCAAGGCTTCGGCTTGCTCGGACAGTCCAAACAGTATCCGCGCAGCGGGATCACCGCGTTCCAGCTCGCTCTTTTGTTCGCGCAACTGAAGGACCTCGGCCCGCGCACTAAAAGCGCGCCCCAGAACAGACAGCAGATCGGCAGCAGCACAGGGTTTTTCCAGAAAATCAAACGCACCCTGCCCCATCGCTTGTACAGCCATTGGAATGTCCCCTTCGCCCGTCAACAGAACAACCGGCAATTCCGGGTCAACCTCACGCGCATAATTCAACAGATGAAACCCATCCCGCCCCGGCATCCGGATGTCCGAAACGATCACCCCTTCAAAATCGCGCCGGATATGATCCTTGGCGGCCACGAAGGAACCGGCAGCAACAGGTTCGTACTCGGCCAGTTCCAGCGTCTGGGCCAACGCCTCACGCACAGCCGAGTCATCATCCACCAAAAGAACCTTACGGATCATGCGATCTTGTCCTCATCATAGGGTTCTAGTTCGACAGTGAACTCGGCCCCGTCTTCGGTGTTCGCGCCTCGGATGTCCCCTCCGAAACTCTGCACCAAGCCATATGAGATGGACAGCCCCAGCCCCATCCCTTCCGAGCTGCCTACCGTCTTCGTGGTATAGAACGGCTCAAACACCCGGTCCGGATCCTTGATGCCGGGACCGGTATCACGCACCGATACGCGAATACGCTCCTCTTCGGTCAGGCGAATCGAAATCCGACGCGAGGCCTGATCTGCCATGGCATCCGCCGCGTTGTTGATCAGGTTGACGAAAACCTGACCCAACCGCACTTCGCCACCCCAAGCATAAACCTCGACCTCGGGCGGCGACCAATCCAGCGTCACATCTTCATCGCGCAACCGGGCCTCGGTCAGTTCGACGGCGGTGTTTAGAACCTGAACCAGATCGACTTTCCCCATCGGCTCGCTTTCGTTGCGGGCAAATGCGCGCAAGTTCTTGATGATCCGCGCCATGCGCGCCGCCATGTCGGAAATACGACCCAGATTTTCGCCCGCTCTTTCACCCTTGCCCCGTTCCAAAAAGGCCGAACCGTTATCCGCGAACTGACGGATCGCCATCAGTGGCTGGTTCAGCTCATGACTGATCCCGGCTGACATCTTGCCAAGCGCGCTCAGTTTACCGGCCTGCACCAGATCTGCCTGCGCCTGTTTCAGCGCCGCCTCAGCCTCTTGCCGCTCCGCTACCTCGCGCCGCAACGCTGAGTTCGCCGCCGTCAGGGCCCGGGTACGCTGCGCAACACGGCTCTCCAATACCGTGTTGGCCAGAGCCAACGTACGACGACGTTCCGAGGCCAGAAACAACAGCGCGCCAAAGGCAAAACAGATCGCGGCGACGGCTGCGGCCTGCAATCCTGCCAAACGCCGCGCCGGGGCGACATCGACTAAAACCTCGGCTGTCATATCGATCACGGGTAACGCAAGTGTCAGATGCAGGGCGCGGCGCGGGAAGTAGCGCCCCCATCCCAACCGCCAGAGTTCATGCCCGCCCACCAGTGTTGAGGCGAAATCAACCGATTGACCATCCGGTGGCGTCAGGCCCGGCTGCCCATCCGCACGCTGCCAGAACAGCAGATCCGACCTGTTGGAGATGAATACAACTCCATTGGCGTCGACGAAAAACACAGCCTCGGTGCTACCACGCCAGGTCTGCTCAACATCCTGCACATCGGCCACGACCATCAGCGCGCCCACAACCCGGCCCGCAGGACCAAAGGCCGGAGCAACGTAAGAATAGATCCGATCCCCACTGCCCGGCATGACCCCGTGCGCGCTGCCAAGGGCACCCTGCATGGCGCGTTCAAACGCCGGATGTTCAGCCATGTCTGTTTGCGCAACGGGCTGCGCTGACGCCAGAACCCGGCCATCCGGTGCCAGATAGATCACGTTAACCGCAGCTGTCTTATCCGCCACATCCAACAGGACCGATTGCGCGGTTCGAACCTGCGTCGGAGTCCCAAGCGCCCGCAATGCCGGATGATCCGCCATCAATGCAGCAACCTCCTGATACACCTGCATCTGAGTGCTCAATCGGTCTGCTGCCAGCTCAAGATCAGCCTCGGCCTGCTGACTCAGTTGAGTCAGCGCCTGACGGTAACCATAGGTCCAGACTGTTGCCGACAACAAAGCAACCGCACACAGAAACCCGGCAATGATCCAAACCCGTTGCATGTCATAGGGTCTTGCATTCGCAGCGACCCGTGGCAAGTGTGCAGCGCATGAAGACACTGTCCCAATCCCCCACCGACCCTGGTTTTGTACAAAACCCTTATCCATTCTATGACACCGCACGCGCGTTCGGCGATCTGTTCTATTGGGAAGATTATGGGATGGTTGCTGCTGCTTCTAATAAATCCGTACAGGCTCTGCTGAAAGATCGTCGCTTTGGGCGCGAAATCCCGGCAGAACTTGTCAAGCCTGGTCCGGATCACCTCGCGCCCTGGCTCGCAATCGAAGCGCATTCGATGCTGGAGCTCGAACCACCTCGTCACACACGGCTGCGCGCGCTTGTGTTAAGGGCTTTCACGACGCGTGCCATAGCAGATCTTGCACCCGCCCTCGAAACGCTCTGCCATGCGCTAGTTGATCAGTTTCCGGACGAGCCTTTCGACCTTCTGCAAGCCTATTGCACTCAGGTGCCGGTGATCACCATTTGCCGTCTATTGGGGGTGCCCGAGAACATGGCACCGCAGCTTCTGGACTGGTCACACGCTATGGTCGCGATGTATCAGGCCAGCCGCACGCGCCAGACCGAAGACGCCGCCGCACGCGCCTCAACCGAGTTTACACGTTTCCTCGAAGGCTACATCGAAACACGCCGCAAGGATCCGCGCGATGACCTGATCACGCGCCTGATTGCTGCCGAAGAAGATGGCACCAAGCTTTCGCGTGAGGAGCTGATCACAACCTGTATCCTCTTGCTCAATGCCGGTCACGAGGCGACTGTTCACGCCCTAGGAAATGGCGTTAAAACAATCCTGGAAACCGGCACTCAGGAGCAGATTGCTTCCCCAGACGTCATAGACAACATGGTCGAAGAGATACTGCGCTTCGATCCGCCCCTGCATAAGTTCACCCGCTATGCTTACGAAGATGTCGAAGTCTTCGGGCACAAATTTGCACGCGGAGAGCAGGTCGCCCTGCTTCTGGGTGCCGCCAACCGGGATCCATCGGTCTGGAACGCCCCCAACAGCTTCGATCCAACCCGCCGGATCAGCGCCAATACCAGCTTCGGAGGAGGCTTGCATTTCTGCGTCGGAGCCCCGCTCGCCCGCCTTGAAATGAGGATCGCTTTACCGATTTTGTTCAGCAGATGCCCCAATCTGATGCTACTGAACAAACCGGAATACTCGAACAGCTACCATTTCCATGGCTTGACCGAGCTGAAGGTTAGCATCTGAAGCCATCAGGTCGCGCATGCCGCGCGATACCTCCGGCGGAGGTATTTTGCACCAAATGAAGAACGGATCCCTTCTTCATCTGGCTATAAATATCTCGGGGGAGTCGCCACACGGCGACGCGGGCAGCGCCCCCCATTTGTCGATCAGTATCAAACAGAGCTCGTCACATTCAGCGGCAACATCGTGGTGGACTTAATTTCTTCCATCGACAACAGAGCGGTCACGTTGTGCACCCGCACCTCTGATATCAGGGCTTGGTAGAAGGCATCATAAGCACGCGCATTTTTGACGCGAACTTTCAGGATGTAATCGATATCCCCCGCCAACCGGTGGGCCTCTTGTACCTCCGGGCGGTCACGCAGAGCTTGCAGAAACTTCTTTTGCCAATCGGCTTCATGCTCGGACGTGCGGATCAACACAAAGAAAGTTGCCTCAAAACCAAGTGCTTCGGCGTCGAGCAGCACAGTCTGCTGACCGATCACTCCGGCCCCTTTCAGCTTGCGAATGCGATTCCAGACCGGGGTCTTGGAACTGCCGACCCGTGCCGCGATTTCGTCAAGTGATTGGCTGGCGTCTCGTTGTAGTTCAGCCAGAATTTTCCGATCTGTGTCGTCTATGCGCACCGACATTCCATTATTTCCCTAGATTCAGAACAGAAGCTCCACCAACTCCACCAAGCAAAACGAACGTTCTTATTTGTCGAGAGATATGGTGCTTATGCGGGAATATTTCCTATATTGTCACTCAAGTCAAACAACCTGAACAGCAATGCGCTGACGCCTGTAAACAACGAGGACCTTGCCTGATGCCCCGCGCTTTTACACCCAAAGTGGTTACAGCCAACGATCTGTTGGAAGGCGATGTGATTTATCTGACCGAAGATGATCGCTGGTCCCGCGAACTCTCCGAGGCCGAATTGATCACAGATGAAGCTCATGCCCAGCTGCGTTTGCTGGATGCAGAGCGTCAGGTCAACAAGATTGTTGGTGCCTATCTGGCGGATGCCGTGGCCGGAGACAACGGCCCCGAGCCCACACATTTCCGGGAAGATTTCCGTCGGACTGGTCCGTCCAACTATGCCCACGGCAAACAGGAAACTTCCCCGCAGCCCCGAGCCTGATCACAGGCTCTCTCTCCCCTCTTCAAGGCCCTGGGTTCGGGGCTGCAACTAAGGACAGCTAATCATGTATCGCTACTCCGAGTTCGACACAGCATTTTTGGCAGAACGTAATGCGCAATTCCGCGCACAGGTCGAGCGCCGCATTGACGGCTCATTGACCGAAGACGAATTCAAGCCCCTGCGCCTGATGAATGGCCTGTATCTGCAACTGCACGCTTACATGCTGCGCGTTGCAATTCCTTACGGCACACTGAGCAGCGCACAGATGCGCCAACTAGCTCTGCTGGCTGAGAAGTGGGACAAGGGCTACGGCCACTTCACCACCCGTCAGAACATCCAGTACAACTGGCCCAAGCTGAACGATGTGCCGGATATGCTGGACGCGCTGGCCGAGGTTGGCATGCACGCCATTCAAACCTCGGGCAACACCATCCGCAACGTGACCGCCGACCATTTCGCCGGTGCCGCCGCGGATGAGGTCGCCGACCCCCGCCCTTATGCCGAGCTGTTGCGCCAGTGGTCCACCGACCACCCAGAATTCCAGTTCATGCCACGCAAGTTCAAGATCGCCATCACCGGTTCGGAAAATGACCGCGCAGTGATCAAGGCACATGACATCGGCCTGCAACTGGTTGAGCGTGACGGCGTTCTGGGCGCTCGTGTCATCGTGGGTGGTGGCCTGGGTCGCACGCCGATGATCGGCAAAGAACTGTCCGAGTTCGTCGCCTTCGACGATTTGCTAGCCTATCTGGAGGCCACCGTTTCCGTATGGAACCAGATCGGTCGCCGCGACAATAAGTACAAGGCGCGTATCAAGATCACCGTGCACGAGAACGGCATCGACACCATCCGCGCCAAGGTCAACGAACGATTCCTGCAGGTTCGCCCGCAGTTCAAAGGCGCGGATATGAACCTGCTGGAAGAGATCAAGGGCCACTTCGCGCCCCCGACCTTCCGCGAGGGGTCGGTTGCATCCTTTAAGTCCGCCTATACCAACGATCCGGTCTTCCGCTCTTGGGTCGACACCAATATCGCGCCGCACAAGAATGCGGATCATGCGATTGTCACGATCTCGATCAAGAAGCACGGCCAGACGCCGGGCGATGCGACCGCTGAGCAGATGCGCGTGATGGCTGATCTGGCGGAAGAATTCGCCTATGACGAGCTGCGCATCAGCCACGAGCAGAACGTTATCCTGCCGCATGTCCACAAGTCGGACTTGCCCGCAATCCACGCGAAGCTGAAAGAATACGAGCTGGCGACGGCCAATATTGGTCTTATCAGCGACATCATCGCCTGCCCCGGTATGGATTATTGTGCACTGGCGACAGCACGCTCGATCCCCGTTGCACAGGAAATCGCAACTCGGTTCGATGACCTGAAGCTTGAGCATGATATCGGTCACCTGAAGATCAAGATCTCAGGCTGCATCAACGCCTGTGGGCACCACCACGTGGGCCATATCGGTATCCTTGGCCTTGATCGCGCAGGCGTCGAGAACTACCAGATCACGCTGGGTGGCGACGGTACCGAAACGGCTGCCATCGGCGACCGCACCGGTCCGGGCTTTGCCTATGATGAGATCGTTCCGGCAGTCGAGCGGATCGTGAACACCTATCTGGAACAGCGCGAAAGCGCCGAAGAGGAATTCCTGCAAACCTACCGTCGCGTCGGCATGGCTCCGTTCAAGGCTGCCCTTTACCCCGAGGCTCAGGCGAATGCCGCTTGACCTGATCCAGACGGAACTAGGCAAAGACCGCAGCGTACTGACAGAAAAAGTCGAAGCGCTGAACGCCCGGTTCCGGCACCACTCTGCTCACGACGTGATGCACGGTGCCATCGAAGAGATCGACGAGCTCGCCCTCGTGTCCAGTTTCGGGGCGGAGTCGGTGGTGTTGCTGCACATGGCGGCGGTGGTCGACAAGATGACCCCGGTGCTGTTCATCGACACTCAGATGCTGTTCACCGAAACGCTGGAATACCAGCAAGAGGTTAGCGCGCGCCTGGGGTTGCGCAATGTCAGGATCATCCACGCGGATGAGGAAGACGTGCAACGTGACGATCCTTACGGTGCTCTGCACCTGCGTGACACCGATGCGTGCTGCAATCTGCGCAAGACCTTCCCGCTGCAACAGGCGCTGACGGGGTATTGCGGCTGGATCAGCGGGCGCAAGCGGTTTCAGGCAGGCACCCGAGCTGCGCTTGAGTTCTTTGAGGTCGAGGACGGAACGGGTCGGATCAAGGTCAATCCGCTGGCCCATTGGGCACCCGAAGACGTGCGCACCTATATGGACGAAAACAACCTGCCCCGGCATCCGCTGGTGGCCAAAGGTTACCCCTCGATCGGCTGTGCGCCCTGCACCTCGCCGGTCAAAGAAGGCGAAGACCCGCGCGCCGGACGTTGGCGCAACCAGAACAAAGAAGAGTGCGGCATCCATTTTGTCGATGGCAAGATAGTCCGCACCGGAGAGAAAACATGAATGTAATCGTAACGGACGAGGGCTTCGCCCCCGATGACTGGACTGACGGCTATGTCACGCTGGACGATGCAGCAAATGACGTGGTCGCGCTGGATGTTGCCTCGGACACTGACCCGGATGAACTGGTCGAACGTCTGGGCAGCGCCAAAATGGTGCGCGTAGATTTTCCGTCTTCGGCGGATGGAAGAGGTTTCACGATCGCTCGCGTTCTGCGCCTGAAAGGCTATACCGGCCGCCTGCGCGCCAAAGGGCACGTACTGGCCGATCAATACGCCATGGCACGGCGCAGCGGCTTTGATGAGGTCGAGATCGATCACAATCTAGCCAACCGCCAGCCCGAAGATCAATGGCTTGCGCGCGCCAATTGGCAGGACAACAACTATCAGGCTCGACTGCGCGGCTGAAACAACCATCGCCTGCTTTTGAAGGACGGGGGCAATCTGCCCCCTTTTCCTGACTTGGATCAAAGATTAAACGGAGATGTCGGTTTACCCAGCCGACAGTGACAACGATGACAGAGATGAAGCCCGTGACCGAAGCAACCGCCGTCAAGGCCCCCGTTCTGCCCGACGCTCAGACCGTGACCGAGGTCAAGCATTGGACTGACCGCCTGTTTTCCTTCAAGGTGTCGCGCCCCGCGTCCCTGAGGTTCCGCTCGGGCGAGTTCGTGATGATCGGCCTGCTGGGCGACAACGGCAAACCGCTGCTGCGCGCCTATTCCATCGCTTCGCCTTCGTGGGACGAAGAGCTTGAGTTCTATTCTATCAAGGTGCAGGACGGTCCGCTGACCTCGAAACTGCAGCATATCCAGCCGGGTGATCAGATCATTCTGCGTCCCAAACCTGTTGGCACCCTGGTTCATGATGCCCTGCTGCCGGGCAAGCGCATCTGGTTCTTCGCCACCGGCACCGGTTTTGCCCCCTTCGCCTCGCTGCTGCGTGAACCGCAGACCTATGAGGATTACGATGAGGTCATCATTACCCATACCTGCCGCGACGTGGCCGAGCTGGATTATGGGCGCGAGTTGATCGAGAGCATCAAACAGGACGAACTGTTGGCAGAATTGATCGGTGAAGGTTTTGCCGACAAGATCCGTTACTACCCAACAACCACGCGGGAAGAGAGCGCCAAGATGGGCCGCATCACCACCCTGCTCCAGGACGGTACTGTTTTCGCGGATCTGGGCATCGAAGACGGCATCAAGCCGGAAACAGACCGCGCCATGGTCTGCGGTAGCCTCGCGTTCAACCACGACATCAAGGCCATTCTGGAAGAGTTCGGCCTGCGTGAAGGCGCAAATTCCGAACCCAAAGAGTTCGTGATCGAAAAAGCATTTGTAGGGTGATCGGCTTTGCCGGTCGGGTCGCAAAGCGCTCTGACCGGCAAAAACTCCCGGAATTCATGGAAATTTCATGCGGCCTGCGATTTATGCCGCTTGAAACACCTCTCAGCCCGGTCTAAATTCCGGGCTCGAAATTCTGCAATTATCAAAGGAATGAACCCATAGCCCGCAGACCTCACAACGCGCCGCCACAGCGAGATACCGGCCCGCGCGTCAATGACAAGATCCGTGCTCCCGAAATTCGCCTGATTGGCGCCGAAGGTGAAAATGTCGGGGTGGTTCATCCCGCAAAAGCCATGCAGATGGCCGCCGATGTTGGCCTCGATCTGGTTGAGATTTCGCCTAACGCCAACCCGCCGGTCTGCAAAATCATGGATTTTGGCAAGTTCAAGTATGAACAGCAGAAGCGTGAAAGCGAAGCCCGCAAGAAGCAAAAGATCATCGAGGTGAAAGAGGTCAAGTTCCGGCCCAACACCGATACGCATGACTATGACGTCAAGATGCGCAACGTGTTCAAGTTTCTTGAGAACGGTGACAAGGTCAAAGTCACCCTGCGTTTCCGTGGCCGCGAAATGGCGCACCAGAACTTGGGACGTGAGCTGCTTGAGCGTGTGGCAGAAGACGTCAAGGACCTGGGCAAGATCGAGAACATGCCCAAGATGGAAGGCCGTCAGATGATCATGATGATCGGCCCGCTTCCGCAGAAGTAAAAGCTCTCAACAGCGTTTTCCAAGGCTCCGCCAGACTGGTCGGGGCCTTTTTTATGCCCGGCCACCCACAAGGCGCATTTCGCAGAATGCCGAACGCTTCGGAGCAGATTTGATCATCCGCTCCTTCCGCGCTTTTGTGTTCCTGAGGCAAAGCCTGTTACAGCTTTGTCAGATCACGCTCGAAATCGCACAGCCCAGCTTGGCGATTAATTCGTCGATCTGCGCATCCTCGATGATGAACGGAGGCGCGAGAAGGATGTGATCGCCGTGCCGTCCGTCTCGAGTCCCGGACATCGGATAACAGATCAAACCTTCGGCAAAGGCCGCCTTTTTGATTTTACCCGCCACACCCAGCGACGGATCAAACGGCGTTTTGCTGTCGCGATCTGCGACCAGTTCCAGCCCCCGGAACAAGCCCCGTCCCCGGATATCGCCGATATGAGGGTGCTGACCAAAGGCAGCGATCAGGGCAGACTGCAGTTTTTCGCCCATCAGTGCCGCGCGCAGTGGCAGCTCTTTTTGGGTCAGCTCTGTCACCACAGCCAATGCGGCCGCAGTCGCAACCGGATGGCCGATATAGGTATGGCCGTGCTGGAAGAAGCCCGACCCATCCCGAATCGCATCATAGATCCGAGCTGTGCACAACATCGCACCGATCGGCTGATACCCGGCCCCCAAACCTTTGGCGACGCATAGAATATCCGGAGCAACGGCGTCGTGATCGCAGGCAAACAAATGACCGGTACGCCCCATGCCACACATCACCTCATCAAGGATCAACAGCACACCATACTGGTCGCAAATCTCACGGATCCGCTTGAAATATCCTTCAACTGCCGGAACGGCCCCCAGCGTCGCACCAACCACCGGCTCGGCCATAAAGGCCATGACCGTCTCAGGCCCAAGGCGCAGGATCTCGGTCTCCAACTCATTGGCAACGCGCTGGCCGTAGTCAAAGCTGCTCTCTCCCTCGGGCTTCTCGGCATATTCATAACATGGTGCTATGTGCGTCATCTCAATCAACATGGGTGCGAATTGAGCGCGTCGCCACGCGTTACCGCCCGCGGACAGGGCACCCAGAGTGTTGCCGTGATAGCTCTGCCGTCGCGCAATCACGTGGCGGCGCTCGGGTTCACCCGTCTCCAGATAATACTGCCGCGCCAGCTTGATCGCAGCCTCAGTCGCCTCAGACCCGCCCGAGACGAAATAGACTCGATCCAAATCCCCCGGGGCATGCTCGACCAGCAAATCCGCCAGCGCCTCGGCTGGCTCTGAGGTCATGAAACCAGTGTGTGCAAAGGCAATCTGACCGACTTGATCCTGAACCGCCTTGACCACTGAAGCATTCGAGTGCCCCAGACAGGACACCGCCGCGTCCCCGCAATCCAGATAGCGCTTGCCGTCAGAATCGATCAGATAGCACCCGTCGCCCCCTACAGCGAGCGGCAGGTCAGACTTCGTATGACGTGGAAAAACGTGACTCATTTTGCAGTCCCTTTAAGAAGTGCGATTAGCGCTGTAACCGAGGCGGCATTGTCTTCCCAAGCCGTACCATCGGAACGGGTCAGGCTGTTCTCAAACCCCACTCGAACGTCACCTCCACGCTGCGCTGCACGCTGAAGGCACAGATGTTCTTGCGCCCCAAAAGCGCAGACCATCCACCGGTCCGTGCACTCAGGGAAAGCATCTAGGTCGTCTGGTGTTGATTCCTGAGTGGTCGAATAACGGCCAAGTACCAACAAACGATCCACCTGATCGCCACCGACGACGCCACTGGCTTGCCAGTGCGTCAACAGCTCGGCATCTTTGGCGTCATAAAGGATGTGCTGCACCCGCGTTCCCTGTTCCTCGCAAAGTGCATAGACCTTCGGCGCCAACTCGGGCGTTCGCGCAATCTCACGCACAGAAATCGAAGCCCATTCCGGATGAACCCGGTGCAGACAATCTAACTGCGCCTGTACGTCAAAAACCCCGGCAGATTCGGTTGTGATCTGAACATCCATCTGCGGCGCGGCCCTGCGCAACTCGGCAATTGCCTCGCGATAGAGACTGGCATCCAGCGAATGATCCCCCACCTTGTCACGTACATGAAGGTGAATTCCATCCGCTCCAGCGGTATGGCAAGCCCTGGCGTTTTCTATGATTTCATCAATGCTAACAGGGATTTCGCGATGGTCTTTGTGTCCACGTCGCGCTCCGTTTGGTGCAACCAATACATAAGGAAGCTCCGTGCGGTCGGAAAAACTATCTGGCATCTTCAAATCCCATCAATTTCGCACCCGATCTATCGCCTGATCAAACGTTTTCAATTTCATTTCTGCATAACATATGTTTTTCTCGAGCCATGCAATCGAGCCCTACCCATCTGACTCAACGCCTGCGCTGTGACATCGATGCCCTGCCTCAACAAATGCAGGCTGCCGCAAAATACATAATCGACCATCCCGGAGATTTCGGGCTCGACCCGATCCGCGTCACAGCAAACAAAATCGGTGTCAGTTCAAATGTTCTGGTCCGACTGGCCCAGCGTCTGGGGTTCGACAGTTATGATGCTTTTCGCAAACCCTTCCGCCAAACACTGGTCACCGATCGAGAGGACCGGCTGGGTCAGGATTGGCTGCAACGTATGCAGGCCGCGGATGCATTCGGTGCTGCGCAGGCCGGATACGCGCAGAATGAACTAAACGTGGTTTCGCGCTCACTGCGCTTGATGGAGCCTGCGAAGGTCGAGCGCGCGATTGATCTTATGCTTGGCGCCAATCGCTGCTTTATCACTGCAACCCGGGCCAGTTATGCATTGGCCTATTATTTTCACTATGCCGGACGAATGGCGCACCCGGGCTTCCAGTTGATCCCCCGCCATATGGGCACGGCTATCGACGATTTGCTGGATGCTGACCAGACAGATTGCCTGTTCGCGCTGACGGTCCACCCCTATTCATCCGACACGATTCAATCCATTCGTTTTGCTCGTGACCGAGGCACTAAGATCATCCTGCTTTCAGACAGCGAGGTCATTGCGCCTGGCGTCACCCCCCATGTAGTCCTGCCCATCAGCACCCGTACGCAGCATCACCTTTCAAGCTTCTCCGGCGCAATGGCGGTGCTTGAATGCCTGCTGGGTCATCTCTTCGCTGCTGGCGGTCATGCTGCGCGCGAAAGGGTAGATCGCTATCAGAAGGCCCGCGAAGATACCGGCGCCTATTGGCAACCTTCCAAACCACCCAGAATAAAGAGCAAATAAAAAGCCCCGGACGTACCGGGGCCTTGTAGCGTTTCAATGAAAGCGCGCTTTACATACAGGCTTCAACCGCCCGTTTGGTCATGACGCCGACAAGATGCGCGCGATACTCCTTGCTGCCATGCAGGTCGCCAATCATGTTCATCGGATTGATGCGCAGGTCCATCAGAGCGTCCGGGCGGAATTCCTTGCTCAGCGCCGCCTCAGCCTCAGACCAGCGGAACACGCCGTCCTCGCTGGCTCCGGTCACGGCCACCCGCGCACCATCGGCGAAGCGCGCCACATAAACACCGACCAGCGCAAAGCGTGACGCGGGCTGCAGGAACTTCTGATAGCTCGCCGCTTGCGGCACCGGGAAACGGATCGAAGTGATGATCTCACCTTCGTCCAGCGCGGTGGAGAACATGCCCTCAAAGAAGTCATCCGCTGCGATCTGCCGCGCGTTGGTCACAATCGTGGCCCCCGATCCCAGCACACCCGCCGGATAGCAGGCCGCCGGATCATTGTTGGCCACTGACCCGCCAATGGTTCCGCGATTGCGCACCGCCGGATCGCCGATCTGCCCGGCCAGTGCCGCCAACGCCGGATAGCTGCTGGCCGCCTCTCGCGCCACCGTGGCATGGGTCGTCGCCCCGCCAATAGCGACCGAGCCATCATCCTCGACACAGACACCCTGCATCTCGGCAACCCCGCTCACGCTGACCAACACCGAAGGTGACGCCAACCGCTGCTTCAGCGTCGGGATCAGCGTCTGACCACCTCCCAACGCCTGCGCATCCTCGGCCCCCAACGCAGCAACGGCGTCGGCAATGGTCGAGGGTTTCTCAAACTCGAAACTGTACATTTCGCTTTTCCTTTCCGAAAGGCGCGGATCCGCCCTTCATCTGGCTATAAATATCCCGGGGGTCCGGGGGCTGGCCCCCGGTCCTCCCTCTCAACTCAGCTGTTCATCGCAGCCCAGACGCGCGACGGGCTCATCGGCATGTCGATGTGATCAACCGCCTTGCCAGCCGAATTCAGCGCATCCAGCACCGCATTGACCACCGCAGGTGGCGAGCCAATGGCCCCGGCCTCGCCACAGCCTTTCACACCCAGCGGGTTATGCGTACAGGGCGTCTGGCTGGAATGATCGACGCCATAGAAAGGCACATCATCCGCGCGCGGCATCGCGTAATCCATGTAGGATGCGCTCAGCAGCTGGCCATTTTCGTCATAGGCACAGTTTTCCAACAATGCCTGACCGATGCCCTGACCAATGCCGCCATGCACCTGGCCGTCCACGATCATCGGATTGACGATGTTGCCAAAGTCATCAGCTGCGGTGAACGCCTCGATACTCACCTTGCCGGTCTCGGGATCTACCTCGACCTCACAGGCATAGGCCCCAGAGGGGAAGGTGAAGTTGGCCGGATCATAGAACGCGGTTTCCTCCAGCCCCGGCTCAACTTCCAGCGGGAAGTTATGAGGCACATAAGCCGTCAAGGTTACATCGCCCCAAGCCACCGACTTGTCGGTACCTGCCACGCTGAACTGACCGTCCTTCAACTCGATATCGGCCTCGGATGCCTCCAGCAGATGGGCTGCGATCTTCTTGGCCTTGTCGATCACCTTCTCGGTCGCTTTGACCATGGCCGAACCACAGACCGCCAGAGACCGGGACCCATAGGTACCCATCCCAAACGGGATCTTCGAGGTATCGCCATGCACGATCTCGACCATCGACTCATCGATGCCGATCATGTCGGCCACAACCTGCGGGAAGGCAGTCTCATGCCCTTGCCCGTGGCTGTGCGCGCCAACCATGACGCTGATCGAGCCTGTCGCGTTCACTCGCACGGTTGCTGCATCATAGAGACCCGCTCGGGCCCCCAGCATGCCAACGATGTTCGACGGAGCAATCCCACAGGCCTCGATGTAGCAGTTAATGCCCAAGCCCCGCAGCTTGCCATCGGCCTCACTCTGCGCACGACGCGCAGCAAAGCCCGCCAGATCAGCAGCGGCCTCTAGCTTGTCCATCGTCCCGTTGTAGTCCCCGGTGTCATAGGTCAGCGCCACCGGCGTGTCATAGGGGAACTGGGTGATGAAGTTCTGACGGCGCAGCGCAATCGGATCAACGCCCAACTCGCGCGCGGCCTTGTCGATCACGCGCTCCAGCTGATAGGTCGCCTCGGGGCGGCCCGCGCCGCGATAAGCATCCACCGGTACCGTGTTGGTGAACATCGCCTTCACGTTCACCTGAATGACCGGCGTCTTGTAGTTGCCCGCCATCAGCGTCCCGTGCAACCAGGTCGGAACCGAGCTGGAGAAGGTCGACAGGTAGGCACCCAGATTGGCATAGGTGTTAGTGCGCAGACCGATAAAGTTATTATCCGAATCCAACGCCAGTTCGATGGTGCTGACATGATCCCGGCCATGCGCGTCCGACATAAACGCCTCGGACCGGCTGGACGTCCACTTCACCGGGCGACCACAGGCCTTGGCGGCAAAGGTGCAGAACGCCTCTTCCGCATAGTGGAAGATCTTGGTGCCAAAGCCACCGCCAACATCCGGGGCCACCACACGCACCTTGTGCTCGGGCAGGCCCAGAACAAAGGCGCACATCAGCAGGCGGATCACATGCGGATTCTGCGAGGTGGTGTAGAGCGTGTATTCATCCGTACCACGCTTGTACTCGCCCACAGCCACACGCGGTTCCATCGGGTTGGCGACCAGACGGTTGTTGACCAGATCCAGCGTCGTCACATGGGCGGCATTGGCAAAGACCTCATTGACCTTGTCATTGTCCGCTTCACCCAGATGCCAATCATAGCAAATGTTGTTCTTCAGATCGTCATGGATGAGCGTCGCGCCGTCCTGCGCGGCAGCCTTCATATCCATGACGGCAGGCAGCTCTTCGATATCCATGTCAATCGCTTCGGCCGCGTCGCGGGCCTGTTCGAGGCTGTCAGCCACAACCGCCGCGATCGGGTCGCCTACATGGCGGACCTTGCCCTGTGCCAGAATCGGATGCGGAGGTTCCTGCATCGGCGCGCCGTGCCGGTCGGTCACTTCCCAACCGCAGGGCATGCCGCCCACGCCTTCAAAATCCTTGCCGGTGAATACCTTGACCACGCCAGGCATGGCCTCAGCTGCCGAGGTATCAACGCTGTTCAAACGGCCATGCGCGATGTCGGATCTCAGAAAATATACATAAGCCTGACCGTGTACGTTGATGTCGTCGGTGTAATTGCCTGCTCCGGTCAGAAAGCGTACGTCCTCGCGCCGCTTGGAACTGGCTCCGATGCCACTGTCTTTGGGCATTGCTTGTTCTCCTCCCTGGGAAAAGAATTTTCGTCGAAAATTCTTGCCCGCCTTATTCGGCGGCGATGCTTGAAACGTCCTGGCCCGATGCGGCCATGATCGCTTTGACGATGTTATGGTAGCCAGTGCACCGACACAGGTTGCCTTCCAGATACTTCCGGATTTCACCTTCCGTCGGGCGCGGGTTCTCTTCCAGCAGCGCAGCTGCACTCATCACCATGCCCGGCGTACAGAAGCCGCACTGAAGCCCATGGTGATCCTGAAACGCTTGCTGGATCACATTCAGTGAACCATCCGCATTCGCCTGCCCCTCGATCGTGCCAACATCTGCACCGTCTGCCTCGAGCGCCAGCATATTGCAGGACTTCACTGCTTCGCCGTTCACATGCACAACGCAGGCTCCGCACTGCGCCGTGTCACATCCAACATGCGTCCCCGTCAAAGACAGATGATCCCGCAGGAAGCTGGACAGCAATGTCCGCCCCTCCACGTCACCGCTAACGGCCTTCCCGTTCACGGTCATTGAGACCTGTGTCATGAAATCCTCCCTATTTGGAATTTTCCTTTGCGCCCAAGTTAAACACGGGAATTTTTGTTTGAGAACAAAAATATTTGCCCGTTTTTTAGGCCGTTCAGCCACATAACCCTGTAATGATGAAGCAAGCCCGAAAAACGGCAAAGATGCCGTTACGTCACTTTACTTTCGCTGCACGCGGTTGCGGCCTGCTTGGGATCTCTTTCAGCAACCCACCAACGCCCATCGCTGCGATATCTGTTCCTGTTGTTTCGATCCCGCATGCCACGCGCGACAGAACCCAATCGGCTCCGTTCAGCGCAGGCGAGCGGGCGCAGCCGGGCAAGCCGATGACGGGACGGCCCTGCAATCCGCCGAGGAACAACAGGTTTCCGGGGTCAACGGGCATGCCGAATCTGTCCACATCGCCACCGGCAAGACGCACTGCTGTGGGCGCGACGTCATCCACGTCGGACGTGGCCGAGCCCGTGAGGATCATTGCAACGTCGCCTTGCAGCGACCTGAGCCCTTCCGCAAGTTCTTCCGTCTTGTGCTGAACGATCCGAATATCTGTCAGATTCATCCCCAGCGCCTCGACCCGACCGCGAATCGCGGCGATCCCTTTTTCGTTGGACGGGCCGCCGGGGATATCTGTCACGATCAGGCCCGCTGTCTGGAATCGCGGCATGGTCAGTCGCACGCTCCCCTGCGCCAGATCCGCAGCGCGCTGCACATCCAACCGAGGCACGGCGTAAGAGATCACCTTGACCGTCGCAACCATCCCCCCTGCGCCCATCTGCTGGTATTGCGGCACCGTCGCCACGGTGATCATCGGATGAACCTGATTGAATTTCTGTATGGCTTCAACGTCCAGTTCCACCACGCCCGGCCCATCCGCCAAAAGGTTAACCCTGCCTGTAAACGCCTTTGTGACACGCAGATTGGCGCTCGCAGGATCCGGAGCAAGAGCTGCGGCCAACATCGTTGCTGCTTCATCTTCGTGGCAATCACCGGGTTCCAAGCGGGCAACAATAACCTCATTCAAACCGGCACGCGCCAGCAGGTCGATGTGTTCAGCCGTCAGTACGATTCCCTTGCGCAGTTTTTGATCTTCTGCCTTGACCGAGTGCGCCAGTATCGCACCGCTGGCTTCAGATAAGGAAACCGGTCCGAACTTCACGCCTTGCCTCGCAAGACAGCGGTCATCTGGGCGAGAATGGCGACCGCTATTTCCGAAGGGCTGGCCGCGCCAACGTCGAGTCCAACTGGGCCGTGTATGCGCCCAATCTGAGCGTCGGAGAACCCGGCTTGCTTCATCCGATCTACACGTTTGGCATGTGTGCGCGTCGATCCAAGCGCGCCGATGTAAAACACACCGGCCTCCAGCGCCGCCTGTAATGCCGGGTCATCAAGCTTAGGGTCGTGTGTCAGCAACACGAGGGCCGTACGCGAATCGAGCCCCAGTTTGATCACGGCCTCATCGGGCCAATCTGTCAGGATGGTTTCTCCGGGAAAGCGAGCATCCGATGCAAAAGCCTCTCGCGGGTCGACGATCGCAGGGTCATACCCCGCGATCCGCGCCATCGGCACCAGCGCCTGAGCGATGTGAACTGCCCCCACCACAATCAACCGCAGCGGCGGGTTGTGGACGGCAACAAATGTCTGCCCGTCCTCTTCAAACCCAGACCGGTCCATCCGCAACCGTTCAGCATATGCGTTACGGCGCAAGGCACGGTGGCCGGTTTCGACATTCACTTCGTAAGCCAAAGGTTCGCGCCGCGCGCGCGCTGCAACCAGTTCGGCCAACATCGGTTCTGGCAGGACTTGTCCGACAGGTTCGACTAAAACCCGAATAGTGCCGCCACAAGCCAATCCGACCGCAAAGGCATCCTCGTCGCTGACGCCAAACTCCAGCAACCGTGCCTCACCTTCCTCAATGGCTTCCAGTGCCTCAACGATCACCGCCCCTTCGACGCACCCGCCAGAGACCGAACCCTCGATCTGCCCATCACCTGCGATGACCAACTGCGCACCGACGCGGCGTGGCGCGCTGCCCCAGGTTTCGACCACCGTGGCAAGGGCTGCCTTCTTGCCCGCGCGATGCCACTTCAGAGCAGTTTCCGAGCTGTTGTCGAATCGTTCCATTGAGACCTCCGGCCTTGTTCCGGTTCAACATAGTTAGCTTTGCAGCAATGAAAAGCGGTCAGCAGGTAGAGTTTCCGGCGCTAAAGAGCCGATTTCACGATCACATTCACAAAGTATTGATCGATACAGCACCACCCTCTAACTTGCTTGTATCACCGGACCCGAAACGGTGCATTCCCCTTCATATTCCAAAGCGGAGACAATGAGTTGAAACGCATTCTTACACTCGCGGCGGCAATCGGTCTGGCGACGGCCAGTACCGGTTGGGCAGACACATTTCTGAGATATGGCGAAGTCGAAGGCTGGAAGGTCTTTATCGATCAGGAAAAGAAGTCCTGCCTGATCGAAGCCGTTGATGATTCCGAAAACGTGGTTCAGATGGGCCTGACCGAAGATCGCGGTGTGGGCTACGTCGGCGTTTTTACGAAGGCCAAAACCAACATCAAAGCCGGTGAGAAAGAAGCCGTGGCCATTCTGATCGGTGACAACATCTATGTCGGCGAAGCCACTGGCATGAAAGGCAATATCACCAAGGGCTATTCCGGCGGTTATGTCCTGTCGGACGATCCACAATTCGCCGATGATCTGGCTAAAAAGAAGGTCATGGTGGTGTTTCCCGAGAAAGAGTTTGCCTTCACCGTTGACCTCACCGGCACCTACAAGGCCATGGAAATGGCGCGGAAGTGCAACGAAGAACAGCTCTCGTAGTCAACCTTCGGAAAGCGCGGCCATCAGCCGTGCTTTCTGCCCCTGATCGTCGGGCTCAGAGATCACATTGGCGAGATCTTCCAACGAGGCGATCGAATGCCCGGCGCGGAAACTGTCGACATGGGGCAGCATGGTTCTGACCCCCTGCGCCTTGGGTGCAAACCCATCCCAGCGCAGCAACGGGTTCAGCCAGATCAAACGCTTTGAAGACAGGTAGAGACGTTCGATCTCTTTCTCCAGCTGTTCAGGCGCGCCACGTTCCAGCCCATCAGTGATCAGCAGTACGACGGCGCCCTGCCCCATCACCCGGCGGGACCAGTCGCGGTTAAACTGATGCAGACACTCCCCAATCCTTGTGCCACCTTCCCAGTCCTGCGCCTCGGCCCCGGCAGAGGCCAGTGCCGTATCGACGTCGCGCTGATGCAGGTGCCGGGTGATATTGGTGAGGCGCGTACCGAAGGTGAAGGCATGCACCTTTGCCCAGCCCGCCCCCTTGGCATTCGAAACCGTGTGCAGGAAATGCAGGATGATGCGGCTGTATTGGCTCATTGACCCAGAGATATCGCACAACGCCACAAGGTTCGGCCAACGTGGTTTGGGCTTGCGCAACGCGATCTCATGCAGCTCTCCACCCTGACGCATGGCCAAACGTAGCGTGCGCGCGCGGTCGAGCCGATGCCCCAGATGGCTGGCCTGCGCCCGGCGCGATGCGATGGGTTTGACCGGTAAGGTCAACCGCGCCAGCAAGCGCTTGGCTTGTGCCATTTCTTCGGTACTCATCTGTTCGAAATCAAGGTTACGCAGCCGTTCCTCGGACGAGGCTGTCTGGGTCGCATCAATCTCGATTTCTGTCTCGCCCTCCTGCTCGGGCAATTCGGGCTGATCCCGTTCGACCCCCTCAAGCAAGGCCTCGGCGGCGCGTTTTTCGCCAGCATCCGCCTTGCGTTCCTCCTGCACGCCACGAATGGCGGGCAGCATCATGGCCATCATATGCTCCATATAACGCGGGTCACGCCAATAGAGGCGGAAGACCTGCGCGAAGACCGTGCGATGTTCGGGCCGGTTCACGAAACAGGCGTGTAGGGTCCAATAGAAATCCTGTTTCTTGGTGAACCCAGCAGCCTCGACGGCACGGATCGCATCCACCACGCGGCCCGTACCAATCGGAAGACCCGCCTTGCGCAGGGCGCGGGCAAAATGGGTGATGTTCTGCGCCAGCTTGGGGTGGTCGGGGATGTCGAGTGGAAGCTGTTCGGCCATCAGTGTACATAGGGGCACTGCCCCCATGCCCCCACAGTATATTTAAACGGGCGCGACATCAGACGGGTTCGAGTGTAGCTTTGGCTTCATCCAAAATACGTTTGGCCTCAGAGCCTTGCAGTTTCTGGATGTCGTCCTGGTATTTCAGGATCGCGCCCAGCGTGTCTCCGATCACTTCGGGGCTGAGGTTGATCACGTCGAGCGCAAGCAAGCATTTGGCCCAGTCGATGGTTTCCGCCACGCCCGGCTTCTTGAACAGGTCCTCGGTGCGCAAACGCTGGACGAACGCAACAACCTCCCGGCTCAGCGCCTCGGCCGCTTCGGGGGCGCGGGCGTGCAGGATTTCGATCTCGCGGTCGAAATCAGGGTAGTCGACCCAGTGATATAGGCATCGGCGTTTCAGGGCGTCATGAACCTCGCGTGTGCGGTTCGAGGTCAGGATGACGATGGGCGGTTCCGGCGCTTTGACAGTGCCCAGCTCCGGGATGGTCACCTGAAAATCGCTGAGAGCTTCGAGTAGGAAAGCCTCGAATGGCTCATCGGTGCGGTCTAATTCATCGATCAACAGGACCGGCGCGCCGTTCTCATCCGGGCGCATCGCCTGCAGCAAGGGGCGTTCGATCAGGTAGTCGTCCGAAAAGAGTTCGGTCTGCAACGCCGCACGGTCCGCCCCACCCGAGGCCTCGGCAGTACGGATCGCCACCATCTGCGCCGGAAAGTTCCACTCGTAAACGGCCGAGGATGCATCGAGACCCTCATAGCATTGCAACCGGATCAGACGGCGGTTCAGGCCAGCGGCAAGCGCTTTGGCAATCTCGGTCTTGCCAACGCCTGCCTCGCCCTCAAGAAACAGGGGGCGTCCGAGTTTCAGCGACAGGAAGACGACCGTCGCCAGAGCGCGCCCACAAACATAGCCCTGGGCGCTGAGTGTTTCCTGCACGGCATCGATGGAATTTGGTTGCGGCATGTGATCCCCTCAATCGCTGCGCCCAACAGGTCATGGTAGCGTGCGCGCGTCAAGACCAAGGCTTTTCCGGGATTTACGACGATCTGATCGGTTGACAAGGCTTTTCCCTCTGAACCGGCTGTGCTAGCCGGGGGCCATGACCGATACGCTCACGATCCGCCGCCCCGACGACTGGCATCTGCACCTGCGCGATGGCGCGATGTTGCAGGCCGTCCTGCCCGAAACCGCGCGTCATTTTGCCCGTGCAATCATCATGCCGAACCTTGTGCCGCCTGTCGTGCGCGGCGACCACGCTGCTGCCTATCGCGACCGTATCATGGCCGCCTTGCCCGATGGCATGACGTTCGAGCCGCTGATGACGCTGTATCTGACCGAGGACACGGCTGCCGACGATGTAGCAGCCGCCCATGCCAGCGGGCTGATCAAGGCGGTCAAGCTGTATCCGGCAGGCGCGACGACCAACTCTGCCTCGGGTGTGCGCGATTTCGACAAGGTGCGCCCGGTGCTGGAGAAGATGGCCGAAATCGGTTTGCCTCTTTGCGTACATGGCGAGGTCACCGATTCCGAGATCGACATCTTCGACCGTGAGGCCGTATTTATCGACCGAATTCTTGATCCGATCCGTAAGGCAACGCCGGGACTGCGTGTCGTGATGGAGCATATCACCACCGCGAACGGCGTGGATTATGTCAAAGCTAATGACACTGATCTGGGCGCAACGATCACCGCGCATCACCTGATCATCAACCGCAACCATATCCTGGTGGGCGGCATCAAACCCCATTACTACTGCCTGCCAGTTGCCAAACGTGAGGAACACCGGCTGGCTCTGCTGGCTGCGGCCACCTCAGGCGATGCGCGGTATTTCCTTGGCACAGACAGTGCCCCCCATACGGATGACAACAAGGAAATGGCCTGTGGCTGTGCCGGGTGCTTTACGGCCACCAACACCATGTCACTGGTGTCAGAGATGTTCGATCGCGAAGGCGCGCTGGACAAGCTGGAAGGCTTTGTTTCCCTGAATGGCCCTGCGTTCTATGGACTGCCGGTGAACGAAGAGATCATCACTCTGACAAAAGGCGAACCGGTCGCGTACCCATCCAAGATCGAAACGGGCGACGGGCCTGTGACTGTATTCGATCCGGGCTTTCCGCTGCATTGGCGCGTTGCCTAATCGGATAGCCTGTCTGCCAAATCCGCTGCGCGCCCGCCAGTGCGCAGCATGGACCAGATAGCGTCTGCTTCATCTCCGCCAATCAGTTTAGCAGCCTTGCCCCGCACACGATCCTCCCGATCCGAAAGTGACATCGGGGCCAGCAGATCATGGCTTGCCTCCAGCCGCGCACCATCGCGGCGCAGCAGCGACAGGTGAGCTTGCGTTTCGGATAGACTCTCATCCGCCTCAACGGTGATCCGATCTCGCAGGGATTGCAGACGCGGGTCGGCGCATATTTTGTCAGAATAGCTGCCCGGTAGTGCCGTGTCATAGCCAAGCGATTGCATCGCCAAAACAGTGCGATACGAGAACTTGGCCCCAAGCCCCGTCGAAGGTTCCAACTGATTGCAGACGCTCATCCAGCGGGGGTGAGTTTTGACCTTGATTTCCGCAACCTCAGGCTCGGCGATATCAAGATCAAGCGCTGCCTCAAGGGCCGCGTGCAGACCATGGCAACAAGCGTGGAACTTATGGCTGACGGTCTCAAACAGCCATTCATCACCCAATCCCTGCAGCGCACTGTCGGCATCGTCTGTACCCAGATGCGTGGCACCGAAACCGTATGCCCCTCCGAGAGCATCGGCATTAGGTAGAAATCCGTTTCGAATCAACAGCGCCGCTTCCACCCCGTTCGATGCGGCGATACCTGCGTTGTAAGGTTTGCCCATGGTTCCAAATTGCGCTTTTAGACCAGACGCACGTGTCGCGGTCAGACCAATAAGCGCAGACATCTGCGCCGCATCGAACCCCATGATACGCCCGGCTGCGACAGCAGCCCCGAACGCACCGGCAGTTGCGGTCTGGTGATATCCGGCCTGATAATGCGCGCGCCCCAGCCATAACCCGATCCGGATCGAAGTTTCCATACCGATCAGGGCAGCCTCAAGGAAGTCGACCAGAGGGCGATCCTCCCACGCCGCAATAGCCAGCGCTGCGGGGACAACAGCCACCGAGGGGTGGCCGATATGGGCGAAATGGGTGTCGTCATAGTCCAGCGCGTGGGAAATGGTGCCGTTCACCAGCGCAGCCGCACGTAAAGGTGCGGCGCCTCCACCGAATAATCGGGCCTGTTCCATGCCGCCCTCAGACAGGACCATCTGCCGTACAATCCGCGACACCGGCTCCTCTGCCCCCGCGCGCCCGACAGCAAGCCAATCCAAAACGGACAAAGAGGTCACGATGCGCGCTTGCTTCGTGGTTGAGACGGGGCCTGCAGAAAATTCAGCAAGCGTAGAAGTCAGGATGCTCATGCAGCGCAGTCTAGCGCGCACTGCCCGGTCGTAAAGCCTCAGCCGTAGAGGTCCGCCGCGCGCTGTTCGAAGGCACGCACAATCCGGTGCATCGCCTCGTTGAATACGACACCAATAATGCCTTGCAGCACCGCGTTCTTGAATTCGAAATCAACGTGGAACGAGACGTTGCATCCCTCATCCGTATCTTCGAACTCCCAATCCGAACGCATGTATCTGAAGGGTCCATCCAGATATTCGGTATCAATCCGTTTATGCGCATCGAACAGCGTGACCCGGCTGCCAAAACGTTCGCGGAACACTTTGAACGAGATGACCAGATCAGCCTCCATCACCTTGCCGTCCCCTGCAGCATAGGTGCGGCGGATACGGGCTGCGGCGCACCAAGGAAGAAACTCCGGGTATTTCGCCACATCCGCGACCAGATCATACATCTGCTGGGCGGTGTAAGGCAGCGGTCGGGTTTCAGAGTGTGTTGGCATGATATCCGGGATTCACTGGTGACAATGGCGCGTGATTTCGTATGTTGCGCGCCAAAGATCAAGGGGGCAGCGATGAGTGACCGCGCATATGTGATAGATGAGATGATCTCGGCCAAGGCCATTGCCGCGCGGATCGAGGCATTGTGCCGCGAAATCACAGAGGAATTCGGCGGCACCGACAAGCTGATTGTCGTGGGACTGCTTCGCGGCAGCTTCGTTTTCATCGCGGACCTTGTGCGCGAGCTTGATCTGCCAATCGAGGTCGATTTTCTTGAGGCATCTTCTTACGGAGACTCGATGGAGAGCAGCCGGGAGGTCCGTATTCTCAAAGATTTGCGTGGCGCTATTGAAGGGCGCGATGTGCTGGTGGTCGAGGATATCGTCGATACCGGCCACACGCTGAACCACGTCACCAAGCTGCTGCAAAGCCGCAAGCCCGCGCGGCTGAAATCTATCGCATTGCTGGACAAACCAAGCCGGCGCGAAGTTGACTTCCGTTCAGACTGGATCGGGTTCGAAATTCCGGATGAATTTGTTGTGGGCTACGGTATCGATTACGCCCAACGCAACCGCAACCTGCCCTTTATCGGCAAGGTTCGGTTCGTCGAATAGCACCAGAAATGAACCTGCGCCATTTCCTTCGCATGACCTTATGGGCGCGCAATCCGCCATCTGAGCGCCGCGTGAAACTGGTTTTTGGCGTCATCTTGTTATGCTTGCTGATTGTAGGCATAGAATTTGTGGGCTGGTGGCCGGACTGGGCGGGCAGCGAGCCGAGAAAACTCAGGCCGTAAGGGTACGCTCAATCGCAGCCAGAAAAATGCCGGTGCCTATCGGGATCAGCGCGTCGGGAAAATCATAGTCGGGATTGTGCAATTGCGGATGATCCCCTCCTGCACCCAACCAGAACATCGCTGATTTCGCACCTTTGCCGAACTGACCAAAATCTTCGGAAAACCGCTGGGGTTCTTTAACCAGCCTGTGCCACACGCCCTGCGCATCACAAGAATCTGACAGGATCTGAGCGGCCTCTTCGTCGTTCGTACAAGCCTCGAAGATGTCGTCGTAAGTGATCTCAACCGTCAGCCTTTCGGCCTGTGCGGTGGATTCGACCAATGTCTCGGCCTCTTCGATCAAACGCTCCATTCGGGCATCCGATACCGTGCGCAACGTCACCCACAGCTCGGCATATCCCGGTGCAACGCCAAAAGCGGGCTCTCCCAACTGCGCATGGGTAACGGTGGTCAGCGCATAGTCAGCATCCAGCGCACCACCTTGCCCAAGCCGAGCCAGCGCAGGCATTAACTCCGAGATCGCCAGCGCCGGAGACACCCCATCCTGCGGCGCCGCGGCATGAGAGGTTTTTCCAGTCAGTGCAATCCGCATCCCGCGCGATGCACAGTTGGTCGGACCGCTGCAGATCTCAACCGCTCCGTGATCAAGCCCCGGAAGATTGTGCAGTGAGAACACGTAATCCGGGGCGATGTCGTTAAATTTCGGATCGCTGCGAAAGGCTTTGGCCCCCTTCCCGGTTTCCTCGGCAGGTTGAAAGATCAGCACCACCCGCCCTCGCGACGGGCGTTTTTCACCCAGCATGAAGGCGACCCCAAGGACCATCGCCATATGGCCGTCATGACCGCATAGGTGCCCCTTACCAGGGTATTGCGATGCATATGGCACTTCCGAGATTTCCTGAATTGGAAGGCCATCTAACTCGCAACGGACACCAACGGTCGGTCCGGGTTTACCACTGTCATAAACCGCTGCGACCCCGTAGCCGCCGATATCAGTTAAGACAGTGTCGGGATCGCACGCCTGCAATAAGTTCGCGATGCTCGCAGCTGTCCCGCGCTCGTCACCTGAAATCTCTGGCACCTGATGTAACTCATGGCGCTTTTCAATAAGCCAGCTCTGAAGCTCAGGGTTCACACCTGCCCCAGTTTTTTCTGGCGCGCATCGCGCAGGCGGGCAAAATCATCCCCCGCATGATAAGAGGACCGTGTCAGAGGCGTGGCCGATACCATCAGGAATCCCTTGCCATAGGCCGCCTTTTCATACGATGCGAACTCTTCCGGTGTGACGAAACGATCAATACCGTGATGCTTCGGGGTTGGCTGGAGATACTGACCAATTGTCAGGAAATCGATATCGGCTGCGCGCATGTCATCCATAACCTGGCGAACCTGCTGCTCGTCTTCACCCAATCCGACCATGATGCCCGACTTGGTGAAGATCGACGGATCCATTTCCTTCACACGCTGCAACAGACGCAGCGAGTGGAAATAACGCGCGCCCGGGCGCACCTGCGGATAAAGCCCCGGAACCGTTTCGAGATTGTGGTTGAACACATCCGGCTTGGCTTCAACCACGATTTCCAGAACGGAAGGATCACATCTGAGGAAATCCGGCGTCAAGATTTCAATCGTGGTCTTGGGCGAACGGTGGCGTACCGCGCGAATGGTCTGCGCGAAATGCTCAGCCCCGCCATCTTCCAGATCATCGCGGTCGACCGAGGTGATCACCACATGGTTCAACCCCAGTTTCTGTACTGCATGGGCGACACGTCCGGGCTCAAACGCATCCAGCTCATCCGGTCGACCGGTGGCAATGTTGCAGAAGGTACAACCGCGGGTACAAATCTCGCCCATGATCATCATGGTGGCGTGACCCTGGCTCCAGCACTCACCAACATTCGGGCAACCAGCCTCTTCGCAGACGGTCACCAGATTGTTGTCACGCATGATCTTATGGGTTTCGGCATACCCTTCGCCGCCCGGAGCCTTGACGCGAATCCATTTCGGTTTGCGCGGGGCCGCATTGTCAGGCCGATGCGCCTTTTCCGGGTGTCTTTGCTCGGGAATTTTCAGATCACGCACAACGGGCTTTCCTGACTTTGGGTCAATTCACTTCGCGCTTAACATAAACCGACTGCAGGGGTTAGGCCAGTGACGCATAGCCGCTATGCGCTTCAACTACGCAACCGCAGAAACATAGACATAGCTTACAAATTTTCCTGTTTATTTTCAATGGTCATGACTAGATCTTAGATATTTGGCAGATGCAGCATATCTATTGTTGAAGCTGATTTAGAATCGTTTTAACTCTCGCATCAAACATATGTGAATCACAGGAGTTTGATGATGAAAACCGGTGCAAAACTGCCTGAAGTGACCTTCCACACGCGTGTTCGCGATGCCTCGATCGAAGGCCCGAACCCTTTCCGCTGGGAAGACAAAACCACCGCTGATTATTTCGCAGGTAAGCGCGTCATTCTGTTTTCGCTGCCAGGTGCGTTCACGCCGACCTGCTCGACCTATCAGCTGCCAGGTTTTGAAAACGGCTTCGCGGATTTCGCTGCCAAAGGGATCGATGCAATCTATTGTATGTCCGTGAATGACAGCTTTGTCATGAACAAATGGGCAGCGGATCAGGGTCTGCAGAATGTTGATGTGATCCCGGATGGTTCGGGTGAGTTCACCCGGAAAATGGGCATGCTGGTCGACAAAGACAATCTGGGTTTCGGCATGCGCTCGTGGCGCTATGCGGCCATCGTCAACGATGGCGTGGTCGAAGCATGGTTCGAAGAGCCCGGCCTGATGGATAACTGCCCCGAGGATCCTTATGGCGTGTCATCGCCCGAAAACCTGATGAAGCATCTGGATGAAGCGCGCGAGCCCGCTCTGGCCTGATCAGGTGTGATTGCATGACAAGGCCCGCCGTTTGGCGGGCCTTTTTTTGATCAGGTGCGGGTTTGCGCGACGACGTCTTCTCCGACCTGCCGGATCACCTCGGACAGGCGATCGAACCACCCCTCACCTCCCGTCGAAGAACGCCGCACTAGGCCAATCGTTCGCGCCGGTTGAGGGGCCGCAAAGCGCAGCAAACGCAAGCCCGGCACCGCGTCGGCCTCTGCCCTGGCTGCCAGTTCCGGCATCAGGGTCAAGCCAAAGCCCTCGGCCACCAGTCGCGACAGAGTGGCCAAGGATGAGGCCCCCATATTGATCTGCCCGCTGGCCCGATCCTGACCGCAAACTTCAAGCGCTTGATCGGTCAGACAATGCCCGTCCTCAAGCAACATCAATTGTGCCGCTTGTAGATCCAGAGGACGCAGGGCCTCGGGGCTGATGGTCAGTCGATTGAGGCGCGACTGACTGCCCGCCAGAAGGAAACGATCTTCGAACAAGGGTTCTTCGTGCAAAGCGGTCCCGGCTGTGGGCAGCGCCAACACCGCCGCATCGATTTCACCCCCGCGCAGCATCGCAAGCAAGCGTTCGGTCCGGGCCTCACGTATTCTGACACGCAACGAAACATCACCAGAGCGCAACCCTGCCAATACCCCTGGCAACAAATAGGGCGCGACGGTTGGAATGATGCCAATCGACAAGGACCGGTGCCCGCCGGAATGGTCACGCGCGAACCGGTCCAACCGATCAGCGGCTATAAGCACCTGATCGGCATGATCCAGAACATCTCTGCCCAAAGGCGTTAGCAGAATGTCACGGGCCTGCCGTTCAAACAGAGGGCCACCCATCGCTTCCTCTAACGCTTTGATCTGAACTGACAGCGCCGGCTGAGAGACATGACAAACCTGTGCCGCACGGCCAAAGTTTCGCTGCTCGGCAACGGCGCGGAAATACTGCAACTGGCGAAATGTGAAATTCATAATCTTGGATTATCACTTTCCGCCAGAACCACAATATCTATATATCAACCGATCATGCGGTCACGTTCAGTCTGCTCTTCATAATGCCGCTTGAGCCGCTGCAGGGCGATGCGCAGTACAATCTTGCCCGACCGCGCCGACCAGCCCATGCGCTTTTCTGCGAGCTCTAACCCCTCAAGATAACAGCAGCAACGCAGTGTAACATCGCTGAGCCCCGGCCCCAGGTCCGACAAAGCACGCGCCACACGATCGCGCGCACCGGACGACGCCCGTCCGATAGGCGCATCCACGGTGAAATCTCCTCGGCCACCACCGGTCAGGAAACGATCCCAGTTCTGCGTGACCTGAGGCCCGATTTGCGCAAGTTCGAAATCCTCGCGCAAGCGTTCACCTGCACCGACGAGTGTTTCATCAAGAAACGGCTTTCCGTCCCGGTCCCGTCGACGCGCAAGGGCGATCAACGGGCTTTCGGTCGTGCTATAGCGGGCTCGTGCCGACGCCTTGGGCTGAAATTTCGCTCCCGCTCCAACGGTCTTAAACGGAGCTTGCGCTTCGACCATGCCGAACTCACTCTGCGCGCGGGCACGATTTTCGGAATCGGCCAGCAGATGGCTCAGCGCCGAGCGGCCCGACGTTGTAATCCGGTACCGTGAAATTCGCCCCGGATTGTCGCATGATATCCAATCTTTCAACGCCAGGGCTTGCGCGATCTTGCAGTCAACGACAGCTGTTCGGGTCGTTCCACAATCCCCACTATCGCGCACTACAATCGCCTTATCCATATTCTCTGCCGCGGCCAGCACCGCACCAGATTCACATAGTCGGCGCAGCACCCGCAGCGCTTCGCGTTCGAACGCATCATCTTTTGGCTCATCAGATGGATAATCGGGGGCAGGATACCGGGCCGAGGCCTCTTTCATAGGGGCGAAATGGGTCTGCGCCAATGATCGCAACGCAGCATCGACCAGCGGGTCGTCACGGCGCATCTCAACACGGCGAATTTGTCTCAAGATGGTCGACGCATGGCATCCCGCCGCCCGGGCGATATCCCGAATGGACCGGCCCGACTCGGTATGGTCAAGATATCGTTGCGCCCCTTCAGGGACCCAGGTCGGTACGTTGAAAGCCACGCTGTTTTCCATAGTTCAATGCCCTCGTCGACAAAACAAACTGACAGTTTTCGCCGTCGGATTCTTAGTTAACCAAATCTAACTAGAGTCGCTTTCGTTACTCGTTCGTTAATCACAGACGGCACGGAGCAGAATTGATTCAAAAAGATAAACAGTCATGAAACCATCGTTCGGAGGGAGCTTAAACAAGGCAACACCCGCTTAAGTTGTGCGACATCTTTGGCGTCAGAACAAAAACGAAGGAACGCTGCCGTGCAGGACCTGATGACCATGATCGCCACACTCCGCCGCCCACGCTTGCTAAGCCGAGCCGCGAAAATCGGAGCAAAGGACTATAATCGAGACCGGCACTTGCAACGCGTTTTGGGCTATGGGTCGATACCCAGCACAGGGTCGGCGTTGATCCGCCTCATGGAATTGGAGCGGGAGCTTGATCTGCAAAGGCAGGAAGATGACGCAGCCTATTCTCTGGTGCGTCATCTGGATATTTTGATCGCTCTGATCGGCGAGGCACAGCTGTATCAGGCCAGCCGTGCCACGCGGTATCAGTGATCAGGTGAAGGCATCCGGCATGGACGCCTTTTTCTCAGCGACATAGGCATCAAGCGCGGCCTTCACATCGGGATCGAGCTGCGGCTGCTGGTAATTGGCCAACAGATGCTCGACCCGTGCCGAGGCAAGCGTCCGTGTATCGCGGGCGCCCTCTTCTTCCCAGGTCTCGAACGGCTTGTAATCCAGCAGATCGGTCTTCCAGAACGCCTCTTTGAAGTTCGCTTGTGTATGCGCGCAGCCCAGATAGTGGCCACCGGGTCCGACCTCTTGGATCGCATCCATAGCCTGCGCATTTTCGTCATAGGCCACACCTTTGGCCAGACCGTGCAAGACACCCAGTTGGTCGGCATCCATGACGAATTTCTCAAAATCCGCCACCAGACCACCTTCAAGCCAACCGCAAGAGTGCAGCATGAAGTTCACGCCCGACATCAGACCCATGTTCAGCGAATTCGCGGTCTCATACGCGGCCTGCGCGTCCGGCAATTTCGAGCCGCAGAAAGAACCGGCCGAGCGATAGGGCAGTCCCAGTCGCCGCGCCAATTGGCCTGCACCATAGGTCACGTGCGAGGCTTCGGGAGTCCCGAAGGTCGGCGCGCCCGAGTTCATGTCGATCGACGATACAAACGCACCGAAGATCACCGGAGCACCCGGGCGGATGATCTGGCTATAAGCCACACCAGCCATGACCTCGGCCAGCACCTGCGTCAGGGTCCCGGCCACCGAAACCGGCGCCATCGCACCGCCCACGATAAAGGGCGAGATGATGCAGGCCTGATTGTTCTTCGCATAAACCTCCAGCGAGCCCATCATCACATCGTCGAACGTCATCGGCGAGTTGATGTTGGTCAGCGAGGTCATCACCGTGTTGTTCTGCACGAATTCCTTACCGAAAAGAATCTCGCACATCTCAACCGAATCCTGTGCCCGGCTGGGATCGGTGACCGAGCCCATGAACGGCTTGTCCGACAGGGTCATATGCGCCATCAACATGTCCAGATGGCGCTTGTTCACCGGGATATCGGTCGGCTCGCACACCGTGCCGCCCGAATGGTGCAGCCATTTGGACATATAGGCGAGTTTCACGAATTTGTTGAAATCGTCCATGGTCGCATAGCGGCGACCGCCTTGCGCATCGCGCACGAACGGAGGGCCATAGACCGGGGCCAGAACCATATTGCGACCGCCGATGACCACCGATTTCTCGGGGTTGCGGGCGTGCTGGGTGAACTCGCTGGGGGCGGTCTTGATCAATTCGCGCGCCAGACCGCGCGGCAGTCGCACACGCTCTCCCTCGACATCGGCACCGGCATCTTTCCAACGTTCCAGCGCAGCCGGATTGTCGACAAAGTTGACCCCAACTTCGGCCAATATGGTCTCTGCGTTGGCTTCGATGATCTGCAACGCTTCTTCGTTGAGAACCTCGAAATTGGGAATGTTGCGTTCGATGTATTTCGCGGTTTCGATCTTGACCGCCGTGCGCTCGGCCCGACGGGCGGCACCACCGCCACCCCGTGCCCTGCGCCGGGTGTTTGCCTCTGCCATTGAGAAAATCCCGTGATTGGTTGGTTTGGTAAATTAGTTACATGAACGGCAATCACCGCCGCAGGTAGTTTACGGCGCAATAGGGGTAAAAGCGACATGAACCGCCGCTGATCGCGGCCCTGCTGAGTTTGGCCCCTACGTCACTTTTTTCTGCATCACGACCGAGTTTCCCGAGGTTTGGACCTCATGCCAGCCCAGATGCGTATACATCGCACGCGTCGCACGCATCAGCCGATGGGTCCGCAAACGGAGAATCGAAATCCCCGCCTCAGCCGCCCTGAGTTCCGCGACCGCAAGCAGCTGTCGCGCGACGCCCTTGCCCTGCGCCTCTGGCGAAACGGCAAGGTTAAAAATCATCATCGCATCCGCCTGCTGATCAAAGACAATGACGCCCAAAAGACGCCCAGCTTCTTCAGCAACAACAACCTGATGCGCCGCAATTTCTTCGGCGACCCCGCTCGTTACATCGGGCAGATCGGTGATGTCACGCATTGCCGGTGCATAGGCGTCTGCGATACAGGCCCGTATCGCTTTGGCGTCGCCGTCTTCGGCAGTCCTGAGCTTTAGGGTCGTCATATGTCAGCCTCCTTGCTCAATTGACGTCATTGCGCTTGCACAAGCAAGGCTTGCGACCTAATAGCCAGTCATGACCCAAGACACCCACGACCGCCTTCTGATCATCGACTTCGGCAGCCAGGTAACCCAGCTGATCGCCCGTCGCCTGCGCGAGCTGAACGTCTATTGCGAAATCCACCCTTATCAAAGCGTGACGATGGACTTTGTCCGGGAAATGGCCCCCAAGGCCGTGATCTTCTCGGGCGGGCCGGACAGTGTCACGCGCGAAGGATCGCCCCGCGCCCCGCAAGAGATCTTTGATTACGGCGTTCCGATCCTGGGCATCTGCTATGGCCAGCAGGTGATGATGCACCAGTTGGGCGGCAAGGTCGAAAGCGGACATGGCACCGCCGAATTTGGCCGCGCCTTCGTGACCCCGCAAAGCAAGCTCGATATCCTTGATGGTTGGTTCGCGGACGGCGATGAGCAGGTCTGGATGAGCCATGGCGACCATGTCAGCGAAATCGCCCCGGGCTTTGAGGTGTTTGGCACCTCACCGAACGCCCCCTTTGCGATCACCGCCGATCCCGCGCGTCATTTCTATGCCGTGCAGTTTCACCCCGAAGTGCATCACACACCCAAGGGCGCCAAACTATATGAGAACTTTGTCAAACTGGCAGGGTTCACCGGCGACTGGACCATGGGCGCCTATCGCGAAGAGATGATCCGCAAAATTCGCGAGCAGGTCGGGGACAAGAAAGTTATTTGTGGCCTTTCGGGCGGCGTCGACAGCTCGGTCGCGGCGATCCTGATCCACGAGGCGATTGGCGATCAGCTGACCTGCGTGTTTGTCGACCATGGCCTGCTGCGCAAGAACGAGGCCGCCGAGGTCGTTGGCATGTTCCGCGACAACTATAATATCCAGTTGATCCATGCAGATGAAAGCGACCTGTTCCTGGGCGAGTTGGACGGGCAAAGCGACCCGGAAACCAAGCGCAAGATCATCGGCAAACTGTTCATAGACGTGTTCCAGAAACATGCCGATACCATCGACGGTGCCGAGTTTCTGGCGCAGGGCACACTGTACCCCGACGTCATCGAATCTGTCTCGTTCTCGGGCGGTCCTTCGGTAACCATCAAGTCCCACCACAATGTCGGCGGCCTGCCTGAAAAGATGGGCCTCAAACTGGTTGAACCACTGCGCGAACTGTTCAAGGACGAAGTGCGCGCCCTGGGCCGTGAACTGGGCCTGCCGCAAAGCTTTATCGGTCGCCACCCCTTCCCCGGACCCGGCCTGGCCATCCGCTGCCCAGGCGAAATCACGCGCGAAAAGCTTGAGATTCTGCGCGAGGCGGATGCGATCTATATCGACCAGATTCGCAAGCACGGCCTGTATGACGAGATCTGGCAGGCCTTCGTGGCCATCCTGCCCGTGCGCACCGTCGGCGTGATGGGCGACGGGCGCACATATGACTATGCCTGCGCCCTGCGCGCGGTGACCTCGGTCGATGGCATGACGGCGGATTACTACTCGTTCAGCCACGAATTTCTGGGTGAGACCGCCACGCGCATCATCAACGAGGTCAAGGGCATCAACCGATGCACTTACGACATCACCTCAAAACCACCCGGAACCATCGAGTGGGAATGAGCGAAAAGCCGGGTCACAGCCCGGCTTTTTATTTTGCAATCCCGGACAAATCGCCCTTTAGTCAGCGTGTTATACCCCGAAACGGCATTTAAGCGATGGATGAGAGCAAAACGCAGATCGGCAAAGCCGCGCTCTGGATGACCGGGGCGATTGCCTCGTTTTCCTCCATGGCTGTGGCGGGCCGAGAACTAAGCCTGGTGCACGACACGTTCGAGATCATGTTCTACCGCAGTCTCGTCGGTATCTGCGTAGTTGCGCTGGTACTGAGCGTGACACGCAAGTGGCATCAGGTCACAACCAAACGTCTGGGGCTACATGGCGCACGAAACCTGCTGCATTTTATTGGACAGAACCTTTGGTTCTACGCCGTCGCTGTCATCCCCTTGGCGCAGGTCTTCGCCCTTGAATTCACAAACCCGATTTGGGTCATCCTGCTGTCCCCGTTGTTTTTAGGAGAACGCCTGACTGCCACGCGTGTGACAGCAGCGTTCATAGGGTTTGCAGGCATCCTCATCGTGGCACGACCGGGCGTGACCTCGATCAGCCCGGGCGTTATTGCAGCCGCCCTGTCTGCAATCTTCTTTGCCCTAACCAACATCTCGACCAAATCCCTGACGCGCATTGCCAGCATCGGCTGCATCATGTTCTGGCTGACAGTCATGCAGGCGGCGCTTGGCCTCATCGCCTCGGGGTTTGACGGTGACATTGCGCTGCCCTCGTTCAACACCGCCCCTTATCTGCTGCTGATCGGGTTGGCGGGATTGCTGGCGCATTACTGCATCACCAATGCATTGGCGATCGCTCCGGCGACGGTCGTCGTGCCATTCGATTTTGCCCGCCTCCCGACCATCGCGATTATAGGTATGATCCTCTATCAGGAGCCGCTGGATCACTGGACACTGCTGGGTGCTGTGGTGATATTCTCAGGCATCTTCCTGAATGTTTGGTCCGAGAATCGTGCCAATTTGGCAACACACGCTCACCGTGCCGACGCGGACTAACGCTCCGTCACCGGTTGACCTTATTTTAAGTATTAAGACAGTAACACCCGGTAACGAAGCCGGGTGTGCATGTGAGGGTGCATCTAACAGGCAAATGGACAGAGTTAGGGAGGAATAAATGAAAAAAGCGCTGTTCAAGGCGTGTGCGCTGTGTGTCGGGGCCACAGCTGTGCAAGCGGGCGGTCTTGACCGAAGCGGTCAGGGTGTCAACATTTTGTTCGAGGAAGGGTCCGTCGCCCAATTCCGACTTGGTTATACCAACCCAAGCGTAAGTGGCTCGATGGAGGACCGGATTACCGGCAGCCCGACATTCGGCGAAACCATCGATTCTGGTAATGTCGCAAACGACTTCTTTACACCGCATCTTGCCTATAAGACATCTCTGACTGAAAGACTCGACTTCGCTCTGGTCTACGACCAACCTTTTGGCGCCGATATCGACTACTCAGCAGATTATCCGCTGTCTCAGAACGTGCTGTCCGGCTTTCCTGGAGGAAGCACAGACGTGCTGCGAGCGAAGGCAGACACAGATGCTGTCACCGCGCTACTGCGGTACAAGTTGGACAGTGGATTCAGCGTAATCGGTGGCGTTCGGGCGCAGCGCTTGAAAGCAAGCGTTTCGGTACCGATCGCGGGCGCAGGCACCACGCCGCCGCAAGGCGGATACCGCGTCGAAACCGACGATGAAATCGACTTTGGATATGTTGTCGGCGTCGCTTGGGAACGACCTGACATAGCAGCCCGTGTAGCCTTGACCTATAACTCGAAGATCACACACGATCTGTCGCAAACCGAAGCGAACGATTTCATCAACGGATTCATTCCACCCGGAATTCCGACGATAGGTCGTACAAGCGCCGACTCGACAACCGAAGTCGTAACGCCTCAATCCGTCAACCTCGACTTTCAGACGGGCGTCGCCCCGAAAACGCTGCTGTTCGGGTCGGTCCGCTGGGTTGACTGGCCGCAGACAGTTTATGCTCCGCCGGTTTACGAAGGTCTGACCGGGATCAATCTGGTCGATTATGAAGAAGCCACGTGGACCTACTCGCTTGGCCTTGGCTACCAGTTCTCAGAACAGTTTTCAGGCGCAGTGACGTTGGGCTACGAAAGCTCGCAAGGTAACTCGGTTTCGAATTTGGGCCCGACAGACGGGTTCTGGAGCATCGGCCTAGGCGGCACCTACTCCTTCGAGAAAGCTCAACTTTCGGGCGGTGTACGCTATACGGATATCGGTGATGCGACCGCAAATGGAACCGGCCCGGACAACCGCGCGACCTTTACTGGCAACAGCGCCTGGAGCGTCGGCTTCCAGATCACATATTCTCTGGACTGATACAGCCAGAAAACCAACTGCAAAGCCCCGCCATTCGGCGGGGCTTTTTCGCATGTTTCGGGTCGATCACTTGTCAGAGAGATGCCAGAACAGGCCATGGCTATTCAGAAATCACTCTCTCCTCGCGCATGGGCCGAACTGATCCTACTCGGAGTAATCTGGGGCGGATCCTTTCTGTCGATCCGCATCGCGTTGGATACGATCCCATTCGTAACGTCCGTATTTCATCGTGTCTTCTGGGCTTCTCTTGCGCTTTGGATCGTCATCTGGTTGCAAAAGCAGACCATTCCCCGCGATCCACGCATCTGGGGCGCATTTCTGGTGATGGGAATTCTGAACAATGTGTTGCCCTTCTCTCTTATGGCCTGGGGCCAGCTTCATGTCGAAGTCGGGCTGACCTCAATTCTGAACGCCACGACAGCCGTCTTTGGTGTTCTGCTTGCCGCCCTTTTCTTTCGTGATGAACGCCTGACCAAGACACGCTTGCTGGGGGTCGTGCTGGGTTTTCTGGGCGTTTCAATTACAATCGGCCTCAATCAGTTTCATACCTTCAATCTGGGCAATCTTGGGCAACTGGCCATTTTGTTCGGCACATTTTCCTACGCCCTGGCCGCAGTCTGGGCCCGCAAGCAACTGGGCGATCTCTCTCCGCAGATCGCTGCCGCAGGAATGCTGACGACCTCAACCCTCATCATGCTGCCGGTCACGCTAATGGTAGACGGTGCCCCTACCCTTGCGCTCCCCGCGGTGACATGGATCGCCATCGCATATTACGCATTGGTGGCTACGGCGGGTGCCTATCTGCATTACTATCGCGTGCTCCAACAAGGGGGCAGCGGCAATGTATTGCTGGTAACCTTGATCATCCCGCCGGTCTCAATCTTGCTTGGCGCTCTGGTCAGGGACGAGGCCCTGCCCACGCGCGCCTTCGTTGGTTTCGCTATCTTGGCACTAGGGCTGCTAATCCTCAGCCAATCCCGCAGACGCGATTGACGCCGCCAACCGCCCGATTTAGCTAATGCAAAACAAGGGACGGCGGATGATGATCTATAGCTCGGCAAAAGACTGGCGCGAAGCTGAACGGAAAAAAGTGCTGTTCTTCGGCATGTCCGGGCTGGGCAAATCCTATGTCTCGAACACTCTGCGTGAAGCCGGGGACTGGTTCCACTATTCCATCGATTATCGCATCGGCACCCGCTACATGGGCGAATACATCACCGACAATGCCAAAGCCGAAGCAATGAAGGTTCCATTTCTGCGTGAACTGCTGTTGTCAGACTCGATCTATATCGGATCGAATATCAGCTTTGAAAACCTGACGCCGGTATCGACCTATCTGGGCAAACCCGGCAACTCGGAACTGGGTGGCCTTGAAATCTCTGAATATCAGCAGCGACAGGAGCAATTCCGGCTGGCCGAGATCCACGCCCTGCTAGACACCAAGTACTTCATCGAACGCGCCAAACGCCTTTACCATTATCCACACTTCATCTGCGATACCGGAGGCTCGATCTGCGAATGGGTCGAACCCGGCGATCCCAATGATCAGATCCTCAGTGAACTCTCCAACCAGACTCTGATGATCTGGATCAAGGGCGACGACGCGCATACCGAAGAGCTGATCCGCCGCTTTGACAAAGCCCCTAAACCTATGTCCTATCAAGCCGAGTTTCTGGCTCGCGTCTGGGCCGAGTATTTGGCCCTCAACGATTGTTCCGGGGTTGAGGTCGATCCAGACGCCTTCATCCGCTGGACCTATGCCCAAGCTTTGGCGCATCGGCAGCCGCGATATGCGGCCATGGCGCGCAACTGGGGCGTCACAATCGAAGCCGACGACATCGCCAAGGTGCGCGACAGCGGTGATTTCGATGAGTTGATCGAGCGCACTCTTGAGACCCGCGCCAACCCCACCTAAGTTCCAGACTTCTTTCGCAGTTTCAGCAGCGTGACCATATGCCTATCAAAATACCCTCAGACCTGCCCGCCTTTGACGTCCTGACCAATGAGGGCGTCATGGTCATGGCCGAGGATCAGGCAGCACGTCAGGATATACGACCATTGCGTATTGGTCTGTTGAACCTGATGCCCAAGAAGATTCAGACGGAAAATCAATTTGCGCGTCTGATCGGTGCGACCCCCTTGCAGATCGAACTGTCTTTGATCCGCATGACCGAGCATAAGACCAAGAACACCGCCGCTGCGCATATGGCCGAGTTCTATCACCCCTTTCAGGAGGTGAAGGATCAGAAGTTCGACGGCCTGATCATCACCGGCGCTCCGATCGAGCATCTGGAATTTCCCGATGTCACCTATTGGGAAGAGATGTGCGAAGTCTTCGATTGGTCTCAGACCAACGTGCATTCGACCTTTGGCGTCTGCTGGGGCGGAATGGCGATGATCAACCATTTCCACGGCGTCAAGAAACACATGCTGGATGCCAAGGCCTTTGGCTGCTTCCGTCACAGGAACCTGGCATCCGCATCACCATATCTGCGTGGATTTTCCGACGATTGCGTCATTCCTGTCAGCCGCTGGACCGAGATGCGACAGGATGAGATCGATGCAGCGAAGGGTCTGACCACCCTACTGGGAAGCGACGACGTAGGCCCTTGTCTGGTCGAAGACCCCGAACATCGCGCGCTCTATATCTTCAATCACTTTGAGTATGACAGCGACACGCTCAAGCAGGAATATGATCGTGACGTGGCCAACGGAACGCCGATCAACGTACCGATCAACTATTATCCCGATGACGATCCAAGCCAGGATCCGCAGAACCGATGGCGCAGTCACGCGCATCTGCTGTATGGCAACTGGATCAACTCCATCTACCAGACAACCCCGTTCGATCTGACCAAAATTGGCCAGTAAACTTCTCATATCCCTTTGTGTCGTGGCCGCAGGTCTTGTCGCAGCGACTGCTTGGCGCAGCGCCCAACGGGAAGCGCGGGCCGAGGCCTCGTTTCCGCCAGAAGGGCAAATCGTCGAAGTTGACGGGGTTGCGGTGCATGCCGTGATCATGGGCGAAGGTCCGGATGTCGTGTTGATACACGGCTCCAGCGGCAATACACGCGATATGACCTTTGCACTGGCCCCGATTCTGGCAGAGAATTATCGCGTCATCGTCTTTGACAGACCTGGCCTTGGGTATTCCGATAGCTTTAATCCCAGCGGCGAAACAATTGTAGAACAAGCAGAAATACTGCAACGCGCCGCAGCACAGCTTGGCGCAGAAAAGCCTATTGTTGCCGGGCAAAGCTATGGCGGATCGGTTTCTCTGGCATGGGCTGTGACTCGGCCAGAAAACATCTCCGCACTCGTCCTGATCGCCCCAGCCGCCATCCCGTGGGAGACACCGCTTGACGCTTTCAATACCATTGGCGCAACTTCGGTCGGGAATGCGCTGGCTCTGCCCTTGATTTCCGCCTATGTGCCGGATTGGTATGTCACCAAGGCTTTGGATAAGGTTTTTGCACCCCAGAAGGCTCCTGAGGGCTATGCCGAGCATTTCGGTCCAGGCTTGACGATGCGCCGCGCGTCAATGCACGCAAACGCGAAACAGCGTGCAAACCTGTTGGATGAAGTGACCGAGCTTCAACCGCGTTATGGCGAAATATCGGTTCCGACGGAAATCGTCCACGGCACCGCGGATGATACCGTTGGTCTAAGCTGGCATTCCGAACGTCTGATCGAACAAATCCCAGGCGCCGAACTTATCGAGTTGGATGGAATCGGCCACATGCCACAAGTCGTTGCCGCCACCGAAGTCGCAGCCGCTATAGACCGCGCTGCCGAACGCGCGGGTTTGCGTTAGGGCGATCCGTAATCCATAGTAAGATATGGATTTTATGGCGAGGCTGCACATGACCCGAACAGATCAAGGCGCTATCGAAAGTTACTTCCGAAATGAAGCGCCGAAAGAGGTTCGAACCGCCATCGAAGACGCCGGGAAAGGCGACATCCTGAACCCATACTACCCATATTCCGACAAGATGAAGGGGAAGGATTACAATGAACAAATGGAAGCGCTTCAGATCGAACTGGTAAAGATGCAATCCTGGGTCAAAGCGACGGATCAGCGGGTTGCCATCCTGTTTGAAGGCCGTGATGCTGCAGGAAAAGGTGGCACAATCAAACGGTTCCGGAAAAACCTTAATCCACGCGGAGCGCGCAACGTGGCGCTCAGCAAGCCTTCGGATGCGGAGCGCAGTCAGTGGTATTTTCAACGTTATATCTCTCACCTACCCTCAGCGGGTGAAATCGTGTTCTTCGATCGAAGCTGGTACAACCGGGGTGTCGTTGAAAACGTTTTCGGTTTTTGCACCACAGACGAACGTGAGAGGTTTTTTCGCCAGGTTATTCCATTGGAGAACGGGTTCCGAAATGACGGCATTCACATGTTCAAGTTCTGGCTGAATGTCGGGCGCGCTGAGCAGTTGAACCGGTTCCTCGCCCGCGAGACTGACCCGCTGAAACAATGGAAGCTCAGTCCGATTGACGTGGCCGGGTTAAGCAAATGGGATGAATACAGCCAGTCGATTTCAGAGACGCTCACGCGCAGTCATTCCGACGACTGTCCTTGGACGATCATCCGATCGGATGACAAGAAACGTGCGCGACTGGCGGCTATTCGCACTGTGCTAAGCGCTCTGGAGTATGATGGAAAAGACCCAGAAGTGGTTGGCATTCCAGATGACAAGATTAGTGGCGGCCCGGACATCTGGGATGCTTGAACGCGCTGGTTCCGGGCACAGCCCATACATATATAAGAAAAAACGCGCCTGAGGCCGGGATGACAAAACGCGGATATCACCACGGGAACCTGAAACAAGCACTGATCGAAGCGGCCTTGTCGCTGATCGAGCAGAAAGGCCCAACCGGTTTCACCCTCTCTGAGGCTGCCAAGACTGCCGGCGTCACACCAGCTGCCGTTTATCGGCACTATGAAGGGCGCGAGGACCTGATCGCCGAGGCCGCCCGACAAGGGTTCGAGATGTTCGCGGACCTGATGCAGTTCGCCTATGATAAAGGACAACCCTCGGCACTGGCCGCTTTTGAGGCAACGGGCCGCGCTTATCTGGCCTTTGCCCGCAAGCACCCCGGGCATTACATTGCGATGTTTGAAAGCGGAATTTCGGTCAATCGGACGCCAGAGCTCGCCCTTGCAGCCAACCGGGCGAAAAGCGTGCTCGAAAAGGCAGCAAGCGATCTTTCGCAGCATATCCCACCCGAAAAGCGCCCGCCTGCGTCGATGTTCAGCGCGCATATCTGGGCGATGAGTCATGGAGTGGTTGAACTTTTCGCGCGCAATACAGGCGCAAGCTCTCCGTTTCCGCCCGAAGATCTTCTGGAGACCGGAATCGGCATCTATCTGCGCGGTCTGGGGCTGGTGGATCAGGACGACTAAAGCGTCAGAACACCCGGCTGGGCTTGGGCGTGTTCAAACGTGAAGTGACGTTGATCAGGTCCATATGCCCCATACCCTTGATATCGACCGGCCCGATATCAGTGATCTGGAATTCATCGATCAGCGCATATTTCATCTCTTCCGGTGCTACGATCCGCATCGGATTGGCAAAGACCTGCAGACGAGACGCAATATTCACCGCCGGGCCGAAAACATCATAGACGTATTTCTGAATCCCTACGACCGAGCCCACAGCAGGCCCCATCCCCAACCCGATCCGAGCCTGCCATTTATGCGGGTGGCTTTCGTTGCGACGCTCAAGATACCGTAGGAACCGAACCGCGCAATGAGCGACTGCAGTCGCATGGTCTGGCGTCTCGTCCGGCATTCCGGAAACGGCCAGATAAGCATCGCCGATGGTTTTGATCCGCTCACAGCCAAACTGTTCGACGATGCGATCGAAGGCTGTGAAAATATCATTCAACTCGCTCAGCGTGACAGTGGGATCGGTCTTGGCCGCAAAATCAGTGAAACCCACGAAATCGAGCATCACCACCGATACTTGGTCGAACAATTGAGGGGTAACAACGCCAAATGTCTTGAATTCTTCATAGACCGCTTTCGGCATAAGGTTCAGCAGTAACCGTTCAACGCGCTCTTTCTCGCGCTCCAGCTCACGCGTGTTCCGCTCGACCATGGTCGAGTAGCTGTCGATCATGCTTTCCAGTTCGCGGATTCGCGTGATGTTCTGGCACTCAACCACCAGAACCTGTTCATCCAACCCATTGGCGAGAGAGACTGTCGTGGCAAAGATCAGCGTCCGGCGTTTGGGCTTAATCTGCAGTTCCACTGAATAGCGCAGGCCGGATTGCTTTACGTCCTCAAGCTCTTTCCGGTCCAGGCTGGGCAAAATATCCAATAAGGTCTGCCCTTCCTCGGGTGTTCCGAACCATTCGGCAAACGGCCCGTTATGGAACACAAAGGTCAAATCCGAAGCGCGCAGCACCGCGACGCCGACACCAATCGCGCGCAGCAAATGTTCGTTGATGGCAAGAATGCTCATGCAGCGTTCCGAGCAACGATAATTGACCGTTTGCTCTCAATCGCGTCCAGTGCGACGTTTATGTCTGGCTCTGACATACCGTGCATCGCCAACGCTTCGCTAAACAGCGCAGCCATTTCGTCGAAATCCGCATGCGTGATCTTCAGATGCCGATGAACCGCTTCTATCCGGTCATCGCTAAACGAAGCCGGGCCTCCGACCAACGATGAGACGAATTTTGTCTGATGATCAATCAGACGCGGCATGTCGATGTCGTCGAAATAGTCCCCGATTTCATCGGATTCCAACGCCATTTCATAGAATGACATTACAATGCGGCTGATGGTTTTGAAGCCACCATACTTTTCATAGATCGTCTGACTCACAACACAAAACCGAATGATTATTGGCAATAACACTAGAAGGTTATATCAAACTGACAGTTTTGTTAACTTTTTTGAACCAAGGCTGACGATAGCGTGTTGAAAATATCGCCAACATATATTCTGCGGCAAATTCTGATCGTCGATTAGACGAAAGAAAAACACGCAGGCGTCACGGCACCCCAGCACGATCGTAGTCCTGAGCAACCTCAAGAGCGACCTTCTTGAAGTAGTTTGCCTGTTCATAAGGAATTACAAGTTTTTGGTTGTCACCGTGGATGAAGGTGTTTGGTATCTCGCGCGGGTTCCTCTGATAAACGACTGCCCAGATGAGGCAGGTCACAGCATAATTGCCCAATTCATTGAGATGAATATCATCCAGGAAGATATCCCCAATGCTGTTAAGCCCCGGTGCGTTTCCAACCTCGATGTCATCATATATACGCATCATCAATCTGTGCCCTGGGATCATGTAGATCGGAGGCATGCCATCCGGCCGAACCGCGTTGGCATGATCTTGCATTTGCTCCCAACGAGCTCCCTCGATATCAAGGCGTTCTCGAAACGGTATATGCCCCTCTCCATCGGATCGTACATCTCCGGGATTCTGCCACCACACCCAGGTGCTATACAGCATGACTTCGGCACCCTTGCCACGATTACCGTTCTGCCAAGCGTGTTTGACCCATTTCTCGACGTAATCGAGTGTATCTTCTTTAAAAGCTTGAGGGTTGGGGTACAAAGGCACGGTTTCCGTCGTAACTAGAAGCTCAAACCTACCAATATCTTGACGCGCGTCAGGCGCTCCATGCCCTACCGGATTTTGCCAACGCCATTTCAGTCCAGCGCCGGGAGTGGTTGATTTTGCAATGTTGTCGTGAGGCTGAGCGCCACGCAGTGAGCTTGTCGCCAGGATCAACTGCCCAGGCCAAGGCTGCCCCATATATGCGTCTGTTAAGCTATGCCCGCTATGTATTTGTTTTACATTTACCGGATTGGCCTGACGCGGAGGATAATCTGAGGACCATGCAGGTTGTGAAACACCCATACACAAAAACAAACCCACTAAACTCAAAGCAGTTCTATACATTACGCTCCAACCTCACTTTTACTGATATCAGTCTTCAACATCCGCTCGAAAACAAAACACCAGTTCGGCGATGATTTCGAGTCTATCTCGTTCGTCTATCAGATATTCGCTCTTTCTTTTTACCAAAATATGGCAGGTGTTCGTCTAAATTCGCAACATGGACGCGCCAAAATAATCTCGCGATCACAAATGCACATTGCATTGTTTGACCTCGATAAATTATCGGCTGCGGCTGTGGAATATGGCGGAGAGACAGGGATTCGAACCCTGGAGACGGTTTCCCGCCTACACACTTTCCAGGCGTGCGCCTTCGACCACTCGGCCACCTCTCCGTGCCGGCGATATTTGGACCATCGAAACCAGATTTGCAAGGCCCGATTGCAGTCGAATTACAGCTCTTCTCCGTCCGGCGAATCCAGATCGGTTTCAGTCAGATCAGCAGGGCCCTTGCGGTGATCTGCGGGCTTGTCCTGCGTCATTGCTTCCGACTCTGACGATCGTGCGTTGTCATCACGCAAGACTTCGGCATTGCGCAGCCATACATCTCGCTGGGCGAATGGAATCTCGATTCCTTCTTCGACAAAGCGGCGGTTGATCTCGTGGTTCATGTCGGATTTGACCGATAGAACCCAGTTCACATCGCGCAGAATCGCGCGGATCTCAAAATCCAGAGAATCCGCTCCGAATCCCTGGAAAACAACACTGGGCGCGGGGTTCGCCAGAACCATCGGGTGAGAATTCGCAATCTCACCCAGAATAGTTTCGACCTTGCGGGTATCTGTCCCATAGGCCACGCCCACAGGCACGATCACCCGACCAATCGTATTCCCGCGCGTGTAGTTGGTGACCACGCCGCTGATCAGATCCGAGTTCGGAACAATCACATCCGTCCGATCAAAGGTTTCAATCCGTGTTGAACGGACCGAGATGTCGCGAACATACCCCATCATCCCGTTCACATCGATCCAATCCCCCTTCGAGATCGGGCGCTCAACCAGCAGGATGATGCCTGACACAAAGTTCGAAACAATGGTTTGAAGCCCGAAACCAATACCGACCGACAAGGCCCCTGCGACAATCGCGAGCGAGGAAAGATCAAAGCCCGCGACGATGATCGCAATCAATGCGGCCAGGAAGATGCCGACATAGCCGGTGCCGGAAACAATTGCGTTCTGGCCGCCGGGGTCAATCTTGGTCTTGGGCAGCAGTGAGTTTCTCAGACCGCCTTGCAGCAACCGGGTCAGCGTATAGCCAATGGCAAACACCGCGACAAAGACCAGAAAATTACTGGGCGATATCGTGACGCCGCCGATATTGAACCCCAGCAATAGTCGCGACCAGGCCTCCAATAGATCGGTCTCGCGCGCGCCCCAGTAGATGGCTAGAATAGGAAGCGCCAGTATCGCCAATGCAAACCCGACCAGAACCGAGAACAAGGAATCTCGCGCAGCCTCACCCTGCCCCGTCAGCCAGCCATAAACCATGCTGAAGAACCGCTGAACAATGACCAGCGCCGCGATCAAGACCAGAGTCTTCGCCGCCGGAAAGACGATCCCTTCGGCTGCGTTGATGTAGCCGAAAATCGCCAGAACCGGTGTGGCAACTCCCAACAGAAACAGAGCTCGTCGTAGAAACTCAATCAGTTGACTGAAGCCCGCCGCGCGACGAGGCGCGTCTTGCTCGGATCCATCATTTCTCACATCGGTCTGACGAATCTGGCGCACCCGCAACAACAGCAGAGCCGTCGCCAATACGACCGGGAATCCAACTACAGCCCGTGTCGCATCCGAGATGTTCTCGATCTGCTCGAACAACTGCACCAGTTCGTGCAGTATGAGCATGACAGCCAAAAGATCGATATAAACTCGAATTTCCCTGATTTTGCCTTGAGATAGACGCTGAAAATCCTGCGCGGCGCCCATCAGATAGATCTGTCTGCCGATCCAGTCGAAATAGAAGATGATCGCGGCCCAGTACGGTATGTTGTCGAACAACAGCATGCCACGCAGTCCCAGCACACCGGTCAACATTACCGCTTCGACCAGTGCCCAGACGCCAAGCCACGGCAAAAAAATGCGAAAGAGTGAGACAACGAATGTCCAGACACCGCTGCCTTGCCCCCCAAGCGAGCGCAGATACGCACCGCCTTTCTCGGACCAGTACCGCCCATAGAGAAGCAAAACCGCCGAGACAACGAGCAGCGCAAAAATGCCCAGACTGCGTTCGCGTATCTGCTCACGCACCACGTCCGTCTTTAAATTCTTGGTGGTCTCGTTGACCAATCTGCGGGTGGCTTCTTTTACATCATTCCATGCAGGGCCCCAATAAACTGGGTTGACCGGAGATGGCCCTCTCTCAAGCATCTCTTTGGCCTGCCGGTCGCGGATGATACGGTCAATTTCACTGATCAGGCCGTTCGCCCGGCTGAACGCTTCTTCCGAGATGATGCGTGGGACTCGAAGACTATTGAGCTGCGTTTCAAGATGCTCGCGCAGCTTTGCGATGTCTTCAGGTTCCGTTTCACCATCGGCTGGAGGATCACCCAAAGCCTTGAGCTGGCTTTCCAGTGTCTGAATTCGATCGGTATTGGCACCACGAGCCTTGTTGAAGTCTTCGCGGTAACCATTTATTTCCGAACGCAGATTTTCGAGCGCAGCATTCGACGCCCGATTGGCGCTGATCACCGATTCTGCGCGGTCCGCCGTGCTGATCCATCCCTGATAATATTCGCTCTGCCGGTCGGTCAGCTGGGCCGAGGCCATGCCGCCCAGCCCAATTAGACATAAGGCGGCGAGGATCAGAAACAGGCGGACCTGTCGCAACATCACACGTCCTCGAATACACCGGGGATGCTGCGCGGCGCTTCGGTCATCCAGTCAGGAACCGGCAGTTCCTTTTCACGCAGGAATTCGGGGTTGAACAGTTTCGATTGATAGCGCGTGCCGTAGTCGCACAAGATGGTGACAATGGTGTGACCCGGCCCTAACTCTTTCGCCAACCGAACCGCGCCCGCCATATTGATCGCGGTCGAGCCGCCCATGACCAGCCCCTCTTCGCGCAGCAGGTCGAAGATATAAGGCAGCGCTTCGTTATCGGTGATCTGGTAGGAATGATCAGGGGTGAACCCTTCAAGGTTCTTTGTCACCCGCACCTGCCCGATTCCCTCTGCGATCGAGCCGCCCTCCATCGCGATCTCACCTGTTGTGTAGTAGGAATAGAGCCCTGCTCCCATCGGATCAGCCAGACCGATCTTGACGCCCTTGGGCTGCAGCGCATCGGCGACGCCCGCAAGGGTCCCGCCCGAGCCAACGGCACAGATGAAACCATCAACCTTTCCACCGGTCTGTTCCCAGATTTCGGGCCCGGTGGTTTCCACATGCGCCTGCCGGTTCGCCACATTGTCGAACTGGTTCGCCCAGATCGCGCCATTGGGCTCAGTCTGGGCAAGCTCTTCGGCCAGGCGGCGTGAATAGTGCACAAAGTTGTTGGGGTTGCGATAGGGTGCGGCAGGTACCTGCACCAACTGCGCCCCGGCCAGGCGCAGCATGTCCTTTTTCTCTTCCGACTGGGTCTCGGGGATCACGATCACCGTCTTAAAGCCCATCGAGGCCCCAACCAGCGCAAGGCCAATACCGGTGTTACCAGCGGTGCCTTCGACAATTGTGCCGCCCGGTTTCAAATCACCGCGCGCGATAGCGTCGCGGATGATATATAGCGCCGCGCGATCCTTGACCGACTGGCCAGGGTTCATGAATTCGGCCTTGCCCAAAATCTCGCAGCCAGTTTCGTCGCTGATGCGGCGCAGCCGGATCAAAGGTGTTTTACCGACCGCGTCGGCAAGGTCTCGTGCAATGCGCATGGCACCCTCTTGTCATTTGGTATTGCAGAAGATTTACAGGCGCCCCGCCGCAACCACAAGTCGCGATAGTTAAGCCCGCAGCCGATCACGGTGTCGCGCCAGCCAATGTGCCAATGTCAAAAGCTTCAGGTCTTTGAAAACATGGGCATCTACCTTGTCCATGAATGTACCAAAGGGCAGTATTTTACTGCGAATATCCTCACCCTCGGTGGCCACACCTACACCTTCGACCGTGCCAGTCAGATCGGCCAGCCCAACATACAGATAGACATATTCGGTCGAAGACCCGGTGGATGAATATGCACCCCCGACATATTCCAACCTATTCAGCGATACATGTGCCTCTTCTCGCACTTCGCGATACGCCGTCTGTTCCGGGGTTTCTCCGGGATCGACCATACCCGCAACCGGCTCCCACAACCATGGATCGGAATCGTCGCTCATGAAAACCGGCGCACGGAATTGCTCGACCAATAGCACTGTATCGCGCACCGGATCATAGGGCAGTACAATCGCCGCTGCCCCCTGCATCAACGCGCTGCGCCGCAAAACGGGGCTCATTGAACCGTCGTATTTACGATGCTGCAGGTCCATTTCGCCCATACCGAAATAACCGACATAGGGACGCTCATGATGCATTACGATCACATCTTGTTCTGCATCGCCCTGATCTTCGTTGCCCCGTTGGCGGTTGAGCAATCGGGCCCAAGCGCGCATCAATATCGAAGGATAGCTCTGCGCGACCACCGCGGTCTCGATTGTTCCATAGAGGGCCATGACCTCTTCCGCGGCCAACAGACTGACCTCGGCCCAACGATCAACCCAGTCCTGCAAAGACCACGCTTGGTCGCGCGTCCAAAGATCCGGCTGAGGATAAAACACGCGAGCCGGAAGGATCAATCCATCTTCACACTCAACCTGCTGAGGGCTCAGATCGTAATCAAATCCGCCTTCATAGAAAGCCAGCCTTTCCAAATCCTCAACACTCAGATTCTGAACCAAAAGTCCGTCGGCGGTGCTACCTTTCTCCTTCAAGATCATCGGGAAAATCTGATCTTTGACGCCATAAACCGCGTGATCTTGCAGCGCGGCGGGCGTTGCGACCAATTCTGAAATCGGGCGCCCAAGCACGAGCTCAAGCAAAGGGAGATGCCGCAAGGTGCCGTAAAAAAACAGATTTGACATCAATCAGTGCCCCAACCGGATCACGCGTGTTTATTTCCAGCGGCGGAAGGCGATTTCGGTCAGTATGCCACTGATCACCGCACCGATCGCAAAGGTCCAGAGAATCTCAGGTGCCAGCAGTTGCTGGCCAAACTCTACGCCGAGCTTGAAAATCGCGAGCAGCGCCTCAAACGGCCCCCCGTATCGATGGCGCATCGCCTGACTGAACATCTCGTAAGTGCCCTGCACGAACAGACCCCAGAACACCAGGGAAGCCACTCCGGTCAGACCATTATTGATCCCGGCAGTCCAACCGCGCCCGGCGCGCTTGCCCATAACGACCCAACCGCAAACAACCCCGAGGGCCATGTTGACATAGGTAAAATACCCATAGTCCTTGCCCTCTTCCCCGTTGCTGATCACCATACCCGACACGAGAAACGCCACCACCAGCAGGCAAATAGCTGCAATAAGACGTGAGGCTGTAGGCATTCGGTTTTTCCGTCTTTAACTCGGTTTGGCTACTGTGATCTGTGTCACATCACAATTGCCGGTGTCAAAGGCTGCGCCACACGCGGTCAAATAATAATTCCACATGCGGCGAAAACGCTCATCAAAGCCCATGTCCGCGATCTCATCCCATTTGGCATTGAACGTCTCGTACCAGCGCCGAAGCGTCAGATCATAACTTTTGCCGAACTCCTTGGAGCGCACAACACTCAGCCCCGATTGTGCGATCTGTTCTTTCAGGATCGTCGGCGCAGGCAGCATACCCCCGGGAAAGATGTATTTCTGAATGAAATCAACGCCGTTCTTATAAACGTCCCAGCGATGATCCGCGACCGTGATGATCTGAAGGGTCGCTTGCGCTCCTGGCTTCAAACGATCACGCACAGTGTCAAAATAGACAGGCCAATACTTCTGACCTACGGCCTCGAACATCTCGATCGATGCGATCCCGTCATATTGTCCCTGTTCATCGCGATAGTCCTGCAGCTTGAATTTCACAAGATCAGAAAGCCCTGCCTTATCAATGCGTTCTTGTGCAAACTTCAATTGCTCCTGACTTATGGTCAGGCCGGTCACGCGCAGGCCGCGTTCCTTGGCAGCATACTCGGCAAACCCACCCCAGCCACATCCGATTTCAAGGATATGGTCACCAGGTTTGGCCTCCATCTCATCCACCAGGCTGGCGTATTTCGCAGTTTGCGCCTTTTCCAGGCTCTCCTGCCCGGTTTCGAAGATTGCGCTGGAATAGGTCATCGTGTCGTCCAGCCACAAACCGTAGAACTCGTTCCCCAGATCATAGTGGTATGAGATGTTCTTTTTTGCCTGCGACTTGTGATTGCGATGCAACCAGAACCTCAGGCGTTCATAAGCGCGAACCAGAAACTTTCCGGTGAAATCATCATAGACTGTTTCCGTTCCGAGATGCACAAGGTCCATGAAGCTGCGCAGATCGGGCGTACTCCAGTCGCCTTCCAGATAAGCATCGGAAAAACCCAATTCGCCCTCTCGTACAAGGCGCGCAAAAACATCCGGGTCATGTATGTCGATATGGGCAACAGGGCCGGGCTTGGGCGCGTCCGAGCGGAAAACGCGGCCATCCGGCAGGGCGATATCAAGCCGCCCGGACTCCATCCGCTTCAGCATCTTGAAGACCTGCGCAAAATACCTCGGCAGGTTGTCCTGCCCATCTGTGGACGTCAGAAACATCCGCTCTCCCCTCTGCGGTTGCGGGTTCAGGCTAGGACGGGATTCGGTTTCTGGCAAGTTTTCAGTTCCTTACTGGTTTTTGCGACGTTCATAGAGGCTCAGCGCACGGGCACGCCCATCGGTCAAAGACACGACCGGTTTCGGATAGCTTTCTTGTGCCGACAAACCCCAGGATCGGGGAATAGCTTCGAAATAGCTCAGTGCAGTTGTCGAGGGCTCAGCCCGCCCTTCCGCGATCCATCTATCCAGGTATTTGGCATTTGGATCAAAGCGTTCTCGTTGCGTGTCCGGGTTGAATATCCGAAAATAGGGTGCAGCATCCGGGCCCGAACCTGCCACCCATTGCCACCCCATCGCATTCGCAGCGGGATCCCAGTCAATCAGGCAATCGGCAAACCAGTCCATTCCAATTTTCCAATGCGTTGTCAGATGCTTGGTCAGATAACTTGCAACGATCATCCGCGCACGATTGTGCATTCGGCCAGTCACATACATCTCACGCAGCCCGGCATCCACAAGCGGAACGCCGGTCCGCGCCTGCTTCCAGGCCTGAACCTCGGGCCTGTCCGGATCGGTGTTCCAGAGGAACGCGTCCCATTCCGGCTTCCAGTTGCGATACAACAGATGCGGCCAGTGGTACATCAGGTGATAGGCGAACTCACGCCAGACCAGTTGCCGTAAGTAAGCCTCGGCCCCTGAGGCACCCATCTGAGCAGCCGCCTGCACCCGGTGCCAAACCGTGCGTGGACCGATTTCTCCGAGCGAGAGGTATTCGGAGAGATCAGAAGTGCCAGCCACATCCAACCGATCCCTTTGATCAGAATAGAAGCTGAGGCGGTCCAGAAATGCAGCTAGCTGATCCAAGGCCGCGTCTTCACCTGCCCTTACATACCGACCGACGATGCGCGCTCCGCGCTGCATCCTTCGATCCAACTGCCACTCGGACAGCAGATCTGACGACGGCCAGTTCTGTGGTGCCGGTACCCGGACGGGCCTCTGTTCGGGTGGCGGTACATCCCGGTCCCGCACCGCGCGCCACATCGGAGTGAAGACTCGAAAAGGCTGACCTGCCTTGGTTTCAACAGTCCAAGGCTCGAACAACAGATGTCCGGGAAACGAGCGTACTTCGACCCCCTGCTCTGAAAGCGTGGATTTGATCTGCTTGTCTCGTGCGATTGCCCCGGGATCATAGGCCCGCGTCCAGTAAACTGCGCGGGCACCGGTTTCGTTCACCAGCTCTTGAAGAACGTCCAGAGCGCTACCCCGGCGCAGGATCAGACGGCTACCGACGTCTTTGAGAGTGCGCGAGAAAACCTCTAGACCCTTCTCCAAACGCCATTTTGGTGCCGCGCCGAGGGCGTGAACCTGATCATCCAGAATATAAACGGGAATGATCGGGGCACCCGACTGGACCGCAGCGTGAAGTGCGGGATGATCACAAAGCCGAAGATCGCGGCGAAACCATAGAATGACTGCAGGCTGCTCTGTTGCCATATCCGACCCGTGTTTTCTTCAGCATACGAAACGGGACAGATAGTGGATCATAAAACGCGATCAAGCGCCTCCAAAAGCTGGCCAATTTCCTGTTCTGTGGTGTAATGCGTGAAACTGAGCCGCAAGACGCCCTGTTCAGGATCGACGCCCATCGCCTGCAAGGGACGGACAGCGTAGAAATCACCGCCTCCGGCCATGACGCCATACTTGGCGAGTTCGGCGGCAACAGGCTCAGCCGCTGTGTTCAGCGCCAAAGCAACCGTGGGCGCGCGGCGTGTCGCGTCCGAGGGTCCGATCAGACGTAGGGTGTTTCGGTCCTTCACTGCATCAAGCAGCGGTTGAAGCAGCGTCACCTCATGCGCACGCATCAGGTCGTGCACAAATGCGCAGCGCGCAGCGGCACCGGTATCTGGCCCGGCATGATGAGCGCAAAGCTGATCCAAATAGTCGGCCATACCCGCGCTGGCCGCAATCTGGGCATGATCAGGGCCAGCCGGAGTAAACCGTTTATAAAGCGATGCTGCGTTAAAATAATGCGCCTGATTGGGCAACATCTCACCCAGGCTGCGACGGATGACCATAAGGCCCTGATGCGGTCCATATGTCTTGTAGGCCGAGAACAGATAGATGTCGGGGCCCAGATCACCGACATTCGGCATTCCATGCGGCGCATAAGATACGCCGTCGACGCAGACAAACGCGCCTGCGGCATGCGCAATCGCAGTGATCTCGGTCACCGGGTTGATCTCACCCACCACGTTCGAGCAATGCGGAAAGCAAACCAACCGGACCTTGTCGTCCAGCAGGTTCTCAAGATCCTGTAGGTCCAGCGAGCCGGTGTCAGGGTCGATCTGCCATTCACGGATTTCGATGCCGTCATCCGCCAGCCGACGCCACGGGCCGGAATTTGCCTCGTGATCCTGACTGGTGACAACAATGGCGTCGCCCGGTCGCATCCATTGCCGGAAGGCCTGCGCCAGCACGTAAGTATTCTGTGTGGTCGATGGGCCAAAGCTCAGCTCATCCGCTTCGACCCCCATCAGCGCAGCCAAGCGGGTACGGGCCTCATCCATCTCGGCCTCCGCAAGCTGGCTAACTTCATAAGGCGCATAGGGCTGAACTTTGCGTTGCGTATAAAACCGAAACAGGCGGTCGATCACCGGCTTGCAGGTATAAGAACCGCCAGCATTTTCGAAAAACGCCTGCCCCTGCAAGCTGGGCTCGGCAAAGGCGGGAAACTGCGCCCGCACAAAATCGATATCAAGGGATGTCATCCCGCGTCTCTCCTCAGTCAGCGTCCACATCTTGGCGGACGATCCGCGCATGATCCCGGACCGTTCCGAAAACATGGCAGGTCTTCCAGCCAAGCCGCGCCCCTATCGCTGCGCTGAGGGATCGTCGGCAACCCGTCGGGCGAAACACATTCTCCCGACAGACGACGCCAAATAGCCAGAGGATTCTCATTCAGTCAAGCCACCGACCTAATGTCAGAAACTGTCATCATGCCATGCAACATTCGGGTCACCCTGAAACCCACGAGGTATGATAATGAATTATGTTCCAAAGGATTTTCTGGTCTGGGGCGAACTGCCCGTCCGCGATTTGGACAAAGCCATCGCGTTTTATTCCGACGTGACCGGAGCCGATCTGCGGCTTGATCCGAACTGTCCCACCCCAATGGCGGTTTTTAAACCCGCAGACCCTGATACGGGTGTCGCCCTGCATCTGTATCCCGGCAAACCTGCAGAAAACGGTCAGGGACCAACCCTGCACCTAGCCGCCAGCGGTCGCCTAGAAGACGTCATGAAACGGGTTGAACGCGGCGGCGGACAAGTAGTCTCGGACCCCGTACAAATCCCCGCCGGACGCTTTTTCTATGCCACGGATCCCGACGGGAATTCTGTAGGCTTCTTTGAGGGCCAGACCTGACAAAAATGGCCGGGCGTAATCGCCCGGCCTGGTCCTTTAGCCTTGCACCTTGGTATAAGTGCCCTCGCCAGCCAAGATACCCCGGAATCCACCGGGCTCATCCAGACCGAAAACAATAAGGGGCAGGTTGTTGTCGCGTGCCAAAGCGATGGCTGAGGCATCCATGACGCGTAGGCGCTTGGCCAGAACATCGTCATAGCTGACGGTGTCATAGCGGACTGCATCTGCATTGGTCTTGGGATCTTTGTCGTAAACCCCATCCACGCCATTCTTACCCATGAAAATGGCCTCACACGCCATTTCATTGGCGCGTAGCGTGGCGGCGGTATCCGTGGTGAAATAAGGATTGCCGGTGCCCGCAGCAAAGATGCAGACCCTTTTCTTTTCGAGGTGACGCACAGCCCGGCGGCGAATGTAGGGCTCGCAGACCTCATCCATCCGAATGGCCGAGATAACGCGGGTAAAGACCCCTACCGCCTCCAACGCAGATTGCATAGCCAGCGCATTCATGACCGTGGCCAGCATGCCCATGTAATCTGCGGTCGTCCGCTCCATCCCCTGAGCTGATCCGCTGAGGCCACGGAAGATATTGCCTCCGCCGATCACCATGCAGATTTCGACACCCAGATCATGGACCGATTTGACCTCTTGCGCGATGCGCTGGACGGTGGGCGGATGCAGGCCGAATCCCTGATCCCCCATCAATGCCTCGCCCGATATCTTCAACATGACGCGATTGTACTTTGTTTTCGGGGTCTCGACGGATGAGGGAAGGGTCATGTTGCGCTCCGGGCTGGCACGGGGTTATTTTCCGGCGCAAAATGAAGCAAAACTTCCGCAGGTTCAATGCGGATAGTCAGGAATAGGGCAAGTAACGATGGCCGACACGACTGCCGACCGGCTATGGAGCCAGTTGCCCTCGATTCCGGACGACAAACCTGTACTGATTGCGGGCCCGACAGCCTCGGGCAAGTCCGCGTTGGCGTTGATGATTGCCGAGCGTTTCGGTGGCGTAATCGTGAACGCAGATGCCAGTCAAGTTTACGAATGTTGGCGCGTCATCTCTGCCCGGCCGTCGTCCGAGGAGGAGGCGCGCGCGCCGCACCTGCTCTATGGCCATGTCGCTTGGGACCAGACCTATTCGACAGGGCATTGGGTCCGCGAAGTCACGCCGCTGTTGAAGAGCAAAACGCGTCCGATCATCGTCGGCGGAACGGGCCTGTATTTCTCGGCGCTGACTGAGGGTATGGCCGACATCCCTGCAACTCCGCCTGAAATCCGGGAGCAAGCCGATGCATTGTCGTTGGAAGAGTTGATCGAAGGTGTGGACCCCGAAACGCTTGCTAGACTGGACCGTCGCAACCGCGCCCGCGTCCAGCGCGCGTGGGAGGTTCAGCACGCCACTGGTCGACCTTTGTCTGAATGGCAGGCCGATACCCCGCCGCCGGTCCTGAACCTGCAGGATACTGTCCCCATCGTTTTCGACGCCGAAAAGGATTGGCTGCTGGACCGGATCAATCGCCGGTTTGACCAGATGTTGGAACAGGGCGCGATAGAAGAAGTCGCTGCGATGCGCGACCTCTATGACCCCGCCCTGCCCGCCTTCAAGGCAATCGGCGTACCTGAACTGATGGCATATCTTGACGACCGGATGTCGCTGACTGACGCACGCGAACGGGCCACGATTGCGACACGTCAGTTCGCCAAACGGCAGCGCACCTGGTTTCGGGCTCGGATGAAGGCCTGGCATCAGTTGAATGCTGCAATTTAGATCATTTGGTCAAAAACATTGAAATAACAGAAGCTTGACCATCAACCGAATTTGCGAGCAATCACAGGTTCGACAATGTCGGCGCGACTGCACAGGCAAGTTTCAGATTGATGCCCTATCCATTGCACTTTCCTTTCGGATGTCGCTTTTGTACAAATGATGACGATTTCCGACATTGACGGCAGCAAAAAACTGGTGCCGAATGCCCGCATGGGGATGTTCAGAAATCCAGAAATAGAGTGCGCGGCCCAGATAACCGGCAAGAACCGGCGGCACCAGGGTCAGGATCAATAAATCCGCACTATAAAATCCAAAAAAATTCAGTGTCACAGGGAGACATCTATGGAAAATCAGACAATCAACGGAAAGCCGATGCATTGGGCGGCAGAGATGCACGCGCAGGAATATCGTAATGGCGACCTGAATCGCCGCGAATTTCTGGCTCGTGTCACTGCGCTGGGTGTGGCCGTTCCGACCGCTTACGGGATGATCGGCCTCCAATCACCGGCTGCCGCGCAAGAGGCGCAGCGCGGTGGCACAATCCGCTATCAGATGGAAGTACGCGCGCTCAAGGATCCGCGGACTTATGACTGGACTCAGATTGCGACCTTCACCGCAGGCTGGCTGGAGTATCTTGTCGAGTACAACAATGACGGCTCGTTCAAGCCAATGCTGCTGGAAAGCTGGGAAGCCAATGACGACGCGACCGAGTACACTCTGAACGTCCGCAAAGGCGTCAAGTGGAACAACGGCGACGACTTCACTGCCGAAGACGTGGCGCGCAACATCGAAGGCTGGTGCGACGCATCGCTTGAGGGCAACTCGATGGCGTCCCGCATGGCGTCGCTGATCGACGATAGCACTCAGAAAGCTGCAGACGGTGCGATCACCGTTGTCGACTCGCACACTGTGAAGCTGAAGTGTAGCGCACCGGATATCACCATCATCCCAGGTATGGCCGACTATCCGGGTGCCATCGTCCACAGCAGCTTTGACGCAAACGACATGCTCTCCAACCCTGTGGGCACCGGCTTCATGATCCCTGAAAGCCATGAAGTTGGCGTCAAGGGCGTTCTTGTCCGCAACGAGGACTTCGACTGGTGGGGCTATGAGGCCGGCAAAGGCGGCTATATCGACCGGATCGAATTCATCGACTACGGCACCGACCCGGCCGCGTTCCTGGCCGCCTACGAGGCCGAAGAGATCGACATGAACTGGGAGTCGGTTGGTGAATTCGTCGACATCTTTGACGGCATTGGCCTTGTTCGTTCGGAAATCCCGTCGGGTTTCACGATCGTAATCCGTCCGAACCAGCTGGCGGAAGATGCGGACGGCAACAAGATCTATGGCGACAAGCGTGTACGTCAGGCTCTGGCTATGGCGGTCGACAACGAAGTGTGCCTCGAGCTGGGTATGTCAGGTTACGGTATCCCGGCAGACAACTGCCATGTTGGCCCGATGCACCCCGAATACGATTCGGCGATAACCCGTATTCCTTACGATCCCGCAGGGGCCAAGGCGCTGATGGACGAAGCCGGCATGGGTGATTTCGAGCACGAAGTTCAGTCCATCGATGATGACTGGCGCCGGAATACCACCGCTGCTGTAGTCGCGCAGTTGAACGACGCGGGCATCAAGGCCAAGCACACGGTTCTGCCGGGCTCGACCTTCTGGAACGACTGGACGAAATACGCCTTCTCATCGACCAACTGGAACCACCGCCCGCTGGGCACTCAGGTTCTGGCGCTGGCCTATAAGTCGGGTGTGGCGTGGAACGAGTCCGGTTTCGCCAATGAAGAGTTCGATAAGCTGTTGGCCGAGGCGAACTCGATCGCGGATGTCGACATGCGTCGCGAGGTGATGGCCAAATTGCAGGCGATCATGATTGACGAAGGTGTGACCATCCAGCCGTACTGGCGGACCGCGATGCGCCACCATCGTGACAACATGGTTGGCGTCGAAAAACACATCGCGGACCTACCGCAGTTGTATAAGTTCGGCCTGACATCCTAACCCAAGAAACAGGGGCCGCGCCGATTGGCGCGGCCTTTTCGTCCTGAACACGGCGACAAAAAATCAGCGATGCCTGAAGTAATCTGCAGTTCACGCAGGCCGACCAACAGGGGCTAATATGGGACTTTTCATTCTAAGGCGCGTAGGCATCATGCTTTTGACAGCATTATGTCTGACATTCCTGGTCTTCTTTCTGACCAATCTCTATCCGAACCTCGAAAAACTTGCCAAGACGCAAGGCAATTTCCGGATGTCGGATGAGCAGGTCGAGAGCTATCTCGAAAAAAACGGTTACCTCCAATCCACGCCGATCAAATATGGCGAGTGGTTGGGTGTCCTGCCTTCGTTTCGCTACACGAATGAGGACGGCACGGTTCAGGGCAGATGCATTCTGCCGGGCAAAACTGCCGAAGAGTCCCCCAATTTCTGCGGTATTCTGCAGGGGTACTGGGGATATTCGACCGTCTTCAAGGACGAGGTCTCAACCGTGGTTGGCAACAGGCTCGCTCTGACCGGTCGACTGATGCTCTGGGTGATGCTGCTGATGGTCCCTTCGGCGCTGATCCTCGGCATCTTGGCAGGCATGAAAGAAGGCTCGGCAACTGACCGGACACTTTCGACCTTTGCCATTACCACGACAGCGACACCAGAATATGTGTCAGGCGTTATCTTTATTGCGATCTTCACATCCTCTGCTGTCGGTCTGAAATGGTTCAAAGGTACCGCAACTCAAGCGATGGAGAATCCGACTTTTGAGAACTTCTTCCTACCGGTTCTAACCATCGCGCTTTACGGGATGGGCTATATCGCCCGGATGACCCGCGCATCGATGACCGAGGTGATGACGGCGCAATATATCCGAACCGCTCGTCTGAAAGGTGTGTCCTTCCCGAACATCGTCATGAAGCACGCGCTGCGCAACGCGCTGATCGCACCCTTCACCGTTATCATGCTGCAGTTCCCGTGGCTGCTGAACGGCGTTGTGATCGTCGAGACCTTGTTCAACTACAAAGGCTTTGGCTGGGCGCTGGTTCAGGCGGCGGGCAACAACGACATCCAGCTCTTGCTGGCGATTTCGGTCGTGTCGGTCTTTGTGGTGCTGGTGACGCAGCTGATCTCGGATATCGGCTATGTCTACCTCAACCCGCGCATCCGCATTTCATAAGGAGGGTTAGATCATGGAACCACTTACCTGGACCGGCTCTATCGCCTTCCTGAATCCGCTGCTGGCCTTGGCACTTGGGCTTATGGTGCTGTCCATCGTCGTCTGGATGCTGGCCAGCATTGTGCTACCCGAGGACCAGATGACGGTGAACCCGGACGGCACGTTGACCTCAAGCTCAAGCGTTCGGAACCTGATACAGGCTGCACTACGCTACAGCTTTCTGGCCAGCGTGGGACTTGCAGTCGCCTACATCGTGCTGGGCATTCTGATGGGCACAGGCGCCGGCATCATCGGTGCCATATCCCAACAGTTCCTGCCGGTATGGCTGTCACTGATTATCCTCTATGCGATGTCAATCGCGTTCAAACGCAAGCTGGGCCTTTATGGCAAGCTGTTCGACAGCCCTATCGGCATGATCGGTTTCGGCCTTGTGATGTTCTGGGTCTTCACAGGGATTTTTGGGGCGCTCGATCTTATCGTCACTCATGATCCGCTGGCGCAGATTTCAGGCATGAAGAACAAGGTGCCGGGTACGCCTCTGCCCAATCTGGAGGACGGCCAATACGCCTGGTACCTGCTGGGCGGGGACAACCTGGCCCGAGACGTCTTTAGCCGTATGGTCAAAGGTGCCTGGATCGTTGTTCAGATCGCGCCACTGGCGACGATGTTTGCCTTCATGGTCGGTATCACTCTGGGTCTGCCCGCAGGCTACTACGGTGGTCGGTTGGACACGCTGCTGTCATTCCTGGCCAACCTGATTCTCGCCTTCCCGGTGATCCTGCTGTTCTACCTGTTGGTCACACCCGAGATCGTGGCAACCGGTGTGCCGAACTATATGGCAGCGGTACTGTTCGTATTCCCGATAATCTTCCTCGGCGTTTTGCTGAACTCACGCTACTACACGCGCCCAAACTTCCGGACGCCGTTGCTGATTGGGGTTCTGGGTGTCGCGCTCTGGCTTTATCTCTCGTTGATCTCGACGGGGGGCTACATCATCAGCACCGACAGCTACCGCATCTGGGGTTTACCGACCTATCTGGATTTGTTCGATATTCCGGGCGGCATTCTGGTGGTGTTTGTGTCGGTGGTCTTTGTGAACTCGCCCACGGTGTTCCGCATCGTGCGCGGGCTGGCACTGGACATCAAAACCCGTGACTACGTGGCTGCTGCCCAAACCCGCGGCGAAGGTCCTTGGTACATCATGTTGTGGGAAATCCTGCCCAATGCGCGGGGTCCGCTGATCGTCGATTTCTGTCTACGCATCGGCTACACCACCATCCTTCTGGGAACCTTGGGTTTCTTCGGGCTGGGCCTTCCCCCGGAAAGCCCGGATTGGGGTTCGACGATCAACGAAGGGCGCAAGCTCTTGTCGATCTACCTGCACCCGGCCCTTCCACCCGCGTTGGCCTTGTTGTCGCTGGTTCTTGGATTGAACCTGCTGGCGGATGGTCTGCGCGAAGAAAGTCTGAAGGACTGATTGTGATCGAGACCGGGGCTCTGCCCCGGACCCCCGGGATATTTTTAGCCAGATGAAGGGGATGCCCCGGACTCTCGCGAGGAGTAACAAGATGAACAAACTGGCAGACTATGACGGGCCAATTCTGGAGATCGACAAGCTTTCGATTTCGTTTTTCACCCGTCTTCGCGAAATCCCCGCTGTGATGGATTTCTCGGTCAGCGTACAGCCCGGCGAGGCTGTGGGGCTGGTTGGTGAATCCGGTTGCGGCAAATCCACTGTGGCGCTTGGGGTCATGCAGGACCTCGGCAAGAACGGGCGGATTGTTGGTGGTTCGATTAAGTTCAAGGGTCGCGACCTGAGTGAGATGACCACCGAAGAGTTGCGCGACATTCGCGGTAATGAGATCGCGATGATTTATCAGGAGCCGATGGCCTCGCTGAATCCGGCGATGAAGATCGGCAAGCAGTTAATGGAAGTTCCGATGATCCACGAGGGCGTCGGCGCCGAAGAGGCTTATGCGCGCGCCCTTGAAGTTGTGACCGATGTCCGCCTGCCCGATCCCGAGCGGATGTTAAGTTCGTTCCCACATCAGCTTTCCGGCGGTCAGCAGCAGCGGATCGTGATTGCGATGGCGCTGATGTCGAAACCGGCACTGCTGATCCTGGATGAGCCGACGACCGCGCTGGACGTGACCGTTGAGGCCGCGGTGGTCGAACTGGTTAAGGATCTGGGCAAGAAATACGGCACGTCGATGTTGTTTATCTCGCACAACCTCGGGCTCGTGCTGGAAACCTGTGACCGGCTCTGTGTGATGTATTCGGGTGAGGCGGTCGAACGCGGCTCGATCAAGGATGTGTTTGACGAGATGCAGCATCCGTATACGCAGGCGCTGTTCCGCTCGATCCCATTGCCTGGGGCCGACAAGAACTCGCGTCCGTTGGTGGCCATTCCGGGGAACTTCCCCCTGCCCCATGAACGGCCTCCGGGCTGCAACTTTGGACCGCGCTGCGATTACTTTGAGGAAGGGCGTTGTGACGCCAAGGACATTTTGATGGAAGCCGTGCCCGGTAATGACCGGCATCACACGCGCTGTCTAAAGTTCCAGGAGATCGACTGGAACGCTCCGATCGCTGTGGGAGAGCAGAAAGAAAAAGGAGAAATCGGCCGGACTGTTCTGAAGATGGACAACCTCAAAAAATACTATGAGGTTGCCGCGAATGCGCTGTTCGGTGGCGGCGAAACCAAGGTGGTCAAGGCCAACGAAACGCTGAGTTTCGAGGCGCATGAATCCGAGACACTTGCCATTGTGGGTGAATCCGGCTGTGGCAAATCCACGTTTGCGAAAGTGTTGATGGGGCTTGAGACAGCCACTGACGGGCAGATCCTGCTGGACAATCGCAACATCGAAGCCGTGCCCATTGAAGAGCGCGACGCCAAAACCGTTGGCGAGGTTCAGATGGTGTTCCAGAACCCGTTCGACACGTTGAATCCATCGATGACAGTGGGTCGCCAGATCATCCGGGCGCTTGAGATCTTTGGTGTTGGCAATTCTGAGGCCGAGCGGAAGAAGCGGATGCTGGAATTGCTGGATCTTGTGAAGCTTCCGCGCGCTTTCGCCGACCGGATGCCGCGCCAGCTGTCTGGTGGTCAGAAGCAACGTGTAGGTATCGCGCGCGCCTTTGCCGGTGACGCTCGGATTGTTGTGGCGGACGAGCCTGTCTCGGCGCTGGATGTGTCGGTGCAGGCGGCGGTGACCGACCTGTTGATGGAAATCCAGCGGGAACACAAAACCACGCTGCTGTTCATCAGCCACGACCTGTCAATCGTACGCTATCTGAGCGACAGGGTGATGGTGATGTATCTGGGTCATGTGGTCGAGCTGGGTACGACCGATCAGGTCTTCGCCCCGCCCTATCATCCCTATACCGAGGCTTTGCTGAGTGCTGTTCCCATCGCGGATACGTCGGTTGAGAAACAGCATATCGTGCTTGAAGGCGACATCCCCTCGGCCATGAATCCGCCGCCGGGCTGTCCGTTCCAGACACGGTGTCGCTGGAAATCCGAGGTGCCGGACGGGCGCTGCGAATCCCATGTGCCGCCGGTTCAGACGCTGGCGGACGGCCATCAGGTCAAATGCCATCTGGCTGAAGACATACTGGCGCGCATGGAGCCCGTCATCAAAGTTGCGGCGGAATAAGCCGTCACAACATCAGAAGAGAGGGCCGGTTCAATACCGGCCTTTTTTCGTAGGGTTATCCGCCCCAGATCACTTTCACGTAGTTCTGGGTTTCTTTATATGGCGGGATACCGCCATGCTTCTCGACAGCTTTCGGCCCAGCATTGTAGGCCGCGAGCGCCAATGGCCAGGATTTGAACTTACGGTACTGCCACGACAGATACCGAGCGCCGCCCTCCAGATTTTGAATCGGATCATGCGGGTTTACGCCAAGCAGCCGCGCCGTCTGCGGCATCAGCTGGGCAAGGCCCAATGCCCCCTTATGTGACTTGGCAGCCGGATTCCAACCGCTTTCCTGCTGTACAAGACGCAGGAACAAATCCTCGGGGATATTGTGTTGACGGGCAGCTTTCCGGGCATGTTCCAGAAATTGCCCCCGATAGTTGCCGGTATAGCGTTTGGAGAACTTTCCGCGCTCGGTCTTGGGTTTGAGCCGTTCCGACCCGCGATATTGCGTGGCTGCGCGATTATCCAGAACTTTGGACTGTTTCAGGAAAATGTCTTTGCGGTTCTTCGAGGATAGTGTCTGTGCCTGTGCAACCGAGGCCACCAGACAAATACTCAAGATCGAAAGACCACCAACCAGAAAACGCATTAATGCTAATCCTGCACGCTCAACAACCAGACGGATTATAGTAAAATCAGCTGGAAATGAAAGCTTGGTAAAGATCATGCTAATATTTTCCCGCTTAACGTTGCACTGTGTTTCAACCAAGACCCGGCCCGTATAGGGTCACCAACAGAACAATGCGCCAGATTCGGGCGCAATCCATGACGAAAAGAACGAGGGAATATATGGCAGGTTCAGTCAACAAAGTCATTCTGATCGGCAATCTCGGTGCCGACCCTGAGGTGCGGTCGTTCCAGAATGGTGGAAAAGTGTGCAACCTGCGCGTCGCGACGTCCGAAACCTGGAAAGACCGCAATACCGGAGAACGTCGGGACCGGACCCAGTGGCACTCGGTTGCTATCTTCTCGGAACCTCTGGTCCGGGTTGCCGAGCAATATCTGCGTAAGGGCAGTAAAGTCTATATCGAAGGACAGCTGGAAACCCGGAAGTGGCAGGATCAATCGGGCCAAGACAGATACACGACCGAGGTGGTCCTGCGGCCCTATCGCAGCGAGCTGACAATGCTGGACGGTCGCGGTGAAGGCGGCGGCGGTGGCGGCGGAGGTTATGGCGGCGGCCAAGCTGGCGGTGGCTATGGCGACCCATATGGAAGTCAATCCAGCGCCCCTACCCCCGCATCGGGCGGGATCGATGACGACGAAATCCCGTTCTAAACCAAGACGGAGATAAAAAATGGCATGGTCCTTCTCGCTCGGCCGATTACTCGGTTCGGAACTGAGGGTCCATGTCACCTTCTTCCTTCTGTTGGCATGGGTCGGATTCGCCGCTTATTCCAGCGGAGGTTTACACGCTGCCATCCACAATCTTCTGTTCGTTCTGGCCCTGTTTGCCTGTGTGGTTGCTCATGAGTTCGGCCACGCCTTGATGGCCCGACGTTATGGCATTCGAACCCCCGACATCACGCTTTTGCCGATCGGCGGACTGGCCCGGTTGGAAAGAATGCCGGAAAAACCGTTGCAAGAGGTATGGGTCGCGCTCGCCGGGCCCGCCGTGAACGTGGCGATCTGGCTTGTTCTGGTATTACTCGGCGCTGGAACGCAGCTTGAAACCTTCGCTCAGATTGAATCAACGCATGCAGATCTACTGACCCGATTGGCCTATGTGAACCTGCTGCTAGCCGCATTCAACCTGATCCCGGCCTTTCCAATGGACGGAGGACGCGTGTTTCGCGCCTTGCTGTGCCTGAAGATGGATCGGGTCAAGGCAACCCGTTTCGCAGCAGTCGGCGGGCAGATTGTTGCGATTGGATTGGGGTTCCTCGGGCTGACATCGGGCAATCCGATCTTGGTTCTGATTGCAATCTTTGTCTTCGTCGCCGCCAATGCCGAGAGTCAGGATGTCGCCATGCGCTCAGTCGCGCGGCGGGTTCAGGCGCGCGACGCGATGATCACCGAATTCCACGCGCTTTCGCCCGAGGATACGCTGGCAACCGCAGCGCAGGCCGTCATCCATACAACACAGCATGAGTTTCCTGTGCTGGATCATGAAGGCGAGTTGTTGGGGTTTGTTACTCGAGACCGCCTGTTTACCGCGCTTGCAGGCGATCACCCACGCTCGGAACTGGCCCTTTCGATTGTTGAGCCCAACATACCCAAGGTTTCCCTGACAAGTGGGCTGAACAAGGTTCTGGACGCGTTACACGAGGGTGCGCCAGCCATTGCGGTATGCACAACAACTGGCAAGATGGTCGGCTATATCACCCGCGAGAATATCGGCGAGCTGATGATCATACAAGGGCGCTAAGCCGCGTAGTCAGCACATCTCGAGCGCGTCTTCGAGCACTGAGATCACCGCGTCCTTCGGAACGTCCGATGTGACAAACGCCTTCCCGATGCCACGCGCCAGAATGAAATGCAGCTGCTCATCGACCACCTTTTTATCCTGAGCCATCAGATCGACCAGAGCCTCAGCGCTCGGCAACTTTACGGGAATATCTGCCAGGTCGGTCTTCATGCCCATGGCGCGCAGATGCGCCCGCACGCGGCTCGGGTCTTCCTGCGAACACAGCCCCAACCGCGAGGACAGCTCAAACGCCAGCGCGCAGCCAATGGCGACACCCTCACCATGCAAAAGACGGTCGGAATAGCCAGTCGCCGCCTCCAGCGCGTGGCAGAAGGTATGGCCCAGATTCAACAACGCGCGATCACCTTGTTCAGTTTCATCGCGGGCAACGATATCCGCCTTCATCTGAACCGATCTGGTTACTGTTTGAACGCGAGCTGCCATATCGCCAGAGAGCAGGCTTGGACCATTTCGCTCGAGCCAATCGAAGAAATCCGCATCCCCCAGCAGGCCATATTTCACCACTTCGCCATAACCGGCCAGAAAATCGCGCGCCGTCAGTGTTCCCAACACGGCAGTATCCGCCAGCACCAGCGAGGGTTGGTGAAACGCTCCGATCAGGTTCTTACCCTGAGGTGCATTGATCCCAGTCTTGCCTCCGATCGAGCTGTCGACTTGCGCCAGTAGAGAAGTTGGGATTTGTACGAACCGTACACCGCGCCGCATCACCGCTGCGGCAAAGCCTGCCAGATCACCAATTACACCGCCTCCGAGCGCGACGACGACATCGTTGCGTTCGATTTTCTCAGCCAGCAGCCATTCTACCGCACGTTCGAAATGCGGCCAGCTTTTGGTGGCCTCTCCGGCGGGAAGCGACAGTGCCGTCATCTCGATACCGGAGGTGGCCAACCCATCTTGCAGAGCAGTCAGATGTAAACCAGCGACCCTCTCATCCGTTAGAACCGCAACACGAGGGCGCGGCAGCAACGGTGCGATACGCGCGCCGGCCTGCGCCAATAGGTCCGGGCCGATCTCGACATCATAAGAACGCTCGGCCAAATCTACATGTACGGTCTGATGCATTAATTCCGTTCCAAAACATCCGGGCGCGTCTCAAGCGCGGCTACAACCCGGTCCACCATATCTTCGATCGCGGTCTCGCCATCCGAATCTGCGACCAGATCGGCCTGTTCATAAACGGGCACGCGTGCCTGATACAAATCACGCAATGTCGCATAGGGATCCGCGGTGCGCAGCAAGGGTCGCGTGTCCTTATGCTTAACGCGATTCCACAGCACATTCAGATCAGCCCGCAACCAGACCGAAACACCCCGGTCCGAGATCATCTGCCGATTGCCCTCAGCTAGAAACGCCCCGCCCCCCGTTGACAGGATGCCCTTCTGCTTTTCATCCAGCAGCCGCCCGATCACCTGAGTTTCCTTGCCGCGAAAGAAGCGTTCGCCATCGCGGGCGAATATCTCGGGGATGGTCATATTGGCCGCCGATTCGATCTCGGCATCGCTATCGAGAAACGGCACACCCAGACGCGCCGCCAATGCACGCCCCACAGCCGTCTTTCCTGCGCCCATCATGCCAACCAAAACAACGGTTTTGTGCAATCGAAACCGATCAGAGGTGCCGGGGCGCGACGGGTTATACTTAATTTCGCTCATTTCATCGTGAATGACGTGATCTTGGAAAAAATGCCAGTTATAACTTGGGCAAAACCAAAATTTGAGGCAGCGTTCACCCATGGGCCGTTTGATCAAGTTCCTGATATACCTCATCTGCCTGGGATTCATTGGGCTGATCGGGTATGCATATGTCGGGCCATTCTTTGGTGTAGACTTCTCTGCGCCCCAAAGCGAAATCCGCGAACCGGTCACTCTGAATGCCGACTAGAGCCACCTTGCTGGCGCTTATTCTTGCCGGAACCGCCCAGGCACAAACGTCAGAGCCCTTGTCGGTTATCGACTGGCTGACCGATCCGCCCCAGAATCTGCCTGGCACCGTTCTGTTGGAGCCGCCAGTGACCCAGACCGGGTTGCAACCCGAAGTGCAGGTGACCCCGCTTGAAGCGCTGTCACCGCCGTTGGGTTTGGTGCCATCTTCCGTAACCGGCCTGCCAGTGGATTTATGGCAAGGTAGCGAACCTGAACGCCTAGCAGAACTGATTGCCCGTGTACCGGTCAAGGCCAACCCCGCGATGCAGCGCCTGCTGTTCACCCTGCTTTTGACCGAGGCGCGCCCGCCTTCGGGCACGCAGTCGCAGGATACCTTATTGAAGGCACGACTGGACCGCCTGATGCAACTGGGCGCATCGGACCCGGTTCAATCCTTGGTGCAACTTGCAGGGCCGACCGACACGCAGGACCGCTTCAAGCGCTGGTTCGATGCGACTTTGCTGACCGGGGACGAGGATCGCAGCTGCACCGCGCTCATCGCGCAGCCGCATCTGTCACGAGATTACGCCGCACAGATCTTCTGCAAAGCCCGGCGTGGAGATTGGGCGTCGGCCGCGTTGACGCTTGAAGCCGCGCATGCGCTTCAGGTTCTGCCCGATGACGAGCTTGCCTTGCTCGACCGTTTCCTCAGCCCCGAGCTGTTTGAAGACGCCGAATATCTACCTCAGCCTGAAAACCCTGACCCGCTGACATTTCGCCTGTTCGAAGCCATCGGTGAACGCCTGCCCACCGCCTCACTGCCCCGCGCATTCGCCAATGCAGACCTGCGGGACGTGGCCGGATGGAAAGCGCAGGTTGAGGCGGCCGAACGTCTGACCCGCATCGGTGCGCTCACGCCGAACCAGTTACTGGGTCTTTACACAGAGCGCTCTCCTGCTGCGTCAGGCGCGGTCTGGGATCGTGTCGCCGCAATCCAACGCTTTGAGACCGCGCTGAATACCGGAAACCCCAAAGCGATTGCCAAGACCCTGACCGCTGCATGGTCACAGATGCAGACCGTAGGCCTTGAGGTTGCCTTTGCCGAGCTTTTTGCCCCGCAGCTCGCCCCGCTGACGCTGCCAAATCCCTCCGCCGAGGATCTGCGCTGGCGGATTCTGTTACTGTCTGAACTTTATGAAGACGCCGCGCAGGCTGCGCCAGACGGTTCCGATGCGAATGCGTTCCTGGCTGCTCTGGCGGTTGGCGATCCCGGACGCGCCGAAGCGCCCACTCCGTTGGCGGATGCAATTTCGGAAGGGTTCGCATGGTCTGCGCCGATCCCCTCGGATATCAATGCGCTGCTGAACAACGATCAGCTGGGGGAGGCCATTCTGGAAACGATGCAGCTGTTCGCCCATGGTGCGCGTGGCAATCTGGTCGATCTGACCGCCGCGATCGCCGCGTTCCGCCGCGTGGGCCTCGAAGACACTGCTCGCCGGGCAGCGCTGCAGTTGATGATCCTCAACGGGACCTGAGTATGGCCGCGCCTGCCTCACAGGAGTTGTGGATCTCCACTTTTCTCGAAGCACAAGCAGCCGAACTTGGCGCTGCCACCAACACGCTTCTGGCCTATGGGCGCGACCTCAAGGATTTCTCGGGCTGGCTTGAACGTCGCAAAACCAATTTCGCAGACGCGGACCGGGACAGGATCGAGACCTATCTGATCGACTGCGATGCACAGGGGCTTTCCCGTTCCACGCGCGCAAGACGACTGTCGGCGATCAAGCAGATCTACCGCTTTGCATTCGAAGAGGGCTGGCGCGAAACCAACCCGGCGATCCAGATCAAAGGCCCGGGCCGCGCCAAACGCCTGCCCAAAACGCTGGACGTGATCGAAGTTGACCGGCTGCTCGCTGCCGCACGCCGTACCGGAAGGACGCAGGCAGACAAGGTGCGCAACACCTGCCTGATGGAACTGCTCTATGCCACCGGCATGCGCGTAACCGAACTGGTCTCACTGCCGGTTTCTTCCGCCCGTGGCGATCCGCGCATGCTGTTGGTGCTTGGTAAGGGCGGGAAAGAGCGGATGGTGCCACTGTCCCCAGACGCGCGCGATGCGCTAGCTGTCTGGCTGGTGGTACGGGACGAGGCCGAAGAACAAACAGTAGCCAAAGGCGGCCAAACCTCGCGCTTCCTGTTTCCCTCGCGCGGGAAATCCGGTCATCTGACCCGGCATATGTTCTTTCTGCTGATCAAGGATCTGGCGGTTGAGGGTGGCGTTTCGCCCGAAAAAGTCACACCGCATACGCTGCGCCACGCCTTTGCGACCCATCTGTTGGCTAACGGGGCTGACCTGCGCTCGATCCAGACGCTGCTGGGGCACGCGGATGTGGCCACGACCGAGATTTACACTCACGTGCTAGATGAACGCCTGTCAGAACTGGTGCTTGAACACCACCCTCTGGCAAAAGACGACACCCCCGATCAGGGCTAACCCCTTGATCCAAGGGGGCCGCACCCCCATAACCGATGCAGAAACAAACATATTCAAGGACCGATGGAACCCACCTCTTCTCTGCTTGATGGCGCATTCTGGATCACCTCAGGCTCTATTCTCCTCCTGCTCGTACTCTCGGGCTTCTTCTCTGGCTCGGAAACGGCGCTTACGGCATCTTCGCGCGGGAAACTGAGGACGCAGGCAGATAAAGGATCGAAGGGCGCGCAGAAGGCGCTTGATATCACCGACGACAATGAGCGCCTGATCGGTTCCGTCCTGCTGGGCAACAACCTCGTGAACATTCTGGCAGCCTCGCTGGCGACCGCGCTTTTCACCCGGCTGTTCGGTGAAAGCGGTGTCGCGCTGGCCACGCTGGTGATGACCCTTCTGGTTCTGATCTTTGCCGAGGTGCTGCCCAAGACCTATGCGATCACCAATGCCGAAAAGGCTGCAGCGCTGGTCGCGCCCGTCATCAGCATCGTAGTCACAGTGTTCTCACCCGTGGTGGCTGCCGTGCGCCTGTTTGTACGTGGCGTGCTGCGCCTGTTCGGTGTGCAGATTGATCCCGACAGCAACATCCTGGCCGTGCGCGAGGAGATCGCGGGGGCGCTGCAACTGGGCCACTCCGAAGGTGTGGTCGAAAAAGAAGACCGTGACCGCATTCTGGGCGCGCTGGATCTGGGCGACCGTACGGTTGAAGAGATCATGCTGCATCGCTCGAATATCGAGATGATCGACGCCGATGACGAACCCGAGGCAATCCTGCAGCAATGTTTGGAAAGCCCGCATACCCGCCTGCCCGTCTATCGGGATGAGCAGGAAAACATTGTGGGTGTCGTCCATGCCAAAGACCTGTTCCGAGCTATGTATGCGCAAGTGGGCGGCGCGGATGGAGATACCGAGCGGCTCAAGAACTTTGACATCGCGAAGGTGGCCAACGATCCTTATTTCGTACCCGAAACCACCACTCTGGACGACCAGATGCGCGAGTTTCTTAGGATGCACAGTCACTTTGCGCTGGTGGTGGATGAATACGGCTCGCTGCGCGGACTGATCACGCTCGAAGATATTCTGGAAGAAATCGTGGGCGAGATTGCCGATGAGTTCGACATCGACGAAGAGGTGCCCGTCACCCGGACCGATGATGGCCAATATCTGGTCGAGGGCGCGATGACCATCCGGGACGCCAACCGCGCACTCGACTGGTCCCTACCGGACGAAGAGGCCAACACGCTGGCCGGTCTGGTAATCCACGAGGCGCAGATGATCCCTATCGTTGGACAGGTGTTTTCGTTCCACGGCTTCCGGTTCGAGGTCACAGCACGCGAAGGGAACCGGATTACCGGGCTGAAAGTCCGTCCTCTCTGATCTATGGTTTCATAATTCTGACTTGAGGAGATGTGCCGGATGCCCAGCTTGAAACGGAAACTCTGGCACAGTGGTGACCGACTCAGTTGTGTGGTCTGTACCATCCCCTCGGCAGTTGTAACGCAGGCAATCGCGGCCTGTGGCGTCGACTCGATTGTCGTCGATCTGGAACATGGCGCGGTCGATTATGCCTCGGCCCACGCCATGATCGCCGCGACCGCAGGCACAGATTGTGCGCCTTTGGTACGGGTGGCCGAGAATGACCCTGCACAGGTGAAACGCGCGCTGGATCTTGGAGCGGAAGGGATCATGTTCCCCCTGATCCGCACGGCAGACGAGGCGCGTCAAGCCGTGGCCAGCCTGCGGTACCCACCCGACGGGACGCGCGGGTTCGGCCCATTCATTTCTCAATCGCGCTGGGGCAAGGATTTCGGGACTTACGCGCCAGACATTCAGCCCGAACTAATCTGTTGCCTTCTCGTTGAAACCGCCGAAGCCGTAGAGAATATCGAAGAAATCTGCGCCGTTCCCGGAATTGATCTGCTAATACCCGCTCAGTTTGATCTAAGCACCGATCTGGGCCTCATGGGGCAATTCGATCATCCTGATATTCTGGCTGCGGTCGCGCGTATCGAAGCTGCGGCCAGGAAAGCGAATCTGCCCCTCGGCAATGTCGCCCTGACCGAGGACCGCGCCCTTAGCTTGTTTGACAATGGTTATCGGCTGGTCGGCGGCTTTGACGCCCTGTGGCTGCGGGAAAAGGCGCTGCAAATCCGGGGCTGGTGCAATACGTAAGCGATGTCGCAAACAGGACAGTATTGCCTCTGAACCGGATACAGGCTTCCGAAAAATCTGAGGGAGTTCCAACGTGAAAACTACTACACGCGTTGCGGTTATCGGCGGTGGGGTCGTCGGCTGTTCCGTTCTGTATCACCTGACCAAATTGGGCTGGTCTGATGTCATGCTGCTGGAACGCTCGGAACTGACAAGCGGTTCAACCTGGCACGCAGCGGGCGGGTTTCACACCTTGAATGGCGACACCAATATGGCCGCACTTCAGGGTTACACGATCCGGCTTTACAAGGAGCTGGAAGAGATCACTGGTATGTCCTGCGGCCTGCACCATGTTGGCGGCGTTACGTTGGCCGACAATCAGGACCGCTTCGACATGCTGCTGGCCGAGCGTGCCAAGCATCGTTTCATGGGGCTGGAGACTGAAATCGTCGGTCCGGACGAAATCAAGAAGATCGCCCCTATCACCAACACTGACGGTATCCTCGGTGCGCTTTACGATCCTCTGGACGGGCATCTGGATCCGTCAGGCACAACCCACGCCTATGCCAAGGCCGCGCGAATGGGAGGCGCCACGATTGAGACCCACTGCATGGTGCGCGAGACCAACCAGCGCCCGGATGACACCTGGGATGTGGTCACCGACAAAGGCACCATTCATGCCGAACACGTGGTTAATGCTGGTGGCTTGTGGGCGCGCGAAGTTGGGGCGATGGCGGGCATCTACTTCCCGCTCCACCCTATGGAACACCAGTATCTGGTCACCGACGCCATCCCCGAGATTGAGGCGATCATCGACGCGGGCGGCGAGCATCCGCATGTGATGGACCCGGCGGGCGAAAGCTATTTGCGGCAGGAAGGGCGCGGTCTGTGCATCGGCTTCTATGAACAGCCCTGCAAGCCCTGGGCTGTGGATGGCACACCATGGGAGTTCGGGCATGAGCTGCTGCCCGATGATTATGACAAGATCACCGACAGTATCGAATTCGCCTATCGCCGCTTTCCGGTTCTGGCCGAGGCTGGTGTCAAATCGGTCATCCACGGGCCTTTTACCTTTGCGCCAGATGGCAACCCACTGGTGGGGCCGATCCCCGGCGTGCGCAACTACTGGTCAGCTTGCGGCGTCATGGCTGGCTTCAGCCAGGGTGGCGGTGTCGGCCTGACGCTGGCGCAATGGATGATCGAAGGCGAACCGGAACGGGACGTCTTCGCGATGGACGTAGCTCGCTTTGGTGATTGGATCAGCCCCGGCTACACACGCCCCAAGGTGGTCGAGAACTATCAGAAACGATTCAGTGTGGCCTATCCCAACGAGGAGCTGCCAGCCGCGCGCCCAAACCGCACCACGCCGATGTATGACATCTTCTCAGATCTCGGCGCGGTCTGGGGACAGCAATACGGGCTTGAGGTTCCGAACTATTTCGCACAAGGCGATGAGCCGGGATATGAAACGCCCTCATTCCGCCGCTCGGACGCGTTTGACGCCACAGGGCGCGAGGTACGGGCGGTGCGCGAAGGGGTTGGCATCAACGAGGTGCACAATTTCGGCAAGTACCGCATCACCGGGTCCGGTGCGCGGGGCTGGCTCGACCAGCTCATGGCGGGTCGGATTCCGAAACCCGGCCGCCTGTCTCTGACGCCGATGCTATCGCCCAAGGGCAAGCTGATCGGCGATTTCACCGTCTCATGCCTGAGCGAGACCGAGTTCCAGCTGACTGCCTCATATGGCAGCCAAGCCTTTCACCTACGTTGGTTCCAGCAGAACGCTCAGGATGGTGTGCAGGTCGAGAATATCAGCGATCGCCTGAACGGTTTCCAAATCGCCGGGCCAAAAGCGACCGAGGTTCTGGCCGGTTGCACGCGCGACGATATCAGCGCTCTTCGTTTCCTTGACGTGCGTCGCATGACGGTCGGCATGACTGACTGTATCGTTCAGCGCGTCAGCTACACCGGCGATCTTGGCTATGAGATCTATTGCGATCCTATGGCGCAGCGGCAGCTTTGGTGGACCTTGTGGCAGGCAGGGCAACCGCTTGGCATGGTCCCCTTCGGGATGCGCGCAATGATGAGCCTGCGATTGGACAAGTTCTTTGGCTCGTGGATGCGGGAGTTCTCACCCGATTATACAGCTGCCGAGACCGGGCTGGATCGGTTCATTTCTTTCTCGAAATCCGCCCGGTTCATCGGGCGCGCGGCAGCAGAAGCCGAACGCCCGGCCCGTAAGTTGGTGGCTTTCGAGGTCGACGCTGATGACGCAGATGTCAACGCCTATGAACCGATCTGGCTGGAGGGCGAGGTTGTCGGTTTCTGCACCTCAGGCGGCTATTCCCACTACGCTCGGAAATCTATCGCGATGGGTTTCCTGCCTATCGAACGTGCGATGGCAGGTCAGGAAGTCGAGATTGAAATCCTCGGGCAGATGCGCGGTGCACGCGTGACCACCTCCCCCCTGTTCGACCCGGATGGAGCGCGAATGCGGGGGTGACTCGGCGCACAACCGGGGGCATGGTCGCTAGATGAGCGCGATTCCCATTATCCTTCTGGCCGCCGGGCAATCCAGTCGCATGGGCGGTGCGGATAAGCTGTTGCAACGGATTGACGGGGTTCCGCTCCTGCGTCGGTCTGCCCTTGCAGCACTGGCCGCTGGCCCAGTAATCGCCGCCCTGCCGCCCAGGCCGCATCCACGCTATGCGGCGCTGGATGGGCTCGATATCACCCGCGCCGAAATTGCCAACGCCACAGAAGGCATGAATGCCAGTCTGCGTGGCGCGATGGCTCTGGTCCCGGCAACCGCGCCTGCGGTGATGGTACTTTTGGCGGATTTGCCTGACCTGACATCAAGTGATCTCCGCTCCGTACTGCTGTCGAGGTCACAGTATCCGGATAATCTGGTTTGGCGTGGTGCGACCAACGATGGCGCACCCGGCCATCCGGTGATTTTCGATCAAGCGTTGTTCCACGCTCTCAAGGAATTGACCGGCGACACCGGCGCCCAGGAAATCGTTAAACAGTGCAAGGGCAAAGTTCACTTGCACTGCCTGCCGGACAATCACGCTCTGCTGGATCTGGATACGCCAACGGATTGGGAGAAGTGGCGATCAAACCGAACGCTGAAATGAACACGGCCCGGTCGCGAACGACCGGGCCGGTTGCCCAAAAACAGGACTACCACTTTCACCAATCTCTCTAGCGCGGTCAGATCACCAAACAGGTTGTCTGACTATACGCTGCCGAACCTAAACAAGACCCCCTCGTTAACATGCCGCTCAGCGCTATGGAGACTGAGATGCGCCTTCAACACCCCCTAGTGTCTCAGGCCCCCCTCACTTGGGCAATTACATCGTCGCCTATCAGGTGCTTTCAAACAACGTAAAATTGGAAGAATTGGTAAATTTCCACAAAATCGACTTGGCGCTTGCGCAACAATGCAACAGTCTGGAATCTCGCTTGAGTTGTACATTAAGCCGCTCACCACATTACCTAATGTGAATATGGCCTTTGGGGCCTATTGTTTCCAATTTGTTTTAAGGCATCTTTACCAATCGCCAGAAACACGTCCCTCGGGGAGAAACAACTTTAAGGTGATCTTCGGTGATTTGACCAGAGGTGCGGTTTATTTGTTAACGAAACTGATTCAATTCGGCGCTTTTTCCTGACTGTCGACGATGTCGGCAACAATCGACCGATTCGCCCTACGTAAGCTTGGCTGATTCCCGCTCATGCGCGGTTGGTGAACAACCGCATAGGAAGGACAGAAAACGGCAAAATTAAGGTTTCTTAATTTTTCACTCAGGAACTGCAAAGATTGACTGGGCATCTCCTGTCTCAAGCGCGGGCTCAACCGCCATACAAAGACAGGAGTCAAAATGAGCATCCGTAAATCCTCACTGCTTTTCCCACGCACGACTAGCTGGATGGGCGCAAGCGCACTGGGCGCGGCCATGCTGGCCACCACCGCCCTGCCCGCGATGGCAGACGAGGCGCTGGCAGAACTGGTTGAAACCGTATCACCCTCAGTCGTTACGATCATCGCCAAGCAAGACACAGCACCAGTCCTGACGCAGGGACAGGAGTTCGATTTCGAAGGGCACCCCTTTGGTGAGTTCTTCAAACGCTTCGGCGGACCGGAAGGTTTCCAGATGCCGCAGCGTGGTCCGAGCCAAGGTCTTGGCTCTGGTTTCGTCTTGGACGAGGCTGGATACATTGTCACCAACCACCATGTGGTCGACAACTCGACGGAAATAACTGTCCGCTTGAGTGACAACCGCACCTTCGAGGCAGAGATCGTAGGCACCGACCCGCTGACTGATATCGCTGTTTTGAAGATTGATGTAGGCGAAGATCTGCAAGCCGTACAAATGGGCGACAGCGATGCCATCCGAGTGGGTGAAGACGTGGTCGCCATCGGCAACCCCTTCGGGCTCAACTCAACTGTCACAACGGGTATCGTGTCGGCTAAGGGCCGCAATATCTCGGAAGGACCTTATGCCGAGTTCATTCAGACGGATGCGGCCATCAACAAGGGCAACTCGGGCGGTCCGCTGTTCAACATGGAAGGTGAAGTGATCGGCGTGAACTCTGCCATCTACTCACCTAGCGGCGGCTCGGTCGGCCTCGGATTTGCTGTGACCTCAAACATCGTGGATCACATCACTGCGGACCTGCGCGATGACGGTCAGGTCAGCCGCGGATGGCTGGGTGTGTCGATCCAGAATGTCAGCCCCGAACTGGCGGCAGCGATGGGCGTCGAGACGGCGACCGGCGCGCTCGTGTCCGATGTGGTGACCGACAGCCCGGCGGATGGCGCGCTGCAACAAGGTGACGTGATTCTCAGCTTCAACGGAGAACCCGTTGATTCCAGTAGTGATCTACCGATCCTGGTTGGCACCACCAAGGTGGGTACTGACAGTGTTCTGACAGTTCTTCGCAATGGAAAAGAAGAACAGATTGAACTGACCATTGGCCAGCATCAGTCTGCCTCAGCCGAGACCGACAGCGTAGTCGAGGACAAGTTCGAAGGCACTTCGCTGGGTGTGACGGTTGCTCCGCTGACCGAAACGGCACGTGCGGAAATGGGCGTGGGCGAGAATGTGGACGGCGTGGTTGTCACCGACCTCAAGCCCGAAAGCCCTGCAGCAAAGGCTGGTTTGCAGCGCGGCGATGTGATCGTGCGGCTGGGTAATCTGGACACCGCGACCCCGGACGCGCTGAAAGACGCGCTGGAAAGCGAAAAGACCGATCCGGCTCTGGTGCTGATCAATCGCGGCGGCAACCAAATCTTCGTCGCGGTCAAGATCGCCTGAGCCACAACACCTAAGCGCGCCACATGATGGGGAAATCTGGTGCGCTTATTCCGGAGGGTGCGGATTGTCCACGTACCACTGGGACAGCCGGGTGCGGCATCGCACCCGGCATGTTTTTTTCAAAGAGTATCTGTGTTTATATCCTATTGGGAAAGGAGCCCCGACCATGAGCAGACGCCTGTTGATTGTTGAGGATGATCAGGAGACCCGTGATTTCATCGCCAAAGGCTTTGGCGAGGAAGGCTATGTGGTCGAAGTCGCGTCGGATGGCCGCGAGGGCCTTTATCATGCGACTGATGGCGGTTTCGATGCCGTTGTTCTGGATCGAATGCTGCCGGGGCTGGATGGTTTGTCGTTGATCAAGTCCATGCGGGCTGCGGGGTTGAAGACGCCCGTGTTGATGCTGACCGCGATGAGCGCGGTTGATGAACGGGTCAAAGGCCTCCGTGCCGGGGCGGATGACTATCTGGTCAAACCTTTCTCGTTTCAGGAATTGCACGCCCGGATCGAGGCCTTGCTGCGCCGTCCGCAGGAAGCAGAAGAAACTCCAACTCTGGCTTGCCGCGATCTCGAAATGGACCTGCTTACGCGTAAAGTCACACGCAACGGGCGCGAGATCACCCTCACCCCGCGTGAATTCCAGATATTGGAGTACTTCCTGCGCCGCAAAAACCGCGTCGTCTCTCGCACTATGCTGCTGGAAGGCGTCTGGGACTATCACTTTGACCCCAACACAAATGTAGTCGACGTCCATATCTCGAAACTGCGCCGCCAGCTTGATGAAGAAGGTGCCGACCCGATGATCGAGACAGTAAGGGGCGCTGGGTACATGGTCTCGGATGCCTGACCTGCGCCTGTCGCTGAGGAATGCGCGCACCCGGCTGGTCATGGCCAGCATGGTGCTGAGTACATTGCTGACCGCAGCGGTACTGGTAACCGTTTACGTGACCGCCAATCGCACAATCTCGGATGAGACACGATCCGTCGTACAGGCAGAACTCACGGGTCTGGCGGATGAATACGAACGCCTTGGCATGATCGGATTGATCACCGCAATCGAACGTCGCCTGCCCACCGCAGCCCAGCGGGACGCCCTATATTTGCTTACAGGTCGGCAAGGCACCAAGCTGGCAGGCAACCTGGCCCATTGGCCCGAAGGGATCACGCCGGGCAGCGGCTGGGTCGAATTGCAATTGCGCCGCGAAGACAGCGACCAGACGGTTCCAATATCGGCTGCGTCCGTTCGGCTGCCCGGTGGCGAACGGTTGCTGGTCGGACGCGATGCGTTGGCGCGCCAGCAGTTCGACCGCGCTCTGTTTCGGTCCGTCGCATTGGCGCTCGGGACTGCCCTTGCGTTGAGTCTGCTGACAGGTTGGCTGCTGACACGTCTGGTGTTCTCACGTCTCAAAGATATCGCTGACACGGCCGATAACATCGTTTCGGGCGATCTGGCTTTGCGTATGCCATTGCGCGGTACGGGTGACGAGTTCGATCAGGTCTCGGGCACGCTCAACAACATGCTGGATAAGATCGAAGAGCTGATCAGTAATCTTCGAACCACTTCGAATTCCATTGCGCATGATCTGCGTTCACCGCTTTCGCGCCTGCGCCAGCGGGTCGAGTCGCTGGCTGAGCCTGACAAAAGCGACCAGGAGCGTGATATCGATCTGGCCCGCGCTACAAGTGAGATTGATCATTTGCTACGGGTTCTCAGCCAACTTACCGAAATCTCGCGCGCCGAAGCCGGTCTGGGCCGCGAGCAGTTCGAACCAGTGAATTTACAGCAACTGGTTAGCGACGTGGTCGAACTCTATGAACCCGTCGCCGCAGATCAGAATATTCGGTTGGAGGTCAAAGGCAGAACCGAGCCGATACAAGGTCACCGCCCTTTACTGTCACAGGCCCTCTCAAACCTCCTGGAAAACGCCATGCGCTACGCTCCGGCGGGTACTGCGATCACCATCGAAATCCGCGAAGATGGCGCCTTCACATTGCTGAGCGTTCGTGACCGTGGCCCCGGTGTGCCCGAGCGTGATTTGCCAAGATTGCAGATGCCCTTCGTCACTCTGGACCCTGCCCGCACCGAGCGCAATGCGGGCCTCGGGTTGGCTCTGGTGGCTGCAATCTCGCACATGCATGGCGGCAAGTTCATTGCAAAGAACCGAAAGCCCGGTCTGGAAACTATTATAAAGCTGGCGTGAACGTCGCGAAGCGCATTAACAATGGCAGTTAATACACTGCTGTATCAAATAAATAGCGTTAAAGAACTGCAGGTAAAGCAGTGTAACCCCGGAAGCGGATACGACCGCCTTGTTTGCGATCAGGTAAAAGCTTGTACTCGGGGTATCTGTGCAGAAAACGACCCAGTGCGATCCGCCCTTCCAGCCGAGCGAGCGTCAGGCCAACACAGACATGCGGACCACCTGCGAAGGCCAGATGCCGGTTGGGTTTGCGGGCAATGTCGAACCGGCTCGGATCATCGAACACCGCAGGATCCCGGTTGGCGGCGCCGATGCAGAGGTGCAGATTGGTGCCTTTGGGTATATGCAGGCCCTCAAGTTCTATATCAGCCGTGGTTTCACGATTGCCGAACTGGTTCGGTGAGCGGAAGCGTAAAACCTCCTCAACCGTCGAGTTGATCAGCGCGTCATCGTGCAACAGACGCGCGCAATGCTCCGGATGATCATGCAGCAGCGCCAAACCGTTGCCGATCAAGTTGGTCGTTGTTTCATGACCCGCATTCAGGATGAAGATGCAGTTCTGCAGCAGTTCAATCTCGCTGAGTTGTGCATCCGCCCCCTCACACCGGATCAAGCGGGTCAATACGTCCGTTTCCGGGTCACCCGGATTGGCACGACGGCGCGCAACGAGGTCTTCAAGATAAGCTTTGAACTCGGTCACCGCCCGATGCCCGGTCTCCAACTGTACCTCGGTCAAAGACGGTTCCAGCGCGCCCAGAATAGCCAGAGACCAGTCGCGCAGCGGCCCGCGTTCTGACATGGGCACGTCCAGCAGGTTCCCGATGATCTGAATTGGAATCGTCGATGCAAAATCCTCGATCAGGTCCACCTGATCCCGGCCTGCCATCGCATCCAACAGCGTATCGACGGTTTGGATCAACCCCGGCTCCATTCGTGCAATGGCGCGGGGTGTCAGGGCCGAGGTCATGATCTTGCGCACCCGCGTGTGCAACGGCGGGTCAGAGAATACCAGAGAAGTGGTATGGTGTTCGAAGAGTGGTGAGCCCGCTCCGAATTTCGGTCCAAAGGCGGCCTTCTTGTCCGATGAATAAAGCGTGGTGTCGCGATAGACGCGATCCAGATCAGCGTGGCGCGACAAAAGAACAGACCCATCGGGCTGCGGCAGCACCGGCGCGTGTTCCAGTAACGCATCATAGATCGGGAACGGATCATCGATAAAGCCCGCAGGTGGGTTCATCAGGTCCAGATTTTGCGCCAATTCTTCGTAGCTTACACGACTCATTGCATCCTCCCTGCCCCGTCACTTGCCTAACGCAAGGAACAGACCCAAACAACTCTGCGCGGGTGACATTCGACAAGGCTCAGGCTAAGACAGAGGCATGTCTGAACCGGTCTCTTCGATCAGAAACCTTGGCCCAGCCTTCGAGCAAGCCTGCGCGCGTGCGGGCATTCATTCCGCTCAAGAGTTGCGGGACTTAGGCGCGGATGAGGCCTATGCGCGCCTTCTGCAATCCGGCTCGCGCCCGCATTTCATTGGCTACTATGTGCTGGTGATGGGTCTGCAGGGCCGTCCCTGGAACGACTGCAAAGGCGAAGAAAAGAAGGCGCTGCGCAAGAGGTTTGATGCGATCAAGGCCGGGGTGAGCCGGGCGCCGGAAAGCCAGATGGTCTCGGATCTGGACGCCGTGGGCGTTCGTGTGACCGCTGCGGACCTCAAACCCGTTTGAGAAAGAAAAAGGCCGCCCCAAAAAGGAGCGGCCCAATCTGTTCACCGATGTGGAGGCTTAGCCAACCAGCTCGATGCCCGAGAAGAAGTAGGCGATCTCAACCGCTGCTGTCTCAGGTGCGTCCGAACCATGGACCGAGTTTTCGCCAACTGATTCAGCGAACTCAGCGCGGATGGTGCCAGCTGCTGCGTCTGCAGGGTTGGTTGCGCCCATGACTTCACGGTTCTTGGCAATGGCGCCTTCGCCTTCCAGAACCTGAACAACAACAGGGGCCGACGACATGAATTCGCACAGTTCGTCATAGAACGGACGCTCGGCATGTACTTCGTAGAACTTGCCAGCTTGCTCTTTGGTCATGTGGATGCGCTTTTGCGCGACGATGCGCAGGCCCGCTTCTTCGAATTTGGCGTTGATCTTGCCAGTCAGGTTGCGGCGGGTTGCATCGGGTTTGATGATCGAGAATGTGCGTTCCAGTGCCATATCGGCCTCTCCTTACAATGTGGCGCGGGTCCGCGCCGAAATCCATCGCGCGCCGCCTAACATGGTATTTGCTTCAAGAAAAGTAGAATGATGCCTTTGCGGTCAGATCGTATCGGGAAGCGGCTCCAGACGATCCACGCGACGCACATAGAGTACCGCAAGAAGGCCGATGAAACTGCTGCCGCACATCATGCTCAGCACCAGATAAGGTCCGTTTTCCGGGCTGACAAACGCGCCGGTCATCGACGTCAGGATCGCCCCAAGCGCCACGATCATCGCACCTGAAAGCCCCGCCGCACTGCCGGCCAGCTTGGGGCGCACGGACATGACACCGGCGGTCGCATTGGCGTTTGTCAATCCGTTGCCGAACCCCACACAGATGGCCGACCCGAAGAACACCCAGACTGACCCCAGGCCAGCTATGAACAGAAGTAACCCGCAAAACGGTCCGGTCGAGGCCACTATCCGCCCGATCAGGATCATTGTGGTCAGTCGTGTGCGTGCCGCGATCCGTCCCGTCACAAAATTACCGACCATGAATCCGCCCGTGATGATGCCGATCCCAAGACCCAGCATGGCCGGACTCAAATCGAACCATGCCGCAGCCACCAAAGGCGCTCCGGTGATGAAGCTGAAAAAACCCCCTATCGAGAACGATACGCAAAGGGCATAGCCCCAGAATCGGCGCGCTCGAAAGAGGTGTGGGTATTCGCGCAATTGGGCCGAGAAGGTTGAGGCGCGGATGAGATTTGTCTCGCCCATATCAAGCCACAGAAGGGCCAGCAGCCCTGCCCCCAACAGCGAATACAGAACAAACCCCGCGCGCCATCCAAACAGCATGTCCAACGCGCCGCCCAACATCGGACCCAACATCGGCGCAAGCGCCATCGCCATGGCGATATAACCCAGTTTGCTCGCGGCCTCATTCGGAGGATATCGGTCCCGGATCGAGGCGCTGGACAACACCGATCCTGCCACGACTACCGCCTGCAGCAGGCGAAAGCCCAGGAACAGCCAGATCGACTCGGCCATGACGCAGCCGATCGAGGCAATGACGAAGATCGTCATGCAGACCAACAGCACGGGCCTGCGTCCAAAGCGATCTGACAGCGGTCCCATGATCAACTGTAGCACGGCAGATACGGCCAGATACCCCGCAACCGACAGGTTCACGAGGCCGTAGTCCACCGCGAAATCCTCGCTCATATGCGCCAGTGAGGGCAGAAACATATTCAGGGACAGCACAGACAGCGCCGTGGCAAAGATCAGCGTGATCAAACTGGGGGGCGTCTGGGCCGCGCGCATGTCGAAAACCGTTTCAAAAAAGCAAACGAAACAGCGCTAACACATTGCCTGACGTTTGAACATGCCAAGCCGCTGGCGGCGGCATCGTGGCTCTGCTAAGAGCGGCCTCATGTTACGGATCGAAGATATCAGCTATGCCGTTGAGGGCCGCCCTTTGTTCAATGGGGCCAGCGCGACTATCCCTGATGGTCACAAGGTTGGCCTTGTGGGCCGCAACGGGACCGGCAAAACCACTCTTTTTCGCCTCATCCGGGGCGAGCTTGCGTTGGAGTCGGGCAATATCTCGATCCCGAAACGCGCCCGGATTGGCGGTGTTGCGCAAGAGGTGCCCTCGTCCGATGTTTCGCTGATCAATACTGTCCTCGCCGCCGATACCGAACGCAGCGCGTTAATGGCCGAGGCTGAAAGCGCCGAAGACCCCGCGCGCATTGCCGATATCCAGACCCGTCTGGCCGATATCGACGCCTGGTCGGCTGAGGCACGGGCAGCGTCGATCCTTAAAGGTCTGGGGTTTGATGACGAAGATCAACTGAAACCCTGTTCCGATTTCTCGGGCGGCTGGCGGATGCGCGTGGCCCTCGCGGCGGTGCTGTTCTCTCAGCCCGATCTGCTATTGCTGGACGAACCGACCAACTATCTGGATCTTGAAGGCGCACTGTGGCTTGAAAGCTATCTGGCGAAGTATCCTCACACGGTGATCATCATCAGCCATGACCGCGGGCTGCTGAACCGCGCCGTGGGGTCGATCCTGCATCTGGAAGATCGCAAGCTCACCTATTACGCAGTCCCTTACGACAAGTTCGCCGAACGCCGGGCGGAACGTCTGGCGCAAGCGGAGTCGGAGAACGCCAAGGCCAAGGCCCGCATCGCCCATCTGCAGAGTTTCGTGGATCGCTTCCGTTATAAAGCGTCGAAGGCCGTACAGGCCCAGTCCCGCCTGAAGATGATCGAGCGCATCCAACTGGTTTCAACCCCGCAAGAGGCCGCCTTGCGCGCATTCTCGTTTCCCGAGCCCGAGGAGCTATCGCCGCCGATCATCCAGATTGAAGGCGGTGTGACCGGCTATGGCGAGATTGAGGTACTGCGCCGCCTGAATCTGCGGATTGATCAGGATGACCGGATCGCATTGCTGGGCAAGAACGGTCAGGGCAAGTCGACCCTGTCCAAGCTGCTTTCCGACCGCCTGCCCCTGATGGCAGGCAAGATGAGCCGCTCTAACAAGTTGCGCATCGGGTATTTCGCGCAGCATCAGGTAGATGAGCTTTATGTGGACGAGACCCCTCTGGACCACTTACGGCGCCTGCGCCCAGACGAGGCTCCGGGCAAATGGCGGTCGCGTCTGGCCGGGTTTGGTCTGAACGCGGATCAGGCAGAGACTGTGGTCGGTCGACTATCAGGCGGTCAGAAAGCCCGCCTGTCACTGCTGATCGCCACAATCGACGCACCGCATATGCTGATCCTTGACGAGCCAACCAACCACTTGGACATCGAAAGCCGCGAAGCGCTGGTCGAAGCACTGACTGCATATTCCGGCGCGGTTGTGCTGGTCAGTCATGACATGCACCTGCTGTCGCTCGTAGCAGACCGGCTGTGGCTGGTCTCGGACGGGACGGTAAAGCCGTTTGACGGCGATCTGGAGACCTATCGTGCCCTGCTGCTGGCCCGTGACAAGCCGGTGAAAGAGAAACCGCAATCCGCCAAGCCCAAGCGCCCCTCGCGCGATACCATGCTGGCGCTGCGCGCTGATCTGCGCAAATGCGAGGATCGGATCGAGAAACTGACGGACATGCACGACAAACTCTCGGCCAAACTGGCGGACCCGGCATTATATGAGGATGACAAGATCAACGATCTGGAAACCTGGAACCGAAAATTCGCCGAGGTCACTGAAGCGATGCAAAAGGCCGAAACCCTCTGGGTCGCGGCCGCCGAACGCTTGGAACAGGCAGAGAATGCAGCATGATTGAAATGGCCTTCTTCATCACAGCGTTCACCACCATGTTCGTGGTGATCGACCCGTTTGGCACCACACCGATCTTCGTCGCCCTGACGCAAGACATGGATGCCGCGACGCGCCGCAAGATCGCCATCCGCAGTTGCCTGACTGCGGTGTGTATCCTGATCGCCTTCGCCGCATTTGGTGAGGCTGTACTGGGCTTTGTCGGCATTTCAATGGAGGCCTTCCGCGTGGCCGGTGGTGCGCTGCTGTTTCTGACCGCGCTCGACATGCTGTTCGACCGCCGCACCAAACGCCGCGAGGATCGGGCCGAGGAGGAAGAGCATCCTGACCCGTCCGTATTCCCTCTGGCCATTCCCCTGATCGCAGGGCCCGGATCAATTGCTACCATCATCCTGCTGGCTGGCCAGAACCCGGGCATTCAGGGCATTGCCGCCGCCTGTGCCGTGATGCTGGCAGTCATGATCGTGGTTTTTGTGTTCTTTCTGGCCGGAGGCGTGATCGCTCGCATTCTGGGCAAGACGGGGCTGAACGTGCTGACCCGGCTACTGGGTATGCTGCTGGCCGCGCTGTCGGTGCAGTTCATTCTGGATGGTCTCAAGGCCTTTGGTTTCGCTTCCTGAGCCCCCATATATATGGCTAACCAACTGAGTACGGGTGACGGAATGGATGGCGAGAATATCGGGCGTTTGACCTATCTGGTGTTGCTGGCTGCTGCACTGCTGATGTGGTTCATCACCCAAAACCGTCAATCACTGGGCAAGACGATGCAACAGGTCGCCGCCTGGGTGTTCATCTTTGTCGGCGTCATTGCTGTGATCGGGCTTTGGGACGACATCCGCTCGACCGTTGGCCCTTCGACTCAGCTAACAGTGACTGACCACCGGATCGAGGTGCCCCGGTCATATGACGGGCATTATTACCTGCCGATGCTGGTGAACGGCAAAGCGGTGACCTTTCTGGTCGATACCGGTGCCAGCAACATTGTCCTGAGCGACAAGGATGCCGCGCGCGCCGGGATCGATACTACGCGGCTGACCTATCTTGGGCGCGCTGCGACTGCGAATGGTATGGTACGCACGGCTCCGGTGCGTTTGGACAGCCTCGCGCTCGGGCCGATCACGGACCGCAATGTGCAGGCCTCAATCACCGAGGGCGAACTGAACCAGTCGTTGCTGGGTATGGCGTACCTGCAGCGCTTCTCGAACGTCCAATTCGCTGATGGACGTCTGATATTGTCGCGCTGACGACATTCCCCAATTGAGAACAAAGTGAGAACATGCTAATCTGCTGGCATGTCCACCCAGCTTCTTGGCCGCAAACCCGCACGCACCCCGCCCGGAGTGGTCCTGCATCCACAGATCAGCCTGCAACTGGCCCGTGTGCACGAGGCCTGCGGCCCCGCGCGCCGCAGCTTTGCCATGTGGCTGGCAGGGCAGACGCAAGGGCCGGTGATGTGGATTTGCCCTGAATGGGAGATCGGGCAATTGCACCCCGAAGGTATGCTGCCCTTTGCCGATCCCTCGCGCTTTCTGCTGGTTCGTCCGTCGAAGGCCGAAGACCTGCTGTGGTGTATGGAGGAGGCCCTGCGCAGCGGCGCAGTCCCACTTGTCATCGGCGATCTGCCCGGCCCGCCGGGGCTGACCCCGGTCCGGCGCCTGCATCTGGCCGCAGAACAGGGCGGCGCGGTGGGGCAAGCTCCGCTGGGAGTGTTGTTGACCCCCGATGATGGAGGTGCGCAAGGGATCGAGACGCGCTGGCATATGGCCCCTACCTATTGCGATGCAGGCCAAGGCTGGACCCTGACCCGCCGCCGCGCCCGTTCGCAACCGCCTGCCAGTTGGATCGTCACGCAGACCACCGATCAGACCACGATACATCTGCAACGGACCGAGACCAAAGACACGACTGAGTGACAGCCGACCAGTCACGCAACTTGTGACTGGTCAAAACCGCAGTCGCGCCCTAGCGTTCCGGGATGACCCACGCGATCCATGATAGCCGCTATTCCTGGCTGCGCCTGCTGATCACTCTGGCCATTGCCACAGTGGTCAATGTGGGCATGTGGGCCGTCATCGTGGTAATGCCCGCCATCGAGGCACAATTTAGTGCCGGACGGGCCGAGGCGTCGTTGCCTTATGTCCTGACCATGATCGGCTTTGCGCTCGGCAATATGTGGCTGGGCCAGTTGGTGGATCGGCTAGGCGTGACCAAAGCCCTGATTGGCGCGGCAGCTCTGAGTGCCATCAGCTATCTACTCGCCACGCTGGCCCCGAACATGATGCTGCTGTCGCTGGCGCATCTGTTGTTGGGGCTGGGTACAGCGGTTGGGTTTGGGCCACTGATCGCCGATATCTCTCACTGGTTCATGCGGCGGCGCGGGATCGCCGTGGCTCTGGTCGCCAGCGGAAACTATTTGTCGGGTGCTATCTGGCCCACGCTGCTTTCGGGCATTCTGGAGCGCGAGGGCTGGCAAGAGGTCTATCTGGCCCTCGCCCTGATCACTCTGGCCACCGTGATCCCTCTGTCCCTTTTGCTGCGCCGCCCCCTGCCCGTCGATGCACACAGCACCGCCGCTGCCGCGGCCCAGTTCCGAGCGCAGAGCGTGGGCCTGTCGCCGCGCGCGCTGCAATACATCCTCGGGCTTGCCGGGATCGGCTGTTGCGTGGCGATGTCGATGCCACAGGTTCACATCGTCTCGTATTGCGTGGGGCTGGGCTATGGTCCGGCGGTCGGGGCCGAGATGCTGTCACTGATGCTGCTAGGCGGCGTGGTGAGCCGGGTAATCTCGGGCCTTGTGGCCGACAAGCTGGGTGGGTTGACCACCTTGCTGATCGGCTCGGTCCTGCAATGCATAGCGCTGTTTCTGTTTCTTCCCTATGACGGGATGGTCTCGCTTTATGTCATCAGCATGCTCTTTGGTCTTGCGCAGGGGGGCATCGTTCCCAGCTATGCGCTGGTGGTGCGTGAGTACATGCCCCCGCAAGAAGCGGGCGCTCGAGTCGGGTTTGTCATGATGATGACCATCATGGGCATGGCACTTGGCGGCTGGATGTCGGGATGGATTTACGACGTAACCGGAAATTATCAATTGGCCTTTATCAACGGCATCCTCTGGAACGGCCTGAACATCGCCATCCTGCTAACATTGATGAAGCGGTCACGCCCCCGAGGACGAGAGGTCATGGCATGACATATCTGACTCGACGCACCCTGATCGCGGGCCTGTTTGCCCTGCCCCTTGCAAGCACCGCGCAAACGGCTTTGATTCCTTATGTTCTTGCACCCAAGGGGACCTCGGTCGGTTTCACCTTCGATCTTTCGGGCGTGGCGCAATCAGGGACAATGCCGATCCGGTCCGCCGATATTCAGATCGACACCAAACGCCTTCAGAACAGCCGGGTCGATGTGGTGCTGGACGTGGCGGACGCGCGCACCAAATTGCCCTTTGCCCGCGGTCCGATGCTGGGCCAAAGCGTGCTGGACGCAAAAAGCCACCCAACGATCCGCTTCACCTCGACCAAGATACAACTCGGCCCCACTGGTCGCATTTCTGAGGGCGCAACTGTCACCGGTGACCTCACCGTACGCGGGGTAACACGACCCGTAACGCTGATGGCCAACCTCTACCGGATGCCAGGAAGTGCCGTTGACGATCTGGATGTCTTGTCCATACGGCTGGTCGGTGCGCTGAACCGGCATGAATTCGGTGCCTCAGGCTATCCGGATCTGGTGCAGGAGACTGTCGGATTGAATATCCATGCTGAGATTCTGCGGGAGAGCTGAGTTAGAAAAGCAGAAAAACGACCTGCTAAAGTCGAATAGTTGCGCGAAAAATCTGAGCGTGACGCCAAGTTGATCCCATCATGCGCACGATCATTTCCTTTGCCGCCCTGTTTCTTTCAGTCATTCTGCTGCAGCTTTCGACCGGCGGCGTTGGCCCGCTGGACGCGATCTCGGGCCTGACGCTGAACTTCTCTACGGAACAGATCGGCCTTTTGGGTTCGGCGCATTTCCTGGGCTTCTTCATCGGTTGCTGGTGGGCCCCGCGCCTGATGGGCAGCGTCGGCCACTCCCGTGCATTTGCCGTCTGCACGGCCTTGGGTGCGATGGGTCTTCTGGGGCATACCCTGACGGAAGACCCGCGCATCTGGGCCATCCTGAGGATCGCCTCGGGCACCTGCGTCGCAGGATGCTACACGGTGATTGAAGCCTGGCTGAACGCCAAGGTCACAAACGACTCGCGCGGTCGCGTCATGGGCAGCTACCGCATCGCGGACCTTGGTGCGTCGCTCTGCGCGCAGTTGATCATCGCGGTTCTGCCACCCGCGTCATATGTCTCGTACAATCTGCTGGCGATCTTGTGCTGCGCCTCGCTTTTGCCTCTGGCGCTAACACGTGCCAGCCAACCCCAAACGCCTGAGGCACCACGACTGCGCCCTCGGATGGCATGGCAGAACTCACCGCTGGCCGTCGCCGGAGTGATCGTCTCGGCGCTCAGCTCGGCCTCGTTCCGGATGGTTGGTCCGGTCTACGGGCAGGAGGTTGGGTTGGGCGTGGATCAGATCGCATTCTTCCTCGCCTCATTCGTTCTGGGTGGGGCGCTGGCGCAATATCCGCTGGGATGGCTCGCCGACAAATACGATCGTCGATGGGTATTGATCTGGCTATCGGCTGCGGCTGTACTGAGTTGCGGCATCACCATGGCTGCAAGCGGGGCTGGAACGCTGGGCGTAATGCTGGCCGCCGGGTTCTTTGGCCTGACTACCTTTCCGATCTTCTCGGTCTCTTCAGCCCACGCCAATGATTTCGCCACCACCGAACAACGCGTTGAGCTGTCTGCGGCGCTGATGTTCTGGTATGCGCTCGGTGCCATCGCCTCGCCCTATGTTTCTTCGACGCTGATTCAACAGTTCGGGCCAGGCGCATTGTTTGCTTTTGTGGCCGTGGGTCATCTGGGGCTCATCATGTTCGGGCTGGCCCGGATGCGGTCGCGCCCAACACCGGACGAGCGAACGAACTACGTTTATGCCCCACGCACATCCTTCACCATCGGACGCCTTCTGAAACGGTCGCGGGAGGAATAGAAACCCTATTCAGATGGTTCGGATGGTGGAGACGACTGGATCATTTCATCCAAAATAGCCCCGGCTTCATACCCAAGCAAATCGACTTCCATCCGCCTTGGATCACCGAACGCCCAGGCCCCCACATGTCGCTGCATGCGCTCATACCCGACATAATCGGCCATAGCTTTGTTTCCGTGCGCGTTCTCAGCAAACATAACCTGTCCGGCGGCAACTTTCTGGGGCATCACCCGTTCCAGATACAGCTCAACAACATTAACCCCGGTCACGTTCGAGCCGCCGTGATGTACGACATAAATCTTGTCCCAATCATCCTGACTGAGTGCCGCGCGGGCATCTGAGACGGCCTTGTGCAATGCGGTCAACTCAACACGCGCAGCCTCCCGCATATTGGCCGCCCAAATCGGTCGCATGTCATTTATCGCCTTTGATACATCCTGAGGGGTCAGCGTTCCGCGGTCGACCGATCCACGGACGAATGTACGGGCTGTTTCCAGCAATTGCCGTTGTTTCGCGATCGCGTCCTTTGAAAGATCAAGCTGATCAATTGACGCCAGCAACGTATCTATTGCTTGCGCGATCCCCTCAAAATCTTCCTTCCAACGCGCATCTCCAGCCTCATCCTCAGGCCATGGGGTGACTGCACCTATGATCCCCAACAGAACGTGTGAAGTGGATTTGAAGATCAGATAGTCTGAATCGTTGCGCGGATAAGAAATCTCGCCATCCTCGGTCATGACGGTTACGTCGCGGGCAATGACCATGACTGGCCGGGTTTGAGCCGTCAGTACAGCCTGACCCCGTTTGAAAATCGAAAGCATCGCCTTGTCGAAGGTATCGATGGCGGTCAGGGCGTCGCTTTGTTCTGCCGATAGGCTGGTCGGCGATAGAAGTGTGGTCATGAAAATGACGGCTACGCGAATACACCGCGTCAAATACGAGTGATGCATAAATTCCCCCGTAAAATCACTTGCAGGACCATCATACACAGATCAGGGATTTCGCGAAGGTGGCGTTTGTATGGGTTTCTGAAGCTTCAACGCTGAAACCGGGCTTTTGCTAATCCCTCACATACTGTAGACGGGCGCGCAGTTAGTTACGTGGAAACGCAAAATGGCTCGGATTCTCATCACCTCGGCGATCCCCTATATCAACGGGATCAAGCACCTCGGCAACCTGATCGGCTCGCAATTGCCTGCCGATCTTTATGCACGTTATCAGCGTGGCCGGGGGAATGAGGTCATGTTCCTGTGCGCCACGGATGAACACGGCACCCCGGCCGAGCTGGCAGCGGCCAAAGCAGGTAAGCCGGTAGCCGAGTATTGCGCCGAGATGTATGGCGTTCAGGCCGACATCGCCAATCGCTTTGGCCTGAGCTTCGATCACTTTGGCCGCTCGTCCAGCGAGCAGAACAAAGTGTTGACCCAGCATTTCGCAGGCAAGCTGGATGAGGCCGGACTGATCCGCGAGGTCAGTGAAAAGCAGGTCTATTCCAACGCAGATAAACGCTTTTTGCCTGACCGTTATATTGAGGGCACCTGCCCCAATTGCGGCTATGGCCGCGCGCGAGGCGATCAGTGCGAGAATTGCACCAAGCAGCTGGACCCGACAGATCTGATCGAGCCGCGTTCGGCCATCTCGGGCTCGACTGATTTGGAGGTGCGCGAGACAAAGCACCTGTACCTGCGTCAATCCGCGATGAAAGACCAGCTGGACGCATGGATCGATTCCAAAACCGACTGGCCGATCCTGACGACCTCGATTGCCAAGAAGTGGCTGCATGACGGAGACGGCCTGCAAGACCGCGGCATCACCCGCGATCTGGATTGGGGCGTGCCGGTCAAGAAAGGTGATCAGGACTGGCCCGGAATGGAGGGCAAAGTCTTCTATGTCTGGTTCGACGCACCCATCGAATATATCGCTTGCGCCAAGGAATGGGCAGACGCGAGCGGCAAGCCGGACGCCGAGTGGGAGCGTTGGTGGCGCACCGACAAGGGTGCCGATGATGTGCGTTACGTGCAATTCATGGGCAAGGACAACGTCCCATTCCACACGCTCAGCTTCCCGGCAACCATTCTGGGTTCGGGCGAGCCGTGGAAGATGGTCGACCACCTGAAATCGTTCAACTATCTGAACTATGATGGGGGTCAGTTCTCGACCAGCCAGGGGCGCGGTGTGTTCATGGACCAGGCGCTGGCCATCTTGCCCGCTGATTACTGGCGCTGGTGGCTGCTCAGCCACGCGCCCGAGAGCAGCGACAGTGAGTTCACATGGGAGAACTTCCAGCAATCGGTGAACAAAGACCTTGCCGACGTGCTGGGCAACTTTGTCAGCCGGATCACCAAGTTCTGCCGCTCGAAATTCGGCGAAGCCGTACCCGAAGGCGGTGCGTTTGGCGAGCGTGAGAAGGCTTTGGTCGCTGAATTGACCAAACGCGTGCGGGCATACGAAGGCTTTATGGAGGCGATGGAAGTTCGCAAATCCGCTCAGGAATTGCGGGCCATCTGGGTTGCGGGCAATGAATATCTGCAATCTGCAGCACCGTGGTCGACCTTCAAGGAAGATCCGGAACAGGCCGCCGCGCAGGTGCGGCTGGGTCTGAACCTGATCCGGCTTTACGCCGTGCTCAGCGCGCCCTTCATTCCCGACACATCTGCACGGATGCTGAGCGCGATGAACACGCTCGACACCAGCTGGCCTGATGATGTGGAGGCCGCACTGTCCGCCCTGCCCGCTGGTCACGAGTTCACCGTACCTGATGTGCTATTTGCCAAGATTGCGGACGAACAACGCGAAGAATGGCAGGAAAAGTTCGCCGGAGTGCGAGACTAATCTAACCTAACTCACCTTTCTTAGACCGGGGGCCTGCATTGGCATCCGGTCTTTTCGTTTTGGGGTTCTTCGTCTTGCACGCCACGCCGCACGGCTGAGCTTCCGCACCTAACCCTGCCGCCCGGCTGAAAAATTTCCGCAGCTTGATACGGCGCTCGCTTCGTCAACACGCTTGAGAAATTATGTCAAAGCGGCCATCCTGACCAAAATGTGTTCGACTCGTCGCAGCAACCGTTCTGCTGCGGCGCGCTTTCTGTAATCTTGACGAGGCATTCATCATGTCCCCTGAATTTGCACCTACGCCCCTTCACCGCCGCGGATCGGCCAGAGCTTTGGGCGCAACCCTCGCTCTGTTGTTCGGTTTCGTGCTCGCGCAGAGTGCGATTGCGCAGGACCAAAGTGAAGCACCTGCCCCCAAGGTCTCGATCGCGGCAGCCTATACGCAAGAGATCACGGATGAGGCGACCTTTATCGGGCGCGCAGAAGCCATTAACAAAGTCGATATCGTCGCGCGTGTCAGTGGATTTCTGGAAAGTCAGGAAGTTGAGGACGGCGCGCTGGTGAATGAAGGCGAACTTCTCTTCAAGATCGAACCTGACCTTTACGAAGCCACGGTGCAATCGCGAAAGGCGGATCTCGACCGGGCTGAGGCCAATCTTGAACTGGCCAAAGTCGACCTGGCCCGTAAAGAAGAGCTTTATAAGCGCGAAGCAACACCCGAATCCGAACGCGATATTGCGCGAGCCAACGAATTGGTGGCCGAGGCTGAAGTCAAAGCTGCGAATGCCGCCATTCAACAGGCCGAGCTGGACCTGAGCTATACCGAAATCCATGCGCCCTTCACCGGTCGTCTTGGACGCGTTACGACAAGTGTCGGGGACGTGGTTGGCCCCAACAATCCGCCATTGGTCAACCTCGTCAGCGAAGCGCCGATCTATGTGAATTTCTCGCTGAACGAAAAACAGTTTACGACCGTTCTTCAACAAGTTGGCGAAAGCGCGGCATCTCTGGCAGAAAGCAACAAAAGCCCGAATGTCCACGTCACCCTGCCCAATGGCACCGAACTGGATGAAACTGGCGAGATCATCTTTGTCGACAACCGCATCGACCCTCTGACCGGGGCGATCACGGTGCGCGCTCAGTTCGATAATACCGACCGCCTGATCATCGACGGAGCGTTCCTGAACGTCCAGATCGAAGCACTCGAGCCCACGCTGCAGGTATTGATCCCGCAGGCCGCGCTACAACGCGACCAGCGCGGAGAGTTCGTTCTGGTGGTCAACGACAAACAGATGGTCGAGCAGCGCTATATCACCACCGGTGACACGGTGGACTCGGCCATTATCGTGTCGGACGGTCTGCGCGAAGGCGAAAGTGTGATCGTCGAGGGCCTGCAACGGGTACGCCCGGGCGTGGCCGTCGATGCGGTTGTCGCCTCTGAACAGCCGGGAGAATAATCGATGTTCTCTGCTCTGTTCATCAGCCGGCCCAAGCTGGCGCTTGTCATTTCGCTGGTTCTGACCATTCTGGGAGGGATCGGCTATCTGGTTCTGCCGGTGGCACAGTTCCCGGACATCACGCCTCCGGTCGTGAGCGTAACCGCCAACTATACCGGCGCAAACGCCGAAACCGTGGAAAACACTGTGGCCGCCCCGATCGAGGCGCAGGTCAACGGTGTGGACGACATGATCTACATGACGTCGACCTCGTCGGATAACGGATCATACTCGCTGAACGTTACGTTTGAAGTGGGAACCGATCCTGACATCGCATCGGTAAACGTGCAGAACCGCGTGGCGCAGGCGATGGCATCCTTGCCATCCGAGGTGACCTCATCGGGCGTGGTGACGCAAAAAGCGTCGACAAACATGCTGCTGCTGATCACGCTGACCTCGCCCAACGGCACGTATGACAGCGTATTTCTGTCGAACTATGCCTCGATCAACCTGAAAGACGCGCTGGCGCGGGTTCAGGGTGTTGGTAAGGCGGACGTTCTGACCAATCTTGAATACGCCATGCGCATCTGGATGGACCCGGACAAGATGGCGGCGCTGTCGATCACTCCGGGTGACGTGATCAGCGCTATCCGCGAACAGAATATCGAGGTATCTGCTGGTTCAATCGGTTCGCCACCTGTACCCGAAGGTCAGACCTTTCAATACACGATCAAGACCAAGGGTCGCTTGACCTCGGCGGATGAATTTGGTGACATCGTGATCCGGACAGGAGATGCGGGCGCGATTGTGCGTGTGAAAGATATCGCACGCACCGAGCTCGGCGCACAGTTCTATTCGGCTTCGGGCTACTTCCAAAGCGTTCCCGCAACGGTAATCGGCATCTATCAAGCGCCCGGGGCCAACGCGCTGGCGGTGTCTGAACGTGTCGAGGCTGAGCTTGAACGCCTCTCGCGCTCTTTCCCAACCGATGTGGAATATTCAGTCCCGTTCAATACAACCGACTTTGTCGAGCAATCGCTGAATGACGTGGTTTCGACGCTCATCCTGACTTTCATTCTGGTGATCACGGTTGTGTTCATCTTCCTTGGCAGTTGGCGCGCAACGATCATTCCGGCGGTGGCGATCCCCGTATCGTTGATCGGGACATTCGCGTTCCTGCTGGCCTTTGGCATGTCGCTGAACACGATCTCACTGTTCGCGCTGGTGCTGGCAATCGGGATCGTGGTGGATGACGCCATCGTTGTGGTGGAAAACGTCGAGCGTATCATCGCGGAAGAGGGCCTACCCCCGGCGGAGGCCACGCGCAAAGCCATGGGCCAGATTACCGGTCCGGTGATTGCAACCACGCTGGTTCTGCTTGCGGTGTTTGTACCGGTGACCTTCATGCCCGGCATCTCAGGGCGGCTTTATTCGCAATTCGCGGTCACGATCTCGACCGCCGTTGTAATCTCATCGATCAACGCCCTGACGTTGTCCCCGGCACTGTGTGGACTGGTCCTGAAGGCGCGCTCGGGTCCCCCCAAGGGGCTGCTGGCCGTGTTCGAAGGGTTCATTGGTACAATGCGTAACGGCTATACCGCGATCGTGCGCAAGCTACTGATCTTGCCGGTGATCTCATTAGGCATCATCGCGGCCTTCGCGGCTGGTACAGGGTCCATCATGGGCGCCACCTCGAAAGGCTTCATTCCGCTTGAGGATAACGGTTATCTGTTCGTCGATGTCCAGCTGCCCGACGCGGCAACGTTGGAACGGACCGAAACCGTCTCGGCGCGTTTGGACGCGCAGATTCAGGAGATCCCAGGTGTTTCAAGCACCGTTCTGGTGAACGGGTTCTCATTGCTGAACGGCACCACGACGAACGGGGCGGCCATTTTCGTCAACCTCACCAACTGGGAGGAACGACAGGAACCCGATCTCAGTGCCGACGCTATTCTGGGCAAGGTGCTGGCGATTGCAAACCAAGAATCAGCAGCCTCAATCGTGGCTTTCAACCCACCCCCAATTCAGGGCCTCGGTATGTCCGCCGGTGTTGAAATGGAGGTACAGCAAACCGGGGGCGGCTCGCCTCAGGATCTTGCATCGGCAGTTGGGTCTTACGTTTATGCAGCCAACCAACGACCCGAGATTGCGCAGGCTTACACCACCTTCCGCGCGAACGTACCGCAGCTGTTCGTTGATTTGGATCGGGAGAAGGCCAAAACCCTGCAGGTCTCGGTGGCTGAGATATTCCAGACCATGCAAGCGCAGCTTGGCTCGTATTACGTGAACGACTTCAACCTGTTTGGTAGAGTCTATCGCGTGATGATCCAGGCCGAAGGCTCGTACCGGAACAAGGTCGAAGATATTTCAAACCTCTACGTGCGTTCCACCAAGGGTGAGATGGTACCACTCGGCACGCTTATCGATGTCGAGAATGTGCTGGGACCGGTTCTGCTGAAACGGCACAACCTGTTCCGCTCGGCCACAGTGACAGCAGTTCCGGCACCCGGTCTTTCGACGGGTGACGCAATCAATGTCATGACCGAGGAATCGGCGAACGCCCTGCCCTCCGGCTATGCCTTTGAATGGACCGGCACGGCGCAACAACAGTTGGCCTCTGGCAACCTCGTCGTTGTGATCCTCGGGTTGGCGATCTTGTTCGGATACCTGTTCCTTGTAGGCCAATACGAAAGTTGGACCATGCCTGTATCGATCCTGATGTCGGTAACGGTGGCCCTGTTCGGCGCGGTCGCGGCAGTCGCGATCGTGGGCAGTGACATCAACCTTTACACGCAGATCGGGATGATCATGCTGGTTGGTCTAGCTTCAAAGAACGGGATTCTGATCGTCGAATTCGCGATGGAGCAAAGAGCCAAGGGCTTGTCGATCAAAGAAGCGGCTATAGAAGCGGCCCATCAGCGTTTCCGCGCTGTTATGATGACAGCTCTGTCCTTCCTGCTGGGCGTTGTGCCGCTGCTGGCCGCGAACGGTGCTGGCGCGGCAAGCCAGAAGGCCATCGGGGTTGCGGTGTTTGGAGGGATGCTGGCAGCAACGCTGTTCGGGGTAATCCTTGTTCCCGTCCTATATGCTGTAATGCAGGGCCTGCGGGAATGGATCAAAGGCAGCAAGAATGATCCCGGACCCGAAGAAGAAGCCGCATGATCGGATAAACAAAAGACGCCCCGCAAATCTACGGGGCGTTTTTCATTTCAGCGATCAGCCATCCAGCTCTCAATCCGTGTGACCTGTTGAGGTGTCAACCGTAAACCCAGCTTATTACGCCGCCAGATCACATCCGTTGCGGTGCGCGCATATTCCTTGTCGATCAACCAATTCAACTCTGCCTCGGTCAGCGTCGCCCCGAAATCCTCACCCAGATCAGACTGATCCTGTGCCGCGCCCAAAACCGCGCGCGCCTCGGTGCCGTAGGCCCGTACCAACCGTCGGGCCCAGACGTCTGTCAGAAAGGGATAATCTGCCATCAGGCTTTGGATCAAGGCATCGACTCCATCGACCGGGAAATCCCCCCCCGGCAATGCCACACCCGCTGTCCAGGGGCCCGACACGCCTGAGAGATGTTCGGCCACTTTCTCAAGCGCGCTTTCCGCCAGACGACGGTATGTTGTGATCTTCCCGCCGAAGACATTCAGCACTGGCGCCCCGCCCTCGGCATCGACTTTCAACGTATAATCCCGTGTCGCAGCCGTCGCGCTGCTGGCCCCGTCATCGTATAAAGGCCGAACGCCCGAATAGGTCCAAACGACATCTGCGCGAGTCACCGGTTTCTTGAAGTATTTCGAGGCAAAGTCGCAAAGATACTCCTGCTCCGCCTCGGTACAGACCGGAGGTTCAGAAGGATCGGAATGATCCTGGTCCGTTGTCCCGATCAGGGTGAAATCCTGCTCATAAGGGATGGCAAAGATGATCCGTCCGTCCTCGCCCTGAAAGAAATAGCATTTGTCGTGGTCATAGAGCTTCGGTGTCACGACATGACTGCCACGCACCAACCGAACCCCCTCGCGTGAGTTCATGCGGATCTTGGTCTGGATGATATCGCCCACCCAAGGTCCACCGGCGTTGATCAGCATCCGCGCATGGACGGTTCTGGTCTTGTCACTGTCGCGGTCGCGCAGGGTAATCTGCCAGAGATCGTCAACACGTTCTGCCGAGACGACCTCGGTCCGCACCATGATCTGCGCGCCGCGCGCCTCGGCGTCGCGGGCGTTCAGGACCACCAGACGAGAATCCTCGACCCAGCAATCGGAATATTCATAGGCCGTTTCAAACTTGTCCTGCAGTGGCCCGCCTTCGGGTTCGTTCCGCAGCTGCAGAGATCGCGTTCCGGGCAGGATTTTCCGCCCCCCAAGATTGTCATACAGAAACAGACCCAACCGGATCAGCCAGGCCGGGCGTCGGCCCCGCATCCACGGCATTACCGTACTCAGCAGTTTTGAGGTCGGTGTTTCCGTATCGAACCGCATATCGGCGTGATAGGGCAGCACAAAGCGCATCGGCCACGAGATATGCGGCATGGCGCGCAACAAAGTTTCGCGTTCGATCAACGCCTCGCGGACCAGACGGAATTCAAAGAACTCCAGATACCTGAGCCCCCCATGGAACAGCTTGGTCGAGGCCGAAGAGGTGGCCGAGGCCAGGTCGTTCATCTCGGCCAGAGCCACCGACAGCCCCCGCCCCGCTGCATCGCGCGCGATGCCGCAACCGTTGATGCCACCACCGATAATGAACAGGTCGGTTACCTGAGTGTTGTCCGATGACATTTCTATGCGATTCCCCAATCCAGCAGCTTTGAGCGCATTAACCCGATACATATTCGCTTCGTCAAGTTTTGCTTTCGCTTTTTATCGCTTTCAATCCAATTATGGCAATTACTGCATTCAGAACTTGCCACACTCAGGAAAAAGAGCAAAAACGAAGGCAAGAGCAATACCGGAGATCATCCATGTCCTTGTCCTTTCGCCAATCGGACATTCTTGAAATAGCCAAGGAAGAAGGCCGCGTTACCGTCGAAGGACTCGCCGATCGTTTTCAGGTCACTGTTCAAACAATTCGGCGCGACCTGTCCGATCTGTCCGAGGCCGGATTGGTCGATCGGGTACATGGCGGAGCCGTGCTGCGTTCGGGCGTTTCGAATATCGGTTATGAGGACCGCCGCGCCCTGAACCAAGAGGTTAAGGCCCGCATCGCCGAACGTTGCGCCGCCGATATCCTGGATGGCAGTTCGGTCTTTCTCAATATCGGAACCTCGACCGAGGCCGTCGCTCGGCAATTGCGGCAGCACAAGAACCTGATGGTTGTTACCAACAATATGAATGTCGCCACCATTCTGGCCGAGAACCCGGATTGCGAGATCGTTGTTGCGGGCGGCGTACTGCGCCGATCGGACAGTGGCCTTGTGGGGAATCTCGCCGTGTCGACCATTCGTCAGTTCAAATTTGATCACGCGATTATCGGTTGCTCAGCGCTCGATACCGATGGCGATCTGATGGATTTTGACCTGCAAGAGGTGCTGGTCAGCCAGACCATCATCGCCCAGGCGCGGCAAATCAGTCTGGTGGCAGACCACTCCAAGTTCAGCCGAACGGCTCCGGCCCGCATCGCCTCGCTGGCGGATGTAGATACCATCTATACTGACGCCCCCCTGCCCGGAGATCTGTCGATAAAATGCGCCGAATGGCAAACGCAGATCATACAATGCGATAGCGATCCGTAGACGATCACTTTGTCCAGAACACCCATAAACTGATTGACGAAGCGAAGCGCACAACTGAGGATGCAGTAACCTTCCCGACAGGAGGCGCGAGCATGGGACTTTTGGGGCAGCCGCTGGGCTTCTACGACTATCTTACGTTTTTAGCATTGATCCTGCTGCTGGCCGCGGTGATGGCTCTGTTCCTGTTCATCATGGGCCTGCCCGGCCGTATCGCGATCAAGCGAAACCATCCGCATGCCGAAGCGGTCAAGATGATGGGTTGGATGGGGTTCCTGGCCATCGTTCCATGGGTCCATGCATTCATCTGGGCCTTCCATGACGGCGTGACCGTGGATGTACGTCGCGGTCCGGACGAGGAGCGCAAAGCCATCCGGGATGAGATCAAGCGACTGGGCGGCACAGTGAAACCGGAATATCAGGACCGGCTTGACGAAGACGATACGCAGAAAAGCTAAGACCAAAGGAAACTATCAAATATGTTCGTCGCCCTTGGCATTACGCTTTTCTATCTCATTTTCGTCTGGTTCATTTTCTTCAAGGCGAAGTGGCTGAAGTTCAACATCATGTGGGGCATCGTGTCCTTCTGGGTTGGCGCGCATCTGCTTTTGATCTTCCTGGTCGCGCTTCGGTTCTTTCAGCCCTTTTCGATCGACAGCCACGTCGTACGCTCGACCATCCAGATTGTCCCGCGCCTGACGCAGCCAACCATCCTGACAGAGGTTCTGGTCGAACCGAATACGTGGGTCACGAAGGGCGAGCCACTTTATCGCTTTGATGACACCGTGTTTTCGCTGGCCGTCGACAAGGCAAATGCGCAACTGGTGGCCGCGCAACAAAACGCATTGATCCTTGAACAGGACGTTATAGCCGCAACCGAAGCCGTTGAACGCGCCAATGCGCAACTGGCCTATGCCCTGACCGAGCAGGCCCGGTACGAAAACCTTGTCCCTGCGGGAGGTGCGCGGCAAGACGAACTGGATCGCTGGAATGAGCAAGTGGCTGAAGATCAGGCCAAGGTCAAAGAGGCCGAGGCAAATCTGGAAAAGGCCAACCTGGCAGAGGCCTCGCAGATCGATGGTGTGAATACAGGGATTATCGAGGCGCAGTCACAATTGGCCGAGGCCGAGTATTTCCTTGAAAATACAACTATCTACGCGCCTGAAAACGGCATGATCGTCTCACAGCAGGCGCGCCCGGGTATGGTGGTCGGTGAGATACGGCTTGGCGCGATTGCCAGTTTCGTGACCGAAGACAGCCCCTATATCCTCGCCACTTTCCGACAGCAGAACCTGAAATTCGTCGAAGTCGGACAGCCGGTCGAGGTCGCCCTGGACCTCTATCCCGGCGAAATCCTGACCGGCAAGGTCGAGGCTGTTTGGTGGGCCACGCGTCAGGGCCAATATCTGCCCTCGGGTCGCCTGCCCGGCTTTGAACTGCCAAAACTGCCTGGCCGCATCGCGGTACAGATTTCGGTCGACGTGCCCGAAGGCCATACTTTCCCAGCGGGTGGTCACGCCGCCGTGGCGATTTACACCGGCATGGGCAAAAGTTTCGAGTTCCTGAGGCGCATCAATATCCGCCTCTATTCCTTCGCCAACTTTATCCGACCTCTGGATATCTGAGGATGCGCGCCATGACACTCCGCCGGTTGTTAGGCACTGCCCTATGTGCTGCCACTCTCGCCGCTTGCACGCCGGTAGGCCCGGATTTCGTGCGCCCGAACTCGCCGGTCGTGAAACAGTGGATCGAGGTCAACAGCCCCAGCGCAAGTCAAAGCGGCCTGACCTCACGCAGCGCGCCTGTGGTGCGGTGGTGGGAGACGTTCAATGACCCCACGCTGAACAAACTGATCGCCGAGGCCTATGCCCAGAACCTGACCTTGCAGGTCGCAGGTGCCCGTGTGCTTCAGGCCCGCGCACAGCTTGGCATCGCGTTCGGAGAGCTCTACCCCCAATCGCAAGCGATCGGAGGATCACTGCAGCGACGCCAGATCAGCGACAACCTCGGTCCGGTTTCGGATATTCGGCGGATCATCCCTTTGGATACCGAATTCTCAACCTCGCAAGTCGGGTTTGATGCGCAGTGGGAGTTGGATGTGTGGGGCGCACAACGACGCGGCGTGCAAGCGGCACGGTCAAATCTCGCCCTGCAAGTGGCCAACTATGACGATGCGCTTGTAACGCTGACCGGCGACGTGGCCGCTCTGTATATCAACGTCCGCTCCTTGCAGGAGGCTTTGGGCATTGCGCGCGAAAATATCCAGATCCAACAAGAATCCGCTGATCTGACCCAATTGCGCTTCAACAATGGCGTGACCACCGAGCTGGACGTACAGGAATCGACGGCGCTGCTGAACAACACCAAAGCGCTGGTGCCTCAGTTGGAGAGCGATCTGCAGCAAGCCAAGAACGCGCTGGCCGTATTGCTTGGCAAAACCCCGTCGCAAATGGCCGGCCTTCTGAGCGGCTCCGGTCGCATCCCGTCAGCGCGCTCAAACGTGGCCGTGGGCGTTCCGGCAGAGCTGCTGCGGCGGCGTCCGGATGTGCGCGCGGCGGAACTGGCCGCCGCGACGCAATCGGCTCAGGTTGGCATCGCGCTGGCCGACTTGTATCCGCAGTTCATACTGTCCGGCTCGATTGGACTACAGGCCTCGGGCGGGCGCGATTTGTTCAGCACCAACAGCACCACAGGCCTGGCCAATGCAGGCGTGGTCTGGAACGTATTGAACTATGGTCGCATCAAGAACAATGTCCGGGCACAGGATGCCGCCTATCAGGCGCTGATTGCGAATTATCAGAACACCGTCCTAACCGCATATTCCGAGGTCGAAAGCGCCATGGTCGCCTATGCGCAGGCACGCAAGCAAGTGGCGTTCTATGAACGCAGCGTCGAAGCGTCACGCCGGGCTGCCGATATTGCGGTCGATCAATACCGCGACGGTATCGCCAGCTATTCGCGCATCCTGAACACGCAAACCGCGCTTCTGCGCTCGCAAGCAAACCTGATTGAAGCCCGGCAAGAGGTCTCGTCAAATCTGGTCGCGATCTACAAAGGTCTAGGCGGAGGCTGGCAGATCCGGCAAAATCAGGAATTCCTACCCGAAACGGTACTGGCCGAAATGGCCTATCGCACCGATTGGGGTGATTTGTTGGAGAAAACACCGACCGGGGCCAGCCTGAACTGACCGCTATTTCGTCAGCCCGCGCAATCCGCCAGAGATCAGGATATTCACCTCGTAGAGGATGCGAGGCGCGGCCAACCCGCCGGGGCTGGCCAGATAGTTCGGGCTCCATTCCGGGTCGAACTTCTGCTTGAAGCTGCGCAGGCCTTCGAAGTGATAAAACTGCTCGCCGTGCTCATAGACAAACCCGCCGATGCGGTTCCACAGCGAGGCCAGTTGCCGGTTCTCGATCCCCGAAAACGGCGCCGCCCCCAGCGAGAACCAATGGAACCCCTGCTCTGCCCCCCAGGACATCATCTCGGCAAAGAGCGCATCCATGACAAAGCTCGGACTTTCGGGCTCATAGCGCATCAGGTCCAGCGACAGTTCAGACTTATGTCCTCCCTGAAACAGGTTCGCAAAGGCCATGATCTTACCGGTTTCGTCCCGCAAAACCGCGTGATCGAAATACGAGAGGTACTTTTCGTCAAAACCCCCTAACGCGAACCCCTTCTCTTCACCAGCCTTCCGGGCCAGCCAATCGTCCGAGATTTTGCGTAGCTCCGGCAGCACCGGGGCCAGTTCTTCTTTTGGAATGATCTCGAACACATAGCCTTCGCGTTCCGCCCGGTTCTTGGCCTGACGGAACCGTTTGCGGGATTTCCCGTCCAATGAGAAATCGGTCAGTGGCACGCGGGCCACTTCGCCGATCTTGAGGATTGACAGACCAAGGTCCAGAAACGTTGGCAGGTATTTGGTCGAGACACTGTAGAAGGCACATAGCTTACCTTCGCGATCTGCCATTTCGCGCAGCTGCCATATCAGCTGCTGTCCCGCCTTTTCATCGCCTACCGGTTCGCCCTTGGTGATCAACGCATTGCCGGTATCGGCATAGGCCAGAAAGGCGGCCTGATCTTCGGAGATCAGGAATTGCTTATCTCCGGTCAGCGAAATCTGAGACTCAGTGTCCTCGCTTTCCATCACCAACCGCTCGACCACCTCGGGGATTTCAGTACGGCTCGGGGCCGGTATTTCACGCCCGAATAGCGAGTTTATCGCGACCACTCCAAGGATCACCGCAACCACGAGGCTGGAGCGCAAGAAGCGCGAAGCATCACCGTTCCACGCGAACTCCCACCAGAGCGCGTTCTGGTATTCGACATGGGAATAGGCAAACAACCCAACCCAGAAGATCACCAACAACAGTGCCAGCACGCTGACCAGCCACGGGATGTTCAACCGAAAAATCGACGCGCCGCTGACCCGGTAGAAGGCGCCCCGGAACATCGCCAGCAGACCGATAGTGCCAAGCAAAGAAAGCGCCTCATGCGTGTCGAGCCCTTTGGTCAGCGAGGCGACAAATCCGGCCATCATCAACAGCATCGCGACGACCCATGCGCGATAGAGCTTTCGGAACAACCCGCGTGACACCAGCAACAGTAGGACACCCACGGCACTGCCCGCCAAATGCGAAGCCTCAACAAATGAGAGCGGCAGCACTTCGCGCAAAACGCCAAGGTTCTGCGAACTCGCGGGCAAGGCCCCCGAAACCAACAGGATGATCCCGGCGACCGCCGCTACTCCGGCAGCCACCATCGGCACAATCGGGCGAATGGCGCGATAGACCCATGTCGCCGCGCCTCCGATCCTGTGTCTTTGCGTCAACACCGAGGCCCCAGCGATGGACAGGCTTGCAATTCCGAACGGGCAGAATGTGTAGACGACCCGATACAGCAGCAGTGCGGCAATCACGTCCGAGCGCCCGGAAGCTCCCAACCCAGCGATCAGCGTCGCCTCAAACACGCCGATCCCACCCGGAGCGTGGCTGAGGATGCCGACTGCGATGGCGGCGATATAGATCGTGAAGAAATAGGGATAACCAACGCCCAGATCATCCGGCATCAGCACATACAGCGCCATGGAGGCACCAAACAAATCCCCCACCGCCGCAACCGTCAGCAGGCCAGCCAGTTTTCCGCCCGGCAGGTTGAAGCCAAAGCCGCCATATCCAATGCGCCGGCCACCCCGGGACAGCCAGGCAAACAACGCCGCAAGACCGGCTAGAAGACACAGGCCGATGACGGTTTCGGTGGTCTCTCCAATCGGCAGCACTTTCGAGATGCCGTCAGGATGAAAGGTCAGAAGAATTCCAAGAAGCAGGATCAGTCCCATCCAGAACGCCACCCATGAGGTTGCGATCACCCCGGCCACGCGCCCCAGATCCAGCCCAAGCGACGCATAAATGCGATACCGGATGGCAGTACCGGTGATGTAGGAAAAGCCCAGGCAGTTCGAAACCGCATAGCCGCTGGCCCCGGCCATCCCCGCGATGGGAAGCGGTACTTTGCCGCCAGCGATACTCTGCACCGCCAGGACATCGTAGAAAGACAGCGACAGAAAGCTAAATGCGGTCCAGCAGAGCGCGAAGAACATCACCTTCCACGACGTCGCCGCGATGTCGGTCTTAACGTCCGCCCATTTCACATGAGCTGAAAGATCGTGCAGAACAAACAACGCAATCAGCGTGATCATCACAGGCACAGCGACCCGGACCAGTGGCTTTTCGAGCAATCCGGTCACACGTTCGGCCAGCTTCTGGACCCGCGACTCGTCGATTGTCGCCTCTGAAGTCATTCTGCGTATCCCTGCCCTGCTGCCAGTTTCGGCCTCAGTTCAGAGCTTTACACAAATATCCAAGCCATCAAAGCATGTTGCGCCTGAATTCACGTCCGTCCTTTGCGTGTCGAAAGCAACAGGTTGGTCTCGGATCTTGTGATCCCCTCCATCCGTCGGATTTCGAACAGAACTTCATCAAACTCTACAAGCGTGTCAGTCCCGATCTCAACAATGAGATCCCAACTGCCATTCGTAGAATGGACAGCGCCCACCTCGCGCATTGCCGCAATCCGGGATCTGATCCGTTCGGTCCCACGACCCTCGATCTCGAGCATCATCAACCCGCGCACAGGGCTTTCTGAAACGCCCTGACGGGTCACAACCGTGAAGCCCACTATTTCGCCCGATTGCTTGAGGCGTTGCAGGCGGCTGCGAACGGTTGTCCGGGTCACGCCCAGCACCTCTGCCAGCTCCGACAATGAGGCCCGCGCATCCCGATGCAAGGCATTCAGCAAGCGGTTATCCAGTTCGTCCATCAACAATGCCCAAATCGAATTCCATCAATTCATTTTGACCATTTTGATCCCTTTTCTCAACCCATATCGCGTTTCTATACAGACATATGGACAAGAAAACTCTCATTCTGGCCGGGGCCCCAATGGATTCCGGCAAACGCCGCCAAGGCTGCCGCATGGGCCCCGACGCCTATCGCGTGGCCGGACTTGAACAGGCTTTGGCCGATCTGGGGCACACTGTTTCGGATATCGGCGACACGCAGCCGGATCATGTGGAAATGGCGGAACATCCGCACCTGTTTGCGCTGCCCGAATGTGTGGGCTGGACGCAGGCGCTGCATCGAACGGCGCAGAACGCAGCGCAACAAGGGCTGCCAATATTCATGGGTGGCGATCACGCGCTGTCGATGGGCACGGTTTCAGGCATGGCGGCGCACGCGCAGAGCATTGATCGCCCCCTGTTTGTGCTGTGGCTCGACGCACATAGCGACTTTCACACACCCGGCAGCACCGGCAGCGGCAATCTGCATGGCACCCCCGTGGCCTATGTCACCGGGCAACCGGGGTTTGAGGCTTTCGCGCCCCTCGCCGCCCCCATCCCTACAAATCGTGTTGGCATGATTGGCCTGCGCTCGGTCGATCCCGCTGAACGCGCAGCCCTTGAAAAAGATCACGCCATGCTGGCCGATATGCGCAGCATCGACGAACACGGTATCAAGGCACCGCTTCTGGCTTTCCTCGACAGAGTGCAGGCTGCGAACGGCATCCTGCATGTATCGCTGGACGTGGACTTTCTGGATCCCTCGATTGCACCCGCGGTCGGCACCACCGTCCCCGGCGGCGCGACCGAGCGCGAGGCGCATCTGGTGATGGAGCTGCTGCACGAAAGCGGCCTCGTCTGCTCGCTGGATCTGGTCGAACTGAACCCGTTTCTCGACGAGCGAGGCCGAACTGCGAAACTGATGGTTGATCTGGCTGCCTCGCTGATGGGGCGTCGTATCTTTGATCGCCCGACACGGAGTTTTTGATGATTTCCCTGCAATCGCCTTCCGCTGTTGTAATGGTGCGCCCTCATGCATTCGCTTCGAATCCTGAAACGCGAGACGACAATGCATTTCAAACGCTTGCAGACCAATCCGAAGCAGCAACATCAGCTGCCGCCCGAGATGAACATGACGAAGCGGTCGCCCAACTACGTGCCGCAGGTGTAAACGTCCATGTCTTTGACGATGACGGTGCGCTCAATACACCCGACAGTGTCTTTCCCAACAATTGGTTCTCGACACATCCAGGTGGTCATGTTGCCATCTATCCGATGTTCGTTCCATCGCGCAGACGCGAGCGAAGGGCCGATGTGATAGAAATGCTGAAGCAGGAGTACCGCGTTCAGGACGTTATTGATTATTCCGGTCTTGAACAGGATGACCTTGCTCTGGAAGGAACAGGAGCGATGGTCCTGGATCACGTTGGCCGCATCGCTTACACCGTCAAATCAAATCGCGCCGATCCTGTTTTGCTTGAAAGGTTCTGCACTCATTTCAACTATGAACCTATCGCTTTCGATGCGAAGGATGCCCAGGGGCGTGATGTTTACCACACCAACGTTCTGATGGGAATCGGTACGAACTATGCTCTGATCTGCCTGGACATGATCTGCGGTCCGGAGCGCCGCGCGACCGTTCGGTCACGGTTAGAGGAATCCGGTCGAACGGTAATTGATCTGTCGCATGAGCAGATCGCAAACTTTGCCGGAAACGCGATTGAACTCAGCGGTCGGGATGGCCTGCTGTTGGCGTTGTCCAGCCGCGCCCAAAAGGCGCTTACATCCGCTCAAATTGATATAATCGAAGAGAGTGCCGTGCTGTTGCCGCTCTCTGTTCCGACAATTGAAACAGCTGGTGGATCAGTGCGCTGCATGATCTCAGGCATCCATCTTTCCCGCCGATAGGAGTCTTTGATGCAACCCTCAGACAAGGCCCTTGTGCCCTTCGTATCCGTCGACAACATGATGCGCCTGATTCACCACGTTGGATTGGAACGGATGGTCACTCAGATCGCCGCGCAGATCGAGGCCGATTTCAAACGCTGGGAGAGCTTCGATAAAACGCCACGCATCCCGGCGCACTCGCCTCATGGCGTAATCGAACTGATGCCTACCTCGGACGGAGAGGCCTATGGGTTCAAATATGTCAACGGCCACCCCAAGAACACTTCCGAGGGTTTGCAGACTGTAACCGCCTTTGGCCTTCTGGCTGATGTCTATACCGGCTACCCGACGCTATTGACCGAAATGACCATGCTGACCGCCCTGCGTACGGCGGCCACCTCGGCCCTCGTGGGCAGCTATCTTGCTCCGAAATCCGCTAACGTCATGGCGATGATCGGAAACGGGGCGCAGTCCGAGTTTCAGTGTCTCGCGTTCAAGGCCATATGCGGGATCGACACAGTTCGTTTGTACGACACCGATCCGAACGCCACCGCGAAATGTGCCGCCAATCTGCAGGAAAAAGATCTGACAGTGATTTCCTGTAAAACGCCCGAAGACGCAATCGAAGGCGCCCAGATCATCACGACCTGCACCGCCGACAAGAAATACGCGACGATCCTGACTGACAACATGGTTGGCCCGGGCGTCCATATCAATGCAATCGGTGGCGACTGCCCCGGCAAAACCGAGCTGCATCGGGATATCCTTTTGCGTTCGGATATCTTTGTCGAATACCCCGAACAGACACGCATCGAAGGCGAAATCCAGGCTCTGGAAGCGGATCATCCGGTGACCGAAATGTGGGAAGTCATGACAGGTAAGGCAAAGGGGCGTACCGACGACCGCCAGATCACCCTGTTCGACAGCGTCGGCTTTGCGATCGAGGATTTCTCAGCCCTGCGCTATATCAAACGCGCGATCGAAGGAACTGACTTCTTCGAGCCGCTGGACATGCTGGCTGATCCCGACGACCCGCGAGATCTGTTTGGGATGCTGATGCGGGCGAAATAGCGCTTTGTCGGTGCAGCCACGGGCGAGCATGATCAATGGTGATGGGGGCTCTGCCCCCGCCGCCCTTTGGGCGCCTCCCCCGAGATATTTATAGCCAGATGAAGCAAGGATCCGCTCTCTGACCATCAAGCCAGAGAACTTCACTTAGCGCAGTCATCATCCCTGCCTGTACCACCCGACCATTTTTCGATGTGTTGGTTAAGGATCCGTTCTTCATCTGGCTATAAATATCTCGGAGCGCGAGGCAGAGCCTCGCAAAATCCTCTATCCCGCAAGAGATGGCAGGTAGAGAACGATACCCGGGAAAGCCACAAGCAATGCAATTGTCAGCGCATCTGCAATGAAGAACGGTGTCACGCCTTTGAAGACATCCTGAACGCTCAGGTCGGGGCGCACTCCGGCAACAACAAAGCAGTTCAGTCCGATGGGGGGCGTGATCAGACAAAACTCAGCCATTTTCACCACGAGGATGCCAAACCAAATCGCGCACATCGGGCCGGACATGCCGAAAGCGCTGTCGGCAGCACTGATGCTCTCGCCCCCGTTCAGAGCCATCACCGCCGGGTAGACAACGGGCAGCGTCAGCAGCAGCATTCCGATCGCATCCATGAACATACCCAATACCGCATAGGCCAGCAGGATGCAGATCAGGATCAGCATCGGTGACATCTCAAGTGAGGTGATCCAGTCCGAGAACGCACCCGGTAAGTCGGCAAAGCCCAGAAAACGGACATAGATCAAAACGCCCCAGATGATCGCAAAGATCATTGCCGTCAGCTTAGCCGTTTCCAACAACGCCGATTTGAACTCGGGCCAGCGCATGCCGTGGAACAGCGCAAAGCAGAAGACGATGAATGCGCCGATTGCCCCGCCCTCAGTTGGGGTGCCCCAGGCTTTCTCGCCAAACGGGTTGTAGACGAAGCATATGATGATCAGGATCACCGCGACGATGGGCAAGGCACCGGGCAAAGCGTTGAAACGCTCTTTCCAGCTAAAGCCGGTGACGGGTGGTCCGACCGATTTGAAAACAACTGCGATGCCGACGATCAGCAGGCCGTAGATAATGGCCGAAAACGCCCCCGGTATGAATCCGGCAAGCAGCAATTTGCCTACATCCTGTTCAACGATGATGGCGTAGATAACCAGGATCGCCGAGGGTGGGATCAGCGAGGCGAGCGTACCGCCTGCTGCAACAACGCCCGCCGCAAAGCGTTTGTTATAGCCGACCGACAGCATCTCGGGGATTGCGATGCGGGCAAACACCGCCGAGGTGGCGACCGATGCGCCTGAAACCGCCGCGAAGCCTGCCGTTGCGAAGATGGTTGAAACGGCCAGCCCGCCGGGCACCCAAGCGATCCAGCGCTTGGCGGCCTCGAACAACGCGCGTGTCAAACCGGCATAATAAGCCAGATAACCGATCAGGATGAAGGTTGGGATCAGGCTGAGCGTATGCGAGGCCACCTTTGAATGGGGCACCTGACCAGCAGTCTTGACGGCAACGGTAACTGCCTTGCCGAACCGATCAGGGTCGTAGCCGAATTTGGCCCAGAAAATCCAGATCAGGCCAACCAATCCTGCCAGTCCGGCAGCAAAGGCCACGCGCATTCCTGTGATTACAAGAACCAGCAGCAGCCCAGTGACCCACAGGCCGATATCGATCGTGTCCATGAGTCAGTTCTGCCTTTCGTACTGTTCGGCTTCGGCGGCCGCCTGAGCCGCTGCATCCTGTATGAGCGGAACAGCAACAGGGTGTTCAGCGCCAGTGATCAGCGCCCAGCCATAACCCCAGATCTGCAAAACCAACCGCAGGCATAGCACCGAGAACGCGACCGGAGCGAGCAATTTGGCCGGCCAGAGGGGAATACCGATATCGATCGAGCTGTCGCGGCTCCAAAGCGGAGCACCGAAGTCAAACGACCGGTCGAAATGGGACCAACTGCCCCAGACAAGCGCAAGCATCAAGAGCAGGATCAACAGGACCGAAGTCAGCTCGAACAACCAAAGAGCACGCCCCTTCAGCCGGGAAATCACGATGTCCATGCGGATATGCCCACCATCGCGCTGAACATAAGAGATGCCCAGAAAGGCAATCAGGGGCATGGCCTGCTCGATCCAATCGACATACCCCGGCAAGGGCGCATTCAAGGCATTACGGCCGCTGACCGAGATCACCGCCAGCACCATAAGGCTGAACACTGCCAATCCACTTATCAGTGCCAGAAAACGCTCTAACCTCAATAGTTTCTGGTCCAGACAGCTGATCAGACTGCCATCCTGCAGCACCGTGGCATGTCCTGCCATCTTTGCATTCCTTCGCTGTCGGGAATGGCCGGGCGCCAAGCGACGCCCGACCTGGGCGATCAGTTACCGCCGCGTTGCTGCTGCAAGGTGGCCTGCACAAGATCATATAGATCCTGTGCGGGAAGACCTTGCTCCGTCATGTCCGCGATCCACTTCTCGCGGATAGGGTCTGCGGCCTTGGCGCGGAATTCTTCGATCACGGCGTCCTCGATCATCACTTTCTGAACGCCCTTCTCTTCCAATACGCTATCCCACTGCTCCAGCAGCCCACCATAATTGGCCAGGTAATGCGCAATGGCTTCGTCGATGGAATTGTCCAGCGCTTCCCGATGCTCGGGGGGCAATGCGTCATAGGCGTCGATATTGACCACAACCGGACAGTTCACCGTGCCCGGGTTCAGGTTAGCAGTCCACCAGTCAGCCTCGTTGATCGTACCGAAGGATAGATGCGCGTGCTGAGCGAAGGCCACGGTATCGACCACACCGGATTCCATTGCATTATAAGCTTCGGTCGCAGGGACAGAGGTAGGCACGCCGCCGACGGCCTCAAAGGCTTGACCCAAACCGCCTGTGGCACGCACGCGCATGCCATCGAAATCGGCCAGTTTATCACGCGCATCGCCGGTACCGACAAGGTTATACTGCGGCATGGGCGAGGTCATGATGATCCGCGCGTTCCACTGCGCCATCTCGTCTTTGACGGCGGGGTGGTCATAGACCGCATGGCTGACTGCCACTTCTTCGTCCAGATTGTTCACACCCAGAAACGGCAGTTCCAAAACGGTGATCGCACGGTTCTTGTCGCGGTGATAGCCGGCACAGAACTGCGCCATCTCAAACGCGCCAATCTCGATCCCATCCAGATTCTCACGCGGCTTCGACAGGCCACCATAGCTGACATTGATAGTGAACTCACCGCCCGTTTTCTCGCTGACCAGTTCAGCCAGTTTCTCGACATGTTCAGTGAAAGCGCGACGCTTTCCCCAAACCGAGGCATTCCATTCAGTCGCTGCGGCTTCGGCAACAAACGCAAAGCTCAGCGCGGCGACAGCCGCACCGCTCAACATCTTGTTCATCGTATTTCCTCCCATTGGTGCACCCCCTGACGAGGCGCTTGAAAATGAAGCTAGCGCTAAGTCCTTGATGTGCCAACCCCTGCTATCGGGCGCACATCGGCACTGATCTTCCCCAGGGGAAACACAAAGTAGCGCAAACCATGCAGAAGCAGCATAAGTAAAAGTTACACGCTACTATTTGTTTTGCATGGCTTTTTACACATATTGTGAAATTTATTTACATACTGGGAGGGATCTCAAAAATTTGTTTACAAACAAATCCAAGGATTACGGTAATTTATTTATTTCTTTTCTGCTCTCCGTATTATTCGAGTCGGGGAGGAACCGGATCGACATTGCCTGATCGGCGGCAGTATCAATCCAATGTAATCCAGTTCTAGAGGGAGGAGCCTCAACCATGACTACCGCTGCTCAGGCAGATGCCAAGACTTATCCGCCATCCGCAGAAACCGTCGCTCGTGCGCATGTGGACGCCGACAAATACGCAGACATGTATGCGGCTTCAATCAACTCCCCAGAGGCCTTCTGGGAGCAACAAGGCAAGCGTGTTGACTGGATCAAACCCTTCTCTCAGGTCAAAGACGTCAACTATGATTTTGGCTCGGTCAAGATCAACTGGTATGCTGACGGGACGCTGAACGTCTCGGCGAACTGTCTGGACCGCCATCTATCCACACGCGGAGATCAGACCGCGATCATCTGGGAGCCGGATGATCCGCAGGACGCGGCCCAGCACATCACCTATGCCGAACTGCATCGCCGCACCTGCCGCATGGCCAACATTCTGGAATCGCTGGGCGTGCGCAAAGGTGACCGCGTTGTCATCTATCTTCCGATGATCCCCGAGGCCGCTTATGCCATGCTGGCCTGCGCGCGCATCGGCGCCATTCACTCGATCGTATTCGCAGGCTTCTCGCCCGACGCTTTGGCCGCACGGGTCAATGGTTGTGACGCAAAGGTCATCATCACCGCGGACGAAGCGCCACGCGGTGGCCGCAAGACGCCTCTGAAGTCGAACGCTGACGCCGCTCTGCTGCACTGCAAAGACACAGTGAAGTGTCTGGTGGTCAAGCGCACCGGTGGTCAGACCACCTGGATCGACGGCCGCGACTATGACTACAACGAAATGGCGCTGGAGGCTGATGACTACTGCGCCCCTGCCGAGATGAACGCCGAAGATCCGCTGTTCATCCTGTATACCTCGGGCTCGACTGGCCAACCGAAGGGTGTTGTGCATTCGACCGGCGGTTATCTGGTCTATGCCTCACTGACGCATGAAGTCACTTTCGATTACCACGAAGGCGATGTCTACTGGTGTACAGCCGACGTAGGCTGGGTCACCGGCCATAGCTATATCGTCTATGGTCCTCTGGCCAATGGCGCGACCACGCTGATGTTCGAAGGCGTACCGACTTTTCCGGACGCGGGGCGTTTCTGGGAAGTTTGCGCCAAGCACAAAGTGAACCAGTTCTACACCGCTCCTACCGCAATCCGCGCTCTGATGGGGCAAGGCAACGAGTTTGTCGAAAAGCACGATCTGAGCGACTTGCGTCTGCTGGGCACCGTGGGTGAACCGATCAATCCCGAAGCTTGGAACTGGTACAATGACGTCGTCGGCAAGGGTAAGTGCCCCATCGTTGACACGTGGTGGCAGACCGAAACCGGCGGTCACATGATGACCCCCCTGCCCGGCGCACATGCGCTGAAGCCCGGCTCGGCCCAGAAACCGTTCTTCGGCGTTCAGCCAGTGGTTCTGGACCCGCAATCGGGTGTCGAGATCAACGGCAACGGCGTCGAAGGTGTTCTGTGCATCAAGGACAGCTGGCCCGGCCAGATGCGCACCGTGTGGGGTGACCATGAGCGGTTCGAGAAGACCTATTTCTCGGACTACAAAGGGTACTACTTCACCGGTGATGGCTGCCGTCGTGACGAAGATGGTGACTACTGGATTACCGGTCGTGTTGACGACGTGATCAACGTCTCGGGTCACCGCATGGGCACCGCCGAGGTGGAAAGCGCCCTGGTTGCACATGCCGCTGTGGCTGAGGCCGCTGTTGTGGGCTATCCACATGAAATCAAAGGACAAGGTATCTACTGCTATGTCACTTTGATGAATGATCGTGAGCCTTCGGATGATCTGCTGAAAGAGCTGCGCACCTGGGTGCGGACCGAGATCGGTCCAATTGCCTCGCCGGACGTGATCCAGTGGGCCCCTGGCCTACCCAAAACACGCTCGGGCAAGATCATGCGCCGTATCCTGCGCAAGATCGCCGAAAACGACTTCGGCTCGCTGGGTGACACCTCGACACTTGCGGATCCATCGGTCGTTGACGATCTGATCCAGAACCGCGCGAACAAGTGAGGGTATGATGGACGCTGCCACGACCACAACTCCCGCTGTACTGATCCTTCTCGGCCCTCCGGGCGCCGGGAAGGGCACGCAGGCTCGTATGCTCGAAGACAAGTTCGGGCTGGTTCAACTCAGCACTGGCGACCTGCTGCGTGAAGCGGTTGCCGCCGGTACTGAGGCTGGTCTTGCCGCCAAAGCCGTGATGGAGGCCGGCGATCTGGTGAGTGACGGGATCGTCATCGCCATCCTGCGCGACCGCATGGCTGAGCCGGACTGCACCAAGGGTGTCATTCTGGACGGATTCCCCCGTACCACGGTTCAGGCCGAAGCTTTGGACGGTTTGCTGGCTTCTGGCGATCAGAAGATCAACGCCGCCATCAGCCTCGAGGTTGCAGATGCCGAGATGGTGACACGGATTTCAGGCCGTTACACCTGCGCTGGATGTGGAGAAGGTTATCACGACACGTACAAACAGCCTGTCGAAGACGGCAAGTGCGACAAGTGCGGCCATACTGAGTTCAAGCGCCGCGCGGATGACAATGCCGAGACGGTAGCATCGCGTCTGGCGGCCTATCACGCGCAGACCGCGCCTTTGATTGACTACTACCAGAATCAGGGCGTGCTGAAAGGCATCGACGCCATGGGGCAGATCGACGACATCGCCCGTGACCTTCAGGGTCTTGTTGGCGACGTCATGAGTTAAGGGGAGGAGATAAGCCCGCAGGGCTTTGATCCTTACAACAGAATACTTCAATGGACCCGCCTTGGCGGACCGGAGAGGTTTTGCCTGACGTCACGGAGCGTTTGGCACATTCGAGAAGCGGCCCAACGCACTGGAGGAGTTGGGCAACGGGCCGCCAACGAGGAAGCGAAGGAGGAACCCGCGATGGCGGATAATTCGACTAACTCCGCGCAGGCTGCAGAGTCCGATAAGGGCTATTGGCAGGCCAACCTGCGCCTCATCTACATCAGCCTTGCGATCTGGGCGCTGGTGTCTTTCGGATTCGGCATTCTGCTGCGTCCGCTACTGTCCGGCATCGCCGTCGGTGGTACAGATCTGGGCTTTTGGTTCGCTCAGCAAGGATCGATCCTGGTCTTTCTGGTGCTGATCTTCAACTACGCCTGGCGCATGAACAAGCTGGACGCTGAATACGGCGTGGACGAGGAGTAACGGCCATGGACCAGTTTACCATCAACCTGCTGTTTGTTGGCGCATCCTTCGCGCTCTACATCGGCATCGCGATCTGGGCCCGTGCGGGTTCCACATCGGAATTCTACGCCGCCGGTCGCGGCATTCACCCGGTCACCAACGGTATGGCGACAGCGGCTGACTGGATGTCTGCGGCCTCGTTCATCTCGATGGCGGGCCTGATTGCCTTTACGGGCTATGACAACTCGACCTTCCTGATGGGTTGGACCGGTGGCTACGTGCTGCTGGCTCTGCTGCTTGCGCCTTACCTGCGTAAGTTCGGCAAATACACCGTCTCGGAATTCATCGGCGACCGTTTCTACAGCCAGACCGCACGTATCGTTGCGGTGATCTGCCTGATCGTGGCTTCGGTAACCTATGTGATCGGTCAGATGACCGGTGTGGGCGTGGCCTTTGGCCGTTTCCTCGAGGTTTCGAACACGTCCGGTCTGCTGATCGGTGCGGGCGTCGTGTTTGCCTACGCGGTGTTTGGCGGAATGAAAGGCGTGACCTACACTCAGGTCGCTCAGTACTGCGTGCTGATCACCGCCTATACCATCCCGGCGATCTTCATCTCGCTGCAGCTGACCGGTACTCCTATTCCGGCGCTGGGTCTGTTTGGTGACACCGCCAGCGGTGAACCCCTGCTGACCAAGCTGGACGCGATCGTGACCGAGCTGGGCTTCAACGAGTACACGACTCACCACTCGAACACGCTGAACATGGTGCTGTTCACCCTGTCGCTGATGATCGGTACGGCTGGTCTGCCGCACGTCATCATGCGTTTCTTCACCGTTCCCAAAGTGTCTGACGCACGTTGGTCGGCGGGCTGGGCGCTGGTCTTCATCGCTCTGCTGTATCTGACCGCTCCTGCGGTTGGTGCAATGGCGCGTCTGAACATCAGTGACATGATGTGGCCCAATGGTGGCATCGAAGGTGGCGCTGTTTCGGTCGAAGAAATCGACACCGATCCGCGTTATGACTGGATGGCCACGTGGCAGAAAACCGGTCTGCTGGATTGGGAAGACAAGAACGGCGACGGCAAGATTCAGTACTACAACGACAAGTCTGAAGCTATGCAAGCGATTGCGGAAGAAAAAGGCTGGGTCGGTAACGAGCTGACCAAGTTCAACCGCGACATCCTGGTTCTGGCCAACCCCGAGATTGCCAACCTGCCGGGTTGGGTGATCGGTCTGGTCGCTGCCGGTGGTCTTGCGGCTGCTCTGTCGACCGCTGCGGGCCTGTTGCTGGCGATCTCGTCGGCCGTGTCCCACGACCTTGTCAAAGGTGCGATCAACCCGTCCATCTCTGAAAAGGGAGAACTACTGGCGGCGCGTATCGCAATGGCGGTAGCCATCGTTGTTGCAACCTATCTGGGTCTGAACCCACCGGGCTTTGCGGCACAAACCGTGGCCTTGGCCTTCGGTCTGGCGGCAGCCTCGATCTTCCCGGCGCTGATGATGGGGATCTTCTCGACCCGCATCAACAACACCGGCGCGGTTGCAGGTATGCTGGCAGGTCTGGTCGTGACCCTGGTCTACATCTTCCTGCACAAGGGCTGGCTGTTCATTCCGGGCACCAACTCGTTCACCGATGCTGATCCGCTGCTGGGTCCGATCAAGTCGACCTCGTTCGGTGCAATCGGCGCGATGATCAACTTTGCGGTTGCCTACACTGTTGCAGGCATGACCAAAGAGACTCCGCCGGAGATCGTTGAATTGGTCGAAAGCGTACGCATTCCCCGTGGTGCGGGCGCGGCTCAGGATCACTGAGTGTGATGCGGTCGGCGGCTCTTGTCTTCGACCGCATCTTTCGACTTACTGTTCCCGCCCGGCACACCACCGGGCGGGATTTTTCATTCAGAACTCCGGAGAGCGTAAATGCCCCTGTCCCATGACGAAATCACCCGGTTTCTGAAGTCCGTACACCCCTATGACGCCCTGCCGCCCGAGGTTCTGGACAATCTGGTAGACCAGATCGAGGTTTGGGAGCTAGATCAAGACAGCTCGATCTACGAACTCGGCCATGCAATGCCCGGGGTGTTCGTTATCTACGAAGGACAGGTCGAAATTACTGATGAGAACGGTGCCGTTGTTTCTCATCTCGGGCTCAGGAATTCCTTCGGCGAACGCGGGCTGCTGAAGGACGGCAAGGCCGCGACCAAAGCTCGTGCGCATACGCCGTCGGTCCTGATCCTGTTGCCCCCTGATCTGGTGCGCAAGCTGATTGACGGGCACGACGTCATCTCGAAGTTCTTCAACAGGACCCGAGGCGAGCGAACCGGACCGGACAGTCTGGCCACCAGTGCAATCGACGTTCTGATGGCACACAATCCTGCCACCTGCCCGCCCGACACCTCGGTTCAGAACGCCGCGCAAATCATGCGTGACCGCCATATCTCATCGCTCTGCGTGACCGAGGGTGACAAATTGCTGGGTATCGCCACACTGCGAGATATTTCGGGCAAATTCGTCGCCGAAGCGATGCCAGCTGACACAACCGTTTCGGCCATCATGACCGCCAACCCAATCACACTGGCCCCCACAGATATCGGCTCAGATGTGCTGCATGTGATGATGGAGCGCGGCATTGGCCACATTCCGATATCCGAGGCCGGGCGGCTGGTTGGTATCGTCACTCAAACGGATCTCACCCACTATCAGGCGGTCAACTCCGCCGAGCTGGTGGGCCGAATTGCCCGAGCCAACACCGCGCACGAGATGGCTTCGGTCACCGCCGAGATACCGCAACTGCTGGTCCAACTCGTCGCGGGCGGCAACCGGCACGAGATCGTGACGCGGTTGATAACTGACATTGCCGACACCGCAACGCGGCGCTTGTTGGCCTTGGCCGAAACCGAGCTTGGAGCGCCGCCAGTGCCTTACCTGTGGCTCGCCTGTGGTTCGCAAGGACGGCAAGAACAGACCGGTGTCTCGGATCAGGACAACTGCCTGATGCTGGATGATAGCGTGACGGATGACGACATGGCCTACTTCGCTGCGCTGGCCAAATTCATCTCAGACGGGCTGGATACCTGCGGCTATTTCTATTGCCCCGGTGATATGATGGCGACCAACCCGCGCTGGTGTCAGCCCGTGCGCGTCTGGCGCGACTATTTCAAAGGCTGGATTGCAAAACCCAACCCCGAGGCGCAAATGCTTGCCTCGGTTATGTTCGATCTGCGACCCATCGGCGGGTCCTTTGATTTGTTTACCGACCTGCAGGCCGATACGCTGGCCGCGGCGAATGCGAACTCGATCTTTGTCGCGCATATGATCTCGAACTCGCTGAAGCACACGCCTCCTCTGGGCCTGCTGCGCGGCTTTGCCACCATCCGCTCGGGCGAACATCGCAATACGTTGGACCTCAAGCATAACGGCGTGGTGCCGATTGTGGATCTGGCGCGCATCTACAGCCTGCAGGGACAGTTGACCGAAGCAAACACACGCGCGCGTCTCAGTGCGGCTGAGGCCAGCGGAGTTCTCAGCGCCTCGGGTGCGCGCGATCTTCTGGACGCCTATGACCTGATCGCCGAGACCCGGCTGGAACATCAGGCGCGTCTGGTAAAGGCCGGTGATGCGCCCGACAACTACCTTCCCCCGGCTGATTTGTCCGACTTTGAGCGAAGTCATCTCCGCGATGCCTTTGTCGTGGTAAAAACGATGCAATCAGCTGTTGGTCATGGCAAAGGAATGCTGGGCTAAGACAGCAGAAATGAACGGAGAGACATTATGTTTCTGGAACTGATCGGCACGATTTTTGCAGGCTTCGCGTTTGCGGGTGTCGTGATGGTGGTGAACAAGCTGACCGGAGGCCGCTTGCCCAAATGGGCCGCACCGGTCGCGGCGGGTGTCGGGATGATCGCGATGACGATCACCAGCGAATATTCCTGGTACGACCGCACCCGCGACCAACTGCCCGAGAGCCTGACAGTGGTGCAAGAGGTTGAAAGCCGCGCCTTCTATCGCCCCTGGACCTATGCCGTACCCTTTGTCGATCGCTTCGCAGCAATTGATGCCGCCTCCGTGCGCACCAATACGAGCGTTCCGGATGAGCGTCTGGTGGATCTTTATTTCTTTGGCCGCTGGGCACCGGTTTCAAAGATGCCCGTTGCCGTCAACTGCGCAGAAAACAGCCGTGCCAATCTGGCCGATGGTGCCGAGTTCGCCGATGACGGACGCCTCCTGAACGCCAGTTGGATCAAGATCGATGCCAATGATCCCGTGATCGAGGCAACCTGCGGGGTCTGACCATGCTAAATCACCTGAGCCTGCGCCTGAGGATTTTTCTATTTTTCCTCCTGATTGCCGCAGGTGGATTGATCATAAGCGCACTGGCGTTGTGGATCAGCTATGAGCGGGTCGACGATCCTGATCTCATTGGTGCCTACGTCTTCGCCGAGATTCTGATCGCCTTTGGGCTGCTCGCGCTGATCGTCGGTGTCTGGCTTTTGTTCGATGACAATGTTGCAAAACCAATCGAACGGCTTTCGGCCCAGCTGCGGGCGCGGGCCCATGCCGGGGTCAGCACGGATCTGGACCTGCAGGCCGCACGCTATCTGGGTGATCTTGCCCCCGCCGCCGCCGGGCTGGCCGAGCAACTGGCCGCCAATGCCATGAGCACGGCTGAGGCTGTGGCCGCGGAAACCGCCCATCTGGCTTCGGAGAAACAACGCCTCACGGCGCTGCTGACAGAAATCCCGGTTGCCATGCTTCTGGCCGGGCCCAAGCACCAGATCGTTCTGTATGATGCCCAGGCCGCTGAGGTTTTGGCTCAGATTGCGCATCCCCGGCTGAATGCCTCGCTTTTCGACTATCTCGAAGCAACGGGTCTGACAGATTCCTATGCCAAGCTGATCAAAACCGGAAAAGACGTTCATTGCACCCTAACCAGCGTTGATGGGCGGCAAACCTATTCTGCCCGGATGAAACCCTTGGGCGATGCCCCGGGTTACATGCTCGTTTTTGATGACAGCGCCGCACAGATCGCTCCCGACGAGGCGCGCCCGCTGGTCTATGATTTTGAACTGCTCGATACATCCGGTGATGACGCGTTCGAAGAAAGGCATCTTCTGGACCTGTGTTTCGTGGTTTTCGATACCGAAACCACCGGCCTTCTGCCGCATAAGGACGAGATCGTACAGATCGGCGCGGTGCGCGTCGTGAAAGGCAAGATCGTCGACGGTGAGCGGCTGGATACTCTGGTCGATCCCGGCATCCCGATACCGCCCGCCTCGACCAAGGTACACAAAGTCAGTGACAGGATGGTACAGGGCGCACCCGATATTGCCGAGGCTGGTCGCAGCTTTCACCAATTCGCTCGGGACGCTGTGATTGTTGCCCATAACGCACCATTCGACATGGCCTTTTTACGCCGTCACGCTGACCGCATGGGGGTCGAATGGACACATCCCATACTCGACACCGTCCTGTTGTCGGCAGTGCTGTTCGGGGCGAGCGAAACACATACGTTGGATGCGGTCTGTGAGCGGCTGGGCATAACCATCCCCGAAGCCCTGCGTCACACGGCTTTGGGCGATGCTGTCGCGACCGCTGAGGTGCTCGTTCGGATGCTGCCAATGCTGACGGCGCGCGGCATGGTGACCTTTGGCGACGTCATTGCAGAAACCCGCAAACATGGTCGTTTGCTTGAGGACCTGAACTGATCGGAAAATCCCGAATTCACGTCAGCTTTTCGTGGACAATCCCAGCGCCACATGGCACCTGAGACAGGCCCATTGAACGAGCGCGCGATGACGGAAAAGACATTCATTCCCGGCCCCGAGCAGAGCCTTGCCTTTCGCGAGGCTTTGGGCTGTTTCGGCACCGGCGTCACTGTCGTCACCACCAATACCGCAGAAGGCCCTGCTGCGATCACCGTGAACTCCTTTGCGTCCGTCTCACTGGACCCGCCGCTGGTTTTATGGTGCCTAGATCGGCATTCAAACCGGTACGACGCCTTCAGCACCTGCGAGCACTATGCGATCCATGTGATGGCGCAGGACCAGCACGACCGGGCATTGCAATTCGCACGCAACGGATTCGATTTTTCCCATGCCGATTGGCAGGAAGATGAGGCCGGACGGCCCCGTCTTGCGGAATGTCTGGCTCGATTCGACTGCCGCTTGTCCGCACGTCATGAAGCAGGAGATCACCTGATCCTGGTTGGCCATGTCGAGCAGGTGATGCATCGCCCCGGTCAGGGGCTGATCTTCAAGCGCGGTCAGTTTGGTGGATTCGCAGACTTGATCTAATCGTCCAGCGATCCATGAACTGCCAGGGCTTCAAGCTGCGTCTCTTGCGGCGTGATCACGCGAAACGCCTCGTGCACCCCTGCCCCCGTCAATTCTCGGGCAACGGTCAATAAGGTATTCGGGGCATGATCTTCGCACATTTCAGCCATATGTGAGATTTCGGTCCGCGCCACATCCATCGCCGCCTCAACCGAGGGCGCTCCGTAGAACTGAACAAAATGCTCAGCCAGGTTCTGCGCCACCTGGTCTATTTCGGCCGGTTCGATCTGCGTAACGGCGACAAAGGTAACGCGGCCAAAGGTTTCAAGACCGAGCCAGCCATTCGCGAACGCTTGCCGCGCCTTGCCTTCCAGATCGCCCTCACCCCAGTTTGAGAACTCAAACCCGCCCGAGACGCACCATTCACCTGTACGCGCAGGAGAATGGAACACGTTCATGTCGCTCTCATCGAAATGAATCGCACGGGCCAATTTCATTTTGCAGTCTCCAACAATTCCGTCAGCGGGCGCAAATGCGTGTCATCGCCCTTGCGGATGAGCATCCCAAAGCGTTCATCAGTTCCCAGAAACACACCCTGATCCCCAATCGGCTCACCAACGCCGCGCAACAATCCCAACCATTCGCCATGCAAAGGGGCATTGCCCTCGTCCTGCCAACGGTTGAGCCATGTGAGCATATGGCGCGACCAGCTTTCAACCAGTTGATCCGCCGCGACATCGGCGCACCCTTCGTCATATAGCGCTGTGACATCCGGGGTCTCGCCCGGCGCATCGCTGGTTTGCAGCAGCGCCAGTTCCCAGCCGATCACCAACCAATCGGGCACCTCATCCGGAACCCGGCTTGAGGATTCGACATGAAACTGACCGCATCTCGCGCCGTTCACACAGATCAGCCCGTCCCAGCCCAGATGCACCGCAACCTCGGGCGGGGCGAGTGCGCCGAGCGCGTTCTGGAACCCGACAGCGCACAGCGGCAGCATTGCCATCGCGTCCTGCAATGGGACTTCGGGCGCAAAGACGATGGCAACCCGCAGGCGATCCACCTGAATGTTATAGACCACCGTCCCCCCGTCACAGCCCAGCGCCGCCATGGCCTGCGCCTGTTCGAACGGATCCTCACCGGCCTTGGCAGGATGCCCGCTGAGCAGAGGTGGAAAGACCGGCTGGGTCATGCGTTCCCCTTGGCGATCATATCTCGGGCGATCTTGCGGAATGACTCAGCCTGTGGGCTATCGGGTTTGCTGACAACGATGGGCGCACCCCCATCCGCAGCGACGCGAATATCCAGATGCAGCGGGATTTCCCCCAGCAGCGGCACGCCCAGCGCCTCGGCCTCGGAAGCCACGCCGCCATGACCGAAGACATGCTCTTCGTGCCCGCAATTGGAACAAATATGCGTCGACATATTCTCGATCATCCCAACAATCGGCGTTTTGAGCTGGTTGAACATGTCGATCCCCTTGCGGGCGTCAATCAAGGCAACGTCTTGCGGGGTTGAGACGACAATCGCCCCATCCACCTGAAACTTCTGGCTGAGTGTCAGTTGCACGTCGCCGGTACCGGGCGGCAGATCAACAATCAGAACATCCAACGCGCCCCACTGCACCTGACTCATCATCTGTTGCAGAGCACCCATCAGCATCGGACCCCGCCAGACGACCGCCTGCCCTTCGTTGGTCATGAGCCCCATCGACATCATGGTCACGCCGTGATTGCGCAGCGGCAGGATCGTCTTGCCATCGGGGCTGGCCGGGCGCCCCGAAACACCCAGCATCCGAGGCTGAGACGGGCCGTAGACATCCGCATCCAGCAGACCCACACGCCGCCCTTCAGCCGCCAAAGCACAGGCGAGGTTCGCTGAGACGGTCGACTTGCCGACGCCCCCCTTACCCGAGGCCACCGCAATAATGCGATCCACGCCCGGCACGGCCTGTGGGCCGGTCTGTGATGGCTTGGGCTTCGGCTTCAAATCCGGCGGAGCCTTGTCGGAATGCGCGGTCAGCATGGCCGAGACCTTGGATACCCCCTCAACCATCTGTGCCGCTTGTTCGGCCGTGGCGCGGACAGGCTCCATCTTCTCGGCTTGTTTCGGGTCAATCTCCAGCACGAACCGCACGGTATCGCCTTCGACATTCAGCGCCCGCACGATGCCTGCGCTGACAATGTCCTGCCCTGAAACCGGGTCGGTGATCTTTTTCAGGTTCGCAAGAACCGCGTCACGGATGCTCATGCCATCTTTCCTTTGATCTGCCCTGTGCGAAAGGCATTGCGTATCGACAGGTTATAGTCGCCGCTCATTGCATGTGTCTCCGTCTCTTTCTGTTTATTTGACGCATCGGGTTTGTCGCCGTTAGGTTTGGCCATGCGCTTTGTCCTGTTGTGCCTGAGCCTGACGCTCACCGCCACCCCCTCTTGGTCGCAAGAGGCGCTTGGCCTTGCCGCCCCGGACGAGGTGTCAGACTCGGGTCTTCTGCAACATATTCTCCCACGCTTCTCTCTCAAGACCGGGATACGCGTTGTTGCGGATGAAAGTGGCGTCATGTCACTAGCCTCGTCCCCGCCTGGCTATCCGGTCTTTGCGCGTGACGGGGTAATCTATCACCTGCGCATCGATGACAGCGCTAAACAGGTAAGGTTCCGCGACTGGCTGCAATCCGACATCGGTAAACGCACGGTCGAAGGTTTTGCCCCCACTGATGGCACGCCCTTCAGCGCAAGTTTCGAAATTGTCACGGTCACCGAAGAGGTCGAAATCGACGGCAACGCGCTGCTGGGCGAAGATCTGTCGATGACCCATTGCGGGCGGTGTCATGTGATCGGCCCGCAGAACCGCATGAACGGTCTGGGCTCGACCCCTTCCTTTGCGGTGCTGCGCGCGATGCCGGATTGGTCCGAGCGGTTTCAGGCTTTCTTTGCTCTGAACCCGCACCCCGCCTTCACGCAGATTGAAGGTGTCACCGAGCCCTTCCCGCCCGAACGCCCTTCGCCCATCCACCCGGTCGAGATGAGCCTTGACGATCTTGAGGCAATTCTGGCTTTCGTCGCCGCCCTCCGCGCCGCCGATCTGGGCGCTCCGCTGCAATTTCAGTGATCCTTGCGTTTTGAGAAATAGTCATCCGTGGTGACAACCCGTGGTCTGGCGGCCGACTGGAACGGATTGTCGGTGCTGTGAAACTGCGCATTCACCCGGCAATCGTCGCACATCTGAATCATCCGCGCCTGATCCGAGGTCGCGAACATCGGATGCGTCCCTGACAGCTTCTTCATGATCCGCTCTACCGTCGATTTGACACCAAAGGCAGCGCCGCATTCGACGCATTCGAATGGTTCTTCCTCATTCAGCACCTGCTGCGACAGAGCTTTGTCGCTCAGATCAAGCTGAGGCACCAGCGTGATCGCCTGTTCGGGGCAGATCGTGCGGCAGATCCCGCATTGCAGACAGGCGTCTTGCTGGAAGTTCAACTGCGGCTTGTCCGGGTTATCGATCAGCGCACCCGAGGGACACAGAGAAACGCAGCTCAGGCACAATGTGCAGGTATCGGTGTTCACCGCAAGCGCGCCATAGGGCGCGCCTTCGGGCAAGGCCAAGGGTGCGTCGGCGTCCGGGTTCAGAGCCTGCGCCGCCAGTCGCGCGATTTGACGGCGATTGCCCAGCGGCAGAACCGGTTCCGTCAAAGGCTGCAGCACCTCTTGTTTGTAAAGCAGATCAGCCAGCGCATCCGGGTCGGCCTCATCGATCAGGCTCAGCACGCCCTGCCCCGCGATGGCCTGCGCCAGCACAAGTTCCCGATCCAGCGCATCGCGTTCGGTTTTTGGACCCATCAGAATATTGACACGGGCGAAACCATGCGCCAGACCAGCCAGCATTTCAGCGTGACCAAAACCTGAGACTACGTTCAGCTCCAACGGAATGACATCCGCGGGCAGCCCCCGTCCGAACCGAGCGGCCATGCGGATCATCTCCGCCCCATGCGCATCATGTACCAGCAAGCGTGGCGCAGTGCCGCCCGCGCGCCGGAATGTTCGCGCCAGAATGTGCATCCGCGATAACACGGCTGAAACTGGCGGGTCTTCATAGGTTATGGCGGTCGACGGACACAGGGCCGAACATTCACCGCACCCGGCACAAATCATCGGATCAATCGCCACATGATCACCTGCCGGAGTGATTGCTCCGGTCGGGCAGATATCCAAACAGTTCGAACACCCCGTTTGCTCGGCTCGCGAATGGGCACAAAGGGTCTCATCCAGTCTGACATAGAGCGGTTTCTCAAATGTCCCGACCAGTTGCACCGCATCGAAAGCAAGACGAGCCACTGCCGCTGCATCACGGGGATCGGCGCGCAAATAGCCCTCGCGCTTGTCGGGGGCCGTAACCAAAGGCGTTTCACCGGTTAGATCGACGACAATATCGCAGCGCGACTTCGCCCCGTCACGGGGGGCGCTCCAGCTGAAACCTCCCCGCCCGCCAGGCTCCAGTTGCTGCACCTGATCCAGGTGCCAGGTGAACCCACCCAACGCGCCCGTCAGGTTGCGCACCCGTGCCTTGGCGACATCAAACGAGCGGCTAAGGGGTTCGGCATCATCCGTCACAAGAACCGTCATCGCCAATACGCCAGCCAGTTGTTCGGCCAATGGATAGGCAACCTCACCGGGGCCAATAACGCAGCAGGTGCCTTCGCTGATGACATCAACGCTGGATGTGACCGGTTGCGGTACCATCGCCTCAGCAGCCAGTGCAGCCATTTTGGGTGCCGCGTCTGCGCCCTGCTCGGACCATCCGGCCCGGTCGCGCAGATCAACAAAACCAGGCTCTTCGACACCCAGTTCCTCGGCAAGTTCGCTGAAAACCGTACTTTCCTGCCCGCAGGCAATCACCACTTGTTCGCCGCTTTTGAGATATTCGGCCGCCACTGCAAGCTCGCGCGTACAGAGCGCAGTATGCACCCTGCTGCAATTCACCTCACAGGCCGAAGAAATGCCATCTGCATTCAGCGTTTGCGTCCCTTCGCAATCGCACAACACTAGCTTGCTGGCCATATCCCCTCCCGGCTCTGCTTGCTGACCGTCTGCACCTTAGACCTAATCCGCGCCGTGACAATGCGAAGGCCCTGCGAAATTCCAAAAATATGCACTATTTTTCACCATTCATCAGCGCCGCAGTCTACATTTGCGGATAAAGTAATAGTGAATACGACAGATTGAGACCTAACTGGACTTGGCAGGGCGTCACTTTATGTACCATAGTACATGCAGGCGAAGGCAGGGGAGAGCCTTCAGGGGAGGAGCCAGTGGCCAAGGCCGCAAGCCAGATTGAAATGCCGGTTGGCGTCGTTGTGCGCAAAACACCCGGGGTCACACGTTGGGCCCGATGGAACTGGCGCGCGGTCGCCTTACTACCTGGCGCCAGACCAGCCGATTGGCAGGAACTACGCCGTGAAGGTGAAGCCGTCGAATATCATGCTGCAACACTGACATTGACACTGTGGGCCGACGAGACCGAGGCTTACATGGTCAACCTGTCTGATGGGCAGCCGTCGCTGTATCTCGTGTTACGAGATGAGTTGAAGGGCGAAACCCCATTGAATGCCGTGTTGATCACCGCTTCCCCCTACGAAGGTCAGGACTACGCCGATACCGGTGAAGAGATCGTCGAAAAGATTCCCATGACCGAAGGCCTGATCGCATGGCTACGGGATTTCACCCTGCAGCATCACCATGATGAGGTGTTTGTAAAACGCCGCCGCGACAAGAAACGCGTTGATCTTGTCGAAGACGGGAAAGGTGACGCACGCATTCGCCAGGATTCGGATGTCTACCGCGCACCGCGCAGGGTGCTGCAATGACCGAGACCCGCGATTTCTGGTCCCGCCGCAAGGCCGCCGTTCAAGCCGAAGCCAAAGCCGACGCTCTGGTGGCAGAAGAACAGATCATCGCAGCACAACAAGCTGAACTGGAAGAAAAGAGCGACGCCGAGATTTTGGCCGAGTTTGATCTTCCCGATCCCGACACGTTGCAAGCAGGTGATGATGTCTCGGGCTTCATGGCCAAGGCCGTCCCAGATCGTCTGCGCCGCCGCGCCTTGCGTCGCCTATGGCGGCTAAACCCGGTGTTGGCCAATGTCGACGGGTTGGTCGACTATGGAGAAGATTATACAGACGCCGCCTGCGTAATCGAGAACCTCCAGACGGCCTATCAGGTTGGCAAGGGCATGCTGGCGCACATCGAAGCGCTCGCCGCCGAGGCAGAGGCAGAGGTTTCCGAAGCAGAACCAGAGGCTGACGCGTCCGAGATGATCGAGTTAGGTGAAGAACTGATCAACACCGTCGAACCTGAACCGGAAGCCCCGCAGATGGCGGAATTGGAAGAGCCGGAGGAGATCGAACTCGCCCCTGCTCCACGCCGCATGAAATTTGAATTCGAAGGATAACTCTATGACCGCAGACAACGCGCAAACCCTGGATATCTCGGCTGAGGATCGTCTGCGCGCGGATTTCTACAATTTTCTCGGTTTGCTACTGGCCGGTCCCCCTGATCAGTTGCTGCTGGATCAGATGGCCGGGCTGGGCGGTGATGACTCGGATCTGGGTCAGGCCATTCAGGCGATGGCACGGGTGGCCAAGGTCACCAAACCTGCCGCGGCAGAGCGCGAATTCAACGCGTTGTTCATTGGCTTAGGTCGGGGAGAACTGTTGCCCTATGCCTCTTTCTATTTGACCGGGTTCCTGAACGAAAAACCGCTGGCCCAGTTGCGCAATGACATGGCAGCGCGTGGGATCACGCGGGCACAGAATGTCTATGAACCCGAAGACAACATCGCCTCGCTGATGGAGATGATGGCGGGCATGATCGTCGGTCGGTTTGGCGCGCCTGCTTCGCTCGACGATCAAAAGGCGTTCTGGAACAAACATATCGGCCCCTGGGCCGCGCATTTCTATTCGGATTTGGAAGGTGCCGAGAACTCGGTCCTCTATGCCTCGGTCGGTACGGCCGGTCGAGTGTTCATGGAGATTGAGCGTGAAGCCTTCCGAATGACGGCAGCGTGAACCGCTGTCATTCGCCAGCGTTCTTCGGGGCGCTAAACTGCAAATGGGAAAGGAGAAGCCCATGAGCAAGACCAAGGAAGAAGGCGCAACCCGCCGCGACTTCCTCAAACTGGCCGGAACCGCAGCACCCGCTGCTGTCGCCGCCGCCAGCCTGACCGGACAAGCCGAAGCAGCCGAGCTGCCGACGGACGAGACCCGGATGCAGGACACCGCGCACACGCGCGCATACCTCGACAGCGCCCGGTTCTAACCCGGACGAAGTCACACCCGACAGACGGTTGCGATTGGCCCTGACGTCGGTTTTGCGAAGTACCAAGCCAGCCGTGGCTTACACGGCGCGCAAGGGAGGAAAGAAATGCTTAGGAAAAAGACCAACGGGGTTGCGAGACGCCCCCAGCGGACAAGTATCCTGTCCCAGGTCGGCGAGAAAACCGTCGATCGCCGCGCATTTTTGCGTGGCTCGGGCCTGACGATCGGCGGCCTTGCCGCGATCAGCACCACGGGTGGAACCGTGACGCCAGCCAGCGCCCAGACGGCGGCAAACACCGCCGTTGAGAATATCAAATCCGTATGCACTCACTGCTCGGTCGGCTGTACAGTCGTTGCCGAAGTTCAGAACGGTGTCTGGGTCGGGCAGGAACCCGGCTGGGACAGCCCGTTCAATTTGGGAGCACACTGCGCCAAGGGGGCCTCGGTCCGCGAGCACGCCCATGGCGAGCGCCGCCTGAAGTATCCGATGAAAAAGGAAGGCGGCGAGTGGAAGCGCATCAGCTGGGAACAGGCGATCGACGAGATCGGCGACGGCATGATGAGTATCCGCGAAGAGTCCGGTCCAGACAGCGTCTATTGGCTAGGATCGGCCAAGCATAACAACGAACAGGCCTATCTGTTCCGCAAGTTCGCCGCCTATTGGGGCACGAACAACGTGGATCATCAGGCCCGTATCTGCCACTCGACCACTGTTGCGGGCGTTGCGAACACATGGGGTTACGGCGCCATGACCAATTCGTACAATGACATGCACAACAGCCGAGCCATCTTCATCATCGGTGGCAACCCGGCCGAGGCGCACCCCGTCTCACTGCTGCATATCCTGCGTGCGAAAGAGCAGAACAATGCGCCGCTGATCGTCTGCGACCCGCGCTTTACGCGCACCGCGGCCCATGCGGACGAATATGTCCGCTTCCGCCCCGGCACCGACGTCGCGCTGATCTGGGGTATCCTGTGGCACATCTTCGACAACGGCTGGGAAGACAAAGAGTTCATCCGCACCCGTGTCTGGGGTATGGACCAGATCCGTGAAGAGGTTGCCAAGTGGAACCCGGATGAGGTTGAGCGCGTCACCGGCACGCCCGGCTCGCAGCTGCGCCGCGTGGCCCGGACCATGGTAAACAACCGCCCCGGCACCGTTGTATGGTGCATGGGTGGTACACAGCACACCAATGGTAACAACAACACCCGGGCCTATTGCGTGCTTCAGCTTGCGTTGGGCAACATGGGCACCTCGGGTGGTGGCACCAACATCTTCCGCGGCCATGACAACGTGCAGGGCGCGACCGACCTTGGTGTTCTGTCTCACACCTTGCCCGGCTACTACGGTCTGTCGAAAGGTGCATGGGGTCACTGGGCCCGTGTCTGGGGTGAAGAGCCCGAGTGGCTGGCTGGTCAGTTCGCCACGATCAAGGACAAGGAAGGCAAGGACAAACCGCTGCAGAATGAGCGCGGTATCCCGGTCTCCCGCTGGATCGACGGTGTTCTGGAAGACCCGGCCAACATGGATCAGGACAACAACGTCCGCGCCATGGTTCTGTGGGGCCACGCGCCCAACTCGCAGACCCGAATGACGGAAATGAAGACGGCGATGGAGAAGCTGGACATGCTGGTCGTGATCGACCCGTATCCCACCGTCTCGGCCGTTCTGCATGACCGCACCGATGGCGTCTATCTGTTGCCCGCTTGTACGCAGTTCGAAACCCGTGGCTCGGTCACCGCCTCGAACCGGTCGCTGCAGTGGCGCGACAAGATCGTCGAACCCCTGTTCGAAAGCTTGCCGGACGAGGTCATCATGGCCAAGTTCGCCAACAAGTTTGGCTGGGCGGATCGGTTCTTCCGCAACATCGAGATGGACGACCCGGAAACCCCGAATGTTGAAAGCATCACACGTGAGTTCAACTCGGGCCTCTGGACCATCGGCTATACTGGGCAGTCACCGGAACGTCTGAAAAGTCATATGGCCAACCAGCACACGTTCGACAGAACGACGCTGCAAGCCATTGGCGGACCCAACGACGGTGAGTATTACGGTCTGCCCTGGCCCTGCTGGGGAACGGCTGAGATGGGTCATACCGGGACACCGAACCTCTATGACATGTCCAAACCGGTGGCCGAAGGTGGCCTGACTTTCCGCGCCCGTTTCGGTGTGGAACGCGATGGCGACAACCTGTTGGCCGAAGGGGTCTATAGCGTTGGATCGGAAATTCAGGATGGATATCCCGAGTTCACGATGCAGATGCTGATGGACCTTGGTTGGGATGGCGATCTGACGGCCGAGGAACGCGCGGCAATCGACGCCGTTGCGGGACCAGAGACCAACTGGAAAACCGACCTGTCGGGCGGTATTCAGCGGGTCGCGATCAAGCATGGCTGTGCGCCCTTCGGGAACGCAAAGGCACGCGCGGTCGTCTGGACCTTCCCGGATCCGATCCCGCTTCATCGCGAGCCGCTCTATACAAACCGGCGCGATCTGGTGGAGGACTATCCGACCTACGAGGACCGGCATGCCTATCGCCTGCCAACCCTTTATGCTTCGATCCAGAAGAACGACTTTTCAAAGGATTACCCGATAATCCTCACGTCTGGTCGTCTGGTTGAATACGAAGGTGGCGGCGAGGAAACCCGGTCGAACCCGTGGCTGGCCGAGCTGCAGCAGGACATGTTCGTCGAGATCAACCCGCGCGATGCCAACAACCTTGGTATCCGTGATGGGCAACAGGTCTGGGTCGAAGGTCCTGAAGGCGGAAAGGTCAAGGTGATGGCGATGCTGACCAACAGGGTCGGTGCCGGTGTGGCCTTTATGCCCTTCCACTTCGGCGGCCATTTCCAAGGTGCGGACCTTCGGGAGAAATACCCTGCTGGTGCCGATCCCTATGTACTGGGCGAAAGCTCCAACACCGCACAGACCTATGGCTACGATTCAGTGACCCAGATGCAGGAGTCCAAGTGTACTCTCTGCAAAATCTGGGCAGCGTAAGGAGGACGATAAATGGCTAGAGCAAAGTTTCTCTGCGACGCTGAACGCTGCATCGAGTGCAACGCCTGTGTCACCGCGTGCAAAAACGAGCACGAGGTGCCATGGGGCATCAACCGCCGCAGGGTGGTGACGATCAATGACGGCAACCCGGGTGAACGCTCGATCTCGGTGGCCTGTATGCATTGTTCGGATGCGCCCTGCATGGCGGTGTGCCCGGTCGACTGCTTCTATCAGAACGAAGAAGGGGTCGTCCTGCACTCCAAGGACCTGTGCATTGGCTGCGGCTATTGCTTCTACGCGTGCCCCTTCGGCGCGCCGCAATACCCGCAGGCGGGCAACTTCGGATCGCGCGGCAAGATGGACAAGTGTACCTTCTGTGCCGGTGGCCCCGAGGAAACGCACTCGACCGCAGAGTTCGCCAAATATGGTCGCAACCGGATCGCCGAGGGCAAACTGCCTATCTGCGCCGAGATGTGTTCCACCAAGGCCCTGCTCGCCGGTGACGGCGACGTGGTCTCGGCCATCTACCGTGAGCGCGTTGTTGCACGCGGGTTTGGCTCGGGCGCATGGGGTTGGGGCACTGCCTACGACCAGAAAGACGGCTGATCCCGTCTGCTAAAGCAAAACGGATGACCCGCATCTGCGGGTCATCCTGCATTGGATTTTTATTGAGGTTCCGATGTTGCGCTTACTCATCGCATTCCTGCTGTCGCTGACACTGACCCAAGTTGCGGTCGCCCAAACCAATGAGGATCCTGCCTCTGCAGAGACGGCCGACCGGTCCACGACTGGCGGCGCAACCACGCTTGAGGACATTCTGGCCCGTCAACGCGGCGAGAAGGTCGACAATAGCTACCGGTCGGAAAACACCGGACAGGGCAATGTGGAAGGCTTGCTGGGGCAGTTCGGCACCCGCGGTGTCGCCTCTGACAGCGACGTCTACCGCGCCCTGCGCTACGGATCTGCGGATGTCACCGTTTCATCTCAGGGTCCTGCGGACAGCGTATTGATTCAAGACGGGGGGATGTGGTGGTTGAATTTCCGCACCGGCCCATTGCGTGAATACGGAACCTACATTCTGGGCGGAATGCTCGCGATCATTGTTTTGTTCTTCCTGATCCGAGGAAAAATCCGCATCGACGGAGAAAAAACCGGTCGCACGGTCCTTCGTTTCAACAGCTTCGAACGGTTCGGTCACTGGCTGTTTGCGGGGTCGTTCCTTGTGCTCGGCATCACTGGCCTGCTGACGCTATATGGCCGCGACTTCCTGATCCCGATCTTCGGCAAGGAAGGGTTCGCCACCATCGCGCAGGGGTGCAAGTGGCTGCACAACAACCTCGCCTGGGCTTTCATGTTTGGTCTGATCATCGTCACTGTGAACTGGATCGCCCATAACATCCCCAACAAGACCGATCTGAAATGGCTGGCCGCTGGGGGTGGACTATTCACCAAAGGAAGCCATCCACCCGCCAAGAAATTCAACGCCGGTCAAAAGGTTATCTTCTGGGCCTGCATCCTGTTGGGCGCCTCGATCAGCTTGTCTGGCCTGTCGCTGCTGTTCCCGTTTGAGCTGCCGATGTTCGCCAAGACATTCCAGATCGCCAATTCGACCGGTATTCCGCAAGCATTGGGCTTGAATCTACCCGTACAGATGTCACCGCAGGAAGAGATGCAATATGCCCAAGTCTGGCACGTGATGATAGCCTATGTCTTCATCGCGATCATCATCGCTCATATTTACCTCGGCTCGGTTGGCATGGAGGGCGCATTCGACGCCATGGGAACCGGCGAAGTCGAAGAGCAATGGGCGCGCGAGCATCATTCGCTGTGGCTGGAAGAGGTGCAGGAAAAAGAGGCCAGCAAGGCAGCGGCCTCACCCGCAGAATAGATGCGCTGGCTGGTTCTTGCGATTGTACTGATCCCCCTGCCCGCCTGGTCTGAGTTTTTCACGCTCAAGGGTCACGGCGGGCCGATCATGGGGATCGCGACTGCGCCGGACGGGCGAATCGCAACGGCCAGTTTCGACAATTCAGTCGGTCTGTGGACCGGACAATCACCGGAATGGCTGGAGGGTCACGAGGCGGCAGTGAACTCGGTCGCTTTCAACGGCACCGCGATCTATTCCGCCGGAGATGATTTCACATTGCGACGCTGGCCCGGAGGTGACGTGGTCGGTCGGCACAAGGGCAAGATCGTAGGCATCGCGGCATCAAAAACCCACGTTGCGACGGCAAGTTGGGACGGCGCCGTCGGGCTGTGGCCCGTTGACGGGTCAGAACCGACTATGCTTGGACCAACTGGCAGCGGCGTGAATGCCGTTGTCTTTACTCCGGACGGGTCGCAGCTCTATTCGGCAGGCGTCGATGGTGCCCTTCGTATCTGGGATGTCGCCAGTGGTCAGGAAACGGACCGATTGATCGAACATGGCTTTGGCATCAACGAATTGGTCCTGAACACTCAAGACGGCTGGATCGCCTATGGTGCCGTTGATGGCGTGACCCGCATTCTGAACCTGACCAACAGGGAAGAGCGTGACTTTACCCTCGACCGGCGTCCTATTCTTGCCATGGCGCTGAGCCCCGATCGCAAGCTTTTGGCTGTCGGCGATGGCGAGGGTTACATCATGGTCATCGACACGGCTGACTGGCGCATCACTCAGGATTTCCGTGCCACACTGCGCGGTCCGGTCTGGGCGCTGGCTTTTTCTGCGGACGGCCAGAACATCCATGCAGGCGGCATTGATGAGGCAATGTACAGCTGGCCCGTTTCAGCACTGGGCGATCGCGAACAGATGGCCGATGCCGAGCCCAGCTTTCTGAAAGACCCAGACGAGATGAGCAACGGTGAACGCCAATTCGCTCGCAAATGCTCGATCTGTCACAGCCTGACCCCGGACAGTAAACGGCGCGCAGGCCCCACCTTGCATGACATCTTCGGTCGGCAGGCTGGAACCCTGCCCGATTATTTGTACTCGGACACGCTGCAAGACTCTGATATCATTTGGAATGAAGAGACTATAAATGCTCTTTTCGACGAGGGCCCGGACCATTACATTCCAGGGTCAAAGATGCCGATGCAGCGGATCACGCAAGCTCAGGACCGGATCGATCTGATCGCGTTCCTGCGCCGCGCCACCGCTTCACGGGACTGAGCCGGAGGAAACTATGAAAGCCTTTCTGACCGCCGTCGCCGCGATGGTCGTGATCACTGTCGCCGCTCCGTACACGCTGGATCAATTCGGTTTCAGCGCCGAGGACAGAACGTCCGGCTCGGCAGTACGCCTCGACTGAATGTCACAATACCTGACCACCCGCGAACTGGCGGATCTGCTGCGCATTGGTGAGCGGAAGGCCTATGACCTGGCATCGTCGGGCGAAATCCCCTGCGTACGCGCCATGGGCAAGCTGCTGTTTCCCAAGGCCGAGATCATTGCCTGGCTCAACGCCTCACGCTCTGGCCCTCATGTGGCCGAACCGCCGCTGCCGCCAATCGTTGCGGGCAGTCACGATCCGATTCTGGACTGGGCGTTGCGGGAAAGCGGATCAGGGCTTGCTACTTATTATGATGGGTCCTTTGACGGGCTCAACCGTCTTGCGGATCGCAGCGCCCAAGCTGCGGCCCTGCATATCCACGAGCCTGATGGTTTCAACACTCGGACCCTAAGCGACACAATGGGCGATGCCCCGATCATCCTGTACCAGATTGCCCACCGTCAACGTGGCCTGCTGCTGGCCCCCGGTACTTCCGGCATCTCGGGCTTTAAGGATCTGAAAGGTCGACGCATCATCCTGCGTCAGGACAGCGCCGCGAGCCAGCGGCTGTTTGATGCCGAGCTCAACGCACATGGACTAAGCCGCGATGATCTAAACACCCTGCCCGTCTGCGCACGAACCGAGGAAGAGCTGGCCACCGCGCTGCGCGATGGCAAAGCCGAGGCCGGGTTCGGCCTTGGGGCACTCACGCGACCCTACACTCTAACCTTCGTGCCCACCCATTCCGAGCGTCTGGACCTCGCTATCTGGCGTCGTGCTTTCTTCGACCCGCCCATGCAGACGCTGACCCGGTTCCTTTGGTCCGAACGTTTCGCCGAACGGGCCACCGAACTGGGTGGATATGACCTAAGCAATCTTGGCCAGATCCACCACAACGGTGCCAGCGGTTAAACTTTCACCATTTCCCAAAGCGCTTGCTTAAGACGCAATTACTGCGCGTTGGGGAAGAACAGCTGCTCACCATCCAGCGTGTATGACGCTATTGCAGCCTGCCCATCGGGGCCGGTCAGCCAATCAATGAACCGTTGCCCGGCGGCTGCACGCACACCAGAATGTTTCTCTGGATTCACAAGGATCACACCGTATTGATTGAAAAGACGCGGATCGCCCTCGACCAGAATCTGCAGGTTGCCCCGGTTGCCGAAAGACAGCCATGTCGCCCGGTCGGTCAGCACATAGGCGTCCATACCACTGGCCACGTTCAATGTGGCCCCCATGCCCGACCCGGTCTCACGATACCACTCGCCCGAGGCTGCGGTCGGGTCGACACCCGTCGCGTCCCAATGGCGCAGTTCGGCCTTATGTGTGCCGCTATCATCGCCACGTGAGGCAAACGGGACCTCGGCCTCGGCCACCGCGGTCAGGGCGGCCACGATGTCGCCGCCGCCGGCAACCCCGGCAGGATCGGAATTTGGACCAACCAGCACAAAATCATTGTACATGACGTCCAACCGCTCGACGCCCCAGCCATCAGCCACGAACTGCTCTTCGGCAGGCTTGGAGTGCACCAGCAGCACATCGCCGTCACCGTTGACCGCGTTTCGGATCGCCTGTCCGGTGCCTACGGCGACGACACGCACATCGATACCGGTTTCAGCTTCGAAACCCGGCAAGATGTAATCCAACAGGCCCGAGTTCTGGGTTGAGGTGGTGGATTGCACCACGATGAACGGCGATTCCGCGGTTGCCGGGGCTGACAGCCCAAGTGCAACCGCCGACGCCAGAATAAATTTCCGGATCATTCCAAACTCCATCTTTCGTAAATCAGGTTACCAATCCGCCAGCCAGATAGCGGCGGGACTCGGCGCTGCGCGGTGCGTCCAACACCTGCTGTGCGGGTCCATGTTCGACCACGCGACCGGCCTGCATCATCACAATATCTGCGGCCAATCGGCGGGCTTGTCCGATGTCATGCGTCACCATCACGATGCGTACACCGCGCGCCGATGCGCGCAACACCATCTGTTCGATCGTCTGCGTGGCACTCGGGTCCAACGCGCTGGTAGGCTCGTCGAGAAACAGCGTCTCAGGCTCAAGCGCCAGGGCGCGCAAAATCGCCAGGCGCTGCGCCTCGCCCCCCGACAGCGAGCGTGCGGACTGACGTGCCTTACCTTCCAATCCGCCTTCCGCGAGCAGTTCAACGATACGCTGCTTGCGCAAGCTGCGCGGCATAGCCTGCCGCTTCAGCACAAATTCAAGATTGGCCGCAACCGATCGGCGCAGCAGGACCGGGTTTTGAAACACCATTGCCTGTCGCGCCTTATGTGCAGCGTTAAGCGAACGCCCATCCTGAGTGACACCCCCACGATCCGGAGCAATCAACCCATGCAAACACCGCAGCAGAAGGCTTTTTCCTGCCCCGTTCGGCCCAAGGATCAAGGTCGGCCCCGGCCCATCGAGACAGAGCTGCGACACGTCAAGAAGCACCTTGCCTTTGCGGCTGATATGCAGATCGCGCACTTCAATCACGCCGGGCATCGCGGTTACCACATCACGCATGGCGCAACCCCTCCTGCTCGGCCCTCAAAGTCAGGGCGCTGACCATCGCATTCACCGCAACAGCAATCCCGATCAGAATAGCCCCCAATGCCAGCGCAAGCGCCAGATTGCCTTTCGAGGTTTCAAGCGCAATCGTCGTCGTCATCACACGCGTCACATGGTTGATGTTGCCACCCACGATGATCACCGCCCCAACCTCGGCAATGGCGCGCCCAAACCCAGCTAACAGCGCCGTAACCAAGGCCAAACGCGCATCCCAGAGCAGCACCGGAACCGAAGCCAGCCGGGATACGCCCAAGGATCGAAGCTGTTCAGAATACTCCTCAGCCAACATCTCGATCACTTGTCGGGTCAGGGCTGCCACAATGGGCGTAACCAAAACCACCTGCGCGATAATCATGGCGGTCGGCGTGTAGAGCAGTTCCAAGACACCCAGAGGGCCGGAACGCGACAGCATCAGATAAACCAGCAAGCCCACGACGACCGGCGGAAATCCCATCAGTGCGTTCATCAGGATAATCAGAACCCGCCGCCCCGGAAATCGCGCAACGGCCAGGGCTGCGCCGATTGGCATGCCGATCGCGGCAGAAATCAGCACTGCAAAGACCGAAACCCGCAGTGAGAGCAGCACAATCGCCCAAAGCTCTGCATCCACTTTCAGGATCAGAGTGAATGCCTGATTGAATTCTGATGCAAAATTCTGCATTTTCTTCTATGTTCGAGCTTTGCGTTCGTTAATTGCGTTATTTTACAAGTAAATTCTAAGGCATTCATCGCGCAAGTACAGACACAAATCCGACATCGCAAAGAAAAACGCGGCCCCAACTGGAGCCGCGTTCAAAGCATGGTCAAAGATCTTTGCGTCTTAGTTCAACGCCGCATCCGTGATCTGGTGAGTCCACGCACCTTCGGGCTGGGCGGTAATCACCGGGTCCGAGCCACCGGCCAGCAAAGTGGCCACCGTGCGCTCGAAATCGGCGGGGTCGAGCGCGCCGTTCGATCCGGCCGTCAGCTTGGCGATTTCACCCATCATGCGCTTTTGATGCTCTTCCGTCTGAGCGCCTGTCGCATCGTTTTCCAATACGATCTCAGCCGCTTCATCCGGGTTCTCTTCGGCGTATTTCCAACCCTTCATCGATGCGCGCACGAAACGCTCCATCTTATCGGTAAAGGCCGCGTCGCTCAGGTTCTCTTCCAGCACATACAGACCGTCTTCCAGCGTGGCGACGCCCTGATCTTCGTACTTAAAGGTCACCAGCTCTTCGGGCGTAACGCCAGCATCAATCACCTGCCAGTATTCGTTGTAGGTCATGGTGCTGATGCAATCGGCCTGACGCTGCAGAAGTGGATCAACATTAAAGCCCTGTTTCAACACCTCTACACCGCTTTCGCTTTTGCCATCGGTGCTGATACCCAGCTGGCTCATCCAGCTCATGAAGGGGAATTCGTTGCCGAAGAACCAAACGCCCAGCGTACGGTTTTTCAGATCGTCAGGTGACGAAATTCCGGCATCCTTCCAGCAGGTCAGCATCATGCCCGAGCTTTTGAAAGGTTGTGCGATATTGACCAGCGGCAGGCCCTTCTCGCGAGCGGCCAGTGCGGCGGGCATCCATTCGACGGTCACGTCCGCGCCGCCCCCGGCGATGACCTGAGTGGGTGCAATGTCAGGCCCACCGGGCAGGATGGTGACGTCCAGCCCTTCTTCATCGTAGAACCCTTTGTCCTTGGCCACGTAGTAGCCTGCAAACTGTGCCTGCGTGACCCACTTCAATTGCAATGTGACCTCATCCGCCGACCAAGCTGCAGTGGTAGCCAGGCTAAAGGCGGCAACCGCCCCGCTGAGTAGCTTCTTCATCTTCAAGTCTCCTAGTTGCTGTTATTGCCCCGTTTTCGGGGTCTGTTGAATTCCTCTTATCCTCGCTGCGACGGGTGCCAGAAGGTCACCGTTTTCTCGATCAGTGCGACCGCGCCGTAGAAAGCCGTTCCGGCAAGTGCAGCCACCACGATCTCGGCCCAGACCATATCAAGCGCAAGCTGCCCTACGCTGGTCGATATGCGAAAGCCCATGCCCAGCGTGGGCGAGCCAAAGAACTCGGCCACGATAGCGCCGATCAGCGCCAATGTGGTAGAAATCTTCAACCCGTTGAAAATAAACGGCATCGCAGCGGGTAAGCGCAGTTTCAGAAAGCTCTGCCAATAGGTCGCTGCATAGGTCTCCATCAGGTCGCGCTGCATGGCCGTTGCCTCGCGCAGTCCTGCTACGGTGTTCACCAGCATCGGGAAAAATACCATCACCACCACAACAGCGGCCTTGGAATGCCAGTCAAACCCGAACCACATGACCAGTATCGGAGCGGTTCCCACGATGGGCAAGGCGGCGACGAAATTGCCAACCGGCAACAACCCTAGGCGCAGAAAGTCCCAACGATCAACTGCGATCGCCATCAGGAAAGCGGCGGTGCAGCCGATGATATACCCACTCAGCGCACCTTTGATGATGGTTTGCCAGAAATCGGCCCACAGGATCGACAGACTGTCACCAAACCGTACAGCTATGACCGATGGCGCGGGCAGGATAACCAAGGGCACCTCGAGCCCGTGCACCAGCAATTCCCAAACGCCGATAACCGTCAGACCGAAGATCAACGGGGCCAGGAACCGGACCAGAGGCGTATCCGCCATGGGCCCACTGGCCAACCGGCTGTTGAGCCACCACCCCGCAAGCCACAGAAGAAGGGCCAAGAAAATCATGATCATTGCGCCATCCCCATCCGTCTAAGGACCGTACGCTCAATCAAACCCAGCAAGCCCACGAGGCATCCCGCAAGAATGGCCGCTGCAAACAGGGCCGACCAGATCTGCACCGTCTGGCCATAGTAGCTGCCTGCAAGCAAACGTGCGCCCAGACCTGCAACTGCTCCGGTAGGCAATTCGCCTACGATGGCGCCGACCAGTGACGCTGCGATCCCAATCTTCAGCGAGGCAAACAGATAGGGCATGGACGCAGGCAACCGCAGCTTCCAAAACCCTTGCGATTGACTGGCATTATAGGTGCGCAGCAAATCCAACTGCATCGCGTCCGGACTGCGCAGCCCTTTCACCATTCCGACGACAACCGGGAAGAAACTCAGATAGGCCGAGATAATGGCCTTGGGGATGATCCCCTGAACACCGACCGAATACAGGACAACAATGATCATAGGCGCAAGCGCGATGATCGGGATGGTCTGGCTGACAATCGCCCAAGGCATCACCGACAGGTCCATGACTTTGCTGTGCACGATCCCGACCGCCAACAATATGCCCAGACCCGTGCCAATCGCAAAACCCAGCATTGTAGCGCTCAGCGTGACCCAACCATGATAGATCAATGAGCGCTTGGAGGTGATCTTTTTGTTGATCGTCGTGTCCCACAACTCCAGCACCACGTCATGGGGTGTCGGCAGCCGAGGGCGATCCTGTTCCCATGTCTCGGGGATGGCAAAGCTGTTGTCCCAGACCAGAATGATATCATACTCCAGCAACCGCTCCTTCGCGGTTGGAGGATCGACCTCCTCACCTGCGCGTTCAGCAGCGTTCAGTGCACTGTCGATGTTCATAGGTATGCAGGCGATGTACCAGATGGCGACAATCGCGGCGATCACCCACATGACGGCTGTAATCTGTTTCATGCCCGCCACTCCATCCGGATGACCGGCACTGTTTCTGGAGGTGTTGGAGGCTCAGTACCGATTTCAGTGAAGCCTTCGCGTCGATAAAATCGTTGCGCATCCCTATTGGGCACATGCGTGGTCAGCCACAGAAAATCTCGGTTTTCCTTGGCCTTATCCAGCAATCTTTTACCGATACCTTCACCGGTCCTCAGACAATAAAGCGCGCCAACTTTACTCTCGACAGGATCAAGCGACATGTAACAATCAGCCGGGTCGCCTGAGACCCAGATATCGCGATGCGGAAACGCCTCGCGGATCAGCTCTTCGAGTTTCTCTTGAGGCAGATCGTCGGGCATCCAGTCGGTTTCGTCGATCCATGTCCAGATCACTTGCGCACAAGCCGCCACGTCATCGGGTTTCGCCCTTCTGATGTCGATCTCGTGCATCAGACTTCGTCTCCATGCCCTGCTCGCAAACCTTCGCGCACACGATGGGCAACTTCGATGAACTCCGGCGTGTCCCGAATGTCCAGAGGCCGCTCTTTCGGCAGAGGGCTGTCGATCACATCCGTAATCCGCCCAGGTCGAGGGCTCATCACCACGATCTTGGTGCTCAGATATACTGCCTCGGGGATCGAGTGCGTGACGAACCCGATGGTCTTCTCCGTCCTTGCCCAAAGATCCAGAAGCTGTTCGTTCAGATGATCGCGCACGATCTCATCCAAAGCCCCAAACGGCTCATCCATCAGAAGGATGTCCGCATCAAAGGCCAAGGCCCGAGCGATGCTGGCCCGCTGCTGCATTCCACCCGATAGCTGCCAGGGAAACTTGCCACCAAACCCTTCAAGATCAACCAGTTCCAGAACTTTGTTAACGCGCTCTTCCTGCTCGGTCGCGGAATAGCCCATGATCTCAAGCGGTAGTTTGATATTCTTGGCAATCGTGCGCCAAGGATAGAGGCCCGCGGCCTGAAACACATAGCCATAGGCCCGCTTACGCCGTGCTTCATCCGGTGTCATCCCATTCACGGTCAGCGACCCGCCCGTCGGCGTTTCCAACGCCGCGATACAGCGCAGGAACGTGGTCTTGCCACAGCCCGAAGGCCCGATGAAGCTGACGAACTCGCCTTTGCCAATCGACAAGTTCACATCTTTCAATGCATGGACAGGCCCGTCATTCGTCTGAAAAGTCAGGTCCAGCTGCCTTGCCTCAATAACAGGTTGAGTCGTGTTTTCTGTATTCATTCCATTGCCTTGAAGAAGCCTGAAACCGGGCCACCAACAGGCGGCCCAAAAACCTTACACACCACATGCCGGTATTCCCGTCCGTTCAACCGGTCGCGGAGCAGTCAGCTCTTTCCAGGTGCTCAGCGCTTTGTTCACGTGGGTGTTGGCTTCGCGCGCCACGAATTTCCCATGCCCCTCCTGGGTCTGGATTTCACCATCATGCACAGCCACCACGCCACGGGTCAGCGTAAAGCGTGGCAATCCGCGCACCTCTTTGCCCTCAAAGACGTTGTAGTCGATAGACGATTGCTGCGTCTCGGCCGAGATCACCTTGGCTTTGTTCGGATCCCAGACCACAAGGTCCGCATCCGCACCCACCAGAACGGCGCCTTTTTTCGGATAACAATTCAGTATCTTGGCGATGTTGGTTGAAGTCACAGCTACGAATTCGTTTGGCGTCAATCGCCCGGTGTTCACACCATGTGTCCAAAGCATCGGCATCCGATCTTCCAACCCTCCGGTCCCGTTCGGGATCTTGGTGAAATCGCCCACACCATAACGTTTCTGTTCAGTCGTAAAGGCACAATGGTCCGTCGCCACAACGCTCAGCGTTCCGGACTGCAGACCATTCCACAAGCTGTCCTGATGTTGCTTGTTCCGGAACGGAGGACTCATGACCCGTCGCGCAGCATGCTCCCAATCGTGGTGGAAATATTCGCTTTCATCCAAGGTCAGGTGCTGGATCAGAGGTTCCCCCCAAACACGCTTGCCCTGCATCTTGGCACGCCGGATCGCCTCGTGTGCCTCTTCGCAGGACGTATGCACTACGTACAACGGCACACCGGCCATATCGGCAATCATGATCGCCCGGTTGGTCGCTTCACCCTCCACCTGCGGTGGTCGCGAATAGGCATGCGCCTCTGGCCCCGTGTTGCCTTCAGCCAATAACTTGGCACTCAGCTCAGCCACCACGTCGCCATTCTCGGCATGCACCATCGCGGTGCCGCCCAACTCGGCCAGACGCTTGAACGAGGCAAACAGCTCGTCATCGTTCACCATCAGCGCGCCTTTGTAGGCCATGAAATGCTTGAACGTGTTGATCCCGCGCGTCTCGATGACGGTCTTGATGTCATCAAACACCTGTTCACCCCACCAGGTCACCGCCATGTGGAACGAATAATCACAATTCGCACGCGTCGACTTATTGTCCCAGCGCTTCAACGCATCCAGCAGGCTCTCGCCCGGATTGGGCAGCGCAAAATCGACAACCATGGTGGTTCCACCCGCCAACGCCGCCCGCGTCCCGCTTTCGAAATCATCGCTGGAATAGGTCCCCATAAACGGCATCTCCAGATGCGTATGCGGATCAATCCCCCCCGGCATAACGTAACAGCCCGTTGCGTCCAGTTCTTTATCGCCGCGCAGGTCCGGGCCGATCTCGGTAATCACTCCGCCTTCAACCTTCACATCCGCCTTATAGGTCAGATCAGCGGTCACAACGGTTCCGTTCTTGATCACAGTGCTCATCTTAAACTCCCTGATGCGGTCTGCGCCGCTTGCTTCATCTGGCTAAAAATATCCCGGGGGAGTCGCCCATCGGGCGACGGGGGCAGAGCCCCCTATTCCACGATCCCCGCCGTCTCAACGACCGCATGAAACAGAACATCCGCCCCAGCTGCAGCCCATTCTTTGCTGATCTCTTCGGCCTCATTGTGACTCAACCCATCTACGCAAGGGCACATCACCATTGCAGTCGGAGCCACCCGGTTGATCCAACAGGCATCATGCCCGGCACCCGAGATGATATCCATATGCGAATAACCCAACCGCTCCGCCGCATCGCGCACGGCGGCCACGCAGCCATCATCGAATTTCACCGGATCAAAGCCCCCAACCTTCTCGAATTCGATCTGCAGCCCCATCTTGTCGACAATTTTCTCTGCAGCAACTCGCAGACGGTTCTCCATATCGGTGATCACATCCAACTCGGGTGAGCGGAAATCGACCGTGAACACAGCCTTACCCGGGATCACATTGCGCGAATTCGGATAGACATCGATATGCCCAGCGGCACCGACGGCGTGCGGCGCATGCGACCAGGCGATCTCATCCACTTTTTCAAGAATACGCGCCATCGCCAGCCCGGCATTCTTGCGCATCGGCATCGGGGTAGACCCGGTATGCGCATCCTTGCCGGTCACGGTGATCTGGGTCCAGCTCAACCCCTGACCATGAGTGACGACGCCAATATCCTTGCTTTCAGCTTCCAGAATGGGGCCCTGTTCGATGTGCAGTTCAAAGAACGCGTGCATCTTTCGCGCACCCACTTCTTCGTCGCCGCGCCAGCCGATACGGTTCAGTTCATCCCCAAATCTCTTACCTTCGGCATCCTCGCGATCATACGCCCAATCCTGAGTATGCATTCCTGCGAACACGCCCGATGACAGCATTGCGGGCGCATATCGCGTCCCCTCTTCATTGGTCCAGTTGGTCGCCACGATTGGGTGCTTGGTCTTGATGCCAAGATCGTTCAGCGTGCGAATAATCTCCAACCCGCCGAGCACGCCCAAAACACCATCATATTTGCCGCCTGTGGGCTGCGTATCCAGATGCGAGCCCACGTAGACCGGCAGAGCGTCCGGGTCCGTTCCCTCGCGATGGGCAAACATGTTACCCATCTGATCCAATCCCATAGAGCAGTCCGCGTCCTCGCACCATTTCTGGAACAATGCACGCCCTTCTGCGTCCTCGTCAGTCAACGTCTGGCGATTGTTTCCGCCCGCGACACCAGGGCCTATCTTGGCCATCTCCATCAAGCTGTCCCACAACCTGTCGCCATTGATCCTGAGGTTCTGCGCCGGAGCTGCCATCTTGTTCTTCCCTGTTGCTAGCGATTTGGCTCGCTTTTGGTGTCTTGATTTGACCATCTGGTCAAACTCACGCTATCACGGGTTCGACATCAGTCAAGAAATTGCAGTGACCTGCCGGAATTTTCGACATATTCGACACCCAACTGGCCGAAAAAGAGACATCAGGTGAACATGCCCAAAGACCGCGCCCCGACACGGATTCAGCAAAAGAACCGCGCAGCGATTCTCGAGGCAGCTCTGAATGTATTCTCAGCGCATGGGTTTCGTGGAGCAACTGTCGACCAAATCGCGGCTGAGGCAGGGCTGAGCAAACCCAACCTGCTCTATTACTTCCCGTCCAAAGAAGCGATCCACACCGCCCTTTTGTCAGGCCTGCTTGAGGTCTGGCTGGCACCGCTGCATACCCTGGACGAAGACGGCGACCCGCTCGAAGAGATACTGTCCTACATTCATCGCAAGCTCGAAATGAGCCGCGATCTTCCCCGCGAAAGCCGCTTGTTCGCCAACGAGCTGGTTCAAGGAGCGCCACGCATTCATGATGCGCTGTCTACAGATCTGAAAAAGCTGGTCGACGAGAAAGTTGAAATCCTGAACCTATGGATGGATCAGGGCAAGATTGCACGCGTGCATCCCTACCATCTGATTTTCTCAATCTGGGCACTGACCCAGCACTATGCGGATTTCGATGTGCAGGTCCGCGCGATCCTCGGCGAAGAAGACCCTTATGAAGGCGCAACGCCCTTCGTCGAAACGCTTTATCGAAAACTGCTGGCACCTTAACAAAAGCTTTACCCTATTGGGAAAAGCTCGCGTTATGTTGACACGCAGAGACAACCCCGATCCCTGGATCACCCAGCTTTTCTCGTCCCGCTCCGCACGAAGCGGCGCGGTAGTCCGCCGCTCGGTTGCCTGGGTTGAACGCGAAGTCGGTCACTCCGCTTTTCAGAGTGAAGTTAAGCGGCGCGGATATCACCTGATCCGCACCGCAAACCAATACATCGTCATCTGCCATAACGGCCCGATCGACATCCTGTTCTGAGAAAATTCTGCGAATTTTCTCGCCTAAGATTTTTCGACGAAAAATCTCGGCCTATTCAGCGGCCTTCGCCATCGGATTGTTGGGGTGAGTCGTCCAGTTGGCATATTCCGGATCAACGACCTTGCCCGTACGCGGATCAACTTCTCCGGCGGCCATCGGCACCATGGAAATACAGCCCTCAACCGGACAGACATCCACGCAGAGGTTACAGGCCACGCACTCGTCGTCGATGACATCGAATACCCGATCTGCCGACATTGAAATCGCCTGATGGCTGGTGTCTTCGCAGGCGGCATAGCAGCGCCCACATTTGATGCACTGATCCTGATCGATCTTGGCTTTGGCGATGTAGTTGAGGTTCAGATATTGCCAGTCCGTCACGTTGAGTACGGCGCGCCCGATCACTTCGTCGATATTGGTATAGCCTTTTTCGTCCATCCATTCCGACAAGCCAGCGGTCAGTTCGTCAATGATCTTGAACCCGTATGTCATCGCGGCAGTGCAGACCTGAACATTACCGCAACCCAGCGAGATGAACTCAGCCGCATCACGCCAAGTGGTCACGCCACCGATACCTGAGATCGGTAGCCCACGAGTGGCCTCAGCCCGAGCAATCTCTGACACCATGGACAGGGCAATCGGCTTCACTGCTGGCCCGCAATAGCCGCCATGGCTGCCTTTGCCATCAATCGAAGGCTCAGGGCTGAATGTATCTAGATTGACACTGGTGATCGAATTGATGGTGTTGATCAACGATACCGCATCCGCGCCGCCGTTCTTGGCCGCCGCCGCCGGTTTACGAATATCGGTGATGTTCGGGGTCAGTTTCACAATAACCGGGCGGTCATAATACTGCTTGCACCACCGGGTCACCATTTCGATGTATTCCGGCACCTGCCCAACGGCCGACCCCATGCCGCGCTCGCTCATCCCATGCGGGCAACCAAAATTCAGCTCGATCCCGTCTGCACCAGTTTCGGCCACGCGCGGCAGAATGGCTTTCCAAGCGGCCTCTTCACAGGGCACCATGATCGAGGCGATCAGTGCACGATCCGGATAATCCGCCTTTACGCGGGCCATTTCCTCAAGGTTCACCTCAAGCGGCCGGTCGGTGATCAGTTCGATGTTGTTGAGCCCCAACAACCGGCGGTCTGCGCCGTAGATCGCGCCATAGCGTGGGCCGTTCACATTCACGACCGGAGGCCCCTCGGCCCCCAAGGTCTTCCACACTACGCCACCCCAACCGGCCTCGAAGGCGCGGCGGACGTTATATTCCTTATCCGTCGGCGGTGCCGAAGCCAGCCAGTATGGGTTTGGACTTGAAATTCCCAAGAAATTTGATGTTAAATCAGCCATTTATCCGGCCTCCCTGATGCAGATTTGCATCTTTAACTTTGAGTTTCACACGCTTAGACTTGCGTGGATATCCATCGCGGCATCGCGGCCCTCGGCCACAGCGGTCACAGTCAGATCCTCGCCACCTGCCGCGCAATCACCGCCAGCCCATACACCGGTCATCGACGTGCGCCCGGCCCCGGTCACAGTGATCTTGTTACCGTCCAGCGTCAGCCCTTCCGGCGCGCCATCCAGAGTCTGGCCGATGGCCTTGAGAACCTGATCGGCGGGGACACGGACGGTTTCTCCCGTTCCGGTCAAACGACCATCATTGCTGGCAGTATACTCCAATTCGATCTCTGCTGCGGCACCATTTCCGTGAATGGCCAATGGCTGGACATTGCACAAAATCCGAACGCCGTGCGAGGCTGCCAAGTCCTGCTCGTAGCGGCTGGCCCCCATCGCGGCGCGCCCCCTGCGGTAGGCGATGGTCACATGCTCGGCCCCCAGCAATTTAGACTTCACTGCCGCGTCCACCGCAGTCATCCCCCCACCTATCACAACGACATTCCGCCCTACCGGAAGATCTGCCAGATCGCTGGCCTGCCGCACATCGGAGATGAAATCGACCGCCGGACGCACCCCGTCTTTATCGACCCCGTCAGCACGCAGCGCGTTCACCCCTGCCAGACCGATCGACAGAAAAACAGCATCATAGTTTTCCTTCAGGCCATCCAGCGAAATAGTCTCACCCAGAACAGATCCGGTTTCGATAGCGATTCCACCGATTTTCAGCAGCCAATCGACCTCGGCCTGCGCAAAATCGTTGGTCGATTTATAAGCCGCAATGCCATATTCGTTCAAACCGCCCGGTTTGGGCTTGCCTTCGTGGATCACCACATCATGTCCCAGCATCGCCAGACGATGCGCACAGGCCAGACCGGCGGGCCCTGCTCCGACCACGGCAATTGTCTTGCCGGTTGATGCGGCGCGCTCGAAGGGATGCGCGCCCGATGCCATCACGTCATCGGTTGCATAACGCTGTAGGCGCCCAATCTCGACCGGTTTGCCTTCGGCCGTTTCACGTACGCAGGCCTCTTCACACAAGGTTTCGGTCGGACAAACCCGGGCACACATACCGCCCAGAATGTTCTGCTCCAGAATAGTCTGACCTGCCGCCTGCGGTTGCCCGGCCTGAATCTGGCGAATGAACAACGGAATATCGATATCCGTCGGACAGGCCGTCACACATGGCGCGTCATAGCAGAAATAGCAGCGATCCGCGGCCACGGCGGCCTCGTGCGGGGCCAGTGGCGGATGCAGATCGGTGAAATTCGAGGTCAGCTCATCGCTGGAAAGCCGCCCGGAGACGATCCCGGGTGCCATCTGGCCCTGTGCCATCACTCTACTCCCTGTAGATATGTTTGTTATGAGGTACAGCTTGCCACAAACAAATTTTTTATCAATTGGTAAAATTTGCCAAATGGTCAAAAAAAGAAAAATCCGGGCGGAATGGCCCGGATTTCAAAGAAATCTGCGTAATTTCGCAGCAGATGCTGCGTCAGACCATCCCGTCGAGATGTCCGGATTTGATCCAGACGCGCGCTCCGACCTCGCCAGCGACGGCAACCGAGCCCGATCCGGGCGGCAGGCGCAGCCAGTCCCAGGTGCCGAACTCTTCGCCCGCCTCAGCAAAGCTGCCCTCAATGACGAAGACCTCAAGCCCCTTGCTGGCATCCAGTTCAATACGCGCGCCAGCGGTCCAGCTTTGAACACGGACATCCTCATGCGCATCTTTGAACAGATCAACATCCCTGCCCCCGTTGATCGAGCGACGCACCTCGGTGCGATCATCCGGATCAAACTGATGCAATTTGACCAGAATGGTCGCGCCTTCGCTGGCCGAGGGCGTATGAGATGACGTCGGAGGATTGCGTACATAGCTGCCAACCGGGAAATCTCCGGTCTCGTCCTGGAACACACCATCCAGCACCAGATATTCCTCACCCCCATCATGGGTATGCGCGGAAAACGCACTGCCAGGGGCAAAGCGCACAATGGTCGTCGCCCGGGCGACTTCCTCACCGATGCGGTCCAGCATCTTGCGTTCGACGCCGGCGGCCGGGGAGGCGACCCATTCTGTCTGATCAAAGTGAACGGCGACCCGCCGCGTGAAATCCGCATTGACCCGCATCTGCAATCCTCCTGCGTTGCTGCCCCATAAGATGGCATCCGGAACCGGAATTTCAAACCGGATCCGTTTGGGGTTTTGACGCCCCTCACGGCTTGTTGTACTCCCGGTTGAGGCAGATGCCGAATTCCGGCCCGATCAGAGAGCGACAAGATGCAGGCAAGCCCGGCGACATTCAACATCCTCATCATCGGGCAAAACAACCGGCTGCAATATGAGGCGTTGCTGTTTGCCGCATCATTGCGCCACAGTTCCCCAGGCTTCAAGGGTCGGTTGTTTGTGGGCGTACCACAGCCCGGCCCGCGCTGGCCCCAGAACCCGAGCATACAGGACATCGAGGTGCTGGAAGCGCTGCAGCATCTGGGTACTGAGATCCTGCCCTTCGATTCCCATACTTTCGGCGCAAGCTATCCCCACGGCAACAAGATCGAAGCCCTGCTGGCAATGCCCGAGGGCGAGCCATTCGTCTTCTTTGACAGCGACACGCTGATCACCGGCGAGCTTGCCGATGTTCCATTTGATTTCGACCGACCCGGTGCCTCGCTTAGAGTCGAAGGTTCGTGGCCCAAACCGACGCTCTATGGTCCCGGCTATGAAGGTATCTGGCGAGCGTTATATGACCGGTTCGGGCTGGATTTCGAAAGCTCTCTCGATCCCAGCCAACCGTCGGGATATTGGCGGCACTATCTGTATTTCAACGCCGGATACTTCTTTTACAAATGCCCCCGCCTGTTTGGTGAGCGCTTTCTCGACTACGCCCGCACCATCCGGGACGAGGAAATCCCCGAGCTGACAGGACAGGTTCTGGATCCTTGGCTTGATCAGGTTGTTTTGCCGCTGGTCATCCACTCGTTCGGCGGTGGTCGGGATGCATTGCCCGAGGGTCTGCTGGACGGATCGATCAGTTGTCATTATCGCCTGTTTCCGATGCTCTACGCCCGCGAAAGCGATCATGTGATCGAGGTGTTGGAAACCGTTGTGGCCCCGAACAAGATCAAGAAGGTGCTCAAAGGATATGACCCGCTGAAGAAGCTGGTGATCCAGCGCAAGGGTACGAAGATCCGGGCCTTGTTCGACCAGGACAACCTGCCAGCGCGCGAACAGGTCATACGCAAGACAATCAAATCCAAGGGGCTTTGGCTGCGGTGACGCAAGCGTTGTGCGTGACGGGTCAATGTCTTAGAGATTCATCAACAAACATTCCAACAGGAGATTTATTCGATGTCCGACGGCCCGACCTACGGTTTTGACACGCTGCAAATTCACGCCGGGGCCCGCCCCGACCCTGCCACGGGCGCGCGTCAGACGCCGATCTATCAAACTACGGCTTATGTGTTCCGCGACGCCGAGCACGCCGCAGCTTTGTTCAACCTGCAGGAAGTAGGTTTCATCTATTCCCGTCTGACCAACCCGACCGTCGCAGTGCTGCAAGAACGTGTCGCGACCCTTGAAGGTGGCGTCGGCGCGGTTTGTTGCTCGTCAGGTCACGCGGCGCAGATCATGGCGCTGTTCCCGCTGATGGGGCCCGGCTGTAACGTGGTGGCCTCGACGCGCCTTTATGGTGGCACGGTCACGCAGTTCAGCCAGACGATCAAGCGCTTTGGCTGGTCGGCCAAGTTTGTCGAAACCGATGATCTGGACGCCGTGAAAGACGCCATCGATGAAAACACCCGCGCGGTGTTCTGCGAGTCTGTTGCCAACCCCGGCGGTTATGTCACCGATATCCGCGCGCTGGCGGATGTGGCGGATGCTGCGGGCATTCCCCTGATCGTCGACAACACCTCGGCCACGCCATACCTGTGCCGCCCGATCGAACATGGTGCCACTCTGGTCGTGCATTCGACCACCAAGTACCTGACCGGCAACGGCACCGTCACCGGCGGCTGTATCGTGGATTCAGGCAAATTCGACTGGTCGGCGAATGACAAATTCCCCTCGCTCAGCGAGCCCGAGCCTGCCTATCACGGGCTGAAATTCCACGAGACATTCGGCCCGCTGGCCTTCACTTTCCACGGCATTGCCATTGGCCTGCGCGATCTGGGCATGACGATGAACCCACAGGCGGCGCACTACACGCTGATGGGGATCGAGACCTTGTCCCTGCGGATGGAACGCCATGTCGAGAACGCCCAGAAGATCGCAGCTTGGCTGGAGGCTGACGACCGCGTGGACTACGTAACCTATGCTGGCCTGCCCTCGTCGCCCTATCATGATCGGGTCAAGGCGCATTACCCGCGCGGCGCGGGTGCTTTGTTCACTTTCGCGGTCAAAGGCGGCTATGACGCCTGCGTCAAACTGGTCAACGCGCTTGAGATCTTCAGCCACGTGGCCAACCTGGGTGACGCGCGGTCGTTGATCATCCACTCGGCCTCGACCACGCACCGCCAACTGACGCCCGAGCAGCAAGAGGCCGCGGGCGCCGGACCGGGCGTTGTACGTGTCTCGATCGGGATTGAGGATGCGGACGATCTGATCGCCGATCTCGACCAAGCTCTCGCCAAAGCGAGCGCCTGATCCGATGGCCGGGCACGACACCAACGATCTGGGCCAACCCATCGGTTTGCCGGTAGAGGGCGAATACCCGCGCCCCACCCCGCCTTATACGCCGATGGTTGGCCGGTTCTGCTCGGTCGTGCCGTTGGATGTAAACAGACACGCGCCCGGGCTTTACCGGGCGTTTGCCAATGATGCGGATGGCCGCAACTGGACCTATCTGCCCTACGGTCCGTTTAGCGCCGAGGCGGAGTTCATCGACTGGGCGCATTCCAACTGCATGGATGCCGATCCGATGTTCCACACGGTGCTGGATGTAGACGAAACACCTGTTGGGATGGCGTCATATCTACGCGTCGAACCCGCGGCCGGTGCAATTGAAGTCGGTCACATCCACTTCTCACCACTGTTGCAGCGCAAACCGCAATCGACTGAAGTCTTGTTCCTGATGATGCAGCGCGTTTTCGATGAATTGGGCTATCGCCGCTATGAATGGAAATGCGACGCTTTGAATGCGCCGTCACGTCAGGCTGCCGAGCGGTTGGGCTTTACCTTCGAGGGCATCTTCCGGCAGGCAACCCATTACAAGGGCCGCAACCGTGACACCGCCTGGTACTCGATCATCGACAGCGAGTGGCCCCGCATCAAGCAGGCCTTTCAGACTTGGCTATCACCTGAAAATTTCGATGAGGTGGGCCAGCAACGCCAACCGCTGCAAGCCCGCGCCTGAGATTACTCGGATATCTCGAAGTCCATCGAGATGTTGACCGAGACTGAAATCTCGCCGCCCGCAACCGGAACCCCTGCGGAATCGGACATCGCCATTTCACGCATCTGAGCGACCGGGCGCACGCCGCCACCGTGATCGTTGATCGAAATCACTGGGCCCAGCGTAATGCCTGCCGCTTGCGCCAGTTGCTGCGCCTTGGCTGTTGCATCCGCGACCGCTTTGGCCCGCGCCTCGGCCTCAAGTGGTTTGGGGTCCTGAACGCCAAAGCTCAGACCACCGAAATCATTGGCACCATCCTTGATGACCGCGTCCATGATCTGACCTAGCTTATCCAGATCGCGCACTCGGACCGACACCCGGTTCGAGGCCGTAAACCCGGTGATCTTGGGTGGTGCATTGCTGGAACTGTTCCGCCCCGACCAGACAGGAGACAGCGACAGGTCGCGGGTCTGCACGTCACGCGCCTCCAACCCCATTTCATCCAACCTCTTGAGAATCTGTGCCACCGCATCCGATGTCGCCTGCATCGCAGCCGAGGCCTGCTCATCTTGATTTGTCACCCCCAGCGTGATGGTTGCCATATCAGGCGCGGCGAGAGTGGTTCCGGTACCGCTGACCGAGATTCGGCGTTCTTCCGCATAGGCGGGCATGGCCGCGACCGCTGCGGTCATCGCAGCCAGAAAAGCAAGTGTCTTCAAGGTGATCCCTCCTAGTGACTTGCCTACAAGATGGGTATCACACGCGGCACACGGCAAGAGGGTAACGCGCCTTTTTCTTTCCCTCGGCGGGTTCCTGCTCTAATCTCGGACGGCAAACATCCAAGCGTTTGCATTAAAGCTGACAATTATGGTTCATCCGGATTATGAAACCCGCCTTTGCGCTGTCATTTTCTGAAAACGGTATTTCCCTGCATCACCAGTCGGATGGCGACTGGTATTGCATCGGGACCGTTCCGTTGGATGCTCCGGATCTGCAGGATCAGATTCAAGCTCTGCGAGATCAGGGATTCGCGCTGGAAAACGATCTGAGTTGCAAGCTGATTATCCCTTCGGACCAGGTGCGGCTGTTGACGGTTGAAACCGATGGTCTGGACAGTGACGCAGCGGCGCAGAAGGTCGAAGGCACGCTCGCCTCGGCGACGCCCTATGAACTGTCGGAACTGGCCTATGTCACCGATGTCGACGGCCCTTTGACGCGTGTTGCCGCCATAGCGCAACAGACGCTGAACGAGGCCAGCGCATTTGCGACTGATCACGGATTCATCCCCGAGGCAATCTGGGTCAGCGCAACGGGCAAAGATACGCTGGACGAGCCGTTTTTCGAATTGCCGGTCACCAAGAATGAAACGGTCGAGGCCGCACCTGCTGCCTCAACGCCAGAGGTCTCGCCTCCGACCCCAGACCCCCAGCCAGAGCTGAAACTGGAGCCAGAGCCAGAGCCAGAGCCAGAGCCAGAGCCAGAGCCAGAGCCAGAGCCAGAGCCAGAGCCAGAGCCAGAGCCAGAGCCAGACAAGACACCGGATATCCCGGTGCATGCAATAGCTGATGAAGCCAAAGCGCCTGCCTTCGAGCCTACCTCTCTCACCCTGCCCACCGCAGCAAAGTCCGGGACTGATCTAAAACGCTTTGTCCTTCCCGCTATTGCCGCGTCGGTTTTGGTCGGGATGCTGCTGGGCGTCTGGTCCTTCAACAGCTCTGAACCCGAAGCCATCGAGGTAGCCGAACCGCTGAATCTGGACCCGGAGCTGCAGCCGGAACCAGAAGTTGCGATGACAGAGCCTCAGCCCGAGGCACCTGAGTCGCAAACCCAGGACCCCGAGACCGCAAGCCTGACGCCGGAACCTGAGACACAAGATCCCGCGACCGAGGAGGAACCGGCCCTCTCGGCAACGGATGCGGCCATCTTAGAAGCGCTGAGTGTTGAACCGGAACCGGTCGAAGACATCGCGAAGCAGCTGGATGACACAACCGAATTTCATGCGTTCACGGGCACTGCTCCGGTTGAGCCCTCAGAACTCGACTCGGCGCCTGAACAGAACGTCGATGATCTTTATCTGACTTCGGTCGACCGCTCGGACCTGTCGACCGATATCGTCGCCCTCCCCTCGCTTGCCAGCCTGGATACGGATGCGCCAGTCGACCAGATCACCTTGCCCGGTCAGGCTGGGCAACGGTTCGAACTTGATGAGCGTGGCCTCGTGACGCCAAGCTCTGACGGCACGCTGAACCCCGCCGGGGTAATGGTCTATCTTGGGCGACCGTCTTCTGTTCCGCCCGAAGCACCAACCCGGTTTGAGACAGAACCAGCCGTTATTGAAGAGATTGACGAACGGCTCGCAGCGTTCCGCCCGCGCCCGCGTCCGGAAAACCTAGTGGACCAGTTCGAGCGCCAGCAGTTGGGTGGTCGATCCCTGCAAGAGCTTGCCTCGGTTCGCCCCAAGCTGCGGCCCGAGTCGCTGCAGGTCAAACCGGTAGTCGATGAAACGCCAACGGCGCTGGCGGTTGTGCGGGTGCCGCGCCCGAAGATCCGGCCAGCCGGCCTCGCACCGCGCGCGACGTCACAACCAAGCACTGGCGGCACTGCCCCGCTTGCGTCGACAGCCAACGTGGCCAGCAATTCCGATGAGGCCGGATCGTTCCAGCCCAAGGCGGTGAACCCCAAAATCCCGTCAAGCGCATCGGTCGCGCGACAGGCAACCATCGACAACGCCATAAACCTGCGCAAGCTCAACCTGATCGGCGTCTACGGTACCCCGGCGAACCGCCGCGCATTGGTCCGCCTGCCCAGCGGGCGTTACAAAAAACTGAAGGTGGGCGACCGTATCGACGGCGGCAATGTCATTGCCATTGGCGATAGCGAGTTGCGCTATCAGAAACGCGGCAAGAACGTCACGCTCAAAATGCCGCGTAGCTGATAGTCGAACGAAAAAGAGCGCCGCATCAAACGGCGCTCTGTCATCGATCCGATGTATTTGCGATCAGGCTGCCGAGATTTCACCCGATTCAATCTGCTCGCGCTCGATGGATTCGAACAGGGCTTTGAAATTGCCCTCACCAAACCCATCATCGCCTTTGCGCTGAATGAACTCGAAAAAGATCGGGCCGATTACAGTTTTCGAGAAGATCTGCAGCAGAATCTTTGTTTCACCACCATCCACGACGCCTTCGCCGTCGATCAGGATGCCGTGCTTCATCATACGGTCCTTCGGCTCGTCATGGCCGGTCACGCGGTCATAGGACATATCATAATATGTCTCATTCGGGCCGGGCATGAACGTCAGGCCCTTCTCGGCAATCGCATCGGTCGAGCTGTAGATGTCGTCGCTGCCAACCGCGATATGCTGGATACCTTCGCCTTTGTACTTCTTCAGATAGGACACGATCTGCCCGGTCTCACCGCGATCTTCATTGATCGGAATACGAATACGACCGCAGGGCGAGGTCAGCGCCCGGCTAAAGAGACCAGTGAACTTGCCCTGAATATCGAAAAACCGGATTTCGCGGAAGTTAAACAGGTCGCCGTAGAACTTGAACCACTTGTCCATGTTGCCCTTGAAGACGTTATGGGTCAGGTGATCGAGGTAATAGAACCCGTCACCCCGCGGTTTGGATTGCTTCAGCCACTCGAACTCTTCGTTATAGGGCGAGGTGTCATGGTACTGATCGATGAAATAGATCAGTGAGCCGCCGATGCCTTTGATCGCTGGAACATCCATGGTCTTGTCGGCAGCGTCGTAGGGCTCGGCCCCCTTGGAAACTGCGTGCTCATAGGCTTGCTGAGCATCCACGACGCGCCAGCCCATCGACGGGGCGCAGGGGCCGTGTTCGGCCACGAACTTGGCGGCAAAGCTGTCGGGGTCTGCGTTCAGGATGTAGGTCACGTCGCCCTGCTGCCAAAGCTCTACTTTAGGCGTGTTGCGATTATAGCCGACATATTCGAAACCCATGCGCGCAAACAGGTCACGCAGTTCTTGCGGTTCGGGATGGGCAAACTCGACGAATTCGAATCCGTCGGTCCCTGCAGGGTTTTCATCACTGATGACAGATTTCGGGGCGTTATGCGGGAAAGGACCCATGGCGCGTCTCCTTGGAAAACAGGAATTTCTTTGCTGATTCAAAAATACGCCTTATTGAGCGCTGTTTCTGCGCATTATTTTCGTATAAACTTAGTTCATATGCGTATTCCCCGCATCTTATCGACGAATCTTGAGGAAACGCCGCACGTGCTTGATCGGATTGATATCGGAATACTCGCGGCATTGCAGCGCGACGCGCATCTGACTTCGCAACAACTGGGCGACGTGTTGAATCTGTCTGCCAGTCAGGCGGGCCGCCGCCGACAACGGCTTGAGGCCGAAGGTTACATCACCGGATACACCGCCCGACTGGACCCACTGAAGCTGGGGCTGCAGGTGCAAGGGTTCATTCAGGTGCATCTGGGCACACACGGCCCCGAACAATCCGCAAGCTTCGCCCGTATGGTCAATACGCGCCCCGAGATCTGCAGTGCTTGGACCATGACCGGAGAGGCAGATTACCTGCTTCACGTCTATTGTGACGACTTATCAGCACTCAACAGCTTGCTTCACGAAGTGATCCTGCCGCATCCTGCTGTTGCACGGGTGCAAAGCCAGATCGTTATGGACCAATTAAAACGCGACGCGCCACTCCCGACCTGAGCGCACAAGAGAGAGCATTAATGAACGAATTCCTTTATCAGGCATCGATCTATCTGGCAGCTGCGGTAATCGCGGTTCCACTATCTGCCCGTCTTGGGCTGGGATCGGTCCTGGGGTATCTGGCCGCAGGCATCGCCATTGGTCCAATTCTGGGTCTCGTCGGTGCGGAAACAGAAAGCCTGCAGCATGTGGCCGAATTCGGCGTCGTGATGATGTTGTTCCTGATCGGATTGGAACTTGAGCCCCGCGCCCTGTGGGATATGCGGGACAAGTTGTTGGGCCTTGGCGGGTTGCAGGTCGCCCTTTCAACCGCCGCCATTGCGGCTGTGGCCTTCTATGCGGGTCACCAATGGTCGGTTGCGCTGGCGGTTGGGTTAACTCTGTCTCTGTCATCAACGGCGATTGTACTGCAGACCCTGTCCGAAAAGGGCCTGATGCAAACAAATGGCGGGCGCGCGACCTTCTCGGTTCTGCTGACACAAGACATCGCGGTGATCCCGATACTGGCCTTCCTGCCGCTACTGGCTTTGCCCGCAAGTATCCAGATTGAAGACGACGGCTCGATCAACCGCGGCATAGAATCGGCAAAGAACGGGGAGTATCATGCTTCTTTGTCACTGGTCGAAGGGCTGCCCGGCTGGGCCGTGACACTGGTCACGATCGGAGCGGTCGCCTTTGTTGTTCTGGCTGGCATCTACCTGACCCGCCCTCTGTTCCGGTTCATTCACGCCACCCGTTTGCGCGAAATGTATACCGCACTGGCGTTGATGATCGTGGTCGGTATCTCGTTTCTGATGACGCTCGTGGGGCTCTCGCCGGCTCTGGGCGCATTTCTGGCCGGTGTCGTATTGGCCAGTTCTGAATTCCGGCACGAAATGGAGAGCGACCTTGAGCCATTCAAGGGACTGCTGCTGGGCCTGTTCTTTATCACCGTGGGTGCGGGAATCGATGTGGGATATTTCTTTGCCGATCCGTTTGATCTGATTGGGCTCGCCCTGCTTGTCATTCTCGCCAAGGGGATCATCCTGTTTATCGTCGGGCGCGCGTTCAAGCTGCGTGGGCGCGATCACTGGCTGTTCACACTTGGGCTGGCACAAGCCGGTGAGTTTGGTTTTGTGCTACTGGCATTCTCGACGCAGCAGAATGTGATCCCGCCTGGCCTGTCGCAAAAGCTGCTGATGATCATCGCGCTGACCATGCTGATCACGCCGCTGCTGTTCATCATCTACGACCTGCTTTCACGCTATATGGGTGAGAGCAAGCCACAAGTCGAACCCGATCAGATCGATGAAAAAGGGCCCGTCATCATCGCCGGGATCGGTCGCTTTGGGCAGATCGTCAACCGGTTGGTACAGGCCAGCGGGTTCAAGACGGTGGTGTTGGACCATGACATCGAAACCATTCAACTGATGCGCCGTTTTGGGGTCAAAGGCTTTCTGGGCGATCCTACGCGCCCCGAATTGCTACGCGCCGCTGGTATCGAAAAGGCCGCCGTGCTGGTGGCCGCGATGGATGACTACAAACAAGTGACCCGGCTGGTCAGCTACGCTCGCCGTCAACGGCCCGACCTGCATATTATCGCGCGCGCGCGCGACCGCACTCATGTCTACGAACTCTATCAGGCCGGAGCCAACGATATCGTGCGCGAGATGTTCGACGGATCTCTGCGCGCAGGCCGCTATGTTCTGGAAAATATCGGGCTCAGCGAATACGAAGCTGCGCAGGCAGAACAGACCTTTTATCACCATGACCGAACATCAGTCCGCCAACTGGCGGAACTGTGGATACCCGGCATGCCGACTGCCGAGAACAAGAAGTATATCGAACGCGCGCAAGAGCTCGAAAAGGATTTGGAGACTGCCCTGCTGGAGCTCGCCGAGGAACACGCCAAGAAATCGGCCTGACCTTTACCGGATCAGGCCGTTAAATCAGCTGTCTGAGACGCCTGCTTCAGCAAAGGTGGCCATGCCGGAATGGCAGGCCACCGCGCTTTTGAGAATGTTGATCGCCAGTGCCCCGCCTGAGCCTTCGCCCAAGCGCAGACCGAGGCTCAGTAAGGGTTCCTTGCCAAGCTTATCCAGCATCGCCGCATGCGCACCTTCGGCACTTTGGTGACCCGCCACGGTGTGATCGAGCACCGTCTCTGATATCTGCGCCAAGCAGGCAGCCGCGGCAGTGCAGATAAACCCGTCCAGAATGACTGGAATGCGCAATACTCGCGCGGCGGCAATCGCCCCGGCCATGGCCGCAATCTCTCGCCCACCGAGGCATCGAAGGATATGCAGACCGTCGCCCTGACCGTGCAGCGCGATGCCTTCTGCGACAATGCGGGTTTTGTTTGCCAGACCTGCATCATCCACACCGGTCCCGCGTCCGGTCCAGTCGGCAGCATCCCCTCCGAACAGCGCACAGGCAATGGCCGCGGCAGGGGTGGTGTTTCCGATCCCCATCTCTCCGACCACAAGCAGATCAGCCTGCGGATCAACCGCCTGCCAACCCGTGCGCAGGGCGTTCAGCAGTTCCTCTTCGCTCATCGCTGGCGCTTGCGTGAAATCTGCCGTGGGACGTTCCAGCTCCAGCGCATGCACGTCCATCTTCGCGCCAGCGGCCTTGGCCAGTTGGTTGATCGCCGCCCCGCCATGTTCGAAATTCATGACCATCTGCACCGTCACCTCGGGTGGGAAGGCCGAAACGCCCTGCGCCGTGACACCGTGGTTACCCGCAAACACAATGACCTGAGGCGCGGTGATCTGAGGCCGCGCATCCCCGCGCCAACCCGCATACCAGATCGCCAAATCCTCAAGCCGGCCCAATGCGCCGGGTGGTTTGGTCAACTGGCCATTACGCGCTTCCGCTCCTTGTACGGCAGATGCGTCCACGCCGGGCGCGCCAGCCAGCGCATTGCGGAAACTGTTTAGATCATTGAGTTCGGGCAGCATTGAAAGCCTCGTTGCATCAGAGTGGTTGTGTGTGTTTAACCAATGCTGGCAAAGCAACAAGACCCTGAAAGGCCTGGGAGTGACCAAAAACGACACCGCCCCGTTTTCTGCGTGGGATATCCCGCTCGCTCTGGTCCTGCTGACCCGCCTGCCCCTGCCGCGCCTGCCTGACGAGGCATTTGCCCGCCAGTCGCGCGCTGCATGGGCTTATCCGCTGGCGGGGGTTGTTGTCGGGGCGCTGGCCTGCGGCGTCGCCTGGATCGCGATCTGGGCGCAGTTGCCCACCTTCGCAACCGCCGCTTTGCTGGTGGCCACGCTGATCATCGTGACCGGAGCAATGCATGAAGACGGGTTGGCCGACACCGCCGACGGGCTCTGGGGCGGTTTCACATCCGAGCGTCGTTTGGAGATCATGAAAGACAGCCATATCGGCACCTACGGCGTGCTGGCTTTGCTGCTCGCGCAGATGCTTCGAGTTGCTGCCATCATGGCCTTGATTGGCGCGGGTTTGCTGACGGGCGTGCTTGCCGCGTGCATTTTCTCTCGCGCCATGATGCCTGCGCTGATGCGCGCGCTGCCGAACGCTCGCAAATCCGGGCTGAGCCATTCGGTTGGTGCGCCCCCTGCTACTGCGGCTCTGACTGGCATCGGACTGGCCATCGTCCTGTCATTACTGCTGTTGGGCGGATCAGCCATCGCGCCAATGCTCTGCGCACTGCTCGCAACGGCTTTTGTCGCGCGCCTCGCAAAGATCAAGATTGGCGGCCAGACGGGCGATATTCTGGGTGCCACTCAGCAGATTTCGGAGATCGCATTCCTTTTGGCGCTGACCGCATCGCTTTAAGATGCGCCCCCGGTTTCGATGCGCAACGTCGCGCCACAGTGTTTGCAATGCACGGCATCCGGATCGTGCCGGAACAGACCACAGCTTGGGCATTTGTAGCGTACCTTCTGCGGCATGAAGATCGCCTGCGCCAGACGAACGAACAGCGCCACGCCAACGACCATGATGAAAACCGAAAACAGCTTCCCCGCAGGTGTGCCAAGCGTGATATCCCCGAAACCGGTCGTCGTCAGCGTTGCCATGGTGAAATAAAGCGCGTCAATATAGGGGGTCTGCGCGTCCTCTGGGACAAAGAAGACCAGTACGGCAGTCGAGGTCGCAAACACAAAGACCATCAGATTGATCGCCGCGATCACGGCATCTTCGTGGGTCCTGAAAAACGGACTGTCCCGGCGCAGGTCCCGCAGCAGATGATAGGAATGTATCAGCCGCAATGCCCGCAAGATCCGCAGGAACGCCAGATTTCCGGTTAGGAATGGGTCAAGCAACAGCGAAGCGATCACCACGATATCAGCGAGCGTATAAACCTGACGCAGCAGTTTCCAACGATCTTTGGCGATCCACATACGCGCAGAGAAATCCAGCAGGATAATCAGCCCCACTCCGAGGCTTGCGACCGTAAGCCCCGGTCCGTGCGGGATGTTCGCGGTGGCGACAAAAAAGATGATTGAGGCGATGTCGAACAGGATGAGGCCATAGCGAAACCAGATCGAGACTGGCTCATGGCTGATGTAGAGGAACTTCACCGTCTGCTTCATCATGTCCCCGTATCTTCCCGCAGTTACAGAAAAATACCCGACAAGCGTCTCTGCACCAAGCGCCGACCACAAAAAAGGGCCGCCCCGGATATCGAGACGGCCCATGAAAGAGTTTGATCGTGATCAGGCTGCGCGCGAGGTCAGAACTTCGTCGACCTGTTTGGCGGCAGAAATCTCATCCGCACCGGACACCGCAGCCACTTCGCGGGTCAGACGCTCAAGCGCGGCTTCATACAGCTGACGCTCGGAATAACTCTGCTCGCGCTGGTCGTCGGTGCGATGCAGGTCACGAACAACTTCAGCGATCGAGATCAGATCACCCGAGTTGATTTTCTGTTCATATTCCTGCGCCCGGCGCGACCACATGGCGCGTTTCACCTTGGCTTTGCCTTTCAGCGTTTTCATCGCCTGAGAGATCACATCCGGAGAGCTGAGCGAGCGCAGACCGGATTCGGTGACCTTGTTGGTCGGAACCCGCAGTGTCATCTTGTCCTTTTCAAAGGAAATCACGAACAGCTCAAGCGAGAAGCCCGCGACTTCCTGTTCCTCGATCGATATGATCTGCCCCACGCCATGGGCGGGGTAAACAACATAATCGTTCGGGCGGAACTCAAGCTTTTTCGACTTCGACATTCAGATACATCCTTCGTTATGGACGGGGATATGAGACAACAAAAACACCCCAGCCGAGGCCCAGCACGGCCTCGTCAGGCGCATCTATTGTCACAAAATCAGGACTCCATAGTGAGCATACTTACGGAGCACGTCCCCATCACAGTCATCATTCAGGCTTAAGTATATCACAAAATTGCGACACTCAAAAGACCGGCCCTGATCAAAGGCAGAAAAATCGCCTTATCTCAATGCGATAATGTGTCGATTGGCGCGGATACGGCTTTACTTGACCACCGAATCGCTTAACCGCCTTCGCCGGGCGCTTCGGAGAAATACTTCTCCATCTTGCCTTCTTCGCCATCGCGTTCTTCGGCCTCGGGCAACGGGTCTTTCTTGGTGACGATCACCGGCCACATTTCCGAATACTTCCGGTTGAACTCAACCCATTGCTCCATGCCCGGCTCGGTGTCAGGGCGGATGGCATCTGCAGGGCACTCAGGCTCACAGACGCCACAGTCGATGCACTCATCAGGGTGAATGACCAGAGTGTTCTCGCCTTCGTAGAAACAGTCCACCGGACATACCTCGACACAGTCGGTGTATTTGCAGCCAATGCAGTTTTCGGTGACAACGTAGGTCATTGTATGGTTCCCATGTGCGCTTTGGGCGACTAGCTAATTCAGTCTGCCCGCCTCTTCAAGAGAAGATCACCCCTTTGAGGTGCGAGAAAGATCAAGCGCGCGCCTTTCTTTCTTGGTTGGGCGACCTTTTCCCTCAAAACCCGGATTCTTGGGCGGTGCATCCTGTTTTTCAGTCATATCGAAGTACAATGTTTGCGCCTCAGGCGCTGGACCACGGCGTTCACCCAGCTTTTCGATACGAACCACGCGGACGATCCGCCCCTGCGGGAAGGTCAGAACGTCTCCGGGTGCCACGGCTTGCGCTGGTTTCAGCACCCGGTTTCCGTTCAATCTGACATGTCCGCCGCTGACCTGTTTGGCGGCCAGGCTACGGGTCTTAAAGAACCGCGCCTGCCATAACCATTTATCAATCCGCAGCTTGGCCTCGGCCATTGTCGGTCAGTTGCCGTCCTTCAAACCCATCAGCGCGGCGGCGAATGGGTTGTCAGGATCAATTGCCTTTTCCTTTTTCGGAGGACGTGACGAGAAGCTCTTGGCACCCTGCGGCTTGCCGCCCTTCTTGCCCTGCGGTCTACGACCATCCTGCGGCTTACCACGTGGTTTGCCCTTGCCCTGCCCTTGCTCGCGGCGCGGGCCGCGATTTTGCTGGCGCTGACGGCCCCAGGTAAAGGTATAGAACACCTCTACCTCCGGCTCATCCGATGCTGGTTCCGCAGCGGGGGCCTCGGCTGCCGCTTCGGTGCTTTCGGGGGCCTCGGCCGATGCCTCGGCAGGTGCGCCAACCTCTTCCGTTGCAGCCTCTGGTGCAGGAGTCTCTTCGACCGCAGGTTGCTCCGCCGCCTCTGCCACAGGCTGTTCTGCGACGACCGTTTTAACCTTTTCACGCTCGCCGCGTTCGGCCTTGTATCCCAGGCCCTGCATCAGATCGGCGAACTGATCTAGCGTCATACCAGTGATCGACAGCATGTCGGGTTTGGCTTCGAACCCACCCCGGCTGTCCTCGGATCGCAACATATCGGCCAGACGTTCCAGCATGTCGATCCGGATCGAGCGTTCGCCCGCGTCGCGATAACCGCACATGGTGTCGTAGCCCTGCGGCGCATCCTTGGCGACCGGTACAGTGACCAGACCCGGAGGCGGTGCTTCGGGGAATTCCTGCAGACTACTGGACAGCGCCCACAGCACAAGACGCAGGCGCGTGGGCGCAGGTTTCAGCAACAGTGGCATGAAGATGGTGAACTGGCCAAAGCGGATGCCGTGCTTGCGCAGCGCGCCACGGGCGTCCTGATCCAGATCCTTGACCTCTTGCGCGACCTGCGCGCGGGGCAGAACGCCCAGCGCTTCGACCATACGGAAGGCGAAACCTTTGGCCAGACCGGACAGTTCCTCGTCCCGCGACAGGTTCAGCAGCGGCTCGAACAGCGCGGCCACTTTGCGGTCGATGAAATGTTGCAGACGGCGTTGCACTTTTTGCTCGACATCTGGCCCTGCGGCTTCATCCACAAAAACCTCGACCATCGGCTTGAGCGGCTCGGCCCCGGCAATCAGTTTGCCGACGGCATATTCGCCCCACATCAGGCCACCCTGATCGGTGAAATCAATTTCGGTATCGGGCGCGTTGTAGAAGCGGTCGGCACGCAGATGGAATTGCGGCGCGAGAGCCTGCAGGGAGGCCGATTTCAAAGCTTTCGCCTCAGCTCCTTGCGCGCTTTTGTCCGGTGTAAACCGGAACCCTTCCAGACGACCTACGAATTCGCCTTCGACGGTCACTTCACCCTTGTCATTTACTTCGGCCAAAAGGGCCTCCTTCTGTTTGAGCCGGCGCAGCAAGACGGATGTGCGCCGGTCCACAAATCTCTGAGTCAGACGGTCATGCAGAGCGTCCGACAGCCTGTCTTCTACAGTGCGTGTTTCCTCACGCCAATGCGATTCGTCACGCACCCAGCCGTTTCGTTGCGCAACATATGTCCAGGTGCGAATATATTCCAACCTTTTGGAGAGCGCATCAATATCTCCGTCCGTTCGGTCGATGCGGCGGATTTGCCGCGCCATGAAATCGTCGGGGATGGATTGGCGTTCGTGCAGGTGGCCATAGATCACTTCGAGCAGGCTGGCATGTTCCGCGTGGCTGATGCCACGAAAATCGGGGATTCTGCACACATCCCAGAGCAAGCGGACGGATTGGCCATCGCTGGCACGGGCCATGATTTCGGTAATCTGCGACAGCGATTTCAATACGTTCAGATCGTCGGCGGGGCGCGCTTTGATCAGGTTTTCACTATCGGGGCTGACCTCAAGCGACTCGATCAGCGCTTCGATAGAACCAAAGCGCAAAGCAGCATTCCGCCAGTTCAGCTTTTTCATCGGCGTAAATCGGCTGTCCATGATGGCCTGCGCGACGCCCTCATCCAGCGGCGGGGCCTCGCCGGTCACACCAAAGGTGCCGTCGGACATGCCGCGCCCGGCCCGGCCAGCGATCTGCGCCAGTTCATTTGGCGCCAGAGGCCGCATCCGCCGCCCGTCGAATTTGGTCAGGGACGAGAACGCCACATGGTTCACATCCAGATTCAGGCCCATTCCGATAGCATCGGTGGCGACCAGATAGTCGACTTCGCCATTCTGGTACAAATCCACCTGCGCGTTGCGCGTACGCGGGCTGAGCGCGCCCATGACCACAGCCGCCCCACCCTTTTGACGGCGAAGCAGTTCAGCGATGGCATATACGTTTTCGACCGAAAACCCGACGATGGCACTGCGTGGGGGCATCCGGCTGATCTTCTTGGACCCGGAGTAGACAAGCTGCGACATCCGCTCGCGCCGGACAAACTGCGCCTCGGGCACAAGCGCAGCGATCGCGCCGCGCATCGTGTCGGACCCCAAGAACAGAGTCTCGTTTGTCCCACGGGCGCGTAGCAGGCGGTCAGTGAACACATGGCCACGTTCGGGATCAGCACAGAGCTGGATTTCATCGATGGCTACGAAATCCGCACCCATGCCCTCGGGCATAGCTTCGACCGTGCAAACCCAATATTGCGTCCGGGGCGGTACGATCCGTTCCTCACCCGTCACCAACGCGACAACCGATGGGCCGCGAATAGCGACGATCTTGTCGTAAACCTCACGCGCGAGCAGACGCAGAGGCAGGCCGATGACACCGGTCCGGTACCCCAGCATACGTTCAATCGCGTAGTGAGTTTTACCTGTGTTCGTTGGGCCAAGTACGGCCACGATTCGGGATGACCCGCTCACCTTTGCCCCCTGCGCCCTGAGACTTACAGCGCCTTGCCTTCAACCTGAGGCTTCAGCCGATTCACGGCATTGGTTACTTCTTCGTGGTGGGGATGTATAGCCAGCGCACGCGAATAGGCATCAAGCGCTTGTTCGGGCTTTCCAACGATCTCGAAGATCAGGCCGAGGCCGTAAATGGCCTCATAATTGTTCGGATTGAGAGTCAAAGCATGCTCAAGATCCGCCGCCGCCATTCCAAACCGATCGATACCAAAGAAGGCCGAGGCGCGCACGTGCCAGCCTTCAGCAAATTCAGGCGCGTGATCCGTGAGTGCGGTCAGATGATCCAACGCGGCTTCGACATCGCCATCCTCAAGCGCCTCGCGTCCACGCTCCAACAGCAAATCCGCCGAGGCCGATCCCGACAACGACCACAACGCCTGCAATTGCCGATCAAGACCGATGGCTTGCTCGGGCGTCGATTGCGCCAGTTGTTGCAGCAGCACCGCCTCATCCCGCGAATCCGCCTCTTGCGCAGCGCAAGTGGTGGAAAACGTGACTATCGCAGCAAGTGCCGCGACGGTACCTTTGAGATTGTTGATTGCAATACCCATAACAATGGTCAGTGTAGCGTAGCGACCGGGGATGTCCATTCACGGCGCATGAACAATATGAGGAAGACCATGAGCGATATTCTGGAAAAAGCCGCGGCGGCATTGAATGAGAAACTGTCGGGCGGTGATTTCGACGCGTCAGCCAAATTTGCAATCGCCGATCTGGGGTCAATCATTCTGGACGCAAGCGGTGCGCGGGTCAGCGATGACGAAGCTGATGTGACCCTCAGCGCTGATGCAGATACGTTCGAGCAGATCCTCAGCGGTGACCTAAACCCGACCGGGGCCTTCATGTCCGGCAAGCTGAGCGTAGATGGCGACATGGGTATTGCCATGAAACTCGCCTCGGTACTGGCCTGATGGAGTATACGCCGGCCCCCTTATTCGAAGACGTGGCCGGCGGCCCTGCCGGTGGTGTGGCGCATTGGCTGACCACCGAAGACGGCAAACGCATCCGGGTGGCGCATTGGCGCCCCGATGATGACGCGCGCGGTACGGTGATGCTGTTCCCCGGCCGTACGGAGTATATCGAAAAATATGGCAACGCAGCCAAAGAATTCATGAGTCGCGGCTTTGCCAGCATGTCCATAGATTGGCGAGGTCAGGGCCTTGCGGATCGTCTGTTACCAGATGCGCGTGTCGGACATATCGAACAGTTCACCGATTACCAGCATGATGTTCGCGCGGTGCTCGAGATGGCAGAACGTCTTGAGCTGCCCAAACCCTGGTACGTGATCGGTCATTCGATGGGCGGAGCCATTGGGCTGCGCGCCGTGCTGGAAGGTTCTGACTTCACCGCCTGCGCCTTCACGGGGCCGATGTGGGGCATTTTCTTCACGCCGATCATGAAGCCGCTTAGCCAATTGACCGCCTATTGGGGACCGCGATTGGGATTGGGTGAGAAAACTCCGCCTACAACGTCACTGGAAAGCTATGTGGTCTCGCAACCCTTCGAAGGGAACGTTCTGACCCGCGATCCCGAGATGTACCAGATGATGCGGGACCAGTTGGCTGCGCATCCGGAACTGGCTTTGGGTGCACCATCCACGATCTGGCTGCGCGAGGCGCTGGACGAATGCGTCTGGCTGATGGAACAGACCGCGCCCGACATCCCTGCCCTGACCTTCCTCGGAAGCCATGAACAGATCGTCGACCGCAAGGCGATCCGTGCCCGCATGGCGAACTGGCCCAGCGGTACTCTGGTCGAGATACCCGACGGCGAACACGAGGTTTTGATGGAAGGACCCGACGTGCGCGGGCCAGTGTTTGACCAATTGGCCGCGCATTTCTTGGCAGCCAGCGCAAAGCCGAAACCCGAGCCCTGTCACTAAGGCATCGGCCTACAGGTTGCTTGTGATCCGGGTGCGCCGGGCCTAGATGTTTGCCAAAGCTATTTATTCGAGGTGATCCATGCGCGACCTACCCTTTCCCGTCCGTGACGCAAATGCCAGCGGCGGTTCCGATGATCTGGGCAATCTGCCGGAATGGGATTTGACGGATCTCTATGCCTCGGAAGACGCACCAGAACTGTCCCGCGATCTGGATTGGCTGGAAGGCGAATGTGCGTCCTTTGCCGCGGATTATGAGGGCAAGCTGGCCGATCTGGATGCCGCTGGTCTACTGACCTGCGTACTGCGCAACGAAAAGATCAACGCCATCGCTGGACGGATTATGTCTTTTGCGGGCCTGCGCTATTACCAGCTGACCACTGATGCAGATCGCGCCAAGTTCCTGTCGGATATGCAGGAGAAGATCACCGTCTTTACCACGCCGCTGGTCTTCTTCACGCTTGAAATCAACCGCATAGACGATGATGTGCTGCAGGCGCATTTCGACGCCAATGCTGATCTGGCGCGGTACGAACCCGTGTTCCGCCGCATCCGTGCGATGAAGCCTTATCAGCTGTCCGACGAGTTGGAAAAGTTCCTGCACGACCTCGGCGTTGTAGGTGACGCTTGGGAACGTCTGTTCGACGAAACCATCGCGGGCTTGACCTTCACCGTCGATGGCGAGGAACTGAATATCGAAGGCACGTTGAATCTGCTGACGGAACAGGACCGCGCCAAACGCGAGGCCGCCGCGCGTGAGCTGGCCAGCGTTTTCCAAAGCAATATCAAAACTTTCGCGCGCGTTCATAACACGCAAGCCAAAGAAAAAGAGATCGTCGACCGCTGGCGCAACATGCCAACCGCTCAAACCGGTCGCCATCTGTCCAATGACGTCGAGCCCGAAGTTGTGGAGGCTCTGCGCGAGGCTGTCGTGGCCGCCTACCCCAAGCTGAGCCATCGTTATTATGAGTTAAAGCGCAAATGGCTGGGTCTGGACGTCATGCAGGTCTGGGACCGTAACGCGCCGTTGCCAATGGAAGATACCCGCATCGTCGACTGGGACGAAGCCGAGAAGATGGTGATGGATGCCTACAACGCCTTTGATCCGCGCATGGGCGAAATCGCGGCCCCTTTCTTCTCGAAAGGTTGGATCGACGCGGCGGTGAAGCCCGGCAAGGCTCCGGGTGCGTTCGCCCATCCCACCGTCACCGAAGTTCATCCCTACGTGATGCTCAACTATCTGGGCAAACCGCGCGACGTGATGACCTTGGCACACGAGCTTGGTCACGGCGTACATCAGGTGCTGGCCGCCGATCAAGGAGAGATGCTGTCGTCGACCCCACTGACGCTGGCGGAAACCGCTTCAGTCTTCGGGGAGATGCTGACTTTCCGCAAGATGCTGGATAAGGCCGAAACGCCGGAACAGCGCAAGGTGCTGCTGGCGGGAAAGGTCGAGGATATGATCAACACGGTTGTTCGCCAGATCGCGTTCTATGACTTCGAGTGCAAACTGCACGCGGCGCGACGCGAAGGTGAGTTGACCCCCGATGACATCAACGCGCTGTGGATGAGCGTTCAGGCCGAAAGCCTTGGGCCCGCGTTCGAATTCATGGACGGGTATGAGACTTTCTGGGCCTATATCCCTCATTTCGTCCACTCGCCTTTCTATGTCTACGCCTACGCCTTTGGCGACGGCCTCGTGAATGCGCTCTACTCGGTTTACGAAAGCGGGGCCGACGGGTTCGAAGACAAATATTTTGAGATGCTGCGCGCCGGTGGATCAAAGCACCACAAAGAGCTTCTGGCCCCGTTCGGGTTGGACGCCAGCGACCCGGAGTTCTGGGACAAGGGCTTGTCGATGATTTCAGGCTTCATTGACGAATTGGAAGCGATGGAAAGCTAAATGGATGAGGCGGCCACTACGGGCCGCCTCATTCATCTTTGGCCTTCGTCATCGTGGTCAGAAAGATTGCGGCGACAATTAAGACCGCCCCGACAACGGCCAGAGGTGTGATGGTCGCGCCAAGGAACAGCGCCGAATTTATAAAGGTGAACACAACCGATGCTGCGAACAGCAGTGTTGCCGTCAGCGTCGATACCCGCGCAGCGGCCTCATACCAAAGATAGTAGGCAAGTGCGGTGGGCAGAACGCCAAGCAGGAACAGGAAAACCAGATCATTGGCGGTGGGCATCTGCAGCGAGAAGGCCGCGAGCGGTACCAACAGCACTCCGGAACACAGGAAGATCCCAAACAGGAAACTCAACCTTTCTGCGGTTGTTTCCGAAGACTGCATTGCCCGGCTGCTTGAGATCAGGAACACTGCCCAGCTGAGCCCTGCCCCGATCTCCATCAGATCGCCCAGCAAGGGCTCACCTCCGCCTTCAAAGTCACGATAGACGGTGAAAACCACGCCCAATATCGCCAGCAGCGTCGCCAGAACCTCGGTGCGGCCGACAGGTGTGTCGGCGAAGAAGTACAGGAATATTAACACAAAGAACGGCGCGGTATTCTCAAGCACCATCGCATTTGCGGCGCCGGTGTGCTCCAGACCGATATGGAAGAGAATATAGTTCACTACCGTCGACAACACCGCCAACCGGAAGTTCCAATCTCCAAACCGGATAGAAACTTGCGCCCCCATCAGGCGTAACATGCAGTACATCGCTAGGGCCGCAATGAATAGCCGAGATACAGCGATCTGCAATCCACCCAGATCGCTGGTCAGGTATCGCACGATTACACTATGCGTGCCCCACAAGAACGCGGCGAGAAAGCCAAGAACCAAACCGTATTGCAGCACTGAATTTTTCTGCGACTGATCCTGCACCGGTTGCTCCAAGCGCTATTTCAATTGGCTGTCCTTCGATCCGCGTCGATTGATCCCGCCACGCGCCTTGAAACTGCTGTCACGCTCCTGCTGGCAGTCCAGACATAGCTTAACACCTGGCAGAGCGGTGCGGCGCTTCTCGGGGATCGGCTCTTCGCATTCAGCACAATGGGTCAGGCTTTCGCCCACGGGACGTTTTTGCGCCTGCATCCGCGCCAACTCGTCCGAGATCGATGCTTCGATTTGTTCGCTCACCGCGCCGTCGCGCGCCCAACCACCGGCCATGGAGCCCTCCTGATCCAGTCGAAGCAGAATAGTCGATACGCCCGGCCCGAGGCAAGCTACAGCGATACGGCGTTGTCAAAGACCTGATCGATCACCTCTTGCGTGCCGCGCACAAATTCCAAAGGGCAAGGATATTCTGCGCTTTCGCGTATCGTCCGACCAAACGCCTCGACCTGCAATTTATAGTGGTTGTCACCGGGGAAGCGGGTCACTTGCATATCAAGGCCGGGGCGATGCAATTCGACCCGTGCTTCGCCAAAGACGCGCGCATTGAAAGGCGCGGTCAGGCGGATCACACCGCCCTCACCGTGAAACTCCATCTCTTGGTGGGGATGCATCCGGGTTGAGACATAGCTGGAGTAGGTAAAGTCGGGAAACTGCGCGCGAATTTCGGTGAAGACATCAACGTCATTCTCCCACCGGATGGCTCCGCTGACCGAGGTCGGCTCCTGCCCCGTTGCATATCGCGCGCTGCCAATCACGTAGACGCCGATGTCGCGCAATCCGCCGCCGCCGGTCTCTGGACGATTGCGAATATTGCCTTTGTCCGCGCGATTGTCATAGCTGAACACGCCGGTTACGTGCACAAGCTTTCCGATCGCCCCCTCAGCAATCAGTTTACAAGCCAGCTGCCATTGCGGGTGATGTACGATCATGTATGCCTCAGCGGCCAGCAGACCAGTCTGATCGCGTTTGGCGATCAACTGATCGAATTCGTCGGCACGCATGGTCATCGGCTTTTCGCACAAGACATGCTTGCCTGCATCCAGCGCCTTGAGGCTCCATTCCACGTGCAGGTGATTGGGCAATGGAATGTAGACAGCATCAATCGACGGATCAGCCAGCAGGTCATCATAGCTTTGATAAACGCTAAGATCGGGGCAGAATTGCTGGAACGGTTCGGCCTTGGAAGGATCAGAGGTCGCCAGGCCGGAAAGGCGCGCGCCCTGGGCTGTGTGAATTGCTGGCCCCATATGCTGACGCGCAAATTTCGAGGCCCCCAGAATGCCCCATTGAACCGGTTTTTGCATGATCGCTCCCCCCCTGCCTCGTTAGTGCTATCGCATCATTATCAGTGCAGGACATTCCTGTCATGCGCTCAGCCATCCTAGCCAAAAAGAAAACCGGCCTGAGCACGTCAGGCCGGTTGTTGTTTCAACAGTGCGACAGGATCAGACCGAGCCCAGCATGCCTTTTTCACGCGCCAGCTCACGCATCTTTTTCTGCAACTTCTCGAACGCGCGCACTTCGATCTGGCGAATACGCTCGCGGCTGACATTGTACTGCGTGCTGAGTTCCTCAAGCGTCACAGGCTGATCCATCAATCGGCGCTGGGTCAGAATGTCTTTTTCGCGATCATTCAGCACATCCAACGCAGCGGCTAGCAATTCTCGACGGGCTTCAAGCTCATCCCGCGCTTCATAGTCACCCGCCTGGTCAGCGTCTTCATCCTCCAACCAGTCCTGCCATTGCATGGTGCCTTCACCTTCGGACCCTACAGTCGCGTTCAGCGAGGCATCGCCACCGGACATCCGGCGGTTCATGCTGATCACTTCTTCCTCGGTCACGCCGAGGTCTTGGGCAATCTTGGCAACGTTTTCGGGACGCATATCGCCCTCTTCCAACGCACCGATGCGGGCCTTGGCCTTACGCAGGTTGAAGAACAGCTTCTTCTGGGCCGAGGTTGTACCCAGCTTCACCATCGACCACGACCGCAGGACATATTCCTGAATCGAGGCGCGAATCCACCACATGGCATAGGTTGCCAGCCGGAAGCCTTTTTCGGGGTCGAATTTCTTGACCGCCTGCATCAGGCCCACATTGGCCTCGGAAATCACCTCAGCCTGCGGCAGACCATAGCCGCGATATCCCATGGCGATCTTGGCCGCGAGACGCAGATGCGATGTGACCATTTTATGCGCGGCCTCGGTATCCTGTTCCTCGACCCAGCGCTTGGCCAGCATATATTCCTCTTCCGGCTCCAGCAGGGGAAACTTGCGAATCTCCTGCATATAGCGGTTAAGACCACCCTCGGGTGTCGGTGCCGGAAGATTTGAGTAATTTGCCATTTATTTCCGTCCCTTGGACAAATGTTTAAGCCCTTAACATGGGATATGGGTACCGGACCCGACATATTCAAGAGGATCAACTACCAGTCTGAAATTAACCTGATGTAAAGAAAAGCTGAAATTGCCGGTTTCACAAGCCTTTGCAGTTTATGTCACCGGCTGCCGCAACGCAGAAATCAGGTCTTCCATGTCCGTCGGCAGCGGCGCCTCAAATCGCAGCATCTCGCCCGAGACCGGATGTTCAAAGCCCAACACAGCAGCGTGCAGAGCCTGCCGGGGGAAAGAACGCACAGCCTCGGACGCCTCAGGCGCAAAGGCCTTCGCGGCCAATTTGCGTTTGCCACCATAGACCGGATCGCCAACCAACCCATGGCCGGCATGGGCCATGTGAACACGGATTTGGTGCGTCCGCCCTGTCTCAAGCCAGCATTCAATCAGTGACAAGCCACCGGGTTTGCCAAAAACCTCAACAATCCGCGCCCGGGTCACAGCGTGGCGGCCACCGTGAAACAGCACGGCTTGCCGTTGCCGGTCGGTCTTGTGCCGCGCCAGTTGCGTCGTCAGTCGCATGATGTTGCCCGGCTCAAAGCTCACGCCCTTGATCCCACGCAAGCGCGGATCGTTCGCATCGGGAACACCATAGCAAACCGCGCGATAGTAACGTTCAACGCTGTGCGCCTCGAACTGAGCTGCCAGCCCGTGATGTGCCGCGTCCGACTTAGCCACGACCAGCAGGCCGCTGGTTTCCTTGTCGATCCGATGCACGATGCCCGGGCGCTTCACGCCTCCTACACCCGATAAATCATCGCCGCAGTGATGCAGCAAAGCATTGACCAGAGTCCCGTTCGGAGAGCCCGGCGCCGGATGCACTACTATCCCCGCAGGTTTATTGATGACGATCAGGTCGTCATCCTCATAGACAACTTCCAGCGGGATATCTTCGGGGCCAATATGGCTGCCTTCAGCCTCGGCCACGGTGATCCCGACCTGCGCGCCTTCGGCAATTCGGGCTTTTGGATCATCGACAACCGCTCCATCGACCGTCACCGCCCCGTCACCGATCAGGCGGGTCAGGCGGGTGCGCGACAGGTTCTCTTCCGCTGGCACATCCCGCGCAAGCGCCTTATCAAGGCGGGGCGGCGGCGCGGCCGCGATGTGAAACTCTATCAGGCGGGTGCCCATGACTGTCCCTTCCGAACCTCAGGAACCGCAGGAAACACCGCAGCTTCGGTTGCTGCGGCGCATGGTCATGCTGTTGACCGCGGTAATGATTGGCGGGGTTCTAGTGACATTCGCCCTGATTGTCATCCGCCTATCGGATCGCACCCCGACGCTGCCGGATCAGATCGAATTGCCCGATGGCGCGCGCGCGCAGGCGCTGACCATTGGCAGCAACTGGTATGCTGTTGTCACCGACGACAATCGCATCCTGATCTTCGACAAGACGACAGGGAAACAGCGGCAGGAAATCACGCTGGATTAAACCGGGTTCGCTTTGCTCAAGTCTGAGGTAATCCGAATTGTGCCGCTGAGCGTCAATGGTGTCGGACCCGCGTTGATCAGTTGAGCGGGAATGCGTGTGGCCGCAGCCAATGCATCGGCCAATGAGATACCCACCTCACCCGTCAGGACCCGAATTGCGGTCGTCAGATCGAGATCGGCCCCCGCCAGAGTACCGTCCTCTAAAGTCAGCCTACCCTGCTCTCTCCGGATGAGCCGACCTTCCAATTGGAACTCGGGAAGGTCAGTGCCCGCGACGGCCATCGCGTCACTCACCAGAAAGATCTTCCCTGGACCGCGTTTAGCGGCAAAAGCGGCGCGCATCGTTTCAGGATGCACGTGCACGGTATCCGCGATCAATCCAGCTGACAGATCCCCGTTGGACAGCGCCGCACCCACTAAGCCGGGTTCCCGGCTGCCAAACTGGCTCATCGCGTTGAACAGATGTGTCACGCAGCGCGCGCCAGCTTTCACATATTCCGTGCAGGTGTCGAACGGCGCATCGGTGTGGCCTAGCGAAACGATGACGCCTGCGCGGCTCAGAGCATCAACCTGATCAGTCGTCACGTTTTCCGGTGCCAAAGTGACCATCAACGCAGGCAATGCACGCGCCGCTGCCAGATATTGGCTTAGGTCGTTGTTGTCCATCGGACGTATCAGAGCACCGTCATGCGCCCCTTTACGTTTAACTGACAAATGCGGCCCTTCAAGGTGCAGACCCGCAATGCCCGAAACCCCACGCTGAACAGCCTGTATCGCGGCCTCAATAGCAGCTGAAGTCTTCTCAGGCGTGTCCGTAATCAGCGTCGGCAAGATCGATACCGCCCCAAGCCCACGATGCGCCTCAGCGATTCTCTGCAGGGTGTCGACCGAGGGATCGTCGTTGAACATCACCCCGCCCCCGCCGTTCACCTGCAGATCGACGTAGCCGGGGCTGAGGATATCTCCGGAAAGGTCCTGGATCTCGGTATCAGACGGCAGGTCGGCTCTTGGCACAATCGCATCGAGCGTCCCATCGACGAACCCGGCGGCGTGGTCGGTGAACAAAGTCTCTCCGTCAAAGATCGGGCCGCCTGCAAAGGTGATGGTCGACGTGTTCATACCGTTTCCGTCACTTTCCGCAGATGGCGCGGGGTATCGGGGTTGATGCCGCGTCCGGTCGCGACGGTTTCCACCATGCCATAAAACGACGCAATCGCTGCGACGGGGTCCGTCATCCAATGCGCCGTCCGAACATGTGGCAGCGAGACCGCATCCTTTACCCGGTCGGTCGTGGCGAAAACCTGAGCGCCTTTTGCGGCCAAGGCATCGGCAACCTCAGCAATGTTGGCCTCAGCAGCATCGCCGGATGAGAACGCAAGCACTGGGAAACCCTGATCCACGATGGATACGGGCCCATGCAGCACCTCGGCTGAAGAGTAGCTTTCCGCGTGGATCTGGCAGGTCTCTTTGAATTTCAACGCGGCTTCGTTCGAGATCGCCCAGGAGGTCCCGCGCCCCAAAGTGAACAGGGATTGGCCATTGATCGCCTCTATCACACTACCCCAATCACAGGTGATGGCCCGCGCCAGATCCTCGGGCAGTTTGCGGATCGCCGACAGCAACGCGGCGTCGCCCTTGACCTCGGCCAGCAGCCATAGCCCGGTGACCAGCGAGGTCACGAAGGTCTTGGTCGCCGCCACGCTCAGTTCCGGCCCCGCATGGATAGGTAGTGCCGCCGAGGCCGCATCCGCGAGCGCTGAATTGGTGTTGTTGGTGATGGCGACCGAATAGGCGCCACCTTGCGTAAGTGATCGAGTCAGGCGCACGATATCGGGGCTCTGACCCGACTGCGAGACCGAGATACACAATGCGCCAGGGCAACGCATATCCACGCCATAGATCGATTTGACGCTTGGCCCCACCGAGGCCATCGGCAGCCCCAAAAGCAGCTCGGAGGCGTATTTTAGGTAGCTACAGGCATGATCGGATGACCCCCGCGCGACCGAGATCAGAAAGCTCGGATCATGATCACGAACCGCCTGCGCCGCACCCTCAATGGCCACTGCACCGTCGGTCAAAAGCCGATCAACAGCGCACGGTATCTCATTGATTTCTTGCCTCATTTGCGTGGTTTTGGTGGACATTGTGCCCGGCCTTTCAGTTTGACAGACGCAGCTCTGCCACGAAATCGTAGGCATCGCCGTGATAGATGGATCGGGTGAGTTCCGCGACGCGCCCGCTTTCAAGATAGGATGTGCGCTGGATGCGAAGACCAGCCGTGCCTTCGGCAACGTCCAAAAGGCGCGCCTCGGGGGCTTCGAGATTGATGGCCGAGATTTTCTGGATCGCGCGCACAGGGCGATAGCCTGATTGCTCCAGAAACGCATAAAGCGACCCGGTGACCTCGGTCGGGTTGGGCAGGATATCCAGCGGCAGCGCCGCGCGTTCCAGAGCCATTGGTCGCCCTCCGGCGGCGCGCAAGCGGTGGATGCGGGCGACCTGATCATTGGCCGACAGGCCCAACGCCAGCATCTCATCCGGCGACGGCAGGAATATCCCCCGCTCCAGCCAGGTCGAGGTGGTTTCAAACCCGCGACGTTCCATATCCTCGGTGAACGAGGTGAGATGCGATAGCGATTGTTCAACCCGCGCAACCGGCTCGCGCACGAATGAGCCCGACCCCTGACGCTGCTCGATTGTTCCCTTACGCACCAGTTCCTGAATGGCCTTGCGCACAGTGACACGCGACAGATCAGTGAGTTCCGCGATCTCGCGTTCTGGCGGGAGGGAACTGTTCGGCGGCAGGATGCCTTCCGCAATCCCTTGCTCAAGCCTTTGACGTAACTGCACATAACGTGGACCGGCAGTATGGCCCAGCCAGCCCTCTGGCCTCAGGAAATCAGCAACGCTCATGTTCGATCTCCTTCCTGAAAGCGTGGGCCAGCGCGATTGCGCCCGATAGCGGATCACCCAACGGCTTCATTAAATCCTGCTGCATGGGTTCTGGAAGATAGGCAGCGTATTGCGGCCCAATGCCCCCGGTCAGACAGATTGGAAGGCCCGCGGCCCAGCCCATTTTCTCCAACCGTTCCCGCAGATACTCAGCGCCTGCCTGCATGATCGACTGCGCGAACGGATCCCCCTGCCCGGCATATTGAGTGACGACAGGAGCCAGAGCGCCAAACTCGGTGGGCGACATGTCAGATGCGGCTTTGACGATACCTGCCGTCCCTTTGAATCGTGACAAGAGCTGCGCAGACAGCTCGGACGGCTCACACACCGCATCAACACAATCCAGCACCTGGGACAACGCCCGCCGCCCAACCCATTGGGCCGAGGCCTGATCCCCCAGAACCGGCCCCCATCCTCCGGCGAAGCGCGGCTTGCCTTCAAGTTGCGCAGCCAGGAAAGACCCTGTGCCACAATGGGCTACAAAGCCATCACCCGGCCCGAGCGCCCCACGCAGGGCCGACGGTCGGTCATCCTCTATGCGTACATCTGAAAAAGGCAGCGCCCCGGCCAAGCGATCCGCGATAGATTGACCGGTAATCCCTGCCAACCCCAGATAAGCCGGCGCATCTGCGACCTCGGTCAGGTCAATGCCCGCCTGCTGACTCACCGCAGTTAAACCCCGCTTAAGCTCAGCACAGGATGCGTCAAAATCAGTAGATACATTCGCCGCCCCAACCTCGACCTGCCAGATCCGATCACCATCGGACAAGGCAACACGGCACCGCGTGCCACCGCCATCGGCGGCCAGAACAATGGTATCAGAGGCGCGAGTCATATTGAGACCTTTATAATACCTTTAAAGGAATTTGAAGGCCAAAAAGCGACCTAATAGGCAAAATAACGCGATTTCAGTCACCTCAAACAAAATGGTAGACTAATGGTATCTAAAAGGTATGATATCGAAGAACTGGGGGGGAGAATCACTTGCGCACACCTGTGACGGAACAGTTGCATCAGAAGGCCATTGGGCTCGACACACGTCCGCTGACGGATGTCGCTGCCCTATTGGCTCAGTCGCAGGCCACTGCAGCCTCTGCCCCGCTGGCAGCGACTGACCCGATCTGCGCAGGTGCGCGCGCCATGGCAACCACGATCCGAGCGGGTGGCAGCCTGTGTTACCTTGCTGCTGGATCCTCGGGCCTGATGGCCGCCGCCGACGCGTTGGAGCTTGGGGGCACGTTCTCGATCCCGACAGATCAGATCCGAATACACATGGCAGGCGGTCTGCCTTCCGGCGCGGAAATGCCCGGAGATGTCGAGGATATCTCTGCCACTCTCACAGATGAACTTGCCGATCTATCCCCTCAGGACACCCTGATCGCCGTCTCGGCCAGTGGAACAACCCCTTACACTGTCGCAGCGGCCCAAATCGCACGCGGCATAGGTACGACGGTCATCGGCATCGCCAACAACGCGGATACCGAGCTTCTGCGGTTGTCGGATCACGCGATCCATTTGCCGACACCGCCCGAACTGGTTTCCGGCTCGACCCGGATGGGTGCAGGTACGGCGCAGAAGATTGCTCTGAACATGCTGTCAACGCTGATGGCGATGGAGTTGGGGCATATTCAGGACGGCATGATGATCAACCTGCGCGCAGATAACGACAAGCTACGCGCCCGCGCCAACGTAATCGTGTGCCAATTGACGGGCGCCGACCCCGAACAGGCAGCGTCTGCGCTCACGACGGCGCAAGGCAATCTCAAATGCGCAGCCTTGCTGGCGGCGGGCGCTGCGTCGCTGGATGTGGCGCAGGCGATGTTGCGTGAGACCAACGATCACCTCCGCCCCGCTTTGAAGCGGCTGAAACAAAACCAAGAAACCACCAACCTGGGAGACACGAAATGAAACGCAAAGTTCTAAGCCTTGCCTTGATGAGCACGGCGCTGGTCACAAGCGCTTATGCGCAAGACGCCACGCTGACGATTGAAAGCTGGCGCAATGACGATCTGGCCTTGTGGCAGGAAAAAATCATACCGGCGTTCGAAGCTGAGCATCCCGGTATCAAGGTGATTTTCTCACCTTCTGCCCCAGCGGAATATAACGCTGTGCTGAATTCCAAGCTTGAGGCCGGATCAGCTGGCGACCTGATCACCTGCCGCCCGTTCGATGCCTCGCTGGCACTCTATGAGGCAGGCCACCTGACAGACCTTTCCGATCTGGAGGCGATGGGCAATTTCTCGGACGTCGCCAAATCCGCCTGGCAGACCGATGACGCATCAGCCAGCTTCTGCGTACCGATGGCATCGGTGATCCACGGCTTCATCTACAACAAAGACGCGTTCAATGAGTTGGGCATCGAGGTTCCAACCACTGAGGCCGAGTTCTTTGCCGCTCTCGACAAGATCAAGGAAGACGGCACTTATATCCCGATGGCGATGGGCACCAACGACCAGTGGGAAGCCGCCACAATGGGCTATAACAACATCGGCCCGAACTACTGGAAAGGTGAAGAAGGCCGTCAAGCGCTGATCAAGGGCGAGCAGAAGCTGACCGATCCACAGTGGGTTGCCCCTTATGCGACGCTGGCCAAATGGGCGGACTATCTGGGTGACGGATATGAAGCGCAAACCTATCCCGACAGCCAGAACCTGTTCACGCTGGGTCGTGCGGCGGTCTATCCAGCAGGAAGCTGGGAGATTTCGGGCTTCAACACGCAGGCCGATTTCGAGATGGGCGCCTTTAAGCCACCGGTCCAGAACGCGGGCGATACCTGCTATATTTCGGACCACACCGATATCGGCATCGGCATGAACGCGGCGAGCGAAAACCAAGAAGCCGCGCGCACCTTCCTGGCTTGGGTCGCAAGCCCCGAGTTTGCCAGCATATTCGGTAACGCCCTACCTGGTTTCTTCCCGCTATCCAGCACTCCGGTCGAGCTGGAAGATCCACTGGCCAAAGAAATCGTCGGCTGGCGTGAAGAGTGCGAAAGCACGATCCGCTCGACCTACCAGATCCTGTCGCGCGGCACGCCGAACCTGGAAAACGAGACCTGGGGTGCATCCGTTGCAGCCATCAAGGGTGCCGAGACACCCGAAGCGCTGGGTCAGCAACTGCAAGACGGTCTGGCCAGCTGGTACGCACCGCATCAGTAACACCTAGGCCACTCACACCGGACGCGGCCACCGCGTCGCGTCCGGACCTTTTCCCCGGAGATTCCCATGCAGACCCGCCGCACACGCTGGCACATCGCCGTTTTCCTCGCCCCTGCGGTGCTGGTTTACACGGCGGTGATGATCTTCCCCTTGTTCAATACACTGCGCCTCGCACTGTTCACCGAGGTCGATCAGACACGCATCTACGTAGGCCTGCAGAATTTCCGCACCCTGTTCTTCGATCCGATCTGGTCCGAGCAGTTCTGGAATGCTTTGGGTAACAACTTCTGGTTCTTCCTGATCCACATGCTGGTTCAGAACCCCATCGGTATCGCTTTGGCTGCGCTTCTCTCACATCCACGCCTACGCTTTGCCGCGCTCTATCGGTCCGCGATCTTCATTCCCACCATTCTGAGCTTTGTTATCGTCGGTTTCGCGTGGAAACTGATATTGTCCCCGCTTTGGGGCATCGCACCTTCGATGCTTGACGCCGTCGGCCTCAAGTCGCTGTTTGCACCATGGCTAGGCAAAGAAGAGTACGCGCTGACGACACTGGCACTTGTCTCGGTCTGGCAGTTCGTCGGCATCCCAATGATGTTGATCTATGCCGCCCTGCTGTCAATCCCCGAAGAAATCCTTGAGGCCGGAGAAATAGACGGCATCACCGGAGCCTCGGCTTTCTGGAAGATCAAACTGCCGTTGATCATTCCTTCAATCGGGATCATCTCAATCCTGACTTTTGTAGGCAATTTCAACGCCTTCGACCTGATCTACGTCTCGCAAGGCGCGCTGGCAGGGCCGGATTTCTCAACCGATATCCTAGGCACCTTCATGTACCGCACCTTCTTTGGCTTCCAGCTGCAACTGGGCGACCCGCATATGGGCTCCGCCATCGCTGGCGCCATGTTTGCCATCATCCTTGTCGGCGTCTGCATCTATCTCTTCGGCATCCAGACCCGGATGCGCCGGTATCAACTGTGAGGGTGAACGCATGAACAAAGCACGCCAGAACCCGCTGAACACGGCCGCCATGCATGGGGCGCTGATCCTCTACACATTGATCGCCCTCTTCCCGGTCTTCGTGATCATCATCAACAGCTTCAAAACCCGACGCTCGATTTTCCGCGAGCCACTCGCCCTGCCCGATGCCGAAAGCTTCTCGCTGATCGGTTATCAGACGGTGATGAAACAAGGGGATTTCTTCCTTTATTTTCAGAACTCGCTGATCGTGACCGTGGTATCGCTGGCTTTTGTTCTGTTGTTCGGCGCAATGGCTGCTTTTGCGCTGAGCGAGTACAAGTTCAAGGGCAACACCCTGATGGGCCTCTATCTGGCGCTTGGGATTATGATCCCGATCCGCATCGGCACCGTGGCGATACTTGAGATGATGGTGGCAACCGGGTTGGTGAACACCTTGTGGGCACTAATCCTTGTCTATACCGCACAAGGCCTGCCGCTAGCCGTGTTCATCCTGTCAGAATTCATGCGGCAGGTCTCGGATGATCTGAAGAACGCTGGCCGCGTCGATGGGCTGTCCGAGTACACCATCTTCTTCCGGTTGGTCCTGCCGCTGGTCCGCCCCGCCATGGCGACCGTGGCCGTATTCAACATGATCCCCATCTGGAACGACCTCTGGTTCCCGCTGATCCTCGCACCCGCTGAGGAGACCAAAACCCTGACACTAGGCAGCCAAGTTTTCATCGGCCAGTTCGTCACCGACTGGAACGCGGTTCTGTCGGCGCTCAGCATGGCGATCCTGCCGGTGCTGGTGCTCTACGTTATCTTCTCACGCCAGTTGATCCGCGGCATCACTTCAGGAGCTGTCAAATGACCAAAGTTCTGATCGCCGGCCTTGGCAATATGGGGCTGAGCCACGCTTTGGTCCACCATCACCACCCGGACGCGCAGATCGTAGGGCTGGTGAACCGATCCGGTCGCGTCGACCATCCTGACCTGTCAGGCTATCCGGCTTATTCAGATTTTCAGGCAGCTCTGACTGAAACCAACCCGGATCTGGTGGTCGTGGCGACCTACTCCGACAGCCACGCCGATTTCGCCTGCGCGGCGATGGAAGCTGGCGCGCATGTATTTGTCGAAAAGCCACTGGCGACCACTGTGGCGGACGCCAAGTGTGTTGTCGCAAAGGCCGTTGAGACCAACCGCAAACTGGTCATCGGCTATATCCTGCGCCACCACCCTTCTTGGATGCGCCTGATTTCCGAGGCGCGCGATCTCGGCGGACCCTATGTCTTCCGCCTGAACCTCAACCAGCAAAGCAGCGGGGCCGAGTGGGAGACGCACAAGGCCCTGATGCAGACCACCTCGCCCATCGTCGATTGTGGTGTGCATTATGTCGATGTGATGTGTCAGATCACTGATTCTGACCCCGTGCGCGTCCACGGCATGGGCCTGCGCTTAAGCGATGAGATCGCCGAAGACATGTACAATTACGGCCAGTTTCAGGTGGTCTTCGAGGACGGCTCGATCGGCTGGTACGAGGCCGGTTGGGGCCCGATGATGTCCGAGACTGCGTTCTTCGTGAAAGACATCGTGTCACCCAACGGCTCGGTCTCGATCACCGATGGCAACAAAGGTGCGTCAGCCGATATCGACGGCCACACGAAGGTCGGTGGCCTTCTGGTTCATCGCCCTGACGGCGACCAGACAATCGACTTGCCCGATGAACCCGGCCATCAGGAGCTCTGCGACGCCGAACAAGCCTATATGTTGCGTGCCATCGCCGAGGATATCGACCTGACCCGCCACATGAACGATGCCGTGCAATCGCTCGCCATCTGCCTAGCTGCCGATGAAAGCATCCGCACCGGCCAACCCATTTCGCTGAAAGAGGCACGCACATGACCGCCCTGACGCTTACAAACGTGAACAAGTCCTTCGGCACCGTCGAAGTCCTTAAGGATATCAACATCGAAGTCGAAGACGGAGAATTCGTCGTCTTCGTCGGCCCCTCGGGTTGTGGCAAATCCACCCTGTTGCGTGTGATCGCAGGGCTTGAGGATGTGACTTCGGGCGAAGTGCGCATCGGTGGAGATCTGATGAACCTCACACCGCCCTCTAAGCGCGGCATTGCGATGGTGTTCCAGAGCTATGCGCTCTATCCGCATCTGAATGTGCGCAAGAACATGTCACTGGCGCTGAAACAGGAAGGTCAGAGCAAGCAGGTCATCGAAGAGCGCGTCACCAAGGCCAGCAAGATGCTGAATCTTGAGCCATACATCGACCGCTACCCTTCTGAATTGTCCGGTGGCCAACGCCAACGTGTCGCCATCGGTCGCGCCATCGTGCGTGAACCCAAACTGTTCCTGTTCGACGAGCCTTTGTCCAATTTGGACGCCGCCCTGCGCATGAACACGCGGCTGGAAATCGCAAACCTGCATCAGCAGCTTGATGCTTCGATGATTTACGTCACCCACGACCAGACCGAAGCGATGACACTGGCCGACAAGATCGTCGTGCTACGCGACGGTCGGGTCGAACAGGTCGGCAGCCCGATGGAGTTATATAACAACCCCGCCAACCAGTTCGTTGCAGGCTTCCTCGGCGCGCCCTCGATGAATTTCTTCCCCGCCAGCGTAATAGGCGACAGCGCGGACACAACGTTGGGCATCCGCCCAGAGGACTTGTACTTATCCGACGAAGGCCCTCTGACCGCGAACGTGACCCATGTCGAGCATCTGGGCGGAGACACCAACGTGATCGCGATGATGCAAGACCACCAGATCACTGCGCGTCTGTTCGGTCAGCATCAGGTCAACGCTGGTGAATCCGTCCATTTCGGCTATGCCCAGGATCGAACCTATCGCTTCGACCAACAGGGCGCACGTCTAAACTGACGAAAATCTCTGTTGTTTTTGGGATGTTGGCGTGTCGAGGAACATCCGGCACATCGAATAAAAGCTGATAAACCATTGCTTTATAAATATAATCACCTTGCGTAGCGCTATCGCTTCTCCAGATGCGTGCTGTTTCGGTGAGTATTGTGTCTCGTTGTTGTTGTTAAACAGCCATGGCTTCATGGGCTTTTCAGCTACTAGGGCATTTGGCAGAGATGCTCTTGGTTCCGGCGCAAGTCCGTGAGGATGCGTCAATCGTTCCCACTGAAAACTACTTTCGGGCATTCGCGCGTGATATGACCATTCCGTGCTTCATTGATGCGGTTAATCCAGGTTCAGGACGCATTGATATTCAGAGCGCGAATGGCATCATTTGTTCAGCGACTATTCGCCTGCTGTCGCCAACCAAGGCCGATCTGACCACTTGATGCCATAACCGATCAACAATACAACCCCGATGAGAAATTTTTAGATGGGGATTAACTTATGGGCTTGAGAAGACAGTGGCGAAAATTCAAAGCGAGAAGGCTAAATAAACAGTTTCAACATGCCCTCAGCGCCAAAAGATCATTTGCCGATATGTTGGAGCCCGCCATACGCATGCACGAAGTCGCCAGGATTCAGCCGTCGACCGAAATCGTTTTCCAATTCGGCGTCGACAAGTCGATCGCAGACCTTCCCCATCTGAAGTCCCCAGTCCAACGAGCGTATGCAGCAGACTGTATTTTTCGAGCTATCCACTCGGTAGATCCGGCCCTGAGCTTGAGCGTACAGAGGCCATATTTTTTTGATAAAAGTGATCTTGTAAAGCTTCGCATGGCAAGAACTCTTAGGCGAGCGCAGAAGTATCAGTCTGCCCGTTATTGGTTGGACCGAATCAAATCGGATTCCCCGCAGAAACCCGCCGCAGATTTATTAATGATCGAAATCCTAGCTGAGTCGAACGAGTTCGATCACCTCATCAAATTTCTTGAGGTGAGCGAAAGCTTATCTGAAGCTATGCGTGCAAGCTCACTTATTGAAATTGGTGTAAGGTTTGAAGATAAAGAGTTGATCTCACGAGGGATCAGAATACTGAGAAATCCTCCACAAGGGTCAAAGCATCGCCAGAACCAAAAGTTGTTCGACTGGTTACGAGCGTTAGTCAATCGCAGTGGGCGTATACCGGAAATTCTTGATAAAGAAACTATATCGCAAATACTCGAAGTTTCGAGATCTATTGAGAAACGGTTGGAAAACGCAAAGCTAGAAGCCGTTTTGAAACAGCAACCGGTAAGCAGCCGGCGCAATCAATTCGATCAACTTAAGCGATTGGAGACGGTTATTTTTTCCGGCGACTGGGCGCAAGCCGCCCGCATTGCAGATGAAAAGATGCCATCAGCCGGTATTTTGCAGCGCGCAGAGATTCTTCACTACCATGATAGATGCCTCCTTGCAAAGGCAGCAGTCGGGGAAGATATATCTGGTCTAATTGAAGATGCCGTGGACGCCGCTATTGAAGCGCGTGACAACGACATGGTGGCATCTCTGTTCAGGAACTCCCTTTCCCGACTGCCGCATTCAACAAGGCTTCTGACGAGCTTCCAATCCTGGGCCGCGATGATCGGTTGGGCTGAATTAGAAGAATTGTGCCGAAACTGGAATGAAGCTTATTGTGGTGAAAAACCTTGGCCCTGCCCTCGCAGCAACCGTTGTTTTGTCGTCGCAAATGGTCCCTCTCTTAAAAAGATGCCACTTCACCTTCTTAATGGCGAGGACATAATTGTTGTAAATCGCGGCTTCAAAGCAATGTCTTTGGGGCTACCGAAGCCTCGCTTTCTAATAGTCAGCGATGCTGCCGTTTATCGGGATTATAAGAGTGAAATAGATGCGTTTCCTGCAGAAGCGACTTTTTTAAGCGGTACTGCAATAGCCTCTGCGCCTAGGCCGCTGCCAACAAACACATATGTCTTTGGCGATGGGCCGTTTAACTTGACGCACGGTCCCATCACCCCTGGTAAAAATATGTTCTTTCGGGGGGGATCCGTTGTACTGCAAGCCTGTCAGTTAGGCCATTTCATGGGTTACAAAGAGATCAATCTTCTCGGAGTCGACTTGGATTATTCCGGCCCGGTTACACACTTCTATGGCGGTGGGAAAAAAGAAGCACGCAGGCTGAACGCGTTCCGCTCAGGAGATAGCGGAGCCAAAGGAATAAATACCGCGATAAAGAACCTAGCGTCCGTTTTGAACAAGCAAGGCTGCGAAATCAATAACGTTGGCTATGGTGGCCAGTTGCATGTCCTCCCACGGAAGGGTTTTGAAGAAATTCTTCGATAGCTTTCTTATTGTGACGTTTGAAAACGCCTTAGAACATCCGGATCGCTACGATTCACTGATGTAGGCTCCTGCCTCTTCATCATAGGAAAGCTTCACGAGAATCCAGACATACCCACGCAGATCCATACTCTCAAGCTTAGCCTCGATGGACTCTTTGATATCGTCGGCCTCTCTCAACCACTGATTGGATGTATCTCCGACCGTGGTTCCCTCTTGAGAGTTATGTCGCGCAACCTGTTTTACTATCGGTTCGGGCGTTGAGCCCTCGCCAACTGACGCAAGTATTTCTGGTAATACTTCCTCTTGTCGAACCAAAGCCTCAGCCAAGTCCTGCGTTCCGAGACCCCGCACGATCTCTTTCCTACCGATGATAGCTTGGTATTCGTTGAGTACTGCGACTCTGACCGCGTGCCCCTTGCCTCTCATAAAGAGACCCTTTGGCACCCGTACATCCATCTCAAAAGGCTCCATTTGCCATTATATTCAGCGAAGAAACCTGTTGAAAATCAAGTACTTGGTGCGGTCGAGAAGACTCGAACTTCCACGGGTGTTACCCCACAGCGACCTCAACGCTGCGCGTCTACCAATTCCGCCACGACCGCACTGCCAATGACTTGGTAGGGGGCGTATAGACGCTGGACCGCGCGATGTGAAGAGGCAAAAACACACGTGATTGAATTCACTCGCTTTGGCCATATCTAAACGCAAAAGGAAGCATTCTGGAGCAGCAAATGGCCTCGCCCGATCCCCGCCCCACCGTACAGATTGATGTTGTATCTGATGTGGTCTGTCCTTGGTGTATTGTTGGCTTTCGCCAGCTCGATGCAGCCCTGAAGCAAGAGAATGTGTTGGCCCGGCTGCGCTGGCATCCGTTCGAACTGAACCCTGCCATGGGTTCCGAAGGACAGAACTTGCGGGAGCATATTGCCGAGAAATATGGCTCTACACCTGAGCAGAGCCAGCAAGCGCGCGAGCAGCTGACCGCTTTGGGGGCCGAACTCGGCTTTACTTTCAATTTCACCGATGAAAGCCGGATCGTGAATACCTTCGCCGCGCATCAGTTGCTGGATTGGGCGGAAATGCAGGGGTGTCAGCATCCGTTGAAACTTGCCCTGTTCGAGGCCTATTTCACCAATCAACAGGATGTTTCCAAAACAGAGGTGTTGCTGGACGCGGTCGTGACAGCCGGGCTCGACCCGAATGCGGCACGCGCGGCGCTTGAGTCGGGTGCACATGTCCAGCCAGTGCGTGAGAAACAACAATTCTGGACCAGCCGGGGTATTTCTGGTGTGCCCTCGATGGTATTCGGCGGGAAATACCTGCTGACCGGCGCGCGAGGCTCCGACACCTATGCGCAGGTTCTGCAACGCTGTCTGGCCGAGGCTGCCTGACCCCTTCACCCTACCCCGCGGACGGTTTAAGAGACGGCGATGGAATGGAAGACTACTGACGGCCTCGTTGATTACGAAGATGCCACCGCCTTCATGGAGGCGCGTGCCGCCGCGATTGCAGCGGGAGAGGCGGATGAATGCATCTGGCTGCTCGAGCACCCGCCGCTTTACACAGCCGGGACATCTGCGAAGCGCGAAGATCTGACCGACCCGGATCGTTTTCCGGTCTATGAGAGCAAACGTGGCGGTCAATATACCTATCACGGCCCTGGCCAGCGGGTGGTTTATGTCATGCTTGATGTAGGCAAACGCGGACATGACGTGCGCCGCTTTGTGCAGCAGCTTGAGGAATGGGTGATCGCAGCTCTTGCCGAATTCAATGTTACTGGCGAGATACGCGAAGGTCGCGTGGGTGTCTGGGTACGGCGGCAAGACAAACCTCTGACGGTGACGGGACAGCTGGCTGAGGACAAGATCGCTGCCATAGGAATCCGCCTACGGAAGTGGATCAGCTTCCACGGCATTTCGATCAATGTCGAGCCAGATCTGTCTCATTTCACAGGCATCGTGCCTTGTGGAATCCAAGAACACGGGGTTACGTCTTTGGTAGATTTGGGCTTGCCAGTGACGATGGATGACGTCGACGTGGCGCTCAAAAAGACCTTCCATGAAGTGTTCGCGACTGAAGCTGTCTGACGTATACGTGATTCCACGTACTGGGAATGATCAGGGTCAAAATCCCGGACAACAATGTCGATTTTCCGGGCATTCTGTTTCGCAAACCATGCGGGTGTTTCCTTTGAATCGCCCCAATTCGCCTTAAATTCAGGGATTCTTCACATCCCCTCCTTACAAACGCCATCTAACCACATAGTATGTAATGGCCGTTCATGAGTGAGTGGTGTGTTAACCGGTGATCGCAGGGCTGCCCAGCGAAATCCGAGAAGTGTTTGGTTACGAGTCTGCCGTTCCGACCCCATATCGGAACGGCAATTCTCGTTTTAGGAGCCTGTTTTCCAGAACGTCCGAAACGGGACAAGCTCGCGCGTCAACCCCGAACTCAATCGCTAAGCTTGTCTGCCAGCTCAGGCCAATGCCGCACGGATCTTATCGGCATGTTCAGCGATCAGGTCGAAATCACCCATCTTGCCCGGTGGACGCATTGATACGTCCTCGTGTCGCGGCAAAACATGGACATGCAGATGAAAAACCTCCTGCCCGCCCGCGGCCTCGTTGAATTGCTGAATGGTAACGCCATCCGCATCAAAGGCGTCTTTCACGGCACGCGCCATTTTCTGCACCGTTGTCATCACCGCCATCAGTTGCTCGGGTGTAGCGTCAAGCATGTTACGGCACGCGGTTTTGGGGATGACCAGCAGGTGCCCGTCTGCTCGGGGCATGATATCCATCAGAGCCAAAGTTTGATCATCTTCGTAGACGCGGTTCGACGGGATTTCCCCGCGCAGGATCTTGGCAAAGACGTTTTCGGGATCATATGCGGTCATCTCGGGCCTCCGATATTGCACTTCTGTGCTGTTCTGAGCCGCAGCTCGATGCGGGTCAAGCAGGTTTCCCCGATCACCACTTGAAATGACGGACGGAATTCCCAAATCCTTCGCATCTGAGGCCGGATCGTCGCGCAGCACAGCCTGCCCGCGACAATTAATCTTGATCCAGATCAAACTCGACCATTGAAGGTCGCCCCTTCGCATTCTAAAACCAGCAGGAATCCCGCGCGTTGGAGAGGTCCGACTGCGCGGTGTAGTTGCAACAGGAGGCACCTAATGGCAGACGCAGCCATTCATGGTCACGACCATGAAGACCAGCGCAGCTTTTTTACGCGCTGGTTCATGTCGACCAACCACAAGGATATCGGGATTCTCTACCTGATTTTCTCGGCGATTGCCGGGTTCATCTCGGTGGCGATGACCGTCTATATGCGGCTCGAACTGATGCACCCCGGTGTGCAGTACATGTGCCTTGAAGGCTTCATGGCCGATCCTTGTACACCTAATGGACACCTGTGGAACGTGATGATCACCTATCACGGTGTTCTGATGATGTTCTTCGTGGTCATTCCCGCCTTGTTCGGCGGATTTGGCAACTATTTCATGCCGTTGCAGATCGGCGCGCCGGATATGGCGTTCCCGCGGATGAACAACCTGTCCTTCTGGCTGTATGTCGCCGGTACCTCGTTGGGTGTCGCTTCGCTGCTGAGCCCCGGTGGTAACGACCAACTGGGTTCAGGCGTGGGCTGGGTTCTCTACCCACCGCTGTCGACGACCGAAGGCGGCATGTCCATGGACCTTGCGATCTTCGCCGTACACGTATCGGGCGCCTCCTCGATCCTCGGCGCGATCAACATGATCACCACCTTCCTGAACATGCGTGCCCCAGGCATGACCCTGTTCAAGGTGCCGCTGTTCAGCTGGTCGATCTTCGTCACCTCGTGGCTGATTCTGCTATCGCTGCCGGTTCTGGCGGGCGCAATCACCATGCTGCTGATGGACCGCAACTTCGGTTTCACCTTCTTTGATCCGGCCGGCGGTGGCGATCCGATCCTCTATCAGCACATCCTGTGGTTCTTCGGCCACCCGGAAGTGTATATCGTGATCCTGCCCGGTTTCGGCATCATCAGCCACGTGATCGCGACCTTCTCGCGCAAGCCGATCTTCGGTTACCTGCCGATGGTCTGGGCGATCATCGCAATCGGTGTTCTGGGCTTCGTCGTATGGGCGCACCACATGTACACCGTTGGAATGTCGCTGCGTCAGCAGGCGTACTTCATGCTGGCCACGATGGTCATCGCGGTTCCGACCGGCGTTAAGGTCTTCTCGTGGATCGCCACAATGTGGGGCGGTTCCATCGAGTTCAAGACGCCGATGCTGTTCGCCTTCGGCTTCCTGTTCCTGTTCACCGTTGGCGGTGTGACCGGCGTTGTGCTGTCGCAGGCTGGTGTGGACCGTGCCTACCACGACACATACTACGTCGTCGCGCACTTCCACTATGTGATGAGCTTGGGTGCGGTCTTTGCAATCTTTGCCGGTGTGTACTTCTACTTCGGCAAGATGACTGGCCGTCAGTACTCGGAGTTCTGGGGCAAAGTTCACTTCTGGCTGTTCTTCATCGGCGCCAACCTGACCTTCTTCCCTCAGCACTTCCTGGGCCGTCAGGGCATGCCGCGCCGTTATATCGACTATCCCGAAGCGTTCGCGCAGTGGAACTTTGTTTCATCGATTGGTGCCTTCGTGTCTTTCGCCTCGTTCCTGCTGTTCTTCGGCATCGTGTTCTACGCCCTGTTCCGTGGCGCACGTGTGACCCAGAACAACTATTGGAACGAATACGCGGATACGCTGGAATGGACCCTGCCCTCGCCGCCGCCCGAACACACGTTCGAGCAGCTGCCAAAGCAGGAAGACTGGGACAAAGGCCACGCGCACTGATCCCGGCCTGAATGACAGGAAAACCCCGCCCTTTGAGGCGGGGTTTTTCGTTCAGGCCCGGCTCTGATTGGCTGAGCAGTCGCCAGAACAGCAAAAATAGGCTATTCTGGTCCGGGCGTTATATCCGGCCAACCGGAGGGTTCATGATGCCCGAGATCGACTTCTGGTATTCTATCGGCAGCACCTACAGCTTCCTGACGATCAAACGTCTGGACGATTGGTGCACTGACCATGATGCCACGGTGAACTGGCGCCCGTTCAACGTGCGCACCATCATGTCCGAACAACAGAACATCCCCTTCGCCGGTAAACCAATCAAAACCGCCTATATGTGGCGCGATATCGAACGTCGTGCGGCCAAGTACCATATCCACGCCAACCTGCCTGCACCCTACCCGATCTCGGATCTTGCGCTGACCAATCAGGTCGCCCTGCTAGGGATGGTCGAGGGCTGGGGCGTGACCTACACCCAAGCGCTCTATAGTATCTGGTTCGAAGAGGGCATCGAGGCGGGATCTGAGTCTGCCATCACCGAAGCTCTGCACCGCGCCCAGCAAGACCCGCGACTAACCCTCGCGCGGGCACGCAGCCCGGACATTGTCTCAGCACTGGAGACCGAGACCAAAACCGCGATCCGGCTGGGAGTCTTCGGCGCGCCCAGCTTCGTCGTGCGCGATGAGGTGTTCTGGGGAGATGACCGACTGGATGACGCGTTGTCATGGGCACGTGTTGGACACGTGATCTGACAGTTTAGGCTTCGACTTTGTTATAGGCTGCGCTAGGTTCCGGCCATGCCCTATCGATGGACAGAAAATTCGGACACCGAACATGAGTTACGCCTTTGGCCGCATAACTCTCTTCCTCCGCGTGGCGCCATGATTGTCATCCTATCGGTGTTCCTGTTCGGGTTGATCCCGCTTCTGGCGATGTTAGGCTCGGTCGTCCTGTGGGGGCTGCTGCCTTTCCTGCTGTTGACGGTGTTGGGCCTCTGGCTGGCGATCCATACAAACTATCACGCGCGCAGCGTGTTCGAGGTGTTGACGCTAGACAAGACGCAAGCGCGCCTTGTGCACCACCACCCGCGCAAGGGTGATCAGGAATGGATCTGCAACCGCTATTGGGCCCGCCCCGAGATGCACGCAAGCGGCGGGCCGGTGCCCCATTACGTGACACTGATTGGTGATGGGCGCGAAGTTGAGATCGGTGCGTTCTTGTCCGAGGACGAACGGATCGCGCTCTACGATGATCTGAACCGGAAACTAAGTGATCCGGCGTGATTAACCGCCATTCGACGCGGCACACAGGTGGTCTTTGACCATCGGTCCGACCTTGCCGAAATCCATCTGACCGGTATAGCGCGTTTTCAACTCGCCCATCACCTTGCCCATATCGCGGATTGAACCCGCACCCGTCGCAGTGATGGCGGTCTGAATGGCCTTGCTGACCTCATCGTCATCCAGCTGTTTGGGCAGGAATTCCTCGATCACCTCAACTTCGCGCAATTCGCGCTCAGCCAGATCCAGGCGGCCACCCTCCTCGTAAGCACGTGCGCTTTCCTTGCGCTGCTTGGTCATTTTCCCAAGAATTTCAAGTACCTCGGCATCGCCGCAGCCCTTGGCCTCTTCATTATCAGACGCGCGCGAAGCGATGTCACGATCCTTAATCGCGGCATTGATCAGGCGCAGCGTCGACAGACGCTCGGCGGCTTTGTCTTTCATAGCTTGCTTCAGGGCGGCATTCACCCGTGATCGCATATCCATATGATCTGTCCATCCCCATGGAAAAGGAACCCCGACCATATCGAAACAAAAAGGCAGGCACAATGGGCGATGGATATGGTTAAGTTATTGATTTTCAACAATAGCCCAAAATTTGAACAGGCTTGACCCGGCGCTCTATCCCCCTTAGGTATGCGCCCGTTTACCTTGCAGGAGAGTCGCGCCATGGCACAGAACGCCCCGTCCAAGCCCACCGCATGTCTGGCATTGGCCGATGGAACGCTGTTCTACGGAGTTGGCTTTGGCGCAACCGGCCAAACCGAGGCTGAGCTGTGCTTCAACACCGCCATGACCGGCTATCAGGAGATCATGACCGATCCCTCATATGCGGGCCAGATCGTGACCTTTACGTTCCCGCATATCGGCAATGTCGGCGTGAATCCCGAAGATGATGAGACCGGCGATCCGGTGGCTGCTGGAATGGTCGTCAAATGGGACCCAACCGAGCCGTCGAACTGGCGCTCAGCCGAAGAACTGAAAGCCTGGCTAGCCCGCCGTGGTCGCATCGCTATTGGTGGCGTCGATACCCGCCGCCTGACCCGCGCCATCCGTCAACAGGGCGCGCCACATGTGGCGCTGGCACATGACCCGGAGGGAAACTTCGATATCGAAGCCCTGATCGCCGCAGCGCGTGGTTTTGCAGGTCTCGAAGGAATGGATCTGGCCAAGGAAGTCACCTGCGCCCAAAGCTATCGCTGGGATGAGATGCGTTGGGCGTGGCCCGATGGCTATCAGCGACAGGAAGCTCCGGTGCACAAGGTGGTCGCGATCGACTATGGTGCCAAGCGCAACATCTTGCGTTGCCTAGCCTCGGCTGGCTGCGACGTAACCGTATTGCCCGCGACTGCAACGGCTGCCGAGGTGCTGGCGCACAAGCCCGATGGAGTGTTCCTGTCAAACGGACCTGGCGACCCGGCAGCCACCGGTGAATACGCGGTTCCGATGATCAAGGAAGTGCTGGACACAACCGATCTTCCCGTTTTTGGCATCTGCCTTGGCCATCAGATGTTGGCGCTGGCGCTTGGTGGGCAGACGATCAAGATGAACCACGGGCACCATGGCGCTAACCATCCGGTCAAGGATATGGAAACCGGCAAGGTCGAGATCACTTCAATGAACCACGGCTTCGCGGTCGATGCCGAAACGCTGCCCGATGGCGTAGTCGAGACACATCGCTCGCTGTTTGACGGCTCGAACTGCGGCATCCGCATGACAGGTCGCCCGGTTTATTCGGTACAGCATCACCCCGAAGCCTCGCCGGGCCCGCAAGACAGTTTTTACCTGTTCGAACGCTTTGCCGCAGCCATGGCAGACCAAAAAACACAGGCTTAATGCCGAATTCAACAGCGTTAACCGCACGTTAACCCTGATCAAGCAACCCTGCCCAGCGTGACTTGCGGCAGGGTTTTCTTATGGTCGAATTGAATCTTCAGCGTCAGACACTGGCGCAACCGGTGCCCGGACCACATTCGCGCAAACCACTTGGCACCTGTCTGCTTGATCAAGGCATCATTACGTCCGACCAGCTGTCGCGTGCTTTGCGGATGCAAGCACAGCAGAACGCCCCACTGGGGGAAATACTGGTCGGGGAAGGTTGGGCCACGCGTGCACAGGTTCTCTCAGCGCTATCTGATCAAACTGGCCTGCAGATCGCCGATCTTGAGCAGGTCCCACCTCCTGCAGACATCTGTGCGCTGAAACCGGTCGAGTTCTGGTTGGATCACAATGTGCTGCCCTGGGTGCGCGTTGGGCCAATCCTTTTGATCGCTACAGCGCGCCCCGACGCATTCCCAGCGGTCGAGGAAACTTTGAAGGACGACGGTTATACCATCGTTCCGGTTCTGGCCGGACCTGAGCAGATCGACGCCGCAATCGCCCGTCATTACGCCATGCCGCTGGCACAGGCCGCAGAAACCCGCGTTATGGCCAGACAGAGCTGCCGCAATTGGTCGGCCAAAGCGCGGAGCGGCCCCATCATCGGATTTCTGCTGCTGGCCATCCTCTTCGTCCTCATTCCAATGGCCGGCCTCAGCCTTCTTTTGGGCGTTACCTTGCTGACGCTGGGCCTGTTCCTGATCCTCAGGCTGTCGGGGCTCGCCGCCTATCTGTGGCCCGGAAAGACACCGCCAGAGCCTGACACCGATGATCCTCTCCGCCTGCCCTGCGTCTCAATCCTGGTCCCGCTCTATAAAGAACGAGAGATTGCAGATGTCCTGATCGCGCGGCTAAGCCGCCTCACCTACCCTAAAGCACTGCTGGACGTCATTCTGGTGCTGGAAGAACAGGACGATGTGACCAAAGCAGCTTTGGAACAGATCAACCTACCAAGCTGGATGCGCGCCATCACCGTGCCTCAGCGCGGTGAACTGACCACGAAACCCCGCGCTATGAACTATGCGCTGGATTTCTGTCGCGGCGACATTCTGGGCGTCTGGGATGCGGAGGACGCTCCGGTTCCGGATCAGATCGAAACCGTCGTTCGCCATTTCGCGACAGCTCCTGAAGACGTCGTCTGCCTGCAAGGCGTGCTGGACTATTACAACCCGCGTACCAACTGGCGGTCGCGCTGCTTCACAATTGAATACAGCGGCTGGTTCCGCGTGATCCTGAAGGGCATCGCCCGTTTGGGCCTGGTCGTTCCTCTGGGTGGCACAACTTTCTTCTTCCGCCGCGACAAGCTGCTGGAACTGGGCGGTTGGGATGCCCACAATGTCACCGAAGATGCCGATCTGGGCGTCCGCCTCAGCCGCGCTGGATACCGGACCGAGATTGTGGATACCGCCACTTATGAAGAGGCCAACTTTCGCGCCTGGCCTTGGGTTAAGCAACGCTCACGCTGGCTAAAAGGATTCATGGTCACCTACCTGGTACACATGCGCGAACCACGAAAACTACTGCATGATCTTGGGGTTCTGCGGTTTATGGGCCTGCAGGCGTTTTTTCTGGGAACACTGGGTCAGTTTCTTCTGGCCCCGGTTCTGTGGGTGTTTTGGCTGATCTTCCTTGACCTGCCCAACCCGTTCCAACCGATCATGACGCCGGGCTTCCTGACCGCCTGCGTCTATGTTTTCCTTGTTGCCGAGGCCGCCAACCTTCTGGTCGGAATGCTGGGCGTCATAGCAGGAAACCGGAGGTTCCTGCTGCCATGGGTGCCAACAATGGCGCTCTACTACCCGCTGGGCGTTCTGGCCGCTTACAAAGGTCTGTGGGAACTGGCGGTTAACCCGTTCTTTTGGGACAAGACCCAGCACGGTCACGCAATCGAGGAATGCGAAACCGCTATTTCTCGCGCCGGATCGCATCCTGCTTCAGCCGGGTCATGAACGCGACCGAGATATGGTCCTGCAGCGCCTTGGCTGCCGCCTCCTCATCCCGCGCGGCAATGGCCTGAACGATGCCTTCATGCTCGCTCTGCGCAATCTCGCCACGCCCTTCCGCTGCCAGCGATGTTGTCGCCATCAGCGCCATGGTTCGGTGAACAAGATCAAGCTGCTGCACCAGATAGCGGTTGTGTGAGGCGAGGTGGATCTGCTCATGAAAGCGACGATTGGCCCGCGACAGCGCCGAAGGATCCCCGATCAATTCATTGTCGGCAATCACCATCTCCTGCAACACGCGGATCTCCTCTTCGGTAGCGTGTTTGGCCGCCAGCCTCGCAGCCAGACCTTCCAGTTCACGCCGCACGATATAGAGTTCGGCCATCTGGTTGTGATTGAGCGACGCCACAATAAGTGACCGTCCGTCCCGTTCTAGCAGGGATTGTGTTTCCAGCCGCTGCAGGGCTTCCCGGATCGGGGTGCGTGAGACGCCGAAACGCTCGGCCAGCTCGCTTTCCACCAGACGGTCGCCGGGCTTGTAGATGCCCACATCGATCGCTTCGAGAATAAGGCTGTAGGCGTCCGTGTTGGACTGTTTGGATTGGGGCATCGGCTGTAGTGTCTCCTCGTTCGGACCTGTCTATCCGCCACACGCCCTGGCAATCAAGAGCGGCATTGAAAACCTCAGCCTACCGCCCTAAACCCAAAGCATGGTCAAACCTGCTTTTGCTCACGTCACCCAATGGGTGTTCGACCTCGACAATACGCTCTATCCGCCACATATGCGCCTGTTCGATCAGATCGAGGTGTTGATGACGGATTACGTGGTGCAAGCCATCGGTGTCGACCGGCCCGAAGCCGACCGGCTCCGCTCTCACTATTGGCGGGAATATGGTACCACGCTCGCTGGTCTGATGGCCGAGCATGATCTGGACCCCGATCCCTATCTGCACGCGGTCCATCAGGTGGATATGAGCCATATGGAGGCCGACATCGCGCTGGCGGACCACATCCGCGCCCTGCCCGGGCGGCGCATTGTCTACACAAATGGCAGCGCGCCTTATGCCGAACGGGTACTGACCGCGCGCGGTTTGGATGGGCTGTTCGATGCAATCTACGGCATTGAACATGCAGGCTATCGTCCCAAACCGCAAAAGGCCGCGTTCGAGGCGATCTTTGCACAGGATGGTATCGACGCCGCAAAAGCCGCAATGTTCGAAGATGATCCACGCAATCTGGCTGCCCCGCATGAAATGGGAATGCGCACTGTTCATGTTGCACCCGACCCGCATGAAGCCGACCACATTCACCATCACACAGATGATCTGACCGGGTTTCTGGGCCGCCTGCGATAGGCTGTCACACTGCGACGATCTGTGCGTTTCGCAGTCGCAGCATAGCGCCCATATGCACCTCAGCGACGAACAGAATCGGAGACCCCAATGACCGCGCTTGAGATGCCGCAGCGTCTGCCCCTGTGGCAGCGCCTTTTGTTTGCAGTTCCCCTGTTTGGCTGGATGGCCCGCGACGCGGTCAACGCCGAGGCTGAAGACCTGTACTACACCGCCGCAGCCCTCATTAGCATGTGGGGCTGTTCTATCCTGCTGTTTGGCCTGCCCGGCCTTTACATCCCGGCCCTGATGATGGTTCCGATGATGTTCCTTGTTCTTCTGCTGATCTCTCGGGGTTAGGAAGATACGAGACAGGATGTCACTTGGCACCTGCCGGTCAACGGCACTAGTGTCTGCGGCAACGGAGACTTGCCCCCATGACAAACCAATGACCGACAGCTGTGACATCCTGATTTCCGGTGGTGGAATTGCCGGATTGACTGCCGCCGCCGCCTTCGGCGCAGCCGGGTTCGATGTAATCTGCGTCGACCCAACCCCCCCGATCACTGAGCGGGACGTAGACGGTTCAGACTTACGGACCACGGCATTCCTGCAGCCCGCCCGTGGGTTGCTGGAGCAATGCGGACTTTGGGCCAAACTGGATGCCCATGCCGCCCCGTTGCAGGTCATGCGCATCGTGGATGCGGGCGGCGATGTGCCCAAACCGCGCGTGGTGCGAGATTTCAACGCCGCCGATATCTCGGATCAACCATTCGGATGGAACCTGCCCAACTGGCTGCTGCGGCGCGAAATGGTGGCACGGTTGGGCGAGCTGCCAAATGTCGATTTTCGGCCCGGCACCGGTACCGTTAGCCTGTTTACACGCACCAATGAGGCACGTGTGGGCCTGAGCGACGGAACCCGTATCCGCTGCAAACTGGTAATCGCTGCTGATGGGCGCAATTCTCCGATGCGCGAGGCCGCCGGTATCCATGTGCACACCACACGCTATGGCCAGAAAGCGCTGGCTTTTGCGGTTACGCACCCCATCCCGCACGAAAACGTCTCAACCGAAATTCACCGCTCGGGTGGTCCGTTCACGTTGGTCCCCCTACCCGATTGGCAAGGTCAGCCATCGTCGGCGATTGTCTGGATGGAACGCGGGCCGCGCGCCGTCGAACTGCTGAACCTAGAAGCCGAGGCGTTTGAAGCTGCGATGACGGAACGCTCATGCGGATTGTTCGGGCCTCTGAAACTGGCTTCGCGCCGGACGATCTGGCCAATCATCAGCCAATCGGCGGAGCGGCTCTCGGGAGAACGCCTCGCGCTGATGGCCGAGGCCGCGCATGTGGTACCCCCCATCGGCGCGCAAGGGCTGAACATGTCACTAGGCGATCTGCGCAGCCTGCTGGAACTGGCGCAGGCCCGCCCCGAAGATCTGGGCGATGCGCAGATGCTGGAGGCTTATCACAAGGCGCGCCATACCGAAATCGAACTGCGCGTCAAAGGCATCGACCTGCTGAATCGCGCCTCGATGATCGAGGCGCGCCTTCTGCGCGATGCTCGGGCGATGGGTTTAAATGCACTCTATTCCTTGCCGCCCGTGCGCAAGACGCTGATGCAGATGGGCCTCGGCGTGCGCTGAGGCCCTGCGCTTACAGAACCTGATCCAGAACCCGTTTCAGGCGTGCGATCGTGCCATCGACATCATAAAGTTTGTCTAAGCCGAACAAGCCCAATCGGAAGGTGCTGAACCCTTCAGGCTCGTCACATTGCAGCGGTACTCCTGCTGCGATCTGCATGCCCAAAGCGGCAAATTTCTTGCCGTTCTGTACGTCTGGATCGGCGGTATAGCTGACGACCACGCCAGGTGCTCCGAACCCGTCAGCGGCGACAGAGATGACGCCTTTGCCCTTCAGATAAGCCCGTACGCCATCACCCAGCGCCCATTGCGCCGCCCGCAGTTTCTCGAACCCATAATCCCGCGTCTCTGCCATGGTATCCCGGAATGCACGCAGCGAATCCGTGGGCATCGTCGCGTGATAAGCGTGACCGCCATTCTCATAAGCCTGCATGATCTGACGCCATTTCTTCAGATCAATGGCAAAACTGTCCGAGCTGGTCTGCTCCAGCCGCGCCTCGGCCCGTTCGGACAACATGACCAGACCGGCGCAGGGCGTCGCGCTCCAGCCCTTTTGCGGAGCAGAGATCAGGACATCCACGCCAGTCACCTTCATATCGATCCACGCGCAACCCGAAGCGATGCAATCAAGCACCATCAAGGCGCCGACCTCATGGGCCGCGGCAGCCATTGCAGTCACATAGTCATCGGGCAGAATCACTCCGGCCGATGTTTCGACATGCGGGGCAAAGACGATATCCGGCCGATTATCCCGGATTGTTGCCACAACCTCATCAATCGGAGCCGGGGCAAAGGGCGACGGGCTGGCATTGCCGGTTTCGCGTGCTTTCAGAACTGTCGTCTGAGCGGTCAGCGCGCCAGATTCGATAATCTGGCTCCAACGATATGAGAACCACCCGTTCCGAACCACCAATACATTGGCATCGCGCGCAAACTGCCGTGCGACAGCTTCCATACCGTAGGTGCCACCTCCGGGAATGACGGCCACACCGTCAGCATTATAAACCTCACGCAGCATACCCGAGATATCGCGCATCACTTGCTGGAAGCTGGCGGACATATGGTTAAGGGAACGATCCGTGAAGACCACCGAGAATTCTTCGAGGCCATCGGGGTCAACAGTATCCAGCAATGCAGGCATCTGGCATCCTTTTCTTTTGCGCTATCTGTTTCTGCCCTGTCTCGCGCCTTGCGTAAAGCGTCATGCGTCGGGCATCAGTTGACCCAAAGTAATCTACAACCATAAGTTTTACTTTGAAACTTTACGTGCAACAATTAGAGGAAGTGACGCCAATTAGAGTCAGCCTCTCTTTACACCCTGACGTGTTTCTGAACAGATACACTCACTTTGAACAAGAACGGATAAGTTAACTCGTGACTGCGCAAAAGCGGATTAGTTTTCAGGTCGTCCGGGACGAAGTTAAACGGCGGATTGAATCCCGCATCTGGCCTCAGGGCTCACTTCTGCCCACAGAAACCCAACTCGCGGAAGAGTTCAATTGTGCCCGTGCCACGGTGAACCGGGCACTCAGGGAACTGGCAGAACAGGGTTTCGTCGAGCGTAAGCGCAAAAGTGGAACCCGGGTCAAGAAAGAGCCGCGCAAGCAGGCCAAACTGGAAATCTCTCTGGCCCGTCAGGCGGTTGAGAATCAAAACTCGGCCTATCGCTATTCACTGGTCGAGCGAAACGTGGTTTACAGCCCCGGTTGGCTGACCTCGCAACTGAATGTCGAGCCGGATGCGCGCGTGCTGCATGTAATCTGCATGCACTACGCCGATAACCGCCCCTTCCAGCTTGAGGAACGCTGGATCAATATCGAGGCCGTGCCCGATGTCGAACACGCCGACCTCAACAAAAGCGGCCCGCATGAATGGCTACTGAGCGCTGCACCATTTACCGAGGCCGAGATCGCCTTTTGTGCAATTTCAGCCGACAGCCGCCTGGCGGATTTCATGGGCACGACCACCGGCACCTCGATGATCCAGCTGGAGCGGACGACGTGGAAAGACGGGCAGCCGATGACATTTGCCCGCATGACGCATCATCCAGGCTTTCGCATCCGCACGAAATACTAACCAATCGGTCCCGGCAGACGCTCCTCGCTCAGCAGCACGTTGGCCTCGACCTCTCCGGCCCCTGGTAACGTCATCACCCTTCGGCGCAGAACCCGTTCGAAATCAGCGAGGTCACGCGCCACAACACGCAGACGGTAATCATAGAGCCCAAGCACGTGCTCAACCGTCTGCACCTCTGGAATGGCACTGACGGCGCGTTCGAAATCCTCAAGACTGACTTGCCCTTTACGTGCGAGCTTCACCCCCAGAAACACGGTCACGCCAAAGCCCAGAGCCTCGGCATTCAGGCGCAGCCGCCGCCCCTTGATCACGCCCGCCTCTTCCAGCCGCCGTATCCGTCTCCAGGTCGCTGGCTGCGACAGGCCAAGGCGACGCCCCAGCGCACCGGCACTTTGCGTGGCATCCTGAACCAGCGCGCGCAGGATTTTGCGGTCGATCTCGTCCAGTTCGATCATACCGGCAACACCTCATCCCGCTTGACCCGGGCGATATGCATTAATGCCTCGATATCGGCGATATGCGGCAGGGTCAGAATGCGGTCGCGATAGACTTGCTGATAATGGCTCATGTCGCGCGCAAGCACCGACAGTCGTACATCGACGCGGCCCAGAAAGGTCTGGATCTCGATCACTTCGGCCACATCGCGCGCCGCGGCGGTGAATTCGTCAAACGCCCGCGCCTGTGTCTTGTCCAGAGTGATCCGCAACGAGACCTCGACCGCATAGCCCAAGGCGGCCCAGTCGATCACCGCTTCCTGCCCCTCGATCACCCCTGTGGCCTGCATCTTTTCAATCCGCCGCCAGCAGACGCCCGAACTGATGCGGCAGCGCTCAGCCAACTCTGCCGTTGTCAGGCTTGGTTCGGCCTGAAAGTGGCGCAGTATACGTCGATCAACATCATCAAGCATGATTTTTTCATGTTTCTCTAGATTGAAGAATTATTCTTCACCTTTTTATCAAATACTCAATCCCAACCCTATCGCCAATAGCAAACGCGCAGGATAGAAGCACAGCAATCGAAACTGAAAGGACCGGCGAAATGCGCGTCTATTACGATCGCGATTGCGACATCAACCTGATCAAAGACAAGAAAGTGGCGATTCTGGGCTATGGTAGCCAAGGCCACGCTCATGCGCTGAACCTGCGCGACTCGGGCGCCAAGAACCTGGTCATCGCCCTGCGCGAAGGCTCGCCCTCGGCCAAGAAAGCCGAAGGTGAAGGTCTGCAGGTGATGGGAATCGCCGAAGCGGCAGCCTGGTGCGACGTCATCATGTTCACCATGCCCGACGAATTGCAGGCCGAGACCTACAAGAAATACGTCCACGACAACATCAAGCCGGGTGCGGCCATCGCGTTCGCCCACGGCCTGAACGTGCATTTCGGCCTGATCGAGCCGAAAGAAGGCGTCGACGTCATCATGATGGCCCCCAAAGGCCCCGGCCACACTGTTCGCGGCGAATACACCAAAGGCGGCGGTGTGCCCTGCCTTGTTGCTGTAGACAACGACGCAACCGGAAAAGCGCTGGAAATCGGCCTGTCCTACTGCTCGGCAATTGGTGGCGGCCGCTCGGGCATCATCGAAACCAACTTCCGCGAAGAATGTGAAACCGATCTGTTCGGTGAGCAAGCCGTTCTGTGCGGTGGTCTGGTTGAGCTGATCCGCTGCGGCTTTGAAACTCTGGTCGAAGCAGGCTACGCGCCCGAAATGGCCTACTTCGAATGCCTGCACGAAGTGAAGCTGATCGTTGACCTGATCTACGAAGGCGGTATCGCCAACATGGATTACTCGATCTCGAACACTGCCGAGTACGGCCAATACGTCACCGGCCCGCGTATCCTGAAATACGACGAGACCAAAGCGCGTATGAAAGCCGTTCTGGACGACATCCAGCAGGGTAAATTCGTTCGCGACTTCATGCTGGAAAACGCCGTTGGCCAGCCGACCATCAAAGCGTCGCGCCGTGCCAATGATGAGCACATGATCGAGGAAACCGGCGCCAAACTGCGCGCCATGATGCCCTGGATCTCGGCCGGTAAGATGGTTGACAAAGAAAAGAACTAAGTCTGGCGTCAGCTAGAAACAGGGCGGCCCCGGTGGCCGCCCTTTTTTATTTGGCAACCGCGTTCGCATAGCATTCGCCAAGAACAAAGTCCCAGCCTTTGTCATAATTCGTACGCTTGTATTTCGCCTCAGCCGCCCAGACTTCCCAACCGGAATGGGTCAAAGTCACTTTGGTTTGACCGTCCCCATGTGCATCAAACTGTACCTCTACCCGGGTGGAGAAATCTGCGTTCGTACCGGGATGCCATGTGAAGGCCAGCCGCTTACCCTCTTCGAAAACCAAGACTTCACCCCAGTCCGCACGTGCGCCGTCAAACATAGTCTCATAAATCGCGCCGCCGGCACGAGGTTCGATGACGACCGCAAGGGCCGGATTACCTTGGGAGGCAGATACCGCGTGCCCATCCAGCGGCCACCATTTGGCAATTCTGTTGACGAAGATGTCAAAGGCACGCGCAGCTTCTGCATTAACCACAACGGTTTTCACAATTGGATCTGTCACGAACCTTCCCTCCCTGAATTCACCTCATCTGCAAAACTGCTCATGACATCTGTCCAGTATTTGTCGAGCCACGACCGAAGCGCATCCAGCCCATCCGGGCACACCGCATAGATCCGCCGCGTGCCTTCCGCTCGACACATCACCAGCCCTGCGTCAGACAGCACTTTAAGATGTTGCGAAACAGCGGGGCGGCTCACCGGCAATTCGGCGGCGATGTCCCCCACTGATCTGGGCGTGCACGCAACCGCTTCAAACACTTGCCTACGGGTGGTGTCCCCTAATGCTGATAACGCCTTTTCGTAAGTCATTGCTTACGGTAAGTTATAACTAACGGTATGTCAATTTCATCTCGTGACATGTTCAACATAGAGGGATAAGGGGATGGAATGGTTGAACAACCCTCAAAACGTGATTGGAGCGGCGTCTTCATTCTGGGCCTCATCTGGGGTGCCACATTCATGGTCGTCGCCATGGCGCTTGAGGGGTACGGCCCCATCACGGTCGCCACCTCGCGCACCACGCTGGGCGCGGTGACACTGTTGATTCTGATGCGGATCACGGGCCGCCGCATTCCAACCCTGACAGCTGAACTGATCATGTCGATCACGCTGATCGGTCTGCTGTCAACAGCGATACCCTTCATGCTGCTGAGCTGGGGGCAGCAATTCGTCCCTTCCGCATTTGCCGGGCTATCCATGGCAGCGATCCCGCTGATGGTTTTACCTCTGGCCCATTTCTTCTCGGACGAGCCGCTGAACCTGCGCCGTCTGGTCGGGGTTTGCCTCGGCTTCACCGGCGCTTTGGTGTTGATCGGGCCCGGCCTTGCGCAGTTGGGCCAAGGGGCCGAGCCTCTTGCGCAGCTGGCCTGCATCCTTGCTGCGCTGTGCTATGCCAGTTCGTCGATCATGACGCGTCGCTGCCCCCCAATTGATCCGCTGGTCCTTGCGGCCCTGACGTTGGTTGTAGGGGCCATCGTATTGGTACCTACCATGCTGCTGACCGAAGGACTACCGGCCTGGCAAGGCACCCGCCCGACCCTGGCGCTTATCGTGCTGGGCTTATTGCCCACGGCTTTTGCCACCCTGCTGCGGGTTTCGATCACGCGCAGTGCTGGTTCGGTCTTTCTGACGCTGGTAAACTATCAGGTGCCTGTCTGGTCGATGATCTTCGGCGCCTGGATCTTGTCCGAGGCGCTGCCGCTGCGCTTCTTCGTTGCACTTCTGCTGATCCTGACCGGCATGGCCATCAGCCAATGGTTCAGCCTGCGCAAAATGCTGATCGGGCGCTAACCCGCGACCGCTTCAACCTCGGCCACGATACCGTCAACCACCTGAGTTAGCAGAGCAGCGTCCTCGCATTCGGCCATCACCCGGATCAAAGGTTCCGTGCCCGATTTGCGGATCAGCAGACGACCCTGCCCGTTCAGTCGCGCCTCAGCTTCAGAAATGGCGGTTTTGACATTGGCCGCCTCCAACGGAGCTTGCCCAGCGGTGAACCGTACATTCTTGAGCAATTGCGGAACCGTTTCGAACTGGCGCGACAGCTCTGAAGCTTTCCTTTCGGACAGCACCATCTCGGCCAGGAAATGCAGGCCCGCCATCAAACCGTCTCCGGTGGTGGCATAATCACTCATCACGATATGGCCCGATTGCTCACCCCCCAGGTTAAACCCACCTGAACGCATCCGTTCGACCACATAGCGATCCCCGACCGAAGTACGCTCCAACCGCAGTCCCTGCCCGGCCAGATGCCGTTCCAAACCGAGGTTCGACATCACGGTGGCAACCAGCGCATCGCCTTTCAGCCGCTCCGCTTTTGACCAGGCAGAGGCGAGCAGTGCCATCAGTTGATCGCCATCGGCAACTGCACCGGTTTCGTCAATCACCACAACCCGGTCAGCATCACCATCAAGGCAGATACCCACGTCGGCCCCATGCGCCACAACGGTTTCGGCAGCGGTCTGCGGTTGCGTCGAGCCACATCCCAAATTGATGTTCTTGCCATCCGGCGCGATACCGACAGGGATCACATCGGCGCCAAGCTCCCAAAGCACCTCGGGCGCGGTGCGATGTGCAGCGCCGTTCGCGCAATCGATCACGACCTTTAATCCGTCCAGCTTCACGTCTCGGGGCAACGAGGATTTCACGCGTTCGCCATAACGGAAGCGCGCATCATCCACGCGGCGTGCACGACCAATATTCTGCGCCTGAGCCGGCTTCACGCCTTCTTCAATCAGCCGCTCAATCTCAAGCTCGGCCTGATCGGACAACTTGAATCCGTCCGGTCCAAAGAATTTGATCCCGTTATCCTCGGCCGGGTTGTGGCTGGCCGAAATCATAACGCCAAGGTCCGCCCGCATCGAGCGGGTCATCAGACCAACTGCAGGCGTCGGCACCGGTCCCAGCAGCAACACGTTCATCCCGGTCGAGGTCAGACCCGCCGTCAGCGCGTTTTCCAGCATATAGCCCGACAGTCGTGTGTCCTTACCTATGACAACCCGGTGAACGCCCGAAGCGTCACGGCGGAAATATCGACCCACTGCCGCCCCTATGCGCAAGGCCATATCAGCCGTCATCGGATAGGTGTTGGCGGTCCCCCGCACCCCGTCGGTTCCGAACAGCTTGCGCATAAGTCTTAACTCCTGAAATTCCTTTGTGCCCGGATTACCGGACGGCGGACCAAAGACGCAAGGCTTGAGCAGTCTCGGCCACGTCATGGACACGTATAATCTGCACACCCTGTGACAATCCCGCCAGAGCAACTGCAATTGACCCCGGTGCACGGGCATCCTTGCGCGGCTCTTTGCCGATCTGGCCGATAATCCCCTTGCGGGACACGCCCAACAGGATCGGGCAGCCAAGCCCGTGGAACAAGCTGAGATTGCGTAGCAGGATCAGGTTGTGCTCCGTGGTCTTGCCAAATCCAATGCCTGGGTCGACGATGATCAGATCGCGGCTCAGGCCAAGGCTCTCAAGATGCGCGATCTGCGCCGCGAGAAAGTCATATACATCCAGCAAAACGTCATCATATTGCGGATCATCCTGCATCGTCGTCGGATCGCCCTGCATGTGCATCACACAGACAGGCGCACCAATCCGGGCACAAAATGGAGCAAGCTGTGGGTCGAAGGTAAAACCCGACACATCATTGATCAGCCCTGCCCCAGCCGCATGCGCCGCCTCAGCGACGCGGGCCTTACGCGTATCGATCGAAATCAGCGCATCGGTCTCGGCCCGGATTGCTGCGATCAATGGTTCCGTGCGGGCGATCTCTTCCTCGGCGGGTACGAAATCGGCGCCAGGGCGGGTGGATTCTCCGCCGATGTCCAGAATGCTGGCCCCGTGACCGACCATCCCGACAGCGGCTGCGCGGGCCGCGTCGACCGAATTATGCACGCCCCCATCCGAGAAACTGTCGGGCGTTGCATTCAGAATACCCATGATCTGCGGCTGCGCCATATCCAGTCCGGCTATGGTCGCGCGTGGATAGGTGAGATACTCCATGTATGCATCTGGAATATCACCGATTTCTACAATCTCTGAGGTTTTGCCTCGCTGCAGCTTTTCAGCTTGCGTGAACCACAATTGCTGACCCGCCAGCGGCACAGCGCCCGACGGGCGCAGAGGCCCGTGCTGAACAAGCGGTCGGTAATAGACTGTCACAACCGCGCCTGATCCACGGAAATTGCACGCAGCGGCGTCTTTGGCGCGTCTGGCAGTTCACCACCGATCACCATCATCTCGCTGGCCTCGAAGGTCGCGGCAAACCATGCTGCCAGCGCAACCGCATCTGACGGCGCCGCAGAGGGGCCATCCACGGCGTCCAATACGATTTTGGACGGTGCCCAAACACAGATCTGGTCGTTTTTCATCGCCCAATCCAACTCGGTCCGGGTCGAAACGACCACGCATCGATGGTCGCGAGCAGCCAAAACCCAGGCGTTCTGCTCGATCGCCAACAGGTCGATCCTGCGCTGGGTCATCGCATGCCCGGTCTGCGGGACCGCAAGATCGGATGCGCCGACACAGAGGATCAGAGGGCGTTGCCGGTTCTGTAGCTGGTCGATCCAACCAGCCAGATTGCTCGACGCTATCGCCTCGTTCGACAGAAAGACCAGTCGGGGATGCGGTCGTTCTTCTTCGGCCACATCATGATGTACCGCATCTTTGCCGCGCACGATCTCGACCCCCAGAGCACCGGGCCCGCGATCCAGTTTTTCGATGCGTACGAAAGCTCTTACAGCCTGAGGCTCAAGCAAGATTCGTTCAGCCAAGCGGTCGGCCAAAGTTTCCAGAAGGTTTAGGCGCTCAGCGGCGAGCTCAAACGCAATCGCTTCGGTTACGCGATCATAGGACAGGATACGATCCACATCATCGTCGATCGGATCAGCCAGCGGGCGTACTTCGACCACGATGTTGAAACAGATGCGCTGTGTGGTGCCGCGCTCGGCCTGAAAGGCCCCGATTTCAACTTCCACGATATGATCCCGCAGAGAGATTCGATCCAGCGGACCGCGCGTGGCGGTTGCTTCGGACCGTTCAGACGGATGCGCGAAGGCAAGGCGGATTTCAGAGCTCATCTGATGGACCTTTTCAGACGTGGAGGGCTAATCAGCCCACATTAAGCGATGTGCGGGCATATAACACTGCAGCAAACGCCTTTCCAGCCATCGAATCCGGCGTCAGACGACCCGGTACCAACTCATCATACCCGAGGCGGCATGACCCAGCATGTGGCAATGCAGAAGCCAATTGCCGGGATTATCGGCCAGCAACGCGATCTGCCGGGTCTGTCCCCGCTCGACCAACACTGTGTCACGCCACGGGCCCAGACTGCCATCCGGCAGGATCAGCCTGAAATGGTGGCCGTGCAGATGCATCGCATGCGGAAATGCCGTCTCATTGACAAACTCTATACGGTGGACGTTGCCCAGCTTCGTATCCAGAAACGGATCGGAGGGCCGCTCAGCATAGCCGTTGAGCGCCCAGAACCGTCCCAGTTGCGCTAGTTCCTGGCCCGAAAGTTCAGTATCCCCCAATATAGCGCGATCCAACCAGCGCATCGCGCCACCTTGTATCGCCATGCGATGCAGCGGCGCACCCTCCAGTGCTACCTCAGGTAACGGATTTGCGGGTAACGGCTTCACCCCGGAACGAACGGAACGTGCCGTAGCGCCTGTCACATCGAACCTAACCAACCCAAACGCGCCGTCACGCTCTATACTAACGACACTTGCGGTCTGCCCTGCCTCTGCCGAGACATCGACAATCAGGTCGGCCCGCTGTGCCGGTGCAAGCGGAAAGCTTTCTTCAATGGCGAGAGGTGTCTCAAGCGGCATCCCATCAAGCGCCACGATCCAACCTGTCAAACCGTCGAGCGAAACATCGAAAATCCTGGCATTTGCGGCGTTAATCAACCTCAGACGCAAACGTTCGGCGGATTTCACCGGGTAGGATGGGTCAAACCGTCCGTTAACAGACATAAGATTGCCTAACCGCCCAGCGTGGCTCAGGTCATGGCCATTGTCGAAGTCATCGGTGATCTGACCGGTCTCGGGATCCAACCGCCAATCGTCCAGCATCAGGGTAAGATCCTGATCGACATCCGGAGCGACGGCCTCTTCCACGATCAACGGACCATAGAGCCCGCGCGCCACCTGTTCGACCGAGCGATTATGTGCGTGATACCAAAAGGTTCCCGCATCCGGCACAACGAAATCATAGTTAAAGCGGGCCCCCGTGGGCACCGCATCCTGCGTCAAGCCGGGCACACCGTCCATCGCATTGTCGATCCGGATGCCATGCCAATGCACCGCGGTTGCCTGAGGCAGATCGTTCACCAGCGTACGCTGAACCCGTTTGCCTTGACCGATCCGAATTTCGGCCCCCGGAACGCCCGCACCATAACTCCATACCGACGTCTGCGGATAACCGTCGGGCGCAATCTGTTGCGTAGATTGTTGGGCGATCAATTCGATATCTGACGCCAATGCTGCACGCGGCAACATCGACATTGCCAGAGCCGATTGCATGAACTGTCTGCGCGTAGTGATCATCGCGAGCCTCCCGGCTCGCAACATAGAGGCAAAATCGGACTGCGCCAGCACCCTTCCAGCGCTGGTGCGTCAATCAGTTGCTCGCTGTCCGATAATTGTGGCGATAGAAAATATGCACACCGATCCGCGCGGTTTCCTTGTAAACCCGCGACCATGACGGGCGAACCGCCTTGGTATGGTAATGCGTCGCCCCGGCGGTCATCTCTTCTGCCACACCGTCAATCGCGGCACGCGCCACCTTGGATACACGCTCATACGCCCGCTTTTCGTGGATGACTTCTTTTTGACCATCGCAAGTGTAGGTGAACTGGCACTGATAGCGTTTGCCGGTGCCCTGCTTAATCACACCACACAGCGAATCCGGGAAGCGGGCGCTGTCGACACGGTTCAGGATCACTTCGGCAACTGCGAACTGGCCGCGCACGCTTTCGCCGCGCGCTTCGAAATACAGCGCCTCAGCCAGACAACGGAAACCCTCGTCCCCGGTCGCTTTGGGCTGCTGATCCAGCCAATCCTTGGTGTAAGAAATCTCGATCTTTTCCGGCGTCTGACGCGGCTTGAACAGCTTCAGATAGTCACGGAAATTCTGTGCTGGCAACTCGTTACGGGCAACCAACTCAACAGATTTACCTTCGTTCTGCCTTTCGGCAAACGACAAACTTGGCAGCAAGGCTGCAGCCCCCACGGCAACAGCCAATATGTAGCGTCTCATCAGATAACCTCGCACAGGCACTTCCGCGCCAAACCCTCCCCCGGCGGGCGCGACGAGGCTGATACCCTACTTGAGGGCAGACGTCCAGTTTTCTGAAAAAGCCAAGAGAAAAACCGCTCACGCCGCCGATTTTTGTCGACAGCGGAACGTTTCCTGAGCCACTATTTCTAGGTAGGAGACAGTTAGTCAACCCCCAAGTTTGGACGAAATTGCCAGTTGAGCGGCTGACAGCCGAGCGACGGGAACCCGGAACGGAGAACAGGACACATAGTCGAACCCGAGCGCCCGGCAGATAGCGATTGATTCGGGGTTGCCACCATGTTCGCCACAGACAGAAAGTGTAACGTCTGGTTGAGCTTGACGCCCGCGCTCCGCCCCTAGCTTGAGTAACTCACCCACCCCGTCTGCATCCAGAACGTGAAACGGATCTTCGCCAAACACGCCTAGGCGGACATATGCCGACATGAACCGACCAGCGTCATCCCGGGACAAACCATAGGTCATTTGGGTCAGGTCATTGGTCCCGAAACTCAGGAAAGATGTATTCGGCGCGATTTCATCCGCTCGCAGACAGGCACGTGGCGTTTCCACCATGACACCCAGCCTATAGTCGAGCTCTTGTCCACGCTCCGAGGCCACCTCGGCAGCCACCGCATCGATGCGCGCTTTCACCAGTTCAACCTCGCGCTTGGCCGAGACCAATGGGATCATCACCTCGGGAACCACGGGCGCCCCCTCTTTACTGGCCTCAAGCGTCGCTTCGAATATAGCGCGCGCTTGCATGTCATAGATCTCGGGCACGGTCACCCCCAGACGCACGCCGCGCAAACCCAGCATAGGATTGTATTCGCGCATCGCCTCGACCCTGCGTTCGACATCCGAAACCGGAAGATCAAGCGCCTCGGCCAGTTCTCTCTGACCCGTGCGCGTGGTGGGTAGAAACTCGTGCAAAGGCGGGTCGAATAGCCGGATGCACACCGGCTGCCCCTCCATGATTCTGAACAGCTGCACGAAATCCTGCCGCTGCATCGGCAGCAGACGTTCCAGCACCGCAGATCGTCCCGAAGGCGTCTGGGCAAAGATCATTTCACGCATCACGGTCAGGCGGCCCGGATCAAAGAACATGTGCTCGGTCCTGCACAGGCCAATGCCCTGCGCCTGAAAGTTACGCGCTGTTTGCGCGTCGGCAGGCGTATCCGCATTGGCGCGAATTTCGATGTCACGCTCGGCGTCCGCCCAACCCATCAGCGTTTGAAAGCAATCGTCCAGTGCCGCCTCAAGCATCTCGGGTTGTCCGGCCAGAACTTGACCTGAGGTGCCATCGATGGTCAGGACATCGCCAGTTTTGAACACGCGCCCGTCCGGCGCAGTCAGCATCTTTTTCTTGGTCTGGAACCGCATCTCGGACGCGCCTACGATACAGGGCAGACCCAGCCCCCGGCCAATCACGGCAGCGTGGCTGGTGATCCCGCCCTTTTCGGTCAGCACCGCCACGGCTGCATGCATCCCCCGCACATCCTCGGGCGAAGTTTCACGACGCACCAGAACACAAGGCTCGCCACGCGCGGCGCTGGCCTGTGCCTCTGCAGCCGTGAAAACGATGCGGCCAGTCGCGGCACCGGGGCTGGCGGCAATACCGGTGGTCAGCACGTCACGCGCTGCCTCGGGGTGGACCTGACGGTGTAGCAATTCATTCAGCGAATGCGGGTCGATCCGCATCACCGCCTCTTGCGGCGGGATAATACCGTCTTCGGCCAGACGGACGGCAATCCGCATTGCCGCGCGCGAGCCACGCTGAACCCGGACCCCATCCAGAATATGCACGTCGCCATTCTGCACGACGAACTCAACCTGCATCTCTTCACGCAGTTTTTCACGCATTAGCGCCGCGTGGGTCTTGAGATCGGCAAAAGCCTCGGGCGCGACGTCTTCCAGCGATTGTCCGCGCTCATCCCTTTCCAGATACAACGCCGAGACGCCTTCGCCCAACGCATCGCGCCCCTGGCTCTGGCTCAGATAACGACCGGTGATCTGCGGCATGCCCGTCGTCGGGTCGATCAACTGCAACACGCCCGAGCCGCACTCGCCCTGCCCGACACCCGGGATCATCTCTTGAACGACCAGCCCCAGCCCGGCATCCGCTGGCGCGCCCTTGGCCTGCCGTAGCAAACGGGCCGAAGTTCCGTCCCACGCCCGCGCCATCGACCGCAGCACGCCGATCAGTTGCTCGCCCCGGTCCTGCGGGAACGCTTCGTCGGTTTCATCTTCGTAGGCGCGCAAAGACAAGCTCAACCCTTCACGTCCATCCGCCTCGATGTCATCAAATACATCCGGGTCCAGCCGGGCCACGTGGATCGCATAGCTCTGCACAAACCGCAAATAGAGTGCAGCCGCCGCATCCCGTCCCATACCCGCCGACAAGTCCAGATAGCGGGCATCGTTCATGCCGATATTCAGGACCGCGCCCGGACCGCCCCAATCGGGGTCTTCGGAACTGGGGCGCACACACAACAGCGCTTCGGCGTCGAACTGTTCCATGATGGCCGCGATGTCAGGTACATGCCCTTCGGCAATTCGCTGCACCGCGTCAAAAGAGAGCGCTACGGTGCGCGGCACCGGCATCTTAAGCCGAACCAGGCGTTGCAAGCATTTCGCCCGCCCGCCATGGGTATTGGCGGCAACGGGCGCTTTCGAGGTAATAAGCGTGGTCTGCGGATTATTCTGCACTGCGGCACCTTTTGGTTTCACCGCAGCATAAGCCCCTGCGCCCTTGGCGCAAGGGCGTTATCCCTCGATCAGGGTCAGATCGGCAACGCTGGAGCAGACCTTGCGGATCTGGCTCAGCAGGTTCAGACGGTTGCGGCGCAGGATGTCATTGTCGGTGTTGACCTGCACATCCTCAAAGAAAGCATCCACGGGTGCCCGCAGCACAGCCATCGCCGCCATAGCGGTCGGGAAATCCTCGGCCTTCAGAGCGGGATCGATTTTGGCCTCTGCCGTATCAAGCGCGGCGAACAGCGCCTTCTCGCTGTCAGTCTCGGCAAATTTCACATCCGCACCATAGGAGTATTCCACCCCATCCTTCTCTTCCGCCTGAGACAGGATGTTATTGGCCCGCCTGAACCCCTGCACGAGGTTCTCTCCATCCTCGGTCGCAATCACCGCGTTCAGCGCACGGGCGCGTTTGACCAGCAGGTTGAGGTCGTCATTGCCGTCCATCGCGATGCAGGCGTCGATGATATCGGGACGGATGCCCTCTTCACGCAGGAAGACCTTGAGGCGGTCGTGGAAGAAAGACAACAAGTCCGACGGGGCCGCAGCAACGATTGCGTTCGCAGCCTCGACCTGATGCGCCAGATCATGCACGCGCTTGGCGGCGGCCTCTGCCTCGTCGTCAGACGCCTGCGTTTGGCGCGCTTTGGCCTCTAGCAGAGCTGCCTGCCATTCCGGCAGTTTCAACAGATTACCTAGTGCAACTGCAAAAGTCTGGTCCAGCGGCAGGCGCAGATCGTTGGTCAGGATCAGGCGGATTACCCCAAGCGCAGCACGGCGCAGGGCAAACGGGTCTTTCGACCCGGTGGGTTTCTCGTCAATCGCCCAGAACCCGGTCAGCGTGTCCAGCTTATCGGCCAGTGCCACTGTCACCGACAGCGGCGCAGTCGGCACGTCATCAGACGGTCCCAACGGCGAATAGTGTTCCTGTGCTACGGAGGCCAATTCGGGGCGCATACCCGCAGCCGCGATATAATAGCGGCCCATCAAGCCCTGCAGTTCTGGGAATTCATAGACCATCTGCGAGCTCAAGTCGGCCTTGGCCAGATGCGCTGCATCTTTGGCCTGACGCGCATCAACACCCATGACGTCGGCCAATTCACCGGCCAAGGCAGCGATACGCTCAATCCGCTCGGCCTGCGTACCCAGCTTGTTGTGGAAGGTCACGTTCTGCAGATCGTTGCTCCAGACGGTCATGTCCAACTTGGCGATGCGCAGGTCATTCTCCCAGAAGAACTTGGCATCCGCCAAACGCGCCGACAGCACCTTTTGGTTCCCCGCCAGAATGGTCGCGCCATTATCGGCGGTCTCACGGTTGGCAACCGTTATGAAGCGCTCGATCCGCCCCGTCTTGGGATTCTTCACGGAAAAGAACTTCTGATGCTCTTTCATCGAGGTCTGCAGCACCTCGGGCGGCAGCTCCAGAAACTCCTCGTCGATCTGCCCCATCAGCACGACAGGCCATTCAACCAGACCGGCCACTTCGGCCAGAAGACCCTTGTCATCAACAACTTCCAGACCCGCGGCGAAAGCCATGTTCTGGGCATCGTTCCAGATATGCTCGGCGCGCTCCTCGGGCGAAAGCACCACAAAGGCGCGTTTCAGCTTGGCCGCATAGTCCTCGAACGAAAAAACGGAAAACCGGTTCGGGGCCATGAAGCGATGGCCTTCGGTGGTATCACCAGAGGTGATCCCTTCGATCTCAAGCGGTACAACCTGCGCGCCCGCTTCATCGCTGAGGACACACAGGATCGAGTGCAGCGGTCGCACCCAGCGCATCGAACCCGCGCCCCAGCGCATCGATTTTGGCCAGGGGAAGTTGCGGATCGTCGTTTCCAGCACTTCAGCCACAATCTCAGCCGCCGGACGACCGGCTTTCTCGATGGTCGCGAAATAGACCGCACCTTTGGGCGTATCACGCTCTTCGAGTTGGTCGCGGGTCAGTCCCGCCCCCCGCAGGAACCCTTCGATGGCTTTGTCGGGCGCTCCGACCTTAGGGCCTTTACGCTCTTCCCGGATGGTGGGGCTTCCGGCCAACAACCCTTCGACCGCCAGTGTCAGGCGGCGCGGCGTGGTCAAGGCCGCAGCCGAGGCATAGGTCAGTCCACCCTCGACCAAGCCGTCCGTGATCCGCTTTTTCAGGTCTTCACCAGCACGGGTTTGCATCCGCGCGGGGATCTCTTCGGAAAACAATTCGATCAGCAGGTCGGGCATAGTCGGTCCTTAGAAACTCACAATCGTCTGGATGACGATTGCATTGGCGATATCCACAAAGAAGGCGGATACAAGGGGCAGTACGATAAAGGCAATAGGCGACGGGCCATATCGCTTGGTCACGGCGGTCATATTTGCAATCGCGGTTGGGGTTGCGCCCAAAGCGAAGCCGCCAAAGCCGGCGGCCAATACAGCAGCGCGATAATTCGAGCCCATCAGCGGGAACAGGACCCAGATCACGAACACCACTGCAAAGAGCGTCTGGGCGGTCATGATCAACGCTATCGCAAGGCCAAGCTCAGCTATAGTCCACAGTTGCAGGCTCATCAGGGACATCGCCAGGAACGCCCCCAATGCGAATTCCGAGATCAGCGCCAGCGATGGCGTCCGCGCCACGGGTGGGGCGTTGGGCGCAAGCAGCGCGCGCAGATTGGCAATGATAATCCCCATGATCAGGCAGGGCACGAACAAAGGCAGTTTCAGCCCCGCAGCGCTGATGGCTTCGCTCAGGATCACGCCTGAAATGATGGCAAGGTTGAGATATAACAGAACCCGCATAACCGTCTGATGGTCGATTGCGGATTTCTGATCGACCTCATTGGGCAAACCAACTGTGTGCTCTTCCTCGGGACGACTGGGGTTGAGCTTGCGCCCTTCGACCAACAGCCGCGCAATTGGACCCCCGACCAGAGCGGCCAATACAAGGCCCAAGGTGGCAACGGCAACACCCAACTCGGTCGCGCCTTCGAGCCCGGTGGCTTGTGCGACTTCTGGCGCCCAGGCGATCGCAGTGCCGTGGCCGCCGATCAATGCCGCCGAGCCAAACAAAACGCCCGCCTGCGCTGGATAGCCGAACAGAGCCGCCCCCGCCGCCCCGATCACGTTCTGTGCAACGATAGTCAGCAGCGTCAAAATCAGAAGCAGGAGCAATGGCTTGCCGCCTGCGATTAAATCCGAAAGCCGTGCATTCAATCCAATACCGGCAAAGAACAACACCAACAGGAAATCCCGTGTGGTCAGACCAAAGGACAGCTCAACGCCAAATAACAGATACAGAGTCAGTACCACGAGCGAGGCCAACAGGCCCCCGGTCACCGGCTCGGGGATGTTGAAGCTGCGGAGCGTTGCGATGCGGGCATTGATCTCAGCCCCAAGCAAGTAGACCGCGAAACCCAGCGTCGCGGTCAAGAAATCCGGGATCTCAACGACCAACTCCACGTGTCACTCCTGCGGTCTGGGCGGGCAATCTTCACCCACCACGGTGCCGTCATAGGCTTTCTCACCGCAATTGTTCAGCGCGTGCCAGACATAGCCCTTGCCGTCCCGCGAGATAGCAACGATGCGGTCGACCCCGTAATGGATGTTCTTCGCGCCCAAGAAAGCCTGCGCCTGCCCCGATTTCAGCGCATCGGCCAAAGCGACTGCATTGTAACATTCAAACCATCCCGGCGCGGTCAAAGGTTCGGCGTCTTCTACGGCAACAAACCCGGCCAGTTGATCAGGCGTCAGATCGGTTTCGAAACAGGCCCGATACCGGATCGGAGAGCTGTCGGCATCTATCGCCTGAAACGCACTGTAGCTGATCGGTTCCGGCACCTCGGCTCCTGCGACCATCAGAGTAACATCCTGGCCTGGCTTCGGCGTGACATCATAATAGAAGCCGTAAACCTGCAGGTAATACATGCTCCCACCCGCCAGAGCGGCCGAAAACAGAAGGATCAGCGCCAGAAGCTTCCCGGTCATCGTTTATGCGGCCTCTTTCATATTCTGGGGAAATAGGTCAGGTTTCAAACCATTACAGGCAGATGTAAGGCGACAGAGATGGAAACCACCCTTGCCGTTGGATTCTTCGGTGCATTGTTCGCGATCATGAACCCGATCACGAATCTGCCAGTGTTTCTGAGCGTCACCCAAGATCTGCCTGCTGCTGATCAGCGCAAGGTGGCGCTGAAAACGGCGCTGTACTGCCTGATACTGGGAGGCGCCTTTGCCTCGGCCGGAAGTCAGGCCCTGGGCCTTTTTGGCATCAGCGTTGACCATTTGCGCGTTGCCGGTGGACTGGTTGTTCTGATGATCGGGCTGAACATGCTGAACGGCAACGAAAGCAGCTCGCATCACGGCACCGATGGAGAGAAGCAATCCTATCCCGCGCCCGAGACGGTCGCGTTCTACCCGCTGGCCTTTCCCATTCTGGTTGGCCCCGGTACGATCACCACGCTGATCCTGTATGCACATCACATCAAAACTCCGATCGAAGCTATTGCTTATGCAGGTGTTTTTCTGGTCGTGGTCGGCCTGCTTTTGGTGACATTCTGGAATGCCGCCTGGCTGGCTGAACGGTTGTCTGACAATGCCCGCGTGATCATGAGTCGCTTTATGGGCATGATCCTGTCTGCCATAGCGATCAGCATGATCGCAGACGGCCTGAAGGCGTTGCTGCCCGGTCTGGCCTAAGCCCGCCATCAAGCTTCGAACCCGGCAGCCTCGGTCTGCACAAACGCATCTGCGCATTGCTTGGCCAGCGCCCGGACGCGGCCGATATAGGCCTGCCGCTCGGTCACCGAGATCACGCCCCGCGCATCCAGCAGGTTGAAGATATGGCTGGCCTTGATGCACTGGTCATAAGCTGGATGCGCCATGATGATGCGTTTGCCGGTCTTCGGGTCGTCATGCTCCTGCGCCAGAATGGTCGCACATTCCGCTTCGGCCTCTTCGAAGTGACGCAGCAAGACCTCGGTATTGGCCACGTCAAAGTTCCAGCGCGCGTATTCCTCTTCGGTCTGCTTGAAGATATCGCCATAGGTCAGCGGGCTGGGCGACTGAGGATCGTTGAACGGCATGTCCATCACGTGATCGATGCCCAGCACATACATGGCCAGCCGCTCAAGCCCATAGGTCAACTCGCCCGAGACCGGTGCACAGTCGTGGCCGCCAACCTGTTGGAAATAAGTGAACTGGCTGACTTCCATGCCATCACACCAAACCTCCCAACCTAGCCCCCATGCGCCGAGCGTCGGGCTTTCCCAGTCATCCTCAACAAAGCGGATGTCGTGCAGGTCCATATCGATGCCGATGGCTTCGAGCGAGCCGAGATACAGGTCCTGTAGATCCGGTGGGCTGGGTTTGATCAGCACTTGGTACTGGTAGTAATGCTGCAACCGGTTGGGATTCTCGCCATACCGCCCGTCTGTCGGTCGACGCGAAGGCTGCACATAAGCCGCAGCCCACGCCTTGGACCCCAACGCGCGCAAGGTGGTCGCCGGGTGGAACGTGCCCGCGCCGACTTCCATGTCATAAGGTTGCAGGATCGCGCAGCCTTTCGTCGCCCAATAGGTCTGAAGCCGCAGGATGATCTCCTGAAATGAACGTGGTGCGCTTTTGGGTTCGGTCATGACATATCCCTTGGACGCCCAGGCGCCCGGTTCCGGTGGGTTCGGCCCTTCCTATGCAAGCCACCAAAGGGCGTCAACGGGCCAATGAGCCACTCTGTCACTGCGCGGCCACACACAGAATTCCCCGTAATCCGGGCATGGTCATCAGGCTGCGATTCCGCGTAATCTGCGCCAAAGTGAAAACACTGCATAAAACGGGCAGACAATGACACGCGTATTTACGGTTATTACATTCTTTTTCCTCTTCGGCCTGCGCGCCGCTTTTGCCCAACAGGACGCGGGCGTCTGGGTTCAGATCGAAGCGCAGCCGTCGCTGCGTGAGGCGCAGGAACGGGCGCAGGCCTATGCCAACGCCCTGCCTGACGTAAACGGGTTCCAACTGAACTCTGGCTGGTATGCCATTGTTATCGGGCCCTATTTGCGCGATGATGCCGAGCAGGTTCTGCGTGTCTATCGCGCTGAACGCCAGATCCCGTCTGACAGCTTCATCGCTTTCTCCAGCGCACTGAGGCAGCAGTTCTGGCCTATCGGTGCCAACATCCTAAACCGCGGGGTGATTACAGCCCCGGTCCAGCCCGAGCCGCAGGAACAACCACAAGCCGGTCTGACCCCGCAAGACGCAGACGAAACGCGCGCTGAGGCATTGCAGGGCGAACGCCTGTTGACCGCGCAGGAACGCAAGGTCCTGCAAACTGCATTGCAAGCCGCCGGTTTCTACAACTCGACCATCGACGGCGCCTTTGGTCAGGGCACCCGCCGCTCGATGGCGGATTGGCAGCGGTTCAACGGCTTCGAGGCGACCGGTGTTCTGACCACCCTGCAGCGCAAGTCGCTGATAGATGACTACAACGCACCGCTGATCAGCGTCGGGATGGATCGGTATTCCGACCCGCAAGCCGGGATTGATTTGGATATGCCGCTGGGTGTGCTGGGTTTTGATCGTTATGAGGCCCCATTTGCCCATTTCAAACCCAACTCCGACCTGAGCGCCAAGGCGCTGTTGATCTCTCAGGAAGGCTCCCCGGCCACGCTACGCGCGCTGTATGAAGTGATGCAATCGCTTGAGATCATCCCGTTGGAAGGTGAACGCGCCTTGCGCGGCAACAGCTTTACTATCGAAGGGCGCGGCAACGGCAGTGTCTCATTCACTCAAGCGGCGTTGAAAGACGGCAAGATCAAAGGGTTTACCCTGGTCTGGCCTGAAGGGGATGAGGCGCGTCGTGCGCGCGTTTTGGCTGCGATGCGCGCCAGCTTTGCTACCAATGACGCTGTGCTGGATGCTGGCGCAGGCGCGGACGCCGAACAACGTATCGATCTGCTCTCAGGCCTGCAAATCCGCAAACCGAGGTTGTCCCGGTCGGGCTTCTTTGCCGACGCCGACGGAACTGTACTGACTGTCACCGAGGCCGCAGACAACTGCACGCGCATCACGTTGGATGGCGATCAAGAGGTTCAGGTGGCATGGCAAGATACCACTCTGGGCGTTGCTGTTCTGCGCCCAAACCGGACACTCGCCCCGATCAGCGTCGCCGAGTTCCGCGCCGAACAACCACGAATCCAGTCTCAGGTTACTGTGTCTGGCTTTTCTTACGAAGGCGCGTTGGGGGCTCCGACCCTGACCTTTGGTGAAATCGCTGATATTCGCGGCCTCAACGGCGAAAACGGTGTCAAACGTCTTGCACTGGCCGCACAGCCCGGAGACGCAGGTGGGCCGGTCTTCGATGACAGCGGCAGTGTGGTTGGCATGCTGCTGCCTACACCATCCGACGGGCGCGCCCTGCCGGATTCGGTGAGCCTTGCAGCAAATGTCGAACGTCTGACCGAGGTTCTGACCAAGGCGGGTATCTCGGGTCAACCGGCGCAGGGCTCGACCCAGATTTCCCCAAATGAGCTGAGCCGTAGGGCCAACGGGATGACCGTTCTGGTGCACTGCTGGGATTAATTCATTAAGATCAGGGAAAAGGCGCAGCACTTAGGTGCGGCGCCTTTTTTAGCTCACAAGATGTCCGGCGTAACCCGGATCAGCGTCGGCTTCCCTGCATCAAAAGCGTCGCGCACGGCAGTTTGCATCTCGTCCAGAGTTTGCGGCGCGGCAGACCGCGCCCCGAAGGCTTCGGCCAGCTTACAGAAATCGGGGTTGCGTGCGACGACCGCATTAGGCGCGATCTGCCCGCGTATCATGCTGTCTTCAATCTCTTTCAGCTTGCCATTGTCCCATAGGATAATGGGCAACGACAGGCCAAGTTCCACGGCAACCCCAATCTCTTGCATCGTATAGTGAAAGCCATAATCACCTACGATCACCGCAGTGGGCTTTCCCCGCCGCGCCACTGCGCCACCAATCCCTGCAGGCACGGCGTAACCCAGCGTGCCAAACCCGGTCGGGTGGTGCCAGTGATGGGGGACAGCCATGTCCCAGACCTCTTTCGAGGCGTAGGCAAACTGAGTCATATCCGAATAGATCATCGTATCCGCTGGCATCGCCGCCCTGAGCGCATCGGCCACCGGGACAATCCCCGGACGTTCTGCATCTACTTCGGTCCGCCAGCGGGCGCGGGCTTCGCGCACCTCTTCCTCGGACCATCCGGTAGCTGGCTTAGTCTGCTGGATAGCTTCCCAGAGCGCTTGTGCAAAACTCTCGCCATCTGCCTGAAACTTTACAGCAGCGCGGTGTCGATCCGATAAAACCTCGGGGTCCAGATCGACACGCACCATGGTCGCGGAGTGACCCAGATCTTGCCGCCAAAGGTCAACCTCGCCTAATTCGGCACCGACAACCACGATCAAATCCGCCGAGCTGATCACTTCGACGCTGCCCGGACGGGGCAGCATTGATCCAAAATCCAACGGATAATCGGCCCCAACCAAGCCGCGCCCGGCATAGGTCGTGAAACAAGCCGCCCCCAGCTGTGTTAATATCTGCCGCCATAGGTTCGACCGGCAGCCACCGCCCAGAATAAACAATGGCCGCTGCGCGTCATTGAGCAAGGTTAGAACCGACGACACATCTGGAGGCAGGGCGTTTTTATCTAGCGCAGCGGGATTCGGGATCGGCGCGGCGTTGGCCTCGGCCTGCAGTTGCGCAATTGGCACCTGAATATGCTTGGGGCGCTGGCGTGAGAGTTCAAACTCTTCAAATGCACGTTCGATCAATCCATATGCCGCCTGCGCATCGTTTGCCTGACAAGACCAGTCCGCCACCGTCTCGGCGGCGGCGCGCTGGTCTTTCATCTGATGCAATTGACCGCGCTGCGCCTCAATCTCGTCCAGGCATGAAGACAGCACCAGCATCGGCACCGAATCTGAGTATGCCTGCCCCATCGGCGTCATGATATTGCACAGCCCCGGTCCAGTGATGACATAGGCCACACCCGGCTTGCCGGTTGCGCGGGCATAGCCATCGGCCATGAATCCGGCCCCTTGCTCATGCCGAGCCAAAACATGGGTGATCCCGGCCTCTTCGATGCCGCGATACATCTCTTGATTATGCACGCCAGGAATGCCGAAAATCACATCGACGCCGCGATCCTTCAACATATGCGAGATTTGCGCGCCCAGCGGTCGCTTCATTATCCCCTCCAGAACTGAACCGTGAAGATTGCGTAGACGGCCAGCAATTCCAGGCGGCCGACCAACATGCCGATGGTCAGCAGCCATTTCGCACTATCATTCAAACCCGCAAAGTTGCCCGCAGGCCCGATCTGGTCCCCCAGCCCCGGCCCGACATTAGCCAGCGCCGTCGCCGCCCCCGAGACAGACGTGATAAAATCCAGCCCTGTCAACGCGAGCGCCCAGGACAGAACCCCCATCGAGAGCACGAAGAACATGAAGAAGCTCATGACCGATGTCAGAACATCCCTGCCAATTGCCCGCCCGTCATAGCGCGGCACAAACACTCCGTGAGGTGAACGGATGCGGCGAATTTGCGTTTTGATCGAAGCAAAGAGCAACTGATAACGGAACACCTTGATCGAACAGGCGGTCGATCCTGCGCAGCCTCCGATCAGGCCGATCAGAAAGAACAACATGACAGGGAAACTGCCCCAGCCCATATAATCGACACTCGCATAGCCGGTACCCGAAATGATCGACGTGATGTTGAACAGCGACTCGCGGAACGCCTGCTCCCAGTGGTGCGGGAAGACCGAAGTCAGGAACACAGACATGATCACGACCAGCACCGCGATTGTCCCCAGAAACGCCCTGATCTGACTGTCTTTCCACAATGAGCTTGTGTAACCATTGGCCAACTGCACATAGCGCACGAAGGGTAGCGCCGCGAGGATCATGAAGACGGCAGCGGCATATTCCATCGGCCCGGAGAAGCGTGCAAATGAGCTGTCATAATTCGAAAAACCACCCGTTGCTATGGTGGTCATGGAATGCACAACAGCGTCGAAGAAGCTCATGCCGAAGCCCGCATAAACCAGAGCGCAAACGACGGTGAGGAAAACATAGATCAGCGAAATCTGCCCCGCGATCTCCTGCGCGCGCGGCAGGATTTTCCCCATTGTTTCAAACCCTTCCGAGCGGAAGATCTGCATGCCACCCACTCGTAGCTCGGGCAGGAATACCATGGCGACGACGATAATGCCGATACCGCCCAACCATTGCAGCACGCCGCGCCACAGCAGCAGACCCTGTGGTAAATCATCGAGCCCGGATATCACGGTCGAGCCGGTGGTTGTCAGACCCGACATCGCCTCAAAATACGCATCGACGAAACGCAGTTCCGTCTCGCCGAACAGAAACGGGATGGCGCCAAAAATCGGCAGCGCCACCCAGACCCCCGAGGTCAGCAAAAAGGTCTGACGGATGGTGAGACCCTCGCCAACCCCATTCGAGCAACTCATCGCAAGAACACTGCCAGTCAAGAGCGTGATGACCGCGCTTTCAAAGAAAACGTGCCACTCATCCCGCCCTTCGATCAGGTCGGCAAGCATCGGCAACAGCATGGTCACCCCTAGAATGGCGACCAACAGGCCAATCACGTATCCGACCGGGCGAAGATCCATCATGACGGGCAGCGTTGGCGCGCTAGCCCGACGGTGTCAAGCAGATGATCCGCGTTAAGTGTCGGATTTCGCAGATGCGGTCGGCATTGCGGGCGGTTTCGATGGTGCCCGCGTGCGACGAACGGCGGATTTGGCCTGCTCTGCATGCACCGCGGCGATGGGCTTTTCAGGCGCTGGCTTGGCCGGGGCAGTCTTCGCAGCTGTAGCTTTGACCGGAGCGGGCTTCACTGCAGCGGTTTTCGCAGGTGCTGGCTTTGTCGCTGCGGGTTTGGCCGGGGCGGGTTTCGCAGCCGTGGCTTTGCTCGGAACAGGCTTCGCTGCTGTGATTTTCGCAGGTGCCGCCTTGGTCACCGCTGGCTTGGCCGGGGCGGGCTGTGCAGCCTTAGCGGCTGGCTTTGGGGTCACCGCAGGTTTAGGAGCGTTTCTGGCTTCCCTCGCCTTTGCCGCGGCTGCTGATTTAAACGCCGCAACAGCTTTCGCTTCGGTCGACACGGGTTTCGCAGCAGCTTTGGCAGGGGCCGCTTTCGGTGCGGGCTTGGCCACAGGAGCCGACTTGGCCGCAAGTGCGGGCTTGGCCGCAGGAGCGGGCTTAACCGCCGCAGGTTTCGTCTTGGGTGCGGCCATTGCTTTAGGGGCGACCTTGGGTTTCGCTGCCGCTTTGGGCGTTGCTGCCACTACTTTCGGTTTAGCTGCGGGTTTCGCTTTCGGCGTCGCCGGTTTTGCCGGTGCCACCTTGCGCGCCGCAGGTGCCGGTGTTTCGATCGTTTTCAGCCCTTGCAAGGGCGCCATAGGCAGTTCAAAGGCTGCACGGGTCATGATCTGCATGATCTCCATCTGGCTGACCATCGCATAGCCGGCCACACGAATGGCCGCTGCTTGAAACTCAAGCGGTTGAGAAATCGGATTCATTGCATGTCTCTCCTGGTAAAACCGAGGCAGCCGGAAGAAGAGTAAAGGACCTCGTCCGCCCCAATCGTCCGGGCGGATTTGCAGGTTCGCGGTCCAAGGCGTCGCACGTCCCGGCTTCCTTTCGGGCTGCACGACCCAGCTTGCGCGGGCGTGCAGCAGCTGCACTCGGGCCCAGTTTAACGCAAGTCAGGGCGCAGATGCAGCATTTCCTGCTGCATTGCGGCAAAAAGGCGCCCATGCGGGAATTTTGATCGTTTTTCCAGCAGCTTCCGTCGGGTCAATCAACCAACATGGAACAACGTGGTGAACAAACGCGGGTCCAGGCTGGCAGATTCGAAGGTTGGACCCTCGGTCAGAATCGATACGGCATCGTGGCTGTGCAGGCTTTCCTGATGACTCGCGATCACCCGAAAATCGCCGACATGATGATCGGCCTGCAGCTCGGCGCAGAACAGACGCGCGGCATCCTCGACGAAGATCGGATTCGCGGCGTTCAGCTCGGCAAAGGCCTGTTCATCCTCGCGCTTGACCATCACTTGCGTTTCGGTCGGAACCGCACGACGGCAGAGCGCGATCAGATCCTCGAACCACAGGCAGTCGGCGTTGCAATCGACAACAACGGAAATCCGGGCCACCGAGCGCTGCGAATGCGGTGTTGCCAACTGTCCACGCGTGGCGCGCGCGTGTTCGCTTAGCTCAAGTGAACACGGGCATGTCGACGAATAGACATAGTCCAGATGCATGATCTTCAGACGCTCACCACCCCGCTCGACCAGTTCCAGCGCGATGTCGTAGTATTGGTAACCGGACAAGCCCGAGCGCAGGCTCTTGATCTGATCCGGATAGGAAAAGCGCATCTGAATGCGCGCATCCAGGCTGTCCAGATCAGATAGATAATCGCTCAAGGCCGCTTCCATCACCTCAAAACTGAAGGTGCGTTCGGCGTGCTTGTAGAAAGACCGCATGATCCGGGACATGTTGATGCCCTTCTTCTCAGCCTCAAGACTGACCGAGCCGGTCACTGAAGTATCAAGCGTCAGTTCTGCACCATTCTTGCGGTGAAATCGGATGGGCAGTCGAAAATTCGAAATGCCAACGTGCTGGATTTGCTGTTTCGACCCCCGGATCAGGCTGGAGGGACCATTTTGCAGGTCGGGCAAGGTGACCTTGTAAGCCGCGTTCGACTCGAAATCCTCGGGATACTCGCGCGATAGGGCCGGGTAATTCGTCGACACAAGACCCGGAACAAGTTGCGCAACCGCTGGATCAAGCTGACTGATCTCGGCAGCCGAGGCAGATTTCGCCCAGTCGCGCAACAGCTTAAGCGCTGCTGCGGCCTGATCGTGATCAGGCGTCTCGTTGATATCGCGCGGATGAATGTTCATTTGCACGGGTCCCTTGCTAGGCCGTCGGTTATATACGACCGAGGTTTAATTACCAGTCCGGAACGATACGCGCGGGATAGCATCCCGGATCGAAATTAAATGAGAAAAACCGTCACTTTTCAACCAAAAGCGGCCAATCAGGCGGGTTAAACCCGCCTGACCAAGAATTACCAGCAGGCGCTAACCCTGAGATGCAGCCAAAGCCCGCTCAATATCCGCCAGCAGATCGCCCGTATCCTCAAGCCCCACTGACAGGCGGATCAGGCCCGGCGTAATACCCAATTCATCCCGCTGCTCTTCACTCAGACGCTGGTGCGTAGTGGTGGCTGGATGGGTTGCAATCGACTTGGCATCGCCAAGGTTGTTCGAGATTACTGGGATCGTCAGCGCATTCAGGAACGCAAAAGCACCTGCTTTGCCACCCTTGATGTCCAACGACAGAACCGTACCGCCTTTGCCGCCCAACTGTTCCTGCACCAATGCGTTCTGTGCATGCGTCTTCAGACCGGGATACAGCGTCCGCTCCAACGCTGGATGCCCCTCAAGAGCTTCGGCAATCTTCTGCGCGCTGTCGGCCTGCGCATTCACGCGCAATGCCATGGTTTCAATACCTTTGACCATGATCCACGCGCTAAAAGGGCTGAGCGCACCGCCAGTGTGTTTCATGTAAGGCTCGACCGTACCGCGGATAAACTCTTTTGTACCGATGATCACACCGCCCAACGCACGCCCCTGCCCGTCAATATGCTTGGTCGCCGAATAGACGACCACATCTGCGCCCTGTTCGATCGCGCGCGAGAAGACCGGGGTCGAGAACACGTTGTCGACGATCACAGTTGCACCAACTGCATGAGCCAGTTTCGACACCGCAGCAATATCGATCACTTCAAGCGTCGGGTTTGACATGGATTCGAAGAACACCGCCTTGGTCTCAGGCCGGATTGCAGCCGCCCAAGCATCCAGATCGGTGCCATCCACAATTGTCACCTCGACACCGTAGCGGGTCAGGATGTTTTCGAGGATGTACAGGCAGGACCCGAACAGCGCCTTGGCCGAAACCACGTGATCGCCCGACTTCAGCATCGAAGTCAGCGCACCATTCACAGCAGCCATGCCTGAGGCGGCAGCAAACGCGTCCTCGCCCCCTTCCAGCGCGGCAATGCGTTGTTCGAACATCGAAACGGTCGGGTTTCCGTAGCGGGCATAGATGAACTCATCCGGGCCGGTCTCAATGAACCGGGCCTCGGCCTGCTCGGCATTCTCATAGACAAACCCTTGCGTCAGAAAGATCGCCTCGGAGACTTCGTTATACTGACTACGACGAATGCCGCCATGGACGGCTTGGGTGCGTTTGTTCCAGCTCTCGCTCATGTCATTCCTTTCAGCCCTCGAGGGGGCAAACAAAAAACCCCAGACGCGGCCAAGCGAAAGGGGTCTTTCATCCTGACCTTTTAGCGGTGTTGTTTAGCGTGGCCCGCAATCCGGTAACAAATCGCCACGTATTGGGCATGCGTTTACGCCGCGTCCCGCCGATGGTCAAGACCGGTCGGATACCGGTCACGCTTTCGTAACACAGCAACGCTGCCCCTTGCCGCGCGCGCCTAAACCCTCATGATCGCGATAAGCTGAGGAGTTATCATGATCGATCTGTATTTCTGGCCCACGCCGAACGGCTGGAAGGTTTCCATCGCTCTGGAAGAGATGGAGTTGCCCTATTCGACCCATCTGATCAATATCGGTAAGGGCGACCAGTTCGACCCCGGATTTCTGAAGATCTCTCCCAACAACCGCATGCCCGCCATCGTCGACCCGGATGGCCCTGACGGCGCACCCGTTTCGGTTTTTGAAAGCGGTGCGATCCTGATGTATCTGGCGCGTAAAACAGGACGATTCTACGGCAAAACCGAGCGTGAACGGATCGCGGTCGAGGAATGGCTCATGTGGCAGATGGGCGGCGTTGGCCCAATGGCTGGCCAGGCGCATCACTTCCTGAAATACGCCCCGCAGCTGGACCCACCGCAAGACCTTCCCTATCCCAAGGACCGCTACCGTTCCGAAGTCGCCCGCCTATATGGTGTTCTCGACCGCAGACTGGCCGAAAACGAGTATGTCGCAGGCGATTTCTACTCCATCGCCGACATGTCGATCTGGGGTTGGGCAAGCCTTTGGGAAGGGCAGCAGCAGGTACTGGAGGACAAACCGCACTTCACCCGCTGGCTCAACATGATGAGCGCCCGCCCCGCAGTGCAAGCAGGCCGCGCGCTACATGCGGAATTGCGCGGGGATCATAGGGACAAACAGGCTCAGGGGGTCTTGTTCAGGCGCTGATCACGGTCAAAACCGCTAATGGAATACGGCGAATAAATCTCTCAGGTTCTGATCAAATCCTGATTGCCGCGGCATAACCTTATGATATGCTTCAGCAAAAATCCGCGAGTAGCCATGAGAATTGTATTCGTCTTATTTGTAGTTTGGGCCAGCGCTGCGCTTGGACAAACCTATCCCGATTATCAAAGTACAACCGTCAATGACTTTGCCAATTTGCTCAGCCCGTAGGAGGAGAAGGCACTTTCCAAACAACTAGGTAAGCTCAGACGCGAGACAGGGGTTGAATTGACCGTCCTGACGCTGCGCACTCAAAGCGACTATGCCCACAATCTGACGCTCGAACAATTTGCAACCGGACTGTTCAACCACTGGGGGATCGGCGACGCTTCGCGAAACGATGGTGTGCTTGTGATGGTCTTGCGAGACGACAGGGCCATGCGAATCGAGCTTGGCGCCGCTTATGGGCGAAATTGGGATCAGGCCACGCAACGCATTATTGACGATAAATTCCTCCCGGCCTTCAAAACAAACAATTATGCAATTGGAATCAAGGTCGGTACCACAGCTGTCATAGATCAGATCGTACAACCTTTCCGCACTGGAAAGGCCGCACCCGCCAAGAAAACAAATGATGATCCGGGTCTCTGGATGTTTGGTCTCTTTGCAATGATGATTATGATGCTCAAGGGCCGCAATTTCATAAGCGATAGCTTGGTGCGATTTCGAACCTGCCCAAGATGTGGCAACCGCAGTCTGCGGCAGAGGCGCCGCATCACACTTGCCGCAAGCACAACCACGGCTGGTTCAGGCGTTCGCCGAATTGAATGCCTTAAATGCGATTATGTTGAAGAAACAAACTATTACATACCTCAGATTTCCAATAGCTCCGGCGGAGGTAGTTTCGGCGGCGGTCGATCTGGTGGTGGTGGAGCATCCGGGCGTTGGTAGCATCCATCGGACAAACGCTTTGCCTAAATTCCCCTCCTTTGCCGCGTTGTGACTGTGTCGCCCGAAAAGAACATCAGGCTTCACCAAGGCCGCAAATATCCGTTCGCGGCATCCAAGGTCGCAATTCCCACTAGAAACACTTAACTCCCTTCACTAAGGAAGAATTCGACAATCGAAGAAGGAAGACGCACGCAATGGCAAAGATCACCTATGTCGAGCATGGCGGTACCGAACACACAGTCGAGGTCGCCAACGGACTGACGGTCATGGAAGGGGCCCGTGACAACAATATTCCCGGCATCGAGGCCGATTGCGGCGGCGCCTGCGCCTGCTCGACCTGCCATGTCTATATCCACCCCGACTGGGTCGAGAAAATCCCGGCCAAGGACGACATGGAAGAAGACATGCTTGACTTCGCTTACGATCCCGATCCTGCCCGCTCGCGCCTGACTTGCCAGATCAAGGTCACCGACGCGTTGGACGGCCTTGTTGTGCAGATGCCCGAAAAGCAGATCTGATGTTCTCCAAAGCGCCGCGTCCCCCGGTTCGCCTATGGCAATCTCGGTCGCGCGGCGCGTTGTTGACATCACTCGTGTGGCTGACTGGAACGCTCCCCGCGCTTTCGGCAGACAGGATCGCATCCGCACATTTTTCCGAACCCACCAAACGCTATGCACATGGTGTACTCGGTGACGCTATTGAGTATGGCGCGCTCGATCTGGTCCTTGATGGTATAGGCTCGGACCAATCCACTCTTACCATTCGCCTCTCATCGGATCGCGTGTTCGAAGATCTCATGCCTCGGTTGGCAGATGTGGATGGCGATGGAGCACCCGAAGTTATCGTCGTCGAATCCCAGGCTAAGACCGGCGCACAATTGGCGATCTATAACGCGCGAGGCACGAAAGTTGCCGCCACACCACATATCGGTACCCGCAATCGCTGGCTCGCCCCAATCGGTGCAGTCGATCTTGATGACGACGGCAATGTCGAAATCGCTTATATCGACCGTCCCCATCTGGCCAAAACCCTGCGCATATGGCGCTATAAGGATGGCGATCTGACCGAAATCGCGACGATCCCCGGCCTGACCAACCACCAGATCGGAGAGGACTTCATCTCCGGCGGCCTACGCCAATGCGACGGCGCACCTGAACTGATCGTTGCCAGCGCCGACTGGTCCCGCATTATCAGCGTCTCATATAGAAATGGCTGGCAAACCACCGACCTCGGCCCGCTCAAAACCCGCGAAGACCTGGCTGCGGCCCTGGACTGCTGATCCGCCCTTAATCTGACCAACAAGTACCTTGGGGGTGAGGTCGCAAGGCCGAGGGAGCAAAGCCCTCTGCCCCAAACAATGCCCTCTGACTCAAAACAATAAAGACGGGCGAAGCCCGGCAATCAGATCAGAGAGCCCGCCAGCCGATATCGCGGCGATAGAACCCTTCGGGCCAGTCAACGCCGTCCACCATCGCATAGGCCCGGTCCCGCGCCTCCTGCAGTGTTTCGCCGCGTGCCGTCACATTCAGCACGCGGCCACCGGACGCCACGACCTGCCCGTCGACTGCTTTGGTGCCAGCGTGAAACACCATGTTGCTGCTGTCCTCCGGCAACTCGCCCAAACCAGAAATCGCCGAACCTTTCTCGTAAGCTCCCGGATACCCTTTCGCTGCCATGACAATGGTCATGGCGTGATCGTCAGCCCAGTTAACCCGTGTCTCACCCAATCGCCCTTCGGCAGCGGCGTGCATCAGGTCCATGGTTTGCGCCCCCAGACGCATCATCAGAACCTGGCATTCCGGATCGCCAAACCGCACGTTGTATTCTACCAGCCTGGGCTGACCGTCCTTGATCATAAGGCCAGCATACAAAACCCCTTGAAACGGCATCCCCCGCCGTTTCATTTCGGCCATGGTTGGGCGAATGATGTCGTCCATCGCACGTGCCTCAACCTCTGGGCTCAGAACAGGCGCCGGAGAATAGGCCCCCATACCACCGGTATTCAGGCCGGTATCCCCCTCTCCGACACGTTTATGATCCTGAGCGGTGCCAATCGACAGAATTTCATCCCCGTCACAGAGTACGAACAGCGAGGCTTCCTCACCCTCCATGAACTCTTCGATGACCACCTCAGCACCGGCACCGCCAAAGGCACCACCAAACATATCATCAATGGCGTCCAGTGCGGTCTGCTCGTCCATCGCCACGATCACGCCCTTGCCTGCAGCGAGACCGTCAGCCTTGACCACGATGGGCGCACCCTGTTCACGGATATATGCCTTCGCGGGATCCGCTTCGGTAAATCGCGCGTAAGCTGCTGTCGGTGCCTTCGCCGCGTCGCAAATCTCTTTGGTGAAGCTCTTGGAAGCTTCCAGCTGCGCCGCTGCGGCCGAGGGGCCAAAGACCAACACGCCTGCTTCGCGCAAACGATCCGCAACACCCGCCGCCAGCGGGGCCTCGGGGCCAACGATCACAAAATCGATTGCGTTTTCCTCGGCAAAACTGACAACGGCTCCGCCATTCTCGATGTCCAATGCAGCGCAATCGGCGATCTGAGCAATTCCGGCATTGCCCGGTGCCACGATCAGACGGTCGCATTTGGGGTTCTGCATCACTGCCCAGGCCAGGCTGTGTTCGCGCCCACCGCTCCCGAGAATGAGGATATTCATGACTGCTCTCCGATCTGCTTGGCCTCGCTTGCCGCGCGTTCTAAGCTGGGCGAGCATTTGACACAAGGCGCTGAAATGTCCGACCTGCTTGACGACCCCATTCCCGGCCAAAATACCCCTGAATACACCGTCTCGGACATTTCCGGAGAGGTGAAGCGCACGCTCGAAGGCACGTTTGGGCGAATCCGGGTACGCGGCGAGGTCGGGCGCGTGTTCAAGGCCCGCTCGGGGCATCTGTATTACGACATCAAGGATGATCGGAACGTATTGGCCTGTACCACGTGGAAGGGCCAGATATCTGGCCTGTCGGTTGTGCCTGAAGAAGGACTCGAAGTAGTCGTCACCGGTCGCTTGACGGCCTTCGGTGCCCAGTCAAAGTATAACCTGAACGTCGATGAAGTCGCAGTCGCCGGACAAGGCGCTCTGATGGCGCTGTTGGAGAAGCGAAAAAAGCAGCTCGAATCCGAAGGTCTGTTTGCGCCTGAGCGCAAGAAACCCCTGCCCTATCTGCCGGAAATCATTGGCGTCGTTACCTCACCTTCGGGCGCGGTTATCCGTGATATCTTGCACCGCTTGCGCGACCGATTTCCACGCAAGGTCCTGATCTGGCCCGTGGCCGTCCAGGGCGCGAACTGCGCCCCTGAGGTGACCCGCGCCATCGAAGGTTTCAATGCGCTCACACCAGGCGGCGCGTTGCCCCGCCCCGACCTGATCATCGTCGCGCGCGGAGGCGGTTCAATCGAAGACCTCTGGGGTTTCAACGAAGAAAGCGTCGCCCGAGCCGCAGCGGCTTCAGACATTCCGCTGGTTTCCGCCGTGGGTCATGAAACGGACACCACACTGATCGACTATGTCTCGGACCGCCGCGCGCCGACCCCGACGGCCGCTGCCGAACTCGCCGTACCCGTTCGCATGGAACTACTGGCCTGGACCGGAGAACAAGGCGCCCGCCTGTCCCGCGCCGCCACCGACGCCGTGCAACGCCGAAGCCAACGCCTGCGCGACCTGTCCCGCGCCCTGCCGCGCCCCGAGACGCTGCTGGACAGCCCACGCCAACGGCTCGATCAGGTGGTCGATCGCCTGCCCAGCGCATTGATCCGGGGCGTACAAAATCGACGTGTCAAACTGCTTGATACCTCGGCTCACCTGCGCCCCTCGACCCTGCGCAACCTGGTCGAAACCCGCCGCGACCGCTGGCGCAACCTGTCGTCGCGCTTGTCCCTGCGCCCGATTCAGCGAGAACTGCAAACCCGACGTGAGACACTGGATCGCCTGTCAGAGCGTCTGAACATCGCGCAAACCACACGTCTGGATCGCATGCGCCAACAACTAGACGCCACCGACCGCCTGCGCGAAACCCTCAGCTACAAAGCAACGCTGGAGCGCGGCTATGCCGTTGTCCGCGCCGGAGATCAGGTTCTGACCCGTAAAGCCGAAGCCGAGAAGCACACCAGCCTGGAGATCGAATTCGCAGATGGCAAGCTCAGCACCGGCCAAAGCGACACGATCAAACCCAAACGCACGCCCAAACCGCCGACTCCCGATCAGGGGTCACTTTTTTAACTATGCTTAAAATCTGGGGCCGAAAAACATCTTCGAACGTACAGGCGCTGATGTGGTGCATTGGCGAACTAGGTCTGAAACATCAGCGTCACGAGGTCGGGCACAGGTTCGGCGGTCTGGACAGCCCCGAATTCGCCGAACTAAACCCGAACCGAACCATCCCGGTTCTTCAAGATGGAGATAATACCCCGCTGTGGGAGACCGGAGCTATCCTGCGATACCTCTCATCCCGATATGGCGATGATGGATTTTGGCCTTCAGATCCCGTGCGGCGCGCGGAGATCGACAAATGGGCTGAGTGGGCCAAAATCAACATAGCCATGGCATTCACAGTGCCCGTCTTCTGGCGTGTGACAAGAACAGCACCCGCGTATCGTGACGATACTATGATCACACAAGCTGTTTCTCATTTGGAATCCAGACTGGCCATAGCTGATGCGCAACTGTCGCAAACGGAGTATCTGACGAGTCCGAGTTTGACACTGGCCGATATACAACTGGGACACATCCTGTACCGATACTACGATATCGATATCAAACGTGCGTCATTCCTCAATCTCCGCCGCTACTACGAAACATTGACCCAGAGGCCCGCGTACCAGCATCACGTCATGATCAGTTATAAGGAATTAGAGGTCTCAGATCACTGACATCAAACCCCGATTTCGGGTCCGTAACAGATCATCTCTTCGCCGACATCCTCGGCCTCATAGAGCTCTGTCGCTGTCGGATCACCTTCGAACTGCGCAATCAGCCTGCCCCCAAACTCGGTGAAAACCCAGCATTGCGGGTCCAACCTGTCTTCGTACAGAAAACATATCTGGTCTTCGCGCTCATACCAGACACCTTCCTTGCAGTCCCCATCCAGAAATGACCAGATCACGCGCCGATTGGGTAAATATCGCTCAACCCCATAGGCCTGACCGTCAAAGCCATAGAACAAGGTCTTTCCACGGGTATAGGCGTCAAACTCGGTCCCCGATAACGGCGATTGCGCCGCAGCGGATTGCGCAAGAAGCGCCAGCAGAATCATAGACAGTCTGTACATAGCAGCATCTTGTCAGATGCCGCCCACTTGCACCAATCAACCTTTCCACAGCGCAGACTACCCTCACGTCACATCTTGATGACCTCACTCAATCATGACGACATGAACGTAACACTCTTGGGGAGGAACAATGCCGACACTTCTTTTCTGGGCGGCGGCGGCTTGCACACTGGCCTACCTACCGCTCACGGCCCGCCCCGCTGGTATTCTACGCACCCAGTTGAAGACCGCATCCGTCGCGTTGTTGGCGCTCATTGCATGGCTCACGGCTGCCCCCTGGTTGCTCGTCCTCGCTCTGGCCCTATGTGCCATCGGCGATGCCCTGTTGTCGCGCGAAACCGAGGCCACCTTCATGGCCGGGATCGCAGCTTTCGCCGCCGGACATCTCGCCTACATCGCGCTGTTCCTGACACATCCGGTCAGCGATCCAAGCCTGATCCTGACGCAACCCGTTATCTTCTGGTCATTGCTGGTTCTGGGCATCGTCATGTCCACCCTGCTTGCCCCGCGCGCCGGAGACCTCAAGGGGCCGGTTCTCGCCTATATTCCGATCATCCTAGGCATGGGTATCGCCGTTCTGTTCCTGCCGGACGCGGGTGCATTGCGCTGGGCCTTGCCCGCTGCAATGGCGTTCATCGCGTCTGACCTGATCCTTGCGACCGAGAAGTTCCTGTTGCCTGCCGACCACCCTGCCCTAAAGCTGACGCCTTACATGATCTGGCCACTCTACTGGGGTGCGCAGGCCGGGTTCCTGATCGCCTTCACCTGACCCTTTGCAACTGCCGCCAATCCGCATTAGGTGAGGGGAACACCTGCGGAGACCTAGAAATGGCGTTTTTCTCAAAGCTCAAGGACAAGCTGTTCAAATCCTCCTCACGCCTCGAAGAGGGGCTGGACGCGATTGTCGAGGATGGCGGCGAGGAAACTGCACCCGATCCGGTGATTCCGAAACCCGAACCGGAACCGCAACCGGTCCCCGAGGTGCCCTCACCGGCACCCACGCCCCAGCCCTCCGAGCCGCCCTCTCCCGCACCTGCAGACCCCGCACCGGCCCCACCGCCTCCCGAATCCAAAGGCCTGCTGGGCCGTCTGTTCAGTCGCAGCGATACCCAAACCGTTGTCCGTCGTACGCTGGATGACGACATGCTGGAACAGCTCGAAGAGCTGCTGATCGCCTCCGACATGGGCGTCGACACCGCCCTGCGCGTCACGTCGAACATGGCCGAGGGACGCTTTGGCCGCAAACTTTCGACCCAGGAAATCAAGCAACTGCTGGCGCAAGAGGTGGCCCGCGTGATGGAGCCCGTGGCCAAACCCATGCCGCTTTATCCAAAGCGACCGCAGGTGGTTCTGGTCGTGGGCGTCAACGGCTCCGGCAAAACCACCACCATCGGGAAACTGGCCAGCCAGTTCAAAGCTGCAGGCAAAAAGGTGGTTATCGCCGCCGGAGACACCTTTCGCGCCGCCGCGGTCGAACAGCTGCAGGTCTGGGGCGACCGCGCCGGTGTGCCGGTGCTGACCGCCCCCGAAGGCTCCGATCCCGCCTCTCTGGCCTTCGACGCGTTGACCAAGGCGCAAAACGAAGGTGCCGACCTGCTGATGATCGACACCGCAGGCCGCCTGCAAAACCGCGCAGACCTGATGGAAGAACTGGCCAAAATTGTTCGCGTCATCCGCAAGGTCGATGAAACTGCACCGCACAACACCCTGCTGGTACTGGACGCCACCACCGGCCAGAACGCCCTCAGCCAGGTCGAAACCTTCCGCAACCTCGCCGATGTCTCAGGCCTCGTAATGACCAAGCTCGACGGCACCGCCAAAGGCGGCGTACTCGTCGCACTGGCCGATAAGTTCGGACTTCCTATTCACGCCATCGGCGTCGGCGAACAAATCGACGACCTCGCACCCTTCGATCCCGAAGAATTCGCCGCCGCCCTCATCGGCTTGCAAACCTGATCCGCCCCTTCATCTGGCAAAAAATATCCTCGGGGGGTGTGGGGGGCAGACCGCCCCCCACCTTCTCCATCCAAGCGAAAGCCCTGATTTGAGCGACTGGCTGATCTCCCTTGAAGGCACCGAATCCGGCCACCACCTCGCCCTCGGCCTCGCGCTAATGGCGGCGTTCCTGCATGCAGTCTTTGGTGCCTTGCAAAAGGGCCGCCACGACCCCTGGATGTCACGCGGGGCGATTGACGCCTGTTATTGCCTGATGGCCATGCCTTTCGCCTTCTTCGTCGTTCCATGGCCCGAACCCTATATGTGGCCCATTTTTGCCGTCGTTTGGCTGATCCATATCGGCTACAAGATCCTGCAAGCGATGGCGTACACCAAAGGCTCCTATACCGTCGTCTATCCTGTGGTGCGGGGGACCGGCCCACTATTCACAGTGATTGGGGCTAATCTGCTATTCGGTGAGACGTTCTCGACCATCCAATGGCTCGGCGTGGGCACTCTGATGGCAGGCATCTTCGGACTGGCAGCGTATAACCTGCGCTATCTCGAAACCAATCGTGAAACTCTGGGGATCGCCCTGGCGCTGGCGATCGCCACCGGTCTCTTCGTCGCTCTCTATACCACCTATGACGCCTACGGAATCCGTGCCACAGCCGACCCGTTCACCTTTCTAGCGTGGTTTTTCATGATCGACGGGGCTGCCATGCCGATCTATGCAGCTCTCAGATACCGCGCCATGATCCATCGTCCGGCGCTCGGGCCTCTGATGCTACGTGGCCTTGCGGGCGGCATAATTGCCCCCATGTCTTTCGGTGCCATCATGCTCGCCACACGGCTCGACAAGGTAGGAGAAGCTGCGGTTCTACGCGAAACCTCCACCGTCTTTGCCGCGCTCATCGGCTGGCTGGTTCTGAAAGAAACTGTGGGACCCAGACGGATCACATTGATGGCATTGATTGCACTCGGCGCCGTAATAGTTGAAATGGGCGGATAAGCAGCAGGTCGGAATCATGGCAGAGAAAAAAGACATCAACCCATTCCTCAAACAGGTGCTCGAACTCGGGCCCCCGCTTGCCTTCTTCTTCATTTACTTGCGCCTGCGTGATGACAATTTCGTGATCGGCGGCATCGAGTATTCGGGTTTTATTGTCGCCACCATCCTCTTCGTTCCCCTGATGCTGGCCGCCATGGGCATCCTTTGGTACCTGACGGGCAAGCTCGGCCGGATGCAAATTTTCACCGCCTTCATGGTGATTTTCTTCGGTGGCCTCACTGCGTGGTTCAACGACGAGCGCTTCTTCAAGATGAAAACCACGCTGGTCTACGGCTTCTTTTCCGTCATCCTCGGGATCGGCCTTTTGCAGGGAAAGTCCTATCTGGCTTATGTTCTAGACGAGATGCTGCCCATGCGTCAGGAAGGCTGGATGATCCTGACTCGCCGCCTGTGCGCCTGTTTTGCGGTGCTCGCAGTGGCCAATGAACTGATCTGGCGCACGCTGTCGACAGATCTCTGGGTCAAGATCGAAACCTTTGGATTTCCGATCGCGCTCATGGCGTTCCTGATGCTGCAATTCAGCATGCTGCAGCACTATATGGACGATCCGGACAAACAATAGAGCGCGGCCTGACCCAAGGAAAAGCCGACAAAAACCTTGGCTTAGGCGCAAAGCTGTGGAAAGTTGATCGAACTCGCACCACTCACCACCGGAGACCTGCGCCCGTATGATGGCATTTCCCAACAGTGGATTTCTTTCTGAAGCTTCTGAAGAGCTGCGCAAGATGCTGGCCTCACTGGCCTCCGAAGTTACTCTCGACAGCGGCGACGTCCTGTTCGAACAGGGCGATCCGGGAGAGGCGCTTTATGCGATCCTCACAGGCACGCTCGAAGTGTCTTTTCTGGCCATGAGCGGGCGCAAGCTATCGCTCAGGCTGATGCGCCCGGGTGAGGTGTTTGGCGAGATAGCGCTTTTTGACAGCGGCCCCCGCACCGCCACGGTTACAGCAGCCGATCCTGCCAAAGTTCTGCGGGTTCGGCATAAGGATGTGATGGATCAGATCCGAAAGAACCCTGATCTGGCGGTTGACCTGATCCGTTTGGCCGGTGTGCGCATGCGCTGGATGGGTGACCAGTTGAACGAACAGGTCTTTCTGCCAATGCCGATCCGGCTGGCGCGCAAGCTGCTGCATTTGGCCGGCCAGCAGGACACACCGACCGCGCGCATCACCCTGTCGCAAAGTGAACTGGCCGAATTTGTCGGAGCCACGCGTGAGGCGGTATCGAAAACCATTTCGACATGGAAACGGGACAACGTGGTCGAAGCCTCACGCGGAGGATTGCAGATTCATGATCTCGATGCGCTGCGGCAACTGGCCGAATCCGATTTAATCTAACTTTTTGGCACAGATGTGATCCGCTTCACATACGCGGCTTGAAGATTGCCCTAAGGTCAACCCTGTTACTGTAGGAGGTCGGTTTTATCATCCCCGATATCTGTCCACCGACCTCTCCCTGTACCAGAGCCATATGCCTTCCCCGGCATATGGCTTCTTTCTTAACAAAGTATTAAAAAAGGCCGGGGTCTTGACCCCGGCCTGTCATTTTCCAGACTAGTCGTGAGATTACTGTTCTAGGCTCAGCGCCACGAATCTGGGTTCTCCACCACGGCGCACCAACAGCAACAGCGACTTGCGACCAGCCTCACGTGCCTCATCCATCCGCGCCTCAAGATCGGCGATCGAAACCACCTTCTGCTGGCCAGCTTCAGTGATCAGATCACCAGCGCGCAGCCCCTTCTCAAAAGCTTCGGAAGAATCATCGACATTGGTCACCAGCAACCCTTCGGCGTCGGCATCCAATCCCAGCTCTTCACGCTGGCTGTCACCCAAAGGTGCGATGGTCAGACCCAGAATATCCTTGTCCTCTTCGGTCGGTGCCTCAGCCTCAGGTTCTCCACCCTCATCTGTGCGCTCAGCATCCTCACGACGGCCCAAGGTCACCAGAACGGTTTGCGTGCCGCCGTCGCGATGCACAACCACGCGCACGGATTTGCCCACGGTCGTCTCACCGACCTGACGCACCAGCCCACGCGTATCTTCAACTTCGACGCCATCAAAGCTGATGATTACATCTCCGGCCAGCAGACCAGCTTCTTTCGCCGGGCCCTCGGGCACGTCACTGATCAGCGCGCCGCCGGGTTTATCAAGACCCATTGCCTCGGCCATATCTTCGGTCACATCCTGAATGCGCACACCCAGCCAGCCGCGGCGCGTCTCACCGAATTCGCGCAGCTGATCGACAACCTTGATCACCACGTTCGAAGCCATCGAGAACCCGATCCCAATCGAGCCACCATTGGGCGACAGGATCGCGGTATTCACACCGATCACCTCGCCATCCATGTTGAACAACGGTCCGCCCGAATTTCCCCGGTTAATCGCCGCATCCGTCTGGATGTAGTCGTCATAAGACCCGCTCAGCGCCCGATTCCGGGCCGATACAATCCCCGCTGAAACCGAAAAACCCTGTCCCAGCGGATTGCCCATCGCGATAACCCAATCACCGACGCGCATGGTGTCGCTATTGCCGAACTGAACGTATTGCAGCGGCCCCTCGGCTTCGACCTTCAGCAGCGCGATATCAGTTTTCTCGTCAGTGCCGATCACTTTAGCAGGCAGTTCCTTTACCGGCTGCCCGTCGCCAGGGAAGAATTCGATCAGAATTTCATCCGCTTCGGCAATGACGTGGTTGTTGGTGACGATAAAACCGTCTTCCGAGATCACAAATCCCGACCCCAGCGCATTGCTGCGGCGCGGGCGGTTTTCGCTGTTGCCGCCATTGCGGTCCTGGAATTCACGGAAGAAATCTTCGAACGGAGAGCCTTCGGGCACGATCCCCTGCGGGCCAGTCTGCCCTTCGATCAGGGTCGAGGTAGTGATATTCACCACCGCCGGGCTGATCTTTTCGGCCAGCGGCGCAAGGCTGTCACGGGCCTGCGCGGCCAATGTCTGCGCCAGAACCAGCACCATCCCCATGAAGGCCAGCCACATCAGCCGTACCATCACACCAACATCGTCCCGCCGGACGGACACACTGCGCGCTTTCGCCTGCACTTGGGGTTCTCCTTGTCGATCGTTCTTCAGCGGGACCTAGCTTGAGGTCCCCTCTTAGCAACCAATGTAGTCAGTTTGGCCAAGCCCGCAACTCGGGATCGCGGGGAAATCACCGGCAAGTGAGAACCTTGTATCAAAAGCCGATCTGATAGGCTCCCCAGAGCAGGATAACGCCACTGACTACGCACAGCAGCCCCATCAAGCGCCGCGCCTGTTCTGGCAGTGCTCGCAATGCCTCTAACATGCGTTCAATAAGCGAAGGGGCCAGCGCATAGGCCAGCCCCTCGACAATTAACACCAGCCCGAAGGCCAGAAGGATCATACCCATTACTCAGAAGCCGCAGCCGCTGGCGCCCGCCGACCAGTCGGCGAGGCAAGGTAGTTGAAGAACTCGGAATCCGGGCTCAGGATCAATGAGCTGTTGCTCCCTTGCAGAGCATTCTCATAGGCGGTCAGCGAGCGGTAAAATTCAAAGAACTCCGGGTCTGCCCCATAGGCTTCGGCAAAGATCGCGTTGCGTTCGGCGTCAGCCTCACCGCGAATGATCTCGGCCTCGCGGTTGGCGTCCGATACCAGTTCGACCACGGTCCGGTCGGCCTGCGCACGGACACGCTGAGCAGCCTCGTTACCGCGGGCACGTTCGTCGGTTGCTTCACGTTCCCGCTCGGCCTTCATCCGGTCAAAGGTCGCCTCAAGGTTGGCCTGCGGCAGATCGGTCGCCTTCAGACGCACGTCGATCACGCTGACCCCCAGCGCCCGCGCCTCGGCAATCGCGCTGTTGCGGATGCGCAGCATCAGCGCGGCACGGTCGGAGCTCAGGATGTCACGTGAAGACACCGAACCCAGAACCTCACGCGTTTCAGCGCGCAGAATGCGGTCCAGACGATCCTCGGCCACCGGGATACCGCCGACACCAACGGCCTGACGGAACTGTTCCAGATCGGAAATCCGGTAGCGCGCGAAGGCATCAACCACCAGACGACGATCGTCCAGAGGCGTCACTTCCAGCGGTTGAACATCAATGGACAGGATGCGGTCATCATAGCGAACAACTTCCTGAATCAGCGGGATCTTGAACGCCAGACCGGGTTCTTCCTTGACCGCTACAACGCGACCAAATTGCAGAACCAGCGCGCGTTCGCGTTCATCCACGATGAAGATCGAGGACAGAACAGCTACAATCGCGATGAAGACGACGGGCAGTATAAATGTCGCTTTACGCATCAGTTGTTCCCTTCGGTCTGGCTACGGCGCAGTTCGTTCAGCGGCAGATATGGCACGACGCCCTGCCCTGATCCGGTCGAGTTTTCATCCAGAATGATCTTGTCCACATCACCCAGAACCTGCTCCATCCGCTCCAGATACAGACGTTTGCGGGTCACATCCGGCGCTTTGGAATATTCCTCGAGAACCGCGCTGAAACGGCTGGCCTCACCCTGCGCGCTGTTGATCTGCTGGGCGCGATAGGCTTCAGCCTCTTCCAGAACCTGCGCCGCTTCACCACGCGCTTCGGCCAACACACGGTTGGCATAGGCGTCAGCGACGTTTTGCAGCCGGTCACGCTCCTGCGCAGCGGCCTGAACGTCTCGGAAGGCGGCGATCACGTCCTGCGGCGGGTCAGCCTTGTCAAAGTTCACACGGACGATATTCACGCCCGAGTCGTAGCTGTCCATCGTCTGCTGAATCAGCTCCTGCAGACGTTCGGCGATGATACCGCGGTCCCGGTTCAGGATCGGGGCCAGTTCGCTTTGCGCGATGATCTCACGCATGGCCGATTCCGACACGGCGCGGATCGTCTGACGCGGGTCGCGCAGATTGAACAGATACTTGGCCGGGTCGTTGATGTTCCAGACGACCTGATAGTCGATATCGACCACATTTTCGTCACCCGTCAGCATCAGACCATCGTCGCTGCCGCGCGCGCCGCCCATATCTTCGTTCTGTTCGCGGGTGACCGGGATAACCTCGGCAGTCACAAACGGCCACGGGGCAAAGTTCAGACCGGGATTACCAACGGCCGAGAACTCACCCAGGAACAGTTCAACCGACTGTTCTTCGGGCTTGACGGTGTAGAAGCTGGCCAGCCCCCACAAGACCGCAGCGGCCACAAGACCAATCGCAACAGTTCCCTTGGTAAACGCCGGACCACCACCGCCGCCCGAGCCGTTCGTGCCACGGCCACCGCCGCCACGACCGCCCATCAGGACGCGCAGCTGCTCTTGACCCTTCTTCATCAGCTCATCGATCTCGGGGATCTGCGGGCCGTCGCCTTCGGGGGGCTTGCGCCCGTCCCCGTTGTTACCCCGATTTCCTCCGCCTCCGGAAGAGCCTCCGCCCCCCCAGGGGCCACCGCTGTTGCCCGCCATATGTGTCTTTTCCCTTGTTTAGACCGTGTAGGACCGTGTGATCACGGGTTCCCTTGTAACTTGTGTGCGCCCGGTTGCAAATCAAGCCGTGCGCACAGGTTGCCGCATTGTCACCAATTCCTCGGCCATGACCGGGTGAACGGCGACCGTACGGTCGAAATCTTCCTTGGTTGCGCCCATCTTTACGGCAATACCTGCCAGCTGGATCATCTCGCCCGCACCGGGCGCAACAATGTGGCATCCCAGCACCTTACGCGTTGCCTGAGACACGATCAGCTTCATCAGAACCCGCTGTGTACCGCCGGCAAACGCCTTTTGCATCGGCTTGAACGAGGTGGCGTAAATCTCAACCGGCTCTTGCGACGCTGCCTCTTCCTCGCTCAAGCCCACGGTGCCGAATTCAGGCTGTGTGAAGATGGCAGTGGGTATTAGCTCGTGATCAACCGGGGTTGGATTGCCTTTGAACACCGTTTCCACAAACGCCATACCTTCGCGGATCGCTACCGGAGTCAGGTTGACCCGATCCGTGACATCGCCGATGGCGTAGATCGAAGGCACGCCGGTCTGGCTGTACTCATCCACGATGATCTCACCTTTGCGGCCACGTTCGACGCCCAGCGCTTCCAGCCCCAGATCATCCGCATTCGGTGCACGACCCGTGGCATACATCACCACGTCGAATTGGTCCTGAGTACCATCGGTTGCTTTGACACGGATCTTGTCACCATCCTTGGCCATCTCAAGCACGTTGGTGCCCAGGCGAACGTCGATACCATTCTGCCGCATCTCTTCGCAGATCAGGCCGCGCGCCTCCTCATCAAAGCCGCGCAAAATCTGCGCGCCGCGATAGAACTGAGTCGTCTTGACCCCAAGCCCATTCATGATCCCGGCAAATTCACTGGCGATATAGCCTCCGCCAACGATGAGAATGCTCTCGGGCAATTTCTCCAGGTGGAAAATCTCGTTCGACGTGATGGCCAGTTCCGATCCGGGAAACTCGGGCACAACTGGGCGACCACCTGTAGCGATCAGAATATGTTTGGCCGTCTTGCGGGTTCCATCGGCCAGTTCGACCGTATGGGGATCAACCACGCGCGCGCGCTGGTCGAAGCTTTCGACGCCGTTGTTTTTCAGGATGTTACGATAGATGCCTTCCAGCCGGTCCAGTTCGGCAACCAGTTTGCCGTGGAACGTGTCCCAGTTGAACGCGCCTGACTGAATATCCCAACCGTATTCCTGCGCATCGCCGACCATCCCGGAATACTCGCTGGCAAACACCATCAGCTTCTTGGGTACACAGCCCCGGATAACGCAGGTCCCGCCATACCGATCCTCTTCCGCCAGCGCCACCTTGGCCCCGTTTTCACCCGCCGCCACACGCGCCGCGCGAACCCCGCCCGAGCCGCCTCCGATGACGAACAGATCATAGTCAAAGCTCATGGGTGCGTTCCTTTTTTATTCCGCTTGGCCAAAATGCATTGGTTATCTGGGCCTGAATTCCGGGCTGCCAACCCCTTGGCAGCTGAAACTCTGGTTTTATTTCAGTGTCCACCAAATCGACATCCAGCACTCAATCCGCCAGATCCGAGAACAGATTATCCCCATTCTCACCCAGCATGTCAGTCTGAACAGTGCCTGCGTTGATATCACGCATCTCGACGCGGCCATCACCGTAACCGACTACGACCTTGTCGCAGATATCAATGAACAAGCCATTCTCAACCACGCCGGGGATCTGGTTCAGTACAAGCGCCAGTTGCCGCGCATTGCCGATGCGTTTCAAATGCAAGTCCAGAATGTGGTTGCCCTCATCCGTGATCTTCGGTGCTTCGCCATTCATGCGCAGGGTAACCGACGTGCCCAGCACATCCATCGTGTCCAGCGCCTCTTCGATCAGGGTGCGGGTGGTCTGCCAGCCAAACGGGATCACCTCGACCGGCAAGGGGAACGCACCCAGCGTTTCGACCTCTTTGCCCGCGTCGGCGATCACCACCATCTGATCGCTGGCCGTCGCCACGATCTTTTCCTGTAACAGCGCGGCACCGCCGCCCTTGATCAGGTTGAACTCATTATCGAACTCATCCGCGCCATCGATGGTCAGATCCAGCCACCCGGCCTGATCCAGCGAGACGACTTCGATCCCCACCTCAAGCGCCAACTGTGCCGTTGCGGTTGATGTGGGAACCCCCTTGATCTTAAGCCCTTCGTCTCGTACGCGTTCACCCAGGCGACGGACCAACCAGGCAGCTGTCGATCCGGTGCCGAGCCCCACGCGCATACCGTCTTCAACCAGATCTGCCGCACGATAGGCCGCAACATATTTAGCTTTGTCGATCGGCGACAAATCCTTGCTCATAACTTCATCCCCTAAGCCTTCTGTTCGCCTTATACGGAATGCCCCTATCGACTGCGAGAGGCAAATCGCCCTGCAACTGTGCTAACATGCCGCTGAAATACGCCTTTCTAATAGGAAAGGTCGCAATCAGGTCTGTGTAGGATCGACTTGCGACATAGATAGATGCCATGGAAACGCCGTACCGTCTGCATTACGCCCCTGACAATGCTTCGCTGGTGATCCGGCTGACGCTGGAAGAGATGGGGTTGCCCTATCACACCGTTCTGGTCGACCGCACCCAGAACGAACAGGATAGCGCGGCCTATCGCGCGCTGAACCCAAACGGGCTGATACCGGTACTGAACACGCCACAAGGACCGATCTTTGAGACCGCAGCAATTCTGCTGTGGCTGGCTGACACCCATGGCAAAATGGCACCAGGACCAAACAGCCCGGAGCGCGCGGCCTTTCTGAAATGGCTGTTCTTCGCCTCCAACACGGTGCATGCCGACCTGCGCATCCTGTTCTACGCCGAAAAGTACATTGCTGCCGCGCATGCCAACACACTGCGTGAGGGCATCCGCCCCAGGCTGCTTCAACACCTGAAGCTACTGGATACGCTCGCCCAGAACGCGCCCCAATGGTTTCGCGCCGACCACCCCTCGGTTCTCAGCTATTATGTGGCTTGCATGATGCGCTGGATGGCACTTTATCCCACACAGGCCGATCGCAGCTGGTATCAGCTGGCCGATACACCTTATCTGCAAAAAATCCTGATGCAGTTGGAGTTGCGACCAGCTACACGCGCAGCCAACACCGCCGAGGGGCTGGGAGCTACGCCCTTCACCTCACCTATCTATGCCAACCCGCCAGAAGGCTCAGCTATCTGATATGTTTCTTTCTGTCTTCGATATGTTCAAAGTGGGCATCGGCCCGTCCTCTTCACACACCATGGGACCGATGGTCGCCGCCGCACGGTTTCTGGACCTGATGCGCGCATCTCCGTTTGAATTCTCGGGCCTGCGCGGGTCGCTGCATGGATCACTGGCGTTTACCGGCGTCGGCCATGCGACTGATCGCGCCACGATTCTCGGCTTGGCAGGATTCGTGCTCGACACGTATGACAACGACAAGGCCGAGGCCGCACTGGCCCAGATCAATGAGACCCACACTGTCGCGCCCGAAGGGCTGCCGACACTCAAGTTCAACCCCAAGACCGATCTGGTCTTCGATTTCGAACACAATCTTCCCGGCCATGCCAACGGCATGATCCTGATGGCCACCGATGCGCAGGATGACGTTATCTTGCGGCAGGTTTATTACTCGGTGGGCGGCGGTTTCGTCCTGACCGAAGAAGAACTGGCTGAAGGCAAGGATACCGAAGAAGGCGCGCCCGTTCCCTTCCCGTTCAAAAGCGCCGCTGAAATGTTGCAGATGGCAAAGGACACCGGCAAATCGGTTGCTCAGATGAAACGCGAAAACGAAATCGCGCGTGGTTGCCCCGAAAGCTTTGCCAAGGGCTCTGCCCGGCTGTGGCAGGTGATGAATGACTGTATCGAGCGTGGACTGACCACGGATGGTATCCTGCCCGGTGGTCTGAATGTGCGTCGGCGCGCCAAGGGCATCCACGATGCGCTGGTGGCTGAACGCGGCATGAACCTGAATGCTCCGCACACAATCAATGACTGGATGAGCGTTTACGCCATGGCCGTGAACGAGGAAAACGCCGCCGGCGGTCAGGTCGTCACTGCGCCCACCAACGGCGCGGCCGGTGTGTTGCCTTCGGTGTTGCGCTACTACCTTGATCACGTTCCGGGTGCCTCGGAAAGCCATATCGAAGATTTCCTTCTGACTGCCGCCGCCATTGGCGGGTTGGTAAAATACAATGCCTCGATCTCGGGTGCTGAAGCGGGCTGCCAGGCAGAGGTTGGAAGTGCATCGGCAATGGCGGCGGCAGGTCTTTGTGCTGTCATGGGTGGCACGCCTGAACAGGTGGAAAATGCCGCCGAGATTGCGCTGGAACATCATCTGGGCATGACCTGCGACCCTGTTGCCGGTCTGGTGCAGGTGCCATGTATCGAGCGCAACGGGCTGGGTGCGATCAAGGCGGTCTCAGCGGCCTCGCTTGCACTGCGCGGCGACGGCAAGCATTTCATGCCGCTGGATGCCGCGATCGAAACCATGCGCCAAACCGGACATGACATGCACGCCAAATACAAAGAGACCTCACTAGGAGGGCTCGCCGTCAACGTGCCGAACTGCTGAACCGATACAGGAGGCGATCAAGATGCGCGGACACTGCTTATGTGGCAGGATCGGTTTCGAAGTCGATCCTCCGGTTCTGTCCTGCGTCACCTGCCACTGCGACAGTTGCCGGCGTCAGTGTGCCGCCCCGATGACCACCTATTTCGGGGTGCGCGCCGGCCAGTGGCGCTGGACTGGTGAGGAGCCTAAGCGCTTCCATTCCTCCCCTGGGGTCGAGCGTAGCTTCTGCCCCCATTGCGGCACTCCGATCTCGTTTCGGTCAACAAAGATGTCGGATGTACTGCATCTCTATGTTGCGACGCTCGAGAATCCTGAAACCTTGGAACCCACTCTGCATGTTGCGCATGAGGAGAAGCTGCGGTGGCTGCACCTGGGCGACGGACTGCCCACCTGCATCGGCCCGGACTACACCAAAGCCCAGCCGCTGGCCAAGGCGTGATGACAGAGCTTCCCAGCGCGGAGCGAAACCGCTAGCGTCGCGCCATGACTCAGGATCGCCCCGTATTCGGCATCGTTTTGATGCTCGGTTTTTGCGTGCTCGCCCCGCTGGGCGATGCCATGGCGAAAGTGCTGGGAGAAATCACGCCAATCGGCCTGTTGGTTCTGGTGCGCTTCGCGGTTCAGGTCATGATTCTGGCCTCGCTGATTGCCGCAACCAACCGCTCATGGCGGATGCACGGGCGGGTTCTGCGGCTGACCGTAATCCGGACCCTGCTGCATATCGCCGGTATCTCGGCCATGTTCAGCGCATTGCTGTACCTGCCGCTGGCCGACGCGGTGGCCATCGCGTTTGTCATGCCCTTCATAATGCTGTTGCTCGGCAGGTTCGTTCTGGGCGAACAGGTTGGACCCCGACGTCTGATCGCCTGTGTCGTCGGGTTCATCGGCACGTTGCTGGTGATCCAGCCCAGCTTTGCCGAGGTCGGTGCCCCCGCCCTTCTCCCTCTGATCGTCGCGGTAGTATTCGCACTGTTCATGTTGGTGACACGACAGATCGCAAAAGAGACCGATCCGGTCTCGCTGCAAGCGGTGTCAGGCGCAATGGCGACAGTAATCCTGCTACCGACCCTGCTGCTCGGATCAAGCGCTGGCATCGATCAGCTATCATTCGTTATGCCAGACAGAGAAACACTCTGGCTGCTCTTCGCGATCGGAGCGCTTGGCACCGTTGCGCATCTGTTGATGACATGGTCGCTACGCTATGCGCCGTCGGCAACTCTGGCACCCATGCAATATCTCGAAATCCCGGTCGCAACTGTGATCGGCTGGATGATCTTCCATGATCTTCCCAACGGCATAGCCGCCATCGGCATCCTGATCACGATTGCCGCAGGGCTTTACGTCATTCTGCACGAGCGGGCCAACGCCCGGTCTGGCCCGACAGAAACGCCCGCATGACCTGATCCAGCGCCTCGCGCGGCACCATCATCAGCAACCCAGGCTGATCCAGTTCAAGCGTCAATTCTCCAACAGCGCGGTTTGACGTCCCGATCCGTCCGTCCGGTTCCAGCACAATATCGCCAATCGGCCATTCCAATCCTTGGCTCCGCCCGATTACACGCCGAAATGGAAACAATGACACAGTTGAGCCTGCGACAAGGTCTAGCGTGATCCGTGGAGGCACATGAAACACGATCTCATGCGCACCCAGCAGAAGACAGGCACGATCGGGCCAGCGCACAAGGCTGTTGAACACTGCTAACTGATGATCCACGCGCCCGCCAAGGAACCCTGCCGCCAACACCAGTGGTGCCTGAACACTGCGCAGTGCCTTGTCGAAATCCGTGCTGTCCTGTTCTCGAATCGGAAACAACCGATCCTCAGGAATCCGGGCGCGATAGGCGGCTTCAAGCGAGTCAAAATCACCGATCACCGCATCGGGTATGCGCCCCGAATCAATCAGCGCAGCGGCCCCGCCATCCGCCGCAACCGCAGAATCAACGCGATTCAGCACCAGATTCACGTCACCGGGGCCGATTTCACCCCCTCCAAACAGCCCAATTGGCCCTTCAGACCGAACAATTGACTCATTTTTCGCAAGATTGACCATATTTCCCGGTTTTGGACATAATGAGACCACAAAATGATAGACTCATGGCTACAGTTTGAAGTCGATTGCCGAGGTATGTGTTTGGCAATGTGACCTGGTAGTTTGTAGAGGACGTGCGTCTGATGGTACAGAACAACAAGGTGTTAACCGTTTCTTACGGAACCTTCTCGTGCACTTTGGAAGGCTTCGACGATTCATTCGAAACGATGAAAGCCATTGCCGAATATTTCCGGGATCTTGCAGCGGACGACCGCTATTTTGGATCGGAACCGCCTCAGCCGGACGCCGAGATGCTGACCCGCATCGCTCAGCGCGATGTCGCACGTAAAGTAGAAGCCAGTCAGAATGACACCGGTCTGCTCCTGCGGGCGACCGAGACATCAGCCCCCGCGGCACCGACCCCCGCTGCGATCGCACCTACGCTTACACCTGCACCCGAGCCCGTTCAGCCTTTGTCCAGCGCCGTCCCCTCAACGCCTCAGGCACAATCCGATGAGCCTGCAGAAGACAGCATCGCGGCCAAATTGCAGCGCATTCGGGCGGTGGTTTCGCATTCCGACCAAACCCCCACCACATATTCCGAGGATGAGGATACGAGCTATCTCCAGCCGACGAAGCCCAAGGTCGACGCAATCTCGGCAGCCTTCGCAGCAGGCGCGCTCAGCCCTTCAGACCTGGAAGACCCGATCGAAGAACCGGCGCCCGCCCCCATGCCAGTGGAAGATCAGACCGAAGACCTTCCGGAACCCGTCGCATCGACGGATGATGTTGAGGACCTCGTTGACGAGTTGGCTGACACCATGTCAAACGCCGATGAACAGGACGAAACCGACGCGACCGATCTGGTCCCCGCCGAGGACGAAGAAGAAGTTGCGCAGCAGGATGAGGTCACAGACAGTGACGTTCTGTTCTCGGACCTTGATGAAGCGTCTGAGACCGAGGATCAATCCAACATTCTGAACGAACCAGTTGCCGAAGACGATGATCGCGACGCGACCGAAGCACTGGCCGAAATTTCCGGCGATGTAATTTCGGCCGAGGATGAGGCACTGCTGCTGGACGAGATCGCGCTTGTCGAATCCGAGCTGGAAACAAAGATCTCACCTGAACGGGCGGAAATGTCCGGGCTGGACGAAGACGTCTCACGCCTGATGGACAAGGCTGACGAACAGTTGGATGATCCATCCACCAATGATCAGCGTGAAACTTATTCGCACTTGCGCACCGCCGTCGCCGCAACCGAGGCCGAGCGCGCCGAAGGCAAAGACTCCGCTGGCGAACGCGAGGACGATTATCGCGGTGATCTGGCGTCTGTCGTCAGCCCCCGCCGCCCCGAGGTCGAAGTGACCAGCGAACGCCCCGCCGCGGAAATCGCAGCACCGCTGAAACTGGTCGCAGAACAGCGCATTGATACCGATGAGGCCGACACCGGCCCTGTCATGCCGCGCCGCGTGACCTCGGTGGATGACAGTGCCGCGGATGAGGAAGGCGGGTTCGCCACTTTTGCACAGGAACAGGGCGCACAATCGCTTCCTGATCTGCTGGAGGCTGCGGCTGCTTACCTCTCGTTCATCGAAGGCCAGGAACAGTTCTCGCGTCCGCAACTGATGAACAAGGTGCGTTCGCTGAAGCAGGAAGCATTCAATCGTGAAGAAAGCCTGCGCTCCTTCGGGCAACTTCTGCGGGACGGCAAGATCGAAAAGGCCGGTGGCGGGCGTTTCGCTGCCTCGACCCAGATCGGGTTCCGCCCGGATGATGACGAACGCGCCGCGGGCTAAACCCGGCGCATCAAATTACCCCCTCGAAACTCGACAGGGCCGGAGGCAACTCTGGCCCTCTCCTTATGGGCGCGATCAAGCTCCTCAGCGGCAAATCCGCTCATTTTTGGCATACTAGGCGCTGTTGGTTATGCTGCGGCGCAGAAATTTGCTACGATCACCGCATCGACTGAACCCGACTCTGTGATCTTAAGTGCCCAAGTTTCCGACCTGAGGTATCTCGTATGTACGATCTTGCAATCCGACGTTTGCGCATCTTCGACAAACCCCTTGTAACAGCCCATCTACAAAACCTCGAACCCGAGGCTTTGCGATCACGTTTTGGCGCTGTTGTGCCTAACGTCTTTCTGGATCGTTATGCCTCGGCCCTGTTCGACGATGCATCCTTGGTCTTTGGGGCCTTCCCCGACAGCTGCCTACGTGGAATGGCCGAACTCCGCCCGGTGCGGGATAGCCTTCCCCGCACTGCCGAGGCAGCCTTCACCGTCGAAGCCCCATGGCAGGATCGTGGTATCGGTGACGCTCTTCTCTCGCGTCTTATCGCGAGCGCGCGCAACCGCGGGATACGTGAGGTACATATGATCTGCCTCGCGACCAATCAGAGGATGCGCCACCTGGCCAGCAAACACAGCGCTGATCTCAACTTGATGACCGGGGAAGTTGCAGCAACTCTCACACCGCCCTGGCCCACGCCATTCAGCATGGCAGAGGAAATTGCCGGGGAATATCATGCATTTGCCCGTGCAGTATTCAGCTGGCCGGACTAGTTTTTGTCCTGATCCGGGTCTTCCTTGCCCACGCCACGAAAGACAAATTTGAACGGCAAGACCCAGACAATGCCCAGCGCGACATAGACCAGGAGCTCAAGCCAGATCGGCGGGCGATCCAGCCAGTTCACAATCGTCACGACTGCAACAATATAAGCAGGCAGCCCGACCAGCAGCAGCAGCAACGACCAACGCCGCCGCGCCTTATAGCTGAGACCGGGCTTTTCGTTCCCGCTCATCAGTCCGCAAACGGGTCAGTTACCAGAATGGTGTCCTCCCGCTCCGGGCTGGTAGACAACAAGGCGACCGGGCATTCGATCAATTCCTCGACCCGACGCACATATTTGATTGCGTTCGCAGGCAAATCTGCCCAACTGCGCGCGCCTTCAGTGGATTCACTCCAGCCCGGCATCTCTTCGTAGATGGGCGTGCAGCGCGCCTGCTGGTCGGCGGCGGTGGGCAGATAGTCGAGGCGTTCGCCATCCAGTTCATATCCGACACAGATCTTCAGCGTCTCGAACCCATCCAGAACATCCAATTTGGTCAGCGAAATACCGTTGACACCGCTGGTCGCACAGGTCTGACGCACCAAACAGGCATCGAACCAGCCACAACGCCGTTTGCGACCCGTTGTTGTACCGAATTCATGCCCCCGCTCACCCAGGCGCTGCCCATCGGCATCGTCCAACTCAGTCGGGAACGGCCCCTCGCCCACGCGCGTGGTATAGGCTTTGACAATCCCCAGAACGAAGTCGATCGATCCGGGGCCAATGCCTACACCGGTCGAAGCCTGCCCTGCGATTACATTCGATGATGTCACAAATGGATAGGTCCCGAAATCGATATCCAACAACGCGCCCTGCGCTCCTTCGAACAGGATGCGCTTGCCCGCTTTGCGCTTTTCGTTCAGCACCTTCCAAACAGGTGCCGCAAAGGGCAGAATCTGCGGCGCAATCTCTTTCAGCTGCGCAATCAACCCGTCCCGGTCAATTGGCTCAAGCCCCAAGCCGTTGCGCAAAGCGTTGTGGTGTACCAAAGCCCGGTCCACCCGCAGCGCCAGCGTTGCATCATCCGCCAGATCAGCCACCCGGATCACGCGCCGCCCTACCTTGTCCTCATAACATGGTCCGATTCCGCGACCGGTTGTGCCAATCTTGGCCACCGAGTTCTGATTCTCGCGTGCCCGATCCAGTTCGCCATGGAATGGCAGGATCAGCGGTGTGTTCTCAGCGATCATCAGCGTCTCGGGCGTAATATCAACACCCTGTTCCCGGATCGTGCCGATCTCTTTCATCAGGTGCCATGGGTCCAGTACAACCCCATTGCCGATCACGCTCAGCTTGCCGCCGCGCACCACGCCCGAGGGCAATGCATGCAGCTTGTAAACCTCACCATCGATAACCAGCGTATGCCCGGCATTATGCCCGCCCTGAAAACGCGCGATCACATCTGCCCGCTCGCTGAGCCAGTCGACGATCTTGCCTTTTCCTTCGTCACCCCACTGGGCGCCGACAACAACCACATTGGCCATATCCGGTCCTTTTGCGCTGAGATATCAAACCCGGCTGATATAGCGAGGCTCAGTCGGCAGGGAAACCGATATTTCGCCGCATCGGGAAATCGCATCTCGCGCGGTGCCTCCGGCGGAGATATTTATAGCCAGATGAAGACCGGATCCACTGCTTCATCTGGCTATAAATATCTCGGGGGAGTCGCGGCTGGCCGCGGCGGGGGCAGAGCCCCCTCTACCCCTGCGACAAGCGTACAGGTTGGCCATGGGGTGTGGTCAAGTAGGCCTCTTCCCACGCATTGCGCAAGGCCGAGATATCGGCGAGCGATGTGTCACCCTGTTCCGTCAACAACACTTCCAGCGTCTCCAACCATGCATGGAAATAGTCGTCACCGCCATCCAACTCACGGTCCAGACCATGACGCTTCAGCGTTGCAGAGAACCGAGAGGCCCAATCCGGCCAATCAAAACGACCCGCCTCGTTCAGGGCCACCGTGACAGCAAATATCTGCGCGTGCCAAGGTTCGGCAAAGACCGGCTCGGGGGCGGTATGGGCGACGCAATCACTCATGCGGGTTCGAGGTAGGATTGCCACAGATCCAGCACGACCTCATCCTCTGAATGTTCGGGATTGGCCCAGAGTTCCGATGCTGGGAAGACTACAGCATAAAGTGGTTCGGGAGCTTCACCCAATCCATGCGCATTAGAATCAGGCAACACATGCGTTCCATGCAATCGCAGCACCCGCCCTCGGGCGCCAGCCGCGTAGATCGGCAGCCGCGTATGACCGCCATCGACCAACCGGTTTGCCGTTGGACGCGCGGTGCGCACCGATTGCCCAACCTCAAACTGAATCGCGACGTTCGATGGGCGGTCCGCCGGACCACCCTTGGCAAGGGCAGCGGCAACGGCATCAGCCCTTAGAACACGCGTGGCCAAAGGATGTTCGGCGTCTTCTTCGGCGCCGCGCAAATCATCCAACGTCAACACGCCGTTTTCGACCAGCAGATTTGCGAGTCCTGAAATCCATTTTTCATAATAGGTAAACTGCGCATAATCCTTAGGGGACAGGCGCTCGCGGGCGTGGCGCGATACATCGATATTCCACTGCCCCAGAAACCCCGACGCAAGAGTTACCGCCAAAGCACGCGCGTGCCAGTCTTCGGCAAAAACAGGAGCGTCTTCCGCTTCTGGATCAATAGCCCCGTCACCGAACCGCCCTCCCATGTCGTGAACGCGGGTCATGCGGTCACCTTGGGCAAGCCCGTGCCAATCATGCTGTCGCGGGTGACCAAAGCGGCCAGATCGTCTTCGCTCAACCCTTCAGAGCCTGCAGGGCGCATGGGCAAAACCAGATAGCGAATCTCAGCCGTTGAATCCCACACCCGAACGGACGTCGTGTCAGACAGGCTTACACCGAACTCGGCCAATACCTTGCGCGGTTCGCGCACGGCGCGGGCGCGATAGGCATCGGATTTATACCAGCCTGGCGGGATACCCAACAGAGGCCATGGATAACAGCTGCACAATGTACAAACGACCATGTTGTGCTGCGCAGGGGTGTTCTCGACCACCACCATATGCTCTCCCTGACGACCATAATATCCGAGATCGGTAACGACTGGTGTTGCATCTGCAAGCAGAGCCGCCTTGAAGTCAGGATCGCTCCATGCCTTGGCAACGACACGGGCCCCGTTCTGCGGGCCGATCTTGTTCTGATAGGTATCGATGATCTCATCCAGCGCCGCCGGGTCGATCAGCCCCTTACGGGTCAGAATCGTCTCCAGCGCTTTGACACGGAGCGCGGGTTCGGGCGGCAACAGGGCGTGCGGGTGGTCGTGGTCATCATGTGGCATGAGCCGCAGCCTGCGCCACGCCTTGCCCGCCTGTCCAGTCCCTTTGGCGTGATCCATCACATCACCAACCGTGATGGCAACTCCTCCCTTGCCCCCAGAACCAAACTTGCATAAGTACCACGCGATACACGCCACGCTGTACAGGACCACCATGGAAAACGTCGTTCTCATCATCCATCTTCTTCTGGCTCTGGGCCTGATCGCCGTTGTGCTGATGCAGCGGTCCGAAGGTGGCGGCCTTGGCATGGGTGGCGGCGGTGGCGGAGCCATGACCGGACGCGCAGCTGCGACTGCGTTGGGCAAAGTGACCTGGATCCTGGCGGCGTGCTTTATCGTCACCTCGATCACGCTGACCATTCTGGCCGCACAGAAATCCTCGGGCAGCTCGGTTATCGACCGTTTGGGCGTTCCGACCCCGGCCCCGACCGAGGAAAGCACCCCGGCTGTACCGTCGGCTGATGATCTTCTGCCTCCGACACAGGGCGACAATGCGCCGCTGATCCCGCAGGCCGACTGATACACAAAACCTAGAAACCGGAAAGAGGACTGCAACAGCATCTTGCGGTTCTCTTGCGCTATGGGCGCGAATCCTTTATATATGAAGTCCCGTGATGCAGCGGTTTTTCGTAAACCGTCGGGCAGCTGATTTTGACGTCTCACGGGAGCAAGCCGAACAACATGGCGCGATTTATTTTCATCACTGGTGGTGTGGTTTCGTCCTTGGGAAAAGGACTGGCTTCGGCGGCTTTGGGCGCGCTGCTGCAGGCCCGAGGATACTCGGTACGCCTGCGCAAGCTCGACCCTTATTTGAACGTCGATCCGGGTACGATGTCGCCGTTTGAACATGGCGAAGTGTTCGTCACCGATGACGGGGCCGAGACCGATCTGGACCTTGGCCATTACGAACGTTTCACCGGCGTGGCCGCGCGTAAGACCGACTCGGTCAGCTCGGGCCGGATTTATTCCAACGTGCTTGAGAAAGAGCGCCGCGGCGATTACCTCGGCAAAACCATTCAGGTGATCCCCCACGTCACTAACGAGATCAAGGATTTCATCGCAATTGGCGAGGATGAGGTTGATTTCATGCTTTGCGAAATCGGCGGCACCGTGGGCGATATTGAAGGCCTGCCCTTCTTTGAGGCCATCCGTCAATTCAGTCAGGACAAACCGCGTGGTCAGTGCCTGTTCATGCACCTGACCCTGCTGCCTTATATCAAGGCGTCCGGTGAGCTGAAAACCAAGCCGACCCAGCACTCGGTGAAAGAGCTGCGCTCGATCGGTCTGGCCCCCGACATTCTGGTGTGCCGCTCCGAAGGCCCGATCCCGACCAAAGAACGCGAGAAGCTGGCCCTATTCTGTAATGTCCGCCCCGACAGCGTGATTGCGGCGCAGGATCTGTCGACCATCTATGACGCCCCGCTGGCCTATCACCGCGAAGGTCTGGATCAGGCGGTTCTGGATGCCTTCCAGATCAGCCCTGCCCCCAAGCCCGATCTGGCGAAATGGGAAGATGTCAGCGACCGCATCCACAACGCCGAAGGCGAGGTGAAGGTCGCTATTGTGGGCAAATACACTCAGTTGGAAGACGCCTATAAGTCGATTGCCGAGGCGCTGACCCATGGCGGCATGGCCAACCGCGTGAAGGTCAAGGTCGAGTGGGTTGATGCCGAGGTATTCGACAATGAAGATGTGGCACCGCATCTGGAAGGCTTCCACGCGATCCTTGTCCCCGGAGGGTTTGGCGAACGTGGAACCGAAGGCAAGATCAAAGCGGCTCAATACGCGCGCGAGCACAAAGTGCCCTACCTGGGCATCTGTCTCGGCATGCAGATGGCAGTGATCGAGGCAGCGCGGAATGCGGCGGGCATCGCCGAGGCGGGTTCGGAAGAATTCGACCACGAAGCCGGGAAAAAGCGTTTCGAACCGGTTGTTTACCACCTGAAAGAATGGGTGCAGGGCAATCACAAAGTCGAACGTAAAGTCGGAGACGACAAGGGCGGAACCATGCGTCTTGGCGCCTATAATGCAGTTCTGGCCGAGGGATCAAAAGTCGCTGATGTCTATGGCGGCACTCAGATCGAGGAACGCCACCGCCACCGCTATGAGGTCGACATCAAGTATCGCGACAAGCTGGAAAAGGCTGGTTTGAACTTCTCGGGCATGTCGCCCGATGGCCGCTTGCCCGAGATTGTTGAATGGTCGGATCACCCATGGTTCATCGGAGTTCAGTATCACCCGGAGCTGAAGTCCAAACCCTTCGACCCGCATCCCCTGTTCCGCGACTTCGTGCGCGCGGCCAAGGACACATCGCGCCTCGTCTAGGTCACTGCAAAGTGAGGGCTGCTGCGAAAAAAACTGTACGCAGCGGCCGTTGTCGCAGTTAACTGTCGGAAGAAACCGACAGGAGACCGGCCATGACAGATCAGATAACCCAAGCAGAAACCTTTGCCGCCCTGCACAAGAAGGGCAATCCGGTCATCCTCTATAACATCTGGGACGCAGGCAGCGCCGCAGCTGTACGCGATGCCGGGGCCAAGGCTCTGGCGACTGGCAGTGCACCGGTCGCAATGGCGCAAGGCTTTACAGATGGGCAGAACATCCCCTTCGAGGCGGCGCTGGAGAACGCGCGACGCATTGTGGAGGCCGTTGACATCCCGGTCACCATGGATCTGGAAGGCGCCTATGCCGAAGATACGTTCGGCATCTCGGCCAATGTTAAACGGGCCCTCGAAACCGGCGTGATCGGCTTCAACTTTGAAGACCAGATCGTTGGAACGAAAGAGCTTTATGACATCGAAACGCAGGCTGCGCGCGTCGCGGCCATGCGTGAGAGCTGTGATGTTGCCGGAATTCCCGCGTTCATCAATGCCCGTACCGATATCTTCCTCAAGGCGGCACCCGACAGCCATGATCAGGCGATGCTGGACGATGCCATGGCCCGCGCCAAAGCCTATGCTGAGGCCGGGGCCAGCGGCTTCTTTGCACCGGGCCTGAAAGATGAAACGATGATCGGTCGCCTGTGTGAAGCAACCGACTTACCTGTCAATATCATCGCCCTTCCCGGCACACCTGACACGCCGACACTGGCGAAACTTGGCGTAGCCCGGATCAGCTATGGCCCTGTGCCCTACCGGCAGATGATTGCCTGGCTGCAGGACAAAGCCCGCGAGGCGCTGCAATCGGGCGGGTGATCCACTTTTAGGGGATTGCATTCCCAGACATTCCTCCGCACCTTGCGCGTGAAAGCACAGGAGGAAGCCCCATGGCCAAAGGATACTGGGTTGCCCATGTCGATGTCGATGATTTCGATACCTACAAGAACTATATAGCCGCAAACGCCGCGCCTTTTGCCGAATATGGTGCCAAATTCCTCGTGCGAGGCGGTGATCGGACCGAGGTCGAAGGCCAGGCCCGCGCCCGCACCGTAGTGATCGAATTCCCCAGCTACGAACAGGCGCTGGCCTGTTATGAAAGCGAAGGCTATCAAGCGGCTAAGGCCCTGCGCGATCCGGTGTCCACCGGCGATCTTGTGATCATTCAGGGCTATGAAGGTTAGCACCGCTTGGCGCGTCCGAAATTTAGGAATATCCTAACCCTATGTTGAAGAAGTTCTTTCAGGCGTTCCGTCCGCCGCAACACGACAACCTTCCAGACCCGGATGCCGAACTGGCCCTCGGTGCATTGATGGTGCGCGTGGCGCAGGCAGATCGTGATTACAAACTGGAAGAGATCAGCCTGATCGACCGCATCCTCGCCCGCCTCTACCAGCACAACGCCATTGAGGCCGCAAAAGTGCGCGCTACCTGTGAAAAGCTGCATGCTGCCGCGCCGGAAACCGATACTTTTGGCAAGCTGATCCGTGAAACTACTGATTTGCAGGAGCGCCTGGCCGCTTTGGACGCCTTGTGGGAGGTCGTGCTGGCCGATGGCAACTCGGACGAAGGTGAGATCAAAATCGTTGAAGAGGCCCGTATTGCCATGGGCCTCAGCTTCAACGACAGCAAAGCTGCCCGCGAACGGGTGCAAAGCCGCTTGGAGGCGACCTAGGCCGGGGCTTTCTTTGACGCACAATTTGCCCCTAATACCGGTTTCCACCTTTCGGATTGCGCACTATATATCTGACTATGTTCAGTGATTTCCTGTCTCGGCTCACACAGCCACAGCCCGACCCGCTTGTCGAAGACGATGCTCGCCTGGCTCTGACCGCCCTACTGGTGCGCATCGCACGTTCCGACAATGACTATGCCGATACCGAAATGGCCCGGATCGACCGTATCTCGGCCGAGCGTTATGGCCTTTCGCCGTTCGAGGCCGCAGCCCTGCGTGCCCGCGCCGAAGATCTTGAGGCCGAGGCACCCGACACTGTCCGCTTCACCCGAGCCATCAAAGTGGCCGTCGCCTATGACGACCGTCTGGCGGTGGTACAGGCGATGTGGTCCGTCGCACTGGCCGACGGGCAACGCACTGGCGAGGAGGATTCGCTACTGCGCCTCGTTGTCAGCTTGCTGGGTGTCAGCGACGTAGATTCAGCCATGGCCCGTCAACGGGCTGCGAAAGTCTGATAGGCGGCTGATTCGATCACCTTCGATGCCTCCCCCAAAGCCCATCCCGCCATCACAGCCAGCACCTCGTCGCGTCGGCGCGGCTGGAAACACCGTGAGTCTCATTAACCCTGGCCCGCCTGCTTGGCGGGCAGAGCGGACGTTAAACTGACGATTTTGATTAAAGCGACTGGTCATTTTGGCGATTTCGCCACGTGAACTTGTCATTTGCGCATTGCATTGGTTCAATTTTTCAGCCCTAGTACCGCACCAACACCATTCACAATAACTGGACTGCCCGTGACAGAAAACGCGCCCGTCATCGAGATCAAGAACCTGCACAAAAGCTTCGGAAATCTCGAGGTGCTCAAGGGAGTGGACATTACCGCCCATCGTGGCGACGTTGTCTCGCTGATTGGTTCTTCCGGGTCAGGCAAATCTACTCTTCTACGCTGCTGCAATCTGCTGGAAGACAGCCAGCAGGGCGAGATTCTGTTCAAAGGTGAACCGGTGAGCTGGTCCGGTGAAGGGCATAACCGCCGCCCGGCCGACGCCAAACAGGTGCTGCGTATCCGCACCAACCTATCGATGGTGTTCCAGCAATTCAACCTCTGGGCCCACATGACCATCCTTCAAAACGTGATGGAGGCCCCGGTCACCGTTCTGGGCCGTGATAAGGCCGAGGTCGAGGACAGCGCCCGCAAATATCTGGAAAAGGTGGGCATTGGCGACAAATGCGACGTCTATCCGGCACAGCTGTCTGGCGGCCAGCAACAGCGTGCCGCCATCGCGCGTGGGCTTTGCATGGAGCCTGAGGCGCTCCTGTTTGACGAACCCACTTCGGCGCTCGACCCTGAGTTGGAACAGGAAGTGATAAAGGTGATCAAGGATCTGGCCGCCGAAGGCCGCACCATGATCATCGTGACCCATGACATGAAGATGGCAGCGGACATCTCCAGCCATGTTGTGTTCCTGCATCAAGGCCTGATCGAAGAAGAGGGCACACCCGAAGATATTTTCACTACCCCTGAATCCCAACGGCTTCAGGGCTTTCTCTCCGCCACTCAGGCGGCATAATCAACGGACAGAACCAATAAGGGGAGTAACAATGAAAAACCTGATTCTGACCACCGCAGCACTGGCTCTGACCGCCGGTGTGGCCATGGCCGAAACCGTGCGCATGGGCACCGAGGGCGCCTACCCTCCGTATAACTTCATCAACGACGCTGGTGAGATCGACGGCTTTGAGCGTGACGTAGGTGATGAACTGTGCAAGCGCGCCAATCTGGAGTGCGAGTGGGTCAAGAACGACTGGGATTCGATCATTCCGAATCTGGTCTCGGGCAACTACGACACCATCATCGCGGGCATGTCGATCACCGACGAACGTGATGAGGTCATCGACTTCACTCAAGACTACTATCCGCCGACTGCTTCAGCATACGTTGCGACCTCTGACGCGGCAGATGTGACTGGCGGTATTGTTGCAGCACAAACCGCCACCATCCAGGCTGGCCACGTTGCCGAATCCGGCGCGACCCTTGTCGAATTCGCAACCCCGGAAGAAACCATCGCAGCCGTTCGTAACGGCGAAGCCGATGCCGTTCTGGCAGACCGCGATTATCTGGTTCCTTTGGTAGAAGAATCGGGCGGTGAACTGGTCTTTGTTGGAGATCCGGTTCCGCTGGGCGGTGGTGTCGGCATGGGCTTGCGTGAAAGCGACGGTGAGCTGCGTGGTAAGTTTGACGAGGCCATCACTTCTATGAAGGCCGACGGCACACTGAACGAAATGCTGATCAAGTGGTTCGGTGAAGGAATCGCCACATACGGTGCTGACGGTTCAGTCGTCACCAACTAATACCTATCGTATCCCGGTCCGGCGCCTCAGCGCCGGGCCGCGGCATCGGCTTTGCCGGTAAAGACGTTCGAAAGACGCCATATGTTCTCCTACTGCGCTGATCCTGACACGCTCGGCACGTTCCACTGGTTCTCGTGCTATCTAACCAATGGCGTCCACTGGTCATTCTACCTATCCTTTCTCAAAGTGTTGGGCTTGTTAGCCGTCACTGCCCCAGTCGCGCTCAGCTTCGGCTTTGCCGGTGCCATGGCGGCGCGGTCGCATTTCCCACCGCTAAGCTGGCTGGGCAAAGCTTACATTGCCATTGTGCGCGGCGTGCCAGACATCGCCTTTTTCCTGTTTTTCGTGATCGCATTGGATCAGGGTTTCGAGTGGATCCGGCACAAAGTTATCTGCCCCGACTGGACCGAACCAGTTCGGCAAGGCAATGACTTCCTCGTCTGCCAAGCCGCCAAGCTGCCGCTGGGCACCGCGCCTGAATGGGTGCACGAAACTTATGGGTTTTTCCTCGCAGTCATCACCTTTTCCATCGTTTTCGGCGCCTTCGCCGCCAACGTCCTGTTCGGCGGCATGCGTGCCGTGCCCCACGCCCAACTGGAAACCGCCGAGGCCTATGGCATGACCCGCCGCCAGACCTTCTGGCGCATCCTCGTGCCACAGATGTGGGTCTACGCCCTGCCCGGCCTGTCGAACCTCTGGATGGTGCTGATCAAGGCCACGCCGCTGCTGTTCCTGCTGGGCATCGAAGATATCGTCTATTGGGCACGTGAACTGGGCGGCACCAAAACCTCGCGCTTTACCGACTACCCCCACGGCGACTGGCGTATGTGGTACTTCCTCGCCCTGCTGATCTTCTATCTCGGCATGACCCGCGTCTCGGAAGTCGGGCTTGAGAAACTGATGCGCCGCCTGTCCCACGGTCAGGCCACATCGGGCGGAGAGCTTCTGCGCAAGGAGACCACCGCATGAGCTGCCTCCAGACCATTCAGGATTATGGCCTCCGGTCACTGGGCTTCGGCGAGCGCCTGCTGCCCAAAACCGATTTCACTCTGTGCGAGCATTTCACGCTGATCGGCTCGGGCATGATCTGGAATATCTATTTCGGGATCATGGCGATGGTCACAGGGTTCTTCCTCGCCACCGCGTTGGCCGTCGGCAAAGCCTCATCGAACAAATGGCTGCGCAAACCGTCCGAGTGGTTCATCTTCCTGTTCCGCGGCTCACCGCTCTTTATCCAGTTCTTCTTCGCCTATTTCTTCTTCCTGTCGCTGAAGAAACCCTATCCGATGTTCGACGCCTTCACCTCGGCCTGGCTGGGGGCGCTGATCGTGCTGTTCCTGAACACATCCGCCTATTCGGGTGAGATCTTCTATGGTGCGCTGCGCTCGATCCCCAAAGGGGATACCGAAGCCGCAGACGCATATGGCATGTCTGGCTGGTCCCGGTTCCGCCGTATCATCTGGCCCACCATGCTGCGGCTGGCGTGGCCCGCTTATACGAACGAAGCCATCTTTGTGTTCCAATCCACCACGCTGGTTTTCTTCTCGGCGTTCCCGGCCTGGCAGCAACGCGGAGACGCGCTGTATTACGCGAGCTACTTCGCCGACAAGACGTTCAACCCGTTCATTCCTTACCCGATTCTGGCGTTCTACTTCATCTTACTGACACTGGTCATCGTCTGGTGTTTCGGCATGGTCAACAAACGTCTGAACCGGCACCTGCCCGCCGAGCGAAAGGCCAAGATGCGGTTCCGTCTGAATCTGGCACGCTAATCCCACTCGACCGGGTTCAAACGGAACAGTTTCGAGAGTTGCTCGTACACCTCAGGCACCTCGCGCTGTAACGCGCGGGGGCGTTCAAAAAATACTTCGACCGAGACGGCAAAAAACTCCTCGTGCCCAGTCGCACCATAGGGGTCAATCACCGTGCGCCGACCGCTTTCGACAGCGCGCACATGCGCGTCATAGGCGGTCAGAAATACCTTTTCCCATTCGGCAAAGCTCTGACCTGCGCTTAGAATTGGCACGCCGTTCGTACCGCCGGAAAGGTCGTCAATCTGATGCGCAAATTCATGCAGCACCACGTTCTGGCCATCCCGATCATCCAGCGCCCCTTGCTGGCTATGCGCCCAGGACAGAATGACCGGCCCGCGATCCCAGCTTTCACCGGTGCGCACGATTTCTTTCTCAGACACGACATAACCCGAGCGCCGCTGCTGCTTTGACTTGAAGGCGTTGGGATAAATCAGGATCGTCGTCAGATTATCGTACCAAAGGTCACTGTTGATCACGAGCAGACAAGCCTGTGCCGCAATCGAAAGTTCCATCTCTTCCGTCACATCCAGCCCATCGCAACCGTAGTAACTCACCTGATCCAGCAACAAGTTCACCTTGCCATCCAGATGCTGGCGCAGCGGCTGCGGAAGCCGCCGGATGATTGGCACCTGACGATCAATGATATCGCGCTGACGGGCGCTCAGCGGCGTGGCAAGCAACTCGGCGCGGGCCTGCCGTTTCGACCAGAAATAATAGCAAAGGCCAGCGACGACGAGGAACAGAATGGTAAGAAAGATCAACATGGAAAGACACTATATGCATCAGTTGCTCGGGCACAATTGGCCACCAGCTCTGGCACGGCGAACCTGCGACTGACACTGTGATCCCTGAGTTTACGACAGATTGGTGAAATTTCGCCAATAGGGCGAAACAAGCCTTGGCTTGAGCGCTATATGACTTTATCTTTCCCAAAGATAAAATTCGGGAAATCCAAATATGACGCTTGTACCCAACGTTCATGACGCCGAACCCATCCCCGCAGCCGCAAGAGACGCAATTGACGCCCTGATGCAATCTGGCGACCTGTTCCGCTATACCGCGCCACAGGATGCACCGGTTTCGCTGCTTGAGGCCGAGTTTGCCGCGCTGCTGGGCAGCAAATACGCTCTGGCCGTGTCGTCCTGCTCTGCTGCGCTGTTCCTGTCGCTCAAGGCATTGGATCTGCCGCGGGATGCGCGGGTTTTGATCCCAGGATTTACCTTTGCCGCCGTACCGTCCTCGGTCGTTCACGCGGATTGCATTCCGGTTCTTTGCGAAGTTGGCAGCAATTATCGCATCGACATGGAGGATTTCGCGGCCAAGCTGGATAGCGTTCAGGCAGTGATCATCAGCCATATGCGCGGCCATACCTCGGACATGGATGCCATAATGGAGCTGTGTGACGCGCGCGATATACCTGTGATTGAGGACGCCGCACATTCGCTTGGCACCACCTGGAATGGGCGCAATATCGGTACGATCGGCAAGATCGGCTGTTTCTCGTTCCAGTCCTACAAGATGATCAACGCGGGCGAAGGCGGAATCCTGCTTACAGATGACGCTGATCTGGTAGCCCGCACCGTCATCATGTCAGGCGCATATGAACATAACTGGAAAAAACACTCAGGCGCGCCCGAACTTGAGCTGGCCTTTGCCCGCTGGCAGAACCAGTTGCCGCTATATAACCTGCGGATGAGCAACCTCAGCGCCGCCGTGATCCGTCCACAGATTCCGGAACTGGCGCGTCGGGTTCGTGACGGACTGGAAAATCATGACTATGTCGCGGATCGCCTGAACGCGTCGCCCCATATCGACGTGCCCGCGCCGCTGGCACCTGAACGCCGCGCGCCGGATTCGATCCAGTTCAATCTGGTGGACCTTGATGACGATGAAATCAAAGCCTTCGCGGCAGCTGCCGAGGCACGGGGTGTTAAGGTGCAGGTCTTCGGCCTGAGCCAGGACAACGCGCGCGCCTTCTGGAACTGGCAATTCCTGCCCGAACAGGTCGATCTGCCACAAACCCGCGCCATGCTGATGAGCGCCTGTGACGTGCGCCTGCCCGTCCGCCTGACGCGCGAAGAACTTGACGTGATCGCGGATATTCTGCTGGCCTCAATAGGTGAAGTGGTCGGCCCGATGCCGGTCTACGGTACCTGATCAGCTCTCACCAAGATCAAACGCTTGAACGGACAAAAACAACGCGTCGATCCCATCCGGGGTCGGCGCGATGCGCGACAATATTCCAGCGACTGCCGGACCTTCCTCCGTCTGAACCAGTAGTGGCGCGCCGGAATCTCCCATCATGACAGAACATATTGCGTGCAGGAGGTGCTGACCAGCAGGTTGAGGCACGCAAGCTCCGGTACGGCTCAAGACATGGGAGCGCAAGCCGGGATACCCCGACACAAACCCTTCGCTTGTGTCGTCGGCGAGCGCCAAGAACCCAAGCTCTGCTCCGATCGGATCGGTCAGTTCCAGCACGGCCCAATCCAAGTCGGCGCGATTGTTGAAAGCTCCATCCACACCTTGCGATGCGGACAGCCGGTAGGCATTGACGGCAGAGACCGCGACAGCCTCACCGCGCTGATATCCTGCGGCAAACCGGATGCTTGAAGGCGGTATCCATCGCTGGCGGGCAGAATTGTAAAGGCAATGCGCCGCCGTAAGCACCAACTGCTCCGACACCAGAACACCTGTACAGTGAGACCGCTGGCTGCGGCTGGCAAAATTGACGCGCCCAATAGCCCGCCAAGGCTCCTCGAAGGCGTTCAGGATTTCGCGATCCCGGATATCCGCGCAGCCAGCCGAAGTGTCCTGCCCCATTGTGCAGATCGGCTCCCACACGTTCGAGAATTTACCTTGCGCCAGCGCCGTCTGCGCCCAGAGCAGTACCGCAATCGCAAGCAGTCGACGCATCAGCCCGATCAGCTAAGCTTGGACAATTTCTGCTGCAGTTCCGCGAGTTGCTTTTTGATGTCGTCCAGATCTTCTTTGGGTTCCGACGACGCCTCTTGCTCGTCATCCGAACCGGACCATTTGCCCGACAGGCCCCCGGTCATGGCTTTCAGAAATGCCTGTTGCTGCGCTTGCATCGCCTCGAACCCCGGCATCTGCGACATCGGGTTCATGGCGTTCATGTTTTCCATCATCTTGGACTGGCTCTCGCGCAGCATCTCAAACGAGCTTTGTAGGAACTGCGGCATCATGCCCCCACCCGGCACCATGTAGCTGCGGACCAGATCGTTCAGAACGTTGACTGGCAGAACATTTTCGCCGCGGCTTTCATGTTCGGCAATGATTTGAAGCAGATACTGACGGGTCAGATCATCCCCGGTTTTCAGATCGATAATCTGAACTTCACGTCCGTCGCGGATGAAGCCCGCGATATCTTCAAGCGTCACGTAATCACTGGTCTCAGTGTTATATAGCCGACGGCTGGCATAGCGCTTGATCAACAACGGTTTTTCTTGTTCCGACACCGTTTACCCTCCCCAAGGATGATGCGTTGCAGCAGAGGTTATGCGACTGCAGAACAAAAAGAAAGGGCAGGTCAAACGACCTGCCCTCTTGCGATGCACCGCTTGGGAGGAATGGGTGCTAGTTCGCAGACTTGCCTTACTTGGTGGTTGCTGCTTTCTTAGCGGCAGCGGTCACCTCGTTGGTGGCTTTTTTGACGGCTGCGGTTGCGTCTTCTGCAGCGTCTTTGCCAGCCGCCATCAGCAGCTCAACGGTTTCGGTCTGAACTTTTTTCGCGATTTCAGCGAAAGCAGCCATGTTTTCTGCGGCAACTTCAGCCGACGCGCTTGCGAAGTCGGTTGCGGCTTTTGCGTAGTCAGCAGGCTCTGCCTTTGCTTTCGACATCTCGGTCAGCTTGGCCAGGGTTTCCTTGGTCCATTTGTTCGAGATTTCAGCCGACTTCTCAGCTGCGTCCAGGGCAACGCCCGACAGCTTTTCGTTCAGCGATGCGGTCGATTTGAACGCGTCTTCCAGAGCGCTTGTGTCAACCGGGAATGCACCCATCATGTCTTTCAGGGTCGCGGTAAAGTCTTGGGTCTTTGCCATTGTCCTAATCCTTTTAGCCTGTCCGGGCCCACCCCGGGTTTCATCAGCTTGAGGACAATATGATTGCTGCATCGCAGCATTGCAAGTTTTTTATTGCTGCAATGCAGAAAAAGTTGAGTTTCAAAATGATATCAGCGGTTTGCCTTGACCAAAACATAGGTTCCAGGGGCCGGGCACAGCCGCGGATGATCCGAATCGCCGGTGTCGCGGGCTGGAACCTGCTTGCCAGAGCGCTTTTTCAACCATGCTTCCCACATCGGCCACCAGGAGCCCTCGTGAAAGTCAGCGTCTTTCAGCCAGGTTTCGGCACCCGCCTTCATATCCGGGTTGGTGTAGTGGCCGTATTTCTTCTTGCTGGGCGGGTTTACGATACCCGCGATGTGACCCGATTCCGAGACCACAAAGGTTTTGGACTTCGCCCCCATCTGCTGCACGCCGCGATAGCAATCCTTCCACGCAGCGATGTGATCCGTCTCGCAGGTGATCGCCATCAGAGGCACGTCGACATCCTTGATGTGCAGCTTGTGACCCAAAAGCTCGAACCCGTCTGTGACGAAATCATTGCTCTGGCACAGCCCGCGCAGATACTGGATCGCCATTTTCCCGGGCAGGTTGGCCCCGTCTCCGTTCCAGAACAGCAAATCGAAGGCGGGCGGTGTTTCACCCATCATGTAGTTCCGGATCGCCGGGGTGTAGATCAGATCCCTCGACCGCAGGAATGACATGGTTCGCCCGATAATCCAAGCCTTGAGAATCCCGTCCTTCGTGACCTGATCCTCGATACCGTCGACGAAATCGTTCTGCAGGAAGGGCGTAAACTCGCCCTGATCACCGAAATCCGTAAGGGTCGTGAAGAAGGTCGCTGACTTCACCGATTTGTCACCCTGCTGTTTCATCAGCGAGAGCGTAAGGTTCAACGTCGTACCCGCGATGCAATACCCCACCGCGTTGACCTGCTTGACCTTGCAGATCTTCTTGACCTCGTCGATGGCAGTCAGGAAACCGTCCTGAACATAATCCTCCAACCCGATATCGGCATGAGAGCTGTCGGCATTGACCCAGCTGACAACAAACAGCGTATAGCCCTGTTCGGTCACCCATTTGATCAGACTGTTCTGCGCCTTGAGATCGAGGATATAGAATTTGTTGATCCAGGGCGGGAACAGCACGATCGGCGTTTCATGCACTGTCTCGGTGACCGGTTTGTACTGGATCAACTCCATCAAACGATTGCGATAGACGACATCGCCGGGTGTGGTCGCGATATTGCCACCAATCTCGAAGGCGCTTTCGTCGGCCAGCCTGACGACCATCTCGCCATCATTGGCCTCAAGGTCCGAGACAAGATTTTCCAACCCCTGGATCAACGACTGACCCTCGGTCTCGACCGCCTTTTCCAGCGCATCTGGATTAGTGGCCAGAAAATTCGTTGGTGCCATCATGTCGATGATCTGTTGCGAAAAGTACTGAAGCCGCTGCTTGTCCTTGGCCTCAAGATCCTCAACCGACGCAACAGCCTGCGAGATGGCCTCCGCGTTGGTCTGGTACTGCTGGCGAATAAGACGGAAATACGGGTTGGTTTCCCACATCGGATTCGAGAATCGCTTGTCCTTGGACAAAGATTCAGGCGCTTCGTTTTCGCCGCTTGCAAAGGCCTGTTGAGCCTCGGCAAAGTTCAGGACAGACTTTCCCCAATATTCGATCTGATGTTCAAGCAGCTTGGTCGGGTTCTGAAAGGCTTCGGTCCAATAGGCCGTTGCTGCTTTTGCAAAAAGCTCTTGATTCGGACCATCGAGCGCGGGGGTATGCGGCGTTTTGCCGGCCATGACCTCGACAAGTCGCTTGGACAATTCTTCGACTTTGCCCATATTTTCTTTAAGTCGATCAATGGTTTCTTCGGTCAACTTCGGCGTTTGGCCGTCAGCAGTTGTCATTTTAACAATTCCCCCCTAACCTCGCTGCTATGCAGAATAACGTCGTAGCCATCGGGGAGCAAAGCGGCGAATGGTCCAAACTTTCAGGCTGATACCCAGGAGGCACATTCGATGCGCTACATGATGACCTACGACCTGATGGAAACAATGCGTAACACCAACCAGTGGCTTGGTGCAACTGCCAGTGCGATGGCGTCCTACCCGTTGTTTTCGATGACACCTAACCCGGCCTTCAACTGGATGGCAGCCTGGGGTGAGGTGACGGAGCGTACTTTTCAGCGCATGGTGGTCAAGCCCGACTGGGGCATCCGCACCTTTACCTGCGAAGACGGCAAAGATCATCTGGTTGACATAACCACGGTTCTGGAGCGCCCATTCGGTGACCTGATCCACTTCCGCGTCAATGGGCGTGAAGAACAGCCGCGCAAGGTTTTGCTGGTTGCGCCGATGTCGGGTCACTATGCAACGCTGTTGCGGTCGACCGTCAAAAGCCTGCTGGTCAATTGTGAGGTTTACATCACCGACTGGCATAACGCGCGCGATATCCCTGTGTCCGAAGGCAAGTTCGATGTCGAGGATTACACGCTCTACCTTGTCGATTTTATGAAAGAGCTGGGCCCCGACACGCATGTTGTTGCTGTTTGCCAGCCCGCGCCTCTGACTCTGGCTGCAACCGCCTATCTGGCCGAGGTCGAGCCCAAGGCACAGCCCAGCACCCTGACCCTGATCGGCGGTCCGGTCGACCCTGACGCGACCCCAACCGAGGTCACGGATTTCGGCCGCCGCGTCACTATGGGTCAGTTGGAAGAAACCATGATCCAACGCGTTGGTTTTAAATACAAAGGTGTGGGTCGGATGGTTTATCCCGGCCTGCTGCAGCTGGCCTCATTCATGTCGATGAATGCCGAGCGCCACAGCAAGGCCTTCTCGGACCAAATTCAGCGCGTTATCCGCGATGAAGCCTCGGACCACGATGCCCACAATCGTTTCTACGATGAGTATCTGGCCGTGATGGATATGACGGCCGAATTCTATCTGTCGACGGTTGAGCGTGTGTTCAAGAACCGCGAGATCGCGCGCAATGAATTCGTAGTCGCCGGACATAAGGTCGATATCGGCAAGATCACCGATGTCGCGGTGAAATCGGTTGAGGGCGCGAATGACGATATCTCGGCCCCCGGTCAGTGTATTGCGGCGCTGGACCTGTGCACCGGTCTGCCCGACAGCAAGAAGGCAAGCCATGTTGAGCCCGGCGCGGGCCACTATGGTATCTTCGCCGGGCGCAGCTGGCGCGATAATATCCGCCCGCTTGTGATTGATTTCATGAATGAAAACAGCCGCAAGAAGCCCAATCGCCGGGCGGCCAATAGCAACAAGGTTGCATGAGTGAACCAACCGCAGATGCACTTCCCTTTTCATGCACCTGCGGTGCATTGTACGGGCATCTGACACCCAGAGGTGTCAGGTGCGGCACCCATGTTGACTGCTATTGTCACGATTGCCGCGCCGCTCAGCTGTATTTTAAACAACCCGACCCCGCCCCCGGCCCGGTCGAAATCCTGCAGACCACGCCAGAAGATATCCGCATCGATAAGGGTCTAGAGCATCTTGCAGCCATGCAGCTTAGCCCGAAGGGAATGTTGCGGTGGTATGCGAGCTGCTGTGATGCGCCTCTGGCGACCACACCGCAAACTGGTAAATTTCCATTCGCGGGCTTTGTCGTGAAACGTATTCCCGATCCATCCAGACTCGGCCCGATTACTACACGCGGGTTCGTGCCTGCGCCAAATGGCAAGCAGAAGCACGAAAAGGTGCAATATGCGGCGTTTGGATTGATCAGACGCGTAATCGGATCGCGCCTGTCTGGTCGTTGGAAGACATCGCAGTTCTTTGCCGCAGAAACCGCCGCGCCCGTCGTCACCCCGACCATCCTGACCAAAGAACAGCGTTATGCGTTCTACGACTAAAGCAATCGCAGCGGCACCTGCAACCACTCGACCAAAGCGCTGTTGACGGCCTCCGGGGCTTCCAGCGTTGGCAAATGACCCGCGTCATCCAATACCAACAACTCGGTTTCAGGGATCATATCTGCCATGAACTGGTGTTTTCGAACCGGAGTCACCGTGTCGTAAGCACCGCACAGAACCAACGTTGGCACCCCGATCAAGCGCAGCGTGGCCTGCTGATCCGGTCGGCGCTGCAAAGTCCGCATTTGCCGCGCGAATAGGTCAGACCCCAGCTCAAGCGCCATCTGGATCGTATCCTGCAGAATGGGTATTCGCCGCGGCCCCGGTGCCAGAGTGTCCGAACCGATGACCTTGTGCATCACCTCGTCCAGTCGTCCGGCCTGCGCCCCAATCATCAACTCTTCGCGCCCTGCTGCGATATGCGGGGTATCGGCTTGCGCATCCGTCGATATCAGGCAAAGCCTCCTCACCCGATCCGGAGCGCGGCGGATCAGCTCCAGCGCGATCATTCCGCCCATGCCGTGCCCGGCAAGCGCGAACCTTTGTGGCAGTTGGTCAAGTAAACCCGAGGCGATCTCCTCGATTCGCTCCCCGCCCGAGATCGGCGCAACCGTTAAGGCCCTATCTCGCGACAGAAGTTCGATCTGCGGTCGAAACAGCCTTGCGTCACTCATCAGTCCGGGCAGCAAAACCAGCGGCTCGATCACGCGGGTCCTCCCTCTTTTGACGGGTCAGTCGTTCTTGCTTTGCTTCAGGATGAGAGTTTTGAGCGTGTGCGGCAAGCGCAAAATTCAGGGATACTGAATGCCGCGAAATGTTGGGAAATCAGCATACCGGGCCTGCCGCTGCTCCGGCGTTTCATCCGGCTCTTCGCCCGCGCGCAGCAGGCACCCGCGCGGCGCTATATAGCTGTCGATCCGACGTTGCGGCTTGGGTCGCCAGACCAAATTGAACGCACAAAGCTTGGGAAAGAACCAGATTTCGGAGTAATCAAGATGGTCGTGCATCCACCAGGCCAGATCGCGCCAGTCACGGCCTTCGGCATAGCGATCCGCAAACCATGGGATCACCACCGAAGCCCCTGCAACCCGCGCATCACCCTGCCCCCAATCCCAGATATGGCACTCCAGCGGATTGTCATTGCGGGCACAGTTCAGGCGGTTTTCATTCCCGAACCGGTTCAGGGACGGAGAGCGATAACCCGACCGCACAGCAACCCGCCCAAAGGTCTCTTCCAGCGGGTCCATCAGCGCCTCGCAGAACGCCCGACCCGTCTCGATGGCGAGATCAGGGTTTTCGGGGATGTTCTGTTTTTGGTGAAAATTCCCGATCTCGGAATATAGGAAGTCACGCATAAAGAAATGCTTGGACAGACGCACCCGGCCCAAGGTCTCAAGACTCCACATGCTCCCGGGTTTACGCATCACTCAATACCCTGATCTGCAAGCCATCCAAGCATCCCCGAAACCGCAGCATCTGTCTGCCCCGGAGACATCAGCCGCCCGGCAATCACATGTGAAGCCGGATCATCCCCCGGCCCCATTTCCACCAGTTGAACCATCGATGGCCCGCTCCACGCCTCAGCCACCTTGTGCGTCAGATCTGGTCGAACCACCTGATCGTCATCCGAGAACCAGAATAAGGCGGGGACCTGAGTCGACGAGAAATCCAGTGCATAAACCGCCTTCGTTAAAACTGACATCGGCACCACCGCTTCCCACGGATAAACAACTGTCCAGTATCGGTTCTTTTCAGGGTCAGGTCCCGACACATCCCGTTCGGCGCCCATCAGCAAGGGCAGCCAATTACGCGCCCAAGGCAATGTCGGGATCCAGGCCCCTACCATGTTCACACCAAAATTTGGTGAAACAAATATCATCGCCGCAACGTCTTCGCTCAACACCGGGTCCAGAGCCGCAGCGGCAGCCAAAGTGCCGCCGGTCGAAGTCGACATCACGATGACCTGATCTCCCACCGCCCGAGCCGCAGCCAACCCTTCGGCTGTGTCTTGCATCCAATCCGTAGCAGTTGCCTTGCCCAACGCCGCTCCATCGCGTCCGTGGCCCCGCAATCGGGTATAGACCAGATTGGCACCCAGAGCGTCCGCGACGAGGTCAGGTACGGGCCGAATCTCTTCAGAAGAGGCCGAAAACCCGTGCAGATACAGGACAGCATAGGGCGTGCGGCGTTCATAGAATCCGTCCCGCCAGACAACCCGCTTTTCGGTACCGGGAACAATGTCATCATAGGTGGCCTCGGTGCTTTCGAAATACACCTGCACCCCTTCGCCGAACTTGCGCGGATCAAAACGCGGATGCAGGTCGATCTGCTCGCGTGGCCCGAAGGCGTAAACCAGCCCACCGACGAGCACGAGCCACAGCAACACACGCCCCAAGACCCATCCAAAGCGCCGCATTAGGCCTCATCCATCACATCCAGAACGGCACGCTCAATCAACTCCAGACACACACCATCCGAAAACCGGTGATCGGCATCCTTTACCAAAAGCAACCGCATATCGGTGCCTGTCGCATGTTCAAGCAATCGTACTGCTGTCTGCGTCGAAACAGATGTATCCGCCGTTCCTTGCAAAAATCGCACCGGAAACGGTAGTTCCAGCGGCGACCGGAGCACCAAACGCTGACGCCCATCCTCGATCATCCGCTTAGTGATAATGTACGGCTCCATGTAATCCGAAGGCAGCTCGACCTGGCCTTCGTTTTCCAAAGCCGCTTTCTGGTCGTCCGAGAAGGATTCCCAATATCCGTCTTCGGTAAAATCCGGCGCTGCGGCTATGGTCACCATCCCGGCCACACGCTCTGGCATCACACGGGCCAACAACAACGCCTGCCAACCGCCCATCGACGATCCCACAACAATCAAAGGCCCCTCGGTCAAACGCGAGACGGCCGCCAGCGTATCCTCGTGCCAATCCCCGATGCAGCCCTCGGTGAACGCACCGGAACTCTCACCATGCCCCGAATAGTCGAACCGCAGGAAGGATTGCCCCCGCGCCTGTGCCCAGGCCTCAAGATGCACCGCCTTGGTGCCTTCCATATCCGACTTCAGCCCGCCTAAGAAAACGATGGTCGGCCCTGCCGCCGCGCTCTTGTGGTACGCCAACCGCCGCCCCTGCGCCGTCTCCAGGAATTCTGTCTCTGCCATGAAACCCTCGCTACTATTCCCACGCATCATGCACGTCCCTGCACTCTCCGCAATTCCCCGACCCCTCTTCATCTGACCCAAAATACCTCGGAGAGCGCGCGGGGCTGGTCCCTCGCACCCACCCTTGACACAAGCGCAACCACCTGCCAAAGCAGCCGAACACACATAACCCGCAACCGGGCGTTCAGTGGGCGCCAAACCGACGAGGAGAGCCAGACCATGGCCCTGGATTCAAAATCCGTCTCACTCACCTTCCCTGATGGCAACGCACGATCCTATGACGCAGGCGTCACGCCCGCCGAGGTCGCAGCCGACATCTCGACCTCTTTGGCCAAAAAGGCCATATCGGCCACCGTCAACGGCAAACACTGGGACCTGCAATGGCCCATCGAAGCCGATGCCGACATCGCCATCCATACCATGAAGGATGAAGATCAGGCCAACGAGCTGATCCGCCACGATCTGGCCCATGTCATGGCCCGTGCCGTGCAGGAAATCTGGCCCGCCACCAAAGTCACCATCGGCCCCGTCATTGAAAACGGCTGGTATTATGACTTCGACCGCGAGGAACCGTTTACGCCCGAAGATCTCGGCCTCATCGAGAAAAAGATGAAAGAGATCATCAACAAACGCGATCCCGTCACAACCGAGGTTTGGGACCGTGACCGTGCGATCGAGTTCTACAAGGCCAATAACGAGCCCTACAAGGTCGAGCTGATCGAGGCCATTCCGGGGGATGAACCCCTGCGTATGTACTGGCACGGTCATTGGCAGGATCTGTGCCGCGGCCCGCATTTGCAGCACACCGGTCAACTGCCCGGCGACGCTTTCAAACTGATGTCCATCGCGGGGGCCTACTGGCGCGGCGACAGCGATCGCGCCATGCTGCAACGCATCTACGGCGTGGCCTTCACCGGCAAGGAAAAGCTGAAAGCGCATCTGCATATGCTGGAAGAGGCCGCCAAGCGCGACCACCGCAAACTCGGCCGCGAAATGGACCTGTTCCACATGCAGGAAGAGGCCCCGGGTCAAATCTTCTGGCACCCGAACGGCTGGACCATCTACACGCAGTTGCAGGACTACATGCGCCGCAAGCAACGCGACGGTGGTTATGTCGAGGTCAACACCCCTCAGGTCGTCGACCGCAAGCTGTGGGAACGCTCCGGTCATTGGGAGAAGTACCAGGAGAATATGTTCATCGTCGAAGTCGACGAGGAACACGCCCGCGAAAAGGCCGTCAACGCTCTAAAGCCAATGAACTGCCCCTGTCATGTCGAAATCTTCAAGCAGGGCCTGAAATCCTATCGCGATCTGCCGCTGCGCATGGCCGAGTTCGGCTCGTGTGCCCGTTATGAGCCGTCAGGCGCATTGCACGGGATCATGCGTGTGCGTGGCTTTGCGCAGGACGATGCGCATATCTTCTCGACCGAAGACCAGATCGGAGAGGAATGCGCGCGTTTCATCGGTTTCCTGACTGATGTCTACAAAGACCTCGGCTTCGAAAGCTTCAAGGTCAAATTCTCGGACCGCCCCGATACCCGCGCCGGTTCCGATGAGGTCTGGGACAAAGCCGAAGAGGCGCTGCTGACCGCCACCCGCGCCGCGGGTGTCGAGCCCGAGCTGAATCCCGGTGAAGGGGCTTTCTATGGTCCCAAGCTGGAGTTCGTCCTGACCGATGCCATCGGTCGTGACTGGCAGTGCGGCACTTTCCAGGTGGATTTCGTGCTGCCGGAACGTCTCGACGCCACCTATGTCGGAGCCGACGGAGGCAAGCACCGCCCCGTCATGCTACATCGCGCCTGTCTTGGTTCGTTCGAACGTTTCATCGGCATCCTGATCGAGGAACACGCCGGCAAACTGCCGTTCTGGCTGGCCCCGCGTCAGGTCGTCGTCGCCTCGATCACTTCCGAGGCCGATGACTATGTGGCCGAAGTGGTTGAGACGCTCAAAGCCGCCGGTGTGCGTGCAGAAGCGGATATTCGCAACGAGAAGATCAACTATAAGGTTCGCGAGCATTCAGTCGGCAAAGTGCCGGTAATTCTGGCCGTCGGGCACCGCGAGGTCGAGGATCGTACCGTCAGCGTTCGCCGTCTGGGCGAAAAACAGACGCAGGTTCAACCGCTTGAGTCTGTAACAAACGAGCTTTCCCAAGCGGCAACTCCGCCTGATCTGCTGTAACATTCGGCATCATATTGCCGGGATTCCGGCCCCGCCCCCGGGGCCGGATTGAAATATTTCAACTTTTCCCCTTCAAAAACAGTTTGTTAACACGCAAGATGCCATGACTATCTTTGACGCGCTTGTGAGACACGGGCTCGTGAATTCAAACACGGCCATCAAGCCACTAACTTGAATGGTGTCACAAGCAGACAAACACAGTCAGCAAGAGGATTACTCGAGATGTCGAACACCGCAAAAACCCTGGTTATCGCAAGCGCCGTTGCAGCCGCCGTATCGGGCGTAGCCACAACCGCAACCGCACAAGCGAAAGAGAAATGCTATGGCGTATCGCTGGCCGGTCAGAACGACTGCGCCGCAGGCCCCGGCACCACCTGCGCGGGCACCTCGACCGTCGATTATCAGGGCAACGCATGGACCCTGGTTGACGCAGGCACCTGCGCCGACATCGAACTGCCGGCCGAAGCCAACGGCACCGCGCGCAAAGGCTCGCTCGAGCCGCTGGAACGCGACCTGCCGGCATAAGACTGTCCGTATGAATTACGAGGGGCGGGCAGGTTCGCCCGCCCCTTCGTTACGAACAGAGGATTTGCAGATGTTGGATGACGCTTTGAGATCGAACCGGTTGCCTGCGGCGCCCGGCGTTGGCTACAAACCGCAGCATTTTTCGCAGATCCTTGAGCAGGCCAAGCCTGTGGCTTGGCTGGAAATCCATGCCGAAAACTATATGGGAGACGGCGGACGCCCTCTGGCGCAACTGCGCCACCTGTCAGAACAATTTCCTATTTCCGTCCATGGTGTCGGCCTTTCCATCGGTGGCGAAGGCCCGTTGGACCCCGATCATCTGGCTCGTCTGAAACATCTTGTCGGTTGGCTGAACCCTGCCAGCTTTTCGGAACACCTGGCCTGGTCGACCCACGACAGCCATTTCCTGAACGATCTGCTGCCCCTGCCTTATACCGACGCTACTCTGACGCGTGTCTGTGATCATATCGATCAGGTGCAAGAGGTGGTGGGACGGCAAATGCTACTGGAAAATCCCTCCAGCTATCTCGCTTTTGAGGAAAGCACCTGGTCCGAGCCCGACTTCCTGCGCGAGATCGCGCGCCGTACTGGCTGCGGACTGCTTTTGGATGTGAATAACGTCTTTGTCTCGGCCACCAATCTGGATTTCTCGCCGCAAGGCTATATCGATGCCTACCCGCTGGATCGGGTCGGCGAAATCCATCTGGGCGGTCATGACGAGGACGAGGACGACCATGGTCGCCCCCTGCTTATCGACAGCCACGGGCGCGAGGTGGTCGATCCGGTCTGGGCCCTGCTGGACTATGTTCTGGATCAGTCTGGCCCTAAACCTCTGCTTATCGAATGGGACACTGATGTTCCCGACTGGCCTATCCTGCGGGCAGAAGCCGAGCGCGCGCAAAAGGCCCTGGATCGTGTGCCCGCATGAGTGTGTCCCAGACAACATTCCACAGCGCCCTACTGGACGCCAACCAGCCGATCCCTGAGGGATTGCTCGACGCCGAAGCGCAACCAGCCGGACGCCGATTCAGCGTTTATCGCAACAATGTCGCTGTTTCGTTGACCGAAGCGATGCACCAGGCTTTCCCGGTGATCACCAAACTGCTGGGTACACAGAACATGGATGGGCTTGCCGGGATTTTCCTGCGCCAACATCCGCCTGCCTCGCCATTGATGATGTTTTATGGCGAAGAGTTTCCCGCGTTTCTGGAAAGTATGCCGCAGCTGTCGCATCTGGGGTATCTGCCCGATGTTGCCCGGCTGGAGCTGGCCTTGCGCCGATCCTATCACGCTGCTGACGGCGAGGCGATTGCGCCGGAAGCTCTGACAATTCCACCCGAAGATCTGATGCTGGCCAAGCTGGTTCTGGCTCCCGCTGTACATGTCCTGCGCTCGGATTGGCCAGTGCACGCGATATGGCAGTTCAACACGCAGGACGGCGCGCCAAAACCGCAGGCCGAAGCACAGGATGTTCTGATCACGCGCCCTGAATATGACCCTGCGCCCCATCTGCTGCCCGCAGGTGGCGCTGCCTGGATCGCGCGCATTCAAACGGGTCAGACCATCGGCAACGCATTCGAAGCAACCGTGGCGGAGACGCCCGAGTTCGATCTAGGAACCACTCTGGCACTGCTTTTACAGGGCGGTGCAATAACTTCTGTGACTATCGAAAGGCTGGACACATGACTGCCCTGATATCAACCTACAACACCGCGATGGAAAAGGTGGACCACTCCTCGGGCTGGCTGACACCGACTCTGGCACGGGTGATCTTCGTCGCGGTTCTGTTTGTCTATTACTGGAATTCAGCGACACTTAAGATCGACGGCTCGATCTTTTCGCCTTCGGCTGGCGCTTTCGGTCAGATTTTCCCCAAAGCTGCCGAAGCCGTTCTGTATGACGTCACCCAAATGACATTCTTCCAGCGTATCGTGATCTTCTTCGGCACGGTAGCGGAGTTTGTTTTGCCCGTTCTGCTGCTGGTCGGCCTGCTGACCCGTGTTGCGGCCCTGGCGATGATCGGCTTCATCTGGGTGCAGACCTTCACCGACGTGGTTGGCCATGGCGTCAAACTGGGCGGATTGTTCGACAACGCAATCACCTTGATGGATCAGCGGGTGATGTGGAGCTTCCTGATGCTGGTAATCGTGATCAACGGCGCAGGTCCCTTGTCGCTGGACCGGGTCCTACGCCTGAAATAACTCAGAAATGCACCTTGGGCTCGTCCGGCTTTCCCGCGGCGAGCCCAAGCACACCCGCGACGCCCGCAAATGCGATCGGGAACATCGTGAAGACGCCAAAACCAAAGGCGTAGTACATCCCCGCCGCCGAGAATATCAACAATATGCCCCCGACAAGGGCACGGGCGTGTGCCATCGCTCCGCCGACAATCGCCAGCAAAGGCGCTACAATCGACGCGGTTTGAATCAGGCCGGGGTTGTCCACCTGCTCGGCGATGCCCTCGATTTCACCGAACCAATCGACGAAAGCCACAAAGCCGTAGCCGAAAAATCCAACAATCATTCCGATCAGCCCGGCGATCACGCCCAGTATCATGGCTGCATTGCGCATAAACAGGTCTCCGTCTGTTGCCCCGTGTCACATAGGCAGTTGTTCAGGCAACACCAAGCCCTTTACGGGTTTCAGGTGTCCAACCCAGGTACATCTGGCCGTCATTCTCGATCAGCGGACGCTTCATCAGCGTCGGATAATCCGCCAGAAGTTCCAGCACCGGGCGATTGCGCGTGTCCTCATCCAGTCCACGCCAGGTTGTGGAGCGGGTATTGAGCAAAGCTTTGCCGAAAATCTCGAACGCCTGTGACATTACATTTTCCGGCACGCCCTGTTCCCGCACATCAACAAAATCCGCATCTTGAAGGCTTTTCAATGCCTTACGGCAAGTGTCACAGTTCTTTAACCCATATAGGCGCATATTTTGGCTGATCCTGTATTTGCTGCAAATTCGGGCAAACCACTTGGCCTGCCTCGGTTATTCTTGATTTTTTACTTCACCGTGCAATGTTGAAAAAGACGAAACACGCAATCCGGGCTGTATCGTTTGGGCGAACAGTGATGTGTTGTGGTATTGTCGGAGCACTGCCCCCACCAATTTGTGGGACAACGTGAAAGTAGAAGGAGACACGGGAAATGCCAACCGGCACCGTGAAATGGTTTAATACGACCAAAGGCTATGGTTTTATTGCGCCTGATGAGGGTGGCAAAGATGTGTTTGTTCATATCTCGGCCGTAGAACGATCCGGTCTGACCGGACTCGCTGACAATCAGAAAGTCTCGTACGAGTTGCAGGACGGACGTGACGGCCGCCAGATGGCTGCTGATTTGAAGCCGCTATAAGGCAAGGCCCGCCAAGGCGGGAAGGATAAGAAGGTTGGCGGCCAATTTCCGGCCGTTAACCGTTAAACTTCCGGCCGTTAACCGTTAAACCCCAAAAACACGCGCCCGCACTGGGACGCGAGTTTTTTGTTATTTCTCGGGAATCAGCCCTCGCGAATAACGGCTTCAAACTCGCGCCATTCGCGCGCAGTCATACCCGAGTTTTCCTGCGTAACCGCCTCACCCGCCAACATCCGGCGCAAGCAGGTGACCATCTGGGCCGACAGATTAACCGCGCCCAGGCGGTAATCCTCGAACGCTCGATAGGCGAACGGCACCCAGTCAGCCACGACCTTGCACATGGTTTCTGCATAGACCCGAATCTCGTATTGCGCGTGCGGATCGGCGCGCAGGCGCAGGAAGTGGAACAGATTGTGCAAATCCACCTTCCAGTACCACTGCGTATAGATATTCGCAGGCAGATTCATTCGCGCCAATTCACGCGCCAATCCCTGCTGACCGTCCTGACCAATCATTGCCTCGTAGTTGTCATAACAGCGGGCGCTGTCGGCCTTGAGGATTTCCAGCACGCGTGCGGCTTCTTCGCCCTGCAACGTATCACCCCGGCCCTGATTGTTGACTTCGGACTGGGCAGCCACGTGTTCGGGTGCCGGAATATAGAACTCCCGATCCAAGATCGAATAACGGGCTGAATATTCATTCACATTCGCCGTCCGATGGCGGATCCACTGGCGGGCAACAAAGACCGGCAGTTTGACGTGGAGCTTGATCTCGCACATTTCAAACGGCGTCGAATGCCAGTGGCGCATGAGGTACCGGATCAGGCCTTCGTCGTTCTGAACCGATTTGGTCCCCTTGCCGTAGGACACGCGCGCGGCCTGACAAATCGCGGCATCATCGCCCATGTAGTCGATGACGCGGACAAATCCGTGATCCAGAACCTGATGCGCCGTGTACAAGTGGTCTTCCATACCTTCGGCTACGACGCGGCGGGTCGGGCTCGACTGTGCGCGTTGAGCTTCGATCTCGGCCAGTTGGTCGGCAGACAGAGGCATGAAATTATCCTTTCCAGCAATGAGTCGCCTACCACTATATATCGGCCAACACTTCACCGGAACCGCGATATGTGCGGCACAGCGCGCAAATTCGGAAATGTGTCCAGGCTGCCCCTCGACATGAGGTGAAGGCGCGCTAAGGTGCTGAAGATCACTATCAATGTAAGGAAAGTCGCGATGGGGCTGACATACCTCCATACTATGGTCCGCGTGAAGGATCTTGAAAAATCCATAGCGTTTTATGAGCTTCTGGGGCTGAAAGAAACACGCCGCTATGAAAGCGAAGCGGCACGGTTCACCTTGGTCTTCCTCGCCCCGCCGGGACAGGAGGACGCCCCGATCGAGTTGACTTATAACTGGGACGGCGATGATGCATTGCCCAGTGACAGCCGTCATTTCGGGCACCTCGCCTATGGTGTCGACAATATTTACGAGACCTGCCAGCACCTGCAAGACAACGGTGTCGTGATCAATCGCCCTCCGCGCGATGGGCGCATGGCATTTGTGCGGTCGCCCGACAATATCTCGGTAGAGCTGCTGCAGAACGGCGAAGCGCTGGAACCGGCGGAACCCTGGGCCAGCATGGAAAGCACCGGCCACTGGTGATCCGTTGGCTGGGAACACTGGGGTTGGCTATCACGGGCAGCCCCCTTTGGGCCGAGAACTGCCGCCTCGCGCTGGCGCTGGCAATGGACATTTCAACCTCGGTCGATGCGTCTGAAGACGCGCTGCAGCGCAAGGGGCTGGCCAATGCTTTGATCGCACCCGAGGTGCAAGAGGCCTTCTTCCTTTCTCCACAACCCGTTGCATTGGCAGCGTATGAATGGTCAGGCCGGTTCAATCAGACTTTGCTGCTTGATTGGACATTGATTCAGACACCCTCGGATCTGCTTGCCGCTGCAGAGCGGATTGGTCGTTCAGATCGATCCGAAAACGAATTCCCAACCGCGATGGGGCATGCTTTGGCCTATGGGGCAACCTTAATGCAACGCGCGCCGCGGTGCCTGTTTCAGACCATCGACATCTCGGGCGACGGCAAAAACAACGACGGCTACGGGCCGCTGACTGCCTATAAGCACTTTCCGTTTAGGAACATGACCGTCAATGGTCTTGTTATCAACGCAGCGGATTTCGAAGGTGAGATCGACCTGATCCCCTTTTTCCAAGACAATGTCCTGCACGGGCCCGGTGCCTTTCTTGAAATCGCTGCTGGCTTCGAGGATTTCGAGCGCGCGATGCGTCGTAAATTGGAGAGAGAGCTCAAGGGGTTGGAACTCAGCGATCTTGGACGGCACCAATCAGAATGATCCGACCGCCTGGCGTGTATTCATCAACCTATAGCGCCGAATTTCGGACAAAGGGTGAGCTGAAACGGATCAATCCAAGCTCCACCCAATCTACCTGCTGCAGAATTCGCCGAGCCGGTCAGTAGATATAACGGATCTGATCCGTCCAGTACCGTTCAACCCGGCGCAATGAATCCGTGATATCTTCGATGCCTTCGGCCCCGATCACACCTCTTGTCTGCAGCCCCGTGGCGTGGCGGGAGAACAGCTCAGCCACGATATCCCGAATTTCGCGACCGCGCGGTGTCAATCGCACGCGGACGGACCTGCGATCAATCTCGCAGCGCTGGTGGTGCATATAGCCCATCTCAACCAGTTTCTTGAGGTTATAGCTGACATTGCTGCCCTGATAATATCCACGGCTTTTCAATTCGCCTGCGGTTACCTCATGATCGCCGATATTGAACAAAAGCAGCGCCTGAACCGCGTTGATCTCTAACACGCCCACCCGTTCAAATTCATCCTTGATGACATCCAGAAGCAGCCGGTGCAGACGCTCGACCAGCGCAAGCGCCTCAAGATAACTGGTCATGAACCCCTTGGTTCCGGGCGCGGAGACCTGCATTTCCAAACTCATCCGATCCTCCGATTCAATCGCGCTGTTTCTTGCAAGATGACGCGAATTCCCAAAAAATCGGTTAAGTTGGAATAATCCTTATTTTTGAAAGGTCTGAGAGATATCGGCGATCAAATCAGCTAAGTGCGCGGGCGCAGATGCCTGGCCGGTCACCCATTGATAGAGATCCTGATCGTTTTCATGCAGCATCGCATCATAGAGATCCAGTTGCGCCTCATCCATCGCAGCCAGATTGCGATCTGCATAAGCAGTCAGGATCAGGTCCATCTCTTTGATGCCCCGGCGCATCGAGCGCATCTTCATGCGCTTGATCCGATTTTCGCGTGTCTCGCTCATTGATCACGTTCCAGTTTCAGCCGCAGCGCTTTTTCGACGCGGGCCAGACGTTCAGAGCTGGCACGCATTTCGCCACGGATAGAGCGCAACTCGGCCACCAGATCGCTCAGCTCCGAATCCGCATTCCCATCCAGGCTGGTCGCGTCCATGCCGTCGCCTTCGCCTGTCAGCAGCCACATGATCGAGACGTTCAACAGCCCGGCCATCATCGACAACTTGTTGGCGCGGGGTTCGGACAAGTCATCCTCCCACGCGGCGATAGTGGCTTTTTTCACACCAAGCCTGCGGGCCAGCTGCACCTGAGTCATTCCAGCGATCTCACGTGCACCTGCGACCCGGTCCCCGAAGGTTGCCGTATCTGGGCCGAACCAGTCCGTTTCGTCGGTCATCACTGTCTCCAATCCTCGACTGCCATATGGCTTGATCGTTATTCGGGCGCACCCTATGACAGTCAAAGCCAACATACAAACCGAGGCCTGCAATGAGTTTCTTGTCTGCGACATTGTCGCGCGTCAAACCCTCGCCCACCATCGCGATGACGGCCAAAGCGGCTGAACTGAAAGCCGCCGGGCGCGATGTCATCGGGTTGAGTGCCGGAGAGCCGGATTTCGATACGCCGCAGAACATCAAGGACGCCGCCGTTGCAGCCATCGCTGCAGGCAAGACAAAATACACCGCGCCAGACGGCATCCCTGAGCTCAAACAGGCCGTCTGCGCCAAGATGAAGCGGGATCATGGACTGGACTATGCACCGGCCCAGATTTCGGTTGGAACCGGGGGTAAACAGACGCTGTATAACGCGCTGATGGCCACGCTGAACGAGGGGGATGAGGTCGTCATTCCCGCGCCCTACTGGGTCAGCTACCCGGATATGGTGTTACTGGCAGGCGGGACTCCGGTAGTGGTGGAAACCAGCCTTGAGAACAGTTTCAAGCTGACGCCCGATCAGCTTGAAGCCGCTATTACTCCGAACACCAAATGGTTCATCTTCAACTCACCCTCGAACCCCACCGGTGCGGGCTATAGCTGGGATGAGTTGAAGGCGCTTACCGAAGTGTTGATGCGGCATCCACAAGTCTGGGTGATGACCGATGATATGTATGAGCATCTGGCCTATGATGGGTTCAAATTCTGCACACCGGCGCAAGTCGAGCCGGGGCTTTACGAACGCACCCTGACCTGCAACGGCGTGTCCAAGGCCTATGCCATGACCGGCTGGCGCATTGGTTATGCTGCGGGTCCGGTCGAACTGATTGCAGCCATGCGCAAGGTGCAGTCTCAATCGACATCGAACCCGTGCTCAGTCAGCCAATGGGCCGCGGTAGAGGCGCTGAACGGTACTCAGGCGTTCCTTGCGCCCAACAACGAGATATTCAAACGCCGCCGTGATCTGGTGGTCGATATGCTCAGCCAGATCGACGGCATCACCTGCCCGACGCCTGAAGGCGCTTTCTATGTCTATCCATCAATCGCGGGCCTGATCGGCAAGACGACGCCTGCAGGTACGATGATTGATACGGATGAGGCTTTCGCAACCGCGCTGCTGGAAGAGGCCGATGTCGCTGTCGTCTTTGGAGCGGCCTTTGGCTTGTCGCCGAACTTCCGCATCAGCTATGCAACCTCTGACGAGGCGCTGACCGAGGCCTGCACCCGCATCCAGCGCTTCTGCGCATCGCTCAGCTGAGGTTCCGATGTCCACCGCCCTGCCCGAATATTACTTTCGCGTTCGAGAAAACGGTGCAGCGGTGTTCCGGATCGACACGGAAAACCGTCAGCGCCGGATCGAGATGGATCAGATCGCCGTCATCAATATTCGCAATGGCGAGGTCAAACCACACGGGCAACGCGCGCTGAGCGAAGCCGACAAGGCTGCGATCACCCGTTGGATGGAGGAGCGCAAGGCCCTCTTAGCCCGGCGCGATATCGATGATATCCATCGCGCGATTGATCACCTGAATCTGACCACGCAATGGGCTCAGTCCAAAGCCAGTGATGAGCAACTGGAAGCGATTACGGATGCGCTCCTGATGGCAATGCACGATCTGCGCTCGGTATTGGTGCGCAAAAAATCGGATCGTATTGCGAAGGGCTGAATTCTAAGCGGCCACCGGCCCTACTTCGCGCACCGAGCGCAACCAAAACCGCGCCATCAGCAGCACTCCGGCACAGGCCAGACCCAGCACCAGACCCAGCCAGACGCCGATCCCGTCCAGCCCCTGAACAAAGCCAAAGAAATACGACGCCGGGATACCCACAACCCAATAGCTGAGCGCGGCCATCACCATCGGAATCTTGGCGTCCTGCAACCCGCGCAACAGACCCAGCGCAATCACCTGCGCACCGTCGACCAGCTGGAACAGGGCCGCCATCGCCAGCAATCCGACGCCGATTGCCAAAATTTGCGGACGTTGCGGATCATCCGCCTCCATGAACAGCGAAATCAACGGCTCGGCGCAGGTCAGGAACAATATGACCGTCAGGACCGACATCACCAGCGACATACCGGTCACTGCAATCGCACCCTTCTCAAGATGGGCGCGATCCCGACGACCCAAGGCATTGCCCGCCCGGATTGTCGCCACGTTCGAAAGGCCCAGATGCACCATGAATGTTGCCGAGGCGAGGTTGAGTGCAATCCCGTGCGCCGCCAGCGGGACCTGCCCCAACCAGCCCATCATAATGGCGGAAGTGGCAAACAAGGACACTTCTGCCAGCGTGGTCAGACCAATCGGCACACCCAGACGCAGCACGCTATAGAACATCTCCCAATCCGGACGCCAGAAACGTTGAAACAGGCTGTGTTCCGGAAGCGCCCGCACCGCATAGATCACCACCGCGACCAGCGATACGATCTGCGTCACGACCGAGGCGATGGCGGCACCGATCACTCCCAATTCCGGCGCGCCCCAATTACCAAAGATCAGTGCATAGTTCGTAACGCCATTGACCAAAGCGGCAACGACAGTAATCCAGAGCACGATCTGCGTCCGTTCAAGCGCGGCCAGATAGGATTTCAGGACCATAACAAGCAACGCCGGGAACAAACCCCAGCCGGCAACACGCAGGTATTCCGAAGCCGTTTCAGCAACTTGCGGCTCTTGCTTCAACGCAATCAGCATCGGATAGGACCACCACAATAGAGGCATCATTACCGCCGCATAGATCAACGACAGCCACAGTCCCATTCGGGTCGAACGACGAATGCTGGTCTCATTCTCCTCTGCCGCAGCGGTCGCAACCATGGGCATAACCGCCCAACCGAACCCCGCGCCAAACAGAAACAGAACAAAGTAATAGCTGCTGGCCAGCGTCACCGCAGCCAGGGCTTCAACCCCGTACCACCCCAGCATGATGGTATCGGTCAGGCCGATAGCGAACTGCGCCAGATGCCCGCCGATCAGTGGCAGACCCAAAACCGCAATAGCGCGGTAATGTTCAGGATATGTCATTACCTTCTTCATGCTGCCAGCCTTAGGCTTGCCCTTTGGCATAGACAAGAGCGGATCATGTTTATTTCACAGTGAGACTTTACCGATCAGCAACAAAAAGCCACCGCCCTGCGGGCGATGGCTTTGATCGACTTAGTCTGGAAAGGTCAGCCGACCTTGGCATCCGGATGCAGCGCGGTGCCAAGGATATGATCCGAGCGATGTATTACATGATGCGCTTGACCGACGATCAACGGATCGGGCTCACCCACGATCTTGCGGTCCTTGTCCGGATAATCCAGCGTCGACAGGAAGTGCCGCATACAATTCAGACGCGCACGTTTCTTGTCGTTCGACTTGACGATGGTCCAAGGCGCATCTGCGGTGTCGGTATAGAAGAACATCGCCTCTTTCGCCTCGGTATAGTCGTCCCATTTGCTCAAGCTGGCCTTGTCGATCGGCGATAGTTTCCACTGTTTCAGGGGATCGGTTTCCCGGCTTCTAAAGCGGCGCTGTTGCTCTTCCTGCGTAACCGAGAACCAGTATTTATAGAGCTGTATGCCCGAACGCACGAGCATCCGTTCAAGCTCGGGCGTCTGGCGCATAAATTCCAGATATTCGTTGGGCGAGCAGAACCCCATCACCCGCTCAACACCCGCGCGATTGTACCAGGAGCGGTCGTAGAACACCATTTCCCCCACGGTCGGCAGTTGCTGCACATAGCGCTGATAATACCATTGGCCCTTCTCTTCCCAAGTCGGCTTGTTCAGGGCAACTACACGCGCCTGGCGCGGGTTCAGGTGTTCCATGAAACGCTTGATGGTGCCGCCCTTACCAGCCGCATCGCGACCCTCGAACAACAACACAAAGCGCTGACCGGTCTCCTGAGCCCACAGCTGAACTTTCAGCAGCTCAGCCTGAAGCTCGGCCTTCTGTGCCTCATAGGTTCTGCGTGCCAGCTTACGGACATAGGGGTATTTCCCACTTTCAAAAGCCTGGCGGATCTTCTCGGGGCTCGGCGCATTCGCTTCTGGCTGCTTAGAAGGAACAACCTTTATTTGAGACGCGTTCTGGGGGGTCTGGGGCGCTGAATCCATGCATGTTCTCCTTGGCTTCACTGTCTGGCCAAGTGCTATCAGAAACTGCTGGTTTTCGCTTTGATTGGTGTCAAATTGAGTTACCTTTTAGGCGCATTCAGGGGGCACTCCATGCGAACCGAACACGTGATGCTCAACGGTCAGCCATTCTTTCTCCGCCACTGGGGCGAAGCCAACCTACCGCCGCTGTTGATGCTGCACGGTTTCCCGGAATACGGCGGTGCATGGGCGGACCTAGCCCCGCATCTGGCTCATGATTTCCACTGCATCGCCCCGGATCAACGCGGCTATGGTCAAAGCTGGACGCCTGAAGGGGTTGAGAACTACAAGCTCTCGCAGCTGACTTCCGACATGGCGGCGTTGATTGAACGCATTGGCCACCCCGTCCATGTCCTTGGTCACGATTGGGGGGCGTCAGTCGCTTATGGACTGGCGATGTTTCACCCGGATCTGGTCAGTCACCTGATCATCGCAAACGGCGTTCATCCGGCTCCTTTCCAGCGTGCAATGGCGGCTGGCGGCGCACAATCTAAGGCGTCGCAATATATCAACCAACTCCGCGCGCCCGCATCCGCAGAGCATTTCTCAGCCAACAATTTCGCCAGACTCGAGCGCTTTTTTAGGCACGGTACGGGGCTCGATTGGTTGTCAGATACACGTATGGAGGATTACCGCCGCGAATGGGCCCGCCCCGGTCGCTTGAATGCGATGCTGAACTGGTACCGCGCCTCGCCGCTTATCGTGGCAGAGCCCGACAAACCACGCACAGACCTCCCCAACCTTCCCCTCGACCGTTTGCAGGTCACCTGCCCTCACCTGCTACTCTGGGGCCCCGAAGACCACGCCCTTCTGCCCGAATCCACCGACGGCCTCGAACGCTTCGCCCCCAATCTGACCCGCATCACGATCCCTGGCACCGATCACTGGCTGCATCACCAGCAACCTGAGCCACTTGCCCAGTCAATCCTACGCTGGGCACAAAAAGCCTGATCCGCCTCTTCATCTGGCCCGAAATATCCCGGGGAGCGCGAGGGGCTGGCCCCTCGCTCCGACCTCACCGATGTCCCCAGTCTTCGGGATTATCCGAGTTGTTAGGCGATAGACCCAAGACATCCCCTTTTGTCGAACACCCCAACCCCAGAACCGTGCGATTGGCATAAGAAAAGTAAGCACAGACCTGATTGATCTCCAGAATTTCCCCATCACCCCAACCAGCGGAGCGCAAACGCTCAACATCGGCCTCGGTCAAATCCGCCGGAGCTTCGGTCAGCAGGCGTGCATAATCCATCGCAGCAACCTGCACCGCGTCCAAAGGCGCCTGCCCCGGCTCGCCTGCCTCAATCGCCGCCCGGATCGCGTTCCCTCGCGCTTCATCCTGCAACAACCGCTGCAGACCCGCGAAATGATGCTCGACACAATACCCGCATCGGTTCAGAGAGCTGACCCACACGCCCAGCACCTCAAGAAACCATTTCGGGATCGCGTTGCCTGAATGGTGCAGCACCGCCTTGTACATCGCCATATGGCCTTCCATCGAGTGCGGGCGCAGGCTGTGCGCCATCATGATGTTGTCCACATTGTTGTCCGGGCCGGTGACCCGGTCATAGAGTTTGCGCAGCCTGCCCGTCGCCTCGGCATAGGGTATGGTCTTGATCCAGCTCATTTGGGTTCCTGTTGTCGTGACTGATTGATGTCCGCAGACTAGGAGTGCTTTGAGCACGAAGCGAGACGAATTCGACAAGTATCCGTTAGATATCGTTTGCGCAGAATGAAATACTACTTGCTTCCTGACGTTTTCAGCGTGCCTGGCTTAGGACGACGAAAAGTTGCGTTGAACGCAACAGTTACACGGCTCTCCTCGCTTTGATTTGGGTGGACCCAATGGGTCAGATAGGATGGAAAAAGGATCATTTCACCCGGAGATGGGCGCAGCTTCTTTTTGTTCCGAAATGCACTCGCCTCAAGTATCCGCCAATGAGGCAACTCATTCCGAGGGTCGAGAAATTCGATCATTCCAGAGGAACCTCCTTCGAACTCGGGTTGAGAGACATAGTAAACACCTGACCAATGCGCTCCGGGGTGCGTATGTGGTGCATTGTAACCGCCGGAGGGATTGGCGTTCATCCAGCCGAACAGTTTCAGACGAAGTTCGTCCAGTTTAACCTTGTCCGAGACCTTTCGTGTCATCTGGAACACCGCATCTTTTGCTGCGTCGCGCAAAGTCTGAATGGCGGGCGCATCGCGTTCAAAGAGATTCCCCCGTGAGTGCCACCCCCCTCGATTGGACTTTGAGACGCCTTCATCTTCCTCACGCATCTTTTCGGCTTCAAACAACAGCGCCGCATTTAAGGCTGCACTGTTGGGCACTTCAAATCGCATCATTGGAGTGGAGAAAAGCTTCTCGAACTTCTTGGCTTCGGGCATGTCCTTGGCGTTACCTTCAACTAAACTGTTGGTCAAAATATTCAGATCACCCCGAGCGCACCTGCAAGGGTCTTCCCTGCCAGACCTCCTAGGGCTCTCCAAACCCACACCTTAATACTTTACGTGCGTTATCCCTATCGTTGAGGAAATAGATCTTTGGTTCAAGTATGGCGAAACCATCCAAAGTTATATTCCCAGCTTCAGCGGCGAGTGGTCTAATTTAATCAGCAAAATCGTTGAGGATAGGAACATGAACAAGAAAACTATGGGTCTTACGACAACCTTTGTTTTGATGGCTACAACAGCACTCTCGCAAACCACCAAACAAGACGTCATCGACGAGCTTACGGAACAAGGTTTCCAGAGAATTGAAATAACGAACACGCTTTTTGGGAATCTCCGCTTTGAGGCAACTGGACCTGGGATCGAGAGAGAAGTGGTATTGGGAAAAGATGGAACCATCGTCCGCGATCGATCTGAGCGTGACGATGAGTACGATGACGAAGAAGACGACGACAGAGATTTTGACGATGAAGATGATGATGAAGGATTTGATGACGAAGAAGATGACGACGAAGGTGATGACAGCGAACGTGACGACGAAGAAGGCGATGATGGCGAAAGCGATGATGGCGAGCGTGACGACGATGGTGAAAGCGACGGCGAAGGTGACGACGGCGGCGAAAGCGATGGCGAAGGCGACGACGGTGGTGAAAGTGACGGCGAAGGCGACGACGGTGGCGAAAGTGACGGCGAAGGCGACGACGGTGGTGAAAGTGACGGCGAAGGTGACGATGGTGAGGGAGATGATGACTAAGGTATATTTCCGCTTGCCCGCAAGTGAGTCCCAGGTTTGAACAAATGGTTTAACAAGGACGCCATGTTCAAAGTGGGGATCGCCATATATGCGATCTCCGCATTTGCGTTTGCGGCTGAATTGGTTGGCGAAATCACCGGATATTATCTTTTGTCTGTCAGCTGGGTGGTGCACGAAATCACCGCGCTTATCACCCTGTTCGGCTTTGTTATTGGGGGGGTGTTGATCTGGCAGAGCCACAAACTTTTTTTGCGGCGGCATCAGGAGATCAAGCACAATCTGCAGATGGCTCAGGGTGAGTTTTTCCGGATGCTGAAGCTGCAATTCGACCGCTGGAATCTGAGCGCTGCGGAGCGAGATGTTGCGCTACTCACTGTGAAGGGTTTGTCTGTCGCAGAGATAGCTAAATTGCGTGAGACCAGTGAGGGCACAATTAAGTCGCAGAACAACTCCATCTACAGAAAGGCCAATGTTAAATCGAGAACGCAACTTTTGTGTATTCTGATTGAAGAGCTATTGATTGAAGAGAAAGAGTGAACTCCTCAGTCCATCGAATCTAGTTTCTTAAGTGTTCTGAAAGCCCGTCCGGAAATCGCCTAAAAGCAAACGTTCAAGAGCGTTTAAAGCGGAGGCTAAGCGTGCTTACAAAGTCCCGTTCTCGCGTAACGCAACAAGCGGTTGATTCAATGCCGCAAAAGCTGCTCAGACCAATCGCAGTTCAAAACACCCACAACACCTCGCGTCCCTCTTCCCCCGGACCACATCACCTGCCATAATAGGGGAAACTCAAAAACAAGAGCAGCACCCATGCCCGACGATCTGTTGACGCCAGAAACAACGACCGCTTACGACGCCTCGTCCATCGAGGTGTTGGAAGGTCTGGAACCGGTCCGCAAACGACCCGGCATGTATATCGGCGGCACCGATGAGCGCGCTCTGCACCATATGGTGGCCGAAATCCTCGACAACTCGATGGACGAAGCGGTCGCGGGCCACGCCAACCGGATTGAGGTGGAGCTGCATGCCGATTACGCCCTGACAGTGCGCGACAACGGGCGCGGCATTCCGATCGACCCACACCCCAAGTTTCCCGACAAGTCAGCGCTGGAAGTGATCTTGTGTACCCTGCACGCAGGCGGTAAGTTTTCGGGTAAGGCCTATCAGACCTCGGGCGGTCTGCACGGCGTGGGCGCATCGGTGGTCAACGCGCTATCGGATTCGATGGTCGTGCAGGTTGCCCGCGACAAACAGCTGTTCGAACAGCGTTTCTCGCGCGGTATTCCGTTGGGACCGGTTGAAAAGATCGGTGCGGCCCCGAACCGGCGCGGTACCACTGTGACCTTCCACGCCGACGCTGACATCTTTGGCCACCACAAGTTCAAACCCGCACGCCTGTTCAAGTCCATCCGCTCCAAGGCCTACCTGTTTTCGGGCGTCGAAATCCGCTGGAAATCTGCCATCGATGACGGCGAAACGCCAACCGAGGCCACGTTCCACTTCCCCGGCGGTCTGTCCGATTACCTCAAAGAGACCATGAACGGATCGTCCACCTATGCCGAGCAACCATTCGCCGGAACCGTGGATTTTCAGGAAAAGTTCGGCACCCCGGGCAAGGTTGAGTGGGCAATCAACTGGACGCCTTCGCGCGACGGGTTCATCCAATCCTACTGTAACACCGTCCCCACGCCCGAAGGCGGAACGCACGTGGCGGGGTTCTGGGCTGCGGTCCTGAAGGGGATCAAAGCCTACGGCGAGCTGATCAACAACAAAAAGGCCGGTCAGATCACCCGAGACGACCTGATCACCGGCGGCTGTGCGCTGGTGTCCTGCTTCATCTCCGAACCGGAATTCGTCGGCCAGACCAAGGATCGCCTCGCCACGGTCGAGGCCCAGCGGCTGGTCGAAAACTCCGTCCGCGACCATTTCGACAACTGGCTGGCCGCAGATACGAAATCCGCCGGCGCTATCTTGGACTTCCTCATTCTGAGGGCTGAGGAACGTCTGCGCCGACGGGCCGAGAAGGAAACACAACGTAAGTCCGCCACTAAGAAACTTCGTCTCCCCGGCAAGTTGGTAGACTGTAGTAGTTCAACACGGGACGGCACGGAATTATTCATCGTCGAGGGCGACTCGGCGGGCGGGTCCGCCAAAATGGGCCGAGACCGCAAAACGCAGGCCCTGCTGCCCCTGCGCGGTAAAATCCTGAACGTGCTGGGTGCGGCCAGTTCCAAGTTGGGCACCAATGCCGAGATCAATGACCTGACACAGGCGCTCGGTGTCGGCCTTGGCACCAAGTTCAACGTCGACGACCTGCGTTACGACAAGATCATCATCATGACCGACGCGGACGTGGACGGGGCGCATATCGCCTCACTGCTGATGACGTTCTTCTTCACCCAGATGCGCCCGATGATCGACGCGGGTCACCTCTATCTCGCCTGCCCGCCCCTCTATCGTCTGACCCAAGGCGCCAAGCGCGTCTATTGTCTGGACGAGGCCGAGCGCGACGAATGGCTGGAAAAAGGCCTGGGCGGCAAGGGCAAGATCGACGTGTCCCGCTTCAAGGGTCTGGGCGAAATGGACGCCAAGGACCTAAAAGAAACCACGATGGACCCGGCCTCCCGCAAACTGATCCGCGTCACGATTGATGAGGACGAACCCGGCGAGACCGGCGACCTGGTCGAGCGCCTGATGGGTAAGAAACCCGAACTGCGATTCCAGTACATTCAGGAAAACGCGCGGTTTGTTGAGGAGTTGGATGTTTGAACTAGTTTGGATCAGCGTGCTGATATCTGAGTCCAAATATTGCGGACGGCACAAGATTGATCGCCCAGTAACACAGGAACCAAATGATCAACACCCGTAGGGCGAGGTTGAGGTGGGCTGCTATCTTCGTTGTTATTGCCCTTGTAATAATGGCGTTGACTGATCGAACCCATCCGTCCACCGACACAGAAGATATTGTTGCATCTTTTCTTGAAGCTCATAGAATTCCAGGTGCGGTTTTGGCATACGGCTCGTCATCGACACAGCCTAAAATTGTAGCGTTTGGCGTATCGGACCCACTGAACGATACGGCCATGTCACCGGAACAATCATTTTATCTGGCTTCGATCACTAAACCGATTGCAGCAACTGCACTGATCAAAAAAGCAAGCAACGATCAGATCGACTTGGACAGTCCAATCGTCGATCTGATCGATCTCCCACGACCCCGCGATCCGCGTGCCGCTCAGATCACTCCGCGAGACCTTCTGGCACACCGAGGAGGATTTGATAGAAATATCAGTTTCGACCCTATCTTTGCCCCTGAACGGGTTGGTCTCGACAATTCAGCAAGCTGCGCCGAAATCGCCCGCGCAACGTGGGAGACCATGCTGCTCGATCATGATCCAGGTAGTAAAACGGCGTATTCAAATGTTGGGTTTTGCCTCTTAAACGACTTGCTTGCGCCTGAGCAGCATGAAACCCTTGACGACATAATGTACGAGACAGCCGAGGTTCGCCTCTATGGCATGGTCGGTTCCAATTGGGAGTCGCACGGCAACAGTTGGAGGCGCGTGCAGAGCGCTGAAACAGAACATATTTGGATTTCGAACCTGGGTATTGCTGGTGGAGCTTTAGGCAACGCCCAGGCAATCTGGTCATTTGCTTCAGCTCCCAAACCTTTGTTTGAAAACCCAGCACCAGGCGAGCAGAGCGTCGATTATTACGCCTCTGGCTGGCATGTTTGGATAGGGGAGAACGGTCAGCATCTGACTCATTGGGGCAACCTTCGGGGGATTTTCACCACAGTTTTTCGGTTTTCTGATGGTGAGACCGTTGTCATTTTGTTCAACGGATCGCCCCAAAACCCGAACAGCGCATTTTCCGCACTGCATAACGCATTACTTACAATAAACAATTTAGCGCGCTAGTCGCCATCAACGTCCCGGTTCGTGTTGCAAGACACCTAGAGCACAATGAACCAGATCAAGCGATATCACCACAAACGACTTAAGCCTGCCACTTGCCTAACCCATTGATCCCGTTCACGCTTACTCTCAATCCGTCTTCTAAGAGCGACATTTGAGGTTCCAAGCGTCCAAGCTCTAGATTGACTAATCATCAGATTGCGACCGAGCAAGCGTGATAGATTTATTCACCCTCGGTCTCAGCCTGCAAACTAGGCGGGCAAACGTAGGGTGGGTGCTCTCACCCATCGCTTGACTACCGCTGGACGGTGCAACCACGCCTTCTTCCTTACCAATCCTCACGCTCCTCCGAATGGCTGCACTCAGCCCCTCCCACCTTGAAACATCTCTTGGCGCAATCGTGACTGTGACAACCCAGAGTCAAGCTTGAAGCTGCCCTCTTCCCGACCTACCAGCCGTATACGAGTAGCCGGCAAGCTCTGCTGCCGGGCGAACGACTTATAAGGACTTTAGAATATGAGTTTCACTTTTTCCCGCAAAACCCTGATCGCATCTGCGCTGGCCCTGACAACGGCGCTGGCCGCTTGTGGTGCCCCGCATCCCGCGTATGAAGATGCCGGATATCTCGCAGCGCTGGATAGAGGGGACCGGGCCATTCAGAGCAACCCGAATTAAGTGAGGCTGCCGATCGACACCGAGGCACAGACCGATCAGTTCCGTGATCTGAGCCATGCCCTGTACAAAGGTGACATCAGCAAGCAGTAGTTCATCTCGCAATTGCAGACCGAATACCCTGAGCCGAAATACAACGACACCATTCGCTGGATCGCAGGTAATTTCACACAATAAATGACGGATGGGTGACAACGCCCATCCCTCAACAAATGTAGGGCACCACATTGCGGCAGCCCCAGGCCGGGCTTCCGCCCGGCCTCAGAAACATCACCATCACCCTACCCGTTGACCCCCGTCGCACTGACCGTCAGGCTGGCCCTGCTGGTCTCACAAGCGTCCGCGCAGCCGATGCTCAGCACCGCATCTTCCATTCGAAACGGGACCGAGACGCAGTTTTACTACTACGTCATGACCTACTCACCGGGTGCATTCATCATGCTGACCGGCGACAACACCGTCTACACGCCAGAAGAACGGCTGCTGCCGTGTCATCGCGATGACGATGGCTCGCTCATCTGGAAACCGCAAAGCACGTTTCGGTTGGGCAAATAAACCGACGGGATATCCGCCGCGGGGATGAGGCGGAAAAGACCTCAGCCCTTTTCGGTGGCGCGGTCTTTTCTGATCATATGATCAAAAATGGATTGTCCCCCGCGTCCGCCAGCCGGAAGAAACTGAACGGGCGCATCTGGACGATCGGAGTGCCGTTGATGTCCGACAGCGAACCATTCCAGACCATTTCATACAGCGTCGTAAGGTCCTCCCGGTCATTGTCGGTGAGCATGCTCTCCGGCCCGTAATTCATGATCGAGAACTTCTCGTGCTCACCAAAAATCTCAACCGGCCACGCGGTTTCAGATACATCGGCGAAGAAATGGCGCAGGCCAAAGACGTGGCCCAACTCATGCGCCATGGTCTCGACCATCTCGGCGCGGGACTGGGTGAACATAGTGGGATACAGCAAAAGATCATGCCGCCCGGCATCGGGGAAAAACGCCCGTGCCAGCGTACATCCGTTGATCGAGCAATTTTCCTGCGGGCTGACTGCGATCTCGAAATCCCAGGCATCGTGGCGTTCAGTGAACTGCACCGGCACCGCGTCACCCCAGGCCAGCAGTGCTTCGGCGAACAATTGGCGGATCGCGGCCTTGGCCCCTTCGGGATCAACGAATATCGCCATCGACTGTTCCTGAAACCGCCAGCGCAGTGTGGTGCCCTCGGCCCAGAGCGGGATGAACCCTTCGGAGGCATCCACCACCAGTTCCTCGGGCGAGCGGTTGTCGGGTGTCTTGTGGCCCTTGCTGTCAGTCTCACAAACCGCGTGGTTGTGATAGATATGAATGTCGTCCTTGGTGATCCTGGCCGCATCGTCGCGGTCGCGGAATTTAAGATTCGGGTCGGAATAGTTCTCAGACTTGGCCATGAAATCCTCGCAACAAAGTATTGAAATCGAAAAAGAGCTGACCTGCATCAGCCCTTGCAGGGTACCAGAAACCGGCATTTTTCTCAAATTGGACCATCAAGGATTGCCCCGCTTGGTCACTCATCAAGCCACGGTTTTGGCAGTTGAATGACGTTTTCGTTTGTCACCTCAACCGGCAGCGCGCGCGAGGAACGGCTGCTGCGAGGTCATCGCAATGACGATGGCTCGCTCAGCTTGTAAAGCAGATCACGTTTCAGTTTGGCAAGTAGGCGCGCGCGCTAACCTAGCTTTTGATCCAGCCAATAGGCAATCTGCCCGGCAGGTTCTTCCCACCCCGGTTCCATGAACAGAAAATGCGCGTGGTTCTCGACGGACAGGAATGTCGCGCGGTCTCCGTAGAGCTTCGCCAACGCGCGGCAGGTACTTGGATTCACAGCCCGGTCCTCGGCACCCGAGACGATCAGAACCGGGCAATCGACCTTGTCGATGTCGACCTTCATCGCGTGGTGGTCGTCGAACATCCAAAAGAACATCTCGAACATCACCCGACCGCTTTCGGGGCCGAGTTGGTCGAACACTTGATGCTGCTGCGCCTCGGGCATCTTGTTCAGCGCAAACGGGGCCATCAGATCAAAATCGACGCGCATGGGCTGTTTCCAGAATGCCCCGCCCTCCATCAGCGCGCGCGGCACGACGCGTTCGTCATCGGTTTCGGGCAAGGTGCCCCAGGCCGCGTTCGGGTTGATCAGGACGATAGCACTGGCCAAGCCCCGAGACGCCACCTGCTGCGCCACCACCCCTGCGATAGCGTGCCCGAGCAGAACCGGTTTGCCGTCCAACCCCTGCACGAAATCGGCAATGTCATCGGCGTAATCCATGACGCTGGTATCAGTCAGGCCGGGATCGGGATCCGCTTTGGGATCTCCGCCATGAAAGCGCAGCGCGGGTGTATGCACTGTCCAGCCGCGTGCGTGGAAGAACGCGGCGTAATCCTGCATGCACCATGGCCCGGCAAAGGCCCCGTGGATCAGAACAATCTCTTTTGTCATGAAAATCTCCCTCACCTCTGATCAGTATGAGAGGTGAGGGATGATATCTGCAAGCCTGTTAAAGCGCGGCTTTGAACAGCGTGGTCAGATTGTCCTCGGTCAGCTCGATCGGGTTGCCGCCACAGGACGGGTCGATGATCGCGCCTTTGACCAGTTCGGGGATCGACGCTTCGGTCACGTCCAGGTCGGACAGTTTACGCGGAATGCCGAGCGAGTTGTTGAACTCCTGCACAAAGGCGCGGAAGCCGTCGAAGCCGCCATCGATGCCCAGATAAGCCGCTGCCTGTTGGAAACGATCCGCAATGGCGGGCGCGTTGAAATCCAGCACGGTCGGCATGCAGACCGCGTTGGTCGTGCCGTGGTGGGTGTTGAACACCGCTCCAATCGGGTGACTCATCGCATGGATCGCACCAAGACCCTTCTGGAAAGCTGTCGCCCCCATCGCTGCAGCACTCATCATCTGGGCACGGGCTTCGATATCGGTGCCATCGGCATAGGCACGCGGTAGATAATCCTTAACCAGCCGCATGCCTTCCAGCGCTATGCCCTGAGACATGGGATGATAATGCGGGCTGCTATACGCCTCAACGCAATGGGCAAAAGCGTCGAGACCAGTACCGGCGGTGATGAACTTGGGCATGCCTACCGTGAGCTCAGGATCGCAGATAACGACCGTTGGCAGGACCTTGGGGTGGAAGATGATCTTCTTGGCATGCGTCTCGGAATTAGTGATGACGCTGGCACGTCCGACCTCCGACCCCGTCCCGGCTGTGGTCGGCACCGCGATGATCGGGGCAATCACGTCGGCAACTGCGCGGGTCCACCAGTCGCCGATGTCCTCAAAATCCCAGACAGGGCGCGACTGACCGCACATGAAGGCAACCATCTTGCCCAGATCCAGCCCCGAGCCTCCACCGAACGCGATCACCCCATCATGGCCGCCCGCGTTATAGGCCGCTACACCGGCCTCAAGGTTCTTTTCATTGGGGTTCGGGTCCACATCGCTGAACAATCCGCGACCCAGCCCTGCGGCTTCCATGATATCCAACGTCGCCGTGGTGATCGGCAAGTCGGCGAGCCCTTTGTCCGTGACCAAAAGCGGGCGTTTCATCCCGGCTGCAGCACAGGCTTCGGGCAATTCCTTGATCCGCCCCGCCCCGAATTTGATTGCGGTCGGATAGGACCAGTTTCCAACAAGTGTCATGTCAGATTTCCTTTGTTTTAGGGGCCTGCCCCGGCGAGGGGGTTAATCCGGGGCAAGCAGATCGTCCTTAGCTCGTTACTTTTTTCAGGTGGTAAGACTTGGGACGTGTCAAGTTGTGGTAACCGATGACAGACAAGCCGCCACCGCGCCCGGTGTTCTTGCATCCGGTCCAGCAAAGACCGGGGTCGAGGTAATCCGCCCGGTTCATGAAAACCGTACCGGTTTCGACCTGATCACCGACACGCGCCGCCCGGTCCAGATCTCGTGTCCAGAGGCTCGCAGTCAGGCCGAACTCACTGTCATTCATCAGCGCGATGGCTTCTTCGTCCGAGGACACTTTCATGATGCCCACGACGGGCCCAAAACTCTCATCCCGCATAACGCGCATGTCATGGGTGACATTGGTCAGAATCTGAGGTGTCAGATATGCGCCACCATCATCCTCGGGGAAAGTGTCGATATGGGCCACCGCGCCAGCCTCGATCGCCTCGGCAATCTGCGCCCGTACCTCATCGGCAAAGCGCACATTGGCCATCGGGCCCATCGTTGTCTCCGCATCCAGCGGATCGCCCAGCTTATACCCCTTCACGATTTCCACCGCTTTGGCGACGAATTGATCGTAAAGGCTTTCATGCACGTAAATTCGTTCGATCCCGCAACAGCACTGACCCGCGTTAAACATGGCGCCATCAATCAGAGTATCCACCGCCGCATCCAGATCGGCATCCTCCATCACATAGCCCGGATCCTTGCCGCCCAGTTCGGTGCCGACGCCGGTGAAGGTCCCCGCCGCGGCGTGCTCCATCGCCTGGCCACCACCGACCGAGCCGGTGAAGTTCACAAAATCAAACGCCTTGCCTGCGATCAGATCATTGGTCACGTCATGGCTCAGAAAGACATTCTGGAACACGTCTTCCGGCACACCCGCCGCATGAAAGGCCCGCGCCATACGCTCGCCCACCAGCAGCGTCTGTGTGGCATGTTTCAACACCACCGTATTACCAGCGATCAGCGCCGGAGCCACCGTATTGATCGCTGTCATGTATGGGTAATTCCAAGGTGCCACCACGAATACCACCCCATGCGGGATGCGCTTTATGTAGCGCTTGAAGGTCCCATCTTCGCCCACGGCGATATCGGCCAGAGACGCCTCGGCGATCCCGGCCATATGGCTGGCACGTTCGTTGAACCCGCCAAACTCACCGCCATAGCGCACAGGACGTCCCATCATGTGCGCAAGCTCTGGCACGATCTCATCATTCATCGCACCAACTGCGGCCACGCCCGCCATGACAAGATCAACCCTCTCCTGCAATGGTCGCGCCGCCCACGCTGCCTGAGCCGCGCGTGCACGCGCAGCAACCTCAAAGGCGGCGTCCTGTGACAACACCTCGCGTTCGGCAAAAACCGACCCGTCAATCGGCGAGACACATTTCAACATCTGTCCCATATTCACTCCATTTCCGAAAGAAACAGGATCCCTGCTTCATCTGGCCATAAATATCCCGGGGAGCGCGAGGGGCTGGCCCCTCGCTTCCACCCTCTCAAGCCCGCTCAAACCCGCGGGCAATTTCCCAATCGGTCACCACGCGCTCGAACTCCTCGATCTCCACTTCCGCCGCGCGGGCATAGTGATCGACAACCTCATCCCCCATCGCTGTGCGCAACATGGCCGAGCCATGCAGTGCTTCCCGCGCCGCTTGCAGATTGCCCGGGATCATCCCGGTCTCACCCTGATAAACATCGCCCGTGGTGGGGGGCTGCAACTCCAGCCCTTCTTCTATGCCAGCGATCCCCGCAGCCAGCATCCCCGCCATCGCCAGATATGGGTTCATGTCCGAGCCCGGGATACGGCACTCCACCCGAACTGCTTTGGTACCGTCTCCGCACAAACGGAAACCCGCAGTCCGGTTATCCACCGACCAGATAATGCGCGTTGGTGCAAAAGTACCCTTCATGAACCGCTTATAGCTGTTGATGTAAGGTGCCATGAAATAGGTATAATCGGCGGCGTATTTCAGCAGACCCGCCATATAGCTTTTCATGATCGTCGACATTCCAAGCGGATCTTTTTCGTCGAAAAAGATCGGCACCCCATCCGCCCAAAGCGACTGATGCACGTGTGAAGAACTGCCGACTTTCTCATGATGCCATTTCGGCAGGAAAGTCGCTGCATGACCGTGCTGCCATGCAATCTCTTTCACCGCGTTTTTTGCGATCGAGTGATACTCGGCCGTGTCCATCGCCGGCGCGTATTTGATGTTCAGCTCTTCCTGCCCGGTCTCGGCTTCACCCTTCGTATTCTCAACCGGTATCCCCGCATTCCACAGATGATTGCGGATCGGGCGCATCACATGCTCTTCCTTGGTGGTCTGTAGGATATGATAGTCCTCGTTGTATCCCGAGATCGGTTCCAGATCGCGAAAACCCTCTTTGCGGATCTGGTCGAAACTCTTTTCGAACAGGAAGAACTCCAGCTCAGTCGCGCACATGGCGTCATAGCCCATGGCCTTCAGCCGCTCGACCTGACGTTTCAGGATCGAACGAGGCGCATGAGGTACTTCTTCATGCGTGTGGTGGTCCAGCACGTCGCACATCACCATAGCTGTGCCTTCCAGCCACGGCACCGGGCGCAGAGTGCTCAAATCCGGCTTCATGACATAGTCGCCGTAGCCCCGCTCCCAACTAGTGGCGGCATAACCATCGGGCGTCGCCATCTCAAGATCCGTGGCCAACAGGTAGTTACAGCAATGGGTTTCCTCCCATGCGCCGGCCACAAAGTGGCCCGCATGGAACCTTTTGCCCATCAAACGCCCCTGCATGTCGACCATGCACACTAACACGGTGTCAATTTCACCGGCAGAAACCTGCGCCTTAAGATGCTCGAATGTCAGCATAAACTACCCCTGCGATGCGCTAGAATTTTCGTCGAAAATTCTTGATCTCCGTTGCGACCGGCCCGCATTCGAACGGGCCGGTCCAGTTTTATCAGCCGTAGCGGTAAGGCCGACCGGCCTTGAGCATTTCGGCGTTGTAGCGTTTGAAGATATCCACGACCTTTGCTTTGGTCTCGGATTCTGCGGCAATTTCGTCCCAGAATTTCACGGCAGCTTCTTCGACGGTTGCCCATTCTTCATCCGGAATACTCGTCAGCTGCATCTTGGTGCCGTTGACGCGCAAATTGGCCTCGCCGCCCCAATACCACCACTGACGGTAGTAGTGTGATTGGTCGCAGCACACTTTGAACAGCGTCTGCAGATCTTCGGGCAGCTCATTCCAGCGATCCATGTTCGCAAAGAAATGACCCGCCCAGGCACCCGAGATATTGTTGGTCAGGAAGTAGTTGGTCACATCTGCCCAACCAACGGTGTAGTCCTCGGTGATGCCCGACCATGCGATACCGTCCAGCTCGCCGGTCTGGACCGCAACCTCGATGTCTTCCCATGGCAGTGTGACCGGTACGACGCCGAACTGGCTCAGGAACCGGCCCGCAGTCGGGAAGGTGAAGACGCGTTTGCCCTGCAGATCTGCGAGGCTGTTGATCGGGTCTTTGGTTGCAAAGTGGCAGGGATCCCAGGCACCGGCGCTGATGTGTTTGACACCGACCTTGGAATATTCCTCGTCCCAGATCTCATTCAGCCCCCACTGGTTGAACAGAACCGGAACGTCCAGCGAATAGCGCGAGGCAAAGGGGAAATAGCCGCCAAACACCGTGACTTCGGTGGGCGAGGCCATCGAGTCATCGTCGGACTGCACCGCATCGATGGTACCCTTCTGCATGGCGCGGAACAGCTCTCCGGTGGGGACAAGCTGATCAGCGTAGAACAGCTCGATCTGCATCCGGTCACCAGCAATCTTGTTGAACATCTCGATCGCGGGATCGATCACATGCGCCGCCAGTGCGGGGCCAGCATAGGTCTGCATCCGCCATGTGATCGTGCTCTGCGCCAGTGCTGGCGTGGCCAGAGGTGCAGCTGCAACCCCAACCCCTGCAGTCTTCAGAAACTTACGTCTTGTCGTCATGTCAATTTCCTCTCCGATTAAGTTTGGGTGCCCGTTTGCCGGGCCTTCTGGTTAATTTCCGTAAACATACCCGGGCAGCCAAAGGGCGATCTCGGGGAATGTCATGATGATCGCCAGTGCCAGGACCATCACCCCGACAAAGGGCACGATTGAGCGATAGATGTCTTTCAGGCTGATCTCGGGCGGTGCCATCGCCCGCATCAGAAACAGGTTATAGCCGAAAGGCGGCGTCATATACGCGATCTGGGTGGTGATGGTGTAAAGCACACCATACCAGATCAGATCGAACCCAAGCGCACCGACCAGCGGCACATAGAGCGGGGCCACGATCACCAACATCGCCGTGTCGTCGAGAAACGTGCCCATGACGATAAAGCTGAGCTGCATCAGGATCAGGATCAGCCAGGGCGACAAACCCAATTGCTCGGTGAACAGGTTCTCGATGGCCTTGACTGCGCCCAGTCCGTCGAACACCGCCCCGAAGCCCAGCGCGGCGAGGATGATCCACATGAACATGCACGAAATCGCCAGCGTCTGCTTGGTGCAGTCTTCGAAAATCTTCCACGTCATCCGACGTTTGAGAATAGACGCCACCAGTGCCGCCAGCGCCCCGATGGCCGAGCTTTCCACCAGCGAAGTCCAGCCGTTCACGAACGGAAGCATCATCGCAGCAAAGATGATCAGCGGCAGAGCCCCTGCCCCAAGAAGCCGCAGCTTCTCGGCCCGTGGCACCTCATGCGCGTCTTCCATCGCCGGGCCCAGATGCGGCTGCAGCCTGCATCGAATCCAGATATAGAGGATGAACATCGACGCCATCAGCAGCCCCGGCACAATGCCAGCCAGCCACAACTGGCCCACGGGTTGCCGCGCGATCATGGCGTAGAGCACCAGAACCACCGACGGCGGCACGAGGATACCAAGGCTCGACCCGGCCTGAATGACCCCGGTCACCATGGTCTTGTCATATCCGCGCCGGAGCAACTCGGGCAGAGCAATCGTCGCCCCGATGGCCATACCAGCCACGCTGAGCCCGTTCATGGCCGAGACCAGCACCATCAACCCGATGGTACCGATGGCAAGCCCCCCATTCACCGGCCCCATCCAGACGTGGAACATGCGGTAGAGGTCGTCGGCCAGACGGCTTTCGCTGAGGACATAGCCCATGAAGATGAACATCGGCAGCGTCAGCAGCGGGTACCATTTCATCAGCTTCATCGCGGCTGAGAACGGGATATCCTGCCCGCCTGTGCCCCATAGCGCCAGCGCCGCAATGGCCGCGACCGCGCCGATGGCACCAAAGACGCGTTGCCCCGTGAACAACATCAGCATCATCGAGGCAAACATGAAGATTGCGATAAATTCCTGGCTCATGCCCGCGCTGCCCCGATCTCTTGCCCGTTGATCCGCGCAATGTCTTTGAAAAATTCTGATATCGCCTGCAGCAGCATCAGGAAGAAGCCGAAGACCATGATCGCCTTCACCGGCCAGATATAGGGTCGCCACGCGGTCGAGGATCGCTCCAGCCGGCCAATCTCTTCGCTTCCGGTCAGAAGGCCGGTGAAATAGGCAATAGGCTCATCGCCCCAATAGCCGAGGCTGTAAGCAGTGGACCCAAGCCCACCGTAGAACAGCACACCCAGATAGAGGATCAGCAAGAGAACCGTGAAGGCATCGAACCAAGCTTTCCGATGCGGGCTCCAGTTATGATAGAACAGATCCATCCGGACGTTTGAACCCAGCTGGATCGAGTATGGCCCGCCCACGATGTAATAGGTCACCATCGCAAATTGCGCCATTTCCAGTGTCCAAAGGGATGGCAGGAAGAAGGTCTTCGAGATCGACGACCAAAGCAGGATGCCCATCATCACAAACAGGCCCCACATCATGACGCGCCCGATCCGGTAGTTCACCGCATCGACAACCCGAACATATGCCGCCATCGCTTTGATCATGCGATTTCACTGCCTCGCAAAGCCGTCAGTGTTTGTCCGATCCAGGGGGCCAGGCAATCGGCGATTGCTTGTTGCTGCTCGGATGTCTGGATCAGATCGTTCCGTATCTCGATCATGACGTTCAGCAGTCCATTGGGCAAAGCATGGTGATCCAGAGTGTGCGCCACGCCGTCCGCCGCCGAATAGGGTTCGTTCAAACGCGTGATCAGGGGCAGCTCAGAAGGTGCGTTGGCAAGCATCTCTTTTGCGAACCGGGCATCCTTGCCATGCAGCAAGCCCAGCTCAACCTCCCGCCGCTTGCCTCGGTAAATCGGGGTAAAACTGTGGACTGTCACCATCAGCTCCAAAGTGGAAGCATGACGGGTCAGTACGTCTGCCAACCCATGGCAGAACGGCGTGTAGATTCCATCGACCCGCTCCTGCCGAGCCTGCGCACTCAGAGCAACATTGGCGGGGATCGTTGTATCCTCGCTCCGCTCTGGCATCGCATCATGGGCTTCGGGTGGTCGATTGCAGTCATAGACCAGCCGTGAAACTTCGCCATGAACAAAAGCACCCTTTAGCTGCCGGGCAAGCGCCTGCGCGACCGGCAGCGCGCCCGGATCCCAAGCGATATGGCTGCTCAGCTCTGCGGCACTCAACCCCATATCCCCCAACCAGTCCGGGATACGGCGTGAGGCGTGTTCACAGACCACGATGACCCGAGGATCGCTCGGCGCCTCATCGATGTGAACGACAGGGCCGAAATCCGGATGCACGGCAGAAGGAGAGGTCTTGTGTGATTCCATGTGGAAAGATTTCTACAGCTATTCTTCACCTGTCAATTATTTTCCTGTACAAATCTCCCCACACGAGATCGCTTTGTCAAATTTTCTACATCAAAGCGATCACCAACGAACCGAGGAACTAGCCGTGCGAGTGACAGAAAGGCTCCTTGCGCATCGCGAAACGATGACGCCATCCGAGCGGCAGTTGGTGAATGTGCTGCTGGATGATTATCCGATGGCCGGTCTTGGCAGCATAACGGAACTGGCCAGCGTTGCTTCGGTCTCGACGACCACGGTTGCGCGGATGCTGCAAAAAACAGGGTTCGACGGTTACCCTCAGTTTCAGGCCGCAATCCGCGGCGAAGTAAAAGAAATGATCTCGGGGCCTGTCGCCAAGCGGGATGTCTGGCAGAATGACCTACCTGAGGAACACATCCTTAACCGCTATTCACGTCAGGCATTGGATAATCAAAGGCGTTCGATCGATGAGGTCGATCCAGAAGAGTTTGACAGCTTCTGCCGCCTGCTTTGTGATCCCAATCGGCGTGTTTTCATCACCGGGGGCCGCATCACCGGCACGCTTGCGCTATACCTCTACCTGCATCTGCAAATGATCCGCCCGGATGTAAAGCTGCTATCAGACGCTGCCTCATGGACGCATGATCTGCTGGAAGTCCGCGAGGGTGATGTGTTGGTGGCGCTTGATGTGCGCCGGTATGAAAACACGACCCTTCTGATCGGCCAGCTCTGCCACGAGCGTGGAGCCGACGTTGTTCTGCTGACGGATCAGTGGAGATCTCCTATCCACCGGCTGGCAAAACACACATTCGCGGCCCGGATCGCAGTGCCGTCCGCATGGGATTCGATGGCATCACTGATGGTGCTGCTGGAATGCGTGATTGCCGAGATGCAGGAACGCCTCTGGGATAGCGTCAAACAGCGCACGGATGAGCTGGAGCAGGCGTTCGATCGCACAAAACTGTTTCGCAAATTCGGCCAGAGCTCGGGATCGTAACACAATCGCATGCGTTACAACTGCGCGTGAGGACTGTTGCCAGTTCGCATGCAGACCGTACACTCTGAGCCATGACTTTTGTTGCTGAAAACCAACTACCGCTGCTGATCCTGTTCTTCCTGATCGGGTTGGTCGGCACGGGCTTTCTGTTTCGCAAACCTGCCGGACACCGGGCATGGAAGCTTGCCGATCTGGTCTGGGTCGTGCTGGGCGGAATTGGTGCGCTGGTGGCCGTGCTTGCGGGGCTTTATACCACGGACAGTTCCCGTCTGGATCGCCAGATCGATGTCGCGTATGCCGCCACGCTGGCCTTTGACCGCGATGCAGCGCGGTTCCGGCTGCGGTTCTGTGATCCCGCCTATGACCCCGATACAGCCGTCTTGTGTGAAAAGGTCGAATTCCTGTCTGCCTCCACCGCCAGCAACTCTGAACTGCCGCTGTTTATCGCCGTGACCAACGAGGTCGCGCCACTGCAGGGATTACATTTCCTGTTCGGCGGCAGCGCGAAAGACGACATGGACGAAGCGCGCGAAATGGCGGCAAAAGCAGATGCGTTCAGCATCGATCAGTTTCTTGTCTTCACGTCGCTCGACGAAGAAACACAGGCCGCAATCGACAACATGCGACGCAAGGTGCCTGCGATTGCGGGCGACTATCTGATCCTTGCCCAGAGCTATGATGATCTGATCGAGCAGGTCAGCAAGCTCAAGGATGAGTGGGAATATCTGCAGGCGAACGCGCATATCCTGGTGCTTCAGATCATCGCCCTGTGTCTGGTCAGCTTCGCCGCACCCTTCCGACTGGGTAAATCCATTGTCGAACTACGCACGGCGTTCAACGCCGATACGTCTGCGCCAGCTGCTCTGGATCAGCCCCAAGAAAATAGCGCATCAGAGTCCAGAGATTCCGCGCGCCGCGACGAAACCAGCCCTGACGGATATAGCGTTCCCCACTCGTAAACGCGTCGGCCTTCAACAGCGTAACCGACGACAAAGCCCCGATCAGGGCCACATCTTCCATGAGCGGTTGGTCGGGGAAGCCACCCGCCGCATCATAGTCTGCACGACGGACTAGCAACCCCTGATCGCCATAGGTCAGTCCAAAGACACGGCTGCGCATATTGGCCCAGCCCGCCACCCAACGCGCACCAAAACCGCTAGCGCGAAAGCGAAGCCGAAAGGCCGCCGGTCGTCCCGAAGGCAAATGGTCGGCGACAACGCTGCTCCACCCGGTCTGCAATTCGGTATCGGCGTGCAGGATCAGCAGCCATGCGCCCTTTGCTGCTGCGCAACCACGCCGCAACTGCCCCCCGCGCGATGGCGGACCCGTGATGATCTCGGCCCCTGCCTCGTCGACCATCTCAAGCGTTGCATCTTCCGAACCGCCATCAGTCACGATCAGCTCGCAAATCAGCCCGGTATGTAGTCCCTCCATCAACGCCTGCAACGTTGCGGGCAGGACCTGCTCGGCATTCAAGGTAGGGATCACGATAGAGATCGGAGCGGGCACGTCTGAAACCCTCTGGTCATGGCGGCGCGAACTCCTATATCACGGGGCCAGACCAGATGACGAGGATCAAACCATGCCCAATCGCCGCATTCTGCGCCTGTCCGGCAAGGACACAGACAGTTTTCTGCAGGGGCTGATCACCAACGACGTCCGGCGGTTGGATGATGGGCTAGTCTATGCCGCGCTGCTGACGCCACAGGGTAAATATCTGGCCGACTTTTTCTTGAAGCGGGACGGGGATTCGATCCTTCTGGACATAGCCGAAGCGTTGGCCGATGGGATTCAGAAACGCCTGAACATGTACAAGCTGCGCGCTGACGTGCAGATCGAGGTCACCGATCTGAACCTGCAACGTGGAACCGGTCCCGCGCCTGAAGGTGCCCTGCCCGACCCGCGCCACCCGGATCTTGGCTGGCGCATATATTCAACAAGCCCCGAAAACGAAGACAACACCGATTGGGACTCCATCCGCGTGCGGCATTGCATCCCCGAAAGCGGCGTCGAACTGCACCCCGACAGCTATATCCTGGAATCCGGGTTCGAGGCTCTCAACGGTCTGGACTTCAAGAAAGGCTGTTATGTGGGTCAAGAGGTCACCGCACGGATGAAGCACAAGACCGAGTTGCGGAAAGGTCTGCGGGTTGTCGAGATTTCTGGATCAGCCCCGGTCGGTACGGAAATTCAGTCCGGAGGCAAACCAGCAGGCGTTCTGTTTACGCAATCGGGCGGCAAGGCCATTGCCTATCTCCGGCTTGATCGTGCGGGCGATGACATGCAGGCGGGCGAAGCAAACTTGCGTTTTCCCGGCTGATACTTGTTGCCCTCGCGGCACGCGGCGGAAGCAACCCGTCATGTATGTTTGACCCCTGCCCTGCACGCGGTATCACTGGGGTTACTCAGGTATCGGGATATCCGCATGTTACGTCTTTACTCCGCTATCTGGCGCGTCAGCGCCGGTCGTCAGATCATCCTCATCCTGCTCTCATTAGCGATCGCCGCGCTGGCCGCCGCCCCGCTGGAGTTTCAGCGCGACATCGTCAATCACCTCACCTCGGACAATATCGACGTCAATCATCTGGTCCTGCTGTGCGCGGGTATGATGGCGATCATCCTGCTGAGCCTCGCATTGAAATGGGTGCTGGGCTATCGGGCCGGAACCTTGGGTGAAGACCTCATACGCCTGATCCGGGGGCGGTTGCTGGTTCGCGCTGTGGATATCGACCAGGCCGGAGAAGACCTGCGCACCGGCACGATGACAACCGCCGTTTCCGCCGAGGCCGAAGAACTGGGCAAATTCGCCGGCGGCGCGTTTTCAGACCCTGTGGTGCAGATCGGCACGTTGATCAGTGTCATCGGCTATATCTCATCGACGCAACCCGGGCTGGGTCTGATCGCCTTTTCCATGATCGTGCCGCAGATCGTCATCGTTCTGATCTCACAGCGCAAGGTGAACGTCTTCGTGGCCGAGCGCGTGCGAATCCTGCGGGACTCGACCGACCGTCTGACTCAACAGGATATTGACGCGGCCGCACAGGACATCGAACAGCTGTTCGACGACATCTACGAGACGCGTCGCAAGATGTTCCTGTGGAAGCTATCCGCGAAATTCCTGCTAAGCGTCATCAATGGCGCAGGCACGGTTGGCGTTCTGATGCTGGGGGGCTGGCTGGTGCTGCAGGGCCGGACGGATGTCGGCACCGTCATGGCTGCCACCAGCGGGCTCAGCCGTATTCAGGGGCCAACTGCGTTCCTGATCGCTTTCTACCGGCAGGTAAGCGCCAATCGCATCAAATACGAGCTTGTGCTTGAGCTGTTCGGCGACCATCCCGAACGGTACCGTCGCACCAACGCATAAAAAAGGGGCCGCGAGGCAGCCCCTTTGGTAACCTTCCGGCGCAATGTCAGGCGCGCTCGGAATAATCCATGGTCTCGGTGTTCACTACGATCATCTCATCCTGGCCAATGAAAGGCGGGACCATGACCTTGACGCCGTTGTCCAATATCGCCGGTTTGAATGAGTTCGCTGCGGTCTGACCTTTGACCACCGGTTCGGTCTCAACGATCTTGCAGGTTACTTTCTGGGGCAACGTGGCGTTCAGTGCCTCGGATTCATAGAACTCAACCACGATGGTCATGCCGTCCTGCAGAAACGGACGACGCTCGCCCAGCAGGTCCGAAGGCAGCTCGATTTGCTCATAGGTTTCAGAGTCCATGAACACCAACATGCCGTCAGATTCGTACAGAAACTGCTGATCCTTCTGCTCCAGGCGTACACGTTCAACTTTATCCGCTGACCGGAAACGTTCGTTCAGCTTCGATCCATTGCGCAAATTGCGCAATTCGACCTGCGCAAAAGCGCCGCCTTTACCGGGCTTTACGTGATCTACTTTGACCGCCGCCCACAGCCCGTCGTTATGCTCAAGCACATTGCCGGGGCGAATTTCGTTCCCATTTATCTTGGGCATGACTTAAATCCTTCATAAACGGTTGATGCGTCAGTTGCCGTCCCTATATCTGGCGTGACCACACCTGACAAGACAACGAGACCTAGTGCTGCAACCGCAGCAAGCCATGCAAATGACGCAACGCAACTATGCATTTTAGGTGTATCCGAATCGCACCTAATAGGTCATAAGGACCGTCACGCCGAAAATGCAAGAGCAAGAACAACAAGGAAAACGAGATGAGAGATTTCGTTGACGGCACTGCCTTTAACAACGAGCAAGGCAATCGTGCACGCAAACTTTTCGCGGCCGTTGTACTGGCTGCTCTGGACGACGCCATCGCCGATGACAAGAAATACGGTAATGGTCCTGAACAAATCGCCCGTTGGGCCCGTTCGCGCGATGGGCGCGAAGTGCTGTCCTGCGCTGGTATCGACCCGAACGAGCGGGTTGTCGATGGCCTGATGGAATTCGTAGGCCGCGGTGTGCGGACCTCGGTTGCGCTGTCGCGCGAGGAAAGCGAACGCCGGAATGCAGCACAACAGGCAGAAGCCGCCTGATCACGTTCTGTATTTCGTGCAAAAAGCGCGCCCTCTCAGCGGGGCGCGCTTTTTCGTTGTCGACCAAGTAAGTTCAGAAAAACAGCAGCCATTGCCGCGCGACCCAAAGCTCAGCGGCGAGCATCAATGCAAATACCAGCTTGGCTGATGTTGATAGCCCTCGGCGCCACAGAATTCCGTAGGACCCGATGCACATCGCAATGGAAATCGGTGCGATCCACAGCGCATGGTGCGCGCTGTCCCAATAACTGAACGGACTGTGAAATACCCAATTGCTAAACGGCCAAAAGTGCGGTCGCCCGTCACCCGCATGCAGCAGGAAATCCAGTGCCAGATGCAGAAGGCCTGCCGACGCGCCGACCGTCAACAGATGCCATCCACGCCAAAGCCCCAAGGCCAGAGCCATCCCCCACAAGAAAAAGGAGTTGTCGACGGCAAAAACCGTCTGCCAACCCGGAGAGAAGTAGAGCTGCCCAAACACGACCTGTTCTGGGATATTGAGCAGGAACAGCGACACCCCTGCCATCAGATACAAGGACAGATCAGGCAACAGGGATCCCCCTACCACCGCCCACAAGACGGGCCCTCGGGCCGGGCGGGCAAAGGCGGCAGCGCCAATCAAAAGATGCGCAGGTGTGTTCATCTAGGCTTTTCCTTTGCCACCAAATCAGGTCATCTGCGCATCAACATAGGAGAGGGTCCATGGCGCGGTCCATCATGATTCAGGGCACTGGCAGCAATGTCGGAAAATCGGTTTTGGTGGCCGGGCTGGCACGCGCCTACACGCGGCGCGGGTTGAGGGTGGCGCCCTTCAAGCCGCAGAATATGTCGAACAACGCTGCCGTCACCGAAAACGGGGGTGAGATCGGGCGTGCTCAGGCGCTACAGGCGCGGGCTGCGAAACGGCCAACCCACACGGATATGAACCCGATCCTGCTCAAGCCCGAAACCGATACTGGCGCTCAGATTATCGTTCAAGGCCAGCGTGCAGGCACAATGCAGGCGGGTGATTATCGCAAAGATAAATCCAAACTGCTGAACGCGGCGATGGAGAGCTTTGATCGTTTGTGCGATGATGCCGATCTGGTTCTGATCGAAGGTGCAGGCAGCCCCGCCGAAACAAACCTGCGCAAGGGGGATATTGCCAATATGGGCTTTGCCTGCGCCGCCGACGTTCCGGTGGTGCTGGTCGGCGATATTCATCGTGGAGGTGTGATCGCCCAGATCGTAGGAACGCAGGCGGTTTTGGACGCCAAAGATGTGCAGATGATCCGGGGCTTCGCCGTGAACCGGTTTAAAGGCGATGTGTCGCTTTTTGATGAAGGGCGTGACGATATCGCCGTCCGCACCGGTTGGCCCTGTCTAGGCGTGGTACCGTGGTTCCATGACGCGTGGAAACTTCCCGCTGAGGATATGATGGATATCCGCTCGCACACGGGTGGAGACTGCAAAATCGTAGTGCCTCAGCTGGAGCGGATGGCGAATTTCGACGATCTCGACCCGCTCTCGGCTGAGCCGGGTTTGTCGGTCGAGATTATTCCAGCCGGCCATCCCCTGCCCGGCGACGCGGATCTGGTTCTGCTGCCGGGCAGCAAGTCAACCATCGGCGATCTGACTTATTTCCGCGCACAGGGCTGGGATATCGACCTCTATGCGCATGTGCGCCGGGGTGGGCATGTTCTGGGGCTCTGCGGCGGGTATCAGATGTTGGGCAAGACTATCTCTGACCCCGATGGCGTGGATGGCCGCCCCGGCACGGTCGATGGGCTGGGCCTGCTGGATGTCAGCACTACGATGGTGGGGCAGAAGCAAGTCACACTCCGCAACGCGACCGCCTTACCCAATGGCGAACCGGTAAGTGGTTACGAAATCCATATGGGCCGCACAGATGGACCGGACTGCACCCGCGCATGGCTACAAATCGAAGGACGGCCCGAAGGGGCCGCAAGCGCCGATGGTCGGATACGCGGCAGCTATCTGCATGGAATCTTCACCTCGGACGCGTTTCGCGCCAGCTATCTGGCGCAATTGGGTGTGAGCGCAGAAAACGCATATGAGGATGGGGTCGAGCAGGTTCTGGACGATCTTGCCGACCATCTGGAGAAGCATATGAATCTGGATCTTTTGCTGGCGCTTGCGCAAGAACCTCGGCGCGGTTAGCGATTATTTGGCGCTTTGCCCCGCAATAGCCCGGGCAATCTCGCGCCGGACCATTTTGCGCAGGTTGCGTGTGATCCGTTCCCCGAGCGCGCCCTGCAGCTCTTCCCTGACGATCTGAGTCACGATTTCGCGCAGTTCCTCTTCGCTCAGGTTCAACACAGAAGGCTTGGTGGCCTTATCTCCGGCAACAGCTGGGGCGCGCACGAAGGTCGCGGCCTGTTCTGCCTCGGGTTCGGTGGTTTTGGCTTGAGCGAAACCATTTTCAACCGGCCATTCAACAGCCTTGGTCCTGGTTCCCGAATAGTCGTCATCGCTTTCGCCATCGGGTTCCCACTGATCCTCGGTCCGTGCGATAGCGGCTTCCAGGGCCTCGATCTTGGCGCTCAGACTGCCAGCCAGATCGCGTTTGGGGGCCTCTTCTTGAGCGACCTTTGTCTTCGCGTCGCCCTCGCGCACGACATCACTGGGTTGCAAGCGCATCGGTTCGGCAGGGGATTGAGGCGCATTCGCAGCCTCCGCAGGCGCACTCTCTGGGGCGCTGTGCCGCGGTGTTAATTTGAGCGGCGCAAGCTTCTCGGGCATCAGCGGTTCGTCGCTTACGCGCAGCGCATCGGTCAAAACGAGCCGACCCGGCTTGGGTGCCGGAGCGGTTGGGATAAAGATAAATTCTGATTCCTCATGCGTATCTTCGTTGACCAAGCGTTTGACCGACGAAAGAACGTCCTGAGAACCGGTATTTACAACACTATCTGACATAATTCACTACCGCTCTAAGCCTAAGTCCGATTGTAGCCAATCCGGACCCTCACCACAACCGGTAGTGATGCCACTTAGTCGCGGCGCAACGCCTTGAGCACTCGATCCAGATCACGGCTTTGCTTGCTGATCTGCGACGGGGCCTTCTTAACCAGGTTGTAATACAGCGTCGGATCATAGATCTGAACGGCCAATCCCAGGCGCTCAGCAGTCAGCAACCCCTGAGCCTGCAGCAACTCATACGCAGCGCGGGACCGTTCCGTGCGTGACGCCACCTCGGCCAGTTGCGCATCCAGCAAATCCTGCTGCGCGTTCAGAACATCCAATGTGGTCCGTGCGCCCAGAGTTGCCTCTTCACGGATACCGTCGAATGCGACCTGCGAGGCGCGAACCCGTTCGGTCGAGGCCCGCAAGCTGGCTGAGGCAGCCTGAAATGCCGCATAACGATCCGTGACTCCCTGCGTGATATCTTTCTGCACATTCAGCAGATTTGCGCGCGACGCATCTCGTGTCGCCATTGCGCGACGCACAGCCGCGGCCAGCCCACCGCCGGAATAGATCGGCTGATTGAAGTTCAGCGAGATCGTCGCGTCGTTGACATAGTTGTCGTTGTCGTAGCTTTCCGTAATGCCCGCATCCGCGTTCAAGCTGACATTCGGACCCAGATTTGCGCGTTGTTGCTGCACGATCAGGTCCAAAGCGCGAACCTGATGCTGCGCTGAAAGGATGGCAGGGTGGTTTCGCTGCGCCAGATTGATCGCATCGCCCTCTGATCGCGGGAGATTGGGCAATCTCGGCTGACCTGCCGTGCGTCCCGGCGCCTTGCCGACCGCGTTTACATATTCGGCCTGCGCGATGCTCAGGTTACCGCGGGCGACCGCCAGATCCGCCTGCGAGCTGGCAAGCTGCGCTTCCGACAGCGCCACGTCTGTACGGGTGACCTCACCAACTTCGAAACGGTCCTGAGAGGCACGCAATTCTTCCGCAGACACTTCGACGTTGTTCACGCGAATCGCCACGGTTTCTTCCTGCAACAGCACGCCCAGATAAGCATTCGCCGCGCGGATCAGGATTTGTTGTTCGATATCGATCAAGGATTGGCGGGTGGACAGCACGGTTTCCTGCGCCGACTGTTTTCCCAGAACAGATGCCCCACCATCATAGATCAATTGACCCAAAGTAAGACCACTGAAAAAGTTCGATGGCTCATTCGTGGTGACAATTCCACCGGTGCGCGATCGTGTGTAATCCCGGCTCACCTGTACCGTCCAGCTGATGATCGGGCGCAGCGCAGAGAGGGCAATTGCAACGTCTTCATCCGCTGCCCGCAACAAAGCGCGGTTCTGTTCAAGTAGGCCGCTGGTGTTATATGCACCGATAAACGCATCGGTCAGATTATCCGCCCAAACCGGTCTTTCGGGCACTGCACTCAATGCAATACCAGCTGCCAAAGCCAATCCTTTGACCAGCTTCCCTGTTGCCGTCCCGCGCATCACCAAATCCTCTCAAATCGAAATTACGCAACCACCAAGGCAGTTTGCGCCGATGTTTTCAAGTAATCAAGGCGTCAAAAAACTTCTATTTATTAACTATAGCGAAAATGCACACTCAGCGCAAAAAGCGGGTAAAACCGGGGCGCTGGCATTAAAGGCAAAGCGCCAGGATACTCGGCCCGAGGATTTGTGACCGATTTTTACTGTGCCCAAATCGCCTTCCATAAACAGACAGACAATCCGACCACGATCTTTGAGCTGATCCAGCAGAGTGTCGGGCACCTGTTCCACCCCACCCTGGATCATGATCACATCATAAGGTCCGTGCTCGGCTGCACCCTGCTCTAACGGGCCTGTGTGCACGATCGCATTGTCGGCATCCGCTTCCATCAGCAAAGATTGTGCCTCAGCGGCCAGATCCTCATCCGATTCAACGGCAACCACCAGTTCTGCCATGCGCGCGGCTACCGCGGTCGAATATCCAAGTGCCGGAGCGATATCCAACACCACTTCGTCGTTGGCGATATTCAAAGCATCAAGCATCTTGGCCAGCGTCCGGGGTTCCAACAAGCAACGTCCGGCACCCAATTCGATCAGATCGCCGACATAGGCGGCCTCACGCTGCGCATCTGGCACGAAGTTTTCGCGCTTAACGGTCAGCATGGCATCAATGATCGGAAATTTGGTCACGTCCGAAGGCCGGACCTGCGTATCGACCATAGTAAGGCGTCGTGCTGCGAAATCTGTCATGTGATCGCTCATTCTTTTTCGCTCAGTTATCGGGCTTGTGCCACATCCGACCCCCTGCGGCAACGGGCCAGAGCGCAAATCCGTCCGCGGCAAAAAAGACCTGCCGACACGGCGTCGAATTCGCAGACCGGGACCCCAGAATTGCATGTTAGGCTCTGGACCTTCATTTAGAAAGCTGTTAGAACCCCACCCACACCACGGCAAGTGATTGATTTCACTGGGAAAGGCGAGTTGGCGGAGTGGTGACGCAGCGGATTGCAAATCCGTGTACACCGGTTCGATTCCGGTACTCGCCTCCAATAAAATCAATGACTTGCGTCATTCCCCTTCTCCTTCACTGCCATTTTTGAAACAAGCGTTGAAACTTTCACGTTTCGGTCTTGCTTCGTTCCATTTGATTTCTTGCCTCTTGGGCGCGCTTCGCCAGCTCTCTTTGCCGGATCGGCCCGCCATATTTTTTCAGCATCTCAACGCCTGAATGACCGGTGACAGCTTTGACCATCTCGTCATCGCATCCAGCCAGATAAAGCTCGATCGTTGCGTTTTTTCTGAGCCCGTGCGTTTTGTAGTAGCTCGCCTTCTCGTGCTTCATCTTCTTTTTGATGGCACGCATTTCCTCGGCGACTATACGGTAGCTCACTGGTCGACCCTTCGCGTCGGTCACAACAGTGCCGTCTGTTCGCGCAATTCCGTCGAGATGGGCCTTCAGCCGGTCGGTAAGCGGGATCCACAGCGGCTTGTCGGTTTTACCCTGAGTGAAATCGAACCCTGCGTCGGAAAAGTGTGCCCACTTCATTTTCACTACATCGCCGATACGCTGGCCTGTACCAACGCAAAGCTCATAGACCAGCCGCGCCCGCTTTGAAGCCAGCACTTCGAACTCTTCACGAACATCATCTGGCCAAGGTTCCCAGCCATCACTCTGCTGTTTGAAGAGCGGAATGCCCTTCGCCGGATTGCCGTGCTCTTTCTTGATGAAGCCGATCAACCGGGCGTGATTCATCAAGACGACCATGACCTGGACAAGATAGTTGGCTTGCCGCCAGTGATCCGCATTTGCCCGGTGCAGTTCATAAATGTGGTGGGTTTCGATCCTAGCCGGGTCTTTGTCGGCCCAGATCTCACGAATGTGGCTGATATAGCGCCGATAGTCGGATCTCGTACGGGGCTTCAGCTTCTTGTAGGCGTCGCTCTCGTAGTAGCTAAGAATCAACGCCTCAAAATTGCGTTTCACCGGCGCTGGCGCTGGTTTTCCCTTCAGCAGGCGATTGTAATGATCCCAAAATTCCGGCGTGCCCGCTTCCTCGTGCATCATGACCGAGATACCGCGTGAACGCCGCATGAACCGTAGGTAGCCCCTGTCATTATAGACGTATTTTGGCAGGCTCTTTCGGGTCATTCGCCCATTCTCAAGTCACTATTGAGAAAGTCGTCGGCTGCCTCTGGCGCGACCATGTTGGCATCGACGATGACGCTGCCGTCAGGCTTAATCTCGAACTTCGCGCGCTGCCAGCCTGCCTCCCGCGCCTCACGGATGAAGGCCGAGGCTGCCTGCTTCGCCTTTGTCTGTGCACTAGCTTTGGTCATCTTATCGACACCTCTCTCACCTCGTTAACAACGCGCATTATCACCCTGATCCATATTGATATTTCCGATTGCTCCGCGCGTAGAACGTCTGTCTTTCGCCGCGCGAATGGCGCGGATCACTTCTGAATTTTGGGAGTTTCCATTGCGATCGGACTCCGCTTTGATCCACTCCTTGAGCTCTTGCGGAAGCCGAAGCTGCATTGGTTTACGACTGTTCATGAAACGCCTCCAGGTTGAAACCATATTCAACTAGTGGCATTTAGCCACTATTGCGTCAATCGCTTTTTATGGCACAGTGCCACCATGCCAGAACAAAGCTCTCAAAATCAGGATAAATTCATCGTGCGGCTGCCAGACGGCCTGCGCGATCGAATACGCCTCGCAGCCGAGGCCAACCATCGCAGTATGAATGCTGAGGTCGTTGCCCTACTCGAAGAAAACTATCCGGCCCCAGTGCCGGAAAAACTGGACGACCCCGCCGCGCGACTGTTGTTTTGGCTCGCCAAACGCATCCGCAGAAGGAACCCGAAGCCCGGAACTCCCAGAGATAAGCAAGCCGCCCTGTATGAGCGCATTGCGGGCGATATCGCGGAACGTATGAAGGACATCGGCGAATAGCCTTAGTAGGCCACCCACTCATATCCATGGTTGCCTTCGTGATCTTCCCATTCGACACCGACCCCGCGACGCCAGCTTGACGACGAACAGCGCCGTGACGGCAGAACCCATTGCGGGGCGGCCGTTGGTGTCGTGCGTTGCCAGCCAAATTCGCCTTGTGTGCCGTAGGTCCCGAGGCGCATGTTATAACTCTCAGAACAATCATCGTCGCGGCCACGTTCGCGATGGCTGTAGTGCCGAACATCCCAAACACGGATCGAGCGCACAAAATCGAATTCCAGACCACTGATGTCGATATCGGCACCGTCTTCGACCACCTGAGCCAGGATGACTTGGCCAAGCGTCTGACTTGATTGGTTGCTGGCCTCCCAGACTTTAGGGGCAATACTTTGCAACGGCGCGCGCTCAGAAACCCCCATCGGGCAGCGCCAGATTTGCAACGGCGGCTCAATCGGCCAGGGCGTGATCCGGCGGATAAACACTGCTCGGGCGTGGGCACATTCTGCTGACGCGGGCCAACCACCGGCCAGGCAAAGCAGAATGGCGCAATCGACCTGATAGGCCTTTGCCGCCTGCGGGGCCACGGTTGAAAGAAGAGCCACGACAGCTCCGGCGCTCAAATTTCTGATAAGTCTGCACCACATATCAATAAATGCCTTCTGACTACATTACTGCATTATTGATACACTAGCTCCAACCTCAACCTTCACACCATATGCGAGCATAGGGTTTATGATGTTCGCGCGCGTTTTGTGGAATATATTCCGTAGAGCGGTTCTTGTGATCTGGCCGAATACAGGCCATGAAATTACGGGAACAAGTAGGGTTAAATATCCGGAATCTAAGAAATTCCAGAGGGTTGAGCCAAGAACAATTAGCATTAGCTGCCGACCTGGATCGTAGCTACATCAGCGAGATCGAACTCGCGAAATTCTCAGCATCGATCGATGTTCTGGAGCGGATTGCCCATGCTCTCGACATCGCTCCCAAGGAACTGTTTAACGAGAGGGGCTAGTTTTGCCCGAACTTGAGAGTGTTCGCACGACGGCCGAAGCCATCGGTCGCATTACGTGTATCAAGACTGGCGAAGAAATCGGTCTGCTGTATCAGTGGGATAACGGCGAGACGCAGGCAGCGTTATACGATGGCGGCCATCCTAAAACACCACACCGCTCAGATCACCCCGCTGAACCGGACCTTGGTGCAAAACGCAGCTAACGCCCGGAAAGAGCCATCCTGTGAATTCGGTTCTCTCGCTGTGCGCGCTCGCAGAACTTTCGTCATAAAATTACAGCGAAGATCCTTGCTGTGCTGCAGCAGGAATAACGGTCACTCGCACCTCTGACGGTGAATTCGTCAACGGAAATGGCTGAATTGCCTTTCAGGCCACCCTAAATCGGGGCTTGTTCAAGCCAGGGCTTGGCCCAAGGCTCTCGCAGTCGACACAACGGCGGCACGTGCCTTGGTAAGTGCTTCATAGTCAAACCTTTCGCGCGGCCCAGACACCGCGAGAGCCCCGTAAAACTGTCCGGTCGCGTCTATGACCGGAGCAGCGACAGCCGAGACATGGGGATTCCGCTCGCCTTGCGAAATACAGCTTCCGTCCGCCGCGAGACGCGCTTTTGCGGCACTGTTGCCCAGATAGTAGGCAGCCAAAATATGAGCTGACGCTCCTGAACGCATGGTCAGGCGCGTGCCCTCTTCAAGGTGGTGCCGTACCGGATCGGGTGAATTCTCACGATACAGGCATACCCGCTCATCTTGATCGGGAACATGGAACGAAGCCGTCTCGCCGGTTTCGCCAACAAGTTTGCGCAAGGCGGGGCGCACGGATTCGCCGAGTTCGAAATTCAGGCGGTACAATCCGCCAAGCCGCCACAATGCTGGCCCAAGACGAAAACGCCTGTCTGGACCGCGTTTCAGATAGCCATATCGTTCCAGAGACGCCGCAAGGCGGCTGATGTTACTTTTGTGAAGCCCTGTTTCCGAAGCGATTTCCGTCAACGTCAACATTTGTCGTTCTGTCGAGAAAGCTTCGAGAATTGACAACGCCTTTTCGACGGACTCGACGCGGGCCTGCTTCATTTGTTCCACTCTGCGCAACTACGTTTATATAATGTTGCCAGCATCGCAACAACTTGTCTACCCTCCGGCTCATCTTTTAGGGAGGAACTGAAGTGAAATTAAGCAAACTATTCGCAGCAAAGGCTGCACTGGCGACCGCGGCCGTGATGACTTTCGCGGTTCCGGCGCAGGCCACGGAATGCGTCGCAGGGGCCAACCCCGGCGGCGGCTGGGATTTCACCTGCCGTCAGATCGGCAAGATCCTGTACGACATCGGCGCGGTCGATAAACCTGTACAGGTTACCAACATGCCCGGTGGCGGCGGCGGCCTGGCCTTTACCCATGTGGTCACCGACCGCAACGATGATGCCGACCTGATCGTGGCAGCGTCGTCGGCGACCAGCACCCGTCTGGCGCAGAACGCCTATGCTGGCATGACTGCCGATCAGGTGCGATTTGTCGGCGCTATCGGGATTGATCCGGGCATACTGGCCGTGGCCGCCGACAGCCCGTACCAATCGCTGGGTGATCTGGTCGAGGCGGTCAAAGCCGATCCAGGCTCGGTCGCGTTTGCCGGCGGTTCATCCACAGGCGGGTTCGACCACATGAAACCGCTGATGGTCCTGAAGGAGGGCGGCTTTACCGACATCACCAAGGTGAAATATATCGGGATGGACGGCGGCGCCGATGCCATCACACAGACCGTGGGCGGATTTACGCAGGTGATGACCGGCGATTTGTCCGAAGTTGTGGGTTTCCTGGCCAATGGCGATCTCCGCGTGATCGCGGTGCTGACCGAAGAGCGCGTGCCGGGGTTTGAGGACATCCTGACCGCCAAGGAACAGGGCTACGACGTCGTTGCTGGTAACTGGCGTGGGCTTTACATTCCGCGCGGTGTTTCTGACGACACGTTCCAGATGTGGGCTGGCAAGCTGCAGCAGGTTGCTGACAGTCCTGATTGGGCCGAAGCCATGGCTGCTAACGGCCTGGCACCGTTTACCATGGTTGGAGATGATTTCCAGGGCTATGTCGATAACCTGATCGTCGACATTCGCCAGATGTCGAAAGAACTGGGGGTTATCCAGTAATGGCCTCTGATCGGATTTTTGGTCTGATCGCTCTGATCACGGCGGTCGCGTATATCGCGGCTGCCACTCAGATCCAGACCAACCCATTCTCGGGCGAGTTTTTACCCAAGCTGTTCCCGCTCTTGATTGGCGGTGTCGCAGCAATTGCCTCTTTGGTTTTGGTCTTCAAACCCGATCCAGACCCCGAATGGCCCGACGGCCGAACATGGGGCAACCTGTTGGTCGCAGTGATTGTGTTGGCTTTCTATTCGGTGCTGATGTCACCACTTGGTTTCATCCTGCCCACAGCAGTAGCGGCCACAATCCTAAGTTACCAAATTTCACCGAACCGCAAGAAAGCCATCCTTGCTGGGATCGGTCTGTCGCTCGGTCTGTTCGTTGTCTTCAAGTTCATTCTGATGCTGGGAAACATCGTCGCATACCGCATCCCAACGCCTGCAAAGCTATGGGAAGCAATCTCAATTCTTATTCCATTCGTGGGGCACTGATCCATGGAAACCCTCGCAAATCTCGCCCTTGGCTTTTCGGTGGCACTGTCGCCTTACACTTTGATGCTGGCCGTGATCGGTTGCTTTATTGGTACCATCATCGGCGCCCTGCCTGGTCTGGGCCCATCGAATGGCGTCGCCATTCTGATCCCGATTTCCTTTGCACTTGGTCTTGATGCGACCGCAGCTTTGGTCTTAATGACCGCCGTTTACTACGGCGCAATGTATGGCGGGCGGATCAGTTCCATTCTGCTGAATATTCCAGGTGATGAACCTGCTTTGATGACAACGCTGGACGGCTACCCGATGGCCAAGCGAGGCGAAGCTGGCAACGCGCTGGTTCTGTCTGGTGCGGCCTCTTTCGTTGGTGCATTTCTGGCCACTGTCGGCCTGATACTCCTGGCCCCCGTGCTGGCGCGAGTAGCGTTTCTGTTCGGACCGGCCGAATATTTTGCTCTTTATATGCTGGCCTTCTGCACGCTGGGTGGTATGGCCTCGAACAACCAAGCAAAGTCAGCCATCGCCGCTTGCATTGGCCTTGGTATCGCGGTGATCGGGGTAGATTCCTCGTCTGGCCTGCCGCGCCTGACAGGCGGCAACTTGCACCTTTATGACGGCGTTGATTTCTTGGTGGCCATCGTCGGACTTTTTGCCATTGCCGAGTTGTTTTTCTTTGTCGAAAGCCATGGCAAAGGATCATCCATCGGTGTGGTTTTGGACAAAGTCTCGATCCCTTGGAAATACATCCGAGACACGAAATGGACGATGCTGCGCTCATCTGGCGTCGGTTTCATCGCAGGTGTTTTGCCCGGTGCCGGTGCTTCATTGGGATCGTTCCTGGCCTACATGACAGAAAAATCCATCGCCGGCGAAAAGGGCGGCTTTGGCACCGGGGCGCCCAAGGGCATTGCCGCCCCCGAGGCAGGCAACAACTCGGCCGCGGGCGGAGCGCTGGTGCCTATGTTGACGCTTGGCGTACCAGGCTCTGGCACAACGGCCGTTCTGCTGGCGTTGCTCATGACATTGAACATCACACCGGGACCGACGTTGTTTCGTGACAACCCAGATGTTGTCTGGGGCCTGATCGCATCGCTGTTGATCGCAAACGTTGTGTTGCTGATCATGAACGTGCCGATGGTGAAAATCTTCGTAAAGGTCCTCTCAGTGCCTGCGTGGATCCTGCTGCCGGGTGTCACAATGATCTCGACCACAGGGATCTTCGCACTCACTGGCAGCTACTTTGATCTGCTGATGCTGGTCGGCTTCGGGATGCTGGGCTACATCCTGCGAAAACTGGATATCCCAACGGTGCCCGTGATCCTTGGCATCCTGCTGGGCGGCCATATGGAGGACGCCTTGCGCCGCGCTATGACCCTGTCAGACGGCGACGTGGCCTATCTGTTCTCGTCCCCGATTGCGATCGGGCTGTGGGCGGCGGCGGTTGCTGGCTTCATCGCGCCAATGTTCCTGCGCAACATTCTGCGAAAGCCGCAGGCGATCACCGACTGAGGATCACATCACCGGGCATCGTCAGGTTGTTGGGAACCTGACGATCCCTCGCAGTCAAAAGCGAACGGCCGGTTTGAAACAGCGGCCACAGAGCTATCTGCTTTGGCTTTGAAACAAGGATACGATAATGCGAGCAGCTGTTGTTCGAGATTTCAATGAAGATCTCTCTATCGAAAAGGTTGACGACCCGGCCTGCCCAGACAACGGGGTCATTCTGAAAGTTGCGGCTTGCGGGGTTTGTCGATCAGATTACCGCGGTTGGTCAGGCGGACATCCCAAGGTGCAGAACGGATCTATCTTGGGACACGAATACTGCGGAACCGTTGTAGAGGCTGGCCCGCAGGCACAATACAAAGTTGGCGACCGGCTAATCGCACCGTTCATTCTTGGGTGTGGCAAATGCCTGGCCTGCAACACCGGCGTTTCCAACACATGCGCAAATCAGATCGTACCCGGATTTGGGACGCCGGGAGCCTATGCCGAATATGTCGCTGTGCCGCTTGACCACAATTTGGTTTACCTGCCGGACAGTTTACCCCCCGCGTTGGCCGCAGGATTGGGATGCCGCATCACGACCGCGTGGCATGCGTTGACCGATCGCGCCGGTGTTCAGGCGGGTGACTGGGTCGCGGTCCACGGAGCGGGCGGGATCGGCCTCTCGGCTTTGCTTCTGGCAAAAATGCTGGGTGCGCAGGTTGTCGTCGTTGATATCGTTGAAGAAAAACTAAAATTTGCCAAGCAACACGGTGCCGACGCGGTGGTGAACGCAGCCAAAAACGACGCCGCAGAGGCAATTCGGGAAATCACGGGCGGCGGCGCGCAGGTCTCAATCGAAGCCCTCGGAATTGAAGCCACAACAAACGCATCTTTGGAATGCCTTGCGATGTTAGGCCGGCACGTTCAAATCGGCGCGCCATCAGGCGATGGCCTAATGCAAATTAGTGTTCGGTCGATCTACTCTAAGCAGCTGTCCCTTTTTGGGACACGCGGCATGCCATCATGGAAGTATCCAAACCTCCTTAGCATGATCGAACGCGGGAGCGTCGATCTCAGCCCAATGGTCGCAAGAGAAATCGCGCTCTCAGAGGCAAGCACGGAATTGCGCGCAATGAAGGGGCCTACGCCTCCGGGAACGGCAGTTATCACCAATTTTCTGAAATAAACTAAAATGTTAAAAGCCAAGGCTGAATACTCTTAGCAAGGAAAATGGAATACAGTAATGAGCTCTTTCTCAGCATTCGCCGCTGCTTGCCGGGATGCCTGGCGCCAGATCGCGAACGTCCCACGATCATCATGACTATTCGGGAAACCCGTGCATTTGCCGATGTTTCGCCGGAAAACGCCGAGACCTGGCGAAAGGCCGGTCTCAGCATGCGACGGCATCGCGGATCGCTGCGGGATTTCATGGCGGCTCAGAGCCCAAAGCGCCGAATGCTGCGGCAAGGTTCAAGTGGCGCTAACTGTTATAGAAGCTGCCATTCACATTTGCGGATCAACGGTATGCAAGTGAGAGATTGCGTTCCGCTCAATCCCCCAAAGCTTCACTCGGCGGCAATGAACTTGGGGGCAGGTAAAGATCGTTTCCGATGCCATCTTCGCAAGATCGAAACGAGATAAACACAGCTCATAAGCGCGAAATATGACGTTTTGTTCGGCTCTGAGGCTCCGGAAACGAGAGGGGTAATCCTACGGAGTCAAAAGAATCCTTGACCAATTCCAACATCAGCTCTAGTAAAAATGAAATAGCGTTTTGAAGAGTGAAACGCTGAGGGATAAAATGCGGAGTCGCTCATATCGCGGACCCGCAAGCCAACCAACAGTTAGGGAGGAGCCTGACATGATTAAAGATAACCGAAAATTGACGCTTACTGCGGGTCTCGTGGTTAGCAGTCTGGCAATGGCTGCGCCTGCCTTCGCCGAAGGCGAGGTGGTGTTTTCATCCTGGGGAGGCTCCTTTCAGGATGCCTTGCGTTCCGCCATGCTGGAACCCGCAGCCAGCGCATTGAATGTCACGGTCAAGGAAGATACGACAAACGGCATCCAGGACGTGCGCGCACAGATCACAGCGGGTGCCGTCGCCTGGGATGTGACCGAGCAGGACTTGCCCTCGTGCGAGACGCTCAGCCGTGAAGGTGCTCTTGAGCCGATTGATTATTCGGTTGTCGACACGACGGGTATCCCGGAGGAGCTGATCCACGAAAACTACATCGGCTTCATCAACTTCACCAAGGTGATTGCCTATCGCAAGGATGCCTTTGGCGACAATGGTCCGTCCAACTGGGCAGAGTTCTGGGATCTGGAAAACTTCCCCGGCAAGCGCGGCATGCACGGCAAGGTGAACTACAATCTTGAGGCCGCCCTTATGGCCGATGGTGTGCCTATGGCAGAAATCTACGACATTTTGGCCACGGACGAGGGCATGGAGCGCGCCTGGGCCAAGTTGGGTGAGATCGCACCCGAAGTTACCGTTTGGTATCGTGGCGGATCACAATCCGCACAATTGCTGCGTGATGGTGAAGTAGACGTGATTCACATGGGCCATAACCGCGTGGAAAGTGTGATCGCATCAGGCATTGACGTTGCATATGCATTCGATGGTGGCACGATGGATGTCGATTGCTTGCTGGTGCCCAAAGGCGCGCCGAACGTCGAAAATGCGATGCGCCTGATCAATGAATTGCTGAGTGCCGAAGCGCAGGCGCGGCTGGCCGTGACAATGCCGCTGGGCCCGGTCAACACGGGTGCATTCGATGCCGGGATTATCTCGGAAGAGATGGCGGTCAAGGTCAACACCCATCCCGACAACTACGGCAAGCAACTTCTGGTCGATCCGAACTTCTATATCGGCCAGTTGGGTGAGTTGACCGAAGAGTTCGACACGCTGATCCAGCAATAATCCAATTTGGCGCAGTGCATCTCGTGCTGCGCCTTTTTCGTCAGGTTAGGAGCCCCTATGTCACCTGCTGCCCAATCCCTTCCCATCGACATTTCCAACCTTTGCAAGGCCTACGGTGCGGTCAAAGCGCTCGATGACGTATCGCTGAATATTTCTGCAGGTGAATTCCTGACACTGCTTGGGCCATCGGGCTCGGGCAAAACGACGCTTTTGATGGCACTGGCCGGTTTTGTACGCCCAGATGGCGGATCGCTCCGTTTTGGCGGTCAGGAAATGATTGCGACGCCGCCCCATAAGCGCGGCCTCGGCATGGTTTTCCAAAGCTATGCGTTGTTCCCATTCATGACGGTGGCTGAAAACGTGGCCTATCCGCTGAAAATCCGCGGGGTTTCCAAAAGCGATCAAAAGACCCAAGCCGAACGTGCGCTGGATACGGTACAGCTTGGCGGCTATGGAGATCGGCGTATCACTCAATTGTCTGGCGGCCAGCGACAGCGTGTGGCTCTTGCCCGCGCCATGGTTTTCGAGCCGCAGATCATCCTCATGGATGAACCCCTGTCCGCGCTCGACAAAAAGCTGCGCGAACATATGCAGATTGAACTGAAGGCGCTCCATGAAAAATTGGATGCGACCGTTGTCTACGTAACCCATGACCAGCGCGAAGCGCTGACGATGTCAGACAGGATTGCGGTGGTCAATCACGGTCGGATCGAGCAGATCGATACACCCGAGCGGCTGTATCGCCAGCCACACAGTTTCTTTGTGGCGGATTTTATCGGCGAATCCATTTCGGCGCCGGTGAAGGTAGCCAATGATGCGGCGCAGCTTGGTGGGCGTTTGCTGAAATCCAATTCACCCATCGCCCAGGGACGGGGTGGCCACCGCCTGGTGATCCGGCCCGAATTGCTGGAGGTCACCGCGGGTGCAGTACCTGAAACTGCCAATGATCTGTCCGGCCGGGTCAAAGACATCATTTATCAAGGCGACAGTGTGCTGGTTATCGTTCAGCACGACAGCGCAGGCGAGATCAACTTGCGTGTCCCTGCCAATCGCGCTGGCCAAACCGGGCTGCCTTCCAAAGGAGAGCAAATTGGCCTTGCCCTGCATCCCGAAGACACGATCATCGTACCGGAGCATGTGGCATGAGTATCGCCGAGGTCTATGAAGGTGCAGGGACGCTTCAGAACGCCAGCACGCTCAAAACTGAAGAACGCCGCGAAAGATTGACGTTTTTTGGGCTTTCGATGCCCGCGGTTGTGACGATTCTTGTTGTCGTGTTTCTGCCAATTTTCTGGTTGTCTTCGCTCTCGTTTTACAATGCGGCGGGCGAGTTGAGCATGGAAAACTACGCGCGCATCTTTGAAAGCGCTTTGTACCGTCGGACCTTTGTTGTCACCTTTCAGATCAGCATCGCTGTGACGGTGATTTGTGTCCTTCTGGGATATCCGCTGTGTTACTGGCTGACCAGGATGCCGAACAGAACGGCTGCCATTTTGATGGTTTTCGTGCTGGTCCCGTTCTGGACGTCGGTTCTGGTGCGGACATATGCCTGGCTGGTGCTGTTGCAGCGGAATGGCATCATCAATTCGTCGCTGATGTCGCTTGGCATCGTCGAGGAACCGCTGCAACTGGCGCACAACCTCACGGGATCAATCATTGGCATGGTACATATCATGCTGCCGTTTCTGGTTTTGCCGCTCTACGCCACCATGCGCAACATTGACACCGACCTGGTTCGGGCCGCTGTGGGGCTTGGCTCCAGCCCGCGCGGGGCATTCTGGCGGGTGTTTTTCCCGATGTCCCTGCCGGGCCTTTTTGCCGGCATCGTGCTGGTCTTCATCCTGTCACTTGGGTTCTTCGTCACACCTGCTTTGCTGGGCGGTGGCCGCGTGCAGATGCTGGCGCAACGCATCGAAAGCACAATCACGGTCTATTCCAATTGGGGTGCAGCATCCGCATTGGGCGTTGTCCTGCTGCTGCTGGCTCTGGCGATGATCTGGCTGATGAACCGTGTCTTCGGGCTCGACAAACTCTTTATGCGCTGAGGAACTGAAAATGGAACAAGTCGGACAACGTAAAATCGACGGTCTGTGGCTGACTGTGGTCGGCATCGCGGTACTGTTCTTTCTGATCCTGCCAACGCTAATTGTGATCCCGATGTCGTTTTCGGGGGCCTCATATCTGGAGTTCCCACCAACGTCATTTTCGTTTCGCTGGTACACGGCCTATTTCACCTCCGCAGAATGGATGAGCGCCACAAAGACCTCACTGATCGCGGCTGTATTGACCACGGCGATCGCAACACCTTTGGGCTCACTTTGTGCATATGGCCTGCATTGCTCTGCCCCACGGATCAGGAGCGCTGCGCAGATCCTCGTGATCATGCCCATCGTCGTACCGGTGATCCTGATCGCCGTCGGCGTGTTCAGTCTTTATGCCAAGCTGGGCCTCAACTACACGCTGACCGGAATCGTGATCGCCCATACCGCGCTGGCGCTTCCCTTTGTGATCGTGACCGTGATGTCGGGTTTGCAGAACTACGATTTCAATCAGGAACTGGCGGCGCGCAGCCTGGGTGCATCCCGAGCCTACGCGTTGTGGACGGTGACTGTGCCGCAGGTCAAATTCTCGATCCAGACCGGGGCCTTTCTGGCCTTCATCACATCGCTGGACGAGGTGGTGATTTCGATGCTGGTCTCGGGTGGCGAAAAGGCCACAATCACTCGTCGCATGTTCAATTCGCTGCGCGATCAGCTAGATCCGACCATTGCAGCGATCTCGACCTGCCTGATTATCGTGTCAATCTCGGCGCTCATCGGCGTGCAGTTGATTGGCCGCAGCAAGAATGCTGACAAATGATGGGCTCTTTATATCTGACCAATCTCGGCCCGGATCTGGCGGGCGGCATCGAGCACCGCGGCGCGATAGCCTTCGACAGTGGTTTCGTCGAAGCGAACGCGCAGGCCCGACAGGCTGACTGCACCCAGCAGCTCGCCCTCAAGCCCAAGAACCGGAACCGACAATCCAGCAACGTCCGGATCACGTTCACCAAGGCTGAGATAATAGCCGGCCTTCCGAATGTTGGCGGCCTGTTTGCCTTGCCTGATAGAATAGGCATCCAGCACTCGGCCCGACGAGCCAATGCCCAGCGGAATGACCTCGCCCTCCTGAATATGATCCCGCGCAAGCCTAGGCGAGTTGACTCTGTAGAGGCAAACGCCGGAGTTGCCGCGTTGCACATAAAACGACGCGCTTTCCCCCGTTGCATTCACCAGGTTCGCCAGCACAGGGCGCACAATAGGCCCCATGCGGAGGTTCTGGCGAAATACGGATCCAAGACGCCACAAAGACGGGCCGAGGTGAAACAGGCCTTCGCCGTCTCGCGTGATATGGCCAAACTTTTCAAGAGAGACGCTCAGCCGCAAGATTGTTGCTTTATTGACGCCACTACGGTCCGCAACTTCTTTCAGAGACAGCCCCGCATCGCCGGGCTCAAAGCTGTCCAGCACACGCAATGCGCGTTCGACCGCTTCGACACCACCATTCGTGTCGGGGGTTCGGGGCTTGTCGGGCATGGGCAGACCTTTCGACGCAAATCCGTCACTTTTTATAGCTGGTTTGAACGCAATTGGAAATCGCAAATAATGAAGGCATCTGGCAATGAATAGCGCGCAGAAACAAATGATAACAACTGGTTATGCTGGCCTGCCATTTGGCGAGATTTCGCAATGCGATGCAGGATCTGTCGGGCTTTTGGGTGTTCCAAGCGAAGTCGATAGCGGGCCACGTTCCGGCGCCTCCTTGGCACCGGATGCGCTGCGCAAGATGACCGGACAGCTTGGAACTAGCCTGCCTGTAAACGGCCGGGATCTGGGTAATCTGGACCTGTCGGGCGATTGGTCCGGCGTATTGAAACAGCTTGTGGCGCAAATGGTGGATCGCGGCATTGTGCCCGTCGTTCTGGGTGGCGCGTCTGATGTCGCCTCTGCTGTACTGGGGGCCTTGCCTGATCTGCCGGTTGTCGCGGCCATGCCACTGGCTCGGCGTGATCTTACAGAACGACCAGCAAACACGATTTGGGTGGGTTTGAATGGCGGGCAACCTGCCGATGTTTGGGATCAGATCGCTCAGCGCACGATGGATTGGCGTACCGCCCGGCGGTTGGATGAAGGGCACGCAGACTTTTCTGACACGCCCGAGCGCACTGTTCTCTGGATCGACATATCGGTCGTTGATCTGGGGCATGCAGCCGGTGCTATCGGCCTTAACCCCGGCGGAATGAAACCCGAAACCTTGGTTTCCGTCATTGGGGCAATGTCCTGCCGCTGGCAGGCGATTGTGATCACTGGCCTTGCGCCTGCCCGCGACACGCGTGGCATGTCGGAATTGGCGGCCATTGAAACCCTGAACGCGGCTTTGCGTCATGGGTGATGCGGCGCAAATACAGTTTGACGGGATCCCCAGTTTTCTGGGCATGCCTGTTGGCGATCTGGAAGACCTCGTGCCTGGGCAAGTCGCGGTAGCAGGATATTTTTGTGACAATCTCGACCGACCAGCGGCAGAGCAACGCTACCTCGCGAGGCAATTACGATACGCCTCCCGGCCCGGAAAGGCCCCCGCGAATGCCATTGACCTGGGGGACGTGAATGTATTTCCGCTTGAGCCGGATAAGCATTTTTCCGCAATTGTCTCGCAATGCGAGGCGGTTCTGGAAACCGGTGCGCGGATGGTGCTGGTTGGCGGAGATTCCAGCGGACTGAAGGCGCTTAGCATCGCGACACAAAAAGTCACAGGTGCGGATGTTCCTGTTATTCCGGTCACAGGGGGCGTTGCGGGGCAATTGTCTCACGCTCAACCGGTCATCCTTTCTGTGGATTTACAAGAGCTTGCGGGCAAATGGGTGTCGCACCCACGTCGCCTGACCGGGATGTCACCTGCACAGATGATCGCGCAAATTGACACTACCCCAGGCAATGTCACCGCCGCAGCAGTTTTCGGACTTGCCCCGGCGTTGGACGATCGTGGCAGAACTGAAACCTGCGCCGCGCTGGCGATCTTACAGGCGGTGACAGAGCGTCTTGAGAAAGGAGCTGGCTGATGCCTTTACGATCGGCCCCATTGCCGCGCATGGCAGGGCAACTGTCGTTCATGCGCGCACAAACCAAAGCAATCGGAGAAGTCAGGCCCGGCGATCTGGCAGTGCTGGGCGTCCCGTTTGAAGACACCAGCGCGCCGCATGCCGGGCAGTCCCTGGCGCCGCGTGCGTTGCGCGAAACCTCGGTCTATTTCGGTTGGCATGCAAACCCACAATTCAGTCACCCGGTAGATGTCGATGCACGTCAGGACATCAGTACCGACGGTCTGCACGAGCGGCTCTGTGACCTCGGAGATATAGCAGCAGGGTCTGAGGACGCGATCCACGCGGCATTGAGAGCAGCAACGCGTCAGATCAGCCGCAATGGTGCCTGCGCCATAATACTGGGTGGGTCGGATCGCATGTCCGAGACAGTGCAGAGCGCGCTGCCTCATTGTCAGACAGCGCAGCTTGGCGGTACGCCAGATAATGCGCGCGACTTTCATGTGGCACCCTTGCCAAATGGGGCGGGTATGACCTGCAGCTTGGATACTGCTGCGGAGCTTGCAGCGTATTCAAGGTGGCGGGATATATCAAAGCCGCTGTTTGTGCGGTTTGATCTCTCGGTGTTTGAAACGTCGATCAGCGCGCTGTGTGATCGGCCCCGTTTGGGGGGGCTTGATCTGGATACGGTGGTGCAATGGCTCAGCGCTCTGGGTCAGCACGAGGTCAGTGCCATCATGTTGACCGGTCTGAACCCGAACAGGCCCGGAATGGGTGTGGTGAAGGTTGGCCAACGACTGATGGTTACGGCTCTTCTGGCATTTATCTATGCGCGCCTCGGATTTGGGATTGAGCATCCGGGTCGCCTAACTTCCAAGGAAAATGTACTGACATGACTGCAGCTAATACAACATTCCACCCGCCCCTGGCTCAACCGGGATATCGGCTGTTTGATGGGCCTTTGCGTGACGTGACCGACGTCAATGCGGATCAGATCGGCGTGGTGGGCATGCCGAGCGACTGGACACATTCCAGCCGCCTTGGCACAAGGTTCGGCCCCGAAGCATTGCGCAGGGCGACAAGTCTTCTGCAATCTTTGCGTCCGCAGGGAGCCAGCTTTGATCCAGACACAAGCCGCCGCACCGTGCCTGCGACCGACTGGCTGATCGATTGCGGCGACGCAGAGATCACAGCGCAAGACGTTGATGCAACGACCGAAGCCATCGCCACAATGACTGAAACGCTGACCGTTGCAGGGGCGATCCCTCTGGCATTGGGTGGTGATCACTACAATAGCTTCCCGGCCTGTCTGGGCTATTCCCGCGGGCTGGCTAAACGTGCACCAAACGCGCGTTTTGGCTATATCCAGATCGACGGTCATCTGGATTTCTCCGACCGGCTGGGCGCGTGGGGCAGCCACAACCACGCAACCAATGCACGCCGGATTTCTGAACTGCCCAACATTGATGTGTCCAATATGGTCTGGATCGGCATCACGGGCTGGGTCGATGGCGGTGATCTCGCGCTCATCGAAGAACAGGGCGGTCGGGTGTTTTCAGCTGGCGATGTGCAAAAACTCGGAGCGCCCGAGGTGATGCGCCAGGCCTTTGCGCATGCCATGCAGGGCTGTGACGAGCTTTATCTGTCCATCGACATCGACGCGATGGACGCGGGCTACCTTCCCGGCACAGGCTCCATCGTGCATAGCGGCATTACACCGCGTCAGTATTACGATCTGCTGGATGGACTGGCCGAGGCCCCCTTGGGCGGGTTGGACATTGTCGAGGTCTCACCCCCGCTTGATCCCTCACAGCGCACGGAATTCCTTTCGGCGGAAATGCTGTTCCGGGTTCTGCGCCGCTTCCGCACTCGACCTTTGAAAGGGCTGGTGACAGAGCAATGATGGACTATATCGGAACCCGTCAACTGGGTGGGCTATCACATGTAGGGCAAATCCTTGCCCCGGCAACCCGACCCTGGATCACGGATCTTGCAGCGCTTTGCCCCTACGAGGGTCTGCAACCCGGTAACCTCCCGGAATTTGAACATGACCCGGATTGGGACAACTGGGCGCTCACTGACAGTCCAAAAGACCCGACCAAACGCCTGAACTGGCATGTGTTTCAACAGGGAGGCACCCGGTATCTGGTGGCCGACCGGATGCTAATGAGCCGCGTTAGCTGGCAGGATCTGGACGATGCCGGGTATGTCTATGGCACAGAGGTGTCCATCGATGGCACTACGTTTCGATGCCGGTTGCTGACCGGTGGTGATACGCCCCGAAATGACCCCTATCAGGGTGCGACTGGGCCCAATGAATGGGATGCGTTGGTGGGCGGTGCCGCCGTGTCAAACGCGCCCCAACCGGACCCAGCCAATGGTGCAGCCCCGCTTCGCCCGGATCACCTGACCTCACCTCATAACCGTTTGTGGAATTGGTTCGGGGCGGTCAGCTGGACCGCCGAACCTGTCGCCAACCGTGCCGATGGGCGGGTATGCCGGGGCTATCACGGCCCGACCTATTTTTATGTGAACACTGTAGACCACCGGCATGAAGATATCGGTTGGCGACCAGTTCTTGAGGAAGTGCAATGACTGTAGACCCCTTTCCCAACTATATCGCCGGAACATGGGCCGCTGGCAGCGATGCTGTTCCAAACATCAACCCATCTGACCTGAATGACACGATTGGCAATTACGCGCAGGCAAGTGCCAACCAGACGGTTGAAGCGATCGAAGCCGCGGCTGCCGCCTTTCCGAAATGGCGCGCGACATCGCCTCTGGTCCGGTTCGAAGCACTGGACCGGATTGGGTCGGAAATCCTTGCCCGTGTGGACGAACTGGGCGACATGCTGGCCCGCGAAGAGGGCAAAACCCTGTCCGAGGCCAAGGCCGAAGCGCATCGTGCCGGGCATTTGTTCAAATATTTCGCGTCTGAGGCGTATCGTGCTACGGGCGACGCTTACCAATCTCTGCGCGAAGGTGTGTCGCTTAAGGTTGTACGCGAGCCGATCGGCGTCGTCGGCGTGATTACGCCCTGGAATTTCCCACTGGCGATCCCGGCATGGAAAATTGCGCCCGCTCTGGCCTATGGCAATACGGTCGTGTTCAAACCTGCCGAACTGGTGCCCGGTTCTGCGTGGATGTTGTCCGACATCATTGCCCGTGCGGGCCTGCCCGAGGGTGTGTTCAACCTTGTAATGGGCAAAGGCCGTGAGGTCGGGGAGGCGATCGTTTCACACCCCAAAGTTTCTGGGGTCACGTTCACCGGCTCCACACCTGTCGGTCGCAATATGGGGGCTGCGCTGTTCGCCCGCGGGGCCAAAATGCAGCTTGAAATGGGGGGCAAGAACCCGCTGGTTGTCCTCAATGATGCGGATCTGGACCTGGCGGTTCACTGCGCTTTACAGGGTAGCTTTTTCTCGACCGGGCAACGATGCACGGCGTCGTCCCGCCTGATCGTCACTGAGGGAATTCACGACGCATTTGTCGACCGTCTTTGTGCGGCCATGAAAGATCTCAGGATCGGTGATGCGCGCGGGCCAGAAACCCAGATTGGCCCGGTGGCCAGCGAGGCGCAGCTGGCTATCGACAAACGATACGTTTCTCAAGCCATGGATGAAGGCGCAACGCTTGCCGCAGGTGGCGGCGAAGTCAGATCCAAAACCCCCGGACATTACTTTGCTCCGGCCTTGTTTACGGGTGTGTCACCACAGGCAGCCGTGGCGCGGGACGAAATCTTTGGACCCATCGCCGCTGTATTGCGCGTGTCGGACTATGATGCTGCCCTTGCTACCTCCAACGACTGCGAATTTGGTTTGTCAGCGGGCATCGTCACGCGGGATGCGGCCAAGATCGAACATTTCACACAGAACGCCGAGGCAGGCATGATACAAGTTAATCTGCCCACAGCAGGCATGGATTTTCACGCGCCATTTACCGGCCGAAAAGGATCATCCTATGGCGCGCCGGAAAAAGGCAGCTATTGCCGCGAGTTTTTCACGGCAGCCAAAGTTGTACACGAAGGGCGCGGATAATGACGCAGGCACCTTTGAAGGGCATTCGCATTCTTGATCTGACCAATGTGCTGGCCGGTCCGTTCTGCTGCCACCACTTGGCGCACTTGGGGGCCGAAGTTATCAAGGTTGAGGCCGCTGGGCGGGGCGATCTCGCCCGCCAACTGGGGGCTGACCCAGAGCTGAACAAGGCCAACATGGGTGTGTCTTTTCTGGCCCAGAACGCGGGTAAGAAATCGGTCACAGTCAACCTGAAGAACGCACGGGGCCGAGAGATTTTTCTAAAACTCGTCGAAACGGCAGATGTTGTGGTGGAAAACTTCCGGCCCGGTGTCATGAAGCGCCTTGGCGTGGGCTACGAGACCCTAAAAGAGGTCAATCCGACGCTGGTCTACTGTGCCATCTCGGGCTTTGGCCAGGAGGGCCCGTGGATCCGCCGCCCGGCCTATGATCAGATCATCCAGGGCACCTCGGGTGTGATGTCGATCACCGGCGGTGGCGAAAGCGCGCCATTGCGCGTTGGGTATCCGGTGGCAGACACGGTGGGCGGTATCACCGCAGCATTCGCGATTTCATCTGCTCTAAACGCCAATCCGCGCGGTACGTTCATTGATGTTTCGATGCTGGAATCGGTGCTGGCGACAATGGGCTGGGTGGTGTCGAACTATCTGATCGCAGGCGTCAATCCGACCGCCAACGGCAATGAGAATCCCACTTCGGCGCCTTCCGGCGCGTTTGAGGCAAAGGGCGGGTTGATCAACATCGCCGCCAACAAGGACCAGCAATGGGAGCTTCTGACTGACCACCTGGGTTTGGCCGCGTTGCGCGAACGTCCTGAATATGCCACGCGTGAGGATCGCAAACGCCACAGGCTGGCTCTGAAAACGGAGCTTGAGGCCGTGCTAAAGACCCGACCACCGCGCGACTGGGCCAAGGAGCTCAATAGTATCGGCGTGCCCTCGGGAGCGGTTTTGACAGTGCCGGAGGTACTGGAAATGCCGCAGGTTGCAGACCGCGGATTTCTTGGCCAGTTTGAAAATGTACCCGGCGTCGGACGAGACATTCAGGTCGCCACGACCGGCATCAAACTGGACGGCAGCGCGCCCACCGTCGATGCGCCACCGCCCACGTTGGGGCAGCACAACACTGAAATCTGGAGTGAGTTAGGGCTTTCACCGGAAGACATTGAAAAACTGGCAAAGGAAGGCGCGATATGACGGACACCGCAGGACGCAAAGATGCCGATGACATGCGCCACTGGTGGCGCACCGCAATTATCGACATGGCGCCAGGGCGGATCGCCTTTCGCGGCCACCCGATCCAGGACCTTATAGGAAATGTCAGCTTTGCTCAGATGATCTGGCTCATGGTGCGGGGCGATATGCCCACGTCAGAACAGGCGGCACTTTTTGAATGTGCGCTGGTGGCGGGCGTGGATCACGGTCCGCAAGCGCCTTCGATAGCTGCCGCCCGCATGGCAGCGACCTGCGGGCTTGGGCTCAACAACGTCATGGCCACCGGGGTCAACATGTTGGGTGACGTGCATGGCGGCGCTGGTGAACAATGCGCCGAACTTTATCTCGACGTCGCCAAACGGATCGATGACGGCGCCGAACAGGACGCTGCCGTCCGCGACGGTATCGCCGTCTGGCGTGAGGAAAATGGCAAAATTGTCTCGGGCTTTGGCCACCGGTTCCACAAACCCGTCGATCCCCGCGCACCAAGGTTGATGGAGCTGGTACGCGAGGCCGCGAAGTCTGGTACGGTGGATGGGCGGTTTGCCGACATCGGTGAGGCGGTTCAGGCGGAAATCGGACGCAAGCGCGGTACTGAGATCGCAATGAATATAGATGGGGCCACGGCTGTTATCTTTTGCGAGCTGGGCTTTCCACCCCCGCTCTCCCGCGGTCTGTTCTGTCTCTCCCGCTCGGTAGGCGTCTTGTCTCATGGCTGGGAACAAATGCAGCAGGGCGGCCGGAACAAAGGGCCAATGCCCCCGCGGTATCTGCCGGAATACATTGGTGTCAAATCGGAGAGCTAAACCGATGAAACCTCTGAAGACCGCAGTTATCGTTTGCGGTCGGATCAGCGACATCTATTTTAAAACACTGGCAAAATATGACGCGGTTGAAGTTGTGGCCTGTGCCAGGCTGCGCACCGCAGATCGAGGGGCACCTGTCAGGTATCAAAGGTCGCGTAATCGCTATGAACATCGATGGCGCGACCGCCGCAATTTACGCCGAGCTTGGCTTTAAAGCCCAACTCGCGCGTGGGCTGTTCTGCCAGTCTCGGTCAGTGGGCATCCTGGTACACGCCTGGGAGAAGACCCAGCAAGGCAGTCGGAACAAAGGCCCGTTGCCCACGGGGACCCTTGGACCTACTTCAAACCCGACATGCGCCGACGCAGCTGGCAGGCTTTCCACTTTCCAAAAGAAGTGGAAAAATAGATAGGGACACGCCATGCTAACACTGCCAACATTGCCAGCCCTCGGGCTCTCGGTTCTATCGCTTGCGGTTGGTGCTGCCGGAGCTTTGGTTGGCTACTTGGTTAATCTCCCGCTCTATATGCTGACGGGACCAGCGGTGCTGGTCTCGGTCCTGTCGCTGTTCGGGATGCGCCTTGGTATTGCGCCGCTGCTGCGCGACATCGCATTCCTGTTTATAGGAATTGGTATTGGGGCCGGCGTGAATGCAGAGGCGGCAGCTGCGATGCTGAGTTGGCCGCTTGCCTTTGTGGCATTGGCAATCATGCTGGTTCTGGCCATGATCTTGTGCCGCACCTTGTTGGTGAATGGATTCGGATTTGATCAGCGCAGTGCGGTTTTGGCGTCTGCACCGGGCCACCTAAGTTTCGTGATAGCCTTGGGCGAGACTCACGGCGTAAATCTGACGCAGGTAACTGTTGTACAATCAGTACGGGTACTGCTGCTAACACTAGCAGTTCCGGCGCTCGCAGCGCTGATGGGGTTGGACCTGTCTCAGGGCATGACCCCGGATGGGGATACTCTGAGCGCAGGCTATATCGCGGCGTTGGTCGTTCTGTCTCTAATCGCAGGTTGGGTGCTGGAGCGATTCCGCGTCCCTGCGCCGCTCCTCATCGGCGCAATGCTAGTTTCCTCTGTGGGGCATTTGTCAGATCTCTCTCCCGGTATTCTTGAGCCAAGAATTACTATGGCTTGTTTGGTGCTGATGGGCACACTAATTGGCTGCCGCTTTGGCGGCACAAGACCTGTGATGCTGTTTCGATATGCGGGCGGCGGGGTGGCGATCACGGTGTTGACCACGGCGCTTTCTGTCGGGTTCGCGGTCCCAGTGTCGATGTTTTTGAATATGCCCTTGCCCCATGTTTTGGTCGCTTTTGCACCCGGGGGGCTCGAGACCATGATAGTCATGGGGGCGGTGCTTGGCGCCAACCCGGGCTTTGTCGCAGCCTGCCATGTGGGCCGACTGCTGGTTCTGAGCGTGCTCATCCCGTTCATGGCCGCGCGGGTGCGGGATGAGCCTGCCCCCGTTTCACCGAACACCTAAGCGGTTTCGGTTTTGGCCCTGAAGAACTCGTGAGGCGATTTCCATTTCAGGCCGCTGTGTGGATGGTTTTCGTTATAGTCTTCGATCCAGTCTCCTATCAATTTCTAAGTGGTTTCTGCATCAGGCAAGGGTTCACACGGACGTAGTCGCGCTTGAGCGTCTTCACAAGCCGTTGGACTGCGGACTGGCCACCGGCGTGAAGCAGGGCTTCAACCCTAGCTGGCGGGCAAAGATGCGGGTGTCCTTGGCCGTGAACCCGATCTAGATGGCCTTCTCAAAGCTCAAAGCACACCTGCGTAGGATCGGGGCGCGGACCTTCACCGTGATGTTCGACGCAGTCGCTGAAATTTGCGACCTCTACGGCACACATTCGATGCGCCGTACAAAAAGCTGCGGAGATCTACCGCAAAACGGGGAACCTCCGCGCAGTCCAGCTTTTGCTTGGTCATACGAGGGTCGACAGCACAGTTCTATACTTGGGCGTCGAGCACGAAGATGCCCTTAGCATCGCGGAGAAGATTGACATCAAACCAATCGGCGAACGGCCTTTGCCGTTCGCCTCGGGGCGGAGACGACAACCAGGAAAATGCGATCCGGTTCGGGTTGGCAATCTTCTCCATCGTCCATGTCGGTCTGAATGAACTTCTTCGGCGTCATCCAGCCTATGGGTTTAATAATCAGAGCCCATGGGGTTTGATCTTGCTGACAGGTGTCCTCTGCGTGGCAAATCTTCTCGCCTTTACGGACTTATGAAATGGGCGATTGTTTGCAACATTTCATCCTAATCCCATGCACCAGATATCGGAACTAACCACCAAAGAAGCCCTCGATTGGATTCCGCAAAAACAGCCATCGCAAAGACAGCAACGAAAATCTAGTTTGTCCACGCCTCGCTGATTCCGGCTCCGTGCTGCGAAGGGGTTTTTCTTGATTTGGCGTCTCAAGACGAGATTGAGCGGCTGCTTTGGTGAAACGGGCTGCATCGCAGCGACGTGTACGTCGCATGCGCGAAGCAATGCTGCAACAGCGAAGGCCGAAAACGGAATGTCGGCAAAGTCCGCGTTGGCGACCTTCGCGGCAGCCTTATTGAACGGCAGCTTTCTCTACGTGAGGACGGGTATCATTTCCTCAGGTCGTCCAGGAACTCCAGAACGCGCGCATAGTCTCCACTGACCTCGCGCGCTTGTTCGAAGACCTCACGCCGCTGCTGATCTAGGCATCGGAAGTACTGCTCAACATCGGTGAAATACGTCTCCGCATCCCGCCTCAAAAGGTCCGCAAAGGCCCTAACATGATCGGCATTGGTCGGCATCCAGGGCGGCGCAGGCGGCAGGCAACTGCCCGCGATCGCGGCAGACCCCCAGCTCAGAACGGCCATAACCGCCCATGTTTGTTTCAAAAGCCCCATATTATCTTGGCTAAGCCACTCCGTTGCAGTAAATTTGTTTCAACGCATGAAGGGCGCAATAACTCAAATTGCACCTATTGATTGCAAGATTATAATATTGTATCGGTTCGGTAGTCCATGAGGGACTGCCGGGCTAATGCACAATTCTGCAAGGCTCGATCCTATGAATTTGATGCAAGACGCCCCTAATGTTGTCAGTGAAGACGGGCTGCGCACACTACTTGCCGAGGGTCATTCGGCGGATGTTGTGTGCCGGGTTACGCCCAAACGTACAGGTGCTCAGTGGTCCGGAGTTTGGACCGTGCATTGCGTCTCGCCAGATGGCGAGACGCGTCGCCTGCTCGTCACCGCGCGTAACAACATGGCGGCCCGAGAGTTTAAGACAATCAACGGCTTATCCAGCTTCCTCGCCGGGCTTGGTGTTTCGATCGTCTCGATCCCCATGTTCGAAGGCAAGATCGCCTCTCACAAGTTGGACGACGCGGGCTAAGCCACTTGCCGTCTTCGCAGCATTCCTAGCTGCCCCGGCCTATTCCGAAGGCTTCGTGCTTTCCATGCGAGCCGATGGCCAGCTGGAGACCAAATCCCCCCAATCAGGTTTTGCGCAAAGCTATGTCGACGGGATTGGAGCAAACCCATCAGAGCTGATCGTGTTCGCAGCGCCTCAGCCTGAAGATCCGCCTCCTGCATCCACCCGCGCGGTTCCCCGCCCCGAGATCCTCACAGCCCTTGAAAGCACCGCGCAACGCTATGGCGGACACCCCGCACTACGCCGCGCTGGCCTGTCCGTGACGGAGTGGCAGGTGCTCTTCCAAGCCAATATTGAGATTGAAAGCGCCTATCGCCCGAATGCGCGCAGCTCCGCAGGTGCTATCGGCCTCGGACAGCTGATGCCAGCGACGGCCGCGCAGCTCGGCGTCGATCCGCATGACTGGCAGGCCAATCTGGATGGCTCCGCCCGTTACCTTCTGATGATGCTGGCGCAGTTCGGCACGCCCGAACTCGCGCTCGCTGCCTATAACGCCGGACCAGACGCGGTCGCGCGCTATGGCGGCATCCCTCCTTACCGAGAAACCCAAAACCACGTGCGCCGGGTCATGGCTGTGCGTGACCGACTGACTGGAGCCTCCTGATGCACATTCAATTCCGCACGATCCTGTCGCTGGCTCTGGTCAGCTTGATGTTTGCCAACCCCGCCTTTGCGCAAAGCATCGACCTCTCCCCGGTGCAAAACCTGCTGCAAGGCATTGTCGACACGATCACCGGCCCCTTGGGCATAGTCATCGGCACCTTGGCCCTGATCGGTGTGTTCCTCTCCTGGCTCTTCGGCATTCTGGATTTCCGCCAGGCTCTTTGGGTGCTGGTCGCCATTGCGGGGATCGCGGCTGCACCGACCATCGTGACCGCGATCTGGGGCGCGTAAATCTGACATGGCAACGCAAACCCGCCTCTTCCTGGGCCTGATCCGGCCGCCAAAGCTCATCGGCTTGCCGATCATGTATGCCATGGTTTGGCTCTTCGGGTTTGTGTTGCTGTTTCTTTGGGTTCAGAGCTGGCCGGTGATCATCATCGCCGCTCTGGCCTATCCCGCGCTTTGGAAAGCGGCGGATTGGGATCCGGCCTTTCTTGAGGTGATGGTCACTGCCCTGCAAGAAACGCCCCCGACGCCAAATCGAAAGATCCATTCGGGGGACAGCTATGCTCCGTGATCCTTCGGATGATCTTGCAACGCTGCCAGACTGGGCGCGCAAAGAGCGCCCGATGGCCAGCATGCTGCCCTATGTCAGCCTGGTGAATGACGTGACGATCCGCACGCGCGGCAATGCTTTGTTCCAATGCCTCCGCCTCGATGGGGTCAACAGCATGACCAGCGATGACGCGCATCTGGAGAAGATCCGCGCGCTTTTCGCGGCGATCATCGCGCAGATCGGACCAGAGTACAGTTTCTACATTCACAAGGTCTCAAAAGCGATCGAGACCGCCTTGCCACCGGTTCGCGAGGAAGGGTTTGCGCAAGCGCTGGATACCCGCTGGCAAACGGCGATGGCGCGGGCGGGTCTGCGGGACAAGACCCTCACGCTCACGGTGCTGAAACGTCCTCCCCTCGGTGCACGGCTGCGCCTGAAGCGATCAGACTCAATCACACAAATTAAAGACCGGACAGCCAAGCAGATGCGTAAGCTCGAGGAGGTCGTCGGGTTTCTGCTGTCGTCTTTTGCAGAAATGAACCCGCATCTGCTTGGGGCCGAAAGCGGCGAGCTACTCGGGTTCCTTGGGGCGCTCAATATTGGCCAGGAACGACCGCTCTTCGCAAAATCCCGCTTTGGCATCATCGCTGAGGATGTGGCCAACACCCGCGTCACGTTTCAGGGGCGAGGCTTCACGTTGGACGATGGGACGGCAGGTAAGCGGTTCGGCACCAGCTTTGCCATCAAGACCTACCCGGCCAAAACCAGCTGCACGATGTTCGATGAGCTGAACCTGCCTGTCGACATGGTGGTTTCGCATTCTTTCACACCTATCAACAGCAACATCATGGCCAGCCGGATCAAGCGCCAACAGCGCCTAATGAAGGCCAGCGATGACGGCGCGATTTCCCTCGCCGAAGAACTGGTCGACGCGCTGGACGACTTGGAATCCAGGCGCCTCAGCTTTGGCGATCATCACATGACAGTGACGGTTTTCGCCGAGACCGAGGAAAAACTGGAAGCCATTGCAGCCGAGGTGCGCAACATCGCGGCCAGTGAAGGCGTCAATCTGGTGAATGAGAGCTTTGCGGCTCGGACGCATTATTTCGCGCAGCATCCGGGCAATGGGCAGATGCGAAGCCGTAAGGCCGCCATCACCAACACGAACTTTGCCGACCTCGCGGCACTACATCGCGGTCAACTGGGCAAGCCGGGTGATAGAGTGCCTTGGGGTAAGCCGATTACCCTGTTTCCAACACCTGAACGCTCGGGCTTCCTGTTCAACTACCATGAGATGGGTCAGCCAGACAAAGAGCCGACGGGCGGGCACACCTTGATCCTCGGCCGTCCTGGCTCAGGCAAGTCAGTGCTGTCGGCCTTCCTCATGACCCAAGCCCGTCGCTGCGACGCACGCGTCTTTGTCTTTGACTATCGCGCGGGCATGGAAATGGCCGTGCGGGCCAATGGCGGGCGCTACAGCGCCATCAAGGCGGGTGAAGCGACCGGCCTCAACCCACTGCGCACTGAAATCGACGGGCGCGGGCAAGCCTGGCTGTCCGATTGGCTCGCCACGCTGATGCATCGCGCCGACAAGCCCTTGAGCCCGGTTCAGATCAACCGCGTCCAAGAGGTAGTGCGCCAGAACGCCGGGGCGAGCGATGCCGCCCTTCGTAACTGGCAGGATTTGGCGTCGCTATTTGTAGCGGGAGCTGACGAAGGGGATCTGTTCGAGCGGATACAGGAATGGACCGCAGATGGTCGCTATGGCTGGATCTTCGGTCAAAGCGCTGAGGATACCTTCTCGCTCGACGGAGATGTCGTGGGGTTCGACCTGACCGGCATTCTCGACAGCGAAAGCGAGAAGGAACGCATGGCGGTCCTCTCTTACCTGTTTCGGCGGGTCGAACGAGTGATCGAGGACCGCAAGCCGACACTGATCATCATTGATGAAGCCTGGAAAGCGCTCGACAACCCGTATTTTGCCGACCGGCTGAGCAACTGGCTGGTCACGGCACGGAAACAGAATGCCGTCGTCGTGATGATGACCCAATACGCAAGCCAGCTTGAGAAAACCCGCACCGGCAAAACGATCGTCGAGGCTGTGCCGACGCAGCTTCTGCTACCCAACATTCGGGCCTCGGCCAGCGATTACACCATGCTGGGACTTTCTGAGAAAGAGCTCAGCGTTTTGCTTGGCACGGGCAGCAACTCACGCTTGGCTCTGGTGCGCGATGACCTGGGCTCGGTGGTGATCGACGCTGATCTCAGCGCCCTTGGCCCCTACCTCACGATCCTTGGCGGCATGGAAAAAGGCGAAGCGCTGGTCGGCGCGGATTACCGCCAAAACCCCGATTTTTGGAGACAGATTGATGCGTAGACTGTGCGTTCTAACCCTCACCCTTTTGACCCTGACAGCCTGCGCGGAATACCGGCCGTCAGAAGCTGAATGCTTCAACTCCTTTGCCGAGGTCAGCCGCAGTAACTGCAATTTCGAGTTGCTCGGGCCGATTGGTTCGCTGCATGAATAGCCTCCGCCCGCATATCCTTGCGGGTTTGGTGTGGCTCAACGCGCCAATGGCCTGTGCCCAAGGTGTGCCCACCTTTGATGCAGGCATGTTCTTTCAGCGCGAGCGCGTGTTGCAGCAGGGCGAACAAGATCTGGCACTGCAGCGGGATCGTTTGACCAAAGAGGAAGAGCTTGAAGAGCTCGAGCAGGAACAACTCCAGGTGCTGGAAGACATCCTTGATGCCACGACGTTGGCCAGCGGGAACTCAGGCGCACTGGTCGCAAGCCTAGAAGCTGGTTCAACACCTGAAAGCGCCGCAGGCACGCTCTATGGTTCGGTCGATCCGAACCCCGGCGCAGCCCAGATGTTCGGCGATGCCTCCGGTTCGATTGAGCAGCTGATCATTCGTGCCGCCCAAGAAACGCACCATATGTCCGGCGTGCGCGCTGCCGGTCTGTCGCCCAAGCAATGGCGCTGTCTGTTGCAGGCGCTGATCTGGCAAGAAAGCCGCTTCACCATCGGCGCGCGCTCGCCTGTTGGTGCATTTGGCCTGACCCAGATCATGCCCGGTACGGCGCAGGATCTCGGGATTTACCCGGCCTACTACGAAAACCCGTACATCCAGGTCACCGGCGGCGCGCGCTATCTGGCGCAGATGCTGGCCATGTTTGATGGCAACATCATTCACGGGCTGGCCGCCTACAATGCCGGTCCCGGCAATGTGCAGCGCTACGGCGGTGTTCCGCCCTTCGCTGAAACCCAACACTACGTTCAGGTGATCCCCGAGCGTTTTAATCTCTACCTTGCCCGCGTGGGCGGCGTCGACGCGCTTGGCACCATTGATCCAGTTTTGCTCGCCAACTCCACAATGAACCTGACCTCATTCGGCGCAGGGGTCTATGGCGATTACTCCTTGGTCTCCGTGCAAGCGGCCGCGTTGCGCGTGCAGGACATCATCAGGCGCATTGGCGAGACAGATGACATTCACGCGGCGATGTCGCTCAACACCTACGCGCGGGCCGAACTCGCCCGCCTGATCGCCATCCGCACGCGCCTCAAGGCCGCCCACACCCGCCCGCTCAGCGCAGCAGGGCTGGCCATGGCGGCCGCGCAGGCCCGCGAACAAGACTTCATGCAATTCGATCTGGAGGTACTCCGATGATCCGCTTTCTTTCTGCCGTAGCCACCTGCGCGTTGCTGGTTGCCTCACCCCTATTTGCCCAAGGTGTCCCCACGGTCGACACGCGCAACATCGCGCAGGAAATTCGTCAACTGCAGCAGATGCTGGAGGATTTCGGGATCCAGACCGACCAGCTCGACACGCTTCTCGAGCAGCTCGATCTGGTGCAGCAGCAACTCGACACGCTTAACGAGACCTACGCAGCCCTGACCGGCGCGACGGATATCATCGAGATGGCCATGGGCGGTGATCTGGATGGTCTCTTAGACCAAGAATTCGGCGATCTTCTTGGCACCATACGGCAAATCCAGAGCGGCGATTTCAGCGGCCTCATCGGCAACGCGGCCCCTCAGATGGAAGGCCGCATGACGCAAGCCCTGGAAGACGCAGGCTTTGACCAAGACAGCCTGTCTGACATGGCCAGCAGCGGCAATCCGGGCGCGGAACGCATTGCCAGCCAGGCGGGCACCGGGGCAGTGATGTCCGCAGCCGCTGAGAACAGCTATGACGAGGCCGCGCAATCCCTTGAACGGGTCGAGCAACTGGTCTCACTGATCCCCGACATGGAAACGCTCAAGGAAGCGGTCGACCACAACACCCGCGTCACCGCTGAGCTGGCCATCGCCATGACCCGCATGTGGGAACTTGAAGCCATACAGACCGTTGGCGCGGGACAATCCGGGGTGGTGGATGCCGCCACCCTGGCCGAAGAGCGGCGCTATATGGACTTCACCCTGCCAGATCTGCGCGCGGACTGATCCATGAGCAGCGAGGCAGAAATCATCGAAGAAGAGCTCGTCTACGGCGCCCGAAGACGCGAGCTCTTGTGGCAGAAGCTGGGGCTGACAGGCATGGCGTTTGGCATGGCAGGTTGCCTCTCCGCTGCTCTTGTCGCCCTGCTCGACGTGGACCCGCCGCCCATGATCGTGCCCTTTGATAGCGAAACCGGCATGGCCCTCCCCAATGCCGTGGTTGAAGCGGTCTCACTCACGGAACGCCCCGCTATCATCGAGGCGCAGGTCTACCGCTATGTCATCGATCGAGAGACATACAATCAGCTCGACAATGACGTACGCGTGCGGCGGGTCCTGGACCAGTCGGACGGCGCGGCCGTTGCAGGGCTGCGCGCTCTTTGGACCAGCGGCCATGAGGCCTATCCACCGGACAGCTACGGCACAGATGCGCGGCTTGATGTTGAGGTTCTGTCGATCACTCATATCAGCGCCAACCGTGCCCAGGTGCGTCTGCGTAAGCGGCTAAATTCACCGCGCGGCAGTCAAAACGGGCTCTTCACCGCAACCCTGATGTTTGAGTTTCGGCCTGAGAACAGCCGGTCGATCGACGATGTCTGGCAGAATCCTTTCGGCTTCACTGTCACTGAATATGCGATCCGCTCGGATCGATTGGAGTAGCCAATGCGCCGCCTGTTCCTGACCCTCGCCTTCCTAATTTCACTTGCTGGCACCGCCTATGCAGAAATCCAGCCTCGCCAAGGCCCCTATGATGCCCGCGTCAGGCTGGCTACCTATCAGGATGGGCAGGTCTATCGCATCCGCACCAGCCTGACCCATGTCACCAGCATCGAATTTGGCCAAGGCGAAACAATCCGCTCAATCATTGCAGGTGACACAGAAGGGTTCCTTCTCGACGGCGTGCCCGGAGGCCAGGCCTTTGCAATCAAGCCCGTTACACGCGGCGCACATACCAACATCACCGTCTATACCAACCGACGCAGCTACTACTTCAATGTCACTGAGGCGAGTTCACCGACGTTCTATGTCATCCGCTTCACCTATCCCGAAGCGGCTCCTCGGCAAACGCGTGTGGCTGCCACTGCGCCAGCAAACCATGCCTACGGCGTCAGCGCACGATCCGAGATCACCCCGCGCGAAATCTGGGACGACGGAACCTTCACCTACTTCCGCTTTGCTGCGAACGCGCCGTTGCCCGCAATCTTTCGCTGGTCCGGCGGCAATGAGCGCAGCGTGAATGCGCTCGCGCGGCCGGACGGCGTGATCCGCGTGTCAGGTGTCAGCGATCGATGGGTTTTAAGACTTGGTGAGATCGAGATCTGCGTCCAAGAGATGAGCGAGGCAGATCACAATGAGTGAAACAGCTGAGCTTAAGAAACGCCTCGAAGCGCTTGAAGGAAAACCACAAAACCGAAAATCGTGGCCGTCCGCTGTCACTATTGCCCTTGGCATTGGGGCGATCGTGGCCCTTGGCGGCCTCTTGATTTTGTTCTCTGGCGGCGCTGAACCCGACAGCCTCGAGACCGCCTCACCAGATGAATTTCAGGCGGCTGGACCGGGTTTTGGCGCGCTAGATCCCACGCCAGCACCGAACGACACATCCCCACCCCCGGAGCCGGAACCAGACAGCGAAACAGTAGAGTTGCGCGCGCAAATGGACGCCATGCGGTCCGAGCTTGAAGCCCTACGCAACGCACCAGCACCTGAAGCCCCAACCATCGACACTGAAGCGCTGAATAACTTGGGCGCAGAGATTGACGCTCTGCGCAGCGAGGCAGCCGCAACGCAAGCCGCGTTGCGCGAGGAGTTGGAGGAACGCGCACGGCAAATCCAGCGGCTACAGAACGATCTAGAGCTTGCACGCCTGGAAACCCCGCGCACGCCCGCACCAACCGGCCCCACGGCCGATAAACTGCGTCTTCAGGAGCTCGAGCGGCGGCGGCAAGCCGAACTTGAGGAACTGCAAGCCCGTATTGCTAGCCCAATTATCGCCTTTGGCGGTTCGGGCACCGGCAATGCAGAGACCGCCGCCCAGCAGCGGCGGCTTGATGGCGACACAGACTTTGTCCGCAATGGCGCTGAACCCGCTGAGGTGACGCAGGCCCAGTTGATCGTGAACCCGTCAAACACAGTTGTTCAGGGCACGATGATCCAGGCCGTGCTTGAGACCGCAATCGACAGCTCGCTCGCCGGTCAGGTCCGTGCGATGGTATCGGAAGATGTCCACGCTTATGACGGCTCAAGGATCCTTATCCCACGCGGCGCGCGTCTGATCGGGAGGTATCATTCTGGCCTCGATATTGCGCAGCAACGCGTGACCATCGCTTGGGACCGGATCATTCTGCCCAGCAACCAGACCGTTGAAATCAGCGCTTTCGGTGGTGATGAACTGGGGCGGTCTGGCACGACCGGCTTTGTCGACAGCCGCTTTGGCACGCGGTTTGGGTCAGCCGCCCTGATATCTCTGATCGGAGCATTGCCCGCCGTGGCAGCCCAGAACACCGAAGATGAGATCACTTCTGATGTTCTGGAAGGCATTGGCGAAGACCTTCAGGACAGCGCGCAAAGCGTGATTGGCGAATACCTCTCCGTCTCGCCTGTGATCTATGTCGACCAAGGAGCCCGCGTCACAGTGATGGTCGACCGCGATCTGGAGATCTTCTGATCATGGCGGCCAGCTATCTACAAAGTTCAATGGACAAGATTGCCGAGGCGCGTGATGCAAAGCTGATCGAGCTTTGCATCAACCCCGACGGCTCGCTGTGGGCTGAGTTTCAAGGGGATCACTTCATGCGGCGCGTCAATCGACGACTCTCGCCCAATGAGATCAAAGACTTGGGCAATCAGATTGCCTCCGCCGCGAACACCACGCTCAGCCGAACGAAGCCCATCGTCTCGGTCAGCATTACCTACCGAGACCGCCCAATCCGGGCGCAAGTCATCCAGCCCCCCGCCGTTGATGGCGGTTACGCGATTTCCCTGCGGTTCTTCGCCGACCTGCCATTGGAGCGGATCAAGCTGTCCTTTCTCTTCGGCAAAGAGCGCAGCAACGAAGGTGCAAGACGCAAGCGCAATGCCGAGCTGCGGGATGTCGTGACCACCGGTGACATCGATGCCGCAATCAAGTTTTGCGTCACGCACAAGCTCAACATGATCGTGTCTGGCGGGACTTCGACCGGCAAGACCGTTACGGCGCGCAAGATTCTCTCCTTCGTGCCCGCCGACGAGCGCATCATTACCATCGAAGAGGCCGCCGAGTTGCGTCCGATGCAGCCCAATGTCGTCACGTTGATGTCTGACCGCGATGAGGCCACGCGCAGCGCTGATGTCTTGCTAACCTCTACGCTCCGCATGCGACCGGACCGTATCGTCCTGGGCGAAGTGCGCGGCAAAGAGGCCATGACCTTCCTTGAGGCTATCAACACCGGCCATGGTGGCTCACTCACCACCCTGCACGCCGAAACACCTCAGCTGGCGGTTCAGCGTCTCGCCATCGCCGCCCTAAAAACCGATGTGCCCATGACTTACCAGGACATTAACGATTACATCACCCGCTCGATCGATGTGATCATCCAGGCCGGTCGTCATGAAGGCGCGCGCGGCATCACCGAATTCTACCTGCCGGTTAATCCGGCCCATTCAAAGGAAACAACCCATGTTTGAATACAAAATTGAACAGATCAACACCGCCAAGACAAAGCCACCGAAGATCGAAGCGCAGCTGACCGCTCTTGGCCAAGACGGCTGGGAGCTGGTCTCAGTCGTGCCGGATTTCGACGGCGAGCACATCTTGAAGGCATTCCTGAAACGTCGCACTGGTGACAGCGCCTAAATCCAACCGAGGAGGAACTGATGGGCGTTGTCACCTGGATGGTTGAGACAACCGACAACTTTTTGGACGACGCGGCCCAAACCACTTTTGGCAACGTCGCCGGGCAGCTCGGGGGTGTCATCGCTGTGGCCTCGACGCTCGCGGTGATCGGCATCTTCCTCAACATAGTGTTTCAGTACAAATCCATGGATGGGCGGACCGCCTTCTGGTTCGCCCTCAAGCTCATGCTGATCTCCCTCTTTGCAATGAATTGGGTCCAATTCAACGCAGTAGCCAGCGCTCTCATAGACGGGCTCGACCAACTCGCGGGCGGCATGGTGGCGGGGCTTGGCGGTGGCGGTGCAGGCGCATCTTACTTTGCTGAGGCCTTCGACGATCTCATCGAGGAATTTGGCGACTACCTGAACGCGGCCGGTGACAACATGCATTGGATGGCCGGAGCCCTGATCGGCGCGATTGGTGCATTCCTTCTGGGTGTCATCGGCGCGCTCTGCGGCCTTGTCTTGATCTTCGCGAAGATCATGCTGGCCTTCATGATTGGCATCGCCCCAATCATGATCGCGCTTTCCCTGTTTGATGTCAGCAAGGACTATTTCCACCGCTGGCTGTCCAGCACGGTATCCTATGCGCTCTATCCCCTCGTGATCGCCGGGGTGTTTTCCACCGTCGTCGGGATGTCGCGCTCGCTGATGACCGAACTCGGAGATCCGTCCGGAGCAAGCAACATCGGTGCACTTGTGCCCTTCTTTATGATGATGTTCCTCGCAGGCGGCATGATCATCGCCACCCCGCTGATCGTGCGCTCCATCTCGGGCAATTTCATGATGGCCGGACCGCCAAGCATTCCGGGTCCCGGCGGTTTCGCCAAAGGCTTAATCGGCACCAAGGGGTCACGAGCGCGGGCGCGGTTTGGGACCAGGTCAAATGCTGAGATCGCAGGTGCTGGAATACGGCAGGCAGGCGGTGCGACTGTTTCTATGGTTCAGCGGGTGGCAGAACGAGCGAAGCGGTTGGAGTAAAAAATTGGCCCAAAACCACTTTGCGTCGAGAAGGTCGGAGACCTCAACACGGCCTTTCGAAGCAGACAACCTTTGCAACTGCAGCCCATGAAAGCAGCCTCGAAATCCGTGGAGGTGATATCTGGTCTTAGCTTCAACTCGGGGTTGCTTGAAAAGTTGTGCTATCCGCAAAGGACAGGTTAGGATAATCGAGATTTAAGAAAGAACTATGAGGCCAGATAATTTCATGGCGGACGCCCATTTCAGAGTGCAGGTCGAAAAGGACCACCTTAAAAAGCTGGCAAGCGCAGACGCCGTCAAGGCTTTGTCGGAATTGATATGGAACTCAGTCGATGCTGACGCCTCTCGCGTGGACATTGAAATTGAGAATGATGATATCAGCATGCGCTCAATCACTGTCCGGGACAACGGCCACGGCATTCCACACGAGGAAATCAAACAACTCTTCGGTAGCATCGGCGGGTCTTGGAAGCGCCACGGAAGCCGCTCTAGGGGTAAGAAGCGAATCCTGCATGGCAAGGAAGGTAAAGGTCGCTTGAAGGCTTTGGCGCTCGGGCGATCGGCTGAGTGGATTGTGCGCTACAGGGACGAAGGCGGCAAAGGCAAACTGCTCGGATACAAGGTTTCCCTTCTAAGGGATGATCTTGTCGATGTTCGTGTGACTGAACCGGAGGAAGCCGATCCTGCCCTTGGCACCGGTGTGGAAGTCAAAGTGGCAGAGCTCGATAAGAACTATCGGTCCCTCGAACCGGAAAGATCGGTACAGTCGCTGTCCGAGGTCTTTGCACTTTATTTGACGGACTATAAGGATGTGTCGATCTATGTCGAGACAGACAAGCTGGACCCGAACAAGGCCATCAAAGAGAAGGTCAACATCGACCTAGATCCTATCATCGACGGTGAAGGCGACAACGCCAAGGCCTACCCAGTTTCCCTTGATCTTATTGAGTGGAAGGCAGCGACCGAACGCTGGTTCTTCCTTTGTGGGCAGCACGGTTTTCCGTTTCAACGTGTCAAGCCACGCTTCCACGCGCCAGGACACCAGTTTTCAGCTTACTTAAAATCCAGCTTTATCGATGAGCTTCAGGAACGCGGTGAACTGGAACTAGCCGAGATGATCGCACCGGCACTATCAGAAGCGCAGGATGCCGCCGCCGAAGTTATTAAAAGGCACTTTGAAAACAAGGACGCGGAGGCGGCGCAAACAGAGATTCAGCAGTGGAAAGAAGAAGAGGTCTACCCCTATAGGCTCGAGCCGCAATCCCCCGTCGAAGTGGCTGAGCGCAAGGTCTTCGATATTGTGGCGCTGAACGTCAACAAACACCTTCCGGATTTCAAGGTTCAAAGTTCCAAGAGTAGGGCGTTCCAGATGCGTATGCTCAGACAGGCCATCGAGAAAGGCCCCGACGAGCTACAGCATATTTTGACTGAAGTCCTGGAGCTTCCGCCAAAAACCCAGAAGGAAATGTCCAAGCTGCTTGAAGAAGCTGATCTAGCCAACGTTATCAGCGCCGCGAGGTTGGTATCTGATCGGCTCAGGTTCGCTACTGGGTTGGAAGCACTGATATTTCACCCTGATACGAAAAAACACCTTAAAGAGCGCAGCCAACTGCACCGCTTAATCGCCGAAAACAACACATGGATATTCGGAGAAGAGTTCAACCTGACTGTCGATGACCAGTCGCTGACTGAGGTGCTACGGAAGCACCAAAAGATAATCGGAAAGGATACCGTCATCGATCGCCCCGTTACTCGGGTGGATGGAAAGGTGGGCATCGTCGACTTGATGTTATCCAGAGCGCTTCCACAGCGTCGGGAAGGCGAATGTGAGCATCTCATTGTGGAACTAAAAAGACCTAGTTGCAAAATTGGTTCAGCAGAGATCAACCAGATCGAAGACTATGCGTTCGCTGTGATCGAGGATGAGCGTTTTCGGCATTTGAATACGCGATGGAGCTTCTGGGTAGTTTCCAATGAACTGGACGCCAGCGCCAAGAGGAAGACCCGTCAGCTAAACTGTCCACCCGGTCGCATCTATGCATCGGATGATGGCATGGTGGAAGTGTGGGTGAAAAGCTGGGCGGAGGTTCTGGATGCATGCAAATCGCGAATGAAGTTTGTGCAGGATAAACTGAACGCCAACGTCGATACGGACAGTGCCTTAAAATACCTCAAGAAGACTTACGAGAAGCATCTTGTTGGAGTCGCAGAAGAGCACGCGGAAGCGCTGGAGCCGGAAGTGGCTGAAAATTGAAGGGCGGCCTATCGAATTGAAGCCGTTATTCCCGGTTTCCTTTCTCACGCCCTTCTTTTTTCGTGCGGCCGCGGGAGAGTGTTTGCTCGCCCCATCTCATCCCCGAGCTGCCTCCTCCAAAAATCTCTCCACCCGATCTGTTCCGGCCTGATATTCGCCCCAACTAGGCTTGTTTTCTGACGTCAATTCTCGCTCTTCGCTGGCCAAGTCATCAATCTCTTCACGTCGCTTCCCGCTACTTTCAGATCCCTCAAAGGGCACCACCTTCGGCATCTCAAGCGCCCCGATCTTCGCCTCCAACGCCTTGATTTGCCCTTGCAGGCCACGCATCTGGTCACCGGCTGAGGGATATGGCAGATTGCCGGTCTGCTTGTCGAAGATCTGTTTAAAAAACCGATCCTCATAGTATTTGATCCGCTTGGCTCGCACAGGCATTTGCGCGTCGACCACCAGTACGATGTCATCAAGATCCATGCGCCGCGCCTCGTCCTCAGGTAACAACGCGGTTTCTTCGGTTCGTTCAGACATGCTGCGCCCGGCAAATGGGTTGCGGCCGATCGGCCGCGAACGGGTCACGACGCGCTTGGTTGTTTTGCCGACGGCTTTGCTAAGCTCTTCGATGGTCTTCTCATCCGAGGGCGTCAGATAGAGCTTGATACCCGCGTTGCCCTGCAAGGCGCGGCGGGCGTTTTCACCGTAGATTTCGTCCAGCGCCGGGATCGTCTGTGTGACGATCGCGAGGTTCGCCCGGTAAGATCGCAGTGTTTCAATGCTGTCCAGAACGATGGGCATTTTGCCCAAGCGGTTAAACTCATCGAGCATAATCATCACCGGCCAAGGCTCGTCCTTGCCGGGTTCATGGTCTTGCAGAGATGCCAGCAAATCCGAGAAGAACAGACGGATCAAGGGCGCGAGAGGTTTCACCATGAGCGGTTCAACCACAAGATAGACCGAAAACGGAGTCTTGCGGATATCGCGGAAATCGAAGTCTGAGGTCGCGGTTGCGCGATCGATGGCAGGGTTCGACCATTGTTTGAGGCCAGATGTCATCAACAGTGACAGGTAGGAGGTCAGCGTGTCGTTGTTGGTCGAGGCCATGCGCATGAAAATCAGCTTGGCGGCTGGATTGAACACTTCATCGGCGCGGCGGCGATATTCCTTCTGCTTGTCCCCGCCAGACGCAGTGATGCGGTAGATCTCGCCCAGGGTCGGCCGCTTGCGCTCGAACGCCAAAAGTCCTGCCGCCACGAATAAGTCAATGCCGCCATCAAGAAGCCCCTGAACCCGATCATTATCAGCTTGCAGGAACAGCGAAGCCAGGAGTTGCAGCTCCATCTGCTGGCGGTCGACGTTTTCCAGCGCCGAGATGCGCAGCAATGGATTGTATCGGTGCGATCGGCCGTCCTTCCAATCGGTGGGCGCGAACCGGAACACCTTGTCGCCCTGCGCCGCCCGGTGGCGCGCCGTCGCCTCAAAATTCTCGCCCTTCACGTCAAGCACCACCGCACTGCCCTGATAGGTCAGAAGGTTCGGGATGACGAAGCCCGTGGTCTTGCCACGTCCAGTCGGGGCGACGATCAGGGCATGGGGGAATACCTTAGACATCACGAATGGTTTGCGGCTCCTGGGCTTACCCATTTTGCCGAGGACAAAGCCGTGGCCAGGCTTGCCGAAGAAACCGTTGCGCTTCATCTCGGACATTTGCTGCCAATGGGTTTCCCCAAATTTGGTCAGCGCATCGTTCATCAAGACCGCACTGAGCAAAACACCGGCACCAGTGCTGATCCCCACGATCAAGTGAACAATCTGCACATCGGCCGGATGGGTCGTGCGGAGCCCCCCATAGCTACGTGCCAGCATCAAGAAATCGATATCCGCCCCGACCCCGAACCAGCGGAACGTCAGAAAGGCCGACACCAGAACATACCCCAGCACCGCGCCGAGAAGAGCAAAACTCATGACGCCAAGTGCGATCCGCGCCTTACCCATGCGTCACGCCCTTTTCGCCGTCGGCATCGACATGCCGCTCGCGTTGGAGGTCTATTTCCTCATTGGCGATCTCGTCGAGGACATGCTCCATCGCCACGCTGTTCGCCTGAGCGGCATCGCTCTGCAGATAGGCCTTGGCCGCATGGAGCCGGTCCAGCCGATCGCTCACGTGTTCCTCGAGCGCGGTTTCATCGCCGATTGCCAAGTCGGGGGCCTGCTCCTCACCGACCAGTTCCTCCAGCTCGGCACGCAAGGTCTCGCGTTCCAGATCGCTGCGGAAAGGATCTGCGGTTGGGTCGTCCCGCATACGGCTCAGGATATCAGAAGTGGTCGGCGGCAGCCTGTCGACCAAGGCTTCCTGCCGGTCGGTTTCCACCGCCCCACTGTCTTTGAGCACCTCAGCATCTGCCAACACACGGCCCAGATCACCATGCACCTGGTCAAGGCGGTCAATCGCTTTCTCAAGCTCATCGGCGCGTGACAGGTCAAAACCGTCCTTCTCGGCAATCGCCTTCAAATCCTGTCCAAGCCACTGCCGCTCGAGCGCGGCATTGCCCGCACCGATTTCAACGCGGCGCGTCACCTCTTGCGCGTCAATTCCTGTACCTTTCAAAGCATGCTGAAGACGTTCTGCCAGAGCTGGATCCTGTAACGCTTCTTGAGCTTCGGCCTGGATATTTGCGGCAGAATAAATCCCACTCTTGGACGCATCCTCGAGCAATGTGTGGGACTGCGTTCCCATTGGGCTGAGATGCGACAGAGAGCGATAGATGTCGTTCAGCTCATGCTCGAGCGCCGCCCGCCGTTCAACCGGAGCGCCTGCCACAATGCGTTCGGCTTGGTTGATCTTGTCGTGAAAGGCATCCACGACCTCATCAAACGAATGCTGTTCTTCGGCCACACCATATACCTTTCCATCTGCTTCAATTGGTTTGCCCTGCCGCAAAAGCGTCGCCGCCTTGTCCAAGGCCGCCGCGATGTCATGCTGGTTCTCGCGCGAGGCTTCGGCCGCAAGGCCGCGATAGAGCCGCGCGTTCAGGGCGACTTCAGCCAATGCGCGTTCGAGCTCTGGCCCTGCGCGCTCACGCTCGGTCAGCTTCTGGCCCGTGGCTTCCGCGCGGCGCTCATCTACATCGTTTGGCGTCTTTGTCGTCACACCACGTTCGAGCTTTCGCGTCGCCTCAAGCCGCAGCCCATAGTGGTCCGACACCTCCACCATCGCCTCGCGAAAACTGTCGTAGTTAAAGTGGTGCCCTTCTTTCAGAAAGAAGAACTCACCATCCTTGCTGCGTCGGTTCAAAACGATATGCGCGTGCGGGTGATCCCGGTCCTCATGCACGGCTGCGATGTAATCAAAATGGCTGCCTTCGCCCTGAAAGAACCTCTCGCAAATCTCGCGCGTGATCTCGGCAACATCCTCGCCGCGCGTGCCAATTGGGAAGGCCATCAAGAGGTGCGAAGTATGCCCCAGCTTGGGATGGAACCCTTCATTCCACTGCGCTGAAAACCGGCGTGCGACCTGCTCGATCTCTTTAGCTGACAGAACGCTTTGGCCGTCATAGGTGCCACGGCTGTCGATAATGAAGCTCGACTTGGTGGTCAGGTATTCCAACTGGTTGCGCAGCTGCGCTTTGTTGTGAGTGCCGCCGTCGCGAATGGCTTTGAAGATCGCTGGGGAATGCCCCATGGCGGCGCGGGCCATTTGCTTGGCACGGGTACGCGGCACGCTTCCGCGAATGCGGCTCCAGTCGCGATCGAAGAAGGCCTCTTGCGCGGCGGCAACGGCACTATTCCGGGCCATCGGCAAAGCCTCCCAGTACGCGAGCAACCTCGCCGGACAGCGCGCTTCGGCGGCGCTGCGCCATGTCCTGAACCTGGTCCGCGATGTCGAAAATCAGCCCTGCCAAAGCACGAACCTGGCCATGGGCAGAGTTGCCATAGGGCGGCATTTTTCCCTGGCGCTTTGCCTCGTTCAGGCGCTGCGCGATCTGGTTGATATTGTTGCCGGTGCGATTGAGCGAAGCCGATAACCCCTGCATCTGGTTGGCCAGCTCATCTTCAGGAACGAAGAGATCGTTCGACGCATAGATCAGCCGCCGCAACCCGTCGGCGCGGCTGTTGATATCATGCCGCGTCAGCACCGCATCAAAGCTCGCAAGCTCTCTTGGCGTGAGACGGACATTCACCAGTTCTGAACGCACGCGTGCATCCAACTTGCGGCTTTGATCGGCCTTCAACGTGTAGAAGATGCTGCGGGTCGTGACGCCGAATTCATGGGCCAGATCCTCGATTGGCACACCTTCGGCACGCTTGCGCACGATGGCAAAACGCTGGTTCTGCGTCAGTCGCTTGTGCCGTGGTGCGCGCGGTCGGCCCATGTGAAGTAATCACCCCTATTTCTTGCCAGCATCATACAGGCAGCCCTGTTATGGTACTTCGCCATAATTGATGCAATATTATAATATTGCATCAACTGCCTGTATTCCGTTTGGAGCAGCCATAGGCTGCGACCGCCGGGCAAAGCCCCGGCCACATGCGCAAGGCATGGCACCACTAATCGTGGTTCCATGCCTCAGCATCGCCAAGCAATTGCAGCGCTATTGCGCGGGCCGCGCCTTGGGCGCTGGTATAGGTTTGATGATCGGGCAGCTCGTGCAAATCAAAGGGCTGTTGCGGGTCGTCCGGGGTCTCAACTCGGACATAGATCGCCCAGCCATCGATCAGTGCTGGATCATCACAATACTCCTGCCCGCCATCGGGCAGATTGCAGAACCCATGCAGATGCACGCTGGCGCGGCCCTCTCGGGCCGCCTGCCTGATGTCAGAATACTTCATGGCGAACCTCTGCACTTTCCTCGATGAAAAATTCGTCAGGCTCGCCGTTCAGACGGGTGCCATCCCAACTGGTCAAACCGATAGCCGAACCGTTCCGCGTGAATGTGATGAGGTATTGCCCGAGGTCATCACGCGTAACGACATACCCCCTGTTGACCCAATGAACGCGGTTACCCGCGGCCACTGCTGCTTTGATGTCTTCCACGGTCATCGCAACGCCTCCTCAAGGATTGCGAGAGCCCCAAGACAATCGTCGATGTAGGGCTGTTCTTCGCCTTCCAGATCGTTCAGCTCCAGCCGGTTCAACACCGCGTAAAGCGTGGCGCGCGCCTCACGGGCGGCGCTTCGCAAACTGACGGTATCTTCCAGACGTGCCGTCGAAAAATCATCGCTGTGATAGTCGGGGATCATGCTGCCACCTCCTTGCTCTGACCTGCCGCTGCAAGGACAAAATCGGCTGCCTTCTGCGCCTCGGACGCCGCGCGGAAAATCGCACGTTTGTCCTCCTTGAGCGCTTTTAACCACTCTTCAACATAGGCGGCGCTTTGGTCGAATTCCGGCGTGACCCCAATCTGAGCACCGAGGAAACAAGCACCGATTTCCGCCACCAACTCTTCAAAGGCATAGGCTTCACGGTTCGCAAATTTCTTGATCCGCTCAAGCCGCTTTTCGCTACCGGTCCAGTGAATTGATTCATGAGCAAGGGTCGCAAAATACCCTTTCGCACTAAGGAAGGTCGCCACGGGCGGCATATGGATGTGATCCTTGGACGGGCTGTAGTAGGCTCGCGGCTCATCGGTGGTCACGATCTCCGCACCCGTGCGAGCAAAAAACGCCTCAAGCTCGGGATCAGCTTCAGTGCCAAGATCGCGCGGGGCCTCGGGACGGATGTAGTACTCCTCCGGCAAACCTTCGATCTGATCCGCGTTGAAGACGCGGTATGCGCGCGCATAGGGCAGCTCTTCCTCAACGCCCAATTCGTTCTCTCGGGTGAACGTCCCGTATTTGACCACGGTCGACGACGTTTCGCCTTTGCGGACTTGGCCGCCCAGTTCCTGCGCCTGCTTGTAGGTCATCCAGCGGCTCGAAACATAGCCATGCTTGGCCGCCATGACCCAGAGCATCAGGACATTAATCCCGCGATACTCCTCGCCGCTGTGTCGGTTCGGCAGGGCAATGCCGGACGCACTCCCGGTCCATGGCTTGCGCCATGGCGGCGTGCCTGCCTCGATCTCGGCAATAATGGTGTCGGTGACATGGGCATAAACATCAAACTTCGGTGCCATTTGTGGCCTCCTCGATCAAAGTGACGCGGGTGAGGCCTCGTGCCCCCTTCCGCCGATGGGCTGCGCCTCGGCCACCTGATCTGACCGAATACGCATGTATTCGGCGGAACAGAGTGGGAGAGGGCAAAGCCCGACCCACGGCCCTGAGCGGGGCTGTCAATCGGCCACATTTGCGAAGAAAATGTCTGCGCCAAAATCAGACACCAATTTGCCGCGCGAGGAATGGCTCGCCCGCGAGACAGGGGAAATTGGTGGCTGATTTTGGGGATGGACTAAGGTTGACCGCCACGGTCAGGGATGTTGGGCGGACCAAACAAATAGAAAGATGCCTGGATTGGGGTGAGCGGGCCCTAGCCCGTTGAGCCGCAATCTAGTCTATGGGATTATTTCGCCCGCGCACCAAAGCGCAGGCTCGTTTCCAAACTCGGGTAGATGATTTTTTCAGACCGTCGGAAAGAATGAAACTCGGCAGGTGGGAGCCTTTCATGCTGAACCACCTGAAGCCGACATTGAAACTTCTTCGAAATCGAATATTTCGTTGCGCTGCCGCATGTCCGCTTGGAGCCCATCTTGTGAATTTGAAATTCTCGCTGCGAGCGCACGCGGCACGATTTTTGCTGCAACTGCGTGATTAACCGTGCTGCGCCGCGATGTGAAAAGGCGTCGTTCATGCAAGTTGCAGCAAGCCGAGGGGGATCAATTCACAGATCGCGGACTTTCTGGACGCTTGCAAGTGCGGCCAGTGCGACCGCGAGAAACTTGCCACCGACCTTCGCGATTGCAGCAATGCGAGTTCGCCGGCATGGCGAACTTCCCCAGACCGGTCATTGGCCGGCACCACCGACCTGCCGAATCCTTTACCGTTATTCGTTGCGCCGAGATTGCACTGGCAAGAAGCGGACTTGCAGGACCGTTTCTTACGTAACTGATGCTCCCGCAGAACGCATTTGCTCATGTGGTGTGGAACTTTCGCTGGCGTAGCAGGTTATACCGATCCGAGCAGGTCGACCAGTCCGGCGAAGACCTCGACGCGAGACGGCGAGCTGCCTTGGCAGGCTCGTGGGGCGCCCGGAATTGCGCTGGAGCATGGTCGCCCTTGCATCGCGCCCCGTGTCGGCCGACGGTCTGCCATGCGTTGGGCTGCCGGGCCCGAAGGGCTCTACCTGGCGGTCATGCATTCCGGTGTAACGCTTGCCGCAGGCATTGCAGAGGCGCTGGCCGCCGAGATACTGGAGGGCAAGGCGGCAGAGTTGCTGGACCCCTTCCGCCCTGCGCGTTTTCAAACCGTGGGCTGATCAGCCGCGCAGGACAGAGCGACCGGCGAACTCAGCCGATGCGCCCAGCATTTCCTCGATGCGGATCAGCTGGTTGTATTTTGCTAGCCGGTCCGAGCGTGCCAGCGATCCGGTTTTGATCTGGCCGCAGTTGGTGGCCACAGCCAGGTCGGCGATGGTGGCGTCTTCGGTCTCGCCCGAGCGGTGCGACATCACGTTCGTGTAGCGCGCGCGGTGGGCCATATCGACGGCTTTCAGGGTCTCGGTGAGCGAGCCGATCTGGTTCACTTTGACCAGCATCGAGTTGGCAACGCCCTGGGCGATGCCATCGGCCAGACGGGCGGGGTTGGTCACGAAGAGGTCGTCACCGACCAGCTGAACCTTGTCGCCGATCTTGTCGGTCAGGAGCTTCCAGCCTTCCCAGTCGTCTTCGTCCATGCCGTCTTCGATCGAGATGATCGGATAGTCGGCGCAAAGGTCGGCCAGATACTGAGCATTCTCTTCCGAGGTCAGCGATTTGCCTTCGCCTTTCAGCTCGTATTTGCCGTCCTTGTAGTATTCCGACGAGGCGCAATCGAGGGCGAGGTAGATATCGTCACCCAGCTTGTAGCCGGCTTTCTCGACGGCGTTCTTGATGAAGTCCAGTGCGTCGCGGGTCGAGCCGATGTTGGGGGCAAAGCCGCCTTCGTCACCGATGCCGGTCGAGAGGCCCGCTGCGGAAAGCTCCTTTTTCAGGGTGTGGAAGACTTCGGCGCCCATGCGCACGGCTTCGCGGATGTTCGCGGCTGACACCGGCATGATCATGAATTCCTGGATGTCGATCGGGTTGTCTGAGTGTTCACCGCCGTTGATGATGTTCATCATCGGCACCGGCAACACGCGGGCCGAGGTGCCGCCCACGTAGCGAAACAGGGGCTGAGCGGTGAAGTCGGCTGCAGCCTTGGCAACGGCGAGCGACACGCCAAGGATGGCGTTGGCGCCGAGGCGGCCTTTGTTCGGGGTGCCGTCAAGTTCGATCATAGCAGCGTCAATCGCTACCTGCTCGGTCACGTCCATGCCGACCAGCGCTTCGGCAATCTCGCCGTTGACGGCGGCACAGGCTTCCAGAACGCCTTTGCCCAGGTAACGGTCCTTGTCACCGTCGCGCTTTTCCACCGCCTCGTGGGCACCGGTCGACGCGCCCGAAGGTACGGCAGCGCGGCCCATGGTGCCGTCTTCAAGGATCACGTCGACTTCGACGGTCGGGTTGCCGCGGCTGTCGAGAATTTCGCGGGCGTGGATGTCGATAATGGTGCTCATTGGTGTATCCTTATCTGCCGAGATAGGCGATCTTTAGCGAGTCTGTGCCGCCAGCTTGGCCATGCACCGATCCGGATGTCACAATAACCGGGCGACCAGGCCGAACCAGGTATTCGGGGGCAAGATGCGACGGGATACGGCCTTCGCGGCTGGAAGAGAACTCTTCCACGCTGGTACTGACGATAGGCGTTACCCCCCAGACAAGGCAAAGGCTTCGCGCGACTTTCTCCGAGTGACAGATTGCAAGAATTGGGATGGCGCTACGATTCTTCGACACCCGCAGCGTCGTGGCCCCGGTTGTCGTAAACGTGGCAATGCAGCTCGCATTCCTCAAATCTGCAAGGGTGCTGGCCGCACTTGCGATTGAGCTTGAATCGTCCGGGGCATCAATCAGAGCGGTGTTGACGTTCGAATTCAATGAACGAGAGGCAGATTCGGTCGCTTGGGCAATTTCGGCCATCGCCGTAACGGCTTCAACCGGATATTCCCCCGCTGCGCTTTCTGCTGACAACATGACCGCGTCTGCGGACTGGGACACCGCATTGGCAACATCCGATGTTTCCGCCCGAGTGGGCAGAGGTGCTGAGATCATGCTTTCAAGCATCTGGGTGGCCACAATAACTGGTTTGCCGTGTGACCGGGCCGTTGCCACCAGTGATGCCTGGATGGCCGGCAAAACGTGCCAATCGCACTCAACGCCTAAGTCTCCACGCGCAACCATTATAGCGTCAGTGGCGTGGAGAATTGCGTCGATATCTTGAACAGCAACGGGTTTCTCGATCTTGGCAACGATCTTTGCCAAGCCTCCGGTCAACCGGCGAAGCCCCTTAATGTCCTCTGCGGTCTGCACAAAGGACATTGCCACCCAATCAACCCCCAGTTCGAGCGCAAACCGCAAGTCGTTCCGGTCTTTTGGCGTGATCGGGTCCAGCTTCAGCGTGGTGTCCGGAAAGTTGATCCCCTTTCGGTCTCGCAAGGTCGCTTTGTTGAGAACTTCGGCAGTGATAGCGTCGTCATGGCTCTCAACAACGCGCAACCTGATGCGGCCATCGTCGATGAGAATCATATGGCCAACCCCAACAGTGCCGAAAATCTCAGGATGAGGCAGAGGTACGTCGTTTTCCCGGGCGGGATCACAGACCAACCGGATACGGTCGCCGATGGCTAGCGGTCTTTCCCCGCCTGGCACCACACCGATGCGAAGCTTCGGCCCCTGCAGATCCGCGAGAATGGCGATGGATCGACCGAGGTCACTCTCTGTTTTGCGAATGGCTGCATGAACCCTAGCATGGTCTTCGTGGGTTCCGTGGCTGAAATTCATTCGAAAGACGTTCGCGCCCGCCTCGGCGAGTGCCTTGATCTTGTCGTATGAATTGGACGCGGGGCCCAACGTGGCTACGATCTTCGTTTGCCGGGGCAGTTGATTATGAGTGGTCATGATGTGCGCCTTCTGCTTTGTTTGAGAAAAATCGCGAGGTCCATCACATTCGTGCCGGTTGGCCCGGTGATAATCTGATTGCCCGTGCGGGCCAGAAAAGAGGCAGAATCAGCGCTGCGTAGCGCATCTTCTGCACCAGGTTCCGAAGAAAAGGCATCGCCATCCAAGAACGCACCCGCTGCATTCGTCGGACCATCGGTGCCGTCCGTCCCTGCGACGAGGCCGGTTATTTCGGATCGGTTTTGAACGTGCCTTGCAATTTCCAGTGCAAGGGCTTGGTTGCGACCGCCTTTGCCGGGGTTTTCGGGAAGAACAACCGTTGGCTCTCCGCCATAGACATATAAGCCGTCGGGGCCTTCCGTGATCTCATGCGCGATCTGAGCGGCAATCTCATTCACATCCGCATACATGCTCTCTTGGTTGGTGATGGTCTTGATCCCAATCGATTTTGCGCTTCGCACGACGGCTTCCCGCGCAACAGCGTTTGAGGCGACAACGCTGCAGTTGTAGCCAAGACCGGCACTCTCGGGCGCCGCGCCAATCCCGGAACCGATGACCGAGATGCTGTCTCCCGCTACGTCCGAAATGGCAAGGACATCGACTTGTTGGCCTTTGAACGACGCCAACAGCCCGCCTCCCTTGACTGCGGAGACGGCTTGTCGACGCTTGTTAATTTCTCCGATATCCGCACCTTCGGCCAGAGCGGCTTTCGTCAGAGCCACAAGATCAGCGCTGCTGACACCTGGTTTCAGATGCTCGACAAGCGACGATGCGCCTCCTGAAACAAGCATCATCAAACGACTGCCAGTCGGGCATCCGGCCACAAAGTCTAGCAGGCCTTTACCCGCCTTCAACGAAGACTGATCCGGTATCGGGTGGCTGGTTTCGAATGCCTCGACGTTGCTGCCGAACTCCCCGTTGCCCAGATGGTCAGTCTTTGTGACAAGATAGGTGGGTATCGTGTTGCGCCAGTCGTCTGGCAGGCCCTCGAACATGGCGGTGGCGGCTTTTCCGACGGCAACAATATGCGTTGGAGGTTTGACATCGTGGTGCGACACCCAATTGCGCACGCTGATGTCACCCTTCACTGAAGAAACCGCTGCGCGGAAAAGGTTCAAAAGTGTATTTCTGTGGGCAATGGTCATGTCGAATTCCAACGTGGACAATCTAGCTGGAAAGCTCTTGGGCAAACCGCTTTGAATTAGCTTGATATTGCAGTGCGCTTTGGTGAAGACCCTCGATCTGCTCCTTGCCTAATTCCCGTTTGACACGCGCAGGAGACCCAACAACCAGAGAATTATCGGGAATATTCGTATTCTCAGTGACCAGCGCGCCGGCTCCGATCAGGCAGTTTTGGCCAATAACTGCTCCGTTCAATACAGTGGCGCCCATGCCAATCAGCGACCCGTCTCCGATCGTACACCCATGAACAATCGCGCTGTGCCCGATTGTGCAATTGCGCCCGATCGACAGTGGAAACCCGGGATCGGAATGGAGAACGCAATTGTCCTGAATATTGCTGCCCTCTCCGATAATCATTGGTTCATTGTCTCCGCGAATTACGACCCCGAACCAGACACTTGCACCGGATGCGATCTCAACATTCCCGACAACAAATGATCCTGGGGCGATGAACACGTCTTTGGCGATTTTCGGCGTGATCGATCCCAAACTGTAAATCACTGGATTTCCTTCTCAATTTTCTGGTGGTTCTGTTCGCGCCCGGTTTTCCGCCCGGGCGCTGCTGTGAATTCCTAGTCTACATCTGAGCGTAGGTCTGCCAGGGCGCGAACTCCGCGTCGCCGATATCCAGCTCTTCGGACAGCGTTTTATGCCCCGAGGCTGACTTCAGGATTGCGTTGAATATCCGCTCCCCGGCTTCGGCCACAGTTTCGCTGCCGTCTGCAATCGTGCCGCAGTTGATATCCATGTCGCCCTGCATCCGATCGAACATCGCGCTGTTCGAGGCGATTTTGATCGACGGAACCGGTTTGTTGCCATAGCAGGAGCCGCGCCCGGTGGTGAAGCAGATCATGTTGCAACCCGAGGCGACCTCTCCGGTGAGAGAAACCGGATCGTAACCGGGGCTGTCAACGAAGACCAAGCCCTTCTCGGTGATCTTCTCGCCATACCTATAGACCCCGTTCAAATTCGTGCTGCCCGCCTTGGCCACCGCGCCGAGGGATTTTTCGAGGATCGTAGTCAGGCCGCCTGCCTTGTTGCCCGGCGTCGGATTGTTGTTCATTTCCGAGCCATGCTTGGCGGCGTAGTCTTCCCACCACTCCAGCAAATCCACCAGCTTCTGACCGACTTCGGGTGACGCCGCGCGATCTGTCAAAAGGTGCTCTGCGCCATAGATCTCGGGGGTTTCCGCCAGCGCCGCCGTCCCGCCGTTTTTGACCAGAAGATCCACGGCATAGCCGAGCGCGGGATTGGCCGTGATCCCGGAATATCCGTCCGAGCCGCCGCACTGCAACGCGACACTCAGATGAGACGCATCCACAGTTTCCCGCTTCGCTTTTGAAGCCGCTTCCAGTGCCGTTTCAAGCCACTGCAAGCCTTTTTCAATCGATTTGCGCGTCCCGCCCGCATCTTGCAGCGTGTAGTATTGGAAGCTTTCGTCTTGAGGACGGCCATAGGCTTCCAGCATCAGCGGGATCTGGTTGGCTTCGCAGCCCAGACCAAGCATCAACACCGACGCGAAATTCGGATGCGTGGCATAGCCCCAGATCGCCCGCTGAAGCTTGCGGAAGGCTTCATCATCGGTCCCGATGCAGCACCCCGCGCCGTGAACAATTGGCACAATCCCGTCAACGCCGGGGTATTTTTCCAACAAACCCGCGCGCTCGGCTTCTCGCGCTAGTAGCTTTGCCGCCGAAGCCGAGCAATTCACAGAGGTAACAATACCCACATAGTTGCGAGTTCCGATTTCGCCGTTTGCCCGACGGTATCCCTGAAATGTCGCCCGTTCAGACAGGGCCAAAATGTTGGTATCCTGGGCGCTCTGCCCGTAGTTCTCATCACGTCGAAAACTCGTCATTGCGACATTGTGGACGTGAACATGCTCACCGCGCCCAATGTCTTGCGTGGCGACACCGATGACGCGGCCGTATTTGATGACTTTCTGACCGGAAGCGATGGGGCTCACGGCGATCTTGTGGCCTGACGGGGTCAGGTCCCGGGCAATCAGGTCGGATTGAGACAGCTCTGCGCCCGGTTCGATCCGCTGCAGCGCCACTGCTATGTTGTCATCGTCACTGAGCGAGAGAATTTTTCGAGAAGTCATTATGTTACCGTCCTTTTTGGCCGATTGTTGAGGCAGGCCTGCGTGTCAGATCTAACAGCTTCAATTCGTCTAGGTGCCTGATTGGGACTGAGCTTTGTGACGTAACAGAGCCATCAGTTTTCTGTCCCGCTCGATCTGCGCTTCAGGAATTTTGGCGACGGGCATTCTTTCGGCCATTTCGGGTGCGATTTTTTCCTTTGCAACACTGGCCCAGTCGATGCCCTCGTAAGAGCCAAGACCAAAATCCCGATACATTTTTCCGTATCGCGCAACGTAGTCAGTCACGCCTCCGGGAGCGTTCAGATGAATGGTTTGCATCGGGCCCATAATGGACCAGCGCAACCCGAGGCCATCACAAATAGCCTTGTCCAGATCTTCGGCCGACACGATGCCGCTGCCCACAAGCTTGAATGCCTCTTCCAGAAGCGCGCCTTGCAGACGGTTCACAACAAACCCGTCGATCTCTTCGCTCAACACGATGGTTTCGCGCCCGCATTTGATCATCACCTCATTCACCTTTGAGACAATGCTATGATCCGTCCATGGCGATGGAACGATTTCGACCGCGGGATGAAGATGGGGCGGGTTTATGGGATGCACCACAAGGCACCGATGGCGTCCCTCAATATCCTTGCAGTAGCGCGATGCAGAAATGCCTGATGTAGAGCTTCCGATAGGCACGTCGCTGGCCGCGATTGCATCCAGCGTTTCAGTGATTTGTTTCTTTATTTCAACGTCTTCCGGACCGTTTTCCTGAACATATATGGCTGTGTCCAGCGCCTCTTCGAGGCTGGCCGCTAACTTGATGCGCTGCAGGATCTGGGGTGCATCGGACGGAGCGACCAGATTGAACTCGGTGAGATCGGAAATCCGTTTCTCCATGGCTTTCAACCCGCGCTGTGCGGCCTCTGCCGAGATGTCGTACATCGCAACCTCAAAACCGGCCTGGGCGAATACCGCCACCCAGCCCTGTCCAATTAGTCCGCAGCCAATTACGGCAATCTTTTCCATGTTTTTCATCTCTCTTTGTCCGGAAATCGGCTCAGTAAATCCGGCGGCCAAAATAAAACTCGTCGACTCTGGATGGATTTATCGACGCAACATTCACGGCATGTTGCTTCATCGGGCCCTTGCCTTGGCGGGTCGGGTTTCGTCCATGCGCTTAAGGTCACCGCAAATCTCAAACCGTGCCTCGGTCGAGGCCTGGACCTCCTCAACGGTTACCTCAGGCGCAATTTCCGTCAACATCAGGCCGGACCCGGCAACTTTGAAAACCGCAAGGTCCGTAACCAGCAGGTCAATCGCACGCGAGGATGTCAGCGGCAGATCGCATGTGCGGACGATCTTGCTTTTTCCGCCCGCCATGTGCTGCATCGCCACGATGACCCTGCGGGCTCCGGTGGCGAGGTCCATCGCCCCGCCCATGCCCGGCACCATGGCGCCGGGGATCATCCAATTTGCCAGAAACCCGCGTTCGTCGACCTGCAGGCCACCCAGCACCGTCACATCAATATGTCCGCCCCGGATCAGGCCAAAACTCATCGAACTATCGATGGCTGCCGCGCCGGGAACGGCGGTCACGAAACCGCCGCCGGCATCGGTCAAGTCGGGCTCTTCCATGCCTTCGGGTGGACGCGCACCGAGACCGATCACACCGTTTTCAGATTGAAAGAAAACGCCCGCATCCGAAGGGACGAAACCCGCCACGAGACTGGGCAACCCGATCCCAAGATTGACCAGCGTTCCGGGCGCGATCTCGCGGGCGACGCGGCGGGCGATGCGTTCTTTGCGCTGCATTTATGTCGACCTTTCGATCAGGTGGTCGACCAGACTGGCTGGGGTGCGCACTGCGTCCGGGGGGATCACGCCCACGGGCACGATATGCTCCGGTTCCGCGACGACAGTGTCGGCGGCCATCGCCATGGTCGGGTTGAAGTTCTGCGCGGTCAGCGAATATTCCAGGTTGCCGAGGTAGTCGGACTGCCGCGCCGCGATGAAGGCAAAATCGGCGCGGATGGGTTCCTCAACAAGGAATTTTTTCCCCTTGATTTCCAGAACTTGCTTTCCCTCCTCAACAGGAGTTCCAAGACCGGTCGGTGTGACAACCGCGCCAAGCCCCACGCCTCCGGCACGAATGCACTCAATCAGCGTGCCCTGCGGAACAAGCTCCACTTCAAGGATGCCAGCATTCATTTGGCGCTGGGTTTCCGGGTTCAGGCCGATGTGAGACACGACAACGCGCCTGAGGGCGCCGGCCGCGACAAGCTTTCCGATGCCACGCCCCGGAAGTGCCGTATCATTGGCGATCAGCGTCAGGTCCTTTTTCCCGGCGGCAACAAGCGCATCAATGATCTTGGCAGGAGTGCCAACCCCCATGAACCCACCGATCATGATGCGCGCGCCATCCGGCACGAGATCAGCGACGGCCTTGGGTGAGAGCGCTTTTTTCATGCGGCGGCCTCATAGGTGCAGGCCCGACCGTCCGCACATGCCGAAACTAGCCCATTATGATCGATGTCGCAGCGCATTCTCAGAAAGCCACCTGATCGCCGCCCTTGAGGCCGAGAATGTCGCGGGCATCATCCGGGGTCGCGATCTGCATGCCCAGGTTTTCGACAATAGCGCGCACCTTCTTGACTTGAACGGCGCTGGATTTTGCCAGTTCACCGCGACCGGCCCAAAGGCTGTCTTCCAGCCCGACCCGCACGTTTCCACCGAGCGCCGCCGCCTGCGCCGCAATCCGAAACTGGTTGGATCCCGCACCAAGGACGGACCAACGGAAATCGTCACCGAACAGCCGGTCCGCCGTGCGCTTCATGTGCAACACGTCTTCGGGGTGCGGTCCAATGCCGCCGAGCAGGCCGAAAACCGATTGTACGAAGAATGGGGCCTTTACCAAGCCGCGATCGGCAAAATGCGCCAGATTGTAGAGATGTGATGTGTCGTAGCACTCAAACTCAAACCGCGTCCCGTTGCCGTAACACGTCTCCAGCACATACTCGATGTCTTTAAACGAATTGCGGAAGACAAGATCTTTGGACCCTTCGAGGTGCTCCCGCTCCCAGTCATGCTTGAATTCCTTGAACCGGTTGAGCATCGGGTAGAGTCCGAAATTCATTGACCCCATGTTGAGCGAGGCAAGTTCCGGCTGATAGGTCGCCGCTGGCGCCGCGCGTTCTTCAACACTCATGTAAGGGCTACCGCCCGTGGTAATGTTGACCACGGCATTTGTGCTCTGCTTGATCTGCGGCAAAAACGCAGCAAACCCTTCAGGACTTTGGTCCGGCCGGCCGTCAGGATGGCGGGCGTGCAGGTGAAGGATCGCTGCACCCGCCTCGGCGGCTGCAAGGGAATCGCTGATGATCTCTTCCGGTGTTACCGGTAGGTGTGGCGACATCGAAGGCGTGTGAATGGCGCCGGTTACCGCGCAGGTGATGATCACCTTGCCTGCATTGTTGTTGTCTTTACTCATCTTAATTTTCCAATTGAGTTCAAAGCGTTTCCACGTTTCCATCGACGGCAAGGGATTGCCCCGACAAATTGGCGCCAGCATCCGAGATCAGGAATGCAACGGTCGCAGCGACGTCTTCAGGGGTCACCATCCGACGCATGGAAATATTCTTGAGGTAGTCGTTCTTCATTTCGGCGTAGCTAGTACCGGCGGTGTCTGCACGATCGCGGATCACCTTTTCCATTCTGGGTCCTTCAACAATTCCGGGCAGAACGGCATTGACCCGGATATTGTTAGGACCCAGCTCCTTGGCGAGGCTTTGTGTCAGTCCGATTACGCCGAATTTGGCCGCCGAGTAGGGAGTGCGATAGGCGTATCCATGTTTGCCAGCTGACGAGGACATATTAACCACAGCGCCGCCGCCGCCCGCCTTAATCATCGGTATGGCCCGACGTGCCGACAGAAACTGCCCTGTCAGGCAAATGTCGATACACCGCCGCCAGTCATCGGGAGATAGGTCTTCGAGATTGCCGGTTGGCCCAGCAATCCCTGCGTTGTTTACCAGAGCATCCAACCCTCCAAAGGTGTCCTGCACCGTGTCAAAGAATGTATCCACCGCTGTTTCGTCAGACACATCAGCCTCGACGGCGACACAGCCTTCAAGCTCAACGCAGGCCCTGCGCAAGGCGTCTGCATCGACGTCGCAGATCGCGATCTGAACACCTTGTGCGTGCAGCAAGCGGGCAATACTTAATCCAATCCCGCTTGCGCCGGCAGTAATCACAACTTTTTTGCCTTTAAGACCTGGCAAATTAAATCCAGCCAGCGGTGAGGGCATTTTGGGAGATAGGTCCGTCATATTTCCCCCACTAGTTTCCGAACACGGCGGACGGAGCCCAAAGCACGAGGCTCGGCCAGACGATCAGCAATGCAAGACCAAGCAGTTGCAGCGCGACAAACGGAATGATCCCGCGATAAATGGTTCGGATCGATATTTCGGGTGGAGCCACACCTTTGACGTAGAACAGGGAATATCCAAAAGGTGGCGTTAGAAAACTGGTCTGCAAGTTAACCGCCACAAGCATGGCAAACCACAGCAGTTGCTGTTCACGCGAAATCCCAAGTCCGAAGTCCAATCCTGCAACGATAGGTGCAAAGAGTGGCAAAACGATAAAGCTGATCTCGACCCACTCCAGGAAGAAGCCCATGATGAAAATCAGCAGTAGCAAGATGCCCAGCGTACCGTAAGCGCCCAGATCGAAGAACAGGATGGCGTTCTCGATCATCTTGTCGCCCTTGAGACCCTTGAACACCATTCCAAAGACCGTAGCACCAACCAAAACACCCAAGATCATAGCGGAGGTATAGCCAGTTTCACGAACACAGCTGGACATAGTCTTCATGGTCAATTTGCGGTTGATCGCCGCCAAGATCATGGCGCAGATCGCACCTAGTCCTGCCGCCTCAGTTGGTGTTGCCGTGCCTGTCGCAATGGAACCAAGTACAGTCAGAATAAGAACAAGCGGAGCAAAGAGATCACGCACGAGCGCCAGTGCCAGCGACCCTTCTGCCGGCACTTGGGTCGAAACAGGGGCATCACCTGGTTTCGTTAGCGCGACGAAGACGATGTAGGCAATATATAGACCACCCAGAAGCAGGCCGGGGATCATCGCCCCAACAAACAATTCGCCAACAGAGATCTGCAGAATGTCGCCAACGAGCACGAGCATAATCGAAGGCGGGATCAAAATACCTAGTGTACCCGAAGCAGCGATTGTACCAACTGCCAGCTCTGGTTTGTATTTTTCGCGCAGCATGATGGGCAGAGCCAAAGTACTCAGCATAACCACCGATGCGCCAACGATACCTGTGCTGGCCGCCATGACGATGCCCAGCAATGCAACGGAAATGGCCAGTCCACCGCGCCTGCGTCCTAAGGCGCGCTCAAGCGAATAAAGCAAATTCTGCGCCAAACCGGATTTATCAAGCATGGCGCCCATAAAGACGAACAAGGGCACCGCGAGCAGAAGCCAGTTCTCGATAACGCCAGCGTAAATCCGCGAGACGCCGATTTTGAGGAATGCAAAAGGCAATCCACCGATGAAGGCAAACGCAATGCCGATGCCGCCAAGAACAAAAGCAACCGGGTAGCCGCTGAAAATACCTAAGAGCAGGCAAACGACCATCGATAGGGGAATGATGTGTTCAATCATGGGTTTTCTGCTTCCCGAACAAAATACGAAGTTTTTGGATTGTCAGACCGAGGCCAGCGATCAGCATCAGACCAAACCCAATTGGAACGAATGCTTTCAGGACAAACCGGTCATACATTCCGTCGTAGTCCGACCCTTCGCCCATAGTGAATGATCGCATGGTGAAGTCGTAACCATGGAGAACGACAATGTAGCAAAGGGGCGCCAGCAGAACAAAAAAACCAATGATTTCAATGATATTTTTTGTCTTTTCACGAAAGCGCTGTCGCAGAAAATCGACACGCACATGCCTGTCTTTAACGATCGCTGCGGGCATTGTGAGCATTAGCATGATCCCAAACAGATGCCATTGCAGATCGCCAATGCTTGCAAGAGTCAGCTTCGATCCAAATAAGAAAACGTCGTTTTCCCACCGAACGATCGTGCCAATCTTGGCGGCTGACAGCGTGACACCGATCATTACAAGAACGAGGATGGGAACGATGAGCCAAGCCGCGGCCTGGCCTATCCATACGATCCCGCGAAGAACCGTATGGACAGGGCCGGTGCCACGATTTGGATCACTCGGCGGAGTGTCCATATCGTGTACCATGTTGGCTTACTCGGCAGGGAGAGTTTGAAGATTGGTCCAACGTCCTGACGATGCCACGAAAGCCTTCATCGAGTGGTACGCTTCCCCATAAAGCGCATCTTTCTCGGCTTCAGCATTCAGAACACGTTCCGTCGCAACCCGCAATTCTGCCAGAACTTCATCTGGGAAAGATTTGACGATTGTGCCGCCCTCTTCGAATACTTCGATCTGTGGTGTTTGAGCTGCCGGAGCGTATTGCAGTGTCCAGGCCAGGCTGGTCTGACACGCCGCCTCATACATGGCCTGTTCGCCTGTATCCATGCCATTCCAAACGTCCATATTGATCATCAATACATCGACGCTGCCAGGCTGGTGCCAACCCGGATAGTACTGGAATTTTGCGATCTGGTTGAAACCAAAGTCTTTGTCGATGATTGGCAACGAAAACTCAGTTGCATCGATACGGCCTCGTTCCAGGGCGAGGTAGATTTCGCTTGCAGGCAAGTACTGCGCCGAGGCGCCGAATTCGTTCAGCACGCGCGCGCCGACACCGGCCATGCGCATCTTGAGACCGTTGAAATCTTCAATCGAAGTGATTTCCTTGTTGAACCAACCACCAGGTTCTGGCGCAGTAATGTGGCAAGCAAGAACTTTGACATTCAAGTCGTCAAAACCACGCTGAACAATTTCAAGTCCGCCACCGACGTGCAACCAAGCTGCCAGGGCTTCAGGTCCCGCACCGAATGGCGTTGCACCGATCTGGGCAACGGGTACTTTGCCGCCCCACTGTCCAAGAAAACTCCACCCAGCCGGAATGGCACCAGAGCTTACATTTTCCAGGATTTCACCTGCAGGGACCAACTCTCCGGAACCATAGAGTTGAAGGCCAATGTCGCCGCCGCTCATGTTCCGCAGGGACTCATCCATCAATTTTGCACTGTCCGCCAAAAAAGTCAGATCCTTGGGGATGCTCATGTGGACATCCAGGATATCGGCCGAAGCAGAAGACGCACCAAAGGCTAGAGAACCAGCAACCAAGGTCGCGGCAATTTTCGAATATTTCACTGTATTCCTCCCGTGACTGTGCCCGTCACGAACGACCATAGCGGTCGGTTTGTGGGGCAAGTTCAATAAGAGTTGATAATTGATCAAAAATCAATAGGCTTTTTTGTTCTCCATTTTTCGATAAATTTCAGTTGGTTGCGTGAGTTTTGATAGCTTGGGAGAATCCGAATCAGCCAAGAAATCTCAGATTTCACGGCGTTGAGGGACGTTCAAAGGACTGGAATACAGCCAGCCCGGTATTCGGACATATTAGAATACGGTCTCGGCCGGGTATTCGCTTGCTGTTACTTTCAGCGAGAAGGGTTGTTCGAAAACAAGGTTCTAACAAGAACGCTGTAGGCCTCGGAAATATCCAGAACAAGCTCCTGTTTGGCAGTTGCTTCGTCGCCTTCCCGGACAGCTCGTACTATTTTCCGGTGATGAATGTTGGAAACCTTGTACTGATTTTCCCGTTCCAGCTGATACAGGTGCGGACTGACACGCAGCCATAGCGTGTTGATGATATCGATCAGAACCGGAGAGTTCGACTGCTGGTAGATCCGCAGATGAAACTCATAGTTGGCTTTGATATAGCCCTGCACATCGCCGGATAGCTCGGTCGTTTCCAGACGCTTCAGCAGCTTCTCGAGGTCCGCGACAAAAGCGTCATCCCGATTCACCACAGCCCATTTGACAGCCAGCGCCTCTACTTCCAGACGCACATTGCGCAGGTCCGTCAGTTCTTCGTATCCTAGGCTCGGCACCCCGAGTGAGCGGCCCGAAACATTCGCCACGACCCCTATCGCTTGGAGCCGCGTCAGCGCTTCACGCACAGGCATAGCGCTCACGCCGAAGGCTTCGGCAACACGCGCAACATGAACCGCCTGGCCTGGTGTGAACTCACCTTCGCGTAGAAGCGTGCACAGCTGGTCATACACCTGGTCGTGTAACTTATCTTTCTGAATCGGTTTGGCGTTCTTAAGCATGTTTCACCTAATCGCATAAACTCGGCGTGGAAATCTACCTAACTTTTGCAGTTGCCAGTTGCTATCAGGCGGGCAATCACCTCGCACAAGGGCATTGGGTAAACACCGAAGGTCTGGGTGATAGTGGCGGCTGTGATCTCTTCACCTTTTGCCAGCTTGACCCCAAAGTTAGTTGGCAAAGCTATTGTTCCACTTCCTTCTGAAGCGTCTTGCATTGCACGGGTTTGACGGCGTTCAAAGATGTTTTCATTTTTGTTTCCCTAAGATGCTTTCCATTATTACGCAAAGTCTTCCATCATTCAAAGATAATTGACCTTTGATTAAAAATCAGTGATCTATATTTCACAAGAAACCTGATACCGTAGCGGACCTTTGGCCACCCGACCCTCAGAGTGGCTTTCAATGACTGCTTTTGCGAGATCGGCTGCAACGCAGCGATGAGCGCGCCGCGCCTGCGATTATATGCTGCGTCAGCAAACACCCGGAAGGGCAACGGCGGAAAAGTCCCGCTTAGCACCAGTTCCCCCAACTGCCGGTTCTGCACTTGCAGCGAAAGTCCGGTCCGAAGAGTTGCACTGAAGCGACATCGGGTGCTTGTGGAAGTCCAATTGACAGCGATCCACACCTAACTTCGGGGTCACCCGGGGCGGGCTACCCGCCCCGGCACCGCAGTCATTCGGTGACTGGGTCGTCATCGCGGCGCGGGAAGGCGACCATTTCGACGTCGGGGAACATGCTGTGTTTGACGTTGATCGACGTGATGTTGCCGCGGTCGTCGGTGTTGACGAAGAGGATGCCGCAGCGGGCCCAGAAGTTCTTGCCGTCTTTTTCGCCGGATTTGACGTTCAGTTTCAGAGTTTGAGTAGCCATTTTTTGATCCTCACTTTGAGTGTTTCGATGAACATGACCAAGGCTGGCACCAAGGGGCTGTCAGCGAGAAACTTGCTTCGCGAGGAATGCGCTGGCGCAGGGGAATTTTCTTGTTGAAGTGGGGTTTGTCCCGCGTCTGACACGGCTGCCCGCTTATGTTCAGCAATCAGAAACACGGCGTTGAGGATCTGAGTTTGGCCATCATTCTCTGGGCTGGCCCGTCAAAGCTGGCCTGAAACGCTGCAACTACTGTGCTGGGCCTGCAGATTGCGCGCAGTAAATATGATCTACCGACCATAAAACGGAAATATGATCTGCGGATCATACGGCATGAAAGGCTGCCGCCCGACGCCGTATGCCAGCAGCGATGGCTTCCGCCAAAGGCTGTGGAAACCCATCCGGCAGGTCTGCTAGTGTCTTGTCCAAGGCGGGTTCAAGCTCAGACGCGACGCCCGACAAGATCTCTTCCGCTAGCGCCACACCAAAACCTGCCGCCTTCGCAGCCTGCAGGAAATGACGCGGCACCACCTCGTTGATCCGGTAGTGTCCGTCGACGGCCATCGCGAGGCGCATCCGGTTCTGGCGGATTTGACTGTCATCCACGGCTTTCTGAGCGCTCAGCACATCGTAGAGCGGGGTCATGCGGAACCCGCCAGGGCGCAATGCGATGCTGAAATTCTTAGCGTGCCCGTCTGTCGCGCCCAAGAGCCAAAACAGCACCTGCGCACGGAAGAACGCGCGCTGATCTGTTTCAGGGTCATCACTACCATTCAGCAACCCGATCCCTTCGGTGATACCTGGCCCGCCATCCATTTGGTATTTTTGACTTGGGGGCACTGAGAGCACCTGACAAAAGTCTTCCTGGGGGAGTCGGATCAACCGACCATCCTTGGTCCAGCGCCGATCAAACCGTGTCACAACAAGGCTCCGCACATCTTCGAAGTCGGCAATTTCGACCTCCGCCACGTCCATGCCCATGGCGCGGCAAAAGCTCATGCAGAAAAATTCGTTCTCGACGCTGTCCGACAAATCTATCCCTGCGGGCAGAACACCAAGCTGGGTCTTGAGGATATGGGTTGTAGGGGTGAGCCCCGATGGACGGATCCACGAGCCCTCGTGGCGTAGCAGAGCCGTTTTCTCCTGCGCCCCGGCGATGGAAATGCGGAAGTAGTCTTCCTCATCCAAGCCTAGCGGAGCGCTTGTGAGGTTGCGTAACATATCCGCAATCTGTGCCTCAGATACGGGCTCTCCCTCGAGCGCGGCAAACTCTGGAATCTCACCTGAGACGAATTGCAGGGCCCCCACGCAATCGCGCCCGATTTTCTCCAGCATGTGCCACGCGTCCGTGCCGCCCGCACGCACCCGTGCAGCAACGCGCTCTCGTATCGCCTGATTGTCCGGCAGCAGGTTTTCCAAGTAGGCGATAACAGGGCCGCCCTGGTGTGCCTCTTCACGCAAAGGCAGCGAAAGCGAGATGGGCATGGCATGTTCCCATGCCAACCATTCCGGGTCATAGGTAAAGCTGATCGCGCCTGAACCAGCGAGACGCAAAGCCCCCACCGACCGCCCGTTCAGAAGCACTTGCATCGTTCCGCTACGCCCGTGTTTGGCCATCAGAAGATATCCTCAATCTCAAGCGAGCCACCGCGCTCCACCAATCGGAACTCAAGCCCAAGTGCCGCCATGACAGCGAGCACTGTGGCGAGCTTCGCTCCCGTGTCGCCATTCTCGAGCGACGAAATTGTCGCGACGCGCAAATTCGTACGCGCGCTGATATCGCTTTGGGTCCAGCCGCGCGCTTTGCGCGTCCGGCGGAGTGCCTCGCCGATCTGCTCGGCCGTTCGTGCTGTGAGGTCCATGACGTGGCTCCTTTTACGGCACAGCGTAAATCAAAATAAATTACGCTGCAACGTAAATATTCAATTTTTACGCCATAGCGTAACAATCGAGCCGCACTCATGCCTGCAGCCCCGCAGCTCGAACCTGCTCAGGCGTCACCAGCTTCGTTGCAACCAAATCCTCGATCTGCCGGTTTGTGATGTGGCGGCACAGGGGATGGCGCTCGTGGATCCACTCGGCGAGGCTGGCGCGACCTTTGGCTTCGGCCTCTCGCGCCTTCTCGCGGTCGGCTTGCAACTGGGCAAGCCCCTTCTCCCATCGGCGCATCTTGAACCAATTGTCCGAAAAACAGACCTTGCTGCGCGTGTATCCCTCGCTTTCCTTGGCATAGGCTTTGATCGCTTGCTTCAGATCATCGGGCTCTACCCCGGCTTTCACAGCCGCTGCGATCAGGCGCAGACTGGTTCGCCGGTCTCGGATCCTGTCTTCGGGATAGGCCGCCAAGATCTTCTCAGCTTCAAGATCTTCAACCTCCTCCGCCGCCTCGCGCCTGCGCGTAGGTGGTTTATGGATGGTTTTAGGATGGTTTGGGGTCCACCGTGAACCCCGTACCCCGTTCACGGTGGACCCCGTACCGGGTTCAGGCTGGACGGGGTTCACAGTGACCCCCGTCTCAATATCGGGTTCAGCCGTGGGTTCGAGCGCGGCCACGCGCTCCAGAACGATGCGGTAAATGACGGTGTAGCCATTCTTGCAGTGCCGCCGCCCCGTCTCAATCAGAATGCCTTCTCGCAGGAAATCGATAATGGTGCGCTTGACCGTGCTCTCGCTAAGCTCTGTGTGGCGCTGGATCGTCCCCTTGGAACACCAGATGCCGGAGCCGTCATCGCTCGCTTTGTCGGCCAGGAACATGATAATCTGCTTGCGGGCGGCGCTGCCAAAGCGGCGCTCGGCGCATTCATTCGCTATGCGCCAGCTCATTGGATCACCTCACCGGTCAGAGGCCAGGAAAAAGCCGACTGAGCGTTTGCGGAGCGGTAGTGGCCCGTGCTAATGTCTTTCGAAAGCTGACAGGCTTTTTCTATTTGGCCCCGGTTCACAGTTGCCGCTGTGACGGGGCCTTTTTCGTTTTGAACCGGCGAACTTGGCTTTGAAACTTTCGCTTTTTGTTCACTTTTTGTCAGGGGGCATTTTGCACCCCTAAGTCGTTGTTTTTGCTTTATCTCTTTCTGGATTGCAAATCCGTGTACACCGGTTCGATTCCGGTACTCGCCTCCAAATACTCTCAAATTCATAGCACAGGCCTGCGTGGTTCGGACTGGTGACTTGATATCTTCCACCTCCAAAACGCTGGTTTCGCCAGAGTGGACCGCGAGACATCAGGTTGCTTGTGATTGAGCTTACTTCCAAAAAACCATGACAACTTGCCGGGCATCACCTAGAAATACGAGTTACGCTCTCGACGAAAGGACCCTGGTGACCGCGTGGAACAATTGACATTCACCTACGAAATGGGCGTCGTCTGCGCGCTGCTGGCTTTTACTGTATTCCTCTTTGTTTCGGAAATCGTCCGAATTGACCTCTCGGCCATTCTGGTCCTCGTTCTGATTGGCCTTCTGAGCTATTTGCCTGGTCTGGGCAATCTGGCGGACGTCCCGCACCTGTTTGATGGATTTGCTTCAAACGCGGTGATTTCGATCATCGCAGTTATGATCGTTGGTGCCGGTCTGGACAAAACCGGCATCATGAACAAGGTCGCCGCAGTCATCCTGAAGTATGGCGGAACGGCCGAGAACCGGGTGCTGCCGATCATTTCGGGGACCGTAGGTGTTATCTCGTCCTTCATGCAGAATGTGGGCGCGGCAGCGCTGTTTCTACCGGTTGTCAGCCGAATATCATCACGATCCGGGATCCCTTTGTCGCGTCTGCTGATGCCGATGGGGTTTTGCGCCATCCTCGGCGGTACGATGACCATGGTGGGGTCGTCACCGCTGATCCTGCTGAATGATCTGATCCAGACCGCGAACGACGGACTGCCGGACGATCAAAAGATGCAACCCTTTGGATTGTTCTCCGTCACTCCCATTGGCGCTGCGCTGATCCTTACCGGTATCGCTTATTTTCTATTGCTGGGGCGCTGGGTTTTGCCGGGCGACGCAGGTTCGGACAGCACCGGAACCAGTCAGGGGACACAGGAATATCTACAGCGCGTTTACGGGCTGAAAGCGGATGTATTCGAAGTGGTTGTCCCGGCAGACAGCCCGCTCGTGGGGCAGATTCTGGCGGATATAAATTACGAAAACCATCTCTATATCATTTCGACTTTCTATCGCGGTAAAACCTCGATGGTGCAGGTGTTGACAGCCGAGATTGCCGCCCCGTGTCGGCTGGCCATTGTGGGGCGCCGATGGGTGGTTGAGAAATTCGCCGAGAAATACGGGCTGACAGTTCTTCCGGATCTGGATGTGTTTGTCGAAGAGTTCGCCCCCACCAACGCAGGCATCGCCGAAGTCGTGGTAACCCCGGACAGCAAACTGATCGGAAAGTGCCCGCGCGAGCTGTTGTTTCGCAAGACCTATGGGATGTCCCTTCTGGCAATCCATCGCGGTGAAGAAACGCTCAGCCATGTTGAGACCGAGGATCACGAATCCACGCAGATCGGGCTTGAGAAGTTTCACGCGGGCGACATGTTGGTGGCCCATACCCGTTGGGACAACCTGATGCGGATCAAACGGGATCCTGATTTCGTTGTTGTGACTTCGGATTTTCCGCAGGACGAACTGCGCCCGCAAAAGGTGGGTTGGGCGCTTGCTTTCTTTGCGATTTCGCTATCGATGATCCTGTTCACCGATATCCGCCTCTCTCTTTGCCTGCTGACCGGAGCAGCCGGGATGATGCTTTCAAAAGTGCTGAGTGTTGATGAGGCGTATCGCGCTGTGGGATGGAATACGGTCTTTCTGCTGGCTTGTCTCATCCCCTTGGGTCAGGCCGTTCAGAATACTGGAACGGCGGCGTGGATAGCCCAACAGATCATGACCATTTTGGACGGTTGGCCAATTTGGTCGCTACAGACCGGCGTAGCCATTCTGGCCACCGCATTCTCGCTCGTGATGTCGAATGTCGGGGCGACGGTTCTGCTGGTTCCTCTGGCGGTATCGATCGCTGTCGCAGCGGGCGCCAGCCCGGCGCTTTTCGCGCTGACCGTGGCGATTTCGACATCGAACAGTTTCATAATCCCCACCCATCAGGTGAACGCGCTGATCATGGGGCCTGCCGGTTACAAAGTGACCGATTTCGTCCGCTCGGGCGGAGTGATGACGTTCCTCTTTCTCATCGTTTCACTCGTCATGCTCAACCTGCTGTTCTGAGCATGTTTGGGTTGGCGAGTTAACACACGCCACACGGTCACGCGGGGTATGTCCGGCGCGTGACCAAGGGCGTCAGATATATCGGCCGATACATCCCGTTCGCGCAGGACATCGATTGCAACGGCTGCAAGTTCGTTCAGTCTGCCCCGCTGACTGGGACGACCTGCCGGTTCTGATTGAGCTATCGCCGTTGGCGAGCGCCCGGCGGACCGGCGAAACCGCCCACTGGATACTCAAACTGCAAAAAAAGATGGATTTTGTGGTTATATCTTCTGACCTTCGGCAAGGCTGGGGTTAGACTTTTTCACAGATGTGTGAGAGATTTAACGAGCCGCTTTTTGGTGTGGAGAGTGGATATATGGTCCCGTTTCGGTTGTTTGGTTTAATTGTATTCGTTCTGGTCATGGGAGCTTGGACGCCAGTTGCTTTGGCGCAAGATACCGAAAACCCGTCAGCCGATACTGAAGAGCCTCCGCAAACTGCGGCGACGTTGCGAAAGATTCTGGCTCTGTTGGAAGAAGAAATCACCCGTGCTCAATCTACCAAATCCGGATTGATCGAAGATATCGCCAAAGCCGAAGCCGAACTTTCCGAGCTACAGGCGCAGATCACGTCGGTGGATTCTGAACGACGTGACAATGCCTCGCGACTGGCTGAACTTGAAGAAGCACGCGGCCTGCTGGAACAGGAAAGCGAGGCCAGCCAGAACGCAGTTGCCGAGCGGCGGCAGGAACTGGGCCAACTTGAGGCTTCAACACAGGCCGCTGAAGTTCGGCTTGCCGACCTCAATGTGCAGATTGAGACAGCAGCGGCCGAGGTTGGCAATCTGGAGCAAGTAAAGCTCGAGATGCGCGATCTTCTGACCAAGATGGAAGCCGACCGGATGTTGGCCGGTGAGCTTGCAGCCGATGTAGAGAATCTGACCCGCAGCCAGTTAGAGGCGAATACCGAGCTTGATGCGCTGAAGGAAACACTGGCACAAAACAGGTCGAGCCTTGAAGGTGTAACCTCGGACCTCGCTGAAAAACAAAACGAACTTGCGCAGATCGCTACTACGCTAGGTGAACAGCAAGCTGAGATGGCGCAGGGGCAGGCAAGCCTGTCCGACCTTCGCGAGAGCATTGCCAGCGCGACAGAGGATCTACAGGGTCTTCAGAACGCGGTTGACACCCGGCGCGCCGAGGAAGAGGCGCTGACAACTGCAATCGCGACGGCAACAGCGCGCGAAACGGAACTCAACGCTTCGCTCAATACGCTTCAACAACAAGAGACAGCATTACGTGACGAGATTGAGTCGCTGACCTCGGAAAGCAACGCGCAGTCGCAGAATGCCGCGGAAATCGCTTCTGCGGAACAAGCTCTGCAGGCGCTTTCCGAACAGAAAGCCTCGGTGGATGCAGAACTGGCGCGCAGTACGGAACAGCTGGAAGGCCTGCGCACTAATATGAGTGAGACCGAAGCCGCATTGGAAGCAGCGCTTGGTAGCCGATCATCGGCAGAAACAGAGTTGGCCGCGATACAGGAAGAGCTTGAGACGGCGCGAAGCGAGCTTGATCAGGCCCAGACTGAACTGGCCGAAAACCGCGAAGCAATGTCGGTCGAAATGGCGTCTTTAGAGGACGCTCGATCGAGTGCCGAGGCTGCCGTAGCAACCGCTCAGGAAGAACGGACCTCTGCAGAAAACCAGTTGTCCGAAATTCAGAACCAACTTGCTGTATTGCAGGAACAGGAAACCGAGACGCAGCAGTTGGTCACGGACAAGTCCGCGATTGAAAGCGAACTGGCTCAAGCGCGGCAGTCGCTTGAGGCCATCCGCGGGGAAATCGGCGAAGCAGAAGCCCAGCGGGCAACCGCGACTGAAGGGCTTGAAGCGATACAGGCCCAAACTGCCTCGGCCCAGGATAATTTGACCCGGCAAGAGGCAGAATTGGCCGAGTTGAACACGGCCTTGCAAACCCTGTCAGACGAAGTGAGCTCGGGAGAGCAAAGCAAGGTAGATCTCTATGCTTCACTTAATGATCTGCGCACCGAACGAGAGCAAAAGGCTAATGAGCTTGCCGCGGCGCAAGAGGAGCTTACGCAGTTACAGGCAGCAAAAGATACGCGATCACAGGAGGCAGCCGATCTTGAAGCTGCTTTGGCAAACCTTCGCGCCGAGTCGGAATCGGTAACCGCAAGTCTTACAGACGCGACCAGCGAGCGCGATTCAGTCAGCGCGCAGATTTCAGAACTTACAGCCCAACGCGATGCATTGCTCGCTGAGACGGAAGCCGCTGCCGAGGCGCGCGACCGCGCGGCGGAACTGGTTCAACAAGCTGCAACGGCTGAAACGGAATTGAATGCGGTTCTCGATGAAATCGCCATTGCGCGGGATGAGTTGGACCGCGCCAACACCGAAACTGCCGAACTGATATCTGAACGCGAGACCGCGGCGTCCGAGATTGCGGAACTGGCTGAGATCAAGGCCCAAGCAGCACAAGCCTCGCAGGCCGCGCTTGAGGAGCAACAGACCGCATTGCTGCAAGCCGAAGCGCAGGTGGCCGACACACGGGCTGAACTGGAGGCGCTTCGCGAACAAGCGTCGTTGTATCGAGGCCAACTGTCGAACCTTGCCGCAAGTCTGCAGGCGTTGGAGGCACCGGCCATTGCTGAAACAACGCAGCCTGCACCGGTTGCAGTCGCGCCTGATGAAGAAATCGCTGTGGAAACGCCGGAGCCCGAACCGCCGGCTGCCGAAATCAGCCGGGCCTCTGGTCCGCAGATATCCATTGACGTTGTACGCACGGTCCTGAGCGGCGCACCCGGCCTCGGCGGCCTTCCACGTGGTGTCGTCGACGCGCTGGCAGCGGAACTGGCAAGCGGAACCTGTGCAGTCGACGCTCTTCAGGCCGCTACCGGAACAGTCAATCGCCAGATGCTGCTGCATTTGGTGCGCTCAGGAGAGTTCTGTTAGTTTCTATTGGTGATTTAGAGGGAGGTAAGACATGAATTTGTTCAGGCTGGGGAAGCTGCTGACCAGAACCGTCCTATTGGCGGGCCTGAGCCTTGTGCTGCCCGCGACTGCTTCGGCATTCGAGCGCAATATCCTGACCGGAGGGCCGACAGGCACCTATATTCAGATCGGTGGGGATCTGAGCGGTTTGGCCGCATCCTGCGGGATTGAGTTGAATGTCCGCGAAAGCGCCGGATCGCTCGAGAATTTTCTGGGCGTCCGTCAACGTCGCCACACTCAGTTGGGCATCGTGCAAAGCGACGTGCTCGAATATCTCAAAACCTATTCCAGCGAAGACCCCGAGATCGCGCGCGCCATTTTCGGCGTCCGCATCGCATTTCCGCTCTATAATGAAGAGGTGCATATTCTTGCCAAGCGCGACATCAACACTCTTTCGGACCTGAATGGTCGCAAGGTTGCGGTGGGCGTTGAAGACAGCGGCACCTTTCTGACCTCCTCTCTGGTTTTGGATCTGGCTGGTGTCACCCCGGCTGAGCGTCTGACCATCAACGCCGATACATCGCTGCAGATGCTGCTTGATGGCAGCATTGATGCATTTTTCTACGTTGCGGGCGCGCCGACAAAGCTGTTCCAGACCGACCAGATCGACCCGGAAAAGCTGCATCTGCTCTCTGTGACCGATCCGACTCTCTCTGCCGTTTATACGCCGTCCCAGATCGAGGCCGGCACCTATCCCTTCCAGCAGGAGACCATCGACGTGGTAGCGGTAAAAGCGGTGCTTATGACCTATGAGTATACGCCAGAGCGGAACGGTTATCACCGGGCCAGCTGCAACTCTGTCGCTGATGTGGCGCATCTGATCGCGAAAGAATTCCAGACGCTTCAGCAATCAGGTCATCCCAAGTGGAATGACGTCGATCTCAACGACATTCCGCCAGGCTGGAACATCGCACAATGCGTGAATTTGGGTCTGAGCGAGAATTATCAGCTCGATTGCGGTCCAACCGAAGTGCCCGCACAGACAACTATCGAAAGCGAGGCCAACTCCGCCTATCGCGCCCGCATTTGCGCGGTCATCGGATGCTAAACAAGGATCGGGCTGGAGATTTACTTCAGCCTGATTTCCATCCAGGGTGAGGCCACTTCCCGCCCGTTCTGATCGAGCGCAATAACCCGCCACGTCCGCGCCGCCTGAGGCGGCCTCAGCCGTAGCGCAGATGTTGAAACTTCAGCCGAATAGAGCGCCGTATCACTGAAGGTCGATGACAATTCGATGCGATAAGCCGAAGGGTCAGCCCCCTCGCCACTGGTCCAGACCAGTTGCAGCGACCCATCGGGCATCTTCTTCGAAAACAGCGGCGTAGGCACCGAGACCGGCCCGCTCTCAGTGGTGGATTGCATGTCTTCCAGACGCGCGGCAGCGCCCTCGATTCCCGAGGCAGCCCGGTTATACCAGATGCGTGCGAGCGTAAGATCTACAGGCACGCCCTCTCCGGTCTCATAGATCTGCCCAAGATAGTAGGCCGAGCGTTCGTGCCCCGAAAGCGCCGCAAGCGCATATCCGACTGCAGCAGCGTCCGGAGCGGTATCTGCCAGTTCCAGCGCCGCCAGATACTGACCGTTTGCAGAGGGCTCAGCCCCGGCCAGAGCGCCCGAGATCCGCTCGACCCGCGCTTCCGCTGCAGCTGCTGTGCCCGGTAATAGCCGCCTAAGTACCGAAGTCCCTCCACCCGCGTTGACCGAGCTTGCGACAGCTTCACGTGTCGTCGCCTCTTTTCGTTCTCCTGAGAGCCCACCTACCCCAAGCAAATAAGCCGCAGTCCCAGCCCCAATCAGAGCAATTGCACCTAATGCGAGCCCCGTTTTGCGACCAAACTTGCTTTTGGCCGGTTCAGTCGAAACATGCTCTTCGTTATCGGTGTCTGATACGCTCTGCAGAATACCTGCTACATGATTGGCGCGCGCCAAAAGCTCTGCATCGGTTGGCACATGGCGCAGGCCTTCTTGATCTCCGCTGGTTCTATCATCCGCATCGGGCGTTCTGATCAAAGAGGCAATCCGGCGGACCTCTGCCTTGTCGAGTTCCGCGGGATCAGCACTGCTACCATGCTGCTTCAATGCCTCGCAAAAGGCGTCCAACTTGGCCGGAATACCGTTTGAAATCACGAACAGTTCTCGGGTCGCGCCTTTGTCGAATGAGTGTTTTTCCAGACCCATCTTGCTCAGACGCATGCGAACGTAGCCACCGACGTCCTTCTCGTTCATGCAATCCAGCGTAAAGGCCGGACCAACAAGATCCGGCCTCACGCCGGACAGAATATCAGCCATTCCCGTTTGGCCGACAAAGACGAGCTTAAGCAACGGTCGCTGGTCAACCAACTGGTCACACAAATCGCACAACGCACCAAGATACAGATTCGACAGGTCATCTGCATCATCGACCACAAGCACCGGAAACCGCTGCGCAGTATGCAGTGACTGCAGCAGCGAGATCAGTTTTTCACGGCTCTGCTCGGCACTCGCAGTGGGGTTCTGTTTTGGATTGAATACGGTCAGCACATCCCAGAACACTTCGCCCGACAGATTATCCAGGCCCTTGAGCATCCGGATGACAAAGGCCGTGGTGTTGGTCGAAATCCTGTCGCGCACCAGCAGGGTCCGCCCGGTCCCGGGACGACCGACAAACAGGGTCATCGGCACGCGGCTGGCCACCGCGAAATTCAACCGCTCCCGCGCGAGTTCGTGTGCCTGGCTCCAATAGATCGTGCTGGACTGTTCTGATACGACCGCCCTGCCCGAAGAGTCTGTCGGTTGCGCCCTATTGCCTTCCATAACCCCCAAACTCGCAGTTCACGCCGACTGTTTCAGTGCAATGGCCTCGTCAACCCGAGGGCAAAGATCTGAAGGCTTCAAGGCAGAAAGCCATTGTCGAAACGTGCGAAATCCCCACATCAAACTGCAACAGGCAGCCCAACTCCCAGCATGCTGCAGCAATAATTGGTATAGTGTCGCAAAGTCGGTGGAAAATCTAGGCTGCGGACAGATATCTCTTAACGCAAAGACAATTTAGATATTTGATGAGCATTGAACACTCATACAATCAAGCAATCCTATGTGCGGTTGGGCTGTTCAAGTGGCGGCGCTGTCAGACAAATTCGACCAGTCTCAGTGTGCCGCGGAAACCGCGATCCTAACCAGAACAAAGTTGACGCCACTCGCTAAGAGCGGCGGTGCGCGTCAGCTTGAAAGTGTCCCTGCTGGTGAGCGACCTTTCCTGGTTGAAGTGGTTGTAGATGGAGGAGTGGACGAAGGCGAATTTCTGCAAACTTCGCATGCGCCTGAAACGCTGCATCGCGCGTTCACGTCGTCGAAACGGCAGGTGTGAATTCTCGACGCGGTTATTGAGCCACCTGCCCGTCTGCTGTTTTTCGAGTGCACCCAGTTCTCTGAGAGCGGCCCGATACGATGCGAAGCGATCCGTGACGACGGTTGCCCCGGAAACTGGCCAGAGTCTCGTGCGTGATCCCATGGTTTGTCGTACCGCCCGGGTCTTTAGGGTGGTCGACATAGCCGCCTTCCCATTTCTGGATATGCTTTAGGCAGGCATCAAAGTTTTTTCTGCTCATAGTTCTCTCAAGCGTTTCATGCCTGAAGTCGAGCCTAAGTGAACGATTTACTCTGAGCCTCTGGCGGTTCCCCCTAACTCCCGTCAGACCCTCATCATCCTAAAATACTCAGATACACTGTTGAATTACCGCACTAAAAACATCATGCTAAATTACTGTCATTTAGAGATAATTCATGCGTCGCCGAGTTTACATTAACCGCCCTAGAAACCCAGACACCTCTGGAATCGACCGGATCAACGAGTTGTCTAGAATTTCGCGTACAAATTGGTTTAGTCTACTGGCCTATCTGGCCTTTGCTGGCGTGACTCTGTTGGGAGTTCAGGACGCCGATTTCTTTATCGAAGGCCGTCAAACGACGCTTCCGCTGGTTAGCGTTGAGATACCAACACGAGATTTCTTTATTTTCGGCCCGTTTCTTGGCACGGCGTTGTTCGTCTACCTACACCTCTATCTGTTGAAGTTGTGGGATGCTCTGGCAGTCCCTCCTCCGCGATCCAAAGGCGAGGCATTGTCGCAACAAGTCACCCCATGGCTAATCAATGATCTTGGGCTTGCGCTTCGTGGAGACGGAGCAGTGCTCCGACGTCCGCTGGATTGGCTCTCACATATTGTAACCTTCCTGCTGGTCTTTGCCGTAGGTCCATTTGTGGTAGGCTACTTTTGGGTGCGCTATTGGCCCGCGCATGAGATGGGTTTTTCAATCTTCAATGCCCTTCTATTTGTGCTGGCAACAATGACAATGGTTGTGAGTCTGTTCACGGCCGTTACCCGTTTGCGTTACGGCTGGAAAAACCAAAGTGGCACACGCCACTTGATAGCATTGGTAACTGTTCTGATTATTTCGTTACCTGCAATTACGCTTACTGTAGCAAAAACCGATGGTCCCGAACGCTTGGGTATACTACGTACTTCGGTCGAAATTTCTTATTCGAAGGCCTATCGAGCTTTGGTTTGGATCGGAGTAGTTGATGAACAGTATGGTAATAACACCGGCTCAGATCCATACGCGCTTAAAATCGCATCTGCGGACCTGAGAGAAGTTGAGTTCGTTACACTTCCTGCAGACTGGTTGTTTTACGATGCCCATCGACAACAATTTCGCGTTCAGTGGTGTGAGCGACAAGGACTTGATCTGAAATCTTGCGGTCCATCTAAGAGTGGTGGAGATCTGGAAACATATCACTCAACCGCTAGAACAAAATGGTGCAATGACAATGGGTATGGGTCGATATCAAAGTGCTCAGATTTCTTTCTAAGCCTCGAAAAGAAATTTGACGAAGCTTGGAAATATGAGCGGCAATCAAAAATAAGTGCATTGGAAAATTGGTCGCCACGAAACTTAGATTTCCGCAATGCCGATATGTGGGCTGCCCAACTTGCTGGAGCGGATTTACGAAGCGCACAATTGGAAGGGGCGTACCTAAGAGGTGCAAATATGGAAGGGGCGGACTTTAGCTATGCCAAGATGGAGGGCGTTGACTTAAGGCGGGCATGGTTGAGGGGCGCGGACATGTTCTACGCTCAGATGCAAAAGGCGAACTTGATTGATGCTAAGATGGAAGACGCAGTTCTTAGAGGGGCAAAATTGGAAGGCGCCAATCTGAGCCAGGCAAAATTGACGAAGGCAAACTTGAGCTTTGCGCAACTGGAAAAGGCGATATTGGTAGATGCTCAGATGGAGGGAGTTGTCCTGGACGGAGCAAAACTGGAAGGGGCGGTTTTTCTAGGGGCTAATTTGAAAGACGTGGACTTAAGTCGAGCGAAAATCGGTACGACTGTTCTGAGTAGAGCAAATATGACATCTGTGGAATGGTCAGATAAGAAAATTTGGGCTCCTGCCCATCACAGTGATCTCAGAGGAAGCATTGGATTAACTCAAGATCAGCTTATGTCTTTAATTGGAAATTGGTATACATTGCTACCTGATCAGCCAAACCCTGACACGGGAAAACCCCTTTTCATCCCATCGTGTTGGGTAACTGAACCAGAGTCGTGGAATACGCTGGTCGAGACCTCGGATAAACTCACACCGGAAAGTGCGCTTCGCGCTCAATTCCTTTGCCCATCTGGTACCGTGCCTCAAAAGTCTGGCACGCCTTGGCCTCTAGACAAAACGCCGCCTTGGGAAGACAACCCAAATTGGAAGCCAGTGTACCAAGGATCAGTAACTGCATCGACAAACACCGTGGAATGACCATATCTACAGAGTCTGAACTAACTAACGAGGTCAGATCTACTGGCTAGAATTTCGCGCACGCGATACACAGACAGGTCGATGCCATGGGCGATCTCGGCCACGGTGAAGCCTTCGGCGTGCATTTCGCGGATTCGACGGTTGCGGGCTGCGCGCACGATCGAGCGGCAATTGGCGGGCTGAAGGATCATCCCGGAGAACGCCCGCACCATCTTGTTGGCGTCGTTCCATCCGAGAATGCGCACTAGCTGGTGATCGACCGACGGCAGGCTCTTGGGGATGTAGACGCACACCCGCCAGGCACGTGATCCCGACTGAGGAAGCGACCCGACTAGGTGCAATGCCTGGTCCCGTCCAATCACCTCGGCAATCTCGGCAACGCTATCGGGCAGCGGGGGCAATAGGTCAGTCACAGCAAATCCCCCTGCCGCTCATCTGGAACATCTTTGAACAGGCGTTTCCGAACCCACGTATCAGCGCCCAGCGCAGGGCGGTTTACGTCCCAGACAAACCATGAGTTGCGTTGCGGCGGTGACCCGCCGCCTCGGAAGTCGATTTTCCAGCAACACAGGTATTCAACCGATGGCGGATGTTCGCGAAACACTCGATCCATCCCGTTGATCCGCGCCGCCGGCCAGTCGGCGTTAAGCAACAGCGCAATGTATGGGATGCCCAATTCGAAAGAATGCCAGAGCCAGCGTCCAAAACCATCGCGGGCGTTGATCTCGCAATATTGGGGATTGGTGAATTGCACTGGGCTAACTGGCTTGGTGAAGTCATAGAATGATTTCACCTCGACACGTGGCCAGCCGCGATCAACGACGTCGTTGCCAGAGACCTTGAACCCCTGCCGTTCCAATACAGCCGCGATATGGCCGCCGCCAACAGCCGTTTCCCATACGTGATTGCTGTGCGCCCGCATATGGGCCTTTTCTTCGGCCAATATGGCTTCGGTAGCTTCGGCGGGTGTCGGGTCATAGTCCAACGGATCCCGAACACTCGGTGCAACCGCCTTTGGGAAATCGGCAAGCACACCCTGCGCAGTAGGCGCTTTGGGCTTGGTTGCTAGAAAGAGGGATTTCGCCGACTGCACCATCAGGTCACCAACACCTCGACGCCCATGGCGCCCAAAATGGCTTTTTTCAGATTGAACACGTCAGTGGCGTGGCCCTTGCGGTCTTCGATCACCTGCACGCCCAGCGCGTGGTCGACATAGACGAAATCAGCGGTCCAAGTACGTTGCTGCTTTCCGCTGTCTGTCATGATCGGGCCGTCTCGACCCTCAAGGCCGATTTTGACCTGGCGGCGCAGGCCCGAGATTTTGCCCGCGCGTTGTAGCAGCTCCAACTCGCACCAGCGGGCGTATTCGGACTTGCTGTCGAAGGTCATACCGTCGACCTCGATGCGCTGGGCGTTGCGCACGCGGCGCTTGTCCTCTTTCGGTACATCGGCGTTCTGCATGGCGCGAAGCTGGGCGGCGGTCATCCGTTCCACTGGATCACATTCCCTTTGCTGAGCTTTGAGTTTCTGACCAGCGAATTTCAGGGCGGCGGCGATGTCTTTCGCCACCGGATCAGTTGCGGCCAAACTGTTCTGGGCCTGATAGGCCCCTCGGATCTCTTCAAGGCTGTGCAGACGCATCTTGCGCATAACCTTTTTGAACGGCCCCGGGCGCGGCGCGTGAACTACGCAGTCACCGGCAACCAGGTCGACGGTCACGATGACGTCGCCAAAGCGCTGGCCGTTGGCGATATGATCGGCATGCGGCGACGTCACAGCAGTTTCCCCACGGCGCGGCATTCTTGGATGGTCACGAGCTGGGCCTGCACGCATTCCCAAGCTGTTTCGTTGGAAATCGGCGAACACAGGTGCGCTTTGCCCTCGCGAATGGTCTTGGCGTGGGTTTCCAGCAGCTTTTCACGATCGACCGTCGCCGAGGTGGTCGGCGTGTGCTGCGTCCACCGCTTGTCGCGCACCCAGTTCTGAGAATAGGCGATGTATTGTTTGTTGTTGCCCTTCTGCTCGACGGCGAAAGCACGGGCACCAGCAAGGATCGCTGTGGGGTCTGCCCCGTCTACGATCGCGAGTTGCAGCGCAGCCTCGGTTTCCAGCAGATTACCGATGCGCGGATACACGTCGACGAACTGGTTAAACAAATCTTCAAAAACGAAATCCGTGTCTGAATTTGAGACACGGCCATCGGATGTCTCGCCTGCATGGCTGGCGGTTGTCGCGTTCCCGTGTCCAGATTTGAGACGCGGCTTTTTCAAATCATGATTATCCAAATCTTGTGTGTGTGGCGCATCTTGCGACACACAAGGTTCTTGGATGGTTATAGGATGGTTTGGGTGCATCTCCTGCACCCCATGGGGTGCATCTCCTGCACCCGTCGGGTGCATCTCCTGCACGGGTGCATTTCCTGCACCCGTCGGGTGCATCTCCTGCACGGGTGCATTTCCTGCACCCCCTACATCTTGGGCAACCCGTGCATTTCCTGCACCCGTCTGTTTTGAGCCAGAATTACGCGGACGGGTCTCAGGCAAGGCGCGAATGGCGTTCAAATCGATCTGATATTCGATCGTGTAGCCGTGAAAATGCTTGCGGTGACCAACCTCTTGAACAAGCCCCATACCGACCATTTCGCCGATGGCTGTTTGAACGGTTCGCTTGCTCTTGAACTCGAGATCAAGCGCCATATTGGACTTACTAACCCAGATGCCCGAGCCATCGTCCGACGCAGCATCGGCCATATAGAGCAATACTGATTTCATGGTCGGCGAACCGACAATGCGCCGCTTAACCAGCGTGTGAACTTCGTTGCTCATGCGCTCTGCCTCGATTGACTGCTCTTTGGAAAGGTTGGCAGCGACGGGCACAGGGACGTTGCCCCACCCCGCCTCTGGCGCCTGCCTGCGCCCCGGTGATCACGCTTGACGGGTCTATGAACCTATCCCTAGGGCGCCGGGCCCGTCGTTCAGCGTGTTCTTGGTTGGGACCCTTTCGGGCTCGCTGTCCCGTGATGTTCAGCGAGGAATGCCCCTGGCGAATTTTGTTGTTAGTGCGCCCAGCGCGGATTGATGGGAAATCGCCAGAGGAACCGCGTTGCGAATCCACCAAGCATATGCCCATCTTAAATCGCGCAGGGTGCGCGGCAGGGTAGCAGCCCCGCCGCGCGTATCCACCCCGCCCCCAAGCACGGAAAGTAGCGGAATGAATTCTGTTTTCTTCTATCGACACGTAAACCGATACGGCGTTTGGACTATCGCCCCGATCGGTGATCGTTGGGAAATTGCATACGGCGACGAACCGCTTGGCAGATATAGCAACCTTGCTGGTGCCCATGAGGACCTCATCCGCGGCTATTGCTTTTCCCTTCCCAATGGGCTTGACCCCGAGCAATGCGAGCTGCCCGACGATCTTTCTGACTGGGAAAGGGTCCGAATTCGTCACCGCTGAGCCTCATCGCGCTTGCGCCAAAGCTCGGCAAATCTGGGAATGGCCCATTCGACCATTTCGCCCTGCGCTTTCAGATCCTCGATCGAAATCGAAAGGCGCGTGACAGTGCCATCAGGCATGTCGAATGACACCACCAAGCGGTCGCGGTTATGATTGTCACCAGTGACACCGCGCAGCTTCGCTCGAGGGAAATGAGGCGCGGCACTCATTCGTCACCCCCTTGATCACAGGGGTAACCACCTTGCGAATCTCTGAACGCTGACGCAACTTGTGCGAGATATATGTTTCTATTCAGCGATATACCCGGAGAAGTATTGTGAAATTCACGTTCAAGAGCAGTTCCAGAGATGAGGAATACACCGTCTCTGTCGAAGAGACCCCAGAGGATGTTTTGATCTTCTGCACCTGCCCCGCAGGCTCCAACGGGCAGCACTGTAAACACAGACTGGCGATCCTTGAGGGCGACGACAGCAAGGCCATCAAAGCTACCCACCCTGCGTCCGAGGTCGCCGCCATCATCAAAGGTACGCGCCTTGGCAACGCCATCGAAGAATTGCGAGAAAGCGAACAGATGGTTGTCTCGGCACAGGCCACCCTCAAGAAAGCCAAGAAGCAGGTCGCGCGAGCGATGCATGGCAAGTTCTGAGACGCGATCAGTTATGCGGTTGCCGGTCATTGCAGCACCGCACTCTTTCCGAACCGAACAGGCAGTTCTACAGTAGATATTGAACTTAGGAGGATCGTAACATGTCGGTCGATCTGGAGGACGCGAAGAGTGCTCTTGAATTCGTCAAAGGCGGCGCATCTGCATTCGAAGCCACTGTAAATGCGTACAAATCTCTGAAGTCTCTGTTTAGCTCTAGCGAGACGCCACCAATTACCAAGGTTACAAATGCTCTTGAGGAATTGAACTCTCAAATACTCTTGTCTGAAGAAGAAAACATAACGCTTCGCAAAGCGATTATTGCTTTGGAACGCAGAATCTTGGACCTTGAAAACCGCGAAGATAAATTCGCTGGTTATGAACTTTGGGAAACAAGTCTTAGGAACATTGTCTATCGGTCGGCCAGCGAAGTAACGCCCGTGCATTACCTCTGCCCTAGCTGCAAGGATGAGGGGGTAAAAACGATTTTGCAGGGCGATCAATACGACAAGGAATGCAGAGCAAAACCCGGGCATGGTATATTTCTCTTCGAGACCCACCCCGACTCTGCTCTGACGGGCGCAACTTGGTAGTAACAAGGTATTCCGATAATTAGCCTCACACAGCGAGATTGCATCCTCGATTGATGTCGAAAGGAGCCGGTCTGCGTCTTCTAGCGTGTCAATCGGCCCAAACAGCTGCGCGCGATCGTGATTGCTAACCGTGACACCACGGAGCTTTGAATGGAGAAACAGGGGCGCGGCGCTCATTCCTCGCCCCGCTTCTCGGAAATCATCAGGCCCCACAAAACGAAAAAACCTATGAGGTAGCAGGCGACATCCCACAGACTGTCGGCGATTACGATGGCCGAAAATCCGCTGTTGGGGATATCGCCCGCAACTTCTTTCATAAGAATTCCGGCAATCCCGACCCAAAGCCAGGCATGTGAAAGGCCGCGAAACAGAACGACCGAGCTGACCGCTATACCTATCCCGAAATGCGCAAGGCTGACGGTCATAAACCAGACGATCAACCCCGAGACGGCCTCGGCGCCTGCACAGGACAAATCGCTGTGCAACAAGCTGCTGAACTCTGTGCTTAGCCTGCTCATCTTTGACCGATCTGCCCTAGAATATCGTTGCGGGTCCGGTCAGAGGTGAGGATTTCCATGGTCTTCCAAACACCAAGAATGGCGCAGACCGTGTAAACATCCTCGATCACCGGGCTGCTCGTCTCCGATAGCCAGTTCTGAATTTGCCTCTCCGAGCGGCGCAAAACAGGCGCGGCCAATCGGGCGACCTCATTGTCGGATGACCCGGGGAATGCCTGCCGCAGCGCGTCGGCAAAACGAGACCTCGCCAATTCGCGCGCCTCGATCCGGTTCACTACGAAAGACTTTTCGCGCCCATTCAGGAGAAACTTGACTCCAGATGACAAAACCCGAGGAAGCGATGACAGCGACATCACCTTGCCCTTTCGTTCAACTTGAGGAACGAGAACAACTCCTTGTTCGGTTCCGTCATGTCCAACTCTCGCGACATCAGGCACAACGCGTCATACCAGGCGGCAGGCAGAACACCCGATTGCATATGGGTATGAACAGTCGTGGGCTTCTTTTTGAGCCGGTCGGCTACCTTGCGATAGCCCCCGAGTTGATCAACGAAAGTACGAACATCGGTCTGCATAGCAACTCGATATTACGGTTTTTTCGTAATTTCAAGCTGACGAGAGAATAAAAATGCGAAATTTTCGTAACTGAGCGATCAAGAGATATGGATTATCTTGAGCGAGAGCGGCGCTGCCGCACCACAGTCATCACCCCCGAAGCGATTCACAAAAGGCTCATCGCAGCGCGGAATTCAACTGGCCACACCGCGCGCGAACTCGCCTTGAGTGCTGGCATCAAATATACAACGTTCAAATCTCAGGAGAGCTCAGGTTCTCCATCCCTTAAAATGTTGGATTTTTATTGGAAAGCATTCCAGATTGATCCCAATTTTATACTCGGCGGCGATTTCGCTCGAATCTTGCCCGACACTCTGGAAGCCCTTCTTGAGCATCTGGACGACCCCGAAACCAATACCTAGGGAACAACACCCTAGTCACATCCCAACCGGCCCACATACAAAATCGCGCAACCAATCTCAAAATCACTAAAAGCCCCTCAATAAATGTTCTGCGTTTGTTCTACCATCGGTTGCGCACTTTAAATAGTCGCATTTTCGTGAATTACGATTTTTCCGTATTTTGAGTTGACCATTTACGATTTTTTCGTAACACTGCCTCACATCATCCCGATGGAGGCAGACCATGCAAACGCACGACCAATTCCGCACTATCGCGGCCAGCATCGCAAATCCCCAACAGTTTTATCACCCCGCTTTGGCGGTTGCCTCGTGGTGCAAGATCAAGGCGCTGCATGGCCAGCCGATCAGCGACCAGCAGCTTGACTGCCTCGGCGTTAAGGTCGACACGGTAAGCCGCAAGGCGATCGAGGGCGCTGAGCGCGCCCAGCGCATCCGGACCAAAACCCGCGACCTCGCCCGCCAGCGCGGCCACATCAGCCCCGATCCTCTCATTTTGCCCGACGCAATCGCCTGATCTGCCTCGTTGCGCGTAACTCGTACTGCGCGCGCGAAAACTAGGCCGGGGGTCAATCACAGCCGCCCCCGGCCCCTTTCAAAAGGATGGGTTTATGACCATCGGATTGCACATTCTCGCCGCCGTTCTTTGGCTGGTTGCTCTGTTATTCGCATGGCTGATGGGTGTCTCCGCTAATGGAAGCCCGAAGGCGCGCGATGCAATGGGCCCTATCTCTGTGGTCGGCGGCGTTTTGGCCATCTGCGCCCTCACTCTGCAGGTGATCGCATGACCGACTTGACCCTGCAAATCATCCTGTTGTCGCTCTGGTCTGTTGCCTTGGTTGGATCGGGCACCGCTGCCCTGTTCGCAAAAGACGACTGGCCGCAGGCGGTGAGTGCAATCTCATTCGCGGTGATCGTCTGGTCGCTGCCCAAGCTGACAATGACGGTGTGGCCATGACAGAGCGTTTAGACCTTAAGGGTATCGTAGTGGCGGTCGAGCAACTGGAACAGACGGTTCCGGCGCGCAAACTAACTGTTCTAAAAGATCTAGCTTTTCAGAACGGTGGCCGCTGGGATCTGCCGAGCGAGCGGTCGGGCGTCTATGACCCGATAATCAAGTCGGTCGAGCTGTTTGGCGTCTACGCGATGGCCGAGGAAGTGGAAGAACTGCCCAAAAACTGGGTCCATGCGGCCTGCAACATCCTGCTTGCGGAAGAGGCCGAGGCCACGGCCCCTAAATCCACCGCGCCACCCGCGCTTGGCACAACCGTGCGGTTCCAGCGTTCCCCGACCCACCACCCGGAAACCGGCATTGTGCGCGGTCGCCAGTTCGGCAGCGGGATTGTTGAGGTCGAAGACACAGACACCGTTATCCACCGGTTGCAGCCCGGCAATTACGAGGTCATCCAGAATGCAAACACCTGATGCCACTCACGGCACCGCCCGGCCCTCGTCTGCCCGTTCCTCCCTTGGGCAAGACGGGGGCACAGCCACGGTGATCGCCCAGCGCCTCGGGGTATCCTACAGTATTGTCTACAAAGACGCGGCCAAATTGGGCTTAAGCCCGCGCTGCGCAAAAACACTGTAGCAAACGCCATGGGCCAGATCACACCAATCGCCGTCAGCGAAAAGAACGCCGCCAAGATGCTCGACATGCCGGTTGGTAGTTTCCGGGATCTGGTAACCGATGGCATTTTACCCAAGCCTCGTAAGATCGGACCGCATGAGCGCTGGGACGCGGACGAACTGCGCGCCATTTTGCGAGGCCAGATGATCGACGGCTATGAGGACGTAAAATGGTGAGGAAGAAGTTCACGACAGCGAAGGTCATCAAGGGTCGGACCTACCAGTATTTCCGCAAGGATGGTCGCTATGTTCGCTTGCCGGATGATCCCAACAGCGAAGAATATGATCGCGAATACTGGCGACTGATGCGTGGCGGCAGCGAGTTGGCCAATCGTTTCACATTTGAGAAGTTGATCGCCAGCTACAAACAAAGCCCTAAGTGGCAGAAACTCGCGCCACGGACCAAATCGGATTATTCGAAAGTGCTGGAATATCTTTCCGATACGGTGGGCAAAAAAGACCCAACCAAAATGCGGCGTTCCACTATCATCGAGGCGCAAATGGCAAACCGCCACCGTGCTAGATTCGCGAACTATATCCCGCATATGCTGTCGATCTTGTTTGAACACGCCATTGATTTGGACTGGCAGCGAGACAACCCGGCAAAGGGTATCGAGAAGCTGAAAACAGGCGATGGCCACAAGCCTTGGCCCACCTCTGCGATCAACACCTACCGTAATAAGGTATCCGGTTTACCGCTGCTGGTTTTCGAGCTCGCTATCGGGACCGGTCAACGCGCAACGGATCTTACTCTCATGGAATGGGGGCACATCGAGGATGACGGAATTTGGGTAACACAAGGCAAAACCGATGCCAGGCTTTGGATTCCGTTCACTGATCGCTTACGCAATGTTCTGGCATCGACCACGCGCCGCAGCCTGCGTTACATTCTGTGCGATGATCATGGTCGCAAACTGAACTATGACCAGATTCAGAAAGCCACGATTGCCGAGCGCAAGAGGCTCGGGCTTGATGCCTACAGCCTGCACGGCCTCCGATATAGCGCCGCCAGCGAGTTGGCCGAGGCCGGATGCACCGACCACCAGATTGCGGCCATCACCGGTCACAAAAGCCTGTCGATGGTTCAGAAATATTCCAAAGGGGCCAGCCAAAAGCGACTCGCAAAGCAGGCGCAAGCCAAGCGGGACCAGAACAAGAACCGAACATGAACACGGGAAACTTTGTGGGAAACCGAAAAAACAGCGGGTTCAACGGGCACTTAGAGAGTGATCGAAATCGCCTTATTTATATGGCGGGGAGACAGGGATTCGAACCCTGGGAACGCTCTCACGTTCAACGGTTTTCAAGACCGCCGCATTCGACCACTCTGCCACCTCCCCGCGTGGGGCAGGGTCTAAGGCGAGTTGTTGGCAGAGGCAAGCCATAAAGCGGGAAATCTTGCCGAAGCGAAAGCAGCAGTCTTTCCATGGCCCGGTGCCCGCGCTATGATCCGCTCAAGAAACCGCTGGAGACTGGCAAAAAGAACCAGCACGCATGCGGTGGGGCGCGGCCGATATGGCCTGTCAGGCAAGGGATGAGACAATGAAGCGAGCGACTGGCACACGCTTTGGGCCGCAGCGGCTGGCGTTTCTGGCCGTGAGTATGGTGGCCTTGGCGGGCTGCGAAGAAGGGTTCAATCTGCAGGAACCCTCGACCGAAGAAACGGCAAGTGAGGATGCGGACAACACCAACAGGTTTGAGCTGTTCCCCGAAGCCAGTGCCAGCAACCAGCGCGATGTCGAGGCACCCGAGGTGTTTCAGGTGACCGAGGCGGGTCTTTGGGACGGGCGTCCGTCGCTGGGCGGCGTCTGGGTGGCGCACCCTGATGTCTCACAACCCGAGCGGGTACTGATCAAAAATACCACCAACAACAAAACCGTCACCGGCGCGTTGTTCCGTCGCGAGCGGAACCTGCCGGGGCCCGCGCTGCAAGTGTCATCGTCGGCAGCATCGCAGCTGGGAATGCTGGCCGGTGCTCCGACCCGGATTGAGGTGGTTGCGCTGCGACGAGAAGAGATCGCGCCTGCTCCACCGCCGATTGCGGAAGAACCCGTTGAGGAAGAGACAGCCGAGACCAGCACTGAGATTGCAGCCGTAGACACGACCGAAGCAGATGCACCCGAGAAACCCGCAAAGCGGAAATGGTGGCAAAAGAAACCTGCTGACGAGACAAACGCCGCCGGTGCAGCTGTAGCTGCCGGGGCTGCCGCGGGCGCGGTTGTCGCCTCGACCGGGGATGATGTTGCTGAGACCGCCGTTCAGACGGCTGACGCAGCCACTGAGGCCGTCGAGCCTGAACAGCCTGCGAAACGCAAGTGGTGGCAAAAGAAGACACCTGAAGAGGTAGACGCCGCAGCAGCCGAAGTGGCGACCGCTCCGCTTGCCGAGACCGGGACCGAGGCCGCATTGGCCGGTGCCCAGACTGCAGCCTTGTCGGACCCAGAGATCACACCTCCGGCCGAGAAACCCGCCAAACGGAAATGGTGGCAGAAGAAAGACCCCAACGCCATCACCGAGACGCCGCTGGACCCGATCGCGGGTGCAGCCGCAGCCATTGAGGCAAGCGAGCCGACCACCGCAGCCGCAGCTGCCGCCGCCACCCCCGAGACAACTGGCGGGTTGGCAAAGCCGTTTGTTCAGGCCGGCACCTTCAGTGTCGAAGCAAACGCCAAAAGCGCCGCCGAGAAGATCCATCGCAACGGAATGTCCGCTGAGGTGGCAGAGTTGAAAGGCGACGAGAATACAGTTTGGCGCGTGCTCGTCGGCCCGGCTTCGACTCGGGCCGAGCGTCGCGCCTTGCTGAACGATGTCAAAGACCTCGGTTTTGCCGATGCCTTCACGGCCAAGAATTGAGATGAGGAAGCCCAAAATGCTGTCTGCATTCAGATCCACATGCCTGGCCATCGGCCTGACTGTGCTGGCCCTGCCCTCTTACGCCTTTGATACAACGGCGCGGGCGGCTTATGTGATGGACCAGGGAACCGGAACGGTGTTGCTATCGAAAGACGCCGATCAGCCGCTTCCTCCGGCCTCGATGTCAAAGCTCATGACTCTGTACGTGGCGTTCGAGGCGCTGCGTGACGGGCGATTGACCTTGCAGGAAACACTGCCCGTCTCGGAACACGCGATGAGCTATGGTGGCTCGACCATGTTCCTGAACACGCAGGACCGCGTGACGGTCGAGGATCTTCTGCGTGGCATTATTGTGCTGTCGGGCAATGATGCCTGTGTGGTGATCGCCGAAGCGCTCAGCCCCGATGGAACCGAAGCAGGCTTTGCTCGTTTCATGACCCAGCGCGCGCAGCAAATGGGCATGAACAACTCGAACTTCGCCAATTCCAACGGTTGGCCTGCTGCGGGGCACATGATGTCGGTGCATGATCTGGCCATTCTGGCCGATCGTCTGATCACCGATTTTCCGGAATACTACCCGCTGTTCGCCGAAGAGGTGTTCGAGTTCGATGGTCGCGCGCCATCAAACTCACGCAACCGCAATCCGCTGTTGAAGCTGGGGATTGGGGCGGATGGGCTCAAGACCGGCCACACGCAAGAGGCCGGGTATGGTCTGGTCGGATCGGCCAAACAGGGTGATCGTCGGGTCGTCTTTGTCCTCACGGGTCTCGACAGCACCCGCGCCCGTGCAGAGGAGGCTGAGGCCGTGGTTAACTGGTCGTTTCGAAATTTTGTCGAGAGGACAGTTGCCAAAGCGGAAGAACCGGTAGCCCAGGCAAAGCTTTGGATGGGGGCTGAAAAGACAGTTGGACTGGTGCCTGAAGAGGACCTGACACTGCTGTTTCCGGTCTTGGGCGGCAAGGAAATCAAAGCCGAGGTGGTCTATGACGGCCCGATCAATGCTCCGGTATCGAAGGGTCAGCAGCTTGCCGAACTGGTGATTCAGCCGGAAGGCCTGCCGGAAATTCGCCGCCCTCTCGTGGCTGACAGGGACGTCGCACAGGGCGGGTTTGTTGTGCGAATGATGACCGTTGGCGGCATCGTTCTGAAAGACGTCATCAATATCCCGCTGGAACAAATGTGACGCCGCGCGGAATGTTCCTGACTTTTGAAGGCATTGACGGATCGGGCAAATCCACGCAGGCGCGCCTGCTGGCCGAACATTTGCACAACGCAGGCCGAGATGTGGTTCTGACCCGCGAGCCCGGAGGCTCAGCCGGGGCCGAGGAAATCCGCAGTCTGGTCCTGCAGGGCGATCCGGATCGCTGGTCTGCCGAGACCGAGATTCTGTTGTTCACCGCCGCCCGTCGCGATCATCTGGAGCGTACGATTGAGCCGGCTCTGGCTGCGGGTAAGGTTGTTATCTGTGATCGGTTCGCCGACAGCACTCGCATGTATCAAGGCCTGTCGCGCGGAGATCTGCGCGGGTTGGTCGACCAGTTACATGCGCTGATGATCAAACGCGAACCGGACCTGACACTGCTGATCGATATGGACCCCGAAACGGGCCTGTCCCGCGCCAAAGGACGTCAGGGCACCGAGGAGCGATTCGAGGATTTCGGCGTCGACCTGCAACAAAAAATGCGCGCCGGGTTTCTGGCGCTCGCAGATGAGTTTCCGGACCGTTTCCGCGTCGTCGATGGCAACCGAGACATGGACAGCGTCGCGCAGGATGTGACAGATTTCGTCTCAACAGCCCTGCGATAGACGAGACATGAGCAACGATACTCCAAACCCGGATCAGGCCCCCGGCGCCCCGCACCCCCGCGAAACGGAGCGGCTGTTCGGGCAGGACAACGCCGAACAAGCCTTCCTGACCGCCTATAACTCGGACCGGCTGCATCACGGCTGGTTGCTGACCGGCCCCCGCGGGGTTGGCAAAGCAACTTTGGCATGGCGCATTGCCCGGTTTTTGCTCGCGACACCTCCGACAGATGACGGTGGGTTGTTCGGTGCCCCCCCTCCGCCCGACACATTAGACATCGACACGGATCACCCCGTCTCGCATCGCATTCTGGCAGGAGCCGAGCCCGGACTAGCCGCGATCACCCGATCCGTGAACGATCAGGGGCGTCTGCGCAATGAAATCGTGGTTGACGACATCCGCAAGCTAGGGCGCTTCTTTGGTCTGTCCTCGGCGGATGGCGGTCGGCGGGTTGTCATTGTCGACTCGGCAGATGAGATGAACACCAGCGCTGCCAACGCGCTGTTGAAAATGCTCGAGGAGCCTCCGGCGCGCACGACGCTATTGCTGATCTCACATCAACCCTCGCGCTTATTGCCCACCATCCGGTCTCGTTGCCGAACTCTGCGCCTATCGCCTTTGGGGGTCGAAGATATGCAGGCGGCACTTGCGCAAACCGGGGCGGAACTGCCTGCACAAGCGGACCATCTGGCCGCTCTGGCAGCAGGCTCGGTCGGCGATGCCGTGCGCCTGATCAATCTGGGTGGGTTGGAGCTTTACGCCGAGCTGATCGCCATTGTGGGCACCCTGCCCCGGCTCGACCGGCAACGTGCGCTGAAGTTGGCAGAAACAGCCGCACAGCGCGGTGCGGCTGAACGGTTCGACCTGCTTTTGTCCCTGATCGACATAGCCCTGTCCCGCCTCGCCCTGACCGGCGCAACAGGCGCGGCCCCGATGCCCGAAGCCGCTCCGAACGAGGCCGAAACGCTGGCGCGCCTCTCCGGTTCACCGCACAAGGCCCGCCAATGGGCCGAGGCTGCCGCCCTGATCACGTCACGCGCGCGGCATGGGCAGGCGGTGAACCTTGACCCTGCCTCGCTTGTCCTAGATACGGTGTTCAAGATACAGGAAACCGCCGGTCATTAGTGATGAGCCCCACCCCTGAAATTACCGACAGCCATTGCCATCTGGACTTCCCGGATTTCGAAGGCCAGTTGGACGAGATCGTAGCCCGTGCCGCCGAAGCAGGCGTGACGCGGATGGTGACGATTTGTACCCGCCTTCGCAACGAACCCAGCGTACGCGCCATCGCCGAAGCTCACGCTTCGGTCTTCTACGCCGCTGGCACGCACCCGATGAGCGCAGTGGACGAACCCATGGCTACGGTTGACGAACTGGTCACACTGGCGCGTCATCCGAAATTTGTTGGCATCGGCGAAAGCGGTTTGGATTACCACTACACCGCCGACTCAGCTGAGATTCAAAAACAATCGCTGCGCGTTCATATCCAGGCGGCGCAGCAAACTGGCCTGCCATTGATCATCCATGCGCGTGCAGCCGATGACGACATGGCCCGCATTCTGACCGAAGAACATCGCAATGCACCCTATTCCTGCGTGATGCATTGCTTCTCGTCTTCGGCGGAGCTGGCCCGGGCCGCGCTGGATCTGGGCTTTTACCTGTCCATGTCGGGCATCGCCGCCTTCCCCAAAAGTCAGGAGTTGCGCGATATCTTCGCCGCTGCCCCTGTCGACCGCATTCTAGTGGAAACCGACGCGCCTTATCTGGCCCCACCGCCACATCGTGGCAAACGCAATGAGCCCGCCTATACCGCCCACACCGCTCGCAAGGGGGCCGAAGTATTCGGGATGGACTACGCCGAGTTCGCCGCCCAGACGCAGGAAAATTTCGACCGGCTGTTCACCAAGGCCGCGACATACAAGGCCGCCGCATGACTGAACTGCGCTGCACTATTCTGGGCTGCGGATCATCCGGCGGTGTTCCCCGGCTGGGCGGTCATTGGGGGGCTTGTGACCCCGACAATCCAAAGAACTCGCGCCGCCGATGCTCAATGCTGGTTGAACGGGACGGGCCGGATGGCACGACCTCTGTTCTGATCGACACCTCACCCGACATGCGCAGCCAGTTGCTGAGCAGCGGCACAGGCCGTCTGGATGGGGTAGTTTACACCCACTCCCATGCCGATCACACCAACGGTCTGGACGACTTGCGGATGATCTTCTTCAACATGAAGGCGCGCGTTCAGGTCTGGGCGGATGGCGATACGCAAAACGACCTTCTCAACCGCTTCGGCTATGCGTTCGTGCAGCCCGAGGACTCGCCCTATCCGCCTATTCTCGATCTGCGCACAATTGACGGACCGTTTGAAATCGACGGGCCCGGCGGTGCGATCCCGCTAGAGCCGTTTGTAGTGAATCACGGCAGAATTGACTCACTGGGCTTCAAGATGGGAAACCTCGCGTACCTTCCCGATGTTGCCGAGATTTATGACGAGGCCTGGCGGGCAATGGAAGGGCTCGATTGCCTGATCATTGACGCTCTGCGCCGCACGCCCCACCCAACCCATGCACATCTGGAAAAGACATTGGGCTGGATCAAGCAACTGGAACCGAAACGCGCCATTCTGACCAACATGCATATCGATATGGACTATGCCACGGTCGAGGCCGAAACCCCGGACCACATCACGCCCGCGTTTGACGGGATGGTGATCCGGCAAGCGCTCTGAGAGCCGGGCCGCTGCCTGCCCCCATCCCCTCCGCTATGGCCTCGCCATGTTTCAAAGCCTGATCGATGTTGTCCTACCAGTCTTTCTGGTGATCGGAGCCGGGTATCTGTCGACCCGATTGGGATATTTTCGCGAAGTTCATATCGACGGGCTGATGAAATTCACGCAGGGCTTTGCGATCCCATGCCTGCTATTTCTGGCAATTGCCAATCTGGACCTGAGCGCCAGTTTCGATCCTCGCCTGCTAGGCAGCTTCTATACTGCCGCAGGATTGTGTTTTCTGGCCGGTATGCTCGGTGCACGCCTGATCTTCGGTCGTGAGTGGGAAGATAGCGTCGCAATCGGCTTTTGCTGTTTGTTCTCAAACTCAGTTCTGCTGGGCCTGCCGATCACCGAGCGCGCTTATGGCCCCGAGAATCTGACCGGCAACTTCGCGATCATCGCCTTTCATTCCCCCTTTTGCTATTGCGTCGGCATCACGGTGATGGAGGTCTTCCGGAACCGCGGCCACGGTGGCGCAAGGATGATCAGATCGGTGCTGACCGCGATGTTCAAGAACGCATTGATCCTGGGCATTGGCCTGGGTTTCATCGTCAATCTGTCAGGTGTCGGCATCCCCACGGTGGTAGATGACGCGCTGAACCTGATCACAAGTGCTGCGCTGCCGGGGGCCCTGTTCGCTTTGGGCGGCGTCTTGGTAAAATACCGCCCCGAAGGTGACCTGCGCGCAATCATGTTTGTCTGCGGCGTTTCGCTGATCCTGCATCCCAGCCTCGTGTGGCTGTTCGGCGCATCGCTTTCTCTGCCGCAGGACCTGTTTCGTTCAGGCGTCCTGACCGCCGCGATGGCACCGGGCTTCAACGCTTATATCTTCGCTAACATGTATGGCCGGGCAAATCGGGTCGCCGCCTCGTCGGTTCTGATCGGAACCGGAGTTTCGATTTTGACGGTCTGGCTATGGCTGACCCTTCTGAGCTGACCGAAAGCATTGACTTTGCCCACCATCGAGACACCTATCGCAGGACCAAACTGGAGCCCGTATATGCCAAACGCAGTCATTGTTGCCCACGGTCAACCTTCTGACCCAGCCCCCGCCGAGGCGGCGCTGGCAACGTTGGCTGCGCAAGTCGACGCTCTGTGTGAACACGTTTCAGTTTGTTCGGCAACTCTGGCAGCTCCGGGCGCGTTGGAAGCCTGCCTTGATGGCCTGCCTACGAATACCGCTGTTTATCCACTCTTCATGGCGCGTGGCTGGTTTGTAACCAGTGCGCTCCCCAAACAGATCGGAGATCGACCGGTCAGAATTCTCGACCCTTTGGGCACTGATCCGGAACTGCCCCTGCTGGTAGCCGAGTCGCTAAGCGACGTGATGATCGACAAAGGCTGGAGACCTGAGGACACCGATCTTGTCATTGCAGCTCATGGATCTGGTCGCAGCCCCAATCCGGCCCGTGTTGCACAGGATTTCGCCCACGCATTGGTTCAGCATATTCCGTTCAAATCCGTCCATACGGGCTTTGTGGAGCAATCGCCTTCCATTGCGGATGCGGCGACCGGTTTTGAAGGGCTAGCAATCTGCCTGCCATTCTTCGCCTGTACCGGCGGGCACGTATTGGAGGATGTTCCGCAAGAACTGAAGCACGCCGCCTTTACCGGCCATGTCATGCCGGTAATATCCGAGTTGCCACAAGTCCAGCGCCACATCGCCAGAGTTCTGGGTCAGCTCTGAACCCAACCGTGCAGCTTTGCGTTCAACCGGGTTTATGCGCGCCCGACAGTTCCGAATAGAAACGGTGACAAGATCGACCATCTCGCTTTGCGGCATAAAGCGCCAGATCGGCAGCATGCAGGATATCGACTGCTTTGGGCGCCTCGAACTGAGTTGATAAGGCGGTTCCGATACTGCAGGAGATCCGACACTCTGTCCCGTCGAATTGCATCGGCTCGCATAAGCTCGAAATCATCCGACCAGCGACCCTGCCAAGCTTATCGCGATCTGTCATACCTTTGAAAATCAACACAAACTCATCCCCGCCAACCCGGGCAACCGTGTCCTCACCGCGCGTTTCGGCAAGCATGATACGGGCAGCCTGCTGCAATACATAATCCCCGGCGGCGTGGCCCAAACGGTCGTTGATAGACTTGAAGTAGTCCAGATCCAATTGCATCAGCGCAAAGGTCGCCTTCATCGAGATCAAATGGCCCAGTAGATGATCCATTGCTCGACGGTTCTTCAATCCGGTCAGCGTATCGGTATATGCCTGTTCTTCCGCCGCGAGCATGGCCCCCTGCAACCGCAAATTCAGCGACCTCGAAGCCTCCATCGCCGCAGACTTCGCCTCGACCAGATACAAAAGCTCAATCGCAAGATCGGTGCCCGAGAAATCCGCGCTTGTCAGAGCATAGTCCCGAACCGCATCCAGAATGGAAATGCCAAACGACAAATTGACGACGGTCCCTCCGCCATTTGGCATCGGCGCGATCAGACCTTTCAACGCAGTTAGAGGCGTGTCCTTGAACCTGAGATGCAACCTGGTTCCCGGCGTCGCTATCAAATCCGCGATGTTGGTAAACGATCTGGGCCGCAAGAGCTCAAAGATATCCAGAAAACTCTCGCCCGCCATTTGACGTTCAGGTCGCAACTTCTGAAGTGTTGGCCCAGCCTGAATGATCCGTCCCGTATCGTCCACCAGCACGAACATCGGACAAAGAGTTTCCAGCAACGAGGCCAGATCGCGCGTACACTTCATCCGCTCCGTGCCCCCAGATCGAAATGACGGCCTTTTGCAAACGCACTCTCTACCAAGGTGATCGAAATGACCTCGGCACCGTTTTGTTTTCCGTCATGGGTGAGAATTACCAATGCACCATAATCATCTGCCATGGCCCGCAGGACCCCCGTCATGACACTTGAATAACCCGGAAGGCCGGGAAAGCAGTGCAAACGATATTCAGTTGGTGAGTGTTCCCGCAACTCCAGCGCGGGCAGAACAAGATCTGAGACGGCAAGCCGAACCCGATCCGACAGATCATCCAGCGAATGCAGGAACTCGACATAGGTCACGCCGCCAAAGCGTAAAAGCCTGCGCAACCCTTCCATATTCGGGTGCGAAACGAGATAGGTGCCCAGATCCTCGAGAAATTCTGGCTTCGAACGTTCCAGATCCGCACACAACACATCCAGAACACGTACCGAGACATCTGCCCCGTAAATTAACATCGCTTCGAATTCGTCGAAATCCAACCCCGCGGCCTGCATCGCACGCAGCCAGCAGTGACGGCCATAGGTGGCGCAAACAAAGGATTGGATCGCCCTGTTGATCAGCCCATGCATGAAAAGCCCCGGATCAGAAATCCGGTCTAGATGACCCCAGAAAGCTTAACAAAAGCCCAAAATCCATGACTGGATTGAGACAATGCGTTGTAATCTCAGCTTGAAACCAAAGGGCATCAGAAGTCGGTCGGTGCGCCCCCTTCCGACTTTCGGCGGGCGACAAAATCGGCCAATTCGTCGCGGATCGCTTCGTCCAGCGCGGGGGGCTCGAAGGTGTTCACGATCTCCTTGAACATGTGATGCGCGCGTTCTGCAGTCCATACACCGCCAGCCGCTTCCCAGGCCTCGAAGTTCTTCCAGTCACTCAGGAAGGGCTGATAAAACGCGGTGGAGTAACGATCTTGCGTGTGTTGGATGCCAAAGAAATGCCCATCGTTGCCGACGGCACGTATGGCATCCAGCGCGATCTCATCCGGGCCGGTCGCGTTTATCTCTGGCTGCATATATCGCTGAATTTGCTGTAATATTTCGCAATCCATGATAAATTTCTCAGGGCTGGCAATCAATCCGCCCTCTAGCCATCCCGCTGCGTGATAGACCATGTTGGTCCCCGACTGCACTGCCGCCCAGAGCGAATTCGACGTCTCCCAGATCGCCTGACCGTCAGGCACATTGGCCGCGCATACTCCGGATGAACGCATAGGCAGCCCATAAAACCGCGCCATCTGTCCCGTCATCTGAGTCGAGCGCATATATTCCGGCGTCCCGAACGCAGGCGCGCCGGATTTCATGTCCACATTCGAGGTAAAAGTCCCAATCACACAGGGAATGCCGGGCCGGACGTATTGGAACAACGCAATTGCGCAGAGCGCCTCAGCCAGAGATTGCGCCACCGCGCCCGCCATGGTCACAGGTGCCATGGCCCCGGCAAGCGTAAAAGGTGTCACCACGATCGCCTGCCCGCGCCGCGCCAACCTCAGACAGCCGTCGATCATTGGGTGGTCGTGTTTCAGCGGCGAGGTCGAATTGATGTTGGTGTACATCCGCGGCGCGGCTTCGAACTCCTCGTGGCTGAGACCGCCGGCGATACGCACCATCTCCATCACATCTTCAACGCGCTCTTTGCCCAGAGAATAGGCGTGCATGGCCTTATCGGTCAGCGTCAGTTTATCATAGAGCACATCCAGATGACGAATGCTGGCATGGATATCGACCGGCTCAACCGGGTAACCGCCCGCAAAATGAATGCAGTTAAAATATTGCGTCAGTTTTAGCAGGTCCTGACACATCCGCCTGGTACCCGGGACCTTCTTGCCGATCTCCATATCCCAATAATTCGGCGGAGATGACACGTTTCCGAACAGCAGTGTACGACCACCTACCTCGATCTTGTGATCAGGGTTGCGCGGGGTGATCGTGAATTTGCTCGGGGCCTTGCGCACCATTTCCATGACGAAATCGCGGCCCATCCGAACATTGTCGCCGTTGATGGTGCAACCAGCCTCCCGTAGGATATCAAGCGCTTCCTTGTTGTAGAACTCGATCCCGATCTCTTCGAGGATACGCATCGCACCTTCATGAATCGCCTCAACCCCGTCGGGTCCCAAAGGCTCGGTCGGTCGATCTATGTTTATCGGCGGGTTCCAAGGCATCTGATCGATAATGGCACTGCCGCGACGTGCGGCAGCGCCAGCGCGACCGCCACTGCGTCGTTTGCGAGTTCTGCTGTCGGCCATGGCTATCCTCCGGACGCTGCTTTCTTCAAGCAAGCCCCGAACACCGAGTAATGGCCGCTCTGTCTGCGACAATAGATGTCGGTTTCACCCTATATCATGGCGATTTTCAACTCAGTTGTTCAGCAATTAGCTAACCAGCCGGGGATATGCCCGATATCGGGCAGCACAACATCCGCCAACGGCTCCAGCATCTGCGCCGGGGCCATTCCCGTCAAAACACCAATCGTCACCATGCCCGCTGCACGCCCGGCCTCGAGGTCATGCAGGCTGTCACCCACCATGGCAATTCGCGACGGGTCGATGTCGATATGTTTGGCAAAGGCCAGCAACTGCCCCGGCCCCGGCTTGAACCCATGGCCACTGTCATATCCGGCGACGAAATCGAAGTGATCCCGCACACCAACCGAGTCGAGATGCTGCAGCGCCGGCATCTCTCCATCATTTGTGGCAACGCCTAGCTTCAATCCAGCCTGCCTCAAACCTTCAAGAAACGGCGCCAGTGGCACAGATGGAATCTGCCGCGCCTCTGCCGAGGCTCGGTTTAGGGTGTCAACAAGCTCTGACCTAGGTGTCTCGGGCAGATGAGGCTTTAAAACCTCGGCGACTTCATCGACCGTTCCGGCGATTACGATGCTGTCCGCCTCATAGGTTTCTTCAGTATAATCAAATCCGATGGCTTTACCCATTTCGGATGCAAGCTGCGTGTCGCCTACCGACAAGCGCTCCAGTGCGACGCGCCCGAAAGCACCCCATGTGGCGGCAAAGTCAAAAAGTGTTCCGTCCTTGTCGAACAATAAGGCATCGATAGGCATTCAAAGAGGCTCCTACAAATTAAGTCCAGTGCATTTCCGATGGTCCCGACAGCATCGCACGGGCCTGACCCGGCTGATCATAAGGGACGGAATTGGCGTCACAAAAGGCGATCACCCACGAATCGTCAAGCATCAGGAAATCGAGAACCGAGGTCAGAAACTCCGCCTCACCCGCACGCGCGCGCAGGTCTTCGGTGGATGCCCCACTGGCTCCCAGAAAAACGGGCAACAGCTCATCATTTCCAACCAGCCAGCTCAGAACTTTCAAGGCCAGGGTTTCGGCGGCATCGGCAGATATCGGCATTATCTGGTCCCGGATCGTCTCTTGGAAAGGGTTTGTTAACCAGACTCATAAACACTTTGGCAATGCATGCAATCAAACGGTGAACGGCCATGTCCGAGCAAGGCACCATACTCGTCCTCGATGGCGTTTCGACCAATCGCATCATGCTCAAGGTGCAGCTGACAGCGGCTTGGTATCACGTCGTACAGGGCGAGAAAGTGGCGGGCCTGTCCGCTTTGCTGCGGCGTACGCGGCCTGATCTTGTTCTGACTGCTCAAACTCTGCCGGATGGATCAGCAGCAGATGTCAAAAGGTTGATGCAGTCGGACCCTGCTTTGGCGGACGTGCCGATCGTGGCCATCGCTCCACAAAATGACAAGGCAGCACGGCTTCGCGCGCTTTCAGACGGGTTGGACGATGTGCTTGGCTATCCTCTGAAAGATACGCTTTTGCTGGCCCGTGTCCGCAGCCTTTTGCGCGCGCGCGCTGATAGACAAGATCTCAGTGTCAAAGACGCATCGCAGTCGATCGGGTTTGCCGAACCCGCTGCCACGTTGATCGCACCTCACCCTGCGGCTCACATCGCGGTTCTGACACATACGCCCCGTACCGGAGCGCTGTGGAGTAAAGCACTGTGTGCTCAAACCCGACATCGGTTGAGCATCCATACCTTGCCGAACCTGCAGGGTGTCCTCGGCGAAGCGCCTCCGGATGCCATCGTCGTCGAACTTGGAGCGGACAGCTCTGCATCCAAGTTGCTTGCCGATTTACGCTCGCGCAGTGGCACGCGGCACACGGTATTGATCGCGGTACTGAAGGACAATGACGCAAACCTTGCCGCCGAAGCGCTTGACCGAGGTGCGGACGCCGTTTGCATTGGAGGCTTCAACGCCGACGAAATATCCCTGCGACTTGAGACGCAGATTGCCCGTAAAACCCGCGATGACAGGCTGCGCGACACATTGCGACAGGGTCTGACGGAGGCGTTGACTGACCCTCTGACGGGTCTGCACAATCGACGCTATGCCTTGCGCGCGCTCGACCAGATTGCGCATGATTCACTGCGCACCGGGCGTGGTTTTGCCGTCATGCTGGCCGACCTTGATCATTTCAAATCCATAAACGACCGTTTTGGTCATGCCGCAGGCGATTGTGTGCTGTGCGAGGCCGCGCGCAGGATTCGGACCGCAATGGGTCCTACTGGATTCGTCGCCCGCATTGGCGGAGAAGAGTTCATGATTGGCCTGCCCGAAACCTCGACCAAGCAAGCCTTGCAGCAGGCTGACAGCGTCTGCAAAAGCATTTGCAGCACACCCTTCCAATTGCCCGATCACCCCACGTTGATCCCGGTTACGATCAGCGTCGGCCTCAACTTGTGTGCCCCCAGAGATCTGAGCCAGCCCAGCACAGCTGATCCGGTCAATCAACTTATCCGATCTGCTGACAAGGCGCTTTATGCGGCCAAAAAAGCAGGCCGGAATCAAGTACATATCCGGCTATCTGCGGCCTGACAGGTCAGTCCCGTTTTTTGTGTTTGCGTGCCCCGTGCTTGACCACTTCCTCCAGCCGATCGGCATAGGCTGTACGCTCTTCGTCATTCATGGCCGAGATCTGCGCCAGCCATTGTTGATGAAGCGCTTCTTGAAGATCCGCAGTTGCCTGCGCCTGTTGTTCCAGCAGCGCCTGAACCGCAGCGGGTTCAAATGGCACAACCCTCAGCGCTTGACTGAGCGTGCTGAAATCCTGCTGGCGCCGGTGCGAACCTTTGCCACGCAGAGCTGACAACTCACCCCGCAGCGCTTTGCGTTCTGATTTCGGGAGTGCATGATAAAGCGACGGCCCGAAACCAGGAGGGGCAGCGACGCGGTCCTGGCCTTTGAATCTCAGGACTGTCCCAAGGGCGACCCCGGCCACCATCAAGTTCAGAGCCAGCGAAACAACCAGCAGAATCGGCATCCATCGACGTTTGGGTGCAGGCGCATCTGTCATTCCGCATCCTCCAGAAAGTTATCATCCAAGCTCAGGTCGGCGATCAGAAAAGTCGTCTCTGATGACACAAAATACTCTGCCGGGTCCGGCAGGAAAGATGGTGCAGAAAATCCAATCCAAACGCCCGCGGCGCTGGCAGCCACAAGTCCGCCCAACCCTTGCCAGCCGCCGATCGACCCCATGCGCCAACGCCATGTCGGTCGCGCCGCCTGTGCAACACGCGCCAATCGCAGCGCTTCGGCGTCAGTTTCGATCCGAACTGCCAGATCGTCAGGAAACTCGTCACGCGTGGCGCGCGCCTGCGCAAACAGACCTTCCAGTTCCTTGCCATGATCAGCCATGTTCATACCCCAGTTCATCCTTGCGCCCAGCCAGTATCGCCGTCAAAGCCCGTTTGCCCCGCGCGGTCAGACTTTCAACCGCTTCAACAGAAATCTCCATGATCCCTGCGATCTCGGGATTGGACAATTCCTCGATATGCCGCAAAACGACGGCCTGTCTTTGCCGGTCCGGCAACTGATCCAAGGCATTCTGCAACGCGTCCCGTCGCGCGACCTCCTGCATCTTGTCGACCACACTGGCAGAGCCGTCTTCGGGTTCGGGCGCATTCTCCAACGTATCAGGCCGCTTTTGGCGCCGCAGATCCACGCACAGATTCAACGTCACACGATAAAGCCAGGTCGATATCTGCGCCTGCCCGTATACCCAGTCCGGGGCCATCTTCCACAGGCGCATCATCGCCTCCTGTGTGACGTCTTCGGCCTCGGCCCGATTGCCCAGCATTCGCAATGCTACCGAATAGCAGCGCGGCCCCAACCTGTCTGTCAGCAGACGAGCGGCATTGGCATCGCCATCAGCGAACAGGTCCAACAACGCTTCGTTGCTGGGCTCGGGCATGGCGGATGAACCGCCATGCACCATGTCCGGATAAGAGGTCAGATCCTCCATCCTGCATCAGTTGTCGTTAGAATCCGACTTGTGATGTCGCTTGTGCTTGCGACCCATCCGATCCTTTGCATCCGCATATTCCTGTTCCGAGATCGACCCGTTACCATCAGCATCGATACGCTCGAACATCTTGGAGGCCCGGCGCGGTTTGGGCAATTCATCTTCGCTCAGAAACCCGTCCGCGTTGGCATCATATTTTTCGAACATCCCCTTTACACGATCCGCAGCCTTGGCCTGAGCGGCGGCCTGCATTTCCTCGACGCTCAGTTGCCCGTCCCCATCGGTATCGGCAGAAGTGTAGTTCTTCATGCGATGCTCGGTGATCTCGGTCAGCGTCACCTGACCGTCGCCATCAATGTCCAGCTCTTCAAACGTCGCCCGCGGTCCTTTGGCGAATGCCGAAGTTGCGGTGATGACCAGTGCGGCCCCAACGACGACGGAGATGAAGATTTTTCTGTTCATAACTTATTCCCCTGATATGCGCGGCCCCTTGCCGCTGCTGATACCAATTCAAACGCTGCATGTGCGGGTTTCCGTCGCCGCCTGATCAACTTTTTTCCACCCGGTTTGAATGCGGGGCATTTCCTGCTAGGTTCGGCTTCGCCGCCGCAAAGCGACGCACCCCCCTTTCCTGCATGGCCTGGCCAAGCCTATATGACCTCAGGATAAACGCGCGAGATTCATATGACTGATCAGACTGTTGAAACGACGATCGAGGAAGAACGCCCGACCAAACCCGCATTGATCCGGGGATTTCGGGGCAAATGCCCGAATTGTGGCGAAGGCAAGTTGCTGCACAGCTACCTCAAGGTGAACGATAGCTGCTCGAATTGCGGGCAGGAGCTGTTTCATCATCGCGCCGATGACGGACCGGCCTATCTGACAATTCTGATCGTTGGGCATCTTCTGGCACCAGCATTGCATGTCTCTTACGTGCATTGGCGGCCCGGCCCCTGGACCATGGCAATCGGGTTTTCGATCGCTTGTGTCGCCTTGTCGCTGTATCTATTGCCAAGACTTAAGGGGGCAGTCGTCGCCTATCAATGGGCACGCCGCATGCATGGGTTCGGCAGATCCGCATGAGTGCGGACAAGACCGCCATTCGCAACGCTGCAACTGTCATCGTTCTGCGTGACAGGCTTGGCGATCCCTCGATTCTGATGGGGCAACGCGGGGCAAAAGCCGCGTTCATGCCAAACAAATTTGTCTTCCCCGGCGGAGCGGTTGACCCGGCGGATGCAGATGTACCCCTGGTGTCCGCCCTACCCGATCTGTGCAACGAGCGTCTGTCGCAGCAGTCCGAGGCCGGGCTGCAAGGTGCTCTCGCTGCCGCTGCGATCCGCGAATTGTGGGAAGAAACCGGGTTGATCCTTGGGCAACCGGGCGTCTGGAAAGGTGCCGTGCCCCCGGATTGGCAGAGCTTTGCTCAGATGGGTTTCCTCCCCTCCGCCTCAGCTCTGCAATTTGTGTTCCGCGCGGTGACACCACCCGGACGACCACGCCGGTTCGATGCCCGGTTCTTTCTGGTTGATGCCGATGCAATACAAGGTGATCTGGATGACTTCACCCACGCGTCGGACGAGCTGTCGCATCTGCAATGGGTGAAAGTCCGGCAAGCCCGTGAATACGATCTGCCCTTCATCACCGAGGTCGTTCTGGCCGAAATCGCCGCCCGCGCGGCGGACCCGAACCCGCCTGAAACCGTGCCCTTCTTTCTCAACAACGAAGAGGCCAGCCTTTTCCTGCAGCTTCGGGGCTATCCGATGCCCTACGCGGATTAGCGCATCCGGCTGACCACCACGGTCACTTCTGGTTTCTTTCCGATCTCGGCCTGCGCAGTCTGGCGCGCGATCCGGCGCAAGCCTTCCTCAAGCTTGTCATCATCACGCAGGGTCTTGGCTCCAGCACGCATCAGAAACTGATTGAGGTCTTCTTCGAACACCTCGACCAGCCCCGCACGGGACGAGCCCATCTCGGGCAGCCCCATGGTGTCGCACCAGGGTTCGCCCAAAGGTTCGTCCTCTTCATCCAGAATGACCGTGATCGTAACATGGCCGTTCAGCGCCATACGGATACGGTCGCGCACAACACCATCCAATGCACCCACTTTCACGGAACCATCCAGATAGGTCCGACCCGTTTCGACATAATCTGCCACCTTGGGCGCATTGCCAGTCAGATCCAGCATGGTGCCGTTCACTGCCAGAACCCCGGTGCGCCCGCCCGCTTCGGCCAGCTTGGCATGCTCCCGCAGGTGACGATGTTCGCCATGCATCGGAATAACCATCTGGGGATCGACCAACGCGTGAACACGTTCCAGATCAGGCCGGTTGGCATGACCCGAGACATGGTAAAGCCCCGAGCTGTCATCGACCACATCGACGCCCTTCTCGCTCAACTGGTTGATGATACGGATCACCCCACGCTCGTTTCCGGGGATGGTTTTGGACGAGAACAGGAACAGATCGCCCTCTTTCGCCTCAAGCCCACGATATTTGCCGCGCGCGAGTTGGGCGCTGGCTGCACGGCGTTCGCCTTGGCTGCCGGTGACGATCAGCATCAGGTTCTGGCGCGGCACATCGACGGCCTCTTCAGCGCTGATAACCTTGGGGAAATCGGTCAGGATACCGGTCTCAGTCGCAGCCTCGATCATCCGCCGCATCGCGCGACCCAGCAAGACAACCGAGCGTCCGGCTTTCTGCCCGGCCTCGGCCAGTGTTTTTACGCGCGCCACATTCGATGCAAAGGTCGTCGCGATCACCATACCGCTTGCGCCCTGCACAAGACGCGTGATCTCGGGACCCACTTCGGATTCCGAACGTCCGGGATGAGACGAGAACACGTTGGTGCTGTCACAGACCAACGCCTTGACGCCCGGCTTGGCAACCTCAGCCCACAGATCAGGGTCAAAGGGCTCGCCCACAACCGGGTCTGCATCCAGCTTGAAGTCTCCAGAATGCACAACACGGCCTTCAGGCGTATCGATCACCAGCCCTGCACTTTCGGGGATCGAGTGTGACACGGGCAGGAAACCTACCGTAAACGGACCCGCCTTGATCTGTTCGGGCCAGGCCGAAGCCGTCCGCACCGCCTCGGTCGGGTGGCCATGTTCATCCATCTTGCGCCGCGCAATATTGGCTGTGAAGGCACGGGCATAAATCGGTGCGCCCAATGCTTCATAACAGTGGGCCACGGCTCCGATGTGATCCTCATGCGCGTGGGTGACAAAGACGGCCTCAAGCTGGTCGGCACGCTCTTTCAACCAGCTGATATCGGCAAAGATCAGATCGACGCCGGGCGAGGTATCCATGTCCGGAAACGCCACGCCCAGATCGACGAGGATCAGTCGTTCTTTTCCCGGCGCGCCATAGCCGTAGACATAGGCATTCATACCGATTTCGCCTGCACCGCCCAGCGGCAGATAGATCAGTCGTTCACTGCTCATGTTGAGCCATTTTCCTTGTTATAGCGATGGATCACGGTCAGCCCGTGCATCGTCAGATCATCCTCGATAGCGTCAAAGCCCACATCTGCCTGATCGAACAGAGGCGCCAGCCCCCCGGTGCCGACGACCTTCATCGCCATTCCGTATTCGGCCTTCACGCGCGAGATCAGCCCTTCGATCAGACCGGAATATCCCCAATACACGCCAGACTGGATACAGCCAACCGTGTTTGTTCCGATCACTTTTTCGGGTCTTGTAATGTCGATATGCGGCAGCGCCGCTGCACCCTGATGCAATGCCTCAAGGCTCAAGTTCACGCCGGGAGCAATGATACCACCGACATAGGCACCATCCGCCGCGACCACGTCGAAATTTGTTGCCGTACCAAAATCAACCACCACCACGTTTCCGCCATGGCGATCAAACGCAGCCGCCGCGTTGGCCAGACGGTCCGGGCCGGGCACGGTTCCTTCATCCACGCGCGGGTTCACGGGCAGTAGGCAATCGGGTTTGCCGACAACAAGTGGCCTACATCCGAAAAACCGGTCTGCAAAAACCCGCAAGTTGAACACCACACGCGGCACGGTCGAGGCAATGATCACATCCGAGATGTCAGCCTCGATCCCGTAGTGTTTCACCAAAGTCGAGTACCATGTGAAATACGCATCCGCTGTGCGCGCATGGTGGGTCGAAGTACGAAGGGTGCACAGAAATCTCTCGCCATCCCAGATCGAGAAAACGGTGTTCGTGTTGCCGCAATCAATAGCCAGAAGCATAGGCGCCCCCTTCAGAAATAGACATCCGCGGCAGGTATGCTGACGCGACCTTTGGCGGTGTTTAGGACAAGGTTGCCGGCCGCGTCCACCGTTTCAAAGGTTCCGACCGTTTCCGACGTTGCGGTACGGGCGGTTATGACCTCTCCCAACTTGGCGGCGCGGGACAACCAGGCGGTGCGAATGGGCTCAAACCCATAGGTGGTGAACTGCGCCTCATACCGCGCATAAGATGCGGCCAGTTCGGTCAGGAAATCCTCGGGCGTGACCTGAGCGCCGGTCTCGGACATCAATGAAACTGGGCGCACCGCACCCGGTTCGACCTTATCCGCCGTGGGTGCTTCGGACAGGTTGACACCGATGCCGATAGACAGATGCGCGACACCCCTGCCTTGCCCGGTGCTTTCCAGCAATATACCTGCGAGTTTGCCGCCATTCAGCAAAACATCGTTCGGCCACTTCAGAGACAACCCCTGCGCACGCCCGGTCACCGCCACACAGGCATCAAACAACGCCAACGCAGCCACGAAGCTGCGCAGCGCCGCTTGTTCAGGGTTTCCATCTGGTCGCATCAGAAGCGTCGCCGCCAGATTTCCTTTCGGATTGGCCCAAACTCTGCCACGTCGTCCGCGTGCTGCGGTCTGGTGATGTGCCATGATCCAGACGGGGCCTGTCGCAGTCGGTGCCAGTCGCGCCGCCTCATTCAGCGTGCTGTCGACCTCTTGCAGAACGTGCAGGCCATATCCCTGCGGCCAGTCGCTCATGTCAAAAAGGCCCGGTCAAGCGACCGAGCCTCAGGTGATTGGGGTGCGACAAGATCAGTTGACAAGCGTCGCCGCCGCAGCTGCTGCTGCACCTTCCACGCCGAATTGGTAGAACACGCCGATCAGCATCAGGGCCGCAGATCCCATCAGCGCCGCCCAAAGAACAGGTGTCGAACGGGTTTCAATCGGGTCTTCATTCTCGGCGCCGAAATACATGTAGAACACGATCCGCAGATAATAGAATGCACCGATGACCGAAGCGATAGCCGACACGATCACCAGCCCGAACAGGTCAGCGTCAATACCCGCCTGCCAAACGCCGAACTTGGCAAAGAAACCCAGCATCGGCGGTACACCCGCAAGGCTGAACATCAGGATCAGGACAGCCAGCGCCTTGCCCGGATCCCGTTTCGAGAACTGCCGTAGTGCGTCGATATCTGTTACCGGTTTGCCGTCACGCTCCATCATCAGGATGAAGGCGAAGGTGCCGATATTCATCGTCACATAGATGGCCAGATACATCAGCATCGCCTTGATACCCATCTCGGTACCGGCGGCCAGACCAATCAGCGCATAGCCCATATGGGCAATTGAGGAAAACGCCATCAGCCGTTTGATGTCGCGCTGCCCAATGGCCGCGACCGCACCCAGCAACATCGACAGGACCGAGAGCAGCACGATCACTTGCTGCCAATCCTTGATCACGCCTCCGAACGCGTCATGCATCAAGCGCGCGAACAGGGCCATAGCTGCCACTTTCGGCGCCGTAGCAAAGAACGCCGTGATCGGGGTCGGAGAGCCCTCGTACACGTCCGGCGTCCACATATGGAACGGCACAGCCGAGACCTTGAAGGCCAGACCAGAGATCATGAAGACCAGACCAAACAGCAGGCCAACCGATATTTCCCCGTGTTGTACGGTCTGAATGATGCCAGAGAACAAAGTGGTTCCCGTAAAGCCGTAAACCAGCGACGCACCGTAAAGCAGAAGACCCGAACTCAGCGCGCCCAGCACGAAGTATTTCAGACCGGCCTCGGTGGATTTGGCGCTATCGCGCCGCAGGGCGGCCACAACGTAAAGTGACAGCGATTGCAGTTCGAGCCCCATATAAAGCGACATCAGATCGCCCGCGCTGACCATCATCATCATGCCCACAGCTGCAAGCGCGACGAGCAGCGGATATTCAAAGCGCAGCAGATCACGGCGCGCCATGTATTCCTGGCTCATCAGCAATACGGCTGCAGCAGACAGCAGGATTGCCACTTTCGCGAACCGGGCAAAGCCGTCATCCACGAACATGCCATTAAAGGCCACGTTGGTCCCGTCGCCATTCATCGCAATCCAGATCGCCAGGACCGCCATCAGCCCCGAAGTGGCCCAGACCAGAACCGGCGCCAGCGCGTCCTTGGTGGTGTAGACAGCCCCAATCAGCGCCGCCATCGCATAGATTGCCAGAACGATTTCCGGCAGGATGATTGTCAGATCAGCCTGGATCATGTCTCCAAAGCTCCCTTAATGCGAGGCGGCCGTCTGGGTCGCGGCCTCAGCCGCGGCCAGAGCCGTGTCATAGTTCGAGATTAGCGCAGCGGTGGATTGCCCGATCACGTCGGTCACCAGCGAGGGATAAACCCCAAGCAGAATGGTCATCACGATCAGCGGCGCGAAGATCAGCCGCTCGCGCGAGCTCATGTCGGTGATGGCTTTCAGGCTTTCCTTGATCAGGTCACCGAATACCACGCGGCGATACAGCCACAGCGCATAACCTGCCGAGAAGATCACACCGGTCGCGGCCACCGCCGTAACCCAAGTGTTAACCTGGAAGGCACCCATCAGGGTCAGGAATTCTCCGATGAAACCGGACGTACCCGGCAGGCCCACATTGGCCATGGTGAACAGCATGAAGACCAACGCATAAGCCGGCATCCGGATGACCAAGCCACCATAGGCCTCGATATCACGGGTGTGCATCCGGTCGTAGATCACGCCGACGCAGAGGAAGAGCGCCGCCGAGATGAACCCGTGGCTGAGCATCTGGAAAATTGCCCCATCAATGCCCTGCTGGTTTGCCGCGAATATCCCCATGGTCACAAAGCCCATATGCGCGACCGAGGAGTAAGCGATCAGCTTCTTCATATCCTCCTGCACCAGCGCTACCAGCGAGGTGTAGACCACCGCAATCGCCGACATCCACAGCACCAGATCGGTCATTACGGCTGAGCCCACAGGGAACATCGGCAAGCTGAACCGCAGGAAGCCATAGCCGCCCATCTTCAACAGGATCGCTGCCAAAACGACCGAGCCCGCCGTCGGAGCCTGAACGTGCGCATCCGGCAACCAAGTGTGGACCGGCCACATCGGCATCTTCACCGCGAAGGACGCGAAGAAGGCCAGAAACATTAGCGTCTGCATGCCGCCGACGATATAGATGCCCAGCACGCTGAACCCATCCGACGAGAACTGATGGCTCATCAGCGCCTCGATATCCGTGGTGCCCGCGTCGGCGTACATTGCCACCATCGCCACCAGCATCAGAACCGAGCCGAGGAAGGTATACAGGAAGAACTTGAAGCTCGCGTAAATCCGGTTCGCCCCGCCCCATATACCGATGATCAGGAACATCGGGATCAGACCGGCCTCGAAGAACAGGTAGAACAGCACCAGATCCAGCGCCATGAACACGCCCAGCATCAGCGTTTCCAGCAGCAGGAAGGCGATCATGTATTCCTTGACGCGGTCCGTCACGTTCCAGCTGGCAAGAATGGTCAGCGGCATGATGAAGGTGGTCAGCAGTACGAACAGAACGCTGATGCCGTCGACACCCATCTTGTATTTCAGACCAAGCAGCCACTCACCCTCTTCCACCATCTGGAAGCCGGTATTGGACGGGTCAAACCCTGTGTAGATGCCGATCGAGACAAGGAAGGTTACAGTTGTTGCAACCAGCGCGACCCATTTCGCATTGCGCTGCGCGGCTACGTCCTCACCATGCAGGAACAGGGCCAGAATGCCTGCGGCGATGGCGGGGATGAAGGTGACAATAGATAGGATATTGTCCATTAGTGTGCGCCTCCGCCGATCGACATCCAGGTGACAAGAGCGGCGATGCCCAAAACCATCCAGAAGGCGTAAGTAAAGATGTAACCCGTTTGAGCTTTGCCTGCGAGCCGAGTGAAGAACGGCACCACGCCCATCGAAACCCCGTTCAGGAAGCCATCAATCGTGTTGCCGTCACCGCGCTTCCACAGGAACCGACCGAGTGCAACGGTAGGTTTAACAAAGATCGCATCGTATATCTCGTCAAAGTACCACTTGTTCTTGAGGAACAGGTACAGCGGTCGCTGGTTCGCCGCCAGACGTGCGGGCAGCGAGGTGTTCACGATGTAGAACCAATAGGCCACGATGAACCCAAGCAGCATCGCGACGAAGGGCGATACTTTGACCCATTTCGGAGCCTCGTGCGCATCGTTGAGCACGTTGTTGTCGGGTGCCATGTACAGCGCACCATCACCCGGTTCACCACCGAAGCTGGCGTGCTTTTTGTCGGCCTTGTAGTCGCCCTCGCCTTTGTCGGCTTTGGGTTCACCGTGGCCGTCATCTGTCTTGGCCTCGCCATGGCCTGCGTCCGCGGCGACCTCACCATGACCGCCGGTCTCCTCCGCCAGCGGAATGCCATAGAACTTGGCCACTTTATCGGTATAGCCGAAGAACTGGTTGTACCACAGCATCCCCGAGAACACCGCGCCCAGTGACAGCACACCCAGCGGGATCAGCATGCTCATCGGGCTTTCATGCGCGTGCTCATGCGTATGCTTGTCGCCACGCGGCTCGCCGTAGAAGGTCAAGAAGATCAGACGCCAGCTATAGAACGAGGTGAACATCGCCGCGATCACCAGCATCCAGAAGGTATAGCCCGTGCCGCCCACAAAAGCGCTTTCGATGATTGCGTCCTTGGACAGGAACCCGGCAAAGCCGAACGTGGTCAACGGGATACCCACACCGGTGATGGCCAACGTCCCGATCATCATCGCCCAGAAGGTATAGGGGATTTTCTTCCGCAGGCCGCCGTATTCGGTCATCTCCTGCTCATGATGCATCGCATGGATCACCGAACCGGCACCAAGGAACAACAGCGCCTTGAAGAACGCGTGCGTCAGCAGATGGAACATCGCCGCCGAATACATGCCGACACCAGCCGCCACGAACATGTAGCCCAGCTGAGAACAGGTCGAATAGGCAATCACGCGTTTGATATCGGTCTGCACCAGACCCACAGTAGCCGCGAAGAACGCAGTCGAGGCCCCAAGGAAGGCGATGAACCCGGTCGCACCCGGTGCGAACTCCATCAGCGGCGACATGCGGCAGACGAGGAACACACCTGCGGTCACCATGGTTGCGGCGTGGATCAACGCCGACACCGGGGTCGGACCTTCCATCGCGTCCGGTAGCCAGGTGTGCAGGATCAGCTGAGCCGATTTGCCCATGGCGCCGATGAACAGCAGAACACAGATCACTTCGATTGCGGTCCACTCACCCCAGAGGAAGTGTAGCTTTTCTTCCGCCAATGCCGGAGCCGACGCGAAAATATCCGAGAAATTGATGCTGTCAGTCAGGAAGAACAGCGCGAAGATCCCCAACGCGAAGCCGAAGTCACCCACGCGGTTTACGATGAACGCTTTCATCGCCGCGGCATTGGCGCTTGGCTTGCGATAGTAGAACCCGATCAGCAGGTAGGATGCGACACCCACGCCTTCCCAGCCAAAGAACATCTGAACCAGATTGTCCGCAGTCACCAGCATCAGCATGGCGAAAGTAAAGAAGGACAGATACGCAAAGAAACGCGGCTTATAGCTTTCGCCCTCACGCCATTGCGGGTCGTGATCCATGTATCCGAAGGAGTAAAGGTGCACGAGCGCCGAAACGGTCGTCACCACGATCAGCATGATCGTCGTCAGACGGTCCAGACGAATGGCCCAGCTTGTCGACAGCGATCCGCTCTCGATCCAGCGCATGATTTCAATCTGCTGGGTGTGGCCGTCAAAAGTGAAGAACACGATCCATGACAGCAGACAGGCCAGAAACAGCAGGCCCGTCGCAGTCCACATGGCCGCCTTCTCGCCAATAAAGCGCCAGCCAAATCCGCAGAGCAGCGCGCCCACAAGCGGGGCAAAGAGGATGGTGGTTTCCATAGTTCTCTTAGCCCTTCATCATATTGACGTCTTCAACCGCGATGGAGCCGCGGTTGCGGAAGAAGCAGACCAGAATGGCCAGACCAATCGCCGCCTCAGCCGCCGCAACGGTCAGCACGAACAGCGTAAACACCTGCCCGACCAGATCGCCGAGGAAACTGGAGAATGCCACGAGGTTGATATTCACCGCCAGCAGCATCAGTTCGATGCTCATCAGCAGGATGATGACGTTCTTGCGGTTCAGGAAGAGACCGAAGATGCCGATGACAAACAGCGTCGCCGCGACCGTAAGATAGTGTTCAAGTCCGATCATCGTCTTATAGCCCCTGCCCCGGTTTCACGTCCTTCAACTCCATCGCTTTGGCCGGGTCGCGCATCATCTGGCCGATGATGTCCTGACGCTTGATGTCCTGACGGTGGCGCAAAGTCAGCACGATGGCGCCAATCATGGCCACCAGCAGGATCAGGCCTGCCAGCTGGAACAGAAGGAAGTATTGATCGTAAAGGATAACGCCGAGCGCCTCGGTGTTATGACGGTCCGTCGGGACCGGCTGGGCCAGATTGGCCGCGGCTCCTTGCGCGCTGTCCCAGGCCCCGAAGGCCATGACAAACTGCATCAGGATCACCAGACCGATCAGCAGGGCAAGCGGCATATAGCGCGCCATCTCGGCCTTGAGCTCGGCAAAGTCCACGTCCAGCATCATAACAACAAACAGGAACAGGACCGCGACCGCGCCGACATAGACGATGATCAGCAACATCGCCACAAACTCGGCCCCCAGCAGAACGAACAGCCCCGCCGAAGACAGAAACGACAGGATCAGCCATAGCACCGAGTGCACCGGTTGGCGGCTGATCACCGTAAACAGCCCGCCGGTGATGGCGCTGATGGCAAACAGGTAGAAGGCAAAGACGGTCATTGATCCTCATCCTCGTTATCGCCCATGACCTCTTGCGCCAGATCCAGCGCGCGGGTCATGGCCGGGATGCCGGCAAAGACCGACATCTGACCGATCGTTTCCACGATCTCTTGTTTCTTCGCACCTGCTTCCAGCGCATGGCGCACCGTCTGGCGCACGGCGCTATCGGCCTGCGCGCCCTGACAGGTCAACCCAGCCAGCGTCAGTAGCAGGCGCGTTTTGGCATCCAGACCATCTTTGTTGACGGTATTGCCAAACATCATCTCCATGACCTCTTTGGGCATGGTCGGCCACAGCGCCTCGAACCCCTTGGGCGAGAAATTCTCCATCGCCGGGTTCATCGCCTTGGCCATGTCCTGAGCCTGCTTCATCATCAGCTCGAACGGATTTGTCGGGCTGTCACTCATCTGTACGGCGCGTCCATTTCCAGATTGCGGGCGATCTCTGCTTCCCAGCGTTCGCCGTTATCCAGAAGTTTTTGCTTGTCGTAGAACAGCTCTTCGCGGGTCTCAGTCGCGAATTCGAAGTTCGGGCCTTCGACAATCGCATCGACCGGACAGGCCTCTTGGCAGAAACCGCAATAGATGCACTTGGTCATGTCGATGTCATAGCGCGTAGTGCGGCGACTGCCGTCTTCGCGCGGTTCGGCGTCGATGGTGATCGCTTGGGCCGGGCAGATCGCTTCGCACAGTTTACAAGCGATGCAGCGTTCTTCGCCATTGGGATACCGGCGCAGGGCATGTTCGCCACGAAAGCGCGGAGACAGGGGCCCCTTTTCGTGTGGGTAGTTCACGGTGGCTTTGGGGGCGAAGAAATACTTAAGCCCCAGTTTCATACCGACCCAGAAGTCCTGCAGTAGGAAGTATTTGGCGGCGCGGGTGTAGTCGATTTGGGTCATAATCAGCCTCCTACGCTCCAACGGGCGAACGCGCCCCAGAACCAGTCGAATTTCGCCGCAAAGGCCACGAACACCACCCATACCAGCGAGAACGGCAGGAACACTTTCCAACCCAGCCGCATCAGTTGGTCATAGCGGTAGCGGGGCGTGATCGCCTTGACCATCGCGAAGAGGAAGAAGAAGAACGCCATCTTGGCGACCATCCACAGCACGCCATCGGGCAGACCGGGGATTGGCGACAGCCAGCCGCCGAAGAACAGCAGCGTGGTCAGCGCGCACATCAGGAAGATGGCGATGTATTCACCGGCCATGAACAGCAGGAAGGGTGTGGCCGAGTATTCGACCTGATAGCCTGCGACCAGTTCCGATTCCGCCTCGGGCAGATCAAACGGCGGGCGGTTCGTTTCCGCCAAAGCCGAGATGAAGAACAGGAAAACCATCGGAAAATGCGGTAGCCAGTACCAGCTGAAGAAGCCGAAACGACCGTCCTGAGCCTCGACAATGTGGCCAAAATTCATCGAACCCGTCGAGATGATCACACCGATGATGATCAAACCAATGGAAACCTCATAGGAAATCATCTGCGCGGCCGAGCGCAACGAACCCAGAAACGGATACTTTGAGTTCGACGCCCAACCGCCCATAATCACTCCATAAACTTCCAGCGAGGATACGGCGAAGACATAGAGAATTGCGACGTTGATATCCGACAGAACCCAACCGTCGTTGAAGGGGATCACCGCCCAAGCGATCATCGCCAGAACAAAGGACGTCAGCGGCGCGAGGATGAAAACTGTCCGATCCGCACCAGCAGGGATAACGACCTCTTTCACCACATATTTCAGCGCGTCCGCCACCGATTGCAGCAGACCGTAGACGCCCACCACATTGGGGCCGCGGCGCATCTGGACAGCGGCCCAGATCTTGCGGTCTCCGTACACGAGGAACAACAGCGAGATCATAACGAAGGCCACAACAGCAAGCACTTGCGCCAGAATGATGATGGCTATTCCGCCTGGGGTGTTAAAGAAATCTGCCATTGGTCCTCACACCGTGGGTATTCCGTTTTCCGCGTGCGATGCAAAGGCCAGATGCCTGCGCAATCTGCGGCTGGGTCGGCGCGTTGGTGTAAACAGCATCTGCCGCCATTGCGCCACCCTTAATCTTGGGTTTCACACACAAATCAGGCGCGGCGAACTGCCACCCAGCCGCCGCGTTTGTCTGTGATATGAAACAGGTTGGGTTCATTCTGCCGCAATCTTCTCGGATTTGCGGGACTGCGCCTGCGCCGAAAGCTCGGCCATCAGTTGCGAGGCGCGCGCGATCGGATTGGTCAGGTAGAAATCCTTAATCGCATAGCGGAAAGTGGCCTTGCCCAACGGGCCAGCCTCCAGCGCCTGAACTTCGTTCTCGATCACTTCATCAATCTGGGCCAGGTGCGGAACCGCCTCAATCAGAGCCGTGCGCAGTTGTGCCAGTGAGTCATAGGGCAGCGTCGCGCCCAATTCAGCAGACAAGGCCCGCAGGATCGCCCAGTTTTCCTTGGCTTCACCCGGTGCGAAGCCTGCACGCATGGCCAGTTGCGGACGACCTTCGGTGTTCACGAACAGGCCGTTTTCCTCGGTATAGGCGGCGCCCGGCAGGATCACGTCAGCGCGGTGGGCACCCCGATCACCGTGGCTGCCTTGATAGATCACGAAGGCACTCTCGCCGATCTCAACCTCATCCGCACCAAGGTTGTAGATCACATCAGCCGCACTCACGGCGTCCATACCGCCTTCGTTTGTCGCATCTACCTCCATCGCACCGACACGCGAAGCGGCAGTGTGCAGGATGATCAGACCACTATCTGTATTCGTTGCGATGGTTTGCGCGGCGGCCAGAACCGCAGCGCCATCGGCCTCTTGCAGCGCGCCCTGACCAACGATGACCAACGACGACTTGCCTTTGATCTCATCATCGCCCCCCATGTCGACGACTTTTTGCAGCGCAGCGCGATCGTCACCCATATGATGATACGCATAGGTCAAATCGACGGGAGGCCCAACCAAAGCCACTTCGGCCCCATGCGCCCATGCCTTACGGATACGCGCGTTCAGAACCGGAGCCTCATCACGCGGGTTGGTGCCGATCAGCAGAATACGCTCGGCGCTATCAATGTCCTCGATAGCAGCAGTCCCGGCATAGGCCCCGCGATTACCAGCAGGCAGCTTGGCACCATCAGTCCGGCATTCAACAACACCGCCCTGCCCTTCGATCATCTGTTTCAGCGCAAAGGCAGCCTCAACCGGAGCCAGGTCACCCACGATACCGGCGAGTTTCTCGGCACCTTTCAGCGCCTCCGCGGCTTTGGTCAGCGCCTCAGGCCAAGTCGCGGGCCGCAACTTGCCGTTCTCGCGGACGTAGGGCCGATCCAGTCGCTGACGACGCAGCCCATCCCAGACAAAGCGGGTCTTGTCGCTGATCCATTCCTCGTTCACACCGTCATGGTTACGCGGCAAAAAGCGCATAACTTCACGCCCCTTGGTATCCACGCGGATGTTCGAGCCCAATGCGTCCATCACATCGATGGACTCAGTCTTGGTCAGCTCCCATGGACGGGCGGTAAAGGCGTAGGGCTTGGACGTCAGCGCCCCAACCGGACACAAGTCGATAATGTTGCCTTGCAGGTTCGAATCGAGCGTCTGGTTCAGATACGACGTGATCTCAGCATCCTCACCACGACCGGTCTGACCCATTTGGGTGATCCCGGCCACCTCGGTGGTAAACCGCACGCAGCGGGTGCAGGAGATACAACGGGTCATCGCAGTACCGACCAACGGCCCCAGATCCAGATCATCGACCGCGCGCTTGGCTTCCTTGAAGCGCGTGCCGGACAGGCCATAGGCCATCGCCTGATCCTGCAGGTCGCATTCACCGCCCTGATCGCAGATCGGGCAGTCCAGCGGGTGGTTGATCAACAGAAATTCCATCACCCCTTCGCGGGCCTTCTTGACCATGGGAGAGTTCGTCTTGACCACCGGAGGTTGGCCCTCAGGCCCTGGGCGCAGATCACGCACCTGCATCGCGCAAGAGGCCGCCGGTTTCGGCGGGCCACCAACGACCTCCACCAGACACATCCGGCAGTTCCCGGCAATCGACAAACGCTCATGATAGCAGAAGCGCGGCACCTCGACCCCGGCCTGTTCACAAGCCTGGATCAGGGTCATCGCCCCATCGACTTCAATTTCTTGCCCGTCGATATTGATCTTGCGGAGGTCAGACATGGTCTAGTTCGCCCTCAAATACACGCCAATGGCGCTGTTTCTTTCGATTTCTTTCTTGCCCAACGTGCAGAAAGAATTGGGATTTTCATAGGATACGCCGTTCTGCGCCAGATACGCTTCGCCCTTGGCGCGCATCCGGTCCTTTTCGGCATCCGAATCCACGTAGGCGCGGATTTCACCGTCCGAATATCCCAGTTTGTTTGCTTTGGACCTCAAGCCCCACATCACCCCGATCGCCTTCATCCGGCGCCCGCTGATCGACGAGCAATATTCGGAAATCTCGTTTGCGATTGCGATGTAGTAGAGTTCGTTGTCGATCTCTTTGACTTCGCGCAAAGGCGGCTTCGCCTCGGCGGCAATAGGGACAACCAGTGCTGTGGCCAGCGCAAGCTTCTTCAGAACAGACATGGATTTTCCTTTCGTCTTGGGTTTCCCAAGACGCACCCCGTCTGATGCGCTAGTCAATAACGCCACGCGACCCGCGTCGTGATATCCGATAACACGAATCATGGACGCTGACACGTTCCTGCAAAAGTCAGCTTGTCCTTCTCGATCCGCAGCTTCTGCGGCTCTGTATCCGGGCCTACCGCCCAGTCGATGCGCGACGACCCGAAATTCTGCACGCAGTATTTGGTGCCCTCAAATCGCCCAGCCTCGCGCGCGCCGTCCACAGAAGCAGAGACGCCATTCACCGTGACCGTGAAATCGGTCGGAGACACGCGTTTGTTGACCGGCTTGGCCTTGGCGTTAAAGAACTGTCCGTCAAAGGCCACTCGATTGGCCCGAGAAGGAGCCTCACCGCAAGCCGACACAACCGTCGCTGCAGCCAAAAAAAAGATCAGGGATCGTTTCACGCGCATCTTTTCCCCCATCAATACGTCATCACAAACGTGACAGCGTGCAAGTATTCGACAGCCTGCCCCATTATGATCACTCCGCCGCCATCGCGCCCATACGGCCCGACTTCTGGGCTTTGATGCGATCTTCGATCTCTTCCCGGAAGTTGCGGATCAGGCCCTGGATCGGCCACGCCGCCGCGTCACCCAGCGCACAGATCGTATGCCCTTCGACCTGTTTGGTTACGTCGAACAGCATGTCGATCTCTTCGAGTTCGGCCTCGCCGCGCACCAATCGGTCCATCACACGCATCATCCAGCCGGTGCCTTCGCGGCACGGTGTACACTGACCGCAGCTTTCGTGCTTGTAGAACTTGGACAGTCGCCAGATCGCTTTGATGATATCGGTGGATTTGTCCATCACGATGACCGCAGCCGTGCCAAGACCCGAGCCCAGCTCACCGCGCAAATAGTCGAAATCCATGATCGCGTCGCGCATGTTTTCTCCACGCACACACGGCACGGACGAACCGCCCGGGATCACGGCCAGCAGATTATCCCAACCGCCGCGAATACCGCCACAATGGGTTTCGATCAGTTCTTCGAAGGATATCGACATCGCCTCTTCGACGACGCACGGGTTGTTCACATGACCTGAGATCGCAAACAGCTTGGTGCCTGCGTTGTTCTGACGGCCAAAACCCGCAAACCAGTCCGCGCCACGGCGCAAGATGGTAGGAACAACGGCAATGGATTCCACATTGTTCACGGTGGTCGGGCAGCCATAAAGACCTGCCCCTGCCGGGAACGGCGGCTTCATCCTCGGCATCCCCTTCTTGCCCTCAAGGCTTTCGATCAGGGCGGTTTCTTCGCCGCAGATATAGGCCCCAGCCCCGTGATGCAGAAACAGGTCGAAATCCCATCCAGAGCCAGCCGCATTCTTGCCCAGCAAACCAGCGTCATAAGCTTCGTCAATTGCGGCCTGCAGCGCTTCGCGCTCGCGGATGTATTCACCGCGCAGGTAGATGTAGCAAGTGTGCGCATTCATCGCGAAGGACGCAATCAGGCACCCTTCGATCAGCGTATGCGGATCATGGCGCATGATCTCGCGGTCTTTGCAGGTGCCGGGCTCGGATTCATCCGCATTCACAACCAGATAGGCCGGACGTCCGTCACTTTCCTTGGGCATGAACGACCATTTCAGACCAGTCGGGAAGCCCGCACCGCCGCGGCCACGCAGACCTGAATCCTTCATCGTCTGGATGATCCAGTCCCGCCCGTTGCCGATCAGGCCAGCGGTGCCGTCCCAATGCCCGCGGGCCTGCGCGCCTTTCAGCGTGCGCTCATGCATCCCGTAGATGTTGGTAAAGATCCGGTCCTGATCCTTCAGCATCGCGTGTTACCTTCAGCTGTCCTGACGCATGCGCCAGAGTTGAAAAATGTTGACGCCCGCATAAATGAACCCTGCCAGAGCGGCAAAATCAAAAAGCAGCGCATAGCGGCCCGGCAATCCCAGTTGCGGACCGACAAAGGACATGGCAAGCCAAAGGATCATCGTCACCGCGATGACGATGCCGATATGGCGGCCCTTGCGGGCTATGGCCTGTTCCTTGTCCTTATCCATCTCATCCCGATGCCCTAAAGGGGCACCTGTTCTAGTCGTCGTATGTGCCATCTTCCTTGGCACGTTTGGCAAATTCTGTCTCTTCACCCGCTGCCAGCTTGGCCGCTTGTTCGATCCAACCGTCGCGTTCGATCCGGCCTTTGAATTTCAGCCGAGCATCAACCCAGGCCACCTGCTCGGGCGTCCATTTAGCGATCTGATCGTAGTGGAAAAAGCCCAAGCCGTTCAGCGTTTCTTCCAGTTTCGGCCCAACGCCTTTCAGCATCTTCAGATCATCCGGCTTACCATCGCGCGCATCGGTCAGGGTCTCGGGCTGATCTTCCTTAGCCGCCTTCGCCTCGGCGGCCTGTTTCACCGCAGGTTTCGCCGGGGCCGGAGCCTTAGGCGGTTTCGGTGCAGCTTTGGTTGACGCCGCCTTGCCGTCTTTGCCCAGCCAAGGTGTCAGGATTGGTACCTCGGTGCCGTCGATGCGCTTGACCGTATCGCCCAGATCGGAAGCGAGTTGAACACTAGCGTTATACTGCGTTCTGCCACTGTCATAATTCGTCAGACTGGTCAGCCCTTTCAGGGGCTCAGCCGCATAGCGCCCGTTTTGCGGACCCGGGGTCGGTACTTTGCCAGCGACCAGATCATCGATGACCTTACCAAAACTCTCGGCAGTCAGGTCCTCGTAGTAATCCTTGCCGATCTGAGCCATAGGCGCATTGGTGCAGGATCCAAGGCATTCCACCTCTTCCCAACTCAGCTTGCCATCAGCAGAAAGTTGATGCGGCTTGGCGGCAATCTTTTCTTTGCAGACCGCAATCAGATCCTCGGCCCCACAGATCATGCAGGAGGTCGTCCCACAGACCTGAATATGCGCCACAGACCCAACCGGTTGTAGCTGGAACATGAAGTAGAACGAGGCCACCTCAAGCACGCGAATGTAAGCCATGCCCAGCATATCAGCCACAGATTCAATCGCCGGACGGCTCAGCCAGCCCTCCTGCTCCTGCGCGCGCCACAGCAGCGGGATCACCGCGCTGGCCTGACGGCCTTCGGGGTATTTGGTGAGCTGCGCTTCGGCCCATTGCTGGTTTGCAGCGGTGAAGGCGAAACTATCGGGTTGTTCGGGATGAAGACGGCGGAGCATTAGCGGTCAATCTCTCCAAATACGACGTCCATGGTGCCGATGATGGCGGCGACGTCGGCCAGTTGGTGCCCTCCGGCGACGTGGTCCATGGCTTGCAGGTGCAGGAAGCCCGGCGCGCGCAATTTGGCGCGGTAGGGTTTGTTGGTTCCGTCGGCGACCAGATAAACGCCGAACTCGCCCTTGGGGGCTTCGACGGCGGCGTAGACCTCGCCTGCGGGGACGTGGAAGCCTTCGGTGTAGAGCTTGAAGTGATGGATCAGGCTTTCCATCGAGGTCTTCATGTCCGAGCGTTTCGGCGGGGTGATCTTGCCGCGCGCCAGAACGTCTCCGGGACATTCGCGGATTTTGGTGATGGCCTGACGGATGATCAGCAGCGACTGGCGCATCTCTTCCATGCGTACGAGGTAGCGATCATAGCAGTCGCCGTTTTTACCAACGGGGATCTGGAATTCGAACTCGTCATAGCATTCATAGGGCTGCGCGCGGCGCAAGTCCCATGCCAGGCCTGACCCACGCACCATGACGCCCGAGAAGCCGTATTTCTGAATGTCATCCTCGGTCACGACCCCGATATCGGCGTTACGCTGTTTGAAGATGCGGTTTTCGGTCAGCAGACCGTCGATGTCGTCCAGAACGGCGGGGAATTCGTGGCTCCACGCCTCGATATCGTCCAGCAGTTCCGGCGGCAGGTCCTGATGAACGCCACCGGGGCGGAAATAGGCGGCGTGCAGGCGGGCACCACAGGCACGCTCATAGAACACCATCAGCTTTTCGCGTTCCTCGAAACCCCACAAAGGAGGTGTCAGCGCGCCCACATCCATTGCCTGAGTCGTCACGTTCAGCAGATGGTTCAGAATGCGGCCAATCTCGGAATACAAAACGCGGATCAGAGAGCCCCGGCGCGGCACTTCCACTCCGGTCAGTTTTTCGATGGCCAGACACCAGGCATGTTCCTGGTTCATCGGCGCCACATAATCCAGACGGTCGAAATACGGCAGGTTCTGCAGATACGTCCGGCTTTCCATCAGCTTTTCGGTGCCACGGTGCAGCAGGCCGATATGCGGGTCGCAACGCTCGACGATCTCGCCGTCCAGTTCGAGTACCAAACGCAAAACCCCGTGCGCCGCAGGGTGTTGCGGGCCGAAGTTGATGTTGAAGTTGCGGATCTTCTGTTCTCCGCTCAGCGCATCCGTGCTGCCGTCATCATATCTTGAGCCGTCCATCAACGCCCTCGTTTCTTTTTCGCTTCGGCCCGAACCCGGACCTTTTCCGCTTCAGCCGCCTTGGCAGCGGCACCGGCCAGCAGAACACCCAGCGCCCCAAGCGCGATCAGTTCCCCAAGCCCCATCAACGGCGCTCCATCTCTTGTAGTTTCATGGCCATGATCCAGATCAGGATCAGCGTTCCGATCGGTATGACGCAGGCGACGACCCAGTATTTCTCGATCCCGAAATGCGGTAGCAGTTTCAGCATCGGGATAATCGTGGCAACCGTGACGGCAATCCAGATCAGGAACTCCATGACTTACGACTCCTGCTTCTCATCCCCCGGAAGAATGTAGTTCGCACCTTCCCACGGGGACATGAAATCGAATTGACGGTATTCCTGCACCAGCGAGACAGGCTCATAGACCACGCGCTTTTGCGCCTCGTCATAGCGAACCTCGGTATAGCCGGTGGTCGGAAAATCCTTGCGCAGCGGGTAACCCCTGAAGCCATAATCCGTAAGGATACGCCGCAGGTCCGGGTGGCCCGAGAACAGGATGCCGAACATATCGAACACCTCACGCTCGAACCAGTTGGCCGAAGGATGGATGTCGACAATTGAAGGCACCATGTCATCCTCGCGGATCGAGACCCGCAAGCGGATACGCTGATTCTGGTACATCGACAGGAAGTGATAGACCACGTCGAACCGTTTGGCGCGCTCGGGATAATCAACTCCGGTGATATCGACCAGAGACGAGAACTTGCAGTTCTGGTCGGATTTCAGAAATTCGACAAATTCCACCAGATTCGACGGGGCAACATCCACGTTCAACTCGTCATAGGTCACGTCCCAGGACAGAACGCAATCTGCCCGCTTCAGTTCCAACTGCGCGCCGAGTTCCTTGAGTGCTTCGCTCATCTGCCCTCTCCTCAGCGTACGATGGTGCCGGTGCGGCGGATTTTGCGTTGCAGCTGCATCAGACCATAAAGCAGCGCCTCAGCGGTTGGAGGGCAGCCGGGTACGTATATGTCGACGGGCACAACGCGGTCGCACCCACGCACAACAGAATAGGAATAGTGGTAGTAGCCACCGCCATTGGCGCAGGACCCCATCGAGATCACATAGCGCGGCTCGGGCATCTGATCGTAGACCTTGCGCAGCGCAGGGGCCATCTTGTTGGTCAGGGTTCCGGCCACGATCATCACGTCCGACTGACGTGGGGAGGCGCGCGGCGCGATGCCAAACCGTTCCGCATCGTAACGCGGCATCGAAGTGTGCATCATCTCAACCGCGCAGCAGGCCAAACCAAAGGTCATCCAGTGCAATGACCCTGTCCGGGCCCAATTGATGATGTCCTCGGTCGAGGTCAGCAGGAACCCTTTGTCCTGCAACTCAGCATTCAGGGCCTGGGTGGCGACTTCCTTGTCGACGCCTGCGGTGTTTGCACCCGTCATCACTCCCATTCCAGGGCCCCCTTCTTCCATTCATAGGCAAAGCCGATGGTCAGCACCGCCAGGAACACCATCATCGACCAGAACCCAACATCGCTGATGTCCTTGAAGCCAACGGCCCAGGGAAACAGGAAGGCGATTTCCAGATCGAAGATGATGAAAAGAATCGAGACCAGATAGAATCGGACATCGAATTTCATCCGCGCATCGTCGAAGGCGTTGAAGCCACATTCATATGCGCTGACCTTTTCGGGGTCTGGATTGCGGACAGCCAGGACCACAGCAGCCAGAATCAGCACGATTCCAAGGCCCACGGCAACGGCCAGAAACACCAGAATCGGGAGGTACTCCCGCAGCAGGTCTTCCACGTATAGCTCCTTTCCTGCGCATGTCCCGGAAGGGTGCGCCGTCAATTGGCGATTTGACTGGACATTCTCTATCCCTGTGGGGTCAGAGGGTCAACCGAACAGAAACGCGCAGGCAGGCAATATTACCATTCCTCAACCGGCTATGGCTACGAAGGCTCTTCGATCCGCCTGACCGGTTAAACCTGTCTATTCCATACAGGTTTTCGCTTGTCGAAGAAGGCCGCGATTCCCTCTTTTGCTTCGTCGGTTTCCCAGCGCGCGACAAGCTGTTGAATGGTGTGATCAATCACAGCATCGTCAATGCGCGGCCCAAGCGACTGGATCATCTGCTTGGCCGAAGCGACTGCGCCCGGCGCGCAGGACAAATAAGGTTGGATTTCCGCCTCAACCGCGTCTGTTAGCGAGTCGGCGGGCACGGCGCGGGCCAGCAGGCCCAGTTCCACTGCTTCTGCGGCGTCGAACAGGCGAGCGGACATAAAGACACGCCGCGCCCGCGCTTCTCCCATGCGGGCAATGACATAGGGGCCGATCGTGGCTGGGATCAGGCCCAGACGGGTCTCGGTCAAACCCATCTTCAGGCCGTCCACTCCAATTGCCACATCACAGACCGAGGCCATCCCCACGCCGCCACCAAACGCATTACCCTGCAACGCGCCGATCAGGGGTTTGGGCAGCGTGTTCAGGGCGTTCAGCATCTCGGCCAGCTTGCGCGCCTCAACAAAGCGCGTCTCGGGATCGGCCGCCATTTGTGCCTGCATCCAGCCAAGATCACCGCCGGCGCAAAAGCTCTTGCCCGATGCGGCCAGAACGACCACCCGCACCGAGTCATCACTGGCCAATTGCCCGGTGGCCTGTGTCAGTTCTGCAATCATCTGCGCCGACAACGCGTTATGCTTCTCCGGACGATCCAGCGTCAGAGTGGCCACGCCGCGTTCGTCTGTTTTCAGAGTTATAGTCTCGAACATATCTTATTCCGTCCGCATTGCCCGCGCCATGTCCGCCGCCTGTTCCAGAACAGACGCATCCAGACCCGTCTCATATCCCAGCCGTTCCAGATGCGCAGCCACCGCTTCGGTCGCGACATTGCCTGCCGCTCCGGGCGCGTAGGGGCACCCCCCCAACCCGCCCACGGCGGCGTCAAACACCCGCACGCCCAGCGCCAGCGAGGCGTCGATATTATCAATCGCACGCCCGTTGGTGTCGTGGAAATGACCCGCAAGCCGAGTCACCGGCACCCGTTCACGAACTGCCAGCAACATATGCGCGATCTTGTCCGGGGTTCCCTGTCCAATCGTATCGCCCAGCGAAATCTCATAGCAGCCGTGGGCAAACAAGGCGTCTGCCACCTCGGCCACCTTCTCGGGAGGGGTTGGGCCGTCATACGGGCAATCGGTCACGCAAGAAACATACCCTCGAACCGGCAGATCGATGTGGCGCGCAGCCTCAAGGATCGGGACGAAGCGTTCGATGGACTCAGCAATGGTCGCATTGATGTTGGCTTTCGAGAACCCTTCGGACGCTGATGCAAACACCGCAATCTCATCTGCCTTGGCTGCCAAAGCATCCTCATATCCACGCATATTCGGCGTCAGCGCTGCATAGCGTACGCCCTCGGCCCGCGTGATCCCGGCCAGAACCGCACCGCTGCCTGCCATCTGTGGCACCCATTTCGGTGAGACAAAGCTTGCGACTTCAATCCGGTTAAACCCGGCGCGGCTGAGGCAATCGACCAAAGCCACCTTCTCGGCCACCGGGATCTCGCGCTTCTCGTTCTGAAGCCCATCCCTCGGCCCGACCTCGAATATCTCGACCCGTTCCTTCATCAGCGCGTCCCTCCCCGGCTTATTCTTGTTTCAAAGTAGGATATGACCCGACTGTGCCACGCAATGCACGGGCCGAACAGATCAATCCTCGGCCAAGCGAACCAGCGCCGCGCCGGCCTCGACCTGAGCACCCGCCTCGGCCAGCACCTCGGCCACCACCCCATCTCGAGCAGCCAACAGAGAATGCTCCATCTTCATGGCCTCCAGAATGGCCAGACGATCGCCTTCCTTCACCGCCTGCCCTGCGGAGGCAAAGACGGCCTTGACCAAACCGGGCATCGGCGCTTCGATTACATTTGTATCGCCCGCGGCACTTGCATCGCGGTCCAGAGGGTCAACAATCTCGAACACCTGCCCGTAATCGTCGAACACGGTGATCTGGGACCCGGCAATAGCGACCTTGGGCATGGGTGTCCCATCAAGGACCCAGCCGTTTCGGCGCTGCGCGATCAGCTGCGCGCCCTCGACCTGCCAAATCTGCCGGTCCTGACTTTCGACCTGCACATCCAGATCAACGACCTCTCCATTCCGCAACAACTGCACCGCTCGATGCAGTGCCCCCCACAGGGTAAAGCCCGTCTCTGGATCCGTCTCGACCAGACCAAGCGCCGTCATCGCGGCAGCTACTGTCGAAACGTTATTCGTGCCGGCTTCTTTCACCAGTTCATCAAGGTCTCTACCGATGAGACCCGTATCCACGTCACCAGATGCAAACCCACTGTGACGCGTCAGAGCACCAAGAAATGCAAGGTTGGTCACTGTCCCGGCAACCTCGGTCCGGCGCAGGACGCGATGCAGGCTTTCTAAAGCAACCGCGCGGGTCGGGCCATGCACCACGACCTTGGCAATCATCGGATCGTACCAAGGGCTGATCGTATCCCCGGCCCGCACGCCACTATCGGCGCGGCAGCCTTCCGGGAAGCGCAGATGGGTCAGAGTACCCGTCGCTGGCAGAAAGCCCTTAGGCACGTCCTCGGCATAAAGCCGTGCTTCAAAGGCATGACCATTGATCGATAGATCATTCTGCTGTTTCGGCAGGCTCTCCCCCGCCGCCACGCGCAACTGCCACTCGACCAGATCAATGCCGGTGATCGCCTCAGTCACCGGATGTTCCACCTGCAGGCGCGTGTTCATCTCCATGAACCAGAACCGATCAGGCCGCAGCCCGTCCGAGGCATCGACTATGAACTCAACCGTGCCCGCGCCCTTATAGCCAATCGCCTCAGCCGCACGCACGCCCGCCTGCCCCATCGCCTCGCGCATCTCAACGGTCATGCCGGGGGCCGGGGCCTCTTCGATCACCTTCTGATGCCGCCGTTGCAACGAACAATCGCGTTCAAACAAATGCACTGCATGACTGCCGTCGCCGAACACCTGCACTTCGATATGGCGGGGCTTGGCGACAAATTTCTCGACCAACACAGCATCATTACCGAACGCCGTCTTCGCCTCACCGCGCGCGCTGTCCAAAGCAGCCGAGAAATCCTCGGGCTTCTCGACCAGCCGCATCCCCTTGCCGCCGCCACCTGCAACGGCCTTGATCAGGACGGGATAACCAATGGTATCCGCCGCCCCGGCCAGATGTTCGGGGTCCTGATTGTCGCCATGATAACCGGGCACCACAGGTACCCCCGCTTCCTCCATCAGTACCTTGGCCGCATCCTTCAAGCCCATCTTGCGGATCGCTCCTGCCGATGGCCCGATGAAGGTCAGACCGGCTGCTTCAACAGCGTCCACAAAGTCAGGATTCTCGGACAGAAAGCCATAGCCCGGATGGATCGCCTGTGCCCCCGTATCGAGCGCCACCTGAATGAGCACATCGCCCTTCAGATAACTCTCAGCCGGGGCCGCACCGCCAATATGTACAGCCTCATCCGCCATCTGCACATGCTTGGCCGAAGCGTCCGCATCGGAATAAACAGCCACGCAGGATACGCCCATCTTCTGAGCAGTTTCCATCACACGACAAGCAATCTCGCCCCGGTTGGCAATCAGGATTTTGTTGAACATAGCTTACCCCTCAGCCGCCAGATCTTCGACAAGGCGGAACCGTTCGCACAGCAATTCCATCTCAGGATCGAACCCGCCATTGCGCTCAAAATACCGGCGGTGATCTTCGCGCCATCCCTCAAGCGTTTCGTTTTCACCCTCCGCCAATGCGAAATCTTCGGTCACATCGCAGTATCGACAGGTCGACACCTCGACCGTTTCGATCACCAAAGCCGGACGATCATCCCATTCCAATGCAATATCCCGTCGCCCAACGACCGGAGTGTCAGCGCTGCCCTCTGGGTAGTCGCGCAAAGCACCACAGGTTGCCGTTTTCCGACCTGAACGCACCAACGACAACAACTCTGCACTCAGCGTTGCGCTGTCTCCAAACTTGAAGGTTTGCGCGCCTGGATAGCGGACCATGACATCATTCAATGAAACGCTCATCTTACATCCTGAACACGCCGAAACGTGTCTCCTCGATAGGGGCGTTAAGCGCGGCGTTGAGTGACAGGGCCAGCACGTCGCGCGATTTACGGGGGTCGATAATGCCATCGTCCCAGAGACGGGCCGAGGCATAGAGCGGATGCGACTGCTCCTCGAACATATCCAGCGTCGGGCGTTTGAACTCGGCCTCTTCCTCGGCTGACCAAGTACCGCCCTGCCGCTCGATCCCGTCGCGTTTGACGGTGGCCAGAACGCCCGCCGCCTGCTCGCCGCCCATCACCGATATCCGAGAATTCGGCCAGGTCCACAGGAACCGCGGCTGATAGGCGCGACCTGCCATTCCGTAATTCCCGGCCCCGAATGAACCACCGACAAGCATCGTGATCTTGGGAACCGAGGTCGTCGCCACCGCCGTCACCATCTTGGCCCCATGCCGCGCGATACCTTCGTTTTCGTATTTGCGGCCGACCATAAAGCCGGTGATGTTTTGCAGGAATACCAGCGGTGTGCGACGCTGCGAGCACAGCTCAACAAAATGCGCGCCCTTCTGCGCGGCCTCGGAAAACAGCACGCCGTTGTTGGCGATGATTCCGACTGGACAGCCTTTGACATGGGCAAAGCCCGTGACAAGCGTCTCGCCAAAGCGCGGCTTGAATTCATCGAACCGAGAGCCATCAACCAGACGCGCAATCACTTCACGGATGTCATAGGGCGTGCGCAGATCGGCGGGGACGACGCCAAGGATTTCCTCGGGGTCATAGGCCGGGTCCTCGGGGCTGGCCCAATCCACCGTCTGTGGCTTGCGCAGGTTCAGCGACCCGACCGCACGGCGGGCCAAGGCCAGCGCGTGGGCGTCATCCTCGGCCAGATAATCCGCCACCCCGGACAGGCGGGTGTGGACGTCACCTCCGCCCAGATCCTCGGCGCTGACAACTTCTCCGGTTGCGGCCTTGACCAGAGGCGGGCCGGCCAGAAAGATCGTGCCTTGCTCTTTCACGATGATCGTCACATCCGACATCGCGGGTACATAGGCCCCGCCCGCCGTACAGGATCCCATCACCACGGCGATCTGAGGGATGCCCTTCGCGCTCATCCGCGCTTGATTGTAGAAGATGCGGCCAAAATGGTCGCGGTCGGGAAAAACCTCGTCCTGATTGGGCAGGTTCGCGCCGCCGCTATCGACCAGATAGATGCAAGGCAGATGGTTTTCCTCGGCAATCTCCTGCGCGCGGAGGTGTTTTTTGACGGTCATCGGGTAATACGTGCCGCCCTTCACGGTGGCGTCGTTACACACCACCATGACCTCACGCCCCTGTACCCGACCAATCCCGGCAATCACACCGGCAGAGGGCGCAGCATCGCCATACATCCCATGCGCCGCCGTCGCGCCGATTTCGAGGAACGGAGACCCCGGATCGAGCAGGTTCGCCACCCTACGCCGAGGCAGCATCTTGCCCCGAGATTCATGCCGCGCGCGGGATTTCTCACCGCCGCCCATGCGCGCTGCTTCGGCGGCGACGGAGATTTGTGACAGTGCCCCGAGATGGGAGGTGCGGTTGTTCTGGAACTCCGCAGAGGTTGTTATTGCCTTACTAGTGAGCTTCACTGGCTCTCCTCCCTCTGTTCTACCCAATTGGCCAAAGACACTGCTCCTAAATATCGTCCGAAGGACACTAGTGCAGCGCATTCCGTGTCAAAGCTTGGTGTTTCACAACGACTGGCAACGCTTGTTTCATTCAAAAGTTCCAATCGCTTTTCATAGAAGTGTTTTTGAGGAGACAGAGCATCCAGATTTTCTGGAAGCCCTTCCACAACTGCCTTGGACCGGTCTGAGAAATTTGTCGCCAAGTTGCTAAAGCAAGAATGACTGTCCATGGAGAACCGGCAATAGCCGAGGATCACCGCTATACACTCTTGCGTTTTTCCAGCCCGATCCAGTTTACCACCAGCGCTCGCCAGGCAACGTTCTGTCCAAGCATAGGGATTCTTTTCGTCGGCCAAGCTCTTGACTGGCGTTGCAATGCAGGCAACGACGAACAGAGCTGCGAAGTACAGGCTGTTCATCGTAGCGCCCCCTCATTAGCAGCCCGCGCCTTCAAGTCCTTGCGGATCACCTTCCCCGTCACTGTCATCGGCAGCTCCTCCAAAAACGCGACCTCACGCGGATAGGAATACTGCGCCAGACGGTCCTTGACCCAATCCTGCAACTCCTGCTCCGCAGCCTCGACGCCCGGCTTCAACACCACATACGCCTTCACGATCTCGGTTCGCAGCGGGTCAGGTTTGCCGACCACGCCCACTGTAGCCACAGCCGGGTGGGTCAGCAGACAATCCTCGATCTCGGCGGGGCCGATGCGGTAGCCCGACGAAGTAATCACGTCGTCATCGCGGCCCACGAAGCGCAGATAGTTGCCCTCCCACTTGCCGCGGTCTCCGGTGATCAGCCAGTCGTCGCGAAACTTTTCTGCGGTGGCCTCAGGCCGGTTCCAGTATTCCAGAAGCATCGAGGCCGAGCCGCGCCGGATGGCAACATCGCCTTCCTCAGTCGTCGGATTGCCGTTAGAGTCGATCACCGCCACATCATGCCCCGGCACCGGCTTGCCGATACAGCCGGGCTGCACCGGGAAGTCCTCGGCGCAAGAAGACACGACCATATTGCACTCGGTCTGGCCATAAAACTCGTTGATCGTCAGGCCAAACGCCCGCTGCCCCCAAGCCAGCATCTCGGCCCCCAAAGGCTCTCCGCCCGAGGCGACGGAGCGCAAGCCGGGGACGCTCTGATCCACAGCCTTCAGCATGCGCAGCGCGGTTGGGGGAAAGAACACATTGCGCACCCCGCCTCGTGCGATGACCTCGGCGCAGGCTTCGGGGGTGAATTTGTCCAAGCGTGCAGCTACCACAGGAACTCCTAGCGCAAGCCCTGGCATCAGCACGTCGAACAGCCCTCCGATCCAGGCCCAGTCAGCGGGTGTCCACAGACAATCACCGTCTCGCAGATGGTTGTGACTGATCGAGACGCCCGGCAGGTGGCCCGTTAGCACCCGGTGCCCGTGCAATGCGCCTTTGGGGCTGCCGGTGGTACCGGACGTATAGATCAGCACCGCCGGATCCTCGGGCCCGGTATCAGCGAAGAGAACTGCCTCGCCCTGTTGCCCAATCTGATCGGCCAGCAGCGGCTGTGCCAGATCGCCCAGCAACGCGGCACCTTCGGCGTCCGTCAGGACAAGCCGCACGCCTGCATCGCCGACACGAGAGGCCAAAGCATCGCGTTTGAACAGTGTGAACAGCGGCACCGAAATCGCGCCGATCTTCCAGATCGCAAGATGCGCTGCGGCGCACCAGGACGATTGGCTAAGCAGCACGCCCACCCGTTCGCCCGGTTGAACACGGTCTAGTAACACCCGTGCAATGCCATCGACCATCTCATGCAGATCGGCGACACGGATCGCGCGACTTTCGGATGCAGTCAGATCAAGGATGGCGACCTGGTCAGCGGGCTGGGACAAGCATTGGCGCGCCATGTTCAGCCGGTCGGGTAGCTCCCAGCTTTGATCAGAGCGCAGGCCCGGTATGATCTCAGTGGGACACATGCATATTTCTCTTTGTTTTGCAGCGATTTAGCGCCCCATCGGCCGACTCATAAATCACAGAAACTTGATGCAGATCAGAGTTCTGCGTCCGCGGAGTCATCACAACACGTGCATCAACAGAACCAAAGGCATGAATATGACAAAGAAACTCGCCGCTTTGACCCTTTCTACCGCACTTGTTGCGCTGGCTGCCCCGGCCTTCGCCCAATCCCAGGGCGACTGGACCGTTGGTGTCGGTGTCGGCTATCTGGACCCCAAGTCCAACAACGGCTCTCTGGCCGGATTTGACGCCGATGTCGACTCGGACACCCGCCCGATCTTCACTGTCGAGTATTTCATTCAGGACAACCTCGGGATCGAGCTGCTGGCCTCGACCCCCTACAAGCATGACGTCACCCTCGGCGGCAGCGTCGATGCGGGCAGCGTCAAACACCTGCCGCCCACCCTGTCGCTGAACTATCACTTCCCGACCAACAGCGCGTGGAAGCCTTATGTCGGCGCCGGTCTGAACTACACCATCTTCTTCGAAGAAGATTCGCCCTTGGGCGATCTGGACCTGGACAATTCCTTCGGCGTCTCGCTGCAGGCCGGTCTGGATTACATGGTCACCGAAAAAGGTGCCATTCGCCTGAACGTGCGCTGGTTCGACATCGACTCGGACGTCAAACTTGACGGAGCCGATATCGGCACCGCAGAAATTGATCCCTGGCTGATCGGCGTTTCCTACGTCCATCGCTTCTGATCCAATCGTAAAAAGCCCCGCGGCTCATTGAATCGCGGGGTTTTCCGTCACAGCATTTCGTTCATCATTTCGCGACCGATCAGCATCCGGCGGATTTCGCTGGTACCTGCGCCAATCTCCATCAGCTTTGCGTCGCGGAAAATCCGGCTGACCGGCGCATCCGACAGGAACCCGGCCCCACCCAGCGCCTGCACGGCCTGATGCGCCTGCACCATCGCCTGCTCCGAGGCATAAAGACAGCACGCCGCCGCATCCTGACGGGTCACATCCCCTCGGTCGCAAGCCTTGGCGACCTCGTAGACATAGGCGCGCGCCGAGTTCATTGCGGTATACATATCCGCAATCTTACCCTGCATCAGCTGGAATGATCCGATAGGCTTACCAAACTGCTTGCGTTCGGCCAGGTAAGGCATGACCTCATCCAGGCAAGCCGCCATTATGCCCGTACCAATCCCGGCCAGAACGACGCGCTCGTAATCAAGCCCGGACATCAGAACCGCGACACCTTTGCCTTCTTCGCCCAGCACGTTTTCAAACGGCACTTCGACATCTTCAAAGATCAGCTCTGCCGTATTCGACCCTCGCATCCCCAATTTGTCAAAATGGGGCGAGGTCGAGAATCCCTTCATCTCTTTCTCGATCAGAAAGGCGGTAATCCCCTTGGATCCTGCCTCCGGATCCGTCTTGGCATAAACAACCAGCGTGTCCGCATCCGGCCCGTTGGTGATCCAGTATTTGTTGCCATTCAGTCGGTAGTGATCGTTGCGCTTCTCGGCACGCAGCTTCATCGACACCACATCCGACCCGGCTGAGGACTCAGACATGGCAAGCGCCCCTACATGATCGCCCGAGATCAGACGCGGCAGATATTTCTGTTTCTGCTCGTCGTTCCCATTCAGCTTAATCTGATTCACGCAGAGGTTCGAATGCGCCCCATAAGACAGAGACACCGAGGCCGAGGCCCGCGCCACTTCTTCCACCGCGATGGTATGCGCCAGATAGGACATCCCCGCCCCGCCATACTCTTCGGGCACAGTGACGCCCAGCAGCCCAAGCTCTCCCATCTCTTTCCACAGCTCATTCGGAAAGGCGTTCGAGGCGTCAATCTCAGCCGCCATCGGCTTCACGCGTTCCTGCGCCCAGCGGTGGACCATCTCACGCAGGGCATTCACATCCTCACCCAGATCGAATTGCATAGTGGCCATAAACATGCGGGGCTCCTCTAGCAGCGTTAATGAACAAGTGTTCAATAAACAGATAGCAGCGATTCCACGTCCGGTCAACGACGCCGCGCGGATCAACGCAAAACGCCGCCCAGCAAGGGCGGCGTTTTCATAAAAAACCGAGCGTGCGCTGAAAGCGCGCTCCGCTGGATTACGATTGATAAACCGCGCCCACCTCGGCCCGAATGATCCGCGCGATCAGGCGACAATCCTCCAGCGAGAACGTCAACGGAACACGCATATCCATGATCCCGGCCAGAATCCTGTCGCTCTTGGGCATCGGCGCACTGTCCGCATACCGCCAGCTGTCATAGCGCGAGGTAAAGCCCGAAGGTTCTGCCCCGCCAAACCACTTCAATTCGACCCCGCGTGCGGCGCAGCGGCGGGTGACTTCGGCAATGCGCTCCGGAGTCCAATCCAACAACAGAAACTGGATAGACGAGCCGACATAAGTTTCCCCGGCAGGACGCTCGACAACCGTAAGACCCGGTGTTTCGCGCAACCCACGCTCGATCTCATCATACCGTTCGTTCCAGCGTGCAACCTGGCGATCCAGCACCCGCAATTGAGGACGCAGGATTGCAGCACGCAGATTGTCCATACGGCCCGAAACGTTGGGTGTGGTGTATTTGATCTGCTCAAACACCTCCGGACCAGGCACGGCCAGATGGCGCTCATAGAGCATATATGACCCGGACAACATGGTAGCTTTTGCAGCCAGCTCCGGGTCATCCGTAACCAACAATCCGCCCTCGCCCGAGTTCACATGCTTATAGGTCTGGCACGAATAACAGCCGATTGCCCCTTGTCGCCCGGAGAGCTGACCCTGCCAGGCCGCCCCCATCGTATGCGCGCAATCCTCGATCACAATCACCCCGGCCGCGTTACACATCTGCATCAACCGATCCATATCGCACAGATGCCCACGCATATGGCTGAGCATCAGCACCCTGGCCTGATCCAGCTTGGCCTCAAGATCATCGAGATCAATGGTCAGTGCCTCAGTCACGCCGACAAAAATTGGTTTCGCCCCGACCGACGCAATAGCCCCCGGCACAGGGGCCAGCGTAAACGCGTTTGTCAAAACCGGATCACCCGGCCCGATCCCCACGGCCCGCAACGCGGTGGCCAAAGCGTAACCGCCCGATGAGACGGCCAAACAATATTTCGCCCCCATCTGAGCGGCAAATTCCTGTTCCAGCAATGCCGTCTCGCTTAATTCATCAGGCGCGACGTTATAGCGATGCAAGCGCCCATGGCGCATCACGGCCAATGCGGCCTCGATCGCTTCATCGGGGATAGGTTCCTGTTGGGTGAAACTGCCAGTGAAAATCTCGGTCATGGATTGGTTCTGAGGCCGAAATGATCAAGGGTCAAGAGATCACGCCGCCGCTCCGATCAAATCGGAAACCAGTTTCGGCAAATCATCAAAATGATGCAGCAGCGCCTCGGGCTCCAGCGTGGCCATATCCTCCCCGGAAGGGCCAAAAGTGACCAGCACCGAGGGCACACCTGCAGCGCGTGCGGTATTTCGGTCCGTATCTGAATCGCCGATCAGAACGCAATGGTCCGGATGCCCCCCTGCGCGCCGTGCCGCTTCGCGCAGCGGCTCGGGATCGGGTTTGCGCACGGGCAGTGTGTCTGCCCCCACCAGCGAGGCGAATTTGTCCCGCACGCCCATTCGAGTCAGCAAGAGATCTGCGAGACCCTCGGGCTTGTTGGTGCAGATACCTACGCCATACCCCGCTTGCGACAGACGCTCGACAGCATCCAAAGCACCAGGATAGAACCGGGTGTGCGTGTCAATCGCTTCAGCATAAGCTTCAAGCAAGACCGGATAGTAAGCCAGAACTGTATCGTCGGCATAGGCTCCGACGCGCCTGAGCCCATGCGTCAGCATCATCCGCCCGCCCCGCAGGGCGACCCCGGCATCCTGCTCGTGAACCAGCACATCCCCATGCCCCATCTGCCGGAAACAGTGGTTGGCCGCTGCTAGCAGATCACCGGAGGTATCCGCCAAAGTCCCGTCCAGATCGAAGATCACCGTACGCATGTTGCCTCCTGCCTCAGCGGTTTTTCGCCGCCCCATGTTGCAAACGGCAATCTTGTTTGATGGCTGAACCGCTTGCGCCTTTGACCTCAGCGGATAAAACGGGGCGCAACAAAACACAAAGAGAAAACGATTTCATGACCACCGCCCTTGTCATTCTTGCCGCCGGGAAAGGCACAAGAATGAACTCTGACATTCCCAAAGTCCTGCACCCGATTGCACAGGTACCGATGCTGATCCACGCCATGCGCGCCGGAGCCGTCCTGTCGCCCGAACACACCGTGATCGTCACGGGCCACGGGGCCGAGGCTGTCTCGAAGGTTGCGAAGGCCGAAGACGAGACTGCACAGATCGCTGTGCAGGAAGAACAGCTTGGAACCGCACATGCAGTGGCGCAGGCGCGCAATGCGTTGGACGGGTTCGAGGGTGATGCGGTCGTGTTGTTCGGTGATACGCCTTTTCTGCAACCCGAGACGCTGGAGCGGATGATCGCTGCGAGGGCTGAGAATGATCTGGTCATTCTCGGCTTTGAGGCTGCCGATCCCGCACGGTATGGTCGTTTGGTGATGCAGGGCGATACGCTAGAGCGGATCGTCGAGTTCAAGGACGCGACAGATGAAGAGCGCACCATAACCTTTTGTAACTCGGGTCTTATGGCGTGTGATGCGCCAACGCTGTTTTCGTTGATCGATGCGGTGGGCAACGATAATGCTTCAAGCGAATACTACCTGACCGACGTGGTAGAAATCGCGGGCGACCGCGGCTTGCGCGTGACCGCAATCGCCTGCGATGAGGCACAAACGCTGGGCGTGAACTCTCGTGCCGACCTGGCGGCGGCGGATGCAATCTTTCAGGTGCAGGCGCGGGCCGATCTGTTGGATCTTGGCGTCACGCTGATGGCCCCCGAGACCGTATATCTTGCCGCAGATACCGTCATCGGGCGCGATGCCGTGATTGAACCACATGTTGTCTTCGGCCCAGGTGTCACCGTCGAAAGCGGTGCCACGATCCGCGCGTTTTCGCATCTGGAGGGCTGCCACGTCAGCCGAGGTGCCACTGTTGGCCCATATGCGCGCTTGCGCCCGGGAACCGAGTTGGCCGAAAACACCCGCATCGGCAATTTCGTCGAGATCAAGAATGCCGAGATCGCCGAGGGCGCGAAGGTCAATCACCTCAGCTATATCGGCGATGCCACGGTCGGGGCGGCAACAAATATCGGGGCCGGTACGATCACCTGCAACTATGACGGCGTGATGAAACACAAAACCACGATTGGCGAGAATGTGTTCATCGGCTCAAACACGATGCTGATCGCTCCGGTGTCGCTGGGCGACGGAGCGATGACCGCAACGGGAACCGTGGTGACCAAGGATGTCGAACCGGACGCACTGGCCGTTGCGCGCGCCAAGCAGGAAAACAAGCCCGGCTATGCCCGTAAATTGTTTGATATGTTGAGGGCGAAGAAAGCGCGCCGCGACAAAGGAGCCTGATTTATGTGTGGAATTGTTGGTGTTCTGGGCAGTCACGAAGCAGCCCCCATTCTGGTCGAGGCGCTGAAACGGCTGGAATATCGCGGCTATGACAGCGCCGGGATTGCAACGGTCAATGATGGAACGCTTGGACGGCGCAGAGCTGTAGGTAAACTCGTCAATCTAAGCGACCTTTTGGTTCACGATCCCCTACCCGGCAAATCCGGCATCGGTCATACCCGCTGGGCTACGCATGGTGCGCCTTCGATCAGCAACGCGCATCCGCATCAGGCCGGACCTGTCGCTGTTGTGCATAATGGCATTGTCGAGAATTATCGCGAACTGCGCGCAGAATTGGCCGAACACAGCATCGGCTTTCAAACGGAAACCGACACGGAAACCGTCGCCTTGATGACCGAGCACTACATGTCACAAGGTTTGAACCCGGTTGACGCTGCTTACAAAACGATTGATCGGCTTGAGGGCGCATTTGCGCTCGCCTTCCTGTTCAACGGACAGGACGACCTGATTGTTGCTGCCCGAAAGGGATCGCCTTTGGCCATCGGGCATGGCGATGGTGAGATGTATGTGGGCTCGGACGCGATTGCCCTGGCGCCGCTGACTGATCGCATCACCTATCTGGAAGAAGGCGACCGGGCGGTGCTAACCCGCACATCGCTTGAAATCCGCAACGAAGCTGGTGAGATCGCCAATCGCGAGATGCGCCAAATCAAAGTGGATCAGTCGCGCGCTGACAAGGCCGGGCACAAGCACTATATGGCCAAGGAAATCGCCGAGCAGCCGGTTGTGGTAGCCGAGGCGATCCGGTCGTATCTGCCAACTGGCGGCGACCAGGTGGTTCTGCCCGAAGAATTGAACTTCACCAAGCTCGACCGCCTGACCATGGTGGCCTGTGGCACCGCTTTCTATGCCTGCCTGACCGCCAAGTACTGGTTCGAACAACTGGCCAAAATGCCCGTGGAGGTCGATATCGCCAGCGAGTTTCGGTATCGCGAACCTCCGATCACCGACCGCACATTGGCGCTGTTTGTCAGCCAGTCGGGTGAGACCGCAGATACGCTCGCCGCGTTGCGGTATTGCGAAGGCAAGGCAGACAAGATCGTTTCTGTCGTCAACGTTCCTGAAAGCTCGATTGCGCGGGAAAGCGATATTACTCTACCGATTCACGCCGGTGTCGAGATCGGCGTGGCCTCGACAAAGGCCTTTACCTGTCAGCTGAGCATTTTGCTGATGCTGGCGCTCAAAGCCGCGGCGGATCGTGGTACTCTGAGCGACGAAGAACTGGCAGACCACGCAGCGGCGCTGCGCGGGCTGCCTTCGGTTCTGAATACCGCACTGGACGAAAATAGCGCCATCCGCAAATCAGCCCAACGCCTGTCCGAGGCGCGTGATGTGTTGTTTCTGGGGCGTGGCCTGATGTATCCGCTCGCCATGGAAGGTGCGCTGAAATTGAAGGAAATCAGTTACATACACGCTGAAGGTTATGCGTCAGGTGAACTCAAGCATGGACCCATCGCCCTGATCGACAAACACATGCCGGTGGTGGTCATGGCCCCACGCGACACGGTGTTCGACAAAACCGTGTCCAACATGCAAGAGGTCATGGCACGCAAAGGCAAAGTCATTCTTGTGTCCGACGATGACGGTATCGCCGAAGCCGGAGATGAAGCCTGGAGCACGATCCGCATGCCGCATGTGCACCCGAGCCTCACGCCGATCCTCTATTCGGTTCCCGCGCAGTTGCTCGCTTATCATACTGCCGTCGCCAAGGGGACGGATGTGGATCAGCCGCGCAATCTGGCGAAATCCGTGACTGTCGAATGAGCGACGCTCTGCTAAAGACTCATCTGGATCAGATCAAAATCCATAGCGACCCAATGCGGGCGGCACAGGTGGCGGACTATCACAAGGCCGACCGCACCTATCTTGGCGTCGCTAACCCGATCCTGAATGATCTGACCAAAGGTTGGCGGCGCGAACTCGACGTGCCCGGACGGGTCGAGCTGGCATCGGCCCTTTGGCAAACCAACATACACGAGGCCCGCGTAGCCGCTGCAAAGCTGCTGACGCAAGCACGCATCCGCCCGGATGATGTCGTATGGGATCTGTTACAAAGCTGGCTACCCGATTTTGACGCATGGGCCATAGCGGACCATGCCTGCATGGCAATGCAAAAGCGGCTCGCTGCCGATCCTTCGCGGCTGGATCAAGTTGAAAACTGGACCCAGTCCGACCACATGTGGACCCGGCGCGCGGCGCTGGTCGCCACCTTGCCCTGGACCAAGCAAAACCACCCGAAGCCCGAGGAGCTGGCGTGCCGAGACCGCGTGCTGAGCTGGGCCGCGAGATATGTGCCTGACCGGGACTGGTTCATTCAGAAAGCCATAGCCTGGTGGCTGCGCGAGCTTTCCAAGCATGACCCCAAACGCGTGACAGATTTCCTCGATCAGCACGGCGCAGCGATGAAACCTTTCGCCCGCAAAGAGGCCGGGAAATACCTTCAGTCTGAATAAACGTCCAGCTCAACCAGCTCATCAAACGGGATCAGCAGGGCGCGCATCGCTTCAAGCGACAATCGTCCGCCGCCCCCCTCAGGCCCGGGCGCGGGTACAAGCGTCACATAGGCCTGCGCACCTGTCCGAGGCACAACAACGCGACCATTAATCTCGGTTTCAACCAAAGGTGTCTGCAGCCAGCGTCCCGGTGTGTTTGGGTCACCCAAACCTGCGATGGTACGTTTCGCACCAGCCCAGCCCGCATTGGCAACCACCTCGGTGGGTGCCGCTTCTACAGGTTCAGCAACGGCGGGTGCAGGCTCCGGCTCTGTCGGCGCACCTCCAAAAACCCGGTCGGTCGTGGACCGAACCGCATCACAGCCCGCGACAAGGCCACAAACCAATAGCAACGCATATCTCATGCTCAAACATCTAGAGCGCCGCACCGATCTGTGCCAGCCAAAAACACAAATCGCCCTTGCCGGTAGGCCACCCGCGCTTTACCTATACCAGCATGACTGCTCCGCTTATCGATCCGTTTGCCCGCGCCATCACTTATCTCCGCGTTTCTGTCACGGACCGCTGTGATTTTCGCTGTGTCTACTGCATGTCGGAAGACATGAAGTTCCTGCCCAAAAAAGACCTGCTGACGCTGGAAGAACTGGACCGCATGTGCACGACCTTCGTGAACCTCGGGGTGCAGAAACTGCGCATCACCGGGGGGGAACCGCTGGTGCGACGGAATATTATGTCTTTCTTAAAAAGCATGACGCGGCATCTGGACAGCGGTGCGTTGAAAGAACTGACACTGACCACCAATGGCTCACAACTGCACCGCTTTGCAGATGATCTTTATGCGGCCGGTGTACGTCGTGTGAACATCTCGCTCGATACGCTGGACGATGACAAGTTTGCCAAGGTCACCCGCTGGGGACGCTTGAAGCAAGTTTTGAACGGCATTGATGCCGCCCAAAAGGCCGGGCTACGGATCAAGATCAACGCGGTGGCGCTAAAAGGCTTCAACGAGCCTGAACTGCCCCGCATCACCGAATGGTGCGCCGAACGTGACATGGATCTGACCTGGATCGAAGTCATGCCCATGGGGGATATCGGCAACGAAGACCGGTTGGATCAATATTGGTCGCTTAAAGACGTGCGCAAGGAATATGAGAACCACTATTCGGTCACCGATCTGGCCGAACGCACTGGCGGCCCGGCCCGCTATGTCCGGCTTGAGGAAACGGGTCAGAAAATCGGCTTCATCACGCCGCTGAGCCATAATTTCTGCGAAAGCTGTAACCGCGTACGCCTGACCTGCACCGGCGAGTTGTATATGTGTCTCGGACAGGAAGATATGGCTGACTTGCGCGCGCCGCTACGCGACCACCCCGATACCGAGAAACCGCTCGAAGACGCGATCCGCGCGGCGATCAATCTCAAGCCCAAAGGCCATGATTTCGACTATTCCCGGCAAGCCGTCGATGGCCAGATGAGCCGCCACATGAGCCACACAGGCGGCTGACTTGCCTGGCCCCGACGAACAGCCAACACTGTTGTACAACCTGTACTGCGGCCTGACCTCGTTTGTCGGACCACTGATCTGGCGCAAAGTACGCACCAAGTTGCAGGCTGCCGACGTCCCCGAAACCCGCCAACAAGAGCGGCTGGGCCACGCCAGCCTACCCTGCCCCAACACCCGCCTGATTTGGTTTCACGCCGCCAGCGTTGGCGAAAGCTTGTCTGTCCTTAGCCTGATCAAGCGATTGGCGGAGCGCTTGCCCGACGTCGAATTCCTTATCACTTCGGGCACGCCAACCTCGGCCGAACTGATCGCCAAACGCATGCCCCCGCGTACGCGTCATCAATATTCGCCGCTCGACAGCGAAGGCCCGGTGCGCCGGTTTCTGGACCACTGGAAACCGGATGCGGCAATCTTCGTCGAAAGCGAGATTTGGCCCCGCCTGATCGTTGAGACGGCAAAGCGCGGAACCCCACTGGCCTTATTGAACGCCCGATTGTCCGAGAAATCTGTGGCCGGTTGGATCAAACGACCCAAAACTGCGCGCTTCATCCTGAGCCATTTCAACCTGTTCCTGACCCAGAACGACAGGACCGCCAGCAATCTGATCGCTATGGGCGCGTCGCCAGATAAAGTAAGACCCGGCACCAATCTCAAGGCCATGTCCGATCCGCTACCCATAGATACTGAGGCCCTGTCTTGGATCAAAAACCAGATCGGCGACCGCCCAATCTGGATCGCCAGTTCTACACATCAAGGCGAAGAAGAAACCGTGCTCGCAGCGCACAAAGCCCTGCTCAGCCGTTGGCCCGACTTGTTGCTGCTGCTGATCCCGCGCCACCCCGAGCGTCGAGATGAGCTAAGCAAGCTGATCGGTACTGAGGGGCTCACCCATGCACAGCGCAGTACAAACCAGTCGATCGCTGCACAGACACAGGTCTATATGGCAGACACGCTAGGCGAATTGGGCACTTGGTATGCGCTCTGTCCCATCGTATTCCTCGGCGGCTCTCTGAAAGAGATCGGAGGCCACAACCCCTTTGAACCTGCCCAAGCCGGTGCCGCCGTCCTCACCGGCCCCGGATATTTCAATTTCGCCGAAACCTTCGCCCCCCTGATCGAAACCGGCGGTGCAGTGCAGGTCGAAACCGCGTCCGAGCTCTCAGCAGCTGTTGCCCACTGGCTCTCAGACCCACAAGCACTTCAAAGCGCGCGCGATGCAGCAAAATCCTGCGTCAACACACAGTCCAACGCCCTGAATTCCGTCATCGGAACCCTGTGCACCCAACTCAACCTGAGCGCACGGGATCCCTCTTCATCTGGCTAAAAATATCTCGGGGAGCACGAGGGGCTGGCCCCTCGCTTCACTCCGTCAAGCGGCGGGCATCCGTTGTTCAACAATCTCGGCCCACCAGCTGCATCCGGCGGGAATGGCCTCGTCGTTGAAGTTATACTCAGGGTGGTGAACCATAGCCGTATCGCCATTGCCGACCAGGATATAGGCGCCCGGACGTTCCTCCAGCATGAAGGCAAAATCCTCACCTCCCATGACCAGAGGTGCCTCATCACAGCTGCCAGAAACCGACTTCGCTACCTCGGCTGCAAAATCCGTCTGCTCGTCGCTGTTCACCATGACCGGATAGCCGCGAATATAGGTCACATCCGCTGTGCCACCAAAGGTCGCCGCCACTCCTGCGCAAATCTCGTTAATCCGCTTCTCTGCCAGATCGCGCATCTCTTTGCTCATCGTACGCACGGTGCCTTTGATCTGGACCGTTTGCGGAATGACATTGAACGCCTTGGACGAGGTCTCAAACGAGGTCACCGACACCACGACCTGATCAATCGGGTCGGCATTGCGCGAGGCAATCGTCTGCAACGCCAGAACCGCCTGCGCCGTCATCACGGTCGTGTCTACGGTCTCCTGCGGCTTCGCAGCGTGACCACCACGGCCTTCAAAGGTAATGTCGAACTGATCGGTCGCTGCAAAGAACGAGCCCGGACGGATCGCAAAACTGCCCACCGGACGTCCCGGCCAGTTATGCATGCCGTAGACTTCTTGAATGTTCCAACGCTCCATCATGCCGTCTTCGCACATCTCGCGACCGCCACCGCCGCCTTCTTCGGCGGGCTGGAAGATCACCACCACGGTGCCGTCGAAATTGCGCGTTTCCGACAGGTATTTCGCCGCACCGAGCAGCATCGCGGTATGGCCATCATGGCCACAGGCATGCATCGCCCCATCGGTTTTCGAGGCGTAATCCAGCCCCGTCGCCTCATGGATCGGCAGTGCGTCCATGTCAGCCCTCAGACCAATGACATTCCCTTTCGAGTCGGACTTGCCCTTGATCACACCAACAACGCCAGTACGACCGATCCCGGTAACAACCTCGTCACAGCCGAACTCTTTCAGCTTGTCAGCGACCAAAGCGCTGGTGCGATGGGTTTCAAACAGGATCTCAGGATTTTCGTGAATATCCCGTCGCCATTCGGTGATTTCATCCTGCAATTCGGCAAAGCGGTTCTTAACTGGCATCTCTTCTCTCTCCTAATTCAAGCCGCCGGCATCCGGCGCTCGACCATTTCGGCAAACCATGAACACCCCATCGGGATGATCTCGTCGTTGAAATTGTATTCGGGGTGGTGCAACCCGGCGCTGTCGCCATTGCCCAGCACGATGAAGGCCCCGGGGCGTTCCTCCAGCATGAACGAGAAATCCTCGCCCCCCATTACCATCGGCGCCTCGCCGCAGCTGCCGCCCACGGAAATGGCGGCCTCGGCGGCATATCCCGTCTGTTCTTCAGCGTTGATCGTCACCGGCACCCCGCGCGTGTAGGTGACTTTGACGGTGCCGCCAAAGGTCTCGGCGATGCCCTCAGCCACTTCGGTCAGCCGCGCCTCGATCAGGTCACGCATTTCGTTCGAATGCGTCCGCACCGTGCCCTTCACCTGCGCCGATTGCGGGATCACGTTGAACGCCTTGGACGAGGTCTCGACCGAGGTCACAGACAAAACCGCCTGCAAGATCGGGTCCGCATTGCGCGACACAATGGTCTGCAAGGCTACGATCAGTTGCGACAACATCACAGTCGTATCAATTGTTTCATGCGGTTTGGCCGCGTGACCGCCTCGACCTTCCAGATGTATATCGAACTCATCCGCAGCCGCCAGCAGTGGTCCGGACCGGATGGCGAACTGACCCGTCGGCACACCGGGCACATTGTGCATGGCATAGACTTCCTGAATGCCGAACCGATCCATCAGACCGTCCTTGCACATCGCCTCGGCCCCGTTGCCGCCCTCTTCCGCTGGTTGAAAAATCACAATGGCCGTACCATCAAAATTGCGCGTCTCAGACAGGTATTTCGCCGCGCCCAGAACCATTGCCGTATGGCCATCATGGCCACAGGCATGCATGGCACCTTCGGTTTTTGAGGCATAGTCGAGGCCCGTCTGCTCCTGCATCGGCAGCGCGTCCATATCGGCGCGCAGCCCGATCACGCGGCCCTGCGTGTCGGTTTTACCTTTGATCACGCCAACAACACCGGTCCGGCCAATGCCGGTCACGACCTCATCGCAACCGAACTCCTTCAGTTTTTCGGCCACCAAAGCGCTGGTGCGGTGGGTGTCATACAGGATCTCGGGGTGTTGATGGATGTCCCGCCGCCAACCGGTGATCTCTGCGTGCATTTCGGCGAGTCGGTTCTTGATTGGCATCTGATCCTCCCAAATCAGGCGACGGGCAATCGTCGCTCCACCAGTTCAGCAAACCAGCTGCACCCGGCGGGAATGGCGTCGTCGTCGAAGTTGTATTCCGGGTGGTGGCACATGGCCGTGTCCCCGTTTCCGATAAAGATGTAGGCCCCAGGCCGTTCTTCAAGCATGTAGGCGAAATCTTCTGACGGCATGATCGGATCAGTGCTGTCATTGACCTTGCCCGACACCGCCTCGGCCGCCTCAGCCGCATATCCGGTTTCGACCTCGGAGTTTACCGTCACCGGATAGCCCGGCGTCCACGTCATTTCGGCAGACGCGTCGAAGGCCGAGGCCGTGTCTTCCGCGATCCGGCGCACGCGATCTTCGGCGATCTTTCGGTATTCGGGATCAAGCGTGCGAACGGTGCCCCGCAACCGCACCGTATGGGCAATCACATTCGAGGCCACACTATCGGTTTCAAAGGTCCCGACCGTCAGCACCACCCGTTTGATCGGGTCCACAGTACGCGACACAACCGATTGCAAAGCCACAACAATATGAGATGCCACGAGCGTTGTATCCACCGCCTCATGCGGGGCGGCGGCATGACCACCCTTGCCCGTCACAACAATTTCGAACTCATCCGAAGAAGCCAATAACGCGCCCGGCCGAATGGCAAACTCACCAACCGGCATCCCCGGCATGTTGTGCATGCCATAGACTTCCTGAATGCCCCAGCGGTCCATCAGCCCGTCCTGACACATAGCCAAGCCACCTGCACCACCCTCTTCGGCAGGCTGGAAAATTAACACAACGGTGCCGTCAAAGTTCCGAGTCTCGGCTAAATACTGAGCCGCCCCGAGCAACATCGAGGTATGCCCATCATGGCCACAGGCGTGCATCTTGCCAGAAACGGTCGAGGCGTAGTCCAGCCCCGTTGCCTCCTCAATCGGCAGAGCATCCATGTCAGCGCGCAGCCCGATCACCCGGCCCTGCGTATCCTGACGCCCTTTGATGACGGCAACCACTCCGGTTTTGCCGATCCCCGGCGTGATCTCATCAACGCCGAACTCCTTCAGACGATCGACCACAAACCCTGCTGTTGCTTCAACATCATACATCAGCTCGGGATGCATATGCAGGTGACGTCGCCATTTGGTGATCTCGCCATGCATCTCGGCGAGCCGGTTCTTGACGGGCATCTTTAACCTCCCCTTCGAGGTGCTATTCGCAGAGCCGTTCTACCAAACGTTCCATAAATTTTTGGCCTGCGTTGAATTGAGAAATCGTAATGAACTCATTTGGCTGATGGGCCTGCGCAATATCGCCGGGGCCACAGATGACAGCGGAATAGCCCGCTTCCTGAAATTGCCCAGCCTCAGTGCCATAGCTGACCACATGTGATGCGTTGTCGCCGGTGAGCGAGCGCACCAGTGTCTCCGCCTCGCCATCTTCTTCGGGCACAAGACCGGGGATCGAAAAATGCTCGGACAGTTCAATCCGCGCTTCAGGATGAACCGCCTGCATCCGTGCCTCGACCTCTCGGACCTTATCGAAATAGGCCTTTTGCCAGATCGCTTTTTTCTCATCCGGGACGGTGCGGAAATCCATCATGAAGCGGCAGTCTTTAGCCGTGATGTTATGCGCAGTGCCGCCTTCGATCATACCCACATGGCAGGTTGTCCACGGCGGATCGAACACGGCGGCTATGTCCGAGGGCTGCGCTGCCCTGCTCTCGACATTGCGCTCGTTGGCCCAGTCGATCAGCGGTGCGGCCTCCATGATCGCGTTGACGCCCGTATGCATGATCGAGCTGTGAACCTCGAATCCAACCATATGCGTGTCAAAGCCGAAGCCGCCTTTATGGCCGGTGACCGCCTGCATCACAGATGGTTCCCCCACGATCACTGCCGAGCCTTTGGGCAGCGTCGCCTGCATCGCCTCGATCATCGGTGGTGCGCCGGTGCATCCAACCTCTTCGTCAAAGCTCAGCGCCAGCTGCAGGGGGCGTTTGACATCGGCGTGATGCGCCTCGACCAGTGCCCAGATGGCCAACGCGTCGAAGCCTTTCATATCGCAAGTGCCGCGCCCGAAATACTTGCCGTCTTTCTCGGTGACGGTGAACGGGTCGGTATCCCATGGCTGGCCATCGACGGGCACAACATCCGTGTGACCTGACAAAACGACCGCGCCGTCTTCCCACGGGCCGACATGCGCGAACAAAGCCGCCTTATGCGGCTGATCCGGATCCGGCCAGCGATGAGAGTCGATCCCATGGCTGTTCAGATATCCCTCGACCCAGTCAACCAATGGCAGATTGGTTTCACGACTTACCGTTGGGAAAGAGATCAGCTTGGTCATGATCTCAAGCGGGGTCAAACGATGTGACATAAAGCTCAGTATCCGCTGTCGGTCGTCAGGACGAAATGTCCCGGCTCAACCTCGTTGTAATTCGAGGGTTCCGGCGCATAGCCGATTGGATGAATCGGCGATGGGATCGGCTTGAAGTTCAGATCCTTTTCCGACTTTCTCTGGTTCGGGTCAGCAATCGGAACCGCTTTCATCAAAGCCTGCGTGTAGGGATGCTGTGGATTCTCAAACACCCGTGCGCGCGGTCCGAGTTCAACGATCCGACCCAGATACATCACGCCGACATGGTGGCTGACCCGTTCGACCACGGCCATGTCATGGCTGATGAACAGGTAGCTGAGGTTCAGTTCCGATTGCAGCTCCATCATCAGGTTCAGAACCTGTGCTTGCACCGAAACATCCAGGGCCGAGACCGCCTCGTCCGCCACGATCAGCTTGGGGTTCAGCGCCAACGCGCGGGCAATCGCAATCCGTTGACGCTGACCACCCGACATCTCGTGCGGGAAGCGGCGCATGAAGCTGCGCGGCAATTGCACCTTGTCGAAGAGTTGCGCGACCCGATCCTGCAGCTCAGAACCAGAAGCAACACCATAGTTGCGCATCGGTTCCGCCACCTGATCAACCAACTGCATTTGCGGATTCAGCGAGGCAAACGGATCCTGAAAGATCATCTGCATGTCCAGCCGCGCCTTACGCAGACCCGCCGGGTCCAGACCCATGATATCGACACCGTCCAGATTGACCTCACCTGCCATCGGCTCGACCAGCCGCAGGATTGACCGCCCGGCTGAGGACTTTCCGCAGCCTGACTCCCCTACGAGGCTGAGCGTTTGACCCCGATTGATGGTGAACGAGACATCTTCGACCGCGTGAACGTTGGAAATCGTCCGCCGCAGCAGACCACCTTTGACGGGGAATCGCGTGGTCAGATTATTGACCGTCAGCAAGACCTCTTCGGTGCCGGGAATGGGCGCGATGTTCTGGCCTTCGACACCCAGCAGTTTCATCGGTTCGGGCGCGGCTTTGCCCCGCATTTCGCCCAGCTTCGGAACCGCCGCCAGCAGAGCCTTGGTATAATCATGCTGCGGGTTCTCGAAGATTTCGTTGACCGTGCCCTCTTCGACCTTGTTGCCCCGGAACATGACCACAACGCGGTCGGCCATCTGGGCCACCACTGCCATGTCATGAGTGATGAACATCACCGCCGTGCCGGTTTCTCGCTTGAGCCGGTCCATCAGAGCCAGGATCTCGGCCTGAATGGTCACGTCCAGCGCGGTTGTGGGTTCATCCGCGATCAGCAGGCGCGGTTCGCAGGCCATGGCCATTGCGATGACAACACGCTGGCGCATCCCGCCGGAGAGTTCGTGCGGATATTGCTTCAGGCGGCGTTCGGGTTCGGGGATTCGAACCTGGCGCAGCAGCTCCAGTGCCCGTTCCTCGGCCTGCGTCTTGGACATGTTCTTGTGAATACGCAGCCCTTCAGTCAGTTGACGACCAACGGTGAACACAGGATTCAGCGCCGTCATCGGCTCCTGAAAGATCATCCCGATCTCATTGCCGCGAATCTGTTTCATCAGATCCTGGTCGGCACCTGCCAGATTCAACTCATCCCCGTCACGCCGGTCGAACAGCAACTGGCCGCCCGCGATCTCACCGCCGCCGAACTCCACCAGCCGCATCAAAGACAGCGAAGAAACCGACTTGCCCGATCCCGATTCCCCAACGATACATACGGTTTCGCCCGGGTTGACCTCGAACGAGACATCCTCGACTCCCACGACGGGGCCGTCCTTGGTCTGAAACTCGACACGCAGTTTTCTGATCTGGGCAATTGGCTGATCCAGCACGCGTGCACTCCCCTTCGCGGCAAATCTAAACGAATGCCAAACGCTAAGGCGGCAGGACGGGAAAAGTCAAACCGATTGGTCAAATTTCGCAAGCCAAGGCTTGCAATTTTTTAAAACTCTGTTTCGATACGCCGCGTAACCGTTTTTGGGAGAGGACGGAATACACGTTCGCGTGAAAATTCTTATCGTTTTAAATCAAAACGTTAACTCACCAAACGGCAACGCCCAATCCGCGGGCATCGCGGAGAAAATCGAGACACGTAAGTGTCCAACATGGAGTGTATGATGAAGATCAAAACCCTTTTGCTAGGTGCGATTGCAAGCACGGCAATGGCCCCGATGGCCATGGCCGAGCGTGGATCGGACGGCAATGTCAGCATTATTTACTGGCAGGCTCCGTCAATCCTGAACCCGTTTCTGTCGGGTGGCACCAAGGATGTGGAATCTGCCTCGCTGGTGATTGAACCGCTGGCACGCTACGACCAGGACGGCAACATGGTGCCTTATCTGGCGTCTGAGATTCCGACCGTCGAAAATGGTGGCGTCAGCGAAGATCTGACCTCGATCACGTGGAAAATCGCGCCCGGCATTACCTGGTCCGACGGCACAGCGTTCACATCGGCAGACGTGGTTTTCACTGCGAACTACTGCATGGACCCTGAAGGCGGTTGTGCGCAGGTGACCAAGTTTGAAGGCGTCACCAATGTCGAAGCAGTGGATGACTTGACCGTAAAAGTCACATTCGACGCGCCGACACCGTTCCCCTACGGCCCGTTCGTGGGCGGCGAAAGTCCGATCATTCAGGCAGCACAGTTTGCGGATTGCCTGGGCGCAAAAGCCCCCGAGTGCACCGAGCAAAACTTCAACCCCATCGGCACCGGCCCGTTTGTCGTGACCGAGTTCAAACCGAACGACGTGATCACGTTCGCTGCGAACGAAAACTATCGTGATCCAGCGAAACCGGCCTTTGCCACCGTGACCTTCAAAGGCGGCGGCGATGCAACGGCGGCGGGTCGTGCGGTTATGGAAACTGGCGAGTTCGACTATGCTTGGAACCTGCAGCTGGCACCCGAAGTCATCGCGCAGATGCAGGAAGGCGGCAAAGGTACTCCAGTCGCAGGCTTCGGTCCGCTGGTCGAGCGTATCATGCTGAACCAGACCAACCCATCGCCCGATCTGCCGGAAGGCGAGCGTTCGACAGCCACGCATCCGCACCCGTTCCTGCAGGATCCGGCTGTCTATCAGGCGATGTCCATGGCAATCGACCGCCCGCTGCTGGTCGAGATCGGCTATGGTCAGGCGGGTAAAGTGACCTGTAACTGGGTTCCGGCACCTGCTGCGTTCAACTCGACCTCGATGACCTGTGACACGCAGGATATCGATGGCGCGAACGCGCTGCTGGACGAAGCTGGCATCGTTGATACCAATGGTGACGGCGTCCGTGAAAAAGACGGTGTACCGCTGAAAATCGTCTATCAGACCTCGACCAACGCCGTCCGTCAGGACTTCCAGGCGCTGATCAAGGAATGGTGGAGCCAGATCGGTATCGAAACCGAACTGCGCAACATCAACGCATCGGTCTTCTTCGGCGGTGACCCGGGCTCGCCCGACACGTTCCAGAAGTTCTATGCCGACGTTGAAATGTATGCGAACACCTTCAACGGCACCGACCCGCAGTCCTATCTGGGCAACGGTCTGTGCGACAAGGCACCCAAGCCGGAATCGCAGTGGCAGGGTGAGAACATCAGCCGCTTCTGCAGCGACGAGTTTGACGCGCTGCACGCAAAACTTGCCGAAACGGCCGGTCTGGAACAACGCGCGGAAATTGCGAAACAGCTGAACGACATCATCGTACAGGAAGGCGGTATGATCCCGCTGGTACACCGTGGTCGTCTGTCGGCGCACGCCAACACTCTGGGTGGTGTTGTCCTGAACGTTTGGGACAGCGAGCTGTGGAACATTGCGGACTGGTACCGCAAAACCGGTTCCTAAGCGTTAATCTTGCAAAGCCGCGCCCCGACCCGTATCGGGGCGCGGTCATTTGCACGCCACTCCAACAAGAAGACGCATATAAAGGCGCCTCTTAATGCTCAACTTTACCATCAGACGACTGATCCTGGCCGTACCCACGCTGCTGTTCATCAGCCTCGTCATATTCCTGCTTCTCGAACTCGCCCCAGGCGACCCGATGGCGCAGGTTCCGCTTACCGTTCCGCCCGAAGTCAAAGAGAAGATGCGCGAGGCGCTTGGCCTCGGCCAGCCGATGCATATCCGATTCTGGAAATGGATCGTGCAGTTCTTCTGGATCGAACCGCAGGTTCTGGTCGACTCGATCTTTGGTACAACCTTCTCCGAAGGTGACCTGCGCGTGATTTCGTGGCAGACCCGCTCACCCGTCATGGACATCGTCGTTCAGCGCATCCCGCAGACCCTGTGGGTTGTCGGCACCGCTTATGTGGTCGCCATCCTGATCGCCCTGCCCATCGGCATCTATTCGGCCTATCGCCAGTATTCCTGGTTCGACCAAATGGGCACATTCGTGTCGATGGTCGGCTTCTCGGTACCGCCGTTCTTCTCGGGCGTATTGGTGATCGTGATCTTCTCGGTCCAGCTGGGCTGGTTCCCGTCGATCTATGACACCACCCATGCGGTCAACAGCTGGGACAGCTTTGTCGTGCAGCTCAAACAGATGATCATGCCGGTCATGGTTTTGGCGTTGCAGATCACCGCACAGCTGAGCCGCTTCATGCGCGCCTCGATGCTGGACAACCTCAATCAGGATTACGTCCGCACTGCCCGCGCCAAGGGTCTCAGCGAATATACCGTGGTTATGGTCCACGTTCTGCGCAACTCGATGATCCCTGTGGTCACCGTGATCGCACTGGGTATCCCGGCCATCTTCGGTGGTGCCATCATTACCGAGCAGGTCTTTAAGGTGAACGGTATCGGCCAATTGCTGATCGGCGCCATTCAGGCCAATGACCTGCCAATGGTTCAAACCCTGACCTTCATCTTTGCCGTGCTGATCGTGCTGTTCAACCTGATCGCCGATGTGCTCTACGGCATTCTGGACCCGAGGATTCGCTATGACTGATCATGATCGTACCGATACTCTGATCCCCGACGAAGGTCTTGCGCCTGCTTCGACCGCATTGCCCACGGCCGATGTGATGGAGGAACTGACCACCCCACCCCGCAGTCAATGGCGCGATGTTTGGGATCAGTTCAAAACCCACAAAGGCGCGATGATCGGAGCCATCCTTTTCATCTTCATCGTCGCTGCGGTGTATCTCGGGCCGTACATTTGGACCATCGACCCGACACAGATCGACATCCGGTCACGTAACCAAGGGCCGAGCCTTGCGCATCCCTTCGGCACCGATCAGCTGGGCCGCGATATCATGGCGCGGATGATGTCCGGCGGTCAGACCTCGGTCTCGGTGGGCATCACCGCCATGCTGCTGGCCCTGTTCCTGGGCTCGTTCATCGGCGTTCTGGCCGGGTTTTTCAAACGGCTGGACGGCCCGCTAATGCGCCTGACCGACCTGTTCCTGGCCCTGCCCCTGCTGCCGTTGCTGCTGGTTATGATGCTGCTGTTCCGCGAACCTCTGTCAGCCGCCTTCGGGCTGGAGCGCGGGATCTTCATCCTGATCGTCTGCGCCATCGGCATCACCTCGTGGATGCCCACAGCTCGGATCGTACGCGGAGACGTGTTGGCCATCAAAGAGCGTGAATTCGTTCTCGCCGCCCGATCCATCGGCACTAGCAACAGCCAGATCATCACGCGGCACATCCTGCCGAACGTGCTGTCCCCGATCATGGTGTCGGCGACGCTGGGCATCGCGACCGCGATCATCACCGAAAGCGCGCTGTCCTTCCTCGGTCTCGGGTTCCCGCCGGATTTCCCGACTTGGGGTCGCCTGCTGTTCGATGGTGTGGACTATCTGCAGCAATACCCTGAGCGTGTGTTCTGGCCCGGACTGGCGATCTCACTAACGGTTCTCAGCGTCAACTATCTGGGTGACGGCCTGCGCGACGCGCTGGATCCGCGTATTCGCGGACGCTAAGCAGATTCAGTCGGCGCGCTTCAGCGCGCCGGCCAACACGACGATCAGGACCGACAGCGGCAACAGAACGGCAAAAGCCAGCCTCAGGGTCATCAGCTCAGCGAGAAAACCGATCAGGGGCGGCCCGATCAACAAGCCTCCGTAACCCAGAGTCGCCACGCTGGCGATCGCCTGCCCGGGCGGCACATGCGGATCAGTCGCCGCGCGACTGAAGGCCAAAGGCATGATCACCGCATAGCCCACGCCCATCAGGGCAAAGCCTGCCAACGCCAATACGGGTTCGCCTGCTGACACCACCGCAAAAACACCCAAAGCCGCACTGACACCGCCAAACCGTGCGGTCGCAACAGGACCAAACCGGGCGATGACTACCCCACCTGCCAACCGGAACACGACCATTGTGACCGAGAAGACCGCGTAACCTAGCGCGGCAATGCTTTCAGCCGCGCCTGTTACATCGCGAAGGAATATCGCGCTCCAATCCGCGACGGCCCCTTCACCAAGCGCTCCGCAAAGCGCCGTGAACCCCACAAGGATCAATGCGCCCGACGGCAACGCAAACACCGACCCCGGCTTCGAGGTCGTTCGCTTGGAAGTCCAGCGCACCCAGGACAAAATGAGAGCAAATGCAACGACAACGCCACCGGCAAGCAGAAAATGCTGCAGGACCGTCAGGCCCATCTGAACCGCCGCATATCCGCTAAGCGCCCCCAACCCAGCCCCAAGGCTCCACATCGCGTGAAACGACGACATGACCGGCTTGTCATAAGCTTGCTCGACCTCTGCAGCCCACGCATTCATCGCGACATCCATCGAGCCATGGAAGGCTCCGAACACGAACAGGAATGCCGCGAGCCACCAGAAATCCCCCGCAAAGGCCAACAAAACGAGCGAAAACGTGTAAAGAACAGCGATGACCCGTGTGATCGCCACCGCTCCGAACTTATCCGTCAGACGACCCGTGATCGGAAACGAGCACACAGCCCCCGCCGCCATGAACAGCAAGCCAAGCCCCAAAGCCTCATGCGTCAAATCCAGCTTGTCCCGAACAGCCGGGATACGCGAGGCCCAAATACCGAATAGCGCACCGTTCAGGATGAACATGGCGGCGACAGCCCGCCATGCAGCCACAATACCGATCACAGGCAGCCCTCGCGCATTCAGTCAAACGCTGCCCGTTTTACAGATCATTCGTCGATTGGCAAAGGCTGCTTATTCCAGACGCTTTCGGATTTTGCGGATACTGAACCAGACAGCCAGAACAACGGGCAAGGTCACCACCGCCGTCAACATTCCCTTACTGAGTCCGGCCTGCGTTAGCGGATAGAGCAAGTAGCTGACCAACGACACTGCATAATAGCTGATCGCCACCACCGACAGCCCTTCGACAGTGTGCTGCAACCGCAAGGCCAGATCGGCGCGGCGGTCCATGCTTTCCAGCAATGCCTGATTCTGCGCGCTGCGTTCTACGTCCACGCGAGTCCGCAGCAATTCCCCGGCCCTGATCGCCCTGTCGGACAGGGCCTGCAACCGACGCTCGGTCGATTTGACGGTGCGGATCGCAGGATCATACCGACGCATCATGAAATCAGCAAAGCTCTGACGGCCGTCGAACCGTTCCTCGCGCAAAACTTCGATGCGCTGGTTGACGATGGCCTCATAAGCACCCGTCGCGCCAAACCGGAACGAACAGCGCGCCGAAAGCGTTTCCAGTTCAATGGAAGTGGACAGCAGATCGGGAAGCAGCTCATTAGGGTGCACCGAATTGTTGGTCATTTGCTCCATCAGCCGGGACAATTGCCCATCCAGTTCTCCGATCCGGGGCATAAGTTGTTTGACACGCGCGAAACCCAACATGGACATCGCCTTGTAAGTCTCGATCTCACACAGTCGTTGAATAACCCGCCCGGTCCGACGTTGCCCGGTGCCTTTGTCGACGAACATCGCGAACCGCATATGCCCCGCCGGGTCGATGCGGAAGTCGCAGGCACAGATGGCGGAATCGTCCAGGACGCGCGCCACCGCCAGACTTTCAGGTTCGAACCAGTCGGCCAAAGACGCCTGCACCACGTCGTCCTCCTGACGTTCGACGACACGGATCATCGCCGACGTCACCCGCTGGCCGGGGCTCGCCATCAGCCAGTCTTGTGGAAAGACTTCGAAATCAGCCGGATTGAAGGCGCGGTCACTGACGTTGGGAGTGATCGCAGTGTAAGTGACAAATTCGGTATGCTGTTCCCATTTCAACCAATGTCGGCCGATCTGACCCGCGTAATGCGTGGCCTCGGGCTGCGGATGCGATGCCCCGTGGCGGTCCAGCAGATTGATCAGATGCGCCATATCCTCGCTACGATCACGCGCAGCAGCAGCTTCCGGTTTCTTGATCGCCAGAAAGACCACCGTGCACGGCACTGTCGCCACCGGAAAAGGGCGTGCATGCAGTTCATTGGCCAGCGCATAGCGCAGGGGATGGTCGTCTATTGGCGTCATTCAGTGCTCCGCTTCGTCCGGCGCACTATACGGCACGCGTGAAATACATCAATTATCTTTTATTTCATATACTTACAGGAATACATCGGTATACAAGCCCGCTATCTCATTGATTTGGCTCCCACAGCTCTATGGGATTGCCCTCCGGATCGTGAATGCGTGCAAATTTTCCCACCTCGCTATCCCAATCCGGGTTCGTCTCGACCACAATTCCGGCAGCTCCAAGCTGGCTAATCAGCGCGGCCAGATCATCGACGCGAAAATTGATCATCCATTGCTGTTCGGCCCGGCCAAAATACTCCGTATCCTGCGCGAACGGAGCAAAAACCGTATACCCTTCCTGTTGCCTCCAGGGCTCCGGATCATAGTGATTGACGCCCAGATGCGTCTCATACCACGCGCTCAGGGCTTGCGGATCTCGCGCCCGAAAGAACACTCCTCCTATGCCGTTCACTTTCTGCATCGTTCACCTCCTGCGCACCTTCGCGCGACCCAGTGTAGCACAGTCCGCCTGCTTCATCTGGCCACAAATATCCTGGAGGTCAGGAGGCAAAGCCTCCTGCAAACAAAACAAGAAAAGGGCGCCCGCAGGCGCCCTTTGCAATTTGATTGTGCACTCGGATCAGTCGATCATCGGCAGCAGCTTGTCCAGCGACTGCTTGGCGTCGCCATAGAACATGCGTGTGTTCTCTTTGAAGAACAGCGGGTTTTCGATGCCCGAATAACCCGTCCCCTGACCGCGTTTGGACACAAACACCTGCTTGGCCTTCCAGCATTCCAGAACCGGCATTCCCGCGATGGGGCTGTTCGGGTCTTCCTGTGCCGCAGGGTTCACGATGTCGTTCGAGCCGATCACGATCGCCACGTCCGTATCCGGGAAATCGTCGTTGATCTCGTCCATCTCCAGAACGATATCATACGGCACTTTCGCCTCGGCCAGCAGCACGTTCATGTGGCCCGGCAGACGGCCGGCAACGGGGTGGATCGCAAAGCGCACCTCTTTGCCCTTGGCGCGCAGCTTACGAACCAGTTCCGAAACCGACTGCTGCGCCTGCGCCACGGCCATACCGTAGCCGGGGATGATGACAATGCTATCCGCGTCGTTCAGCGCAGCGGCCACGCCGTCGGCCTCAATCGCGATCTGTTCGCCTTCGACAGCCATCTGCTCACCCTGCGGACCACCAAAGCCACCCAGGATCACGCTGACAAAGTGACGGTTCATGGCCTTACACATGATGTAGGACAGGATCGCACCCGACGAACCCACCAGCGCACCCACCACGATCAGCAGGTCGTTGCCCAGCGAGAAACCAATCGCCGCAGCGGCCCAGCCCGAGTAGCTGTTCAGCATCGACACAACCACCGGCATGTCGGCGCCGCCGATGCCCATGATCAGATGATAGCCAATGAACAGCGCCGCCAGCGTCATCAGGAACAGCGGGAACAGACCACCGGTCGAAGTGTACCAGATCAGACAGATCAGCGAGAGACCCGCCGCCGCCGCGTTCAGCGCATGACCACCGGGCAGCTTGGTCGCCGCCGAAGTCACTTTGCCCGCCAGCTTGCCATAAGCCACAACCGAGCCGGTAAAGGTGATCGCACCGATGAAGATACCCAGGAACAGTTCGACATGCAGGATCGCCAGTTCAGCAGCGGTTTTCTTCGCGATCAGCTTGGCAAACGCGCCCAGATCGGACAGATCCGCCTGAGACGCGCTGTCGGCAATCGCCATGACCTGCGCCACATTGCCGATCTCAAAATGCGCGTTGAAGCCCACAAATACAGCCGCCAGACCGACCAGCGAGTGCATCGCGGCCACAAGCTGCGGCATCTCGGTCATCTGCACGCGCTGCGCCACGTACTGACCGATCAGGCCACCGCCGGCGATCAGCAGCAGCGACAGCAGCCACAGGCCCGAACCCGGACCAACTAGCGTGGCGAAGACCGCCAGCGCCATACCGACGATGCCATACCAGACCGCGCGCTTGGCGCTTTCCTGGTTTGACAGACCGCCGAGCGAAAGGATGAAAAGGACAGCCGCAACGACGTAGGCGGCAGTGGTGAAGCCAAAATCCATCTACCCGGCCTCCTTAAGATTTCTGGAACATGGCAAGCATGCGCCGGGTTACGAGGAAGCCGCCGAAGATGTTGATCCCGGCCATGAAGACGGATAGCGCCGCCAGCAGAATAACGAGGAAAGACCCCGACCCGATCTGCATCAAGGCCCCGACGATAATGATCGACGAGATCGCGTTGGTGATCGCCATCAGCGGAGTGTGCAGGCTGTGCGAGACGTTCCAGATCACCTGGAAACCCACAAAGATCGCCAGCACAAAGACGATAAAGTGCTGCATGAAGCTGGCCGGAGCGACCAGCCCCACCAACAACATCAGCGCACCACCGATACCCAGCAAAGTGAATTGCTGCTTCGTCTGAGCCTTGAAGGCTGCAATCTCCTGTACCTTTTTCTCTTCCGGGGTCAGTTCCTTGACCTCGGGCTTCTTCTGCGCCGCGATCGCCTGTACTTTGGGCGGCGGCGGCGGGAAGGTGATCTCACCCTCATGGGTCACGGTCGAGCCGCGGATCACGTCATCTTCCATGTCATGGTTGACCTGACCGTCCTTCTCGGGCGTCAGGTCGGTCATCATGTGACGGATGTTGGTCGCGTACAGCGACGACGACTGCGCTGCCATCCGGCTTGGGAAGTCGGTATAACCGATGATGGTCACGCCGTTGTCAGTGACGACCTTCTCATCCGGCACTGTACCTTCGACGTTACCGCCGCGTTCCGCAGCAAGGTCAACAATGACCGAGCCCGGCTTCATCGCCTTGACCATGTCCTCCAGCCACAGCTTCGGCGCCGGGCGGTTGGGGATCAGCGCGGTGGTGATGACGATGTCCATCTCGGGTGCCAGTTCGCGGAACTTGGCAAGCTGTGCCTCACGGAACTCCTCGGACTGAACCGAGGCATAACCACCGGTGGCCGCGCCGTCCTGCTGTTCTTCCTCGAAGTCCAGATAGACGAATTCTGCCCCCATGGATTCGACCTGTTCGGCCACTTCCGGGCGCACGTCGAACGCATAAGTGATCGCCCCCAGCGAGGTCGAGGTGCCAATAGCTGCCAGACCAGCGACGCCAGCGCCAACAATCAGAACTTTCGCGGGCGGCACTTTACCAGCCGCCGTCACCTGACCGGTGAAGAACCGGCCGAAGTTGTTACCGGCCTCGATCACCGCGCGGTAGCCTGCGATGTTGGCCATCGACGACAAAGCGTCCATCTTCTGCGCCCGCGAAATACGCGGCACCATCTCCATCGCGATCACGGTCGCGCCCTTGGATTTGGCCAGCTCCATCCCCTCTTCATTCCCGGCAGGATTGAAGAACGAAATCAGGGTCTTGTCCTTAGTCAGGCGCTTCAGCTCGGTCTCGTTCGGCTGGCGCACCTTGGCGATTATGTCTGCCGCTTTCCACAGCGCGGCAGCGGTCTTTACGACCTCGACACCGGCAGCCTCGTAGGCCGCGTCCGAGAATCCCGCAGCAGCACCGGCGCCTTTCTCGATCAGGCACTCATACCCCAGCTTCTGTAGCTGAGCCGCCGAGTCCGGAGTCATCGCGACCCGGTTCTCGCCTTTGAATATTTCCTTTGGCGTTCCAATTTTCACCAGTCGGTTCCCCCTAATTTTTGGTTCAGGCCAGGTGGGTATCCGGCATTGATTGACAAGCAGACATTTATCTTGCGCAAGATTGTTTCGCAAGCGCAGCAATTATTACGTTGTGTCATGAGGCCCACACCCTCAGATCCACCTTCTGGTTTTACGTTCATATCGCGCAAAATCGGTGCGGAAGGTGCGTCGCAGGCGGTTCTCTTCCGGTATGATAAAGCGCCGTTCAAGCAGCCAGACGAAGACCGGGATCAACACCAGAGACAACACCGCGTCAAACCGCAGGATCAGCCCAGCCAGGATCAGGACGTCGCCCAGGTAGATTGGATTGCGACTGCGCTTGTAAATCCCGGTTTGCACCATGGACGAGGGTGTTTCGTGCGGAATCACCGTCGTCTTGTGACGCCGAAACTCAATGACGGCCATGATGGCTAGAATGATACCGCCGCCGATCAGGATGCCGCTGAAAAGATCGGTCACCGCGCCGTCCAACGACAATCCCAAAGGGAGCATGCGCGCTTGTACCCACGCAAGCACGGCGAAGCCCACAAGCCAGACAGGCGGTATATCGATCAGGCGCATGGCCGTCCCCCAGTGCGGCGACACACGGTGACACATGTCGCTTCTGATCGACGTCCTACCGCTTTCTGACTTCAATGGCAAAAGCGCAGGGTGTCGCATCGGTCAAAGGTGCATCACAATCCACAGCAATAGACAGCGCAGGCGGGATCAGATAGGCCGGTTACGACCTGACCGCTTCCGAAGGACAAAGCCCTGTTATGACTGACTTTGCCAAGACCAAATCCATGTTCCACCTGCCTGAAGGCGTTTTGTATCTAGACGGTAACTCTCTGGGTCCGCTTCCGAAATCGGCCAGCAACCGTGTAGAGGGCATGATGCAGAACGAATGGGGGCAGATGCTGATTACCGGCTGGAACAAAGCCGGGTGGATGGGTATGCCTACGGCGCTTGGAGATCGGATCGGACGCCTGATCGGGGCTGAGCCTGGCTGTGTCGTGGTGGGTGACACTTTGTCGATCAAGGTCTATCAGGCGGTCGCCTCAGCGCTAGAGCTAAACCCGACCCGCAAGGTGGTTCTATCTGACAACGGCAACTTTCCGTCTGATCTCTACATGGCGGATGGCCTGCTGCGGTCGCTTGGCCCGGACTATGAGTTGCGCGTGGTCGACCCCGAAGACGTTGCCGCTCATATCACCGAAGAGGTCGCAGTGCTAATGCTGACCGAGGTCGACTATCGCACGGGCCGCATGCATGACATGAGGGCGCTGACGGAACTGGCCCACGCAAACGGTGTCGTTACAGTTTGGGATCTTGCGCATTCAGCCGGGGCCATCCCCGTCGATCTGGCCGGCTGCAATGCCGATTTCGCTGTGGGCTGCACTTACAAGTACCTCAATGGCGGCCCCGGTGCGCCCGCCTTCGTCTATGTCGCCCCGCGGCTGTCGGACAAGGTACGCCCTGCGCTGTCGGGATGGCTAGGGCACGAGGCCCCTTTTGCCTTCGATCTCGACTATCGCCCCGGCGCCGGTATCGAAAGGATGCGGGTCGGAACCCCTCCGGTCATTCAGATGGCAGCGCTGTCGGCCGCCATGGATATCTGGGACATGGCCGACATGGCGGATGTCCGCGCCAAGTCCATCGAATTGACGGAGTTGTTCATCACCCGGGTCGAGGCCACTTGCCCCGGCCTGACACTGGCCAGTCCCCGCGATCCGCAGCAGCGCGGCAGTCAAGTCTCGTTCCGGTTTGAAGAAGGCTATGCCGCCATGCAGGCGCTGATTGCGCGGGGTGTCATCGGAGATTTCCGGGCACCTGATGTTATGCGATTCGGGTTCACGCCGCTCTATATCGATGAAACCGACGTTGAGCAGGCGGTCGAGATTCTGGCGGATATCATCGCCAACAAGCTCTGGGACAAACCGGAATACATGATCCGTCAGCGCGTCACCTGACCTCAAGCCCAGCACCCAGCAATTCAGCCAGTTGTGAGGTGCGCTGTTCGAATTCTTCGGCGCTGGAGGCCGTCATCTTAACGCCCATCAGGGTCGCAGTGATGGTCTTGGCTGTCTCCTCCGGCCCGTTGGGCAGACGGACGCGTCCAGCGTTGTCTTCGCGCCGCAACCAATCGGCATAGAGGGCGGTCATCTCTGCCTCACCTTCTGCCAGTATGTCTGCTGCGGTTGATTTGCTGGTATCCAGCATCTCCCTGCCGTGGGGCGAAGTGAGGATCTCGGCCAACCCCTTGATCTGACCATCAATCGCACGCGACAGCCTTTCGGAAACGCTGCCATCACCGGACAGCGCGCGCGCGACGTTGTCGATTTTGTCGGCATAATGCGCCTGTGTCAGGCTGCGAACGATCGCCTCTTTGTTCTTGTAATGCAGATAGACCGCCGGGCGCGACATGCCCGCACCTTTGGCGATGTCATCCATCGATGTCTTGCGAAATCCATAGATTGCAAAGGCCTCCAACGCCGATGCGAGGATCGCTTGTTGCTTGGGATCGTCCAGTTTGTCTTTCATAAATCTGCTTTGACATTTTTTGTAAGTTTTGTCAATTGACACACTGACACTTTCCGGCAATTATGTCAGGAACCAGCCACAGCCAAATGAGGTGCGCCATGGCGACCGCCCTTAAGATCAATGGTCAGACTCATCAGGTCGACCTTCCCGATGATGTTCCCCTTTTGTGGGTTCTGCGCGATGAGATCGGCTTGACCGGAACCAAATTCGGTTGCGGCGTAGCCGCTTGCGGGTCTTGCACCGTCCATATCGATGGTGAGGCCGTGCGATCCTGTCAGGTCGCGCTGTCCGATGTCTGGGGCGATGTGACCACGATTGAGGGTCTTGGCACGCCCGACAGCATGGCCACCATCCAGCAGGCCTGGGTCGATCATCAGGTTGCGCAATGTGGCTATTGCCAGTCCGGCCAGATCATGCAGGCCGCAGCCCTTCTGGCCGAAAACCCCACCCCTACCAACGCGGATATCGACGAGGCGATGCAAGGCAACCTCTGCCGCTGTGGCACTTATCCCCGCATCCGCGCCGCCATCCACGACGCCGCATCCAAGCTGAAGGAGGCCTGATCCATGGCACGCATCGGAAAAATCCTGCGCCGTACCTTCCTGATCGGATCAGCCGCTATCGTGGGCGGTGTGGCATTCGGCGCCTACTACGTCACCCGCCCTGCTGCGAACCCGCTGAAACCGCGAGACGGAGAAACCGCGCTCAGCCCCTTTGTTCTGATCGACCAGCAGGGCGTCACCCTGTTCGCCCCCCGTGCCGAAATGGGTCAAGGCGTCATGACTACGTGGGCAGCCCTGATTGCCGAAGAACTGGATGTCGAGCTAGACGATATCCGCGTGCTGCACGGCCCGGCGGCAGCGGCCTATTACAACCATGCGCTGGTTGGAGAGGGTCTGCCGAACAAAGGCTATGACATCTCGGACTTTCAGCACAATCTGGGTGAGGCTCTGGGTGTTCTGGGCCGCACGCTCAGTCTGCAGGTCACCGGTGGATCGACCTCGATGAAGGACGGGTTCGAGCGGATGCGGATGGCCGGTGCCACCGCGCGCGAGACATTGAAGCAGGCTGCGGCGGATCAGTTGGGTGTGAACCGCGATCAACTCAAAACTGAGAGCGGCGCGGTGGTTGCCCCGGACGGCACGCGCATTCCCTATACCGAACTGGCCGAGGCCGCAGGCCAGATCGAACCGCCCGAGGTCATCCTGCGCGACCCCACCGAGTGGCGCCTGATCGGCAAGTCCCTGCCCCGGGTTGATATTCCGGACAAGTCCACAGGCACCGCAACCTTCGGCATCGACGCACGGCCCGAGGGACTGAAATTCGCCTCGGTCCGCATGAACCCCAAGCTGGGCGGCGCGATGAATGGCTTTGACGCCAGCGCGGCTGAAGCCATGCTAGGCGTTGAAAAGATCGTTGATCTAGGCACCGGCGTCGCGGTGATCGCCAACAACACATGGCTCGCGATGCAAGCGGTCGAGGCCATCGACGTGGACTGGGGTGAAACCCCTTATCCACCCGAGACCGCCGCAATATTCGATCAGATCGCCAAAGCGTTTGATGAGGCCCCGAACTCGACCATGCGGGACGACGGCGATGTCGATACCGTGCCCGATGGTGCAACCGAAATCACGGCGGACTACACCGTGCCCTATCTGGCCCACGCCACGATGGAGCCGATGAACGCAACCGCGCTTTATACCGGCAGTAAGCTGGACCTGTGGTGCGGCAATCAGGCTCCGACGCTGATTCAGATGCGTGTGGCTAACACCGCCGGTCTGGATACCGAAGCGGTAGAGATCCACACCACCTATCTGGGTGGCGGCTTCGGGCGCCGGGGTGAGCTGGATTTCGGAGAAATCGCCACCAGAGTTGCCATGGCCGTGCCCGGCACGCCGGTCCAGACCACATGGAGCCGCGAAGAGGATATGCGCCACGACTATTACCGCCCCGGCGCGATGGCTCGGATGCGTGGAGCGGTCAAGGATGGCAAGGCCGTTTTGATCGACGGCAAGGTCGCCTCGCAATCTCCGACGCAACAGGCGGTCGAACGCTACACCGGCTTCCCCGGCGGCGGTCCTGATAAGGTTCTGGTCGAAGGCTTCTTCAATCAGCCCTACGCCGTGCCAAACTATCGCATGGCCGGACATATTGCCGATCTCGCTGTCCCCGTGGGCTTCTGGCGCTCGGTCGGTAACAGCCACAACGGTTTCTTCCATGAAACCTTCATGGATGAGATGGCCCACGCCGCAGGCCGCGATCCGCTGGAGTTCCGGCTGGAGCTGGCCAGAAACGAACACGCACCCTCAGCCGGGTGTCTGGAAGCGGTCAAAGAGATGTCTGGCTGGGCCGGCAAGACCCCCGAAGGTGTGGGGCGTGGCGTGGCGCTGACCTACAGCTTCGGCACGCCGGTTGCACAGGTGATCGAGGTGGTGGACGAAGACGGCACCATCCGCATCTCCAAGGCGTGGATCGCCTGCGATGTCGGTCTGGCGCTGGATGCGGCGACAGTCGAGGCGCAGATGATCGGCGGTATGATCTATGGGCTTTCGGCCGCGGCGTACGGCGAGATCACCTTCTCTGACGGTGAAGTCGAGCAATTCAACTTCCCCGACTACGATGCCCTGCGGATGCACACGACCCCGGTGACCGAGGTTCGCGTGCTGGAGACCAACAAGCATTTGGGCGGGGTGGGTGAACCCGGAACGCCTCCATCCATGCCCGCTTTGGGAAATGCACTGTTTGATCTGACCGGAGAGCGGGCCCGCAGCCTGCCGCTGAACAAGCAGTTCGACCTGCTGGTCTGACCCCCTCGCCAGCGTCCGTCAGGCAGAGCGCTGCAATCGCGTGGCGTCTTTGCCTGCGGCCCAACCGTGAACGGCGCGGCCGAATTCTTCGAACAAGGGGCGCGAAACCGGATCATTGGCCGCGTCCCATTCGGGATGCCATTGGACCGACAGGGTAAATCCGGGCGCATCCTTCACATAGATTGCTTCGGGCGTGCCATCGGGGGCGTGGCCGTCGATCACCACGTTCTCGCCCAGCGTCTTGATCCCCTGCCCGTGCAGCGTGTTGGTCATTACCTCAGCGGCCCCCAGCAACTGGTGGAACACGCCCCCTTCGGTCAGCGTCACCACATGGCGCAGGGCAAATTTCTCTTCCAAAGTGCCATCTGGCGGCATCCGGTGGTTCAAACGCCCCGGCAGATCGCGGATTTCAGGATACAGGGTACCGCCCATGGCAACGTTCACCTCCTGAAACCCTCGACAGATACCGAAAAACGGCTGGCCGCGCTCAGCACAGGCTCGTACCAGAGGAAGCGTGATCGCATCGCGCGCGCGATCAAACTCGCCATGCGCCTCGGTTGCGGGCTCGCCATATTCCTCGGGGTGAACGTTCGGACGGCCGCCTGTGAGCAGAAAGCCGTCGCAAACCTCAAGCAGTTCCTCGACCGAGACATAACGCGGGTCTGCAGGGATGAGCAGCGGAAGGCAGTCCGACACGTTGGACACGGCGTCCGAGTTCATCGTGCCGCCTGCATGCGTCGGATACTGATCGTTCATCAGATAAGAGTTGCCGATTATTCCGACGACAGGGCGCGCCATGCGTTTTCCTTTGTTTCAGTGGTATTCGGAAAAACCTATCGGCAGGTTTGGCCCCGCGCAACGGCACAGGACCTGCATGTCAGCGCAAGCGCGTGTTCAACGACGCACAATCGGGGCATACCCGGCCTCAGATCAAATCTCGCCAGTTAAACCCGCTGCCTCGATGCCGGCCAGCGCCGCCTGCGCATCGTTGTCCGAGGTGTCGCCTGTCACTCCAACCGCGCCGATCACCACGCCCTTGCGGTCGCGCAGCAGGACGCCACCGGGTACGGGGATGACTTGCCCGCCATAGACGCCATTCACCGCAGCCATGAAATAGGCCTGCCCCTCGGCGCGTGCCATCTGCGCAGTGCCCGCCATGCCCAACATCACCGCGCCATAAGCCTTGCCATGAGCGATGGCAAAACGGCCGGGTGCCGCGCTGTCTTCACGCTCGAACGCGATAACATGACCGCCCGCGTCCAGAACCACGACCGAGAGAGGCTTCAACTCCATCTCGCGCCCTTTTTCCAGGGTGCGTCGAATGATTGTTCGGGCTTTGCGCAACGTTACCAGCATGAGGGTGTCCTTTGTTATGAATTTGCGGCAGAGCCGGACGGCTCTGCCGCTGCAAGATGTCTTAGCCGTGGCTGGCCTTCAGTTCCAGCCGACGCGCATGCAATACCGGTTCCGTATAGCCCGAAGGCTGCACCCGCCCGCGGAACACCAGATCGCAGGCCGCCTGAAAGGCGATCCCATCAAAACCGGGTGCCATAGGTTGGTAAGCCGGGTCGCCCTCATTCTGTCGATCGACCACAGCGGCCATTTTCTGCATCGCCGCCATCACCTGTTCCTGACTGATCAGATCGTGATGCAGCCAGTTGGCCAGCGCCTGTGACGAAATCCGGCAGGTCGCACGATCCTCCATCAGGCCGATATCGTTGATATCCGGCACTTTCGAACAACCAACGCCCTGATCAACCCAGCGCACCACATAGCCGAGAATACCCTGCGCGTTGTTCTCGATCTCACGGGTGATCTCATTGGCGCTGAGGTTACGCCCGCCCAGCAACGGCACGGTCAGCAGATCATCCAGCGTACCCCGGGCACCGTCAGCGGCCAACTCGTCCTGACGCGCCAATACATCGATCTTGTGGTAATGCGTTGCGTGCAGGGTTGCGGCGGTGGGCGACGGCACCCAAGCACAGGTCGCGCCCGCCTGAGGGTGGCCGATCTTGGCCGCCAGCATATCCTCCATCCGATCAGGCATCGCCCACATGCCTTTACCGATCTGCGCCTTACCCTTCAGGCCACAGGCCAATCCGATATCAACGTTCCGATCCTCGTAAGACGCAATCCACGGCGTGTCCTTGATGTCGCCCTTGGGCAGCATAGGACCAGCCTCCATCGAGGTATGTATCTCGTCCCCGGTGCGATCCAGGAACCCAGTGTTGATAAAGGCCACACGCGATTTCGCCGCGCGGATACATTCCTTGAGGTTGGCCGAGGTGCGACGTTCCTCATCCATGATGCCCAATTTCACGGTGTTGCGTGGCAGGCCCAATATGTCCTCGACCATGTCGAAAATCTCGACCGAGAACGCAACCTCTTCGGGTCCGTGCATCTTGGGTTTGACGACATAGACCGATCCTTCGACCGAGTTTCCGCCCTCGCGCTGAAGGTCATGCATGGCGATCAGAGTGGTGCAGAGCGCATCCATCAGCCCCTCGCCAATCTCACGACCTTCAGCGTCCAGAACAGCTGGGTTCGTCATAAGGTGACCCACATTGCGCACCAGCATGAGCGATCGCCCTTTGAGCGTGGCCGAAGCGCCATCCGGCGCTGTGAAAGCCAAATCCTTTGCAAGCTTGCGGGTAAATGTTGTGCCACCCTTTGCGACTTCTTCGGTCAGATCACCGGTCATCAGACCCAGCCAGTTTCCATAGGCCAACACTTTGTCAGAGGCGTCGACACAGGCAACTGAGTCCTCACAATCCATGATGGTGGAGAGCGCGGATTCCAGACGTACATCTGCAATGCCCGCAGGATCGGTTGCACCGATTGCGCTATGTGCATCAACCCTGATCTGGATGTGCAACCCGTTGTTGCGAAGCAGCACGAATTCCGGCTTGTCAGCCGCGCCACCGTAGCCTGCGAACTGAGACGCATCGGCCAGGGTCGGCATCAATGCCCCGTCCTGAACGCTCAACCCGGACACATCCGCCCAGGACCCGAAAGCCAGCGGCACGGCCTGATCCAGAAACGCCTTGGACCACGCGACGACCCGGGCACCGCGTCCAGCGTCATAGACTTTACCCGTCGGCAAATCGCCCAACGCATCCGTTCCGTAAAGCGCATCATAAAGACTGCCCCAGCGGGCATTCGCCGCATTCAGCGCAAAGCGTGCATTGGTGATCGGCACGACCAGCTGTGGACCCGGGGTCAGGGCGATTTCAGGGTCGACATTGGCGGTCTCGATCTCGAAATCGCCGCCCTCATCTACCAGATAGCCAATCTCACGCAGAAAAGATTGATACTCGACAGCATCGATAGGCAAACCTCGCCGCGCGGCGTGCCAGCCATCAATCCGGCCCTGAATATCGGCGCGTTTCTCGAGCAGTGTGCGGTTCTTCGGCCCTAATTCATCAACCAAACGCGCAAGCCCCGACCAGAATTGCTCAGCCGATACCTGTGTTCCCGGTAGCGCCTTCTGTTCGATGAAGTCCACGAAAACCGGGTCGAGTTGCAGCCCGTTTCGGGTCTCTCTACTGCTCATGTTCCGAATCCCCTCAGATTGTGTGCCGTTGTATGCGCTCTTCAATTAGGGCGTTCGTTTCCGATAGGCAACTTTTGCATCGCCATTACCGGCTTTGGGTTCCGCCATAGGCCGGTTCAAGCCAGCAAAGAAAGCGGCCTGTCGGTTGCAGCCGCGCGGTGAAGACCATAACGTCGCGCCAGAATTCTAGCCGATGAGGTCTCCAGATGCGCGACGCCGCCCCCACCACGATCTACCTAAAAGACTACACGCCGTTCGGTTATGTGGTGGAGAGCGTGCATTTTACCTTCGATCTCGCCCAACATGCGACGCGCGTTACCTCTCGCATCGCATTCAGCCCGAATCCGGAGGCCAAAGACCGGACCTTTTTCCTGCACGGGGAAGACCTGAAACTGATCCGTGCCGCGATTGACGGTGTCGAGATCACGCCTGATGTGACCTCCGAAGGTCTGACCGCGACGGTTCCGGACGCACCTTTCGTCTGGGAAGCCGAGGTCGAGATCGATCCGGGCAACAACACCGCGCTCGAAGGGCTTTATATGTCCAATGGCATGTATTGCACCCAGTGTGAGGCCGAAGGTTTTCGCAAGATCACTTATTACCCCGACCGCCCCGATGTGATGTCCACTTTTACCGTGCGCATCAACGGAGACCTTCCCGTGCTGCTGTCGAACGGCAACCCTACGGGCAAGGGCGATGGTTGGGCCGAATGGGTCGATCCATGGCCCAAACCTGCCTATCTGTTTGCCTTGGTCGCCGGGGAACTGATCGCCCATCCAGGTCAGTTCACCACTAAGTCGGGTCGCGACGTCGAACTGAACCTCTGGGTCCGCCCCGGAGATGAGGGCAAATGTGCGTTCGGCATGGGGGCCCTGAAAAAGTCGATGAAATGGGACGAAGACGTCTATGGCCGCGAATACGATCTGGACGTGTTCAACATCGTCGCCGTGGACGATTTCAACATGGGCGCGATGGAGAATAAGGGGTTGAACATCTTCAACTCCTCCGCCGTTCTGGCCAGCCCCGAAACTTCGACCGATATGAATTTCGAACGGATCGAGGCGATCATCGCGCATGAGTATTTTCACAATTGGACCGGCAACCGCATCACCTGCCGTGACTGGTTCCAGCTGTGCCTGAAAGAGGGGCTGACCGTGTTCCGTGACGCACAGTTCACGTCCGACATGCGCTCGGCCCCCGTTAAGCGCATCCATGACGCCATCGACCTTCGCGCGCGGCAGTTCCCCGAAGATAACGGGCCGCTGTCGCACCCGGTCCGGCCAGAAAGATTTCAGGAAATCAACAACTTCTACACTTCGACCGTCTATGAGAAAGGCGCCGAGGTGATCGGGATGCTGAAACGTCTGGTGGGGGATGAGGCCTATGCACAGGCGCTGGACCTCTATTTCGAGCGCCATGATGGTCAGGCCTGCACCATTGAGGACTGGCTGAAAGTGTTCGAAGACACCACAAGCCGTGATCTGAGCCAATTCAAACGCTGGTACAGCCAATCGGGCACGCCACGCGTCTCGGTTACTGAGGACTGGGCCGAGGGCACCTATACCCTGACGCTCAGCCAGCGGACCGATCCGACGCCGGGTCAGGCAGACAAGCAGCCTCAGGTCATACCCGTCGCCGTGGGCCTGCTGGGCCCGAACGGAGATGAAGTGCACGCGACCGAGTTGCTCGAACTGACCGAAGCCGAGCAAAGCTTTACCTTCACTGGTCTCGCCGCCAAACCCGTGCCTTCGATCCTGCGTGATTTTTCGGCCCCTGTGATCCTCGAACATGATCATTCGAATGCCGAGCGTGCGTTCCTGCTGGCCCATGACACCGATCCGTTCAACCGCTGGCAGGCAGGCCGATCGCTGGCCGAAGACACTCTGCTGCGCATGATCACCGATGAGGCAACACCGAATGCCGACTATCTCGACGGCCTACTAGCGGTGTTGCGCGATGAAGCACTGGACCCGGCCTATCGGGCGTTGATGCTGGGCCTGCCAACGCAATCGGAACTGGCTGCAGCGTTGCACGACAAGGGCATCACCCCTGATCCGACGGCGATCTGGAACGCGGTTGAGACCTTGCGCCGGGCCACCGCCCAACACGTTCAAGACCTTTTACCACGGCTGCACAGTGAAACACTGGTAGATGAGCCCTACCAACCAGACGCCGAGCAATCCGGAAAGCGTGCGCTGGGTGGTGCGGCGCTGGCACTGACTTCACGGCTGGATGGAGGCATCAAGGCGACAGAGGAATACGCGCGCGCCGACAACATGACCCTCCAGCTGACCGCGCTGTCCTGCCTGCTGCGCGCCAGCAAAGGTGAAGCCGAGTTGGCGGCCTTCTATGAACAGTGGCAGCATGACCGGCTGGTCATGGATAAATGGTTCGCCCTGCAGGTCTCGATGACCGGGCCAGACAAAACCGTCGAGATGGCACGCAGGTTGACCAAACATGCTGATTTCAATTGGAAAAACCCCAACCGCTTCCGCGCGTTGATGGGATCGCTGGCCGGCAGCCATGCGGGCTTCCACCAGCCGGACGGAGCGGGATATGAACTGCTCGCGGATTGGCTGATCCGGCTTGATCCGGTGAACCCGCAGACCACCGCCCGGATGTGCAGCGCCTTCCAGACCTGGAAACGCTACGATACGGACCGTCAGGCCCTGATGCGTGCGCAGCTGAGCCGCATTTCTGAGACGCCGGACCTGTCGCGGGACACGACCGAAATGGTCTCACGCATCCTTGGCGCATGACCGTATTTACGTTCACTCGCCAGAACCGCAACCATCGCACGGCTCTGATCCTGATCGGCATCTATGCCGTGCTGATTGGCCTGATGATCTTGTTGGACGCGGTCTGGTGGCTGGTGGCGTTGCTGGCCCTGACCACCCTGCCCGCGCTGTGGGATGTCATCAATGATACCAGCGCAGGAATGGAGCTGACTGATGACACCCTGCGCTGGCACACAGGCCAGAGGCAGGGTGAACTCCTGCTGTCCGAGGTCGACCATTTCCGGTTCGACACCCGCTGGGATTTCTCGGTGCGCGTGTCAGCAATGCTGAAATCTGACAAACGTCTGCGCCTGCCGGATGAATCATTGCCCCCGCACAAACAGTTCGAAGACGTCCTGCAACGTGCTGGTTTTAAGGTTGAACGTCATCATTTTAGAGTATTTTGAAACGATACCGCCGCCTCGACCGGGATTGATTACCGAATCTCCATATCACCGCTTTGTTTCCTTGATTTGCGCTTAATTTTTGGCAAAACTGAGAGTGTTAAATGTTTGTTCCAGTTCGAGTTTCGCCATGTTTTGGTCTGTCAGGGCAGTTTTCGCCCGTATATTAGGTTCTTCTACCCCCACCCCAACGCCTTTGCCTGCGTCAGTCGCCGATGCCACCGCATGGCTTGTCGCCTCGGGGCAACTGAATATTCCCATCGCAGAACCGAATGCCAATGATGTGATCGCGCATCAGGTGATCGAGCGTGGCCGCTATCTTGCGCGACAGGATATGTGGGCCGAGTTGTCGCAAGAGATGCGCGAAGCGGATGCCGAGCGCAAAGCCACACCCTGCGGACAGCCGATCACGGATCTGCTGGCATTTGGTGCGCGCTCGGATGTGGTGTTGGCAGCCGAGCACGCCTTGTCTGACGGCAAAGCACTGTCGGATTATGATCTGTTGGGCGGGATCTCTGAGCTGGAAGGTGAAATTCAGAACCACCCCGATGATCCAATGATTCCACTGGTCGTGGCGTTGGCTCATATCGATCTGGCCTGGGCATGGCGCGGGACGGCGCACCCCGAGGCCCTGCCGGCGCTGCACCAATCGCGCTGCGCGGCACATTTCGACCGCGCCGCCGCCCTGCTGCCGCAATGCCGCGAGGCTCTGCCCAACAGCCCGGCAATCGCTGCTGCGGACTGCGCCCTGCTGGCCGGACACATTGACCCCCGCACCCGTGTGGCTGACAAGTATGAAGCGCTGATCACACTGGACCCGCAGAACCACCGCCATATGCGCGCGATGGGTAATCATCTGCTGCCACGCTGGTTCGGCAGCTATGCGCAGCTTGAGGTTCAGGCCCTGCGCAATGCCGCGCGCACTCAGAAAATTTGGGGCGCAGGCGGCTATACCTGGGCTCAGTTCGATGCAATCGCGCTGGATGACGAGGCCTGCGCGCGTGTCGATGTCGAGTATTTCCTCGAAGGTCTGCGCGATATTGTTGCGCGCCGTCCGGATCAGGAGACGATCAACCTGCTGGCCGCTTATTGCTCAATCACGTTGCAGAAAGGCATGGGCCAGAACCCGCAGGCCGATATCGCCCGCAAACAGATCTGCGAGGCCGCGAACTGGCTGATCCGCGATCACCTGACCGAGCTGCATCCGCTGATCTGGGCCCATGCGGCGAACGGGTTCAATAACAGCCTGTGTGTTAACTCGGCTGAGCGGTTTGCCGCCCGTGGCCGCCGCGACGCGCTGAAAGCCATCGCCAATCTGCTGCGGGACGAGTTGCGCAACGGGCAGAGCGTCACCTTCACACCAACAGGTCTGCAATTCTCAGAGAGCTAAAGCGCCATTGCCCCTTGCCCCTTTGGCGCGCCGGGCCTAATACGCAGGCTTAGACTTCTGCGGAAATGAGGCGCGCCATGCTCGACCTGACATACGAAATGCCCAAACCCAAAACCATTGCCGGGGCCAAGCACGATTGGGAACTGGTGATCGGGATGGAGGTGCACGCTCAGGTCTCATCCAATGCCAAGCTGTTCTCGGGTGCGTCGACCCAATTCGGGGCCGAGCCGAACGCGAACGTGGCTTTCGTGGATGCGGCGATGCCCGGCATGCTGCCGGTGATCAACGAATACTGCGTTGAGCAAGCCGTGCGCACCGGGCTGGGTTTGAAGGCGGATATCAACCTGAAATCGGCCTTTGACCGCAAGAACTATTTCTACCCTGACCTGCCGCAAGGCTACCAGATTTCCCAGCTTTATCAGCCTATTGTGGGCGAAGGCGAGGTTCTGGTCGAGATGGGCGACGGCACCGCACGCATGGTTCGGATCGAGCGTATCCACATGGAACAGGACGCGGGCAAATCCATCCACGACATGGACCCGCATATGTCCTTTGTCGACCTGAACCGGACCGGTGTCTGCCTGATGGAGATCGTTTCGCGCCCTGATATTCGCGGGCCTGAAGAGGCCGCTGCATACATTGCCAAGCTGCGCCAGATCATGCGGTATCTGGGCACCTGCGACGGCAACATGCAGAACGGCAACCTGCGGGCGGACGTGAACGTCTCGATCTGTTTGCCGGGTGCCTATGAGAAGTATCAGGAAACACAGGACTTTTCGCATCTGGGCACCCGCTGCGAGATCAAGAACATGAACTCGATGCGCTTTATCCAGCAAGCGATTGAGGTCGAGGCCCGTCGTCAGATCGCCATCGTTGAAGGTGGCGGCACCGTCGATCAGGAAACCCGTCTGTATGATCCGGACAAGGGCGAGACACGCTCGATGCGGTCTAAAGAAGAGGCGCATGACTATCGCTACTTCCCTGACCCCGATCTGCTGCCGCTGGAGATCGAGCAGGCATGGGTCGATGACATCGCCGCCAAGCTTCCAGAGCTGCCGGACGACAAAAAGGCGCGTTTTATCAGCGAGTTCGGGCTGACCGACTATGACGCTTCGGTGCTGACCGCCGAGGTGGAATCAGCAGCCTATTTCGAAGAAGTCGCCAAGGGGCGCAGCGGCAAGCTGGCTGCAAACTGGGTCATCAACGAGCTGTTTGGCCGCCTGAAGAAAGAAGATCACGATATCACCGAGTCTCCGGTCTCTCCTGCTCAGTTGGCGGGCATCATTGATCTGATTTCGTCGGATGCGATCTCGGGCAAGATCGCCAAAGACCTGTTCGAAATCGTCTATACCGAAGGCGGTGACCCGGCGCAGATCGTCGAAGAGCGCGGCATGAAACAGGTGACCGATACCGGTGCCATCGAGGCTGCTTTGGATGAGATCATCGCCGCCAATCCGGCGCAGGTTGAGAAGGCCAAGGTGAACCCGAAACTGGCGGGTTGGTTCGTCGGTCAGGTGATGAAAGCCACCGGCGGCAAGGCCAATCCGAAGGCCGTTAACGAATTGGTCAGCAAGAAGCTCGGTTCATAAATCTTCCGAGTTGTACAAACCCCAGACAGGGGTTTGTTCGACTTGTACATAACAAAAACTTAATTTCAGGCACCTGAAAAGGGGCGAGCCATCGGCTTGACTCCTCGCCCGAATGCGCATTCTCATCTCGCCAAGTCAGAGAGGTGAGCAGTCATGAAAAATCGTTTCGATCAGGAACTGGAAACCCGGTTGGTGCGCTATGCCGCCATCGACAGTCAGAGCGATGAGACCTCGCCCTCGACCCCTAGCACCGAAATCCAGTTCGACATGCTGAACCTGCTGCAGCAGGAGCTGACCGAAATCGGTGCGCAAGACGTGCAGATGACTGGCGACAGCGTGGTCATGGCGACGATTCCCGGCACGGCTGAGGGGCCGACCATCGGGTTTCTGGCGCATGTGGACACGGCACCGCAGTTCAACGCGACCGGCGTCAAGCCGCGGGTGATCAAGGGGTATAATGGCGGTGAAATCACCTTCCCCGATGATCCCGATCTGGTGTTGTCGCCGGAAGAGCACCCCTATCTGGCCGAGAAGATCGGGCATGATCTTATCACCGCGTCGGGCACCACCCTGCTGGGTGCGGATGACAAGGCGGGTGTCTCGATCCTGATGACGCTGGCGCGGCATCTGCTGGAGAACAAGGATGTGCCCCACGGTCCGATTCGCATCGCCTTTACCCCGGATGAAGAGATCGGGCGCGGTGTTACCGAACAACTGCCGAAGGATATGAACGCCGATTTCGCCTATACGCTGGACGGTCAGGAACTGGGGGAGATCGAATACGAAAGCTTCTCGGCCGACCGCGCGGTGATCAAGATCACCGGCGTGTCGATCCATCCGGGTCTGGCCAAAGACAAGATGGTGAATGCGGCGCATCTGGCGGCGAAGATCGTGCAGACGCTGCCGCAGGCGACGATGACGCCCGAAGTCACTGACGGACGTCAGGGCTTCATCCATGTCACCGACATGAATGGCGGCTCGTCCGAGATGGAGATCAAGCTGATCCTGCGCGATTTCGAAATGGACGCGCTGGAGGCGCAGGGCGATCTGGTCCGTCAAGTCTGCGCCGCCGTGCAGGCGACCGAGCCGCGCGCGACCATCACTTGCGACATCTCTCACCAGTATCGCAACATGCGTTATTGGCTGGAAAAGGACATGACCCCGGTCGATCTGGCGCGTGAGGCGTGTCGGGAACAGGGGATCGAGCCGGTTTCTGTCCCGATCCGGGGTGGCACTGATGGCTCTCGGTTAACCGAATTCGGGACGCCCTGCCCCAATATCTTCACCGGAATGCAATGCATTCACGGCCCGCTGGAGTGGATCTCGGTTCAGGATATGGCGGTCGCGACCGAACTGTGTCTGTCGCTGGTCGGCAAGGCAGCGCGAGGCTAAAGCCACAGTGCGGGCCGAAATTCGCCCACAAATTTCACCTGGGCGTGATCTTGGCTTTCACCCGTCTGTCAAAATGTTAACTTGCCCCGACACGGCAATCAGGACCAGTTGATGCAGCGCTACGAATACAAAGTTGTCCCCGCTCCGCAAAAGGGCACCAAGGCGAAAGGCGTGAAGACGCCCGAAGGCCGGTTTGCCACCTCGATCGAGCAATTGCTGAACCAGTTGGGACAGGATGGCTGGGAGTATCAGCGCGCCGAGTTGCTGCCTAGCGAAGAACGCTCGGGGCTGACCGGATCGACCACCAACTGGCGCAATGTGCTGGTGTTTCGTCGGGCGGTTGCCGTTGAAAACGCGGCGCAGCCTGAGCCTGAGGACAGCACCGTCACGCCGCGTGCGGTTCCCGGCCCTGATGAGGTTCTGACCACGCCACCTGCCGCCCCGGCCCCAATCCCGGAAGAGCCGCAGGACCCGCCGCTGACGCTGAAAGCGTCGGAAGAGATCGAGCCCGTCGCGGAGGACGAGGTTAAAGACAAGGCCTGACGCGGGGCAATCCTTCGAAACCAGGATTTGATATTACACCCTGCTCACGCGGGTGTTTCGTGTATGTGAGCGCGATTGCGGGCAGATTGGGGTTGCAGCCAATCGGAGGATGCCATGTCGATCACACGTCGCAGTTTCACCGCTTTGTTGGGGGCCGGTGCCGTCGCGCCCTCGGAGCTCTGGGCGCAGCAGGAAGATCCGGTGCTGGAGGCGGTGCGGTCCACGCTCTATGCCGGACGCACAGATTTTGAGGCTGGGATGGCCTTTCTCAGGGACCGTGGCAATCCGGATGTCGTGCCCGCCCTGCTGACCGCGATGCGGTTCGGGCGACGGCGCGAGGTCGATATTGCCGAAGTGATGGAAGCACTGACCGGAGAAACGCTCGGCACCGATTGGTTCGGGTGGATGCTGTGGCAGGAGAAGAATCCCCAGATCGTACCGCATGCCTCATTGGCGCCGTTCAAGCGCGAAGTGCTGCTGGGGATCGACGAGAACTTTGACCTGTTCCTGCGGCCTGAATACCTGCAGCGCGACAAGATGAAGATCCGGCTGGAAGAAATCACGTGGGGCGGTGTGGTCAAGGACGGCATCCCGTCGCTGGACAATCCCAAGCTGATCTCGGCGGCGCGGGCGGACTACATGAAAGACGACGATCTGGTCTTTGGTGTCTCGATCAATGGCGATGTGCGCGCTTATCCGCTGCGGATCATGGGTTGGCACGAGATGTTCAACGAGGTGATCGGAGGAGTTCCGGTCGCATTGGCCTATTGCACACTCTGCGGATCGGGGATTTTGTTCGAAACGCAAGTCGAGGGGCGGCGCAAGCCGTTTGTCTTTGGCTCGTCGGGGTTCCTATATCGCTCGAACAAGCTGATGTTCGACCGTGAGACGCATTCGCTGTGGAACCAATACACGGGCAAGCCGGTGGTCGGACCGCTGGTGAACAGCGGGATCGAGTTGAAGCAGCGTCCGGTGGTGATCACCCGCTGGGACAGCTGGAAGGCTTCGCATCCCGATACGCAGGTGCTGTCGCTCAGCACCGGGCACCGGCGCAACTATGGCTCAGGCGTGGTATATCGCGAGTATTTCGCCTCACCCGATTTGATGTTCCCGGCGCTGGTCGATCAAAGGCAGCATCGGCAGAAGGATTATGTGTTCGCGGTGCGTCAGTTCGGGGCGGCCCGGGCCTGGCCGTTGGATGCGTTCAGGGGCAAGCCGGTGATCAATGATGCGATTGGCGGGCGCGCTTTGATGCTGATAGGTGATCCCAAGAAACGCAGTGTGCGCGCCTATGAGCGCGGCGCGCATCAGTTCCGCGCGACCACCGATGGCGGGTTACTGGACGAGGCGGGCAACAAATGGACCGTCGCCGAAGAGGCTCTTGTGGCACCGGATGGCACACAGCTGCCGCGGGTGGCGGGTCATATCTCTTACTGGTTTGCCTGGGACAATTATCTGGGTGACGTAGCCAGCGTTTATGACGGCTGATCAGGAGTGTTCCTCGGCCGCGGTTGCGGCCAGCGCACGGTTATAGGCCTTGAGCGCGTCGATGTGGTACAGCGCGCCGACCGGCTCTTCGCAACCTTCCTTGTCGATGATCACCACCGGGATACAGGGAATATCGTCGCGGTCGAAATAGGGCATCGCGGCTTCAAGCGTAGCACTGGCCTTGACGCAGAGGCCCTGTTCGATCAGCGCCAGCGCCTCTTCTTTGGTGATCGAGCGCGGATCGCCGATGGGCCGCATCACGGCGCCCGCGCGCAGCATGGCAAGCAGGTAAGCCTGTGGACCCGCAGCCAGATGCACGTTGCGGCGTTCAAGCTGGGTCAGGAAGAACGATCGGTCCACGAGGCGCGAGGCCAACGCAGTGGACATCGAGACCGAGACCATCACGGCGAGACCGATCTGCCAGTCTCCGGTCAGTTCAAAAACGATCAGCGTAGTCGAGATCGGCGCGCCCAGCACTGCCGCCGCCACCGCGCCCATCCCGGCAAAGGCATAGAGCGTATGGGTGCCAGAAACGTCGGGCAGCAGGCCGGTGGCAATCAGGCCAAAAGCCAGCCCGGTCAGCGCTCCGATCATTAATGACGGGGAAAACACACCACCGCCCATTCGCCCACCCATGGTGATCGCGACGGCAACGGTTTTCATGACCGCAAACAGAATCGCCGTGGTCAGCACCAGATCTCCGGTCAGGGCGCGGATCGTGGTCTCGTAACCTACACCGATGATATGCGGGAACCAGACAGCAAGCAGGCCCAGCATGGCACCGGACACTCCGGGGCGCAGCCACCCCGGCAGAGACAGACGGTTCTGGATATGAGTACCAATATCTTCAGCAAAGAAGATCGAGCGCATCAGCACCAGTGACACCAACCCGCAGATCAGGCCAAGGATCAGGAAGGCGGGTAGTTCGACATAAAATTGCAGCGACCCGGGGGTTTCGAGCGTGAATTCGGTGACATCACCATAAGCGAGCCGGTTGATCACCGTGCCCGCGACCGAGGCGATTACGATGGGAGCAAAGGCGTGCACGGCGAAATGGCGCAACACGACCTCAAGCGCGAACAAGGCACCGGCGATAGGGGCGTTGAAGCTGGCCGAGACGGCAGCGGCCACGGCACAGCCAAGCAGGTCACGCCCGGTGATGCCGTCGGCGTGGATACGGTCGCTAACCCAGGTCGAAATGACGCCAGCCATGTGCACAACCGGCCCTTCCCGCCCCGTGGACCCGCCGGAGCTGAGCGTGATCAGCGAGGCGATGAAGGACGCAATACCGGCCTTTTTCTCGACCCGGCCATCGCTGATGGCAGAGCCTTCGATCACATCGGCGACCGAACGCACGCGGCCATCATCGGTGTACCTGTTCAGGATGATCCCGACGACCAACCCGCCGACCACAGGGGTAAGGAAGATCCAGAGCCAGTGCAGCTTTTCGGCATGGCTGTGGAGGTACAGGATATCGTCGGTGTTGTAGAGATAGGCCTGCAACGCGGCGATGGCCATGCGGAACCCAAGCGCCATGAAGCCTGCGGCGACGCCGATAATCAGGGCGATGAACCAGAATTGTATCTGGCTGGGGCCACGGTGGCGCATCACCCGCCATGCATCCCGCAGCGCCGAGAGGGCCTGGTTGAGCTGATTGCGCAGCACGGTGCGGGTCGATTGGGTCATTGGCCCTCGGTTAGCGTGGTCGCCTGACCCTTAGTAAGCCACTCGGGGGCCTGAGAAAAGTCGGTTCACGACAAGATGTTCACAGAATGCGCGTTATGCATCCAACAGGGCACGGGCGGCGGCGCGCGCCTCGTCCGTGATGGTGTCGCCTGCGACCATGCGGGCGATTTCATCCACCCGGTCGGGCTCAGCCAGCGGGATCACGGTCGAGAGCGTCTGATCCCCTGTCACCTGTTTCTGCACCCGCCAGTGATGCGCCGCGCGGGCGGCAACCTGCGGTGAGTGCGTCACCACCAGAACCTGCCCCCCCTGCGCCAATGACGCCAGACGGCGGCCAACTGCATCGGCTGTGGCGCCGCCAACGCCGCGGTCGATCTCGTCAAAGATCATGGTGCGGGCGCTGTCATCTCCGGTCAGGCAAACCTTGAGCGCCAGCAGGAAACGGCTGAGTTCACCGCCCGAGGCGATCTTGTTCAACGGGCCAGACGGCGCGCCGGGATTGGTAGCCACGGTGAAGGCGACCGCGTCGGTGCCTTCGGGGCCGGGATCGGTCGCGGTGATTTCGGTCCGGAACACGGCGCGTTCCATTTTCAGCGGCGCGAGTTCGGCCATTACGGCGCTGTCCAGCGCCTGGGCCGCCTTATTACGCGCTTCGCTGAGCGCGTTGGCGGCAGCGTCATAAGCTGCTTGCGCCTCAGCGACGGCGGCGCGCTTGTCGCTGAGGTCGGCATCGCCCGCATCGAGCCGGTTCAGCCGGTCGCGCAACGTGTCGGCGAAGGTCCCCAGATCATCCGCGGCCACGTCATGTTTGCGCGCCAGCGCGCGGATGGCGAACAGGCGTTCTTCGGTCTGTTCCAGCTCCGCCGGGTTAAAGTCGAGCGCCTGCAGGCAGGTATTCACGCCGTCCTGCGCCTCACCCAGCTCGATCAGGGCGCGGCCCAGGGCGGCGATAGGCTCTTCCAACTGACCGCCTGCACTGTCGGATACGCCTTCGAGCCAGCGGACGGCGTCGGCCATCGCGCCCTCGGCCCCGTCGCCGCCCAGCAGCGCGAAGGCGCGGGCCACGTCATCGCGGATGCGTTCCGCCCCCTGCATCATGCGACGACGGGCGTCGAGCTCGGCATCCTCACCCGGCTGCGGGTCAAGCTGATCCAGCTCAGCCACGGAATGGCGCAGGAATTCCTCTTCGGCGCGCATGGCTTCCAGCGTCGCTTCGGTCTGGGCCAGTGCCTTGCGGGCACGAGACGTTTCGGACCACGCGGCGCGCACGGCGGCAAGCCGATCCCCTGTCCCGGCATAAGCATCAAGCATCGCGCGGTGGCCGCGCGGGTTCAGCAGGCCCCGGTCATCATGCTGGCCGTGCAGCTCGATCAGGGTTTCCGATAAGGCACGCAGCACCTCGCCCGAGCAGCGGCGATCGTTGACCCAGGCGGTCTTGCGACCCTCGGCAGTGTTGACACGGCGCAGGATCAGTTCCTCTCCACCGGGCAAACCGGCCTCGGCCAGAACCGCATGAGCGGGGTGATCGTCGGGCAGTTCAAATTCGGCCACAACCTCGCCCTGCGCCGCGCCCTGACGGACCAGTTCGGCGCGCCCGCGCCAGCCCAGCACAAAACCCAGAGAATCCAGCAGGATCGATTTGCCCGCGCCGGTTTCACCGGTCAAAGCGTTCAGACCCGGCTGGAAGGTCAGTTCCAACCGGTCGATGATCAGCATGTCGCGGATATCAAGGGCGCGCAGCATCGGGTCTTTAGCATCCCACGCCTGTAGCCATGGCCGTTACAACCACTCACCCTTGATGGTCTGGCGATAAATCTGGCTGAGCCAGTTGTTGCCACGGCTCTTGAGATCAAGCCCACGCGAGGTCAGCAGCGCGTACCCTGCTTCGTACCATTCCGAGGACTGGTAGTTGTAACCCAGAATCGCGCCGGCGGATTGCGCCTCATCCACCAGACCCAGCGCCAGATAAGCCTCGATCAGGCGATAAAGCGCTTCGGCGGTGTGGGATGTGGTCTGGAAATCCTCGACCACAACGCGGAAGCGGTTGATCGCGGCGGTGAAGTGATCCTGACGCAGATAATAGCGCCCGATCTCCATTTCCTTGCCGGCCAGATGGTCGAAGGCCAGGTCGAATTTCAGGATCGCCGAGGTGGCGTATTCGCTGTCGGGATAAACTTCGATCACCGTGCGCAGGGATTGCAGCGCCTGAAAGGTCAGGCCCTGGTCGCGGCCCACTTCGTCGATCTGGTCATAATAGCTGAGCGCCAGAAGATACTGCGCATAGGCCGCGTCTTCGTCAGTCGGGTAGAAATCGATATACCGCTGCGCGGCGGCACGGCTTTCGGCATAGTTCTTGTCGGAGTGGAACGAAAACGCCTGCATGATCAGCGCGCGCTTGGCCCAGTCGGAATAGGGGTACAGGCGTTCGACTTCCGAGAAATACCACGCCGCATCATCCGAGCGATTCTGCGACAGTTCGTATTCACCACGGGTGAAAATCTGTTCGGGCGTATACCCTTCGAGGTTCTGATTACGGTCTGCGCCGCGGCTGCCGAACAGGCCATTGTCGCCGCACGCGGTCAAAACTGCTGCCACGAGAAGCGCGCCTGCGATTCTGACTGCCGCCTTGGTGCCAACCATTCCGCCCATCCTTGTCGTCTTACTTAGCGGGATTTGTCCCTGATCGGACCTCGGTCTAGCACATAAAATTCCGGGGCAAAACGCCTTATGCACCCTCGTGACGCAATTGTCGCCAGAGTTGATCGGCTTACGCCACCTGAGGAATTTCGCTGCGGACAAGGCCTTGACCGGGCAGACGCGCAGCCTGTTCCGGCGTGCACAGCACCGGACGCACCGCGCCGGGTGTTTCGAACAGCTTGCGCAGCAGGGTGTTGGTCATGGAATGGCCCGACTTTTCACCGGTGAACCGTCCCAGAATCGGGCCACCTGCCAGATAGAGATCGCCCAGAGCGTCCAGCATCTTGTGGCGTACGGCTTCGTCCGCGTGGCGGAAGCCACCGGGTGTCAGCACTTCGTCGCCCTGCACGACCACAGCGTTTTCCAGCGTACCGCCCAATGCCAGCCCGTTTTCGCGCATCGCCTCGACATCGGTGCGGCGGCAGAAAGTGCGGCTGTCGCAGAGTTCGCGGGCGAAAGATCCGTTGCGCATGTCCAGAACCTTGGTCTGGCTGCCAATGGCGTCGTCTTCGAAATCGATGTGGAATTCGATCTCGAGCCCTTCGGCCGGGGCAATCGACGCGCTTGCGCCTTCGCGCGAAACGGTGATCGGCTTGAGCACTTCATAAGCCAGAACCGGGCTGGCCTGACGGCGCACGCCTTTGGCCATGATGCCGCGCACGAATTCAACGGACGAGCCATCCATGATCGGAACTTCGGGGCCATCGATCTCGATCAGTGCGTTGTGGATACCGCATCCGGCCAGCGCAGCCATGATGTGTTCGATGGTTGAAACGGATACGCCTGCGTCATTCACCAGACGGGTGCAGAGCGGTGTGCGCTCGACCACGTCATAGATCGCCGGGATCAGTGCATTGCCCAATTCGATATCGGTGCGCTTGAACCAGATGCCGTGACCGGCTGCGGCTGGCTTCAGGACCATCGTTGCAGGCTTGCCGCCATGCAGGCCGACGCCTGTAAACGTGACCGAAGATTTGAGCGTATGTTGCAAAATGAACCTCAGCGCGTGGTGTCCAGCCTAGGGTCGGCTGTGTTGATCCCCCAACTAAGGAAGCGGGCGCTAAGGCTCAACTCACTCTTTGCAACCGATTGAAACATGATTGTGACAGATCGGCAAAACCCTGCTTAGCCCTTGTCAAAACCCTGTAATTAAAAAGAAAAGGGCCGCCAAATGGCAACCCTTTCCAACGATTTTGTTACCGCGATCAGTTGGCCTGACGGCGCAGGAAGGCCGGAATTTCGATGCGATCCTGCTCTGGGTCAGCCTCTTCGCGGGCCGGTGCCGTTGCGTCAGTTGCCCGCATTGAGGGCTGTTGGCGTACGGGTTGGGCCGGTGTATCGGCGGCGTGGCCGGTCATCCGGTCGATCAGACGATTGAACCCGAAACGGGGGCGCTCCTCGGCCGATTGCTGCGGCTCGGGGGCCGCTTCGCGCGGTGCTTCGGCCTGCCGCAGACGGTTCTGCGGGACCTTCTGCACAGCTGCCTGCAACCGCTGCATCGCCTCGGGCGACGGGGTGCCGGGGGTCTGGGCACGCGGGGCGGCATAGGAGTCTGCGATGTCTTCCGGCTCGGGCTGGGGCTCGAACTGCGCCACCTGCGGCTGGTAGGCTGGCGGCGGCAGGCCGTCATCCTCTTGCGCGGCGGGTTGTTCTTCATGCCAGCCTTCGTTCAGCTCAACATCTTCGATCGATTCAAACAGCGTGGGGGCGATGTTTGCATCCTCTGCGGCGGGGGCCTCATCCGCGGCTACGTGTTCCTGTGCGGGCTCTTCCGCGGATACCGTCCGGGTCAGCGGTGCCGACATCGAGCGGCGCGCGACCGGCACATCGTCGGTTTTCTCGCTGGCGTCGATACCGGTGGCAACGACCGAAACGCGCATTCCGCCTTCCATCTCAGTGTCGAGGGTCGAGCCGACGATGATGTTCGCCTCGGGGTCCACTTCCTCGCGGATGCGGTTGGCGGCTTCGTCCAGTTCAAACAGGGTCAAGTCGTGTGCACCGGTGATGTTGATCAGCACACCCTTGGCACCCTTGAGACTGATTTCGTCCAGCAGCGGGTTGGCGATGGCCTTCTCAGCCGCCTGAATGGCGCGGTCTTCGCCGGTTGCTTCTCCGGTGCCCATCATAGCCTTGCCCATCTCGTCCATCACGGCACGAACGTCCGCGAAGTCGAGGTTGATCAGGCCCGGACGCACCATCAGGTCCGTCACGCCCTTGACGCCCTGATACAGAACGTCGTCGGCCATCGAGAAGGCCTCGGTGAACGTGGTCTTTTCATTGGCCAGACGGAACAGGTTCTGGTTCGGGATGATGATCAACGTGTCGACGACCTTTTGCAGGGCATCCACGCCGTCTTCGGCCTGACGCATGCGCTTGGCGCCTTCAAACTGGAAAGGCTTGGTGACAACACCAACGGTCAGCACGCCCAGTTCCCGCGCCGCCTGCGCGATGATCGGAGCCGCCCCGGTGCCGGTGCCACCGCCCATACCGGCGGTGATAAAGCACATATGCGCGCCCGCCAGATGATCGACGATCTGTTCGATACTTTCTTCGGCAGCTGCGGCCCCTACGGTCGGACGCGCGCCTGCGCCCAGCCCTTCGGTAACCTTGACACCCAGCTGAACCCGCGCCGACGAACGGCTTTGCTGCAGCGCCTGTGCGTCGGTGTTGGCGACGACAAATTCAACGCCATCCAGCTGTTTTTCGATCATGTTGTCGACAGCGTTGCCCCCAGCGCCGCCAACGCCAAATACGGTAATCCGAGGCTTGAGTTCGTCGTGCCCGGGCATCGAAAGATTCAATGTCATGCTCTGTCCGCCTGTTTATATGTTGCCGCAAAATGCGGTTTTTTCTGACCTATCCACAGATTATTTTACTGTGTCATTTCGGAAACGTCACCAGAAAAATCGCCAGAATCCACAAAATATGGAGGAAATAAGGCATCGAACAACGGCATTTCGCTGTTACCGCGACATGTTGCGGCGAAAGGCTCATGCACCACTACACACGGAAAAACCCCACCCGCCCTGCGGGGGTGCGAAAACTCATTGATCACTCGTTTTAATCGCGGAAAACTGCTCAATGTCCTACCGCTGGGCCTCTATCGGGCCTTAGATAGTATTTTGCGGGAAATTGGCGGTCGCCGCAACCGATTTCTTTAGCTTATCGGGACACTTGGGCAGTTCAGGCTGTCCTCGGAAATGCTGCGGACCTCTTGGGTTTCACTGCCAACGAAGCGCGCCAGACGGACCATCAGCCGGTCGTCATGCAAAAAGGGCCACCAGCAGACCGGCAGGCCGTCGGGCGCATCGTCATAGAGAAAGCAGATCTGGCCGTTCGGCGTGGTGATCTGACCATAGACGCAACCCCGCCCCTCCATCCGCCAGACTGAGAGAGTCGGGCTGAGGAATTCCTCGGCCCCGACCAGCATGCCGCTGCGGATTTCGTGGAAAGTGATTGTCTTGCCGACGACGGCGTTCAGAAACGCCTCGGGCGAGATCAGGGTCTGGGCCGCAGCCGCAGCGGGCAAGAAGGCCGCGCTGAGGGTTGCCCGGCGCAGACGTTTACCAATTGTCACGGAACCAGCGCACGGCGCGTTTGAAGGGGCGTGCGGCGTAGGTGTCGACAGGGATTTCGAAATCCCACCATTCGTCCTGCGGGTGCGCCGCAAACAGGCTGAGGCCCACCGCTGACGAGAACCCAGGCCCGGTTGCCGATTGCGGCAGGCCATGCACGCGCAGCGGGCGACCCAAACGAACACGTTGACCCAGAATGCGGCTGGCCAGCCCGTCGAGCCCCATGATCTGGCTGCCCCCGCCAGTCAGAACGATCTGTTGGCTGGGCAGGTGGTCAAAACCTGCGGCGTCCAGACGGGTGCGGACCTCTTCGAGGATTTCTTCGACGCGGGGGCGCATGATGCCGATCAGCTCGGCGCGGCTGACGGTGCGGCGGTCATGTTCCCAGTCGCCAGTATCTCCGCCGATATCGATCAGGTCGCGGTCATCGGCCCCGGTTGCGTGGACACCGCCGTTGAAGGTCTTGATCCGTTCGGCCACCGCAGCAGGCACGCCGAGGCCCATCGAGATGTCGCTGGTCACGTGATCGCCGCCCATGCGGACGCAATCGGCATAGATCATGTGTTTCTTCATGAAGATCGACACGCTGGTGGTGCCGCCGCCCATGTCGATGCAGGCTGCGCCCAGTTCTTGCTCGTCCTCAACAAGCGCAGAGATGCCCGAGACATAGGCCGAGTTCGCAATCCCGGCCAATTCCAGATCGCAGCGCTTGATACAGCGCACGATGTTCTGGATTGCCACCGCGTCGACGGTAAGCATGTGCATATCCACAGCGAGGCTCTGCCCCAGCTGACCGCGCGGGTCGATCAGGCCCGAGCGGTTGTCGAGCGCGAAATTCACCGGTTGGGCATGCAGCACCTCGCGCCCTTCGCCGTAATCGGGCACGTCGCAGGCGTTCAGGACACGACCGACCTCGGCTTCGGTGACCAGTTGGCCTTCCAGATCAACCTGCGCGTCTAGCCCGTAAGAGCGCGGATTGGCCCCCGAAAACGACGCGATAACGTGATCGACGCGGATATCGGCCATCTTCTGCGCCGCCTGCAACGCGGTGCGGATGGCGCGCTCGGTTTCCTGCATCGCGGTGACTTCACCGAATTGCACCCCGCGCGAGCGTGTGGTCGCAGCACCGATGACGCGGAACCCGGTCTGACCGGCCATGGAGCCGATCGAGTTATCCTCGGACAGCCGCCCGGTCCCGTCGAAACGCAGGACGAGGCAGGCGATTTTGGAGCTGCCCACATCCAGAATGGCGACGACGCCGCGTTGCATCGCTTGGCGGCGCATCTGCCGCATGGCGCGTTGGGACTGATAAAGATCGGTCATCATGGTCGTTACTGCCCGCTACTCACATCTACTTTTGTGTTCCACCAGTCTGCGCTGGCTGTTTCGTTCATTCGGATGGTTGGCCGCTGACCGAGGCGCATATCGACCACGGCCACATCACGTTCCAGAAGGTCCTGCACTTCGTTCACCGCCAGCACGCGTTCCAAGGCGCGCGCAGGGCGTTCGGTCGGCAGCATGATGCGCTGCTTGCGATCCAACACCAGATCCCAGCGCCGCTCGCCAACGCGGACAAGGCCGCGGACCCGCTCGCCCAAACTGCGGGCGGTAGAGAGGATTTGCAGCGCTTCCGGTACGTGTTTATCCGCGCCCTTCCCTGCGATCAGCGGAAGGTTCGCGTGATCGGCGCGCGCTGCGATCATGTCCACATGGGCACCGGTCTCATCCAATAGCTCGATCCCGTCACGGGTGCGCCAGACGATCACCGGCTGACGTTCGATCACGTTGACCTGCAGGATTCCGCCGGGGCGAATGCGTACGGTGGCCGATTTCACCGGGTCCAGCCCGGTGATCGTGTCGCGGATCTGTTCGACATCCAGATCCCAGGAGCTGAGCGGAAAGTCGAGCGGCACGACCTCGCGGATATCCTCGGACAATGTGGTCCCTGCCCCATCGATGGCCATCAGGTTGACCATGAATTCGGGGCGTTCCTGGATCGAGGTCTTGATGTCAGCAATATACGTCTCGAGCGCCATGCGGCGATCTTCCGAGGCGAAATACAGACCAATGGCTGTCACGACGGCCAGAATTGGCAGGCCGATCTTCAGGCCCCGGCGAATCCCGGGCGTCAGCATCCAGCGCTGCAGCCGGTAGCTGAGCTTTGACGGGGCCGGATCAACAAACCGGCCCGACCGGCCAAACAGACGCATTCCACGCAGGCGCAGCCTGGGCTCCGCCTTGGGTTCGGGCCTTGGTGCGGTATTAAAGTCGGCATCCGGCCCGGCCAGCGGTTTGGTCCGGTGGATCACCGGCGCGCGGGTGGCGATCAGCGGTCGCATGAGGCGTCCTCCACCATCCAGGCGCAGAGCTGGCCGAACGTCATGCCGCAATACTCGGCCTGTTCAGGCACCAGCGAGGTCGGCGTCATACCGGGCTGGGTGTTGGTTTCGAGCAGGAACAACCCGTCGACCCCCATGCTGTCATCCCAGCGATAGTCGGTCCGTGACACGCCGCGACATCCCAGCGCTTTATGCGCCTTCACCGCATAGTCCATGCAGCGATCAAAGATGTCCTGCGGGATGTCGGCGGGCAGCACATGCCACGATCCGCCGGGCTTGTACTTGGCGTCATAATCGTACCAGCCGCCATCAGTCATGATCTCGGTCACTGTCAGCGCGCGGTCGCCCATCACGGTCACGGTCAGTTCCCGGCCTGCGACATATTTCTCGACCATCACCTGATCGGGCATCGCCTCGTCCAGCTGAGGCGGGCCGTTGGCGTTTTCATGCACGATATAGATGCCGACGCTGGAGCCCTCGTTGTTGGGCTTGGCTACGTAGGGAGGTTCCATCACATGGACCTCGATCACCTCGACCTTGGGCACGATCACGCTGGGCACGACGGGCAGGCCCTCGGCGGCGTAGACCTCTTTGCTGCGCTGCTTGTCCATCGCAAGGGCCGAGGCCAGCACGCCGGAATGCGTATAGGGAATGCGCATCCATTCCAGCAGGCCCTGCACACAGCCATCCTCGCCCCAGCGGCCATGCAGGGCGTTGAAAACCACATCCGGCTTGATCTCTGAAAGGCGCGCGTAGAGGTCGGGACCTGCGTCCAGTTCGACCACTTCAAAGCCTTCTCCCACAAGGGCGGCTGCGCATTCGCGCCCAGAGCTGAGAGACACCTCGCGTTCCGCCGAGGGGCCACCCATCAATACCGCCACTTTGGGGTTTGTCCTGCTCGACATACCCAATGTGCGCCTCAATGTCCCCGGACCTTATGTGGTGGTCCGTACTGCGTTTATGCCTTTGATCCGTCGCCGTTAATTGCCTGTTTTGGTCTGACGGTTGGGGCTTTATTCATTCAGCGGATCACCGACCCGCATGATTTCCCACTCTAGCGTGATGCCGCTTGTTTCGTAAACCTTTTTTCGCACCTCTTCGCCCAGACCTTCGAGGTCAGCGGCGGTGGCTGTGCCGGTGTTGATCAGGAAATTCGAGTGCTTGGGGCTCATCTGCGCGCCACCTTTGATGGCGCCACGCATGCCTGCGTTGTCGATCACCTTCCACGCCTTGAGGTCATGCACATCATCCGCGCGCCCGGTCGAGGAGAACCCGGCGGGATTGCGGAAGGTCGATCCGGCGCTACGATCCTTGGTGGGTTGGGTTTCGTCGCGCTTTTGCAGCTGCGCTGCCATGCGGGCGTGTAGCTCAGCAGGATCGCCCGAGGGGCCTTGGAACGTCGCCGAGACCAGCACCGCGCCTTCGGGCAGGTCGGACTGGCGGTAGCGGAAATTCAGGTCCTGTGGGGTAAGGTCCATGACCTCTCCGGTCCGGGTGACGATGGTGGCCTTTTGCAGCACATCCGCGGTGTAGCTGCCGTAACAGCCCGCGTTCATGCGCACGGCCCCGCCGATAGAGCCGGGGATCGTGCGCAGGAAAGTCAGGTCCACACCCGCATCTGCCGCTTTGCGCGCCACATGCGCATCCAGCGCCGCAGCGCCTGCAGTGACAGTGTTGCCGTCGACCGAAATGCCGTTGAACCCGCGCCCGAGCCGGATCACCACGGCCCGCAGACCGCCATCACGGACAATGAGGTTCGAGCCGACGCCCATCGGAAAGACCGGCACATCGGCGGGCAGATCGCGCAGAAAGGCATGCAGGTCCTCGATATCTGCGGGTTGGAACAGATAGTCGGCTGGTCCGCCGACGCGCAGCCAGGTCAGGTCATTCAATGGACGGGCCTGAGTCAGGCGGCCCCGAACATCGGGCAGATTCATCATGTGTTTGCCCTTGCCGCCAGGCTGCGCCCTCCGACACCGCCCATGATCACTGCGAACAGGAAGGGCAGAACACCGCCCGTCAGCCAGACAAAGGGGCCAAAGGCTTGTTCTTCTTCGCCGGTTTCGACGCCCGCAAGCATCACGATCAGCGCCAACGCCACGGCCGAGGTCAGCCCGATCAGCCACAGCAACCCTTTGGTGCCGATCCAGCGCCCGGCGACAAAGCCCGCAACGGTGCCGAAGACGAGACAGATGAGTGGCAGATAGGCGAAGGTGGCGACGTTGACCATTGGGACCTCCTGAAACGGTCGGTTACTTGTTGGCCGCCTTCATGCCCTGCATTTTCGCCTTTGTCCAACGGGTGAGGTAAATCACCGGCCAGCGCAGCACGGACATGCCTGCGGCGAGGACAAGTAACCCAACCCATGGGCCGTTTTCATAGGTGACATAGCCCAGAATGGGAACGCCCACAGCGATCAGGAAATAGGCGCGACGCCAGTGGTTGTCCTTGCTGGGCAGCATGGCCAGAATATTGGCGGTCAGCCCCCAAAGACCGGCAAGCGCGATTGACCAGTTCACTCAGACACCTCTCTGCCCGTCCATTTGCGCCAGTAATAGCGGATCGGGTTGCGGTACATCGAGGCAAAGCCGGCAATGGCCAGCACTCCGATGAACCAGCCATAATCGTAGCTCAGCCACAGGATCAGTGCGGGCGCGCTGACAAACAGCACCAGGCCCGGCGGGAATTGCAGGCGCATGGGCAGCATCGCCACGATGGTCGAGGCGAGCACCCAGCCGCAGGCGATTATGAGCGACCACGCCATAGTATCAGCTCGCTTTGGCGATCAACCGGTCGGGCAATCCGTTGGCCCAGGCGCTGATCGTACCTGCACCGAGGCAGACGACCATATCGCCGGGACGGGCCTGTTCGCGCACGAGGCGTTCGAGGTCACTTTCATCCAATATGGCCCGCGCATGACGGTGGCCGTGGCGGATCAGACCTTCGACCAGATCGTCGCGGGATGCGCCCTCAATCGGGTCTTCGCCCGCAGCAAAGACCTCGGCAATGGCGACCACATCGGCGTCGTTGAAGCAGGTGCAGAAATCGTCGAACAGGTTGGAGAGGCGCGAATAACGGTGCGGCTGGTGGACGGCGATGACGCGGCCCTCGGTGGCCTGACGTGAAGCCTTGAGAACGGCTGCAATCTCGACCGGGTGATGGCCGTAATCGTCGATGATGGTGACGCCGTTGATTTCCCCGACCTTGGTAAAGCGGCGGTTGACGCCGCCGAAATTGGCCAGCGCCTCGCGAATTTCGCTGGCCTTCATGCCTAGATGGCGGGCCACGGCCACGGCGGATAGAGCGTTCGAGACGTTGTGGTCCCCCGGCATCGGCAGGGTACAGCCCTCGATCACCTTGTCTTCGTATTGCAGGTGGATGTCGAAATGGGCGACGCCGCCTTTGTAGGTCAGGTTCTCGGCCCGCACATCGGCCTGCGCGTTGAAGCCATAGGTGCGCACACGGCGGTCGGTGATGCGCCCGACCAGAGCCTGCACCTCGGCATGATCCGTGCAGCAGACGGCCAGACCGTAGAAGGGCAGGTTTGAGACGAACTCGTGGAAACCGTCGCGCAGTTGGTCGAAATCGCCCCAATGCTCCATATGCTCGGGGTCGATATTGGTGACGATGGCGATGGTTGCAGGTAGGCGGTTGAAGGAGCCATCGCTCTCATCCGCCTCGACCACCATCCATTCGCCCTGCCCCATCCGCGCGTTCGAGCCATAGGCGTGGATGATGCCGCCATTGATGACGGTGGGGTCGAAATCGCCCGCGACCATAAGCTCGGCCATCATCGTGGTCGTGGTGGTCTTGCCGTGGGTTCCGGCGATTGCGATGTTCGAGCGCAAGCGCATCAGTTCGGCCAGCATATCGGCACGGCGGACCACCGGAAGACCTTGCGCGCGCGCCTCGTCCAGTTCCGGATTGCCCGGCTTGATCGCGGTCGAGACCACGACCACGGCGGCGTTCTGCAGGTTTTCGGCGCGCTGGCCGACAAAGATCTCAGCCCCCAGCGAGGCCAGACGGTCGGTGATTTTCGACGCCTTGAGGTCCGACCCCTGAACCCGGTAGCCAAGGTTCAGAAGCACCTCGGCAATACCCGACATCCCGATCCCGCCGATGCCCACAAAGTGGATCGGCCCAACGTCCTGCGGCAGTTTGGTTGCTGGATTCATGAGGTCTCCTTCTGCGCCAGTTGTTCGACAAGGGCGACCAGACGCTCGGTCGCGTCCGGAGCCCCAACCGATAGCGCGGCATGGGCCATTTGCTGTGCGGCTTCGGGGTTGGTGAAAACCGTGGTCATTTGCTGTGTCAGCGCGGCAACGTCAAGGGCGTTTTCGGGGATCATGATCGCCCCGCCCGCCTGAACCAGCCCACGCGCGTTGGCGGTCTGGTGATCTCCGGCGGCTGCGGCGAAGGGGATCAGGATCGAGGGTCGCCCAATCACCGAGATATCAGCAACGCTGGACGCGCCCGAGCGCGAGATGACCAGCTGCGCCTCGGACATCCGCCGAGGGACGTCTTCGAAGAAGGGTTGTACATCGGCAAGGATGCCATGTTCGGCATAGAACGCGGCCACACGCGCCTGATCTTCCGCGCGCGCCTGATGCGAAACCCGGATGAAGCCGCGCAGATACTCTGGCAGCGCCGCAATCGCGTCGGGCACCACGTCGCTGAGGATGCGTGCGCCCTGCGAGCCACCCATGACCAGCACCGACATCGGATAATCGCCCGGCGGGATATAGGGAGCAGCGGCGCGCTCCAGTACGGCGGCGCGTACCGGGTTGCCGGTGTGCAGACCCTTCGCGCCTTCGGGCAGGTCTGTGGGCCAGACGCCGCAGGCCACCTGTGCCACGCGGGTGGCAAAGAGCTGGTTCACGCGTCCCAGCACTCCGTTCTGTTCGTGGATCATGCGGGGGATTTTCAGCAGCGTCGCCGCGCCCAGCGCCGGGATCGACGGATAGCCGCCAAAGCCCACCACCACGTCCGGCTTGTCACGCATCATCCCTGCTGCCATGCCGGTCACGCCCGCAGCAATCTTCGGCCCGACCATCACCTTGGCGGCCAGGCCGCCACGGGCGAAAGTGGCGGAGGAGGCCTCGACGATTTCGACGCCTTTGGGAAACGCGCCGGTATAACGTGCGCCACGGGGATCGGTGGACAGGCGCACGCGCCAGTCCTTGAGCAGCATCGCCTCGGCCAACGCCTGCGCGGGGAACATGTGCCCCCCGGTACCGCCCGCCGCAATCAGAAGGTAAGGTTTGCCCATCAGCCTCGTCCGCGCAGAATGTCGCCAAGCTCGCCTTGTGGGCGGGTTCGGGTGAAGGCCAGCAACATGCCGACCGCGATGCCGCCTGCGATCAGGGACGAGCCGCCATAGCTGACGAAGGGCAGCGTCATGCCCTTGGCGGGCAGCAGGCGCACGGCGACGCCCATGTTGATCATCGCCTGAACGCCGAACATGCAGGCCAGACCGGTGCCGGCCAGACGGATGAACATGTCGCGTTCGCGCATCAACCGCAGCAGCGAGCGCACCACGATCAGTGAATAAAGCGCGATGATGATCAGTACGAGGATCAGGCCGTATTCCTCGGCCGCCACCGCGATGATGAAATCCGTATGCGCATCGGGCAGCGACCATTTCACCTGCCCCTCACCGACGCCGACACCAAACAAGCCGCCCTCGCGGATGGCGTTGGTGGCATAGCCCAGCTGGGTGGTCGGATCGACCTCTTGGTTCAGGAACCCGTCAATGCGGCGGGCGAAGTGCTCGGAATTGGAATAGGCGAACATGCCCCCCAACACGACCGCCCCGGCCATGCCCAGCAGCAGCAACATCGGTGCGCCGGCCACGAAATACATCACGCCCCAGCCAAAAAGAATCAGGCAGGCCTGCCCGAAATCGGGCTGCATCACCAGCATCGCGACGATGGACATACACAGCGCGAACGACCAGAGCCGCCCCGGCGGGCCGTTGATCTCTTGCGAGGCAGCCAGAAGCCATGCGGCGACGACGACGAAACCGGGTTTGAGGAATTCCGATGGCTGCAGCGAGGCGAAGCCCAGCGAATACCAGCGCACCGCGCCCTTGCCGAAATCGGTGCCGAAGATCGGCAGGAAAGCCAGCGCTACGAAGGAGGCCAGAAAGCCCAAGATCGCCAGACGTCGCACCAGCGTGGGTGACATCATCGAGGTCAGCAGCATCGCAACCAGTGCCAGCCCGCCAAACAGCGCCTGACGTTCGACATAGTGGAACGGATCGAACCCGTTGCGCCCCGCGAGCGGCGGCGATGAGGCCAGCCCCAGCAGAAGCCCGATGACAAACAGGATCAGAACGCAGGACATCGTCCAGCGGTCAATTGTCCGCCACCACTTTGGAAGAATCGGTTCGCCGCGCTGGTCCTGGACCGCGCCATACACCATCTCAGTCATGAGATACCGCCACTATCTGCCTCGTACACGTCCCGTTTTCGGGATCTGATTGAGAGTCTACAGCGATTTTTGCATTCAGGCCAGTGGAATGACGGCGTTTGAGCGATTTCTGAGCGGCACTGTTTCAATCACAGGCGACCGTCTTTCCGGCTGAAGATTGCAGATGTCAGTCGAAGCGTCGAAACCGACCCAAACGCGGTGATTAACTTCGCTTTATAAAGGCCCATTTTCGTTGCGAAATGCGGGCGCCACGGTGCTTTCACGGCAAGGCGATGAGGTGACGTTCAGGATGTTCTACCCGGCCAGCAGCGGTTTGCGGTTCTTCACATGACGCCGGATCAGCGAGCGAACCTGCCCGCCCCGCGCCGGTGTCAGACGCGCAAGTTGCGGTGCATGAACACCAGTCGCGACCTCGGGGAACAGCGCCTCGATTTCGGCCAGAGCGTCTTTGCCGACGCCTTTCAGGGCTTCGGGTCCTGTGAACAGGCTCTCGGATGGGGCGCCTTCGGCGAAGACCACCTCGTGCCGGTCGAACAGCATGTGAACATAAGTGATCGAGGTTGCGTCTTCGTCAACAGATACGCCTGGCAGATCCAGAAGCTTCCCTGCCGGGATCAGAACTTCGCCCGTCTCGAACATGCGCACCGCAATCGGAGACCGCACAAGCATGCGATGCTGCGGCGATACACGCAGGTCGCGTGCTGGCAGGCCCTCGCCCAGCGCACCTTTGGCAATCCGGATCGGGCGCAGCTTGGGTTTGGCTGCTAAATCAACGCGATCCAGATCGCGTGAACCGATCCAGCGAATGATCTGTGGGCCATGGTCAAGGGTCAGCACCGCATCCCCGGCCTTGAGCGTTTCGATCGCGCGAGGCCCATCCGGGGTTTCGATCCGGGTGCCCGTGACAAAGCATGGCACAACCGTATCGACATCGATGTTCGGGCCGTTATCAACAACGCCATTGATCGTGAGCGTTGTGTTCAGAGGCGGAACAGAGCCCCCGATAAAGGCCAGGAAAAAGCCTGCTTCTTCGTTGATCGTGAGGGAGTTTCCATCACCGTTGATGTCGTAGTCGAAGACGCCGATCTCATAGGTGTTGGTTCCGTCCGTCACCTCAATCGTGAAGTCCCAATAGATGGCATTTCCCGCAAGGGTTTGCGTCGGATCGTTGGGGGTTTCGTTGCTCTGGTCGTCGCCGTCGAAAATGGTCCCGTCCGCCCCATCCTCGATCGTGATCTGACTGTAGCTCGAAATCTGGAAGGTCGTGCCCGTCGCGTCGAACGTGACATCTGCAGCAGACAGCGTGGAATCGGTGCGAAACGCACCAAAGATTGTTGTCGGCATTGGGGGCAACTCCACCAGAACTGAAAAACACGCGCTCTGTTTCTTAACCAAAAGCACTAAGGTTTTGCTAAGGACAGCTTGCACACCGGTCAAGTGAGTCTAACCAATTCGTCAGATCTTGTGACCGATGCACATCCTTCCGGGCGACCACGAACCAACACTGGCTGTTCAGAGATCCGAATTCGCCGGGGCTTGAGCACGTCAGCCCCTTGCCTTCGCGCCGATTACAGGCCAAGGGCGGAGGCATGAATTATGACACGATCATCCTTGGCGCCGGGGCTGCCGGCATGATGTGCGCCGTCCATTGCGGCGGGCGGGTGCTGGTGATTGATCATGCAAAAGCGCCGGGTGAAAAGATCCGAATTTCGGGCGGTGGACGATGCAATTTCACAAATATGTATGCGGGGCCGGGCAATTTCCTGTCGAACAATCCGCATTTCTGCAAATCCGCGCTGGCGCGGTATACGCAGTGGGATTTCATCGATCTGGTCGGTCGCCATGGCATTGCATGGCATGAGAAAACGCTGGGGCAGCTGTTCTGCGACGGGTCGTCGAAGCAGATCATCCAGATGCTGCTGGACGAGATGGAGCGCGCCGCGGCCACGCTTTGGGTTCAGACCAGTTTGCGCGATCTGCGCAAGACCGAGAATGGCTTTGCCCTGGACGTCGAACGCGAGGGCAAGCGCATCCCCCTGACCTGCCGCAATCTGGTGCTGGCCACCGGCGGCAAGTCGATCCCCAAGATGGGCGCGACCGGGCTGGCCTATGACATCGCGCAGCAATTCGGGCTGCAGGTGACCGAAACGCGGGCGGCGCTGGTGCCGTTCACCTTCTCGGACGGGCGTTTCAAGGACCTGTCCGGCGTCTCTCTGGCCGCGCGTCTGTCCAATGCGCGCACCAGCTTTGACGAAGCTCTGTTGTTCACCCATCGCGGGCTGAGCGGACCTTCGGTGCTGCAACTGTCTTCCTATTGGCACGAGGGGGAGGAGGTCAGGGTTAACCTGATCCCCGATCTGCCGCTGTTCGATCTGCTGCGCGATCAGCGGCAGGCCGGTGGGCGCAAAGCGCTGACCACCGAGTTGGCGCGCCACCTGCCCACGCGGCTGGTGGACCATCTCAAGCATCATATACCGATGAAGGGCAATCTTGCGGATCAGTCCGACGCGGCGCTGTCCGATCTGATCGCTGCGCTGTCCGACTGGCGGCTTACGCCGTCAGGCACCGAGGGCTATCGCACGGCCGAGGTGACTCTGGGCGGGATCGACACCGAGGGCCTGTCGTCGAAAACGATGGAGGCCAGGGATGTCCCCGGCCTCTATGCGATTGGTGAAGCGGTGGATGTCACCGGCTGGCTGGGTGGCTACAACTTCCAGTGGGCGTGGTCCTCGGGCCACGCCGCGGGAAGCGCCATCGCAGGTCGTTAGCCGACAACGTTGTAGCCACGTCCGCGCATGCAGTTGCGCACGATGACTTCCTTGTTCTGGTTCTTGTTGATCACATCGGCACCAGCCCCGACCAGAGCACCGGCAACGGCTGCGCGACCCAGATTGTCGCTGCTGTCCTGAACGATGCCGGTGACGGCAGCAGCACCTGCCGCGCCGATGGCCGCGTTCCCTGCGGTCGATCCGTCAACACCGGGCTGCGAGGCGGCCAGTTGCTGGCACTGCGCCAGATCAGAGTTGTAGTTCGGGCCCACCGGACCGTCGATCACCGGCTGATAGCTGGCGCCAGTATTGGTGCAGGCCGCTACAGCCAGCAGAGCGGGAACGACCAGAAAAAGTTTACGATTTGGCATATTCATGACCTCGTGTTGAATTTCCTGAAGGCAAAAACCAATGCGCATGGCGCGTCAAGCAGATAGGCCACAGCTTCGCCGAACCGGCAATCTATTGCAAATGCCCCGCTTTCAGAGGCGTTTTTTGACCTCAGCCACGAAATCATCGCCGCGCTGTTCAAAGTTGTCATACTGGTCAAAACTGGCCGCGGCCGGGGCCAGCAGGACCACTTCACCCGATTGCGCGTCAGCCATGGCCTGTTCGACGGCAGCGGCCATGGTGGTGCAAACCTGCGCCTCGGCGGTCAGTTGCATGGCAAAGCCCGCCGCCTCGCGCCCGATGACATAGGCCTTGATCACCTGATCCCCTGCCCCGTTCAGCGCCTCAAGCCCGCCTTCCTTCTCAAGCCCGCCGCAGATCCAACGTATCTTCTTGAACGCGCTCAGCGCTTTCAGGGCGCTGTCCACATTGGTGGCTTTCGAGTCGTTCACATAGGTTACCCCACCCGCCTCAGCGATGATCTGACTGCGGTGCGGCAGGCCCGGGAAGCTGTGCAGCGCGTCCTCGATCACGCGCGGGGCAAGGCCCAGAGAGCGGCAGGCGGCATAAGCGGCGCAGGCGTTCTGGTGATTATGCGCACCGGGCAGGCCCTTGATCGCTCGCAGGTCGATCGATCCGGCCTGGCGGCCCTTGCGGTATTCCGACAGGAAGCCTTTGCGGGCAAAGACCTGCCAGCCTGGCCCGGTCAACTTGCGGGCAACTGAGATGCGGATCACTCGGTCATCCGATGGCCCCTCGACCAGTTGGCCCGCGAGAAATGCGCCCTCGGCCTCATCTATCCCGATCACGGCCCGGTCCGGGCCACCTTCGGCAAAGAGACGACGCTTGGCTGCAAAATAACCGCCCATGCCCCCATGCCGATCCAGATGATCGGGTGAAAGATTGGTGAACACCGCCACATCCGGGGTCAGCGCACGGGCCAGTTCGGTCTGATAGCTGGAAAGCTCCAGCACCACGACCGATCCATCGCCGCCCGGATCGATATCCAGCACACCGCGCCCGATATTGCCCGCCAACTGCGAGTCGCGCCCGGCCTCTGTCAGGATATGGTGGATCAAAGCGGCAGTCGTCGATTTGCCGTTCGAGCCCGTCACCGCGATCACCCGAGGCGGGGTGTCATAGTTATGCCATTCCGACCCCGCGAAAGAGCGGAAGAACAGGCCGATATCATTGTCGACCGGCACACCGGCGTCCAAAGCAGCGGCCACGACCGGGTTAGGCGTGGGGTAGAGATGCGGAATGCCCGGTGAGACGATCAGCGAGGCTATGTCATCAAACGCCCCGTGACGGCGCAGATCGGCGCAGGCAAAGCCTTCACCCTCAGCGGCCTCACGCGCGGCAGGGTTGTCATCCCAGCAAATCGGCTCGGCCCCGCCAGCCCGCAACGCCCGCGCCGTGGTCAAACCCGACCGGCCCAGTCCCAGAACCGCAACTTTCTGTCCTGAAAATCCTTTGACCGGGATCATCTGCCGCCCTTTAGTTTCCAATCCGTTTCGTCGAATTTCATGGCTAACGGATCACGCCCGGATTGACCAGACAATCACTTCAGGCCTCCGGTTCGGGTTCGTGCTTTGCTGTCAGCGCATCGAGGTTGTTCTGGATAATGGTGGTCGTGGGGTGCTCCTCCCTCATCTGATCTTGATGTATCTTCAGCGCCGATTGAAACAAATCGCTAGCCTCTTGATGCCTACCCTGCTCTTTCAGCAGCAAGGCAAGATTGTTGAGGTGCCCCGCATAGTCTGGATGCTCGATACCTATAGTAGCTTCATCAATCGCTAAAGCCTCGCGGTACAGCTTTTCAGCCTCCTCGAAACGCTGTTGCAATTCTATTACTGCTGCGAGGTTGCTAAGGTAGGTGGCGCGGATTGGCCGTATTTTGTCATTTTGCGCATCTATTATTTCCAAAGCCTCGCGATACAAACGTTCGGCTTCTTCGTATCGCCCTTGCTCCCTGATTGCAGAGGCGAGGTTGTTGAGTTCCATCGCATAGCCTGGATGCGACGTGCCAAGTGTTTCCTTGTCAATCCTCAGCGCCTCGCGATGCATCTGCTCAGCCAGTTCACTTTGCCCAAGAACCCTGATGCAATTCGCGTGATGACCAAGCGCTCTCGAATAGTTTTGCGACATTTCTCCGGTACGCAACAACGCAAGCGGCACACTTCTTCTGGCGGCGACTTCTGCAAGAACATAGTGTCCATCCTTTTCCAAAGCCAAGGAAAGGGAATTTAGCTCGACATCCGACATCCCCTCCCAGTTCAGTGCCTCGATAGGATCGCCCCGGGCAATGTCTTGCGCTCTGGTGGTTGCAAGGTCCTGCATTTCCGCCAGACGTTTATTCTGTGGATCAGCCGCCAGACCAATTTGCGCAAACCGCCGCGCGTCCTCAATCGCGAGCGGATCCGATTCACTATCCAAGATGCGCTGTTCAGTGAGGATTTCAGCGGCCCGTCCAAAAGCTTCGGACTGTCGTTCTGTGAACCGCGTCGCAAGCGTATCCAATTCTGCGTATTTCCCTGATGCAGCAAGTTCATCGGCCTGATCCAGAAATCGTTCGGGGTCGACAAACATCAATCTAGCATCAGCCTGAGCAAGACGCTTTCTCAGATCATCACGCTCTTGTTGTGTGGTATAAAGCTCGCCCTTGACGATCTTTTCTTTGCGAAGAAATCCAACAGCGGCCAAAGCTGCAATAACCGCAGCAGTTGCGCTGACAACTGAAACCCAAAATTGAGCCTGTTCCCACATATCCAAATACCTTCCATTTGCGCCACCTTAGCTAACGGCGGCTCATTTGGAAGGTTGGATTTTTTTGCAATCCCGCAAGAAATATAGAAAGAACCGCTCGTTACCGCACTTTCAGCGTCGCCAGACCGATCATCGCCAGGATCAGCGAGATGATCCAGAAGCGGATCACGATGGTGGGTTCGGCCCAGCCTTTTTTCTCATAGTGATGATGGATCGGGGCCATCAAGAACACGCGCTTGCCGGTGCGTTTGAAGTAAAGCACCTGGATGATCACGCTCAGCGCCTCGACCACGAACAGCCCGCCTACGATGGCCAGCACCAGCTCGTGCTTGGTGGCCACGGCAATTGCGCCCAGTGCGCCGCCCAGGGCCAGAGATCCGGTGTCGCCCATGAACACCGCCGCCGGAGGGGCGTTGTACCACAGAAACCCAAGCCCCGCGCCGAAAAGCGCTGAGGTGAAGATGAAGATCTCACCCGTACCGGGCACATAATGCACATCGAGATATTCGGTGAAGTCGACCCGCCCCACTGCATAGGCGATCACGCCGAGGGTCGAGGCGGCGATCATCGCGGGCATGATGGCCAGGCCGTCCAGACCGTCTGTCAGGTTCACCGCATTGGCGGCCCCCACGATCACGATCACCGCGAACGGGATGTACAACAGGCCCAGATTGATCAGAGTATCCTTGAACACCGGCAGCGCCAGCTGGTTCTGCAAATCGGCGGGGTGATGCAGCGAAGCCCAGAGCGAGGCCAGCACAGCAATGATAATCCCCAGCGCCAGCCGCATCTTGCTGGAGACACCCTTGGTGTTCTGCTTCGACACCTTGGCATAGTCGTCGGCAAAACCGATGGTCGCATAGGCCAGCGTTACGAACAGCAACATCCAGACATATGGGTTGTCCCAGCGCGCCCAGATCAGGGTCGAGGTCACCAGCGCACCCACGATCAGAAGCCCGCCCATGGTGGGGGTTCCGGCCTTGGACAGATGCGCCTCGGGGCCGTCGTCGCGGATCGGTTGGCCTTTGCCCTGCTTGCGGCGCAGCACGTTGATCAGGGGCTTGCCGAACAGGAAGCCAAAGATCAGCGCGGTCAGAAAGGCTCCGCCTGCCCGGAACGTGATATAGCGGAAGAGGTTCCAGAAATCCCCTCCGTCCGACAGGGCGGTTAACCAATAGAGCATTACAAAACCTTTCTCACAAAATGACGGCTCTCTGGCGCGCTGCCATGCCCCATTTGCCGCAGACCGTCAACGATCCGCGCCAATGCCATACTCAGCGACCCCTTGGCCATCACGACGTCGCCGCTGCGGATCAGTTCCGGCAGATGGGCGGCCATCTCATCGCTGGTTTCCGTCCACAGCCCGCGCTTGCCCTCGGGCAGGGCCTGATGCAGCGCCTGCATCAGCGGGCCGATGCAGTGCACCTGATCGACATGCGCCATCGCAGGCACATCAGCCATGGCAGCGTGCATGGCGCGTTCTTCAGCACCCAGCTCTTTCATGTCGCCCAGAAAGGCAATCCGGCGGTCGCCCTGAAGGGCTCCCAACACGTCCAGCGCCGCCTCCATCGAGGTGGGGTTGGCGTTGTAGCTTTCGTCCAGCAGTTTGATCGTGCCGCCGTCCGGCAGGTTTATGAGGTCGCGCACGCCGCGCCCTTTGACCGGCGACCACCCGCGCAGGCCTGCAATCGCCTGATCCAGATCGACGCCCAGTTCGACGCAAGCGGCCAGAGCGCCCAGCGCGTTCATGGCAAAGTGGGTTCCCGCGGATTGAACATCAAAGGTAATGTCTGCGCCGCCAACAAGTCCGTGCCCCTGCACTGAGTCGGGGCCCTGGAGCACGTTGGTCAGGACAAAATCCCGCGCCTTGTGGCCGAATTCGACAATCTTTGCATCTTGCGCAGCGGCGCAGTCGCGCAGAATGCCCGCGTATTCGATATCGGCATTGACGATGGCGGTTCCGCCCTCGGTTAGCCCGTCGAAGATCGCGGCCTTCTCATGGGCGATGCCCGCAACCGAGTCGAAGGCTTCCAGATGGACGGCAGCCACGGTGGTCACCAGCCCCACATGCGGTTGCGCCTGCTGGGCCAGAGGGGCGATTTCGCCCGGATGATTCATGCCGATCTCGATAACGGCGAATTCGGTGTCGCGTGGCATCCGTGCCAGCGTCAGCGGCACCCCCCAATGGTTGTTGTAGCTGGCGACGCTGGCATGGGTTTTTCCTTGCGTTTCCAGAATGCTGGCCAGCATTTCCTTGGTCGAGGTTTTGCCGACACTGCCGGTCACCCCCACAACGCGCGCCTTGGTTCGAGCGCGGGCCGCCTGCCCCAGCGCCTCAAGACCCGTCTGTACGTCATCGACGATCAACAGCGGCGCATCCTCAGGCACGCCTTCGGGGATATGCGACACCAACGCCGCGCCTGCGCCTTTTTCCAGCGCTTGCGCTACGAAATCATGCCCGTCGCGGGCAGCTTTGAGCGCGACAAATAGGTCTCCGGGTTGCAAGGTGCGGGTGTCAATCGAGACGCCGTTCACCTGCCAATCGGTGGTGGCCCGGCCCTTGGTGGCTGCGGCGGCTTCGGCTGCGGTCCAGAGCGTCATGCGACCCTCCCGTCCAATGCTGCGACCGAGATACTGGCCTGTTCCACATCATCGAAGGGCAGAACCTGATCGCCGACGATCTGGCCGGTTTCATGGCCCTTGCCCGCGATCAGCAGCGCGTCGCCGGGTTGCAGAGCGTCGATGCCGCGCAGGATGGCTTCGGCCCGGTCACCGACTTCGGTGGCCTCCGGTGCACCCAGCATGACGGCCGCGCGGATGGTGGCCGGGTCTTCGCTGCGCGGGTTGTCATCGGTGACAAAGACCAGATCGGCATTTTCCGCTGCCGCCTGTCCCATCAACGGGCGTTTGGTAGCGTCGCGGTCACCGCCTGCACCGACGATAGCAATCAGGCGGCCCATGACATGGGGACGCATCGCTTTCAGCGCGGTGGCCACGGCGTCCGGTGTGTGGGCATAGTCGACAAACACCGCCGCGCCGTTGTCGCGGGTGGCGGCCAGCTGCATCCGGCCCCGAACGGTTGTCAGGTGCGGCAGGGATTCGAACACGCGGTCGGGGTCCTCTCCCGCCGCGATGACAAGGCCACAGGCGAGCAGGACGTTTTCAGCCTGAAATCCGCCGATCAGGTTCAGGCGGGTCTGATACACCTTGCCCTTCCACGAAAAGCGCAAGTCCTGTCCGGTGGCGTCAAAGCGTTGATTCAGCAGGCAAAGATCGGAACCTTCAGGCCCCACGGTGATGATGCTCTGACCCCGCGCCTCGGCAATCTTGCGCATCTCGGCGCCCTTCGGGTCGCTAAGGTTGATCACCGCGACCCCGTCTTCTGGCAGTACCCGGTCAAACAGCCCCGCCTTGGCGGCGAAATAGGCCTCGAACGTGTCGTGGTAATCCAGATGGTCCTGCGTGAAGTTCGAGAACCCGGCGGCGGTCAGATGCACCCCGTCCAGACGGCGTTGTTCTAGGCCATGGGACGAGGCCTCCATCGCTGCATGGGTCACACCATTGTCGGCAGCCTCGGCCAGACAGCGGTGCAGCGTGATCGGCTCGGGCGTGGTATGGGCCAGCGGTGCGGTCCAGGCGCCTTCAACGCCGGTTGTGCCGAGGTTGACGGCGGCCAGTTCCAGCTCGGTCCAGATCTGGCGGACAAAGCTGGCCACGGATGTTTTACCATTGGTGCCGGTGACAGCAACGATGGTTTTCGGCTGCGCGCCGAACCACAGCGCCGCGGCTCCGGCCAACGCTTGACGGGGGTCTTCGGTCATGATCAGGGCAGCGTCGGACGCGGCCAGTTCTTCAGCGGCAATCTCCGCCCCTTCGGCATCCGTCAGGATGGCGGCAGCGCCCATGCGTAGGGCGAACTGGATGAATTCACCGCCGTGGACGCGGGTGCCGGGAAGGGCTGCGAAGAGGAAACCGTCTTTGACCTCACGGCTGTCGACAGCCAGACCGGTGATGTCAGGATTGGCCCCGCCCCGTGCGGTCAGGGCCAGTTCGCTGAGTTTCTTTGACTGATTGCCCATGACCCACCTTTCGCCGGACAGCCTAATTTGAGGTCAGCGTTATAGCAGCGCGCGCCTCAGGCTCAAGCCGGGGTCTGAGGCCCAGCAAGGGTGCCACGCGTCCGATCAGTTCGGCGGCAACGGGGACGGCGGTCCAGCCAGCGGTACGGCGCTTTTCACCGTAGGCGACGATAGACGGCTCATCGAGCGTAACAATCAGCACATATTTCGGATCGTAGGCCGGGAAAATGGTGGCAAAGGTGGCGATCACCTTGTCCTCATAATAGCCACCGCGCGGCTTGGGTTTGTCGGCGGTGCCGGTCTTGCCTGCCACGTCATAACCTTTGACATCGCCAAAGCTGGCGGTGCCGTCGGTCACGACTTTGCGCAACATATTCTGCGCCTGCTTGGCGGTATTTTCGGACATCACGCGGGGGCCGTATTGTGGACCGTTGCGGCGCAGGATGGTGGGGCTGACATAGTGCCCACCATTGGCAATCGCTGCGTAACCGGCGGCCAGATGCATCGGGCTGGTCGAGAGGCCGTGACCATAGGAGATGGTCACAGTGCTCAGCTCACCCCATTTCTTGGGCTTGAGCGGTTGCCCACCCTTGGCCTCGACAATCTCAAACGGGGTCGGGTCGAACATACCCAGAGCGTTCAGGAAATCCTGCTGCCGCTGCGCACCGATCTGCAATGCCAGCCGCCCGGTGCCCCGGTTCGAGCTGTGCACGATCACATCGGCGACGCTGATCTCGCCATAGTTCTTGCCGTTGAATTCCCCAATCGGGAAACGGCCGATTTTCATCGGGCCCGAGGTGTCGATGATCGTGTTGGAGTTGACCAGACCTAGCTGCACCGCTTGCGCAGCGGTGAAAATTTTGAACACCGAGCCCAGCTCATACACGCCCTGCACATAGCGGTTGAACAGAGGGCTGTCCGAGGGGTCAAAGCCCGAGGTCGGCGGGCGTGGGCGATCATTGGGGTCGAAGGATGGCAGCGACGCGGCCGAGACGACCTCGCCCGTATGGGCGTTCATCAGAACTGCTGAAGCGCCCTTGGCGTTCATGATCTTCATGCCGCCATAAAGCACCTGTTCAACAGCCGCCTGAACGGTCAGGTCCAGCGACAGTTGAAGGGGTTTGTTGCCGTTGGCCGGGTCACGCAGGTAGTCGTCGAACTGTTTCTCGACACCTGCCACGCCGATCACCTCGGCAGCACTTACGCCCTCGCGGCCAAAGCCCGAGCCGCCCAGAATATGTGCGCCCAGCTTGCCGTTCGGGTACAGGCGCATCTCACGCGGACCGAACAGGATGCCGGGATCACCGATGTCATGCACGGCCTGCTTCTGCTCGGGCGAGATACGTTTCTTGATCCACAGGAACTTGCGATTGCCGGTGAAGTCTTTGACCAGACGCTCTTTTTCCAAATCGGGAAAGATCGCAACCAGCTGATCAGCCGCTGCGATAGGATCGATCATCAGGGGCGGCTGCGCATAGACCGAATAGGTGTCCAGATTGGTCGCCAGAATGCGCCCCTCGCGGTCGACGATATTGGCGCGCTGCATGGCAATGGAGGCGCCCGGCGCGCTGGCCAGAGGTTCCTGTGCTTCGGACGTCGCCAGAACGCCCATGCGGAAGCCCACGACCGAGAAGGCGCAGAAGAAGAACAGGCCTAGCACCAGCAGGCGGCCTTCGGCGCGCGCGCGGGCGCGGTCTTTCATGTCTTCGTGGCGTTTGCGGATGTTCTCACGCTCAATCGCCTTGGGGTTTTCACCCTTGGCACGGGCGTCGAGAATACGGGCCAGAGGGCGGAGCGGTGTACGGGTCATGGGATCTGCACCTCGATCAACGCCTGGACATCGGTGATGTCTTCGAGTTCAAGCGGGTCGACGATGGGCAGGTCCGGGTCCTCGCCATAGCTGATCTGATCCGCACGGCCAAACTGTTCGGCCCGCAGGGGCAGCAGGCCGAGACGTTCGAAATTCAGGTCTGCCAGTTCGCGCAGCCGGTCAGGACGGTTGAGATAGGCCCATTCAGCGTTCAGCACGGCCAACCGCGCCTGCGCCATCCCGATCTGGCGCTGCAGCGATTGCGTTTCTTTCACCACCTGCTGGGTGCGGTAGTTTTCCTGATAGGCCCAGAGCGCCAGCCCGAACACGGAAAGGGCCGTCAACACATACAGAATGCTCTTCATCTTGCTCTTCCCCCCAGTTGCGGCATGCCGATGGCGCGGGCCTCAATTTCCCCCGCCGGAGCGTCCGTCCGGACCGCGACGCGCAGCTTGGCCGAGCGCGCGCGCGGATTTTCCTGTAGTTCCTGCTCATCCGGCCCCACAGCCTTGCGAGTCTTGAGCGTGAATTGCGGCTGATCCTGCGCCATCTCGGGCGCGTAGCGGTTGGCGCGCCCGGTTTTTCCGGCGCGCGATTGGAAGAACCGCTTCACCATCCGATCCTCGATGGAATGGAAGGTGACGACCGCCAGTTGCCCGCCGGGTTTCAGAGCGCGTTCGGCAGCCATGAGGCCCTGAAACAGCTCTTCATATTCTGCATTTACCGCGATGCGCAGGCCCTGAAAGCTGCGCGTCGCCGGGTGCGACTGGCCGGGTTTCGGGCGCGGCAGGCAGGATTCGATGATCTCGGCCAGACGCAGAGTCGTGGTGATCGGTTCGCCAGCGCGCGCCTTAATGATGGCCTTTGCGATGCGGCGGCTGGCGCGTTCCTCGCCGAAATGGAACAGGATATCGGCCAGTTGCGCCTCGGTCGCCGTGTTGACAAGATCGGCTGCGCTTTCGCCCTCCTGGCTCATGCGCATGTCCAGCGGGCCGTCTTTCATGAAGGAAAAGCCGCGTTCGGCCTGATCCAGCTGCATGGAAGAAACCCCAAGGTCCAGCACCACACCGTCGAGACCTTGTGCATATTCATCCATGCGAGAGAACACGCCCTGCTGCATCACCAGCCGATCACCGTATTCCCCGGCCCAATTGGCAGCCATTTCAAAGGCCAGCGGATCACGATCCACGCCAATGACTTTCTCGGCCCCGGCCTCGAGCAGACCACGGGTATAACCGCCTGCGCCGAATGTGCCATCCAGCCAGACACCGGATACCGGTGCCACGGCAGCCAACAACGGGCGCAGCAGAACGGGGATGTGAGGTTTGTCCGATGAGGTCTGAGCGCCGGCCATGCCGTCACCCATCCCCGATGCCGTCGAGATACTGCATCGGATCGAAATCATCCGGCAGATCGTCCAGCCATTCCTCGGTCGTGGCCAGTTCCTCGGCCTCGTATGTCTCGGGTTTCCAGATCTGGAAGGTATCACCGGCGGCGATAAAGAACGCCTCATTCTCAAGGTCAATCTTGCTGCGCAGCTTGGCGGGCAGCACTAAACGGCCGGTTTCGTCCACATTGGTCGGGAAGGACTGACCGTGGAACATGCGCTGCAACATCCGCCGCTGCATCGAGCCACGCGGTAACGCATCAATCTTGGCGTCCACCTCGTCGATCGCTTCCATCGTATAGCATTCAAGGTATTTGCGGCGGTGGTCGCCATAGACAATCACCAGTTCAGGATTGTCACCGGGCTGCCAGTTGGGATCGGAGGCTTCAAGCACACGGCGAAACGAGGCCGGGATCGAGACCCTGCCCTTCGTGTCCACCTTATGGTGGCTTTCACCTCTAAACCTGCGCGCCAAGACGACTGTCCCTTTCGCTTGCGCCCCACCTCAAAATTCACGTCCCCCCCGGATGAAAAACGGCGGGTTGATCTGCTGCCACTGATCAACCCGCCGCATTGACCCGCTGAGCGGGATGTCCAGCTGCGCGCGCCACCTGGGGGGATGTCTGCTCGCCCGCGCGCCGGATCTGTTAAGTGATGAAAGCGAGATGCCTGTATGAAACCTGTTTTTGTATTTTTTGGTTCGGGGTCGTTTGGTGCCCCTTAACTGTCCTCGCCCTCATCGGGTAAACAAGGGATGCCATGGGAAATCATGGAAATCAACAGGAATTTTGTAAGAAGAGAACCGATTCTGGCTTCAAAATAAGATTAAAGCAATCGAAATCCGGACTAATTACACCATAGATTGTGATTCTGACACCTATCAACACCACATATGCGCAACTCGGCGTTGAAAAATTTCTTCCCATGATTTCCCAATAATTTTCCTGAATGGAGGTAAATCTGATGCAAACACCCATGAAACCCAGCCGACCAGGACGAATCGCGATCCCTCAGAGGGCCATTCCCATAGGCGACCCAAACTTTCCCATGGGACCGTCACACCACGGGCTGGATCAGAGGCGAACCGCTCTGCCCCTCTTGATCTGACATAACATGCCCAAACAAACGCCAATTCTGCTTAAGGGATAAGCACCTTTAATCACGGCACCTGAACTGGCAAAAAGCCAACCGCATACGAAAACCTATATTTTAAAGGCAATTATTGGGGCAGCCCGGATTATCCCGACAATCCATGCATTTGCTGCATAGCAGCATTGACGACGCGAGCTATTGTGCAATCGCAGCATTTGCCTATCTTCAGTCTCAAGCAAGCGCCGGACGATGCCGGCAGCAACAAGAATGAACGGATGATGAAGATGGCAGTCGCAAGCACACAAACAGGTCTGAAAGGCGCTCCGGTATTTGGAGTCGCAGCACTGGTTGAAACCGTAAAGACCCGCGTTGCGCGCTACCGCCTGTACCGCCAGACGGTAAACGAACTGTCGGCACTGTCGGACCGCGAGCTGGCCGATCTGGGCCTGCACCGTTCGATGATCCGCCGACTGGCCCAGCAGGCCACCGAAGAGCAAACCGCGCAGTAAGCGCGACACAGATACTGAGATCAGGCCCATCCTCCTCCCTTTTGGGTCTGTAATCAGCGGCAACGTCTCTCCTCCTCCCTGACGTTGCCGCACCTTATACCGGCCCTGACCGCCGGAACCTGATACATCGGGGCTCTCCTCCTCCCTGCCTCGATGTTGAAAGCGCGCGGCGACGTCACCCTCCTCCCAGACGTCGCCGCGTCTTCCTCATACCGGGATCAGACCCGGGTTCGGATACTTCGGGGCTCTCCTCCTCCCTGCCTCGGAGTTGATAAGAACGGCGGTTCCCCTTCCTCCTCCCTGGGAACCGCCGTTTTTCTTTCCGACAACAAAAAAAAGGGGCGCGAACGCCCCCTGCTTCACCTGGCTAAAAATATCCCGGAGCGCGAGGCAGAGCCTCGCAAATAGTCAGAACGGCACGTCGTCCTTCGCGGTCAGAAAGCGCGAGACCACTTTCTTCACCCCCGCCTTGTCGAAATCGACCTCGACCTTGTCGCCCTCGATACCGATCACCGCGCCATAACCGAATTTCTGGTGAAACACCCGCTCGCCCAACGTGAAGCTTGCCACCGCAGTAGCGTCGATCACCGTGTTCCGGCTTTCTTTCGGCTGAGACATGCCATATTGTCCTTGCCGCGCCTGCAGACGTTTCCAGCCCGGAGAGTTATAGACATTCGCCTCGGCCGCGCGGGTTTCGATCCCAGCCGTTGTCTGACCGCCACCATAGAGCCCCGGCGGCGTCAGCACCTCAACATGCTCCTCGGGCAGTTCGTCGATAAACCGCGAGGGCATGGAGTTCTGCCACTGCCCGAACACGCGTCGGTTGGCCGCGAAGGAAATCGTGCAAACCTCTTCAGCGCGGGTAATGCCGACATAAGCCAGCCGCCGTTCTTCCTCGAGGCCCTTGAGCCCGGATTCGTCCATCGAGCGTTGCGAGGGGAACAAGCCATCCTCCCACCCCGGCAGGAACACGGCGGGAAACTCCAGCCCCTTGGCCGCGTGCAGGGTCATGATCGAGACCTTGGCCCCGTCCGAGTCCTTTTCATTGTCCATCACCAGACTGACATGTTCGAGGAACCCCTGCAGGTTCTCGAAATTATCCAACTGGTTGACCAGTTCCTTGAGGTTTTCCAGCCGCCCCGGCGCTTCGGGGGTCTTTTCGTTCTGCCAATGCGCGGTATAGCCGGATTCGTCCAAGACGATCTGCGCCAGTTCGATATGCGTATGCTCTGGCGCGCCATAACGGATCGGCGAGACGCCATCATCGATCACCGTGTCATCGTCCATCTCGATCCGCGGCCCGCGCGTCATCCCATTCCACCGCGCCAGCCCGTCGATCAGCTCGCGCAGCGCTTTGCCTCCCTTGCCCTTGATCAGACCATTGTCGACCGCAATCCGCGCGCCTTCGACCAGAGAGACCCCGTTCTCGCGCGCCACCACCTGAATCGTCTGCTGCGCCTTGTCGCCGAGGCCACGTTTGGGTGTGTTCACGATCCGCTCGAAGGCCAGATCGTCCTCGGGGCTGACCACCAGCCGGAAATAGGCCATGGCATCGCGAATCTCCATCCGCTCGTAGAATCGCGGCCCTCCGATCACCTTGTAAGGCAGCCCAATGGTCAGAAACCGATCTTCAAACGCGCGCATCTGGTGCGAGGCGCGCACGAGGATGGCAATCTCATCGAGGTTCATCGGCCGCACGCCGCGCGTACCACCCTGCATCGCATCGATTTCCTCGCCGATCCAGCGCGCTTCTTCCTCGCCGTCCCAATGACCGATCAAGCGGACCTTTTCGCCCTCTTCGCGGTCGGTCCAAAGCTCTTTACCCAGGCGGCTTTCATTGCCGCGAATGACGTTCGAGGCGGCGGCCAGAATATGCGGGGTCGAGCGGTAGTTCTGCTCCAGCCGCACCACGAAGGCTCCGGGGAAATCCTTCTCGAACCGCAGGATGTTGCCCACCTCGGCTCCACGCCAGCCATAGATCGACTGATCATCGTCACCGACACAGCAGATGTTCTTGTGCCCCCCAGCCAACAGGCGCAGCCAGAGATATTGGGCAACGTTGGTATCCTGATACTCGTCCACGAGGATGTAGCGGAACCAGCGTTGATATTGCTCCAGCACATCCGGATGCGTCTGAAAGATCGTCACCATGTGCAGCAGCAGGTCGCCAAAATCCACTGCGTTCAGCTCGCGCAGGCGGGTCTGGTATTGGGCATAGAGTTCGATGCCCTTGTGGTTATAGGCACCGGCATCCGCAGCAGGCACCTTGTCGGGCGTCAGCGCTCGGTTCTTCCAGTCATCGATGATCCCGGCCAGCATCCGCGCGGGCCAGCGTTTGTCATCGATATTGGCCGCCTGCGTCAGCTGTTTCAGCAGCCGCTTCTGATCGTCCGTATCCAGAATGGTGAAGTTCGATTTCAGATCGACCAATTCCGCATGGCGGCGCAGCAGCTTGACGCAGATCGCATGGAAGGTGCCCAGCCACGGCATCCCCTCGGCGGGTCGGCCCAGCATGCGGCCAACGCGCTCTTTCATCTCACGCGCGGCCTTGTTGGTGAAGGTCACCGCCAGAATCTCATTCTCGCGCACCCGATGGGTTCTGAGCAGATGGGTGATCCGCGCCGTCAGTGCCTTGGTCTTGCCCGTCCCGGCTCCGGCCAGCATCAGCACCGGACCATCCAGCCGCTCAACCGCTTCGCGCTGCGCCGGATTTAGGTCGTTGAGGTATTCTGCCGAGGCCGCAGGCATCGCCCGCGCCGACAGCGATGCGCCTTCGAAGGCGTCCATTTCGTCAAAACTGCTCATGGCTCCAAACTACGCCGGATGGGCGCGAAGGGAAAGGGTTTGTTCACGGCTTGTTCACAAGGAATTTGCCAGTCGATCCGATCAATTCTAAACAAACATCCGACGTCATTAACCCCTTGTCAAACCTTGCCAAACATCCTGCCCCCATTGCTGTGGGAGCGCGGGTTATGAAACAGATGGATCAGACAGGCCGAACCTCGGGCCTGAAAATTGCGGGCATCTCGCTGATGCTGATGGCGCTGACTGCGCTGGCGGGCTGGGGGATTTACGCAATTCCGGCCCCGGTCGTGGACCGAATGCTGGAATCAGATCTGCGACACCGCGCGGCGCAACTGAACCAACAGGTCGCCTCGCACCTGTTCGATGTCGAGGCAACGTTCCAAGACGGCGTTCTTGATGAACATGATGAGGAGTTTCTGGAGCTTTTGCCCGAAACCTCGGACATTTATCGCTTCAAGCTGTTCGATAGCGAAGGGCGCGTGTTCTGGTCAACCCGTCCAGGCGATGTCGGGGCCGTGAACTCCGATTCCTACTTTCAGGAAATCGTTGCAGCGGGAGGATCCTATTATAAACACGAGGAAAAACCGATCTCCGAGGTCAATTCCCTTGACCATGAAGCGATGGCCGGGTCGGGCAAGAAAACCTGTCATGTGGCCGAAATCTATACGCCTGTCATCAAAGATGGCCAGTTTCTGGGCGCCATTGAATTCTATTCCGACATCACGCCGCAGCGCGATCTGTTCATCACCCGCGTCCGCTGGTCGTTGGCCGTGCTCTGCAGTGTGGCCCTTCTGGCGCTGACGGCAGTGATTCTGGTGATCTATCGCACGAATCGCAGGCAGGTCCGCGATCTCCGGGTGCGCGCCGCTAAGGAGCGTGAATTGATGGATGACCAGCTGCGCCTGGCGCGCGAAGTGCGCCTGCTGGGCGAGCTGAATGAGTGGCTGCAATCCAGCCGTTCTCTGGACGAGCTTTTTGAAATGGTGTCACGCTTCATGACCCATATCCTGCCCGAGGCTGAAGGCAGCGTGTATGTCTATTCCAATTCACGCGACGTGCTGGATGGATGCGCCAGTTGGAATGGCGGCTCGCACAAGGCGCATATTCATCCCGAAGGCTGTTGGGGGCTGCGGCGTGGGCGAACATATGAATTCGGAGCCTCCGAGATCGATTTCGTCTGCGAACATGCCGAACCGCATGACGGGCGGCCTTATTTCTGCTTCCCCATTCTCGCCCATGGCGAGACGGTGGGTCTGCTGCATCTGCGCGCGCACGAGGGCAGCGGTGAGGAATTTCACGACAGCAAGAAGCTGGCGCAGCTCTGCGCGGAACAGATCAGCATGGCGATTGCCAATGTTCGGATGCGCGATCAGTTGCACGACCAGTCGGTGCGTGACCCTTTGACCGGGCTGTTCAATCGTCGCCATATGACTGAAACCCTGCGCAAGTCGATCAGCCGTAGCCAGCAGACGGGTGCTCCGCTCAGCATGATCGCGGTGGATGTCGATCATTTCAAAAAGTTCAACGACACCCATGGGCATGACGCTGGCGACATGGTGTTGCGCGCGGTTGGCGCGGCGCTCGAACAGGGATGCGACCGTGATGAGATCGCCTGCCGGATCGGGGGCGAGGAGTTCATGCTGATCCTGCCCGACAACACCCCGGATGACGCCATGACCCGCGCCGAACAGGTGCGGCAGGCGGTCGAGGCGGTCTCGGTTCGCTATGGAGAGAAATCGCTGCCCCGCATCACCATCTCGGTCGGAGTTGCGCATTATCCGATGCATGGCGTGATGCCGCAGGATCTGATGCGGGCCGCCGACGATGCGCTTTACGCGGCCAAAGACAAGGGTCGCAATCAAGTACAGGTCGCGCGATCCGGGGCTATCGCCGAGACCTCGGCTGTGGCGGGTGGTGCTACCGCGCGGCCCGCCAAAGGGGCATCCAAGCGTCCAGCAGCCTGATCCCGGCCGGGCAGGACGTATTGCGCAGTCAGCTCGACGTCATTGCGAGGCCCCGAGCTGGCCTTGAGCCCGAAGCTCGCCGATTCGTGTCTCTGCACTTGCGTAGCGCTTGATTCGGCCAGGCCGTATTCGCTCCTTCGGGCGGCTGGAAGGATGGTAGCGCTTAGCACCGCTGAAAACTGGTCATTTTCTTTGCCAATAAAACAATATTTGGTGCTGCGCCGCAGCATGTGTAAAAGAAAAGCGCCAAAAGGCGGCGTTTGCGAGCGATAACATGCCGGTTCTACCCAGAACTACAGATGTACGTGGCCGTATTGTCCGCCTAATCACAAGGCCACACCTATAATGACCGGGACCTGAAATGACAGACTTCAAGAAAATCCTGATCGCCAACCGCGGCGAGATTGCGATCCGCGTGATGCGGGCCGCGAACGAGATGGGCAAACGCACCGTCGCGGTCTTTGCCGAGGAAGACAAGCTGGGCCTGCACCGGTTCAAGGCGGATGAGGCCTATCGCATTGGTGAAGGATTGGGTCCGGTCGCGGCTTATCTGAGCATTGATGAGATCATCCGCGTTGCCAAGGAAAGCGGTGCAGATGCCATCCACCCCGGTTACGGCCTGCTGTCCGAGAACCCGGATTTCGTGGATGCCTGTGTGCAGAACGGCATTACCTTCATCGGCCCCAAGGCCGAGACCATGCGTGCGTTGGGAGACAAGGCCAGCGCCCGCAAAGTCGCCATCGCGGCAGACGTACCGGTCATCCCGGCGACCGAGGTTCTGGGCGACGATATGAAGGCCATCAAGGCCGAAGCGGCCGAGATTGGCTATCCGCTGATGCTGAAAGCCAGCTGGGGCGGCGGCGGGCGCGGGATGCGCCCGATCCTGTCCGAGGATGAGCTGGAAGAGAAAGTGCTGGAAGGCCGTCGCGAGGCCGAAGCAGCCTTCGGCAACGGCGAAGGCTACCTGGAAAAGATGATCACCCGCGCCCGCCATGTCGAGGTGCAGATCCTTGGCGACAAGCATGGTGAGATCTACCACCTGTATGAACGCGATTGCTCTGTCCAGCGGCGCAATCAGAAGGTCGTGGAGCGCGCGCCTGCCCCCTATCTGACCGAAGAGCAGCGCGCCGAGATTTGCGAGCTGGGCCGCCGCATCTGTGCCCATGTGAACTATGAATGCGCGGGCACGGTCGAATTCCTGATGGATATGAACACGGGCAAGTTCTACTTCATCGAGGTCAACCCGCGCGTGCAGGTGGAACACACCGTCACCGAGGAAGTCACCGGTATCGACATCGTGCAGGCTCAGATCCTGATTGCCGAGGGCAAGACTCTGGCCGAGGCCACCGGAAAAGCCAGCCAGGACGAGGTGCGCCTGAACGGCCACGCGCTGCAGACCCGAGTGACCACCGAAGACCCGCTGAACAACTTCATCCCGGACTATGGCCGCATCACCGCCTATCGCTCGGCCACCGGCATGGGCATTCGTCTGGATGGCGGCACCGCGTATGCGGGCGGGGTGATCACGCGGTTCTACGATTCACTGCTGACCAAGGTCACCGCCTGGGCACCGACGCCCGAGAAGGCGATTGCGCGGATGGATCGCGCGCTGAGGGAGTTCCGCGTGCGCGGTGTTTCCACCAACATCGCCTTTGTCGAGAATCTGCTGAAACACCCGACCTTCTTGTCGAATGAATACACCACCAAGTTCATTGACGAGACGCCGGACCTGTTCCTGTTCAAGAAGCGCCGCGACCGGGGCACCAAGGTTCTGAACTATATCGCGGACATCACCGTGAACGGCCATCCGGAAACCAAGGACCGCCCTGAGCCCCGTGCCGATCTGAAAGAAGCCAAAGCGCCCGCGCTGAAGGCTGAGCCGCAAATGGGAACGCGCAACCTGCTGGAGCAGAAAGGCCCGCAGGCGGTTGCCGACTGGATGAAGGCACAGCGTCAGCTGCTGATCACCGACACCACCATGCGCGATGGGCATCAGTCGCTGCTGGCAACCCGGATGCGTTCGATCGACATGATCAAGGTGGCGCCGACCTACGCGGCCAACCTGCCGCAGCTGTTCAGTGTCGAATGCTGGGGCGGTGCGACCTTTGATGTGGCCTATCGCTTCCTGCAGGAATGCCCGTGGCAGCGTCTGCGCGACCTGCGCGAGGCGATGCCGAACCTGATGACCCAGATGCTGCTACGCGGGGCAAACGGGGTTGGCTATACCAACTACCCCGACAACGTGGTGCAGGAATTCGTGCGTCAGGCGTCGACGAATATCGATGTGTTCCGTGTCTTCGACTCGCTGAACTGGGTTGAGAATATGCGGGTCGCCATGGATGCAGTCGTTGAGAATGGCAAGATCTGTGAGGGCACGGTTTGTTACACCGGTGACATTCTGGACCCGGATCGCGCCAAGTATGATCTGAAATACTATGTCGGCATGGCGAAAGAGCTGCGCGACGCAGGCGCGCATGTGCTGGGCTTGAAGGACATGGCGGGGCTGCTGAAACCGGCCTCGGCCCGCATCCTGATCCGCGCGCTCAAGGAAGAGGTCGGCTTGCCGATCCACTTCCACACCCATGACACGGCCGGCATCGCCAGCGCCACCATTCTGGCCGCGTCCGAGGCGGGCGTGGATGCGGTGGACTGCGCGATGGATGCGTTCTCGGGTAACACGTCTCAGGCGACGCTGGGCACTGTGGTCGAGGCGCTGCGCCACACCGAGCGTGACACCGGGCTGGACATCAAGGCGATCCGCGAGATCAGCGATTATTTCGAGGCCGTGCGCGGTCAGTACGCGGCCTTTGAGTCGGGCCTGCAGGCTCCGGCCTCCGAGGTCTATCTGCACGAGATGCCGGGCGGTCAGTTCACCAACCTCAAAGCACAGGCACGTAGCCTCGGCCTGGAGGAGCGCTGGCATGAGGTCGCCCAGATGTATGCGGATGTGAACCAGATGTTCGGCGATATCGTCAAGGTGACGCCGTCGTCGAAAGTGGTCGGTGACATGGCGCTGATGATGGTCAGCCAGGGCCTGACCCGCGATGACGTGGAAAATCCCGGAACAGACGTGGCCTTCCCCGACTCGGTCATCGATATGATGCGCGGCAATCTGGGCCAGCCTCCGGGCGGGTTCCCGGATACTATCATCCAGAAGGTTCTTAAGGATGAAGCGCCCAACACCGAACGCCCCGGCAAACATGTCGAAGCGGTCGATCTGGAGGCCACCCGCGCCGATCTGTCCAAACAGCTCGACGGGAAAGAGATCGATGACGAGGACCTGAACGGATACCTGATGTATCCCAAGGTGTTCCTGGATTACATGGGTCGCCACCGCACCTATGGTCCGGTCCGCACCCTGCCCACGCGCACGTTCTTCTACGGCATGGAGCCGGGTGAGGAGATCACCGCCGAGATCGATCCGGGCAAGACGCTGGAAATCCGCTGTCAGGCGATCGGCGAGACGGATGAGAATGGCGAGGTCCGGGTGTTCTTCGAACTCAACGGCCAGCCCCGCGTGATCCGGGTACCGAACCGTCTGGTGAAAGCTTCGACGATACAACGCCCGAAAGCCGAGGTCGGCAACCCCGGCCATATTGGCGCACCGATGCCGGGTGTCGTCGCCACCGTGGCCGCTGTCGCGGGCCAGGACGTCAAGGAAGGCGATCTGCTGCTGACCATCGAGGCAATGAAGATGGAAACCGGAATCCACGCCGAACGCGACGCGGTGGTCAAAGCCGTCCACGTCCAGCCCGGCGGTCAGATTGACGCAAAGGACCTGCTGGTCGAACTGGAATAACCAGTTTAGCCTTCTAAACTGTTAAGGGCCGTTCGGGGAACCGGGCGGCCCTTTCAACATCAGGAGGCCCCATGCTGACCATCACCCCGATCTACGCCGCGTTGATCGCATTTCTGTACGTCGCGCTCAGCGTGAATGTCATCCGGCAACGTCGGGCGGGCAAAATCTCGGTCGGGGATCATGGCGACAAGGCCATGATCAAGGCGATGCGAACCCACGCGAACTGCGCCGAATACGCCCCTTTTGCTTTGCTGCTCATTGCAATGGTCGAATTGCAGGGTGCTGGCGGCTGGCTTGTGAACCTGCTGGGGCTGTCACTGTTGGCGGGGCGGTTGCTGCACGCTTATGGCTTTGGCAAGACACCACAGATCATCATCTTGCGCCAGATCGGCATGGGTCTGACATTCACCGCAATTCTGATTGCCGCGATCGCGAATCTCGTATTGGCTGTTTGAGCGCGTGATTTAGCCCGTCAGAACCTGCACCTCGATCAAAGGAGCATGCGGGAGGTTGGGCTGCACCTCTGCCAGTGTTTCATCGCTTTGACCGCAGATCAGGGTGGTCAGAACAATCAATGCAGCCAGCGCTGCCATTTTTATGTCTGCAATATCTGTCATTTCCTGTGCCCAACCCCTCGTTTCGTTCACTGCCATAGTTCTTAAACACGCCAGCCTCTGATTTCCGTCGAAAGATTTTTGCCGTTTTTTGTGTTTTTCCGCTTGCAGCCTCGTGTGGGAATTTATACATCCCTCCTCACTCAACGGCGCGGGCGTAGCTCAGGGGTAGAGCATAACCTTGCCAAGGTTAGGGTCGGGCGTTCGAATCGCCTCGCCCGCTCCATTGAGAGGTCTTCGGACCACATAAGTATCTGATGCGGGCGTAGCTCAGGGGTAGAGCATAACCTTGCCAAGGTTAGGGTCGGGCGTTCGAATCGCCTCGCCCGCTCCAGATACCAAACTCTCCGAACATGCTGGTTCTTTGGCAGGCAATGCGCCATTCTGGCCATGATTTCAATCATGCACGGAATTCGCCTATGTCGGACTATGTCATTCGCCCCCTTACCGCTGATGAAGTCGAACATGCTGTGGATTGGGCCGGTCGCGAGGGCTGGAACCCCGGCGTGCACGATGCGAAGTGCTTTCGCCCGACAGACCCCGACGGGTTTCTGGGCGGGTTTCTGGATGATGAGATGATCTCATCCGTTTCAGCCGTGAATTACGACGACCGGTTTTCCTTTTTGGGATTCTATATCGTGAAGCCCGAGTTCCGGCACCATGGCCATGGGCTTGAAATCGCGCAGCACGCGTTGGCCCATTGCACGGGGCGCAACATGGGGCTGGACGGCGTGGTCGAACAGCAGGACAATTATCGCAAGTCCGGCTTCACCTTTGCTTATAACAACTATCGTTTCGCCGGGACGAAACACCTGATACTGGCCAAGCTAGAAACCGGGCCGAACGATCATATTGTTGATCTGAACCGCGCGTCAGATGAATTGAAGGCATATGATCGCGCGCTGTTCCCCGCACCTCGCGACCTGTTTCTGGAAAGCTGGCTGAGCGCTTACAGCCACGTTTCAAAACTCTATACCGAGAATGGCAGGATCAGGGGCTATGCTACGCTGCGCCCCTGTCTGACGGGTTACAAGGTCGGCCCCCTGTTTGCGGACACGACAGAAATAGCGAGGGCGTTGCTGGCCGCTGTCCTTTCGACGATTCCCGAGGACCACAACGCGCATGAGGTATTCGTCGACATGCCTCAACCCAACCCCTCGGCCTTTGCGCTGGCCGACGAGCTTGGGCTGGACAAGGTCTTTGAAACCGCGCGGATGTACTCCGATCACGAACCGGATATTGATCTGAGCCGAATCTTCGGCGTGACGACGTTTGAGCTGGGTTAGAACGCCTTGAACGTCATCGTGGTCAGCGAGCGTTCGATATTGGGAATCACCAGCAGGTTTTCATTGATGAAATGGCCTACATCCTCGGTTTCGGGGATGTAGAGCTTCAGCAGCAGGTCATATTCGCCGCTAGTGGAATACAGTTCGGAATGGATTTCACGCAGGGCGATCTCTTCGGCCACCTTGTAGGTGGAGCCGGGTTTACAGCGGATCTGGATGAAGACGCAGGTGGACATGGGCCGGGCCTTGTTGGTTCGTGTTGACCGCAGGCTGGCACGGGCCGCGCCCGGGTGCAATCCCCTGCAACAGTTTGCGATGAAGGCTCAAAGCGGTCTGGATAGGCCGCCCGTCCGCGTCTATAAGCGCCCCTGTAGCAAAAGGAATTCGCCCATGCGCAGCGCTAAGATCAACCGTCAGACCGCCGAGACCGAGATCTCGGTTCAGGTCAATCTGGACGGCACCGGCCAGTATGACAATCAGACCGGCGTTGGGTTTTTCGACCATATGCTGGACCAGTTGGCGCGCCATTCGCTGATCGACATGACGATCCGGACCAAGGGCGATTATCACATCGATGATCACCACACAGTCGAGGATACCGGAATCGCGCTGGGTCAGGCGCTGACACAGGCTCTGGGCGACAAGAAGGGCATCCGGCGCTATGGCGAATGCCATCTGCCCATGGATGACGCGCAGGTGCGCTGTGCGCTGGACCTGTCGGGCCGCCCGTTCCTGATCTGGAACGTAGATTTGCCGACGCAAAAGATCGGCACGTTCGACACCGAGCTGGTGCGCGAGTTTTTTCAGGCGCTGAGCACCCATGGCGGTATCACGCTGCATATCGACCAGTTGCACGGCTTCAACAGCCACCACATTGCCGAGGCTGCCTTCAAGGCCGCCGCTCGCGCATTGCGCGATGCGGTCGAGACCGATCCGCGTAAGGCGGATGCGATTCCGTCCACCAAAGGCGCGCTGTAAATGCTCACCGCCATTATCGACTACGAGAGCGGCAACTTGCACTCGGCAGAGAAGGCGTTTCAGCGCATGGCGCGCGAGGTGGGTGCAGGTGAGGTTGTTGTGACCTCGGACGCGGATGTTGTGGTGCGGGCGGATCGTTTGGTGCTGCCCGGTGACGGTGCTTTTCCGGCCTGTGCCGCCGAATTGCGCGGCCATAAAGGCATCTATGACGCGATGGTTGAAGCCGTCGAGCAGAAAGGCCGCCCGTTTCTGGGCATCTGCGTCGGCATGCAACTGATGGCGTCCAAAGGCCACGAATATACCGAGACCGACGGTCTGGACTGGGTTGCCGGTGACGTCGTGAGGATCGAGCCCTCGGACAGCGCCCTCAAGGTGCCGCATATGGGCTGGAACAATCTGGTGCTGGAAAGCGATCACCCGGTCTTTGATGGGGTGAAATCAGGTGATCACGCCTATTTTGTCCACTCCTACCATTTCCGGGTGACCGATCCGGCACAACGGTTGGCTTATGTGGACTATGGGCAAGAGGTCACGGCCGTGATTGGCCGCGACACGATGGTTGGGATGCAGTTCCACCCTGAGAAAAGCCAGGATGTCGGCCTGCGCATGATCGGCAACTTCCTGACCTGGGCGCCCTAAGCGCTATTGCACGCGGGTCCAAACCTGCCCGCGGCACACCAGACCACCGGCGACGCATCCTTTGACGGTCAGCTTGTTTTGGCCGTCCAGCGACATTTTCGAGCTGTAGGTCTTGTCGCGATCCGGGGCCCAGATCTTGCCGTCGTCATAATTGCCACCGCCTTCGGGGATCATGTCCCAGATGATCTGCTTGCCGAGGTTCTCATATTCCAGCTGCTGGTTGCCGTCAGCATCAAAGGCGCTGTCGATGGTGCCGCAGATGGCGCTGCCGCATTCGGAAATCGACACATGCAGATAGCCACCCGTATCCCCCGGAGCAGTCTTCCAGAGGCCGTCCACCGGATCGGCGGCAAAGGCGCTTGTCGCCATCGCGGTGAATACCGCCGCAAGAGTATATGTCTTCATGGTTGTCTCCCTGTCTTTCCGGTCAGTCTGACCTGCCGTTCGGCACCGGGCAAGATTGACTTAGCGTCGCGTTGCGCCCCTGCCCTGCCTGTGCGATATCCCGCGCGTGTAACAGAGATATAGGGCCGCCCGACATGATCCTCTACCCCGCTATCGACCTTAAAGACGGCAATGCCGTGCGCCTGCTGCGTGGTGAAATGGATAAAGCGACGGTCTTTAACGAAGACCCAGCGGCGCAGGCCCGCGCCTTTGTCGAGGCGGGATGTGAATGGCTGCATCTGGTGGACCTGAACGGCGCTTTTGCTGGGGAGCCCGTCAATGCAGCACCCGTTGAGGCCATTCTGAAAGCCTGTGACGTGCCCGCGCAGCTGGGTGGTGGGATCCGCGATATGGCCACGATCGAAACCTGGATCGAGAAAGGTCTGGCACGGGTGATTCTGGGCACCGTTGCGGTCGAGAACCCCGATCTGGTGCGCGAAGCGGCCAAAGCCTTCCCTGGCAAGGTTGCCGTGGGCATCGACGCGCGCAACGGCATGGTCGCCACCAAGGGCTGGGCTGAAGAGACCGACGTGCAGGTCACCGATCTGGCCCGCAGCTTTGAGGACGCAGGCGTCGCCGCGATCATCTACACCGACATCAACCGCGACGGAGCGATGCAAGGCCCGAATATCGAGGCCACAGCGGCCCTGGCGCAGGCGGTGTCGATTCCGGTGATTGCTTCGGGTGGCGTCAGTTCTCTGGACGATCTGATCGCCCTGCGCGATTGCGGTGTCGAGTTGAACGGTGCGATCTCGGGCCGCGCGCTTTATGATGGCGCGATTGACCTGAAAGAGGCCATTCGCGCCCTGAGCTGAGTTACTGGGCGGCAGCGGCGGTCAGTTTCGCCAGCGCACCACGCATTTTCTCGACAACGGGTGAGTTTTCGACGTCATCAAGCTCGTCCATTGTCTCTTTCGGGTCCTCATAGGCCAGCCAGACTTGCCCGTTCGCGTCCTCATAGGCCTGCACCTTCAGCGGCAGGAAAAGCCCCGCGCGCGGGTCGATCTGCATGGCGGGGGTACCCAAAGCTGGGTTGCCAAAGATCAGCACCTGATTGGGCGGGATCGGCGTGCCGACCTTTTCCGCCCCTGCGGCATGGTCCACACGCGCAAACACAGTCGCGCCCGCGTTGCCAACGGCAGCTTCGAGCGCGTCCAGCGCTTCGGCCACGGATTTGTTGGTCTCTACTTTGATGATGTCTTCAGCCATGGCGGAAAGTGCGCCTCCGAATGTGAGTATTGAAGCCAGAATAAGATGTCGCATCTCGATAATCCTTTTCATGAATTTCACCTCTAATTTCCATGGCTTCACGTCAGATCACAATCACAAGTCTGGCATCGGCAGGGCTTTGCCGGTAAGGGTGCCCGCAATAGAGGACACCCCATGCTGAAAACCCGCATCATTCCCTGTCTGGATGTCGCCGATGGCCGCGTGGTCAAAGGTGTGAATTTCGTTGGTCTGCGCGATGCGGGCGACCCGGTGGAATCGGCCAAGGCCTATGACGCTGCCGGAGCGGATGAGATCTGTTTTCTGGACATCCATGCGACGCATGAGAATCGCGGCACCATGTTCGATGTGGTCCAACGCACGGCAGAGCAGTGCTTTGTGCCCCTGACCGTAGGTGGTGGCGTGCGCACCAAAGATGACGTGCGGGCCCTGTTGCTGGCGGGGGCCGATAAGGTCAGCTTCAACTCGGCCGCCGTCGCGAATCCGGACGTCATCGCCGAGGCGGCAGACCAGTTCGGCAGCCAGTGCATCGTCTGCGCCATCGACGCCAAGACGGTCAGCCCCGGCAAGTGGGAGATTTTCACCCATGGCGGTCGCAAACCCACCGGCATCGACGCGGTTGAGTTCGCCAAAACCGTAGTTGCCAAAGGTGCGGGGGAAATCCTGCTGACCTCGATGGATCGCGATGGCACCAAAGCCGGGTTCAACCTGCCCCTGACCCGCGCGATCAGTGACGCGGTGGATGTGCCGGTGATCGCCAGCGGAGGCGTCGGCAATCTGGATCATCTGGTCGAAGGCGTTACCAAGGGCGGGGCCAGCGCGGTTCTTGCCGCCTCGATCTTCCATTTCGGCGAATACACCATCCGCGAGGCCAAGGAGCACATGGCCGCCGCTGGCATTCCGATGAGGCTGACATGAGTATCCTTCACGATCTGGCCGCCACGATCGAGGCCCGCAAAGGGGCAGACCCTGACAGCAGCTGGACCGCCAAGCTGCTGGCCAAGGGTCCTGAGAAATGCGCCGAGAAGTTCGGCGAAGAAGCGATCGAGGCAATCATCGAAGCGGCCAAGGGGGACAGGGAGAAGCTAACCTCCGAAGCGGCAGATGTGCTCTATCACCTGCTGGTCATGCTGGCCGCGCGCGAAGTGGCGCTGGACGATGTGCTGACAGAACTGGCCCGTCGACAGGGCACCAGCGGCATTGCTGAAAAAGCGGCCCGCCCTCAGAGCTGATCATCCGGGTTCCGTGCGCAAGCTCAGCCCGTTATACTCTGACGTCGGAGTATAGCGAGGCGAAGGGCGCGTGAATGATCAGAATATTGGCGTTTGCAACTGTGCTTGCCACCCTCGCCGCCTGCGCCATGCCTCCGCCGTCGACAGGGGACGAGGTGCAGCGCCTGGCTGCGGAAATCCAAAGCCTCGGCTCCGATGTTGACCCGGAAGAGGCCACCCGAGCCGCCCGTATCACCTATGCCTATACCGCTCAGCTGGTGCAGGAATACGAAATCACCGACCCGCCCTTGATCCACAACGCCAAGGTCAACAAGGGCCTGCGCCCGCGTGGCCTGTGCTGGCATTGGGCCGAGGATATTGAGCGCCGGTTGGATCAGGAACAGTTCAGCACGCTGGAGATGCACCGCGCCATCGCCAACGCGGACAATCCGTTCCGCATCGACCACAGCACCGCCATCATCAGCCGCAAGGGTGAGAGCATGTATGATGGCATCGTACTGGACCCGTGGCGATATGGCGGCGTGCTGTATTGGGGACCGTTGGTCGAAGACACGCGCTATGACTGGGTCCCGCGTGAGGTAGTACTGGAGAAGCGGCGTCAGGAACAGGCGGCGCAGCTGAGGCCAGCGAACTGAGCCACAATCTAACGCCCGCGTTCGGAATACGCCTCCATGAGGGATTGCAACTCGTCGCGGCTTGCAGGGGCCTGCGCATAGCTGTGAACGGCGGGAACCTGCGCCCACGGCATCTTTTCATCGGTCATGACCTCGACAAACGGCTCGAATAGCGCGGCCTGGTTCAGGATCGATGTGCGCAGGTTGATGCGTTCGGGGGCGTGGCCGAGCCGGGAATAGACGATGTTCAGGCAGGACTTGCAGAAATAATGCGCCCGCCCATCAGAGCGGAGCCCGCCCCGAACCAATGCGCCGGTACAGGAAACTGCATCGGCCGGGAACATGGTGGTCAAGGTATATGCACTTGCGCTGAGCTTCTGACAGTCGCGACAATGACAGGCCACGGTCAGAAGGGGTAGCGCAGCTACACGGACCTGCACGGCCCCACACAGGCAGGCACCCTCGTAGGGAGGTTGGGGAAATGCCATAGGTGATCACTCATTTTCTGTTTGTTTCTACGCTTGCGGGGAATTTGTTCGCGGATCGGACCGCGCACCGCGGTCAGGCCAAAGATGCGCGGACCGCCGGATGCTTACAGCTTAGACGAGATCACCCCGGTGGCAAACCCACCCATCCGCAGTTCCCCAAACAGGCGCTGATATTCGATCTTGGGGCAGCGGTTCATCACCACGTCAACCCCGCGCGCCTGTGCCTTGGCTGCGGCCTCGTCATGTTCAACACCAATCTGCATCCAGATGGTACACAAATCGGGAAATGCGGCCAGCGCCTCATCAACGATGGGCGGCACGGCCTCGGAGCGGCGGAAGATATCGACCATATCGACGGGCTCGGTTATCTCGGACAATGAGGCCCGCACCGTCTGGCCAAACAGCAGCTTGCCCGCATGACCCGGATTGACCGGAATCACCGTGTAGCCTTTGAGCGACAGATAACGGGCGACGTAATAGCTGGGCCGCACCGGGTTCATCGATACGCCAACCACGGCCACCACCTTGGTGCGCTTCAGAATATGGGTCAGGAACTCGTCGGAATAGTCAGCCATGACCGCACCATAAGCAGGAGCGCCGAAAGAAAAAAGCGCCCAGGTAAGAACCTGAGCGCCAGTTGTTGGAACGAGGGACAGTGAAATGACCCGCGGCAGTTCCATTCCGCGGTCACTGTGACATTTAAGCACGAGTTCGGTAAAAAAAAGAGGGCACGCTCATTTTTGTGATGACAGATCACGAAATGCGGAAAACTGCCCGTCACTGGTAAAGCGCTGACGGCCAGTGGACCTCGGCCTTTCTGATATTCTGTGATACGTTTTGCTTCCAGATACGCTCAATCTCTACGGAATGCGTGAGGTAGAGCTTGCCCTGAACAATCTGCCACGCCTTCGGGTCAGTACTGCTGAGCCAACCCTTGATCATCGCATAGGCACAGTAGCCACCAAACTGCGGTGCAAAGGCGCGCGGGTTTCGTTCAAACCGATCGCGATTGTCTTCGGAGGCGAACTGCCAGCGGGCACCTTTCCAGATCAGAGCGATATCCGGATCGCCCGGCACCGGAGATCCGACCTGAAAGTAAGAGACCGCGTCGTAACCCGAGACCGCCGCGCCTTTGTCGACGTAAAACATAGGTTTTTCCTGCGCCAGAGCCATTGGCGCGGCTGCAAGGCAGGTCAAACTGGTTACAAAGGAACGTCGGGACAACATCAGGTGATTCATGGGCTTGATCTTCGAAGATTCTAAAATGCATATTTCCTGGTTGCTTCGAAACCCCTATGACGCCGATGTGAACATTCGCTAGTCGAACACATCCTCGATCACATCCCAGGCTTCGTCCAGCACGCGTGAAAACAGGCTTTTCTTCTTCTTTTTCTTATACTTCTGGGATTTACGTACGGGTTTGTATTTTCCATCAGGCCGATCAACCAGCTTGGCCTTGGGCACCATCTTGAGGTTGTGCAGCGGCGCACCACAGCTCGAGCAGCTCAGCTCATGCTGCTGCTTGCCCCTCAGAACCAGTGCAGCGCGGGTGCCGCAATAGCAGCAGGTAGCGATTTTATGCGAGGTGGAAATTGGGGCCTCCTGTCATCTGTGCTGTGACGCATATAGGGCAATCGCCGCGGCATTTGAGACGTTGAGTGACCCAAATCCCCCCGCCGCGTCAATCTTGACCAGTTGATCCACCGTCTCTTTGGTCTTTTGCCGCAGGCCCGGTCCCTCGGCCCCCAAAACCAGCGCGACCGGCTGCTTGCGTTTGTTGTGCAGAGCGGTCTCGATGGTTTCCTCCGCCTCGCCGTCGAGCCCGAGCACCAGAAAGCCCATATTCTGCAACTCCACGATTGCATCGGCCAGATTACGCACCCTCAGATAGGGTTGGCGTTCCAGCGCGCCGCTGGCGGTTTTAGCCAGCGCGCCGGTCTCGGGCGCCGAATGGTGCCGCGTACCGATTACGGCGCTGGCGCCCAGCACCTCGGCCGAGCGCAGAATCGCCCCAACGTTATGCGGATCGGTGACGCGGTCCAGAAGCAGCACGCGCGGGTTTTCCCGCCCGATACAGTTTTCCGCAAGCCCGCCCCAATCCAGCGGTTTCACCTCAAGCGCCGCCCCTTGGTGGACCGAACCGGGATCAATCGGAGCTGTAAATTTGCGCGGATCGACCATTTCGGCCTCGATCCCAGCAAAATCAATGGCTTCCGCCAGTTTATCACGCGCGTTCCGGGTGACGATCAGGCGCAGTTTTTGCCGTTTCGGGTTCATCAATGCATCGCGAACTGCATGCAGGCCGAACAGCCAGACGGTCTCCGAGGCCGCTGCTTTGCGTGCCTGTTCCTTCTCAACGACCCACTTTGGTTTCTTCATGTCACGGGCCTCCGGGCCGGGAATTCGGTTTCCTGCGTCAAAGCGGTATTTTCCTGTTGACGCCCTTTAGACGCGCTAGTAATCACGCCTCCACGTCAGGTGCAACGCCTGACAGTGGGCGACAGGCCGCAAGGTGTGGCAGGGGACTGTAACTCCCTCGCGGAGACGCACGCCTGGTTCGATTCCAGGGTCGCCCACCATCTTCTTCCTCAATAAATTTGCGCACCTTCGGCCCATGGACCGGGTTATTCCGCGACCGGCGCGAAAGACAGCGACATGTCTTCACCATCGTCAAAACGATATGGGGCCGTCACCGTGACAACGCGCGCCGGATCGATATCTTCCGGAGCTTTCCTATCCGCCTCCCACACCCGCAGGACCGGGCCCGACGGCTGCATGCCGCGCTCGCTATAGATCGCTTGCCCGGGGTTTAGATAGGCGATGTTACCCGCCAGCCAATTCTGCGCGACAATGGACGCATCGGGCGGAGATTGCGCGAGTATCTGCGATGTCAGCTCAGCAAAGGGTGCTGCGCGTTTGGCGTCTCCGGCCAGGTTATAGTGCAGAATCGCGAGGCAGATCAGCCCTGCCAGACACGCGATCAACTGAGCGAATTTGCGGGTACCGGGTGCTCCGATCCGCGGCAGGAGCCATAGTGCGATGGCAGGGCCCGCAAAAATCAGAAACGGTTGCAGCCAGCGGTCCTTCACATTGGTACTGCCGCTGAACACCACAATCAGCGCCATGAGGGCCAGCGCCCAGACCAGAGTTCGCACCATCAAGCGCAACAGGTCATCCGCGGGAACCGCCGCACCCTGTTCGCGGTAGATCAGCCAAAGCGCGCCAAGGACGACCAGAAGAAGCGCCACAAAGCTCAGCGCGGCCAGCAGAAGCTCGGCCACGCCTTGCACCGCGATCAGGGCGACAGGCCCGGTGCTGGTCATGTCGAGCTTATGCGAACTTGCAAAAGCAAGCTCCGGGTTGTTGAGAATCCACAGCATCGGTGGTGTCAGCAGCAGACCCGCGATACCAAACGACAGCAGTATGCGGACCGACAGGAACGGTTTACGTGTCTCAGAATGGCTGAGCGCGGCCAGCAGCATGGCCAGCAGCGCGATGGCGTAATTGTATTTCGACAACCCACCCGCCGCGATCACCACGCCCAGCAGAACGTAGCCCTTGGTCGAAGGGTTGCGGATCAGGTGCCAAATCGCCGCAATGCTGAGTACCGAACAGAGATTGGCCAGAACGGTATGTGTCAGCGCGCGCTGCGATTCCCAACTGACCTGATAGAGCATCAGTAATGACAGCACAGCCAGCCCCGCGATCGGTGGCGTTTGCCGGGTGCGGATGGTCAGGTAGAGCGTGGCCACCGTGGCCAGCAATATTCCGTTTTTCAGCAGTGACAGACCAAGAAGGCCGGGGCCGGTGATCTGAAACACCGCCCATTGCAGCCAGGCATAAAGCGGCAGTTGCGGGCCGTAGCCCCAATCCAGCTGACGGGCGTCCAGCAGGATTTCGGCCTCGTCCAACCCAAGCGCACCGCCGGTGGCAAGCCGCAGGACAACGTGCAGAAGAAAGTAGCTGGTGAAAAGCCCGAGCCAGAAGCGATCTGTTGCCCATAATCGCGGCTTCAAACCACCATCGACAGATAGCGGATGATAAGAGCCCGACTGAAAATTGGTCATGGCGCGCCCCGACTTGCCCGGCGCGTCTGCAACTTGCAGGTCACCGGGTGCTTCGCTTGCCGAAGCTAGACCTGAAGCAAGGACACAAGTCCAGTTTTTTCACGCTTCCGTAACCGTGACAGTCAAGCGCAGCGCGGAATTGCACAATCGGTGCGTTCAGGCCGTCCGCTGCGCGCCGGTCTGGGTGATATTGTCGAGCCAGTCGGTCAGGCTGCCCAGATCGGGATCAAGCGCATCCGCCATGCCGCCTGCGAATTCCTGAAACCGTTCGATGTTGAGCTGATTGAGGCCCACCAGCACCGGAATCCCGCGTTCCAACGCGTCGGCAATAAGCGGGCGGAATCCGCGACCGTCCGCCTCGTGCTTGCCGAATTTGTTGATGATCAGAAGCTGCGGTGCGTTGTCCAGCGATTGCGTGACCAGACCGACTGCACGCTCAAGTTCGGCCGGGTCCAGACGGCAGCCGCGCGCGTTCTTGCCCAAGGACTGCGAGATGCGGATGATCTCGCCGGTGGGCAGTACCTTCAGGTCCATATCGCATTTGTAACCTTCGGCGCATTCGGTGTTGGTTTGCACCACTCCGGCCAGCGCAGTGCCCGTATCTGTCAAAGCCTCGGCAAAGGCGCTGAGCAGGCGGTCGGTGGCACCGCGATCGGTGGTTGTGACATAGGCCAGATGCATTTTGGGACCTCAAGACTTCGGATGGTGACAGATCAGATAGCACGCATAAGGTGGTTCGGCCACTCTAAGGCATCAGGGCAGCGGAGAAAGCCCGATCACAGCTTCGTGCAGATACAGGAGGGCCGCATAAGTCGCGAAGGCTGTCAGCCAGACCCAAAGACGTGGCCATGGCCGGGGCGCGCGCAGGGACAGGCGTGCAGTGTTGCGGGACAGGCGAGGCCAGTCTGGCCCCATGTTGCGGGCGGTGCGCCGGTCGATCAGCCCCATGCCCATCGCGGCAAATCCGGCGAACAGGCCAAACAGGATGACATGCGACAGGCTGCCATTGGCCAGCAAGTGCGCAACCGCCCAGAGCATCAGCGCCACAAGGATCGGGTGGCGCGTGGTCCGCAGGATACCGGGGTTTTCGGGATCGAACGGGCGATGCCCCAGCCCGCCGAACGAGAACGGGTTCTGGATCGACAGCCCTACAATGGCCAACCAGCAAACGATGGGCATGGCCAGCAGTGGTATCCAGCGGAGAAGCGGGAATGGCGGGATGACCTCGACATAAGGTGCGTTGGCGGCGGCGATGACCAGCCAGCCCAGAACAGCCAACGAGACCAGTGAATAGGTCGCGAAATACCCGGTACGGCCCAGCGTGCCTATCAGCCAGCCACGTACTGCCGGGCGCGCCGGGATCATGTGGCTGAGAAGAAAGGTGGCAAGCGCTGCGAGGAAAAAGCCCCAACCGGTCATGGTCATCTCCGAACGTGTCGCGCCCGGTTTAGGGGATGGATGCGCGCTGGTCTTTATCCAAAATCAAGTGAGGCCTGGGGCGGTTGCCCGCCCCTGCCCTATTTTACAGGCCCAGCGCCTTGCGGCGCTCCTCGGCAAAGCCCTGCACCATGCGATCGGCGATCAGGGCCAGAATGGCCATCGCTGCCCCGGCGGAGATGCCGAGCCCCACATCCGCCTGTCCCAGCGCCAGATAGATCGACTGACCCAGACCGGTGGTACCGATCAGTGCCGCGATCACAAGCATCGCAAAGGCGTAAAGGATGGTCTGGTTCAGACCCAGCAGGATGGTCGGCGCAGCATAAGGCGCGCGGACATCACGCATGATCTGCCACTCGGTCGCGCCGCTGGAGATGGCGGCCTCCATCATTTCCTCAGGCGTGTTGACCAGCCCATGCCGCGTGTAGCGGATCATCGGGACGATGGCGTAGGCGCAGATGGCGAGGAAAGCCGAGAACTCTCCGATCTGAAACACCATCAGAACCGGGATCAGGAACACGAACAGCGGGATCGTCTGTAGCATGTCGCAGATCGGGCGCACGATGGTCCAGACCGGCGACCAGACCGCGCTGGCCAGACCGATCAGACCGCCAAGCACGGCACAGAAGAACACCGCAGCGCCGCTGAGGTAGAGCGACAGCAAGGCGCGTTCCCACAGGCCTGAGACAAGGATGGTGCAGAGCAGACCCACCGAAAGCGCCGCCAGACGCCAGCCGCCTGCGACCCAGCCCAGTGCGGCAGCCCCAGTCAGAACAAAGGGCCATGGCAGGTTGGCGATGCCGGTTTCCAGCATGCCGATCAGGATCAGAACCACCAGCCCTCCAGTCAGGTGCCCACGCCATGCCATCAGCAGTGCGATTGCGGCACCAACGGCAAAGAGGCCGTAGCTCATCGAGGGTGTCCATGCGAAGCCCCAGGTGAAGGGCAGCACTGCCTGGTCCAGCCCGATCCGCAGCGGCAGGAGCACATAGAACAGCGAGTTATTCTTGAGCGCATCCAGCCACGGCCCGTTGGCTTGCGTGAACGCGGTCAGGCCGCTGTCGATAGCCCCGGCCATTGGGTCCAGCACGGTAAGATCGGACGGGTTCGGCAGCCACGCCCAGAAGGCAGCGGTGAACAGCACAGCAAAGCCCAGCATCGCCCAGACGACGCGGCTGTCATAGCGTTTGCGCTCGGTCGCCAGCGTGCCGCTCATCCGGTCGATAACAACAGCGAAGACGACGATAACGAGACCAGCCATCAGGGATTCGCCGAACTGCGCCTTGCGCATGGTCAGCAGAACTTCCCAGCCGATGTCGTTGAAACCGCCGATGACGGCGGCAATGATGACCATCGACAGGGCGGCCATCAGGCATTGGTTTACGCCGACCATGATCTGTGTTGTGGCGGCGGGTATTTCGACCTGAAACAGTTGTTGGATCCGAGTGCCGCCGGACATGATGGCGGCTTCCTTGATCTCGGATTCGACCCGTTCCAACCCTAGCATCACGTTACGCGCCATAGGCGGCGCCGCATAGATGGCCGAGGCGATCAGGCCGACCACCGGACCAAAGCCAAAGAGCAGCAGCAATGGCGTCAGGTAGGCAAAGGTCGGCACGGTTTGCATGATATCCAGTACCGCCTGCACGAACACCTTCACGCGCGGGACTTCGTTGGCGAGGATACCGATCGCGCCGCCCATGATCAGCGCCACGGGCACGGACACGGCGACGAGGGCGAGCGTATTCATGCTCTCGGCCCAATAACCCGAGGCCAGCACGAAGCTGAGACCGACAAAGCCCAGTGCCGCCATCGGCAAACCACCCAGATACCAGCCGAGGGCGGTCACGATACCGATCAGGATCGGCCAAGGGGTGTTGCCCAGCACATAATTGGCAGCATCCATCGGATAGGTCATCAGGTCCGAAAACAGCCGCATGGCCGGTTTGATGCCGTTCAGAAACCAGTCGAGAAACGCCCCAACCCATTGAGTTGCAGGCAGTTCCCACGCGGCGGGCCATTTGACCAGCCACGGGGCCACGCCCTCCAGCGCGAGACAAACCGCGCCAACGATCACGGTGATCAGTGCAGCCTGCGCCCCTGCGGTCAGGCGCGCTTGCTGCGCGGGGATGTCCGTCACGGCGGTCATGCTTCATCCACCTGCAACGCGGCGGCGAGGTCGGACGGATGAACCGTGCCGACAACATTGCCGTCTGCATCACGCACGGGCACGGGCTCATAAAGTTCCATGCAATGCGCAAGTGCCGCATCCAGCGTCATCGAAGTGGTCAGGCCGGGATCATCGGGGCCGCAGCCGGTCTCGTCCCGCATAACCGAGGCAACCTTGGCGTGCTGACCTTTGGCCACGTCCTTCGAGAATTCGCGCACATAGTCGTCCACCGGACGCAGTACGATATCCGTCGGCGTGCCGATCTGAACGATCTTGCCGTCGCGCATAATGGCGATGCGGTCGGCCAGCTTCAGCGCCTCTTGAATGTCGTGGGTGATGAAGACGATGGATTTCTTCAGCGTCGCCTGAATGCGCAGGAATTCATCCTGCAGTTGGCGGCGGATCAGCGGATCGAGGGCCGAGAACGGCTCGTCCAGGAACCAGATGTCCGGGTTCACCGCAAGGCTGCGCGCGATCCCCACGCGCTGGCGCTGGCCGCCTGAAAGCTGCCGGGGGAAGCTGTCTTCGCGGCCTTCCAGACCGACCAGAGAAATCACTTCCTGCGCGCGGGCCAGACGTTCCTTTTTACCTACGCCCTGCACCCGCAGCGGATAGGCCACGTTTTCAGCCACGGTCATATGCGGGAACAAGCCGAAATGCTGGAATACCATGCCCAGCTTCTTGCGCCGCAGATCGGTCAGCACCTTCTTGGACGCGCCGATGACGTTCTCGCCATCCACACGGATTTCACCACCCGTACCGGGCAGCAATTGCGAGATGCATCGGATCAGCGTCGATTTACCTGAACCCGACAGGCCCATGATGACGAAAAGCTCGCCCTCTTTGACTTCGAAATTGGCGTCCTGAACGGCGGGTATGAAACCCTGTTCACGCAGATCGGTGGCGGCTTTGTCGGCGTCATTCCCTGACCGAGACAGCGCGTCGGTCAAGGCTTTGTCAGCACCGGTGCCAAACACCTGCCAGAGGTTCTGGCAGGCGATGGCTGGCGTCGTAGCGTCAGTCACTTAGGCAAGCTCACTGCGTTGCCGCGTCAACGACCGGACGCCACTTGTCTTCGTTTTCGGCCATCCATGCCGCAACGACTTCTTCGACCGCGCCGCCGTCCACGTCAATTGCGCCCATCATCGGTTGCTGATCTTCGACCGACAGCTGATAGTTGGTCAGGATCTCATAGGCGGCGGGCCATTTGTCTGCCATGCCGCTCCAGCCCGCTTTGAAGATGCGCGAAGGCGAGAAGTCGCAATCGTTTACCGCGTTGGGGTTCGGGCCCCATGCGGGATCGTTAAAGCACGCCTCTTCGCCCGCAGGCAGTTCAACGAACTGCACGTCGTAGGCCGACATCGCCCAATGCGGCTGCCAGAAGGTGATGAGCAGCGGCGACTTACGCTCGGTCGACGCACGCAGTTCAGCGATCAGCGCGCCTTCGGAACCGGCAGGAACGGCTTTGAAGGGAAGCTCAAGACCGGTCATACGATCAGCACCCGGTGTACCCCAATCGGCGGGGTAGTCGACAAGACGGCCACCGGGCAGAGTTTCAGCCGTTGCAAAGACCTGAGCACACTCTTTCAGCGCTTCCCAGGCGGGCAGGCCCGGGCACAGTTCAGCCACGTGTGCGGGATAGGCAATACCTTCCTTGGCATTCAGGCCCAGATCACCGATTTCGACAACAGTGCCCTCGTCGATCTTCTTGGCATATTCGTCGGACACGTTGGAGGACCAGATTTCCAGCGTCGCGTCGATGTCACCATCCGCCAGCGCCTGGAACTGATTCATCATACCGGCGGTCACGTACTCCACGTTGTAGCCTGCGGCCTTCAGCATCTCACCCGCCACATGTGTGGTGACATGCTGACCGGTCCACTCGTTGATCGCCAGCTTGATCGGCTCGTCCACCGCGCCCATGTCGGCGGCCTGGGCCGACCCGGCAACGGCGAGGGCCAAAAGGCTTACGCTAAGCTTTTTCATGATTTTACTCCCTGTTTTATTCTACTTGCCCTTCATCGCACCAAAGTACGCTGGGGAATTCAATGGTAATAGCACCTGACGCAACATGCACAAATTCGACCGGAAAAGGAAAGGGAACAGTAAAACCCGCCGCAAGTTTCCGCGCCGGGCTCAAAGTCAGCCCACTTATCCAGTCCCGACCGCTTTCTCATGCATAAGCAAGGTACCGTTCATGTCGCTAGGTTAGGGATATTGATTGACTAGTCAATTATAAAAAGACTCTGCAGCTGCGACGCCACAATCACCCTTGTCACGCGAACTCAAATAAGACCAACTTCGAGCGAAGGGAGATCAGGCAATGCATCATTTTGACGATATCTTTGATATGGCGGCCAACCGTCATGGCGGGCCCGATGCATTGGAGGCCAAGCTGAGCAAACCGAAAACCCCTGCCGAGTTTGCAGCACTGCCTGAGGATCGGTGGCTGTCCATCATCACCAAGACCGTGTTTCAGGCCGGATTCAACTGGAAGGTCATCGAGTCGAAATGGGAGGGCTTTGAGACCGCCTTCGACGGATTCGATGTCGGGCGTTGCGCCTTTATGGATGACGAGAAATTCGACGCCTTGCTGCAGGACACGCGGATTGTGCGCAACGGAACCAAGATTGCCGCCGTGCGCGACAACGCGGCCTTTTTGCTGGAACTGAGAGAAGAAGGCGGTGCTGGGCAGGTGCTGGGCGGGTGGCCTTCAACGGATTTCATCGGCCTGTTGGCAATGCTGGGCAAACGCGGCTCTCGACTGGGCGGTACAACCGCTCAATTCGCGATGCGCTTTGCCGGACGGGACGGTTTCATGCTGTCCCGCGATGTGACTGCGCGGCTGATCGCCGAAGGGGTCATCGATAAACCTGCCACATCGAAAAAGGCCATGGCGGCAGTTCAGGAAGCATTCAACACCTGGATGGACCAATCCGGGCGCTCACTGACCGAAATCAGCCGGGTTCTGGCGATGAGCCTGTGAAAACGGCTTGCAGAGACGGGCGGGCGTATTAGGCTTTGTAATATGGCCCGCCCCCTGCTGATTTTGATCATGTTGCTATTTGCATCCTGCGGTCGCCCCCTGACCGAGCATGAACGCGCATTTGCCGCGAACATTCAGGGCGATACGCTGAACCTTGATCGGGTGCGTCTGGTCGAGGGCGCTCCGGTCGCGGCGATCTCATATAAACGCAAGGCCCGCCCCCGGTTGGCTTGTCGCGAGCGGATTCTGCCGCCGGTGAAAGAGGAAGTCGTCACCGGGAGGCCCGCAGCCGTTGCACTGTTCAATCGGGTGTATTTCACCCGCGACTGGTATCTGGACGATTACATGTCGCAATACCCCGAGCGGGTGAACTTGATCGCCGCGATGTTGCTGGCGCATGAGTTAACCCACGTATGGCAATGGCAGAACCGCGAGGTCACAGGCTATCACCCCTTGCGCGCCGCGGCTGAGCACGGGCGCAACGACGACCCCTACCTGTTCGATCTGGAGACCTCGCCCGACTTCCTGTCCTACGGCTTCGAACAGCAGGGTGCCATTGTCGAGGAATATGTCTGCTGCCGTGCGCTGGACCCGGATGCCCCGCGCACCAAACGGCTGCACGATATGCTGAGCGCGCATTTCGATGTTTCGACTTTGCCCGGCAACAGGCGCGAAAGCGCCGTGGAGTTGCCTTGGGCGGAGGCAGAGGTTGAGGGCATCTGCCGCTGAGGCTCAGCCCTCTTGCAGGGTTTTCAGAAAGGCGACCAGATCGGCGATGGGCTTGCTAGTCAGGATGGGCTGTCCGGCCGGGGTTTTGATCGCGGTGTCATTGCCTTCAAAAAAGGGGCCGTAGACAGGCATGGGGCTGCCGTGGCTGACCAAAGGATCGCGTCCGTCGATCCGCGCCACCACGCGGGCGGTTGGGAAGACACCATCCGCATCGGCCAGAACCTTCAGATTCGTTGGCTGGATTACCAGCACCCCGGCCATCGGCCCGTGTCCTGTTGCGTCCAACCCGTGACAGGTAGCGCAATAGTGCTGATAAAGCTCAGCCCCCGCTTCGACGTCCTGCGCCAATGCGGATTGCGGTATCGTGAAGAGCACAGCCAGCGAAGCTGCGCCAAGTGTCGACCGGATCATGCTTTTCTTCCTTCTGCCTTGCAAATCGAGACTTGCCCGACAGCCTTGCGGGCGCAATGATCCAGATCAACGAAACCGGAGCAGGGATCAAAGGCAATGACACAATACGCAGCCATCATGCTGGCCGCAGGGATCGGCGTTCCCATCCTTGCCGCCCTGAACGCTGCCTTGGGCAGGCTGATCGGATCACCCAATGCGGCGGCGGTGGTCCTGTTTGCCATCGCTTTTGTGGCCTCGGCCCTGGCGCTGCTGGTGCTCGGTGGCGGTGAAGCCTTCGCCAAGATCGCGCAAGCCCCGCGACATCTGCTGTTGGGCGGTGTTCTGATCGCGTTTTACGTGCTGTCGATCACCCATGTCGCTCCGCATTTCGGGGTGGGCAATGCGGTGTTTTTTGTGCTGCTGGGCCAGTTGATCAGCACGGCAGCGATTGACCATTTCGGCCTGTTCGGCGCTCAGGTCACACCGCTGACCCTGATGCGGGCGGGCGGCATTGCGGTCATGGCGATCGGTGTCGCAATCACGCAGCTGGCCTGAGCACGCCCCCCTCCAGCCGCAACACGCGGTCCATCCGCGCCGCCAGATCGAGGTTATGCGTGGCGATCAGCGCCGAGAGCCCCTCGTCCCGTACCAGCGCCATGAGCGCCGCAAACACCTGATCCGAGGTTTCGGGGTCCAGATTGCCGGTTGGCTCATCCGCCAGCAGCACGCGCGGCTGATTGGCCAGCGCCCGGCAGAAAGCCACGCGCTGCTGTTCCCCGCCCGACAAGGCCGCTGGTCGATGATCAGCCCGCGCCGCGACGCCAACACGGTCAAGCAACTGCATCGCCCGCGTCTGTGCCGCTTTTTCTGATGCGCCGTTGGCCAGTTGCGGCAGCACGATATTCTCCAGCGCCGTAAACTCGGGCAGCAGGTGGTGGAACTGGTAGACAAAACCCACATCGCGCCGCCGGATCGCTGTGCGTGTGCGGTCTCCTTTGCCCGTTGCTCCCTGCCCTGCGATCTCGACCTCGCCGGTATCCGGCGTGTCCAGCAGGCCCGCGATATGCAGCAGGGTCGATTTGCCCGCGCCCGATGGCGCAACCAGCGCCACGGCCTCACCCGCGTGAAGCTCCAGATCGGCACCGCGCAGCACCTGAACCTCGCCGGGCGTTCCCGGAAGATAGGTTTTGGTCAGGCTGTTCAGCCTCAGCGTCACATCATTCATAGCGCAGCGCCTCAACCGGGTTCAGCCGCGCCGCGCGGCGGGCCGGAAAATAAGTGACAAGGAAGGACAGACCCAGCGACAGGCCGATGGCCTTCAGAACATCGCTCAGATGCAATTCGGCGGGCAAGGCATAGATGCCGCGAATGGACGGGTCCCAGACGCCGCCGCCCATGACGTAGTTCACGAACGAGAAAATCGGGTCGATATAGATCGCGAAGAGACACCCCAGAATAACCCCCATCGCGGTGCCGATGATGCCGGTAAAGGCCCCGCAAATGAAGAACACCCGCAACACCGAGCCTTCGCTGAGTCCGATTGTGCGCAGGATGCCAATGTCGCGGCCCTTGTTCTTCACCAGCATGATCAGGCCCGACACGATGTTCATCGCCGCGATCAGCACGAGGATCGACAGGATGATGAACATCACATTGTCCTCGACCTCCAACGCGCGCAGGAACCCGCCCGAGGCGTCCTGCCAAGTCCAGATCTGGCTGCGCTCTCCAGCGGCTTCGAGGATCGGGATCAGGATCGGGGTCAGCTCTTCGGGGCGTTCGACCATCACCTCGATCTCGTCCGCCACACCTTCTCGGTTGAAGAAACTCTGCGCCTCGGCAAACGGCATGTAGACCCGGGTGCGGTCGATGTCGTAGCGCCCGGCGGAGAAGACATAGACCACCTCATAAGCGTTCACGCGTGGAGACGTCCCAAAAGCGGTTTTCACCCCATTGGGCGAGGTCAGCTTCACCCGATCCCCCACCGTTGCCCCGATGGACCGAGCCACGCCCGAACCGATGGCGATACCTTCGGCGAACCGGGACAGGTCACCATAGGCCTGTTCGCTTTCGGCGATACCCGGCAAGTCGGCCAGATCGTCGGGGCGGATGCCAAAGACCTGCACGCCTGCGCTGCGGTCGGCGTTGGTGATCAATACCTGTCCTTTGACAAGCGGGGCGGCACGCTCGACCCCCGGCACCTGTGCGACCCGATCCGCCATACCGTCGAAATCAGTGATGGTGCGATCCAGCCGGCCCTGTGAATTGACCTCACCTGCTGAGAAAACGGTGACATGCGCGTTGGCCCCCAGAATGGTGCCCACGAATTCTGACCGGAACCCGGACCGCACCGCCAGCGTCGCGATCAGCGCAAACACCGCCAGCGTGATCCCGATCAGCGAAATCCACGTCATCACGCTGACGCCGCCCTCGGCGCGGCGGGCACGCAGATAGCGCCAGGCGATTTTCCATTCGAATGGGGCGAAGGGCGGTGGTGTCTTGGCCATGCTGCCTCGGTGATCGGTTTGGCGCGACCCTCTCGGCATTTCGTCCAATGGTCAAGCCGGTTCTCACCTCGTGAACCCGGGTCGGCAAATCTGCGGCTCACTGGGCGCAGCTCGGAACCCGAATCGATATGAGATCATGCCTGACTGCTCTGTCCTTGCGGGAAAGGTTCGAATTTCAATTATACCGGTGGTTGTGAACACCTTCACAGACAAGCGCTTATTGTTTCAGCTATGAAGTCAATGTGAAACGTTAGCGGGTCAACTGAGTCACAATCGCAACATTGGACGCGCAATTTTATTTCACAAATTGATTATTGTGAGAAACTTTGTACCCTATATTTGGGGGACACATTTTAAAGAGTTAAGAGCGGAGGTACGCTCAATGAGTATTCAGGAACACATAGAAGGATCGGGCCCGTTTATAGCCCGGCCAGCAGCAACGGAATTGGATTGTGAAAGCGCCGCATTGTTAAGGGCCGCGATCCGCCCCTTGTTCAGCAGCGCAGCAAGCTGGTCCAGCCTGGCAGATATTCTCAAAGACAAGGGATATCATCTGGCATTTCGTCAGGGACGTCTGTGCATCACGGACCGAAAGACCGGAGATCGCATTTGCGGCCTGCGGTTCCTTGGTTTCGAATTGCGCGATCTGGTCCGACGCATGGGCCGCCCCATCGTCATCGCGCGCGGCAGCGACGCGGATGGGGACATCGTGTCGGTGCGTCCAGCACCCTGAACGCACGCAATCAGATTTACATCGCCTTGGTCAGGCGATGCCCTGATAGATTTCCGCGACTTTGGTCACGGCTGCCTCGGGGCTGAGTTCTTCGCTTTCACCCGTGCGGCGGCAGGTCAGTTCAACCACACCATTCTTCAGACCACGCGGACCCACGGTGATCCGCCACGGCAGACCGATCAGGTCCATGGTGGCAAACTTGCCCCCCGCCCGTTCATTCCGATCATCATAAAGCGGTTCCAAGCCCAGCGCCGTCAGCGCGCCGTAGATTTTCTCGCAAGCCGCATCCGCCTCTTCATCACCTTGCTTCAGGTTCACGATGCCACAATGGAACGGAGTCACGCCTTCGGGCCAGATGATGCCCTTGTCGTCATGGCTGGCCTCGATGATTGCGCCGATCAGGCGGCTGACGCCGATACCGTGGCTGCCCATGTGAACGGGAACCGGCTTGCCATCCGGCCCTTGGACGGTTGCGCCCAAAGGTTCGGAATACTTGGTGCCGAAATAGAAGATCTGACCAACTTCGATCCCGCGCGCCACGCGGCGACGCTCTTCCGGGATCTGGTTGAACAGCGCTTCGTCATGAGTTTCGTCGGTGCGCGCGTATTTCGAGGTGAATTCTTCGAGGATCGCCTGACACTGCTCGCGGCTGTCATAGTCGATCTCGCGATCACCAAACGTCAGGTCAGTGACAGCGCTGTCATAGAACACTTCGGATTCACCAGTATCGGCCAGCACGAGGAATTCGTGGGTGTCGTCTCCGCCGATCGGACCAGAGTCAGCACGCATCGGGATGGCCTGCAGACCCATGCGTTCATAGGTGCGCAGATAGCTGACCAGATGGCGGTTATAGGCGTGCAGCGCGTCCTCTTTGGTCAGGTCGAAATTGTAGCCGTCCTTCATATAGAACTCGCGCCCCCGCATCACGCCGAAACGCGGGCGGATTTCGTCGCGGAACTTCCACTGGATCTGGTAGAGCGTCAGCGGCAGATCTTTGTAGCTGCTGACATGACCGCGGAAGATATCGGTCACCAGTTCTTCGGCCGTGGGCGTATAGAGCATGTCGCGGTCATGCCGGTCTTTCATCCGCAGCATTTCCTGACCGTAATCATCATAACGACCGGATTCGCGCCACAGGTCTGCCGATTGCAGGATCGGCATCTGGATCGCAATGTGCCCTGCCCGCGCCTGTTCCTCGTGCACGATGTTTTCCAGCTTGCGCAGGACTTTGAAGCCCAGCGGTAACCAGGAATAAATCCCGGCCGCAGCCTGCTTGATCATTCCTGCGCGCAGCATCAGCCGGTGGCTGACGATCTGAGCCTCGGAGGGGTTTTCCTTGAGAACGGGCAGAAAGTAACGGCTGAGGCGCATTGTTTAACCTTTAAAGGTGAATTTCGACATCAAAAGGTGATTATGCCAAAGCCTCGCCGGGGGCAATCGCGCATTGGCGATTTTGCGACCCAAGGTCAGTCGGTTTTTTGATTGACCCGCCAGTCAGGGTTCTGAATTCTGACAAGACCGCAAATTCATGAGGCGCCCATGCAAACCATCCAGGAACCCGCCCGCCAAATCCCCGTGATCCACCAAACCGACATTCTGGTGGTCGGCTCAGGCCCTGCCGGGTTGGCCGCCGCGCTGGCCGCCGCACGGGCCGGAGCAGAGGTTACCATCATGGATCGCTTTGGCTGCATGGGCGGCAACATCACCGCGGTCGGCGTCGAGGGGTTTGCCTGGTATCGCCATGAACAAACCGTTGAAGCCGGCGGTATCGGGATGGAGTTCGAGACCCGCGCCAAGGATATGGGCGCTGCCGTGCCCGAGAGCCAGTCACTGAGTTATGAGTTGGACAGCGAAGGTTTCAAACTGGTCGCAGATCGCTTGATCGAAGAGGCGGGCGTGCATCCCATGCTGCATCGGCAGTTCGTAGCTCCGATTATGGAGGGCGACCGGATCATCGGCGTGATCACCGAATCCAAGGCCGGGCGCGAAGCGATTTTGGCCCGTGTCGTGATTGACGCCACCGGCGATGCCGATGTGGCCCATCGTGCGGGTGCCCCGACGCATAAGACCCCGCGTGAAGACATGATGGCCGCATCGGTCATGTTCCATCTGGCAGGCGTGGACAAACGCGCCTTTATGGAAGGCATCAAGGCCGACCCGCAAACCTACAAGGATTGGGGTGGTGGCGGTGAGTGGAATATCGAAACCTCGGGCAAAGAGGACGACATGTTCTCTCCGTTTGTAAAAAAACCTTTCCAGCAGGCCATCGAAGAGGGTCTGATCCCAGCGCATCTGAACACCATCGCGGGCACCTGGGGCGCGATGCACGACACCGGAGAGCTGACCTATATGAACCTGATCCATCTGGATCAGGTCGACGGCACCGACCCCGACAGCCTGACACGGGGCGAGATCGAGGGGCGCCGACAAACGATGCTGGCCATCGACGCGCTGCGCCGTTTCATGCCCGGTTGCGAAAACGCCCGTTTGCGGAATTTCGGAATGACTATCGGCATTCGCGATACCCGCAAGATCGACGCGGTTTACAACATGACCGAGGATGATGCTCGCCATCAGGGTCGGTTCGAGGATACAATCGGTATCTATCCGGAATTCATCGACGGCTATGGCATTCTGATCCTGCCGACGACGGGGCGCTACATGCAGGTCCCTTATCGCTCGATGCTGCCGAAAGGCATCAAGGGCCTTCTGGTCGCCGGGCGGTCGCATGGAGCGGATCGGGTCGCCCACGCAGCGACGCGCAATATGGCCTGCTGCGCGGTCATGGGTCAGGGCGCGGGTATTGCCTCGGCTATTTCTTTGAAAAGCAATCAGGAACTCGACAATATGAACCTGACCCCCGTGCATCGAGAACTGGAGCGACAAGGCGTGAGGATCACCTGATGGACCATATCCCAACCATCGACATCGCTCCGCTCGCCAATCCTGCTGATCCGCAGTTTCAGGCCACAGTCGCGCAGATCATGGACGCGTGCACAAGCATCGGGTTTCTGTCGATCACCGGAACAGGCATTGAACCTGAAAGCATTGATCAGGTACGCGACTGCGTGCGATCGATCTTTGATATCGAAGAGACCAGCAAATGGGATCAGGCCATCACCCGCGAAAATTATCGCGGGTATATCCCGATGGGGTTCTTTACGCCCAATGATGGTTCGGGCGCGGCGGACAAGTACGAAGGATACAAGCTGCATTTCGAAGCGGCTGAGAATGCTCCGATCCGAGCGGATTGCCCGCTTTACGGCCCCAACATCTGGCCTCGCGAAGTGCCGCAGGCTTGCGATGTGATCCTGAGTTACTGGCGACAGTTGGATGGCGTGACCGATCTGCTGCTGGGCGCGTTGGAGGTGGGGCTTGCGGTACCGCCAGATACCCTGCGCGCGGCATTTCGCGATCCGATGACCAACATGACCCTGCTGCATTATCCGCCGCAGGCCCCGGATGAAGGCGGCTATGGCATCCACCCGCACAAGGATACCGACGCGCTGACGATCATCGCACCCGATCCGGTCGGTGGACTTGAAGTGCAAACCCGCACCGGAGGCTGGATTACGCCAGACTGTCCACCCGGCGGTTTCGTGGTCAATATCGGCGACATGCTGGAGCTGTGGTCAGGCGGGCGGTTGAAATCGACCCCGCACCGGGTCGTCAATCGATCCGGGCGTGAACGCTATTCCTTCCCCTATTTCGCTGTTCCACGCCACGATGTGGTGGTCGCACCGCTGCTATCCGCCCTGCCAGGCTTTGACCGGCCTTCGGTACATTGCGGACATTGGTCGGCGGAAATCTGGCGCACCAACTGGCCTGACGAAACGGCCACGGGGGATACTCCGGAACTGGGCACTCTGACCGACTGACGCACGAAAACCGCGCCCGATGAACCGCTTGCATCATGGGGCGTCATGGGCCAAGAACACGGCAACGCTGTGCAACGAGGGAATGCGCCATGGCCTTGCCGGTGAAGGATCAGCTCAGATACTGGGGCTTCGCCACCGCGATCTTTGTGGTGATTCTATACCTTCTGGGTGACGTGCTGCTGCCTTTCGTGATCGGCGGAGCAATTGCCTATTTCCTCGACCCCGTGGCCGACCGGCTGGAAAAGCTGGGTCTGTCACGGATGGCCGCGACAGGCATCATTACAGTTGTCGGCGTGCTTGGCTTTGTCCTGATGATCCTGATGGTGGTTCCCGCGCTGATCACCCAGTTGCTGGATCTTGTCGATACGTTACCAAGTCTTTTCAAACAGCTGCGCGCCTTTATCGAGAAACAGTTCCCGGCCCTGCTGGACCGCGAATCTAACACGCACCAGATGCTGGTCTCGTTCGGAGAGACGTTGAAATCCAAGACCGGGGATGTGCTGCAGACCGTCCTTACCTCGCTGGGATCCGCGATCAACGTTGTTGTACTGCTGGTTATCGTCCCCGTCGTGGCCGTCTATCTGCTGATGGATTGGGATCGCATGATCGCCCGGATCGGAGAGCTGCTGCCCCGCGATCACGCGCCCACGATCAAGCGTTTGGCGGGTGAAATCGATGCGGTTCTGGCCTCGTTCGTGCGCGGAATGGGAACCGTCTGCCTGATCCTTGGCACCTACTATGCGGTGGCGCTGATGTTGGTCGGCCTGCAGTTTGGCCTGATCGTTGGTTTCATCGCCGGTCTGGTGACGTTCATTCCCTATCTGGGCGCATTGATCGGAGGCACCCTGGCCATCGGTCTGGCGTTGTTTCAGTTCTGGGGTGACTGGGCACATGTCGGCATGGTCGCGGGTATCTTTGCCATCGGGCAGGTGACCGAAGGCAACTTTCTGACCCCGAAATTGGTTGGCAGTTCGGTCGGCCTGCATCCCGTCTGGTTGCTGCTGGCGTTGTCTGTCTTCGGCGCCCTGTTTGGCTTTGTGGGCATGCTGGTTGCGGTGCCAGTCGCTGCGGCCCTAGGCGTGCTGGCGCGGTTCGCAACCCAGCAATATATGGGCAGCCGCCTCTATACCGGGCTTGAAGGGCTGCCGCAGGAAGACGAATAATGGCCACCCAGCTGAGCTTTGATCTGCCGTCCAAGACCGCCTTGGGCCGCGAGGATTTTTTTGTCTCGCCTGCCAATGCGCTGGCGGTTGCGATGATCTCGGCCACGTCCTGGCCCGGCAACAAGCTGGTGCTAAGCGGCCCTGCTGGATCTGGCAAAACCCATCTGGCCCATGTCTGGGCAGCCGAGACCGGCGGGCGGATCGTGCAGGCAGCCGCCCTGCGCTATGACGACGTACCCGATCTGGCCCGCGCGCCCGTTGCGGTTGAGGATGTTCCGGTGATCGCGGCTGATGCAGAGCAACAGAAAACCCTGTTTCACCTGCACAACCTGGTGCTCGCAGAAGGGCACGCCCTGCTGATGACCGGACGCGCCGCCCCGAAGCATTGGCAATTGCCCCTGGCCGATCTGCAAAGCCGGGTCGAGGGCGCGCATCACGTCGCGCTTGAGGCGCCCGACGATGCGCTGTTGGGCGCGGTGCTGGCCAAGCTTTTTACCGACCGACAGCTCAATCCCGGGCCGGATGTGATCGCCTATCTCGTCAAACACATGGATCGCAGTTTTGAAGCCGCCGCGCGGATGGTCGAGCAACTCGATGACATTGCGCTGACTGAAAAGCGTGACATCACCCGTACGCTGGCGGTGCGTCTATTGAACACAGAAGCCGAACAATCGGATGTCGACAATTGACCGGTGCGGGGTGATCTCGCATCCTGTCGCGCAAAAGACCTGGGGACACCATGACCAAGACCGCCGAGACTGATTTCCCGGATCACGGGCTTTTCGGAAAGCCTCTGTTCGAAGACCCGGGTGCCCGCGCGCTGTCTCGGGTCGGGGTCGTCGATATCGGGTCGAACTCGGTCCGGATGGTGATCTTTGACGGTGCAGCACGTTCGCCCGCCTATTTCTACAACGAAAAGGTGATGTGCGAACTTGGTGCGGGCCTGTCTGAAACGGGCCGGCTGAACCCGGCAGGCCGCAAACGGGCATTGGCCGCCTTGCGGAGATTTCAGTTTCTCGCCAACGATCTGGGTTTGCCTGCCCTGCATGCGGTTGCGACGGCCGCGGTGCGCGAGGCCAGCGACGGGCCGGAATTCTGCGCCCAAGTCGAAGCTGAAACCGGTCTGATCATCAACGTAGTCGATGGCGAGGAAGAGGCCCGGCTGTCAGCGCAGGGCGTGTTGTTGGGTTGGCCGGGCGCTTATGGGCTTATCTGTGATATCGGCGGATCTTCGGTCGAGCTGGCCGAGATTGGCGGCGGCAAGGTCGGGCGGCGCATGACATCCCCTCTGGGGCCGCTGAAGCTGCGCGATATCAAGGGCGGACGACGTGCGCGCAAGGCCTATATCAAGAAAACTCTGGAAGAGATGCGCGACCGGATGGGCCCCCAGCGCGACCGTCTGTTTCTGGTCGGCGGCAGCTGGCGCGCCTTTGCCCGGCTGGACATGCTGCGCCGGGGTTATCCGCTAAACGTTCTGCACGAATACCGCATGACTCAAGGTCAAGTGCGTGAAACCATAAAGTTCATCGAAAATAACGACCCGGATACGCTGCGCGCGCAGGCCGGCGTTTCGGGATCACGTATGGCGTTGATCCCGTATGCGATGGATGTGCTGACACGGTTGATTCGCACGTTCAAACCCAAGGATATCGCGATCTCAAGCTATGGGATTCGCGAGGGTTTGCTGTATGAGCAGATGCCTCAACGTCTGCGCGACCGTGATCCGCTGATCGAAGCCTGCCGTTTTGCCGAGGCCAAGGATGCGCGCCTGCCCGGCTTTGGGAAACACCTGTTCGATTTTGTCACGCCTCTGTTCCGTTCGGCCCCCGATCAAAAGATACGGCTGATCAAGGCCGCCTGTCTTTTGCATGACGTAAGCTGGCGTGCCCACCCGGATTACCGGGCCGAAGCCTGTTTCGAATACGTCACCCGCGCCAACATGAGCGGGATCAAGCACTCCGAGCGGGTGTTCATCGGGCTGGCACTACAACACAGATATCGCAACAAGCGCGAGGGTAGCCGCTTCATCGACCTCTATGAACTGCTCGACGAGCGCGGGCAGGAGCAGGCCGAGATTCTGGGTAAGGCGCTCCGCTTTGGAGCAATGTTGTGGATGCAGAGTGACGCGACCATGGGCAAACTACGCTTTTACCCTAAGAAACAAGTGCTTGAGCTGCGCCTGCCCAAAGCAGCTGGCCCGTTGTTCAACGAGGTGGCCGAGGCACGATTTAGCTCTCTGGCATCGGCGCTGAAATCCGAACCGCGCGTGATCCTGCGGGGATGATCAGATATCAGTGAAGCCGTCCGAAGGTTCTTCTTGCGGAGCGCGCTCCTCAGGTTTTTCTTCGGATTTCTTGCGGATGATAATATCACCATTCGGCAGCATCTCGGGCGCTTCATAAGCGCTCCAATCCCGCACCTGAGCGGCCAGTTCAGCCAGTGCCGGACCCATTTCCTGCATGAAAGACTGCAAGGCCGGGCCGAACTGATCTGCAAGCCCCCACAGGTCTTCGAGCGTGGGTTCCATTTCCTGGCGCAGGCCTTCCAGGAACAACTCGGCGCCCCGCTCCATAAGAGATTTGTCCGAATCTTCCTGCGCCTGAGCAGGCAGAGCCAGTGCGGTGCATGCCGCAGAGATCAGCATAAGATGTCTCATATCGTGAATATAAGCAGCTGCAGCGAAGGTTGAAAGGTCAGAGCTTGATATCCAGCGTCACCGGGAAGTGGTCTGACGCGGTGAGCAAGGCTTCGCGCAGCTCGGGATTGGCCCAACAGGCAGCGTCACGAAACGGATGCCAGATGCGCCAGTCCGGCTCATAGGCGCGCAGGTCATCGCTGATCATGATGTAATCCAGAAGTGCTTCGAGATACCGCCCTTCTTTCGGGCGGGCAAAGCGCGCTGTTGCCGGAACCGGACCGGGGCGCAGTTCCAATGCTTGCGCAGCATGGGGGTCGTACAATCCCGCCTGCAGCAGAATCTCGACCGATGAGCGGCCAAAGAGATGTTCAAACTCGTCCAACCCCGGCCCGTCATTCAGATCCCCCAACAGGATAACCGGTTCCTGCTCTGCCAAATGGTGCTTGACTCGCCGGGCCAGCCAAACCGCCTGGGCCAGCTGCTTGCGACGGTTGGCAATCGAGATACGGATCATCTCGTCGCGCGACCCGGCCCCATGCGGGGCTTTGGATTTCAGATGCGCCCCGATCAGACGGAACACCTGCCCCGAGGTTGTCTCAATCGCCATCTCCATCGGCGGTTTCGAGAACTGTACCTGATCCTCGGTCGCATCCACATCCAGATCGATGCGAAACTCTTGGTCAAACCGTGGGGCATCGTCGGTCTCCATCGGGTCGTGACGGGCCTTCAGCACTTCCGGGTCATAGAGCAATGCCAGTTCCTGATGGGTGTTGTTGGCAAATCCCATGATCGCATGGTTTGTGCGCAGATCGAAGGCCGCAGCAAAACCCTGCAGGGCGCGCACCGTATTCTGGGTTTTACCTGTATTCGGGGCCTCGACGATCAGCACGGCATCGGCGTCAATCGCCGTCAGAACCTTGGCAATTGCTTCGATCTGCTGGGCCTTGGTCACATCGTGGCGACCCGACCAGCTGTCGTCGACCACGAGATTATCCTTACGATCAAACAGGTTGGCGAACCATTCGATATTGTAGGTCGCCAGACGCACGGCTCAGACCCGGGCGCCGTTGATCTCATCCCAGGCGCGGTTGATGTCGATCATCTTTTTCTCGGCCAAACGCACGGCCTCTTCCGGAACGCCACGGGCTATCATTGCATCGGGATGCGTTTCCCGCACGAGCTGTCGCCAGACCTTGCGAATTTCCGACAGTGGAGCATCGCGCGCCACGCCCAGAACGGTATAAGGGTCCTTCGGGGCATCCGGCACGAAACGCGCCCGCAACGCCATAAACTGCGCGTCGGTCTGGCCGAAGATGCGGCTGACATCCTCCAGAAACTGGTTTTCGTTGGGGTGATAAAACCCATCCGCCATGGCGATGTGAAACAGCCCCTCCATCAAATCGCAGAGCGTCGTGCTGTCTTCGGCAAACATGCCGGCAATCTTGCGGGCATAGTCCTCGTAGCCCGCAACGTCGGTTCGGGCCATGTCAAAGACCTTGGCCGCGCCGTCTTCATCCTCGGGCGCGATCTGAAACACTTCGCGGAATGCCGTCACCTCATCCCGTGTCACCTGACCATCGGCCTTTGCCATCTTGGCCCCAAGTGCCACGACGGCAATCGCAAAGGCCACCGAGCGCTCGGGCGGCGTGCGCAGTTTTTCGAAAACTGCGGTCAGGCTTTCGCCTTGGGCCAGCGCGTTCAGCGCGTCGGCTATTCTGCTCCAGATTGACATGGGCGCACCCTAGCGTGACTTGACGCGACTGTCAGGTGCGACAGATGACTGCGGGCCGAGTATTTTTTGCATTAGAACAAGATCCAACCGTTGCCCCCATTTGAACCCCACTTCGGGCATACGGCCCACCTGTTCGAAGCCAATCGCCGAATGGAAGGCGATCGCTGCAGGGTTAGCCGATGAAATACCCGCGACAAGAACATGTACTTTGCTTACGGCTGCGATGTCCTCCAATGCCTGCATTAACGCCCGGCCCATACCCTGCCCTCTGGCTTGCTGCACCAACTGGATCGAATGTTCGCAGCATTGCGCGTATCCGGGACCCGCGCGGAAGGTCCCGTAGGTCGCAAAACCCTGAACCTCGCCATTGCGCTCGGCCACCAGAAAGGCAGGGCCTCGGGTTTCGATCTCTGCGGCCACACTTTCGACGCTACGCTCATCGGTGGTGAAGGTTATCAGCGTGTCACGGATGATCGCATTCGCAATCGCCGCAATTTCGGGTGCGTCTTCGGCTACCGCTTGACGGATATTCATTCCAGCACGCGCAGCCCGTGGGGTGTCTCAATTTCGGCGCACAATGCAGCGGGGCCGCTGTCAAACACGACATGATCCAGCGCACCCAAGCTCTTGGCCAGATCCAGAGCATCCGGGTGGCACACGATCAGGCGGCGCAACCGGCAGCCGCTGTCTTGCAGCATTTGCGCCGGATGCAGATCACCCTCCCATTGGATGAGCGCGGGAAAGAGATTGTCGAACGGCAGACGTCCGTTTGGTGGGACCGCCATCCGCCAGCGTAGAGCCCCCCGGGCCAGATCGATAGGCTGGCCGACACCATCGGGAAAGACGGTCAGCGATGCCTCAATATCCGGAACCCGACAAATCCAGTTTGTCAGGCGGGGTGATCCGGCGAACCGATCCAGATCGAACCAACGGGTCCTTTGAGGGTTGGGGGCTTCGGGGTCGATTGCAATAGCTTCCAGATAAAGCCCGTCGCGAAGACCCAGTAGCCGGTTATACGTTCCGAATTTTTCGTGCTTGCCGCCCGCCTGCAACCGCACGCCCAGCGCCTGTTCGATATGGGCAGAGGCCTCTTCCAGCGTTTCGCCTGCAACGGCCAGATGATCCAGTAACATGAAGACGCCTCCCAAAGACAAACGACCAGACCGCATGGGTCTGGTCGCATGTTTTCCGCAAAGGCGCAGGATCACAAGATTTTTCGTACGAAAAATCTTGGCCCGCGTCAGGTTTTGGCTTCGCCGATCAAACGCAGGATATCTTGCGCAGCATCGGGGATATTGGTTCCGGGACCGAAGATTGCCTTGACGCCGTGGTCATAAAGGAACTGGTAGTCCTGCTGCGGGATGACACCACCACAGATGACGATGATATCCTCGGCCCCGGCCTTTTTCAGCTCCTCGACCAGCTGTGGCGCCAATGTCTTGTGCCCGGCAGCCTGTGATGAGATCCCAACCACGTGCACATCGTTGTCCACCGCGTCCTGTGCCGCTTCTGCAGGGGTCTGGAACAGAGGGCCAACGTCCACGTCAAACCCGATATCCGCGAACGCCGTCGCGATCACCTTGGCACCGCGGTCGTGACCATCCTGCCCCATCTTGACCACCAGCAGACGCGGACGACGACCCTCGGCCTCGGCAAAATCTTCAATGGATTTCTGGATCGCGGCAAAACCTTCGTCACCTTCGTAAGCGGCACCATAGACACCGGCCAGGGTTTTCACTTCGGCGCGGTGGCGGCCAAATTCCTTTTCCATTGCCATGCTGATCTCTCCTACGGATGCGCGGGCACGGGCGGCCTCGACGGCGGCGGCCAGCAGGTTGCCGCCTTCTTTGGCGGTGTTGGTCAGGGCGTCCAGCGCCGCTTGGCAGGCGGGCTCGTCTCGAGTGGCGCGGATGCGTTCCAGACGGGCGACCTGTGCTTCGCGCACGGCCACGTTGTCGACGTCCAGAATGTCGATCGGGTCTTCCTGTTCCTTGCGGTATTTGTTGACGCCGACGATGACTTCTTCACCCCGGTCGATCATGGCCTGACGGCGCGCCGCGCTTTCCTCGATCCGCAGCTTGGGCATGCCGCTGGCGACGGCCTTGGTCATACCGCCCATTTCCTCGACCTCTTCCATCAGGGCCCAGGCTTTTTCGACCAGCTCGTTGGTCAGGCTTTCGACATAATAGGAACCCGCCAGAGGATCGACCACATCGGTCACGCCGGTCTCTTCCTGCAGCACCAGCTGCGTGTTCCGCGCGATGCGGGCCGAGAAATCAGTGGGCAGCGCAATAGCCTCGTCCAGAGCGTTGGTGTGCAGCGACTGCGTGCCGCCCAGAACCGCGCTCATGGCCTCATAAGCAGTACGGATCACGTTGTTATAGGGGTCCTGTTCCTGCAACGACACGCCCGAAGTCTGGCAGTGGGTGCGCAGCATCTTCGAGCGTTCGGATTTCGCACCAAACTCGGTCATCACGCGATGCCACAGGGTCCGCGCGGCGCGCAGTTTGGCGATCTCCATGAAGAAGTTCATGCCGATGGCAAAGAAGAAGGACAGACGGCCTGCGAACTTGTCCACGTCCATCCCGGCCTCGGTTGCGGCGCGGACATATTCGCGCCCGTCCGCCAGCGTATAGGCCAGTTCCTGCACCAGGTTCGCCCCGGCTTCCTGCATGTGATAGCCCGAGATCGAGATCGAGTTGAATTTGGGCATCTCGTTCGAGGTGTAGTCGATGATGTCCGAGATGATCTTCATCGACGGCTCAGGCGGATAGATATAGGTGTTGCGCACCATGAACTCTTTCAGAATGTCGTTCTGAATGGTGCCCGACAGCACGGATTTGTCATGCCCTTGCTCTTCACCCGCAACAATGAAGCTGGCCAGAACCGGGATCACCGCGCCGTTCATCGTCATCGAGACTGAGACCTTGTCCAGCGGGATACCGTCGAACAGGATTTTCATGTCCTCGACACTGTCGATGGCCACACCTGCCTTGCCGACATCGCCCACCACGCGCGGGTGGTCGCTGTCATAGCCGCGGTGCGTCGCTAGGTCGAAGGCGACGGAAACACCTTGCTGACCCGCGGCCAGATTGCGCCGGTAAAAGGCGTTCGATTCCTCGGCGGTCGAGAAACCGGCATATTGGCGAATGGTCCACGGGCGGCCCGTATACATCGTCGCCTTCACGCCCCGTGTAAACGGACCAAAACCGGGCAAAGAATCCATATGCGGCAGATCAGCGGTATCTGCCTGCGTATAGAGCGGTTTGACGTCGATGCCTTCCAATGTTTCCTTGGTCAGATCGTTCAACGGGCGTCCGCGCAGCTCTTTCTCGGCCAGCGCCTGCCAGTCTTTCGTGTCGGTCATGTCGGTTTCCTCTGTTCAATTCCGGTTTCGGCGGGGGTGGCCCCGCACATATTTTCATCTGTCCGGCAGATCAGTTCGGCCCGCCCATCAGCACCTGAGGCCAGCCATTCCAAATCATCGGCGTAGTCGGCCCAAAGCTTCATCGCCTGTTCAGCGCTCAGTCCATAGGGCGCGGGCATGGGTGCAGCATTCAGCGCAAGGCCGTCGCTGAATGCGGGCGCGGGGCCAGTCATCAGCGCCGCAAGCTGCGCCTGCTGACAGCCCGCGAAATCCTCGAAAGGCAGAACGAGCAATGGGACGTTCGGGAAGGCGTGATTTAAGTCGGTGATGACATCGCGCCAGCTCCGCTTGCTTTGCACGATGCGTTTCCATTTTGCCGGCTCGATAGGGTCACCGCCACGTTTGAACTTGTAGGCGGCCACGGAAGACCAATACATGTCCAACGCTCGGATATTCAGAGCGATTTTGGTCTCTCTGCCACCAAAGGCCTGCGCCAAGAGACGCCCGCGCTTCTGCAGTCCGGGATAAAGTGACGCGAAGGCAATATTGCGCGACATCGAGCCCACAAAGTTTTCTTGGCTGACCAAAAGCTGCATCGCACCATCTTGCTGACATGCATCCAACTCGCGACGTATCCTGTCACAGACCTCGGGCGTTAGCTTGTTCAGGCTGTTGAGGCCATTGGAACGTGTTCGTTCCGGCCCCCAATATGCCAATCCTTGATTGGCGAGTATCTGAGTATTCCGGCTTAGATAGTTCTGGAAACTGGTGCTTGCACACCGATGTGCGCCGCAATGCAGTATAATTTCCATCCGCTTACACTCCTGTCCGAAAGATCGAAGGAATGGCGGGTTTTCTGTACCCTCTGGTGGCTACTTGATGGATAGAACCGCGTCTGATGAACATATTTTTGATGCTTATGGACATTTCGCCAGTCGCATTCGCCCAAGCAGAGGCTATATTCATCACAACAGGAGGCCACATGACACGCACGCTTGCCCTTGTTTTCTCGGCACTATTCCCGCTGGCCGCCATGGCAGCCGACGGGTCCGCACCTGCGGATGACGCTTTTGTCCGGCCCGCCGGCGATAGCACGCTGGATGAGTTCCTCTGGGTCAATCGCCCAATCGTCGTCTTCGCCGACACGCCCGCTGACCCGCGTTTCCAACAGCAGATCGACATGCTGCTGGAGGGAGAAGAGGCGATGCGGGATCGCGACGTGATCGTATTGACCGATACCGATCCAAAGGCGCGGTCACCAATCCGCTCGCAGCTGCGACCGCGCGGGTTCCAGATGGTGTTTGTCGACAAGGACGGCGTGGTCAAGCTGCGCAAGCCCAGCCCCTGGAGCGTGCGCGAGATCGGTCGGTCCATCGACAAAACCCCTCTGCGCGAACGCGAAATCCGCGAACGGCGCGAGGGCGGCTGAGCGCTTTCGCCACGCCCGAAGACCCCGGCGCGGAACGCCGGAGACCCGGTGTGATATTGCGAAAGCGCGAACATGATCATTCGAACTCGATGATCACATCGTCGACGGCCAGGCTGTCGCCGGGGCCTGCGTTGATCTTGGCAACCACACCCTTCTTCTCGGCGCGCAGGATGTTTTCCATCTTCATCGCCTCGACAGTGCAGAGCGCCTGCCCCTCCTGTACTTCCTGTCCCAATTCGACATCGATCTTCACGATCAGACCGGGCATCGGGCAGAGCAGCATCTTGGACGTATCTGGCGGCAGCTTTTCGGGCATAAGGTGAGCCAGTTCGGCCTGACGCGGAGTACGCACATGCACCTTGAGGTCCGCGCCGCGATTGCGGATGCGGAAACCGCCCGAAACCTTGCCAACCTTCAGAACCAGCGGGCTGCCGTCCACGTCCAGCACGGCCAGTTGGTCGCCAGGCGTCCAGTCCGATGCAACACGTGAAGTGGTGCCATCTGCGAAAGTCACGGTCGAGCCATCCTTGTCTGCATCGATGGCAACGGCAAATTCCTGACCCTGCAGGGTGACAACCCAATCAGAACCAACTTTGCGCTCATGGTTGTCCATCCTGCCCGACACGCGAGTGCGGCGAATCTCGGCCACCCGATGCATTGCAGCACAAGAGGCTGCGATCCGGCGCAGATCGGCCTCGGGCAGTTCTACGCCCTCGAAACCTTCCGGATATTCTTCGGCGATAAAGGCCGTGGTCATGTCGCCGCTGATGAATTTCGGATGATCCATCACCGCCGACAGGAACGGCAGGTTGTGGCCGATGCCTTCAACCTCAAAACTATCCAGCGCCACGCGCATGGCCTCAATCGCCTGCTCACGAGTCGGTGCCCATGTGCAGAGCTTTGCGATCATCGGGTCGTAATACATGCTGATCTCGCCGCCCTCATAGACGCCGGTATCGTTGCGCACAGCTGACGGCCCTTCGGGGGCATCACCCTGCCATTTGCCATTCACCAGCATCGGACCAGCCGCAGTTTCCTGTGGCGGGCGATAACGGGTCAGACGACCGATCGAGGGCAGGAAGCCGCGATAGGGGTCTTCGGCATAAAGGCGGTTTTCAATGGCCCAGCCGGTCAGCGTAACGTCATCCTGGTTGATCGACAGTTCCTCGCCGGCGGCCACGCGGATCATCTGCTCCACCAAGTCCACGCCGGTGATCAGTTCGGTCACCGGGTGTTCCACCTGCAGGCGGGTGTTCATTTCGAGGAAGTAGAAATTCTTTTCTCCGTCTACGATGAACTCAACAGTGCCGGCACTGGCGTAGTTCACAGCCTTGGCAAGGGCCACCGCCTGCTCGCCCATCGCCTTGCGGGTCTCAGGGTCAAGGAAAGGCGATGGTGCCTCTTCCACCACTTTCTGGTTGCGGCGCTGGATCGAGCATTCGCGTTCGCCCAAATAGATGCCGTTGCCGTGGCTGTCGCACAGAACCTGAATTTCGATGTGGCGCGGTTGGGTCACGAACTTCTCGATGAAAATACGGTCATCACCGAACGAGTTCGCAGCCTCGTTCTTGGACGACTGGAATCCTTCGCGCGCTTCCTCATCGTTCCAGGCGATCCGCATGCCTTTACCGCCACCACCGGCGCTGGCCTTGATCATGACCGGATAGCCAATGTCGTTGGAGATCTTGACGGCTTCATCCGCATCCTCAATCAGGCCCATATAGCCGGGCACCGTCGAAACACCCGCATCCTGTGCGATCTTCTTCGATGTGATCTTGTCCCCCATGCTTTCGATCGCGCCCACCGGAGGGCCGACAAAAGCCACGCCTACAGCGTCCAGCGCCTCAGCGAATTTAGAGTTCTCGGACAGGAAGCCATAACCGGGATGCACCGCCTGCGCGCCGCTTTGGCGGATCGCATCCATGACTTTGTCGATCACGATATAAGACTGGTTGGCAGGCGGCGGGCCGATATGCACCGACTCATCCGCCATCGACACATGCAGCGCGTTCTTGTCCGCGTCCGAGTAAATGGCAACGGTGCCGATTCCCATCTTGCGCGCGGTCTTGATGACCCGGCAGGCGATCTCGCCCCGGTTGGCGATCAGGATCTTGTTGAACATGGAACGTCCTTTGTCTTGGTGTTCTGGAAACGCAAAACGCCGCCGTGGGGCGTGAACCCCACGACGGCGTGATGCGCGATGACGGACGGGACTTGGACCGCCCCGATCAATTCAGAGTTAGTTGCAGTTGTTCTGCGTCTTGCAATACAGCACGTTGCCCGCGGCACCGACCGCAGCGCCGAACAGCGGGTCCGCACTGAGGACCGCTGCACCGACCGCCCCGGCACCGCCGCCAAGGATGGCCTGTTCGCCCACTGTGTCACCGCAGGCCGCAAGGCCCGCGCAGGTCGCGAGTACAAGGAAAATTCGTGAGGTTCGCATAGATACTGCCCTTTCAGGTTTCTTGACGTCTTTGTCGCCAGATGCCGAAACCCAGCATTGTTATGCAATATCAAAGCCGACAAATCGGCGTTATGCGCAGCTTTTTGCCGTTCTTTTCGTGCTTGCGCAGAAAAGAAAAACGCGGGCAGGACCATGTGGGGAACACAAGCCTGCCCGCGGAAGGAAGGGGTACGGAATAGTAGGTGCTTGTGCGACGCAGGCAAAGTAGAGCCGCACGGCCCGTTCAGCTTGCATTGTACAATCCGGGGCGCAACAGACTCATTGTTTCCAATGGAAAATCCGGCTGAAATCTGCCCATCCGGCGAAATCCCGCGCAGATTTGTGCCTATGCGTGGTTTGGGGCGCACAGACGATTTACCCGCCGCCGTTGTCACGTTCCCGTTACAAATCACACCCGGGCGGATGAATGCTGCGCCTCGCAATTCACGTCGAATATCCAGGCTGTGAGTAGAATTCACCCATAGAAACAGCGATTTACAAATTGGTCTCACTGAGCTGTGAAACGATGAACATTCGTTAACACTTTTGTTTGAGAATTCGCGCTGATTCTCTCTCAATTTGGTGATTTCCCTCACACACACTTGCGTGAAACGGTGTCGTTGCACACTCGCACACAAGGAAGTATCCCCATGATATTTAAGGGTAAAACCGCAAGCCTGCTTGCTGCCAGCGCGCTTTCCATGACTGGAATGCAAGCCTTGGCGCAAGATGCACAAACTCAGGCCGAACTGGACGCGCTGCGCGCCCGGGTCGAAGCACTTGAGGCTGGCAAAGCCGGGTCGGGCACCGGCGATCTGCAGATCGGAAACACCACGCTGGACGTCTATGGTTACGTCAAGGCCGACTTCTTCTATGACTTCGATTTCGATCAGGGCGACACCGCGTTCGTGAACGTGGTCGGAGAGCCCTCGGCTGCCACCAGCGGTACCTTTGGTGCCACGGTCCGTCAATCGCGGATCGGACTGCGCACCAACACCCCTTCGGGAATCGGTGACATTCAGGGCCAGATCGAAGTTGATGCGTTTGGCTCGGGCGGCACCGCAGAATTCCGGATCCGTCACGCCAACATCCGGATTGGCGACCAATGGCTGATCGGTCAATATTGGACCAACTTCCAGCCACTGGACACTTATCCGACTTCGGTCGAATTCAATGGCCCTGTTGGTATTGCTTTCGCGCGGGTTCCGCAGGTGCGTTACACCAACACATCGGTGAAAAACACCAGCTTCGCCGTCTCGATCGAAGAGAATGTTGGAGGCTCGAACTCGGATGATCCGGTCTTCACTGCTTCGGCCGAATATAATGACGGCAAGTACATTGCCCGCGGTGCCCTTCTTTACGGTAAAGCCGAAGATGGCGGCACTGAGGTTGACCAGACAGGTCTGACTCTGTCCGCCTCGGCGCGTCTTTGGGAAGGTGGCCTGATCCAGGCCAACTATGTCACCGGTGAAGCCCTTGGCCCCTGGTTGATTGGCCTGGGTGATCCCATCGTTGGTGGTGAAGCCAACGATGTTGACGGTTTCACTGTCGAACTCCGACAGCAGTTGACCCCCAAATGGAATGTGGGTGTCTCGTATGGCTACGAGGACTATGACCTGCCGACTTCGACTGGGACATTGTCGTTCACCGAACTCGAAACTATCCACGTCAACGCCTTCTATCAGGCAACTGACAACCTGACGCTCAGCGCCGAGTACATTTATGGTGAGCGGAACGATACGATTTCTGGCGACGACTTCGATGCCAGCCGCGTTCAGTTTGCCGCGCAGTTGAACTTCTGATCCAAACAGCGCACCCTGCCCGTTCGCGGGCAGGGTCACACCGTCATGACCCGAGTTCAGGTTATGCGCGACGCCCCCATACACGATTAGTTTGCCCCATCGAAAATTTCGGGAAACGACTGACGTGCGATATCCAGATCGATCACCAGCAATGCTTCGTAGCTGGCTGGGTCGAACGGATCTTCCGCCGCCACTACTTCGCGTCCGAACAGCCAGCTGAGGCGTCCGGCGTCCAGATTTCCGCGCTCAAACGGCTGATCGCCGAAATGCGCCCAAAGCGCCTCGATGAAAGCTGCATCAGCGCGTTTGTCGGCGGGTTTGCGATCCCGAAACCGCTCACGTCGGGTCAACGGCGTTACACCCTTGGGGTTGGCACGCCGAATGGTGAACTGAAAGTCTGTGCCGGTAAGCCGGCCGGGGAATCCACGATGTTTCAACATGTCGACACCATCGGGGTTAGAACTTTGAAAAGGCAGGAAAACCCGCCTTGTTGCAGGGATAGAGCGATCATGCGCACCTCCGAAGCCGCAGTATTGGAATGAGCTGCCCTGAGTGTATGATTGTCACTGATCATGCTCAGAGCCCCTCCCAGATACACTTGGATTGCTCCAGCCGGTAGGCCTCAAAGAACTGAGTTGCATCCGGTTCTGAGGTACCGAATTCAACAGGTCGATCCGAGAATGAGATCACCACGCGGGCGGGCTCTAGCCCATGTTTGGCGACATATGGAACGGCCAGCGTCTGACACAGGTGCTCCATGTCGATCACGGCGATATCATAGGTGATGTGCCCTGCCGTTGACCCGATCTTGGGCGCAATGAACCGGAACCGCACCCAGAGCTCGCCGGGATTGTTATCCAACAGAACATTGTTGAGTTCGACCGGCTGGCCCGAAGGCACCGGCAGGGTGTTACCCGCATGTGCCAGGCTGACCAGATGCGCCATCAAGGCTGCAAAGACCAAACCCCGGACCCGCCGATGGCGGGCTCCTCCCTCCGGGGTCAGCCGCACTGACCTGGGGGGCGGTGCGGTCTTATGTCTGGCAAAGTGTGTCATGCAACAACGGCTCAGGATTGCTCAGTTCACTTACAGCGGAATATTGTCGTGCTTCTTCCACGGGTTCTTCAGCTGCTTGCCGCGCAGGCTTGCAAACGCGCGCGACACGCGGCGGCGGGTGGATTGCGGCATGATCACCTCATCGATGAAGCCCCGCTCGGCGGCGACGAAGGGATTAGCGAACCTGTCTTCATAGTCCTGCGTGTGCTGCGCGATCTTCTCCGCATCGCCCAGATCGGCGCGATGGATGATCTCGGTCGCGCCTTTGGCCCCCATCACCGCAATCTCAGCGGTGGGCCAGGCATAGTTGAAATCGCCGCGCAGGTGTTTCGAGGCCATCACGTCATAAGCCCCGCCGTAAGCTTTGCGAGTGATGACGGTGACCTTCGGCACGGTTGCCTCACCATAAGCAAACAGCAGCTTGGCGCCGTGCTTGATCACTCCGCCATATTCCTGGCTGGTCCCCGGCAGGAAGCCCGGTACATCCACGAGGGTCAGGATCGGGATTTCAAAACAATCACAGAAGCGTACAAACCGCGCCGCCTTGCGCGAACTGTCGATGTCCAGACAGCCTGCCAAAACCATCGGCTGGTTTGCTACGATGCCAACGGTCTGCCCTTCCAGCCGGATGAAACCGGTGATGATGTTCTTGGCGTAGTCTTCCTGAATCTCGTAGAAATCACCCTCATCCGCGATCTTGGTGATGAGCTCTTTCATGTCATAGGGCGTATTCGGATTGTCCGGGATCAATGTATCCAGCGAGGTTTCGACCCGGTCAGGCTCATCAAAGAACGGGCGCACAGGAGGCTTTTCCCGGTTGTTGAGCGGCAGGAAATCGACCAAGCGGCGCACTTCGGCCAAGGCTTCGACATCGTTTTCAAACGCGCCGTCCGCAACCGAGGATTTCTTGGTATGGGTCGAGGCCCCGCCCAGCTCTTCGGCGGTGACGACCTCGTTTGTGACCGTCTTCACGACGTCGGGGCCGGTGACGAACATATAAGATGTGTCTTTGACCATGAAGATAAAGTCGGTCATGGCAGGGCTATAAACTGCGCCACCGGCGCAGGGGCCCATGATCACGCTGATCTGCGGCACCACGCCCGAGGCCATGATGTTGCGCTGGAACACCTCGGCGTAACCGGCAAGCGAAGCGACACCTTCCTGAATCCGCGCCCCACCCGAGTCGTTGATCCCGATCACCGGCGCGCCGTTCTGCACCGCCATATCCATGATCTTGCAAATCTTCTGTGCGTGGGTTTCCGACAGCGAGCCACCAAACACGGTGAAATCCTGACTGAACACATAAACCATACGGCCATTGATCGTGCCCCACCCGGTTACGACCCCATCCCCCGCAGGTTTTTGTTTTTCCATCCCGAAATCGGTGCAGCGATGGCTGACGAACATGTCAAACTCTTCAAAGCTGCCCTCATCGACCAGCAATTCGATCCGCTCGCGTGCGGTCAGCTTGCCGCGCGCATGCTGCGCGTCGATCCGTTTCTGCCCACCGCCAAGCCGGGCGTTGGTGCGGCGATCTTCAAGCTCGGAAAGGATGTCTTTCATGACGGTAGTCCCCTGTGAAATTTTGCGGGACCATAACGGGCCTGATCTGAACCCCAAAGACATTTTCGGCAAATTTGCAAATCTATAGCAATATCTCGTGAAGTAAATGCAAATTTGCTAATTAACACATCAAGCCACAACTGCCGATGGTAATTCATACGCGCAGGCACTAAAGGTGAACCATGCAGTTCAGCTCACCCTCAGTCAGCCGTACGCCACCTTCGCTTGCAACGCTCGTCTTGTTGTCAGGCCTGTCCGCGCTGAGCATGAATCTGTACCTGCCCAGCCTGCCCTTTATGGCGACCTATTTCCAGACCGATTACAAGACGATGCAGCTGTCGATCGCACTCTATCTGCTTGTCAATGCTGTTCTGCAAATCCTGATTGGCCCGTTGGCTGACAAGGCCGGGCGCAGGCCGGTTCTGCTTTGGGGGCTCGCGCTGTTTCTGCTGGCCACGCTAGGTTGCATCTACGCACCGACGATCGAAATATTCTTGGCCTTTCGGATGAGCCAGGCCGTGATCGTTGTGGGCATCGTCCTCAGCCGTGCCGCGGTACGGGACATGTATGCTCAGGACAAGGCCGCATCGATGCTCGGCTATGTCACGATGGGGATGGCCGTAGTCCCGATGATCGGCCCTGCGGTTGGCGGCCTGCTTGAGGAAGCGTTCGGGTGGAAAGCCAATTTCTGGCTACCTTTCGGATTGGCCGCCCTCACCCTTTGGCTGACCTTTCAGGATTTCGGAGAAACGGCCGCATCAAGCGGTAAAACATTGGTGCAGCAGTTCCGCGAATACCCCGAGTTGCTAACCTCTCCGCGCTTCTGGGGCTATTCGCTGTCTTCGGCGCTGTCGTCTGGGGCCTTCTTCGCCTATTTGGGCGGGGCGCCATTCATCGGAACCGAAGTCTTCGGTATGACTGCGGCTGAGGTCGGTGTGTATTTCGGCGCCCCGGCACTGGGCTATTTCTTCGGGAATTTCATCAGCGGGCGCTACTCCGTGCGTTTCGGAGTCAACCGTATGGTGCTTTGGGGCTGCTGGCTAAACGCCACCGGCGTCATGATTTCAGCCACCCTGTTCCTGATGGATATGGGCACCGCAATCAGCTTCTTCGGGCTGATGACCTTTGTCGGTTTGGGCAACGGTATGTCGATCCCCAATGCCACCGCAGGGGCCTTGTCCGTACGCCCGCATCTGGCCGCTACCGCCTCGGGCCTCAGCGGGGCGATCATGTTGGGCGGCGGCGCTGGCCTCAGCGCCTGGGCAGGTGCGTTGCTGACGCGCGAAACCGGTGCCATGCCTTTGCTGTGGCTGATGCTGGCAACTTCGATCCTTGCAATCTTCGCGATCAGCAGCGTCATCTGGCGTGAGAAGCAATTGGGCCTATAGACGCTTGCGCGCAAGGGTTTGCAAAGTTAGCTTGCAGTTTCAGGAAAGCTGCAAAGAACCACTATGGCCACCCAGAAACTCTATGCCGGCGCAAAACTGCGCGAAATGCGCACGCGCCTGACTCTGACGCAAAAAGAATTCGCTACAAAACTGGGCGTTTCTCTGCCGTACCTCAACCAGATGGAGAACAACAACCGCCCGATCTCGACGACGGTTGTTCTGGCTCTGGCGCAGGAGTTCGGCATGGACGTCACCGAACTCAGCACCGGTGACAGCGAGCGCCTTGTTTCAGACATGCGCGAAGCGCTGGCCGATCCGGTCTTTGCCGACACCATGCCGCCTTTGGCCGACCTGCGACTGACCGCATCCAATGCCCCTGCTCTGGCGCGGGCGTTTATCGAACTGCATCGCACGTATCGGCAAACGCATGAACGCCTCGCCTCTCTGGACGAGGCATTGGGACGCGAAGACGCCCGCATTCAGGCCAGCCCATGGGAAGAGGTCCGCGACTTCTTCCATTATTGCGACAACTATATCGACGCCGTGGATCGCGCAGCTGAACGGTTTGCCGCCCGCGCAGAGGAGGCCGGAGGTATTCGACAAGCCGCCCTGAACAGCTTGTCCGAACGCGGCATACACGTCACATTTACCGATACCGAAACCTTGCGCAGCTACAGCGCCGAAGACAAAACCCTGCGCCTGTCCTCACGCGCGGCCCCTCAGACGCAGGTGTTCCAGTTGTTGCTGCAGGTGGCTTTGATCAGTCAGGACAAACTGCTCGAGGCGACGCTGGACTTCGCCCGCTTCCAGAGCGAAGAGGCCCGCGCGATTGCCAAGATTGGTCTGGCCAATTATTTCGCCGGTGCCTCGCAGATGCCCTACAGCGCCTTTCTCGCGGCAGCGCAGGATTACCGGCATGATTTGGAGTTGCTGAGCAATCGGTTCGGGGCATCCATCGAACAGGTCGCCCATCGCCTATCCACCTTGCAGCGACCCGGCGCCAAGGGCATTCCGTTCTTCTTTGTCCGCGTCGATCAGGCCGGAACGATCACCAAACGCCACTCGGCCACGCGGCTGCAATTTGCGCGCTTCGGCGGGGCCTGCCCGTTGTGGAATGTCCATCGCGCTTTCGAAACGCCCGGCCATTTCCTGCAGCAGCTGGCAGAAACACCTGATGGCGTCCGGTATATTTCGCTCGCCCGCGATGTCTCGAAATCCGGCGGTTCCTTCGGTGCGCCGGTGCGCCGCTATGCTATTGCTCTGGGTTGTGAAATCCGTCACGCCGAGGCGCTGGTCTATGCCGATAATCTCGACATCAACAACGCCAGCGCGTTCGAGCCCATCGGCATTTCCTGTCGCATCTGCGAACGCCAAACCTGCCACCAGCGCTCGGTCCCACCGTTGGAACGCCGCCTGACAATCGACGCTCATACCCGCGGCACGCTGCCCTACGAGGTCACCTGATTTTCTTGTGTTGGAAGTAACTCAAATAAGACGGGGGCAGAGCCCCCGACTTGCGTTCAGCTTTTCGACAAAATCGCCCAGATTTCGTCCTTGAGCGCCGCGCGCTTCTTACGAAGATTAACCTCGGCCAGCTCTTCCATCGGCTCGACATTGGTTTCAGCACGATGCACGACGCGATTGACCTCGTGATATTCATCCGCAAGGCGCGCGAAATGCGCGTCCGTTTGCTTGAGCTGGCTCATCAATTCGACCTTTTCGGGGAATTCCTCGGCCAGTTCATGCGGGGTGTGGGACATTCTGTGCGCTCCTATATCTGCATTACGTCCCAAGGCTAAAGATACCCGGCAAGTGTTGCTTTGACGCGGATCAAATCCGCGCCAAAGAATACCGGTATTTATCGCTGCGCAATCGTCCATTCCGGATGGATCCACGGCCGGTCATTGGCCTTCGGCAGCGCCTCCTTGCCAAGCAGATGGTCCGAGACCTTTTCCCCCACCATGATCGAGGGCGCATTGAGGTTACCGTTGGTGATCTGCGGAAAGATCGAACTATCAGCCACGCGCAGCCCGTCGACCCCAATCACGCGACCCTGCGGATCGACGACTGCGTTTTTGTCATCCGCGCGCCCCATACGGCAGGTGCCGCAGGGGTGATACGCACTTTCGGCATGTTCGGCGATAAAGGCATTCAGTTCGTCATCGGTCTGAACATCAGCGCCGGGCTGGATTTCTTTTCCGGCAAAGGGCTTGAACGCGTCTTGCCCGAATATCTCGCGGGTCAGTCGAATGCAGGTGCGGAAGTCCTCCCAGTCTTCCTCATGGCTCATGTAGTTGAACCGTATCACCGGCGCATCTTCGGCCTTCGCCGAACGCAAAGTCACCGCCCCGCGCGACGGGGATCGCATCGGCCCGACATGCGCCTGAAAACCGTGCCCTTCGGCAGCAGCCTGACCATCATAGCGCACCGCCATGGGCAGGAAGTGATACTGAATATCCGGATATTCGACGCCAGGTTTGGAGCGGACGAAGGCTGCACTTTCGAACTGGTTCGACGCCCCCAGACCTGTTTTGGTAAACAACCACTGCGCCCCGATCACCCCCTTGCTGATCAGATTCCAGTGCTTATAGAGCGTGATCGGCTGCAATGAGGCCTGCTGGATGTAAAGCTCCAGATGGTCCTGCAGGTTGGCACCCACACCGGGCCGATCCGCGACCACCTCGATACCATGTTCAGCCAGATGCGCTGCCGGGCCAATGCCCGATAACATCAGCAACTTGGGCGAGTTGATCGACGAGGCCGCCAGCACCACCTCGCGCCGCGCACGGACGACCTCAGGCTTGCCGCCACGGATCAGCTCAACGCCTGTGGCACGCCCGTTTTCCATCACGATTCGAGACGCCAACCCGCGCACAACCTCGCAATTGTCCCGCTTGAGGGCGGGCCTCAGATAGGCATTGGCCGCCGACCAGCGCCGTCCTTTCCAGACGGTTTGCTCCATTGGGCCGAAGCCTTCCTGTTTTTCGCCGTTATAGTCGCCGGTCACCTCATATCCGGCCTGCTGCCCGGCGTCGACGAAGGCCTTGAACAACGGGTTCTGACGAGGGCCGCGCGATACATGCAGGGGGCCATCGGTTCCACGCCACGTGGCGTCTCCACCATGGCCACCGTCATGCCACGTCTCCATCCGTTTGTAATAGGGCAGCACGTCAGCGTACGACCAGCCATCCGCGCCCATCTTAGCCCAGGTGTCGAAATCGCGTGCATGGCCGCGCACATAGACCATCCCGTTGATCGATGAAGAACCGCCGATCACCTTACCGCGCGGACATGCCAGGCGGCGGTTGTTCAGATGCGGCTCGGGTTCGGACCTGTAACCCCAATCATAACGCGACATATTCATTGGATAGCTGAGTGCCGCCGGCATCTGAATGAACGGACCCGCATCGGTACCGCCATGTTCGATCACCAGAACTGAAGCTCCGGCTTCACTCAGCCGATAGGCCATTGCGCATCCGGCGGATCCGGCGCCTACGATGACAAAATCTGCTTCCATTTAAGTCCCCTGGGCCCTTGACCCTGCAACGGGCGGCACTGGGCACACCCGGAAATTCGTATTACGCGCCCCTGACGTCAGAAAGGCGCTTCCAGATCGCCCATCCGGACATAGACCGACTTGAGCTGCGAATAGTGCTCGATCGCCGCAGCTGAATTCTCGCGCCCGACACCCGACTGTTTTGAGCCGCCAAAGGGCACTTCGACCGGGGCGTCGTTGTAGCTGTTGATAAAGCATGTTCCGGCCTCAAACCCGGCTGCGACGCGATGGGCACGGGTCAGATCACGAGTGAACACGCCCGCAGCCAGTCCGAATTCCGTATCGTTGGCACGGGCCATAACCTCGTCTTCTTCCACAAAGTCGAGAACCGCCATGACGGGGCCAAAAATCTCTTCGCGGGCGATGGTCATCTCATCGGTGACATCGGCAAAGACCGTGGGCTGCAGATAGAAGCCGTCGCGATCCAGACGCGCGCCTCCGGTGGCCAGACGTGCGCCTTCCTCGACGCCCTTGGCGATGTAGCCCTGTACGATCTCCATTTGCCGTTGACTGACCATCGGGCCGAAACTGGTGTCCGTATCCATCGGGTCACCGATTTTCGCCTGCTGCAGTCGTTCGCTGAGCCGTGCCAGAAACGCCTCTTTGATACCGTTCTGCACAAACACGCGGGTCCCGTTCGAGCAGACCTGACCGGAGGAATAGAAGTTCCCCAGAATGGCGCCCGATACCGCGTTTTCCAGATCGGCATCGTCGAACACGATCATCGGGGATTTGCCACCCAACTCCATCGTGACATGCTTCAACCCGGCGGCCGCAGCCGCATAAACCTTTTTGCCGGTCGGCACGGAGCCGGTCAGCGACACCTTATCGACGCGCGGATCGCTCACCAGCGCTGCACCAACCTCACCCAAACCCTGCACCACATTGTAAAGCCCGGCTGGCAGCCCGGCCTCATGCAGGATTTCCGCCACCTTCAACGCGCAAAGCGGTGTGGTCTCGGACGGCTTGAAGATCATCGCATTGCCGGAGGCCAGCGCAGGGGCGCCCTTCCAGCATGCGATTTGAGTGGGGTAGTTCCACGCTCCAATCCCGACACATACCCCCAGCGGTTCACGCCGTGTGTACGCCCAGTCACCATCGGCAAGCGGGATATGTGAGCCGGTCAGTGTCGCGGCCATGCCACCGAAATACTCCAGCGCATCGGCACCGCTGGTCGCGTCGGCGACCGAGGTTTCCTGATAGGGTTTACCGGTGTCGAAGGTTTCCAGCACGCTCAGGTCATGATTGCGTTCGCGTATCATGTCGGCGGCCCGACGCAGGATACGGCCACGCTCGGTTCCGCTGGTGGCTGCCCATTGTTTCTGGGCCGCACGGGCGCTTTCGATGGCACGTTCGACAATTGCCGGCGTGGCCGAATGCACGGTCGCGATCACCTCGCCCGTCGCCGGATAGATCACCTCAATCGCTGTGCCAGAAGTGTCTTCAACATATTCACCACCGATGAAGTGGCTGGCGGTGGGTTGGGTTGGGTAGGTCATTTGTTGGTATTCCGGTCTTCGGGGTCAGGTCATTCGCCACGCGGGAAACGCTGGCTTTCCTCGACAATGTTCAGGTCCATGTGGTTGCGCATGTAGCGTTCGGACGCTTTCTGCAGCGGCTGGTAGTCCCACGGGTAATAGCCACCCTGCCGCAAAGCCTCGTAAACGACCCAGCGTCGGGCCTGGCTGGCGCGAACATCGGCATCGAAACGGTCCAGATCCCAGCGGGCTTCGGACTTGGCGCGCAGGGTTTGCAGCGTACCCGCATGCTCGGGGTTACCCGCCAGATTGGTGAGCTCATGCGGATCAGCCTCAAGGTCGAACAGCTGATCAGGATCCAGCGCGCAACGGTTGTATTTCCACTTGCCATAGCGCAGCGAAACCAGCGGCGCATATGACGCCTCAGCCGCGTATTCCATCGCCACCGGCGCGGTGCGTTCGACACCCTGCGCCAACGGCACGAGGTCCTCACCATCTGTCCAGGGCGCAATCTCGGCCATGTCCACGCCGGCCAATGACCCGAGCGTGGGGGTCACATCAATCGTGGACACTGGCGCATCAATGCGGCCCGCAGGCAGGTCCGGCGCCGAGATCATCAGAGGCACCCGCGCTGAACCTTCGTAGAAGTTCATTTTGAACCACAATCCGCGCTCACCCAGCATGTCGCCGTGATCGGAAACAAAGAGGATAATCGCCTCTTGCCGTGTGGTTTCCAGCACTTCCAGGATCTCTCCGATCTTGTCGTCGAGATAGGAGATATTGGCGAAATATGCGCGCCGGGATTTCCGAACGTCTTCTTCCGTGATGTCAAAGCTGCGCCAGTCATTGGCGTCGAAGATGCGTTTGGAATGCGGGTCCTGATTGTCGTAGCCGATATCCGCAACCTCGGGCAGCAGGTGCTCGCAATCCTCATAGAGATCCCAGTATTTGCGACGTGCCACATAGGGATCATGTGGATGAGTAAAGCTGACGGTCACGCACCACGGACGGTCATCCTTGCCACGCGCCAGATCATAGAGCTTGGCCGTGGCGTTGTAGGCGACCTCGTCATCATATTCCATCTGGTTCGAGATTTCGGCGACACCTGCGCCAGTGACCGAGCCCATGTTGTGATACCACCAGTCAATCCGCTCACCGGGTTTGCGGTAATCGGGCGTCCAGCCGAAATCGGCGGGGTAGATATCGGTGGTCAGACGGTCTTCGAACCCGTGCAACTGATCAGGGCCAACAAAATGCATCTTGCCTGACAGACAGGTGTAATAACCCGCGCGGCGCAGGTGATGCGCATATGTCGGGATATCGCTGCGGAACTCGGCGGCGTTGTCATAAACCCCGGTGCGCGAGGGCAACTGACCGGACATGAAGCTGGCCCGCCCGGGCGCGCACAAAGGCGACGCAGTGTATGCATTGGCAAACCGGGTTGAGCGCTCGGCCAGTTTCTTCAGGTTCGGTGCATGAAGCCAGTCAGCGGGACCGTCGGGAAAGAGGGTTCCGTTGAGCTGATCCACCATCAGGATCAGAATGTTTGGTTTTGTCATTTTTCGGCCTCGAGAAAGGTCTCTAGAACACGCAGGGCGTGATTTACCGCGAGCTGCGGTTTTTGCGGTGCATTGAGGGCGGCGTGGATATACAACCCGTCGATCAACGCGATCATATCTTCCGCTGCTTCAATCGGGTCCCGCATCAGCGGGCGCAGCGCGTGGATCAGGTTCGACCGGATGCGAGCCTGATAGATTTGCCAAAGACGCAGCGCATCGTCATTGGTTTGTGCCAGCACATAGAATGTCATCCATGCTGCAATCACATCGGGGGTGAAACAGGATGGTGCAAAGCAGGCGCGAATAATGGCTTGTGCGCGCTCATCAGGGGCGGCAGTGTCAAGCTGGGTACGCGCCTCGGCGCCGAAATCTGACAGAATACGGCGCATGGCGGCCAGAAAGATCTGTTCTTTACCGCCGAAATAGTGATGGGCGAGCGCGCTGGACATGCCAGCCCGTTTGGCGATTTGACTAACCGTAACATCAAGGGATTTCTGGACGCCAAGCTCGGCAATCGTCGCCTTGACGATCGCTTCCCGCCGGATCGGCTCCATTCCGAGTTTCGGCATCTCCGCCCCTCTGCACCATCTGCTGATGAGTGGAGGCTAAGGCGTTTTTATTGACTCGTCAATCAATAACCATTTTTCGGCCTTCCGCCGGGTTCTCTGACCCTTGCGCAGGTGTTGGTGGCGTGGACCCTCTCCGCGCGATCTTGGCTTCGCGCCAGGTGATGAAGCTGACGGCGGTCAGGATCAGCGTGCCTCCGGCGATAACCCAAAAATCGATGTGCTCATGAAAGACCAATGTGCCCAGTAATGTCGCCCAAATCAACTGCAGGAAGGTAACGGGCTGCGTGACCGCAACGGGCGCGGCTTGCAGTGCAAGTGTCATGAAATAGTGCCCGGCGGTTGCGAAACTGGCGATGACGAACAAGATCCCCAAATCGCGCAGGCTGGGCGTCTCCCACACCGCCAAGGCAAAGGGGATCAGGGCAATGGTGACCCAGATCGACAGATGCGCGACCACGACCGAGGGCCGGACATCGCGCACCAGCAGCTTGGCCAGCAGATAAGACCCTCCGAGTGCGAGCGTGGTGCCCAGCATGGCCAGATGGCCCGGCAGCACTTCCCGAAATCCGGGCCGCAGGATGATCACGACGCCGATCAGTGCCACAGCGATAGCCGCAATGCGACGGAAGGCCAGCTTTTCCCCAAGGAACAGTGCCGCACCCAAGGTCACGTAAACCGGCGTGAGGTAGTTCATCGCCGTTACCTCGGCCAGCGGGATGCGGGTCATCGCGAAGAACCACAACATGACCGCAATCGCATGGACCACGCCGCGCACTCCGAACAAGGTCAGATTTCTGCGCGTCAAAGGGGTGCCAAAGATCGCTCGCAAGGCCGGCAGCAGAAAAACCAGCCCCAATACATATCGCAGGAACGCCGCCTGAATCGGGTTCATGCTGGTACCAAGGATTTTCACCAGCGCATTCATGCCAACGAAAGACAACCCGGCGGCAAGCATCCAGAACATGCCAATCAGCGGGCGGTAGGTGTCAGGGCGAGAGGTCATGCAGACGGTTGAACACCGGAATCCCGCCGGGGACAACCCTTCACATGATAACAAGTTTCAGAGCGATCATCATCATGACCACGCCGATCCCCACATCCAGCACCTGCCAGGCACGTGAGCGGGTAAAGACGGGCGTCAGAATGCGCGCACCATATCCCAGCGTGAAGAAGAACACGAAGCTCGAGGTCATCGCGCCCAGCGCAAATCCCAAACGATCATCATATTGGGCCGAAATCGACCCGATCAGCACGACCGTATCCAGGTACACATGCGGGTTCAGCCAGGTGAAGGCCAAGACGGTCAGCAGCGTGACGCGCAGGCTGGAACGTCGCGTCTCGTCCAATTCGATCGCGGCGCCCCCCTTCAGTGCAGACTGGAAACTGCGCAGCGCGTACCAGATCAGAAACGCGGCACCCCCGTACCGCATCACGGTTTCAAACCACGGTACAGCCTGCGCCAGCGAACCAAACCCGGCGACCCCTGCCGCAATCAGAATCGCGTCGGACACCGCGCAGGTCAGGCACAGCACAAAGACATGCTCACGCCGCAGACCCTGCCGCAGGACAAAGGCGTTCTGCGCACCGATGGCGAGTATGAGGCTGAAACCCAGGGCGAACCCGGCGATTGGGGCTGAAAACATGCGACCTCCTAATATCTGAGCCGTTGACTATCGGTTACGCATCCGCCTATCAAATTAAAGATGTTTACCTGTATTAAGCTCGGCTAATGCTGCTCGACCCCCATCACCTGTCCGCCCTCTCGGCGATCCTGCGCCATGGTAGCTTTGATGCAGCCGCGGCAGAGCTGGCGGTCACCCCCTCGGCCATCTCGCAGCGGATCAAGGCGCTGGAGGATCGGGTGGGTGCAGCTTTGATCAATCGCGGCACACCTTGCACCGGAACGCCGACGGGTTTGCGCATCGCCCGGCATGCCGAAGATATCGGCCTGCTGGAGGCGCAGCTTGCGCGCGAGATCACGCTGGATCAACGCGATGGCCCGGCCCGCGTGCGGGTTGCTGTTCCTGCCGATATCCTTGCCACCTGGTTCATTGAAGCGATGGCGCAGGCAAACGACCTATTGTTCGATCTGGTCATTGATGATCAGGATCATTCAGCTGACTGGTTGCGACGGGGTGAGGTCAGCGCCGCGATCACGGTGGGTGGTCAGCACGTTCCGGGATGCGAGGCACTGTCACTGGGAACGCTGCGCTATTTGCCGACCGCAAACCCGGCCTTCATGCGCAAATGGTTTGCCGATGGTGTTTCGGACAAATCCTTGTCCCGCGCGCCCTGCCTGATCTTCAATCGCAAGGACAATTTGCAAAAAACCTGGCTCGCTGCGCACACCAGCAGCCGGATTTCACCGCCATCGCATTTTCTGCCTTCCTCACAGGGGTTCGTCGAAGCAGCCATCGCCGGGCTGGGATGGGGCATGAACCCCGAAGGGCTGGTGCGCGCGGCGATATCGGAGGGGCGACTGGTAGAAGTCCTGCCCAACGCCCCGCTGGATATCGCGCTGACATGGCAGATCGGACGGGTTCTGGCCCCCGCCCTGACCCCACTGACCCAAGCGGTCCGGCGCGCGGCGGCTCAGGCACTGATCCCACAGAATTAGACCTGCGGCGCCTCGGCCTTTTGCGGCTGCACGATACGGTAACAGGCAAACGCCGCCCAAAGACTGACCAGCACGATGAAGACAATCGCCGAGGCGACCTCATGCATATGTGCCACGCCCGCCATTGCCGAGGACAGGATCACGCCAGCCAGCCGACAGATCGCCTTGATTGCCGCGGCCCCCTGCACACGCTGATCCTTCGGGGCCACGTCCAGAAAATACAGCTTGCGCGCACTGGCAATCCCCGTGGCCGCGATCGAGACGATGAACAACGCGACCGCATGCAGATGAACCGCATGATCGATATGCAGATAGTGAAACGCCAGAAGCACGATTCCGGTCACCGAAACCATCAGATTTCCGGTCACCATAACCGCGCGGTGCGATTTCATGTTCACCAGCTGCCACAAAGGGGCAGAGACCAGATAGCCGGACGCGGATGAGATGATCATTGCGGTCAAACCTTTGGCCGACGAATGATGCGCCTCAGCCGCGATCAGAGCGAAGAACGGAACAGACAACGTAACGACGACCAGCGGCAGGCGCATCGTCATATAGCGGCGGAACCATTCCTGTTCGAACATGCGCACGATGCCAGAGATGATATCGCTCAGCGATTGATGTTGTCCTTTGGGCGATTGGTCAGATTCGTCGTCAGGCGCAGATTCGGCCATCCCCAGAATGCACAGCGCTGAAAACAGAAAGAACACCACTGATGCGATGATCACGGCAGAGTGTCGCGAGAATGGCGGGTTCTCTTTGGTGATCTCATGCAGCAACAGCGCCAGGCCGATCGCGCCGAGGCCGCCCGCCCCCAGCTGCAAATAATGGATGATCATCCGTGATTTCGATTTCAGATGATCCCCCAACAGATCTGAAAGCATCAGCGACTGACTTTCTTCGATCATCCCGATCAGGAAGAACGCCATAATAAAAGCAATCGCAGTCAGAGAGACGCTGCCCGTGGCCGCAATCAACAAGGCCATAAGAAGGCAACCGCCGATGCCGATCTCGGTCAGGGCAATCCCGCGCTTCTTGCGGGCCTGCGCCGCAATTGGCCGGGCAAAAAATACGTCCGAGATCATGTTGCCAGCCATGCGGATCGACACCAAAGCTCCGGCCAGAAACATGGGCAGCTCAAGCGATACCGCCAGAAACGGCAGAACGACGGACGGGCTGCCCAGCGTCCATGCCACCTGCGACAGGATGCTTTGCCCAGCCAGAACCGGCAGATTTCGCCGCCCCGGATCAGTGGTTTTTGCTGCCATTTGCGCTTGCCTTACGTCGCGCCTTTCGCGGTGTTCTTACTTCTCCGGAATGACTGTATAAGGGCAGGCCTTATGGGCCAAGGCCCCTCAAAACGCAAAAACCCGGCACATGGCCGGGTTCTTTGTTCGATTGCCGCGATGCATCAAAGCTGCGCCATAACCTCATCGGTTGCTTCGAAATTGGTGGTCACGCGCTGAACGTCATCGTCATCTTCCAATGCATCCACCAGCTTCATCAGCTTTTGCATGTCTTCCAGACCCAGCTCGGTCGTGGTGGTGGGCTTCCAGACCAGCTTGGTGGATTCGGATTCGCCCAACGCCTCTTCCAGCGCGTTCGACACATCGTTCAGATCGGTATCAGCACACCAGATGATGTGACCGTCTTCCGAGCTTTCGACATCCTCGGCGCCGGCCTCAATCGCAGCTTCGAAAACGGTATCCGAGTCGCCTGCGTCCGCCTGATAGACCACCTCACCCTTGCGGTCGAACATGAACCCGACCGAGCCGGTTTCGCCCAGGTTCCCACCATTCTTCGAGAAGGTCGAACGCACGGTCGAGGCGGTCCGATTGCGGTTATCCGTCATCGTCTCGACGATCACGGCCACGCCATTGGGGCCATAACCCTCATACCGGATTTCTTCGTAATCGTCGCCTTCACCGGCCACCGATTTCTTGATCGCGCGGTCGATCACGTCCTTGGGGACCGAGTTCGACTTGGCCTCTTTCACCGCCAGACGCAGGCGTGGGTTCTTGTCGGGATCGGGATCGCCCATCTTCGCCGCGACGGTGATCTCTTTCGACAGTTTGGAAAACAGTTTGGACCGCGCGGCGTCCTGACGTCCCTTGCGGTGCTGGATGTTGGCCCATTTGGAATGGCCTGCCATGGTGCGTCCTCGTTATTCGTGATTGCGTGTTCGGCGCTCATATAGACGTTTGCGGGGGGCAGGATCAAGGGATCGGCTTGCCCCGTCCTCGCCTGTGGCTATGGTGACGGTATGACGACAGATCAGATCATTCTTTTTTCCCTTTTCATCGCCGTGTTCGGAATGCTGCTGTGGGGGAGGTTCCGCTATGACCTTGTGGCCTTCACCGCCTTGATGATTGCAGTCACATTGGGAGTTGTCCCAGTCGACAATGCCTTCGCCGGGTTTGGACACCCCGCCACAATCATTGTCGCTTTGGTGCTCGTGGTTTCTGCCGGTCTGGTGCGGTCGGGTGCTGTGTTCATGATCACACGAACATTGGTCGATGCTTCGCGCGGGCTTGGCGCGCATATCGCCCTGATGGGCGGGATCGGCGCGGTTCTGTCTGCTTTCATGAACAACGTCGCAGCGCTGGCACTGTTGATGCCGGTCGACATTCAGACGGCCCGCAAGGCGGCGCGCCCAGTGGGTCTGTCGCTGATGCCGCTCAGCTTTGCCACCATCCTCGGTGGTATGGCCACGCTGATCGGGACGCCCCCGAACATCATCATCGCTTCGATCCGGGCTGAAACGCTGGGTGAGCCGTTTCAAATGTTCGATTTCGCCCCAGTCGGCGGGATTGCCGCAATTGCCGGACTAGCCTTCGTCGCATTGATCGGCTGGCGTCTGATCCCAAATCGGGGCGTGCAACAGGAAAGCACCGAAGCGCTGGCCGAATACATCGCCGAGCTGACCATCCCGCCAGAGTCGCCGCATATCGGCAAGCGGGTCAGTGAACTGTATGAGGCCGCCGAGAAATCCGATGTGGCCATTATCGGCCTGATCCGGGACGGTAAGCGCCGCTATGGCCGCTCGACCCATGCCACGCTGCATGAAGGCGATGCGCTCGTGCTTGAGGCACGGCCCGAAGCGCTCGACGAATTCCGCGCCGCGCTCAATCTGGATTTCTCGGATACGCGGCGGCAAGAGGTGCTGACCGCCGAGGGTGACGGGCTGGAAGTGATCGAGGTCGTCGCCCCCGAAAGCGCCCGCATCACCGGGCGCACCGCGCAGGCACTGGGGTTGGCGTGGCGGCAAAGTACGGTGCTGATGGGGATTTCGCGTCAAGGGCGTCGGATCACCAAACAGGTGCGCAAGACCGAGGTTGAGGCCGGGGACATCCTGTTGCTGCTGTGCCCCCGTGACCGCAGCGCGGATGTGACGGAATGGCTGGGCTGTCTCCCATTGGCTGAACGCGGACTGAATGTGACAGCCAATGACAAGGCGTGGCTGGCCATTGGCCTGTTTGCGGCCGCCGTGCTGGCCGCCAGCATCGGGTTGATCTATCTGCCCATCGCACTGGGTCTCGTCGTGGTCGCCTATGTGCTGACCAAGATCATGCCGATTGCGGATATCTATAATCACATCGAATGGCCTGTGGTTGTCCTACTGGGCTCGATGATCCCGCTGGGCAGCGCGCTGGAAACCTCGGGCGGGACCGAGTTAATCGCCAACGCCCTGATCCAGCTAACCAATGGCCTGCCCGCTTGGGCGATCCTCACAGTGCTGATGGTTGTTACGATGACCTTATCGGATGTGCTGAACAACACCGCTACGGCCATTGTCGCGGCGCCTGTCGGGATACAGATGGCGCGCACGCTTGATGTCTCACCCGATCCGTTCCTGATGACAGTCGCCGTAGCCGCTTCGGCTGCGTTCCTGACCCCGATCGGGCACAAGAACAACACGCTGGTTTTGGGCCCCGGAGGCTATCACTTCGGAGACTACTGGCGCATGGGTCTGCCGTTGGAGATTCTGATCATAGCCGTTTCAATCCCCGCGATCCTTGTGTTCTGGCCGCTTTGATGGCTAAAGGCTGCGTATGAAACGCTTTCTGATCCTGCAACTGCGCCCGGAAACCGATGCGTCGGATGCCGAATATGCCTCGATTCTGGACAAAACTGGCCTTCAGCCCGCGCAAACCCACCGCATCCGGCTGGATTGCGAAGATCTGCCCGAGGGGTTGGATGTCACCGACTACGCCGGTGTTATCGTGGGCGGTGGTCCGGGCTGTGTCAGCGACGATCCGGCCAGCAAATCCGCACTGGATGCAAAGATCGAGGGTGCGATCATGGGGTTAATGCCGCAGATCACCACGCAGGATCATCCGTTCATGGGCTGCTGTTATGGTCTGGGCATCCTCGCTGCGCATCTGGGAGGCGATGTCAGCAAACGGCAATATGGCGAACCGGTCGGACCATCGGATTGCCGCCTGACCGACGATGGTGCGCAGGACCCCCTGACCGCAGGCCTGCAGTCGGAATTCGAAGCATTTGTTGGTCATAAAGAGGCGGTGCAATCCCTGCCGGACGGTTGCGTGCATCTTGTGGCCTCGGACCCTTGCCCGATTCAGATGATCCGATGGGGTCAGAATGTCTATGCCACCCAGTTCCACCCCGAAGCGGATGCCAGGGATTTTGAACAGCGCATCCATATCTACAAAGATCATGGCTATTTCCCGCCTGAAGATGCGCAGGGTCTGATCGATATGTGCCATGCCGCTGACGTGACTCAGCCGGGTGAAATCCTGCGCCGGTTCGCTCAACGCTACGGGTGACTTAACGGCGTGGTTGCCTGATTCATGCCCCCTCGCATAGGCTGGCCCGAACGGCTTTGGGAGGAGTTGTTCTTGGACTTGCTAATAAATGTTGGCCTGCCGCTTTCGCTGGCCATTATCATGTTGTCGCTGGGGATCGGGCTTGAGGCCGCCGATTTCCGACGCGTTCTCACCCGCGGATACCCATTCGCCATCGGTGCGATCAGTCAGGTTGTATTGATACCACTGGCTGCCTTCACAACTGTCACGATGTTCGGGCTACCCGCTGAGATCGCCGTGGGCGTGATGCTTCTAAGCTTTTGCCCCGGCGGCGTAACCAGTAACATCCTCACAAAGTTTGCCAAAGGCGACGTTGCGCTATCTGTCAGCCTGACAGCTGTGATCAGTCTGTTGTCGATCCTGACAGTTCCTATCCTGGCCGCATGGTCCATCGATTACTTCATGGGTGAGACAGCCCCGGAAGTATCCATTGGCGCCCTTGCTACCGCATTGTTCCTGATCACAACGTTGCCTGTCGCGATAGGCGTCAGCATTCGCCACTTTGCCAGAGCGTTCGCAGTTCGGATCGACAACCCTCTTTCGACGCTTGCCTCGATCCTGTTCGTGCTGATCGTTTTGGCTGCGCTGGCCGGGAATTGGCAGTTCTTCATTGAGAACCTCAGCTCTATCGGAACTGCGTTGATCGCGCTGAATATCACGCTGTTGCTTATTGGACTTGGGCTGGCGCGGATCGCCAAGCTGACATGGGATGAGGCGAAAACCATCTCGGTCGAAACAGGCATTCAGAATTCGGCTATGGGGATTACTTTGGCGGCACTGATCACAGGCACCACAACGGGATTCAGCCCTCTGGCCGTGCCTGCGGCCGTCTACGGAATCACCATGTACGTGGTGGTAACCCCCTTCATCCTCTGGTTCCGCAACCGCTGAAAGGAGATCCGATGACCAACAACACAGCAGACGCGATTGTGGTCGGAGCCGGCCTTGCCGGTCTGGCAGCCGCGGCGGAACTGGGGGATCGTGGCAAGCGCGTGATCATCGTGGATCAGGAGCCCGAACATTTCCTCGGCGGGCAAGCGTTCTGGAGCCTCGGTGGCCTGTTCATGGTCGACACCCCTGAACAACGCCGTATGGGCATCCGCGACAGCCACGATCTGGCGCTGCGTGACTGGATGGGCAGCGCGCAATTTGACCGGGATGAGGACGCCTGGCCGCGCAAATGGGCGCGGGCCTATGTCGAGTTTGCCGCCGGAGAGATGCGCCCGTGGCTGCATGAGATGGGCTTGCGTTGGTTTCCTGTCGTTGGCTGGGCCGAACGCGGCGGGTCTTATGCCGACGGGCATGGCAACTCGGTTCCGCGCTTTCACATCACGTGGGGCACCGGGCCGGGCGTGCTGGAGCATTTCATTCGTCGTGTGCAGGAGCATGTCAGCGCCGGGCTGATCCAGATGAAATTCCGCCATCAGGTCAGCCACATCATCATGCAGAACGGCTGTGCCAAAGGCGTGTCCGGAGAAGTTCTGGCCAACGACTCCGCCCAGCGCGGCGGTAAAACCAACCGCGATGAGGTGGGCGAGTTCGAGGTCTATGCCCCCTCGGTCATCGTCACCTCGGGCGGCATTGGCGGTAACTTTGAGATGGTGCGCAAGAACTGGCCGCGCGACCGACTGGGGGAACCACCGAAGGATATGGTGGCGGGCGTTCCGTTCCACGTGGATGGTCGGATGATCCCGATCACCGAAAAGGCTGGCGGGCACGTCATCAACGGCGACCGGATGTGGCACTACACCGAAGGCGTGCGCAATTGGGATCCGATCTGGCCCGCGCATGGCATTCGCATCCTGCCTGGCCCAAGCTCCATGTGGTTCGACGCGCGCGGCAATCGCCTGCAACCGCCCTGTCTGCCGGGGTTCGATACGCTCGGGACGCTGCGTGAAATCCTGAAAACTGGTTATGAATACAGCTGGTTTATCCTGACGCAAAAGATCATCAAGAAGGAATTCGCACTGTCAGGGTCCGAGCAGAATCCCGATTTCACTTCGGGCAGCTGGAAAGAGGTAATCCGTCAGCGCATCCTGTCTGGTTCAAAGGCCACAGCTCCGGTCGAGGCGTTCAAGGAAAAAGGCGAGGATTTCATCGTTGCCAACACGCTGACCGAATTGGTCACCGGCATGAACCAGCTTGGCGGAGGTCTGATTGACGAGACCCATCTGCGGGCCCAGATCGAGGCGCGGGATTCTCAGGTCGACAACCCGTTCTCGAAGGACGCTCAGATGATGGCGATCCTCGCGGCGCGGAACTATCGGGGCGACAAGCTGATCCGCACAGCCAAACCGCATAAATTCCTTGATCCGTCAAACGGCCCATTGATCGCGGTCAAACTGCACGTGCTGACCCGCAAAACGCTCGGTGGGTTGCAGACCAACCTAGACAGTCAGATGATCGGTGCAGACGGTCAAGTTGTCCCCGGCCTGTTCGCGGCGGGAGAAGTCGCAGGCTTCGGCGGCGGAGGCTATCACGGATACAACGCGCTGGAGGGCACGTTCCTTGGTGGCTGCATCTTCTCGGGCCGCAATGCAGGACGATCCCGCGCCGTTGCCTGATTACGGTGTGTGGAAGAACTTCAAAACCGGCTCACCCGCGGCATCGAGCAGGACAAGGCTGTTGCCCGCAACGGCATAGGTCGTGACACCCTGCAACGCGGCAAAAAACTGATCCTCGACCTCTTCCAGCGCGGGCGGGCAAGCCATCAGGGTTGCCGCAATGTTGTCTGGAAACTCCAGATGCTCCCCGGATATCTCAGCTTGCCCCGTAAATCGATTGCAACCTCCGAAACCGCTGAATGAGCCACCTTGCCCGAATGACAGCTGCGGCGGGCGCTCGACATCAATAGTGGCACCGTTGATGCCGATTGCGGTCCAGCTCGTATCTTCCAAAGCCGCCGCGCCCAGACCGCCGACCTGCACCAATACAAGATCGGTCTCGTCCCCGGCCCCGTTGGTCAACACCGGGTGGACCGTATCGGTGATAAACAACAACTCATCGCCCCGATAAATCGACCCGCTCACCGCATAGGTCATGCCATCCCGGATCAGCGCGTCATCGAAACTCAGCTCAAACTCGGTCGGCACCCCGGTCAAAGCATAACGTTGTGCCGCCAGAGTGACCGCCGGCGCATCCGCCAACGAGATATCCTGCAACTCCACATACAGCGTCGCATCTTCCGGCACGGCGATCCGTTCGCGATATGTAGCGGAACCGGTCACCGTTCCGGCATGGCTTTGACTGCCCAGCAGGGCCAATAGGACTGCACCAACCACGATGGCTTGTCCGAGTTTTGGAAAAGGCATGATCCCATCCTTTCGCGTAGGTCGTTATCGAAAAGATTGTGACCGGATCGTCATTTACAAGACCCGGCGCATCCAGGTCGGCGATTCCGCGCCGGTCTTATAGCGGCCAGATGAACGGAATCAGCAGCGAAGCCAGCAGGCCCACCGTCAGGTTCAGTGGTACACCAACCTTGAGGAAGTCGGTAAACCGGTACCCGCCGGGACCATACACCATCATGTTGGTCTGGTAGCCGATGGGCGTCGCAAACGAGGCCGAAGCCGCGACCATCACCGCCACAACAAGCGGGCGTGGATCGATCCCCACGGCCTGCGCCAGAGAGATCGCGATGGGAGTGACGACCACAGCGACCGCGTTGTTCGACACCAGCTCGGTCAGGACCGAAGTCAGCAAATACACCGCCCAGATGATCAGGAAAGGCGGCAGCATGCCCAAGGCCGGGGCGATGGCTTCGACAATCAGCGATACCGCGCCCGACTTATCCAGCGCAGCGCCAATGGCCAGCATCGCAAAGATCAGCGCCAGCAGGCGGCCTTCGACAAATGAAAACGCCTCGTCGGCATCGATACACCGGGTCAGCAGAACAACGGCAACCGCGATTATTGACAAGGCCAGGATCGGCGCAATCCCCAGCCCAGCCAGCGCGACGATCCCGACAAGTGCTCCGATGGCAATCGGGGCATGACTGCGCCGGAACGCGCGCGCCGACGGTTGGGTGACGTCGACCATATCCATATCGGCGGCCAGTTTCTGGATATCGGCGGGCGAGCCTTCAAGCAGAAGTGTATCGCCGACGCGCACGGTCAGATCATCCAACTGACGCCCGATATTCTGGTTCCTGCGATGCACCGCCAGCACATAAACGCCATAGCGACGGCGCAGCCGCATGGCACCCAGCGTGCGCCCGACCATCCGGCATCCGGGCGTGATCAGCACCTCAACCGTCTTGGTTTCAACCGCCGAAACCTGATCGACCCGTTTGAGTTCCTTATTGGTCTGCAAGCTCAGAAGCTCGGTCATTTCGGTGCGCAGAACCACCCGGTCGCCCACCCGCAACTCAACCCCCTTGAGGTTGCGCCGCAGCGACTCGTCGCCTCGGATCACGTCGATCAGGCGCACGCCGGGACGCTTGAACAATTGCACCCCGGTAACCTCGCGTCCGATCAGGTTACTTTCGGGGGGGATCACGGCCTCGGTGAAGAACTTCATCTTGGACCGGTCGCTCAGCATCTCGGCCATGCTGTCGCGGTCGGGCAGCAGTCGCGGCGCGATGAAACGCAGGTAGATCATGCCATAGATGACGAGGGCAATGCCCAGCGGCGTCACCTCGAAGATGGTGAAGGCGGTCATGCCCTGCGCGCGGGCCACACCATCGACCAGTAGATTGGTCGAGGTACCGATCAGCGTCAGTGTGCCGCCAAGAATCGCCGCATAGCTGAGCGGGATCAGCAGCTTGGACGCCGGAACATCCAAGGTCCGTGCGATCTGAATGAAGACCGGAATCATCACCACAACAACAGGCGTGTTCGACACCACAGCCGAAGCGACGACGACAAAGCCCATCAGCAAACCGATGGCGATACGCGGATTGACCTGTGCCTGCTTCTGGGCGACCGAAGTGAAAGCATCGAGGGCACCGGTACGCACCAAGGCACCCATGATGATGAACATCGCCGCAATCGTCCACGGCGCAGGGTTGGACAGCACCGCCAAGGCACTTTGATAGGGCAGAATGCCGGTGGCCAGCATTAACGCAGCTCCGCCGATAGCGACGACTTCGGTCGGATAGATCTCGCGCAGGAACATGACGAACATGCCCGCAACGATTATCAGCGCCAAGACCGCGCTGCCTGTTTCTGTCAGTTGAAGGAATTGCATTCTTGGTATTCTGTCCGAACCCTGGCCTGGCATACGCGCCTGACAGCCAGTTTCACGCATTGCGTGCGTCAGAGCAAGCCTGACATGGTTCTCAGAGGCCCGCCTGCTGCAACCGCCCGCCCACGCGGACCATCTGCACAGATTTTGCGCGCCCGTCGCGATCGTCGGTTTCGACAAATACACCGCTCAGCGTCGCCTCGCCATTCGCAGGCGTGAACCGGGCTTTGGGCATTCCGGTGATGAAACGGCGCATCGGTTCTTGCTTGTCCATTCCGATCACCGAGTCATAATCCCCACACATCCCCGCGTCGGTGAGATACGCGGTGCCGCCCGGCAGGATCTGAGCGTCCGCTGTGGGCACATGTGTATGCGTCCCCACCACCAGGCTGACCCGCCCGTCGCAATAATGGCCCATCGCCATCTTCTCGGATGTCGCCTCGCAATGCATATCCACGATGATGGCATCGGCCTGCCCGCCGCGCGGGTGCGACTTCAGGATCGGCTCAACCCCCGAAAACGGATCGTCAAAGGGTCGTTTCATGAAAACCTGACCCAGCACCTGAACCACCAACACCTTGCGTCCGCCCGGTGCCGTATACAACCGATGCCCCCGCCCCGGTGCACCTTTGGCAAAATTCACCGGCCGCACGATGCGCGATTCTTTCTCGATGAACTGCAGCATATCTTTCTGATCAAACGCGTGATCGCCCAGCGTAATACAGTCTGCCCCCGCATCCAGCAACAATTTGGCGTGATCGCCGGTCAGCCCCATCCCGTTCGAGGCGTTCTCGCCATTGACCACAACGAAATCCAGCCGCCATTCGTCTCGCAGACGTGGCAGATGCTGCTGTATGGCGGCGCGTCCCGCGCGCCCCATCACGTCGCCCAAAAAGAGTATCTTCATGCAGACTGTCCTAAGTCCGGCATCCTGCAAGCGCAAGCGGTTCCCACACGACCCCGAGCCTGAGGCACTTAGTTCCGGCACCCATCAAAATCCGAGCGAACAATGGCGCCTTGGAAGCTGGAATTGTTCACTATTATCCGCTGACCACTGGTTGGAACAGTTCGACGCAGCTGAAACGGTTGACACTCGACTTGTGTCGACGGCAAAATTCGCGGAGAAAGCGGTGTTTTAATTTATTGTTAGGTCTCGTGTTATGTCTTCTCCTGTCCTTGCCCTTGATCCTGAAACCCTCCTGCTGCCCACTAAAGACGCACGGGCTGCAGCGCAGAGTATCTCTGAAGATTATCAGTCGAAGACGCCGTTTCCCTATGGCGGTTACGACAATTTCCTCGACCCTGCCATTCTGGAGCGTGTGCTTGAGGATCTTGAGCAATTGCCCGAGGCCGAAACCAGCTTTGACCGCGCGCAGGAGAAACTGAAAACCAGCTATCAGCCCAACCGCTTGCCGCCCTATACGCGGCAGCTGTTCTATGCGTTGAACTCACGCCCCGTTCTTGCGTTCCTTGAAGAGTTGACTGGCATCAAAGGGCTGATCCCGGACCCCTATTTTGCAGGCGGCGGTATCCACGTCGTGTCGAATGGCGGGCACCTCGATATTCACGCGGATTTCAACCACCATGCCGGACTGAACCTTGAGCGCCGTGTGAACATGCTGATCTATCTGAACAAGGATTGGCGCGAGGAATATGGCGGCTCGTTCGAGGTCTGGAACGAGGACATGTCAGCGAAAGTCGCGGGGTTTGTGCCGCAGTTCAACCGTATGTGCATTTTCAACACCAGTTCGACCAGCTGGCACGGCAACCCTGAAACCGTGAACCACCCGGATGGCGAGCCCCGCAAGTCCATCGCGCTGTACTACTACACCGCGACCTGGGACAGTTCTCGCAAGTCTCATACGACGCTGTTCAAGCCGCGCCCCGGCACCGCCGACAAGCCAGACCGGCAAGTCGCGCGGCGTGCTCTGCTAGAAGATATTCTGCCACCGGTCATTCACCGGAAAGTAGCCGGACGACTTTATAAACTTGGGTTCTAAGAGCGAAAGCTCAGCACACGACTTTCCGTGATCACCATGTCAAGCGGCTGATCTGTCGGCTCCAGCGGCAGACCGTCGTCTTCCTGCGCGTCGAAGGCGAACCCGATGGCCAGCGTCGGGCGTATAGCGCGCAGGCCTTCCAGTGTACGATCATAGAACCCTCCGCCATAGCCCAGTCGACCACCCTTTGCGTCGAAGGCCACCAGCGGCACGATCAGGATCTCGGGGTCGAAATAATCGTCGATCTCGGGCACCTTGGCGCCGAACGGTCCGTCTTTCAAAGCCCCTTCAGGCGTCCAGCGCGAAAAACGCAGCGGTTGGCCTGCGGCCTGAATAACCGGCACACCAACCGGGCCATAAGCAGCGGCTTCGGCCATGGCGGGTAGCGGATCAATCTCGGTGCGGATGGGCATGTAGCCGGAAATGGGAACGCCACGGTGCCCGGCCAGAACCTCGGACAGGCGGCCCGCTGCGCCGGGAGGCCGCGCGTTAAAAGCAGCCTTGCGGCGGGCAAAGGCCGCTTTCCGGGCGGCAGCTTTGATTTCGGTCAGATCGGTCGTTTCGGTCACAGTAGCACCATGCTGGCCAGCCCCAGGAAGATGAAGAACCCCATGACATCCGTTGTGGTGGTCACAAAGGTCCCGGACGCCAGCGCCGGGTCAACGCCCAGACGATCCAGCACCACCGGTACTACCGTACCCGCTAAGCCTGCGATGATCATGTTCACGACCAAGGCCGACCCGATCACGACACCCAGCAATGGAGAATCGAACCACATCATCCCTACCGTGCCCAGTACAATGGCAAAGCACAGCCCGTTCAGCATTCCGACCAGCAGTTCCCTCCGGATAACCCGGCCCACGTTCGAGCCCGTCAGGTCGCGTGTTGCCAGCGCGCGCACCGCGACCGTCAGCGATTGCGTGCCCGCGTTCCCGCCCATCGACGCCACGATGGGCATCAGAATCGCCAGCGCCACCAACTGGTCAATCGCCGCCTCGAACTGTGAAATCACCAGAGATCCGCAGATCGCAGTGACCAGATTGACACCCAGCCATGGCAACCGCCGCCTACTGGTTGCGGCAACACTATCCGAGATCGAGCTTTCGTCAGACACACCGGCGAGGCGCAACATGTCTTCTTCGTATTCCTCATCCAGAACCACCATCGCGTCATCGATGGTGATCACCCCGACCAAACGCCCGTCGGCATCCACCACCGGGGCCGAGATCAGGTGGTATTGATTAAAGGCATAGGCGACATCTTCTTCATCCTGATCGACAGGGATCGCATGCAGTTCCTCGTCGGCGATATCATGCAGAGGAATTTCGCGCCGGGTTGCCATCAGTTTGCCAAGAGACACCTGCGCAACGGGTTTGAGGCGCGGGTCGACCAGGATCACGTAATAGAACTGCTCAGGCAGATCGTCGTTTGCACGCATGAAATCGATCGCCTGCCCTACCGTCCAATGTTCGGGGGCCATGACGACCTCGCGCTGCATGAGGCGGCCCGCCGAGTTTTCCGGGTAAGAGAGTGCCTGCTCGGCCGCGATCCGCTCGGAATCCTCCAGCGCATCCAGAATGGTTTCCTGCTGCGGCTCTTCGAGATCCTCCAGCAGATCGACGACATCGTCGCTTTCCATGTCCCGCACGGCTTCGGCCAGCACGTCCGGCTTTAGAACGGCAATGACCTCCTCCCGAACAGATTCATCCAGTTCTGACAGGATATCGCCGTCGAATTCCTTATCATAAAGACGGATTAGCCGGGTCCGGTCATAGGGGTTGATCTGCTCAAGAAGGTCAGCAATGTCAGCCGGGTGCAGCGGCTCCATCAGCTCGATCAGCTTGTCGCGATCCTCGACATCCACGGCATAAAGAATGGCCGCGACAGTTCGCCTGTCCAGCGCATAGGCATCCTCATCCCGCGGCTGATCTTGTCCGGCTTCGTCAATGCCTGTGGTCATGCTCTGCCCCTCATTCCGCGCGATTGCTTCTAGATAGAAGAAGCAGCTACCGGAAAACAATGACAATGCTTGGATTTACCCACATCTTTTGCACCCCTATGCTGCCGAGCGATCCCAAACGGGCGGAGAACAGGGAAAATGGCGCAAAAGACGCTTTTGAAAGGGCGCGTACTCAGCTTCAATGGATCGCCATTCGAAGGCGAGCCTACCGAGGCGGCGGTAATACACGAGGCCTTGGTGATCGAAGACGGGCGCATCGCAGCGCTTGGCACGGCGTCGGACCTGACGCGAGCGCATCCTGAGGCGGCGATCAAGGACTATGGCCGCCATCTGATCATGGCAGGATTCGTCGATCCGCATGTGCATTACCCTCAGACCGCGATGATCGCCAGTTGGGGTAAGCGCCTGATCGATTGGCTGAACAGCTATACCTTCCCCGAGGAGATGAAGTTTGGTGACCTGGCCTATGCATCGGAGATTGCCAACCGATATCTGGACCTGACAACCGCGCATGGCACAACGACGATGTGCAGCTTCTGCACGATTCACCCTGAAAGCGTCGATGCGTTCTTCACGGCAGCTCAGGCGCGCGGTCAGCGGGTTGTGGCAGGCAAGACCTGCATGGACCGCAATGCCCCCGAGCGTCTGCGCGACACGGCCCAGACAGCCTATGATCAGTCGCAAGCCTTGTTGGAGAAATGGCACGGGATCGATCGGCTTTCTTACGCCATCACGCCGCGCTTTTCACCCACGTCGACACCGGAACAGCTTGAGGCCATGGGGGCGCTGTGGGGTGAATATCCGCATTGTCTGATGCAGACCCATTTGTGTGAACAGACAGATGAGATCGAGTGGGTCCGATCCCTCTTCCCCGACGCGCGGGATTATCTGGATACCTATGAGCAGTTTGGTCTGCTGCGGAAAAATGGCCTTTATGGCCATGTCATCCACCTGGAACAACGAGAGCGGGATCGGCTGCACGAAATGGAAGCGGCGCTAATTCATTGCCCGACCTCGAACACGTTTATTGGCTCCGGGCTGTTCGATATGGAGGGCCTGATGCGTGAAGGACATCGTGTGGGACTGGCCACGGATACCGGTGGCGGGTCCAGCTTTTCGATGTTGCGGACCATGGCAGCCGCCTACGAGATCGGACAGCTGCGGGGCGCTCCGCTGCATCCGGCGCAACTGTTGTGGTTGGGAACCGTGGGGTCGGCGCGGACATTGCATATGGACGATTGTATCGGCAACGTTGCAACCGGAATGGAGGCGGATCTGGTTATCCTCGACCTTGCCTCGACCCCGGCGATTGCGCAGCGTGAAGCACACGCAGATGATCTGTGGGAGGCGGTGTTTCCCACGATCATGATGGGCGATGATCGGGCGGTGGCGGATGTCTGGATCGGTGGCTCAAAGGTGCAAGCGTGAGAGGGATGCGCCTGTGGCGCATGCCTCCGGCGGGGATATTTTTTGGCCAGATGTAGGGCGGATCCGCTAGTCGATCAGAGCGCGGGCGAGGCGGTTTTGGGTTTCAATGGCTTTGGGCAGATCGATGGTGATGATCTGACTGTCCCGGACAATCTGCCGGCCTTCGACGAAGAGGTGTTTGACGCGCGTTGGTCCTGCAAGCAGCAAGGCAGCAGGATCCCAGTTGCCGGCGCTTTCGATGCCGGAGACATCCCAGATGGCGATATCGGCCCGTTTGCCCTGCATAAGGCGACCGCAATCCGTACGATTCAGCACATCCGCCCCACCACGCGTGGCAATCTCAAGCGCTTCGCGCGCAGACATTGCATCAGCCCCATTCGCGACCCGTTGCAGCAACATGGCCAGACGCGCCTCAGAAACCAGATTACTGCTGTCATTGCTGGCTGATCCATCGACCCCGAGGCCGACCGGAACGCCACGATCACGCATAGCACGAACCGGGGCAATGCCTGAACCAAGGCGGCAGTTTGAACACGGGCAGTGAGCGATCCCAGTTCTGGTGCGGGCGAAGAGATCGATCTCGGCCTTGTCCAATTTGACGCAATGGGCATGCCACACGTCCGAACCCGTCCAGCCGAGGTCTTCGGCATACTGGCCGGGGCGGCAGCCAAATTGGGCTTGCGAATAGGCAATATCTTCGTCGTTTTCGGCCAGATGCGTGTGCAACATCACGCCCTTGTCTCGGGCCAGCAGAGCCGCATCGCGCATCAGTTCGCGACTGACTGAGAATGGAGAGCATGGGGCGAGGCCGACACGGCACATTGATCCCTCGGAAGGGTCATGAAAGGCATCCACGACACGGGTCATGTCGTCGAGGATGGCTGTTTCCGCCTCGACCAGGGCATCGGGCGGCAGGCCCCCATCGCTTTCACCGATACTCATCGCGCCACGCGTCGGGTGGAAGCGCAGGCCCAGTTCAGCTGCGGCGTGAATCGTGTCTTCAAGCCGCGCGCCGTTCGGATAGAGGTAGAGGTGGTCAGAGCTGAGCGTGCAGCCCGACAACGCGAGCTCTGCGAGGCCGATCTGGGTGGAGACGAACATCTCTTCCGGGCCAAACCGAGACCAGATCGGGTAGAGCGTTTGCAGCCAGCCGAACAACAGCGCATCCTGCCCGCCCGGCACCGCGCGCGTGAGAGTTTGATAGAGATGGTGGTGAGTGTTCACCAAGCCGGGTGTCACCACGCAGCCGGACCCTTCGTGGATCTCTCCGCTGGTGGTCAACCCATGGCCGATGTCGGCAATCTGCCCGTCTCGGACCAACAGATCGGCGTTCGCGAGCTCTTGCCGCGTATCATCCATCGTCACGATGACATCGGCGTTTCGGATCAGGAATTCGGTCATTTTTTGCACTCCCGCATAAGCCCGTCTCATGCGTGAAGTGCCGGGCTGGTGGAAAACGGGCGCAAGAACCAGCCGTGTTTAGCATACGGTCGCCGCGATCATGCGGCAACCCGTTTCAGTGGTTGCGCAAGATATCCAGAGCAACGGCATGGAGTTCGGGGGTGGCCGCAGCCAGCGCACGCCCACCTTCATGGGCCGGATTACCTTGCCAGTCGGTGACGACACCTCCTGCCGCCTCGATCACCGCGATCGGTGCCTGAATGTCATAGGCGTTCAATCCGGCCTCGATCACCAGATCAATCTGCCCGGCCGCCAGAAGCGCATAAGCATAACAATCCATGCCATAGCGCGTCAGTTTTGACTGCGAGGCGACTGCGTGAAAACCAGCGCCCTCGGCCTCAGTACCGACTTCGGGGAAGGTGGTGAAAACGATCGCCTGATCCAGTGAACGCGTCGGGCGCGTGCCAAGTTTGGTCTGGCCAAGGGGGCCTTTGACAAAGGCATGTCCGTTGCCGCCGACAAAACGCTCGCCGATATAGGGTTGATCAATCACACCCATGACCGGGCCGGTATCCGTGCTCAGCGCGATCAATACCCCCCACGTCGGTGTACCGCTGATGAAACCACGCGTGCCGTCGATTGGGTCCAGAACCCAGACGCGCCCGCTTGTTCCGGCGCTCTGGCCAAACTCTTCTCCGAATATACCGTCGTCCGGGCAATGCCGCGCCAATACGGCGCGCATGGCTTTCTCGGCCTCACGATCGGCGATCGTGACCGGATCAAACCCGTCTGCGAGTTTGTTGTCGGTTTCCAGATTTGTCTGGCGGAAATAAGGAAGGATGGCCGTCCGCGCCGCGTCGGCCATTTCTTCTGCAATATCAAGATCACTCAGTAGGGTGTGTTGCATGGTTTACCCGTGCGACCGAAGCCCCCCGAAGTCAAGTCGATTGTGTCAGGCGACGTCGCTTAGCACACGGGCCAATTCAAACAGGCGGCGGCGCTGGTTTTCCGGAATGGCGTAGTATGAACGCACCAGATCGAGCGCTTCCTTATCGCCCATCAGGTCAGCCGGGACAGATTTCTTGTCAGCGTCCGATTTTTGAGTCTCTTCCAGTCCTTCAAAGAAGAAGGCGACAGGTACATCCAATGCCTCAGCGATATCCCAAAGGCGAGACGCGCTAATCCGGTTGGCACCTGTTTCATATTTTTGGATCTGCTGAAACTTAATACCAACTTGCTGCGCCAACTGCTGCTGGGTCATGCCAATCAGCCAGCGGCGATGCCGGACGCGTTTGCCCACATGGACATCGACGTGATGGGTCATTGGTAGTCTCCTTTACACAAACACCTGTCCGGGAAAACGCGACAGCAGCCGTCTCCGCTAAGTTAGCGGGTCGCTGCTTAAGAACTCCCTAATCCGGATCGTGCCCCCCGAACAGCACCATAGGGTAATATTGCCGCAATAGAATATTTTTTCAAGCGGGTTGAGTCGCGGAATGCACACAGTGGTTTGTGGTTGTAGGGTTTTTTGAGATCAATGCGTTTCCAATTAAGAAACAGTGCCTTCCGATCTCCGCAGCTTTTCGGATAGGAATTGACAAAACGCCCCGACCCCACGCCTATAGCGGTCAAAACCCGGAGAGCGTTGATGCTGGCATACCATATCAAGACCCAGGGAGCCCCTGCACAGTTGTGCAAGGTCGAACTGCCCTCACCCTCCGAGGGTCATATTCGCGTTTCGATCCGTGCTTGCGCGTTGAACTTTGCGGACCTGCTGATGCAAAAGGGAACATATCAGGACACGCCGGATGCGCCGTTTACGCTTGGCATGGAAATCGCCGGGATTGTCGACGAAATCGGAAACAATGTGACGAATCTGAAGCCCGGAGATCGCGTTGCGGTCTATTCCGGCCAGGGCGGTCTTGCCGAATCAGGTATATTCGAGGCCGCGAGAGCGGTCCCCATCCCCGATTCCATGAGTTTCGAAGACGCCGCAGCGATACAGATCGCTTATGGCACAAGCCACATTGCCCTCGATCATCGGGCACGCCTGCAACCGGGCGAAACGCTGTTGGTGACGGGCGCTGCGGGCGGTGTCGGGCTGACCGCTGTCGAGATCGGCAAGCTGATGGGGGCAACAGTGATTGCGCAGGCACGTGGCGCAGACAAGCTGGCCGTGGCACAGCGGGCTGGAGCAGACCATCTGATCGACGCGGGTGAAGATTTGCGTGAAAGGGTTCTGGCGCTTGGCGGCGCGGATGTCGTCTACGACGCGATCGGAGGAGATGTGTTCAAGTCCGCCTTTCGCGCCACAAACCCCGAGGGTCGTCTGCTGCCGATCGGGTTTGCCGGGGGTGATGTTCCGCAAATTCCCGCCAACCATCTGCTGGTCAAGAACCTCAGCGTGATCGGTGTCTATATCGGAGGGTATCTGACCTTCCGGCCCGAGGTTGTCCATAACAGCTTCAACACGCTGTTCCGCTGGCATTCAGAGGGTAGGATCAAACCTCATATCAGCCATGTGCTGCCCCTGCAGGAGGCAGCACAGGGCCTTGAGTTGCTGCGCGCGCGCAAATCCACTGGAAAAGTGGTGATCCGGATCAACTAACCGCCTTGAGTGGATGTGCACTCGGGCGTGTGAAGTTCTGGCGCAGCAGGTTGGCAAGCTCGGCCACATATTCCTCACGCACCCGCTCGGCCCCGTAGAGGTTGATGAACTGTACCGGCAGGTCCGGCAGTGCGCCGCCATGGTCGATCAGTTCCTGATGGTTGGGTTGCGTGCCTTCCAGCAGCACACCGACGGCCAGATCGGCGCTGACAGTGGCCTCAACCGTACGGTCCGAATCGCTGTCGATGCTCATATCCCAGTTGATCCCGGCATCATCCAGTGCCGAGGTCGCGACAGGACGGAAAATGCAGTTCCGGCAGAACCCCAATCGCAGCGGCTTTTGCCGCCAGGCCGATCCGTTCAATGCTCCGACCCAACGCAACGGCATGTGGTGCAGCGTTTCAGCCCCCTCACCTGCCCCGGATTCGGTCGTGACAATCAGATCGAAGGCCCCACGCGCGAACTCATCCTTCAATTGGCGCGTATTCGACGTGACGAGATTTACGCTGACCCGCGGAAAACTCGCGTTGAAGCGCTGCAGCACCCTTGGAATGAATGGATGCACGACGTCATGCGGCACGCCCAAGGTGACCTCTCCTTCAAAGGCCTGATCCGTCAGGCGTCCAATCACCTCATCATTCAATGCGATCATGCGTCGGGCATAGGCCAGCAACTGCTCACCCGAGGCTGTCAGGGCAATGGTTCGGCCTGAACGGTCCAGAAGCTCTAATCCCAGCAGCTCTTCCAGACGCTTGAGCTGCATCGAAACGGCGGATTGCGTCAGATGAAGAAAACCGGCGGCCCGCGTCACGCCGCCGTAGTCAGCAACGGCCACGAAAGAGCGCAAGGTGGTGATGTCCAGATTTCGCATCTTCACGATTCCTTATGTGACAGTTCATAAACATTCATTTTCAAAATATGTCAGATTGATCCATATAGATCAAGGAAATTGATTGAAGCGCAGTGTTTCATCAAGCAACCACGAAAGGGCAAAGATCATGACCCATATAGCTATCTCAACCCGTCGCCCCGTTCGGAATGCGGCGTTTGGTACGCGGATACTGAGCCTGCTCAGCCTCGCCCGACAGCGGAGAGCGCTTGCACAGCTGGATGATCGTGCACTCGAGGATATCGGTGTCACCCGGTCCCAGGCCGAGGTTGAAGCGAAACGCCCTGTCTGGGATGCCCCGGACAATTGGCACAAGCACCTGTATTAATACGGAAATGCCAGGTATTTGGCGGCGTTTTTAACACTGCCGCCAAATTTGCTGACAGTTTTGCTGAGTTTTAGGCCTAAAACCCTTGAAACGCGGGCCACACTCTCCGATATTTGCTGGGAAACCGGCCTGCAATCGCAGGCTGAGAGCAGAATATCAGAGGGAGACCCTTTATGGCACAATTCGACACGATCCGGACGGCGTCCGGCGCGCGCGCTGCCGAGATCGATGAGGGCCTGCGCGCCCATATGAACAAAGTCTACGGCACCATGTCCGTAGGCATGCTGATCACATTTGCAGTGGCCTGGGCCGTCGGCACCAGCCCGCAATTGCTGTCGGTATTCCGCGATCCGGTAACGTTGAGCCCGAACATCCTGGGCTGGATCGTGATGTTTGCGCCCTTGGGCATGGTGTTTGCGTTTGGCGCTGCCATCAACCGCCTGTCCGCAGCCGGCGCACAGCTGTTCTTCTACGCTTTCGCGGCCGTCATGGGCCTGTCGATGAGCTGGATCTTCGTTGCCTTCACCGGCATTTCGATAGCACAGGTCTTCCTGGTGACTTCGATCGCCTTCGCAGGCCTGTCACTCTACGGCTATGTCACCAAGAAAGACCTGTCCGGCATGGGTACATTCTTGATGATGGGCGTGATTGGTCTGGTGGTCGCAATGATCATCAACCTGTTCCTGCAATCGCCGGCCATCATGTTTGCCGTGTCGATCCTGGGTGTTCTGATCTTCGCCGGTCTGACCGCCTATGACACGCAGAACATCAAGAACACCTACCTGCAGATGGCCCATGCGGGCGATCAGGAATGGCTGGGCAAAGCTGCCATCATGGGAGCGCTGAACCTGTATCTGGACTTCATCAACATGTTCATGTTCCTGCTGCAGCTTTTGGGGAACAGAGAGTAAAGCTCTCTCACGCCCATTCAGGACTGGCGGAGCCTGCCGAGACCCAGTCTCGGCAGGCTCTTTCGTTCCGGAAACACTTTCTGCTGAGCACACGAATCCCAGAAGATGGGCTCGATATCTTCAAGCCTGAGCTAAATAATTTCATCTTTCTGAGAAATGGCCAATCTTCTCAGGAGCATTAGAATGAAAAACTGCTAGAAAGAAATTTGCAAGCTCACAATCTGTCTCTCTACAATTCTAGACCGGGTCCTGCAAGTCAGACCGATGCCCGCGGTACCTCCTCATAGATCGGGCGATACTCATCCAGTCTGATAAGAGGCCTATACGAATTCCTGTCACCACTCGTTGTCCTACGCCCCAAGCTGCGCCCCAAGGGCTCCCTTTTTTTACCGATAGAATTCGGGCCCTAAGAGACTTCCGTAGTTGCTGACTCAATAGACTTGGCACTCTCTGGTTACGCACAAGATGAAGAGCAATCGTGCGTCTGCTGTCATCAAATGTGCGGCTACTATATCCATCTGCAACGAAAATTTGCCCCTAACCCCTAACAATCTTCCGAAGCACATTGAGACAGATTGGAAACGTGATGCAAATCGTTTTCAGCGCTCTTACAAATAGAGCGTGTCACCTTGATACAAATCTTAAAAGATCTCTTTAAAAATCCGCAAAAGTTTATCCGTATACTTCTCGATGCTGCAGTCATGACGTATCTGTCGTGCTGCTTCGAATGCAGTATTGGCGTGATCCGGGTACGATTCAATCACTTGCGCCAACGCCGCTGCAAGTAAATCTGGCGCAAGCGCCTTTGGTTCTGCGATTGATCGACTTGATGGAAAATAGACGTATTTCGGCATTTTCGCGTTTGTCGATCCGAGTTGAGCATATTCACTGAGCGACAATGTTGGCTCTACAAGCGTTGCCGCACCGTCAAAAGGCAAAATCTCCGGATGACCATCAATGTTCGATAGAACCGTCGGGATGCCCGAGGCCAACGCCTCAAGAGGAGAAAGGCCAAAAGGCTCACGGAGCGACGGTGCGACGAAAATATCGGTCTCATCGAGCAATGCGCCCATATCCTTCACCAGACCAAGAAATATTACCTTGTCATCTGGCAACAATCTTTGCGCCGTTTTTTTGAGTATTGAAGTTTCGGGCCCATCACCAGCGATCGTGAGTTTAACAGGATAACCTTGATCTAACAGATCGGCCGTCGCGTGGACCAAGCTCGCGAACCCTTTGAAAGAGACCAGACGCGCTGCGCATGTAATTCGAATATCATTTATTGGCGTCTTCTTTTTGTTCAGGATGCGATCGGCGATCGCCTGACGCACAGGGTTACAAACCACATGAATCCTGCCTTCATACTGCCATAAATTTTCGAGTAGATACTTATTGGCTTCAGAAACGCTGATGATTCCATTCATTCTAGCCAGCTGTTGCTGTCGCCATGTGTTCACTATTCTTATCGAAGAGAAGCCGTGATCATAAAAAGCGAACTTTCGGTTTCTCGACCTCATATATGGATCGGGCGGGGCGTTCCAACACACTACGTGATCGAGATTTGAGCGACCGATCAGTTTATTCAACAGCGTCCGCTGAACGCGATTACGTGTCCTTGGCATCGAGGTTGGCAGAATGTTAGCAACGCGATAGGTTTGCGGAGACTGCACTTCTACGCCAATCTGCTCCAGCGATGTGGCGAAATGAGCAAGGGGTCGCGTTTTTGCTCTGTTGACGGTGCATATTTGATGCCCTCTAGCAGCGACCGCTTCTGCAAAACCTGCGTATAGGGTCTGCAATCCTCCAAAATCATCAAGTGCAATATAGTGCGCAGGTAAATCCAAGGTTTTCATTTTATAGTTTTCAGTTCTATTTGCAGGATCTTGTTGTTCGCCAGCTATCAACTTTGAAGTGTGATCAGCCATGTGTCATTTTGCCTATCCGGTCTATCGCCATCATGTTTGGGCGGATCGAAGTTCATGAGCATTTTGAGTTGCATTTTCTAATACTCCGAAGCGTACCCCAAGAACAGGTGGCTGTCGTCGTACCTGCCTATCAGCGCGATCTAACCCTCTCGAAGAGTTTGTTCGTATCCCGTCTACTGCTTCCACACCACGTACTGCAGGTTCATTTTGATCGACTACACTGGCGCTCGGTGCTTAGGGGCCGTCAAACATGGAATTTCCAATAAATCAAGCCTACCATACGAAGGCATAGCGAAACGTGCGGATATCAACCTGTGCAATTTCCCATCAGACAGAATCCCAACGGAACAAACCAAATCGCACCAATACACTACTAATTCCGCTAAATGATACTAATAGGGTTCATCTACTGAGATTGAGTGCGAACAGGTTGCAGAGAAATAAGGACAAACGACCGCTCAGCATGCAACAACAAAACACAGGTGTTTTGTATTAGCCTCGGAAAAAGGGCACCTAAACTGACGCCTGTCCCCTGATGCCCCCTCATTCATAACGAGTAGAGGTTCTGATGGAGTTCATTCCCATTGCGAACAGTTGCACTACCCATTTGGGCGCCGGTCGCTTCGAACCTTTCAGCTTGGCGTTCTCAGGCGTCAACGTCTTCTGCCGACTAACGTCGGACACCTCTAAAGCACCTTCAACACTGCATTTGCAGCGCTCATGACCAGCGCAGGTTTGCGCACGGTCATGACCTTTGCTGAATGGCGGAACAGTGGTGTATAACGAAAAACCCCCGCCGTACTGGCGGGGGTTTAGCTTGATTGGGGTCTTTCTGATTTAGCTGCAATTCAGCGGCACCGCAAAGCCCGAACTACGCTCGGAAGAGCCTTTGCGGAAAACGTCGCCAGCGGGCAAGCAGCCGGTAAAGCGTTCGGTTTGTTCGCCGAATGCTGCACCAATAGAATTGTCGACCCGCGTGTCGCCTTGGGTCGTGCGCAATACGGCATAGAGGGTGCTGTTCACTTCGACGGTGCTGAGCAACAGATTGGTGCTTTGACCCGAAAGCGGAACTGCGGTCGTGTCAGTCCGGCCACCGTTGTCGATCGCGACACGCGCCAGTTTGTTCGGGTCTGTTTCATTCGAGGCCACGCGAACGGTCGGCAGTTCGGCCAGTTCCGCGGGGATATTGGTCGCTTGAGGCACAAAAGCCGCCGCGCCTTCGACCTCAGAGATCGTGCGCGGCTCGCCATCAATACCGGTGAACCCTACGCCTTCACGGTTGAATGGGTCTTCGCAGGCTGACAGGGTCAGAACGGCAAGGGCGGGCAACAAGATTTTTTTCATGGCGGTCAACATTTTGGAAAGGGTTGCTAAAGCCTAGTGGCAGCGAGTGCGAAAAAGCAAGCCGCTGCGGATCAGAACACTGAAAATGCTGATGCGCCCCTGCAACGCCCTTTCTGAGCGCCTACAACAAAAAAAGGACCCTGCCAGACAGGGTCCTTTTCAGAAATTCACGTCAGAGGGCAGATTACTTGATCTTGCCTTCTTTATACTCGACATGCTTCCGAGCGACCGGGTCGTACTTACGAATGGTCATTTTCTCGGTCATGGTGCGCGCGTTTTTCTTGGTCACGTAGAAGTGGCCCGTGCCCGCGGTCGAGTTCAGACGGATCTTGATTGTCGTCGGCTTCGCCATGGTTATCTCCTGCGTCCGAAAAGGCAGGGGCCTTTCGGTTGAAATCCTTATGAGCGTGCGCTTTTACCTGCTCGCGCGCCCGAGTCAACCGGATTCGGCGGGTTTGGGGAACAATTCATCAGAGGTGACCTGGTGCCCCGGTTTGGCGTGTTCACGAGTTTGTGATAGGGTGCGCCATACCCTGCGCCAAATCTGCTCCCAACCACCGGAGCGGGGCGCGGACCACCCGCACCACTCACGCAATTGCTTTGGCTTGGTCGCCTTTTCGACCGGGCCAGTTCGGTTTCGCGCGCTGGTGCGTGCGAGAGGCCACGGAACCGGTCGGCATAAAGGTTCCACAAAACTCAAGTCCAAAGGAGAGACCCATGCCTGTTTTCATTACTTACGCATCCTATTCGTCCGAGGCCGTCAAGGCGATGGTGGCAAAGCCTCAGGATCGTACCGGCCCGGTCAGAGCGCTGCTTGAGAAGGCGGGCGGAAGGCTGATCTCCTTCTACTTCACCACAGGCGGCAACGATGTTGTTGTCATCAGTGAAGTTCCTGACGGCACAGATGCGGTTGCAATCGGGATGGCGGTTGCCAGCACCGGTGCGGTCTCGAGGATCGAAACCGTACGCGCATGGCCTGCCGAAGATTTTGTCGCGGTGGCCCAAAAGGCTGCGACACTGACCGGAGCTTACACCCCACCAACAGGCTGAGAAGATACGCGCGGAGGGCCTGTAAGCCGGATCCTGTTCCGGGGTTGCCCCCTTCGATGACCATTCCTCTAGGCCGTGCATTGCTACGCGGCTCGAGCTGCCAACCCGGTCCCTCTCGGCCAAGGCGAGCCTAGCGGCGGTATCGGTTTGCACCGACCGGCCCGCGCGGGGACCCTATTCGGCATTGCTCCCGGTGGGGCTTGCCGTGCCGCCGCTGTTGCCAGCGGCGCGGTGGGCTCTTACCCCACCGTTTCACCCTTGCCACACGTGTGTGGCGGTCTGATTTCTGTGGCGCTTTCCGTCGGGTTTCCCCGCCCGGGCGTTACCCGGCACCGTTGCCTTGTGGAGTCCGGACTTTCCTCTCGGGCTTTGCGGCCCCAGCGGCCATCCGGCCCTCCGCGCAGTGGGTTGGGTATGCTTTGGGATCGGGGACGTCAAGAGGAGAAGGGGCCAGCCCCTTCTTGGCCTGCGGCCAATTCATCCCCGGGATATTTTTGGCCAGATGAAGGGCGGATCAGGTTATCACCCGGGATGAGCCGAGAGCCTTGAGATCGTCGGGTTGTGCGGGGCCAGTGGCCCAGGGACGAAAGCGCAAGCGGGTGGCGGCGAGGAGCGTGGCGTCGTCGATCGGGGCAGTATAACCACGGGTTTGGGCAAGGGCACGGAGTGTGGTGCCCTCCGGAGCGGTGCTGCCGCGTTGGGCGGCCAGGCTCTGGCGCTCCAGTCGTTGCCAGTCAAATCGGGGGCCGGGGTCGGTTTTGCGTCCCGGTGCCATGTCCGAATGGCCGATCACGCCCTCTGAGGAAATGGCCCAGCGTTGCATAATCTGCGGCAGAAGCTGTTCGAGCACTCGCATTTGGGGATCGGCAAATGGATGGTCGCCTCGGTTATCCAGTTCGATACCAATAGAGCGGGAGTTTATGTCTGTCTGCCCGTGCCACTCCCCTGCCCCGGCGTGCCAGGCGCGATCTTCCTCGCGGACAAGCTGCCAGAGTGTGCCATCGCCGCCGATCAGGTAGTGCGCAGAGACTTCCGGACCGGGATCGCAGAGGCGTTCGAGTGCGGCCGCGGCGCTCTCCATAGCAGTATAGTGCAGTACGATCAGCGTGGGCTTCAGCCCATCCATTCGAGGGCCGAAATTAGGCGATGGCTGCCAGATGGGAGAGAGTTCAGTTGTTGACAGCACTGCGGAACGGGCTGGGATCCCAGCCGCAGGCATAGCCGTCACCGTCCGGATCCAGCCCTTTACGATCACGCTGAGGACCGCCGTTAGACAGGAACTCGATCTGGGCCTGATCGGGCGAAGCGAATTGTGCGCAATTGCGTTCTGCCTTGGCCTGCAGGTTGAATCCGGCACGGCTGTAGAGCTGGGTGCCGACAGGGTTTGAGGTGCTCAGCGCATATTGTACGATATTGGGCTGACCGTCAGAGCCGCGCTGGGGCACAACGGTGGGCGCGACGACCTCGTAGGTCTGTCGGTTCTGTTCGATCCGGGCGGCGTCATCGTCGATGGTTCGCCGGTTCGAGACGGCCTCGAAATCCTGTTCGTCGGAGATACTGTTGTTGTTTGTTGCAGTCAGAGGCGCGGCGTTCGCTTCCTGACCGGATGTATTCGCCAGGGCAATGGCCGTTTGGTTTGCAATATCTGACGCGTCACCCACCGGGGCATCAGATCCAACCGTCCCCTGCGCCGAAAGCGGTTGTTCCGAGATCGCCTCGGGCGGTGCAAGAGGGTTGCCCCCCAGGCCCTGCCCGGCCAATTCAGCCTCGCGTTGCGCCTGATATTCCGGCGTATTGAAACCCGTACCCGAGACCGGTGCCACGGTGTTACAAGCCGCAATCAGCCCCAAGGCCGGGATCAGAAGCAATTGGCGCATTTGGCTGCTCCGGTTGTGTAGTGCCGTATCTGGCTTGAGGATTACCACCATTTTCCAGGCTTGGCCACAAACCCGGCAGCATTCTCAAGCGCGTAGGCGGTGTTGAGCAGATCGCCCTCGTCCCATGGACGACCGATCAGCTGAAGACCCAGTGGCAACCCCTGTTTGTCCAGACCTGCAGGCACCGAAATACCGGGGAGACCAGCGAGGTTCACGGTCACGGTGAACACGTCGTTCAGGTACATCTGCACTGGATCCGCCTCAGTCATCTCACCCAGTCCGAACGACGCCGATGGTGTCGCCGGGGTCAGGATCGCATCGACGCCTGCGGCAAAGACATCTTCGAAATCTTTCTTGATCAGGGTGCGAACTTTGCGCGCCCGGTTATAGTAGGCATCGTAGAAACCTGCCGAGAGCACGTAGGTGCCAATCATCACACGGCGCTGAACCTCGTGGCCGAACCCTTCCGCGCGAGTCTTTTCGTACATCTCGGTGATGCCATCGCCCTGCGCCAGCTGCGCGCGGCGGCCATAGCGGACACCGTCGTAACGGGCGAGGTTCGAGGACGCCTCGGCCGGGGCGATCACATAGTAGGCAGGCAAAGCGTACTTTGTGTGCGGCAGCGAGATATCGACGATCTCGGCACCTGCGTCTTTCAGCATAGCGGCGCCATCGGCCCACAGTTTTTCAATCTCAGCGGGCATTCCGTCCATGCGGTATTCTTTCGGGATACCGATCTTCTTGCCCTTGATGTCGCCGGTCAGCATCGCCTCGAAATTCGGGACGGCCAGTTCAGCACTGGTCGAATCCTTGGGGTCGTGGCCGCACATGGTTTCCAGCATGATCGCCGCATCGCGCACGTTCTTGGTCATCGGCCCAGCCTGATCCAGCGAAGACGCAAAGGCCACGATGCCCCAGCGAGAGCAACGGCCATAAGTCGGTTTGATGCCGGTGATGCCCGTGAACGCAGCAGGCTGACGGATCGAGCCACCAGTATCGGTACCGGTTGCAGCCAGGCACAAATCGGCGGACACTGCCGAGGCCGAGCCGCCCGATGAACCGCCGGGTGTCAGCTGAGCATCGTCATTGCCGCGTCGCCAAGGGCTGACGACGTTGCCATAGACCGAGGTCTCGTTGGAAGAGCCCATGGCGAATTCGTCCATGTTCAGCTTGCCCAGCATCACGGCACCGGTATCGGCCAGTTGCTGAGACACGGTGGATTCGTATTCGGGCTTGAAGCCTTCGAGAATTTTCGAAGCCGCCTGCGAGGGCACGCCCTTGGTACAGAACAGATCCTTGATACCGATGGGCAGACCACACATCGACGGCGCATCGCCCGCCTTGATCCGCTCATCCGCTGCTTTAGCGCGCTCCAGAGCGATCTCGGGGGTTTTGTGGACAAACGCGTTCAGCGCATCGGCCTCGTCAATCGCCTTGAGGCAGGATTCGGTCAGCTCAACCGAGGTCACATCACCCTTGCGAAGCGCGTCGCGGGCCTCGGCCAGGCCCAGTTTGTTCAGATCGCTCATGACTTACTCCACAACTTTGGGAACAGCGAAGAACCCTTCGCGCGCATCGGGGGCGTTGGACAGGACCTTGTCCTGCTGGTTTCCGTCAGTGACCACATCCTGACGGCGCTTCAGGCGCATTGGCTCAACTGAAACCATAGGCTCGACACCTTCGACATCCACTTCGTTCAGTTGCTCGATAAACCCAAGGATATTGTTGAACTCGGACGCCAGCGCAGGCAGCGCGTCATCCTCGACCTTGATCCTGGCCAGTTTGGCCACCTTGGCGGCTGTGCTTTGGTCAATCGACATCGGAAACCCTCATATACGCTTAAGGAGGGCGTTTACCTGTCTGCCGCAGCACCCGCAAGACCGCTGCTGGCCCACTTGGCGTAATTCACCCCATGCATTTTTGAATGACCCATATGCACATAAGTAAACCGAATAGTTCATTTTGCGCCTTGAAAAAGTGAACTGAACGGTTCATCTCAGGGATGTGACAAACGCAAATCGGAGAAACCCCATGAAAACCTTCGTCACCGCCCTTGTCCTGTCTGCATCCGTCCTGAGCGCTCCGGCCATGGCGCTGGGGATCGACATGAACAACCTGACCCGAAACCTCAGCTTCCCCGAGCCGGTGTCAGAACCCGTAACCAAGGGCCAGTCCGAGGCGGGTAAATAACCTTGCCTGAAGCGCCGGATCAGTCCTCCCCCTCCTGATCCGGCGCATGTGTATTTGTCCGCTGTACACGCGGCGATAAGCCGTTAGCATGGTGTAGAAAACCCAGCCTCCCGCCTTGATGGGCGATGTGCAGGCAAGCTAACGGAGCGGAAGATGAGCACTCGCAAGCAAGCAGTTCTGAACGCAATCGATGCGGCCAACGCAGAGGACCCCAACCTTGAGGATGGCCAGCCCGAAGCGCTGCTTTATGGCCAACGCATGAGCTCCGAACTGGATCGCTTATTCCCCGACTCATCAGATGCCCTGCAGATTGCTGCGCGCGGACAGCATGTCGAGCGCTGGAAGCTGAAGCGTACCGAGTATCCCGAAGGCCGCGCGGGCTATCTGGCCTGGCGCAAGGCGCAGGGCGTGTACCACGCCGATGTCGTGCGCGGCCTGATGGAGCAGGCAGAATACGGCGCGGATCAGATCGAGGCCGCCGAGAAGATGCTGCGCAAACAGGGAATCAAGCGTGATGCCGAAGTTCAGGCTCTTGAGGACGTAATCTGCTTTGTGTTCCTGAAATGGTATTTCGCGCCGTTCGCAGCCAAGCATTCAGCCGAGAAAATCCAGCGTATCGTTGAGAAAACGGCTCTCAAGATGTCTGCCGAAGGCCGCGCGCAGGTTTTGGAAGAGTTCGATCTGCCTGACGCGCTAGCCGCCGCGTTTCGAGACTGACGCAAAGCGTTTTGCGATAACGGCTCTACGATAGACTTCGATCATCCAGCCCAGCATCGTCGCGTTCAGGATGTGCCACATGAAATGCGTTCCCATCGGCAGGCGTATACAAATGGGCTCATCCAACGCTCGGAACGTGATTGAGGCGATCAGGATCACCGCCCCTATTGCCAGACCACGTGCGGTTTCCGGCTCTCTCTGACGCAGTAGAAAAGCATAGACGAGAATCAACAGAGGAACTGGTGCATAGACCGCCGAGCCCCCAAGCCCGGGCAACAGCTGAAAGATGGGAACGGTCAGGGCTGCATATGGAAAGAACAGTGCCGTTAGCCCAAGCGCATAGAGCGTCCGCATTCCCCAGACATCACGATTAACCGCAAATATGTAAACAAGGATGTACAGCAGGATCGGAGTGACATCGGCCAGCGCCGCCCAGACCTGCGCATGGGTGTGAAACAGGTAGCTTCCAATTCCGATCAGCGCCAGCACTGCCACCAAAGCCATTGCCAACGGCATCCCCTGCCCATGCACGCGCCGCCACATGATGAACGCCGCGATCAGGAATGCGGCATTGGTCACGGCGTTAATTGGCTCGGCCCAATAAGCGGGCGAAAGCCGCTCACAATAACCATCGATTTCCTGCGTCCAATCCATGGATTTTTACATAGCCGATGCTAGGCTGGCTCCAAGCACAAAGTGGGAGGAATCTTTATGAATATCATCTGGCTGGGGCATGGCAGCTTTCGCATTGAAACCGCAGGACAGGTTCTGCTGATCGATCCGTGGCTGACGGGCAACCCGGTGCTGTCTGAGGATCAGCATGACGCGGCGGTCGCTGGCGCGACCCACATACTGCTGACCCATACTCATTTCGACCACGTTGTTGATGTATTGCCGCTTGCAAAGCACCTGAAAGTTCCCGTTGTCGGGCAATATGATCTGATGGGCTATTGGGCCGAAGCCGAAGGGATCGAGACCGTTGGCTTCAATAAAGGCGGCACGGTGGATCTGAACGGCGTGAAGGTCTCGATGGTTCCGGCGTCTCACAGCTCGACCTTTTCTACACCCGACGGACTGCGCACAGGTGGGACCGAGGTTGGATACATGATCGCCGCCGAAGGTCACATGGTCTATGTCTCAGGCGATACCGACATCATGGCGGATATGGACTGGATGGGGGATTACTATAAACCCGATATCGGCATTCTGTCGGCAGGCGGCCATTTCACCATGGACATGAAAGGCACGGCCTATGCGGCCAAGCGCTATTTCAACTTCAAGACGGTGATACCCTGCCACTACAAAACCTTCCCGATCCTTGAGCAGTCGGCTGAGGCTTTGAAAGAAGGTCTGCCGGGGGTCGATGTGATCGAACCTGAAATCATGCAGGCGATCACACTCTGATGCCAGCTTCTGATTTCAGCGCGCAGGAATACGCGACTCGCCTCAGCAAAACCCGCACAGCTATGGCGCAACGCGGGATTGAGACCCTGCTGATCACCGATCCCTCTAACATGGCCTGGCTCACAGGCTATGACGGGTGGAGTTTCTATGTCCCGCAGATGGTGATCCTGCCCGCGCAAGGCTCACCGCTCTGGTGGGGCCGGACGCAGGATAAGGCCGGTGCGGCGCAGACCACATGGCTGGAACCATCGGACCTGCTGGACTGGCCCGAAGAGCATGTGCAGCACCCTGATCACCACCCGGTCGATGCTCTTGTCCTCGCATTGCGCGAAAGCGGTTGGACCACAGGGTTGGGGGTTGAGATGGACAACTATTACTACTCAGCCGCCAGCCACCGCATTCTTGAAACCGCTTTCGGGACACTGGTTGACGCCACCGGCCTCGTGAACTGGCAGCGCGCCGTCAAAAGCGACGCCGAGATCGGGATGATGCGCAAAGCGGGCCAACTGACAGCGCATATGCACGGCGTTCTGCGCGACGCGTTTCGGGAAGGTCTGCCCAAAAACCAACTGGTTGCCGAAGTGCAGGCCGCCGGTATCGCCGGACTGCCCGGTCTTGCGGGGGATTACCCGGCAATCGTGCCGATTGCCCCTTCGGGCCGTGAAGCTTCCGCCTCGCACATTACCTGGAACGACCGGCCTCTGGCGCGCGGAGAGGCAACCTATTTCGAGATTTCAGGCTGCTATCGCCGGTACCACTGCCCGGCCAGTCGCAGCCTTTATCTCGGCGATCCCCCCAGCGATATCCGCCGGGCCGAAGCTGCGGTTCTGGCGGCCATCGACGATGCCTTGGCCGCTGCCCGCCCGGGTACGACGTGCGAAGAGGTGGCGGCCTGCGTCTATGATAGCTTCGCCCGCGCCGGATATGTCAAAGCCAACAGAACCGGCTATCCCATCGGGCTCAGCTATCCACCCGATTGGGGCGAACGCACCATGAGCCTGCGGCCCGGAGATACGACAGAACTTCAGGAAAACATGACATTTCACCTGATGCCCGGCCTCTGGACCCCGGATTGGGGGTTGGCAATTACCGAGAGTTTTGTGGTGACAGGCGATGGCGGCCAGCCTCTGGCTGATATCCCACGCGAAATGGTGGTGAAAGGGGTATGAACCAGCCAATCCGCCCTTCGCCAGAATTGATCGCGGTGGTGCGGCGGTGGAACCAAGCGGTTCGTGACAAGGACGGTGCGGCACTGTTCAATATGCTTTCGACTTCAGAACATCTGAGATATCAGGGCTCAGCTCACGGCGAGTTCTGGTCTGGCTCCTTGTTTCGCAAAGGCTTTCCCGATCACGTGGCCGAAATTCCGGATTACGACTGGCAGGAACACAGTCTGGAGGCGTTTGAATGCGGCCCGGTTGGCTGGGCCAACTGCGTGGCCACGTTGCGCTTTGCCAGCAACCAGAGGGCGATGGTGCACCGCTTTACCTTTATCCTGCATCTGGAAGACGGTGTGTGGAAGATGGTGCACTGCCACGTGTCAAACCCGATCCCGAACATGGAGAAACTCGGTATCGAGCACAAAGCGTTGGACGCGTTGGTTGCAGCCGCGCGTGACGGGTTTCGTCAGGCTCAGCCCGAGGGAATGGCATCGGTCATGTTCACTGACATCGTCAATTCCTCTGCTATCGCCGAAAAGCTCGGAGACCGGGTGTGGACCGACGCAATTCAAAAACACTTTGAATTGGCTCGTGAAGTCATCGAAGCGCAAAGTGGAACGCTGGTGAAATCGCTGGGGGATGGAACTATGTCCAGCTTCTCCTCGGCGCGGGCGGCGTTGATGGCCGCCGCCGACCTGCAACGACGCAACGCGACAGAGAAGGGCGAGCCGCCCCTGCAGATTCGCGTAGGTGTACATACGGGGGATGTAATCCAGACCGATGACGATTTCTTTGGAACGGTGGTGAACAAAGCCGCCCGAGTTGCGGCCTCTGCCGCACCGGGAGAGGTCTGTTTGTCTGACGCAACCCAGCTTTTGGTGGACGGGCATGAGGCGCTGACCTTTGGTGCACCTAGATCGGTTTCCCTGAAAGGTCTGCCGGGTAATCACACGGTTTACAGCCTGAGATGGTAGCGTGCTAACGTCGCCTTGCGAAGAAATCCTTGAGCAATAGCTCAGCCTCTTCGGCACCGATCCCATCATAGATTTCAGGTGTATGATGTGACTGCGGATGCGAAAATACCCGCGCGCCATGGGCGACGCCGCCCGATTTCGGATCGGATGCACCGTAATACACACGCCGGATACGCGCCGCAGCCAGTGCCGCCGCACACATGGCGCAAGGTTCCAGCGTCACGTATAGATCGTGATCTGGCAGCCGTTCTGACTCGGCCGCAGCGCAGGCGGCACGCAGCGCCAATATCTCGGCATGGGCAGTGGGATCGTTCAATTCGCGGGTTCGGTTGCCATCTACCGCAACGACCTGCCCATCTGGCCCAATGATGGCCGCACCCACAGGCACTTCACCGCGATCCGCTGCAGCTTGCGCCTGCTCTAGCGCCAGTTTCATGTGCGATCTGAACTCCATACCTCTGACTGCCTCAGAAACCTGCCTTTCGCAAGCCGCCGGGATAGGCTATGGCCGGGGGATGACCAACACCCCTCCTCCCGGCGACCGGATCGCCAAAGTGCTGGCCCGCGCCGGCGTCGCCTCGCGCCGCGAGGCTGAGCGCATGATCGAAGCCGGTCGTGTGACGGTGAACGGCAAGGCGATTAGCAGCCCTGCCCTTAACGTCACCTCAAAGGACAAAATTACTGTCGATGGTAGGCCGGTATCGGAACCCGAACCCTCGCGCCTGTGGCTGTATCACAAGCCGCCGGGTCTGGTGACCACAGCGCGCGATGAAAAGGGCCGCAAGACAATCTTTGACGACCTGCCCGAGGATATGCCGCGGGTCATGAGCGTTGGGCGACTCGATCTGAACTCAGAAGGGTTGCTGCTGCTGACCAATGATGGCGGCATCAAGCGCAAGCTGGAACTGCCCTCGACCGGATGGCTGCGCAAATACCGGGTGCGGGTGAACGGGCGGCCCAAGGATGAAGACTTCGCACCGCTGCGCAAGGGTCTGGTGATTGACGGAGAGCGGTTTCAACCCATGACAGTCACACTGGACCGTCAGCAAGGTGCGAACGCCTGGCTGACCATCGGGTTGCGCGAAGGCAAGAACCGCGAGATCCGTCGCGCCATCGAAGATATCGGCTATGTGGTGAACCGACTTTTGCGGGTTTCTTACGGCCCATTCCAGCTGGGCGATCTGAAATCCGGCGAGGTTGAGGAAATCCGCCGCCGTGTCATGCGCGACCAACTGGGGCTCGGCGCTGAGGATGGCGGTAAAGCTCCGGCAAAGCGACCCGCACGACCACAACGCAAAAGACCGGCGGTCGGCAAGAAACCTCGCAAGTGACGCGGGTTATTCAACCTTCCCCCTAGCGCCAAGCCCGCGTATCGCCTAACTTTTCTGTGACAGCCATAGTTGGGGGGCACCATGTCCGGCACCGGAGTACAAAAATTGGCCTATGCGGCCCTGTTGGTGCTGCTGTTCGGCGTTTGCACCGGTCTGCTGGGGGGCCTGTAGGGATATGGCCAAACGATACGGCGGCAAATTCAGCCCGCAAGGCGATGCTTCTGCACAGGATCAGTCTGGACGCGGTCAGTTTGATGGCGCCCGTGTCGAACCCGCAGGCGCGCGCGCGAATGTGCTGTTTGTTCCCGCCATTCCGCTGGTATTCCTGTCGCTGAACGACGGCGCCATCGGCATGACCATCGGCTTGGTCGCGGCGGGGCTGCTGACTGCGGCCGCCTTCCTGCTGCGCGAAGGATTGCGGGCCGAGGCCGCGTACAACGCACGCCGCACCGCACGCAGACCTGCCTTTCCGCGCAAGATTTTCTCCAGCGTTCTGACTGGCTTGGGCGCTGCTCTGGCCTCGTACCGAACCGAGTTTCTGGGCGCTGAAACAGCCTCACAAGTGAGCTTGCTGGCCCCAGTGTTGTTTGGCGTCTCTGCAACTGTTTTGCATTCGGTCGCATTCGGCCTCGACCCGATGAAAGACAAAGGGATGGAGGGGATCGATACCTTCCAGCAAGACCGCGTGGCGCGCGTGGTTGAAGATGCCGAGACCCACCTGACCGAGATGACCGATGCAATCAAACGCGCCGGTGACCGCCGTATCGAAGCGCGTGTCGAACGCTTTCAGGACACCGCCCGCGATCTGTTTCGCACGGTCGAGGAAGATCCGCGTGATCTGGCGGGTGCCAGGAAGTATCTGACGGTCTACTTGCAGGGTGCGCGCGATGCGACCGTGAAGTTCTCGGACGTCTACGCCCGCACCCGCGATGTGCAAGCGCTTGAGGATTACTCGGCACTTCTGGACGATCTGGAACAGAATTTCGCGGCGCGGACGCGAAAAATGCTATTGGATGACCGTAGTGATCTGACGGTTGAAATTGATGTGCTGCGCGATCGGTTGCAGCGCGAAGGCGTCCGGTTGGATTGACCGGCCACTATTTGAACGAGGATTATCCCCATGTCCGATGATATCAAGAATAAAGCGGTCGAAGCGGAAACGCTGGTGCAGGAAGTGACTGCAGTAACGCTGCCCGAACCGCGGACCGACATTATCCCGCTGGAAGAGGCGGACGAGCCCGTGAGCGCCGAGATCCGCAAACGGATGGGAGAGATCGACATGGACGACACCAATTCGATCGTGTCATTCGGCTCCTCTGCTCAGGCAGAATTGCAAGAGATCAGCCAGGCGATGCTGGCCGATGTACGAAACAAGGATGTGGGGCCAGCGGGCGACAGCCTGCGCAACATCGTCACAACGATCCGTGGCTTTTCGGTCAGCGAGCTGGACGTTCGGCGTGAACGCAGCTGGTGGGAAAAACTGCTGGGCAAGGCCGCACCCTTCGCTAAATTCACCGCGAAGTACGAAGAGGTTCAGAGCCAGATCGACCGGATCACGGACAACCTGCTGGGGCATGAGCATACGCTGCTGAAAGACATCAAATCCCTTGATCTGCTCTATGAAAAGACGCTGGATTTCTATGACGAACTGGCGCTTTACATCGCGGCTGGAGAAGAAAAGCTGACCGAATTGGACAGCCACGACATTCCTGAGAAAGAGGCCGAGGTTCAGGCCGCGCCCGAGGACCAGCAGGTGATGAAAGCGCAGGAACTTCGCGATCTGCGCGCCGCGCGAGATGATCTTGAACGCCGGGTGCATGATCTGAAACTGACGCGCCAGGTGACGATGCAGTCGCTGCCCTCGATCCGGTTGGTACAGGAGAATGACAAATCGCTGGTGACCAAGATCAACTCGACTTTGGTCAACACCGTGCCACTGTGGGAGACGCAGCTGGCACAAGCGGTCACCATTCAGCGCAGCGCCGAAGCGGCCGCAGCGGTTCGCGATGCCAATGACCTGACTAATGAATTGCTGACCTCAAACGCGGCTAATTTGCGCGAATCCAACAAGATGATCCGCGAAGAGATGGAGCGCGGCGTGTTCGACATAGAAGCGGTCAAGCAGGCCAATGCAGACCTGATCGGCACGATCAACGAAAGCCTTGCGATTGCGGATGAAGGCAAAGCCAAACGCGCCGCAGCCGAAGAGGAGTTGCAGAAGATGGAAGCGGAGCTGCGCGATACGCTAGCTGCGGCAAAGGCGCGACAGGATGGCATTGGCGACAATGCCGGAACCGCCGTTCCCGGGTAAGGGGAACAACGCGCGTGTGGCCGTTTCCAAGGATCAACGCTGCTGTGCTTGGCCTGTCACTGCTAGCTCTGGCCAGCTGTGACGAGGTACTGACCACCTCGGTCGTACCCGAGCCGCGCCCGGTTCAGCCGCAGGAGCCCAGCAACGCCTATGTTGAACCCTCTGCCGCAAGCCTCGATCTAGCACGGTATTATCAGAGTGTAGAGAACAATCTGTTGACCCGCGGCTTGCTGCGCACGGATGGAGGGGGTCCGGATACGCCATACGACGCGGATGATCTGGCCCGCAATTTCGAGACGATCGCCTTCTACAACGAATATCCCGGTCAGGGCGTGTCAAACGGCGCAGGCCGGACACGCAGGCAGTTGAGCCGCTGGTCAGCCGCAGTTCGCATCAAACCTGAGTTCGGCCCTTCGGTCGCGCCTGAGGTCCGGCAGCTGGACGCGGCTCAGATCAATGCCTATGCGGATCGCTTATCCCGGCTGACGGGCCATCCGGTCTCAACCGTAAGCCGCAACGCAAATTTCCACGTCTTTGTGGCGGGTGAAGATGACACGGCTTATGTACAAGCGCGGTTGCGGCAGTTGATTCCCGGCATCGGACAGGCGCAACTTGATCTTTTTGATAAGCTGCCACGGTCATTCTATTGTTTCGTCTTTGCCTCAGCCTCGAGCGGATCACCGCAGACTTATACAAGAGCGGTCGCCCTGATCCGGTCCGAGCACCCCGACCTTGTGCGCCTCAGCTGCATTCACGAAGAGCTTGCGCAGGGGCTGGGTCTGCCAAACGATAGCCCTCAGGCCCGACCGTCGATCTTCAATGATGATGACGAGTTTGCCTTGCTCACCAGCCATGATGAAAAGCTGCTGACCATCCTCTACGACCCACGCCTGAGCTCTGGCATGACCGCTGAAGAGGCGCGCCCGGTGGTCCGTATCATTGCACGCGAATTGATGGGGCAGTCGCTCTGACCCCGAAGACAGGAGTAATCCAATGGGAATTTTTGATTTTCTGACCGGCGAATTCATCGACGTCATTCACTGGGTCGATGATACCCGCGACACCATGGTTTGGCGGTTCGAACGTGAGGGGCACGAGATCAAATACGGGGCCAAGCTGACCGTGCGCGAAGGTCAGGCGGCGGTCTTTGTGCATGAGGGGCAGTTGGCGGATGTGTTCACGCCCGGTCTCTATATGCTCGAAACCAACAATATGCCGATCCTAACGACGCTGCAGCATTGGGATCACGGGTTCCAGTCGCCCTTCAAGTCCGAGATCTATTTCGTCAACACGACCCGGTTCAATGACCTGAAATGGGGCACCAAGAATCCGATCATGCTGCGCGACCCCGAGTTCGGGCCCACCCGCATTCGGGCGTTCGGCACCTACACAGTGCGCGTGAAAGATGCGGCCAAGTTTTTGATCGAGATCGTCGGTACCGATGGTGAATTCACCATGGACGAGATCAGCTTTCAGATCCGCAACATCATCGTGCAGGAATTCAGTCGCGTTATCGCCGGTTCCGGCATCCCGGTTCTGGACATGGCGGCCAACACCGCCGATCTGGGCAAGTTGATCGCTGCGGAAGTCTCGCCCGTTCTCGACGGTTACGGGTTGGAGATGCCCGAGTTCTACATCGAGAATATTTCGCTGCCGCCTGCGGTTGAGGCTGCGCTCGATAAGCGCACCTCGATGGGTCTTGCCGGTGATCTGGGCAAATTCACACAATATTCGGCAGCCGAAGCGATGACGGCGGCGGCCAACAACCCCGGTCAGGGCGGCGGCATGGGCGCAGGGCTCGGCATGGGAATGGGCATGGCGATGGCGCAGCAGATGTCGAATATGGCAGCGGGTCAGCCAAGCGGCCCTTGGGGCGGTTCCGCCCCCGCTGCCCCGCAACCCTCGGCGCATGCGGCGCCGCCGCCTCCGCCACCCGTCGAACATGTGTGGCATATCGCGGTTGACGGACAAACCAGCGGGCCGTTTTCGAAGGCCAAGATGGGGCGTATGGCCGCTGAAGAAGAACTGACGCGCGACACCCATGTCTGGACCGCCGGTCAGGACGGGTGGAAAAAGGCGGGCGACGTGCAGGAGCTGGCGCAGTTGTTCACGATCCTGCCCCCTCCGCCGCCGGGCGCGTGATCTGGCCATTGGCAACCTGAGATCGGAATCTGGAATGGCCAAAGACGAACACCGTTTTCCCTGCGATCAGTGCGGGGCGGATTACCGGTTCAACCCGGGTGATGGCACGCTCACCTGTGATCATTGTGGCAATTCCGAACCCATTGGATCGGGTCCGTGGGGCGGTGCCAGCTTGCGCGAACTGGATTTCGACGCAGCCATCGCGGAGCGGTTACCAGACAGCGAGATCGAAGAAACCCGCGTACTGACCTGCCCGAACTGCGCCGCGCAGGTCGAGTTCGACCCGAACACCCATGCGGCTGAATGTCCGTTCTGCGCCACTCCGGTGGTTACGGATACGGGCGTGAGCCGTCACATCAAACCACGCGGCGTGTTGCCGTTCGCCTTGGATGAACGCAGTGCCCACAAAGCGATGGGCGACTGGTTGGGGCGGCTTTGGTTCGCGCCGAACGGCCTTAAGGAGTATGCGCGCAAAGGGCGAAAAATGCAGGGCATTTATGTGCCCTACTGGACCTTCGACGCCGACACCAAATCGAGCTATCGGGGCGAACGCGGGGTCGTATACTACGAAACCCGCACCGTGATGCGGGACGGCAAACGTGTGCAGCAGCAGGTGCCAAAGGTGCGCTGGACGCCGAAATCGGGACGCGTGGCGCGGTTCTTTGATGATGTTCTGGTGCTTGCCTCTCGGTCCCTGCCAAAGTCCTATACCGATGCGCTGGAGCCATGGGACCTGCCCGCGCTTGAGCCCTATCAGCCAGAGTATCTGGCCGGGTTCCGGGCCGAAGCCTATACCGTTGAATTGCAGGACGGTTATGCCGAGGCGCGTGCGCACATGGCCCGCGTGATCGAACGCGATGTCCGGTTTGACATAGGTGGGGACCGGCAGCGCATTCATGCGATCGACACGGACGTGCGTGATGTCACGTTCAAGCACATCCTCCTGCCGGTGTGGATGGCCGCGTACAAGTATCGCGGCCAGACTTATCGCTTTGTGGTCAATGGCCGGACCGGACGCGTTCAGGGTGAGAGGCCATGGTCCGCAATCAAGATCACCATCGCTGTCGTTCTGGGTCTGCTGATAGCGGCAGGAGTTGGCTATCTGGTGGCCACCGGTCAGCAATAGCGGCCTTGCGCATCGCACACCATCAGGTCATCTTCGCGCCGACCGGATCGGAGGGCCAAGTGACCTTTTCAACATTGAAACAGTTGCTGCAAGCGCGCCATTCCTGCCGCGCGTTCAAGGCTGATCCTGTGCCCCGCGATCAGATCGAACAGATCGTGGCCAGTGCCAGCCGCGTGCCCAGCTGGTGCAACGCACAACCATGGCAGCTGACGATCATCGGCGGGCCTGAGACCGACGCGTTCCGCGCGGCTCTCCTGCAAGAGGCAACAAGCGGCACACCGTCCCCTGACCTGCCCTTCCCCACTCGATATTCCGGCGTCTATCAAGAGCGCCGACGCGCCTGCGGTTGGGCACTTTATGACGCCGTGGGGGTTGAGAAAGGCGACCGCGCTGCCTCGGCCCGGCAGATGATGGAAAATTTTTCTCTATTCGGTGCGCCGCACTGTGCGATCCTGTCGAGCCCGGCAGAGCTGGGCGCATACGGCGCGATGGATTGCGGCGGGTTCGTAACAGGGTTCGCTCTGGCGGCTCAAGCCTTAGGCGTGGCCACCATTCCGCAAGCAGCGGTCGCATCATATGGCCCGTTTCTGCATCGCTATTTCGACATCCCGGAAGATCGCCTCATCCTTTGCGCGATCTCTTTCGGCTATCCCGACCCTGATCACCCGGCCAATGCGTTTCGGACAGAACGCGCCGAGGTTGAGCAGATTATCGAGTGGCGCGGTTGAGCCCGAAACCTGACTGAACGAGAATACAAGAACATGCGCGCATTGCTTCAACGAATTTCCCGAGCTTCGGTTCGCGTCGATGGCGCCGTGATCGGTCAATCTGGGCCGGGATTGATGATCCTGGTTTGCGCGATGCAAGGGGATGGTGAGGCTCAGGTCGTGCAACTGGCGGAAAAGATTGCGAAGCTGCGAATATTTAAGGATGAAGCAGGGAAGATGAACCGCTCGATCCTGGATGTTCAGGGCTCGGCGCTGGTGGTCAGCCAATTCACACTTGCAGCGGATACCTCGCGGGGAAACCGGCCCGGCTTTTCAGCGGCAGCGCCCGCGGCCGAAGGTGAGCAACTGTATGAAGCGTTCGCGCGCAAATTGGCAGCTTTGGGCATTCCGGTCGAGACCGGGGCGTTCGGGGCCGACATGGCGGTGGAACTGGTCAATGATGGGCCAGTCACGATTTGGATGGAAAGCTGATGCAGACTTCTCAACAGGCACTAGAGTTCTGGCACGCGGGCGTCGCAGCCGTTGATGGCTATCGGTCGACTCTGGATGCGACGCAAGGCATGGACCGCCCCGACCAGATACTGGCCGTTGGAAAAGCTGCAGGCGCGATGGCGCGTGCGGCGGCAGAGCGGTTTGGCGATGTGCCCGTACTGGTAGTAACCAAGGATGGCCATGGTGAGGGGCTACCCGCGCATATCCAGGTTCTTGAAGCCTCGCACCCGGTTCCCGATGCCCGCAGCCTGGCCGGAGGGCGCGCCCTGCGCGAAACCGTTGAGGGGCTGCCCGCCAGTAGCCATCTGCTGTTGCTGGTGTCGGGCGGCGCTTCGTCGCTGGCCGAGGACCTCGTGCCGGGCAAAACACTGGACGATCTCGAAGCGTTGAATCGCCAACTGCTGGCAGATGGTCTGGATATCGGTACGATGAATGCAGAACGGCGCAAACTGTCCCGGATCAAGGGCGGTGGTTTGCTGTCTCATTTTCACGGCGCGCGCGCAACGGTTTTGGCGATTTCAGATGTACCCGGCGACGACCTGGGAGTGATCGGATCGGGCATCGGTTCGTTGCCCGATACCCCGGAATTTGAGGCACAAACCTCGATCATCGCATCCAATGCCCATGCCCGCCATGCGGCGGCGCTGGCCGCGCAACAGGCCGGGTTTCAGGTTCTGGCCGATGAAGAAGCGATGCATGACGATTATTTAACCGTCGCAACCCGGATCGGCGCGCAGCTGCGCGATATGCCAAACGGTGTGATGGTGTTCGGAGGCGAACCAACAGTTGTCCTGCCCGACACCCCGGGGCGCGGAGGACGCAATCAGGGGCTGGCTCTCGCCCTGGCGCGTGAGATCGCTGGACAACCTGGGCTGACGGTCATCGTGGGGGGCACCGATGGCACCGACGGACCAACAGATGCGGCCGGAGCGATCGTGACAGGTGAGACATGGGCGGACGAGGCCAAGGGTTATCTTGACCGTGCAGACAGCGGCAGTTTCCTTGATAAGGCCGGGGCTTTACTGATTACGGGTCCCACGGGCACAAATGTCATGGATCTGGTGATTGCAATCCGGGACTGATCTGACATCTTGGCCGGGTCAGTTTCGGCCCGGAGATCAGACCCATGGCTCAGCCCCCCAATACACTTCGTGAAATCGAAGACATCGCCGACATGGGTATCGTCATGCCCGATGGCTGCCGCCTGTCGGCACGCGTCTGGCGGCCCATTGATGCGCTCGACAATCCTGTTCCGGCTATTCTGGAGCACTTGCCCTACCGCAAACGTGACGGAACGACGACGCGCGATGCGCTGACCCATCCGTGGTTTGCCAAGCGTGGCTACGCCTGCATCCGGGTCGATATGCGCGGCAATGGCGATAGCGAAGGGCTGATGGAGGATGAATACACGCAACAGGAGCTGGATGACGCCGTTGAGGTGATCCGGTGGCTAGCAGATCAGCCCTGGTGCAACGGTTCGGTCGGGATGATGGGGATCAGCTGGGGCGGCTTCAACTCCCTGCAGGTTGCCGCGATGCAGCCCGAGGCTTTGAAAGCGATCATCACGCTCTGCTCGACAGCGGATCGTTATGCCGATGACATCCATTATAAAGGCGGGTGTCTGCTGAACGAAAATCTGGGTTGGGGGGCGACGATGTGGTCTTATTCGTCGCGCGCGCCGGACCCGGCACTGCGGGAAGACTGGCGTGATCTCTGGCTGAAACGGCTTGAAGCTGAACCTTTCCTGCCATCGGTCTGGCTGCGCCATCAGGCGCGCGATGCCTATTGGCAGCATGGTTCGGTCTGCGAAGATTTCAGCGCAATTCGCGCGGCCACTCTTGCTGTAGGCGGCTGGGGCGACGCCTACAAAAACACTGTGCCATGGCTGGTCGAAGCGCTCGACGCGCCAGCGAAAGGAATCGTCGGCCCTTGGGTTCACAAATATCCGCATTTTGCGATCCCCGAGCCTCGCATCGGGTTTTTGCAAGAGGCGCTGCGCTGGTGGGATCATTGGCTTAAGGGCGAAGACACCGGGGTTGCCGATGATCCCGATTATCGTGCCTATGTGATGAACGGCGTCCGACCGGCGCGCTGGTACAGTGAAAGACCGGGACGATGGATTGCCGAGACCGAGGGGGCGACCTCGCATCTTCCTACAGTTGCGATGCGCCTCGCGGATGACGGGCTAGGCTGCGATGGCCCGCTGGATGCGCGCATCCGGTCACCGCACACATGCGGGATGGAAGGCGGAGAATATTGCGCGATCTGGCTTGGTCCCGACATGCCGGGTGACCAGCGGAGCGACGATGCGCTGTCGGCCTGTTTCGACAGCACCCCATTGGGCGATGATATCGAGATCGTCGGCGCGCCCAAAATCCGGCTGCGCCTGAGTGCCGACAAGCCGCAGGCTCAGATTGCCGTTCGGCTGAACCATCTGCACCCTGACGGGGCCTCGACCCGGATCACCTATGGTGTACTGAACCTGACGCATCGCGAAGGCCACGCCGAGCCAACCGCTCTGACCCCTGGTGAGAGCTATGACATCGAACTGGACCTTGATCATATTGCCTATCGCATACCCAAGGGGCATCGCTTGCGGGTCTCAATCTCAAGTTCCTATTGGCCATTGATTTGGCCCTCACCCGAAACGGCAGAGCTGCACCTGACCAGCGGTGAAATCGTCGTGCCAACGCGTGAGCCGGGTCACAGGGACGAGTGCGGCTTTGCTCCGCCAGATGCAGAATCCCCCCGTCCAGTCTCGACAGTGCGCGAATCGCACAACGCGCGTAGGGTTGAGATCGACATGAACACGGGTCAAACGCATATGATCATTGAGGATGACTTCGGGAAAATCCGCGACGAGATGCATGGCCTGATCAACGGCAGCACTGCATATGAAAAATGGTCAATCCATCCAGACGATCCCCTGTCGGCCCGCGGCGAATGCCGCTGGACGCAAGAGCTGGAACGGGATGATATCCAACTCAGAACCGAAACCGAGTGTGAAATGTGGTCGGATTCCGAGCATTTTTTCCTGCGCGCACAGATAAACGCCTATGAAAACGAGGTTTTGGTTTTTTCGAAAAAGCTAGAGGATACCATACCACGCAAGCTTATATGACTTTCAGGCCCATTGAGTGACAGATTATTGCTTGCCCGTCGGCCTGAAATGCGCCTAGTTTGACTCATGCGTCAATAAAAAGCCCGAAAACGGGCTGACCATCCAACCAATTGGGAGATTTCTGGATGAACGATCAACTCACTCACATGTCTAAACTCGTGGCGGCAGGCAGAATGTCGCGCCGTGAATTCATGGGCCGGGCAGCTGCTCTGGGTGTATCCGTCGCAATGGCGGGCAGCGTATTCGCAACCGCGGCACGGGCGGCAGGACCGGTCAAAGGCGGTACCATCCGCGTTGGTATTCAGGGCGGCGGCTCCTCTGACAGCCTCGATCCGGCGCTGGCCGCAAACGCGACTGCAACGCAGGTGCTGCGTCTGTGGGGCGAACCGCTGCTGGAACTGGACCCCAAAGGCGGTCTGTGGCCGCGTTTGGCCGAAAGCTTCGAGGCATCCGCCGATGCGCGCGTCTGGACCTTCAAGATTCGCTCGGGTGTGAACTTCTCGAACGGTAAGACCATGACCGCCGACGACGTGCTGGCCACAATGGAGCGCCACGCCGGCGAAGAATCGCAGTCAGGTGCGCTTGGACTGCTACGCGGCATCAAGGCCATGAGCGTCGAGGGTGATAAATTCATTGTCGAACTGGACAAACCCAACGCCGACCTGCCCTATCTGCTGACCGACTATCACCTGCTCATTCAACCCAATGGTGGTAAAGACGATCCAACCGCGGCAATCGGAACCGGGCCCTATGTCCTGAGCGATGTCGAACCTGGCGTGCGCTTCGTTGGTGAAAAGAACCCCGACTATTGGGATGATAATGTTGGCCATGCCGACACGATCGAACTGATCGTCATCAACGACGACACCGCGCGTGTCGCGGCGCTGCAGTCGGGTCAGGTGCATATGATCAACCGCGTTCCGCCGCGCACGGCAAACTTGGTTGGCCGCGCGCCAAACATCAACCTGCGCACTACGTCTGGTCCGGGTCACTATGTGTTCATCATGCACGCCAACACCGCCCCCTTCGACAACAAAGACCTGCGGATGGCGCTGAAGTACGGCATCAACCGCCAAGAAATGGTCGATAAAATCCTGTTCGGCTTTGGCTCGATTGGCAACGACACACCAATCAACAGCTCATACCCGCTGTTTACCGAGTTGGAGCAGCGCGAATACGATCCGGACAAGGCCAAGTTCCATCTGGAGCAGTCAGGCTTTGACGGAGCGGTATTGCTACGCACATCTGACAACTCGTTCCCGGGTGCGCCAGACGCAGCAGCTCTGTTCCAGCAATCCTGTGGCGCTGCCGGTATCAATATCGAGATTAAGCGCGAGCCCAATGACGGCTATTGGTCTGAGGTCTGGAACAAACAGCCTTTCTGCACCAGCTACTGGGGTGGTCGCTCGACGCAGGATTTCATGTTCTCAACCGCTTATCTGTCGACCGCCGACTGGAATGACACGCGGTTCAATAACGAACAGTTCGACCAGCTGTTGTTCGCAGCCCGCGGCGAGCTGGACGAAACAAAGCGGATCCAGATGTATGCCGACATGTCCACCATTCTGCGTGATGAAGGCGGCCTGATCTGTCCGATGTTCAACCAGTTCATCGACGCGACGACTTCGGACGTGGATGGCTGGATCGATTCCGAGAACGGATTCGATCTGAACAACTTCTACGCTCCGATGACCATGTGGGTTGCTGCCTGATATGGGAATCGCGATGAAACTTGTGGTCCAGCGCATTGCGCTGGGCCTTTTGCTGCTATTAGCTGTATCTGTGCTGATTTTCGTGGGCACGCTCATCCTGCCCGGTGACGTGGCCCAATCCATCCTCGGTCAGTCCGCTACGCCCGAAGCCCTCGCCAACCTGCGCGAAGAGCTGGGATTGAATGAACCCGCCATCACCCGCTATTTCGACTGGCTATTTGCCGCGTTGCAGGGTGATTTAGGTACTGCGCTGACCAATGGTCGTGACATTGCCGAGAGTATCGGTCAACGCATGTCCAACACTCTGTTTCTTGCCTTTTGGGCCGCCCTGATTTCGGTACCTCTGGCAATCCTTCTGGGTCTGATCGCGGTGCGCTATAAGGACCGCTGGCCCGACAAGCTGATCTCGGCCGTTACGCTGGCATCAATCTCGATCCCGGAATTCCTGATCGGTTATCTGCTGATGTATTTCGTCGCGGTGAAGCTGGGCTGGTTCCCATCCGTTGCGATGATCGGTGACCACATGAGCCTGCTGCAGAAGCTTCAGGCGATTGCATTGCCCGTGATGGTTCTGACGCTTGTGGTACTGGCACATATGATGCGCATGACCCGCGCGGCAATTCTGAACGTGATGCAATCGGCCTATATCGAGACGGCCGAGCTCAAGGGATTGACCGGGTTTCAGGTTATCGCGCGCCACGCCTTCCCGAACGCCATCGCTCCGATCGTCAACGTGGTGATGCTGAACCTGGCCTATCTGGTGGTCGGCGTCGTGGTGATCGAGGTGGTGTTCGTCTATCCCGGCATGGGACAGTACCTTGTTGACCACGTGGCGAAACGTGACGTTCCGGTGGTACAGGCCTGCGGTCTGATCTTCGCCGCCGTCTATATCGGCCTCAACATGATTGCAGACATCGTCTCGATCCTGGCCAACCCGCGTCTGAGGCATCCGAAATGAAGAACATCCCTATTTCTGCACTGATCGGGCTGTTCCTGACGGCCCTCTACTTTCTCGTGGCGCTGTTCGCGCCGCTCATCGCGCCTTACGGCATGGCTGAAATTGTCGGCGGTGTGTGGGAACCCTCGAAGATCGAGATCATGCTTGGGATCGCTCCCGAAGGTTTCACCGAGTCGAATTTCTGGCTGGGCACCGACAATATCGGCCGCGATCTGCTGAGCCGGATGATCTATGGCGGGCGTACCACCATCTTCATCGCGACGGCTGCAACGATACTGTCCTTCGTGACCGGTTCGGTCCTGGGCTTCTTTGCGGCGGTGATGGGCGGCTGGGTCGATCAGGTGCTGTCGCGCTTTGTCGATCTGATCATGTCGATCCCGACACTGATCTTCGCCCTCGTGGTCCTCTCGGTGATGCCGGTGACCGTCCCGATCCTGATCGTCGTCATGGGTCTGCTGGATTCGACCCGTGTCTATCGTCTGGCCCGTGCTGTTGCCGTCGACATCACCGTCATGGACTATGTCGAAGCCGCGCGTCTGCGGGGCGAAAAGATCGCTTGGATCATCTTCCGCGAAATCCTACCCAACGCGCTGTCACCGCTGGTGGCCGAGATGGGCCTGCGCTTCATCTTCGCCGTGCTGTTCGTCTCGACTCTGTCATTCCTGGGTCTCGGCGTGCAACCGCCCGAGGCTGACTGGGGTGGCATCGTGAAAGAGAACAAGGAAGGCATCGTCTACGGCATTCCCGCCGCCCTGCTGCCCGCTGTCGCCATCGCGACGTTGGCAATCTCGGTCAATCTTGTGGCTGACTGGGTTCTGAACCGTACCACATCGCTGAAAGGAGGCCGGGGATGAGTGATACCCTTCTCAAGGTCCGCGACCTCAAAATCGGCGCGACCGTCTATCCGCCGGGTGAGAAACCCCATGACATCGAAATCGTGCACGGGGTCAGCTTTGACCTTGAGCGCGGCAAGGTGCTGGGGCTGATCGGTGAATCCGGGGCGGGCAAGTCTACCATCGGTCTGGCCTCGATGGCCTATGGCCGCGGAGGTGTGAAAATCACCGGTGGCGAGGTTTGGGTCAACGGGCGCGATATCCTCAAGACATCCTTGCGTGATATCCGCAAACTGCGCGGGGGTGAGGTCACCTATGTGTCCCAATCCGCTGCGGCGTCGTTCAATCCGGCCAAGAAGATCATGGATCAGGTGGTCGAGGCCGCGGTCGAACAGAAGAAGTTCACCCGCAAAGAGGCCGAGGCCCGCGCGCGCGAGCTGTTTGCCAAGCTGGGTCTGCCTGACCCCGACAATATCGGCAATCGCTATCCGCACCAGGTCTCGGGCGGCCAGCTGCAACGCTGCATGACTGCACTTGCCCTATGTCCGGAACCGGATCTGGTGGTGTTCGACGAGCCCACCACAGCGCTGGACGTAACCACGCAGATCGACGTTCTGATGGCCATCAAAGAGGCCATTGCGGATACCGGTGTCGCCGCTCTCTATATCACCCACGACCTTGCTGTTGTTGCGCAGGTAAGCGATGACATCATGGTTCTGAAGATGGGTAATACCGTTGAATACGGCACAACCGATCAGATCATCAACAACCCGCAGGAGGAATACACTCAGGCGTTGGTCTCGGTCCGGTCCATCGAGCACGAAGAAAAGAAACCCACGCCAGAACCTGTGCTGACCGTCGAGGGTATCACTGCGCGCTACAAGGGTCTGAATTTCGACGTCCTGCACAACGTCAATGTTGAGCTTCATCCGGGGCAGACTTTGGCGGTCGTGGGCGAATCCGGCTCAGGTAAGTCCACACTGGCGCGGGTGATTACTGGCCTGCTGCCGCCGCGTGATGGAGAGATCACCTTTGCAGGGCGCAAGCTCAGCCCTGATCTGGCTGGCCGCTCACGCGAGGACCTGCGCGAATTGCAGATGATCTACCAAATGGCTGACGTCGCGATGAACCCACGCCAAACCGTCGGGACTATCATCGGTCGCCCGTTGGAGTTCTACTTCAACATGCGCGGTGCCGAGAAACGCAAGCGGATCATCGAACTGCTGGATGAAATCGAACTGGGCGAAAAGTTCATCGACCGGTATCCGGCGGAACTGTCGGGTGGTCAGAAACAGCGTGTCTGCATCGCGCGGTCGCTGGCGGCCAAACCGAAGATGATCATCTGCGATGAAGTCACCTCGGCGCTCGATCCACTGGTGGCGGATGGCATCCTGAAACTGCTGCTGGACCTGCAGAAGATCGAGGATGTGGCCTATCTGTTCATCACCCACGATCTGGCGACGGTGCGTGCGATCAGCGACAGTATTGCGGTGATGTACCAAGGACGCGTCGCGCGCTACGGCTCGAAAAGCCAGGTGCTCAGCCCGCCATTCGATGATTATACCGACCTTCTGCTCAGCTCGGTGCCAGAAATGCATCTGGGTTGGCTGGAAGAGGTTGTCGCACATCGCAAGATGGAGAGCGCTGGCAACTGATCACATCGTAACAGTTCCATGAAATCTCATAATCCCGACATCTTGTCCGATGACAGGTGTCGGGATTTTGCTATTGGAGGCGCGAACGGACGCCCTTGGAATCGCGAATCCAATAGGGTCACTGGAAAGAGCAAAAAGAAGGCTGAAACATGGATCGCAAACTGCTTTTGATCATTCTTGACGGCGTCCCATGGCGCAATTTCCGCCGCCTCTTTGGCAACCTCGAAGGCTGGGTCGACACCGGTGAAGCGCGCGTGTGGAAGCTGCGCGCCGTCCTGCCCTCTACCTCGGCCAGTTGCTATGCGTCGATCCACACCGGCGTGACACCGCAAGAGCATGGTTGTACCGGCAACGGCAACGTTTTCCGTCTGAGCCATAAGGATGTGTTCAGCCAGGTGCGTGAGGCCGGGGGAGTGACAGGCGCCGTCACCCACAGCTATTGGTCGCAGTTCTTCAATCGCCACCCGTTCGATTACGTTCGCGACGTGGAATATGACGAGCCGGACAGCAAGACCATCAACCATGGCCGGTTCCACACCATGACCGGCTATGGCAAAGCCAACCAGATGACACCATGCGATGTGGATCTGTTCGCTTCGCTCACCAACCTGTGCCTGCGCTTCGGGCTGGACTACGGCATTCTGCACACCTGCACGCTAGACAGCATGGGCCACCGTTTCTTCCACGACTGCCCCGAGATGGATCACGCCTGTTTTGTCGCGGACGAAATGCTCGCCCCTTTCATCCCCCGCTGGCGGCAACTGGGGTACGAGGTCATCGTTACAGCTGACCACGGCCAGGATGAGCGCGGCCACCACGGCGGGCGCAGTCCGCTGCAACAGGAAACAGCCTTATATTACTTCGGTGACGCCGGAGGTCCTGAGGCCGCTACGGTGATCGATCAGCTACAGCTGGCACCGACCATCCTGACCCGGATGGGCGCGCCAGTAGCAGACACGATGAAAGCCGAACCTTTCCTGATCTAGGCTTCAATCGTAGGACCAGATCCCCTGCCCCAGCGCCTCGATGGCGACCGATATTCGTTCAAAGCTGTCGGCGGCACGCTTTACCGTGCTTCGGGCGCGCAAATAGCCGTGGATCAGCCCGGGTTCATTGACGCAATGCGCATGCCCACCGGCGGCTGTGATACACTCGCAATAGGCAAGCCCGTCATCGCGTAATGGATCACAATCGGCTGTCACCACAACCGTAGGCGGGAGGTTCGAGAAATCGCGATCCTGCAAAGGCGCAAATGTCGGGTCATCATCCGGCACGTCGCCCGCACAGCGGATCGATTGGTAGAATAGGACATCATCGCGCGTAAGCATCGGGGCGTTAGCGTGTTCGATATACGAGCCCTGCGAAGGATCTCCGCCCAGCCCAGGGTAGATCAGAACCTGCCCGAGCACATTGTCCAATCGCCCCCGGCCATGATGTGCAACAGTTGCGGCAAGATTGCCGCCCGCGCTGTCCCCGGCCAGTACGATGGGATCGCCGAATTCCCGGACAACCCAGCAGGTTGCAGTCCAGCTGTCCTGAAACTGGGCAGGGTGTGCATGTTCTGGACACAGCCGGTAGTCGACCGACACGACGCGGTATCCGGTCTGCACACAAATCTCGGCGCAGACATCGTCATGGCTGTCCAAACCGCCGACGACAAACCCTCCGCCATGAAAATACACAACGCTTCGGGTCGGATCACCCGCAGTATAGAGGCGAACCGCAACACCATCCGCGTCACGGTCTTCTACTTCAACACCCGATGGACGAGGCTGACGAAACTCCTGACACATCGCATCATAAACGCGACGCTGATCTTCGATGGACATATCGACCGCGTCATCAGGATAGCTTTCGGCCGTGCGACGTATGAACGCCCAGGTTTCTTCGTCGATCAGGCGTTCATAGTCCATTGTCCCTCCCGCGGCTTACTCAGACCACTCCCACGGCCGGGTGAATGCCCCCAGCACCTTGGCCACATCGTCCTCGGAAGACCCGTTCGCGTCAAGCTGTGCGACAAGCCCGCGTTTCTTGTCATCGATTACGGACACAACGCGCGCCGCGACACCTGCAGTTTCCAGGGCACCATTGTAGATGCGGGTGATGGCCTGTTTGCGCAGATCCGGTTTGAACACCTTGCCGACCGCGGTTTTTGGAAGCTCATCCAGAATGGTCATATGCTTGGGCTGCGCCGCGCGTTCGTGGACGTGGACCTTGCAATACTCCATCAGCTCTTTTTCGGTAACTGAGGCACCCTCGACCAGCTCCACAAACGCACAAGGCACCTCACCCGAATGCGCATCCGGCTGGCCGATGGCCCCGGCAAAGGCGACGGCTTCGTGGCCAAGCAGGGCCTCTTCGATCTCGGCAGGATCAATATTGTGACCGCCCCGGATGATCAGGTCTTTGGCGCGCCCGGTGATCCAGAGATAACCATCCTCATCAAACCGTCCCAAATCGCCTGTGCGCAGGTATTTGTCGAAATGATAGAGGTTCGTGTTCTTGTCTGTCTCGGTATAGGTGTTGCCCGCGTAGACGCCGGGGTTCGAAATGCAGATTTCACCGATCTGATCTGCGCCGCATTCTTTAGGGCCATCCGGTCCGTCCTGCAGGATTTTGACATCCGTATAGGGGAACGGAATACCGATCGAGCCGATCTTCTTCTCGCCATCCACAGGGTTGCACGACACCAGACAGGTTGCCTCGGTCAGGCCGTAACCTTCGACGATGGTGACGCCTGTCGCTTCTTCGAAGCGGCGGAACAGTTCGACGGGCAACGGGGCTGAGCCTGAAAAGGCGGTTTTCACGCTTGAAATATCAGCATCGACCGGGCGCTGCATCTTGGCCGAGATTGCGGTTGGCACGGTGATGATGAACGAGACCTTCCAACGTTCGATCAGCTTCCAGAAATTGTCGAACACGCCGTCGCCGCGATATCCAGCGGGCGTTGGGAAAATCACATGCGCCCCCGAGGACACAGCTGCCATCACAATCACATGCACCGCAAAGACATGGAACATCGGCAGCGGGCACATGATGACGTCGTTTTCGTCAAACAGCAGCGTGTTGCCCAACCAGCCGTTATAGATCAGGCCAGAGTATTTGTGTTGCGCTACCTTTGGCATGCCCGTTGTGCCGCCGGTGTGGAAATAACAGGCGACGCGGTCTTCCTGACTGTCCTCAAAATTCAGCGTTTTCGGCTGCTTGTTCAACTCGGCATTGAAGTTCTTGTAATCCGCATGGGCCAGTTTTTCCTTGTCGCCCATCTTGGGGCGCAGGAACGGCACGAGCCAGGATTTAGGCGGCGTCAGATAGCGGTTCAGGTCAATCTCGAGGATCGTGTTGACCCCCGGCGCGTGGCGCACGGCCTCTTCCACCTTCTGGGCCACATCGGTTTTGGGGAAGGATTTCAGCGTGACCACGACCTTCGCCTTGGTCTCACGCAGGATCGCGGCAATCTGTTCGGGCTCCAGCAAAGGGTTGATCGGGTTCACGATCCCTGCAACCGCGCCACCCATCATGGTTACCAGCGTCTCGTTACAGTTGGGCAGTACATAAGCCACCACGTCCTTTTCGCCGATGCCTAGCGAGCGGAACAGGTTGGCTGCCTGATTGACTTTGCCCAGCAGCTCCGACCATGTCAGCGTCTCTGCCTTGTCAGTCGGGCCGGATAGCAATTGAAAGCTGATCGCCTTGTGGTTCGGGAACTTGCCCGCCGTCCGCGACAACAGCTGATGGAAGGTGACGGGCACATCCCGGTCTTCCCACGCCATCTCCTGCTCGATGCGCGCCTTGTCTTCCAATCCCACAAAGGCCATGTGGCTCCTCCCCTGATCTGTCTCCCGTGTCGCGCACGGGTTTGTTTGTGCCTCCAAGATGGAAGCAAAACACCGCATGCGCAAGCAAGGGCTTAGCGATCAGGTTCGGGAAAATGTAGAATGACGCTACGGCGAAACAAGATGTGCCGGAGCGTCACTTTATTCTGCGGCCACTCCGTCGGTGAACTGCAAACGCGCCAGACGGGCATACAAGCCGTCCTGCGCCACCAGATCATCATGCGTGCCCTGCGCTACGATCTGTCCCGCCTCAAGCACGACAATACGATCAGCCTTCTTCACGGTCGCCAGCCGGTGCGCCACGATCAGCGTGGTACGCCCTGCCCTCATATTATCAACTGCGCCTTGCACCGCGCGTTCGCTTTCCGCATCCAGCGCCGAGGTCGCCTCGTCCAACAGCAGCACCGGCGCATCGCGGAGGATGGCGCGCGCGATGGCGATACGCTGTTTCTGACCACCTGAAAGCATTACGCCGCGCTCACCCACGAAGCTGTCATACCCTTCGGGCAGAGCCGAGATGAAGTCATGCGCGGCAGCAGCGCGGGCGGCGGCCTCAACTTCGGCATCCGTCGCATCAAGGCGGCCGAAGCGGATATTCTCGCGTGCCGAGGTGGCGAAGATCACCGGGTCTTGTGGCACCAGCGCGATGTGCTGACGGAAGTCGTCACGATTGAGGTCGCGCAGATCGCACCCGTCGAGGCTGACCTGCCCGGCATCCGGATCGTAGAACCGCTGGATCATCTGGATCACGGTCGTCTTGCCCGCACCAGACGGGCCGACAAAAGCCACCGTTTCCCCGGGTTTGATCTGCAGCGACAAATGATCCAATGCGACGACATCCGGGCGGGCGGGATAGCGGAAAGTCACATCGTCAAAGTGAATCTCGCCCCGGACTGGCGCAGGCAGAGCTCTAGCCTGCAGCGGATCATTGACTGTATCCTCAGCGTTCAGCAGCTCGACCAGCCGCTCGGTTGCGCCCGCTGCGCGCTGCAGTTCGCTCCAGATTTCCGACAATGCAGCAACCGAACCTGCCATGATGATCGAATAGATCACGAACTGGATCAGCACGCCCTCGGTCATCACCCCGTTACGCACGTCATTCGCGCCCATCCACAACACGCCGACGATGCCCGAGAAAACGAGGAAGATAACGATGACCGTCAGAATCGCACGGGTCTGGATTCGGCGCAGAGAAACTTCGTACGAAGTTTCTGTCATCTCACCGAACTGCGCCCGGCTGGCCTGTTCATGGGTAAAGGCTTGCACGGTCTGCACCGCTCCCAACGCCTCGCCCGCGTTTCCCGATGACGCCGCAATCCAATCCTGGTTTTCGCGACTGATCACCCGCAACCGGCGACCCAGCACCAGAATCGGCACGACGACCAACGGAATAAGCAGCAGAACCATCCCAGTCAGCTTGGCCGAAGTCAGCAACATCAAAACCAATCCGCCTACGAACATCAGCAGATTACGCAGGGCAATCGACACCGACGAGCCCAGCACCGACTGGATTAGCGTTGTATCGGTGGTGATCCGGCTGAGGACTTCTCCGGTCATGATGCGTTCGTAAAATTCGGGACTCATCCCGATCACGCGGTCGAATACAGCCTTTCGGATATCGGCCACCACGCGCTCACCCAGTCGGGTCACCAGCGCATATCGAATACCCGTGCCTATGGCGAGGATACCAGCAATGACCAGAGCGGCCAGAAAATACCAATCCAGAAGCTCGCCATCTTCAATACGGAAATTATCAACCACACGGCGCACAGCCAAAGGCAGCATTAATGTCATGCTGGCAGTCAGGATCAGCGCCAAAGTCGCACCGATCATCAACAAGCGATACGGCAGCATGAAAGGCCACAGCGACCGCAATACGCCGATCTTCTTCGACCCGGCCCGCTCTTCATGCGCACCGGGCGCCTGTGCATTCGCTGGACTGGCTGAGCGTGTTCTTGCCATGTCTGGCCCTTGTCTTCTGGTCATCGCCGTTATCTGGCGCGTTTCAACGCTTCTTGGCGGCAGAGGCCGATGGGGTCAAGCATTGGGCGCAAATCGGACACGATCCGGGCCTTTTGACGCATTCGGCGGAGGGGCTGAACTGGAGCGGGTAGACGGAATCGAACCGACATAGCCTGCTTGGAAGGCAGGGGCTTTACCATTAAGCTATACCCGCTCAGCGTCTGGGCTGAGTAGTCCATGCGCCCCCGGGCGTCAAGAAGCGAAATCACCTATTTGTTTGGTTTTGCCATCCTCGGCTTATCTCGCTCCGGCATTGATCACAGAAATGTGATATTGTGTGGAAATCCGCGACACAGCGCACTGCTGAGCGTCTGCGCATGTACACCATGGGGGATATTCCAAATGACCGATTTTGACCTTGGCACCTACCAACGCAGGATTACCACTGGATCTCAAGATGCGCAGCGCCTGTTCGATCAGGGGCTGATCTGGTTGTTTGGGTATAATCATGAAGCGGCAGCGCACTGTTTTGAGCAGGCCATAGCTCAGGATCCGGACTGCGGCATGGCACATTGGGGCGTCGCTTATGCAATCGGCCCCAACTACAATAAACCTTGGGAGTTTTTTGAGCCCGATGAAAAAGTGGCCACGCTGGAACGAGCACATCAGGCGATCGACGCAGCGATGGCGCTGCGCGAGCGGGTTAGCCCGGTCGAAGCCGCGCTGATCGAGGCCATCGCCCACCGATTTCCAACAGATCCCACGATTGAGGATTACGGGCCATGGAATGACGCGTTCTCGGATTCGATGCGCCAAGTCTATGCCGCATATCCGGACGACCTTGAGGTCTCCTCGATCTTCGCCGAGGCGCTAATGAATCGCACCCCTTGGACGCTTTGGGATCTGAAGAACGGGGTGCCCGCTGAAGGTGCATCAACCACCGAAGCGCAAACGGTGCTGGAACGCGCCTTTGACACGTTGCCGGGCGCGTGGGACCACCCCGGCCTGCTTCATATGTATATCCACCTGATGGAGATGTCGCCCACACCCGAGAAGGCCCTGCAACATGGCGACCGGCTGGTCGATCTGGTGCCCGACAGCGGACATCTGGTGCATATGGCCACGCATATCGACGTTCTCTGCGGCGAGTATCAGAATGTCGTCTGGCGCAATCATCGCGCCGCCGCCGTCGACCAGAAATACGAAGCGATGGCGGGGGGTGAGAACTTCTATACGGTTTACCGCGTCCACAACGTGCATTTCGAAGCCTATGGCGCAATGTTCCTTGGACAACCCGAAAAAGCGCTGGCTGCATCTGAGGAACTGATGCGGATGCTGCCCGACAACGTGATCCGCTTTTTCCCGGACCTGTTCGAATCTTTCTACGGCAAGAAGATCCACGTTATGGTCCGCTTTGGCATGTGGCAGGAAATTCTGGACGAGCCACTGCCGGGGGATGCTGAGTTGTACAGCTACACCACAGCCGCGATCCATCAGGCGCGCGCCGTAGCTTTGGCCAATCTCGGGCAATTGGATGCCGCGCAGGAAGCGCGCGCACTTGCGGTTCAGGCACGCGAAGCCGTGCCGGAAAGCCGTCTGGTCTTCAATAACACCGCAGAGGATGTCTTGATGATCGGCGAGGCCATGATGGATGGAGAGATTGCGTTCAAATCCGGCGATCACGAAGGTGGCTTGGCGTATCTGCGCCGGTCTGTCGAACTGGATGATGCCTTGGTCTATGACGAGCCCTGGGGCTGGATGCAGCCCACCCGTCACGCATTGGGGGCATTGTTGATGGAGGCTGGCCAATACGAAGAGGCCGAGGCCGTCTATCGTGCCGATCTGGGCCTTGACGACACACTAGCCCGCGCCTGTCAGCACCCTCGCAATATTTGGAGTCTGCACGGCTTGCACGAATGTCTGGTCCGGCGCCGAGAAGAAACCGAAGCGCGGCATATCAAACTGCTGCTGGATCAGGCCTCGGCCCGCGCAACTATACCGGTACATGCGTCCTGCTATTGCCGCAGCAAAGCAAAAGCCGCCTAGGTCGTTTTTAGTTCGGAAACGCTAGGGTCCTGCTGCTGCAGCCGGTCGTACTAAGCTCTGCATTCGCGGCAGCCGAAGCAGAAACCACCATTGCGAGCTCATCGGTTAGTTGAACGGCGAGCATCCGCCTCTTAGCACCGGCACCGGGGACGTTTGGCTCAGATATCTTCACCCGGCGGATCAAGCAGTCCACCTGGTGCGAGCAAAGCACGTTCGGACAGCCACGGGTTCAACTCAAGGGCGTGATTCAGCGCCTCACGTGCTTCGTCGAGGCGTTTTAACCCCAACAACGACAATGCTCGCCCGCTCAGCGCAGCAACATGGTTCGGAGATAGTGCTATCGCGTGGTCCAAATCAATGAGGGCCGCGCCATAGTTTTGCTGGAGGTAATTGACAAACGCCCGCTGGTTATAGCCTTCGGCATAATCGGGGCAATAAGCGACCAAAGCGTCAAACTCGGCCAGCGCGCCCGCCAAATCCCATGCCTCGCGCAAAGACATTCCGCGGTCCAATAGGGTTTGCGCACGGACATCCGGCGCATCGGTCCAAAGCTGCCACATCTGGCCTGAAATGCCCCGTGCCTCGCGCTCGGTCACCGCGCCTTGGGCTTGCGCGATCAGCGCGTCGATCCCGGAGGTATGATCCGGCGCGACGGGGCAGTCAGCAGCGGCTTGCGCAGCAGAGGTAGCGAGAAATACAAGTGCAAGTGTGTGCTTCATCCTCTCTAACCTGATCCCGTCGGCCTATACGTCAACCGTTTTTTAGCGGGTTCAGCAGCCCGGTCTCTTTCACCGCCTCCATCGCCACGAAAGTGGATGTGTTGGCAACATGCGGCAGGGATGAGATTTTTTCGGCCAGAACCGTGCGGTATTCCGTCATTGAACGGGTGCGTATCTTGAGCAGATAGTCGAAGTTCGACGCGATCATATGGGCCTGTTCAATCTCGGCCACCTTGCGCACCGCCGCGTTGAACTCGGCCAGAGCCTTTTCGCGGGTGTCGGCCAGGCGCACCTCGACAAAGGCGACATGATCCAGCCCCAGACGGATCGGATCGAGCATGGCGCGATAGCCCGTGATGATCCCATCGACCTCAAGTCGCTTGAGCCGCGCCTGCGTTGGCGATTTTGACAGACCGATCCTGCGCGCCAGGTCCGTTACCGAGATCCGCCCATCTTCGGCCAACGCGGTCAGGATTGCCCGATCAAACCGGTCAAGGTCGGATAAATCGTTTTGCATCAGATACACCTCCGATTTCGGTCTATTCGACCGCTCAATCTGAAAATTCAGTCCATTTGCCTGCTGTTTCATCGATATATTAGGCAAAAGCCCCGGAGTACACATGTCACATATCCTGCGCACCAAAATCGATACACAAACCTATGCCGACCAGACCGCTGTTCTGGATGCCCTGATCACTCAGGCCGCGCTGTCACAGCCCGACCGAACGTCGATCTGTAATGCCGCGGCGCAATTGGTGCGCGATATCCGGTCCAGCACCTCCCCCGGTATGATGGAGGTGTTTCTGGCGGAATATGGCCTGTCCACCGACGAAGGCGTGGCCCTGATGTGTCTGGCCGAGGCGCTATTGCGGGTGCCGGATGCCGATACCATCGATGCATTGATCGAAGACAAGATCGCGCCCTCCGATTGGGGCAAGCATCTGGGTCAATCATCCTCGTCGCTGGTGAACGCCTCGACATGGGCGCTGATGCTGACCGGACGGGTCCTGGACGAAGACAAATCCTCGCCGGTCGGTGCCTTGCGCGGTGCAATCAAGCGCTTGGGTGAACCGGTGATCCGTACCGCAGTGGGCCGCGCGATGAAAGAGATGGGGCGTCAGTTCGTTCTGGGCGAAACCATTCAATCCGCGATGAAGCGCGCCAAGGGGATGGAGGACAAGGGTTACACCTACTCCTACGACATGTTGGGTGAGGCTGCGCGGACCGAGGCCGATGCCGCCCGCTACCACCTGTCCTATTCGCGTGCCATCGCCGCCATTGCCGAGGCTTGTATCCACAAGGACATCCGCGAGAACCCCGGCATCTCGGTCAAGCTGTCCGCGCTGCACGCCCGCTATGAGCTGGCGCAGGAACGGCGGGTGATGGACGAACTGGTGCCTCGACTGCGGGCGCTGGCGCTGTTGGCCAAGGCCGCAGGCATGGGTCTGAACGTCGACGCCGAAGAGGCCGACCGGCTGTCCCTGTCGCTGCAGGTCATCGAAGAGGTCATGGCCGAACCCGCGCTGGCAGGCTGGGATGGGTTCGGCATTGTTGTGCAGGCCTATGGCCCGCGCGCCGGATTGGTGCTGGACACGCTCTACGAGATGGCGGAGCGACATAACCGCAAGCTGATGGTGCGGCTGGTCAAGGGCGCGTATTGGGATACCGAAATCAAGCGTGCACAAGTTGAGGGCGTCGATGGCTTTCCAGTCTTCACCCAGAAGGCGGCGACCGACGTGTCCTATATCGCCAATGCCCGCAAGCTGTTGGGTATGACCGACCGCATCTATCCGCAATTCGCCACCCATAACGCCCACACGGTCAGCGCGATCCTGCATATGGCCGACGACCAGCCGTTCGAGTTCCAGCGCCTGCATGGGATGGGCGAAACCTTGCATCAGATCGTGCGTGACAAGCAGAATTCGCGCTGCCGCATCTATGCCCCTGTCGGGGCGCATCGGGATCTACTGGCCTATCTGGTGCGGCGTTTGCTGGAGAACGGTGCGAACTCATCCTTCGTGAACCAGATCGTTGATGAGGATGTCGCCCCCGAAACCGTTGCAGCCGATCCATTTCTGGCGGTTCAAACACCTGCCAAGCCGCTACCGACCGGACCTGAGTTGTTCGCGCCCGAGCGCCCCAATTCCAAAGGGTTCGATCTGCATCATACGCCGACCCTGGATCAGATCGATATCGCGCGCGATGCTTACCGCGCCCATCACTGGTACGCTCGGCCTTTGCTGTCAGACGACGCACAGCCTGAGGCGGACACACCCGTCATAAACCCGGCGCAGCCGCAGGATCGCCCCGGTTCTGTCGCCGCAGCCAGCACTACGGACGTGGAACTAGCGCTGGCAAGCGCGTGCCCGTGGCAGGCCTCGGCTGAAACGCGCGCTGCCGCGCTCAACAAGGCTGCCGATCTCTATGAGGCGCATTTCGGAGAGCTGTTTGCCCTGCTCGCCCGCGAGGCCGGAAAATCCGTGCCCGATGCGGTGGCCGAACTACGCGAAGCGGTCGATTTCCTGCGCTATTACGCCGCCAATATTCCTGCAGCCAAACCTGCAGGGATTTTCACCTGTATCAGCCCGTGGAACTTCCCCTTGGCAATTTTCACCGGGCAGATTTCGGCAGCACTGGCTACCGGCAATGCCGTGCTGGCAGCCCCTGCCCCGCAAACGCCGCTGATCGCGCACCGTGCCGTTCAGCTGATGCACGAGGCAGGCGTTCCGCGCGATGCTTTGCAGCTGCTGCCGGGTGGGCCGAAAGTGGGTGCGGCCCTGACATCTGACGAACGGGTCTCGGGCGTGGCCTTTACCGGATCGACCGCGACTGCGCTAAAAATCCGGACCGCCATGGCGCAGCATATGCGACCGGGCACGCCTCTGATCGCCGAAACCGGTGGTCTGAACGCCATGATCGTGGACAGCACCGCCCTGCCCGAACAGGCCGTGCAGTCGATCATCGAAAGTGCATTCCAGTCGGCAGGTCAAAGGTGTTCAGCCCTGCGCTGCCTCTATCTGCAAGAAGACATCGCCGATGATGTTCTGACCATGCTTCAGGGCGCAATGGATGCTTTGCAGGTCGGCGACCCGTGGCTGATCTCAACCGATTGCGGTCCGGTGATTGACGAGCAGGCCCGGCAGACCATCGCGGATCACGTGGCCAAAGCCCGCGCTGAGGGACGTGTTCTGAAAGAACTCTCCACCCCACCCGAAGGCACGTTTATCGCGCCAACTCTGATCGAAATCCCTGGCATCGCAGCGCTGCAGCGCGAGGTGTTCGGCCCGATTCTGCATGTCGCCCGGTTCAAAGCACAGGATATCGATAAGGTAATCGCGGATATCAACGCCACAGGTTACGGCCTGACATTCGGTCTGCACACACGGATCGATGACCGGGTGCAGCATGTGACCGAGGCGATCCATGCCGGCAACATCTATGTCAACCGCAACCAGATCGGCGCGATCGTGGGCTCGCAACCCTTCGGAGGCGAGGGCCTATCAGGCACAGGCCCCAAAGCGGGTGGCCCGAACTATATGGCGCGGTTCTGTGCCCCGGATCGGCAGGCAAGTTCAGCAAGCTGGGAAAGCGCGGCAGAGCTGGGCGCCCCCGAAGGTCAGCCAGCCCCGCCCCGCACCCAATCGCTGCCCGGCCCCACTGGCGAATCGAACCGTCTGACAGAATATGCACGGCCACCGCTATTGTGCATGGGACCTGGACCTGAGGCCGCGCAAGCACAGGTCGATGCAGTGAAAGCTCAGGGTGGGACGGCAATCCGGATGACCGGGGCACTAGATCTGCACCGGCTTGAAAACCTGGCCGGATTCTCGGGCGTTCTGTGGTGGGGCGACGAAGATACCGCCCGTCAGATCGAGCAGCACCTGGCCCGGCGGGATGGCCCGATCATTGCTCTGATCCCCGGCCAGCCCGATCGCGCGCGCGTGTTGGGAGAACGCCATGTCTGCGTCGATACCACTGCCGCCGGAGGCAACGCCGCCCTTTTGGGAGGTGCGGCATAACCGGACCTTGACGCTGGGCGACGAAAAGCCCAGCGTCGCGCCATGTTTCCGATCCGTGACCATAACCCTTCGGGGCGTACTCCGTTTGTCGTCTACGCCCTGATGGCTGCCAACATCCTGATCTTCCTCAGCTATGTGGGGATCATGGAGGATGCGCGGCTGATCAACCGGTTTTATTTCGACTATGCCGTCATTCCGGCGCGCATCTCGGACGGTATCGCGCTGGAAACGCTTGTGAGCTCGATGTTCCTGCATGGGGGCTGGATGCATCTGGCCGGAAACATGCTGTTTCTATGGATATTCGGCGACAATCTCGAAGATGAAATGGGGCACTTCCTGTTTCTCGCATTCTATCTGTTGGCGGGAATCGGGGCGGGCCTGATCCACGTGATTTCAGCCCCGGATTCGGTGGTTCCGACCATCGGCGCATCCGGAGCAATTGCTGGGGTGATGGGGGGATATCTGCTTTTGTTCCCAAAAGCCCGAGTGGATATCCTGCTGATTCTGATCGTCTATTTCCGCGTCTTCACGATCCCTGCCTTTGTGATGCTGGGCGTTTGGCTGGGTCTGCAATTCTTCGGCAGCCTGTCCAGCAATCCGGATGAAGGCGGCGTCGCCTATTGGGCGCATACCGGAGGGTTCTTTGTCGGGCTGGTGCTCTGCGTCCCGCTCTGGCTCAGGCGCGGCGGAACCGAGTTCTGGAGTCGGACACACGGCCACCCACCGCACCCCGAACACGAGTACAAGTTATCGCAATCGCGTATCCCAAAAGTGCCGCGCAAATAGCGCTGTTTACTCTGGCAACCGTCCACCGCTGAGCCGCGTGATCTCTTCTGCCGCATGGGTGACCAGCGCTCCCAGCTCCGGCGCACGCGCCTTGCTGAACCGCACGGTCGGTCCAGAAACCGAGATACCCCCGCAAGGTTCACCTCGATCATCAAAAATGGCCGCGCCGATGCAGGACATACCTTCATAGCGCTCTTCATGATCATGGGACCAACCGCGTTGCCGGGTCAGGGCCAGATCCTCCATCAGACCTGTATCAGGGAGCCTCGTGTTCGCTGTAAAAGATATATGCGCGCTGGCCTCCAACAATTTGCTTAATCGCTCTTCGCGCATCGCGGCCAAAATCGCCTTGCCCGTGCCCGAGGCATACATGGGCGTCCGCGCGCCGGGCGGAAAAAACGCCCGGATCGGGTTCTGAGTCTCGACCTGCCCAACGAACACAACCTGTCCGCCATCCGGCACGGCCAGATTGGCCGTTTCACCACTTTCCTGCATCAAACGCCGCAGGATCGGCCTGCCAATCTCAAGTACGCTGTTGCGGCGTAGGAACGAAGCTCCGGTGCGATAAGCCTCTATCCCGATCATCCACTCCTGGCGTTCTTCATCGAAGGTGACGAACCCATGTTTCTGCAGGGTCACAAGGATACGATGGGTGGTCGCGGTCGGAACTTCCACTTCACGCGCAAGATCGCTGAGCGCCGAACGTTCGAGCCGCGCCACCGTAGTAAGAACGCCCAACGCGCGGTCGAGCGATTGCATGGTTCCCGCCGAGCTTTCCTTGAACAGTGATTTCGGCCTGCCACGAGGTCTTTTCTGCGATTCCATTCCGGCTGATCTCTCCGATCTTTTGGACGCGGTCGTTTCCAACGGTCTATCGAGCGCAATTTCGAGAAACTGAAACCTATTACATTTCAGTTGCTTGCCATTTATCTATCTATAATGAAAATATTTTTCAAGAAAATTGCAAAAAAGCGAAACACGGGTGACACTTGGTTCGAGAGCAAAGGACAAGAGCCATGTCAAACCAGAACCCGGTCTTCATTCCCGGCCCGACCAATATCCCTGATCGCCTGCGGCTTGCGATGCAGGTGCAAACTCAGGACCACCGCGCGCCGGACTTTGTCGAGACATTTGCACCGGTGCTTGAGGATACCAAGAAAGTGTTCGGCACAAGCGATGGCGAGATCGTCACCTTCCCCGCCAGCGGCACCGGTGGCTGGGAGGCTGCGATCACCAACACCCTCAGCCCCGGCGACACGGTATTGGTGGCACGTTACGGCGTGTTCAGCCATCGTTGGATCGACCTGTGTCAGCGGCATGGTCTGGACGTTCGGGTCATCGAATGCCCCTGGGGTACCGGCGCACCCGCCGATCAGTTCGAGGCCGCGCTTGCAGCGGATACATCGCATCAGATCAAGACCGTTCTGGTCACCCATAACGAAACGGCAACCGGCGTGCGCTCGGACATCGAAGCGGTGCGCAAAGCGATGGATGCGGCCGACCACCCGGCGATGATGTTCGTCGATTGCGTCAGCTCTCTGGCCTCGATGCCGTTTGAGTTTGACCGCTGGGGCGTGGACATCGCCGTCTCTGGCTCGCAAAAAGGGTTCATGCTGGCCACGGGCATGGCGATCCTGTGCGTCAGCCCCAAGGCTCTGGACGCGATGGAAACCGCCAAACTGCCCCGCACTTTCTTCGATTTCCGCGACATGATGGCCGCGAATGCGTCGGGCGGATTTCCCTATACGCCGCCGCTGCAGCTGATCTATGGCATGCGCGAAAGCCTGAAGATGCTGTTCGAAGAAGGGTTGGAAAACGTCTATGCCCGACACCACAGACTTGCCGAGGGCGTCCGCCGCGCGGTCGATGCCTGGGGGTTGAAACTGGTCGCGCAGTCGCCCGATCTCTACTCGGACACTGTCAGCGCGATTTATGTGCCCGAAGGCTATGACAGCAACGTGTTGACCGATCATGCGTTCAACACCTATGGCGTGTCCTTTGGCATCGGTCTGGGCGAGTTGAACGGCAAAGCCTTCCGCATCGGCCATCTGGGCAGTCTAACGGATGTGATGGTGCTGTCCGGTCTGGGTGCAATCGAGATGGCGATGGCGGATCTGAACTATCCGATCGAACTGGGCAGCGGCGTGGCCGCGGCGCAGGACTATTATCGCACCGGTCCGACGGGCCACGCCAAAGCCGCAGCCTGAGGAGGAAACGATGTTGGACCATATCCCGGCGACCGATCTGACCATCGACGACATGCGCACCGCGCATGACCGGATCAGACCCTATATTCGCCGCACGCCCATCATGACCTCGGACTATCTGAACGACCTGACTGGCGCCCAGCTGTTCTTCAAATGCGAGAACTTTCAGGAAGCGGGCGCGTTCAAGGTGCGCGGGGCCTGCAATGCCGTGTTTGGCCTGAGTGACGATATGGCCGCAAAAGGCGTCTGCACGCATTCTAGCGGTAACCACGCTCTGTCGTTGTCCTATGCCGCTGGTCGACGCAGCATCCCCTGCAACGTGGTCATGCCGCGCACCGCACCGCAAGCCAAGAAGGACGCCGTGCGCCGCTATGGTGGTACGATCACCGAATGTGAGCCCTCCACCTCTTCCCGCGAGGCGACGTTTGCTGAGGTGCAGGCGCGGACGGGTGGAGAGTTCGTGCACCCTTACAACGATCCACGCGTCATCGCCGGTCAGGCCACCTGCTCGGCTGAGATGCTGGAGCAAACCGATGGCGTGGACGCCGTGATCGCCCCAATTGGCGGCGGCGGCATGGTTTCGGGCACCTGTCTGACGGTCTCGAACCTTGCGCCGGACACGACGATCTACGCGGCTGAGCCCGAGCAGGCCGACGATGCCTATCGGTCTTTCAAAGCCGGCCACATCATCGCCGATGACGCGCCCAAAACAATCGCCGACGGGCTGCTGGTGCCGCTCAAGGAAAACACCTGGCACTTTGTATCCAACAATGTGACCGACATTTTTACCGCCTCCGATGCTGAGATCATCGATGCGATGAAACTGACCTGGAAATATCTGCGGGTGGTGATGGAGCCGTCCTCGGCGGTGCCTCTAGCGACGATCCTCAAAAACCCCGAGGTCTTTCGCGGCAAGCGCGTTGGCGTGATCATTACCGGCGGCAACGTGGATCTGGACAAACTACCCTGGCTGACAGGGTAAGGAGAAACAGGATGAACAAACCCATGAATATCGATCAACTCGAAGTTGGCTACGACATCCCTGCCGCGATTGGCATGGATGAATCAGAGATCCAGACGCCTTGCCTGATCCTCGATCTGGACGCGCTAGAGCGGAACATCAAGAAGATGGGCGACTACGCCAAGGCGCATGGTATGCGGCACCGGGTGCACGGCAAGATGCACAAATCCGTGGACGTCGCGAAGCTACAGGAACAACTGGGCGGCGCAGTCGGCGTCTGCTGCCAAAAAGTGTCCGAGGCCGAGGTGTTTGCGCGCGGAGGCATTAAAGACATTCTGGTCTCGAACCAAGTGCGTGACCCGGCCAAGATCGACCGATTGGCGCGCCTGCCCAAACTGGGCGCGCGCACGATTGTCTGCGTCGACGATGTGCAAAACGTCGCTGACCTGTCTGCTGCTGCCTTGAAACACGGCACCGAACTGGAAGTCTTTGTCGAAATCGACTGCGGCGCGGGCCGCTGTGGTGTCACCACAACCCCCGCCGTGATTGAAATCGCCAAGGCCACACAGGCCGCACCAAACCTGAAATTCACCGGCATTCAGGCGTATCAGGGTGCGATGCAACACCTCGACACCTATGAGGCTCGTAAGGAAAAGCTGGATATAGCCATTGCAATGGTCAAAGACGCGGTCGATGGGCTGAAGGCCGAAGGGATCGAATGCGAACTGGTTTCGGGTGGCGGAACCGGATCGTATTATTTCGAAAGCAATTCGGGCGTCTACAACGAGTTGCAATGCGGTTCTTACGCTTTCATGGATGCGGATTATGGTCGCATTCTCGACGAGAACGGCGAACGGATCGATCAGGGCGAATGGGAGAACGCGCTGTTCATCCTGACCAGTGTGATGAGCCACGCCAAGGCAGACAAAGCGATTTGCGATGCAGGCCTGAAGGCGCAGTCTGTCGATAGCGGCCTGCCCTTCATCTATGGGCGTGATGACGTGGAATACCTCAAGTGTTCAGACGAACACGGCGTGATCGGTGACCCGGATGGCGTGCTGAAGGTCAACGACAAGCTGCGGCTGGTGCCCGGTCACTGCGACCCGACCTGCAATGTCCATGACTGGTATGTGGGCGTGCGGGGCGGCAAGGTCGAGGCGCTTTGGCCGGTATCGGCCCGCGGCAAGGCTTATTGATCTGCCGATAAAAGCAGCAAAGGGCGGCGAGTCGATGCCGCCCCTTTTTGATGTCATCATAAAGAAAGGCATATGCGATGATCATCGTCCCTGAAAAGGAAATCGGCGCTCTGCTGGGTCGTAAGGAAAGTTATACCGCTGTCGAACAGGTATTTGCCGCGATGGCCGCAGGTGATGCTTATAACTTCCCGGTCGTGCGCGAGGCGATTGGCCATGCGGATGCACTCTATGGATTTAAGGGTGGGTTTGACCGTGCGGGTATGTCTCTAGGCCTGAAAGCCGGAGGGTATTGGCCCAACAATCTGGAAACGCATGGTCTGATCAATCACCAGTCCACCGTGTTTCTATTCGATCCCGATACCGGCCGCGTCCGCGCCATCGTCGGAGGCAACCTTCTGACCGCGCTGCGTACGGCAGCGGCCTCATCAGTGTCGATCAACCATCTGGCGCGCAAGGATGCCAAGGTAATCGGGATGGTCGGCGCAGGTCATCAGGCAACATTTCAACTGCGCGCGGCGTTAGAACAGCGCGCCTTCGAGAAAGTCATCGGATGGAACCTGCATCCCGAGATGCTGCCCAACATTGAAAAGGTCGCGGCTGAAGCGGGTTTGCCATTTGAGGCCGTGGGCCTGCCCGGCATGGTGCAGGCGGATGTGATTATCACCGTCATCTCCTCCTTCGCGCCGAACCTGATGTCTGAACATGTCTCGGACGGCACTCACATCGCCTGCATGGGCACCGATACGGTCGGCAAGCAAGAGGTCGCCACCGACCTGATTGTCCGCGCAAGTGTCTTTACCGACGAGGTCGCTCAGGCCGTGACACTGGGTGAATGCCAGCATGCCGTAGCTGCCGGAACCAAAACCGAAGGCGATATCCGTCAGATCGGAGAGGTCATCAATAGCACCCATCCCGGACGCACCTCCGATGATGAAGTGACCCTATTCGACGGCACCGGAGTTGGGCTGCAGGATCTTGCAGTGGCAAGTACTGTTGTCGATCTGGCGGTCCAGCAAGGCATCGCGATCGAGGTCGACTTCTAAACCAAAACGCGCGCCCGGATCGGACGCGCGCATCGCGATCATTATATCAGGGTTGGATGTCAGCCCCGGATCACCTTCGCGAAATTGTCAAAGATCGGCTCATTGGCACAGATCACTTCGCCATCCTCAAGCACGCTGCCTTCGGGGTTCAGTGGCTGAACAAATCCGCCAGCCTCTTTCACGATGATGATACCGGCGGCCAAGTCCCACGCATTCAGACGACGTTCCCAGAAGCCTTCGTAGCGACCGGCGGCCACATAGGCCATGTCCAGTGCTGCAGCGCCCCAGCGACGCACACCGGCGCAGGCGGGCATCAATCGGGCCAGATCCTGCAGAGTCGCAGGCAGGTCCGAGCGGCCACCAAACGGCAGACCTGTCGAGAAGATGGATTCGATCATGCGGTGACGGCCTGAGACGCGGATGCGGGTATCGTTCATCCACGCGCCTTCACCTTTTTCAGCAAAGAACATCTCGTCCTTGGCAGGGTCATAGATCACACCAGCGACGATCTTGCCCTTGTGTTCCAACGCAATTGAAACCGCCCAGTGCGGCAGCCCGTGCAGGAAGTTGGTGGTGCCGTCCAGCGGGTCAACGATCCAGCGACGGGTCGGGTCTTCGCCGTCTATCGAACCGCCCTCTTCGGCGAGCCAGCCATAGGTCGGACGCGCACCCAGCAGTTCCTCTTTCAGGATGGCCTCGGCGGCGATATCGGCTTTCGACACAAAGTCGCCCGCGCCCTTCATCGACACCTGCAGGTTCTCGACTTCACGAAAATCCTTGACCAGAGACCGTCCCGCTTTGCGCGCGGCTTTGATCATGATGTTGAGATTTGCACTGCCAACCATTTTCCATAGGCTCCTGTTCGGTCAAGCCGCGCGTATACTGGCGCAATGCGCCCTTGCCAAGAGGAATGATACGCATGGCTGCCCTGCACCGGGCGCTACTGCGATTGAAGCGCGCGCGCCTCGGTGCGGGCCAGCTTTACCAGTTCCTGAACAAAAGGTTTTTCAAGGTCCTCACTGCGCACCGCAGCATAGAGCCTGCGAGTGATGCCTTCTTTGGTCAGCGGACGGGTGACATAGTCGGAGTTGTACTTGACCTCGCGCACCACCCAATCCGGCAGCACGGAAATGCCGCGGTTCGAGGCGACCAGCAACAGGATAACGGCGGTCAGTTCGACCTGCCGGATCGAGGCCGGCTCAACTCGTGCCGGGATCAGCAACTGGCTGAACACATCCAGACGCGTGCGTTCAACTGGATAGGTGATCAGGGTCTGGCCACGAAAATCCTCGGCCTCAATGTAGGGCTTTTCGGCCAGAGGGTGAGACGAGGCGGCGACGAAAACTGCATTATAGTCAAACAGCTCGACAAATTCGACGCCGGGCAGATCTTCGGGATCGGAAGAGACCACCAGATCGACCTCTTCCTTCTGCAAAGCGGGCAGCGCGTCGAAGGCCAGCCCGGGGCGAATATCCACATCAACATCCGGCCATGACTTGCGGAACGCTTCAAGCACCGGAAACAGCCATTCAAAGCAAGCGTGGCATTCAATCGCGATATGCATACGGCCCGTGCGCCCATCGCGCAGCGAGGAAAACTCGTGCTGCATTGCCTCGACCTGCGGCAGAATCTGTTCCGCCAATCGCAGCAGACGCAGACCTGCCGCTGACAGTTTCATCGGCTTCGACCGGCGCAGAAACAGCTCAACCCCGGCTTGATCCTCCAGACCCTTGATCTGATGGCTCAGCGCGGATTGCGTGATGTTCAGTTGATCAGCCGCCCGCGCCAGACCACCGCATTCATGGATGGCCTTGATGGTCCGCAGATGTCGAAACTCGATATGCATATATCACATGACTCATGTTGTTCTTGAACAATATGAGTTTGTCTCACATTCACCAGCATGGCACAAGGGGCGCAATTGATCCTGAGAGGCCGTGATGACCCAACCTGAAATTTCATTCGAGTTCTTTCCACCCAAAACGCTGGAGGCCTCATTCCGGCTTTGGGATACGGTCCAGACACTGGCCCCGCTGGAGCCCAGATTTGTCTCGGTCACCTATGGCGCGGGCGGGACGACGCGCGAGTTAACCCGCGATGCGGTGGCGACCTTGCACAAATCATCCGGACTGCCGGTCGCGGCGCATCTGACCTGTGTCGATGCATCACGTCAAGAAACGCTGGAGATCGCGGATAAGTTTGCCCGTGCCGGTGTCGAAAATATCGTCGCACTACGGGGCGATCCTCCGAAAGGTCAGGATGCGTTCACACCGCACCCCGATGGATTTGCCCATTCAGTGGAACTGATCGAAGCTCTGGCTGAAACCGAAATGTTCAGCATTCGTGTCGGTGCCTATCCCGATATCCATCCCGAAGCCTACGATGCGCGGGCGGATGTGGATTGGCTGAAGGCAAAGCTGGATGCAGGCGCGGATGAGGCGCTGACACAGTTCTTCTTTGAGGCTGAAACGTTCTTCCGCTTCCGTGACGCTTGCGAAAAGGCTGGCATCGACAAACCCATCGTGCCCGGCATTCTGCCAATCGAAAACTGGAACGGAGCGCGTCGTTTTGCCCAGCGCTGCGGGACCCGGATTCCTGAATGGGTCGAGAATGCCTTTGACAAAGCCGTTCGCGATGATCGCGAGGAGCTTTTGGCAACAGCACTTTGTACAGAACTGTGCTCGGACCTGATCGACGGTGGTGTGGACAAGCTGCATTTCTACACGCTCAATCGCCCGGAGCTTACGCGCGACGTCTGCTTTGCATTGGGCATCACACCTCGGGCTGAATTGCAGAATGTAGCGTGATTTTGATGCGCCCCGGTTCCACAAATGGGGCTGTGGCGTATTTTCATCTGCAGGGCGGAAACGATACCAGCGACAATCGAAACTCAGGCCTAACAACTGTTGCGCAGGCCCACGCTAATACCCGGTGAAATTTGACAAAAAAGTGACCACTGGCAAATTGGGGTCAGTGTAGTTTTAACGAGTATTTGAGTATGGAGCCAGTGAGCAAGATAAAGGCTCGTGCCGAAGCCTTGCAGGTTTTGGGCCTGTCGCAAAACGCCAGTGCAAACGAGATTCGTGACGCCTGGCGCAGTGTCGCCTTCCATGATCATCCAGATCATACCGGCGGGGATTACGACGGGTTTTCTCGGGCCAAGGCGGCATATGATTTTCTGCGCAATGAAGGATTGACCTGCAAAGGGTCATCTGGTGCGTCGATGCCACGCAGACCACGCCTGAAAAAACGCGTGATCGAATTGGCCATGGATGAGATCGAAGCCTGCCGCGATCTGCTAAACCCGGAACGCGCCTTATCGGATCTATCCGACAACGAAACGAATGAGGTGGCGAAGCCCAAAGTGGATCTGTCGGACCATGTGCCGGAAGCAATCGGCTGTTTCGGACGCGATCTGACCTATTTTGTGGCCTCTTCGGTTTGCGAAGGTTCAAACCGGGTCGCGCTGCCGACTTCGGTTCTGACCAGTTGCAGAAAAGCCGAAACCGAGATTCTGTCATTTCAATCCAAAAGCTCGGGCTCTGGGGAAATCGTTGTCCCCGATCCCATCCGCGAGCGCAGGTTTCCCGGCGCCAAGAGCGTAAGGATACGCTTTGAAGCGGATCAGCACATGCGGGATTTATTTGAGTTGGCCGGATAGACCGGCCCAAAGAAAAAGCCCGACCTTGGCGGTCGGGCTTTAATGTTCAGTGTAAGCAATCAGTTCGAGATCGGACCTTCCGAAGTGAATTTCGGGATCACGCTGGACGAAGCCGCATCGGATTCGATACCGGGCCAGTTGCCTTCGGCCAGGTTGATGTTAGCGGGTACATCCTCTTCCCAGAAGCCGACGACCACGTCGGTGATGTTCAGATAAAGCTTGTCATCGACGATCCGCCACAGGTTCGGGTTGGCTGGAACCTTACCGCCTTTCGACACACCATAAGCACAGTGGCCATCATATTGCGGCGCGTAATAGGCTGGGTTTTCCAGGAATTTATCGCGATTTTCCGCGGATGCGAATGCCCAGGTCGCACCGTTGTATTCTGCTGTGAAGTCGGCGCGGCCACGCACGGCCTCGGGCTGCGATTGGCCGACAGGGACCTGATCAAGGCTGCGATAAGCAACGACGTCATATCCCGACACGGCAAATCCGGTGCCATCGACATATTGATCTCCGGCAAATGCGGGAACGGCAAAGGCGATTGTTGCTGCAAGGCTCAGCGCAAAGCGTTTCATGTGGTTGGTCCTTATGTCCTTACGGTTTCCAGGAACCCGACTTGTGGGGTCTGACCAGACAATAGGCGATTTTCGCACCGCGCGAAGACCCCCTCGCGCCGCTGTTACATCAGACGGCGTTTTGTGAGCCGAACCACGCCGAATGTTACAAAGTTCGTGCCACGTTCGGGGTTGGACTTTGAGTTCTGCAATATTAGCTGTGGGTGCAGCGGCCGCGCAGGCCGGTTCTGAAGGAAAGGCACGAGATGAGCGAACAATCCACCTATACCCCTCCGAAAGTCTGGACCTGGGACAGCGAAAGCGGCGGGCGCTTTGCCAACATCAATCGCCCCATCGCCGGAGCCACCCATGACAAGGATCTGCCGGTCGGAAAGCACCCGATGCAGCTGTATTCTCTAGCCACGCCAAACGGCGTCAAAGTGACCATTATGCTTGAGGAGTTGCTGGCCCTGGGCCAAGAGGGTGCTGAATATAATGCCTGGCTGATCAATATCGGTGAAGGGGACCAGTTCAGCTCTGGATTTGTCGGCGCCAACCCGAACTCGAAGATCCCGGCCCTTTGGGATCGCTCGGGCGACACTCCGATCCGCGTGTTCGAAAGCGCCTCGATCCTGTTCCATCTGGCTGAAAAGTTCGGAGCATTCCTGCCTGAAAGCGGGACCGAGCGGACCGAGGTCATGAACTGGCTGTTCTGGCAAATGGGCAGCGCACCCTATCTGGGCGGTGGGTTTGGACACTTCTACGCTTATGCGCCCGAGAAATGGCAATACCCGATCGACCGTTTTGCGATGGAGGCCAAACGCCAGCTGGATGTGCTCGACCGGGAACTGGCCGACAAGCCCTATATCGCGGGTCAGGACTATACCATTGCAGACATGGCAATCTGGCCGTGGTACGGGCAGCTGGTGCTGGGCCGTCTTTATGACGCGGCTGAGTTCCTGGATGTGGAGAGCTACAAGAACGTCATGCGTTGGGCCAAAGAAATCGACGCACGCCCCGCGGTGCAGAGGGGTCGCATGGTCAACCGCGCCTTTGGTGAGCCGCATACGCAATTGCACGAGCGCCACGACGCCAGCGACTTCGAAACTCGCACGCAGGACAAGCTGGCACCGGCCGATTGATTGGCCGGATGACTATTTGAGAATCGGGGGCCGCGCAGGATCAGATCCCGGAGCGACCCTTTCCATGCTCGGGGTCTGAGGCTGCGGAAGATCAAAGCGCAGCCCGACCTTGGCCAGAGCCGCCGCGGCGGGCTCATCAGGTGCAAAGAAACCCACATCCAGCGCGCCGGCTTCGATACCAGAAAACGTCAGAGCCTCGGAAACCGCACGCGCCAGTGCGGGCTGCGCACCTTCAATTGCGGCGACAAAGCCCAGCAGATGGCCCTGACCGCCATCCTGAGTCTTCGTTGCCACCAGAAACGCTGCGGCGGCAAGCCCGGCGGCCGTTGCCAGTTTGGTATCCAGCGCAGTCAGCAAGACGTCGGGCAAACCGGCAGGCGGGCTGAATTCGGCCAACCGCTGCTGCACTTCTTCCGGACCATGCTGCAACGTATCGGCCAACCATGCCAACGCCTCAGCCGGGATCAACATCGACGAGGGCGCGACCTCGAGGTTCAGCCCAAGTCCGATCCCCTGCCCTGAAAGCATCGACGACAGAACCCGACCGGACAGCGCAACATATGGCACGGGGCAACCCGCAAAGCGCGCAAGACGTTCTTCAAGGTCGAAGGCCAACACGAAGCGTCCATCGGCGACATCAAACAGCTCGGGCGAGATATTCTCGTCGCGGGCTTCTTCGGTCAGCATCAGAAACAGTTCACTATCGGCAAGTCGCTCAAAAAACCGCAGACGCGCCGCATCGTCTTGCGGGACCGCCTCCATAGCGGCATGTGCGGCATCGAGCGCTGTGGTTTCAGACATTCATCACCTCTTGCACCCGAGCGCGCAGAACCGGCAGCAGATCGGCCTCGAACCACGGGTTTTTCTTCAGCCAACCCGTATTGCGCCACGAGGGATGAGGCAAGGCAAAGACCCGCGGCGCATGGTCCCGCCAGCGGCTGACGGTTTCGGTTACTGGCGTCTTGGCCCCCAGATGGTATTTATGTGCGTGACCGCCCACCAGCACGGTCAATGGCACCTCGCCCAGCGCCGCCATCACTTTGTCATGCCATGTCTTTCCGCAGATCGGCGGGGGCGGAAGATCCGCCTTGCGCGCGTTATATCCGGGAAAGCAAAACGCCATCGGTACGATCGACACACGGTCGCGGTCGTAGAATGTGGCCTCATCGACCCCCAGCCACTCGCGCAGGCGATCCCCCGACGGATCGGTAAAAGGGCGGCCCGACTCATGAACCCGTGCGCCGGGTGCCTGACCTGCAATCAGGATACGTGCGCCGGGGCGGAACCATACCACGGGGCGCGGCTGGTGCGCGGTTTCAGTCTGGGCGAATTTGTCCGCGCAAAGGCGACATGCGCGTATGTCTTCGATCAATGAACTCATGGGGTCATCAGGCGTTGCGAATTGCATCGGGTCAAGACAGGCGCGGTCGAACACGTCCAGCCCTTGCAACACTTCGTCGTCATAGCCCCGGATATGCATTGATCATTTGTTTCATATTTCGACATAATGTGGCCAACATGGATCGGTAGCACCAACGCTTTCAAACCGACAAGAACCCGAGCGATCTACAGGCCGCGCATGCTGGAATTTGATAATGTCAGCAAGTCCTTCTGGACCGGAACCCGCCGCAAGGTGATTCTGGATCAGGTGTCGTTTCGGGTTGAACTTGGCACTTCGCTGGGCGTGCTGGCCCCGAATGGAACCGGCAAAACAACGTTGATCAACATGATGGCCGGGCTGGAAAAACCTGACGAAGGTGTGATCCGGCGTGACTGCCGTGTTTCGTTTCCGATGGGGTTCACTGGCGGGGTGGCCAAGCGCCTGTCAGCGCTTGAGAACGCACGCTACATCGCCAAGATCTACGGCATGGACCCCGACTATGTCGAAGCCTACTGCAGTTGGCTGTGCAATCTGGGGGAGTATTTCAACCAGCCGCTCGGCACCTATTCGGCCGGGATGCGCGCGCGTTTTACCTTTGCGCTGATGTTGGCTCTGGATTTCGACATGTATCTGATCGATGAGGGGATGCCCTCGACAACGGATGTGGAATTCAACAAGAAAGCCGGGGCCATCTTGCAGGAAAGACTGCGTACCACGACGCTTGTGATCGTTTCGCACAACCCGGCAGTGCTTGAGAAATTCGCGCGCCAGGCGGCGGTTCTGCTGGATGGTCAGCTCTATATGTTTGAAACCTTGGAAGAGGCGAAGCAGCTTTATGACTACCAAACCCAAGGCTAGAAAATACAATCCCGACCGCACTCCAAGCGGTGAGGGGACGCCACAGGCACGCGCCGACGCTATGGCGCGTATTCGTGAGGCCACGCAACCGCCCGAAGCAGCGAATGATGTCCAGCCCGGGACCGAGTTGGACGCGATCAAGCGGGAAGGGCTGACAGGACGGCAACTGCGCGTCGCAAGACGGCTTGCGCAGAAAAACGGCCTGGCGGCAACCTCAGACTATGATGCGGTTCGCCTGCTGCGTCTAAAGGGAATTGATCCGTTTCAGCGCGCAAACCTGCTCGATCTGACCGCTGTTGACACAACGGGACAGGACGGCAGCGTAGCGAAGGACAACATCAAAATTCATCTGCCGCAGACCGCAAAGGACTCACAGAAGAATCTGCCTGGGCCGGAACTCAGCCCAACCCAGCGGCGAGAGTATGAGATTGGTCAGATCCAGAAAGACATTGCGCGCCGTCGTCGTCGCAAACTTATGGGGCTGTTTGCGCGCCTGGCCGCCTTTGTCCTGTTGCCGACACTGATCGTGGGGTTCTATTTCTATCGTGTTGCGACCCCGATGTATGCCAGCGCTTCCGCGTTTTCGATTTTACAAGCAGATGGCGGTGGCGCATCGTTCGGAGGTTTTCTTGCAGGCACCCAATTTGCTACGGCGCAGGATTCAGTTGCCACACAGGAATTTCTGGAATCCAAAGATGCGTTGGAGCGGCTTGAAAGAGATACTGGTTTTGCCGAGATCTTCCAGCAGGATTGGATTGACCCGATCCAACGCCTGTCCCCGGACGCAAGCCTCGAGGAAACCTACAAACTCTACAAACGGATGATAACGATCGGCTATGACCCCAGCGATGGCATCATTCGCATGGAGGTCGCGGCCCCGAGCCCTGAAATCTCAGTTGATTTATCAAGACGGCTCATCTCTTACGCCGAGGAAACCATCAATGGCCTGACCGAGAAAAAGCGTGAGGACCAGATGCGCGATGCGCGAGAAAGCTTTGAAGCCGCGCAAACCGCACGCAGGCAGGCGCAGGAGGATCTGATCGAGCTTCAGCTGCAAGGCGCAATTCTTGATCCGCAAAGCGTGATCGCAAGCCTACGCGCGCGCATCGATCAGTTCGAGTTCGAGTTGCAAGACAAGGAACTGCAACTTGCGGCTTTGCTGGACAATCTGCGCCCCAATCAAGCCAAGGTTGATGGGGTCCGCGCGGATATTGCGCGCCTCGAAGTGGTCCTCGAAGAACTGAATGCCGAGATGCTGGACGCCTCGGCAGGCGAAAACTCGCTGGCGCGTTTGAGCGTGCGGATCCAGATGGCTCAGGCTGATCTGGTCGCACGGGATATGATGCTGCAAACCGCTATGCAGCAAATGGAAGCGACCCGGACCGAGGCTAACCGTAAAGTGCGCTATCTGACCGTCTCGGTGAACCCGGTGCCCAGCGATGAACCCAGCTATCCGCGCAAGTTCGAAAATACGATTTTGGCTTTCCTGTTATTTGCTGGTATCTACCTGATGATCTCGCTTACCGCGTCGGTCCTTCGTGAACAGGTATCCTCGTAAAGACCCATGAAACATATAAAAATCGCCGACCTGACGGTTGGCAACGATCTTCCGCTGACCATTATCGCCGGCCCCTGCCAGCTTGAAACCGCCGATCACGCCCAGATGATCGCAGGCACCATGAAAGAGGCCTGCGATGCCGCAGGCGCGCAATATGTGTTCAAGGCCTCCTACGACAAAGCCAATCGAACCTCATTGTCCGGAAAGCGCGGCATGGGTATTGATGCGGGCTTGAAGGTGCTGGATGATATCCGCACGACCATGGGCATTCCAGTTTTGACGGATGTTCATACCGAAGCCCAGTGCGCAATCGCGGCTGAGGCAGTCGATATCCTTCAGATTCCGGCTTTCCTGTGCCGCCAGACAGATATGCTGCTGGCTGCAGGCAATACTGGCAAAGCGGTAAACGTGAAAAAGGGCCAGTTTCTGGCTCCGTGGGAGATGCCCAACATCGTTACCAAGATCGAAAGCACCGGTAACCAGAATATCCTGCTAACCGAACGCGGCACCTCATTTGGCTACAACACTCTGGTGGCCGATATGCGCTCACTGCCACAGATGGCGAAAACTGGGTATCCAGTGGTCATGGATGCCACCCATTCAGTGCAACAGCCAGGTGGTCAGGGTGGTTCTTCCGGCGGGCAGCGTGAGTTTGCTCCAGTCATGGCGCGGGCTGCTGTTTCGCTGGGTGTCGGCGCTTTGTTCATCGAAACGCATCAGGACCCGGACAATGCACCATCAGACGGCCCCAACATGATTCCGCTGGATCAAATGAGCCATCTGATTGACACGTTGATGCGTTTTGATGCGCTCGCCAAAGAAAACCCGATTCAAATTTAGCGATTGAGATTTGTAATGACCAAGCCCCTTGCCGAGGTGACCCCGAACACCTGGAGTTTCTTGCGCGACCCGATGATCAAGCCGACCGGTTTTCGCGAATACGATGCGCGGTGGAAATACCCCAATGAGATCAACCTGCCGGGCATGACCGCTCTTGGCCTCGGTCTGGGTAGCCAGATGCATAAGCGCGGGATCGAGCCGGTGATTGCGGTTGGCAATGACTATCGTGACTATTCTCTGTCGATCAAGAATGCGCTGATCGTGGGGCTGATGCAGGCAGGTATTCAGGTCAAGGATATCGGCCCAGCGCTAAGCCCGATGGCCTATTTTGCGCAATTCCATCTGGATGTGCCTGCGGTGGCGATGGTGACGGCCAGCCACAATCCAAACGGTTGGACCGGCGTAAAAATGGGCTTTGACCGCCCCCTGACCCATGGTCCCGACGAAATGTCAGAACTGCGCGACATCGTCCTGAACGGCGAAGGCGTTGCGCGTGCAGGCGGGTCCTATGAATTCGTTGATGGCGTGAAAGAGGCTTATATCAACGATCTGATTGGTGACTTCAAAATGTCCCGTCCGCTCAAGGTCGTTTGCGCCGCTGGCAATGGAACCGCCGCCGCCTTTGCACCCGAAATCTTTGAACGCATTGGTGTCGAGGTCGTACCGAGCCATACAGAGCTGGACTACACATTCCCCAACTACAACCCGAACCCCGAGGCCATGGAAATGCTGCATGACATGGCCGACACGGTCAAAGCCAGCGGTGCTGATCTGGCGCTCGGCTTTGATGGGGATGGCGATCGATGCGGGGTAGTGGATGACGAAGGCGAAGAGATTTTCGCTGACAAAGTCGGTGTCATCATGGCCCGCGATCTGGCCAAGCTCTATCCGGGATCGACCTTTGTGGCTGATGTGAAATCGACGGGACTGTTCGCCAGTGATCCTGAGCTACGGGCCCATGGGGTGAAAGCCGACTACTGGAAAACCGGGCACAGCCATATGAAGCGCCGGGTCAAGGAAATCGGCGCACTGGCCGGGTTTGAGAAATCGGGTCACTACTTTCTGGCCGAACCGGTTGGGCGCGGATATGACTGCGGCATGCGCGTGGCGGTGGAAATCTGCAAGCTGATGGACCGCAATCCGGATCAGAGTATGTCGGACCTGAGCAAAGCGCTGCCCAAAACGTGGTCCACACCCACAATGTCGCCGTACGCCGCTGATACCGAGAAATACGATATTCTGCAGCGGTTGGTCGAGAAACTGGTCGCCAAGGCCGACGCGGGTGAGAGCTTTGCCGGTCGTGCGATCAAAGAGGTCGTGACCGTCAATGGCGCGCGGGTCATTCTGGACAATGGCAGCTGGGGGCTGGTGCGCGCGTCGTCGAACACCCCGAACCTTGTCGTGGTTTGTGAAAGCAGTGAAAGCGAAGACGAGATGCGCGCGATCTTTGCCGATATCGACGCCGTTATCCGCACCGAACCCGGCGTTGGCGACTACGATCAGACAATCTGATCTTTCGGGGGCGTGGTACGCCCCCGGCTAGTCCCCACCAAGCAGCTTCAGAAGGCCTTTCTTGGCCTCCTCCTCAAGCTTCTTCTTCAACGCATCCTCGACCTGCCCGGTTTCGGTGATCGTGGTATCAAGCTCGTCCCCAACCTTTTGTAGAACCTTATTCTTGGCGTCATCTTCCAGCTCTTTGATCTTGCCCTCGGCGGCGGCTTCGATGACTTTGCTCAGATCCGGCTTGATCGAAGGGTTGCTCCATGGTCCCACGATCCGAACCGGGACTGAGATGCCCTGACCCGAATTGGCCCGCAAGGCTACGGGTGTGAACAGATAATCAATATCACGCGCGCCCAGACCCACGCGTCCCGCTCCATCCGCGCGAAAATTGTCGAGTTGCATCAGCAGATCGTTATTCGTCAGATCACCGTTTTGCATCGTGAAACTGGCCGTCAGACTGTTGAACACAGTCGTACCACCCGCGCCCTCACCGCGGCCCATCAGCCGGTCTAGATCGAGCCCCGCAATTACCCCTTTGCCCACATCGATTCGGCCTTTGCCATTCAGCGAGCGCATGATCTGATCTTCAGTCTCCCCTACCCCCAGAAACTCAAGCGTGCCCGAGCCAGTTCCGGATAGGCGTTCGATATCCCCCAGCGTGGTCAACGCCTCTTTGATATCGATATTGTCAGCCTTCAGATTGCCGCCGACCGACAGGCCATTGCGGTTGTTGGCGACGACCTGACCGTTCAGTTGGCCCGAAAACAATGAAGCCGGTTGCATCTTGAGAACTGCGCGCGAGCGGTCGAGGCTGAGCATTAGATCACTTTGACCCAACCGCATGCCCGGCACTGCAATTGAGTTAGCCTGCAAGCGGATTGTTCCATTCGCCAGCGCCAGAAACGAGGCATCGATCGGTTGTTTCGACCAACCGTCCGAACCCGAACCTCCGCCAGATGATCCCTCTCCCGCCACTTTCGACAGATCGAGATCACCGGCCTTCAGACGCGCGGTAATCTGTGGCGGATCGGATATCTGGATGTCTGCTTCGCCATCCAACCGATTGCTATCCAGAATCGTGACCATATCGCGCAAGGAAATCCGGCCATCACTGGTATAGGTCATCTGCCCCGAGACCGAAGCCACACGCCCCAAGCCTTCGGGTACCGTTACACCGCCCTGCCCGAACGCAGCCAGCATCTTATGCGTGTCACGCGCTGTAACTGTGGTCTTGCCATCCATTTCACCAGCCAGATTCACCCGGCCTGAGAACTGAACATCTCCGCCCGGAGCGGTCAGGCTCAGTTCAAGTGGTGTCACCACCCCGTTGGAAAAGGCAGGCAAGTCGGGGATCGTCAGGTCGACTTCTACCGCACCTCCAGGCACGGGCATGCTGGCTTGCATCTCCATAGGGTCGGTGATGCCGGGCCAGCGCGCAGACAGGTCGACATTGGCAAAATCCATGCTGATCGCGCCGTCCTCGACATAGACCAGCCGGGCATCAGTTAGCTCCAGCCTCTCCAACGTGACCGGTCGGCTTTCAGCAGCTTGCGCCGATCCACTGGTGCCGGAGGAATTGTCAGGCTGATGCAGTTCCCAGTTCCCGCGCCCCTCCGACCGCTCCAATCGCAGCACCGGACTGTCGGCCAGCACCCGCTTGATGCGGATATCCCCCGACAGCAACGCAGAGGCATCAACCCCAACGGCCAGACTTTGCGCGCTGAGCATCGGCTCTGACCCGGCCCAGGGTGCATTGCCGAAGGTAACCGGCCCGGTTTCCATCCCCAAAACCGGCCAGAAAGACAGCCGGACATCGCCCGACAGCTTCAAATCACGACCCGTTTGCGCTTTGACCTGCTCGGCCAGAATGGTCGCCAGCTTGTCACCGGGCATCAGCAGCAACGCGCCAATGACCAGCCCGAAGGCCGCAACCAAAAGGAAAACGATACGAATGAGCCACTTCATGGGTCTGCCTTTCCGGCTTATCTGCTCTGTTTCAAGTCAGCCCTGTGCGGGCAATATTTGCAAGGGGAAGCTTTCCCCTCTATATGCCCGGCCATGAGTACGAACCCACCAAACCTCCGCCCTGATCTGGCCCCTTCGGCACAGATCACTGATACTCCGCGACGGGGCCAGCCCACCCTTGGGATGGTGTCTTTGGGATGCCCCAAGGCTCTAGTCGACAGTGAACGTATTCTGACCCGGCTACGGGCCGAAGGATACGGCATTTCGCCGGATTATGCGGGCGCCGATGCCGTGATTGTGAACACCTGCGGGTTTCTGGACAGCGCCAAAGCCGAGTCGCTGGAGGCCATCGGCGAAGCGCTGGTTGAGAACGGCAAGGTTATCGTGACGGGCTGTCTGGGGGCCGAGCCGGACTATATCCGCGAACACCATCCCAGGATTTTGGCCGTCACCGGACCTCATCAATACGAACAAGTACTGGATGCGGTCCACGCCGCCGTGCCGCCAGACCCGAACCCCTATGTCGATCTGCTGCCCGCCTCTGGCGTCAAGCTGACGCCGCGCCATTACAGCTATCTCAAGATTTCCGAGGGCTGTAACCACAAATGCAAGTTCTGCATCATTCCCGATATGCGCGGCAAGCTCGCCAGTCGCCCAGCCCATGCGGTGCTGCGCGAAGCCGAGAAACTGGTCGACAACGGCGTGCGCGAGTTGCTCGTGATCTCGCAGGACACCTCGGCTTATGGGCTGGACCGCAAATATGACATGAACCCGTGGAAAGACCGCGAGGTGCGCAGCCATATCACCGATCTGGCACGGGAACTGGGGCAGTTCGACGCCTGGGTAAGGTTGCACTATGTCTACCCTTATCCGCATGTGCGCGATTTGATTCCCCTGATGGCGGATGCGGGCTGCAATTTGCTGCCCTATCTCGACATTCCGTTCCAACATGCCCACCCGGATGTTCTGAAACGCATGGCTCGTCCTGCAGCGGGGGCAAAAACGTTGGATGAAATCACAGCGTGGCGCGCCATCTGCCCGGACATCACCCTGCGCTCGACCTTCATCGTCGGTTATCCCGGCGAAACCGAAGCTGAATTCCAAACTCTGCTGGACTGGATGGATGAGGCGCAACTGGATCGCGTCGGCTGTTTCCAGTATGAAAACGTGGACGGTGCCCGGTCGAACGACCTGCCGGATCACGTCCCTGCCGAGCTAAAGCAAGAGCGCTGGGATCGGTTCATGGAGAAGGCACAGGCCATTTCCGAGGCGAAACTGGCGGCGAAGGTTGGTCAGACGCTTGAGGTGATCGTCGATGAGATCGATGACGAAGCCGCAACCTGCCGGACCAAATCAGATGCGCCCGAGATTGACGGAAATCTGTTTATCGACGAGGGGTTCGAGGCTCTGAAGCCCGGAGATATCGTCTCGGTCGAAGTCGATGAAGCTGGCGAGTATGATCTGTGGGGGCGGCTGCAGTCGTCAGGCTGAACGCTCAGAACAACCCGATCAGCGCGAACACCCATGCCACGCCTGCTGCAATGGCGGTCAGCGCAACCGCTGCGCTGGCTGCGTCTTTGGCCTGCCCCGCAAGAGCATGGTGATCGGTTGAGGTGTGATCGACAGCACGTTCGATGGCGGTATTGAACAGCTCGGCCACCAGCACCAGCAAACCCATGATCAGAATCAGCGCCCGTTCTGTCGGGCCCAATGGCAGAAGAAACGCAAGCGCGGCCGAGATCAGATTGGCCCAGCCCCAGCTCCGAAAGGAATACTCGTCACGCCATGTGGCGCGCAGGCCCTGCCAGCTCCAGCGGGTGCGGTCATTCAGGCGGGTAAAGAAATTTCGCATAGGTCCGTCCGGTGGAAATTCGTGACCACAGGTTCAGCAGCGACTGTGAAAAGGCAAGAAAAAACCGCCTCGAATGCGGCGGTCTAAGCGGTACGGATGCAGACGGCCCCAACCGGGACCGCCTGCAGGCGATTTATTGTGTGACCGGATTACAGACAGTCTGGCCCGCTTCGGTCGTGGCCAGTTCATAGCCTGCCGCACAGCTGGGCGTACCGTACTTATCATAATCAGGCTGGATGTAGACCGGGGTCGGCTCTTCCTGCTGCGAGCATGCAGTCAGAACAACAGCTGTAGCGCAGATGGCAGCAAATTTCAGTTTCATGTCCGTCAATCCTCTATTACTTTTCTGATATTGCCCAGTTTTTCGGGGCCGGTGTCAGAATAAGACCAAGTTACTGATCTGGCAACCGAATCGATCACGAGGTTGTGAATTAAGGCGGAACGACGCTGGGGCCGCGATCTGAACCGGTGCTCTATCCTTTTCATTTCCACGCTCTACACTGTGTTTCTGATGCCAGCCAACAACGGAGACGCCAAATGTCAGATGCGCCGATCATTGCTCAAAAAGGTCCCTTTCCGGTCGAAGTGACCAAGGGAAAAACCTATTTCTGGTGCGCGTGCGGCAAATCCCAACGTCAGCCATTCTGTGATGGCTCGCATAAGGATACCGGGCTGGAGCCGATGAAATACACCGCTGAGAGTGACAAGAAGCTGTTCTTCTGCGGCTGCAAACACAGCACAAATCCACCACTGTGTGACGGATCTCACGCCGAACTGTAAGGCGATCAAAGCAGGTCGTTCAGCGGTTTCGAATTGGCGCAGAACGCAGGTGCTTCCTTGGCCCGTGACTGCTGGGCTGCGAGCCAGACCTGACATTTCTCGCTGCAATCAGAGGCGCGGCAGCGGGTTACGATTTGGGCATAGTCGTCGGGGGTCAGTTTACCTTCGGCCATCGCTTCGGTCAGGGATACCCCCATACAGCGTGCGACCGAGCGTGTTAGCCAGAAATGCGTTTCGATTTCCCCCAATGGAACCTGTGGCATCTGCTCACCTATGACTCTCGGAGCTTCAGCGCCGTAAACCGATCCCGGTTCGGGCAGGTGCAAGGCGCGCGTTCTGCGGTTTTGTTGTCATCCATCCAGTCCGGGCAGGCACACGCCCATTCGCATCCGCGGCAAAGCTGAATCATCTCGGCCCAATCCTGCTGGCTCAGATGACCATCACGATGCGCTGCGACCAAATCTGTACCGGTCGTGCGTGCCATGCGCAGCACCAACCTGAGATGTGTCATCACCTGACCGAGCTGTGTCATGACAGCCCCCGAGCCTAGGGTATCAACCGCTGCAACAACTCCTGGTTTCGGCAATATTCCGGGGTTCGGGACGCGGCCGGAGTTTCTGCCAGAAACGATTCGCAGTGACCTGGGTTGGGGCAGCCTGTACAGCGCAGGACGGCCTCTGATATTTCATCAATTCGCAAGGCACCGTCGAGTGCGGCTTCCTGCAGATCTACGCCCAGCGTTGTGGCCATCTCGTCCACAAGACCGGCATGACGTTTGAGCGTTTCGCGGTGGGACATGCGGTTTCCTTTCCCTGTCACGCTTTTGGGAAAGCTATCCGATCCGGCCAAGCGCGCCTTGACTCAGGTCAAAGGCCCAAATGATCTAGATAGGCCCGTGTCGCGTCCTGAACCCTTCGAAACCGGTCACCGCCAAGTTTCTTACCGCCATACCAACGGGTTACGATGATGACGTGGTCCGACAACCCGGCCCGTTCCATCATCCGCAAAATCACCATCGCGGCGCCGGTTTCCCCGTCGTCCGCCTTAAGTGCTCCTGTCGGCAGCATCGCCGCCCAGGTGTTATGCGTGGCCTTGGCATAGGCTTTGTCGGATTTCAGATCGACGAGCACGGCATCCACCTCGGCCCGACTGGTAACCTGTGCACCCGTCACGGCGTATTTTGATCCTCGATCGCTGAGGACGACGCCCAGCTGCGTCAAACCCGCCATTACTGCAATCCCAACTGACGCGCTGTTTGCAAGACCGCCTCGACCCGTTTGGCATTGGGCGGATGCGTGGCGAGGAACCGGTCACCCGGATCGGGAATGCGCTGAAAGAACATCATGCCGACCAGTGGATCATACCCGGCCGAATGGGTGATCACCGTGCCCAACTGATCTGCCTCCAATTCAAACTGTTGCGTGTAGTTTTGAACGCCGACCTGAGCCCCCAATTTCTGCGCCCGTTCGATGCCTGCCGTATCCTCGCCCCGTTCTCGCGCGAGATCGCCGAAGATTTTCGCGCTTTCCTTCGCATTGGCCGCCTGCCGCGCGATATGGCCCAGAACGTGATGCGCAGCCTCGTGGCTCATGACAAAAGCAATTTCATCAGCGTTTTGCGCCGACCGGATCATCGGTTGAGTGAAGATAATCAGCGGACGGCCATCGTCATCCAGCGTCTGGAATGCATTGGCAGGTGCATTGGGATTCAGATCGACCAATACGACAAAGTCGCAATTGCTTGAGGGCGCACGGCGGCGGCACTCTTTTCCGGCAGCAATCGCAACATCGCGCCCGACTTTCTCAAAGCTGCGTGCCGTGGCCTTCTTGCTCGTTGAGTTTGGCTTCCAGTTCTCGGCTGGAACCGCTACCAAAGACGGAGTGTCACACGCGGCCAGAAGCAACACCAACATCAGGGCAAGACGGCGCATTGTGGTTCCTTTCAGGCGCTTCGACCGAGGCCGAGCATAACCCGGCTTACCAGACGGGACCACCGCGGATTGCACGCCTATCGGGTTGCATTACAGCCCCGTGATCGGCACTCTGCATTCATGTTTTCTATCGAACACGAATTTGACTCGACGGTCATCACGCTGGTGGATGAAGGCGCAAAGCCTTTGCAGGAAGATATTGTGATCAACAGCTTCGCCGAATGCGTAACAATCGAGCAGTTGGACACCCGCACCGACCAGATCCAAAAGATCACGCTGTCGCCTGAACAGGTACGTGATCTGGCCGCGGCACTGGACCTGCCTGAAGGTGTTTACCAGATTCGCGAAACCGATGGTCCCAAGGAATAGCAGTTAAGTTCTGCCCTGGTAACCGATCACGGACAGTATTTCCGATTGAATTTGTCATCCTTTCGGGGGCAGTTTGCCCTTGAAAGCGGTCGGCATGCCTCCGACATACAGACTGCCCATGTGAAGGAAGTTAACATATGTCCCTGAAGAACCAAGCTGCGTTGGATTTTCTACAAGTGCGCCGCTCGCGCCCGGCGAAGACCCTGGTCGCGCCTGCCCCGACCCGCGATGAGCTGTTGCCCCTGCTCACAGCCGCCGCGCGCAGTCCGGATCATGGCAAGCTTGAACCCTGGCGGTTTGTTGTCATTGAAAAGGGCGCAATGCAGCGTTTGGCCGAGCTGACCGAGACCCGCGGTCAATCTCTCGGCAAGACCCCGGAAGACATTACAAAGGCCCGCAGCCAGTTTGACATGGGACATCTGGCAGTCGCGATCATCGAGGTACAGAAACCTTCGGACAAGATCCCGGCAATCGAACAGACCTATTCCGCCGGAGCCGTCTGCCTGGCGCTTCTGAACGCCGCGTTGGCAGCCGGTTGGGGTGCGAACTGGCTGTCGGGTTGGCAATCCCATGATCGCGCGTTTTGTCAGGCGGCGCTGGGTCTGACGGACAACGAATCCATCGCGGGTTTCATTCACATCGCGACCGAGGGTACGGCTCCACCCGAACGGCCACGCCCCGATATCACCGCCCTGACCCAGTGGGTTTCGGAATGATCATCATTCATTCGTTTCTTCAGGCGCTCGGCCAAATCGGTGATCCCCGGTTCCGCAAGGTGCTGCTGCTGGGTGTCGGATTGACCTTCGCGTTGCTGGTAGCGGCCTATGCCGGATTTCTCTGGCTGATCAATGTTCTGGTCGGGGAACAAGCGACACTGCCGATACTGGGAGAGGTGACATGGCTGAACGATCTGCTCAGCGTGTCGTCGTTTCTGCTGATGATGGTGCTGTCAGTATTCCTGATGGTGCCGGTGGCGTCTGCGATCACATCCATGTTTCTCGACGAAGTAGCTCAAGCAGTCGAGGACCGGCACTATCCCGGCTTGCCTCCGGCCCAACGTATTCCCTTTGGTGATGCGCTGCGTGACACGCTCAGCTTTCTGGGTGTCCTGATCGTCGCCAATCTCCTGGCTCTGATCCTCTACGCCGTGTTCTCGCCTTTCGCGTTGTTCATTTTCTGGGGCATGAACGGTTTTCTGCTGGGACGAGAGTATTTCACCCTCGCCGCCATGCGCCGATTAGGCCGCGAAGGGGCACGGAAACTGCGCGCAAAACACAGCCTCACCATCTGGGTGGCAGGGATTCTGATGGCCGTTCCCTTGTCGGTACCGTTGGTGAACCTGCTGATCCCGATCCTGGGGGCCGCAACTTTCACCCATCTCTATCACGGTTTGTCTAACACGCGCGCCTGAAGCGCTACTCGCGCGGTTCCAGCTGATTGAGCCAGTCGAAATCGCGCACCGAGATCAGACCAGAAATGATGATGCCTGCGATGATCGCCCAAAGAATCACTGTTATCCCCGTGGTGATCCAGAGCTTCTTTTTCATGTGATGCACTTCCGGCGCACCCGCATGGGTGCCCGGAACGATATCCCCAAGGTCACCCTGCGTTTTAATCCGTATCGGCAGTACGATCAGCAGGGTCAGAAACCAGATGACCGCAAACAGGACCAGAGCAGCAGTGATCGTCATCGGCGTCAGACCTGTTCCAACTCAACTAGGCAACCGTTGAAATCCTTGGGGTGCAGGAACAGAACCGGTTTGCCATGAGCACCGATCTTAGGTTCACCCGACCCAAGAACGCGCGCGCCGGTCTCTTTCAGGTGGTCGCGTGCGGCGATGATGTCCTCGACCTCATAGCAAACGTGGTGGATGCCACCCGACGGGTTCTTTTCGAGGAATCCGTTGATCGGACTGTTTTCACCCAGCGGGTACAGGAGTTCGATCTTGGTGTTGGGCAGTTCGATGAACACGACAGTCACCCCATGATCGGGCTCATCCTGCGGCGCGCCAACCTTGGCCCCCAAAGCGTTGCGATACTGGGCTGAAGCGGCCTCGAGGTCGGGAACCGCGATGGCAACATGGTTGAGACGACCGATCATGGAACTCTCCTTCCGTTCTGCGTTGCAGCGGTTATGGGGTCTGTCCCGTCAAAGGGCAAGTGCGCCAAAACGCGCGTTAACCCTGTATTAGCCGGAAGTTCCTAGCGTGAGGCATCTGCTAATCAGGAGTTCTGCCATGGACGATTCGGGACCTTTCGCCCCTCCGGCGCTGGCCACCAAGATGCGGCCGCTGCTGGGCCAGACCATCCTTGTGGTCGAAGACAGCCGCTATGCCTGCGATGCAATTCGCTTGATGTGCCTGCACAGCGGTGCACGTATCCGACGTGCGGACTGCCTGAAATCGGCACGGCGTCATCTGCAGATATACCGTCCCTCGGTGCTGATCGTCGATATGGGGCTGCCGGACGGCTCTGGCGCTGATCTGATCGCTGAACTCACCCACGCGGTGCCGCGAATAGCGGTCATCCTCGGCATGTCAGGCGATGACAATTCCAAATCGGTCGCCTTGCGTGCGGGGGCAGATGGATTTCTGGCCAAACCTCTGAACTCACTATCCTATTTCCAAAAAACAATCCTTGAGCTTTTGCCCGAAGATCGCCGACCCAGCGACTTAGATGCGGTGCGCGATGAAATCGTTCATCCTGATCCTCTGGCTTATCAAGACGATATGGCCCATATCGCTGATGTGCTGACCGGACCGACCAATCAGCAAACACTGGATTACGCGGCGCAGTTTCTGCAAAGCGTGGCGCGGGATGCACAGGACACTGTCCTCGAAGATGCAGCACTTCGGCTTGCCGCATCGCGAAGGCAGGGGGCTCCGGTCACGGCTCAAGCGGCGCGGGTCGCTGGCCTTGTGCAGGAACGCCTCGAACGGCAGGAGGCGATCTGAGATGCTGACGGCCTATTTCCTGACTGCATCCTTCTTGTTTATCTGGCTTTACCGCCAGACGCGTCAGACCGCGAAGCATATCCGCAGCAATCGTCGGAACATGCATAACCCGCTAGACTGACGTCTGGCGTAAATCTTCGACACTCATAACGAAAACCGCCCGCGCGAGGCGGGCGGTTTCGATCAGTCCTGCGGGATAATGCGCAGACCCAGCTCCATCAACTGATCCGAAGTCGGATCGGACGGCGCATCCATCATCAGGTCTTCGGCGCGCTGGTTCATCGGGAACATCATGACCTCGCGGATGTTGGCCTCATCGGCCAGCAGCATTACGATCCGGTCGATCCCTGCGGCACAGCCCCCGTGCGGTGGGGCGCCGTAGTGGAAGGCATTAAACAGAGCACCAAAACGGGATTTGACCTCATCCTCGCCGTAACCAGCCAGTTCGAAGGCTTTCAGCATAATCTCGGGTTTGTGGTTCCGGATCGCGCCCGAGACCAGCTCGTACCCGTTACAGGCCAGATCGTACTGATAGCCGCGTACGTCCAGAGGGTTGCCCTGCAAAGCGTCCATGCCGCCCTGCGGCATCGAGAACGGGTTGTGTTCGAAGTCGATCGCGCCAGTTTCTTCGTCTTGCTCGTAGATCGGGAAATCCACGATCCACGCGAAAGCAAATCGATCTTTCTCGGTCAGGTTCAGATCCTCACCGATCACGTCACGGGCCTTGCCAGCGACCTTTTCAAAGGCTTTCGGCTTGCCACCTAAGAAGAAGGCGGCATCGCCAACGCCCAGCCCCAGTTGCTGACGGATCGCCTCGGTACGCTCTGGGCCAATGTTCTTGGCCAGAGGTCCCGCAGCCTCCATTCCTTCGCCCTGATCGCGCCAGAAGATGTAGCCCATTCCGGGCAGACCTTCTTTCTGCGCAAACGCGTTCATGCGGTCACAGAATTTACGGCTGCCACCGGTCGGCGCCGGGATGGCGCGGATTTCGGTGCCCTCTTGCTCCAACAGCTTCGCGAAAATCGCGAAGCCAGACCCGCGGAAGTGGTCGGAGACCACTTGCATTTTAATAGGATTGCGCAGGTCGGGCTTGTCAGTGCCATACCACAGCGCTGAATCCTTGTAGGAGATTTGCGGCCATTCCTGATCGACTTTGCGGCCACCACCAAACTCTTCAAACACACCCGTGAGAACGGGTTGGATGGTGTCGAACACGTCTTGTTGCTCAACAAACGACATCTCGAGGTCGAGTTGGTAGAAATCGGTCGGCGAGCGGTCGGCGCGCGGGTCTTCGTCACGGAAGCACGGCGCGATCTGGAAATATTTGTCGAAACCCGACACCATAATCAGCTGCTTGAACTGCTGCGGTGCCTGCGGCAGCGCATAGAACTTGCCCGGATGCAGGCGCGATGGCACCAGAAAGTCGCGCGCGCCTTCGGGCGACGAGGCGGTGATGATTGGCGTCTGATATTCGCGGAACCCCTGATCCCACATCCGACGGCGCATCGAGGCGACAACGTCCGAGCGCAGGGTCATGTTCTGCTGCATCGCCTCGCGACGCAGATCCAGATAGCGATAGCGCAGACGCGTTTCCTCGGGGTATTCCTGATCCCCGAAGACCATCAGCGGCAACTCATCAGCGGCACCCAGAACTTCCAGCTCACGCACATAAACTTCGATCTCGCCGGTGGGCAGCTTAGGGTTCACCAGATCAGCGTCGCGGGCTTTGACCGTGCCATCAATGCGGATACACCACTCGGACCGCACTTTCTCCAGCTCAGCAAAGGCCGCGCTGTCGCCGTCGCACAGAACCTGCGTTACGCCGAAATGGTCGCGCAGGTCGATGAACAGCACGCCGCCGTGATCTCGGACACGATGCACCCAACCGGACAGGCGGACGGTTTCACCGACATTGGCGGCGGTCAGAGCGGCGCAGGTGTGGCTGCGGTAGGCGTGCATGGATCATATCCCTTCGGGCGCAGAATTCGTCGCGCCGATACACCCCGTCGGGCATAGAAAGTCAAGGCAGGTCGCGCCGTCAAAACGGCCTTTGCACGTTGCCCGAGTAGAAATAGATCCCCAATCCTGCTGCAAAGATGATGTTGCCCGCGATGGCGTGCAACAAAACGGCGTAGAAGAACGACCCTCGCTTGTCGTAGGCCCAGGTAAATAGCAACCCTCCGACAAATGTCATGATGGCAACGATCCAGCTCCAATACATCAGGTGAGCGAGCGAAAAGAGTGCCGCGTTGAGCCAATAGGCGGCATATCCCTTCGGCAGGATTGCGTGATAGCGGCGAAAGAACAGCGCGCGAAACAGCAACTCTTGCGGCAAGGCCGAAGCGAGCGGGTAACCGACCCAGATGAAGGCCAGCAACTCGGGCCGGTGCTTCAACAGGGCAAAGGCAGCTTGCGGTCGCAGTGTCAGGACAAGGGTTGAGCAGACGGATGCCATCGCAATTGTGAACAGCAGAACCTCGCCCCAGGACCAGTTTCGCCAGCCATAGCGAAGCTCGGCCCACGAAAATCCGGGCGTGCTGTGCAGCAAGACAATACCCAACCCGGTGAACGCAAAGAGCGACGGAAACATCCAATCTGGTGGAAAGAGCACTGCGATCAGAACCGGTACGGCGAAGTAGAACAGCCCAAACTCGAGCTTCAGTCGCTGCACGGCAGCTGGGCGCGCAGCCCATTCGTTTTGCCTGCTCACGGTGTTACAAGCTCCGCCCGGATCAACCCTCGCAGCGAATTGCCGAAGTGGATCGTTTGCGCCTTCTGCAGATCGGCCAGGGTCAGCACCGCCTCTGTCGTGTTATCGTGCTCCAGCATCTCTTCGCGCAGAACTCCAGGCAAAACCCCACTGGACAGTGCAGGCGTCAGGCACGGCCCGCCGGGCATCTCAAGAAACAGATTGGTGATCGTGCCTTCGCATACCTCATCTCGTTCATTGAGAAACAAGAGCTCATCAACACCAGCAGGCAGGTTCGCACGCGCTCTGTCATAGATAGCCCGACGGGTGGTTTTGTGCCGCAGCCAGATATCCGACGAAGAAAGGCGCTGCTCAGCCACACCGACACGCCAGAGCGGCGGGTTCGGGGCCAAATCTCCGGCCGTCAAATCGAGTTTTCCGCATGCATCCAATGTCAGGCGACAACGCAGCGGGGTTTTCCCAGATACCGAATTCACGACCGCCTGAGCAGCGGTCCAGTCGAAGTCAATCTGGAACGCCTTGGCTGAGCGGGCCATACGGGACAAATGACGATCCAGCCGCACAAGCCCTTGCCCCGGCCGAAAAGCCAGCGTTTCGATCAGACGGAAATCAAGCTCAGCTGGTGGGCGAAGCGGGCTTTCCATAGCGCCTCCTCATATTCCGATGGGGCGGTGCTGTCCCAGACCAGCCCGCCGCCCACGTTCAGGGTTGCCTTGCCGTCCTCGACCATGAGCGTCCGGATGGCCACATTGAATTCAGACCGTCCATCAGGCGCGGCCCATCCGATGGTGCCGCAATAAACATCGCGCGGCCATGGCTCCAACTCCGACAATATCTCCATGGCGCGAATTTTTGGCGCGCCGGTGATTGAGCCGCAGGGAAACAGTGCCGTCAGAATATCCGATAGGCCAACCCCAAGATGTAATTGCGCCTGCACCAGCGATACCATCTGATGAACCGTCGCATAGGTTTCGACCTTGAACAGTTCGGGCACTTTGACCGAGCCCGCCAGCGCCACGCGGCTGATATCGTTGCGCAGCAGGTCGACGATCATCAGGTTCTCAGCGCGGTTCTTTTCATCTGATGACAAGAAAGCCCTACGACGTTCATCTTCGACCGGGTCCTCGCTGCGCGGCTGGGTTCCTTTCATCGGGCGCGTTTCGATCCGGCCCTCGGCATCGGTGCGAAAAAACAACTCAGGAGACCGGCTGAGCAGGTCGGGTAACCCCTCCTGCTCGACCAAAGCACCGTGACCAACAGGCTGACCAGCTGTGAGCGTCGCATACAGTGCGTCTGACTCTCCGGTCACCTCAAGGTCGATTGGAAACGTCAGATTCGCCTGATAGATATCACCGGCGCCAATAGCGTCGTGCACCGTCCGGAAGGCCTGTGTATACCTGGCCTCATCCCAGCGGGGCTGAAACGCCGTGACACCGCCCAAGTCCTTTGGCAGACCAACGCGATCCGGCTCTCCGTACACGCCAAAACACAGCAGCGGCAGCCGTCGCCCCTCGGGCAGGCGATCCGCCAGACGCGGCTCCAACACATAACCCAGTTCATAGCTTGCGTAGCCGGCCAGCCAGGCCCCATCTGCACGCGCCTGATCGAGCGCCGCCAGAGCCTGGGGCACCTCCTCCGCACTATCCGCGCGGATGATTTTGGATGGACGCTCAAACCGGGTGCCACGCCCGGCTGGTCCCTGATCGAAACGAATACGCAAGTGCATCCTCATTTGCCGTGCTGCGCGATATAGAGGATACGCCAGCAGGTGAAAGGGGGGAAAGCGGCAATTTCGCCCCTGTTTCCGATAGCTCTTGCACCTTTTCGCGCGGTCCCTATAACGCAGGACAATTTGGGCGCTGGGGCGGTGCCCTGACTCGCGGACAATCGAAGGAACAAGGCCATGCCGAGAAGAACCGACATCCAGTCGATCATGATAATCGGGGCGGGCCCCATTGTTATCGGTCAAGCTTGCGAGTTCGACTATTCCGGCGCTCAGGCTTGTAAAGCGCTGCGTGAAGAAGGCTACCGGGTCATTCTGGTGAACTCGAACCCCGCGACGATCATGACCGATCCCGGTCTGGCGGACGCGACTTATATCGAGCCGATTACCCCAGAAGTTGTTGCCAAGATTATCGAGAAAGAACGCCCCGATGCCTTGCTGCCCACTATGGGCGGACAGACCGGCCTGAATACCTCGCTGGCGCTGGAAGAGATGGGCGTTCTGGACAAGTTCGGCGTTGAGATGATCGGCGCCAAGCGCGACGCCATCGAGATGGCCGAAGACCGCGCCCTGTTCCGCGAGGCGATGGACCGGTTAGGTCTTGAGAACCCTAAGGCGACCATCGTCACCGCCCCCAAACGTGAAGACGGCTCCACCGATCTGGACGCCGGTGTCCAGATGGCACTGGATGAGCTTGAGGAAATCGGCCTTCCCGCCATCATCCGCCCTGCCTTTACACTGGGCGGCACCGGCGGCGGTGTGGCTTATAACCGTGAGGATTACATCCATTTTTGCCGCTCGGGCATGGATGCGTCTCCGGTGAACCAGATCCTCGTCGACGAAAGCCTGCTGGGCTGGAAGGAATACGAGATGGAGGTGGTGCGCGACACTGCCGACAACGCCATCATCGTCTGTTCCATCGAAAACGTCGACCCGATGGGCGTGCACACCGGTGACTCGATCACCGTGGCCCCAGCGCTGACACTGACCGACAAAGAATACCAGATCATGCGCAACGGCTCGATTGCTGTTCTGCGCGAGATCGGCGTCGAGACCGGTGGTTCGAACGTACAATGGGCGATCAACCCCGATGATGGCCGTATGGTTGTGATCGAGATGAACCCGCGGGTGTCGCGGTCGTCCGCTCTGGCCTCCAAGGCGACCGGTTTCCCGATTGCCAAGATCGCGGCCAAACTGGCCGTGGGCTACACGCTGGACGAGCTGGACAACGACATCACTAAGGTCACCCCGGCCTCGTTCGAGCCGACCATCGACTATGTCGTCACCAAAATCCCGAAATTCGCATTTGAGAAATTCCCCGGCTCCGAGCCCTATCTGACCACCGCCATGAAATCGGTCGGTGAAGCGATGTCCATCGGACGCACCATCCACGAATCGATGCAAAAGGCGCTGGCCTCGATGGAATCGGGCCTGACCGGCTTTGACGAGATCGAGATACCTGGCCTGAACGTCGGCGTCTGGGAAATGGCCGATGACAAGGCCGCCGTGATCAAGGCAATCAGCCAGCAGACCCCCGACCGTCTGCGCACCATCGCACAAGCGATGCGTCACGGTCTGACTGATGACGAAATCTTTGGTGTCACAAAATTCGACCCATGGTTCCTGACTCGCATCCGCGAGATCATCGAAGCCGAGCGTCAGGTCCGCAAAGACGGGCTTCCCGTTACCGAAGAGGGCATTCGCGCGCTGAAAATGCTCGGTTTCACCGACGCACGTCTGGGCAACCTGACCGGCCGTGACGAAGACAATGTCCGCCGCGCCCGGCGCAATCTGGGCGTCAATGCCGTGTTCAAACGCATCGACACCTGCGCGGCCGAGTTCGAGGCCCAGACGCCCTACATGTACTCGACCTACGAAGCCCCCATGATGGGTGACGTCGAATGCGAGGCACGCCCAAGCGACCGCAAAAAGGTCGTCATCCTCGGCGGTGGCCCGAACCGGATCGGCCAAGGCATTGAGTTCGACTATTGCTGCTGCCACGCCTGTTTCGCACTTACCGAGGCCGGGTATGAGACCATCATGGTCAACTGCAACCCCGAGACGGTCTCGACCGACTATGACACCTCGGACCGTTTGTATTTCGAACCGCTGACCTTCGAACACGTCATGGAAATCCTGACCAAAGAGCAGGAAAACGGCACGCTGCACGGTGTGATTGTTCAGTTCGGCGGCCAGACCCCGCTGAAACTGGCCAACGCTCTGGAGGCTGAAGGCATTCCGATCCTCGGCACCACGCCCGACGCGATTGACCTGGCCGAAGACCGTGAACGCTTCCAAGCGCTGGTCAACGATCTGGGCTTGAAACAGCCGAAAAACGGTATCGCCTCGACCGACGAGCAAGCGCTGGAAATTGCCGAAGAGATCGGCTTCCCGCTGGTGATCCGCCCCTCCTACGTTCTGGGCGGTCGCGCGATGGAAATCGTGCGTGATATGGATCAGCTGAAACGCTATATCAACGAGGCCGTTGTGGTTTCTGGTGACAGCCCGGTTCTGTTGGATAGCTATCTGGCGGGCGCGGTTGAACTGGACGTGGATGCGCTGTGCGATGGCACTGATGTTCACGTGGCGGGCATCATGCAGCATATCGAAGAGGCTGGCGTGCACTCGGGCGACTCGGCCTGTTCGTTGCCACCTTATTCGCTGTCGGCAGAGATCATCGAGCAGATCAAGGATCAGGCGTTCAAATTGGCCAAGGCTTTGAATGTTGTGGGTCTGATGAACGTACAGTTCGCGATCAAGGATGATGAAATCTATCTGATCGAAGTGAACCCCCGCGCCTCGCGTACTGTACCCTTCGTGGCCAAAGCGACCGACAGCGCGATTGCATCCATCGCTGCGCGTGTCATGGCTGGTGAGAAACTGGCGAACTTCCCGCAGCGCCCCGCATATCAGGAAGGTCAGGACACCAAGATTGCCGATCAGATGACTCTGGCCGACCCGAACATGCCGTGGTTCTCGGTGAAAGAGGCCGTGATGCCTTTCGCCCGCTTCCCCGGCGTCGACACCATCCTAGGTCCGGAAATGCGCTCAACTGGCGAGGTCATGGGCTGGGACCGTGACTTCCCGCGGGCCTTCCTCAAGGCGCAAATGGGGGCTGGCATGGTCCTGCCTTCCTCGGGACGTGCGTTTATCTCAATCAAAGATGCCGACAAGGGCAAAGCAATGCTTGAGGCCGCCAATGTTCTGGTTGAGCAAGGATTTGCGTTGGTTGCGACCCGCGGCACGCAGGGCTGGCTGGAAGAACAGGGCGTCGCCTGTGAGGTGGTCAACAAGGTCTATGAGGGTCGCCCCGATGTGGTCGATATGCTGAAAGACGGTCAGGTGCAGTTGGTGATGAATACAACTGAGGGCGCGCAAGCGGTCGAGGACAGTAAGGCCATCCGCTCCATCGCGCTCTATGACAAGATTCCATATTTCACCACAGCTGCGGGATCGAACGCCGCAGCGCTGGCGATAAAGGCACAGGCCGAGGGCGATGTTGAGGTGAAATCGCTGCAGGGCTAAACCTTAGCAACAGCACGTATGAATTGACCCCGGCCTCGGCTGGGGTCTTTTTTCTTCCCCTTCGTGCTCGTGGCCCACATGATGAGAGCAAGGGGGAGCGTTCATGGATCTCTACACCACAAACGGAAGCAACGACCTGCCGCGGGCCATCCGCTTTTATGATGCGATCTTTGCAGTCCTTGAGCAGCCGCGCCTGCCCGGATGGATCGATGGCTGGGCGGGATGGGGCACCGATCCCGATAGTGGAACCGGCTTTTGGATCTGCAAGCCATTCGATGGAGCACCCGCCAGCATCGGCAATGGTACAATGATCGCTTTTCCCGCAAAAAGCGCCGATCAGGTCCGGCGGTTCCATGCCATCGGTCTTGAAAACGGCGGCATGGATGAGGGAAAGCCGGGCATCAGGCCCCATTACCAACCCGATTTCTATGTGGCTTATCTGCGTGATCCTGATGGCAACAAGCTATCTTGCTTTTATTGCCATCATGATCCCGAGACAGAGGTGGGCGGCTGAATCTGCCGCCCGTTCCTATTAGTTGACCGCCAGACGACGTTTTTCTTCGCGGTTGAAGAACATCATGTAGAAGACCGGCGCGGCAACCATGGTCAGGATGGTGGCAAAGGCCAGTCCGCCCATGATCGTGACCGCCATAGACACAAAGAACGCATCCGTCAGCAGCGGAGCCATCCCCAGAATGGTGGTGATCGCCGCCAGCATCACTGGGCGCAAACGCGAGACTGACGCTTCGACGATGGCGGGGCGCAGAGCTTTGCCTGTGGCGCGGACCAGATCGATTTCCTCGACCAAGACGATGCCATTTTTGATCAGCATGCCCGAAAGGCTCAGCAGCCCCAGCAACGCCGTGAAAGTGAATGGCAGGCCCGTTCCAAGAAGACCGATGACCACGCCATTCACAGACATCGGAACCAGCAGCCAGATGATGACAGGTTGCCGGATCGCGTTGAACAACAGCACTGAGATCAACACCATGATCAGCAGGCTCAGAGGCAATTGCCGCCCAAGGCTGGCCTGAGCGTCGCCCGAATCCTCGAACTCGCCGCCCCATTCCATGCTGTACCCAATCGGCAATTCCATCTCTTCAATGGCGCTGCGTACTTCGGAATGAACCTGAGCCGCAGTCATGTCGGGGGGGATGTCGGCGCCAACCGTAATCGTAAGCACTCGGTCACGTCGATGAACCAGCGTGTTGAGCGCCTTGTATTCGAACCCATCCACCATCTGTTCGATGGGTACGAACCGTTCCGACTGATCGGAATAGACCACCTGATCGACAATCGAATACTCCCCATCCGCAGGACGGCGCAGGATGATCGGTATCTGGCGGTCACGCTCACGCAGAACACCCCCGGTTATGCCATCGGTCGAGAATTGCAGCGTGGCCGCGATATCCTCGCGCGTCACCCCTGCGGTCTGGGCACGTTCGGTTGCATAGATCGGCTGCACAGCCAGTTCCTGTTCGCGCCAGTCGTGATGCACATGCAGCGCATTCGGGGATGCGGCTGACATGCGTTGCACAGCCTCTTCAGCCAATTGACGCAGAACAATCGGATCACTGCCCGAGAACCGGGCCTGGATCGGATCGCCGCCACCGGGGCCAAAGATCAGACGTTTAGTGCGGAACTCACCTTCGGGGAACTGGGCCGAGCCGAACGCCTCTAGATCGGCCTGCAGGGCAGGGATATCGTCCAGTGTCTCGGTACGGATGATCATGTGGCCATAGCTTGGGTTCGGTTTCTCTGCCGAATAAGTCAACATGAACCGTGTCGCCCCCTGCCCCACAAACGTGGCGACCGAAACGACATCATCACGTTCGGCCAGCCAGCCCTCGAACACGGCCATATCTTCGGCAGTGCGCGCAATCGGCGTTCCTTGCGGCAGCTTGTAGTGCACGAAGAACAGCGGCGTGTTCGAATTGGGGAAGAACTGCTGCTTCATCAATCCAAAGCCCGCGAAGCAGGCGACTGTGATTCCGATCAACCCGGCAACCACCAGCCAGCGGAACCGCAGCGCCCAGTTCAAGATTGCACCATAGACGCGGAACAGAATGCCGCCATAAGCGTCAATCTCACCCTCTTTGCCCTGTTTGAAGAAATAGTGCCCCAGCAGAGGCGTCACCGTGATCGCCAGCACCCAGCTCAGCAATAGTGAAATGCCGATCACAGCGAACAGCGAGAACAGGAACTCTCCGGTCGCATCGGGGCTGAGCCCGATCCCCGCGAAGGCCATGATACCGATCACTGTTGCACCCAGCAGCGGGATTTGCGTTTTTGAGGCCACATCTTCCGCCGCATCACGAGAATTTTTGCCCCGCAACATCGAGATCTGCATCCCTTCAGCCACAACGATGGCGTTGTCAACCAGCATCCCCATGGCGATGATCAGGGCGCCCAGCGAGATGCGCTCCATTTCAATCGAGAAAATCGACATGAAGAGCAGCGTGCCCACCACGGTCAGCAACAGGGTCGAGCCCACGACGATGGCCGCGCGCCAACCCATGAAAATGCCCAGAACGGCGACCACGATGCTCACCGACATGGCGAGGTTCAGCAGGAAGGCGTTTGAGGCTTCATCGACAACAACATGCTGCTGATAGATGGGCAGGATTTCGACGCCAAAGGGAATTTCGGAATCCAGTTCGGCTAGTTTGGCATCCGCGCGCTGACCGACTTCGACGATGTTTTCAGTGGCCAGCCCGGCGATGCCCAACGTGAAGGCCTCGGTCCCGTTGAAGCGGATCATGATATCGGGATCGTTCTGCCGCCCACGATAGACGTCGGACATATCGAACAGGTTGATCACCTGCCCTTGCGACCCGACCGAAAGTCCGGCGATGGCCGACACGCTGTCCGATCCCTCAGCCGTCAGGATGGTCGTCCGATCACTACTAGACCGCAGCGAGCCCGAGGCGTTGACCGAATCCGCATTTACGATGGCCTCGTTGATTGCCTGCAGCGGAACGTTCTGATTGACCGAGATCGACAGGTCGGGTTCGATAAAGATCGCCTCATCCGGCAAGCCCTGCACCTCGACATCGGCGACGCCGCTGACTGTCAGCAATTCGCGTCGCAGAAAGGTTGCCAGTTCGTGTTTCTCAGCGTCCGAGAACCCGTCGGCGGTAACCGCATAAAACAGGCCGAACACATCCCCGAACCCGTCATTCACATACGGTACGCCAACGCCCGAGGGCAGCCCGCGTGCCGCATCACGTACCTTGGCACGCAGGCGGGTCCAGATATCGGGTAGCTCGTTGCCGTCATAGGTGGACTTGATCTCAACCTCGATCAGCGACTGGGCCGGCTGATTGACAGAGGTGATAATGTCCACCTCGCCCATCTGTTGAATGGCAGATTCCAACGGTTCCGAGACCTCAAGCGCGACCTGCTCGGCCGTGGCACCAGGGTATTGTGTGGCGATCACTGCTTGTTTGATCGTAAAGGCCGGGTCTTCAAGGCGGCCCAGTGACGAGAAACCCCAAATGCCGCCGAACAGGGCGATCAGGATGAACAGCCACGTATATAGTGGCCGGTCTATCGAAGCGCGTGCGATGCTCATGAAAGCGCCCTCAGTTCGAGAAACCGACAAAGCGGCGGACGGCCTGACCATCAGTCAGCGCCCCGCCGCCAGCCACAACGATCTCATCGCCATCGGACAAACCGGTAAGCACGCGGACATCGCCACTCTGTGTAGGTTCAATCGTAACGGGGACCCGGCGGACGGTGCCTTCGCCGGAACCGACCGGAGAAAAGACCAGAACGCCCAGCGCGCCGCTGGCATCCGCGACAACGGCCGTCGGTGGAATGATGATCCCGGTACGCTCATCCTGCACCTGAACCGTGACCGTTACGGATGAGCCAGGCAAAATCTGCAGCCCCTCGGGCGGTGTCAAACCGAATTGGATGCGGTAAGTCTGGCCCACGCTTGAGGATTCAGCATCGAACTCTCGTATCTCCAGCGGAAAGATCTCATCACTGACCGGGAACTTGGCAGTGATCGTAATGTCATCCTGCTGCCCGGAGCGCTGAAACAGGATTTCGGGCACATCGACCTCAATCCTTAGCTCGGACATATCGTGGATTCGCACGATGGGGGTGCCTGCAGAAACGGTGCTAAACGCCTCGACCGCGCGGCTTGAAACCAACGCATCGAACGGAGCGGTCAGCGTGGCGTGTTCCAACTCATATTCTGCGTCCCGTACCGCAATCGCAGCCAGTTGTGCCGCGGTTTCGGCATCATCTACAGCCACCTGACTGGCTGCTGTACCACGCAGGCGCGACAGTCGGGCCAGGGTTCGATCAGCCTGATCCTTCTGCAGACGCGTGCGGTCGCGCTGCAACTCGAACGGCTCCTGATCGAGACGGGCAATCAGTTCACCCTTTGGGATAACAAACCCTTCGGTCACAGGCATCTCGACAATCTGTCCAGCGACCTGAAACGCCAGATCAACAGTCTGACGCGCAGCGACACGGCCAAAGAACTGGCGTGAAAAGCCGGGCGCTGTTTCGCTGACCTGCATCAGTTTCACGGGCTTGGCAGGCTCTTGCGCAATGGCGGGTGCGGTCAAAACGGCCAGCGCAAGGCAAACAGAGGTCAGGAGTTTCATTTCTTCAGTCCCTCGGGGATTCCGGTTTTCAGGATATTGTCGCGAATTTTGCGCGCCAGACGTGCAAACTCGGCAGTTTCTTCAGTGTTCAGGCCAGAAGCGCTGCGGAATAGCTCACCAGCGACAGCCACCAGCATGTTACGGGCTTCTTCGCCCTGCTCGGTTAGAACCAAAAGCCAGGCGCGGCGATCTTCGGGGTCGCGTTGCCGGGTCAGATGACCCGAGTGCTCCAGCGCATCAGCGGTCGCCGTGATCGTAGACGGCACAGTCAGCATATCCGCAGCCAGCACGCCCATACGTTTGGGCACATCCAGTTTGATCAGCATGTGACATTCCTGATGGCTCAGGTCTGTTTCGATGCTGTCAAAGCTCTCTTCCAGTTTCCAATAAAGCGCATAGACGCCCATCATCGCCTGAATCTCAGGGCTAAGGCGTCCTAGTCGGGTGCTGATCTCGTCTGACATGGGTCTTTTCCGTCCGAATCGCCGGGGAATATACTTCGAGTTATGAACTATTCAAGTTATGAAGCGGAAGACCGCGCATTCCCTTGGGTCAACACATCTTGATCAACGATCGAAGGAATTGCATTTTGTGCAGATCATTAAATCAGGGCCCGCCATGTACACTCCTGCCATCACCGGTACCGGTGTCTATACGCCAGAAAACGTCATCACCAATGCCGAACTGGTGGAAGCTTTCAACGCCTATACCGACCGGATGAATGCTGAGAATGCGGATGCGATTGCAGCGGGCGAAATGGAACCGATGCAGCATTCTTCGGAAGAGTTCATCGTCAAGGCGTCGGGGATAGAGAACCGGTATGTGATGGACAAAACCGGCGTCCTGAACCCCGAGATCATGCACCCTTCGCTGCGACAGCGCAGCGATGACGAGCCGGGCATCATGACCGAGATGGCGGTGGATGCGTGCCGCATGGCGCTGGCACAGGCCGGACGCAGTGCCGAAGATGTCGATCTGGTGATCTGCGCCGCCTCAAACCACGAACGCGCCTACCCGGCGATTGCCATCGAAATTCAGCAGGCGCTGGGGATCGATGGGTTCGGGTTTGACATGAATGTCGCCTGCTCCTCAGCCACGTTCGGTATTCAGGCGGCGGCTGATATGATCCGCTCGGGCTCGGTCCGGGCGGCGTTGGTGGTGAACCCCGAGATCTGCTCAGGCCATCTGGAGTGGCGGGACCGGGATTGTCACTTCATCTTCGGGGACGTGGCCACTGCAACGCTGGTCGAACGGATCGAGGACGCCGAAGGCCCGCATTTCGAGATCCTCTCGACCCGTTGCGCCACATCTTTTTCCAATAACATCCGCAACAACAACGGCTTCCTGCGCCGTTCCCGCCCTGATGGTGTGATCGACCGTCGCGATATGCAGTTCATGCAGAACGGGCGCAAGGTGTTCAAAGAGGTTCTGCCGATGGTCAGCAAGCATATCAGCGACCATATGGACGCCGAAGGCATCAACAGCGATGATCTGAAACGGCTCTGGCTGCATCAGGCCAATAAAACGATGAACGATTTCATCGGTAAAAAAGTTCTGGGCCGCGAACCGGAACCGGACGAACAACCCAACATCCTGCAAGATTACGCCAACACCTCTTCTGCGGGTTCGATTATTGCATTTTCAAAGCACTCAGATGATCTGAACGATGGCGATGTCGGGCTGATCTGTTCATTTGGCGCAGGCTATTCAGTGGGGTCCGTGATCGTCAAACGGCACGGCTGATCCGCAGGGCCTGCGGTTTTCCGGGCAGGGCCTCTCTGCTTTCTCAAGAATTTTTCAGACAGGCATAACGTCTCCTTCATATCGGAGTTCCACATCCTCATCGGATGCCCAGCGCATTCAGGGAATGTGGACGAAGGAGCACCTATTAATGCGTAAATATTATTCACGAGTTGGAATGGCTGCCCTGGTTGCAGCGCCATTTATTGGATTCATGGCAACTGAAACGAAGGCGGCTGAATCGCAGGTTTGCACTGTGAATACCGCGAAAACTGCTGCGAATGCCGGTGATTATGGCACGCTGTGCGATTGCTCGCAGGTGACGCGCGGGTTCGTGTCTTATCTGCAGAAACGGTCGGATTTCGACACGATTCTGCAGAATACATCGACGCAATGCCTGGGGTTAGCAGAGCTTCTGACTGATTTACCGACCGCATCAATTTCGAGCGCAAACTTTGGCGAAGATCGCAACAGCGATCGCTCAAACAGCACCTCTGGTTCCGGGGGCTCCGGAACCTCGGGCAATAGCTCAGGGGGCGATAGCGGCGGCGGAAACAACTCAGGAAATGATGGAGGCGACACGCCCAGTGACGGAGGCGGCAAACCCGGCGATGGGGGTGGCAAGCCCGGTGGCGGCGATGACAAACCTGGAAAGGGTGGTGGCAAAGGTAATCACGGCGGTGACAAACCCGGCAAAGGTGGCCACGGAGACAAGCCAGGCAAGGGCAAAGGTGGCGCCAAGGGCAATAACGGTGGCGGGAATGGCCCTGAAGGGGCTAGCCCTGGTCGCGGCAAGAATGCCAACAACGACGAAGGCTAATTCACGAAGGTTCACCCTTCATAAAACAAAAAGGCGGCGCACTGGCCGCCTTTTTTTGTTGAAATCTAATCACGGATCAATGCGGAGGCCTGGCATCGAACGGAGCGTCAGATCAGCTGACGCTTTCTTCTTCCAGATGAAGTTTCATCTCGATCAGGACCTGTTGCAGCATACTGGTTTCTTTCAGCAGGCGTTTGGCCTCGTTGACTGTGATGATTCCGTCTTCGATGGCCGACTGATATTCGGTCATCAGCATCGCAAACCGCTGGCTCAGCGCGATAACATCTGAATTCACACCACCTGTACGCGGGCTGTCCGAGTTACGACCATCATAAGACAGCGTGATATTTTTGAGCTCAGCAAGAGCAGCCGTGACATGCGGATAGGCCGCTGCATTCTCTAGGCGTGCAACCGCGTCGACCGGCATGAAGCGGTCTGCATGTTCAGGGTTGTCGGAATAGTATCTTCCCAATGTCGCTTTGGACTTTCCGGTGATCTCGCACGCCGCTTCGATCCCGACATCCTTTACCAATGCCTCGGTATGCTTCTTCAGATAGGCCCCGATATCTGCCATTTTGCTACCCTTGTTACCTGCGCTCACTTTCCCCCGCCTGTCCAAACCGGGGAAAGGGTAGGGAAATTTCCCATATTCGAGTCATAATTGAAATGCCATAAATTAACTATCCCTCAGATATGCAGGGGTTTTGTGAGTGAGTGGCGGCCGTTCGTGCCGGTAAAGAGTGAATGTAAGGCAACATTTTTAGCCTTGCTCGTTAAGGCCGCATGTAGGCCGACGACGCCGCTGTTGAGGGCGCGGGGTTCTCCATCCCCAAGAGCATCTGCTCGGCCCCGGCAGCCGCAACGGCGGCGTCGCTTTGAATTGCTCATCGATAGGCTTGCCCCTGCGGATCGCGGGAACTAGACCAAGCGCCATGGCAAAGCTCTACTTCAACTATTCCACCATGAACGCTGGTAAATCGACCGTGCTGCTGCAGGCTTCGCACAACTATCGCGAGCGCGGCATGAACACTTATCTGATGACCGCAGCCATCGACGGGCGCGCCGGTGAGGGGCGGATTGCCTCACGGATCGGTATTTCGGAACGGGCTGATACGTTTCAGCCCCAGGATGACGTCTTTGCGATGATCGAAAATCGCCTAAGCGAGGGAGCTGTTGCCTGTGTCTTCGTGGATGAGGCGCAGTTCCTGTCCGAAGAACAGGTCTGGCAACTGGCCCGAGTGGTCGACGATTTAAAGGTTCCGGTTCTGGCCTACGGGCTGCGGGTAGACTTTCAGGGCAAGCTGTTTCCCGGTTCGGCAGCCCTGCTGGCGCTGGCTGATGAGATGCGTGAGGTCCGCACCATCTGCGAATGCGGACGCAAAGCAACCATGGTGATTCGTCAGGACGAAAACGGCAACACCATCACCGAAGGCGCACAGGTTCACATCGGAGGGAATGAGACCTATGTCTCGCTCTGCCGTAAACACTGGCGCGAGGCGGTGGGCACCTGAAGAGCGCCGGGCGAAAGACGGCGTTCGACCTCTTCGTCAGTGCATTCGCCCGCCAATCGGAACCTCGCCATCCGGGCCGATCAGGACAATCTCACCCGTTTCGTCCGGCAGACCCAGAACCAGCACCTCGGACATGAACTTGCCGATCTGGCGTGGAGGGAAATTGACCACCGCCATCACCTGTTTGCCCACCAACGTCGCCGGGTCGTAATGCGCGGTGATCTGGGCCGAGGTTTTCCGCTCACCAATCTCATCGCCAAAGTCGATCCACATCTTGATCGCGGGTTTGCGGGCCTCGGGGTAAGGCTCGGCGCGGATCACCTTTCCGACGCGGATATCGACCTTTAGAAAATCGTCAAATGTAATCTCACTCACGAGATAGCTCCTTGGATCGGTCAGTTGCGGCCTTGACCGCGCGATGCAGCAGGTCGGGGAAGCCTTGCTTTTCATGCATCAGCACCTCAAGCGCGGCCTGAGTGGTACCATTTGGCGAGGTGACATTGACCCGCAGTTGCGAGGGGTCTTCCTCAGCCGTCATCGCCAGCGCTCCTGCCCCGGCAACCGTCGATTTGGCCAACTTCATGGCCAGGTCGTGCGGCAAACCCTGTGCCTGACCAGCTGCGGCAAGTGTTTCAATCAGGTGAAAAACATAAGCCGGACCCGATCCGCTGAGGCCGGTGACCGCATCCATCTGTGCCTCGGTCTCCAGGCGAACGGTTTCTCCTATGGCGGATAACAGATTTTCGGCGAGCGTCACATCTTTGTCCGATGCGTCAGAATTGCCGATCAGCGCAGTAATCCCCTGCCGGATCGCCGCCGGTGTGTTCGGCATGGCGCGCACGATTGGGGTACCTGCGCCCAAAACTGATTCAAATGTGGCAATCGACGTGCCCGCAGCGACCGAAACGAACAGGCTGCCACCTCCGCCAAGCGCTTTGATCGCAGGCAGAGCCTCCCCCATCATCTGCGGCTTTACCGCCACAAGAACGACGGCAGGCGCTTCGGGCAAAGGTGTGTTGATATTGACGCCCTGCGCCTTCAACCAATCCGAAGGATAGGGATCGATGACCCAGACTGAAGATGCAGGAAGGCCATGCTCCAACCATCCGGCGAGCATGGCCGATCCCATCTTGCCGCATCCCAGAAGCACCAGCCCCTGCTCGGCGACGCGTGACATGTCCATGATTGCCCCTCTCCTTATTCGTCTCGGGGCAAAGCTTTACGCGCGGCCGTAGGCCTCTGCAATGGCGACTTGCATCGCCTCTTCGGGATCGCGATTACCCCATGTCACCAGTTGGATCGCAGGATAATAGCGCTCGGCGCTCAGCACGGCTGCGTTGATCATGGTATCAATCTGCTCGGGGCTGGCCATCTGCCCCCCGGCCAGCACCAGACCATAGCGATAAACCATCAGCTTCTGATTGGCCCAATAGGTAAACGCCCCGGCCCAGCATTGATCATTCATCTTGTTCAACAGCTCATAAAGCTGAGATTCCCGCTCGGACGGCGGGTCCATTTCGAATGAGCACACCATGCGCAGTGTTTCGTCGTAATTCGACCAGGCCAATGTGATTGAATATGTGCGCCACTGTCCTTCGACAGCCATTGCAATCTGATCATCCCCGATCCGGTCAAAATCCCAGTCGTGATGTTCTGCAAGATGTTCAACAATGTCGATCGGATGAAGGTCTTCTTCGAGATACTGCTCGGAAAGGGCCATAATGCCACCTCACTAATCTCTAGCATTTTGGGGCTGGCAGCGCCCCAGCGCTAGTTGCCTGCTCTACAAGCCGGGCTTCCCCAGTCTGTCTGTACTAAATATGGTGCGACGCGAGCGAAGTTCTGGCAACCCTATTTATTGGGGATAACAGCAATAAGTTGTGGACAGCCTGCAACGCCGATCAAAATATTGGCGTTTGATGCAGCTTTATCTTGATTAAGCCCCACAAAGCGGCAAAATACACAACACCGCACAATCCAAATCAGGATTGCGCGGCGGATGTCTTTGCCCAAAATTCTAATTTTTTTAGGACGTTACTTGTCCAGCTTCGCCTCAAGCGCGGCGATACGCTGTTCCAGCGCGGCGTTTTCCTCGCGTGCTTTCTGTGCCATGGCACGCACGGCATCGAATTCTTCGCGGGTAACAAAGTCGCGGTCGGCCAGCCACCGATCCATCATCGACTTCATCGCATTTTCCGCCTCTTCCCGCGCCCCTTGCGCCACGCCCATGGCGTTGGTCATCAGTTGAGACATATCGTCCAGAATCTTGTTGCGGGTTTGCATGGGCTTTCTCCGATTTCACGATTGCTCTCTATATGGGTAAAGAATGGCCCGGGCTCAAGGTTGACTTGCCCCGTAAACCCCGGGCAATGAGACGCACATGCAGGCTGTTCTGAATTTCCCCGATCTCTCCTCCGAGCTGTTCTCGATCTCGCTGTTCGGAATGGAGTTCGCGCTGCGCTGGTATGCGTTGGCCTATATCGTCGGCATCCTGATCGCCTGGCGTATGGCTTTGATGGCATTGCGCAGACCAGATCTTTGGCCCGGCCAGACCCCTCCGATGAAACCCGAACAACTTGAGGATCTGGTCACCTGGATCATCGTCGGCGTGATTTTAGGCGGGCGCCTCGGGTTCGTGCTGTTTTATCAACCCGCTTACTACCTGTCGCATCCGCTTGAGATTCTGATGGTCTGGCAAGGCGGTATGGCCTTTCACGGCGGGCTGTTAGGTGTGATCATCGCCACATACCTCTATGGCAAACGACACCAGCTGCCTCTCCTGTCGCTCGCAGATCTGGTGGCCTACACAGTTCCCCCCGGCCTTTTGCTTGGACGATTGGCCAACTTTACCAACGCTGAGCTTTGGGGTCGCCCAAGCGACGTCCCTTGGGCCGTGATCTTCCCTGGACCCGCAGCGCAGAACTGCCCCGACGTGGTCGGGCTCTGCGCCCGTCACCCATCGCAACTTTACGAAGCAGCGCTTGAGGGGGTGCTGCTAGGTGTCGTTCTGATCTGGCTGGCCTATCGGCGTGGGACGTTTCAGAGACCCGGCTTTATTATGGGGATCTTCCTCACCGGCTACGGCGCATCGCGATTCTTAGTCGAGTTCTTTCGCCAGCCCGATGCCCAGTTCGTCTCGCCCGGGAATCCGTTGGGGCTGGCATGGCATGTGGGAGGTTACGGCCTAACCATGGGTCAGCTTCTGTGTGTGCCGATGATCGCGCTCGGTCTGTGGTTCGCACTTCGCGCACGGCGCGTGTCATGAGCCTGAAAGATCATTTATTGGCACGCATCGAAAACGATGGCCCAATGACCATCGCTGATTACATGACTGAATGCCTGCTGCACCCGCTTCACGGCTACTACAGTACCAAAGACCCGTTTGGTGCACGCGGCGATTTCATCACCGCACCGGAAATCAGCCAGATGTTTGGAGAGATGATCGGCCTCTCGCTGGCACAATGCTGGTTGGATCAGGGTCGCCCTGATCGCTTCGCCTTGACCGAACTCGGCCCGGGGCGCGGCACGCTGATGGCAGATATTCTGCGTGCAACGAGTCAGATCTCTGGCTTTCACGATGCCGCGCAGATCACATTACTTGAGGCCTCGCCCACCCTGCGTAAGATTCAGTCCACAACCCTTGACGCTTTTGCGCCCAAATGGGTCGACACTATCAACGACCTTCCGGATCTGCCGATATTTCTGGCCGCCAATGAGTTCTTTGACGCTCTGCCGATCCGCCAGTTCCTGCGCGATGGCGATGGCTGGCGCGAGCGGTTGATCGGCAATGCAAATGGCGCGCTGACCTTCGGCCTCGGACCTCAATCGTCTCAATCAGCGCTGAACGACCGGCTGATCGACACACAGGATGGGGATCTGGTCGAACTCTGCAGCGCCTCCGCCCCGATCCTCAGCGTCATTGCCGAGCAGATCGCCCGCAATGGGGGAGCTGCTTTGATCATTGATTATGGCGATTGGCACTCGCTGGGCGATACTTTGCAGGCTGTGCAAAACCATAAGGCCACTGACGCCCTAGAGGCCCCGGGCCAGGCTGATCTGACAACGCATGTGGATTTCGAACCGCTTGCCCAAACAGCCCGCGCTGCCGGATGTGCGCATACGAGGCTGACACCCCAAGGTGTGTTTCTCGAACGGCTCGGGATCACCGCGCGGGCGCAAGCCCTTGCCGCACCACTCGGCGGGCCTCAGCTTGAGGCGTTGATTGCTGCACATCGACGGTTGACGCATCCCGATGAAATGGGAAACCTGTTCAAGGTGCTGGGCCTCTACCCGCCAAACGCTGCGCCGCCACCGGGACTGGAAAAATGACGCTGGAAATACTGACTTCGGACATTCTGTCCCCTATTCGGCACGGGTTCTTCAGCCGCCGTGGCGGCGCGTCTTCAGGTGTATTTTCAGGTCTGAATTGTGGCACCGGGTCGTCAGATCTGGCTGAGGTGGTCGCCCTGAATCGCAAACGCGTCGCCGATGCAATGGAGGTGGCACCCGAGGCAATGATCGGCGTGCATCAAGTTCACTCTCCCACCGTAGTGACTGTCGACGAACCGTTTGAGGGCAACAGACCCAAAGCGGATGCCGTCGTTACCGCAACGCCAGGTCTTGCCCTGACAATCCTGACGGCCGATTGCCAACCGGTTCTGTTTGCTGATCCCGACGCGCATGTAATTGGCGCAGCGCATGCCGGATGGCGCGGCGCATTGGACGGCGTGCTCGAGGCGACACTGGATGCGATGGAAGCATTGGGGGCGCAACGAAAAAACATTACCGCGGTGATCGGCCCGACCATCTCGCAGCGCGCCTATGAAGTGGGACCAGAGTTCCTCGACGATTTCATGAGCGACTCGCCCGACAACACGCGTTTCTTTGCAAATGGCAAGGGCGACCGGATGCATTTCGACCTTCCCGCATTCGGGCTGCACCGGCTGCGTCAGGCAGGAATCGGACAGGCAGAATGGACCCGTCATTGCACATATTCCGACCCTGACCGGTTTTATTCCTATCGCAGGTCGACCCATGCCAATGAGGCCGACTACGGCCGCCTGATTTCTGCGATCAGATTGTAGTTCCGCACCCAAATAAGGCAGAGCTGCCCAGATTTCGCCACATTTGTTGTGTTTATCTAAGTCAGAATCGTCTCAAATTTTCGCCAATGCTCAGACGGTTACCTAATTTTAGGGCAACCAACGGCTGGCAACACAATAAAAGAGGTAATTGGAACCTTCATTTTGTCCTCAATTCATCCCGGTACAGCCTTATGGGTGCCGCAAATCAGCGTCACATTAGGTTCACAAACGGAAACAGGGGCGGTTTGCTCCATCGAAGCAGGACAAAGATATGAAAACGAAATCACGCTTTCTCAATGCCGTCTTCGCGGCGGTCAGAGACCAGGAACCGGAAATGCCCTGGAAGCGGGTTTCAAGTCACTCTGTCAGAGTCGCGCGCCGTCTGGCCGCACGTCGCTGACACGAGAGCACCCCACGAGGCCAGCTGCCGGCCTCATAGGGCAAAGCGCGTATCGGATGTAGCTCCGGTCCGGTGTGCGCGGTCGCAGATGGGTTTGCGGCCATGTTTCGGAGTGTGTCTGCAGCAGGCAATTGTCGCCTGCGGTTAACGAGTTTGTCTGGGGGGTCATGAACTTGGCCAAAATACTGCTATTTTCTCTCGCGGCGCGGTGCCTTTGCGGCGTCCAACCTGCGTTTGCCCATTTCAAAAAAGACAAAGAACAAGGTCGCCTTGCGGGACTGCACGGGGGTTCATCCCGCCAGGGCGAATTTTAGAGGGGACGGAATATACATGAGTATTCCAAATTCACTGGCCCGTGCGGCCAGAAACGCGGTCGATACATCTGCGCTGCTGCGCGATACGCCGCGCACGACAACAACACCAAAGGCGCAGCTGCGGCGCTATGAAGTAAGCACTCTGCTGAAAAATGGGGATATTTCGCAGACGCGCCACATTGCGCCGGCCCTGCCGATGTTCGAAGACGCATTCTGCGCCTTCACCCGCGGTTCGCTGGTGGAGACATCGCAAGGGCCCATGGCAATCGAAGATCTGCTGCCCGGCGACGAAGTGTTGAATCAGGATGGAGCACCCGAGACCGTTCTTTGGAAAGGATCGGTTACGCTGATCCCTGGGCGTGAGGACTCACGAGGTCGGACGCGCCCGTTGACCCGTATCATGGCTGACACTTTCGGTATGCAGAAACCAATGTCGGGTGTCATCGCCGGACCGGCGGCTCGGCTACTTGGAACACCCGCACATCTGCGTCATCTGAACGGCGGTCAGCAGATGCTGACACCGGTGCACGAGTTTCAGGACGGAATGGGTGTCATCGAAACATTACCGCCCACTCCAGTGGAACTGTTTCACATTTGTGTGGCGCGCCATTCAGTTATTCGCGTGGACGGTTTGCAATTCGAGACCTATCATCCGGGCGTAAATGCCGTGCGAATGATCAGTCACTCTTTGCGTTCGATCTATCTGAATCTATTCTCTCATATCGAATCGCTGAGTGATTTCGGCCCGTTGCTGTTGCCACGTGCCGGAGATGGTGAGATTGACGCTCTCACTGCTTAAAATGTTAACGATTACTGCAAATGTGGGGGCATCATGCAGCTATTACTAAGTTGGGTATTTTACATGACTGTGGCGGCGCTTTTGCCGCCCTGCACTGCGGATCAAAACACAGTCAGAATCAGGCCGTCCGGTTCATCCGGTCTTCCAGCACGTCAAATGGTACGCCTGGCTCGTCTTTTGCGCCTCGGATAACAAGCGAGGTTTTAACGCTGGCCACGTTCGGCGTGGTCAGCAGCTCGCCCGTCAGGAACTGCTGAAAACTGCTGAGATCGGGTGAGACGCATTTCAGGATGAAATCCACCTCGCCATTCAACATGTGGCATTCGCGGACCAGTGGCCAATCCCGGCATCTGTTCTCGAAGGCGCTGAGTTCGGATTCGGCTTGGCTTTCCAGCCCCACCATGGCGAAAACCTGTACCTCAAACCCCAGCTCGCGGGCGTTGACCTCGGCGTGGTAACCACGAATAAAACCGGAATCCTCCAGCGTCCGCACGCGGCGCAAACAGGGTGGAGCCGAAATGCCGACCCGTTTTGCAAGCTCGACATTGGTCATTCGGCCGTCGGCCTGCAGTTCTGCCAGAATCTTGCGATCGATTTCATCCAGCCGAGTCGTGACCATCGAATACTCCTGAAGTTTTCAGTTGTTATAGCAGCAGGCGTGGCAGGCGCAATTATATTTCACAGCCGCGCAATTTTCTTTATTTCACATGTAGGTTTAACCGCGACCAGACTAGTGAAACGCAATTCCGATATGCAGCAGGAAGGGGCTTTAAGCGCGGCCTCACGGTCGCTATATCGATCCGCACCGGACAAAATGTCCGTCGAGGCAAATTGAGTGGGGATACCATGGCCGAAACACGACACACCAGGGTTCTGATCATCGGATCGGGACCGGCCGGATACACTGCGGGCGTTTACGCCAGCCGCGCCATGCTGGAACCGATTCTGGTGCAAGGGATTGAGCCGGGCGGACAGCTGACCACCACGACCGAGGTCGAAAACTGGCCCGGCGACACCGAGGTTCAGGGCCCCGATCTGATGGTTCGAATGCAGGACCACGCCAAGGCAATGGGGTGTGAGGTTATCGGCGACATCATCAATGATCTGGACCTCAGCAAGCGCCCCTTCACCGCCAAAGGTGACAGCGGCACGATCTACACGGCCGATGCGGTGATTCTGGCCACCGGTGCGCGTGCAAAATGGCTGGGCCTGCCGTCGGAAGAGAAGTTCAAGGGCTTTGGTGTCTCGGCCTGCGCCACCTGTGACGGATTCTTCTACCGCGGGCAGGAAATCGTCGTGATCGGCGGCGGCAACACGGCAGTCGAAGAAGCCCTGTTCCTGACCAACTTCGCAAGCAAGGTCACGCTGATCCACCGTCGCGATGAGCTTCGGGCCGAGAAAATTCTGCAGGACCGGCTGTTCAAGAACGAGAAGATCGAGCCGCTCTGGTTCCATGAACTTGACGAAGTTATCGGCACCGATGCGCCACTGGGCGTGGAAGGTGTGCGGGTCAAGAACGTCAAAACCGGCGAGATCACTGAGATCCCGTGTAAAGGCGTCTTCGTCGCCATCGGTCACGCGCCAGCCAATGAGCTAGTCAAGGACACGCTGGAGACCCACATGGGCGGCTATGTGGTTACCAAACCGGGAACGACGCAAACCTCTGTTCCGGGTGTCTTCGCCGCCGGGGACCTGACCGACCACGTATACCGTCAGGCCGTTACCAGCGCCGGCATGGGTTGCATGGCCGCGCTGGATGCCGAGCGGTTTCTGGCAGAGAACGACTGATATGATCGCAGAATTCTCTGGTCCGGTCTGGAGAATTCTGTTCCGTTCTCAATCCGGCGCTTCACTTGCCCCTGCCCGCGCGCCGGAAGGCCGGTTCCATCATTCCGGCCAGTTCGCACTCTACGCCTCACTCAGCGCTGCGGGGGCGGGTATCGCGATTCGGCGCTATGTGTCTTCGGACGAGCCTCCGCGTGTTATTCAACGACTTGAAGTTTCGGGCGCGCGATTGATGGATTTCCGCGGGCGCCCCGAGGTCTCGGTGGTTTGGCAAGATATAAGGGATCTTGGTCAGCGTTCTCCAACATGGCAATACTCCGATCTGGCGCGGACCCAAGGGGCCGATGGGCTGTTTTACAGCTCACGCTCGCGCCCGGATCTCAGTCATCTGGTGCTGTTCGACGCACGCCCCGATCTGATCACTGCGTGCGGCGCCCCCCAAACCTGGTGCCCGCAGTGATGAGCGGCCTTGTCTTGACCGCTGCGCAACGGCGTATCAGGATCACCCGAGGCAAAGCGAAAGACAGGTGAGCTTTTGGAGAATGCTCTTTGGCGCGGCGGGTGGATAAGCCGGCTCAGGATCGCAAGCGGTCTGGTGCTATTTGTCTTTGCGTTTTTCCACTTCCTCAATATCGGCCTTGGTCTGTTCGACACCGACCTGCTGCACGGGATGCAGGATGGTCGAAAGGCCGTATCCCGGCATGATTTTGTCAGCCTGCTTCTATACGTATCACTGTTAGTTCACGCAGGTCTGGCACTGATCTCGATCGCACAGCGTCGCACGTTACGGATGCCATTCAGCGTCGCACTTCAGGTGGTTCTGGGTCTACTGATCCCGCTACAGCTGATCGCCCATCTGGTGCATACGCGCTACGCCCACGAGATTTATGGGGTGAATGATGAAATGGGCTATATCATCGCCCTGATGTGGCCCAGCAGCGCAATCTGGATGCAAAGCCTGCTGCTGCTGCTGGTCTGGGTGCATGGCTGTATCGGCTTGCATATGTGGCTGCGCATGACAGCTTGGTGGCGCAAGCTGGTGCCCTATCTAATCGGTGTCGCTGTGTTCGTCCCGGGCTTTGCCCTGGCTGGCGTGCTTACCGAGGGCCGTCGCATCTGGGCCGATTTCGCTGATCCGGACCTGCGCGAGCAGTATATCGAGCACTATAACTGGCCCTCGCCCGAGGCGTTTCAGGATATGTTCATCGTCAAGAACAACACCCTGACCGCATTCTGGACGGCGCTCGCCCTGACAGGCTTAATCTATCTGGGGCGTAAGCTTTGGCGGCGGCGGCATTCGGTTCGCATCCGGTATGTGAACGGCCCCGAAGTGGTCTCTGAAAAAGGCATGACTCTGCTTGAGATGTCCCACGCTAACGGTATCCCGCATACCGCGCTTTGCGGCGGCAAAGGTCGTTGCACCACTTGCCGCGTGATCGTGGAGCAGGGAGGCGACAGTTTGCCCCCGCCCAAAGACATCGAGGCGCGCAGTTTGAAAGCCGTTGGCGCGCCCGAAGGAACCAGGCTTGCCTGCCAAATGCGCCCGACCGATCCGATGACCGTGTTCCGCGTTTTCCGGCCAGATGGCGCGCGTCACCGGGGGCACGCAAGTCAAGGACAGGAAAGGCAACTGGCTGTGCTTTTTCTGGACATGCGCGGGTTCACGGCGCGCACCACCGGGCAACTCCCCTATGACATCGTTTTCCTGCTGAACCGTTTTTTTGATGCTATCGTTCCGTCGATCACGGCTCAGGGCGGCGTAGTCGATAAATACATGGGCGATGGATTGCTGGCCTTATTCGAAACAACGGACGCCAAAAGCTCAGCCCGTGCAGGGCTGGAAGCGGCCGCTGATATCGGACGCGCGCTGGAACGATTCAACCAGCAACTTGAGGCAGAAGGCAGCCAACCTGTTCGCATCGGCATGGGCCTGCATCTGGGCGACCTTGTGTTGGGAGAAATCGGAGCCGCCAAGGATGCGCCACGCACCATCATTGGCGATGCTGTCAACGTTGCCAGCCGTTTGGAAAGCGAAACCAAAGCCTTGGGTGTCGAACTTCTGGTCTCACACGACGTGCTTCTCGCTGCAGGTCTGCAATGCGATCCCCATAATCTTCGCGACTTCCGGTTGCGAGGTGTCAACGCACCGGTCACGGCCTTACCCATCGAACACGCCTCTGCGCTCGAACGACAGATTTCACAACAAGAACAGATCTCCTGAAAATGCTGCCTATATCGTCAGCACACAGGATGTCTGCCGCGATTTGCTCTACAAACTGGAACGAGGTTCCATTCGCTGAAAAAACCGCACATATCTTCCTTTGTTTTTGCGCGCCTCTGGACTTCGCCCTCGCTGCGGGGCAAATGCCCGTACAAACACCTCTGAACAACATGCAAAACAAACCGCTGACACGAGTTTTCTCATGACCATGCTAGCCAATTTGGCCCCTATCCCCGAACTGTATGTTTCATACGAGTCCGCGCAGAAACTGAAGGTCGAAGCTGCTGACCTGACCAGCTGGGATCTGAGCCCACGCCAGATCTGCGATCTAGAACTGCTGATGAATGGCGGCTTCAACCCGCTTAAAGGTTTCTTGTCTCAGGCCGATTATGACAACGTCGTCGAAAACATGCGCCTGGCCGATGGCACGCTCTGGCCGATGCCGATCACGCTGGATGTCAGCGAAGACTTTGCTGAAAAGATCGAGTTGGGTCAGGACATCGCCCTTCGCGATCAGGAAGGCGTCATTCTGGGCACCATGACGGTGACTGATCGCTGGACACCTGACAAATCGCGCGAAGCCGAGAAGGTTTTTGGTGCGGATGACGATACGCACCCTGCCGTGAACTACCTGCACAATGTGGCAGGCAAGGTCTATCTGGGCGGTCCGGTGACCGGTATCCAGCAGCCTGTTCACTATGACTTCCGCGGACGTCGCGACACCCCCAACGAGCTGCGCGCCTATTTCCGCAAACTGGGCTGGCGTCGTATCGTGGCCTTCCAGACCCGCAACCCGCTGCACCGCGCGCATCAGGAACTGACTTTCCGCGCCGCAAAAGAAGCGCAGGCCAACCTGTTGATCCACCCGGTGGTTGGCATGACCAAACCGGGCGACGTCGACCACTTCACCCGCGTGCGCTGTTATGAGGCGGTTTTGGACAAATATCCGGCCTCGACGACCTCGATGAGCCTGCTGAACCTCGCCATGCGCATGGCTGGCCCGCGCGAGGCCGTCTGGCATGGTCTGATCCGCGCCAACCACGGCTGCACCCACTTCATCGTGGGCCGCGACCACGCGGGACCGGGTAAAAACTCGGCCGGAGAGGATTTCTACGGCCCTTATGATGCGCAGGATCTGTTCCGCAAGTATCAGGACGAAATCGGCGTTGAGATGGTGGATTTCAAGCACATGGTCTATGTGCAGGAACGTGCCCAGTATGAACCGAATGACGAAATCCTGGACAAGGAGAACGTCACGATCCTGAACATCTCTGGCACTGAACTGCGTCGCCGCTTGTCCGAAGGTCTGGAAATCCCGGAATGGTTCAGCTTCCCCGAGGTTGTGGCCGAGCTGCGCAAGACCAAGCCGCCGCGCAGCCAGCAAGGCTTTACCGTCTTCTTCACCGGCTTCTCGGGCTCGGGCAAATCCACCATCGCCAACGCGCTGATGGTCAAACTGATGGAGATGGGCGGTCGTCCGGTCACGCTGCTGGACGGGGACATCGTGCGAAAGAACCTGTCGTCAGAGCTTGGCTTCTCGAAAGAGCACCGCGATCTCAACATCCGCCGCATCGGTTATGTGGCGTCTGAGATCACAAAGAATGGCGGCATCGCCATCTGTGCTCCAATCGCACCCTATGGCACCACCCGCCGCGCCGTGCGAGAAGAGGTCGAGCAGTTTGGTGCCTTCTGTGAGGTCCACGTGGCCACCAGTATTGAGGAATGCGAACGCCGCGACCGCAAGGGGCTGTACAAGCTGGCGCGCGAAGGCAAGATCAAAGAGTTCACTGGCATCTCAGACCCCTACGACGTGCCGGAAAACCCCGAACTCAGCGTCGAGACCGAGAATGTTGAAGTCGACAACTGCGCCCATCAGGTTCTGCTGAAACTGGAAAGCATGGGTCTGATCGCGGCCAACTGATTTGAGACAAAGCAAGCAGCCCCCGGTTCCCGGGGGCTGTTTTCGTTTCAGGTGGCCGCACATTGCCGCCGCCATGCGAAACGGATTATAGCTTGGTCAGGACCATTCTCAGGCGCGATCAATCCATGGGGCGAAAACTGCCGACTATTGCCGGTTTCTGGTACGGCTCTGATCTGTCTTGGCTCGAAGCTCTTTGCATTCAGTCATTTCTTGATTATGGGCACCCGTTCGTTCTCTACACCACCGATCCAGTTGAAGGCGTCCCGCTTGGGGTCGATCAGCGCCACGCGTCAGAGATCCTGTGGCCTCCTCCCTTCGATTTGCGCGAAAACTTTCGGCTCAGGGTCGCTGTTTTCTCGGATATATTTCGCCTGCGAATGCTGCAGAAAACCGATTTCATCTGGGTTGATCTGGATGCTTATTGCGTTCGACCATTCGATTTTGACAGCCCTTACGTGTTCGCCCCAACCGGCGATGGGACATATCCGAACGGCGTGCTGAAGCTGCCGCCTGACTCGTCAACGCTGACGCAGATGCTGGAGTTCACTACTTCGCAAAACCCCACCCAGCCGTGGCGCGGATCGCGTCTGCACCGGATTAATCGGGAACGCATTCAGAACGGTGAAACCTGGGGGATCGAAGCGCTCTCCTGGGGGTGTTCAGGCCCCAAGGCACTGAGCTATTTTCTGAGAGAAACCGGAGAAGATAAGCACGCATTGCCGCTCGAGGCGCTGTACCCGCTTGCGGTCGACGAGTTGTGGAAGCTGCATGACCCCAGAATCCGCATGGAAGAGATTGAACGAGAGGGCGTCCATTCCGTCCACATCTACGGTCATCAGAAAAAGTGGCTGGCCACACAGCGGTCCGGGTTGCCACTGCCCGGCTCTTATCTGGAGAAGCTCTGCCAGCGGCACTCGGTTGATCCGGCCAACAATCCCATTGCCCGACTTGAGTGGATGAAGCCAAAGATCTGAGCGGGTCAGTCCGGCAGATCCACCTGCCCGCGCATCAGAATATGGCCGCGCCCGGCAACTCTGATCCCGGTCATCGCATCCGGGGGGCCAACGCGTGTAACCCGCGCCTGCCCGGGGCGCCCCATGTCGTGGCCTTGTTCGGCCGTGAATTGATCTTTTTTCATCAAACCGTATTTCCAGAGATAGGCCGCCATGGCCCCCGTGGCCGAACCGGTGAATGGGTCCTCTGGCGGGCTGGGCGGTGCCAGCAACAGACGCGAGAACGTATCCCCCTGCGCCGTCGCCCCTTGCAAGGTGACCAAAAACGGCTCGGCCATGTCTGAACCCGAGTAATCAGCTGCGGCAGCCACCTTACGTAAAGGCCCTTCGACCAGCCGCGCGGCGCGCAAGGCATCATGATCCCGCAGCACCGTGATGCAGAACGGCAAACCGGTTGATACCAGTTGCGGCGGGGAAATAATGGCCTCTTCTGGCAGCGAAATCGCGCTTGCAACAAGGTCGACCGGAACACTGGCCCCAAATTCTGGTGCGATCTGGGTCATCTCGATCTCATCACCATTCAGACGAATGGCGACAAGGCCCGCTCCGGTTTCCAATGTCAGAGATTCGCCCTGAACCAAACCTCGCGACCGAAGCGCAGCGACCGTTGCGATAGTCGGGTGGCCTGCAAAGGGGATTTCACGGCTGGCCAGAAAATACCGCACCCTGATATCGGCCACATCTGACGGGCCGGTGAAGGTACATTCCACCAAAGAGGTCTCGCGGACATAGGCCATGCAGGTTTCATCCGATAGCCCTGCCCCGCCATGTACGACCGCACAACCATTGCCACCAAACGCGCGGTCGGTGAAGGCATCCACCCAGTCAAAGTCATACCATGCCATGACGCACACTCCTGTTTCACGTTCTGCGGCACGATCACCGCAGAACGGGCAAATGTCACGTCATTTCAGCAGAGTGTGTGGTGGCTTAGTGAACAGCCACCGGTGACAGGTCATGCTCACGCGCCAGCACAAAGGCCAGCTTGCGGTCTGCGACCAGCGCCAGTTGCTGCCCATCAGAGTCGTGGACGGCGTATAGCTGATCCAGATCACCCGCCTGTTCGCGCAAATCACGCGGCAAGTCAGCCACTTCGACGGTTTTTACATAGACGATCCGATCGCCTTCGGCGTTGATTTCGATCGGTGTATTCATAGCTCTTACCCCTTCCTTATGTTGATTGTCTGAACCACGGTTTCAGGCACGGCGCGGGTCAGATCCACATGCAGCAGACCATTCTCCATGATCGCCTCGCCCACCTCGACCCCGTCAGCCAGCACGAACATGCGCTGGAACTGGCGTGCCGCGATGCCGCGGTGCAGGAATATGCGCCCCTCGCTGTCGTCGCGTTGACGGCCCCGGATCACCAGCTGGCGATCCTCGATGGTAATCGACAGGTCCTCTTCCGCGAACCCAGCCACAGCCAGGGTGATGCGATAGGAAAAATCCGAGGTCTGCTCGATATTATAGGGCGGGTAACCTTCATTGCCGGCCTTTGCAGACCGTTCCAGAAGGCGTTCCAACTGCTCGAACCCCAAAAGATGCGGGTATGAGCCTAAGGTAAGTTTCGACACGTATTTTCGTCCTTCATTGTCAAAGCGACGTATTCTGCGGCCCCGTTCTGGCAACCGCGTGCTATAGAATATGGGAAGATACAGGGATGTCCACAAGGTCTGGCCGGATAAACCCTGACACACTATCTTGTGTCGAAAGCACCACTTGAAACACTGAGTCGTCCATGAACGCGCCTACCGATCTTTCGATGAAAACCGATGAAGTCCTGCGGGTGGAATTGGAGGTCTTTCGACGCCAGCACCGCGATCTGGACGAGGCGATCGAGGCGCTGCAGGCCAAGGGCACCTCGGATCAGTTGACGATCAAGCGGCTGAAAAAGCAGAAACTGCGCCTGAAAGACATTATCCGTCTGATCGAAGACCGTTTGACCCCCGATATCATCGCCTGAAACGCGTGTACCGCATTGCCACATAAGCGGATTTGGCTATAGTGCGCGCTCTTTCAGAAGGCAGGGGCGTAAGCGGATGAGCGATGTGAAAGTAGGGATCATCATGGGCAGCCAATCGGACTGGCCCACGATGAAAGAGGCAGCCGATATTCTGGATGAATTGGGCATCGCCTATGAGGCTCGCATTGTTTCAGCCCACCGCACCCCGGATCGTTTATGGGACTACGGCAAAACCGCCGTATCGCGCGGCCTGCAGGTCATCATCGCTGGTGCGGGTGGTGCAGCGCATTTGCCGGGTATGATGGCGTCGAAAACCCGCGTTCCGGTGATTGGTGTGCCGGTGCAGACTCGCGCGCTTTCGGGTGTGGATTCGCTCTATTCCATCGTCCAGATGCCCAAAGGATTTCCGGTTGCGACAATGGCGATTGGCTCGGCCGGTGGGGCGAATGCGGGCTTGATGGCGGCAGGCATTCTGGCGCTGCAGGATACGGCGCTGGCTGAACGACTGGATGCCTGGCGTGAGGCTTTGTCCGCCTCAATTCCTGAAGAACCACAGGGATGAGCCGCATAGGCATCATTGGTACGGGTCACATCGCAGCCCCGATCGCGCGGCTGGCGGCTTCAAAAGGCCATGACCTTCACGTTACCGAGCGCAATGCACAAGTGTCCTCGGCCCTTCAGGCCGAGCTTGGGGCCAGTGTTGGCACCCCGCAGGAGGTGATCGACGCGTCCGACATCGTGTTCCTCTGCCTGCGCCCGCAGGTTGCAGCAGACGTTCTGGCTCCACTGACCTTTCGCGCGGATCAGCAGATCGTTTCGGTGATGGCAGCCGTGCCCGTCGACCAACTCGCAAAGCTGTGCGCGCCAGCGTCGGATTTCGTGCAGACCATCCCACTGGGTTTCCTGCAGACCGGAGGCTGCCCCCTCGCCGCATTCGGCAACGACCGACTGCTTGCAGACCTGTTCGAGCCCGAAAATCCTGTGGTGAAAGTCTCGGACGAGGCCGCATTGAACGCGCATTTCGCCATTTGCGCCATGGTGCCAGGTGTTCTGGACCTGATGGCAACCGGGGCAGGATGGCTGGCCGATCAGACCGGCGACAAGGACGGGGCGGAGTTCTATACCACGCAGCTCATGTCAGGCTTCCTGGCCACGATGCAAAAGGGACAGGCCGGTCAATTGGCCATTGAGCGTGACGCACTTGCGACCGAAGGCACCTTGAGCCTTCAGATGACCGAGACCTTGCAGTCCGAGGGCGCGCATGACGCGTTGCGCGCCGCCCTGACCGCGATTGGCAAACGATTGGAGACGTGACGATGGCAGATATGCTCACCCCCGGAGCAACAATCGGGATTTTGGGCGGGGGTCAGCTGGGCCGTATGCTCTCCGTTGCGGCGGCTCGACTTGGGTTCAAGACCCACATTTTTCAACCCGGTGCCAACCCTCCTGCCGGGCAGGTGGCAGATCGCGTCACCACAGCAGCTTATGACGATGCAGTTGCGTTGAAAGCCTTCGCGGATTCGGTGGAAGTCATCACCTATGAGTTCGAAAATATCCCGACCGAGGCGCTGGATCTGCTGGAAGCACATCGCCCCATCCGTCCGGGCCGTGAGGCGCTGCGAGTCAGTCAGGACCGATTGACCGAGAAGGTTTTTCTGCAAGGGCTTGGACTGAAAACGGCACCTTTCGCCGACATCACCGATCTGGAAAGTTTGCAGAACGCTGTTGATGAGATCGGCACTCCGGCCATCCTGAAAACGCGTCGCTTCGGCTATGATGGCAAGGGGCAGGCGCGACTGCGCATCCCTGAAGACGCCGAGGCTGCATTGGCCGACATGGCTGGAGCGCCGTCCATACTGGAAGGGTTTGTGGATTTCAGCCATGAAGTCTCGGTCATCGCAGCGCGAGGTCTGGATGGTCAGGTTGCCTGTTTCGATCCGGGTGAGAACGTGCACCGCGATGGCATCCTGCACACGACCACAGTTCCGGCGCGCTTGTCTCCGGCCCAGCGGACCGATGCGGTATTGCTGGCGGCCAATATCCTGAACGCGCTGGATTATGTGGGTGTCATGGGAGTTGAACTGTTCGTGACGCCGCAAGGTCTGATCGTAAACGAGATCGCGCCACGCGTGCACAACTCGGGCCACTGGACCCAGAATGGTTGCGCTGTCGATCAGTTCGAGCAGCACATCCGCGCCGTTGCCGGATGGCCTTTGGGCGATGGTCAGCGACATTCCGACGTGGTGATGGAGAATCTGATCGGCAATGACATGGATCGGGTGCCGGAACTGGCCCGCGAACGGGACGTTGCGCTGCATCTATACGGCAAGTCCGATGTGAAAGCCGGTCGCAAGATGGCGCATTTTAACCGGATTGTACGCTGACAGGTTAATGCGAGGCGTCGGATCGCTCAGCCGATGAACCGCGTGGCGATGTCGCCCGACATACAGCTGACACGCCCGCCCGCCAGAGTAGCAGCGACACGTTGCGTTTGGGCATCAAGGATCAGCAGGTCAGCGCGTTTTCCCGGCGACAGCTCACCTCGATCCAACAGCCCCAGCACTTTTGCCGGGCCGGATGACACCAGCGCCCAGGCGTCTGCGAAGTCCAGCAAGCCAGATTTGGCCAGCATCAGCGCGGCGCGACGAGGGCTTGGATAATGATAGTCCGAAGCCAGCGCATCGCACAGCCCCATGGCAATCAGATCCAGCGCGCTGGCATTGCCTTTGTGGGACCCTCCGCGCACGACATTGGGCGACCCCAGAATAATGTGATCCCCGCCCGCGCGGGCAGTTTCTGCAGCCTCAAGCGTTTCGGGGAATTCAGCTATGCTGACCCCGCGCGTACGCCAATCAAGCCGATCCTGCCTTCTGGCGTCATCATGGCTGCCCATACGAACACCACGACTGGCCAACGTGGCACACAAAGCGTTCAGAGCCTCAGGTACCTCAGATCCCCGTTTGTGCATCGTTTGCAGCATTTCCAGATGAACTTCCGGGTTACGTCCCGCTTTCAACGCCTGCCCGGTCAGGCGTGGTGGCGTTCGTCCCTGCGCCAGGCGCTCATGCGGAAGGTGATCATTGAAGACCACATATGGAACCTGCCACTCTGCTATCCGTTCGGGCAGATCGCCGTAATCATCCAGCATATGGGTTTCAAACCGAAGCTGGGGCATCAGATCGGTAACGGCGTCCGTTTTCACCGACGCGATCGCCGCAAAGACTTGGGCTGCAAACTCAGGTCCGCGCACGCCGCCTTCCCAGCTGTAGAACTGCGCCATCACTGCGGTTGTAATACCGTTTGCAGCAAGCTCGGCTTCTGCTGCAAGGATGCCTTCATTCATCTGCTTCATCGCCCCCCGCCGCGGTGCGATGTGTCGTTCAAACCCATCCCCATGCAGGTCGATGATACCCGGCAGCACGAGATATCCTGAAAGGTCGATCTGCCGCCCTGCCCTGTCACTTTGCACCAAACCGTCGGCTATCGACAATTCCGTGGCACACAGCCCCTGGCCCGGCAACAGAACCTCTGCCCCGGTAAACGTGAAATCGAGTTTAGTCATTGAGAGGGCTCCGATTCAGGCTCCGAGCAATCCTGTCCGATGCAAATCTGATCGATGATGTCCTCGACCCCATCGAGCCACGTGATCTCGGGATCGAACTGTCCAAATTCGATGAAATGCAGGGTCTGTGCCATGACCTGCGGATTGTTCATCATGAACGTGTGAGTCACCGGCAAAACGATGTGATCCGCCATGCCCTCGACCTTTGTCGTCTCGACCGAAACCTTGCCATCATCCGGCCCGTCAATCAGGGACGAGAATACAGGGTTCAGCGAGTTTTCTCCGGCGATCACCCCCAGATCGAAATCAACCGGGGGCAACTTGCGCGGAATGCCTTCGGGACCTGTGCCAAGGGCCAGTCCCGCGGGACCATGCAGCAGGCCAAAGACCTCCCAGGCCCCCAGTTCATCCACCAATTGGCTGCCCTGGTTCGGGGGGCCAAGCATGACGACCCGCCCAAGGCTATCAAGGGTATGATCTTGCAGCCAATAGCGCAGCAGGATCCCACCCATCGAATGCGCGACCACATTTACTGTGTCATCGCCACAGGCGGCAAAGGCATCCGGCAGAGTTTGTTCAGCAAGTTCAGGAATGGGCAGGTCTGTCGAAGAGTATCCGGGGCGAACAACCGTGTAATCATGCGCGCGGAAAAGTTGCTCCATCACCGTGAATGATGCTTCGGTCCGTGCCAAACCATGCAGCAACACAACGCATTTCGCCTGCGCGACAGCAGGCACGAGACAACACAGGAAGGCGATCAGAAGCTTCATGACCCGCCAGATAAGCCCTATCGGGGGGCGAGAAAACCCCTAGCCACGGTTCAGGCGCAACACTGCCAGCGCGATGCCTCCCAAAACCAGTCCTGCGCCTATCAGCAGGCGCAGGCTTGCCACTTCGCCCAACAGCACCACACCGGCCGCGATGGCAACAACCGGAACGCTCAGCTGTACGATCGCGGCCACAGCAGGGGCCAGTTGGGGCAGAACTCGGTACCAGAGCGCATATCCCATCCCCGAAGTGACTCCGCCGGATAAGGCGGCAAGACCGTATCCCACCAAGGTCATCTGCCATGCGTCCCCCAAAGCGAGCAGAGCCAATCCTGTGACCGGAAGCGCCACGACGAAATTGGCCGCCGTTCCGGATAATGCATCAGGTTCGGATCGCCCGACTATCGAATACACCGCCCATCCGACCCCGGCAGCCACCATAAGGCTGGCCCCCAACAGATCGACGCGCAACGCGCCAGTGGGCCAAAGCACATATGCCAACCCGCCCAGCGCTATGACCGCCCCAAAAACCTGCCGCTTCGTCGGGGCCGCGCCGGAAACTGCCCCTATCGTGAACATTGTGATCTGAACCACGCCGAACAGGATCAGCGCCCCAAGCCCCGCATCAAGCGTCAGATACGCAATCGAAAAACCGATCATATAGAGCGACAACGATCCGGCCCCGGTAAAACGTCGACGACTTAGAACGGGAAGCGACCCCTTCCGCAGAGCCACCAGCGCCACCAACACAATTGCGCCTGACAACACCCGAACAATGGCAAATCCCGCCGGATCACTTGCACCAATATCAATGGCAAGCCGATTCAGGATCGAATTCGCCGCAAAGGCACACATGGTCAGAGCAGTAAGCAAAAACAGTCGCATCTCGACCGCATAGCGGTTTCAGCGTGGTTTGCACACTCACTTTCCCGCAGGCAGAAGCAGCCCTGCTGTTCTTCTGATCAGAAATGCATCCACCCGAGTCATGCCCGAGCAGAAGGCATTCCAAATGAAACGGGGCCGCCCGAAGGCGACCCCGTCGATAAGCACAAAGGCTTAAGCAGCTTACATCATGCCGCCCATGCCGCCCATGTCGGGCATGCCGCCTGCAGCAGGTGCGTCTTTCTGCGGCTTGTCGGCAACCATTGCTTCGGTAGTGACCAGCAGACCAGCAACCGATGCCGCATCTTCCAGAGCGGTACGGACAACTTTGGCCGGGTCAATCACGCCGAACGAGAACATGTCGCCATATTCTTCGGTCTGTGCGTTGAAGCCGAACGATACATCACCGGATTCACGGACTTTGCCCGCAACAACCGCACCGTCAACACCCGCGTTCTCGGCGATCTGGCGCAGCGGCGCTTCGATTGCCTTGCGAACGATGTTGATACCGGCGTTCTGGTCAGCGTTTGCACCTTCCAGAGTTTCCAGTGCTTTACCGGCCTGAACAAGAGCAACACCACCGCCAACAACAACGCCTTCCTGCACAGCAGCGCGTGTTGCGTTCAGAGCATCGTCCACACGGTCCTTACGCTCTTTCACTTCAACTTCGGTCATGCCGCCGACGCGGATAACGGCAACACCGCCTGCCAGTTTGGCAACGCGCTCTTGCAGCTTCTCACGGTCGTAATCCGACGAGGTTTCTTCGATCTGGGTACGGATCTGAGCAACACGTGCTTCGATCTCGGCTTTCTCGCCTGCACCGTCAACGATGGTGGTTTCGTCTTTGGTGATTTCGATCTTCTTGGCGGTGCCCAGCATGTCCATGGTGACGGACTCGAGCTTCATGCCCAGATCTTCGCTGATGACCTGACCGCCGGTCAGGATCGCGATGTCCTGCAGCATGGCCTTGCGGCGATCGCCGAAGCCCGGTGCTTTGACAGCAGCAATTTTCAGGCCGCCGCGCAGTTTGTTAACAACCAGAGTTGCCAGCGCTTCGCCTTCAACATCTTCCGCGATGATCAGCAGCGGCTTCTGCGACTGGATCACCTGCTCGAGCAGCGGAACCATCGGCTGCAGCGAGGACAGTTTCTTTTCGTGCAGCAGGATCATGCAGTCGTCGAGTTCTGCGATCATCTTGTCTGCGTTGGTGACGAAGTAAGGCGACAGGTAGCCACGGTCGAACTGCATACCTTCGACAACATCGGTCTCGGTTTCCAGACCTTTGTTTTCTTCGACGGTGATAACGCCTTCGTTGCCAACTTTCTGCATCGCGTCTGCGATCTGCTGGCCGATTTCAGCTTCGCCGTTGGCCGAGATGGTGCCAACCTGAGCAACTTCTGCCGAGTCTTTGACTTCGCGCGATGCGTCTTTGATGCCTGCAACAACTTTGGCAGTCGCCAGATCGATGCCGCGCTTCAGGTCCATCGGGTTCAGACCCGCTGCAACCTGCTTCAGACCTTCGCGAACGATTGCCTGTGCCAGAACGGTTGCAGTGGTGGTGCCGTCACCGGCTTCGTCGTTGGTGCGGCTGGCGACTTCTTTCACCATCTGCGCGCCCATGTTTTCGAACTTGTCTTCCAGTTCGATTTCCTTGGCAACCGATACACCGTCTTTGGTGATGCGCGGTGCGCCGAAGGATTTGTCCAGAACCACGTTGCGGCCTTTGGGGCCCAGGGTCACTTTAACAGCATCGGCCAGGATGTTCACACCTGCCAGCATGCGGTTACGGGCATCGGTGTCGAACTTGACGTCCTTTGCAGCCATGTCGTTTCTCCTTGAGAAAATGTATTGGAATGAAGATCAGAGAAAGCGCGCGGCTTACTCGATGATCCCCATGATGTCGCTTTCTTTCATCATCAGCAGCTCTTCGCCGTTGACCTGAACCTCAGTGCCCGACCATTTGCCGAACAGGATCTTGTCACCAGCTTTAACAGCCATTGCGATCAGTTCGCCGCTGTCCTTACGTGCGCCTTCGCCGGTTGCAACGACTTCGCCTTCGCTGGGCTTTTCTTTTGCGCTGTCGGGAATGATCAGGCCGCCTGCGGTTTTCTCTTCGCTTTCGGTACGGCGAACCAGCACGCGGTCATGAAGCGGTTTCAATGCCATCTTTGCAGCTCCTTGGGCTCAAAGTTTGTTTATCCTCCCCTCGCCGACTGACGAGGCGTTAGCACTCGACCCTTGCGAGTGATAACGACGCATAGCTAGGGGGTCCAAATCCGTGAGTCAACAAGCTGTGAAGGATTTTTCTGACCTAATGGCTCAATCAGTTTGTTCCCAGCTATAGGCCCAGTGCTTCAGCCCCTCCTGCCCGGCCTCAGACAGACAGTAGACGCCCTTCTCGACCTTATCAAACCAGCCATAGTGGTTTTCGCGCATTAACCGGGTGGCCGAGGGCACTCCGGTCGCCACCGCAACCTCAGCGCCCTTTGTCGCGCCACATTCTGCCAGATGGGCCGCACATTTCAGCGCATCCTGACGGTAAGCCGTGACAATCCCGTGTCGCGTTGCCCCGCCCGCATTCGGGTCGCCTTCCAACCGGTCGAACTCACGCAGCAGGCGCGCAACCTTGGACTTGTTTTTGCGCGGGGCGTAGGGACCGGGGTCACACTGGACTTCAACCGCGCCATCCGCGCGCACAGTGATCAACCCCAACCCAAGGCGTCGGCAAAGCGCAAGATTGTCTTTCAATGCTCGTCGCGCACTGCGTCCGGTCGGCTTGCACACCCCCAGATACACCTGATCCGTCAACTTCAGGCGTGCAATCGCCTGATGGAACAGGGCAAGACTGAACCGCAGCTTGAGCTCAACGACCACGGGCTCTTCACCCTCGCGAATGGCGACGATATCGGCCGCACCCACCTCACCCTTCACGGCATAGCCTTGCCGCTCCAGCAATGCTTTGATCGGGGGATAGAGGTCCTGCTCGCGCTTCATGCCGCCATGCTATGCGGTTTCGCGCGGATTGCCAGCCGTCAGACACAAAGATAAGTCTTGAACGAAGTGCCCGCCCCAGGAAAGAGACCCAATGCGTCTGCTCAGCCTCTGCTTTGGTTTTCTGTTGCCCCTTACGGCCCACGCCGCCTGCGAAGGGCGTGATCTGCGGCTCGACCTTGCGCCCGAAATCGAAGCCAAACTGGAACAAACCCTCAGCGCCATCCCTTTCCCGGAAGGCAACCATTGGATTGCCCGGAAAGGCGACACCGTTCTGCATCTGATCGGCACCTTGCACACAAACGATCCTCGCATGGAGGCAATTGTTGAACGCCTCACACCAACCCTCAGCACCGCAGATGCCTTCTATTTCGAAGTCACAAAATCAGAAATGGATGCGTTCGAACGTGATCTGGCCGACGACTTCAGCCCGGTGCTGATTATCTCCGGCCCCACGCTGGTCGATCTTATGACCGCGGAAGACTGGGCCGCCCTGTCAGCCACCCTGGCGGAACGCGGCATTCCAAGCTGGATGGCGGCCAAGATGCGCCCTTGGTTTCTGAGCATGATGTTGGGAGTTCCGCCCTGCCTGATGTCCACGCCCGATTTTGGCCGTGGCATGGATACGCGCCTGACCGAGCTGGCCGAGGCACAAGGCATCCCGCAATTCTCGCTGGAGCGGATCGAGGATTTGATCGCAATGTTCGACAGCCATCCGTTGGAAGAACAGGTGGCCTCGCTGACCCGACTCGCCGGTGCGTTGCAGGCCGAAGATGATCAGACGATCACAATGGCCAACGCTTATTTCGACGAACAGCATGCCATAATCATCGAGCTTGCCAAGCTTCAGGGGTTCGAAGCCTCGGGGCTGACAGTGGAAGAATTCAATGCCGAGTGGGAAAGCTTCGAAGACCAGCTCCTGGTGCAGCGCAACGCCAACTGGATGCAGAAGATTCTGAAACTGAATGATCAGACCGTTGTGATCGCCTTCGGAGCTGGGCACCTGAGCAACAAGTTCGGCTTGCTGAACCAACTGCAAGAGGCCGGCTACACATTGGAACGCGCAGCTTTCTGAGATTTCAGACCAAGGGTCGCAGCCAGCCCCGTTCCGGGTGACAAGTGGAATTCTCCACCCTATAAGGCGCGCAATTCCACATTCCTCAGGACACTGTCATGACAATCCAAGTTCTTGGTCACAAATCCCCCGATACCGATTCGACCGGCTCGCCCATCCTCTGGGCCTGGTATTTGAGCGAAGTCAAAGGCGAAGCGGCCACTCCGGTTTTGTTGGGTGAGCCCAATACCGAAGCCAACTTCATGCTCCAGCGCTGGGACCTACCCAAGCCGCAGATCATTGAAGACGTGGCCGAAGATGCCCCGGTCGTGATCGTAGACACCAACAACCCCGCTGAGCTGCCCGCCAGCATCAACAGCGCCGACATCCGCGCCATCATCGATCACCACAAACTGGTCGGTGGGCTGGAAACCAAAGGCCCCATCGATATCACCGTGCGCCCGCTGGCTTGCACCGCGACCATCATGATCGACCTGATCGGCGACGATGCAGCGAAAATGCCTGACGCCATCAAAGGTGCTGCGCTGACCTGCATCCTGTCGGACACGCTGGAGTTCCGCTCGCCCACCACCACCGCACATGACCGCGCCGTGGCCGAGAAACTGGCCGCCGATCTGGGCCTGGACGTATCGGCCTATGCGGCTGATATGTTTGCGGCGAAATCGGATGTGTCCTCGTTCTCGGACGCCGAACTGATCCGTATGGACAGCAAGGAATACGAAGTCGATGGCACGAAGTTCCGCGTCTCGGTGCTGGAAACCACCGCACCGGGCGTTGTTCTGGACCGCAAAGACAGCCTTGCGGCGTCCATGATCGACGTCGCCAAGGAAGACAACGTCGATCAGGTCTTGCTGTTCGTTGTCGACATCCTGAACGAAGAGGCCACCCTGCTGGTTCCCAATGATCTGGTTAAAGCCGTCGCAGAAAAAAGCTTCGGCGCATCGGTCGATGGCGATGCCGTCGTGTTGCCCGGCATCATGAGCCGGAAAAAGCAAATTATCCCGAACCTCAAGGTCTGAGCCCAATCCCAAAGGCGCCCAATCGGGCGCCTTTTTCTTTTGCGAAGCTCTGCCTCGCCCAGGGGCAGAGCCCCCTCTGGCCAAACATGGCAAGCTCTGCCATAGGCTTAGATAAATCGCCTTCCCTGCCAGATGAGGGGCAAATGACCCAGATTATCTCTTCCCTTGCCGAAATCTCTGACCGTTACAAAGCGCTGTTTGTCGATCTTTGGGGGTGCGTGCACAATGGCATCACCGCCTACCCCGAGGCAGTTGCGGCCTTGCAGGCTTACCGGCAGAAGGGCGGTGTTGTGGTATTGGTCACAAACTCACCCAAACCACGTGCGGGGGTGGCCGATCAGTTGGCGCAATTCGGTGTGCCGATTGACGCCTATGACACGATTGCCACCAGTGGTGACTCGGCACGATCTGCGATGTTCCGGGGCGCAGTCGGCGAAAAGGTCTATTTCATGGGAGAATGGCAACGGGATGCCGGTTTCTTTGAGCCGCTGAAAATTCTGGACCATCCCATCCATATCGAGCGTGTCCCCTTGGATGAAGCAGAAGGCATCGTATGCTGCGGCCCGTTTGATCCTATGGCCGATCCGGCGGTAAACCGGCCTGACTTTCTATATGCGAAGCAGAAGGGCATGAAACTGCTCTGCGCTAATCCTGATATTGTCGTTGATCGCGGTGAAACCCGAGAGTGGTGCGCAGGCGCCTTGGCGCGGCTTTATACCGAGATGGGCGGTGAGAGCCTTTATTTCGGCAAACCTCACCCTCCGATCTACGATCTCGCACGGCGCAGGCTTACGGAACTTGGCGTTGATATTGGCGATTCCGAGATTCTGGCAATTGGTGATGGCCCACAGACCGACATCGCTGGCGGGATGGGCGAAGGTATCGATACTCTGTTCATCACTGGCGGGCTGGCGGCAGCAGAGACCAAAACGTCGCACCACCCGGACGAAGATGCCTTAAGATCCCATAACGAAAAAGAAAACATCAATCCGACTTTCTCAATCGGGCGTTTGCGCTGATCAAAAAAGACTTGATTTTCTGCAGTTGCGAAGTAATAAAGTTGCCGAAGGGCGACTTCTGATGGTCTTTTGTTGCCCGCACGATCTCGAATGAGGGTAGCATGTTGGACAATCTTCCGCGCGGAACGATATGTATCGAAGACATCGAAATGGGCATGACCCGGCACCTGCGCAAAGTGGTGACGGACGAAGATATCGAGATGTTCGCCCAGGTGTCGACGGATCGTAACCCGGTGCATCTGGATGATGACTATGCCCGCGACACGATCTTTGAAGGCCGGATCGCGCATGGCATGCTGACCGCAGGACTGATCTCGGCCGTGATCGGAGAGCAGCTGCCCGGCCATGGCACCGTCTATATGGGACAGTCGCTGAAATTCCTTGCACCTGTCCGCCCTGGCGACATGGTCTATGCCGAAGTGAAAGTGATCGATATCGACTTTTCCAAGCGCCGCGTGAAGCTGGATTGCCATTGCGCCGTTGATGGCAAGAAAGTGTTAGTTGGCGAGGCGATGGTGCTGGCCCCAAGTCGGAAGTTCGACTGATTATCAAACCCATCTGATCTGCGACTTGAACCTGCCCGACACTCTCGTTAGGCAATCCTCATGCAGATCATACGTGACTTTCAATTTGTTGAGCCGGAAGACCGCGGCGCAAGTGTCGCCATCGGGAACTTTGACGGAGTCCATCTAGGGCACCAATCCGTCATCCAGCTGGCGCGCGAGGCTGAACCGACCGCGCCATTGGGCGTGATGACATTCGAGCCTCATCCACGCGAATATTTCGCTCCCGACGCCCCGCCCTTTCGCCTGATGCGGGGAAATGCACGGGCGCACCGGCTGCAGAAGCTGGGGGTGCAGAAGCTTTATGAGTTGCCGTTCAACGCAGCCTTGGCGGGGCTGACACCGGAGGAATTTGCGCGAAATGTGATTTGTGACGGACTGGGCCTGGCTCATGTGGTCGTAGGCGCCGATTTCTGCTTTGGCAAAGGGCGGAGCGGCACACCGCAAGATCTGCAGCGGTTCGGCGATGAGATGGGCTTTGGCGTCACGATCGCTCCGTTGATGGAGCGGTCGGAGAATGTGGTCTCGTCCACCGCAATCCGGACGGCGCTGTCCGAAGGTCGCCCGCGCGACGCTGCCGCGATGCTGGGGCATTGGCATCGTATCGAAGGCGAAGTCGTCGGGGGCGAACAGCGCGGGCGCGAGCTGGGATTCCCGACCGCAAATATGTCAATCGAGGGGCTGCATCCGCCGAAATTCGGGGTCTACGCAGTTTTGGTAGATGTTCTCGATGGTCCACATCAGGGCAGCTATCGTGGGGCGGCGTCGGTTGGGACACGCCCCATGTTCCATGGGGAAGTTCCCAATATCGAAACCTTCCTGTTCGATTTCTCAGGCGACCTCTATGGCGCGACCCTTTCGGTGGGGTTGGTCGATTACCTACGGCCCGAAATGACCTTTGACGGCCTTGATGGGCTGATCGCCCAAATGAATGACGATTGCGCCCGCGCGCGCGCGCTTCTGGCCGCTCAATGACCAAGGACCCCATCGACCGAGACGGACTGGCCCCGCGCTTCTGGGAGCGCAAGCCACTGCAGAAGATGAACCCACGCGAGTGGGAAGCACTGTGCGACGGCTGCGGCAAATGTTGCCTCAACAAGCTGGAAGATGAAGACACCGGCGAAGTCGCGCTGACCTGCGTCGCCTGCCGTCTGCTGGATGATGAAAGCTGCCGCTGCACGCAATATGACATCCGGCATCAATTCGTGCCCGAATGCATCGTGATGCGCCCCGACAACATCGACAGCCATGCCTATTGGCTGCCGCAGACCTGCGCCTATCGTTTGTTGTGGGAGGGGAAACCTCTTTACGATTGGCACCCGTTGCTGTCAGGTACGCCGGACAGCGTTCATGCCGCAGGCATTTCCGTGCAGGGACGTACCGTGTCTGAATTCGAAACCCCCTTGGAAGAGTGGGAAGATTATATCATCGAGGAGCCGAGCTGATGCATTTTGCCTCTGACAATTCCGGGCCCGTTCATCCCGAGGTTCTGGCCGCGTTGGCGGAAGCCAATCAGGGCTATCAAATGGCTTATGGCGCGGACGTTCTGATGAACGAAGTGCGCGACCAAATCCGAGGAATCTTTGAAGCCCCCGGCGCGGCGGTATATCTGGTGGCTACGGGAACAGCGGCAAATTCACTGGCTCTGGCCACATTGTCTCAGCCATGGGAAACCGTCTTTTGCTCGCCAGTGGCACATATCCATGAGGACGAATGCAACGCGCCGGAGTTCTATAGCGGGGCCAAGCTGACCCTCGTGCCCGGTGAGGACAAGATGGCCCCTGAGGCTTTGCGCCGATCTGTCGAAGGCGAAGAAACCCGTGGCGTGCACGGGCCGCAACGCGGGCCGGTTTCGATTACGCAGGTAACTGAGCGTGGATCGGTGTATTCGCTGGAAGAGCTGCAGGCGCTTTGCGGGGTAGCCAAGGAGTATAACCTGCCGGTCCATATGGATGGCGCGCGGTTCACCAACGCTTTGGTCGCGTTGAACTGCTCTCCGGCTGAGATGACATGGAAATCCGGTGTGGATGCAGTCAGTTTCGGTGGCACCAAGAACGGGTTGATGGGTGTCGAAGCAGTGGTGTTTTTCGACGAAAGCAAAGCCTGGGAATTTGAGCTGCGACGCAAACGCGGGGCGCATCTGTTTTCCAAGCACCGCTATCTGTCGGCACAGATGGCGGCCTATCTGCAGGATGATCTGTGGCTACGCTCGGCGCGGCAGGCGAATGCCAATTGCGCACGTTTGGCTGACGGGCTGCGCGCCGCCGGGGCTGCGTTTTTGCATGAGCCTCAGGCCAACATGATTTTTGCACGTTTCCCACGCAGTCTGCATCGCAAGTTGCATGACGCAGGCGCGGTATATCACTTTTGGGGTGATACACTGGAGGGCGCAGATGAGGATGAGATGTTAGCCTGCCGTCTGGTTTGTGACTGGTCCACACCGGCGGACCAGATCGATCAGTTTCTGGCCTTGCTATAGGGGGTCGGCGGCCCTGCCCCCATCGCAGCAAGTTGCGATTCCCCCGAGGTATTTTTAGCCAGATGAAGCAAGCGGGGTTGGACTAGCCCTTCAGCGTTGCGAGGTGACGGTCGAGGTCGTCGAGGCGGTCCTGACCCCAGAACCTTTGATCATCAGGCGTAATATAGAACGGCGCGCCGAATACACCGCGGTCCACGGCTTCTTCAAGATTGGCTGCGTAGGTTTCAGCCCCCGCCAGCAGGCCGGTATCGGCCAGTTTCGGGTCGAAGCCTGCCTGTGTCAGGCAGTCTCGGATAACGCTGTCTTCGGCGATGTCTTTTTCCTCGGCCCAGCAGGCACGCAGGAAAGAGTGGCATAGCTGCCCTACATCGCCCGAACCATCCTGAACGGCAGCGATCACAGCATACGAGGACGGCGCCATATTGGTCGGCCAATGGGCTGGTTGCAGGTTGAAATCCATGCCCAGCGTCTTTGACTGGCGCAGCAGTTCCTGCGCGCGGTATTCGATGCGCGAGATATGACGGTCCTTGGGTGGGGTGCCACCGGTCCTGCCGAACAATGCGATGATATCAAGTGGTTTGTAGTTGATCGTTGCGCCATGTTTGGCGGCGACCTCTTCCAGCCGTGTACCTGCCAGATAGGAATAGGGCGAAATTGTCGCAAAATAGTAGTCAATCTGGGTCATGTGTACTTTCTCCGCTGCGTTATCTTTGCGGGACGGTAAGGCCATGCTAAGCGGTGTCAACATCACGAATCTGTCACATTGCCATTGCTGCCCGGGGATAATCAGCCGATGCCGACACTGCACGAACCCAAGCTCATTGCTGGGAACGCCAATCTTCCGCTTGCCGAAACCATTGCCCGCCGCATGAGCCTGCATCGCGGCGTCGATCAAGGTCTGGTCGAGGCGCGCGTCGAACGGTTCAATGACGGCGAGATCTTCGTCGAGGTGTTCGAGAATGTGCGCGGCGAGGATATGTTCATTATCCAGCCGACTTCGAACCCGGCCAATGACAATCTGATGGAACTGTTGATCATCGCCGACGCCTTGCGCCGCTCTTCGGCGGCACGCATTACTGCTGTCATCCCTTATTTCGGCTATGCCCGTCAGGACCGCCGCACCAAAGCGCGTACGCCGATCAGCGCCAAGCTGGTTGCCAATATGCTGACCGGCGCAGGGATCGAGCGTATCCTGACCATGGATCTGCACGCCGCGCAGATTCAGGGCTTTTTCGATATGCCGGTCGACAACCTCTATGCCTCGCCGATCTTTGCGCTGGATGTGAAAAAGCAGTTCAAGGATCAAATGGATGACCTGATGGTGGTGTCGCCCGATGTCGGCGGTGTGGCCCGCGCCCGCGAATTGGCCAAGCGCATCAACGCACCCCTGTCGATTGTGGACAAGCGCCGCGAAAAAGCGGGTGAGGTCGCCGAAATGACCGTAATTGGCGACGTGAAGGGCAAGATCTGTCTGATCGTCGACGATATGTGCGACACTGCTGGCACGCTTTGCAAGGCGGCCCAAGTGCTGATCGACAATGGGGCCAAAGAGGTGCACTCGTATATCACCCATGGTGTCATGAGTGGCCCAGCGGTTGAACGCGTTACGAATTCGGTGATGAAATCACTGGTTCTGACAGACTCGATTCAGCCGAAGCCAGAGGTCGCGAATGCCCCCAACATTCGCATCGTACCCACGGCTCCGATCTTCACGCAGGCCATCCTGAATATCTGGAACGGGACAAGCGTCTCCTCGTTGTTTGAGGATAAGACACTGACGCCGATCTACGAGTCGCTTTACCACATGGACTGAGCAGGAGGCTAAAACGTGACCGGGAAAAACCGAATTGTTCTGTCCAGTGACCACGCTGCGATTGAATTGCGTCAGGCCATCGCCAACCATCTGACGCCGCAAGGCTGGGAGGTTGTCGATATCGGTCCGACGACACCTGAAAGCACGCATTACCCCCTGCACGGCAAAGCCGCGGCCGAGGCGGTCGCCTCGGGCGATTGCCAGTTGGGCATCATTCTCTGTGGTACCGGACAGGGTATCATGATGGCCGCCAACAAAGTGCCGGGCATCCGTTGTGGCGTATGTTCAGACACGTTCTCGGCCCAAATGATCCGTCAGCACAACAATGCCAACATGCTGTCGATCGGCGCGCGCGTCATCGGCGAGGGACTGGCGCTGGATATCGTAGATGCGTTTCTGTCGGCCGAATTCGAAGGCGGTCGTCATGCAACCCGAGTGGACATGATCGAGGCGCGGGGCGATTAACGCCCTGCCCCTCAGGAAATGTCCCAGTCGTCCGGGTGCTTTACCTCGCCCATTGCAGTCCACGTGACTCGGATACGTGCGATGCGCGTGTCTGACCAGGTCCGGAAAACGGCATTGAACCCTTCGGATGTGACGTCCTTGGCCTGAACTTCCGCCCGCAACGCCGAGGACGTGTCGACATCCCACAGCGACACACCGATCTGAACAATAGGGATCGAGCGGAAAGGTTCGCTGAACCAGATCGCCGCGCACCGCTCACGCGCGCCTTCTCCGGTCCACATATTTCCGCCATCGGCGAAGTCCGAAAACAGGACTTCTTCGCCTTGATCAATGCCGATGGGGTGTGTCAGAAATTTCTTCATTCTGTCGTCTTTTCTTGCAATTTCCGCACCTTAACCTGCGGCTATGACGAAAGCACGACAAAAAACGGCCCCGCAATCGCGAGGCCGTTTCAATGCATAGATTGTCATGAACCTTTACAGGCTCATATGCGTTCCAAGGGCTTCCATGTCGGCCAGCAGCTTGGCGGCGTCGTCGACGATGGTCTGATCATCGCCTTCCTTTGCCGCCTCGTGCGAAGCGCGGGCCTCAGCGATCAGGTCGTCCAGATGCGACCGGGTCACTTCGGCAACCGGAATGGCCTTTTCGGCCAGAACTGACAGGCCATCGCCGTTGATCTGGGCAAACCCGCCGGTGACCAGGTATTCGCTGGCTCCTTCGGGTGCCTCAACCTTCAGCAGACCGGGGCGCAGCGTTGTGATGGTAGGGGCATGGTCGGGCATCGCCGTCATGTCCCCGTCCGCGCCGGGAATCTGGACCGCGGTAACCGCGAGCGAAGCTAGGCTCCGCTCGGGGCTGACGAGGTCGAATTGCATCGTGTTTGCCATCAGGGATACTCCTTAGGCGGCTTCTGCTGCCATCTTCTCGGCTTTGGCGATCACTTCTTCGATGCCACCAACCATCAGGAAGGCCGCTTCGGGCAGGTGATCGTATTCGCCAGCCACAACGGCTTTGAACGACGAGATGGTGACTTCCAGAGGAACCTGAACGCCCGGCGAGCCGGTGAAGACTTCGGCCACGTCGAACGGCTGCGACAGGAAGCGCTCGATCTTACGGGCACGGGCCACGGTCAGTTTGTCCTCTTCCGACAGTTCGTCCATGCCGAGGATGGCGATGATGTCCTGCAGCGACTTGTAGCGCTGAAGGATCTGCTGAACGTCGGTCGCGACCTTGTAGTGCTCTTCACCCACGATGGCCGGGTCGAGCAGACGCGAGGTCGAGTCGAGCGGGTCAACCGCCGGGTAGATACCCTTTTCCGAGATCGCACGGTTCAGAACGGTGGTCGCGTCCAAGTGGGCAAACGAGGTTGCCGGCGCAGGGTCGGTCAAGTCATCCGCAGGCACGTAGATCGCCTGCACGGACGTGATCGAGCCCGACTTGGTCGAGGTGATGCGTTCCTGCAGGGCGCCCATGTCGGTGGCCAGCGTCGGCTGGTAGCCCACCGCCGAAGGAATACGACCCAGCAGAGCCGAAACCTCGGAGCCCGCCTGCGTGAAGCGGAAGATGTTGTCGACAAAGAACAGAACGTCGGTACCGGATTGGTCGCGGAACTGCTCGGCCAAGGTCAGACCGGTCAGAGCAACACGCGCACGCGCTCCGGGAGGTTCGTTCATCTGACCGTAAACCAGGGCTACCTGCGATTCCGACAGGTTGTCCGGCTTAATAACGTTCGATTCGATCATCTCGTGGTACAGGTCGTTCCCTTCACGGGTCCGTTCACCAACACCCGCGAACACCGAGAAGCCCGAGTGCACTTTTGCGATGTTGTTGATCAGTTCCATGATCAGAACGGTTTTACCAACGCCGGCGCCGCCGAACAGGCCGATCTTACCGCCTTTGGCGTAGGGGGCCAGCAGGTCAACAACCTTGATGCCGGTTACCAGAACTTCCGACTCGGTCGACTGTTCGTCGAAGGTCGGTGCTGGCTGGTGGATCGCGCGGGCCTCAGATGCTTCAACCGGGCCTTTTTCGTCGATCGGTTCACCAACCACGTTCAGGATGCGGCCCAGGGTGGCGTTACCAACCGGAACCGAGATCGGTGCGCCAGTGTCGGTGACTGCCTCGCCACGAACCAGACCTTCGGTCGCGTCCATCGCGATGGTGCGGACGGTGTTTTCACCCAGGTGCTGAGCAACTTCCAACACCAGGCGCTTGCCGTTGTTGGTGGTTTCCAGCGCGTTCAGAATTTCAGGCAGCTGATCTTCGAAGTGCACGTCGACGACGGCCCCGATGATCTGTGTGACTTTGCCTTTTGCATTCGCCATGTTTCGTCTCCGGTTTTCTTACAGCGCTTCGGCGCCGGAAATAATTTCAATCAGCTCGTTGGTGATCACGGCCTGACGCGAGCGGTTGAACTGGATCGTCAGCTTGTCGATCATCTCTCCCGCGTTGCGTGTCGCGTTGTCCATCGCGGACATCCGTGCACCCTGTTCAGACGCTCCGTTTTCGAGCAGAGCCGAGAAGATTGCGGTCGCAACCCCCTTGGGCAGCAAGTCGGCCAGAATGGCCTCTTCGCTGGGCTCGTAGTCGAACACGGCACCGCTGTCGTCACCCGTCGCTTCGTCTTCGAACGAGGCGGGGATGACCTGCTGTGCCGTCGGGATCTGGGTCACAACGTTGACGAACTTCGAGTAGAAGATCGTGGCAACGTCGAACTCACCCCCGTCGAAACGAGACAGGACGTCCTTGGCGATGTCTTGCGCGTTGGAATACCCCAGACGCTTGACCTCGCTCAGGTCGATATGTCCAACGAATAGATCGCCAAAATCACGCTTGAGCGCGTCGCGGCCTTTCTTGCCGACGGTCAGAACCTTGACCGTCTTGCCTTTGCCGCGCAGCTCGTCCGCTTTGGCGCGGGCAAGCTTGGCGATGTTCGCGTTGAAGCCGCCACACAGGCCGCGTTCAGCTGTCATCACAACCAGCAGATGGACATCATCACTGCCCGTACCACGGAGCAGCTTGGGGGCGCTGTCGCTACCCCCGACCGACGCCGCCAGCCCCGCCATCACGGCATTGAACCGTTCGGCATAGGGGCGCGAGGCTTCGGCAGATTCCTGGGCGCGGCGCAATTTTGCTGCCGCGACCATCTGCATGGCCTTGGTGATCTTGCGGGTCGATTTGACCGACTCGATCCTGTTTTTAAGGTCCTTCAGACTAGGCATCGGAACCTCCTATCAAGCGAAGGTTGCGGCGTATTCGTCGATCGCTGCCTTGATCTTGTCGGACGCATCACCTTTGATCTTCGGATCTTCGTCAGTGAGCCACTGAAGCAGGTCGGCATGCTTGCCGCGCAGGTGCGCCAGCAGACCGGCCTCATAGCGGCCAACATCCGATACGTCGATCTTGTCGAGGTAACCGTTGGTGCCAGCGAAGATGACGCAGACGATTTCAGCGTTGGTCAGCGGCGAGTACTGCGGCTGTTTCATCAGCTCGGTCAGACGCGCACCACGGTTCAGCAGCTGCTGAGTTGCGGCGTCGAGGTCCGAACCAAACTGCGCAAACGCAGCCATTTCGCGATACTGAGCCAGTTCCAGCTTAACCGGACCAGCAACTGACTTCATCGCGTTGGTCTGAGCCGACGAGCCCACACGCGAAACTGACAGACCGGTGTTCACAGCAGGACGGATGCCTTGGTAGAACAGTTCGGTTTCCAGGAAGATCTGGCCGTCGGTGATCGAGATCACGTTGGTCGGAATAAACGCCGAAACGTCACCACCCTGAGTTTCGATAACCGGCAGAGCGGTCAGCGAGCCCGCGCCGAAGTCTTCGTTCAGCTTCGCCGAACGTTCCAGCAGGCGGGAGTGAAGATAGAAAACGTCGCCAGGATAGGCTTCACGTCCGGGCGGACGGCGCAGCAGCAGCGACATCTGACGATACGAAACAGCCTGTTTCGACAGGTCATCATAGATGATCAGCGCGTGGCGGCCGTTGTCACGGAAGTATTCGGCCATCGCAGTCGCGGCGTAAGGTGCCAGGAACTGCATCGGGGCCGGGTCGGATGCAGTCGCGGCCACAACGATCGAGTATTCAATCGCGCCGGACTCTTCGAGTTTCTTCACCAGCTGCGCAACGGTCGAACGCTTCTGACCAACCGCAACGTAGACGCAGTACAGTTTCTTCGACTCGTCGTCGCCTGCGGCTTCGTTGTAAACTTTCTGGTTCAGGATGGTGTCCAAAGCGACAGCGGTTTTACCGGTCTGACGGTCACCAATGATCAGCTCGCGCTGGCCACGGCCAATCGGGATCATCGCGTCAACCGATTTCAGGCCGGTTGCCATCGGCTCGTGCACCGATTTACGCGGGATGATGCCCGGGGCTTTGACGTCTGCAACGCCACGCTTGGAAGCGTTGATCGGGCCCTTGCCGTCCAGCGGGTTGCCCAGACCGTCAACAACACGGCCCAGCAGTTCGTCACCGATCGGAACGTCCACGATCGAGTTCGTGCGTTTGACGGTGTCACCTTCTTTGATGTCACGGTCAGAACCGAAGATAACGACACCAACGTTGTCGCTTTCCAGGTTCAGGGCCATGCCCATGATGCCACCGGGGAATTCGACCATCTCACCCGCTTGCACGTTGTCCAGGCCGTATACACGGGCAATCCCGTCACCGACGCTCAGCACGCGGCCGATCTCGGCCACTTCGGCTTCCTGACCAAAATTCTTGATCTGGTCCTTCAGGATTGCAGAAATCTCTGCAGCTTGGATTCCCATTTATCCGACCTCTTTCATTGCATTCTGTAGGGAGTTCAGCTTCGAACGGATCGAGCTATCGATCATTTTCGAGCCCACTTTAACGACAAGACCGCCGATGAGGCTTTCATCCACGGTCGCATTGATAGTCACGGTCTTGCCCACACGCTCGGACAGCGTCTTGGACAGTTTATCCAGTTGTGTCTTGGTCAGCGTCTTGGCCGAGGCGACATCGGCGGTCACTTCGCCACGCTCTTCGGCCAGCATGTCGCGCAGAACCTGCACCAGCTGCGGCACCACAAACAGGCGGCGTTTCTGCGCCATCAAACCCAGCGTGTTGCGCAGGATCGGGTTCAGGCCCATTTTGTCGGCTACTGCTGTGATAGCGCCTTCCTGTTCGGCGCGGGAAACCAGAGGCGAGGCGATCAGGTCGCGCAATTCGGCGCTTTCGCCCAGAGCTGCTGACAGATCATTGATGCCGGTTTCCAGACCTGCAAGGTCATTATTCTCTTTCGCGATCTCGAAGATCGCAGTGGCATAGCGCTCAGCGATGCCTGTGGAAATCGAAGCTGGTTCGGACACGTCCACCCTTCCGATACTTTAGGCCCCGAAAACCGCGCGCGCGGCCACCCCGGGGGCGTGAAGAAACCCCGTCCATAAAGGGCGGGGATCAAAATCACCGGGGATGTAGCAGAGGTGTTCCAACCAAGCAATACGCTATAGCGGTAACAGAATTATCCACAAATCTTTAACTTTCAAACACTTACACCAAGTGCGACCCTTTGGACCGGTTACGGCAGTTGAAAAATGTTACGAATATGCAGGTTTTTGCGATTCCTGTGACTTTTTTTCCGCAATTTTTCCCTGTCGAACGGATGGGATTGTCATGCAGGCTTCAACAAACCATCCAGCGCCTTGATCGGTCGCTTGGCGGTGTCCTTGGTCACACTTCCACTGGGCGGACGAATGAGTTTGCTGACCTCGACCATCAGCACCCCCCCGGCCATGACCGTTGGAATACGCTGCCCGGTTTTTTCGATCAGGCTGCCGGACTTGAGCCAGAACCGACGGAAGGAAGGCGGCAGATATAGTGCCGAGCAATGGTTTTCCGGCACAAAGTGATGTGCCCGCAACTGGTTCTCAAGCTGTGTCGCGGAATATGGTCGCCCGAAACCAAAGGGCGTCTTGTCAGTTCGCGACCAGAGCCCGGCCCGGTTCGGCACCACAAACAATGCGCGGCCACCGGGGCCCAGCACGCGCCAGCATTCCTCAAGTAGCTGACTCGGGCGACTCGACGTTTCCAGGCCATGCATGACGACCAGTTTATCGACATGCCCGGTTTCGATCGGCCACTTCGTCTCCTCCGTCAGAACTGAAACATTGGGCATTCCCGCGGGCCAAGGCATCACACCTTGCGGTCCTGGCATCAGACCGATCACGCGGCGGGCATCTGCCAGATACGGGCGCAACAAGGGGACGGCAAAGCCAAAGCCAACCACGGTCTGCCCCTTGGCTTCCGACCACAGATCGACCAGCCGACCACGGATCGCCGCCTGCGCCGCGCGGCCCAGGGTGCTGCGATAGTAAAAGTTTCTTAGATCCTGCACATCAAGATGCATTGCGGACACCCGGTCAATCGGCTTAGCTGGGCGCAGTCTAGCAATGAAAGGGCAAAAGGCCATGCCTCTTGAGATCGTTACCGTCCCCTGCCTGAGCGACAACTATGCCTTTCTCGCCCATGATCCGGCCAGCGGCGAGACCGCACTGATCGATGCGCCAGAGGCTGCTCCAATTCTGGCCGAACTGAATGCGCGTGGTTGGCGGCTGAGTCACGTGTTGCTCACCCACCATCACTGGGATCACGTGGACGGACTGACGGGTATACTCGAGACACAGCCCGCGCGGGTGATCGGTGCCAAAGCCGACGAACACAGGCTGCCGCCACTTGATCAAGCAGTGGTTGAGGGGGATACGTTCTATATCGGGGGTGAACCGGTCGAAGTACTGGATGTCCCGGGCCATACATTAGGGCACATCGCATTCTACATGCCGAAAAGCGACGCCGTATTTACCGCAGACAGCCTGATGGCGCTGGGATGCGGGCGCTTGTTCGAAGGAGAACCGGCGCAAATGTGGGCCTCTCTCAGCAAGCTGGCCGCATTGCCCGATGAAACAATCGTGTGTTCGGGTCATGAATATACGCAATCAAACGCCAAATTCGCCCTGACAATCGATCCTGACAATCCCGCCCTGCAGGATCGCGTTGCCGACATCAACCGTGCCCGCGCCGCCGGAGAACCCACTGTGCCCTCGCTTCTGTCGCTGGAAAAGGCCACAAATCCGTTTCTGCGCGCTGCTGATCCGGCGATTCAGGCGCATCTGGGCATGGAAAATGCTGACCCCGCGTCAGTTTTTGCTGAGATCCGTGCCCGAAAAGACCGCTTTTGAGCCGTTTAGGGCCCTCTTCACGGCCACGGTCACAGGAAATGTGACTGTCAAGTGCAAGAAAACCCTTGAAGCCGGGCCACGATCAACCAAACTCTAATAGTATGAGGACATGGTTGGGATGGGGATCCTGCCGATACTCGACCCCCTTCCGGCCCAATATAGAGGAGCACCCGCGTGCCTTCATTCTCGAGCACATTGGAACAAGCCATCCACGCGGCCCTTGCGGCGGCGAATGAACGGCGACATGAATTCGCGACGTTGGAGCACCTGCTGCTGGCGTTGCTGGAAGAACCCGATGCGGTGCGCGTCATGAAAGCGTGCAGCGTCGATCTGGATGAGTTGCGCAGCACGCTGGTCGAATTCATCGACGAAGACCTGTCAAACCTCGTGACCGATATAGACGGGTCCGAAGCGGTACCCACCGCAGCCTTCCAGCGTGTTATTCAACGCGCCGCGATCCATGTACAGAGTTCCGGCCGTACCGAGGTGACCGGGGCCAATGTACTGGTCGCCATCTTCGCCGAGCGCGAAAGCAATGCAGCATACTTCCTGCAGGAACAGGATATGACCCGCTATGACGCGGTGAACTTCATCGCCCACGGTGTGGCCAAAGATCCCGCCTATGGAGAGAACCGTCCGGTGACCGGCGCGGATGAAGCTGAGGATGAAGCTCAGACCACCTCGGGTGAGGCGGATCAGAAGGAAAGCGCGCTGGGTAAATACTGCGTCGACCTGAACGCCAAATCGCGCGCCGGGGATGTTGACCCGCTGATCGGTCGCTCGGACGAAGTAGAACGTTGCATTCAGGTGCTGTGCCGCCGTCGTAAGAACAACCCGCTGCTGGTGGGTGATCCGGGCGTAGGAAAAACCGCCATCGCAGAAGGTCTGGCACATAAGATCGTCGCCGGGGAAGCGCCTGACGTGCTGTCCGAAACCACAATCTACTCGCTGGACATGGGCGCGCTGCTGGCGGGCACTCGCTATCGCGGCGATTTCGAGGAACGGCTGAAGGCAGTCGTGACCGAGTTGGAAGATCACCCCGATGCAGTGCTGTTCATCGACGAAATCCACACGGTGATCGGTGCCGGTGCGACCTCGGGCGGCGCCATGGATGCGTCGAACCTGCTGAAACCTGCCCTGCAGGGTGGAAAACTGCGCACCATGGGCTCAACCACCTACAAGGAATTCCGTCAACACTTCGAAAAGGATCGTGCGCTGAGCCGCCGGTTCCAGAAGATTGACGTAAATGAACCCTCGGTCGAAGACAGCGTGAAAATCCTGCGCGGCCTGAAGCCGTATTTTGAAGAGCATCATGCGATCAAATACACCGCAGATGCGATCAAAACTGCGGTGGAATTGTCGGCCCGTTACATCAACGACCGTAAGCTGCCGGACAAAGCCATCGACGTGATCGATGAAGCCGGGGCGGCACAGCATCTGCTGGCCGAAAGTAAACGTCGCAAGACCATTGGCGTGAAAGAGATCGAGGCCGTTGTCGCCAAGATCGCTCGTATCCCGCCCAAGAACGTCACCAAGGATGATGCGGAGGTTCTGAAAGATCTCGAAACCTCGCTGAAACGGGTGGTGTTCGGTCAGGATGAAGCCATTGAGGCGCTGTCCAGTGCGATCAAACTGGCTCGTGCTGGTCTGCGCGAACCCGAGAAGCCCATCGGCAATTACCTGTTCGCTGGCCCAACCGGTGTGGGTAAGACCGAGGTTGCGAAACAACTGGCGGATACGCTGGGTGTGGAGCTGCTGCGGTTTGATATGTCCGAGTACATGGAAAAGCATGCCGTCAGCCGCCTGATTGGTGCCCCTCCGGGCTATGTCGGGTTTGATCAGGGCGGTCTGCTGACGGATGGCGTCGACCAGCACCCGCATTGTGTGCTGCTGCTGGATGAGATCGAAAAGGCGCATCCGGATGTGTTCAACATCCTGCTGCAGGTGATGGATCACGGTGAACTGACCGACCACAATGGCCGTACAGTGAATTTCCGCAATGTGGTTCTGATCATGACCTCGAACGCAGGTGCTCAGGAGCAAGCGAAGGCAGCTATCGGATTTGCCCGTGATCGCCGTGAAGGTGAGGATACCGCTGCAATTGAGCGCATGTTCACCCCGGAATTCCGCAACCGTCTGGACGCGGTGATTTCCTTCGCACCGCTTCCAAAGTCGGTCATCCTGCAGGTGGTCGAGAAGTTCGTCCTGCAGCTTGAGGCACAATTGCTCGATCGCAATGTGACCATCGATCTGACGCCGAAAGCCGCCGAATGGCTGGCGGACAAGGGCTATGACGACAAGATGGGCGCGCGTCCACTGGGCCGCGTGATCCAAGAGCATATCAAGAAGCCTCTGGCCGAAGAGCTTCTGTTCGGCAAACTGGCCAAAGGTGGCGTCGTCCGAGTCTCGGTCAAGAAAGGCGAGCTGAACCTTGAAATACTCGGCCCCGACCAGCCACGCATTCCGGGTGATAAGCCGCCGCTGCTGACCGCGGACTGATTCAGAGACCTTAGAAACAAATAGCGCCCGCCCTTTCGGCGGGCGTTTTTTGTTTACCGCTCTGTCAGTTTCAACTCGATCCGGCGGTTCTGCGCGCGCGCTTCGGGCGTGTCGACGGGGTTGACCGGTTGGAACTCTCCAAACCCGTTGGCCGCAAGACGGTTGGGTGGAATTCCCAGCGCTTCGACCATGAACCGAACCACAGACAATGCGCGGCCCTGGCTGAGCTCCCAGTTGTCGCGATACCGACCGCTACCCCCCAGCGGCACGTTATCGGTGTGCCCATCGACGCGGATGACCCAGTTCAGGCCCTCGGGGATTTCAGCCGCGACCGTCCGAAGAATGTCAGCCACCTTGGCAACTTCCTGACGGCCTTCCGCAGACAAAACGGCCGAGCCCGTATCAAACAGCACCTCGGACGAGAACACAAAACGGTCGCCTTCGATGCGCACGCCTTCTTGATCGCCCAGCACATCCCGCAACCGTCCGAAGAACTCGGACCGATAGCGTTGCAGATCTTCTGCCTGCGCAGTCAGCTCCTGATTTTGCCCGGCCAGCCTTTCCGCCTCGGCCTCAAGCCTGATGCGCTCTGCCTCCTCCAGCAGCCGGCGACGACGCTCCTCCGAGGCAGCGCGGGCGAGGGCTGCGTTCAGGTCCTGACCCAGCGTCTGGATCTGGATCTCTGCGGCGGCGTTACGCTCTTCGTAATCATCCAACAGCGCCTGCAACGAGCCCAGCTGGCTGCGCAAAGCCGACATCTGCTGGTTTAATAGTGCAGTCTGGCGCTGCGCCTCGGTCGAGATTTCTTTCTCTGACGCAAGCGCCCCCTGAGCCACAGCCAGCAGAGCCGCGCGCTCTTCAGCAAGTGACCTTTGCTCCTCCGCCTGCGCCTGAGCCTGCGTTTGCGCGTCCAATGCTGCCTGCAACTGGGCCTTCAGCTCGTCCGGGTTTAGCTCACCAAATTGCTGCTCAAGCTGGGCACGTGCCGCCTGTGCAGCAGCCAGCAGGGTCAAGGTTTCTTCGGCTTCCTGCCTCTGCGCCTCAAGCGCCAGCGTCATCGCGGTCAGCTCGGCATCCGCATCCTGAAGGCCGTTGCGCAGGGTCTCGGCCGCGGCAGCCTCGGCCAGACGCGCAGCCTCTTCATCTGTCAATTGCTGCGCAAGGTCCGCAATCTGGCCTGCCTGCGCCGCTTCGCTGGCCTCCAGCTCGGCCACCAACGCCTCAAGCGCCTCGCGGCGTGCAGCAGCCAGACGCGCAGCTTCGGTTTGGGCATCAATCTCGCTGCGGCTCTGGGCAAGGGCAAGGTTCAGGGAATCCTGCTCGCTCAACAGTTCGTCACGCTCCTGCAGCAAAGCATCCTGTTGGTCCACCAAGGCAGCAATATCACCCCGCGCCCGTTCCTGATCCGCCAGCAAAGCCGCGACCTGAGCTTCGAAGCTTGTGATCTGCGATTGTGCCTCTGACAGCTCATCCTCGACCTGCCCAAGCGTGGTATTCAATGTGCCCAGGCGCGCCTGCAAGCGGCTGTTTTCACGCTCTTCCAATCCCAGCGCACCGGCCAGCGCCGCGACCTCATCCGACAGCGCGGTCAGTTCGTCTTCTTGCCCCGAGATGGTTTCGCGCAGCACAAACTGAACGATCATGAAGATGGTCAACACAAAGGTCAGAACCATCAAAAGCCCCGTCATCGCATCGACGAAGCCGGGCCAGACAGAGCCCGAGAATCGATGACCGGTGCGGCGCGACAAGGCCATCCTTTATTCCCCGTCCGAGGGCGTGCGCACGGCGCCGCGTGGCAGCGTCAGAGCTTTGACAAGCAGTTCGAAATCCTTGCGCAGTTCATTCATGCTGTCCTGTCGACCGGCTGAAATCTCTTCCAGAATCCGCAGTAGTTGCACGTCCATCGAGCGCAGACGCATACGGCTTTCTGCATCGATCCCCTCACCCGCACCATGTTCACGCATGTGATCCAGCAGTGCATCCTGCCCCAGCGCCACACGTTCCAGCGCAGCGGTCACACCTTCGGTCTGGGCCTGACGCTGGTTCATGTCGGTGATCGCGTCGACCAAGTGTCCGAGCTTGGTGGAAACCTGGGTCCGGTCTTCTTCCTGCGCTGCGAACAGATCTTGCAGCGCATCCATCTGTTCTGACATGGCGTCGAGTACCGGTGTCAGCACCGCCAGTTCGGCACCACCTTCATCGCCCGCAGCAAATCCGACACGGGTGATCGAGGATAACCATTCCTCCAATTCGCGATAGAACCGGTTCTGACCATGACCCGCGAACAGTTCCAGCAGGCCAACGATCAATGATCCGGCAAGGCCCAGCAAAGACGACCCGAAGGCAACGCCCATCCCTTGCAGCTGCGCTTCCAAACCGGTCATAAGACGGTTAAACACCGCCAAACCTTCTTCGCCTTCTTGTGGGTTCAGACTGCGGATCGTGTCGACGATGGCCGGGACGGTGGTTGCCAGGCCAAAGAACGTGCCCAGCAGACCAAGATAGATCAGAACATTGGTTATGTAGCGGGTAATCTCACGCTCTTCCTCGACCCGCTCAGCGACAGAATCGAGGATCGATCGGGTAGAGCTGGAGCTGATCTGTGACCGCGCCCCGCGTGCGCGCAGCAGCGAAGCCAGTGGCGCCAGCAGTTGTGGGGGACGCACGTCATCACGCTCGACCCCACCGGCAAAAGCCTCAATCCATCGCACCGAACCGATCAGCTGCGTCACCTGCAGGAAACAGGCGGCCACACCGATGACAAAGACCAGAAGGATAAAGCCGTTCAGGTACAGATTGGCCTGAATCACGGGCAACACGTAGGGCAGCGCCATGAACACGCCAAGGCCCGACAGCCCGATTGCAATCAGCATCATTAGGATTTGGCGGATCGGCTGCGAGAAATGTGGTCTCACGCCCTGTTGTGCCTGCGCCATGCGCGTGGCTCCCGGTATTGTCTGCTCTGGGCTGAACCTATCGAAGTTCAGGGCGCGACGCCAAGGGTTTATGCGCGGATTGTACGCACGCGTTGCGACAACCACTCAAGGTCGGGGTCACGCAAACCGATCTCGGTCAGATGTGCGGCTGTATTGTAGAGGTATTCGTCATTCGGACCGCGCCCGCCCACCGCATGTGCTATGATCTGGGCTTGCTCCTCCAGCGGCAGTCCACCGCAATACTGCACATGATGCGCATCGATGACATACGTCACGGCGTTGACGACCTCACCTGAATGCAGTTGCACGTCCAGCATCCGTTCAAGATAGGCGGATGAAATCAGCTCGCGCTCGCGCAATTCCGCCAGCGTCCGCTCTTCGTGTCCTGCCTCAACGGCAAGCGCCAATCCTTTGCAATGCGCATCCGGTTGTTCGTCAAGCGCAAGCACCAGACCAGGCTCTTCCTCAGTGCCGCGATGATGGATCGAGCGCATGCAGAAGGATCGGGCATAGCCATGCAGCGTGGCGCGTTCGCTGCGGGCCACCGGAAAGCCGGGGTTCCACAGAAGAGATCCATATCCGAAAACCCACATCGTCATTGCTCTGGTCCTTGCCCGTTTCGCTCTATAAACATCAAATCCGAGGCAGGAAAAAGGGCCATTCATCATGCGTCGTCTGATACGCGTTTTTGTATTCGTGGCCGTTGTGTGGAGCGCCTACTGGTATGTCGCAGGTTACGGGCTGCGAAACGCCATTACCGGCTGGTTCAATCGTCAGCAGGAACTGGGCTGGCAGGCTGATTATTCGGATGTCGCGACAGCAGGGTATCCGTTTCAGCACATCACTCGGCTGGCCAATCCCGCGCTCGCCGATCCGGTGAACGGTACGGCCTGGAGTGCGGACTGGATCGAATTTGAAAGCCCCGCGATCTGGCCCGGTCGACAAATGCTGCGTTTTGCCAGCACACCACAACGCCTGTCCTATTTCGATCAGACCACGACCGTTCAGGCCGAAGGTCTTCAGGCGGAACTACATTTGCAGCCAGGTGTCGCATTGGTGCTGGAAAGGATGGCCCTGACCTCCGGGCGCTGGCTGCTATCGGATGAGCAGGCCCCCCAGGCCGGTGGGCAAAGCCTGAGCCTGATCATGGCGCAATCTGGCGCTCCGGAAAGCTACAACATATCGGCCAAGGTCGACGGTTTTACACCGGGCGAAGAACTGCGGCGCCTGATGCGCTCTGCATCGTCCCTGCCTCAGTCGTTTGAGACGCTGGAACTCGATACATTCATCACGTTCGACAAACCCTGGGACCGCAGCGCGCTTGAACAAGGCCGCCCCCAACCCGTTGCGATTGACCTGCGATTGGCCGAGGTCAAATGGGGTGAACTGCGCCTCTTCGCGACCGGAGAGCTGGATGTCGACCAACAAGGCATCCCAACCGGAGAAATCGCGGTAAAGGCCGAGAACTGGCGTGACATGGTCGCTATGGCGAACGCTGCAGGCGCCCTGCCCGATCAGGCGGTTGATCCCGTGACGCGGGCCCTGGGCTTCATGGCCGGGCTCGGCGGCAATCCCAACGCCTTGGATCTGCAGCTGAATTTCCGCGACGGTTTTGTCGCCTTGGGGCCGCTCCCATTGGGCCCTGCCCCGCGACTAATCCTGCGTTAACGACAGTAGGAGCCGCTGCGATAGCGCGCCGTGTCCAGATGGAAATGGTCGCGATGATATCGATCCGAATTCGGCCCCAACACCGTCCCAAACGGCCCACAAGCCCCACGCCAGACTTTGATCAATTGCTTCTGAGAGGGGTTCTTGCGCCATCCGTCCAACACGGTAACAAGCTCGCCATCTGCCATCCGGAACCCGGAAATATCAATCGCGCGACCCTTGCCGTGCTCGGAAATCCGCGCGCCTTTTTGGTTGTTCCGGGTCCGGCAGGCATAATGCGCCGCCACCCGCAGCTCGACCACCGGGCCGCGCCGTTTGAACGTGGGCTTCACCGTCTTGTCGACCCATTTATTCAAAGCCTTTGCGGTGCCACAATCCATGGTCGCCGGACGGCTGAGCTTCACCCCTGAAACCGAGGTAATCTGCACCGCGTCCTTGATCCCGCAGGCCTTGATCTTGCCGTTTATACGGCCCACCGCCTTGCCCTGGATGTCTATATCGCCACAAACCGAAGATTTGCGCAGCTTGCGTTTTTTGAACAGGATTTGCTGCTCTAGTTCCTTCGGGCGTAGGTAGGGTCGGATCGAGCTATCAGGCCCCAGCAACGGCAATTCGGTTGGCCGGGCAGCAACCGCAGTCACCTGCGGAGAAGCGGGCCGCAGCACGGGGCGAATTCTGGACGTGGTGAGCGCGGGGTTGGCATCGATCAGGGCGGGGCGTTTTAGTGGCACAAGAGAGGTTTCTGGCGCTGCCGCATGTGCAGTTGTGGCCAGAATGGCAAGACCTATCCACAAACAGCCCCGGAGCCATCTCATGTCGATGTTTTCCCCCGTCCAAAATCTGGCGCGTCCGTGTCCTGCCCGGCATCGATAATTCCGCGCCGGATCGCACGGGTGCGCGTAAAATAGTCGAACAAATGCTCTCCGTCACCAGTTCGGATAGCCCGTTGAAGCGCAAAGAGTTCTTCCGTGAAGCGCCCAAGAATCTCCAGCGTCGCGTCTTTGTTGGTCAGGAATACGTCGCGCCACATTGTCGGGTCTGACGCGGCAATCCGCGTGAAATCCCGAAAGCCGGCAGCCGAGTATTTGATGACCTCGGTATCTGTGACCCGTCGCAAATCATCCGCCACACCAACCATGGTGTACGCGATCAGGTGTGGGGCATGCGAGGTCACAGCCAGCACCAGATCATGGTGATCGGCATCCATTTCGTCGACATTCGATCCCATCCCCTCCCACAGCGCGCGCAAGCGGGCGATGGCATCAGGGTCCGATCCTTCGACTGGGACCAGCAGAGACCAGCGGTTGTCGAAAAGCTCAGCAAAACCGGATTCCGGCCCGGAATGCTCCGTCCCGGCCAGCGGGTGGGCGGGAATGAAATGCACATCTTCCGGGATATGGGGTGAGACAGCCTCAATCACGTGGCGCTTCACCGATCCGACATCCGAGACTGTCGCGCCGGGCTTCAGGACCGGTGCCATCTGCTGAGCCACGGGACCCATCGCGCCAACGGGAACGCACAGCACAACCAGATCGGCCCCTTCGACGGCCTCTTCAACCGAGTCACAGATGCGGTCGCACAGACCGATCCGCCGAGCCGTCTCGCGGGTCGCGTCAGATCTGGCATAACCGGTCACCTCTCCTGCCAGCCCCGCGCGTTTCATCGCCCAGAACATGGAGGAGGCGATCAGGCCCAGCCCGATCAGCGCCACGCGGTCGTAAATCTGGCTCATGCAGCGCCCCCTTTGAACGCGGTAATGGCTGCAACCACACGGTGGCAGGCTTGTTCATCGCCCACGGTGATCCGCAGCGCATTTGGCAGGTTGTAGCCCGCAACACGCCGCACGATCAAACCCTGAGTTTTCAGGAACTCGTCACAAGCCTCAGCCTCGGCCTGATCTGCGAAACGCGCGAGGATAAAGTTTGTGCAAGATGCATCCGAGGGTACGCCAATCTTGGCCAGTTCCTCGGACAGCCAGACTCGCAGCCGGGCATTCTCGGACTGGTAGAACCGCAAGTAGTCCTCATCCTGCACCGCTGCCTCGGCGGCGGCCAACGCAGTCAGTGACAAGTTAAAGGGCTGACGCACCCGGTTCAGCACATCAATGATGTCTTTCGCGGCATAACCCCAGCCCACGCGCATCCCGCCCAGCCCGTAGACCTTGGAGAACGTCCGGGTCATGATCACATTCTCGAACCGATCCACCAAAGCGGCCCCACCGTCGAACCCGTCGACAAATTCGGCATAAGCGCCATCCAGCACCATCAGACAGTTGCTGGGTAGTTCCTGCGCCAGACGCTCCAGCTCGGCCTCAGAGATCATGGTCGAGGTCGGATTGCCTGGATTGGTCACAAACACGATCCGTGTCTTGCCGGTTACGGCAGCCAGGATATTGTCGACATCCACCTGCCGCTCGCGCTCCGGCACCATAACGGGCGTCGCACCTGCCATCCGCGCGATGATCGGGTACATCGAAAACCCGTGCTCGGTATAGATGACCTCATCCCCCGGCCCGGTATAGGCCTGCGCCACGAACTGCAGCACTTCGTCGCTACCAACACCGCAGATGATGCGATCCGCGTTCAGCCCATGTCGGTCTGAAATCGCGGCACGCAGGGTGGCATGATCGGTACTGGGATAACGATGCAGCGTCGTCGCACTGTCACGTACAGCCCCTATCGCCTTGGGGCTGGGTCCAAACGGGTTCTCGTTCGAGCTCAGCTTGATGACCTCAGCCACCCCTGCGACATGGGACTGACCACCCTGATATAGCGCGATGTCCATAATGCCGGGTTGTGGTATGGGCTTGGTCATGAGGGGCTCCGTTGGTTGCGCCCCTCTTACCTGTCTCAACGGCTTGAGAAAAGTGGCAATTCCCTCAGGCAGCCTTGAAGCGCGCCGTCGCCGGATCGGCACTGTAGAACGCAGTATATTCCTCGGTCCGACGCGACAGGTCATTAACACTGTCGATGATGAATTGAACCGTCTCTTCGCTCATCAGATACGAGAAGTTCAGGCGCACCCAACCGGGCTTCAACATCTCTTCACCCGCAGACAGGGCCGCGTGCAACTGCTCCGAAGTATCGCGGTCGATCCCCAGCAAACGGTGCGCATATGGCCCTGCGCAAGCACAGCCGCCACGTGCCTGTATCCCATAGATATCGCTGAGCATTCGCGTGAACAGCTGCTGATGTACCGGCTGCCCAGAGTGATCCCGAACAAGGAACGAGAAGATCGGAAGGCGGTGCGCATTCTTCGTGCCCAGCAAGGTCAGATGCGGATTCTCCGACCAGCCTTCGATGGCCATCCGGTTGTAAAGCGCCTCACGCCGCGCAATCTCATCGGTTCCCACCGCATCCTTGACCATGAACGCCAGCGCCGCGCGAATGTCACCGATCACGTTGGGCGTACCCGCCTCTTCCCGCGTCGCAAGATCCGCGCTGTAATCATGCCGCCAGGGCGAGACAAAACTGACAGTTCCCCCACCCGGCCAGCTTGGGCACGTACGCTGAACCGCATTCTGATTGACGACCAGCACGCCGGAAGCTCCGGGCCCACCGGGAAACTTGTGCGGAGAGACTACGATCGCATCCTTGCGTGCATCTTCTGGCCCCATATCCATCGGCAGATACGGGCCACCACCCGCATAATCCCAAACCGCCAGCGCCCCATGCGCCTTCAACAGCCGGGTCACCGGGTCGGGATCGGTGATGATACCCGTGACGTTGGACGCTGCCGAGAATGATCCGATCAGCAGATCCGAGTCGGCATGCTCCAGCAACGCGGCTTCCAGCGCCTGCATATCCGGCCCACCCTCTGCTGCTTCGGGAATCTCAACCACCTCAGCCTTGCTTTCACGCCAGGGCAGGATGTTCGAATGGTGTTCATATGGACCGATCAGCACAACCGGTTGGTCAGCCTCTTGCACTCCCATCAGGCTGACCAACCGGTTGAGGCCCGCTGTGGCGCCGGACCCGGTGAAGATCACCGCATCCTCTTCCCTGGCACCAACGATGCGGGCGATCTCTGCCCGCGCCTCGCGGCGAAGGCGGGTCATATAAGAACCGCAATAGGAGGCTTCGGTGTGGCTGTTGGCATAATACGGCAACACATGCGCAGCCACAAAGTCTTCGACCTGACGCAACGCGCGACCCGAGGCGACGTAATCCGCATACACAAGCGGCACATCCTGATGCAGACCCGGGATGAGTACCCCCTCACCAATCAGCCCGTCGCGCAGAGCATTTCCGTGAGTGGCAGATTGAATCTCCGCGCGAAAAATGGACAGGGTCATTGCATAAGCTCCGTATTGCTGTACCCAATGTGATTGATCTATAGGCCAAATACTTCACCCTTTTTTGCCTTCTAATGCCCAATATTGTGTCATATGATTTCATATGAGTAACAAAATAGATCAAATTGACCACAGCATTCTGAAAGAGCTCCAGAAGGACGCCACTCTGTCTCAACGCGAGTTGGCAGATCGCGTCGGCCTGTCTCAGAACGCCTGCTGGCGACGCCTGAAGGCGCTGAACGACAATGGGGTGATACAGGGTTCCTCCGCTCGGATCGCACGAGAGAAGCTGGGCCTGAACCTCGTAGTCTTCGTCATGTTGCGTACCCGCCATCACTCGGCCGAGTGGCTGCAAGCCTTTAGGCGTCACGTACTGACCATTCCTGAAGTTGTGGATTTCCACCGGATTGGTGGCGACTACGACTATCAGCTGAAAGTCGTCACACAGGACATGGCCTCATATGACAAGGTCTACCAGCGCCTGATCGAGAAAGTCGAGCTGGACAGCGTCACATCCTATTTTGCAATGGAAGCGATCGCCGAAGGTCGGCCATTGCCGATCTGATCCGGAACTTCATCTGACCGGAATACAAGCCACTTCGACCTTTGGATATTCAAAAATAACCCAGTTTCAGTCAAATTTGCGCCCGAATCTTTGGCTAAACTCGCCAAAATTGCATCTTTCGCACGACGATATAGGGGCGCGGCGGTGGGTCTTCCGAGTTCAGCAGTTAGCAACGCTACTGCAGTTATTGGCGTCACTTTCTTGACGCTGGGTGTCATCTATCAAGTTGTCTGGCCACAACAGACACCTGTCGAGATGGCGCTGTTTTTGGTCGCCAGTTACCTCGTACCGGTAGCGCTATTCGAAATCTGCTTCAACAAGGTACACTTGAGGAAATCGACCGGGCTAAGATGGACTAAGGCAGGCCCGTCGAACCCACGCCGCGTCGCAGTCAAGCTAGTCGGCTTGTTTGCGATTCTCGCGGCCATCACGGTGGTTCATAGCGTTTTTCGGTTCTATGCCTACGAAAGGCTCACGTACCCTGTCGTCGCAATGGTCCTTCTCGCTCCATTTCTATTTCCAGTCATCATAGTTTACTTTTTTGAGATCGACCGGCGCATGGCGCAACCCAAGGATGGCTATTTCGAGCTTGGAGCACTAATTCTCAGGCTAAATCCTCACGCAAACTGGGCTCTTCTGCAGGACTTTGCGCTTGGCTGGGCGATAAAAGGCTTCTTTTTACCTGTGATGTTTGCCTATCTGGCATTGAACATGTCCAGCCTTTCACAAGACATCCCATTGATCTACGGATCTCCTGTGGAGAAAGCGGTTTACTTGGCCAAACTTTTGATCGCTATGGAGTTGACGATCGTCGTGGTAGGCTATTCGATGACTGCGCGGCTTTTTGACTCTCATATCAGATCTCCAAACAAACTGCTCGGTGCTTGGGTCGTAACACTCATCTGCTACGAACCTTTCAATCGCTTGGCCTCGGGTCAGATTTACAAATACCACACTGGGCGGAGTTGGAATGATACGATAGACAATTATCCGCTTTTGGTTTGGCCATGGATCATCATGATCCTTCTGTCATACTTCGTCTGGATGTGGAGCACGGCGATATTTGGATTGCGGTGGTCCAATCTTACCAATCGCGGCATTATTACAAATGGACCGTATCGCTATACAAAACACCCTGACTATGTTGCAAAATCGTGTTTCTTTTGGCTGACTGCTGCGCCTTTTCTTACCGCCTTCACCTATTGGCAGGCGTTTACCGCCAGTCTGGCCCTTCTGGTGGTAAATGCCGTCTACTTTGGTCGTGCACGTATGGAAGAAAAGCACCTGTCAGAAGATCCAACCTATGTAGCCTACGCATTAGAAATGAACCACCGCAGCATCTTTGCGCCAATCGCTCGGTATTTGCCTGGGCTTGCATATCGTTCACCCACCGACAGTGCAGAACTTCAGCCCAAAACGGAGGAACTCTCTGACGCCAGCTTAAGATATAAGTATTGAACTGGCCTATCTGCTTTCAGAACTTGCCGTGATGTCGACAAGAAGCGACCTGTTCCCCTAAAAGTCCTCGATTTTCGGTTAGCCTATTCCACAACAAAAAAAGACCGCGCTGAAAGCGCGGCCTTTAAACTCAAAAGGTCGGCGAAGATTAGTTCTTCGCGTAGAATTCGACGACCAGGTTCGGCTCCATCATGACCGGGTAAGGCACATCGCTCAGGCCCGGTGCACGAACGAAAGTCGCAGTCATTTTCGAGTGATCGGCATCGATGTAGTCGGGCACATCACGCTCGGCCAGCGCAACAGCTTCCAGAACAACAGCCAGTTGCTTGGACTTGTCACGCACTTCAATCACGTCGCCTTCTTTGACACGGTAGCTGGGGATGTTGACCCGCTTGCCGTTTACTTTGACGTGGCCGTGGTTCACGAACTGACGTGCAGCAAAGACGGTCGGCACGAATTTGGCGCGGTAGACGACGGCGTCCAGACGGCGCTCCAGCAGACCGATCAGGTTTTCACCGGTGTCGCCTTTGACACGTTCGGCTTCGGCATAGATGCGACGGAACTGCTTCTCGGTCAGGTCGCCATAGTAGCCTTTCAGCTTCTGCTTGGCGCGCAGCTGCAGACCAAAGTCCGACAGTTTGCCCTTGCGGCGCTGGCCGTGCTGGCCGGGGCCATATTCGCGACGGTTGATCGGGGATTTCGGACGACCCCAGATGTTTTCGCCCATCCGGCGGTCGATTTTGTACTTGGCAGACGTGCGTTTGGTCACGGCTGATCTCCTTCGTTTAGGTCGAGGCCCGTGCAGGCCACTATGAAGGGCGTTGTCCTCTTGAGGTTTCCCCCATGACAGGCATCCCCTTGCGGGGGCCACCAACACCAATGAAGCCGCGCTTATATCTGTCGATTAGCCAGAGTCAACACGTCTCGGCATTGCAAGGTACGAATTTTATCTGAGGGTATCAGCAGCAGAGATCACTCTGCCGCAAAGACCGCTACATCAGGAATTTCATCCCGGATGACCCGCGCTGGCCCGGGAAAAGCGACAACCGTGCGGTCCTCGGTTCGGGTGATCGATACAGGCTCAATCTGCTCCGCTGCGGCGCTGACCCAGAATTCCTGACCTGGTTCCGGGCAACCGCCTTCAAACACCAGAACCGGGGCCTCATCGCCGACCACCATAGCCAATTTGGCGACAAATTTCTGCGCCCCGTTGGACAGTTCAATTCTGGCATGCTCCGGGAGCATCTCATCAACTGTGGTCTGACACCAGTCCGCCAATTCGGAAACGATCCCAGATGCAAGTGATCGATCTACGACTTCGACAAGCTCGGTCGAAAGATTAAGCGACCGGCCACGCCAAGACCATGTTGATCCAACACCTAGTTGATCGATAGGAGCATCTTCCAGACCATCAACTTCGGTTTGGGTCCAAGATATAGCTACATGACCGCTTTTATCGGTTCTCATCTGCCCGCCCGCACTATTACTCATCCCACCTGTAACGATTTCTGTCTATCAACGATAAAATGGGCAGAAAAGAGACTGAATTGCAGCATTCACGAAATTGTTGCCCAACCGCAAACTCACTCTGAGACTTGAAGTGACCTGGACACGAATCGAATTTGCCACATTTTCTTACATAACGCTTCCAGCATTTTTCGAGAACACGCACCGTTTGCTTCCACAGTGCTTCCACCACCAAAGGCCAGAATGCAAAAAGCCCCGCGTTATGCGAGGCTAAGTGTTTGATATCCGACCTTAAAGTTGGTTGCGGGAGTAGGATTTGAACCTACGACCTTCAGGTTATGAGCCTGACGAGCTACCGGGCTGCTCCATCCCGCGACACTTTGCGTTGGCCTATCGCTTACGCTACTTGAAGCCCTGCGTTGGTCTACCGCCTATTTGGCTAGTTGAGACCGGGTCGTGTTCTGCTGATCGTTTAGAGAGAAGTTTGTTTGTGGGCTTTTGCTAGGTTTGGCGGTGACCTACTCTCCCGGGGCTTAAGCCCAAGTACCATTGGCGCGGCAGTGCTTAACTTCCGGGTTCGGGATGGGACCGGGTGTTTCACTTGCGCTATGACCACCAAACCGAGGAAAAGCCCTCGGTCGACTTTCTTGCTGTGCAAGAAAGCGACCATGCGGCAGGCAGCGTCTTTATCACAGATAAAGGCGCGTTACCGCACGGTTGTTAATCAGATCAACGTTGTCCAACTCAAGGTCAGTGTATGCTTTTGGTGATTTGTCTTTCTGTTACTGGATCAAATCAAGCCTATCGGGCGATTAGTACCGGTCAACTGAACGCATTACTGCGCTTACATCTCCGGCCTATTGACGTGGTGGTCTTCCACGGCCCTCAGGGAGACCTTGTTTTGAGGGGGGCTTCCCGCTTAGATGCCTTCAGCGGTTATCCTGTCCGATCATAGCTACCCAGCACTGCCGTTGGCACGACAACTGGTCCACCAGTGGATCGTTCACCCCGGTCCTCTCGTACTAGGGGCAACTCCTCTCAAGTCTCCTACACCCACGGCAGATAGGGACCGAACTGTCTCACGACGTTCTAAACCCAGCTCACGTACCTCTTTAAACGGCGAACAGCCGTACCCTTGGGACCTGCTCCAGCCCCAGGATGAGATGAGCCGACATCGAGGTGCCAAACACTGCCGTCGATATGGACTCTTGGGCAGTATCAGCCTGTTATCCCCGGCGTACCTTTTATCCGTTGAGCGATGGCCCTTCCACTCGGGACCACCGGATCACTATGGCCGTCTTTCGACTCTGCTCGACTTGTCAGTCTTGCAGTCAGGCTGGCTTCTGCCATTGCACTCAACGAGCGATTTCCGACCGCTCTGAGCCAACCTTCGCGCGCCTCCGTTACGCTTTAGGAGGCGACCGCCCCAGTCAAACTACCCGCCACGCAGGGTCCCGGATCCGGATAACGGACCGCGGTTAGACATCAAGAGTGCGAAGGGTGGTATCTCAAGGGAGGCTCCACGGATACTTGCGTTTCCGCTTCAAAGCCTACCACCTATCCTGCACATCACAATCCTGATGCCAGTGCGAAGCTGTAGTAAAGGTGCACGGGGTCTTTCCGTCTAACCGCGGGAAGCCTGCATCTTGACAGGCAATTCAATTTCGCTGAGTCGATGTTGGAGACAGCGGGGAAGTCGTTACGCCATTCGTGCAGGTCGGAACTTACCCGACAAGGAATTTCGCTACCTTAGGACCGTTATAGTTACGGCCGCCGTTTACCTGGGCTTCAATTCAAGGCTCTCACCTCTCCTTTTAACCTTCAGGCACCGGGCAGGCGTCAGACCCTATACGTCGTCTTGCGACTTCGCAGAGCCCTGTGTTTTTAATAAACAGTCGCCACCCCCTGGTTTGTGCCCCCAGCCCCTAGTTGCCTAGGAACCGGGCCTCCTTCTCGCGAACTTACGGAGGTATTTTGCCGAGTTCCTTCAACATCGTTCTCTCAAGCGCCTTGGTATGCTCTACCAGTCCACCTGTGTCGGTTTAGGGTACGGTCTGATGGAGGGCTATTTCCAGGAACCACTCAGCAGCCCAATCAATCCGATAAGATTGAACTACACCTGTGATCCGTCACATCCTCCTGGCCTAGGAATATTAACCTAGTTCCCATCGCCTACGCCTTTCGGCCTCGGCTTAGGGGCGGCTTACCCTGCTCAGATTAGCTTTAAGCAGGAACCCTTGGACTTTCGGCGAGAGTGTCTCTCACACTCTTTGTCGCTACTCATGTCATCATTCTCACTAGTGATCTCTCCACGGGATCGCTCACGCGCCCGCTTCATCGAAAGCCTCTCTCCTCCAATCTGCCCGAAGGCATGAAGGAGGAATGAGACTATGTCACACTACGCTCTGCTACCGATGCTTACGCATCCCTAGACTTCGGCTCATGGCTTGAGCCCCGTTACATCTTCGCCGCAGGACAACTTATTTAGA
>NZ_JBQFJL010000001.1:2032500-2245000 GCF_056536265.1 Ruegeria sp. AH3
CCATTCTGGTTCGGGATCGGTTTGTCGTAGATTCCCGTGGCCATGATGGTCAGCGGATGCATCGCTTCGTCCAGTCGCAGTCCTTCGCGATAAGGCCACTCCAGCACCGGATAGGCGACGCCGGGCATTTCGTCCGGACGATAGGCGGTCTCGAACGCGACATATTTCGCGCCTTCCTGAACACCCGCCATGTTCAGCAGATCGGCCAGTTCGAAACCGTTCCATGGAATGACCATCGACCACGCCTCGACACAGCGGAACCGATAGATACGCTCCTCAACCGTCATTTCGGACATGATGTCCTTAAAGTCATATTCGCCAGGGCGGTCGACCAGACCATCGATCTGTACACTCCAGGGCTCGGTCACCAGCGTGTGGGCATATTTTGCCGGGTCATCCTTCCGGGTGCCGAATTCATAATAATTGTTGTACGAGGTGACCTCTTCCCAAGTGTTCGGCTCAAGCGTTTCAGCCGCTGCCGCCGGTCGCGCCAGACCTGCCAGCCCCACACCCGCCAGCCCGGCCATCACTTGCCGCCGGTTCAGAAACGCGGCCCGTGGGGTGACGTCGGCATGTGTCAAAGTATTGGTCCAGCGGTGCGCCATGTAAGTCTCCGTTTACAGTCTGCCTCAGGAACGAGGTAGTTTGCTCATAGCACAGTGCCAAGGAAACAAGCGTAACGATTGAGAGACGAGATTGTAACGTAGAGAGAGGGCAATTGAGCGCACATGCCCCCGCTGGCGTGAGGCGGTGGATTTGCGCCCCTTGAAACCGCCTGAACTCTTATTGGATAGCAACGGACCTTGAAAGAGATCCGCTGACTGCTTCTTCGTTCTGCTTTCCGGACGATCTGAGTCCTGTTGTGAACGCTCCGGTCTGTGACAGCACAGAGGATCGGAAAATACTGGGCGGGCAAAAAATGTCTCTCGAGGAGTTTCTCAAATGCACAGACTAGTTTCCGTTCTCGCCGTTGCCATCGCCATGACAAGCGCGCAGGCTTCGGCACAGGAAATCGCGGATATGAACGATCTGGAATACGCCCATATCGCCTATACCGCCGACAATATCGATATCCGTTATGCGCATCTGGCGCTGGCCCTGTCGGAAAATCCCGATATCCATGAATTCGCAAATACCATGATCCGCGACCATACTGCTGTGAACGCCGCCGCACTTGGATTACTTGATAAGCTGGGGGCTACCGCACAGGATAACGCATTCAGCCAGACACTGAACGCCAATGCCGAGAAGATCATCGACAATCTTTCGCAACTGCGCGGGGCCGAGTTCGATGCGGCATATGCCGCCAATGAGCTGGCCTATCATCAGGCAGTGAACGAGCTGGTCGAAGGCACCATGATCCCCAATATCGACAACGCCGAGGTCAAGGCGCTGTTCGAACAGGGGCTTGAGATATTCAAGGCCCATGAAGGTCATGCCGAAGTAATGGTCGAGTCGCTGAATTAATGCCACGCACCATCATGCGGCGCACGTTTCTTGGAGGGGCGGTGGTTTCAGCGACCGCCCTGACATTCTCGGCGCGCGCGGAGCAAGCCGCCAAGGTGCATGAAGTGACGATCAAGCGTTTCACCTATGAGCCAGAGCAAATCGAGGTTCGAGTCGGAGACATCATCCGCTGGACCAATCTGGACATCGCTCCTCACACTGCTTCAGCCGACGACCTGAGTTGGGATACAAAGGAACTGAAGCGGAATGAGAGCGCCGAAATCACTGTCGAAGACGGGATGGTGTTGACCTATTTCTGCGCGTTCCACCCGCATATGAAGGGAACGGTCAGAGTTGTTTGACCCGATCCTAAAAAGGCCCGCCACTTCGGTGGGCCTTTCAGGTTCTGCCAGTTAATGCACCACGGCATCATCCGGGCGTGGACGATCAGACGTTCCCAACCGATCGCCGATGATCAGGCCGTCAGAACCAGCTGACACGGGAACAGTCTCTCCGTCCTTGATCTCACCGGCCAGCAATGCTTCGGCCAATGGGTTCTGCAACGCACGCTGGATCACGCGTTTCAGCGGGCGGGCCCCAAAGACCGGGTCATAGCCTTCGTTCGCCAACCATTCCTTGGCTCCGTCGTCCAATGCCAGCTCGATCTTGCGGGCGGCTAGACGTTTCTGCAGACGTGCCATCTGGATATCGACGATGCCATCCATATCGGCCCGCTTGAGCCGGTCGAAGATGATGGTCTCGTCCAGACGATTCAGGAACTCGGGCCGGAAATGCGCCCGGACCGCATCCATCACATCCCGCCGCGCCTGCGCGCTGTCGGCCCCTTCGGGCAGTTGGCTAAGCGCTTGGCTCCCGAGGTTCGACGTCAGGATGATCAGCGTCTGCTTGAAATCCACGGTGCGGCCCTGACCATCGGTCAGAACACCGTCGTCCAGAACCTGCAACAGCACGTTGAAGACATCCGGGTGCGCCTTTTCGACCTCGTCAAACAGCACGACCTGATAGGGCCTGCGTCGCACGGCCTCGGTCAGCACACCGCCTTCGTCATAACCGACATAGCCCGGAGGGGCACCGATCAGACGGGCGACCGCGTGTTTTTCCATGAACTCGGACATGTCGATGCGCACCATCGCGTTGTCGTCGTCGAACAGGAAGTTCGCCACAGCCTTGGTCAGCTCGGTCTTACCCACACCCGTCGGCCCGAGGAACAGGAACGAGCCCAGCGGGCGCCCTTCGTCGTTCAGACCGGCACGCGCACGGCGCACGGCGTTGGCAACGGCAGTGACCGCCGCATCCTGACCGATCACGCGGGAATGCAGATCGTCTTCCATCCGCAGCAGTTTCTCACGCTCGCCTTCCAGCATTTTCGAGGTCGGGATACCGGTCCAGCGTTCGACCACCGACGCAATCTGTTCTGGGCGCACCGTTTCCTCGGCCATCATGGCGTTGCTTTCGGCGTTTTCGGCCTCGGTCAGCTTTTTCTCAAGCTCAGGGATGACACCGTAGGACAGCTCACCCGCTTTGGCGAGGTTCCCTTCGCGCTTCGCGATTTCCAGATCAGCCCGCGCTTTGTCGAGCTGTTCTTTCAGATCGCGCGCTCCGGCAAGCTTGTCACGTTCGGCCTGCCACTGGGCGGTCATCTCGGCGGATTTCTCCTGCAGATCGGCAAGGTCCTTTTGCAAGGTTTCAAGACGATCTTTTGATGCCGCATCATCCTCAAGCTTCAGCGCCTCTTCCTCGATCTGCATCTGCAGGATCTGACGATCCAGTTGATCGAGTTCCTCGGGCTTGGAATCCACCTCCATCCGCAAACGCGACGCCGCTTCATCGACAAGGTCTATGGCTTTGTCAGGCAGGAAGCGGTCGGTGATGTAGCGATGCGACAGGGTCGCCGCCGACACGAGCGCTGAGTCCGAGATGCGCACACCGTGGTGCAGCTCGTACTTTTCCTTGATACCGCGAAGGATGCTGATCGTGTCCTCAACTGTCGGCTCAGTGACCATCACCGGCTGGAACCGGCGGGCGAGGGCTGCGTCTTTCTCGACGTATTTGCGGTACTCATCCAGCGTCGTCGCGCCGATACAATGCAACTCACCCCGAGCAAGCGCAGGCTTGATCAGGTTGGCGGCATCCATCGCACCGTCGGATTTACCTGCACCTACCAGCGTGTGCATCTCGTCGATGAACAGTATGATCTCACCGGCGGCTTCGGTCACTTCGGTCAGAACAGCCTTCAGTCGTTCTTCGAACTCACCGCGATATTTAGCGCCGGCGATCAGCGCACCCATGTCGAGCGCGAGAAGCTTCTTGTCCTTCAATGATTCCGGCACATCACCATTGACGATGCGCAGGGCCATGCCCTCGGCAATCGCGGTCTTACCGACGCCGGGTTCACCAATCAGTACCGGATTGTTCTTGGTGCGGCGCGACAGAACCTGCATCGAACGGCGGATTTCCTCATCCCGCCCGATGATCGGGTCGATCTTGCCTTCGGCTGCAGCCTCGGTCAGGTCGCGCGCATATTTCTTAAGCGCGTCGTAGCCTTCTTCCGCCGATGCGGTGTCAGCAGTGCGGCCCTTGCGAATGTCATTAATCGCTTCGTTCAGCTTTTGTGCAGACACAGCACCAGCTTCCAACGCCTCTTTGGCTTTGGACTTCACCATGCACAACGCCATCAGAACGCGTTCGACCGGCACAAAGCTGTCACCTGCCTTGTTGGCAATCTTTGCGGCCTCATCCAGAACTTTGGCGGTCTGCCCGTCCATATAGATCTGGCTCGCGTCGCCGCTGACCTTCGGGATTTTGCCCATGGCCGCGTCCAACGCCTCAACCACGCGGTTCGGTGCGCCGCCAGCGCGTGTGATCAGGTTGCTGGCCAGCCCCTGATCGTCGTCCATCAATGCTTTCAAGATATGTGTGGGCTCCAGCCTTTGGTGCCCTTCGCGCAGCGCAATGGTCTGCGCCGCCTGCACGAAACCCCGTGCCCGCTCGGTGAACTTGTTCAAGTCCATGTTATTCTCCTTTTTATAAGCGCCCGAAAGTGTTGCGCCCGCTTGGCGGCACGCGTCGGTCTGGGCCTCACATTCAATTTGGGAAATATTGGCGTGTATTCAAGACCGTTTCCCTACAATAACACAGTCAACTTTCTGCGCTTGCAAAACCATGGGGATTTGCCACAAACCAATGATACCGAACCGGTTTTGGGAACACCTCGCGATGATTTCACTCAACGACCTCGGCAACTGCATTGCAGAACATTGGTCAACCGTTATCGGCGACCCGAGCCCGGTCGGATGGCTGACAGTTGCGGTTTATGGCGTCACCGCTCTTTTATGCCTGCGCGCGGCATGCAGCCCCAGCGTTCGATGGTTCTGGCTGCTTCTGTCTTTGCTGTTGTTCGCCCTGATGATCAACAAGCAGCTTGACCTGCAATCCGCTCTGACCGCCAGCGCCCGCTGCCTCTCACACATGCAGGGCTGGTATCAGGATCGCCGCTCGGTCCAGGTCGGCTTTATACTGGCGGTGATCTTCTGCGGTTTCTGGGGCGCGCTGGTCAGCCTTTGGTTTCTCCGCAAGCATCTGCGCCAGGTCGGCGTGGCCCTGATAGGGTTCATTGCCCTGATCTGTTTCGTGTTGATCCGCGCAGCAGGGTTTCACAAATTCGACGCCCTGCTGAACGCAGACTTCCTGTTCATCCGTGTCAATTGGCTGTTGGAGCTGTCAGGTATCGGCCTGATCGCCCTCAATGCCTATTGGGTGGCAAGACGCCGTCAACCCCGCGGGATTGAATAGACGGAGTAACCGCCCGTTTCCGCCATCTTCTGGGCATTATACATCTCAAGCAGCGATTGCTCGGCACTACTGCCTGTGGGGCATGAAACCAGATCCGCGGTGTGATCCAGAAACTCGCCGGTAAAGGGGCTTTCTCCTGTGAGCTGGCACCAGTCATCCTCGGACCGATAGCCGCCCACCAGGGGAAGGTTGTCATTGGTCGGAGCCGGGGCCACGCCGGTATCTGAAGGATCGTTTTGCGGGGTGTCATCACAGGCGGCCAGCATCAGCGCTGCGCCAATCGCTACTATCTTCTGCATCATTCTGTCCCTTGCTTTGAATTGCCGCAACATAGCACAGCAAGGAAATTTATGCGTGAACTGCGTCACCCAACCTTCCTGCATGGACAGAACGCCCCGAACCCGTTACGACGCAGAAGTTTGCCAAAAAGGAGCCCACCTATGTCCGATGACCGCCTGATCGTTGCCCTTGATGTTCCTAACGCTTTGCAGGGACTGGCCATGGCCGAACGGCTGGGGGACGCCGTGTCCTTCTACAAAATCGGGTTGGGTATGCTGACAGGTGGCGGGCTGGCGCTGGCCAATGAGCTGAAGCAGGATCACGGAAAGCGTATTTTCCTGGACATGAAACTGTTCGATATCGGCAATACGGTTGAGAACGCAGTACGCGGATTGGCACAGTTTGATCTGGATTTCCTGACCGTGCATGGCGATCCGCATGTGGTGCGGGCGGCCAAAGAAGGCGCCTCGGGCAAAGACCTGAAGATTTTGGCTGTGACCATTCTGACCTCATTGAACCGTGACGATCTGGATGCCAGCCTGCTGAAGGCCGGTGATGTGCAAGAACTGGTCGTCGAGCGCGCCGCACGCGCGCTGGAGGCCGGGGCCGACGGCGTCATTGCCAGCCCGCAAGAGGCCGCCTTGATCCGCGCCCTGCCCCAGGCGGACGGCCGCTTGATCGTCACTCCAGGCGTTCGGCCTGCGGGCGCTGCTCTGGGCGATCAGAAACGTGTGGCGACCCCAGCGAGTGCAATCGGAGATGGTGCGGATCATATCGTCGTCGGAAGACCGATCTATCAGGCCGACGATCCCAAAGCGGCAGCAGAAGCTGTTCTGAACGAGTTAAATTCTTTGACGCGGCATTGAATTCCGCACGGAATCGCCCGGCATTTACGATAGCAACTGCAGGCAACCAGTTGACCTTAGGTCAATTTTTACCCTTTCTGCGCCAAATCGCCCCTGTGCCCGAAAACACACATCAAATATGCGAGTTTTTCGATCCGACGCTTACAGCTATCGAAAACAGCAGTTTTAAGCGATTCTAAATGCAAGACACTCCCCAACGGACTGTGACTTCCTGAGGTCCGTTACCTTCTCCCCCCGCTACCGCGGGGGGTTTTCTTGTCAGTAGACACTCCCCCACCCCGACCCAATCCTTTGAACCGGGACCTGTGCTGTTATAAGACTGGTCCTGACCTGAACCGCGTGAAAAACGGGAAACCGAATGCCCGGTCTTTGCCGAGATTGCCTGACCACACTGACCGACGAGCGGCGCTGTCCGTCCTGCGGCAGCCCGCGTGTGAAATCCCATCCCGAACTGTTTGACCTGACCATCGCGCATATGGATTGCGATGCATTTTATGCCTCGGTCGAGAAACGTGAAAATCCCGATCTGGCGGACAAGCCGGTGATCATCGGTGGCGGTAAGCGCGGCGTGGTCTCCACCGCCTGTTACGTGGCCCGCATTCGCGGCGTACGCTCGGCCATGCCGATGTTCAAGGCGCTGACGCTCTGCCCTGATGCGGTGGTGATTAAACCTCGCATGTCGCTTTATGCCAGCGTCTCACGCGAAATTCGGGCGATGATGGACGATCTGACGCCGGATGTGGAACCCCTATCGCTGGATGAAGCCTTTATGGATCTCTCCGGTACCGCGCGGCTGCATGGCGCGCCGCCTGCTGTGATGCTCGCCCGGCTCGTCAAGCGGATGAAGGACGAACAGGGACTGACCGGCTCGATCGGGCTGAGTCATAACAAATTTCTGGCCAAGGTGGCCTCGGACCTCGACAAGCCGCGCGGGTTTTCGGTGATCGGCAAGGCAGAGACTGCCGAGTTCCTGCATGACCGACCCGTGCGCCTGATCTGGGGCATTGGCCCGGCGGCGCAGGAGACGCTGGAACGGGCGGGTATTCGCACCTTCAGCGACCTGTTGCGCTGGGATCAGGAGGCGTTGACGGCGCGGTTTGGATCAATGGGATATCGTCTGTGGCATCTCGCCCGAGGGCAGGACAAACGTCGGGTCTCGGCACATACACCGATGAAGTCGATCAGCAACGAGACTACGTTTTTCGAGGATACCGCTAGCACGGACATTCTGGACGGGCATATCTGGCGCATGTCCGAGAAGGTAGCCGACCGGGCCAAGGCCAGAGGGCTGGCCGGGCGAGTGGTGACGCTCAAGCTGAAACAGGCCAATCACAAGATCATAACGCGGAGGGTCTCTCTGCGCGATGCGACCCAGATCGCAGACCGAATCTATCGTATTGCGCGCAACCTTTTTGATCAGGTGGGTGATCAGGGGCCCTATCGCCTGTTGGGATGTGGCCTGTCCGATCTGTGCCCAGAGGATCAGGCGGATATCTCGGGTGATTTGCTGGACCCCGGTGCGGCACAACGCTCGCAGGCCGAACGGGCCACCGATGAAATCCGGCGACGGTTCGGAACGGATGCGATCGTGAAGGGGCGCGCGCTGCGTTAGCCTATTCGGCCGCCAGCTGTTGTGTTTCAGATCCGATGGCAGCAATATCCGCCGTCACCTGCCGCAACAGGTCGCGGAAGGCCTGGAAATTACCATTGGGCTGGATCGTGCCTTCATTCATATAGAGCGACCGGTCGATCTCGATCTGAATGGCGTGTTGATGACGCGCCGGGCGGCCATAGGTCTGGGTGACATAGGCCCCCGCGAAGGGCGTATTGCGCACCACATTCAGCCCGACCGAGGCAAAGGCCGCTTCGATCTGATCCACGATCACGCCCGAGGCAGAGGCTCCGAACCGATCCCCCAACACAATCTCGGGCCGCGAACTGCGTCCGCTGTTGGCCATGGCGACCGCCTCATGTGGCATCGAGTGGCAATCGATCAGGATCGCCTGCCCGAAGGTCGCATGCGATTCGGCCAGAAGTGACTTGAGGCGCTGGTGGTAAGGCCGCCAATAGGTATCGATGCGCAGCCGCGCCTCGTCCATCGTCAGCTTGCCATTGTAGATCGCGCGCCCGTTCGCCACGACGCGCGGAATCACGCCCAGCCCCGAAGCGACGCGAGGGTTATGCCCATGGCGGCGGGCGCCTTGGATCAAGGCAGGGTCCAGCTCATCCGCGCTGCGGTTCAAGTCGAGATATGCGCGCGGCATAGCTGCAGCCAGCAAAGGCGCACCAAAGGTGGCGGCAGAATCGAACAGTTGATCGACATAAGCATCTTCGGACGACCGAATCGCATGCCGGTTCAGCACCGACCGCTTCAAAAGCGAGCCCGGATAGGTCCTGCCGCTATGCGGAGAGGCAAATACCACGCAAGACGTGCGCTTGGCGGGCATATCCAGTAGGTAGGCGGCATTGGACGAAGGTTTGGTCATGGGCTCTCCGTTATTCGCATTGAACATAGACCGGAAAATAGTTCTTCCAAACCCCTTGATCCCCCCAACGACTCCTTTTATAGACCCCGCTACCGGCGCGGGGTTCCGCGCCCCATTTCGTTATGGGGTAGGTCACGCGACGGTTTCATGGGCGGTTAGCTCAGCGGTAGAGCACTTCGTTGACATCGAAGGGGTCACAAGTTCGATCCTTGTACCGCCCACCATGATTCACTGTTCCGGGCTTCCGGGGCACCCGACTAACCCAGGCGCTGGCCACGTCTTTGATGAAGGCGCCGCAGATTGGAGACAGACCCATGAAGGTCAAGAACTCGCTCCGCTCGCTCAAGAACCGGCACCGTGACTGCCGGGTTGTGCGTCGCAAAGGCCGCGTCTACGTGATCAACAAGACGCAGCGCAAGTTCAAAGCTCGCCAGGGCTAAGAACTGCACATTCCGAATAGAAAAAGCCGCGCCTTCGGGCGCGGTTTTTTTTTGTGCCTGTACCAGCGATGCGAAATGGCAGACCACGCGAATGCCATCAATCCATTCGGCTCTGGCCAGCAAGGTAATAGGTGGCCCAATGCCCAAGCACCTGACCTCAGCCCCGAAACATAAAAATATGGCGTGACCATTTGACCGACCAATTTTGTCGGAATTCCTTGCATCCCGCTCAGAATCGTTTAATTGACCAAATCAGTCGGGTTATAACCCGCAGCGTATTCTAATGTTGGGACACATCATGCTGAAATCTTCCACCTGTATCGCCACCGCCCTAACGGCACTGATTGCGACATCTGCTGTCGCCGAAGGCGAACTGAACCTCTATTCGTCGCGTCACTATGATACGGATGAGAGGCTGTATTCCGATTTCGAAGAAGCAACCGGCATCACCATCAACCGCATCGAAGGCAAGGCCGATGAGTTGATCGCGCGCATGGAGGCTGAAGGCGCAAACTCGCCCGCCGACATCCTGCTGACCGTCGATACCTCGCGTCTGGCGCGCGCCAAGAATGCCGACCTACTGCAGACGATCGACAGCGCCATTCTGGAAGAGCGTATTCCGGCCAACCTGCAGGACGAAGATAACCAATGGTATGGCTTCTCGCAGCGCGCCCGGATCATCTTCTTTGACAAGAATGAGGTCGCCAATCCACCCGCAAGCTATCTGGATCTGGCCAAGCCTGAATACAAAGGCCTGGTCTGCATCCGCTCTTCCAGCAACACCTATAACCAGACCCTGCTGGCTGCGATCATCACCAACCACGGTGCTGAGGCCGCAAAAACCTGGGCTGAAGGCGTCGTCGCCAACATGGCGCGTGAACCTCAGGGCGGTGATACTGACCAACTGCGCGGCATCGTATCCGGTGAATGCGAGATTGCCGTTTCGAATTCCTACTACTTTGCGCGCGCTATCCGCAGGGACGTCAAAGGTCTGAGCGCTGATATGGACATGATTGGCGTGCAATTTCCGGCACAGGATGCCGAGGGTGCACACATGAACTTGTCGGGCGCAGGGGTTGCGGCGAACGCTCCGAACAAGGAAAACGCGATCAAGTTCCTTGAGTATCTGGCCAGCGACCAGGCTCAGGTCTACTTCTCGAACGGCAACGACGAATTCCCGGCGGTTAAAGGCGTGGCCCTGGCCGAGAACGTGGCCTCGTTGGGCGATTTCAAGGCGGATGAAGTAAACCTGTCTGAAGTGGCCAAGAACATCCCTGAGGCGCAGAAAATTTTCAATGAAGTTGGCTGGAAGTAAGCCTTCGGTTCACCCGAGAAATTGAAAGAGCGTAGCGCCTTCTGCGCTCTTTTTTATTGTGTTCATGATATCTGTTAGCCAATAATCCCAAATATGAACATGATTCTCGTATTTGAACAATGCTAGATGAACTCTCCTTCCGGCTCGCTACAAGGCTGAAAGAGCTGCGCCAGGGACGCGGCTGGTCGCTTGACCAGCTTGCCGAACATAGCGGCATAAGCCGCGCGACGCTGTCTCGGATGGAAAAGGGGGATGTCAGCCCGACGGCGGAAACGCTGGGCCGATTGTGTGCCGCCTATGGCTTGCCCATGTCGCGCCTGCTGATGATGGTCGAAGACAGTTTCGACCCTCGCATCCCCCTTGAGCGCCAACCCGAATGGCGCGATCCCGAGACCGGTTTCACTCGCCGGTCCGTCTCACCACCCGCTGCCGGGTTGAGCGGCGAAGTCATGGAAGGTCAGCTGCCCCCAAACACTGTAATCAGCTATGACACCCCCCCAAAGCCCGGGCAGGAGCATCACCTGATCATGCGGGACGGGGAACTGACGCTCACGGTCGATGGCGTCGATCACATGCTCAATGACGGGGATTGTCTACGCTATCATTTATCCGGAGCAACACGGTTCCAAACCGGGCCTGCACGCGGCGCGCGTTATCTGTTGGTACTGATATGATCACACGATTAACTGCTGCCTATTTTGACGAAGCGCTCGAGGATCTGACGGATATCCTTCATAGCTGCGTCCACACTGGCGCCAGCATAGGCTTTATCCTGCCATTCTCAAAGGAGGATGCCCGCAGCTACTGGCTGGGTCGGGTAAGGCCGGATTTGCAGATCGAAGCGTTAGATTTATTCGTCGCTCATGATGGGGGTGGCATACTTGGAACAGTGCAGCTGATCCCCGCCTCCATGCCAAACCAGCCGCATCGCGCTGATGTCGCCAAGCTATTGGTCCACCCTCAGGCCCGCCGACGCGGATTAGGTCGGGCACTGATGGAAGCATTAGAGGACCGGGCGCGCGATTTAGGGCGAACGACGCTGGTGCTGGATACCCGCAGCAGCGACCCTTCGCGTCTGCTCTACCAATCGCAGGGCTTTCATATTGCCGGAGAGATTCCGAACTATTGCCGCAACCCCTTCGAGGATCGGTTGGAGCCGACCACCTATATGTATAAGCAACTGACATAACTGCCGGTTTTGCGTGTATTGGCGGCAAAGCAATATCCAATCCCCTACACGGCCTTGATGAATGTTGGGGCCGAAGGAGCAGGTTCAATCTTTTTCGCAACCGCGCAACGTACACGTCGATCATCCGGCCACTTACGATTATATCTCCCACGCGCCTTATCCAGTAAACTGATCGCGCAGATCGAAAGCAACTTAGCCGTCGATATCAAGCGCCAGCGCATGAATGCGTGGCACGATATCGCCCAGCGCTTTGTGCACCGCGCGATGGCGCGCAACACGGGATTGCCCCTGAAAAGCTTCCGCCCGGATACGGACGTTGAAATGGCTTTCTCCGCCCTCTTGGTACCCTGCGTGACCGCGATGGCTTTCGCTGTCGTCTACAACGTCCAGCTCACGCGGATCAAATGCTGCCTGCAGGCGGTCACGGATTTCGTCGGTCACGCTCATTTTTATGCTCATCGGCAAATTAATTGCCGTCCCCCTCTTCTACTTTCGGCTGCTTAGATTAAACTGCTGCCTCCGAGTCGAAAAGATGCGTTCGTGAGGTTGAGCAGATGGTGAAGTCAGATCCCTTCGGATTCGATATGTCCGTGTCCAGCGCGAAGAAAAAGAAGCCGCGCGGGCGTCGGGGCATGTCGGGCGCGTCCGAGACCTCGACGCGTATTTGCGATCATGAGGGCTGTGAGGAGGCAGGCAAGTTCCGCGCGCCCAAAGCGCCGGATGTGCTGGACGACTTCTTCTGGTTCTGCCAGCAGCACGTGCGCGAATATAACCAGAAATGGAATTTCTTCGACGGCACCACCGAGGCCGAGCTGAACGCGCAGCGTTCCAAGGACAAGGTCTGGGAGCGTGAGACCAAACCCATGGGCGACCCAGAGGCCCGCGCCTGGGCACGCCTGGGCATCGAAGACCCGCATCAAGTACTGGGTGAGAACGCCACGAAGAACCCCGGTCGCGCCAATTCCGGCGGTCGCCGCTTGCCCCCGACCGAGCGCCGGGCGATTGAAATTCTGGAGGCGCAGGACAGCTGGTCGAAGGCCGAGATCCGCAAAGCCTACAAGAAGCTGATCAAGGTGCTGCACCCGGACATGAACGGCGGCGACCGGTCGCAGGAAGAACAGCTGCAAGAGGTCGTCTGGGCCTGGGATCAGATCAAGGACAGCCGCAGCTTCAAGTAGGGTCGGCCTTTTGGCGGCCCTTTATTAGCGGTAGAGTAGTGAGCTGGTGTTTTCATGAAAACTGTGTGCCGCAAGGTGCATTGGGCGGTTTTGAGCCCTGAGAGGCTCGTTCTGATCACCTGTCTTTCTGCAAGGCTTTGAAAAGCGCCATAACATGCTCTTCCCCATAGCCGGCTTCGATTGCTTTCTCGAATAACCTGCCGAAGTAGTCCGGAAACTCCGAGTTCATACCAGCGTCAAGTGATTGCCGCCTCAGCAATTCAAGTGAGCCCTGCCAAACTGAAAGCATGGCGGTTCGTTGGTCATATGTACCATCGCGTATTGTTCCGACATGATGCTGAATTCTTGGGTTATCTGGGAACATCGAGATAAATTTCTGAAGTTCGATCCCCTCTGCACGGCAAACGTTTGCAGCGTGAAGCATTCCGGCAAACTCACCGAAACGGGTTGATAACCAGGCCAGATCAAGTGTGGACGCCGCTGCTATGTCGTCCCCAAGGAAGTCTATTCTTTCGCCCAGGCAGTCAAAGAGTGATGCAACTTGTTCAAATGTGGTCGACGAGCCAGAGATAAGTATCCTGCCATCTTTGGTTCCTATGTTTTGGGGGCCGCAGTGAATTTCTCCATCCAAATAGTCCGCGTTTTTTTCTGCCAACCAATCTCTGGCCTCTCTGGCCTGTTTCGGCAGACACGTGCTGAGCTGGACTATCGTCCGATTATCGAGCAGCGGTTGCACACGGCTGTCTCCAAAAAGAGAAAAAATAGACGTGGGATCATCCACGCATATGATCGTTGTGGGGCTTGCGGCTACGGCGTTAGAGATAGATTGAGCGACGGCGACGTTTTCACCTTCAAGCGCCGTGGCTTTTTCGATTGAACGGTTCCAAACAGTGAGGGAAATACCTGACTTCCGATAGGTCTTGGCTATCGCCGAACCCATCATCCCTAACCCAATAACCCTAACTTTGCTCATGACAAAACCTCTAGGAAAATGGCGTTATGGACAGGTTGATAGTATTGGCAACGGGCACGTCGGCCAAGGTCAGCCCCGTCGCGCCTACGGGCGTCAGCGATACCAAACGCTCAGAGTGCGCTAAGCGCCGCCTGCGTTGACGCTCCATCAACTCCGATAAGGCCAGTTTCAAAGAAAAATCCCCTCAGCTTTTGACAGGCGCGGCTTTCCCTTGCCCTTGCTTGCAATATGTTGCACCACACACGGGTTCAAACCCGGTGAGCGGGCCATAGGATAAGGACAAGGCGCATGGCTGACGGATCGATCGACATCAACGCAAAACCTACCGAGGATATCTCGGTCCGTGAGGTGTTCGGCATTGACAGCGATATGGCAGTCAAGGGCTTTGCCGAGCGCAGTGACCGGGTACCGGTGATCGACCATACCTATAAGTTCGACCCAGAGACCACACTCGCGATTTTGGCGGGCTTTGCTCACAATCGTCGGGTGATGATCCAGGGCTATCACGGCACCGGGAAGTCGACCCATATCGAACAGGTTGCGGCGCGTCTGAACTGGCCCGCCGTTCGCGTGAACCTGGACAGCCACATCAGCCGGATCGACCTGATCGGCAAGGACGCGATCAAACTGCGTGACGGCAAACAGGTCACCGAATTCCATGAAGGCATCTTGCCCTGGGCGCTGCGCAACCCGGTTGCCATCGTGTTCGACGAATATGATGCGGGTCGGGCGGATGTGATGTTTGTCATCCAGCGCGTGCTGGAGCATGACGGCAAGCTGACCCTGCTTGACCAGAACGAGATTATTACGCCGAACCCCAACTTCCGCCTGTTTGCGACCGCCAACACCGTGGGTCTGGGTGATACCACTGGCCTCTATCACGGTACACAGCAGATCAACCAGGCGCAGATGGACCGCTGGTCGCTGGTCTCGACGCTGAACTATCTCAGCCATGATGCCGAGACGATGATCGTGCTATCCAAGGCTCCTCACTACAACACCGAGAAAGGCCGCAAGACCGTCAGCCAGATGGTGACGGTCGCTGACCTAACCCGGACAGCTTTCATGAACGGTGATCTGTCGACTGTGATGAGCCCGCGGACCGTGATCAACTGGGCCCAGAATGCCGAAATCTTCCGCGATGTAGGCTACGCCTTCCGTCTGTCTTTCCTGAACAAATGCGATGAGCTTGAGCGCCAGACAGTGGCCGAGTTCTATCAGCGCTGTTTTGACGAGGAGTTGCCTGAAAGCGCCGCCTCTGCGAGCTTGGGCTAAGGACCTGAATTGTGCCCTTGCCGGGCGCAATGCCTCCGGCGGGGATATTTTTGGCCAGATGAAGGGGGATCCGGTTTCGCTTTGAGATACCGGATCGCTGCAGCACAAAGGGCGTTTGATCATGGTGCAGAAGAACGACAATCCTGCTGATCCGTTCAAGAAGGCTCTGGCCGAAGCCACTAAGGTTATGGCCGACGACCCCGAATTGTCGGTGACCTATACGGTTGATCCATCGGGCATGACGGGCGAGTCGATGCGACTGCCACAGGTGTCGCGGCGGATGACACGGGAAGAGGTATTGCTGGCCCGTGGCACGGCGGATGCATTGGCGTTGCAGCGTAAGTATCATGACGACGCAACCCATGCGCGTTATGCGCCCCCGGGCGATATGGCCCGCGATTTGTACGAGGCCATGGAAGTCGCGCGCTGCGAGGCGATGGGCGCGCGGGATATGCCCGGAACGGCGTCCAATATCGACGTCAAGATCGGGCATGAGGCGATCCGGCGTGGTTATGATCAATGCAAGCAGCCTGCGGATGCGCCTTTGGCCGTCGCGGCGGGTTATCTGATCCGGCATCTGGCAACGGGACGCGACATGCCTCCGGCGGCGGAAAATGTCATGAACCTGTGGCGCGGGTTTATTGAGGAACAGGCTGGCGGCGTTTTAGAGAACCTTGATGAGGTGCTTTCGGATCAGGCCGAATTTGCCAGGTTCGCGCGCCAGATGATCAAAGATCTGGGCTATGGCGACCAGTTGGGGGACGACCCCGATGAGCTGGATGACGAGCAGGAAGATCAGGCCGAGGAAGACGCCGAGGAACAGCCCGATCCCGACAGCACCGGACAAGACGATCAGGAAGAACAGGACGCCGACGCCAACCCGGAACAGTCGCAGGAAGAGCAGCAGGACCAATCTCAGGCTCAGGTCTCGATGGATGAGATGGCCGAGGATGAGATGGGCGATGAGGCCGAGATGCCCGAAGGCGAGGCCCCGCTGGAGCCACCTGCCCCGCCGCCCGCGTCCGAAGCAGATCCGGACTACAAGGTCTATCTGAACAGCTATGATGAAGAGATTGCGGCCGAAGATCTTGCGGAACCGGCAGAGCTGGAACGTCTGCGGGCTTATCTTGACCAACAGCTTGAACCCCTGAAAGGCGCGGTGAGCCGCCTGGCCAACAAGCTGCAGCGTCGCTTGCAGGCGCAGCAGAACCGGTCTTGGGAGTTCGACCGCGAGGAAGGCATTCTGGATGCTGGGCGTCTGGCACGTGTCGTCGCGAACCCCACGACTCCGCTGAGTTTCAAGGTCGAAAAAGATACGGAATTCCGCGATACCGTGGTGACGCTGCTGCTGGACAATTCGGGTTCGATGCGCGGGCGTCCTATCTCCATCGCAGCAATCTGCGCCGATGTTCTGGCGCGGACGCTGGAGCGCTGCAATGTGAAGGTCGAGATTCTGGGCTTTACCACTCGCGCTTGGAAAGGTGGACAGGCACGCGAAGCTTGGCTCAACGATGGCCGACCGCAGCAGCCCGGGCGTCTGAACGATCTGCGCCACATCATCTATAAGGGTGCGGATGCGCCATGGCGTCGGGCGCGGCCCAATCTGGGCCTGATGATGAAAGAGGGCCTGCTGAAGGAAAACATCGACGGTGAGGCGCTGGAATGGGCACATCGCCGGATGCTCGCGCGGCGTGAGGCGCGCAAGATCCTGATGGTGATTTCAGATGGCGCACCGGTCGATGATTCAACGCTCAGCGTCAATCCAGCCAACTATCTTGAAAAACATCTGCGTGACGTGATCGCCATGGTGGAAAAGCGCAAGATGGTGGAATTGTTGGCCATCGGGATCGGGCATGACGTGACGCGGTACTATGACCGCGCGGTGACGATCACCGATGTCGAGCAGCTGGCCGGTGCCATGACCGAACAGTTGGCCGCCCTGTTCGACAGTGATCCACGCGCTCGGGCGCGAGTTATGGGGATGAAACGGGCCGGTTAGCGGAGCGCGGGTCTACGCTACCTTCCTGAATGCGCTGCGGAACTTCCTGAACCGAGCAGAGCAAGCGGCTGGACATTTTCCGCCGCAGGCCGCAGGTTTGCGCCGATCAAACCGACGAATGAGGCCCCGATGTTCCAGAGTTTCGAAGTGACCGCGCGCCCCGAACAGGGTCCTCCTCGACTGGCCGCGTTGCGGGCCGAAATGGCAAAAGACGGGCTGGACGGTTTCCTCATCCCGCGCTCTGATGCACATCAGGGTGAATATGTGGCACCCCATGACGAGAGGCTGGCTTGGCTGACCGGGTTCACAGGTTCTGCCGGTTTCTGCGTTGCATTGACTAGCGTGGCAGGCGTATTCATCGACGGGCGCTATCGCACGCAGGTGAAGGCACAGGTGGCCGAGGAGTACACTCCGGTGCCGTGGCCGGATGTCAGCCTTAGCACTTGGCTGAAGGAACAACTGCCAGATGGCGGTAAAGTCGGGTTCGATCCGTGGCTCCATGCGGCTGGTCAGATCGCCGGCGCTCAAAAGGAACTGAAAGGCAGCGGCGTCGAATTGGTGCGCTGTGACAATCTGGTGGATCGGGTCTGGGATGACCAGCCTGAGCCACCGATGAACTCGGTCAAAGCGCATCCGATTGAGTTCGCCGGGGAAACTGCGGAAAGCAAGATCAAGCGCCTCGCCGAAGAGTTGCGGAGGTCCGGGCGCACGGCGGCAGTGATTACGCTTCCAGATTCGATCATGTGGCTGCTGAACATTCGCGGTTCGGACATTGCCTATAACCCAGTGGCGCACGGGTTTGCCATACTGCACAGTGATGGGCGTGTTGATCTGTTCATGGCCGCTGCGAAGCTGACGGAGGTGATGGATCATTTGGGCGCTCAGGTCACTGTGAATGAGCCGGAAAACTTCCTTACCACCATCGGGGCCCTTGAGGGGGCGGTGCAAGTCGACCCGAACACCGTACCGCAGATCGTGGCGGATGCGCTCGGGGATCGGATGGTCGAGGGTGGTGATCCCTGTGCATTGCCAAAGGCCTGTAAAAACCCTGCCGAGATCGCAGGCAGCGCCGAGGCGCATCTGCGTGACGCCGCGGCAGTGGTGGAATTGCTCTGTTGGTTGGACGCACAGGCCCCGGACAGCCTATCCGAAACACAAGTGGTGACCAGACTGGAAGAATGCCGCCGCCGAGACAATGCGTTGCAGGATATCTCATTTGACACCATCGCAGGCACCGGTCCGAACGGGGCCATTATGCATTATCGGGTGACCGAGGAAACGGACAGCCGGTTAGAGAATGGTCATCTGCTGGTGCTCGATAGTGGCGGGCAGTATCTGGATGGCACCACCGATATCACCCGGACCATCGCAATCGGTGACGTAGGGGATGAGGAAAAGCTATGCTTCACCCGCGTGCTAAAGGGCATGATCGCCATGTCGATGCTGCGCTGGCCGGTTGGGTTGGCAGGACGTGATATCGAATGCGTCGCACGCCTGCCGTTGTGGCTCGCGGGGCAGGATTTCAACCACGGGGTTGGACATGGCGTGGGCACCTACCTGAGCGTGCATGAAGGCCCTCAGCGTCTGTCACGGGTCAGCCATGTGCCGCTGGAGCCCGGCATGATCCTGTCCAACGAGCCGGGATATTACCGCGAAGGCGCGTTTGGCATCCGGTTGGAGAATCTTGTGGTGGTGGAAGAGGCCCCCGCCCTGCCCGGCGGCGATGACGAACGGGCTATGTTGCAATGGCGTACATTGACCTATGTGCCCATCGACCGGCGACTGATTGTCGTCGACATGATGACACGCGAAGAACGTGCCTGGTTGAACGCATATCACCGCGATGTTGCAGAAAAGATCCGACCAAGGCTGGGCGAGGACGCTCAACTGTGGTTGGATGCCGCAACTGCACCGGTCTGACACCGGATTGTTACATAGAATAGGCAATGGGGAAGCCCGTACACGACGAGGGAAGGAGTAAACATGACCAATCAGATCACGATCCGCAAAGCACCGGGTAAATGGAGCGTCCGTTCAGGCGGTGCCATTCTGGGTGAAACCAACAACGCTTTGGAGTTGTTGGAAAGCAATAAGGATCCGGTGATCTACTTCCCGCGCGCTGACATCGCCATGGCCTTTCTGGACCGGACCGACAAGGTGACCCACTGCCCGGGCAAAGGGGACGCCACGCATTTCTCGATCGTGAACAAGTCCTCGGTCACTGAAAACGCCGCCTGGAGCTACGAGAGCCCGATCGAGACCGTGGCCGAGATCAAGGATCATCTGGCGTTCTACCCCGAAGACTCCATCAAAGTAGAGCAGCTCTGACACGCAAGCTTCGCTTTAGACCGGTTAACAGCTTTGAGAAGTTCCGATAAGCTGCAGGCATTGCTTTGAATGTATTGCCTGAGGTCCTGCTGTGAAGAAAATCGTTATCTGCTGTGATGGCACCGGCAACGAGATCAAGGAAAATCAATCCAACGTTCTCAAGTTCTATCGCGTCCTGAAAGAGAGCAAAGATCAGATCGGGTTTTACGATCCGGGGGTCGGGACGATCTCGAACAGCGGTGCCTGGGATCGATTCAAGCATCAGATGAAGGGTGTCTTCGGGCTGGCGACCGGCTATGGGCTGGATGCCAATGTGCTGGATGCCTACAGGTTCCTGCTGCGCCATTATGAAGATGGGGATGAGATCTATCTGTTCGGCTTCTCGCGCGGGGCGCACACGGTGCGCGTCCTGGCCGGATTTATTAACATGGTCGGCCTGCTGCACGCGCATCAGGATCATCTGTGTTCTTACGCATTGACCGCCTATAAGCAATCCGGCGCTCAGGACAGGTTTGATTTGGCCTGGCGTGTGCAAGAGGTGCTGGATACTCGGCGCGTGACAATCCGCTTCATGGGATGCTGGGATACCGTCGCCTCGGTCATCGTACCGCGCCCGGACAGAATGTATCTGCCTTCGCTCGAGTCCCTGCCCTATACCCATACTAATCCTTGCGTGCGCGTCTTTCGCCAGTCCTGCGCCATTGATGAGCGTCGCCGCATGTTCCGACTGTCGCGCTGGACCGAGCCGCAGCTGTTCAAAACCCACCCTTTCGTCAATGATGAAGATGCCGAAAATCAGGATATTCAGCAGGTCTGGTTCGCTGGCGTGCATGGCGACAATGGCAGCGGCTACCCCGAACAGGACAGTGGAGCAGCGAAATATCCGTTGGGCTGGATGGTCGATGAGGCAAGGGCACATGGCTTGGAGTTCCGCGAGACCATGGTCAAACGTCTGGTGCAGGGAGAGACACCAAAGAATATCGCGCCCGGAAGCAAACGCGACTATGCCGCGCCCAGTGCAGATGCCAAATTGCATGATTCAATGACGTTCTGGTGGAAAATTCTTGAATATCTGCCCAAACGTAAAAAATGGCATGATGATCCTGAGATACGCAAAGAAGGTGGCTTTTATTTTCCGATGAAAGAGCCACGCTTTATCCCCGAAGGTGCATTGATCCATACTTCGGTACAGGAAAGAATGGAACTGAATCCGGGCTATGCCCCGGAGAATCTTCCTAAGAGCGAACCAACCCCGGCGAGGAGCGAATGATAAAGCTGAACCCGATGATCATGGCACTTGCACTGCTGAGCCCTGCAGGCGCGCTGGCCAATACTGGTCTGGCCAATCCGGCGGCAACCTATTGCATCGCTCAGGGCGGGCTCTACGGCATACAAGACGGAACTGATGGCCAAACCGGAATATGCCAGCTACCGGACGGCACCAAGGTCGACGCTTGGACCTATTTTCGCGAAAATAATGCAGATCACAAAAGTGACAGCTTTACCCGGCTTGCAAACCCGGCGGCAACGTATTGCATCGAAATCGGCGGCAGCTATCGGATTGAGGACACCGACCAAGGTCAGGTCGGAATTTGCACAAAACCCGATGGCACATCGCTGGACGCTTGGGATCTGTTTCGGGCCGATCATCCAGAATAGCCCTGCAGAGTCGCAGATTTCAGACCGAATATAACCGTCGTTTCGAGGCGCGTATTTCACGCGCCTGTTGCTCTTGCCCTTTTCGGAATGAGCTCTCGACGAAATCCATGTGATCGCGGGCCGCAGTTTCGGCCCGCTCTGGATCCCCCTCCAGAATGGACTGCGCGATTTCCTTGTGTTGCGCCAGCAACAACTCGCCCGAGCCGTCCATCGTTCTCAGAAATCGGCGGTTATAAAAGACACCCTGACGCGTCAGATCATAAACCGAAGCCATCATGTGGATCAGCGTCGTGTTCTGACTGGCATCCACCACCGCCGAATGCAGACGAAAATCCGCTTCCTCACTGGCATCCGCATCATCATCTTCCCACGCCTTTTGCATCTCGCCTATGATCTCAGAGATGCGCTCCTTGTCGGATTGCGTCGCCCGCTGTGCAGCCAGACGGCTGGCAAAGATCTCCTGCTCACGTCGATATTCCAGATAATCATAGAACGCCCCGCCATGCCGGGCGTAAAGCGACAGGAGTGCCGGCGACATTGCCCGGCCGGTCAGCGCGGCGATGAACGTCCCCTCACCATGACGCACTGAAACCAGGCCGCGCTGTTCGAGAATCTGCAACGCCTCGCGCAGCTTGGGGCGCGAGACAGACATGGCCTCGGCCAGATCCCGTTCCGAGGGCAATCTGCGGCCTTCTTTCAGGATGCCATCGACGATCATCGTCTCGATCTGCTCGACCACCGCATCAGCAATTGATTCGTGGCCGACAGGCTCAAATGGGCTGTTGTTGCTCATGTCTGCTCCGCGGCCTACCAGAAATCACAAAATATAAGTTGTTCACAAAATTTACCAATTGACTGAATTTATGCAAGTAAAAATACCCAAAAATACGGATATACCCGACAGATATATCTATCTGGTGATTAACGATAAATCCGTAATATCACTCCATTTGGCTAAAATTTCTCCTTGTTCGACACAGTCGCGAAACGCCACTGATCGAATCAGAAGTGGTAAATAAAATTGTTGACTAACCTTCATGGTAAAAAATATTTACCTCTTCATATCACCGCCACGGCGGGAATTCCGTCAGCCGATCCCACAGCTGGCATATACCCTGGAGGAGAACCCATGAAGACCACCCTGACATCGCTTGCCGTTGCTGCCTCGCTGTTGGCCGCTCCGGTTGCCCACGCGGCGGACAAGATGCTGCTGAAAACACCGATCGCGTTTTCGACCGCTTTGCCCGGTCTCGGCTCGCCGATCCCGCGCGTGGCTGAACAGCTGGACCTGATGTCCGGCGGCACGCTGAAGATGAAGGTTTATGAGCCCGGCAAGCTGGTCCCGCCGTTTGAAATTCTGGATGCGGTGTCTTCGGGCAAGATCAACTCGGGCTACACCACTGCCGGATACTGGGCGGGTAAGATTCCGGCTGCACCGTTGTTCTCGGCCGTTCCGTTTGGCCCCGAGGCGGGCGAATACATGGCGTGGCTGTACTATGGCAACGGCATGAATCTGTATCAGGAGATGTATGATCAGGCGGGCTTCAACGTCCATGTCATCCCCTGCGCGATCATTGCCCCCGAAACCTCGGGCTGGTTCGCGAATGAGATCAACAGTCCCGAAGATCTGAACGGCCTGAAAATGCGCTTTTTCGGTTTGGGCGGTGAAGTGATGCAGAAACTGGGCGTGGCGACCTCTCTGCTGCCCGGTGGCGAAATCTTCCCGGCACTGGAAAAAGGCGCGATTGACGCGACCGAATTCTCGATGCCTGCCATCGACGCGCGGCTCGGTTTCCACAAGCTGGTCAAGTACAACTATTTCCCCGGCTGGCACCAGCAGGCGACTGTGTTTGAGTTGATGATCAACAAAGACGTCTGGAACGAAGCCAGCGATCAGCACAAGGCGATCATCGAAAACGCCTGTAAGGCATCGATGGCCGACAGTTTTGCCGAAGGTGAAGCGATCCAGCACGCGGCCCTGTTGGACAACGTCGAAAACAACGGCGTCCAGATCAAGCAGTGGAATGATGAAATGCTGTCGACCTTCCGCGCGACCTGGGATGAGGTTGCTGCCGAACAGGCCGCGAACGATGAGTTCTTTGCCAAGGTTTTGGCCGACATGACCGAGTTCCGCGACGGCTACGCCGTCTGGAAAGAGAACGCGTTCCTCCCCCGCAAGTAAAATAATCGCTTGCGATCGTCTGAGGGCGGCCTCTCCCGCCGCCCTTGGACAATGCTGATTTTCTTTATTTTCCCAAGCATCCCGGGCGCATTCACGTCCCCATCGCCGAAATCTCGAGGAGGAGACCATGGCCGAGACACAGCGTCAGCACGACGATCCGATTGAAGTCTATGAAAGCATCCTTGAGCATGGTGAACCCGACCGTCAGAGGTTGGCGGTGGCAATCGACAACGGCGTCAAGGCGGTAGGCCATGTGGTCATGTGGGCCAACCTGCTGCTGGTTGCGGCCATCGTCTCGCAAGTGGCGCTGCGCTATTTGCTCAATCAGAATTATCCCAAGCTGGACGAGATCCAGTGGCATTTCTACGGGTTGGTGACGATGGTCGGCATCTCGTATGCCTTGGTCACCGACAGTCATGTGCGGGTCGACCTGCTGCATATGCAGCTCAGCCAGCGCGCGCGCCGGATCATTGAGATCATCGGAATCTTCACCCTGCTTGTGCCGTTCATCTATCTGATGATCGATCAGGGGTATGACTATTTTTACGAAAGCTGGCGCGTCAATGAATCCTCGGACAGCCCTACCGGTCTGCCCGCTCGTTGGGCTTTGAAAGGTATCATCCCAGCCAGTTTCATTTTGTTGGCTCTGGCAGCAGGGGCGCGACTGATCCATGACATCCATGCTCTGTTCATGAACCTGGATGAAGAGCGTCAGGGCAAGGGCCTGCGCCTGATCATCTGGGCCCTTCTGGGCTTTGCTGTTGTGGCGACTGCGCTAACCTTCCTGGTTGAGACAACCGAAGAAAAACTGGTCATCGCCATGTTCCTGACCTTCATCGCGTTGCTGTTCACTGGCTTCCCGGTGGCGTGGACACTTGCGGGAGTCGGTGTTGCCTATTGCGGTCTGGCCTATCTGTTCGACAACGGCTTGATGAACTGGACCGGGCTTGAGGAAACGCTGACCGGGCTGGATTATCTGACGCTGGGTGCGGTGGTGAACCGGGTTTATGCCACCATGTCAAACGCCGTTTTGGTCGCCTTGCCGATGTTCATTTTCATGGGCCTGATGTTGGATGAATCCGGTGTGGCCGAGCGTCTGATGTCTTCGATGCAGCGTCTGTTTGGTACGGTGCGCGGCGGGCTGGCGATCACGGTGACGATGATCGGGATCATTCTGGCTGCTTCGACCGGCATCATCGGAGCCTCGGTCGTTCTGCTGGGCGTGTTGTCTCTGCCCTCGATGATGGAGCAGAAATACAGTCCTTCGCTGGCCGCCGGTGTGGTCAGTGCGTCAGGCACACTGGGCATCCTGATCCCGCCGTCGATCATGTTGGTAATCATGGCGGATCAGATGGCACTGTCGGTTGGTGATCTGTTCATGGCTGCGGTCTTCCCTGGCGTGATCATCGGCGCGCTGTATCTGACCTATATCTTCGTCATCGCCCTGATCAAACGCGACGTGGCCCCGGTGCCCGAGGGTGCTAAGCGGCCCGACTGGGCTGCCGTCAAAGATGTGCTGATCGCCGTGCTGCCGACGCTGGCGCTGATCCTTGCTGTGCTTGGCTCAATCTTTGCGGGCCTGACAACGCCGACCGAAGCCTCAGGCGTAGGCGCGCTGGGTGCCACACTGCTGGCGCTTGGCTATCGCAAACTGACGCTGGCGAAACTGGTGAATGTGCTGAAGGCCACGTTTAACACCACCGCCTACATCTTTGCGATCTTCCTTGGCGCAACCGTTTTCTCATACGTCCTGCGCGAACTGGGCGGCGATGCGCTGATCGAGGACATGATCCATGGTACTGGGCTTGGTCCCAACGGCACCGTCTTCATGATCCTCTTCATCGTCTTCTTGTTGGGCTTCGTGCTGGACTGGATCGAAATCACACTCATCGTGCTGCCCTTGATGCGCCCCATCGTAAATGGACTAGGTCTGGATATCGACGGCTTTGGCGTCATTGATGAGCCCGCGCTGGTGTGGTTCGTGATCCTCGTCGCGGTGACCCTGCAAACCTCATTCCTGACACCGCCTGTTGGTTTTGCGCTATTCTACCTAAAAGGGGTCTGCCCGCCCGAGATCAAGCTGACCGATATCTACAAAGGCATCATCCCGTTCGTGATCCTGCAGTTGACCGGTCTGTTCTTCGTTTTCCTTTGGCCTCAACTGGCCACGTGGCTGCCCTCGGTCGCGTATTAAGGAGGGCTGTGGGATGACCGAAGCCGATCTGATCAAGCGTCTTCAGGCCATTTGCGGGCGGCGGCATGTGTTGACCTCGGCCCGCAGCACCCGTCGCTTTCGCCGAGGGTTCAGGTCGGGTGAAGGTGATGCGCTGGCGGTGGCTCAGCCCGCTACGCTGCTGGAGCAATGGCAGGTGCTGCAGGCCTGTGTCGCAGCCGACAAGATCGTCATCATGCAAGCGGCCAATACTGGCTTGACCGAAGGCTCTACCCCCAAAGGCAGCTATGATCGCGATGTGGTTTTGATCAACACGCGGCGGATTGACGACCTGCATCTGATCAATGATGGCAAGCAGGTTATCAGCTTTCCGGGCAGCACCTTGTTTGCACTGGAGAAGCTGCTGGACCCGATCGGGCGGCAGCCGCATTCAGTGATCGGATCGTCTTGCATCGGTGCTTCGGTCGTGGGCGGGGTGTGTAACAACTCGGGTGGTTCGCTGGTCGAACGCGGCCCCTCCTATACCGAGCTGTCTCTGCACGCCCGCATCACGCGGGATGGTGAGCTGGAGTTGGTCAACCATCTGGGTATGAACTTAGGTGACACGCCCGAAGAAATCCTGACCCGACTGCAAAACGGCTATTTCAGCACAACAGATATCGAGACTGACAATCGCAAGGCTTCCGACACCGACTATGCCCGCCGGGTGCGCAACGTGGATGCGGACACGCCGGCCCGGTTCAATGCCGACAAATCCCGTCTGTATGAGGCCGCTGGATGCGCCGGAAAACTGGCTGTTTTTGCTGTCCGGCTGGACACATACCCCAAGAATGACAGCGAACGCACCTTCTATATCGGCGCCGAGGACACCAGCTCCCTGACCGAACTACGCCGTCGCATCTTGTCAGGCTTCAAGACCCTGCCGGTCAGCGCCGAGTATATGCATGAAGAGGTCTTCGACATCTCGGATCGCTACGGCAAGGACACCATGGTGATGATCGACAAGCTAGGTACCGACCGTTTGCCCACTTTCTTTGCGCTGAAAGGTGCGGTGGATGCCCGGTTAGAGGGTATTCCGGGCCTGTCGAACTTCACCGACCGTTTCATGCAGTTCGCCATGCGGTTCTGGCCCGATATTCTACCTCAGCGGATGCGCGCGTATCACGAACGCTATCCCCATCATTTGATCCTGAAAATGCGCGACGGCGGCATTGATGAAGCCCGCGCATTACTGCGCGATATGGTGGACGACAACCAACTGGATTTCTTCGAATGCGACCCGCGCGAGGCTAAGATTGCTGGCCTGCACCGCTTTGCTGCCGCCGGGGCCGCGATCCGCTATATGAAAGTGCACGCACATGAGGTCGAAGACATCATCGCGCTGGACATCGCCCTGCGCCGCAATGATGTGGACTGGTTCGAGGAGTTGCCCCCCGAGTTAGCGGATCAACTGGTCAGCAAGCTCTATTACGGGCACTTCATGTGCCACGTTCTGCATCAGGATTACATCGTGAAGAAGGGGGCCAACCCCAAGGCGCTAAAATCTGCGATGCTAGAGATACTGGATCAGCGCGGGGCCGAATACCCGGCCGAACACAATGTCGGGCACCTTTATACGGCCAAGCCGGATCTGGCGGCATTCTACAAATCGGTCGACCCGACCAACAGCATGAACCCCGGTATCGGGAAAATGTCGCGGAACAAGCACTATAGCTGACGGGCTTTTTGACCACGAAAGACTCGACTCTGCATCCAAGGAAACCTAAAAAGAACAAATATAGAACATTTGGTTTCCGGCATGCTCGATGGCACTCGACGGCGTATCGTATCACTGTGGTTTCCCCGGCTGGCAAGTGACCGGGCTCTGCGCCTGCGCCCAGTCGACGGGCCGTTTGTTCTGACGCTGAAACAGAACAATGCAAACCGGGTGTATTGCCTGAATGTGCAGGCCCAGCGGCAAGGGCTGGATCGCGGCATGCCCTATTCCGATGCCCGCGCCTTTTGCCCCGATCTGCAAAGCCACCCGGCCGACCCGCAGGGGGATCAGCGGTTTCTGCACGCCCTGCGCCGCTGGGCCACGCGCTATTGCCCCTGGGTCGGGCTCGAGGGTGAGGATGGGCTGGTTCTGGACATCACCGGATCGGCGCACCTTGCGGGCGGGGAAGAGATGATGCTGACCGATATGCGCAGGCGTCTGGCCCGCGCCGGGTTGGCGGTACAGATCGGCCTTGCCCCAACGCGCGGCGCGGCCTGGGCCTTGGCACATTATGGCGAAGGGATCGCGGGTGAGGACACGCTGAAAGCGATCCGCGCTCTGCCGGTGGCAGCGCTGCGGCTGGATGAGGATACCTCGATCGCGCTGCAACGGCTGGGCCTGCGCCGGATTGGCGAGCTGGCGCAAACCCCGCGCGCGCCATTAACGCGCCGATTTGGCCCCGCGGTTTTGATGCGGCTGGATCAGGCGCTGGGGGATCAACCCGAACAGATCACGCCGCTGGCCGATCCGCCCCATTATGGCGTGCGCATGACCCTGCCCGAACCCATTGGCTTGCTGTCCGATATGATGGCCGGGGCCGAACGGCTACTGGAACGGCTCTGCGACAAGCTGAAAACGCAGGAGATGGGCGCGCGCAAGCTGTGCATGACCCTGCGTCGGGTGGATCAGGATCACCAGCAGGTCGAGCTGCGCCTTGCCCGCCCCCTGCGTGACCCGCATCGCATCCTGCCCCTGTTCGAACGCGGGCTGGCCGAGGTGGATGCGGGCTTCGGGATCGATCAGTTCCGGCTGCAGGCCACGCAGGTGGAACCCCTGCCGGTGCGTCAGGTCAGCCGCGCCGTAAGCCGGGACAAGGATCAGCTGGACGACCTGATCACCCGCATCGGCACCCGGATCGGGCTGGAACAAATCCACCGCCTGCTGCCTGTGCAAAGCCATATCCCCGAGCGCAGCTTCATCATCTCGCCCGCCGCTTATTCCGATCCCGCAGGCGGTTGGTGCGCTCTGCGCCCCCGCCCCCTGCAGCTGTTCCCCCCGGAACCCATCGCAGGGTCAGGGGCCCACCCGCCGCGCCGCTTTCGCTGGCGGCACATGTCGCTGACCACAGGCCGTTCAACCGGCCCCGAGCGCATCTGTCCCGAATGGTGGCTGGAGGATGAGAACTGGCGCAGCGGTCTGCGCGACTACTGGCAGGTCGAGACGCAGCAGGGGCGGCGGTTATGGCTGTTTCACACCCCTCAAAATCCGGGATGGTTCGTGCATGGAGAATTCGCATGATCGAGGTGAACCGTACTCATCGTCCCGTTGAAGCGTTTCGCCGAGACCTGCTGGGGTCTCACATTAATGGCCCCGGCTATGCCGAGTTGGGCGTGACCACCAATTTCACCTTCCTGACCGGGGCCTCGCATCCCGAAGAACTGGTGACCCGCGCGGCTGAGCTGGGCCTGAAGGCCATCGCGATCACCGACCGGAATTCTCTGGCCGGGGTTGTTCGGGCCTGGACCGCATTGAAAGAGCTGCGGCGTGAAGCCGAGAAAGAGGTGCAGATACGGTCTCAGCACCGGGTCGATTCCTGTTCGCGGCAGGAAATTGGCCACCCACAGCCGATTGCCAAACCCGATGCGCCCGGGCTGCCGCAACTGATCGTCGGCTGCCGTCTGGTATTGCGCGACAGCTCCGTGCACTGGCTGGCCCTGCCCCGCGACCGTGCCGCCTATCAGCGGCTGACCCGCCTGCTGACCCTCGGCAAGCGGCGGGCTGAGAAAGGGGAGTGCCATCTGGATATGAAGGACATGCTGAGGGCCTGTCAGGGGATGATCCTGATCGCGTTGCCGCAGGCGGGGGTGCGGCAGGCCATCCCGGATATCCAAAGGATCAGAAGGCAGTTTCCCAACGCTGTCTTTCTGGGGGCCGCGCCGCGCTATGACGGTAGCGACCGGACCTATCTGGCGGCTTGCGCGCGGGCCTCGCAAAAGGCCTCGGCCCCTATGGTTGCGGTGGGGGATGTGCTGATGCACCGCGCCAGCCGCCGCCAGCTGGCCGACGTGCTGACCTGCATGCGCGAGCACGTCACGATTGACCAGATCGGCACACGCGCCCTGCCCAACGCCGAACGGCGATTAAAAGGCTATGCCGACATGGCCCGGCTGTTTCAGGACCACCCCGGCGCGCTGCGCCGCACGCTGGAAATCGCCGACCGCTGTAGTTTTGATCTGAGCGAGCTGTCGTATGAATATCCCGACGAGATCGCCAGCAGCGAGACCCCGCAAGCGCGGCTGGAGCGTCTGGCACGAGAAGGGTTGAAGCGGCGTTATCCCGATGGCCCCTCTGAAAAAGCCATCAGCCTGATGAAAAAGGAACTGGCACTGATCGCGGAACTGGATTTCCCGGCCTATTTCTTGACCGTGCATGACATTGTGCAATTCGCCCGCTCGCAAGGCATTCTGTGTCAGGGGCGCGGATCAGCCGCCAATTCGATCCTGTGCTATCTGCTGGGCATCACCGATGTCAGCCCCGACATGATCGCCATGGTGTTCGAGCGTTTTGTGTCAAAACACCGGGGCGAGCCGCCGGATATCGACGTGGATTTTGAACACGAGCGGCGCGAAGAGGTGATCCAGTGGATTTACGAGCAGTATGGCCGACACCGCGCGGGCCTCTGTGCCACGGTCATCCATTTCCGATCCCGCGCGGCAATCCGCGAGGTGGGCAAGGTGATGGGCCTGTCTCAGGACGTCACCGCGGGCCTGTCCGGCCAGATCTGGGGAATGAGCAATGGCGGCGTTGATGCCGAGAGGTTGCAGGAACTGGGCCTCGACCTCAAAGACCGGCGCCTGATGCAGACGGTTCGACTGATTGGCGAGATCATCGGCTTCCCCCGCCATCTGTCGCAGCATGTAGGCGGGTTTGTCATCACCAAAGGGCGGCTGGATGAGCTGTGCCCGATTGAAAACGCCGCGATGGAAGATCGCACCGTGATCGAGTGGGACAAGGACGACATCGATGCGCTTGGCATTCTGAAGGTGGATATATTGGGGCTGGGGATGCTCAGCTGCATCCGCAAGGCGTTTGACCTGATGCAGCAACACAACAGCGAAACCCTCAGCATCGCCACCGTCCCGCAAGAGGATACGGCGACCTATGACATGCTGTGTGCCGCTGATGCGGTGGGCGTGTTTCAGGTCGAAAGCCGGGCACAGATGAATTTCCTGCCCCGGATGCGGCCGCGCGAGTTCTATGATCTGGTGATCGAGGTCGCCATCGTCCGCCCCGGCCCCATTCAGGGCGATATGGTGCAGCCCTATATCCGGCGGCGCAACGGGCTGGAAAAGTCCGAACCCTTCGGCCCCGCCTTGGAAGAGGTGACACGACGCACGCTGGGCGTGCCGCTGTTTCAGGAACAGGCCCTGCAAATCGCGGTGGTAGGCGCTGGGTTTTCGGCGGAAGAGGCTGATCACCTGCGCCGCTCGCTGGCCTCGTTCCGGCGCATGGGGACGATTGGCACCTATCGCGACAAGTTCATCGCAGGGATGCTGAACAATGGCTATACACCCGAGGTCGCCGACCGCTGCTTTGGCCAGATCGAAGGGTTTGCCGATTACGGCTTTCCCGAAAGCCATGCCGCAGCTTTTGCCATGCTGGCCTATGTCTCGGCCTGGATGAAATGCCACCACCCGGCAATCTTTGCCTGCGCGCTGCTGAATTCGCAGCCCATGGGGTTTTACGCGCCTGCCCAAATCGTGCGCGACGCGCGCGAGCATGGGGTCGAGATTCGTCCGGTCTGCGTCAATGCCTCGACCTGGGATAACCTGCTGGAACGCCGCGCCGACGGGGCGCTGGCCCTGCGGCTGGGTTTTCGCCAGATCAAAGGGTTCAAGCAGGAGGATGCGGATTGGATCGTGGCTGCGCGGGGCAATGGGTATCCGGACCCCGAAACGCTGTGGCTGCGGGCCGGATTGCGCCCGGATGTGCTGACCCGTCTGGCCGAGGCGGATGCGTTTTCCGGCATGGACCTGACCCGGCGCGACGCCCTGTGGCATGTCAAAGCCATCCGCAGCCGGACCGCCCTGCCGCTGTTCAATGACCCCATCGATGGTGAGAGCATCAATGAGCCGCAGGTCAACCTGCCGGTGATGCATCTGGGCGAGGAGGTGGTCGAGGATTATGTCTCGACCCGCCTGACCCTGCGTTCACACCCGATGGAGCTGTTGCGCCCCTCCATCCCCAGCCTTGTGCCGCATGCCACGCTGCAGGACATCCCGCTGGGCCGCTACAGCGTGTGTGGGCTGGTGATCACACGCCAACGGCCGGGAACCGCCTCGGGCGTGATCTTTCTGACGCTCGAGGATGAAACCGGTGTCAGCAATGTGGTTGTCTGGCCCAAGGTCTATGAACGATTTCGCCGCATCGTGATGGGCGGGCGGCTGCTGCAGGTCCGTGGATATCTGCAACGCGAGGGAATCGTCGTGCATCTGATCGCGCAGGAAATCACCGATATGTCGCACAAACTGTCCGAGCTTGGACATCCGCTGGACGAAGCTATCGGCATCACCCAACCCCAAGCGGATGACACCCCGCGCCCCCGCCAGAACGGACCAAGCGCCCGCCATCCGCGTGAGCAGGCCAAACGGCTGTTTCCAAGCCGGGATTTTCACTAAGGCGCTTAGCCCTCAATCACCTTGCGGGCCACGCGGAAGCATTCCAGCGCCTGCGGCACGCCGCAATAGATGCCTATGACATGGATGATGGCGCGGATTTCCTCGGTCGTGACGCCGTTGTTGATCGCACCCCGGCAATGGATTTCCCATTCATGCATTTTGCCCAGCGCACCGATCATCGACAGGTTCATCATGGACCGTGTCTTGGCGTCGATCACATCGTCACCCCAGCCGAAGCCCCAGCACCAAGCGGTCATCGCTTCCTGAAACGGGCGGGTAAAATCATCGGCAGCGGCCAGATTCTTTTCCACATACTCCGCGCCCAGCGTCGCCTTGCGCTGTTCCAGACCTTTCAGGAACAGGTCTTCGTCAAATGTGCTCATCACTCGGTCCTTTTATTGAGGCTGCCCGTCAACCGCTTCGCGCATCCATTTTTGTAGATGCATGACGGGATGTTCCGAATTTACCCCACCTTTGGGATCGACGACCAGAGGGCCCGGACGATATCCGCGCGAATGCAGGCCACGCTGTACGGATTCGACCAGCCGGATATCCTCTTCCACCGTTGTTGCCCGATCCTGTGCAGCAAGTTGCCTTATCTTCTGGTCGTCCATGCCACCCACCGAATACCAACCGCGCCAAACCACCACGTGGTCGGCATCCACAGCACGCCAGTGATAGGTGTTCAGCACGTTCCCCGGATAGACCTGAAACGAGAACATCGGCCAGAGGAACCAACTGGAATACTCATCGAAATGCTCAAAGCCTGACTTAATGTCATAAGTCATGTTCTCGAGGCTTTGGCATTCCGTCGTGTGGCGCAGGCACATGCCCTGAGGCTGAATGTCATAGGTTTCCGGCCTGACCACGCCATTGGCAAAAGTCGGATGGTTGAGCGAGCAATGGTAGCACTCCGAGTAATTCTCGACTGAGACCTTCCAGTTGCACAGTTCCGGTATCTCGACCCATTCCAACGGCTTCAGATCGGCCCAGTTGGGCACCCATTCCTCAAGCTCGGCGCGGGCGTTCGGAAACCACTCATCCATGGGCGCAGCGTTGGGATCGAGATTGACGAAGACAAAGCCCAGGAACTCTTCGGTGCGCACTTCGTTCAGACACACGGAGGATTTGTCGAACCCTTCAACCGCCTTGAGGTTCGGCCCGGCCCGCAACTCTCCGGTCAACTCATAGGTCCAGGCGTGATAGGGGCAGACCACAACGCGCGTGGTGCCTGTGCCCTCGACCAGTTGATGGGCGCGGTGCTGACATACATTGTAGAACACGCGGATCTTCGAGTCGCGCCCGCGAATGGCAAACAGGTCCTGCCCGGCAACCTCGAAGGCCACATAAGCGCCCGGCTCAGCCAGTTCAGATGCATGGCAACCAAACTGCCAGGTACGCGCGAGCAACCCTTCCGTTTCCAACCGAAATATGGCGGGATCAGTATAATACCGGGCTGCAAGAGATTGGATGGGTGCTGTCACGTGTCCTCCGAGTGATAAAGGCCAAGCTGATGGCGACGTTTATGAAAAGTTTCGACCCGCTCGACGATCTCGTCGCTGGCAACGGCGATCACAAAGGACAGCAGCGTTTCCAGCAAGGCAACCGTACTGACCGAGGACGGGAAGAATTGCGGTGTGTCCGCCGAGATGACAAAACCATGGTCGGCGCTGCGTAGAATTGGGCTGGCGGGACTGTCGGACAGGCCCACGACCTTCAGGCCCTGTTCCTTTGCGACATGAACCGCCTCGACCACCTCGTTGCGATAAGGCTTGCAGGTCATGGCGATCAGAACGTCGCGTTCTTCGGCCCACGCCAGATCGTCGATCGGATTCGATCCGGGGCGCGGGATTGCGTGGAACTGCACCATCCCGGTCGACGCCAGATAGACAAAGTTCCGCGCATTCGAGTTGTTTACGCCCACGCCCAGCACGAACACATTGCGCGAATTCCAGATGTCTTCGGCGGCGGCTTTCAACTGTTCGGACGAGATATTGGCAAAGGTCTCCTCGACATTGCGCAGGGCGTCCTGAACCATATCCGCATATAACCCGCCCATATTGCCGGACTTGCGAATATCCTGCAGCCAGCGGGCGCGATCCGGGAAATCAGCCTGCCCGCGCCGGATCGCCTCGCGGAAGGGCACGCGGAAATCCTCGTAGCCATCGAACCCGACCTGCCGCGCCATGCGGACGATGGTGTTGGGCTTCACATTCGCGGCCTCGGCGATTTCCCGCACCGTCGAAACCCCCACATCGCGCGGGTTTTCCAGCACATAAGTGGCGGCCTTGCGCGCTTCTGGTGTCAGCTCGGACAGTTCGTCCGCCAACCGCTCAAGAATCGTATTTGATACATTTGTCCCATTCATGATTGACGATGGTACTTTTGTTTGCTTACGATGTCGAGACAAAATCGACTCAGAGGATTGATCCGATGGCATCTGATTTCCCGACCCACGCACGCGTGGTTATCGTGGGTGGCGGAGTGATGGGGGTGGGCCTTGCCTACCATCTTGGGCACGAGGGCTGGGGCACAGACACTGTGCTGCTGGAAAAGGCCGAACTGACCAGCGGCAGCACCTGGCATGCGGCGGGGCAGATCACCCATTCGACCTCTAGCTTCGGCTTAGGCAAATGCGTCGATTACAATATCGGGCTGTACTCCGGGGCCTTGGAGGCCGAGACCGGTCAGGCCGTGACATGGCATGGATGTGGCTCGTTCCGGCTGGCCTATACCGAAGACGAGATGGACTGGCTGCGCCATACTCTGTCTGTGGGTCGTTCCCTGGGTTTCAACATCGAACTGGTTGGCCCGGATCGGATTGCCGAGCTGCATCCGTTCTACAATTTGGATGGTGTGTTGGGCGCGCTGCACACGCCCGATGACGGCCATGTGGACCCGACCAACGTGACCATGGCGATGGCCGCAGGTGCGCGTCAGAAGGGCGTTCGGATCATCCGGCACTGTCAGGCGACCAACATCACTCAGGCCGAGAACGGTGAATGGGTGGTCGAGACGCCCAAGGGCACGATCACCTGCGAACACGTGGTCAACGCGGGCGGCACTTATGCGCGGCAGATGGGCGAATGGTCGGGGCTGCAGCTGCCGATGACGTCGATGACGCACCATTACTTCGTGACCGAACCAGTGCCCGAGTTTGAAGCTCTGGACAAAGAACTGCCAGTGATCCGCGATGACAAGAAGGTCTCGGGCTATATCCGGATGGAGCAAAAGCGCGGGCTGATCGGGATCTACGAGAAAGAGAACCCAAACTCGGTCTGGCATGATCACTGCCCGTGGGACTACGAGAACTGGCTGTTCGATGCCGATTACGACCGGGTAATGCCATGGCTTGAGGAAAGCCTGAACCGGATGCCGATCTTTGCCGAACTGGGCATTCAGCGCGAGGTGCATGGTGCGATCAGCCATCCGCCCGATGGCAACCCGCTGATCGGGCCTGCGCCGGGCGTGCGGAATTACTGGTGCTGCTGCGGCACTCAGATCGGGATCGGCTGGGGGCCGGGCCTAACGCGCGAGCTGGCACGCTGGATGGTGCACGGAGCCGCCGACATCTCGATGCGCGAGTATGATCCCCGCCGCTTTGGCAGCTACGCCACGAAAGACTGGCAGGTGATCAAGGCTGAGGAAGACTATTGCCTGCGCCACGAAATCCCCTTCCCGCATTTCAATCGCCTGGCAGGCCGTCCGATCAAACCGTCACCCCTTCATGAGCTGCTGAAATCAAAGGGTGCGGTGCATGAAGAGGTCTATGGCTTTGAGCGCCCGCGCTGGTTTGCACGGGATGGGGTCGCGCAACAGGATCACTATTCCTTCCGCCGGACTGCTGCGGACGACATGGTCGCGCAAGAAGTCAAAGCCGTGCGCGAACGGGTCGGCATCATGGACGTCACCGCCTTCACCAAGGTCGAGGTTTCAGGCCCTGATGCCTACGCCCTGCTGGATCGGCTGACCGCGAACCGGATGCCGCAGAAAGATGGCTCGATCACCCTGACCCACATGCTGAACCACCGGGGACGGATCGAATTGGAGACGACCATCGTGCGCATGGCGCAGGATCGCTATTACCTCGTATGTGCCGCGTTTTTCGAACAACGCCTGCTGGATCATCTGGCACAGCAGCGCGATGCAGAAGACGTCGTGATCGCCGCACTGTCAGTAGATTGGTCGGCTCTGTCTTTGAACGGGCCAAAGTCGCGTGACGTCCTGAGCGCCTGCACTGATGCCGACCTCAGCAATGCCGGGTTCCGCTGGCTATCTGCCCAGCAAATCAGGATCGCGGGTCATGATGTCTGGGCTTTCCGGATGTCCTATGCAGGTGAACTTGGCTGGGAACTGCACATGCCCAACACCGCCTGTCTGGACGTCTACAACGCGCTCTGGGCCGCTGGCGAAGCGCATGGAATCGCCGACTACGGCAGCTTTGCGATGAATGTGATGCGGATGGAGAAAGGCTTCAAAGGGGCCGGAGAACTGACCAACGAAGTCACTTTGGCCGAAGCCGATGTGCTGCGCTTTGCGAAAACCGACAAAGACTATCTCGGCAAGGATAAGACCCTGAACACAGATTTGCCGTGGATCTGTACCTATCTTGAGATCGAACCGGATGGTGAGATCGACGGACATGGTGGTGAGGCCGTGTTGCTGGACGGGCGTGTTGTTGGCTCGACCGCGTCCGTAGCGTATGGCCACACAGTCGGCAAAATCCTGGCCTTCGCTTATATCAAGCCCGAAGCCGCCGCTGCAGGCACCCAGCTTGAGGTCATCATCCATGGCACACCCCGCGCCGCGCTGGTTTTGTCTGAGCCCGCTTATGACCCGCAAAGCCTGCTCCCCCGCACGGACGCCGCGCTCGAGGCCGCCCAATGACGCATCCCACCACAATGCAGGCCATGGTCACCATGGGCCACGGCGATCTGGATCAGATGGCCTGGCACGAAGACTGGCCCTGCCCGATCCCTGCCTCGGGCGAAGTATTGATCCGGGTCGGAGCCTGCGGGCTGAACAATACCGACGTGAATACGCGCTCTGGCTGGTATTCAAAAACGGTAAGCGACGCCACGACAGGCGGCGCATTTGAAGAAGTCGGCGAGGAAGACCCGACCTGGGGTGGCGCGCCTTTGGTTTTTCCGCGCATTCAAGGCGCAGATGTGTGCGGCCAGATCGTCGCCGTTGGCGAAGGTGTGGACCCGCTCAGGATCGGCGAGCGAGTGATCACCGATTGCTGGCTGCGCGATCCGGCAGAGCCAACGAACAAAGACAAGACCGGCTATTTTGGTTCCGAACGGGATGGCGGGTTTGCGCAATACTCGACAATCCCCGCGCGGAATGCCATTGCGATCCAATCCCCTCTGTCAGATGCGGAACTGGCAACATTCTCGTGCTCATATTCCACCGCCGAAGGGATGCTGACCCGCGCAAATGTCTCGGAGAACGACACGGTTCTGGTGCCTGGCGCATCGGGCGGCGTCGGAGGTGCATTGGTCCAGTTGGCAAAGCGACGCGGCGCGCGGGTGATCGCCCTGGCGTCAGAAGCCAAACATGCCGAGGTCGCGCAGCTTGGACCTGACCGCATCCTGCCGCGCGCACCGGAAAACCTGCGTGCCGCGCTTGGGCAGGAAAAGATCACCGTCGTTGCCGATGTGGTCGGTGGGCCGTTCTGGCCAAAGCTGATCGACGTTTTGGAGCGCGGCGGGCGGTATACCTGCTCGGGCGCGATCGCTGGCCCGATGGTCGAGTTCGATCTGCGTACTTTCTATTTGCGCGATCTGACCTTTACCGGCTCGACCGTGATTGACCCGGAGGTAATGCAAAACCTCGTTCGATACATAGAGGCTGGCGAAGTGAAACCTTCGCTCGCCGCGACTTATCCGCTGAGCGAATTGCACGCGGCTCAGGCTGCCTTTATCGCCAAGAAACACACCGGAAATATCGTGGTGATCCCATGACGATGCATGATGTTCTGGAAGCAGCCCGGCTGTTACATCAATCGCACCCTGATCTGGCAGGGTTTGCCGATTGGCCCACAGATCTGGCATCAACGGAAACGGCACCCTCGCCGATCCCGGCAACTCAGCTTGTTCGCAGCTTTGACCTTGCTGGGTCCGAAGCAACACACTGTATGGTCGAAGCCATTGCAGCGACAGCTGAACTGGCAAACTGGAAAGTGACCTATACCGAGGAGGAGGTCGGTGCGGACTTCCTCGCGCGCTATGGGTATTATGAGTTGTTCGGGCCGACCGGGCATTTCCGCTCGACCCGATTGCGGGGCTATGTCGCATATTGGGGCGCGGGCCTGAACTATGACTGGCACAGCCATCAGGCCGAGGAACTATACGTGACCCTCGCCGGTGGCGCGCAATTCCGGGTCGAAGGTGATGAGGCTTTTGTCGGCCCCGGCCAGACCCGCCTGCACCAAAGCTGGCAAAGCCATGCGATGACCACCGGCGATCAGCCCATCCTGACCTTCGTGCTGTGGCGTGGCGCGGGTCTGAACGCCCTGCCGCAAATGGATGCATCATGAAGATCACACGCATCCGCATCTATCAGACCGGGCTGCCTTATGTAGGCGGCGCGTACGTTTGGGGCGCGGGAAATGCGATTGAAACGGCCATAGCCTCGGTCGTGGTCATCGACACCGATGCGGGCCTGCAAGGCTGTGGTGAGTTCACGCCCTGCGGTGAGAACTACATGATCGCCCATTCCGAAGGTGTCCCGGCGCTGGCCAAGCTGGTCGCGCCCAAGCTGCTGGGCGAAGATCCACGACAGGTCGGACGGATCGAGCAATTGATGGATCATCTTATCCAAGGTCACGGCTATGCCAAGGCCCCGTTCGATGCGGCCTGCTGGGATATCCTCGGACAGGCTTGCGATCAGCCGGTCTGGATGTTGTTGGGCGGCAAGCTAACGGACGGTGCATCGATGTATAGGGTCGCACCACAGAAAGCGACGGATGAAACCATCGCCGAGATGAACGCCTATCGCGATCAGGGTTATCGCCAGTTCCAGATCAAGGTCGGCGGCGATTGGGCAACTGATATCGACCGGATACGCGCGACAGTGCCGTTGTTAAACGCCGGAGAAAAGGCGATGGCGGATGCCAATCAAGGGTGGCGGGTCGACAATGCGATCCGCGTGGCGCGGGCGACCAGTGATCTGGATTTCATCCTTGAACAGCCTTGCCGGACCTACGGGGAATGCCAGCAGGTGCGCCGCGTCGCCGAACAGCCGATGAAGCTGGATGAATGTCTGACGGGTATGCATATGGCCCAGCGGGTCGTTGCGGATCGCGGGGCTGAAATCTGCTGCCTGAAAATCTCGAATCTCGGCGGGCTCAGCAAGGCGCGGCGCGTGCGCGATTACCTGATCGAAAACCGCATCCCCGTGGTCAGCGAAGACACGTGGGGCGGTGAGATCGCAACCGCCGCCGTGGCGCATTTCGCGGCTTCGACTCCGCCTGAGTATCTGCAGAACACCACGGATCTGATGAACTATAACACGCGCTCGACCGGGATCGGTGGCGCGGTGGCACGGAATGGGAAACTGTTTGCGCCCGATACGCCCGGCATGGGTGTCGTTCCTGACTTAGAAAGCCTCGGCGCGCCAGTAGCAGAGTACGGCTTATGAAGATTACATCCATTTCCGTGTATCAGGTCGATCTTCCGTTGGAGCATCCCTATTGGTTGTCCGCTGGGCGGCTGAAGTTCGAAACACTCGATGCAACGCTGGTGAAAATCGAAACCGATGCCGGGCTGATCGGATGGGGTGAAGGCACACCCTGGGGGCACACTTATGTTCCGGCCCACGGCCCTGGCATTCGTGCCGGTATCGAAACTATGTCTCGGTTCATTCTGGGCCTTGATCCGCGCCGGGTACTGGATGTCGAACGCGCGATGGATCTGGCGCTACCCGGGCATCTCTATGCCAAAAGCCCGATTGATATGGCATGCTGGGACATTGCTGGTCAGGCTTCTGGTTTGCCGATTGCCGATCTGCTGGGCGGAGGCTCTCGCACCCCGCGCCCCGTCGCCTCGTCGGTGGGGGCCAAAACAATTGAAGAAACCCGCTCTGTGATCGATCGCTATCGCCAACGCGGTTATATCGCCCATTCGGTCAAGATCGGCGGCGATGTGGCCCGTGACATCGCCCGTATCCGCGACGTCGAAAACCTGCGCAATCCCGAGGACATCATCCTGTATGACGTCAACCGCGGCTGGACCCGGCAGCAAGCCTTGCGGGTGATGAGCGCGGTCGAAGACCTCAACGTGATGATCGAACAACCCTGCGAAACGCTGGACGATATCGCGGCGATTTCCGGCAAACACGCCTCGCCGGTTTCAGTGGATGAAAGCCTCGTCACCCTGCAGGACGCGACCCGCATCACCCGCGATGGCATCGCAGAGATCTTTGGTATCAAGCTCAACCGCGTCGGAGGGCTGACCAAAGCCGCCCGGATGCGAGACGTCGCGCTGGCGCACGGGATCGATATGTTCGTCATGGCTACAGGCGGTACAGTATTGGCCGATGCCGAAGCCCTGCATCTGGCCGCGACCATACCGGACGCGAACTGCCACGCAGTCTGGGCCTGTCAGGACATGATTACCGTCGACATCGCAGGCGGTCGCGGGCCGCGCAATATCAACGGCCACCTTCACTTGCCCGAGGTCCCCGGTCTCGGCGTACACCCGGACGAAGACGCCCTCGGCCCTCCAATCGCAACCTACGAGGCCCCGCGATGATCCGCCCCTTCATCTGGCCCAAAATATCCCGGGGTGTGAATTGGCCACAGGCCAAGAGAGGGGCTGGCCCCTCTGACCACGCCACACTCAAGCCCAAAGGATGGGTTGAATGAAGATCACCAAGATATCCCTCTGGTCCATCGACCTGACCAGCCACGAAACCTACTACATGGCCGACGGCAAAACCTGCGCTACCGTCGAAACCCATGTACTGTGTCTTGAAACAGATACCGGCTTGAAAGGCTGGGGCGAGGTCTGTCCGATACCGCATTACCTGCCTGCCTTTGCCAAAGGTGTGCCCAGTGCAGTGGCCGAGATGGGGCCTGAAATCCTCGGCATGTCTCCCTTTGGCCCGGATGCCCCTATGCGGAAACTGGATGGCTTCCTGCTGGGTCATGCCCACGCCAAATCGATCGTCGACATCGCCTTGTGGGATTTGTTTGGGAAAGCCACGGGGCAACCTGTCTATGCGCTTCTGGGCGGGCGGACGCGCAAGGACATGCCCCTGTATCATTCAATCACCTGCGTCGCGTCGGATGAGATGGTCCGGATCGCCCAAACTGCTTATCAGACCGGAATTCGACAGTTTCAGGTCAAGCTGGGAGTCGAGGGCGACTGGCAGGCCGACGCCGAACGGCTAATCAAGGTACGAGAGGCCGTGGGTCCCGGCCCGCTGGTCTATGGCGACTGGAACTGCGGAGCCTCGCGCCTGCAAGCCACCCGTACCGGGCGCGCCGTGGCGCATCTGGATATCATGCTGGAACAGCCCTGCATAACGCTTGAGGACTGCGCCGCCGTCCGTCAGGCCACCGGCCTGCCGATGAAAATAGACGAAAACGCGTACGATCTGGCCTCACTGCTGCGGGCGTCGGAACTGGGCTGCATGGACGCGGTTGCGCTTAAACTGTCGAAATTCGGCGGCCTGTCGTCGATGCGCCGCGCGCGCGACTTGACCATTCATCTGGGGGCCGAGATCTGCGCCGAATGCACGTGGGGTTCCGATATCGTTACCGCCGCTTCGTTGCATTTTGCTGCCTCCACACCACATGGTTCGTTGATGAATACCTGCGATCTATCCTCTTATGTTTCGCCGCGCCTCTGCCCTGATGCGCCAGAACGTGCGGATGGTCGGATCGCGCCGCCTGACGGCCCGGGGCTGGGTGTGACGCCCGATCCGGAACTCCTTGGAACTCCGATTTTGGAAATGGCCTGACACATGTTGAAAACGCATACACAATCCGAATGGATCGCCCGCGCCGAACAGGTTCTGCCTGCCGGAGGGTTTGGCAATTTCGACCCCGGCATCATCATCGCACGCGGCGAAGGCAGCCGGGTCTGGGATGAGGACGGCAGGGAATATGTCGACTATCTGATCGGCTCCGGCCCGATGCTGCTGGGGCACGGCCATCCCGAGGTGATGGAGGCCGTACTGGAACAGCTACCCAAGGGCATGACCTTCTTTGCCAACAACAGCAAAGGCGTAGAGCTGGCCGAGGCCATCGTGAACGCGGTGCCGTGTTGTGAACAGGTCCGCTTTGTCGCTTCGGGGGGTGAGGCGGATATGTACGCGATCCGGCTCGCGCGCGCCTATACAGGCAAGGACAAGATCCTGAAATTCGAAGGCGGATATCACGGCATGAGCGCCGAAGCGCAGATGAGCCTCGCGCCAGCGAAACGGGTCAACTTCCCCCAAGCCGTGCCAGATAGCGCCGGTATTCCGCAAGGCGTTGCTGACCAGATGCTGATTGCGCCTTACAATGACCTCGAGGCCGTGGCCGCTCTGCTGGCGGAACACGGTGACGTGGCCGCGATCATGGTCGAGCCATTGCAGCGGATCATCCCGCCCGAGCCGGGCTATCTGCAGGGGCTGCGCGATCTGTGCGACACGCACGGTGTCTTGCTGATCTTTGACGAGATCGTCACCGGATTCCGCCTCGCCTATGGCGGCGCACAGGAGCATTATGGCGTGACGCCCGATATCTGCACGCTGGGCAAGATCATCGGCGGCGGCTTCCCTTTGGCCGCCCTGGGGGCCAGCGCCGAGATCATGCAGCATTTCGACAAGGACAAGGTCGGCGCCGATAAATGGCTGATGCAGCTGGGCACGCTTTCAGGCAACCCGGTCGCCGCAGCAGCGGGGCTGAAAACGATGGAAATTCTGGCACGTGAGGGTGCTTATGACCACTTGCGCGACATCGGACGCAAGCTGCAGGCGATGCAATCCGACGCTTTGACCAAAGCCGGAATCCCGCATCGGATTTGTGGCGACGAGACGCTGTTCGACATCTACTTCACCGAACAAACCTGTCGCGACTACCGCAGCGCTGCCCATGACGATCCCGGACGGAATGCGCGTTACAATGCGGTCCTGCGTGAGAAAGGTGTGTTTAAGTCACCGGGGAAACTATACCCCTCGCTCGCTGTGACGCAGGCTGATCTGGACCTGACAGAAGCAGCCGTGCAGGCGGCGGTTGCGACGATCCAGTCAGACTAGGCTCTGGTTGACCTCGCGCCTTCGCCGTGGGAACGATGCGCTAAGGCTCAGTCAGGCAGGATAGTGCGATGAAGATCGAACCCTTTGGCGTCGAAATCTGGATGGACGAATGGGAAACCAGATGCGCCTATAATCTTGCGGAGACCTGTGTCGAAAGCCTGACCATCGCAGAGCTGTTGCAGCTTGCCGGCCGAAACTCGGATGATCTGTCCGAGCTGCTGGGGATGAAGATGACCTATGGCGCGATACGGGGTTCGGATCGGCTGCGCGATGCGATTTGTGGCCTGTATGAGCGACAGGCGCGCGAGAATATCATCGTCACCCACGGTACGATCGGGGCCAACATGTTGGTCCACAAAACCCTGGTCGAACGTGGCGACAAGGTGGTGGCCGTTGTGCCGACCTATCAACAGCATTACTCGATCCCGGCCAGCATCGGTGCGGAGGTGACGCAAATCCAACTGCGGGCCGAGAACGCCTATCTGCCCGATCTGGAAGAGCTGCGCGCCGCAGTGACGCAAGACACCAAACTGATCGCCATCAACAACCCCAACAATCCGACCGGCGCGGTGATGGATCGCGCTTTCCTGCTTGAGATTGTTGAGATCGCGCGCGCCGCCGGGGCCTGGTTGCTGTGTGACGAGGTTTATCGCGGCACCGGGCAAGAAGGCTCCGGCATGACCGACGCAGTTTCTGATCTCTATGAGAAAGGAATTTCGACTGCGGGCATGTCCAAGGCATTCTCACTGGCGGGGCTGCGGCTGGGCTGGATCGCCGCCGCACCAGAATTGATCGAGGCGGTATCGATCCATCGGGATTACGATACGATCTCGGTCGGTATGATCGACGACCATTTCGCGACACTCGCGCTGGAACACCACGACAAGGTTCTGGCGCGCAGTCAAGCCATCACGCGCGGCAACCTTGCCATGCTGGCGGAATGGGTTGCGAAAGAGCCCCGGATCAGCTGGATCAAACCCAAAGCCGGGACGACCGCGCTGTTGCACTATGATTTCGACATGCCCTCACGCGAATTCTGCGTGAAACTACTGCAGGGCACCGGTGTGATGTTCACGCCAGGCTCTGCGCTGGGATTAGAAGGCTGCGTTCGGATCGGTTACGCCAATACGCCCTCGATCCTTCGCGACGGATTGGAGAAGGTCTCCGGTTTCCTAGCAAAACTGGGTTAGCGCCGCATCGACTGACCATTGTGGAACAGATGCACTTTCTCGGGCGCAGCGGTGACCGAGACGCTTTGCCCACGCAGATTACGCTGAATGCCAGGAAGCTTGGCAATCACTGCATCCCGGTCTTCGGGTGCTGCGAAATAGAGCAACGTAACCTCGCCCAGCGCTTCGGTAAAGTCCACCACGCCGGAATAGATCGCGTCTTCCTCGGCCATCACCAAATCCTCAGGCCGGACGCCGATATTGACGGTTTTGCCTTCGTCCGAGGCATCGGTCGGTATCGAAGAGACCGCCACGCCACCATCATCCAGTGCCACAGTCGTCGTCTCTCCGGTCGCGGTGATGGTGCCCGGAAGCAGATTCATGGCGGGTGAGCCGATGAATTGCGCGACGAACTCATTGTCAGGCGTCTCATACAATTCGAGCGGTGTGCCAACCTGAGCGATTCCCTTGTTGGCCAAAACCACGATGCGGCTGGCCAGGGTCATCGCCTCGACCTGATCATGGGTGACGTAGATCATCGTGCTATCGGGCATCGCTTCTTTCAGACGCGCAATCTCGATCCGTGTGGCCACGCGCAACGCAGCGTCCAGGTTCGAGAGCGGCTCGTCAAACAAATACACCTTTGGGTCGCGCACGATGGCCCGTCCTATTGCAACACGCTGGCGCTGCCCGCCGGACAGTGCCTTGGGCAGACGATCCAGCAGCGGTTCAAGCTGCAGAATCTGCGCGGCGCGATCCACGGCCGCATCAACCTCAGCGCTTGGCATCTTGGCGATCTTGAGCGCGAAGGCCATGTTTTCCCGCACCGTCATATGCGGATAAAGCGCATAAGACTGGAACACCATCGCGATGCCCCGCTGCGCGGGCGGCACATCGTTCACCACCTGCCCTTCGATCTCAAGCGTGCCACCCGTGATCTTTTCAAGGCCCGCGATCATCCTCAGCAACGTGGATTTACCACAGCCCGAAGGGCCGACAAAAACGACCAGCTCACCCTGTTCGATATCGAGATCGATATGTTTCAAAACATCGACCGGGCCATAGGACTTGGCCACATCCGTAAGCTTGAGTTCCGACATGGTTTACCTCTTTTCCCGAGCCAGCAGACAGAATTGAGCGGCGTTCAGCACCACAGTGCCTTCCCCGTGAACACCGCCCAACTCCTCCCCGATCACATGCCATTCGCCGCCAGGCAGAGACACCTCAGTGGGTTCTGCTCCCATGTTAAAAGCGCAAAACACCTGCTGGGCGTCATCCTCGCGAATGAAGGTCAGAAGCGACCCGATCTGTGCCATTCCTGTTTGCGCTCCGGACATCAACGCTGAATGCGCATGACGCAAAGCAATCGCATGGCGGTAGTGGTACAGCATCGAAGTTGGGTCCTGCTCTAACCGGTCCACTGCTCGCTCGGCTTGTGTACGGCTGACCGGTAACCACGGTCGGCCTGTGCTGAACCCGGATTGTTCATCCTGCGAAGCCCAAACCATCGGCGTCCGACAACCGTCACGGCCTTTGAATTCTGGCCAAAATTCAATGCCATAGGGGTCCTGCAAATCCTCGAATGCTACATCTGCCTCGGGCAGACCCAGTTCTTCACCTTGGTACAGGCAGGCGGAACCCTTCAGGCACATCATCAGGACCGCATGCTGTCGGATGGCCGCATCATCCAGACCCCAGCGCGAGGCATGGCGCTGCACATCGTGGTTCGAGAAGGCCCAGCAGGGCCACGCATCGCCCGCCTTGTCCTCCAACTGATCAAAAACCTGCTTGGTGTAAGCTGCCGTCAGCGCACGCTTTTCAAGGAACTCGAAGGCATAACACATATGCATCCGTTTATCGCCGCTGGTGTACTCGCCCATAATCTCAAGCCCGCGCTGCGCGTCGCCGACCTCGCCCAGACAGGCGCGGCCCTGGTATTCGTCAGTCAGGGCGCGCAACCGTTCAAGGAACGCGATATTCTCGGGTTGGCTTTTGGAATAGAGGTGATCCTGATGGTTATACGGGTTCACCATCGGCGCAATTGATGAGTTCCTCTGATCCATCGGCAGGCCGGGATTGTCACGCAGCTGGGCGTCGTGGAAATAGAAATTGATCGTATCCAGACGGAACCCGTCGACCCCCATATCCAGCCAGAAGCGCGCCACATCCAGCAGCGCATCCTGAACATCCTTGCAATGGAAGTTCAAATCCGGCTGCGAGGTCAGGAAGTTGTGCAAATAATACTGTAACCGCCGCGCATCCCACTGCCACGCCGAACCGCCAAAGATCGACAGCCAATTATTCGGAGGTGTCCCGTCAGGCTTGGGATCGGCCCACACATACCAATCGGATTTCGAGTTCTCGCGACTGGCGCGGCTTTCGCTAAACCATGGGTGTTGGTCCGAGGTGTGGGATAGCACCAGATCGATCATCACCTTCAACCCATGCGCATGGGCTTGATCCAGCAGCTCTTTGAAGTCCGCCATGGTGCCGAACATCGGGTCGACATCGCGATAGTCGCTGACGTCATAACCAAAATCCTTCATCGGAGATTTGAAGAACGGCGAAATCCAGATCGCATCAACCCCCAGCGAGGCGATGTAGCCTAGCCGCTGGGTGATGCCCTTGAGGTCTCCGATCCCGTCGCCGTTGCTGTCCTGAAAGCTGCGTGGATAGATCTGATAGATCACACCGCCCCGCCACCACTCCGACGCCGCTTTGGTTGTTTCGAATGCTGTCGCGTTGTTTTGCACGTTCATCACACGCCCTTATTTTACAGACCCGGCCAGCAAACCGCGGACCAGATATTTTTGCATTGCGAAGAAGACCACCAGCGGTACCGCGATTGAGACGAACGCCGCTGTGGCTAGGATTTCCCAGTTGCCGCCTCGTGTACCCAAAAGCTCAACGATGCGGTTGGTCATCACCGTGGTCTGGCCGGTGGCATCGATCAGAAACACCTTGGCGACTAGCAGATCGTTCCATGTCCATAAGAACTGAAAGATCGCAAATGAGGCCAAGGCCGGGAAGCTGAGCGGCAAGATCAGTTTTGTGAAGATCTGAAACTCGGTCGCGCCATCGACCCGCGCATTTTCAATTAGATCGCGAGGCAGCCCGGCCATGTAATTCCGCAGCAGGTAAATCGCCAACGGCATCCCGAAACCGGTATGCGCGAGCCAGACGCCAAGATACCCTTTGGGAATCCCAATGCTCAGGTGAAGTTTCAGCAGCGGGATCAGTGCCAATTGCAAAGGTACGACCAGCAATCCGACCACAGCTGCGATCAGCAGGGCACGACCCGGGAAATCCATCCAAGCGAGCGCATAGGCCGCAAAGGCGGCGACTAGGATCGGAATGATCGTTGCCGGGATCGTTACCGTGAGTGTGTTGAAAAAGGCCTTGCCCATGCTGTCGGTGCTGTCTTCAGCCAGCAGCACCTTGTGATAGTTCTCTAGCGTGAATTCAGGCGGCAACTCGGCCGTTACAAAGACGCGCGCGCCGCGGCTGCCCGAGAACTCTTCGGTGTTCTTCATCCGGTAGTTGCCATCAGCGTCAACCGTAATATCTCCACCTCGACGAAGCTCAGCCGTTTCGCCCGGTTTGAACGCATCGATTGCGCGAGAGCTGACGCCCCACTGCGAAATCTTGGCCGTCACGCCTGCGTCAAACAGATTGCCTTCGATGACGTAAACCCCATTTTCAAGGGCCTGCGTATCGGGCGCTGCGCTGCGCAGTGTCAGGTTCTGCTCGGACGGAAACAGCGAGCGCCACCAGCCGCTGGTCGCAATCTGATCCGCCGTCCGAAAGGACGAGATCAGAAGACCCAGCGTCGGAAAGACCCATAGCACCACAAGTAATACGACTGAGGCATGGACCACCCATCTGAGGGCCGGTTTGGTTCCTGCAATATCGTTCATGCCAGCCCCCTACTTCATCTCTTGGCGCGCATTGCGCACGTTCCAGATCAGGATCGGTGTCACCAGCAGCATGATCACCATGGCCGAAGCCGATCCCACGCCCCAATCATTGGCGCGGAACAGCTTGTCGAACATGTAATTGGCCAGCACTTGAGTTTCCCACTGCCCGTTGGTCATGGCGAAAACGATGTCAAAGACCTTTAGAACGGTGATCGTGATCGTCGTCCACACCACGAGGATTGTGGTCTTGATCTGCGGTACCTTAATCTTGAAAAAGATCTGGAACGGGTTCGCACCGTCCAGAATGGCAGCCTCGATGGTCTCTTCTGGAATGCCCCGCAGTGCGGCAGATAGGATAACCATGGCAAACCCGGTCTGAATCCAGACCAGCACGATCATCAGGAAGAAACTGTTCCAAAATGGGATCGTCAGCCAAGTCTGCGGCTCGGTTCCGCCAAAGAAGATATAAAGCGCGTTCAGGATGCCGATCTGATCCTGTTCCGCTGGCCTTGTGTCATAGACCAGCTTCCAGATCACCGAGGCTCCGACAAACGAAATCGCCATCGGCATGAAGATCAGTGCCTTGGCCACATTGCCCCAGCGGATCCGGTCGGTCAGTTGTGCCACCAGCAGCCCAAACGCTGTCGACATCGCCGGAACCACAATCAGCCAGAGCATATTATTGCGCATGGCCTCCCAGAATTTCGGCTCGGCGGCCATCTGGCGATAATTTTCAAGGCCAACCCATTCGTAGCCGCCCCCGGGGATGCGATCTGTCAGCGACAGGCGCAGCGTCTCAACCACCGGGTAGGCCAGATACAGGCCCAGAGCGAGCAGCGCAGGAAACAGAAATAGCCAGGGCCGGATCATATTGGCACGGTTGATATTGCGACCTGCATTCGGTCCGCGTGCCGGGAACAGAACCTTGTCCAGAAACTGGTTCGACAGATAGAAATAGCCCACACAGCCCGACACGCCGATGGCGATGGTCAGCAGGCCCTGAAGTGCCGGATGCATGACACTCTCCGTTGCAAAAAAGGGATTGGGGCGGCCTATTGAGTAGACCGCCCGGTCTCAGAGGCGCTTAGTCCAGCGCATCCCAGGAGGATTGGATTTCATCGGCTACCTCTTGTGCAGGCTTGCCTCCGGTGTAATCGACCATTCCGGTCCAGAAGGTGCCCGCACCCACCCCGCCCGGCATAAGGTCGGAGCCATCAAATCGGAACGTGGTCGCGCCCAGAAGGATGTCGTTCATTTTCGCCAGCGTTGGGTCCGAGAACAATGAGGTATCAACGCCCTTGTGGGGGGTCAGAAAACCGGTCAACTGCATCCAGATCTCATGCGCTTCGGGCGTTTGCAGGTAAGCGATCAGATCGTGTGCAGCAGGGCTGTCATTGGTTATTGCCCAGAGCGTGCCTGCACCCAGAACTGGGCTGCCCAGATCCGTGCTTTCATACGCAGGGAAGTAGAAGAAATCCGCATCTTCACCCACGACGGTGCCTTCTGGAAAGAAAGCAGGGATGAATGACGCCTGACGATGCAGGTAACACTGTGGAGGAGAACTGAACATGCCCTTCGGACTATCACGGAAATCTGTTGTCGCGACCGCACCGGCACCACCTGCTACATAGTCGTCATTGCGTGCGAAGGCCCCAAATTCTTCGATCGCTGCGATGACTTTAGGGTCATTAAACTTCATCTCGTTCGCGACCCAGGCGTCGTAGTCATCGGGCGACTGCGTACGCAGCATCATGTCTTCGACCCAATCCGTCGCCGGCCATCCGGTTGCGCCACCGGATCCCAGCCCGATACACCACGGCGTCTCTCCGTCAGCTACGATCTGGTCGGTCAGCGCCTTTAATTCTTCCATCGTGGTTGGGACTTCATAGCCCGCATCCTCGAAATTCTCTGGCACGTACCAGACCAGCGACTTCACATCGACCTTATAGAAGAAGCCGTACAGATGCTCCTGTCCGTCCGCGCCCGGGTAAGTTCCCAGATCAACCCAGGACTGACCTGCGGCATAGTTGTCCCGTATCCAATCCGCTGTTCCATCACCCAGCGGGGTCAGAAATCCCGACTTGGCCATGTCCGCCGCAAGCCCAGGCTGAGGGAAGACAGCAACATTCGGCGCCGACCCGGCCTCGGCATCAATTCTGATCTGCTGCTCGAAACTGTCCGAACCAACATAGGCATACTCATGACCCGTCGCGGCGGCGAAGCCATCCAGAACCTTTTCGACATTCTCCTGATCCGGCCCCAGCCATGGCCCGAACACAGTCACCTTGTCAGCCTGCGCCGCGCCCGCCATCAGGGCGAACGTGGCCGCACCTGCATAAAGCGAGTGTTTCATGAATTCTCCTCCCAGTATGTTCCGCGCATCGAGATTCGTTTTTCAAAGCGCTTTGAATGCCTGAGTTTATCCGCTAACATTTAAGCTCTGTCAACATTTCGTTACTCCATCGCCATAATACCGGTTACTTTTGCTTATCTCGCGAAACAGGTTGACGGAAACTGGATTTCGAATCACAACAATGTAAATCAACTTTTGAAGGCGCTTTGAAAGCCATGAACTTAAAGCAGCTCTCGGAAATACTCGGCCTTTCACAGACAACGGTCAGCCGAGCGTTGAACGGGTACCCCGAAGTGAAAGAGGATACGCGCATCCGAGTTCAGGCCGCTGCCGACAGGCACGGCTACCGTCCAAATAGTCGTGCCAAAGGGCTGGCTACAGGGCGCTCGATGGTGATCGGCCATGTGATTCCCACCTCATCGCAGCATGAGATGGTAAATCCGATTTTTGGGGATTTTGTTGCCGGCGCGGCGCAGAAATACGCTGATAACAACTATGACATGATGTTCACCCATGCGCCTGATACATCGATCGAGGCCTCCTATCGCAGCCTTTTTAATCGCGGCGTGGTGGATGGCATTGTGCTGCAAGGCCCAAAGGTGAACGAACCGCGGATTTCGGTTCTGTCCCGGATGGGAGTGCCGTTTATCGTCCACGGTCGCTCGACCGGCGCAGAAGTTCCTTATGACTGGATCGACGTGAACAACCAGCGGTCCTTCGAGCGTGCGACGCGTTTTCTGATCGACCTCGGGCATCGTCGAATTGCACTCATCAACGGCTTGGAAGAGATGGATTTTGCCCAGCGCCGCCGAAACGGCTATATGGCGGCCTTGGCCGAAGCCGGGATCACCCCTGATCCGGAATTGCTGCGCAGCGCCGAAATGACCGAGATTTACGGGCACCAAACTGCTTGCGACATGCTGAAACTCCCGAACCCGCCCACGGCAATTCTGGCCTCGTCCATTATCTCTGCGGTGGGTATCCGGCGCGCACTGGAAGAGAACGGGTTGAAGATGGGCCGTGATATCTCAGTCATCGCCCATGATGATGAGTTGTCATACATGCGTAACGGGCAGGACGTACCGATTTTCACCGCGACGCGTTCATCCGTCCGACATGCCGGAGATCTGGCAGCAGAAATGTTGATCGAACGGATCAACGCACCCAATGACCCACCAAAAACGCGACTTCTAGAGGCTGAGCTGGTTGTTGGTAGCTCAACCGGGCCTGCGCTGCGAAGGGATTGATATGAAACATAAACGCATAGATTTTCCTCAGGATTTCCTATTTGGCGTGGCAACCTCAGCCTACCAGATCGAGGGGCATGCCCAAGGCGGTGCAGGCACAACTCACTGGGATAGTTTTGCCGCCACCCCAGGCAACGTTGCGCATGCGGAAAACGGGGGCGTGGCCTGTGATCACTATAACCGGTTCGAAGAAGATTTCGACCTGATCCGGGACGCAGGCTTCGACTGCTATCGGTTCTCGACCAGCTGGGCGCGGGTCCTGCCCGAGGGGCGCGGCCAGGTGAATCAAGAAGGGTTGGATTTCTATGACAGGTTGACAGATGCACTGCTGGAACGCGGCATCAAGCCATGCGCCACGCTTTATCATTGGGAGCTGCCTTCGCCGCTTGCCGATCTGGGCGGCTGGCGCAATCGCGATATTGCGGGCTGGTTTGCAGACTTTACGCAGGTCATCATGGGGCGCATCGGTGACCGGATGCACAGCGTCGCCCCGATCAATGAGCCATGGTGTGTGAGTTGGCTGAGCCATTTTGAAGGTCACCACGCCCCCGGGCTGCGTGACATCCGTGCCACCGCACGCGCGATGCATCACGTCCTATTGGCGCATGGTCATGCCATTCAAACCATGCGCGCCCTGGGCATGTCCAATCTGGGAGCGGTGTTCAATCTGGAATGGGCTGAACCCGCCGACGACAGCGCCGGGGCGCAAACGGCTGCCGCACTCTATGACGGCATCTACAATCGCTTCTTTCTGGGCGGTGTATTCAACAAAGCCTATCCCGAAAACGTTCTGGAGGGTCTCTCCCCTCATCTGCCCCAAGGCTGGCAGGACGATTTTGACACCATCGGCACGCCAGTCGACTGGTGCGGATTGAACTATTATACACGCAAACTGATTGCGCCTGCTGACACGCCATGGCCCTCTCTGCAAGAGGTGCCCGGCCCTCTACCCAAGACCCAGATGGGATGGGAGATCGATCCCGCCGCCCTCTCGCGCTTCCTGATCCGCACTGCAAAGGACCACACAGGCGACCTGCCGATCTATGTCACCGAAAACGGGATGGCGAGCCAGGATCGTCAGCAGGATCAGAACCGGATCGACTATCTGGATCGACACCTAGCCGAGGTTCGTAGGGCGCAGGAGCAAGGTGTCCCAGTCAAAGGGTATTTCGTATGGTCGCTGCTCGACAATTACGAATGGGCCCTGGGATATGAAAAGCGTTTCGGACTGGTCGATGTGGATTTCGAGACGCTGGAGCGGAGGCCCAAAGCCTCCTACCGCGCGCTGCAAAGCGCTCTATCCCGCAGTTAGGATAGCCGCCGACGCAGATGTCGGCGGCTATCAAATCACTCGATGAAAGTCCGTGCCAGACGGTCCCTGAGCGGTTGGGCCAGATAGCTGAGCGCCGTACGTTCACCAGTATTCACGAACAGATCCGCAGGCATCCCCGGCACCAGCTCCAGCGAGGCCACCTGTTCTGGTTGCGCCTCGTCCAGCTTGATCTGCGCCAGATAATAGGGCTGTCCTGTGCGGTCGTCCTCAAGACTGTCTGCCGAGATATCGGTGATCCTGCCGGTCGCTTCGGGCACCTCGCCCTGATCAAAGGCCGACAGACGCACGCGGGTCGACTGACCGACAAACAGCTTCTCGATATCAGCCGTATTCACACGGGCCTCAACGATCAGAGGCTGGTCGGCCGGGACAATGTCCAGAATGGACTCACCCGGACGCACAACACCCCCTGATGTAAACACCGTCAGGCCCACGACACGCCCGCTGACCGGGGCGGTGACCGCGACGCGTTTGCGACGCTCGGCAGCACCCACATATTGCGGCTCCAGGGTTGCCAACAGTGCCTCAACCTGCGCCAGTTCGGTCGAGATTGCCTCGGCGCGCTGGGTCTGCTGACCGATACTGGCCAACTGCAATTCGTTGATCCGGTTGCGCGCCTGAGCTTCTTGCGTGGTCAAGGAAGCCTCGACACCGATCAGGCGCTCGACCTCGACCCGACGGCTGTTGACGCGGTTCGCGGCGACCAACCCTTTGCTCTGCAGCGTCTCAAGATTGCCAAGCTCTTCACGCGTGATGTCCATCTGGCGCGCATTGGCCGCACGCTGGGCCTGAAGCCCTGCGATCTGGTCCCGCAGGTTGGCAATCTGCTGGTCCAGCAGATTCTTCTCGGCTGTCCGTGTACGGATTTCGGCATCGAACAGTAATTTCTGCGTCAGGAACGCATCTTGCCAGTCGCGACTGTCCATCTCGACCCGCATCATCTGATCGACATCTGCCCGTTCGAATCGGCCTTCGTCGCGGATTTGCGCAACCAAACGGGCACGGCGCACCGTCAACTCGCCCAACTGGCTTTTGATAACGTCCAGGTTGACGTCCAGATCGGTGCTATCGAGTTCAACCAATGTCTGCCCGGCCTCAACCAGATCCCCATCGGCGACCAAAATCGTGCGCACGATACCGCCGTCCAGATGCTCGACCGTCTTGCGGTTACCTTCGACCACGAAGGATGCCGGAGCCACAACCGCGCCATCCAGTTTTGACGCGGCGGCCCAGTAAACCGAACCTCCGACAAACCCGGCCACGATCAGCAGTCCCAGGATCACAAATCCCTTGATACCTGCACCGGGAAGCTTTTGCTCGGCCCGATTATAATCTTCCAGACGTAGAAGGCCCTGTTCGGGTGCGTTGTAAACTGTAGGGGTCATTGGATTGGTCCTTTCCGTACAGACGACTGCGTGTCACGAGTCGTAATCTGAGGACGTTCTTGTCGCGGCAGGTCGGTTTGCTGACGCGGGCGCAGAATCTCATCCTTGTCGCCAAAGCCGGTCTGAGTGCCCTTGCTGAGCGTAAGGACCTTGTTCACGGCTTCCAGCGTGCTGGGACGGTGGGTCATCACGAAGGTGATAGCTCCGCGTGCACTGGCACCGCGAATGGCGTTACGCAGGGCAAGCTCACCTTGCGCGTCGAGGTCCGAGTTCGGCTCATCCAGCACCAGAATGAATGGGTCACCATACAGCGCACGCGCCAGCGCGATACGCTGTCTCTGACCGCCCGACAGGTGGAAACCGTCACCCAGCTGCGTGTCATAGCCATCGGGCAGGTTGCTGATCAGGCCATGAACATCGGCAGCGACGGCGGCCTCAAACACCTTGGCGTCATCGACCGAGGTTGAAAAGCGCGCGATATTCTCGCGGATCGTACCATCGAACAGTTGCACATCCTGCGGCAGATATCCGATCAAGTGGCCCAGATCCTGCGGATCCCATTTCGACATGGGCGTCCCGTCCAACCGGATCGCCCCGCGCTGAGGGGTCCAGATCCCCGCCAACATCCGCGCCAATGTGCTCTTGCCCGAGCCACTATGACCGATCACGGCCATCACGTCCCCTGCAGACAATGCAAACTCAATATCGCCGATGGTGGCATTGCGAGCCAGCGGTGGTCCGGCCTGAGAAATCACCGTGTTGATCGAGAATTGCGGATGCGGCAGCGCAAGGCGCTTGGGCTGCTCGGGGAAAGCCTCGTCCAGAGCGCGCAGGTTCTTATACGACCCCCGCGCGGCCAGAAACCCACGCCATTGGCCAATCAGCTGATCGATCGGGGCCAGAGCGCGGGCCAGAACGATGGTTGCAGCGATCATCACCCCAGCCGTAGCCTGCCCGGTGATGGCTAGTGCTGCGCCCAGTCCCAGCATGCCCGACTGCAGCGCCATGCGGATCGTCTTGGACAGAACCGAGAAACTGGCGATGCGGTCGGCCACGCGGGTTTTCAGCGCATGGGCATCCTGTTGCAGAGCTGTCCAGCGCCGGGCGAGATCACCATTCATCCCCATTGCTTGGACAAGCTCTGCATTTTGCTCACTTGCGGTGAACAAAGCGTCGGACCTGCTGCGCGCGCGGGATGCGTCCTGCATGACGCCGGCGGCGCGCGAATTGTTGATCAGGGCCAGAATTGTAAGGGTCAGCGCTCCAGAAAGGCCAAGCGCGCCCAGATAGGGGTGCAGCATGTAAAGCACCGCCAGATAGATCGGGATCCACGGCGCATCGAAAAACGCGATCAATGTGGGGCCCGAGATGAAATCACGTAGACCGGTGATATCTGCGGACGGATTGTCCGTGGCAGTGGATTTGCCCTGCAGACGGCGGCGGATCGAAGCCTGCAGCAGTGGTGCGCCGATCTTCAGCTCGAACCGCGCGCCCAGCCGGCTCAGGATGCGGACTCGCATCAGGTCCAGCAGGCCGGTGACGATGAACACGCCGCCTAACAGCAGGGTCAGGGCGATCAGGGTGTCCATGTTCTGGCTGGTCAGTACGCGGTCATAGACCTGCAGCATGTAAAGCGGACCGGCGAGCATAAGAAGGTTAAGGACAAGGCTGAAAAAGCCGATTGCGAAAAAGCCGCCTCGCAACGAGGCCCAGGCTGTTTTGACGGATGATTTTTTCTGAAACATGACGGTGATCTCTTTTCAGGGTGAAAGGGTGGCGACCTACGCCGCCACCCCGTTGGGTCAGTGATCAGACGACAAAGTCATCGTCAGTCAGATCCGAGGCGTTGACGCCAACCAGACGCACCGAGTTGTCGGACGAGAAGGACAGAACCGCATCTTCTCCGTCTTGTTCGATGTTCAGATTGTCGCGGAAATCCGGACCGAAATCGGTGAAGTCCAGACGGTCGATGCCGGTCTCGTATTCTTCGACCACATCGTGGCCGAACTCACCTTCGAAGATCAGGATGTCTTCTCCGGCGCCACCGATCAGGACGTCATTGCCACCCTCACCGTTCAGGATGTCGTCACCGGCCTGACCGCGCAGGACGTTGTCGCCCGAGTTGCCAGACAAGATGTCGTCGCCACCGTTCGGGCTGTTCACGTTGTTCGAGCCGCTGATGTTTTCGAACCCGAAGACCTGATCCAGCGTGACCCCATCGGGCGCGTTGACGCTGGCGACACCGTTGCCGTCTTCGTCAAGGTCCAGAACAACGCCCGGCCCAGCGGTGAACAGCGCGGTGTCAATGCCTTCGCCGCCGATGATGATATCGGCCCCACCGAACGAGTGGATGGCATCGTTGCCCCCAGCACCGTCGAGCACGTTGAACTCGTTGTTGCCAAGGATCAGGTCATCGCCTTCCGACCCGATCACGTTTTCGAAGTCGTCAACCTCGGCCACGATCTCGCCGAACTGGATGATGGCCCCGTCCTGCGGACCTACGTCGCCGTCTACCAGAGGGCTGGGTACCGGGCCACTGAGGTCCAGATCGATTGCCACACCGTCGAAGCCCGACAGGTCGATCGTGTCGCTGTCACCCGAGCCGACAACCCGTTCGATCGAGCTGAGGATGTCCGTTTCGATCTGGTTGTCGATGACGTCCAGCCCGACAACACCCGAGCCACCTGTGGCGTCCACGTCGAGGGTTGCACCGGCATCCACCAGCGTATCCTGAACCACCGGACCGTTTTGGCCAGCAGGTGCATTGTGCAGGTGGATCGCCGAAACAACACCCGGGATCGGGGTTTGCAGATCGGCTTCGTTCAGGCCAGTGACGCTCAACTCACTGGAATAGCTCACCTCGCCGGTGTGCAGGTTCTGCACAACAACTGCCGTGGCAAAACCGGTGGCTTCGCTATCCGACAGCGGCCCGGGCTCCTGCGCGGCGTCCAGCGGACCGCTCAGCTTGATGGTACGGATACCGTCCACGGTTTCGTCGCTATCAACCAGCAACTGGCCACGGATTTCACCAGCCGGGAAATCGGAGGTGTGGATGTTGTAGTACAGGTTGTTTGCCGCAGCCTGTTCCACAAACGCGGCACCGTCCGCAATGGCCGACCCGAACTGACCGGGCGCGGTCACGGCCTGATTGACAACACTCACGTTGAAGCCGGTGTCGCGCACGGCGGTTCCGTTGCCGTTGGCATCAAGGCTGACTTTGACGGACACATCCAGATCCGAGAAATCGGCTGTGTCAAAGCCTTCACCACCTTCGATGAAGTCGTTTCCAAGGCCGCCGACGATCACGTTGTTACCCTGACCGGCGATCAGAACGTCATCCCCTGCTCCTCCGTCGACGACACCGTTGATCCGACCGAAGTCTACAACGATGTCGTCTCCGGCACCCAGTAACACGTTACCATTTACTACACCTTCGTCATCGTTAACGAATGTCACTGAGCCTGCCTCGGTCGCGTCAATCGCGTTGACCTGACCCGAGATTTCACCTTCGTTGATGATGGCACCCAGAATGTTCAGACCACCATCGATGCGGATACCTGCAGCTGCGTCGCTGTCTTCCGATCCTGCGATCAGGCCTTCGTTCTGAACCAGACCGGCAAAGCTTGCATCTTCGACATTGCTGAACAGACGCAAACCATCGCCGACCTGATTGCCTTCGGTTGCGTCGCCGCGACCTTTGAAAGTGCCTTCGTTGAAGATCGCCGCCGAAACCACGTCTCCGTCCACGTCACCGGTTTGCAGCGCCACGGCTGAGCCGTTATTGCCAAAACCCGCATCCACCAGACCGGTGTTGGTGAAGGTATAGTTGTCAGCGGTGGCATCGGCGTAGACAGTACCGTTGCGCTGATCGCCCGTACCGAGGATGTCGTTTTCGTTGCGAACTTCCAGACCATTGCCATCGATATTCAGCGCTCGGCTGTCCGAAGTCACAATGCCTGTGTTCAGGAACAGGCCACCGGTGTGATCGCCGGTCCCGAAGTAAACGCCGTTCTGCACACCTGCGATCAAGCCCGAGTTGGTCAGCGTACCCTTGAAGTTCACGTTATTGACGACACGCACGCCGGCAACGGTTCCATTGTCCCCTTCCGACAGGATCGTGCCCGTGTTGGTGATGGTGGCATCGGTTGTTCCGGTATTGCCGACATTGCCGATCCGCACACCGTCACCGGCCAGACCGACATTGGCAGCGGCGTTGCCACGGCCGATGATGATACCATCGTTTTCCAGCGTGAATGTGTTGACGCCATCTTCGGCCCCGCCGATCTCAGCCCCAAAGCCCGAGCCCTGGTTGTGCTCACCGGCGTCAATCACGCCATTGGCCAGGTTGCGAACCGAGAAATCATCCGCGGTGCCATCGGCATAGACCGTACCGTTCCGTTGATCGTCAGTGCCCAGAATGACGCCACCGTTGACCAGATCCACGCCAGTGCCGTCGATGTTGACCGCGCGGCTGCCGGACTGGATGGTGCCGAAGTTCAGAACGTCCAAATCATGCTCGGCATTGCCGATATAAAGACCATTCCGCGCACCTTCGATCACACCGGTCGAGGTGTTCACGATGCGGCCTTCGGCCGCTGCGCCGTCGGCGATGCGGATACCACCTGCAGTGCCCTGATTGCTTTCAGAAGAGATCAGGCCGCTATTGACGATATCGGTTTCCGAGATCGTGCCCTCGGCACCGTTGTTGATGCGGATACCGTCCCCTGCGCCCGGGGTGTTAGACGCCTCTTGGCCACGGCCCTGAATGGTCGCACCAAAGCCGTTGAACAGGGTGTTCGATACCCGGTCGCCAACTTCGTCACCCACCTGCAACGAAATACCGGCGCCAAAGTTGCCTTCGCCTGCGTCGATCGTACCACCGGTAAAGTTGCTGATGCTGACATCTTCGGCGGTCGAGTTTGTATAGATTGTGCCGTTGCGCTGATCACCTGTACCGATGATGTCGCCAAAGTTGCGAACGCTGACGCCTTCGCCCTGAATATCAACCACGCGGCTGTCGGATGAGATCACTCCGCCCCGGAAGTTGTCCAGACGGCCCGAGCTGCCCGCACCCGCGAACTGCACGCCGTTAAATTCGCCCGCGATCTCACCAAAGTTGCGGATATCAGCGCTGCCCGAAACCTGAATACCCGTGGCCAGCACCTCGGGGCCCGAGTTTGCCTCGATGCTACCGGTGCGGAAGTTGAACACCTGTGCATTCTCACCTTCAACAGCCACTGCAGCAGCGGCATTGTTGGTGGTGATCTGGCCGAAATTCAGAAGACGCGCAAAATCGTTGTCCAGCAGAAACGCCGGAGTGTTGTCGACGACAGTAGATTGAAAAAACCCGTTGGTCAGTGTTTGGCCGTCGCGGGCGGTTTCCTGGGCCAGTGACGAGGTCGTCAGCAATCTGGCGCGCAGGCTTGCGAGAAAGTCGGAAAGCATTGGGAATCTCCATGCATGAGTACAAATCGGACGGACATCGAACCAAGGCCGTCTGCCCGCTGTCTCATCAGTTGCGAGTCACCCTGAGCTTTTGAAATTCTTCCTTTGAATGAGGTGCATAACCTGCGCGAATAGTCACATAAGTCGCGAGGCCTGTAGGAATTTACTTGTTAAATTTCTGATGGTTGTATGATAGTCGCCGATCATTCGACATTATTCAGTGCCATGATTTCACGAATATGTAGGGCCATGTGATGGCGGTTTGTGACGATTGGCTGATGTGATCAGGGGTGGCTGGCAGCGCCAGGAACCAAGACTCGTGCCTCAGTTGTCAGATGGAACCGGCTTTTTAACCAGATTCGCATTCCGCGATGCTACCGTTCCCTGAGGCGGGTCCAGATGGATCCGTTTGCCCATCATCTCGACGATTTCCGGGTTGGGGTATTGCGGCCGGGTCAATGCACCCAGTTCACGCATATTGCCCTTGTCGTCGAAGGGCAGAAAAGTCAGGCCGAATCCATCGCGTTTAAACTGCTCGGCGGCTATTGCGTTGACCATCGTGCAGGCGTCGCTTTGCGCCACATAGCGGCACACGGTTTCGAACCGGGCGGTCGTGACGTCGATGCCGGTTTCCTCAGCGACTGTTTCCGAAGGTTCAGGCAGATCCTGCTCAAGATCATAGCCGAACGAAATCGGAAACCGGATCAGTTGATCAGCAGGCACTTCATGCGCCCAGATACTGGACTTGCGGCCAAGCGGATGGCCCTTGCGCAAGCCGAGATACAGCGGCTCAAGCCAGAGCGAGGTAAAATCCATCGGGCGGGTCGAGCCACGATAGATCTGATCAAAGCTCTTGCGTGCAATAAAGGCCATATCGACCGATCGATCCTCGACCATCTTGGCCAGGGCGACGGGATATTCCTCGACAATGATGATCTTGCGATCCGGGACGGCTTGGGCGAACAGCTGGCGGAAGTAACGCGACAGGTAGGCGGCCAGGGTCGGTGTCATTCCCAAACGGATTGCGGGCAATTCAGTCGTCTGGTGCCGTCGCGCCAGATCGCCGATGCCATCCACGATCTCAATGACCTGCTTGGCATGAGTAAGCAATTCCTGACCGAACCCGGTCAGAAGGACACCATCCTTGCCACGTTCGAAGATCGCAACGCCCAGCTCTGCCTCAAGCTTTTTGATCTGGTTTGACAGCGCCGGCTGGCTGACCGCCACCGCCTGTGAGGCGCGCGTAAAGTTCCGATGCTCGGCCACGGCAATGACGTATTGAAGATCGCGCAGGTTCATAACTCATGTCTCAAATCAATTCAGCGTCCACGGACCAGGGATCAGCGATACGTACCGGCGGGACGACGCAACAAACCTGCCTTACGCCAAGTGCACGAGGCAACCTTCTTTCCCTCAGGTCTCGACTTCGTGAGAGATTGTGTATTGCTATGAACTGAGACGGAGATGCCTACGGCAAGGTCAGCAGAGGTGCCTCGCGTTCCACCAGGATATCCTGCGTGCCTTTGGATGAGGATAGCTTAACCGTCAGCCGCCGGGCCTCTGTGAACCGCTCAAAATAGGCAAACCGGATGGTTGTAATCGCCGTCATTTCCTCGCATTGCAGCAAATAGTCGGCATGGAATTCATTGTGCTGCGCTGCACCATTTTCCGACGCCTCCTCTTGACCGAACGCATCACCCACCAGCGCCACATTTGCCGAGGCCGTCATGCAGCTCGCCTCAGGCGAAAGCTCGAACAGGTTAAGGGGTTGTGACAGGTCCGAAATCGCATCTGCGACACGCGCCCGATCCTCTTCATTCTCGGCGGGGCGTTCAAACCCAACAATATCATTGCCGGGAACCTGCAGTGTCAAAGCAATCTCAGTTTCCGATATCGTCATTTCCAAGCGCCCGACGCCATGCGCGTGCGCATTTGACGACTGAGCTTCTTGGGCCATCAACGCGACGGGAAGGAGAAACAGAAAAACAACCACGCACTTCATAACAATCACCATCTAAAATATTTAGCACATTTTAGTCGATTTGTACTGCCACGCAATAATGACGCCAGTTCCCTGCCCTCCCCATTTATGGCGGGGCAATTATGGCGAAATATCCGACAATAAAACTCAGGTTGACATTGTTGACTAATTCTATCAAGAAATAACCCACCCACCCGCCAGGGCACGGGACTACCAACCGATTTTTCAGAGAGACCAAGCCCCATGACCAAACCATTCGCCGCGACCAGCGCCCTGACCTTGTGCATCGCAAGCGCTGCTCTGGCCGAAGCGCCGTCCAAAGCAGATGTTCTGAGCACTTATGCCAACATCGCCGAAGCAAAATACGAAGACAGCCTGATCGCGGCAAAGACATTGCAAACAGCGGTGAACGCACTGATCGCCGACCCGTCAGACGCCACCCTGAACGCTGCCCGTGCCGCCTGGATCGCGGCACGCGTGCCGTATCAGCAGACCGAGGTTTATCGCTTTGGCAATGCCATCGTCGATGACTGGGAAGGCAAGGTGAATGCATGGCCACTGGACGAAGGTCTGATCGACTACGTCGACGCCTCTTACGGTGGTTCCAGCGATGAGAACGAATTCTCGGTGCTGAACGTCATCGCCAACCCCAGCTTCGATCTGTCAGGCGAGACCATTGATGCCAGCCAGATTACGCCCGAATTGCTGTCCGACACGCTACACGAAGCCGACGGGATCGAGGCAAATGTCGCCACCGGCTATCACGCAATCGAATTCCTGCTATGGGGCCAGGACCTGAACGGCCACGACGCTGGCGCGGGCAATCGCCCTTACTCAGATTATGTTCAGGGCGATAACTGCACCAACGGCAATTGCGACCGCCGCGCTCAGTACCTGAGCGCTGCCACAGACCTGCTAATCAGCGATCTGGAATGGATGACCGCCCAGTGGGCCGAAGGTGGAGATGCTCGTGCTGCCCTGACCACGGATGAAACCGCAGGCGTCAGTGCGATCCTGACCGGTATGGGCTCGCTATCATACGGAGAACAGGCAGGCGAACGGATGCGTCTCGGTCTGATGCTGAACGACCCTGAAGAAGAGCATGATTGTTTTGCCGATAACACTCATAACAGCCACTACTACGATGGACTGGGCATCCAGAACGTCTATCTTGGTAGCTATACCCGTATCGACGGAACTCCGGTCTCGGGCGCGTCGTTGTCGGATCTGGTGACAGCAGCCGATCCGGCGCTGGACATGGAGATGAAAACCAAGCTGGCAAATACCATGCAGGCTCTGGGCCGCATCAAAACGGCCGCCGAAGCTGGCTTTGCCTATGACCAAATGCTCGAACGCGGCAACGCAGGCGGAGAAGCGCTGATCATGGGTGGTGTCGACGGACTGGTTGATCAGACCAAGACCATCGAACGCATCGTGACTACGTTGGAACTGAACCAGATCGAGTTCGAAGGCTCCGACAGTCTGGATAACCCGAAGGCAGTCTTTCACTAGGCCCCCTGACCGGGCGCGTTTCATACGCGCCCGGTTCTGCCAATCACGAAGATTTGGGCCTTATCGCTGGACGCCAATCAAATAACCAACTATTTAACTAAGATATCTATGAGCAGGCTGAGTCGCCATGATTGTATGTCACTGCACTAATATCACAGACCACGATATCCGCGCCGCAATCGACTGGATGCGGACAGCAGACCCGCAGACCATCATTACCCCGGGCAAGATCTATCATGCCCTTGGAAAATCAGCGGATTGTGGCGGGTGCATGCCTCTTTTCCTAGACACAATGCGCGCAGACGATAATCTGAAAGTCCCCATGCAGCTCCGTACATTACGGTCCGGAGCATCACAGGAGAAAGCACATGAAAGGCGATCCCAAGGTCATCGAATATCTCAACAAATCTCTGCGGCATGAACTGACTGCGGTCAGCCAGTACTGGTTGCACTACCGCCTGCAGGAGGATTGGGGTCTTGGCCACATGGCCAAGAAAAGTCGTGAGGAATCCATCGAAGAGATGGGCCACGCCGACAAGCTGATTGAACGCATCATCTTTCTGGAAGGTCATCCCAACCTGCAGAAACTGGACCCTCTGCGTATCGGGCAGACCCCGAAAGAAACGCTGGAGTGTGATCTGGCCGCCGAACATGACGCACGGACGCTTTATGTCGAAGCGCGCGAGTATTGCCGCGAGGCCGGGGATTACGTGTCCATGGGCCTGTTTGAAGAACTGATCAGCGACGAGGAAGGGCATATCGACTTCCTCGAAACGCAGCTCGACCTGTATGAAAGGATTGGCGAAGCCAATTATGCGCAACTCAACGCATCCAAGATGGACGAAGGCGAGTAAGCTTGCCCTGATATCGGTGGCCATGTTCGTGGCCACCCCCTCCCTTTCCGCTGACACCACGACGTCTCAGCTGAAGGATCACCACCTGAACACCCTGCCCAGAACCGCAGAAGAAACTACGCGGATCAGAGCCGCGACCGCAGCGCCCGAGGATTTCAGCGTGCCTCAGCGGTTCGAAGAGCTGTCCGCAGGGGCCGCCACAGTTCGCGTGCGCACAGATGCGGATGCGTTCTCTCAACCTTCGGCCAATATCAGTTTTGAGCAAGAGCTGAACTTCAAAGTTGGCAACGGTCTGTTCAAGAAAGTCTGGGTCTCCGCGCCTTCCTCGACCCTCGCCTCGGATGGTTTGGGTCCCTTGTATAACGCACGGTCCTGTCAGCGTTGCCATATCAAGGACGGGCGTGGGCATACGCCGAACGGGTCCGACGACAACGCCGTGTCGATGTTCCTACGGGTTTCGATCCCGGGTCCGCCAGAAGACGCCCCCGCCGAGATCGCCGATTATATCGCCACCCTGCCCGAACCGAACTATGGCGGGCAGATGCAGGATTTCGCACTGGCCGGGCATCCGGCGGAGTATCGGCTGGACATCACTTACGAAGAAATCGAGGTGGCGTTGTCGGATGGTGAGACTGCCTCGCTTCGCAAACCGACTTACGCTGCCGCTGATCTGGGTTATGGCCCCTTGCACCCCGAGGCGATGCTCAGCCCTCGGGTCGCCCCGCAGATGATCGGATTGGGGCTGCTCGAAGCGATCCCGGTCGAGGACCTGCTGGCCAATGCCGATCCCGAGGATGCAAACGGCGATGGTATCTCGGGACGCCCCAACATCATCTGGTCGGCCGAATTTGACGCCCCCATGATGGGCCGTTTTGGCCATAAGGCCGGGATGCCCACGGTTATGGAGCAATCGGCGGCTGCATTTGCCGGGGATATCGGCATCTCAAGCCCTCTGTTCCCCGCGCCTCATGGCGATTGCACAACTGCGCAGATTAATTGCGTCGATGCTCCGCATGGGGATGGCGACGCACGTGCGTATGAGATCGATCAAGTTGGTATGGATCTCGTCGCCTTCTACAGCCGCAATCTGGGTGTCCCTGGTCGGCGCGATATCGATGATCCTCAGGTTCTGCGCGGGAAAGAAGTCTTTCATATCTCAGGCTGTGCGTCATGCCATACGCCCGCGTATGTCACACATCGGATGCCCGACCGACCCGAGCACAGCTTTCAACTGATCTGGCCCTATACCGACCTGCTGCTGCACGACATGGGCGAAGGTCTGGCCGACAATCGCCCCGAGGCACGCGCCACGGGTCAGGAATGGCGCACACCGCCTTTGTGGGGCATAGGCCTGACTGAGCGTGTTTCAGGCCATACCCAATTTCTGCATGACGGGCGCGCAAGGTCATTGATCGAAGCGATCCTGTGGCACGAGGGCGAGGCGCAGGCTGCCCGCGATACCGTGGTTTCAATGCCCAAGCCCGACCGCGACGCCTTGATCCGTTTTCTGGAAAGTCTCTGATATGCGCACCCTCGCTCTTATCAGTGTCCTGCTGCCATTCGCGGTTTACGCGCAAGACCGCGCCCCAATCCTTATCGACGTGACTGAAAATCACATCCTGCCGCGCTTCGCCGATTTGTCCGAAGCGACCGGGGGGCTGTCACACGCGGCACAGGCAGATTGCACTCCCGGTTCTGCCGAACTACGCACCGCCTTTAACGCCGCTTTCGACGCCTGGGTTTCCGCAAGTCACCTGCGCTTTGGTCCAACCGAGGTCGACGACCGCGCCTTTGCTTTAGCCTTCTGGCCGGACACCAAGCGGTTCACCCCAAAGGCCCTTTCCGGATTGATCGCTGCCGAGGACGCAACCATCAACGACCCCGAAGCCTTTGCCGAGACCTCGATCGCCGGGCGGGGATTCTTCGCGCTGGAACGGATGCTTTATGACCCGGCTATGGGGGAACAGGGCAGTGCTGCGTATCGCTGTGCGTTGATCCGGGCCATCGCCACCGATATCGACCGCAATGCTGGTGCGATCAACACTGATTGGCAGGGCTACGCCCCGCATCTGACACAACCGGGCGGAAACAGCCCCTATCGCTCGGGCGATGAAGCCATGCAGGAGCTGTTCAAAGCTCTGAGCGTCGGGCTGCAGTTCACCTCGGATACGCGCCTTGGTCGCCCGCTTGGCACCTTTGACCGCCCCCGCCCCAACCGGGCCGAGGCACGCCGGTCCGAACGCTCGTTGCGTCATGTGGAGCTCTCTCTGGTCGCCCTGCGTGATCTGGCTGCGCGACTGTCCTTTGACCACCCCGAAATCGCCAGCGATCTGGACGCTGCGTTTTCCAGGGCCATTGACCGGGCACAAGCGCTGGACGACCCGGCATTTGCCGGAGTCGCCGATCCGCAGGGCCGACTCCGCGTCGAGGCGCTCAAACAGTCGATTGACGATATCCGCGCCATCACCGCGACCGAACTTGGCCCAACGCTTGGCATCAACGCCGGTTTCAACTCATTGGACGGAGACTGAGTCATGGCCACGCGCCGCACCTTTCTGGCCGGGCTTGCCGCCTCCAGCCTAGCGCCCATGCGTAGCTGGGCCGCTGTCGGCGCCCCTGAGTTTCTTGCCGCGGGGCTATTTCCGAATGGATCATATCGGCTGGCTGGTTTGGATGGTCAGGGGGCAATCCGGTTTTCCGTGCCTCTGCCCGCACGCGGACATGCCGCCGCTGCCCATCCGTTCAAAGCTCAAGCCGTCGCGTTTGCCCGTCGCCCCGGCACCTTCGCCCTTGTGATCGATTGCACGACTGGAGCGCTGATCAAAAAACTTGAAGCTCCGACAGGGCGCCATTTCTACGGTCACGGCACATTCTCAGCAGATGGTAGCCGGTTCTATACCACCGAGAATAACTATGACGCGGCAGAAGGCGTGATCGGCGTCTGGGATGCCAACAGCTTTGCCCGGCTGGGTGAGTTCCCTTCTGGCGGCACAGGCCCCCATGACATGCGCCTGATGCCGGATGGAGAGGTTTTGGCAATTGCCAATGGCGGGATCGAGACCCACCCGGATACAGGCCGCAGCAAGCTGAACCTGCCCATGATGCGACCCAACCTCACCTATACCGATCTGTCGGGTGCGATACTGGAGCAGGTGGCGTTGCCGCAGACCCTGTATAAGAACTCGATCCGCCACTTGGCGGTACGTGCCGACGGGCTTGTCGGGTTCGCAATGCAATGGCAAGGCAGCCTGACACGGCACCCTCCGCTGTTGGGGCTCCACCGCCGTGGCGAGACACCGCGTCTGATCTCCGCACCCGGGGCCCTGCAAAGCGCATTGCAAGGCTACGCTGGCAGCATCGCCTTTTCTGCGGATGGGCAGACGGTTGCCATCACTTGCCCGCGTGGCAACACGTTGCATCGCTTCGACGTCAGCAGCGGCGCGCTGACGGGTACACATATGCTGGAAGATGTCTGCGGCCTCAGCACCGGCACCGAAGGGTTGGTCTTCTCAACCGGCACAGGATCGTTCGGGCGTCTGCACGAAACCGTCTCGATCACGGCAAACCCGGATTGCCAATGGGACAATCACTTGGTCCGTATCAGCTCATTCAGGTGAGTAGTGCATTAACGCGATAAACCCGCAGACGTCAGGCCGTTGCAGGATCAGGCGTACCGCCACGGTTGGCTCGTCTGAACAGAGGACGCCCCGCGACAGATAGAAACAGGATAGATAAAACGACGCCGATCAGCGCAGGCACATAGAGTAGAAACCAGAGCTGAGGATTGCCGATCACGACTGGCGCAACAAAACCTCGCACCCCTTCAAGCAGCACGAGGATTGTGAAGGCTCCGAAAATCTGCGGCCAGAGACCAAAGCGCGAGAAGCTGCCCAGCATCAGCGCCGAATACCCCACCAGCGCAACGGCTATGCATATGGCCACCCAAGAAAACCGCTGATGCAGTTCTTCGACCAGCTGGCCCACGGAATGTTCGTCTGATTTGGCGACGGCTTCGATATCCTGCAGCAATTCAATTGTCGGAATCGCCTCGCGGCTGCGCAGACTGCTATCGGTATTTCTGGTCAGCTCCGAGATGTCATAGGTAGCATCCTGAAACAGGGTCGATGACAGCGTGTTGCCCTGTTGATCATATCTGAGCGCCACGCCATCGAGCATCACCAGATGGATACCTGTGCTTTGATTAACCAGATAGGCCGTGGTGCTGGAATAACTCACCGGATTGGCCTCGTCCCGACGATCCGAGACGAAGACCTCGTGCAGGGTGCCGTCCAGTTCGATATCCCCGATATAGACGGTCACACCTTTCGCGGGGTGCAGAAACTCACCTTCGTTCAGCAGTTGCGCGGTCACGTCGCCCGCGACTTCAGCCTGCCGCTGTTCCAACTGCTCGACCGAGGCCGGCCGCAGAAACACGCTGATCACAGCCATCATGAGCCCCGCGCAGAAGCCAAACATCAAAACCGCCCGCGCCAACCGCCATGGGCTGGAGCCGGTGGCCAGCATGACCGTCATCTCGCTCTCGCGGCTCAGACGATTGGTTGCGTAGACAGCCGCAGCAAACACGGCCATCGGCATCACCGTCCGGATCAGCGTCGGCAGGGTCAGGGCCGTGAATTCCAGAAACACCAGCGCCGATTGGCCGCCGCTGATCACACGATCAAACAGGCTGACCGAGCGGGTGATCCAGAAGACTCCTACAAGCACCAATGTGAAAAAGCCAAACAGCACCAGCAATTGCCGCAGGAAATACCCATCAAAACGCGACATGCGACCTCTTGTATCTTGGCGGTTGGCGTTGCGGCGAACCTTATGCCATTCGGCGCGCAGAGGAAACCGTGATTACATCCGATCAGCGGCAGGGATCAGAATGCGATGATACCAGAGCCAGCGCAGAAGGCGCAGCGCACGCTGGGCATCGAGGACGCCCGACCAACGGGCAGCGATATCCACTGCGGTCGCCGAGCCATCCAGTCGCTTTAGCAGTGGGCCGAGGGATACGCCTTCCAGATTTGCAACCGGCCGTGGGAGGTTCGGGTGAGTGACGACAACACCAAGCTCGATACGAGAGGCGGTCTGTACGCCGGACGTGATCAGCTTTGCCTGCGGGGACAGGGTCAAGATCTGATCGTCGCGTAACATCTCGGGGTTCGGGTCCGACTGGGGCGGCTTTAACCAGTCCAGCGGTTGCGCGCGCTCAGCCCAGAAAGGCGCGGGATCGATAGTGTTTTGCCGGGCATAGAAATCAGCAGATAGCGCGGCGTGGGCCTGCACCCGTTCGATCTGGCGGTCAGCATAGAAGGACAAGGCCAGTTCGCCGTACGGAGGCGTCTCCAGAACCGTATTTACCACTGCCGCGGCTTGCACCGCCTGCCCCATCGCAAGTTGCACCCCCTGCGACGACAGAGCGTCGACCGAAAAGCTGGCCTCTCCAACCCTTAGCAGGTCGCGCGTCGGAGGCGTTGCCTCAACCCGGCTGATTGCATCGGCCCGCCGCACCGGTCCGATCCGGCGCTGTTCCAGACAGGGCGATAGCAGCGTCGATTGTGCCAGCAGATTCAGATACAGGTCGCGCCGATCTGCAGGCGACAGCCCGTTGCAGGTATCGGGATCAACAAAGACCATCGCATTGACCAGCCCGCCGGGCAAAAGAGCCCCCCAATACCAGTGTGAAGACCCAGCCTCAATCCGCGCTTGTGGACCGAAGCCCGGCGACACCTGCCAATAGGCATAGAGCGCCAATAATGGCCGCGAGGCATTGCGAAACCGGCGACTCAACCCGGCTTGCCGTCCTGCGGCGTCCAGAAGAATCTGCGCCCGGATCTGAAAGGTACCCGCGTCGGTGCGGACCGGCACTTCCCAGCCAGAGCGCCCTCGCACCGGGCGGTATGCACGGGCAGGCTGAACGATCTGAACACCCGCCGCCTGCGCAGCACGTAACAGCACAGCGTCGAACTGGCCCCGATCTACAAGAAGGCCGGGGTAATCACCATCGACGCCCCGACGCTCGAACGTCCCGGCCCAATGCAAGACCGAACCGTTGGCGCGCAGAAACCCGGCCTGCGTAACGGCTTCTTCGACCCCCAGCAGGTTCAGGATCGGCCAGATCGAGGGGGGCAGAGACTCGCCAACATGCTGACGCGGGAAAGGTTGTCGCTCGATCAGGCAAACGCGGCGACCCAGCTGAGCCAGCCTTAGTGCAGCAGCGCTACCTGCCGGGCCGCCACCGATCACGCAGATTTCGGTCTCTATCACCATCTGATCAGGCAGAGGCCGCCCGCGCGGGTGTGCCGAAATAGTCTGGTCTCATCTCGGACAGGCGGGCATATGCCTGCAGGCAATAATGTAGCCAACCCCGAATGTAATCGCAGGCGGGGCGCCCGCGATGGATGACCTCGTGATGACAGCCGCCGCCGCACAGATAGCGCGCCCAGCAGGTGTTGCAGGGGGACTGAGTGTGTACGTGTCGATCTGCCAGCCAGTTTTCCCGCCGCAAGTCAGGGCCGTCGTAGACGTCGCCCATCGCCCCGGCCTCGTCTTCGACAAAACGGTGGCAGGCGAACAGACCGCCATCGGCAGACACGCCAAAGTAGCCACCGCCCGCGCCGCAGGCATAGGGGCGGTGCGTGCCGCGATGGATTTCCTGCATCGCCGCCGCCATGTTCGAGAATGGATAGCGCCGTCCCTGGATCACCGCCGCCTCAAACACCTCACCACAGCGGATCATCTGGGTCAGCATTTCGTCCAGATCGTTCCGGTCCAGCTCATGCTGGCCATTGGGCGACGCCAGCATTGGCGAGAAGCCGATGGAATGGAAGCCCATACCAACGAAGCGTTCAAGTGTTTCGGGCAGATTCATATTCTGCGGTGTCACCGTGACCCGTGCGCCGACCTGCATGCGACGTTGCGCGGCCAGCAGCGGCTCAACCCGCTTCAAAATCGTATCGAAGCTGCCCCGCCCACCACGATTGGGACGCAGCTTGTCATGAACCTTGCCCACGCCATCCAGACTGATCGTGACGGCAAATCCATGTGCTTCAAAAAACGCCGCATCCTCGGGGCGCAGCAAGGTGCCATTGGTGGTGATCGAGAAGCCAACACTCAGCCCATCTGCCTGCGCCTGCTCCACCGCATATTCCGTAGTACGCTGCACCAGATCGCGGTTGATAAGGGGCTCGCCGCCCAGATAGGCGAGGTTGATCCGCACGCCGGGTTCGGCTTCGGCCACCAGCCGGTCGACCGAGGCTTTCGCGACTTCCCAATCCATATTCCGCGCGGGGCCGCCAAACTCTCCGCCCGCCGCATAGCAATAGGTGCAGGCCAGATTGCATTTCTGCGCCACGGCCAGCGACAGCGACCGCACCGGCATGCCCTGAGGTGGCGTGTCGTCGATGAACGGCGCACCATCCAGACCCATTGCACTAAGGAAAGCGCTCTGGCCAGTCTTGTCCATCGCCGCGAACCGGCCCGCCGTTCCCGCCGGCACATCGAATACGCGCGAGCCATCGACGGCCAGCATGTGATCCCCATGCCCGCTGTCAAAAAAATGCACCTGCGCGGCGGGTGAGATCACGCCTTGCCCTCCGTCCAGAACGGAATGCCGATCCCTTTGGCGGCCAGTGCTTCGCCCTCGACCCGGAACAGCTTCATGTCGTCGCGCACTTGCTGGATATAGGTCTGAGACTCTTCCAGCTTCCCTTCGGCTTCAAGCGTATATGCCTTGGCAAGCCCGTCCTTGACCTTGGCGTACAGATCCAGTGCCGTTTTGGCCTCTGCTTCGGTTCCGACCTCGATCTGGCGCAGATAGGCCGGTGTGCCCTCGCCTGTGTCATACTTGGCCAGAACATCCTTCATCTGACTGAAGCGCAGAAAATGCTCATCTCCGTCCGTATCGATCCGCACCGCCAGCGCATAAAGACGACGTTCAGGGAACAAGTCCTCTTGCTCCAACGTTGCCACACATTGCGCATAAGCGCGGTCGATAAAGCCGCCGGGACGCTCAATCTCGATGAAATCCGCAAGCGCCTCGGCGGTCAAAGGCCGCAGCGCGCGGGGCTGCGTCTTACCTTTACCCGCTGGCAGGGTTTCAGACGGGGTCAAGATCGGTTCATAGCCCTCAGGCTCAAGCTCCCACAGCAATTGGTTCGCCCAGCGCATATGGGTCATCTCGCCAATCGCGACCTCCAGAACCGAACGGCGGGCAAAGATCAAGTCATCCTTCAACGTCGGCCATTTCTTGGTGTCCGCCGTCTCAGGGTCGGCCAGCGAGAAATAGGCATAGAGATATTGCAGGCTCAGCGTCATCTCCATCGCAGCCAGACGGGTCTTGAGGTCTTTGATCATCTCCTCAGGTGAGTCATAGGGCTCAACACCCGGTAACTCAGGATCAACCTCATAAACTTCGCCCGTTTCGCGGCCTTCGACCACGATGGGCAACTCGCTCCACATCTGGTTCACCTGATAGTGGTCGATCTGATAGGGGCGGTTCTGTTCCACTGTATTCAGCGCGGCGACATTGCCGGACGGAGACTTATCCGAGCGCAGCCAATCTAGATATGTCTCGGCCTCAATCGGGTTCTTCGACTGGCCCGAGGGCAGCTGATCGTCGTGCGCCACCTCAGCCATCACCACATCGGGGTGGTTTGAGGGCCAGTAGTGGCAGCCGCAATCGCGGAAATCATGGGACCACGGGTTGCACAGGCTCTGCGTCAGTTCACCGGGATCATAGGCTTCATTGAACGCGCCCGCCTCGGTCCGGTACTGGCGGCGAAAACCGTGCAGGACAACCTGCTCCGCATCCACTTCACCTTCGTGATCACGGCGCTCCAACGCGATGCTAACCGGTTTGTCATCACCGTGTTCCAGACTGCGGATGAACCGCCAGATCATCAGCCCGTCATAGGGCTTACCATCTTCGTCCTTGAAAGTAATACGCTTGCCGCTTTGTTCGACCCAGGACAGGAACCAGCGCCCCTGGCTAAGCTCTGCGCCGATGTCGCCGCTATAAGCCTCGAGCAAGGTCTGCACCCAGTCTTCGGGGCTGTTGTCGGGCAGCATTGGGTCATAGAAGTAATCGACGAAGACCAGATGGAAGCCCTGCGAGTTCTTCGGCGCCTCAGGCACGGGGTTTAGCGGCACGCGCACCGCGTTGAACACCAGACCGGGAAAGAACCGGCGGTCGAGGTTACGCACATCCATTTCCAAACCGGGAAAGCAATTGCCCACCGATCCGTCCAGTCGCGTGTTGTCGGGGTTGCCCGGAACCTTATAGGCCACGCGGGCAGTCAGATTGCGGGGTTTGACGCGGATTTGGCCGGGTTGATCAGACATTCTGAGCCTCCGATTCCTGTGCAACCAGATAGTCGATGAACGAGATCACCAGATGATACTGCCTGCGCGACAGAGACAGCGGGTAGTAGTTAGAATCGCGCATATAGGGCGGCATCCGAGCGTCATGCATCGAGTCGCGGATGATGCGCGGATCGCGGAAATCTGGGTTCGGGGCCTGATCCGGGTTCGGGTCGGTCTCAAGCTCGGTCAGGATGCCATAGGGCGGGCGCAGCAGCGTTTTCACGAAATCCGGGCGGCGTCGCAGGAAATCCAGCAGGTTGGCCTCGTCAATCAACTGTTCATGCACGAATTTTGTGGCCACCGTATAGGGCAGCCGGTCATTGGGTACTGAATTTGAAAAGACCGAGATCGGCTGCGGCCGGATCAGTTCGTCGATCTTGTCGGGCGGCCTCGCGTCCTCTTCCGTCATGGATTTCGCATCGGTCGACGGCAGACCCGGCGTCACGGGTATCCCGGTCTTGGCCTGCAGCTTGGCATTGTCCTTCAGACCCTGCGCCCGAATATCGTCGAGATTGATCAGGCTGTTGGTCTCAAACGCGCGGCGGAAGATGTCGACCACTTCGGTCTTGGCCTGCCGGTAATTGTCTTTGGTCACCGAAATCAGCGACAGATCGCGGTCGGCCAGATCATCCTCAAGGCTGTAGAAAGGTCGCGCATCAGGCGCAAAATCGGGCGGACCGGTCATGATCTGCGCCCGCGCGGTCAGACGTTCGCCGCGCACGGCCAAAGTCGCCTCTATCACGCCATCGCTGGTGTCATCAGCCACGCCCCAGGATTGGTCATTGCCGACGCGCGCGCCATCATAGCTGTCATGCGGCTCGGGATCGTCCGAGGTGCCGGACATCATGATCCATTTCGACCATGGCGTGTCGGGGTTCAGAATACGGTTCTGTTCGGGCACGATTTCGTGGATGCGCCCATATTCCGATTTAGGCGGGTCGTTCTGGTACCCCGGCACCGCCAGCGTCGCCGGGCCATAGGCCGCATCCGGCGGGCCATAGACCTCACCCTTAGGGGGCATGAACCGCAGGCGCAGGATGCTGCGGTCGATGAACTCTCCTTCAACCGGTTCATCCTGACCGTGAACCGGATGCATCACACGGATCGAGCCCAGAGGGATCGGGTTGTGTTCATACACCATCGGTTGCTGCTCAGAGGTATACGGGCTGAAAGCCAGCAGCGGTTTCGGGGTGAAATCCTGCCCCGCAATCTCGACCCGCGCGCGAAACCCGCAAGCCGCATCGCCGGTCCGGCGCTCGGCCTTCGTGTTCCCGACGGTGACGGAATATCGCACGTTCTGCAGCGACAGGCCCTGATCGTCGAGCAGGTCCAGCGTCACCGGTGTCTCATATTCCTCTCCCGTTTCGGCGTCATGCATCTTCGCCCATAGTTCGAAGAACGGAGCGACCGGACGCAGCGCACCGCCTTCGTCGCGAAAGCGGATCGTATCGGGATCGGGCAGGTAGGCAGTTACACTGCCATCTTCGACTTCGCGCAGGGTTATGTTCGACCGGATGACCGTCTTGTTGTTGCCATGGGCATCCATGTCCTGCTGCCATTCATAGCTTTCCAGCGGTGTCTCACCCGGCCCCAAACGGGCAACCGCAATGGGTGGCAGAAAGAAAATCTCCTGAATCGTATCCATGCTGGGCCCTCCCCGTTTGGCCATGGCAGCCCCTGCTTTCAGGGGTTCGAATATGTCTCATAAGTTATCGTCCAGTCATCGAAGATCGACTTGGACGTGTCCCGGATGATTTCCGGCGGCGCATCGTCGGGCACCGGAGAAATGCTCTGCTGGTAGTGGAAGAAATTCTTCGGATCGAACTTCTGCTTCACGAATAGAAGTGAGTTGAAATACTCCCCCCAATATTGCCAGCGATAGTTCAACTGTGTCCGACGCGGATAGTTCTGATAGACCCGGTCGATGAAATAGCCTTCTTCGGTCATCAGCTTCATGAACCCGTCGAGCCAGGGCACGACGATCTCTTTTTCCTCTTCTGATACCCAGAACACATCGACGTAAAAGTTCAGCGACACATCACGGTGGATGAAGGCATTGCCCTCTTTGCCCAGCGGCATCCGGTTGATCGCACCGCCATAGGGTTCGATCGCAACCGCGCCATAGGCATTCGGCGTGCTGTCGAGGTAATCCACAACGCGCTGCCATTCAGCCGCGTTGAGCTGGCGTTTGATGTATCCGGCCTGTTTGTCCTCACGGGCCTGATCGGGTACCACGGGAATGTCGTACTTGTCGTCGTAAAGCCACGAGTTGATTTCCTGATAGGTGCCATAATTCTGGTCACCCTCATCCATCTCGCCGCCGATCTCATCGCTGAGCAAGGGCTGAACGAATGCGTTTCCCTCTTCGGTCGTCCCATCATAAAGCGCAGACAGCAGCAGCACCTTCTTATCCCCCTGATAGGCCAGAAAGATATAGGCGCCGAACCTGTCATCCTCGCAAGTGCTCATATAGTTGGCTTGCAGGAACTCCAGCGCCTTGGCGGCTTTGCCCAGCGGCCAGGTGATATGACAACCCCAGACCTTGTAGAGCGGGTGAAGCTGATACCGTATCTCCAGCAGGATGCCGAAGTTGTTGCCCGTCCCGCCCCGGATTGCCCAGAACAGATCGGGGTTCGTATCCTGGTCGGCAACCACGATGCTGCCGTCCCACAGCATCACGGTGACGCCCAAGACGTTGTCACAAGCCATCCCGAACCGGCGCGATGTAAAACCATAACCTCCGCCCATCATGAAACCCGCTACACAGACATCCTGACACGCCCCGCCGGGCACATGCAGGTGATAGGAATTCAGAACCGAGTTCAGCATCTTGAACGGCGTGCCAGGCCCCACATAGGCCATCGGAACATCCGGATCGACGGTCACATAGCGGATCCTGCTGGTGTCCAGCACCATCTGATTGTTAACCGAATACCCCGCCGTACTGTGCCGCCCGGACCGCGCCACCACCCACAGATCATGCTCACGTGCGAAAGCAAGACTGGTGCGCACGTCCTGAATGGTCTCGCAATAAACGATGATCTCGGGATAGTCCTGAAAAGCCGGATTCCAGACCTGTCGGTCATTGTTGTAATCAGCGTCGGTGGGCAGGGTGACCGTTCCAATCAGCTTCTTCTCAAAGTCGCGTATCTGCTCGGGCGTGATCGAGTGATATTGCCGCAGCGCCAGATCGGTACGGCTTTGCGCCACGATATCCTTAGCCAGAAGGGTTTTGCTGATCTTTTTCATCGGGTCTCCTCACACCAAATGAACCGGCGGCGTGGAAACGGATATCCCCACGCAACTATGATAAAATTTCGGTATCATCCCATATCTGCCGAGGCCCAAGCTGGCAGCAATGGACCCCTTCGGTCAAGTGGTTGTGTCCATCAAAGCCCGCGCGTCTTGCAAGTCTGATTGATCCGCCGCGCTTTGCCCGAAATGCGACAGCGCCGCATCAAGCACCCCACCCGCGGGCTCGCCTCTGCGCTGCCGCCACTGCGTCAAAGCAACAGCTGCGCGCAATTCATACAGCCGAGCGCCTTGTCGCTGGGCCGTTTCGATTGCACGTAGCAGCAAGGGTTCGGGGTCACCTCCGGTTTTCGCAACCAGTTCGGCCTCGATCCGCAATTGCTCGGCCTCGGCCCATTTCTCTTCGGTCTTGTGCAAAGCCTGTGTGGCTTGCGCCATGGTTTGTTGTGCGGCGGCCAGATCACCGGCACTGATTTCGATCTCCGCAATCAATGAGGGGAAGAAACTTTTGTAGTTGCCAGCCCCGACCGACCACCAGTCTTCCGAAGCCTGACGCAGGTCATCGATATGCTCGGGGTCAAAGCTTGTCACCGCCCGAGCCCAACTTCGCCACAGACGCGCAATGGTTCCCAGAAACTGCAGCGAATGCTCCTCGGCCAAGGTCGACAGGGCCTCGACGTCTTGTAGCAATGCGGGAATATCACGTACCAGCAGATGGACCTTGCACATGTAAACCAGAATCTGTGCCACGCTATGCGCATGCTTAAGCTCTTTGGCCCAATCCAACGCCGTCTGCTGCACCTGCAACGCCTCCTGATGGCGCCCCATCAGGCAATAGCACGTTCCCAGAAACGCCGAGGTGATCGCCGCATGATCAGTGCCATAAACATAGGCCAGTTGGCTATGCTGATCAAAATCATACAGCGCCCAGGCCTGTTCCAGATGTGTTTGCGCCTCGGTCAGGTTTCCCAGATGCAACTGTACCGCCCCCATGGCGCGGTGCCCGACCATGCGGTGTTCGGTCTTGCCGCTCTCCGCCGCCAGATCAAGGATTTGCGCCGCCACCTCCTGCGCCAGCCGGTATTCGGCGCGCACCAGATGAAAGGCGTATAGACCGTTGAGAACAGGGAACAGCCGCTCAGTCTGCTCGGCACGGTGGCAGAGCTCGCGCAGGCGGCCATAGGCCTCGCCCGTAGCATCACCGGAAATACCGCTGGTCGATCGCAGAACACCTGCGCGCAGGATCTGAATATCGATCTCCTGCACGTCTCGTTCGCGACTTTTGGGCACTTTCGACAACTGATCCAGCGCCGTCGACAAATGTGTCAAGGCTTCGGCCAAAGCCGAGCGTTCGATGGCGCGACGCCCTGCGCTTTGCCAATGCAACACAGCTTCGTCTGTGCGCTGGGCCAGAGAATAGTGCTGTGCCAGAACTTCGGGTTGGGTCTGCGCCAGCTGCGGCTGGTTTTCCAGTAAAGCACCCGCCGCGCGGTCATGCAGCACCTGCCGTTCCGTGCGCAGCAGGCTGTCATAGGCCATATCCCGGATCAGCGCGTGGCGAAAAATGAACTCGTCCTCGGTCGCGTCCGGCGCTTGCAGGATAATTCCCGCCGAAGACAACTGGTCCAGACCCGCTTGCAGAACCGTAGGTGACAGGATTGACACCGATGCCAGCAGTGCGATCGAGAACTGCCGTCCGAACACCGCCCCGGTCTGCGCCACTTCTTTCGCCATGCCTAGCCGGTCCAGACGTTCCATCAGCGAATCCTTCAGCGTGCTGGGCACCGAAAGCGATGGCAGCGGCCCGCGCAAGGCATATCCTTGATCCGTCAGCCGTAGCTGACCGGATTCCAGCAAGCCACGCGTAACCTCTTGCACATAAAGCGGAATACCATCAGTCTTGGCCGCGATCAGATCGCAGACCTCGGCAGGCACCACGTTGCCACCCGCAACTTCAGTCACGATCTCGGCCACATCCCGGTTGGTCAGGCGCTTGAGAGGCACATGGAGGGTATTGTGATGCAGCCCCCATCCGGGATCAAAACCGGGCCGTGCCGTGACGACGATCAACACCGGCAGCTCTCTGATCTGCTCGATCACACGGTCGGTCAGGGTCAATGTCGTCGGATCCACCCAATGCGCATCCTCAAACAGCAGCAATACCGGTTTTTCACGCGCCAATGCGGCCAGCTGCTCGGTCACGGCCTCAAGCGTGCGCTCCAGCTTGATCTGTGGCGGCAGATCAAGCGGCCCCAACATCTCGTCCGCATCGACGCTCAACAGATCCGCGATCAGACGCTGATGCTCGGGCGAGTGATGACGCAGAATGTGGGCAAGCTTTGCAAGCTTTTCCTCATTACTGTCCGTTGTCGCAAATCCTGCCGCACGTTCAAGATGCTGAATAATCGGGTAAAGCGCCGAGTTGGCGTGGAAGGGCGAACACTGAAAGTTCAGACGCAGCGTCTCCTGCGCTTGCGCCTGCTGGCTAAGCCCTTCGATCAGGCGGGATTTTCCAATGCCCGCCTCGCCGGTAATCAGTACCGTCTGGCCGGCCCCCTGACGAGCCTCATTCCATTTGTCATTGAGCTTGCGGAACTCGGCCTGACGGCCCACCAACCGGCTGGCACCGGCATCGGGCATGATGTCGAAACGCCGCTCAATCCGGGCCTGTCCCGTAACAATCCATGCCTGAATCTTCTCTGAAAAACCCTTGAGGGCAAATGAGCCCTGATCCTGCAGGTCAAAAGCGTTGCCGATCAGTCGACGCGTCGATGGGCTGATGATCAGCGTATTCGGCTCGGCCAGCCCCTGCAAACGCGCTGCCAGGTTGGGTGTACGCCCCATGACCACGTCATGTTCCTTGAGCCCTTCACCATGAATCTCGCCCACAACCACCAGTCCGGTCGACACACCGATCCGCGCCTTGAGCTGCTCCTGACCTTCAATCCGCCCCAGTTCGCCCAGAATATCAAGGCCCGCATGAACCGAGCGCGCCGCAGCATCTTCAAGCGCGTGGGGGTAGCCGAAGTAAATCATCGCCCCGTCACCCATGAAGCTGGCTATATGCCCACCAAATCGAGCAACTGACGTAGAACAGATCTCTTTGAAACGGCGCAGCAATTCGCCCAGATCTTCCGGATCCAGACGTTCGGACAGAGCAGTCGAGCCCACAAGGTCGACAAACATAACAGTCAGCTGCCGTCTCTCGGCTACAATCTTACCGGTGCCCTGAACTGGCGCAGGGTTGTTGTCGCGCGCGCGCCCCAACGCTGCCATCAAGCGGCGCCGTGGGCCAAGCGGCAAGCCCAGATCAATCAGATCATGTTCCGACAAATGCGCCAGATCAGCACGCGTGACTTCGTTCGACGCGAAAACGGGCGCGTATTTCGACAGCCCTATTTCCTCAAGGTATACGTCGAGATCAGTCATTTTTCCCCGTGTCCCCGCTCGCCTCCGGGTTCCCCTACCCGGTCAGGTTCCCCACCTTCGACAAAAGCCCAGCGACTCTAATACGTTAGGTGGATTCTTCTGATGGCGTGTCCCGCAGCCTTGTTCAAGCTTTTTCTTTCTGTCCCGATACGTCAAGTAAATTGCATATACTGGCAACTTGGATATGGCGCAGCCATGCGGCGGTTTTTTGTCATTGATGTGGGAAATGGCAGGGGCAGCAGGGTTCGAACCCGCGACCTACGGTTTTGGAGACCGTCGCTCTACCAACTGAGCTATACCCCTAGGCTGCGCCATCAGATATGCCAGTGAAGCAGAGGACTCAAGAGGCTTTTTTACTTTTACGCCCAGTTTACCCGCTGACAAAAAAGTTGCGCCCGGCGTGCAGTTCTTTAAGACAAAGCTCGGCCAGTCAGGAGGACCACAGCCTTGAGCATCCGCAAGAAAATTGCCGACAGCGAAGCCGTACTGAACTGGGTCGCGCGACGGATCGCAAGCTATATCCGTCTGGTCCATCGCACCACACGCTGGCAACGCATCGGTTACGAAGAGCTGGACCAACTGGCCGAGCAAGGCGAACCGGTCATCGTGGTGCTCTGGCACCAGCGCCTGGCGCAATCACCTTACTTCTTCCCTCTGGACAAGGGCCGTATCTGCTCGATCACCTCAGCAGCGCGTGCGGGCAGCATGGTGGGGCGTGTGCAGAAACTGTTTGGTATGGACACCATCGCCATGTCCAGCCGCAAGCGCCATGTCGCCCTGTCGCGCGAGGTGTTGGGCAAGATGAAACAGGGCATCTCAATCGGTATCGCCGCCGACGGCCCCCGCGGCCCCGAACGGGTATCGTCCACTGTCCCACTGGTCTGGGCCCGCACGTCAGGCAAGCGAGTTTTTGGCATCACCTATTCCGCACGATATGGGCGCGAAGCCGGAACCTGGGATCGCCTTCTGATGCCGCGCCCCTGGCGCAACGAAGGCGTATTCCTGTGCCGCGAATGGACCGACCCGGTTCCGCGAAAAGCGAGTGAAGAGCAGATCGAAGCGCTGCGCGTGAGCCTTGAGCAGCATATGAATGACATCACGGCCGAGGCAGATCGCATGGTCGACCGTGAGCCGTGGGTACCGCAGGTCTGAACGTATCCGTCCTGGAGTTAACCAGTCAGTCGCTGAGGGCAGTCAGCCCGCGCGCGTCCAAAGCGCTTACGTTCGCGGCAAAAGTCGCTCACTTTACAATCTAGTTCTTGTTCATCATCGCTCAGAATAGCGGCGCGCATATCGTCCAGATCCTTGCTGTGAAGGATTTGTGCTCCGTAGTTCAGAAATTCAAAACCAAACATGAACATCTCCCCGTGGTATTTGCGGTTCGCTAAACGCGCGCTCCGCGTTTCTTGTTTCGAAACACAGGTGGGTGTTCAGGTTTTGGAAGATGTGGGCAACAGATTAAGATTGCACAATCAGCGATCAATAAACGATACGCGAACGCTCCTCTATTGAAAGGGCCGCCCCTATTGGATGGCTTTCTTCAGTTCCCAGGTTGGGTCCGAGATTATTCGACGAATAATCTCACGCCGCGCCGAAAGGATTATCAAATAAAAAAGGCCGCCCCGATTTGGAGCGACCTTCTTTAGTTCAACCGAGTGGGCTCTCATTGCTCTTTCAGAGCAACTGCCGCCCACCAGTCGGCAAAGCCGGCTTACTCGATGATTTTCGACACAACGCCGGCGCCGACGGTACGACCACCTTCGCGGATGGCGAAGCGCAGGCCGTCTTCCATCGCGATCGGTGCGATCAGCTCGACGGTGAAGCCGACGTTGTCGCCGGGCATAACCATCTCGGTGCCAGCCGCCAAGGTCACGGTGCCGGTCACGTCAGTGGTCCGGAAGTAGAACTGCGGACGGTAGTTCGCGAAGAACGGAGTATGACGACCGCCTTCTTCCTTGGTCAGGATGTAGGCTTCGGCTTCGAACTTGGTGTGCGGTGTAACCGAACCCGGCTTACACAGAACCTGACCACGCTCAACGCCGTCACGGTCGATACCGCGCAGCAGGGCGCCGATGTTGTCGCCCGCTTCACCGCGATCCAGCAGCTTGCGGAACATTTCAACACCGGTACAGGTGGTTTTCTGAGTGTCGCGGATGCCGACGATTTCGATCTCGTCGCCAACGTTGATCACGCCACGCTCAACACGGCCGGTCACAACGGTACCACGACCCGAGATCGAGAACACGTCTTCAACCGGCATCAGGAACGGCTTGTCGACTTCACGCTCAGGGGTGTCGATGTAGTCATCAACAGCCGCCATCAGTTCCTTGATCTTCTCTTCACCGATTTCAGCGTTGTTGCCTTCCATCGCGGCCAGAGCCGAACCTGCGATAATCGGAACATCATCACCGGGGTAGTCGTAGCTGGACAGCAGTTCGCGAACTTCCATCTCAACCAGTTCCAGCAGCTCTTCGTCGTCAACCTGGTCAACTTTGTTCATGAACACGACCATCTTCGGGATGCCAACCTGGCGGCCCAGCAGGATGTGCTCGCGGGTCTGCGGCATCGGGCCGTCAGCTGCGTTCACAACCAGGATCGCGCCGTCCATCTGAGCGGCACCGGTGATCATGTTCTTGACGTAGTCAGCGTGGCCGGGGCAGTCGACATGCGCGTAGTGGCGGTTGTCGGTCTCGTATTCCACGTGGGCGGTCGAGATGGTGATGCCACGAGCCTTTTCTTCCGGCGCGCCGTCAATCTGGTCATACGCTTTGAAGTCACCGAAATACTTGGTGATTGCTGCGGTCAGCGTGGTCTTGCCGTGGTCAACGTGGCCAATCGTGCCGATGTTGACGTGCGGTTTTGTACGCTCAAACTTTTCCTTTGCCATTCCTCAGGCGCCCTTTTGCGTTTTGGGGACCCTCGGTCCCGTGGTTACATCTGCGCGCGCGAGATATTTGGTTCAGGGACGAAAATCAAGCACATCCTGAGGGAAAAGCGGATCAGGACGCCGGATTTTGCGTGACCTGCTCGGATTCGAGTGGCTGGATCAAGCCGGGCCGCTTGTCGAACCAACCATCGCCCTTGTGTTCTTCGGCCAGCCATTCCTCAACCCGGTCGGCAACTTTCAGGGCCAGGCCGTTCATCTGCTCTTCTCGGGTTCGTGCATTTCCCGACCCGGCCAAGGCACTTTCACCAGTGGTATCTTCAAGCACCTGGAACTGCTTACCTTTGGCAAGGAACTCTTTCTTCTCGACGTCATAGACGTTGACCAGAACGATCGCTGTGCTTTTGGGATTGTAGATGACGGGCACGCCCGGAGGTGCCAGCATGTAGCCTTCGAGGCTGATACCGATATCGTATTCCTGGGTTCCCTCATAGCGGCCAAGCCGGATATCAACCGCATTTTGGATGGCATCTTCCCATTCCTTGGGCGTCGCATCCCGGGAAATCGGCCCCTGCTTGGCCTTCTCGGCAAATGCGTAATTTACGCGAAGTTTGAATTCGCCCAGCGACTCGGGTTCTTCGTAAACCTGTGTCTGGGTGCATGCGCCCATCAGGGCCAGCCCGGTGATCAGTGTCAGAATGCGCAGCATGTTTCTCGTCTCGATAGGCCTGTTTTCTTTGGATGTAGCGCACCGACACGGGTTGTGCCAAGCCGTATCGGCATAATTTCACCAAACGGGCGCGCAGATCACGAGAACTTATAATTCCGCGGGAAGCCGTAGGGCGGTTTTTTACCGACGCCTGCACGCTTGGCCAGCCATTGGGACATATCGGCCTCGTGCCGGGTCTTGTCGCCGCCCATGGACCATTTCAGGCCCTCTTCCCAGTTGAAAGTGGTGATATCGGACAGGCCGCCATCCAGTTCCAGCGTGCCCTGCCGCCCCCGCGCCATATTGTATTTCTGCAAGCGGACGCCTTTACCTCGGGTCATCTCGGGCAGTTCCTCGGTCGGGAAGACCAGGAATTTGCCGTTCTGGGACACCACGGCCACATGGTCGCCCTCGACCGGCTTACAGATCATTGCCGTCTCGTCGCCTTTGACGTTCAGTACCTGCTTGCCGTTTCGGGTTTGGGCCAGCACGTCATCCTCGGGCACCATGAAGCCGTTGCCCGCATCCGAGGCCACCAGCAGCTTGCGCCCCGGCTTGTGGATCAGGATGTCGATGATCTGTGCCTCGTTCGGCAGATCAACCATCAAGCGCAGCGGTTCACCCATGCCCCGCCCACCAGGCAGGTTGGCGGCGCTGACCGTATAGATGCGTCCGTTGGAGGCAAAGACCAGCAGGCGGTCGGTCGTCTCCGCATGGAAGATGAACCGCGGACCGTCGCCGTCCTTGAACTTCAACTCACGTTTCAGGTCGATATGGCCGGTCATGGCGCGAATCCATCCCATCTGTGAGCAGACGACCGTGATTGGCTCCTTGTCGATCATCGCCTCAAGCGGCACTTCCTCGACCTGTCCAGCTTCAGCAAATTGCGTGCGACGCGCGCCGCCTTCGTAGTCTTTGCCGAAGGTCTTCTTGGTCTCTTTCAACTGCTCGGCGATCTTGGCCCATTGCAGCGCGGGATCGGCCAGCAGGTCTTCGAGATTGGCGCGTTCCAGCATCAGCTCGTCGCGCTCGCGCACCAGTTCCATCTCTTCCAGACGGCGCAGACTGCGCAGGCGCATGTTGAGGATAGCGTCGACCTGAACCTCGGACAGTTCGCCCTCGCCCGGTTTGGGCGAGACATAGTCGGACTCGTCCGTGGCGCGGACGTGATCGATGCCCCAATCTTCGCGCATCAGCGCGGCTTTGGGGTCGTCGTCGTAGCGGATGATGTCGATCACACGGTCGAGGTTGAGGAAGGCGACGATAAAGCCCTCCAAGACCTCCAAACGATGGTCGATCTTGCCCAAACGATGGCGTGAGCGGCGGATCAGCACCTCTTGCCGATGATCGAGGAAAGCGCGCAGCACTTCCTTCATTGAGCAGACCTTGGGTGTCACGCCATCGATCAGCACGTTCATGTTCAGGCTGAACCGCACCTCAAGGTCCGAGTTGCGATAGAGCATGCCCATCAGCACCTCAGGGTCCACGTTCTTGGAGCGCGGCTCAAGGATCAGGCGGATATCATCAGCGGATTCGTCGCGTACATCGGCGAGGATCGGGATTTTCTTGGTCTGGATCAGTTCCGCGATCTTTTCGATCAGCTTCGATTTCTGAACCTGGTATGGAATCTCGGTAACCACGATCTGCCATTGGCCACGGCCCAGGTCCTCGACCTCGAACTTGCAGCGCAGGCGGAAGGACCCGCGCCCGGTGCGATAGGCTTGTGCGATGTTCTCGGGCGGCTCAACGATCACGCCGCCGGTCGGGAAGTCCGGACCGGGAACGTAATTCAATAGCGTATCATCGCGCGCATCCGGCGTTTTGATCAGATGCAGACAGGCGTCGCAAAGCTCGGAAATATTATGCGGCGGGATATTCGTCGCCATGCCCACCGCGATACCGCTTGCACCGTTGGCCAGCAGGTTAGGGAACTGCGCGGGCAGCACGACCGGTTCGGTCAGCGTGCCATCATAGTTGTCGCGGAAATCGACGGCATCCTCGTTCAGACCCTCAAGCAGCGCTTCGGCCACGATGGTCATCCGCGCCTCGGTGTAACGCGAGGCCGCCGGGTTATCGCCGTCGATGTTGCCGAAGTTCCCTTGCCCGTCGACCAGCGGATACCGGACGTTGAAGTCCTGCGCCAGACGCGCCATCGCGTCATAGATCGCAGCGTCGCCATGAGGGTGGTAGTTGCCCATCACGTCGCCGGAAATTTTCGCCGACTTCCTAAACCCGCCGGTTGCACTGAGTCGTAGCTCGCGCATCGCGTAGAGGATTCGCCGGTGAACCGGCTTCAACCCGTCCCGTGCATCGGGCAGAGCCCGGTGCATGATGGTGGACAATGCATAGGTCAGATAGCGTTCGCCAATCGCGCGGCGCAGCGGTTCGGCTATCTCGCCCCCACCTTCGGGGGCCTCCATATTGGGGTCGTCGATCGTGTCGTTCATACATGATGTGATACGACGCAAGCGCGCGCGGGTAAAGCAATCGGCAGATATTTTACTGGGGGCAAGTCGGGCTTTTTGCAACAGGGGGAGGCAAGTATCGGATTTCCCCCATTTTTCGACACAACGCCCGATTTATGGTAACCTCTCAAACATTAAGACTGCTGCCTTTTATTGTTGTTACGATTGCCAGGGGGTGCGCCATGACGCGCGTTATTATTATCACTTTCGCCGCTCTCGGTTGGAGCTTCTACGTGATGAGTGGTGGACCGGAATTCGAGCCGCGCGGCACTCGCGCCGAACAGCCCGTTCGTATCGCGTCAACACCCACACCATCGCAAACGGCCCAAGCCGAAGAGCTGGTCACCAATGTCGCCTCCCGCGCGGTTCAGGCACGGGTTCAGCCAGAACCCCAGTCCGAGGGCGACCCTATCGTCGTTCTGACACAAGTCGCAGCCGATCCGCTGGATCAACCCACCGCGTTTGACGATCAGGGCGCAAGCTTCACTCTGGCCTCGCTGGAAGATGGGCTCGCCGGGCTGCAGCAGGCCTCGACCGAGGTGCAGGACGACGTCACCCCTGAATCGCAAATCATTGAACCCGAAAAAGACATCCGTGAAATCGCAGGTACCCGTGTGAACATGCGCGATGGCCCCGGCACGATCTATCCGATCATCGCCAAAGGGGTAATCGGTCAACGGGTCGAGGTTCTGGGCGAATCGGGCACCGGCTGGTTACGCCTGCGCCTGCTGCCCGAACAACGGGTCGGGTGGATCGCCTCATCGCTGGTTCGAAAGCCAACAAACTGACGCAACTGTGTCATTGTCCTGACCAGAACCACGCCGTAGCTATGGGCGAGGTACACAGGCGGGGACGATATGCAGAAATCGATTCTGATCACAGGCTGCTCATCCGGAATAGGACTGGACTCGGCGCATGGGATGCGTGCACGGGGCTGGCGTGTCTTTGCCTCATGCCGACAGCAGCGCGACTGTGACAGGTTGCGCGCGCAGGGTTTCGACAGCCCCCTGATCGATTATACGAATGCCGAAACCATCACCTCGGGCCTGCGTCAGGTGCTCGAGGAGACAGGCGGCACCCTGGATGCGCTGTTCAACAACGGTGCACATGGTTTGCCCGGCGCGGTTGAAGATGTACCGACCGACGGTCTGAGGCAGATTTTCGAAACCAATGTCTTCGGATGGCATGAACTGACCCGCCAGGTGATTCCGGTCATGCGCGCGCAAGGTCATGGCAGAATCGTTCAGAATTCATCCGTTCTGGGACTCGTCGCGTTTCCATGGCGTGGGGCTTATGTCGCCACCAAATACGCGATTGAAGGGCTTTCGGATACGCTTCGGCTGGAGTTGCGCGATACAGACATCAAAGTCATCCTGATCGAACCCGGCCCGATCACCTCGAAAATCCGCCAAAACGCCATTCCGGTCTTCGAACGTTTTATCGATTGGGAAAAGTCGGCTTTGCGCAAACGATACGAGGAATCGCTGCTCAAACGGCTTTACGAATCCTCGGGGCCCGACAAGTTCGAACTACCCGCCTCGGCCGTGACCACCAAGCTGGCCCATGCGGTTGAAGCCAAACGCCCGCGCACCCGGTACTATGTCACCACACCTACCTATATCGCTGGCTATCTGCGCCGTATCCTGCCGACGCGCACAATCGACCGCATCCTATCGGACATCTGAGGCGAAATTACCCGTTCGCTTTTGCGAGCGATGAGGCTAGATCAGGCGCAACGAAACAAAACACGGACGGTGATCTTATGGACCTGTTGATGGTCGTACTGCTTCTGGCCATGGCGGCGGTGGTCGCCGTGCTGGTTATGGGCATCGCCAATTTTGGAAAACCCGGCAAAGATGCTGCGATGAAAAGCAACAAAATGATGCGGCTGCGTATCCTGTTTCAGTTCATTGCCGTGGTGTTGATCGTGCTCTACGTCTACCTGCGCGGACAAGGAGGCTAAGAGATGGTCGTACTCAACAAAATTTATACTCGCACCGGTGATGACGGCAAAACCGCACTCGGCAACGGGGAACGGGTTGCCAAGTATTCCGGGCGTGTTGCGGCTTATGGCACCGTGGATGAGCTGAATTCCTTCGTCGGCGTGGCACGCACCGAAGCCGAGGGTGAGGTCGAGGCCGCTCTGTCCCGCATTCAGAATGACCTGTTCGATCTGGGCGCCGATTTCTGCCGCCCCGACATGGACAAGGACGCCGAGGCCGACTACCCGCCCCTTCGCATCATCGCCGCCCAGATCGATCGGCTTGAGGCCGAGATCGATGCGATGAACGAAACGCTTGAGCCCTTGCGCAGTTTCATCCTGCCCGGCGGCTCGCGTCTGGCCGCGCATTTGCACGTGTGCCGCACTGTCTCGCGCCGGGCTGAACGGCTGGCGGTTGAACTGACCAATATGGAACCGGTGAACGAGGTTGCGGTCAAATACCTCAACCGCCTCAGCGACTGGTTCTTTGTCGCCGCGCGCTGCGCCAACGACGGCGGGCGTGACGATGTGCTCTGGATTCCGGGCGCGAACCGCTGAGCGCACCCGTCGCGGGGAAATTAAATTTCGTTTCTTGTCGAAAAAATGACAAAACGCGACGTCTCGAACCCATGACGTGACGATTTTGCTCTGTTGCCGGACATCGCGACCCGCTATCTAGGCCGCGAGAGCATTGGTGGAGTCGCTGCGCGGCTTGCCGTTTTTGTAAGGAGCATACGCAAAAATGAAGGTACTTGTGCCTGTCAAGCGCGTGATCGACTACAACGTGAAAGTTCGCGTCAAAGCGGACGGCAGCGGTGTTGATCTCGCCAATGTCAAAATGTCGATGAACCCGTTCGACGAGATTGCAGTAGAGGAGGCGATCCGCCTGAAAGAAGCGGGCAAGGCCGACGAGGTCGTTGCTGTTTCGATCGGCGTCAAGCAGGCGCAGGAAACCCTGCGTACCGCGCTCGCCATGGGTGCTGACCGCGCGATTCTGGTTGTTGCAGCCGATGATGTTCACACCGATATCGAACCGCTGGCCGTCGCCAAGATCCTGGCCAAAGTGGTCGAGGAAGAGCAGCCGGGCATCGTTCTGGCAGGCAAGCAGGCGATCGACAACGACATGAACGCCACCGGCCAGATGCTGTCGGCTCTGCTGGGTTGGTCGCAGGGCACCTTCGCGTCCGAGCTGGACATCGAAGGCGACACCGCAAAGATCACCCGCGAGGTGGATGGCGGCCTGCAGACAATCAGCGTCAAGATGCCAACCATCGTGACCGTTGACCTGCGCCTGAACGAGCCGCGCTATGCGTCGCTGCCCAACATCATGAAGGCAAAGAAAAAGCCGCTGGACGAGAAAACCGCCGCCGATTACGGCGTCGACGTCACTCCACGCCTGGAAATCGTCAAGACCGATGAACCCCCGGCGCGCGCTGCGGGCATCGTGGTCGGCTCGGTTGACGAGCTGGTCGAGAAACTCAAAGAAGCGGGGGCTGTGTAATGGCTGTACTTCTGCTTGCCGAAGTCAACAATGGCGAACTGAGCTTCGACGCCACCGCCAAAACCGTTGCCGCCACCAAATCGCTGGGTGACATCACCGTTCTGGCCGCCGGCGGCTCTGCCGCTGCTGCAGGTGAAGCTGCTGCGAAAATTGACGGTGTGTCCAAAGTGCTGGTTGCCGAAGATGCCTCGCTGGGTCACCGCCTGGCGGAATCGACCGCAGCCCTGATCGTAGGTCTGGCCGATGGGTACGAGCACATCGTTGCCCCTGCGACCACCGACGCCAAGAATGTGATGCCGCGCGTAGCCGCGCTGCTGGACGTGATGGTGATCTCGGATGCGTCCGGCGTGGTTGACGGTTCGACCTTCGAGCGCCCGATCTATGCGGGCAACGCGATCCAGACCGTGAAATCGAACGACGCCAAGAAAGTCGTCACCATCCGTACTGCCAGCTTCGATGCTGCGGGTGAAGGTGGTTCGGCTGCTGTCGAGACCATCTCGGTCGGTGAGAACCCCGGGCTGTCCGAGTGGGTTGAGGACAAGGTTGCCGAAAGCGACCGTCCGGAACTGACTTCGGCTGGCGTTGTTGTCTCGGGCGGTCGTGGTGTCGGTTCGGAAGAGGACTTCAAACTGATAGAGACCCTGGCCGACAAGCTGGGTGCCGCCGTAGGCGCATCGCGTGCCGCAGTCGACTCGGGTTATGCCCCGAACGACTGGCAGGTGGGTCAGACCGGTAAGGTTGTTGCACCGGATCTGTATGTCGCTGTCGGCATCTCGGGTGCGATCCAGCACCTTGCGGGTATGAAAGACTCGAAAATCATCGTCGCGATCAACAAAGACGAAGAAGCGCCGATCTTTCAGGTTGCCGATTTCGGTCTGGTTGCTGACCTGTTCCAGGCAGTGCCGGAACTGACCGAGAAACTCGGCTGAGTTTAGGAGAAGATTTTTCGTCGAAAATCTTACGAGGCCCGCCAATGGCGGGCCTTTTTTTGTTATAGGTCGGCATTCTGAATGGAGGAGGACAACACCTCGGCAATTCGCCGGTGTGTCGCCGGGCCGATCATGTGCTCGGCCATAGGCTGCTGTAGCGTGCCGAACAACGCATCCTCAAGATCATCGGAAACCCCCGAAACCTGAGCATGTATTTGCACCACTTCCGCGCAGAATGAACTCAATGCGCCAAGCATCATTGCCTCGATTTTGAGGCGTTCATGACAGTTGTGACCACTGTCGCCTTCATCTACCTCAAGCGCCAACAGCACCACAGGTGAAGCGAACCCCTTCAAGACCGTTTGCAGATGACTGAGCCAGCTCTGACGCAATCCATCCGCGACGATGTCGAAGCGCGAATCAGGATGCGCTTGAAGTCGCGCGAGCAAATGACCCACAAAGTGGATATCCGTAAAATCTTCTTCGGGATAAAGCCGCACCAGCTCTGGCGTCGGGGCAACAAAACGGTCATTGCGGCGTGGATGCACGCGATAGAAGCGATTGGTGTGGCCCGTCAAATCGGGCGCTTGCAACACACACAGCTCTGACGCGTTGGCGAGGCTTATCAGGCTCCTGTCCCGCAATAAGGTTTCGGCCCCGCAATAAAGGCTGCCGAAATTGATGCAGCGGCGACCAAGGCGCTGCTGCAGAATCGTCGGATAGGGGCGATCCACGAATCGACCGAAAGTCTCTTTTCCCCCGATACAAGCGACATAAGGCCGGTCCAAAGCCCGTTTGGGGCCTCGGAACCGCAGTTTCGACGCCGTATAACTGCACGTAAGTTCAGCGGGATCCCTCACGCCGATCGGTTGATAGCTCATCTCACTCACCCAAATTTTCACCCGGTTACCATCTTGCCGCCGCAGGTGTTGAGAAAGCCCTAATGCGCGCATTTGAAGCGAATTTGACCTGTCCGATCCCCTTGCCGCCCACCCGGAACTGCCGATAATGTCGCCATAACCTGCGAGCAAAGGCACCAGAACATGGATGTAAAATCAGTCGGAGTGATCGGCGCCGGTCAAATGGGCAACGGTATCGCTCATGTGATGGCCCTGGCGGAGTATGATGTTCTGCTTAATGACATCAGCCAGGACGCTCTGGACAGCGCACTGGCGACGATCGAGGCCAATCTGGCGCGGCAAGCCTCGCGCGGGAAGATCTCCGATGAGGCGCTTCAGGCTGCAATGGGCCGGATTACGACAACACTGAACCTGCCCGATATCGGACAGACCGATCTGGTGATCGAGGCCGCGACCGAACGGGAAACGGTCAAACAAGCCATTTTCGAAGATCTGCTGCCGCATCTGCAGCCGCATACGATACTGACTTCAAACACCTCGTCCATCTCGATCACGCGTCTGGCCAGCCGCACAGACCGGCCGGAGCGATTCATGGGGTTCCATTTCATGAATCCTGTCCCAGTCATGCAGTTGGTCGAACTGATCCGGGGCATTGCCACGGATGAAGAGACGTTCAAGGCCTGTAAGGCAGTCGTAGACCGGCTGGGCAAAACCTCGGCCAGTGCAGAGGATTTCCCTGCCTTTATCGTCAACCGTATCCTGATGCCGATGATTAATGAGGCGGTTTACACGCTCTATGAAGGCGTTGGGAATGTGCAGTCTATCGATCAGTCCATGAAGTTGGGGGCCAACCATCCGATGGGGCCGCTGGAACTGGCGGATTTCATTGGGCTGGACACCTGCCTGGCGATTATGAACGTGCTGCATGACGGGTTGGCGGACACCAAGTACCGCCCTTGCCCGTTGCTGACGAAATATGTCGAGGCCGGATGGCTGGGGCGCAAAACCGAGCGCGGGTTTTATGATTATCGCGGTGAGGTTCCGGTACCGACACGATAGAGATTGAGAGGGCCAGCCCTCTCTTGAGCCTGTGGCTCAATTCACTCCCGGGATACTTTTGGCCAGATGAAGAGAGGATCAGCGCTTGCCGAGGGCGAGTGTGTGATCGCGGAGCCACGCCATGAAGCCACGCGGGTCACGTTCCAGCAGCGCCATGTCTTCGTCTGAAATCGGGTCGCCGATCACCGGGGACTGGGGTTTGTTGCAGGAACGGACGATTTCATGCAGCAGCAGACCTTGGCGCAGGATCGGCGAAATCTGATTGGCGACTTGATACCAGCGCGAGTTACTGCCGGGGAAGAAGATCGGGACCACCTTGGCGCCCGAGCGGCGGATCATTTTTGCTGTGAAGACGTTCCATTCCCGCTCGATTGCCGGGCCGAACCAATCATCGGACGACATCACCACGCCCGACGGGAACAGCGCCACAACGCCGCCGTCGGCCAGATGTTTCATCGCCTTGCTGCGCATCTCGAGCATTTTGGCCTGAGCCTCGGGATCGTGCGGGAACGGCACCGGGATCATGAACGAGGTCGCGGCCTCATCCAGGCCGGTCAGGACCGAGCGGGTCAGGATGCGATAGTCACTACGGACCCGACCGATGAGTTCGGCGAAGATCATACCGTCGACCATGCCGTGCGGATGGTTGGCAACAACCACCACTGGACCATCTTTCGGGATGCGGGCGATCTGCTCGGCCGGAGTCGTCAGATCGATACCCATGGTCTTGAGCGCGCCGCCCCAGAATTTCTGGCCGCGATAATGCTCATTTTGCTTTTCGAACTTGTTGACCATGCGCAGGATGGTCAGTTTGCCCGTGCACCATTCAATGGCGCGAATGGCCGTAGACGTCCAGGCATCGTCAAACGAGTTGGCGTAGGTCAGGGTTCTGCGGTCGTAAATCTCACCTTGATCAGTGTCGTGATCTACTACAGGACCTGTCTTGGTATCGTGCGTGGTTTCCGCCAATTGCCTGGTCTTTCCGTCCTTGGTGTCGTAGCCGTCAGAACCCTTCGCCGAACTTATCGTTCACCAGAGTTTCCAAAGCTTCTGCCAACGCCTCAGCATCCGGGCCGGACGTCTCGACGTCAATAGTGGTTCCGCGCGACGCTGCCAACATCAAAAGGCCCATGATACTGTCGCCCGAGGCAGAAAGCCCGTCGCGAGACACCTCGGCACGTGCATCAAAGCCTTCAACCACCTCGACCAGCTTGGCAGAGGCGCGGGCATGCAGGCCCTTTTCATTTATGATTTTCAAACTCTTGTTCGTCATATGAATGTATCCGGTATCAATCCAGCGTCACATTTTGCGCATTGATGTATTTTCGTCCAGCTTCCAACGCCAAACGCACCGCTTCGGCCAGCGGTAGGTGGCGGCTTTTGGCCAGTTTGATCAGCATGGGCAGGTTGGCGCCGTACAGGATTCGCCGATCCTGCGGCGCACAGGCTCGTAGGCTGAGATTCGACGGGCTGCCACCAAACAGATCGGTTACGACGACCACGCCATCGCCCTGATCGACAGTATCGGCGGCACGACAGATTTCAGCCTGTTTTTCTTCGCGGTCATGGTCAGCCTCAATCGGAATGGCGATCAATCCGGGCTGTTTACCAACCACATGCTGCGTGGCGGACAGATATTCCTGCGCCAACCCCCCATGTGCAACAATTACGATCCCGATCAACCCGGCCTCACATTCAAAGAACGACGCTCCATTTCGCGGTGCCTAATTGACACCTGCTGGCCCGCTTCTGCAAGGGCCTTTGCAACAGCTTCCGCAACCGCGACCGACCGATGCTGGCCGCCCGTACAACCGAAGGCCACCGACAAATGCGTTTTGCCCTCGGCCCGGAACGCAGGGAGCAATTCGATCAGCAGGTCGACAACCCGGTCAAAGAAAGCGCTATAGTTCATATCCGACTGAACATAGGTCGCGACATCCGGGTTTCGACCATCTGCGGAACGCAATTCCGGTTGCCAATAGGGATTGGCCAGAAACCGGCAATCAAACACCATGTCCAGACCGCGCGGCAGGCCACGCTTGTAAGAAAAGGATTCGATTGAAACCGCCAGATGACGCCCGCCTTCGGGGGCGAACCAACGCTCAACTTCTTCGCGCAGCTGGTGGACGTTCAGGGCGGTGGTGTCGATCAGGGTATCAGCAATCTCTCGGATCGGCGCCAGCAATTCCTTTTCCTGGCGCACGCCGGTTTCCGGGCTTGCATCACTGGCGACCGGGTGGCGACGACGGGTCTCCGAGAAGCGTCTCAACAACACTTCGTCACTGCAATCCAGATAGAGAATGGTCAGGTCCACCTGCTCCATTCGCCCCAGTTTCGCAGCCAGTTCGATGAAACCGATTGTCGAGAAATCGCGGTTGCGCGCATCGATACCCAGCGCCATCGGGCTGCCCGGGTCTGAGCCGTCCATGAGCCGCGACAGTAGACCCATCGGCAGATTGTCGATCGCCTCGAAACCGAGGTCTTCAAGGACGTGAATAGCGGTCGAACGGCCCGCGCCAGAAGGTCCTGTTACCAATACGGTGCGGCGTTGAGCGGTCATGTGTTCGGCCATTCGGGGCTCACGCGTCCCATTTTCAGAAGCTGCAGTAATGCTGCCGGTAAATTGGGCACGGTGGCGGCGCGAAGCAAGGGAACAGTTTGCTTTAGTATTCTCACGTTGGTCGGTTCAGGCAGGCGCGCCGGCTCAGCCCGATCCAGATCAATCACATATGACAGCGGGACAGACCTGACAGCTTCGGCCTGTAGCAGGCCCACTCCACGCGCTTCGATCAGTCCGCTTAGATGCGGGACGGCGGTGGCCATGACCTGTGCACCTTGCATGGTCAGTTCAGTGCGATCATCGGCCACAAGCTGCGCGCCCAAGGCCATCATCTGCAAGGCCAGTGCCGATTTCCCCGCACCTGACGCGCCCACGATCAGCAAGCCCGCATCCCCTACGGCCACGCAAGAGGCATGGATGCATGCGCTTTCTTGCTCTGCGATGTCGGTAAATAGCCCGCCGCCCATGACCTAGACGGGCAGCCCGACCACAAACCGCGCGCCCAGCGGTTCGGAGGTGGCGTCCGCCTCGGTCGGGCGAATGTTCTCGGCCCAGATCACACCGCCATGAGCCTCGACGATCTGCTTCGAGATAGCCAGACCAAGGCCCGAGTTGTTGCCGAAATGCTCTTCCGGGCGTTGCGAATAGAAACGTTTGAAAATCTTGGTAAGGGCCTGATCCGGAATACCCGGGCCGGTGTCTTCGACCACAACAAGCACGCGGTTATCACGGCGGCGCACCCAAACGCGGATCGCGTCCTGGTCCTCGCAGAAGGAAATGGCGTTGGTGATCAGGTTGACGAAGACCTGAGCCAAACGCGCTTCAAGCCCGTTGACCACGATCGGATCGGACGGCAGATCCGTGATATAGTCGATACCTTTGGTGCGCGCCTCTTCCCCAAGATACTGGCCGATATTGTTCAGCAGTTTCAGCAGATCGAAGGGCTGTTCCTCTTCCTTTACCAGCTCTGCATCCAGCCGTGATGCGTTCGAGATGTCACTTACCAGACGATCCAGCCGCCGCACGTCATGCTCGATCACGCCCAGCAGCTTTTCGCGCTGATCATCGCGCTTGACCATGCGCATGGTGCCGACAGCGGATTGCAAACTGGCCAGAGGGTTCTTGATCTCATGCGCCACATCTGCGGCGAACTGCTCGTTCGCATCGATGCGATTATATAGCGCGGTGACCATACCGCGCAGCGCCTGGCTGAGGCGGCCGATCTCATCCGGACGTGCGCTGAGATCGGGTATGCGAATCCGTCCCGGATTGACGCCGGTGCCGCGATCCTTGCCCATCTCGGCTGCTGCCGCCAGATCGGCAAGCGGGTTGGCGATCGTCGAAGCAAGAACGAGGCTGAGACCAATGGACACCAGCAGGGCCACGACGAACATCTGCAGGATGCGCTCTTGCTCCTTGCGGGCCAAAGCATCAATTTCACCTGCAGGGCCTGCCATGGCAACCGCACCCACAGGCGCATCATCCAACAGAATCGGGGCGACCGCGACGATCACGGTCTGGCCGACGCCATCCTTAACAGCCTGAACCTGCATCCCGCCATCAAGCGCCTGCGGAATCATCTCTTGTACACGCTGTGCCAAAGTGGGCAGATCGACGTCAGCAGAACTGCTGAAAACCGCTGAGATGCCGTTCCAGACCGCATTCAACGCATCGCTGATCAGTGTGCCTCCGGTCGCGTTGTCTGCATTCTGGCGCAACAGGCTGGGCAATTCGGTAGAAGCTGAGGCGCCCCGCGTCCATCCGATCAGCGTGCCGGTGCCGTCATAGACAAAGACCTCGCCACCTTCCGGTAGGCTGAGGCCGGCCAGCGTGTCCCGCACATCCAGCGCAGCTGCGCCTGCGGGGGCGGGCTGACGCAGCTGGGTTTCAAACACGTTGCTGACAAGCTGTGCATCGCCAACCAGATTGCGCGCCGTTTGCTGCACACGCTGCTTGCGCGAGTCGTCGAGATAGAGAAGCCCGGCAACCAAAATGACCAAAGCCACTAGGTTGAATGTAATGATCCGGCGCGCCAGTGCTGAATGGCGCAGGCTGAACAGGTTGCGGCGCGAGCGTTTGGCCCGCAGCTCGGCAGACTCGGGGTCCAGGGGGATGACCCAATCATCCCCAAGAACGACGTCCGCGTCGCGCACTTGATTGGCGTGTTCAGTATCGCGCACGAGACCCTTTTACCCCTTAAAAACGGCCGCGCCTATTCTTCGTTGTACCGATATCCGATACCATAGAGCGTTTCGATGGCCGAGAATTCAGAGTCTGCGGCCCGCATCTTTTTACGCAGGCGTTTGATGTGGCTGTCGATCGTCCGGTCATCTACATAAACCTGATCGTCATAGGCCACATCCATCAGCTGATCGCGGCTTTTGACAAAACCCGGACGCTGCGCCAAGGCTTGCAGCAACAGGAACTCGGTCACGGTCAACGAGACGTCATTGCCTTTCCAGCTGACTGCGTGGCGTAGAGGGTCCATCCGCAGATCGCCCCGCTCCATCACTTTGGTATCACCTGTGGCCACACTGCCAGCGTCGCCTTCGATCGCTTCCTGACGGCGCAGCAGCGCGCGGATCCGTTCAACCAACAGGCGCTGCGAAAACGGTTTCTTGACGTAGTCGTCGGCGCCCATGCGCAGGCCCAGAACCTCGTCAATCTCATCATCCTTTGAAGTCAGGAAAATGACCGGCATCTGGGTCTTCTGCCGCAAGCGCTGCAACAGATCCATGCCATCCATGCGCGGCATCTTGATGTCCAGCACAGCCATATCCGGCAATTTCTTGTTGAATGCGTCCAGCGCAGCCTGACCATCATTATAAGTTTCGACTTCGAAGCCTTCAGCTTCGAGTGTCATGGATACGGACGTCAGAATGTTTCTGTCATCATCCACCAGTGCAATCTTTGACATCGGGTTGGCCCCTCATTCCTGCTCACATACGCGGTATTCCGCTTATTAGTAGGGTATTTTTGTCTTTTTTAAGGCCGCGAATCAAACTGTATCTGCGAATCGTGAGATAGTTGCCACACAGTTGCGACAAAAAAGCCGTATCGTTTCCCAGAAAACAGCCCGCATATTCATCACGAAATACTTGGTTGCGCTAAACTTTTACTTGGTTGCGCTAACTGCGTCAAACCCACCTGTTCATGCCTTGAACGACCATGATAAGACCCGCCTGACCGCCGGTCTTAGATCGGCATCTGCCCCAATGGCGCAATTGGCCCGAATGCCTCCGCGCCGCCACAGGAGAAGACACACATGACATCTGGACGGGTTAACCCGCAATTCCGCCTCGAGGATCAGGGCATCGAGGGTCTGGGCAATGTCTATTACAACTTCATGGAACCGGCGCTGATCGAAGAAGCGCTGAAGCGCGGCGAAGGCACCCTTGGCAACGGCGGCGCCTTTCTGGTGACCACCGGCAAATTCACCGGCCGTTCGCCCAAGGACAAGCATGTCGTCAAGACCGACAGCGTGGCCGACAGCATCTGGTGGGAAAACAACGCCGCCATGAGCCCCGAAGGCTTTGACGCGCTCTACGAAGACATGCTGGCCCATATGAAAGGCCGCGACTATTTCGTGCAGGACCTCGTCGGCGGGGCCGACCCAAGCTATTCGATCAATGTGCGCATGGTGACTGAGCTGGCCTGGCACAACCTGTTCATCCGTCACCTGCTGCGTCGTCCGGATCGTGAGGACTTGGACGATTTCACCGCAGATTTCACCATCATCAACTGCCCCAGCTTCCAGGCCGACCCGGCCAAGCATAACTGCCGCAGCGAAACAGTGATCGCGCTGAACTTCGACCGCAAACTGATCCTGATCGGCGGCACCGAGTATGCGGGTGAGAACAAGAAATCCGTCTTCACCCTGCTGAACTACATGCTGCCCGAGAAAGGCGTGATGCCGATGCACTGTTCGGCCAACCACGCGGTCGGCAACCCGGTCGACACTGCCGTCTTCTTCGGCCTGTCGGGCACAGGTAAAACCACCCTTTCCGCCGACCCGGCCCGCGTGCTGATCGGCGATGACGAACATGGCTGGTCGGATCGCGGCACCTTCAATTTTGAGGGCGGCTGCTATGCCAAGACCATCAACCTGAATGCCGAGGCCGAGCCGGAAATCTATGCGACAACCAGCAAATTCGGCACCGTGATCGAGAACATGGTCTTCGATCCCGAAACCAAGGAACTGGATTTCGACGACGATTCGCTGACCGCAAATATGCGCTGCGCCTATCCGTTGGAATACATCTCGAACGCGTCCAAAAGCGCACTGGGTGGGCATCCGAAGAACATCATCATGCTAACCTGTGACGCGTTCGGCGTTCTGCCTCCGATCGCGCGACTGACACCGGCGCAAGCGATGTACCACTTCCTGTCGGGCTTCACCTCGAAGGTTGCGGGAACCGAGCGTGGTGTCACTGAGCCACAGCCCACCTTCTCGACCTGTTTCGGAGCACCTTTCATGCCCCGCCGCCCCGAGGCTTACGGCAACCTGCTGCGCGACAAAATCGCCCAGCACGGCGCCACCTGCTGGCTGGTCAATACCGGCTGGACCGGCGGTGCCTATGGCGTAGGCAGCCGGATGCCGATCAAGGCCACCCGTGCGCTGCTGACCGCCGCGCTCGAGGGATCGCTGGCTGATGCGGAATACCGCAAGGATGCCAATTTCGGCTTCGACGTGCCCGTCTCGGTGCCTGGCGTGCCCGAGGTTCTGCTGGATCCGCGCCGCACCTGGGACGATCAGGCGGCCTTCGACAAGCAGGCCGACAAGCTGGTGCAGATGTTTGCAGAAAACTTTGAACAGTATCTGCCTTTCATCGACGAAGACATCAAAGCCGTGGCCATCGGCTGATTGAAATTGGGGGCTGTTCCGGCCCCCAATTCACTGCATGCTTACGTTGCGGAAACCGCATGCACACGGACAAGTGCATTGCCTGTAAGCTCAACTTGAGCTATCCCAGCCTATCATCAGAAAACCGGTTGATCCGAGCGTCCTCACTCACACCAGCGCTTGGGCGACCCGACAAAGTAACGATTAAATCCACTTGGGGATGGTGTCGGACCGACAATAACAAAAGGGCTCGACCCTTTCACAATACTCAGTCCGATGCAGAACATGACAGGTAGACCATGACCGAAATTTCAAAGCTCACCGAATTACGCAAATTGATGCAGAGTATGGAACGCACCCTTGGGCTCGAAGAGCTATCTCCGGTCGAGCGTGACATTTATTATGCTGCGGAAGAGCTGTCAAAAGACGACAAAGAGGTGCGTACGTTTGGTCTGATCGAGCATACCCTGGTCCAGAGCGTCTCGCGCCCGACTTTCTTCCGCGCACTGAAATCGCTGGTGCAGAAAGGCTATCTGTCCCAAAGCGGCAGCGCCAACCGCGGGCGGTATCTGGTTCATGCGCCCAGGTGATTTTCGCCCACCTGTCGACAACGGCTGAACCCCGTGCGCAGATGGGCCTCTGACACATTTTTTGCCTCTTTGGCCTATGTGGCGGCATCGTTTCTCACATTCGAGGTTCTGATGCCCCTGCAAAACGTGTTCTTTCCAGAATATCCCAGCCACGCCAGCCTGCTGTTCCTGCCACATGGCGTTCGTGTATTGGCAGCATGGTTATTGGGCTGGCGCGCGATCTTCGCACTGCTGCCCGGCGTCTTCATCGTCTTTGCCATGATCGGCGGCTGGGATGTCTTCATGCCCAGCAGACTGCTGGCAATCGCCATAGCGGTCACCACGGTTCCGGCAGCATTCTATGCCTGCAAAGCGCTGGGATGGGATCTGTTCCCCCGCGCAGACCGGAGCCCGTGCTGGTCGTGCATCATGGGCATCGGTGTCGTGACTTCATTTCTGGTCTCGGGCCTAACCAACATGGCGTTCGGCAGCGCCACCGCCGAATACATCGCTTATCTGATCGGAGATATCTCGGGCTTGTTCTTCCTGATGCTGGGCCTACACTTCGCTTTCCGTTTTGCCGAGAGACGCAGCTAACCCATAATGCCGCGCCTCAGCAGGTTCATCCCGGCAATCAGCAGAACCAGCAATGTGAGCCGTCGGAATTGCGCCTGATCAATGCGGTCCTGCAGAAACTGGCCGCCGCGCATTCCGGCCAGTGCCGGTACAATCAGCAACGCAGAAAACACCGCCGTCTCGGTCCGCAGAATTCCTGAACCCAGATGCGCCACGACAAGCGCCACGGCTCCCAAACCATAGATCACACCCTGAACCCGCATCTGATCCTTTTTCGGCGTATTCAGCGCCGTCAGATAGGCCACGGTTGGCGGCCCCCACACGCCTGAGATGCCACCGACGGCGCCAGCCACTGCGCCGACCATGGCTTCAACCCGCAGGGAAGGTCCCTGCAGCGTCAGCTTCAGACCAAGCAGTTGCACTAGGGCGAAGAACGAGACCGGCGCGCCGAGGATCAGCAGAAAAGCCTTGGGAGACAGTAGGTTGATCAGCTGAGCACTGGCCAGAAGGCACACCAGCCCGACGCCGAGAAACACCCTGAATTTTCGGACCGATGCCACAGCGGCAGGTACACCTTCGCGCAGGGCTTGCACCCCGTTGGTCACCAACGTGGGCAGGATCAGACCCGCCAGCGCCAGTTCGGGCGGCAGCATCATGCTGAGCCCCGACACCAGCACCATCGGCATGGCAAAGCCAACCATGCCTTTGACCCAGCCAGCGACGAAAGCCACGACCAAAGCAAGGTAAAATTCCTGCGGGGACATCAGCGAAAACAGTTCCATCGGCCCTTCATATCAGCCCAAGATTTTTCTGCATTGCAAAATTAACTGAGAAATATTTGAACTTTTCACCGGCTATTTGCGTATTTTTGTTGCGCTGCACGTGCAGCATGATATGACCAGACGACCCAGCAGAGGACGTGATTCATGGCCCATGACGGACAGGATATGACGAACATGACGCAGCCAGCGGTTTTGCCCGACCTTCTGACACTCAGCGCGGCTGCATTACCCGCTGTTGAAACGGTGTTCGACAAAGCGCTCGTTTCCGTGCGCGCGATGGTGACCAGCGAAGGCCGCATCTCGGGCGCGTTGATCGAAGCACACCAGACGGCTGCGCATGGGCTGGCATGGCTGGCGACCTATCACCAGTCGCTGCAGCAGATGCAACGCTGGGCCGAAGCGCTTCAGGCCGAAGGCAAATTCGGCGAGATGGAGCAATTGCTGCACCAGATCGCATTCGGCGAATATCTGCACCAGATCGCCGGTGGTATCCCGATGAACCAAGGGGAAGTTGTGCGTTTGCAAGACCTTGGCCTCGGCTGGGACGCATTGTCGGGCTTCCAGTGCAGCGAAGTGCAGACCCTGATGGCGCAGGCCAATTCTCAGGCCGCCCGCATCCGTCTGGTTGAGCTGATGCAGGACCAGTCCGGCGCCACCATGTTTGGCGCTTCGGGTCTGGACGAAGAACTAGAAATGATCCGCGACCAGTTCCGCCGCTATGCCGTTGAAAAGGTTGAGCCAAATGCTCATGACTGGCATCTGAAGGACGAGCTGATCCCGATCGAGATCATCGAAGAACTTGCCGAAATGGGCGTGTTCGGCCTGACCATCCCCGAGGAATTCGGTGGGTTTGGCCTGTCCAAAGCCTCAATGTGCGTGGTGTCCGAGGAACTGTCGCGCGGCTATATCGGTGTGGGCTCTCTGGGCACCCGCTCTGAGATTGCTGCAGAGTTGATTATCGCGGGTGGCACGGATGAGCAAAAGGCCAACTGGCTGCCCAAGCTGGCCAGCGCCGAAATTCTACCGACTGCCGTTTTCACTGAGCCCAACACAGGCTCGGATCTGGGCAGCCTGCGCACGCGGGCCGTCAAGGACGAAGACGGTAACTATAAGATAACAGGCAATAAAACATGGATCACGCACGCGGCGCGCACCCATGTGATGACCTTGTTGGCGCGGACTAATCCCGACAGTACCGATCACCGTGGGCTGTCCATGTTCCTGGCTGAAAAGACACCTGGAACCGACGAGAACCCCTTCCCCACGCCCGGCATGACTGGTGGTGAGATTGAGGTGTTGGGTTATCGTGGCATGAAGGAATACGAGCTGGGATTTGACGGCTTCGAAGTGAAGGGTGAAAACCTGCTGGGCGGCGAAGAAGGCAAAGGTTTCAAGCAGTTAATGGAAACCTTCGAGTCTGCCCGCATCCAAACGGCTGCCCGCGCCATCGGCGTGGCGCAGAGCGCTTTGGACATTGCCATGCAATACGCGCAAGACCGCAAGCAGTTCGGCAAATCGCTGATCAACTTCCCCCGGGTCTCGGGCAAGCTGGCGATGATGGCGGTCGAGATCATGATCGCCCGACAGTTAACCTATTATTCTGCATGGGAAAAAGACCACGGCCAGCGCTGTGATCTTGAGGCCGGGATGGCCAAGTTGCTGGGCGCTCGGGTTGCCTGGGCGGCTGCAGATAACGGGTTGCAGATCCATGGCGGCAACGGCTTTGCGCTGGAGTACAAGATCAGCCGCGTGCTATGTGACGCACGTATCCTGAACATCTTTGAAGGCGCCGCAGAAATTCAGGCGCAAGTCATCGCGCGTCGATTGCTGGGCTGACGCCCTATCCGACGCGGTTTCCCCAACTGAACCCGGCCTCGCGCCGGGTTTTCTTTTTCTTCCGTGTTGTACAGGCCCCCAAGCGGCATTCTTCCGAGTTGTACAACTTGGTTTTGCGGTCGCATGAGCCGAACTTCCCCCTCGGATCGGGTGCAGAAATCAGGTAAAGGGCGTCAACCAAACCCAGCGCCCAAGCTGGTCAGAGGAGAATCGAGCGTGAAGATCATCATCGCAGTTTTGGCCACCTGCCTGACCCTTGCCGGATGCGCCATGGCACCGAGCACCGGGTCCGATGACGTGGACCAGCTGGCACAGGCAATCCAGCAGCTTGACCCCAAGGTCGACCCGGCTGAGGCGCGGCGTGCGGCCGAGATATCCTATGCCTATTCCAGCCAGCTGAAACAGGAATGGAACGTCACCGATTCGGCCATCATTCACAACGCGAAGATCATCAACGGGTTTCGTGAAAAAGGCCTGTGTAACGACTGGGCGCAGGCCATGACCACACGCCTGAAGCAAGAGAACTTTCAGACACTGGACCTGCACTGGGCTACCTCTCCGCCAACCGCGTTCCGGATCATCCACCATTCAGCCCTGATCAGTGCCAAGGGAGATTCGATGTATGAAGGCATCATCCTCGACCCGTGGCGCAACAGCGGAGTGCTGTACTGGGATCAGGTGCGCGAGGATACCAAATACAATTGGCGACCCCGCCTTGAGGTGCGCGAAGAGCTGATCAGCGGCGTGAACCCCTACTGACAGGATACTGCGATGTTACGTCTGACCTTGCTCCTGCCCTTGCTGACCTTGTTCCAATGTAAAGAGGATGAGACGCTTGCCGCCTATGGCGCGGCGGATCAGACATGGGCGCTGCAGGAGATCGACGGACAGCCTTTTGAGGCCAGCGCCCTGCTGCGCTTTCCCGAGGAAGGGCGGATCGAGGGCAACGCCCCCTGCAACACCTATTCGGGCAAGCTGAACGCGCCGTATCCGTGGTTCGAGATCGCTGATCTGGCCGCCACCCGTGCGGCTTGTGCCGGGCTTGAGGCCGAAGGGTTCTATTTCGCCGCGCTGATGGCGATGACGCAATCCGAAGTGTCCGGCGATGTGCTGATCCTGCGCAACGAGGACGGGCACGAGATGGTGTTCAAAGCCGTCGAGTAAACTGCGCCACAAAGCGCGCGCGTGCCTCTGGCAGCGGAGTGTGGCCCAGCGACGGGGCCAGATGGTTTTCCAGAAAATACCCGGTCGTGCGCAGCGCGTCGGCAATCTCGTCATCCGGCGCAGCGCCTTCGCCGCGCAAACAGGGTGGCAACGGCAGCAGCTTGTCTGCCCACTCCCCTGCCCCCGCCGCACTGACAGCGCGGCCCGTTTTCGGAGAGACATAGACCAGCCCCTCGGTCGCGCCCGTCACCGCGCAGCTTGAAAGGTCGAGGCCAAAGCCCAGCTCTTCCAGCAGGGCCAGTTCCCAGCGCAGATAGGCCAGTGGCCAAACCTCATCCTGCCCCAGCAAATCCATCAGCTGTTCGGTTTGCTTGTAGATCGCGGGGTGCGGTTCGCGTTCGGGCAGGCAGAAAGACAGAAGCGCCACCACCGCGTTCAGCCCCGCCAGCGCCAGCCGCCCCGAAAACGCAGCCGCTGCGCGCGAGCGCAGGGGTTCGACCTGAAAGGTGCCCAGATGTTCCTCAAGCCGCGCGCGCCAGAGCACGTCCAGCTGCGCGCCGGGTTGCAGAATCGGTGCAATCTTACGGCTGGTTCCCCCGCGCACGACACCCGCGTGACGACCGTGGGCTTCGGTGAAGACCTCGATAATCGCCGCCGTCTCACCATGGCGGCGAGAGGTCAGAAGTATGCCGTGATCACGCCAGTCCAAGCTTGGCCTCGTTCAGTCCCAGATATGTCCGCAGGAAATCTTATGGCCGTTACAGGTGCAAGGTACAAACGGGTCAGGTCAGCTTTGTGGAAGATCTTTTAAACACGTTGCGGTTCTGTGCTTCAGCTGTTAATGTTCACTTTATGTTCTTATCAATGGGATTTCAGAAATGTCACTCAACTATGTCATGATCGGTTCAAACGACGTCGCCAAAGCACGCACTTACTATGACGCGGTTGTGCCCCGGATTGGTGGGAAAGTTATCGCCGAATACATGCCGCACGCTGTCTGTTATGGGCTGCGCGACGGCGGATCGATGTGGGTTGCAACGCCGTTTGACAAAGAAGCGGCGACCGTCGGGAACGGCAATATGGTTGGCCTGTTGTGTCAAAGCGAAGCGGAAGTGCGAGAAGCGCATGCGGCGGCGCTCGCCAATGGCGGAACGAATGAAGGTGATCCGGGCGATCGCCCCCAATATGGCCCGAACTTCTTTGGAGCCTATGCGCGCGACCCGGATGGCAACAAGATGAGTTTTGTCTATCTCGGCGACGAAGGGTGAAGCTGTTCTTCAGAACGTCATACCTGCGTGGATCAGAATTCCGATGACCATCAGCAGGTTCAGCACCATCGAGATCCCGTTGCCCACATAGATGGGCAACTTTCCCACCACCAACCCATAGGCGAACCACAGAAACGACAGTGCGGCATAGAGCGACCACGAGAGCAGCGACTGACCCGTCGCGTGTTGCGAGTGGGTAAAGTAGAGCTTGATCAGCTGCGGAAGCGTGGCGAATGGACCGACGACGCCGACAAAGACCATGAAACCCTCGAACCGCTGCATCCAGTGGCCAAGTTCCGATTTTTCCAGTTTCTCAGCAATCGTTTCAGCCACACAAATACCTCATCGTCTTGCGCCATACTAAGGTCAGGCCGGTACTGACCGCCCGGGTTCAGCATCAAAATAGCCGCTTTGATCCGCGCGTCAAAGGCCCATCCAGCGGGGTTTATTCAAGCCCTTCTTCACCCAGCAAGTGCCGCCCCTGACGATCTTCGACCTCAACTACCCAGAGATCAGGGTCAAAGCTGCGTTGTCTGGTAACGGCGGCATCCACATCAGCCTCGGGGCCGCTGGAGAGTTCCACCCATTTTCGTTCGCCGCTCATCAGGTCGAAACTGCGTTGGAATGCTATTGCCTGACCGTCGAGCGTATTGAGTTTGACCAGCACCGCGCCCGCAGTGTCATCGCCATGGACCACGACGAAGGCCGGGATTTCCTGAAACCGAAGCCGAGCGAGATAGGCATGAACCCAAAATTCCGCAGTCAGCCGGGTCATCGCGCGGACCTCGCCGCTGGACATAAGAATTTTCGGCGAAAATTCTTGGCCTCAGTCATGCGTTGCCGTCTTTGAAATCCAGACCCATTTCCGAGTAACGCTCGGATTCCTCCAGCCAGTTGGGCCGGACTTTCACCTGCAGGAACAGGTGGATCTTGCGGTCGAGGAACTCTTCGAGTTCGGCCCGCGCCGCCTGACTGACGGCCTTGATGGTCTCGCCCCGTTTGCCCAACACGATGCCTTTGTGGCCGTCACGCATAACGTAGATGACCTGATCGATCTTGGCCGAGCCGTCTTTGCGCTCTTCCCAGTTCTCGGTCTCGACCGTCAGCTGATAGGGCAGTTCCTGATGCAGGCGCAGGGTCAGCTTTTCGCGCGTCATCTCGGCGGCGATCATGCGCATCGGCAGATCGGCGATCTGGTCTTCGGGATAAAGCCATGGGCCTTCTGGCAGTTCCGAGGCGAGCCATTTGCGCAGATCGTCGACGCCGTGGCCTTTTTCGGCCGAGATCATGAAGGTTTCGGCAAAGGGATAGCGTGCGTTCAGGTCGCTGGTGAGGGCCAGCAGCTTCTCAGACGGAACCTTGTCGATCTTGTTGATCGCCAGCGCGATGGTGCGGCCCTGCCCGATCTCTTCGAGCCCTTCGAGGATGCGTTCGACCCCTTCGGTGATGCCGCGATGGGCCTCGACCATCAGCACGACCACATCCGCATCAGCCGCCCCGCCCCAAGCGGCGGCGACCATCGCACGGTCCAAACGGCGGCGGGGTTTGAAGAGGCCCGGGGTGTCGACAAAGACTAGTTGCGCGTCACCTTCCATCGCCACGCCCCGGATGCGGGCACGGGTGGTTTGCACCTTGTGGGTCACGATCGAAACCTTGGCCCCGACCATGCGGTTCAGAAGGGTGGATTTGCCTGCGTTGGGCTCTCCGATCAGGGCGATAAATCCGGCGCGTGTGGTCATGTGTTCTGCGATCCTGTTTGCAAGTGCGCACCCCTATAGCAGAATGCCCGGGCGGGCCAGAGGGATTTGTCGCATTGCGACCCGGCCTGTGGATTGGGTCAAGGTGGTGCGCCGCGCCAAAGCCAGCCAAGCGATCATCCTTTCAGTGAGGCAAGACGTGAGACGTCACGGGTTTCTCCCGGGCAGCGAAACTGCTGCGGGAGTGCTTGACCTGATGACGGATACGATGTTGCCGTCGAAGGGTAAGACGGTCGAGATCGGCCTGGTCGCGGACAATCCCGGTGGCTGGGCGTTTCATTGTCATGTGATTGAACGCCAGAAAACGGGTCTGACCGGATTTCTTCGGGTTGCTTGAAGATCGAACTGGCTGCGCCAACCCGATCGATTGGGGGGCCAGCCCCCCAAACCCCCTGAGATATTCTTGGCCAAATGAAGGAGGGATCCGGTGCCGGGGTGGATGGTGTTGCTATTGCGTCAGCGAATCCAGAAGTGCTTTGGCCGCCGCCTGTTCAGCCTGACGTTTAGAGCCTGCGGTGGCTTGCGCTTCGGTGCCGTCCTGCAGGCGGGCGGCGATGGTGAAGATGGGGGCGTGGTCGGGGCCGGTGCGTTTGACCTCAACATAAGCAGGCGGTTTCTGGCCGCGTGCTTGCGCCCATTCCTGTAGAGCGGTTTTGGCGTCGCGCGCGTCGGCCTCGACCTTGTGGATGCGGTCGCCCCAGAGGGCGAGGATGACGTCTCGGGCCGCCTCGAAGCCTGCGTCGCGGTAGATGGCGGCGATGACCGCTTCCATCGCGTCGCCCAGCAGAGCCTGTTTGCGGCGGCCTCCAGACAGCATCTCGGACCGGCCCAGTTTCAGAACTGCTCCGAGGTCGATCTGGCGGGCGACATCGGCGCAGGCCTCTTTGCGGACCAGCGCGTTGAAACGGGGGGCAAGTTGGCCTTCGGAGGCCTTCTTGTCGGCTTCGAGCAGGGCCGTGGCCATGACAAGGCCCAGTACGCGATCACCCAGAAATTCGAGCCGCTGATTGTCAGGGCGCGTGGGCGAAGACACCGACCCGTGGGTCAGCGCGCGCACCAGCAGTTCGGGGTCGGAGAATTCGTACCCCAATCGCTGCTGGAATGCCTTTATATCGGCCGATAACTTCAATTGACCGCCTTGAAGAAGCGATCACCGCGCCATGTCCAGAAGAACAGCATCGACCGGCCTGCAGAGGAGAACATGATGCGGTCGGCGCGACCGATCAGGTTTTCGTATGGGACGTAACCGACCCCGCCAGCAGATTGCGGCAGGCGGCTGTCGGCCGAGTTGTCGCGGTTGTCGCCCATGAAGAAATAGTGACCTTCGGGCACGGTGTAGATGCCGGTATTGTCGGACCCCTGATTGCCGATGTTCAGTACTTCGTATGACACGTCATTGGGCAGGGTTTCGATCAGGCGGGTCTTTTCGCATTCTCCACCAAAGCCTACGGGGCCGTTTTCGCAGCGCGGGCGCAGGCCTTGCGGGCCTTGTGGTTCGGCCAATTCACTAAAGACGCCATCGGGTTGTTGCGGCACAGGGGTGCCATTCAGGATGATCTGGCCCTGACGCACCTGAACCCGGTCACCCGGCATGCCGATCAGGCGCTTGATATAGTCGCGGCCCGTGACCGGGTGGCGGAAAACGATGACGTCGCCGCGTTCAGGCTCGCCGCCCAGAATGCGGGTGTTGTCGCCTTTCATCCAGCCGCAGATATCTTCTGCGTCGATGTTCAGTCCGACGCTGGGGATGATCAGGCTGGGGCAGGACGCGTAGGAATAGCCATAGGCCATCTTGTTGACGAACAGGAAATCCCCGATCAGCAGGGTCTGCTTCATCGAGCCGGACGGAATCCAGAACGGCTGAAAGAACAGGGTGCGGAAAACGCCCGCGATCAGCAGGGCGTAGACGATGGTTTTGATCGTCTCCCAGACGGCGTTTCCGGATTTGGCTTCCTCGGCCATACTGCTCTCTCCAGTCTGTGCGTGGTTGGGGTGCTACATGCGGGTCGGTTGGGGGCAAGTCAAGGCTGCGCGGGCGCTTCGTGAAGCGGGCGGGCCTCGATCACCACAAAGGCCTGCGCCCAGGGGTGATCGTCGGTCAGGGTGACGTGGATGATTGCCTCATGACCTTCGGGGGTCATCTCGTTCAGGCGTTCGGCGGCCCAGCCGGTGACATGCATGACGGGTTGGCCGGTGCGCAGATTGGTCACCGCCATATCCTTCCACGCGATGCCCATGCGCAAGCCGGTGCCCAGCGCCTTGGAACACGCCTCCTTCGCGGCCCAGCGCTTGGCGTAGGTGCCTGCGGTGTCGTGGCGGCGTTCGGCCTTTCGCTGTTCGGTTTCGGTAAAGACGCGGTTGCGAAACCGGTCGCCGAAGCGGTCGAGCGTGCCTTGAATGCGGTCAATATTGGCGAGGTCGGTGCCGATGCCCAGGATCATGCGTTTCTCAAGTCTAAGGTGGTGCCAATCAACTTTAAATGAGACCCAATGGCAAGCAGATCGCGGGTCATGTGCTACAGTCGACCTGTTTTGTGTAGTCTGGTGGAGCTGGCCATGTTGAGAAAGGCGTTCATTTCAATCCTTGCACTCACCATTGGCCCAGTTGTCCCTGTGCTGGCCGAGCCTCAGCCTTGTGGCTCCGAGGCAGATCCCTGCCGCGTCGACGCGCTGAGCTATCGGGTGGTTTTACCTGAAAATCCCGAGAACGCGCCGAGTGTCATCTTCTTGCACGGCTATGCAGCGACGGCAAACGCAGCCGTCAATCGCGCCGCACTGGTCGATGCCTTTACCAGCCGTGGCATCGCATTCATCGCCCCCGACGGACAGGTTGATGTCGGCAATCCAAAAATCCTGGATTGGGGTGTGCACGATGGGCACCGCTGGCCTAGGGATGATTTGATTGCTCTGCAAAAGATCAAAGAAGATGCTCTGGCACGGTTTAATCTCGATCCGGGCAGAATCCTGTTGGCAGGTTATTCGCGCGGCGGGTCTATGGTATGGGACAAGGCTTGCACCGATCACGAGTTTGCGGCCGCCTACGCCTCGGCCTCTGGCGCGTTCTGGGAACCGATGTGGCGGCGCTGCAGCGGCCCCGTGCATATGCATCACAGCCATGGCTTTGCGGATCGCACCGTCCCCTTCGAAGGGCGCGAGGCAGTCTTTGGCGGCCTGCATTTCGAGCAAGGCAGCGTCATGAAATCCGTCGGCATTCTGAACCGCACAAACGGCTGCGGGCAGATGGCAAACAAGGTAAAAACCGAAGGGCCAAACTGGGACAAGCACTGGTCCAACTGCACAGCCGGATCAGTCGTTCTGTCGCTTGGCCCACATGGTCACGGGCGGCAGAGCGATTGGCCAGATCGGGTCGCCGACTGGTTCCTGGCCCTGCCAATTGGTCAATAGTATCAGACCTCCAGCACCACGGTGCCGAGCTTTTGCCCGGCCTCGACCATTGCGTGGGCTTTGGCCGCATCCGCCAATCCTCCGCCCGGGACGACGGCGTGGGTTAATGCGCCCTGCTCCAACCATGCGCCCAATTGTGCCTCGCCGCGGCGGCGGGCAATGGCGTCCAACTGATAGACGATCAGCATATGCAGACGGATGTTCTTGAACATGAAGCCGTAGAAATCCAACTCGGGCTTCATTTGTGAGGCCGAGGCATAGCTGGCGATCGTGCCACAAGGGCGGATCATCGCAAGCGAGGCCGTCTGGTTGGCGGCGAAATCAACCTCGACGATGCGGTCGACGCCGGCACCATCCGTCAGGTCCATCACCGCCTCGGTCACGTCTTGGGTGCGGTAGTTGATCCATTCGGAAGCGCCAGAATGGGCGGCTTTCTCGTCAGAACTGACGGTAGTGATCACCCGTGCCCCGCCCAGCGCAGCCATCTGGCAGGCGTAGCGCCCGACGGTGCCAGCACCTCCGGTGACAAGCACGGTCTGATCGGTGATCGGGCCATCGGCGAAAAGCGCATACCACGCGGTCATGGCGGGGATGCCGAAACAGGCACCTTCGGCAAAGCTGGTGGTGTCGGGCAGATGCACCGCCTGATCGGAGGGGAGCGCGATATATTCGGCCCCGGTGCCAAATGCGCGTTGCCATTGGCCGTTCCAGATCCACACACGCTCACCCACGCGGGCCGGATCGACACCTTCGCCAACCGCCTCGATCACCCCTGCCCCGTCCGAGTGGGGGGTGATCACCGGGAATTGCATCACCGCGCCCGGACGCGCACCGCCGCGCAGCTTGACGTCAGAGGGGTTGATACCGCTGGCATGGACGCGCACCAACACCTCGCCCGGAGCGGGGTCGGGCGTGGGCATGTCGGTTAGTTCGAGAACGTCGGATGCGGGACCAAAGCCGCGATATGTAATTGCCTTCATGACAACCTCACCGTGAAAATTTTGTAGCTGGCCACGCCGAAGAAACCGGCGAAGGCAAAATCGAACCAGCGGCGGGCGCGGCGATAGGCGTTGACCATCCGCGCAGACGAAAACAGGAAGGCGTAGCCGATGAAGACCAACAATGAGCCCGCATAGAGCATGGCGAAATAGCCCAGCAGCATGGCAAGGCTGGCATCGTTGGGGGCGACGATGGCATAGATCGACCCCCAGCTGAGGATCGCCTTCGGGTTGGTCAGGTGGATGGCTGCGCCTTTGGCAAAGATCGTGGGCAAGGAACCGGTAACCGGCTTGCCAAGCGCGACCTCATCCGAGGACAGCGCACGACGCAGGGCCTTGAACGCCAGCCAACCCAGATAAGCGACGCCGATATAGCGGATCACCTCGAACACCCAGACATTGGCCAGCATGATCGCCGACAGCCCCAACGCTGCGGCTATGCCCCACGCAGCAGAGCCCGCGCAGATGCCCAGCGCAAAGGCCAGACCGGCAGTACGGCCCTCGTTCATGGCGGTTCCGGCGATGCCCATGGTGGCGGGGCCCGGTGACCCTCCGGCCATCAACCAGGCGATCCAGATTGCTATAAAACCAGTGGTGATCATCGCGTGAAGGCCGATCTGATCAATCCCAGACCCGCAACGGCGAACAACCCGGCGACAACTCCGTCGATCCAACGACGGAAGCGGCGATATCCGGCCATCATGCCGCTTATCGAGAACAACATCGAATAGAGGAAATTGTTGAGAAAACCTGCAAGCATGCAAATCAGCGTCGCGACGACGACCGAGAGCAGCCCATCCTCAGGCCCGAGGCCTACTGACAAGGCCGCCATCCATGCGACAACCGATTTCGGGTTGGAGAGGTTGAGGAAAAGCCCGCGCCAGAACCATTTGCCCTTGGCGGGGATGGAAACTCTGGCCGCGTCAGATTGCAGCGCAGAGCGTCCCGACTGCCATGCAAGCCACAATAGATACAACCCACCCAGCACCTTGAGCATCATCAGAACATAAAGCGAGCTTTGCAGAACCGCGCCCATTCCGCTTGCAGCAACCAGCCCCCAGAATACCAGACCGCAGGACAGGCCCAGGCCATAGATAAGGCTGGTCTTACGCCCGAAGCTCATCGCCACCGCGGCGTTGGAAATATTTGCAGGGCCGGGTGAGACTGCGACGACGAAAAAAGCAAGTGCTGTGATAGCCAGTGAAGTAAGGTCGATCATTCCCGCGCCTCATCCATCAGGCGGCGCATTTCGTGGACCGCTGGGGTGAGGCCGCGGAAGATGGCTTCGCCGATGAGGAAGTGGCCGATGTTCAACTCGCGCACTTCGGGGAAGGCCGCCACCGGTTGCACGGTGTCGTAGGTCAGACCATGGCCGGCGTGGACTTCCAACCCAAGCGAATGGGCATAGGCGGACATCTCGCGCAGGGCTTCCAGTTCGCGCGCGGCATCATCCAGTTTGCCCTCGGCATGGAAGTCGCAATAGGCGCCGGTGTGCAGCTCGATCACCTCGGCCCCGATGCGGTGAGCGGCGTCGATCTGGCGTCGGTCGGCGGCGATGAAGATCGAGACGCGGCAGCCCACATCGCGCAGGGGTGCAATGAAATGCGCCAGCTTGTTTTCCTCGCGCGCAACCTCGAGCCCGCCTTCGGTGGTGCGTTCCTCGCGCTTTTCGGGGACGATGCAGACGGCGTGCGGCTTGTGACGCAGGGCGATTTTCTGCATCTCGTCTGTCGCGGCCATCTCGAAGTTGAGCGGCACGGTCAGCGCCTCCATCAGCCCTTCGATATCGGCGTCCAAGATATGGCGCCGGTCTTCGCGCAGGTGGGCGGTGATGCCGTCGGCCCCAGCCTCTTCGGCCAGTTTCGCGGCGCGGATCGGATCAGGGTATGCCCCGCCACGGGCGTTGCGGATGGTGGCCACGTGGTCGATATTCACGCCCAGACGCAAATGGTTGTCAGACATCTTTCGAATCCTTCATTGTCCCTGAGGTCGAGCCTAGTGGTTTTGTTGGAAGAACGTCAGCCTCTGCCTGTGCAAGGCGTTTGATTTGTTCAAACTTCGCCTTGATCTTGGCACGGCGGCGCTGCTGATAGGTGCGGATCAGCGGCAGGCTGAGATAGGCGCAGATCACCCCGGCCACGATGCCCGGAATGACGCCGCCGATCATGTAGGGAAAGAACACATCGTCATAGAACCGGCTGAGCCCGTGCCAGTCGGCTTCACGATCCGTGAACATGGCGATGCAATTGTCCTTGAGATCGCCCATCGCATCGGCAAACTTCCCCATCAGCCCGTCCGTGTCATGCTTGCGGAACTTGGTGCCCAGCATGAAATGCCCGGTTTGCAGGCTGATGACCGCAATCGGCACATAGGTCAGGGGATTGCCGAAGAACGTGCCGCTGAGCGCGGCCAGAATATTGCCGTTCAGCAGGCGGGCCAGGACTGCGGCGACCAGGAAATGCAAGCCGTAGAAAGGCGTGAACGAGGCGAACACCCCTGCCCCGATGCCGCGCGCGATGCGTTCGGGGCTGTCAGGCAGGCGGCGGACCCGGTGTTTGACATAGTGAAAGGCGCGGGTCCATCCACCGCGCGGATAGACGAACTCTGACGCAATCTGAACGGCTGAGCGGCGATCTCGGCGCTTGAAAACCACTCGTGATCACCCCTTCTCAGCCAGCCGCGACAGCGGGTTTCGCGCTTTCCCGATACCGTTCGACCGCGGCAACATCGCTTTCGGCCTCAAGCATCAGCATCAGCGAATGCAGCTGTTCAAGGTCACGCAGTTCGACATTGATCATCAGGCGGTAAAAATCCGGTTTGCGGTCGACGAATTCGAGGTTCGAGATATTGGCCTTTTTCTCGCCGATCAATGTGCAAATGCGCCCCAGCACCCCGGCATCGTTGCCGATGGTCAGATCGAGCGTCGCGCCATAGACCGCCGGGTGGGTGCCCGAATGCCAGTGCAGATCGACCCAGCGGTCGGGTTCGTTTTCATATTCAGACAGACGATCACAGTCGATGGCATGCACCACAACGCCCTTGCCGCGAAAGGTGATGCCGACGATCCGCTCACCCGGCAGCGGCTGGCAACAGGGTGCACGGTCGAATTTCTGACCCGGTTCAAGCCCGATCACCGCACGACGGGGAGAGATCGCATCTCCGTCATCCTTGGTCAGTTCGGGATAGACCGCCTCGACCACCTCATGGGCCGTAAGCTCGGCGCTGCCCAGCCGGGCCAGCAATTCATGACGATCTTTCAGGCGCAGGTGTTTGGCGGCGGTGTCCAGCGCCTTGTCGGTGGCCTTGCGACCGAGATTTTCGAACCCGGCGCGGGCGAGTTCCTTGCCCAGCTTGATAAAGCGTTCGCGGTCCACCTCGCGCAGGGCCCGGCGGATGGCGGTGCGCGCCTTGCCGGTGACCGCAATCTCCAGCCATGTGACTTGGGGCATCTGGCCGTCGGCGGTGATGATGTCCACCGACTGCCCGTTCTTGAGGCGCGTCCACAGCGGCACGCGGATCGTATCGACCTTGGCGCCGACGCAGGCATGGCCGATGCGGGTGTGGATCGCGTAGGCGAAATCAATCGGCGTTGCCCCGCGCGGCAGTTTCACCACATCGCCTTTGGGGGTGAAGCAGAAAACCTGGTCCGAGTACATCTCGAGCTTGACGGCTTCGAGGAAATCCTCGTGATCATCCTCGCTGTCGAATTGCTCGGTCAGGTTGGAAATCCACTTGGCCGGATCGACCGCAAACGGGTTTTCCGAACGCACACCGTCACGATAGGACCAATGCGCCGCAACGCCGGTTTCGGCCACGTCATGCATCTGACGGGTGCGGATCTGAACCTCGACCCGTTTGCCGTCGCGGCCCGATACAGTGGTGTGGATCGAGCGGTATCCGTTCGATTTCGGCTGGCTGATGTAGTCCTTGAACCGCCCGGGCACCGCGCGCCAACGCTGGTGGATCGCGCCGAGGGTGCGATAGCAGTCTTCCTCGGTCCGGGTGATGATGCGGAATCCGTAGATGTCGGAAAGGCGCGAGAAGCCCTGATCCTTCTCCTGCATCTTGCGCCAGATCGAATAAGGCTTTTTGGCGCGGCCGAATACTTCGGCCTCGATCCCGGCTTTTTCCAATTCGTGGCGCATGTCGCCGGTGATGCGATGGATCACATCGCCGGTTTCACGTTGCAGGGTGATAAAGCGCCGGATGATCGATTGGCGGCCTTCGGGGTTCAGGACGCGGAAGGCGAGGTCTTCTAACTCCTCGCGCATCCACTGCATACCCATGCGGCCTGCGAGCGGCGCGTAGATATCCATCGTCTCGCGCGCTTTTTGTACCTGCTTTTCGGGGCGCATCGCCTTGATCGTGCGCATGTTGTGCAGACGGTCGGCGAGCTTGACCAGAATAACCCGCAGGTCCTTGGACATCGCCATGAAAAGTTTGCGGAAATTCTCGGCCTGTTTGGTTTCGCGGCTGGACAGCTGAAGGTTGGTCAGCTTGGTGACGCCATCGACCAGCTTGGCGACCTCTTCCCCGAACAGTTCGGAGACCTTGCCATAGCTGGCCTTAGTGTCCTCGATCGTGTCGTGCAGCAGGGCCGTGATGATGGTCGCATCATCCAGACGCTGTTCGGTCAGGATGGCGGCAACGGCAACGGGGTGCGAGAAATAGGGCTCGCCGGAATGGCGGAACTGCCCCTCATGCATCTGCATCCCGAACTCATAGGCCCGAGCGATGCGTTCAGCATTTGTCTTGGGATTGTAATTGCGGACCAGCGCAATCAGGTCTTCTGCTGAAATCATCCGGTCCGCACCTTTGTCGCTGGGATTTACCCCTGGCCCTGAGCCTCCATCAGAGCGCGCAGGAGCTTTTCTTCGGACATGTCGTCATCCGCGGGCTTGTCGGATTCCGCACCCATCAGCAGCGCCATCTGATCTTCTTCGGGCTCATCAACCTCGATCTGAGTCTGGTTGGCCTCGATCAGACGCTCGCGCAATTCATCGGCGCTCTGGGTTTCGTCGGCGATTTCGCGCAGCGAGACAACGGGGTTCTTGTCGTTGTCGCGGTCAACGGTGATCGGGCCACCGGCAGAAATCTCGCGCGCCCGGTGGGCTGCAAGCATCACCAGTTCGAACCGGTTCGGGACCTTGTCTACACAATCTTCGACCGTAACGCGGGCCATGGGGCGCTCTCCGTAAATGAATCCGTGGCAGGAAGGGGTTTATCTAAGCGCGAATCCCCGCCTTGACAAGCAGGAAATGCCGCAAATGCGAGGATCACAGAGGCTTGACCTCGGCCACATCCCCGGGCGGCAAGGCGGCAACCATCTGCGTCACGGTCCGGCCCAGCACGGGATGGCACCAATCGGGAGCAACATCCGCCATCGGAACAAGCACAAAAGCGCGGTCCTGCAGGCGGGGATGCGGCAGGATCAGCTGATCCGGCGCGGATTTGGCCTGATCCTCGGGCGGCAGGGTCAGCCAGCGGTGATATTCGGCCTGATCGGGCAACACCAGATCTCCCCAGCAGACCAGATCGAGGTCCAGCGTGCGCATCCCCCAGCGCTGTTCGCGGGCGCGGCCAAACTCATGTTCGATACGGTGCAGCAGGTCCAGAACCGCCTGCGGCGTGAGGTCCGTTTCGATCAGAACCGCAGCGTTGACATAATCCGGCCCTGCCCCCGCCGGAAAGCAGGGGGTGGCAAAAAACCGGCTTTGGGCGCGAATCATTAACCCTACGTTAACCATTGCGCGCAAAGACTGCTTGAGTGTCACCTCGGGCTCATTATCACTCAGAGTGAGATTTGCACCCAGCGCGATGACTGCTTTTGACAATGATTTGACCACTTCGGACCCCACATTCGGACCAGAGAATACTTGCGATGTAAGCCAAAAGGCCTATTTTAAGCGCACCATTGCACTGACCAATTAATTTACACTCACGGAGCTCACGGTGCGGTGGCTTATACCGGAAGGACCATTTTTATGTTTTACAAGGACGAACGGCTAGCGCTGTTCATCGACGGCTCGAATCTTTATGCAGCCGCAAAGGCACTGGGTTTTGACATCGACTACAAGTTGCTGCGTCAGGAATTCATGCGCAGAGGCAAACTGCTTAGAGCTTTCTACTACACAGCGCTACTGGAAAACGACGAGTATTCCCCGATCCGGCCCCTGGTGGACTGGCTGCACTATAACGGCTTCACCATGGTCACCAAACCGGCCAAGGAATACACCGACAGCATGGGGCGTCGGAAAGTCAAAGGAAATATGGATATCGAACTGACGGTCGATGCCATGGAACTGGCACCGCGCGTGGATCATATCGTGCTGTTCTCGGGCGATGGGGATTTCCGCCCGCTGATTGCCAGCCTGCAACGTCAGGGCGTACGCGTTTCGGTCGTCTCGACCATTCGCAGCCAACCACCGATGATTTCAGACGAGCTGCGCCGCCAGGCGGACAACTTCATCGAGCTGGAGGACCTGCGCGACGTGATCGGCCGACCTCCGCGTGAAATGCCGACCGAGCCGCGCAGCATTGCGGCTGCCGGCGGTCAGTAACTCCACCAAACCCCACCACTCACTCACCCATGGGGTTTGACGGATTATGTGCGGCCAGGGCCAGAAGCCCTGGCCGCACCACTTTTAAAGGGATAGGTGCTGAAAACACCCCTTTGCTAACAGTGATTCATGTCAGGTAAATGACGCGCTCCTGTCTGGACCATGGCAATGAAAAGACCTAGGTGTTCGGTCGAGGAGAACGCCGAATGAAAAAGCCGCCGCTGACATTGTATCTGGCCGCCCCGCGCGGGTTCTGCGCCGGTGTGGATCGCGCCATCAAGATCGTGGAAATGGCCCTGCAGAAATGGGGGGCTCCGGTCTATGTGCGGCATGAAATCGTGCACAACAAATTCGTCGTTGACGGTCTGCGCGCCAAGGGGGCGGTGTTTGTCGAGGAGCTGGATGAGTGCCCCGATGACCGCCCGGTGATTTTCTCGGCTCATGGGGTGCCGAAGTCGGTGCCTGCCACTGCTCAGCAGCGCGAAATGATCTATGTCGACGCCACCTGCCCGCTGGTCTCAAAGGTGCATGTCGAGGCGCAGCGCCATGCGGATGCCGGGCTGCAGATGATCATGATCGGCCACAAGGGCCACCCCGAAACCGTCGGCACCATGGGGCAACTGCCCGAGGGTGAGGTGTTGCTGGTCGAAACGGTCGAGGATGTGGCACAGGTGAATGTGCGCGACGCCAACAAGCTGGCCTTTGTCACCCAGACGACACTTTCGGTCGACGACACCAAGGATATCATCGCTGCGCTTGAGGCGCGCTTCCCGGCCATCGTCAGCCCGCATAAGGAAGACATCTGCTATGCCACCACCAACCGGCAGGAAGCGGTGAAGGCGGTTGCGCCGAAATCCGATGCGTTGCTGGTGGTCGGCGCACCGAACTCGTCGAACTCGCGCCGTCTGGTCGAGGTCGCCTCGCGCGCGGGCTGCGAGTATGCGCAGCTGGTACAGCGCGCGACCGAGATCGACTGGCGGGCGCTGGAGGGGATTTCGAGCATTGCCATCACCGCCGGGGCATCCGCCCCCGAGGTGCTGGTCAATGAGGTGATCGATGCGTTCCGCGACCACTACGAGGTCACTGTCGAACTGGTCGAGACCGCCGTCGAGAATGTCGAGTTCAAGGTCCCCCGCGTATTGCGGGAGCCAGCATGAGCGGTATCCCCCGCGCGCCACTGTTTCTTGGTTTGGCCGGGCTGATCCCGTTTGTCTGGGGGGCGCTGACCTATCTGAATGGCGACCTGAACGATTGGGGCCGACAGGCGCTGGGGTCGCGGTTCGTGGGGCCATATGTTCAGCTGTTCTATGGCTCGGTGATCCTGAGCTTCATGTCCGGCGTTCTGTGGGGGTTCGCCACCAAGACCTCGGGCAGCAAGGCCGCGACCTGTTATACGCTCTCGGTCCTGCCCGCGCTTTGGGCTTTCCTCAAGACCGGCGGAGGCCCGGTTAGTGCGGGCACCAACCTGATGTACGGGTTTGCGGGCTTGCTTTTGCTGGACGCACTGTTTTCTTACTGGCGACTGACCCCGGTCTGGTGGATGCGACTGCGCATCTTGCTGACCGCCATCGTGCTCGCCTGTCTTGCCGTGGGAGTTTACCTATGAGTGATGACCGGACAATCAATGCCTATACCAACCGGGTGTCGGACTATCTGAGCATGCCCCTGCCCGCCGAGCAGCTTGAGGCGCGGCAGGCTTTTGCCGATGCCGTTGGCGAAGGTGGATATGTGCTGGATCTGGGATCAGGCCCCGGATCGGACAGCGCATTCCTGATGCGGCAAGGGCTGAAGGTGCGGGCATTGGATGCCACGCCCGCCTTTGTCGAGCACGCGCGCGGCAACGGCGTGGACGCGCATCTGGGCACGTTCGACGATGTCACCGAAGTGGCGGAATATGACGGTGTTTATGCCAGCTTTTCGCTGCTGCACGCACCGCGCGCGGATTTCCCGCGTCATCTGAGCGCCATCCACCGTGCGCTGAAACCCGGCGGCCAGTTGTTTCTGGGAATGAAACTGGGCACGGGTGAACATCGCGACGAGTTGGATCGTTATTACACCTATTATACCGAGGCCCAGATCGAAGACGCTCTGACCACCGCCGGGTTCGCCATTGATCGTGCCGTGCAGGGTGTGGGCAAGGGGCTGGCCGGATCTTATGACGGGTTCATTCTGGTGTTTGCCCATGCCTGATTTGTTTGCCTATACCGATGGAGCCTGCTCCGGCAATCCCGGCCCCGGCGGCTGGGGCGTGCTGCTGCGCGCGATGGACGGTGAGACCGTTCTGAAAGAGCGCGAGCTGAACGGCGGAGAAGCCGAGACCACCAACAACCGGATGGAACTGCTGGCCGCAATCAGCGCTCTGGAGACGCTGGAGCGCGCCTCGGAGATCACCATCGTCACCGACAGCGCCTATGTGAAGAACGGTGTTACGGGGTGGATTTTCGGGTGGAAGCGGAACGGCTGGAAGACCTCGAACAAGAAGCCGGTCAAGAATGTCGACCTGTGGCAGCGGCTGGATGAGGCGCAAGAGCGGCATCGGGTGACCTGGGAATGGGTCAAAGGCCATGCGGGCCATCCCGAGAACGAACGGGCCGACCAATTGGCCCGCGCGGGCATGGCCCCGTTCAAACCCAAGAAGGCGCAGGCGTGAACGGGCTTGCCCTGCTGGACTATGCTTCGGTTCTGGTCTTTGCGCTGACCGGGGCGCTGGTCGCCAGCCGGGCGCAGCTGGATCTGGTTGGGTTCGCCTTCATCGCCTGCCTGACGGCAGTTGGCGGTGGCACCATGCGGGACCTTCTGCTGAATCGGCATCCGGTGTTCTGGGTCGGTCAGCCCGATTACATCCTGATCGCCTGCGGGGCGGCGGTGCTGGTGTTCTTCACCGCGCATCTGGTGGAAAGCCGATACAACTGGTTGGTCTGGCTCGACAGTTTTGCCCTGTCCATTGCAGTGGCCGCCGGTACCGGTGCGGCTCTGTCGCTGGGTCAGTCCGGTGTCATCGTCGTGTTGATGGGGGTTACTACTGGCTGTCTGGGCGGGTTGATGCGCGACGTGGTCTGCAACGAGGTGCCGCTGGTGCTGAAACAGGGCCAGCTCTATGTCTCCTGCGCTTTTGCTGGGGCCCTGGCCGCAGTGTTGGCGACCCGCATTGGGCTGGAGGGGCTGATTGCGCTGGGTCTGTGCGCATTGGTTTGCTGGGCGCTGCGCGCCGGTTCACTGTTGTTTGGCTGGCAATTGCCGGTTTACAAGGCCCGACCACCCCGGCGATGAGGTAAAGGACACACGCGATGGTTCTCAGATATTTCCACCTGTTCGCCGCATTGTCGTTACTTGCAGCCTGCGCGGACCCGTATAACCCGGTCAGCTTCACAACCGAGGGAGAGCAGATCGTTGCCAGCGGCACAATCGACCACACAACGCTCAGCGCATTTGAAGATGTGATCGCGGAAAACCCCGGGATCAAGACGCTGGTGCTGCAGAATATCGAAGGCTCGGTCGATGATGACGCGAACGTGGTCTTCAGCCGTGTCGTGCGCGAGGAAGGGTTCGATACGGTGGTGCCGTCGGACGGGCTGGTCGCCTCGGGCGGGACAGATCTGTTTCTGGCGGGCAATCGACGGGTGCTGGAACCCGGCGCCTGCGTGGGTGTTCACAGCTGGGGCGGCGGCGGGTATGTAGCCGCAGATCTGCCCGAGGATCACCCGGAACATGACCGCTATCTGGACTATTTCAAGGATATCGGCGTCGATCCCGGTTTCTACTGGTTCACGTTGGATGTGGCCTCGGAGGACGAAATGCACTGGATGACCGCTGCCGAGGCAAACCAGTTCGACATGACCTCGCGCAAGGCTCCGCGTCTGGGGTCGACTGCCACCTGCGAGGCGCGTTAGCGCCGCAGGTATGTCTGCCAGAGCCAGATCACCAGGAGCGCGCCCAGCACGGCCCCAACAAAACCCGACAGCCACCCCATCACTGTGATGAGCGTGCGCAGGATCAACCCGCCCACCAGCGCGCCGATGATGCCGATGAACATCGTGGTCGGGATATCGGCCTCGATCCGCATCAGGCGGGTGGCGAGAAAGCCTGCGGCGGCTCCGATGATGATCAGGGCGACGATGGGCATGTCACTTCCTCCAATGGGTGGGGACGATGATCAGCGCGCCGATCGAGGACAGCACCGCGTCCAGTCCGGGCGGGCCAAAGCTGATGCCGAACATGATGCGGACGAAATAGAACAGAAAAGCCCCGCCGACACAGATGATGATCGACTGCAGATAGCCGTTATGGGTGAAGCCGGTCTTTTCCGACAGGTAGCCCACAATCCCGGCGATCACGACGGTGCCCATCAGGATCATGAACATCTGGCTTTACTCCGATGACAGGCGGGTGCCGACCGGGATGGGCCAGCCCCGCAGAAACGTTTCCCTATCCTGCGCGCCTTTGCCCGCCCGTTGCAAGCGCAGCAGTTCCACCGCGCCTTCGCCACAGGCCACGCGCAGCTGGTCGTCCAGCACCTCGCCCGGGGTTCCCTGCCCTTCAGCCAGCCGCGAAGCGAGGAGCTTGATCCGGTCACCTTCGATTTCGGTCCACGCGCCCGGGAACGGAGAGAGGCCGCGAATTTTTCTATCAACTTCGACGGCGGGGGCGGACCAGTCGATCCGCGCCTCGGATTTGTCGATCTTGGCGGCGTAGGTGACGCCCTCTTCGGGTTGTGGCTCAGGGGTCAGGGAGGGCAGCTTTTCCAGTGCTTCAACAATCAGCGCCGCACCCATGCCCGACAGGCGGTCATGGAGTTGCACGGTGGTTTCCTCGGGTCCGATATCAGTGGCCTCGCGCAGCAGAACGGGGCCCGTGTCCAGCCCGGCCTCCATCTGCATGATGCAAATGCCGGTCTGGGCGTCGCCCGCCATGATCGCACGATGGATCGGCGCGGCACCGCGCCAGCGGGGCAGCAGGCTGGCGTGGATGTTCAGGCAGCCATGGGTCGGCGCATCCAGAACAGGTTGCGGCAGGATCAGGCCATAGGCGACGACCACGGCGATATCGGCGTTGAGCGCAGCAAACGTGGCCTGTTCCTCGGAAGATTTCAGCGAGGTCGGGTGGCGCACCTCCAGACCCAGCGCCTCGGCGCGGGCATGCACCGGGGTTGGGCGGTCTTTCTTGCCACGACCGGCGGGGCGCGGGGGCTGGCAATAGACAGCGGTGATCTCGTGCCCGGCCTCGACCAGCGCATCCAGCACCGGGACCGAGAAATCGGGGGTTCCCATGAAGATGACGCGCATCGCTACCCCTGTTTTTTTGCCTTGCGCAACAGCATGTCGCGTTTGACCTTGCTGAGCCGGTCGAAATACATCCGCCCGTTCAGATGGTCGATCTGATGCTGCACGCTGGTGGCCTCGATGCCGACGAAATCGCGGCGGTCGATCTGGCCCTGTTCGTTGAGGAATTTCACCGTCACCGCGCGCGGGCGTTTGACCGTGGCGGAGACTCCGGGCAGGTTCGGGCTGGCCTCTTCATGCTCGCGCAGCTCGATGGAACTGTGAAGGATTTCCGGGTTGGCCAGACGCACCGCGCGGCCCCGCTCGGTTGAGCCATCCACGACGGCCAACCGCAGCATCACTCCGATCTGAGGCGCGGCAAGGCCGACGCCGGGCATCGCCTCCATCGTATCGATCATGTCATCCCAGATGGCGCGGATCTCGTCGGTGATCTCAGAGACGTCCTCGGCCTTGGTGCGCAGGCGTTTGTCGGGCCACGGCAGGCAGGTCCGTACCGTCATGTACGGGCCTTCTCACGCTTGAGCTTCTGCATCTTGCGCGTGATCATCTGGCGCTTGAGCGGTTTGAGATAGTCGATGAACAGCTTGCCGTTCAGGTGGTCGATCTCGTGCTGCACACAAGTCGCCCAGAGATCATCAAAGGTTTCCTGCTGCAGATTGCCATCACGGTCCAGCCACGTCACGTCCACGGTCTTGGGGCGCGTGACCTCGGCATATTGCTCAGGGATCGACAGGCAGCCTTCCTCGTAGACATTGGTCTCGTCCGAAGAGGCGATGACCTCGGGGTTGAACATCACCAGCGGGCGCGGCGCTTCGCCTTCTTCCTTGACGCAGTCCACCACGATCAGCCGGTCCAGCACGCCAATTTGAGGCGCAGCAAGGCCGATACCGGGCGCGTCATACATCGTCTCCAGCATGTCATCGGCCAGTTTGCGCAGATCGTCGGTAATGTCGGCCACCGGCGCGCAGACCTTTTTCAGGCGGGGATCGGGATGGATCAGGATATTGCGTTTCATGGGGCTGATTTAGGCCATCGCGCCCGCCACCGCAACGGCCCCCTTGCACATGGCGGATTTGAGGTTAGCTTTCGCCTCGACAGATGGAGATGACATGACTTTCAACGACCTGATCGACCGCCGGGGCACCAACAGCTCGAAATGGGACAAGATGGAGAAGCTATACGGCGTCTCGCCCGAGGATGGGCTGGCCATGTGGACGGCAGATTCCGACTATGCCACGGCCCCTTGCGTGATCGAGGCGGTACGGAAAGCGGCTGATCACGGCGCATTTGGCTATTCGTGGATGCATCCTGAATATCTGGATGCGGTCCAGTGGTGGATGAAGACTCGCCATAGTTGGGAGATCGACACCGATTGGATTCTGACATCGCAAGGACTGGGCAACGCGATTGCCCTATGTCTGGATGTCTGGAGCAAGCCCGATGATGGCGTAGTGATCTTCACGCCCGTTTACCATGAGTTTGCGCATAAGGTGAACAAATCCGGCCGCCGTGTGGTCGAATGCCCGTTGGTGCGTGAGGGTGAAACTTACGCGCTTGATCTGGACGATGCGCAGTCGCGGCTGGACGGGTCGGAAAAGCTGTTGCTGTGGTGCTCGCCACAGAACCCCTCGGGGCGGATCTGGACGCCGGAGGAACTGCGCGCGGTGGCGGCGTTTGCCGAGCGTAACGGGCTGATCCTTGTTTCGGACGAGATTCACCATGATCTGGTCTACCCGGGCAATACTTTCGTGCCTATGGATGTAGCTGCCCCGGATGCACGCCCATGGACCGTGACCCTGACCGCTGCGTCGAAGACGTTCAATATCGCGGGCCAGCGTACGGGCAACATGATCATCCCGGATGCCAAGCTACGGGCCGAGATGCGGCACCGGATCACCACGCTGGATTACGACCCCAGCGCCTTGGGCGTCGCGATGATCACCGCCGCTTATTCGCCGGAAGGGGCTAAATGGGTCGACGCGCAGGTCGCCCATCTGGATGCGAACCGGAAACTGTTCGATGCCACCATCGCCGAGATACCGGGACTGTGGTCGATGCCCTTGCAGGCAACCTATCTGGCGTGGGTCGATTTCTCGGGCACCGGGATGAATCACGATGAATTCGTGAAACGCCTGCGCGAAGACGCGCGGATCGCCACATCCTCAGGCCCCGGTTTCGGCACCGGCGGAGAAACCTTCGAGCGCTTCAATCTGGCCACGCAACGTGCGCGGGTGGAAGAAGCCTGCACGCGGTTGAAAGCTGCCTTTGGCGATTTGCAATAAATCCCGTCTGAGACTGAACGGAGGCCATCATGCCCAACCCCCTTTTTACGCTTCCAGACATCCCAGACATCCCGGTACAGGGGGAACAGGCGACCTATCCGATAGGGCGAATTCTCTGCGTGGGCCGCAATTATGCTGCCCATGCCGCCGAGATGGGGCATGAGGTGGATCGGCAAGCTCCGTTCTATTTCACAAAATCAGCGCCTAACGCGGTTTTGACCGGGGCACATGTGCCATATCCGGCGGGCACCGAGAATTATCATCATGAAATGGAACTGGCCGTTGCAATCGGAAAGCCGGTCTTCCAGGCCACAGCCGCGCAGGCCCACGCGGCGATCTTTGGCTATGGGTGTGCCCTGGACATGACGCGCCGCGACTTGCAGATCCGCGAACGCAACAAACAGCGCCCCTGGGATCTGGGCAAGGATGTGGAAAACGGCGCGGTCTTTGCCCCGCTGACCCGCGCCGATGACTGGAGCCCATCGGGTGACAAGCGCATCTATCTGAGCGTCAATGGGCAGATGAAACAGGATGCCACCTTGTCAGAGCTGGTCTGGAAGATCGACGAACTGATCTGCCATCTGTCGGGTTTCTATCATTTGCGTCCCGGCGATCTGATTCTGACCGGAACACCCGCCGGGGTCGGGCCCGTGGTCGTCGGAGACCGAATCGAAGGCGGCATTGATGGTCTGGCCCCCGTGCACCTGACCCTGACGGCCCCCGAATAAACCGTCCGACCCGATACCTGAGAATCCTGTGGCACCAAAGCTTCCGGACCGCCGAAGGCGCGGCGGGGTGTTCGTGCCACGGGTCAAGAGCTGCGCTTCAGTCGCGGGATTCAAGCAATGCGATCGGCGCATCCGGCGCGCGGTAGAAATCCAGCGGTGCCTTATCGGCGGCCACGGTGTTGCGCTTGAATTCATAGCGCATCTCACCCGCCGCTTCCTCATCCGCGATGATCAAGCATTGGTAGAGGTGGTTGGCCCCGTCATAGATATCGACCAGCCCGCGCAGACGCGGCGTGGTTTCGGCCTCGACCGTGAAGCCATCCTTCCACAATGTCAGAATTTTGAAGGTATTGTCGCCCACTTCCACCCGCAAACGGCTGGATTTCTTCAACGTAGCGATTCGGGCGGCGTCCAATTCGGCGCGAATTTCCTTGGAAACATAGGTACTCATAATAAACTTCCCCCCTTAACTCTCTCTATTCTGGACCAGATTGTGTAAAAATCCAGTGAACTGCGTCACTTGGGGCAGAGGATTCGTGATCTGTTGCGCAGTCGTCCCGCCTCTGCCTGTGCACGCATGCAGGCCAGATGCGCGCATGGTGAAATAGGAACGCGGCACGGGACGGCCTATCTTTGCCTCAATCGCAATGCGGAGGAATGATGATGGGCCTGCTTGTCGACGGCGAATGGCATGACACCTGGTATGACACCAAATCCACCGGCGGGGCGTTCAAACGCTCAGCCGCACAGTTTCGCAACTGGATCACTGCCGATGGCGCGCCCGGCCCCTCGGGGCGCGGCGGGTTCGAGGCGGAAAGCGGGCGTTATCACCTCTATGTCTCGCACGCCTGCCCCTGGGCGCATCGCACGCTGATCTTTCGTGAGTTGAAGGGGCTGAGCGATCACATCTCGGTCTCGGTCGTGCATCCTGACATGCTGGACAAGGGCTGGACCTTTGAGACGGATGCGTATGGCGCAACGGGGGACAAGCTGTTCGGACATGATTTCGCCCATCAGATCTATACCCGCGCCGATGCCAACTATTCTGGCCGTGTCACCGTGCCGATCCTGTGGGATAAGGTGGAGAAGACCATCGTTTCGAACGAAAGCTCGGAAATCATCCGCATGTTCAACTCGGCTTTTGACGGGATCACCGGCAACGCTGATGATTACTGGCCTACAGCGATGCGCGACGAGATCGAAGAGGTCAACGCACGCATCTATTCCGACATCAACAATGGTGTCTACAAATGCGGTTTCGCCACCTCGCAAGAGGCATATGACGCCGCTATCGGCCCGCTGTTCGACACGCTGGACTGGCTTGAGGATCGTCTGTCCCGGAACCGCTATCTCATGGGTGATCGCGTGACCGAGGCCGATTGGCGGCTGTTCACCACGCTGATCCGGTTCGATCCGGTTTATCACCTGCATTTCAAATGCAACAAGCGGCGGCTGGTGGACTACCCGAACCTCTGGGCCTACACGCGGGAGCTTTATCAGTGGCCCGGCGTGGCGGAGACGGTGAACATGAACCACATCGTGCGCCACTATCACTACAGCCATGACAGCATCAATCCGCATCGGATCATTCCGGTAAACCCGGTGCTGGATTATTCAGAACCTCATGGGCGGGATCAGCGCCCGGCGGCGTAGTGTTCCACCATGGCCGCCAAATCCTCGGGCGGGGTCGAGCTTTGGACATAGGCGCAGGCATTGGCGCTGTGGGCAAAGATGGACCCGTCCGAAAAGAAGGTGGTGTTGGTGACAAAGATCACCCGCGCGTCAGGACGGCGGTAGCTGGCAAAGTCCGCCACCGCCAGCGCGCTGCCGGTTTCCAGAACCAGATCCAGCACGATGATATCAAAGTCGGTGCCATAGAGCGCGAGTATCGCGGCCTCTTGCGTTTCGACCAAAGTGACCTCGGCCCCCTGCCTTTGCAGATGCCGTTGCCAGACCCGACCAAGGTCGGGGTTACTCTCAACAATCAGTACTTTCATTTGCAACAACCTCGGCACGTGATATGGGTGAGTGGTGCCGACCCCTATGGTCCGTGATCACGCGATTTCCTTAACAAAGTGTTAACAACGCCTGCACAGGGCTGTGATCCGGCGGATTCACTTGTGTGAGCGGCAAAAATCCGCTTGAAGCAGCGCAACACGGCGATTCCGGCAGGGGCAGATGGCTGAACAGGATGACAGATTGAACCCTCGGGCCGCACGCGATCATGGCGGCGGGCTGGACGGAGCCATGGCCCGCTATGGTGGCGCGCGGGGCGACTGGATCGACCTGTCAACCGGGATCAACCCGCACCCTTACGCAGTATCCGGTCTGCAGCCTTCGGACTGGATGGAACTGCCCGACCATGGTGCGTTCGAGCAGCTGACGGATGCGGCGCGCGCTTTCTGGGGCGTGCCGGACGGGGCGGCGATTTTGCCAGCCCCCGGAGCCTCGGCAGTGATTGCGCGCATTCCTGTGTTGGCCGAAACGGGCCGTGTGCAGATTACCCAGCCAACCTACAACGAACACGCGGCGGCCTTTGCCGCGCAGGGCTGGACAGTGCAGGACAGCGGGCCAGCCGACGCGCGCGTGATCGTCCACCCCAACAACCCCGATGGGCGTATCTGGCAGGACGCTGACGCCGATGCCCCTCTGACCGTTATCGATGAGAGCTTCTGCGATATCGCCCCGGAGGCGTCGCTGATCCATCTCGCGGGGCGGCCCGGCGTGGTTGTGCTGAAGAGCTTTGGCAAGTTCTGGGGCCTGGCCGGTCTGCGGCTGGGATTCGCCATCGGTCAGCCGGACCTGATCGCACGGTTGAATGACCTGACCGGCCCGTGGGCGGTGTCCGGCCCTGCCCTGCGGATCGGCGCGCAGGCGTTGCGCGATACCATGTGGGCCGAGGCCACCCGCGTTCGTCTGGCTGACGAAGCGGCGCGGTTGGACCAGCTTGTCACGGCCAATGGCGCGCGGCTGGTCGGAGGCACCAGCCTGTTTCGCCTCTATGATGTGGATGACGCCGCTGCGTGGCAGGATCGGCTGGCCCGTGCGCATATCTGGAGCCGCATTTTCCCCTACTCCGACACCTACCTGCGCCTCGGGCTGCCGCCTGCGGATGGCTGGGCACGGTTGGAGGCGGCGCTGTGAGCACCGCCTTCGTATTGGTGTGCGCGCTGTGCCTGGACGCCGCATTGGGCGAACCCGATTGGCTGTGGTCACGCATCCGCCACCCGGCGGTGATGATCGGCAACGTGATCGGCTGGCTGGACAAACGCCTGAACCATGGCGCGCACCGGCGGATCAAGGGCGTTGCCGTTGTTCTGTTGCTGGTGATGGGGGCCTACCTGCTGGGCCGGGGCCTCGCGCTGCTCGGTCCCGTCGTCGAGATAGTGATCTGCGCAATCCTGCTGGCCCAGAAATCTCTGGTCGAGCATGTGTGCGCCGTGGGCGACGGCCTGCGCGCCTCGCTGGCCGAGGGGCGGACGCAGGTTGCGATGATCGTCTCGCGTGACACACGGGATATGACCGAGGCTCAGATCGCCCGCTCTGCCACCGAAAGTGCCGCCGAAAACCTGAGCGACGGAGTGATTGCCCCGGCATTCTGGTTTCTGGTCGCAGGCTTGCCCGGGCTGCTGATCTACAAGGCCGTCAACACCGCCGACAGCATGATCGGTTATCGCAGCGAGACATACCGCGCTTTCGGCTGGGCGGCTGCGCGGCTGGATGATGTGCTGAACCTGATCCCGGCGCGGCTGACATTCCTGATGATCGTGGCGCTGTCCGGTCAATGGGCGCGGTGGGGCGAGATGGTGCAGGATGCACGCCGCCATATCTCGCCCAACGCGGGCTGGCCCGAGGCCGCGATGGCGCGCGCGCTGAACGTCGCGCTGGCCGGGCCGCGCAGCTATGACGGGCAGATGCGCGATCTGGCCTGGGTCAACGGCAATGCCCCGCGTGAGATCGGCGCGGCGGAGGTTTTCCGCGCATGTGACATGCTGTGGCGCGTCTGGGGGCTTGCGCTTGGCGTCGTGTCGGTGTGGGTTGGGCTGAACTTTATCTTTTGAAGGACGCCGCATGCGTTTTCTCTCTGCCCTCGTGGCCACCGCCCTGCTGACCTCTCCCGCCTTCGCGCAATGTGGAGGAGGCTTCAATGGTTTCGTGAAAGGCCTGAAATCCGAAGCGGTGCAACGCGGATTCGAAACATCCACCGTCAACGCCTTCTTCAAGGGTGTGCAGCAGGATGGCGCAGTGCTGAAGGCCGACCGGGCGCAGGGGGTGTTTCAGAAACCGTTCATCGATTTTTCACGCCGCCTGATCTCGCAAAACCGGATCGACCGGGGCAAGGCGATGTCGCGCAAATACGACGCGGTTTTCGACCGGATCGAGCAGGAATACGGCATCTCACGCGGTGTTCTGCTGGCTTTTTGGGCTTTCGAGACCGATTACGGCGCGTTTCAGGGTGATTTCAACACCCGCAACGCGCTGGTGACGCTGGCCCATGACTGCCGCCGACCCGAGCTGTTCCGCCCGCAGGTTTTCGCGGCGATCCAACTGTACAGCCAAGGCAATTTCGACCCTGCCCGCACCACCGGCGCATGGGCCGGAGAGATCGGCATGGTGCAGATGCTGCCGCAGGACATTCTGGACAACGGTGTTGACGGCGATGGGGATGGACAGGTCTCGCTGAAAACTTCTGCCCCCGACGCGCTGATGTCCGGGGCCAAGATGCTGTCGCATCTGGGTTGGCAACCGGGTCAACCCTGGCTGCAGGAGGTGACGGTGCCCGCGCAGATAGACTGGTCGCTGTCCGGTCCGGGCAAACCGCGGTCGATCTCTGACTGGCAGGCCATGGGCGTCAAGGCGCGCAACGGATCACTGGCCAACCTGCCTGCCTCGTTGATTCTGCCGCAGGGGCACAAGGGGCCTGCCTTTCTCGCCTATCCGAATTTCGACGTCTATTTCGAATGGAACCAGAGCTTCGTTTACGTCCTGACCGCCGCCTACTTCGGCACGCGATTGGAGGGTGCGCAGATCTATGACGCAGGCAATCCTGCCCCGGGACTGTCAGGCGCGCAGATGAAACAGCTGCAGAGCAAGCTGCAGGCGCGCGGCTATGACGTGGGTAAGATCGACGGCATTCTGGGCGCGGGGACGCGGGCAGCGGTGCAGGCCGAACAACAGCGTCTAGGACTGCCTGCGGATGCGTGGCCGACGGCGGAGTTGTTGGAGCGGTTGTGACGCGGTGTCTGCATCAAGCCCAAAGTTCCAAATGCGGCGATTGCTTTAAATGACTGCTTTGACGTTGGTGTAGCTCAATACACGCTTTGAAAAATCTTGGACGTATTGACGCTACTCTTGGTGCGATCCTGAGACCACAATTCATAACGAATACCATGCTTTGCAAGTTCCAGAAAAACCCGATGGGGGTTGATGCCTGCTGCTTCGCGATCAAAGGTCAGGACTCGGTCATCGGTCAAATGAAGCTCGAAGCGTTCCCTGGTTTCGGTGTACTCACCATCGCTGTCTTTGCCTGTACAGAGAGTTTCCAGCCTTAATGCCTTTGCAATATCCCCAAGTGCAATGTCCAAAGGTAAATTCTCACAAGGTATGGCTGCGTCCCACTTTAGCCTGCCAGCACCTATTGTGGCTTTCCAGTCTCCCGGTGTGTTTAAAACACGCCATGTTCTTCGTCCCTCGCTCAATGCAAAAGCCCCTCCTACCAAAGCGCAAAGAGCAAAAAGCACTTTGAAAACTCCCCCGATATGATCAGTCGGGTGAATAGAGAATAGGTATAGTACAGGCCATATCAGCCCGACGCAGACCCACAAAATATGTATGCTGGCGACGCGTAGCCTCGATGATCGGATAACGGACTGTTTTATCACAATTGATCGTTAGCACGGAACGGTACCAGAAATATGGCGACAGCTGCGTCAGAGTATGGATCGATCGTTTTCACCGAGTCGCATTCCGGTCAATCAACGCATTATCGGAATCGAGATTTTTCTCGGCATAGTGGGCATTGGAGGAAATGGTTGACGGTGCATTTCCGCTTCATTCCGGCCGCACCGGATAGCGATCTCCTTTCTCGTCGATCAGGATCAGCCTCTCGCCGCTGTGCACATAAAGATCGCACCGCCCGAATCCGTTGCGATAGGCGATGCAGACGCTGCCGTCTTCGGCGATGGAATAGGTTCCAAAGGCGGATTCTCCGCTGGCGTAGGTGTAGGAATAGGCACCCCCGGCCGAGAATCTGGACTGACCGTCGTCGTAGAAGGTCAGTGTCTGACCGGCCAGCGCCTCCAGCTCTTGCGGGCTAAGGGGCACGTCGCCCGGTTTGGTGGACCATTCGGCAGCCGCCAATGGCGTAGCGGTCATGAGGGCGAGGATGAGGTAACGGGTCATGCAGCCAGCTTAACCCAAGACAGATAAAACAGCTCATAACGTTGAGGTGAAAGGTCAGGCGACCATCTGTTCGGCCTTTTTCAGGTCGACCGAGACCAGTTGGCTGACGCCCTGTTCCTGCATGGTCACACCGAACAGACGATCCATCCGCGCCATGGTCACCGCGTGGTGGGTGATGATCAGGAAGCGGGTGTCGGTCTGGCGGCACATCTCGTCCAGCAGGTCGCAGAAGCGGGTGACGTTGGCGTCATCAAGCGGTGCGTCGACCTCATCAAGCACACAGATCGGCGCGGGATTGGCGAGGAAGACGCCAAAGATCAGCGCGGTTGCCGTCAGCGTCTGTTCCCCGCCCGACAGCAGGCTGAGGGTCGAGAGTTTCTTGCCCGGTGGCTGGCACATGATCTCAAGGCCCGCATCCAGCGGATCGTCGCTTTCGACCATGACCAGATTGGCCTCACCGCCACCAAAGAGGTGCTTGAACAGCATCGCGAAGTTCGAGTTCACCTGTTCAAACGCGGTCAGCAGGCGTTCACGACCCTCGCGGTTGAGGCTGGCGATGCCGCTGCGCAGGGCCTTGATGGCCTCTTCCAGATCTGCCTTTTCGCCGTTCAGCGTGTCGAACTCTTCCTGAACTTCTTTGCTGTCCTCTTCAGCCCGCAGGTTCACCGCGCCCATCGCGTCGCGCTGGCGCTTGTGGCGATTGACCTCGGCCTCGAGCGCGTCGGCGGCGGGCATCTGGTCGGGGTTGGTGTCGAGCTGGTTCAGCAACTGGTTGGGCGTCAGTTGCTGATCCTCGGCAATCCGCTCAGCTGCCGCAACCACGCTTTCCTTGGCCGCATCACAGCGCGCCTCGGCCGCTGCGCGGGTTTCGCGGGCTTCCGAGGCCAGACGTTCCGCTTCGCGTTCCGCCAGCACGACCTCGCGCTGCGCTGTTTCGGCCTCGGCCAGCTTGTCGGCGGCCTCGGCGCGGCGGGCCTCGGCGGTTTCGATCAGCTCGTTCAGTTCTTCCCGCGCCTCGGCAATCTCGCCGGGGGCCGCCATGGCGTCCGAGAGCTCATCCTCAGAGCTTTCCTTGCGTTCGGCCAGTTCGGAGATCCGCTTTTCCGCCGTCTCCAACCGGTGCCGCCAACCGCTGAGGTCCTTGGTGACCTCTTGCGAACGCCGGGTCCGAGCCTCGCCTTCACGGCGCAGCTCGTCATGGGTCGAGCGGTGGGTCAGCATGGTGATCCGCGCTGCCTCGACCGTCTGTTTGATGTCTTCGACCTGCGCGCGGGCGCTGTCGAGGTCGCCCAGTCCGGTCAACGCGCCCTCTGCCTCACGCAGCTGGGCGCGGGCGGACATGGCGTCTTCCTTGTGGCGGTCGACGGCGAGGGTCAGAGTTTCCAGCTTGCCCTGCGCCAGATTGCGGTCGGCCTCGGCCCGACTGAGCATCCGTGCGGTTTCAGCCATGCGCTGATCGGCAGCGCGACGGGCTTCGCGGGCGCGGCGGTCGGCTTCGGTGACGTCGGCCAGTTGCTGCGAGAGTGTTTCATGCGCGGCGCGGGCGCCATCGGCTTGTGCCTCGGTACGGGCGAGTTCCTGCTTCAACGCTTCCAGCTTGTTGAGCTGTTCCAGACGCAGGGCGGCGGCGCTTGGCGCATCCTCGGCCCAGGCGCGGAACCCGTCCCAGCGCCACAGATCACCCGATCGCGAAACCAGTCGTTGCCCCGGTTTCAGCGACGCCTGCAGACGCGCGCCCTGATCCGCATCAACCAACCCGATCTGCGCAATGCGGCGGCTGAGGCGGTCGGGGCCAGAGACATGCAGGGCCAGCGGTTCAGCCCCATCCGGCAAAGGTTGGTCACTGTCATAACCAGCAACCTGCACCCAACCCGACGGCCCGTCGCCTTCGACCAGCGGCGCACGCAGATCATCGGCCAACGCCGCGCCCAGTGCCTTTTCATAGCCCGCTGCCACGCGCAGCAGGTCGAGCACCTGCCCGCCCTCAGCCGTGTCGCGTTCCACCAGCTTGGCAAGCGCTGTGGTTTCGGCGCGGATTGCGCCCAACTCGCCTTCAGCCTCGGAGCGCTTTGCTCGCGCCTCAGCCTCACGCGCCTGCGTGTCGTTGCGCAGCTCATCTGCAGCAGCGAGTGCTTCCTCGGCGGCCTCGGCGGCTTCGCGGGCTTCTTCCTCGCCCTCTTGCGCCGTCTCAAAGGCCTCACTGGCGCGGGCCAGCGCATTGCGCGCCTCGTCCACAGCGGCGCGGGCCCTTTCCTCTTCACCCTCGGACCGAGCCAGGGTCTTGCGGCTGTCTTCTACCAGTCGTTGCGCCGATTGGTGGCGGGCCACCAGACGGGCCATGTCTTCGGTTTCCTGCGACAGGTGATCTTCGCGATCCTGCAGCACCGACGCGGCCTCGCGCGCAACTTCTGCAGCTTCAGCGACCTTCTCGTCATAACCCTCAGCGGCTTTGGCCAGCTCGCGCGCCTCCCATTCCAGCCGTTCGATCATCTCGCCCGCATCGCGGTTCAGGCCGGATTCGCGTTCGATGTCGTTGCCCAATTGCTGGATCCGGTTGGTCAGAGTCTCGATGGTCTGGCGCGCGCGGGTTTCCTGATCCGACAGCTGATCGCGCTGCACCTGCTGGCGCTGCAGGACTGCGGCGGCAATGGCCTCTTCCTCGCGCAGGGGCGGCAGGGTTTCCTCGATCTCGGCCCGTTTGGCAGCGGATTCGCGTGCGGCGGCCTCGGCGCGCGAGGCTTCGGTGATCCGGTCGCGTAGCTTTTCCTCGGCCGCCTGACGGGCCATGTCGGCCTCTTTCCAACGGCGATAGAGCAGCATCCCTTCGGCTTGACGCAGCTGTTCCCCGATCTCGCGGTAGCGGGCAGCCTGACGGGCCTGACGGGCGAGTTGCGCCAACTGCCCGCCTAATTGTTCCAGCACGTCATCGACGCGGGTCAGGTTGGCCTCGGTGCCTTTCAGCTTCAGCTCAGCCTCGTGGCGACGCTGATAGAGGCCCGAGATGCCCGCAGCCTCTTCCAGAATACGGCGGCGGGCGCGGGGCTTGGCATTGATCAGTTCGGCAATGCGGTTCTGTCCCACCAGCGCAGGCGAATGCGCGCCGGTCGAGGCATCGGCGAACAACATCTGCACATCACGGGCGCGCACGTCCTTGCCGTTGGTCTTGTAGGCGCTGCCGACATCGCGAGTGATGCGGCGGACGATCTCCAACTGGTCGCTGTCGTTGAAGCCGGATGGCGCCAAACGTTCCGAGTTGTCCATGGTCAGGACCACCTCGGCAAAATTGCGCGCGGGCCGGGTGGCGGCACCGGCAAAGATCACATCTTCCATCGCGCCGCCGCGCATGGATTTGGGGCGGTTTTCGCCCATCACCCAGCGCAGCGCTTCCAGAAGGTTGGATTTGCCGCAGCCATTGGGACCGACGACTCCGGTCAGCCCGTCCGCGATGATCAGATCGGTCGGGTCAACGAAGCTTTTGAAGCCGGTCAGTTTGAGTTTGCTAAAGCGCAATGGCTGCTCTTGGTATGATTCCTATGGTTCGGAAGTCTGCGCAAGGGATGGGGGAGGTGTCAACGTGAATGCGCAGGATATGGGACATCTGGTCGAGTTATCCACAATATCTTGGCAAAACTACGCAGGGTTTCGCGCATCTCAGTAAGGTGTGCATTCGAAAACCTGATATCCGTAGCCGCCGGAATAGCCATAATTGACGCATTCATAAGACCGCATCATGAGCGCCCCGAAAACCAGCTTTTCCCCCAGTTCGCGGTCGCAGCCCAGCACCCCCACGGTGACCGCCGCGTCGCCCAGAACGTCCAGGAGCGGGCAGCCTGAAACCTGCGCCATGGCCAGCGCGGCCCGGTCGCGGATCGGCCCCAGACGCGGGGCGTATTGCGGGTTCACGCGGACGGCCTCCGCCAGCTCATTGCGGATGCGAACGTCGAAGACGCTGCCATTCACCGCGACGCGCGTTGCGGGCAGGTCGCGAAAATAAGGCGTGCCGCCCGAGCAAGCGGCAAGGAGCAGGAAGGCGAGCAGACGGATCATGCCGCTGTTTTAGCGGCAATATGGTTAATGAAACCTTTCCCGCCTCAGGTGCGCAGCACCTCGCCCAGACGGCGGATGCCCTCGCGGATCGTGTCCTCATCCGAGTTGGAAAAGCTCAGCCGGATCGTGTTGGCCCCAGTGTCGTCGGGGTAGAAGGCTTGCCCGGGGACAAAGGCCAGTTTGACCGTTTCAAGCGCGCGGGCCAACAGGTCAGCCCCGTCCACATCCTTGGGCAGGGTAACCCAGATGAACATGCCACCCTCGGGCCGGGTCCAGTCGACGCCATCCGGCATATGCTGGGCCAGGGCCTCCAGCATCGCATCGCGGCGGGCAGCGTAGGTGCGGCGCAGCATGGGGACATGCGTGTCGAAACAGTCCCGTGCCACCTGACATACGGCCATCTGGTTGATGGTCGAGGAATGCAGATCAGCGGCCTGTTTCAGCAGCACCAGTTGCGAGATCACCGGTTTCGCGGCAACCACCCAACCAACGCGCAACCCGGGCGACAGGGTTTTCGAGTAACTGCCGCAATAAATCGTCCGGCAGTTTTCAATCGAGCCTTTGCGGGCCTGCTCCAAAGCCAGAATTGGCGGGATCGGGTCACCGTCATAGCGCAGCGCCTGATAGGCGCCGTCTTCGATCATCGCACAACCCAGATCTTCGGTCAGATCCAGCAGCGCCTCTCTGCCCCGCAGGTCGACCGTCTCACCCGTCGGGTTGGCGAAATCGGCAGAAAGATAGGCGAATTTGATCGGGCTGCCCTCGGCAGCTTCCCGATATTCGGCGGCGCTGCGATTACCGTTGATGCTGAGCCGATCAAAGCGCGGCTCGTAAGCATCAAAAGCGTTGAGCGCGCCCAGATAGGTGGGCCAGCCGACCAGAGCCGTATCACCCGGAGACAGGAACAGTTTGCCCAGATAGTCCAGCGCCTGCTGCGAGCCGGAGGTGATCAGGATGTTATCGATATCGCAGTCCACACCGATCCCACGCATGTAGCCGACCAGCCAGTCGCGTAGCGGCGCATAACCTTCGCTGACTGAATATTGCAGCGCCTGTGCCCGCTGATCGGATCCGAGCGCATTTTGGAACGCCTCAGCAAAAGCCTCTGCCGGAAACAGGGCCGGATCAGGAATACCGCCTGCGAAGGAGATGATACCGGGCTCGCCCAGCAGTTTCAGCAACTCGCGGATTTCAGATGCCTTCATCCGGGATGCGCGGGTGGCATAGAGTTGATCCATCGTTACGGGCCTCCTCTGCCCTTGTGGTGAAGATTAGGCAAAACACCTCTTATGTCAATAATGCTGACCTAATGTTTCAATCCCTGTGAGCCGCTTGAACACCCGGCCCAGACATGGTCATGTGAGTTGACCAATTTCCAGTGTAGATCTCATGCCCTTTCACAAAGTTCAGACCGAAAAACTGTCGCTGGCCGTCATGCGCCAGATCGAGCTGCTGATCCTGCGCGGCATTCTGCGCCCCGGTGAACGCCTGCCCTCGGAACGGGAACTGGCCGAACGGATGGGCGTGTCGCGCCCGTCGCTGCGCGAGGCGATATCAAACCTGCAGGAGCAAGGGTTGCTGACCGCCAAGGCCGGATCGGGCATCTATGTGGCCGAGGTTCTGGGATCAGCCTTTTCTCCCGCGCTGATCCGGCTGTTTGGAAATCATGATGAGGCGGTGTTCGACTATCTCTCGTTCCGGCGTGATATGGAGGGGCTGGCGGCCGAGCGGGCCGCCCGGATGGGTTCGGACAGCGACCTGAAAGTGGTGCAGACCATTCTGGACAAGATGGAAGCCGCCCATGCGCGTAATGCTACCGATGAAGAGGCACATCTGGACGCCCAGTTCCACATGGCGATCATTGAGGCCAGCCATAACGTGGTGATGCTGCACATGATGCGCTCGATGTTTGATCTGCTGCGGCAGGGCGTGTTCTACAACCGTCAGGTCATGTTCCATCAGCGCACCACTCGGGAAGCTATTTTGGATCAACACCGTGCCATCAACACGGCCCTGCAGGACCGTGACCCAAAGGGCGCCCGGCAGGCGGTCGAGGATCATCTGAACTTTGTCAAAGGCTGCATGGCCGATCAGCAGAAGGCCCTGCACAATGAAGAGATCGCACAGCAGCGGTTGAAGCACGAGACCGGCGAGGTCTGATCACTCACGATCGACACGTTAACAAACAAAAAAACCCGAGCGTCTGAGACCCTCGGGTTTTTTTCAAATCATATGATCCAGGCGATCAGTGCAGCTTTTCACCGACATCCGCGATGGACGCATCGATCAGCTTGTTCGCCTGAGCGGCAGTCATCTGCTTGGCCAGCACGGCGTTGGCTGCCGAAACAGCAACGGTGATGGCCTGATCGCGAACTTCCTTCACGGCAGACGCCTCAGCCGATGCGATCTGATCCTGTGCAGCGGCCAGACGGCGTGCAATGGACTTCTCCAGATCAACCTTGGCCTGCTCAGCTGCCAGAACCGCGTCTTCTTTGGCGGCGGCGACAATGGCATCGGCCTGACCCTGAACTTCGCGCTGCTTGCGCTCATACGAGGCCAGCAGGCTGCGTGCTTCTTCATGCAGGGCGCGAGCTTCGTCCAGTTCGGCCTGAATGCCGTCGGCCCGGTTGTCCAGCGCACCACCGATCATGCCGGGGACCTTGAAGTAGAACAGGACCGCGATGAAGACGATGAAGCCGAGAGTGACCACAAAGTCGGTGTTGGCAAGCGAGAAGAACGGGCCGCTTGCGGCCAACGCGGGGCTGGCGATGCCGAGGGTCAGGATAAGGGCAAGAGTGTTTCGCATGTCACTTATCCTTTCATCTGCGCGTCAATGGCACTGTCGATGGCTTTGGCATCCGCCTCGCCGCCCAGTGCAGTGACCAGTTCAGCCGCCGTATCCTTGGCAACCACTTGAATGCTTTCCAGCGCACCGGCACGGATGTCGGCAATTGCCTTTTCCGATTCAGCCGCTTTTGCAGCGATTTCCGCATCCGCCTTTGCAATCGCGTCATCCAGACCAGACTGGATTTCGGCGCGGGCTTCCGCTGCGATACGCTGTGCCTCAGAACGGGCATCGGCCAGCGCCTTGTTATAGGCCTCTTCGGCCTCGACCGCCTTGGCCTTCAGATCTTCGGCCGCAGCCAGGTCATTTGTAATGGTCCCCTGACGTTCCGCCAGAATTGCCGCGATGCGGGGCAGAGCCACGCGAGACAGGACCAGAAAGATGACGACCAGCGTAATGACCAGCCAGAAAATCTGGTTGGGGAACCAATCGAAGCAGAGCTGCGGCATCCCGACGGCGTAGCCGCTGGAATCAACGCATGTGCCTACTACTTCTTCAGCAATGGGTTCAGTCGCCATGATGTCCTCCGTCGAAACGTTGTCTTTACAACAGATGGGCCGCTATGGCTTGGGCCCATCCGCGCGTAAGGATCAGGTTCCGCAGATTATACGGCGAACATCAGCAGCAGCGAGACCAGGAATGCGAAGATGCCCAGCGCTTCTGCGAACGCGATACCGATGAACAGGGTTGCGGTCTGCGAAGCAGCCGCCGAAGGGTTGCGCAGGGCGCCGGCCAGGAAGTTGCCTGCAACGTTGCCCACCCCGATTGCGGCTGCGCCGGAACCGATTGCTGCCAGGCCTGCGCCGATGTGTGCGAGATCGCCTTCCATGATGTGTCTCCTTACGAATTGGAAGTTTCGATGTTGGGGTATCGGACCTTAGTGCGAAGGATGCAGCGCATCTTTCAGATAAACACAGGTCAGAATGGTGAATACGTAGGCCTGGATGAAGGACACGAGGACCTCGAGGCCATACATTGCAGTGATCGCCAGAACGGACACGGGCGAGATCACGGCAATCGCAGCAAAGCCTGCGAACACCTTGATCACGGCGTGGCCTGCCATGACGTTACCGGCAAGACGAATGGAGTGGCTGACGGGACGTACGAAGTACGAGATCAGCTCGATTATCGCGAGAACCGGACGCAGCGCCAGAGGCGCGCTGGAGACCCAGAACAGGCCCAGAAAGCCTGCGCCGTTCTTGACGAAACCCAATACGGTCACGGTCAGGAACACGGCCAGCGCCAGCGGGATGGTCACGGCGAAATGCGATGTAGTTGTGAAGGACATGGGCAGCATGCCCAAGAAGTTCGCGCAGACGATGAACATGAACAGGGTCATGACATAGGGGAAGTACTTAACGCCTTCCTTACCGCAGATGTCTTCCAGCATCTTGTAGATGAAACCGTAGGCCAGCTCGGCCACCGACTGCATCCGCGTCGGAACAATCGCGCGCTTCGAGGTGCTGAGCACCAGCAGGGCAAAGATCGCCGCAATCGCCAGGAACAGCCACAGGGTCACGTTGGTGGGCGTGTACCAGGCAATCGCACCGTCGCCAAAGAGCGGCTTGACGATGAACTGGTCCATCGGATGGAAAGCCAGGCTGCTGCCTTTTTCTGCGGTGGTCTCGGTTGCCACGTTCAGTCCCTCTCGTCCTTCTCGGTCGCGCTTGCGGCCGCTTGTTTCTCTTGAACCTCTTTCGCGCTGTGGAGCATAACCTTCACGCCCGCGACAAGGCCCAGCAATGTGAATAGCACCAGAAAGATCGGGATCGTCCCGAGCAGGCTGTCCAGCCCGTATCCGATGCCAAATCCGATCCCCAGACCGGATACCATTTCGATGACCATCCTCCAGGCAAGCTCGCCCCCGGATACGTCAGCATCTGCGCGGGGCTTAGGCTGTTTCGCCTTTTTCGCCGCTTCGATCTTGGCCTCAAGCTGCGCCATACGCTGCTTTTGGTCGTCATCGGTCACGGGCGGTTTCCTCGCACTGTCTTGAGGCTAGGTGCTAAGGCGGTGCGCGCGCAGAGTCAACGGCGTATAAGTCGCACCTTCGCCGCCGCTAAGTATAAGATTTTTATGCTAAAAATCTTGCACACACAAAGCCCGATAGAGGCTCGGGACAACCTCAGCACGCAGACCGGGGCGAATTCGCATATTCAACCAAATGGTTGACCAAACTCAAAGGCTATGGTTCAGCGGGACCATGCCCAGTGATCTCGACACCGTATTCGCGGCCCTTGCCGATCCGACCCGACGCACCATCCTTGCGATGCTGCTTGAGGATGACATGGCCGTCACCGACGTGGCTGAACCGTTCGAGATGTCACTGGCCGCGATTTCGAAACATCTGGTGATCCTGACCAAGGCAGGTCTGATTTCTCAGGAGAAACGCGGGCGGGTCAAATGGTGCAAGCTGGAACCCGATGCGCTGCGCGCCGCCTCGGTCTGGATGCAGGGGTTCGGACAATTCGAACCGGTCAATCTGGATGCGTTCGAGCGGTTTCTTGAGGTCGAACTGCCCTCGGAAGAGCCCTAGGCGTCAGCGCACGACAAAGACAGACATACTGGCATGTTTGGCCAGATAGCCGGCATGGCTGGAAAACAGATAATCGGTGATGCGCGGCGCGTGGGTTCCCACGACAATCAGATCGGCATCGATTTCTTCTGCGGTCCGGGTCAGGTCTCCGTCGACTTCCACCGCGACATCGACCGAATGGATATTGCGCGTATGAACCTCGGCCCCGCTTTGTTCGGCGATTTCGCGGGCGCAGGCGTTCAGCTTTTCCTCTATCGTGTCTTTCTTCAGGGCAACGTCGCCGGGCTGCGTTCCGGTCACGCTGACAATGGTGATCCTGGCACCCTGCCATTTGGCCAATTGCGAGGCGACCGCAACCGCCTTTTCGATCTCAGGCGGCATATGAAGGTCAATCGGGATCATGATATGTTTGAACATTACGTCTTCCTCCTCTGCTCAATGCATAGAGAAATTCGAATGTAATGGCTTTGACCTGCCTCAAAAGGGATCAGATACGGGCAGAGAGGGCTATTCCTGAATGGGGGCGGTATTGGCCGGGGCGTCCTCGCCCTTCAGCAGCAACAACAGGGCCACGGCGGTCAGGACCGCGCCGACCAGAACCAGCGCGGTCGGCGCAGGCCGGCCCAGCGAGATCTCCCACAGGATCACCCAGCTGGGGATCAGGTAGGTATAGGCCATGACCTTGGCGGCGGGCAGGCACAGTGCCGCAAATTGCACGAGAACAAAGCTGGCGGCTGTCGCAAACAGCGAGATGTAGATCAGAGTCAGCCAGACGATCCCCGGCAGGTTCGCCCAATCGGTGGCCCGGATATCGGACCAGCCCCACAGGGTCAGGATCAGGCACCCGGCCAGCAGCGTGCCGAAGGCGAAGACAACCGCGGGTTCACCTCGGTTCAGTCGCCGCACCATCGGTGTATAGATCGCATGCGCGGCGCAGCCCCAGAAATAGATGATTTCTCCGACCCCGATCTCGAAAGCCTGAAAGGCCTGCCAATCGGCCCGGAAGATGACCCAAAGCGCCCCGACCGCGCCGACCGACAGGGCCAGTGCCATGCGCGGGGTGGTGATCTGGCGCAGCAGCACCCATCCGGCCAGTGCCGACATGACCGGGGTCAGCGTAAAGACCGCCGCCGCACTGACCGGCGGTGCGGTTTTCAAGCCATAGAACATCAAAACGAAATAACTACCAAAGAGTGCGCCCAGCACCAGATAGCGCCAGGGCGCCTGTGCCGCGCTGCGCGAAATGCCCGTCGTGGCAAGCGCCGCGACGCCGATCACCACCGCCGCAATTGCAAAGCGCGCCGCCGTGATCGCCGAGGGTGCAATCTCGTTGGCTACCATCGAGCCCAGCGAGAAGCTGCCCGCCACCAGCGCCGAGAATACCAGCATGGCCAGATGGCCGCGTGCCTGCGGTGTCACGGCAGCCAGCCCTTGGACTGATCTTTCAGGAAAGACAGGAAGGATTGTACCTTGGTGGTGCGATGCAGATCTACATGGGTCACCAGCCACAGCTTGCCCGACCACTCGGGCAGAGGCTCCATCACCTCGACCAGATCGGGGTCGCGCGCGGCCTCCCACCGGGCCATGAAACCGATGCCGGCCCCGGCCAGAACGGCTTCGCGCATGCAGAAGTTGTTGGTGCAGCGGAAGGTGATCGATTGCTCGGGCGCATTGGCGCGCAGCCAGCGGGAAAACGGCGCGCGGCTGTTTTCGTCATCGTTGCCGACGAAGTGGTGGTTGCCGAAATCCTCGACACCGGTGGGTTTGCCGTGGCGGGCGATATAGGTCTTGCTGGCAAACAAGCCGATCTCTTGCGGGATAAAGGGCTGCACCACGTTATCTGGCTGATCCGGCGCGGCCCCGGCGCGGATGGCCACATGCGCTTCGCCATATTCGAGACGGAACAGCCGGTCGCCGGTCAGGTAGCGCACGATCAAACCCGGATGTGTCCGTTGGAATTCGCTGAGCGTCGGTACGATCAAAGGGGCCAGCGAGGCCAGCGACGTCACCACCAGCTCGCCCGAGACATCATCGCCGCGCCCTTTCATGCGGCCAACCAGTTGGTTGAACTGATCCTCGGTCGCCTGAGCCACGCGCAGCAGATCCTCACCAGCCTCGGTTGGCGTGTAGCCGCGCGCGTGGCGCTGGAACAGTTTGACGCCCAGCCGTGCCTCAATCGCGTCGATATGGCGGATCACGGTGGCGTGGTGAACGCCCAGAACATCCGCCGCACCGCTGACCGTTCCCATACGGGCCACCTGATAGGCGGTTCTCACTTCATCCCAATTGTCCATTGCATCTGTTCCACTGTGCAAATTCCAACAATATCTGTGGGTATATCTGAGTTTTGTTCGCGGATGCAACGCTCATATTCGAATGACGTTAAGCATTCCTGCAACAAAGGACCCATCGAATGACCAAGACCATCCTGCATATCGACGCCTCGGCCCGCCGCACCGGATCCGCCACCCGCGACCTGTCCGACCGCGTGGTGCGCCACCTTGGAGCCGGGCGCGTCATCCGTCGCGATCTTGCGACCCCCCTGCCCCTGCTGACCGAGGATTGGATTGCCGCCAATTTCACCCCGGCAGATCAGCGCGACGCGGTGCAGCAAGACCTGCTGGCCCTGTCGGATGAACTGGTGACCGAGCTGCAAAACGCGGACACCATCGTCATCGGCCTTCCGATCTACAATTTCTCGGTCCCAGCGGCCTTCAAGGCCTGGATCGATCTGGTCGCCCGCGCCGGTGTGACATTCGCCTATTCCGAGGAAGGCCCCAAAGGCCTGCTGGAAGGCAAACGCGCCGTCCTCGCTGTTGCCTCGGGCGGTACGGCGGTTGGTTCCGAGATCGACTTTGCCACCACTTATGCGCGCCACGTTCTGGGCTTCATCGGCATCCACGATGTCGAGGTCATCGCGGCTGACCGTATGGCGCTGGATCCCGAGGCCGCGCTGTCCAGCGCGCAGAAAGCTGTCACCGAACTGGCGGCCTGAGCCTCTGGCCATTTCTGACGGAAACGTCCAGTCTGCGCTAAGGCAGATCAGCAGATTGGGCGTTTCACATGAAGAAGATCGGGATACTGGGCGGCGTGGGTTGGGCCTCAACCGTCGACTATTACCGCGCCATCGCGGAGGGCGCAGGCCGGCATTTCGCAGATCGCGGCCACGGGTCGCCGCTGCCCATCCCGCCTATGACCATCGAGTCAGTCACGCAGGCCAAAACCCGTGCGTTGCGAGGTGTGGCCGGAGATGAAGTCAGTTGGGCCGCCTTCGACGCCGTGTTCCGCGATGCGCTGTTGACCTTGCAAAACGCCGGATGTGATTTCGGCATCATCGCCTCCAACACGCCCCATGCGCGCCTTCACGCGATCCGTGAGGGGGTTTCGATGCCCATTCTCAGCATTTTCGATGCGACTGCAGACGCGACCGCTTCAACCGGTGCGACCAAGGCGCTGGTTCTGGGCACGACGGTCACCATGCAGGCCAGCAATTATGCCGATCGACTGGCCAAAGAAGGCGTCACCGCAAATCCCCGGCTGCCCGAGCCCGAGATTGCCGAGATGCAGGCGATGATCGACAGCGATTTTTATGGCGGCGCGTCCGGCACCGCCCGCTCTCGCTTGTTGGCCTTTTGCGACAAACACGCCTCATCCGGTACGGCTGTCCTGCTGGCCTGCACCGAATTGCCTTTGGCCTTCCCCGACAATCTGGACGATCCGGTGTTCGAGGCGGATGGGCATTTGTTCATCAACCCGTCTGCCGCCCATGTCGCTGCCGCACTGAACGAAGCGCTTGAGGCGTGATCAGGGCAGCCAAGTCACCTCACACCCGATCTTGTCGAAGAATGACATCAGATCATCGCGCCTCAGCGCGACGGTCCGGTCATTCACCAGAGGGTGCATATAGATGATGTCTGCCTGCTGCGCGGTGGCATCCATGAAAAAGCGCACGTCATTCTGCACCCCGTTGATCATCGCCAGCGGAGTGACCGCGCCGGGGCGAATGCCGAGGTTCTGAAACAAGCGATCCGCCGAACCAAAGGACAGGTTTCCGATCCCCAGCTCAGCGCCCAGCGCCTTGAGATCGATCTCGCGGCTTTGTTCGAGAGTCACCAGATAGTTCCGCTTCTTCTTGTCGCGCAGGTAAAGGTTCTTGAGCCGCAACGCGTTTTCGCCCGGCACCATGAACTGGTCCTCGACCCCTTTGGCGTCTTCCACCGTGCGCAGCGGGATATGGGTGTGCAACCGATAGGGCAGCCCCCAATCGTCCAGCCGCGCCAAGAGCGCATCCGAGCTGAGCGGCAATGTATCCTGAAAGGCAGATGATGCGTCCATGGGAACCTCCTGTCTGACGCGCTCATCGCGCAACGGCCGTGCAAATTCAAGCCACGACAGGTGCGGCGTTCGGTGCTAGCGTGCCGCCATGAAAGTTACACGAAATACACCGAACCAGCTGATCCTGTCAGATACGCCCTGGTTCATCGGCATCACGCTGGTCTTATTCATTCTGGCCTTCGTCGGCGCTGGCCTGTTCATGGTCAGCGAGGGTGGTGAGAGTATCTTGTTCGGTATCTTCTTCGCACTTTTCGGCGGAGGAATGGGTGTCGGAGCGTTCTGTGTCTTCGTCCGCCGGGTGCAAGTCATTCTGGATCGCAACAAGGACAGCATCCTCATCCGCAGGCAATCGGTCTTTGGTTATGACGCAGTCGAGCACAAGCTTTCAAACCTGTCGCACGCAGAGATCGAAAGCACCACATCGCGTAGCAACAAGAGGACATCGACCCTCTATCGTCCTGTCTTGATACTCGACAAAGGCATGAGCGCCGGACGGCATCCGATCGTCGAGGCATTCTCGAACGGGCGCGGCGCGCATCAAATGGTTGACGCGGTCAACGCCTGGCTGCCCGCGCGTAAGCAGGACGAAGCCCGGGAACAGGCCTGACAGTCATGGGTTTTGTCCGTGCTCCAGCCATGCCCGCTCAGCCAGGGTGACCATCTCGGACAGGCGCGTATCATATCGGGCCATATCATCTGCGGTCAGCTTGCCCTGCCACTTGTTGCTGGTCCCCGAGGCGAAGAACTGCGCATAGTCCTGAAACGCGCTTTTGAACCCGGGTTGTTGCGACGCATGTCTGGCGTTCTCTTTCATCGAACCAAAGCTTGCAGCCTGCGCTATCTCGTCGATCAACGCCGGTTCAATCTCCGTCCCCATAATCCCGGCGAGCCGTGCCACCTGCCCCGGCAAGTCCCGGCTGAGTTCGGCGTAATGCAGGAAATGGATGTTCGGCAGATGCCTGAACTGCCGAAACGACCGATAATGATGGACGAACGAGGCCAGCGTCAGATCATCGGTGCCTTTGGATGAGGCGGGTCGGTCGAGGAACATCGCGAAGGCTTCGGACATATCCTCGGGGAACAGGTAGTCCAGCCAGTCGTCTTTCATATTCGCCACATGGGCGCGCAGCGAGAAATGCACGTCGACCGGGTGGCGATGCACCACAAGGTAGGTGGCGTCCGAGGAATAGGTGATCCCGTCCAGCGGCGTGTGGGTCTTGATGCAGCGCCTGTGCGTCTGCGCCGCTAATAGCGTGTCCTGCTCCTCGCGGTCTCTGAACCCGCAATCCAGCCAGGGTGAGACCCGATTGTTGTAGATCGCGGGATCTGCGGTTTTGGTGATCAGCATACGGACCAGGGTTTGCGTCCACGTGGTGCCGCACTTGGGCGGCGTGCAGACAAAGATGTCATCCGGGCGGATTTCGAAGCTGGACCAGATGTCGGTATTGGTGACTTCACCAACATAGTCTTTGGTGCGCCTGGGAAATGGTTGACTCATCACTGATCTCCAAACTTGACCCCGACGCGAGGACGTTAGCCCAACATAGCTTTTTGCTCAAAGCGCTTGCCTTGACTCAGGGGGCGCTTGGGCGTAGAGGACCCCAAACATCCGGAAGCGTCTGACCTTCCGGTCCCTTGAGTCGTTCAGGGATCGCCCCCCACCAGCGAGTTTCGCCCGTGGGGGCAATTGTGTATTTAACCGGTGCTTCTTATCTGAGAAGCGCCATTCGAGAACCGGCATAGGAGGCCGAAGGCATGTTTGAAAATCTATCCGAACGCCTTTCCGGCGTCTTTGACCGGCTGACCAAACAGGGTGCGCTGTCCGAAGAAGACGTCAAAACCGCCCTGCGTGAAGTTCGGGTTGCCCTGCTTGAGGCCGACGTCTCGCTGCCGGTGGCGCGCGAATTCGTCAAGAAAGTACAAGAACAGGCGACCGGTCAGGCGGTGACCAAATCGATCACGCCCGGCCAGCAGGTCGTCAAGATCGTGCACGACGCTCTGGTCGATACCCTGCGTGGCGAAGAAGACCCCGGCGCGCTGAAGATCGACAATCCGCCAGCCCCGATCCTGATGGTCGGTCTGCAAGGCTCGGGTAAGACCACCACCACCGGTAAACTCGCCAAACGCCTAAAAGAAAAAGAGGGCAAGAAGGTCCTGATGGCCTCGCTCGACGTCTATCGCCCGGCTGCGATGGATCAGCTTGCTGTTTTGGGCACGCAGGTTGGTGTTGACACGCTGCCGATCGTTCCCGGTCAGACACCGGTCGACATCGCCAGGCGTGCCAAGCAGCAGGCGACGCTGGGTGGTTATGACGTTTACATGCTCGACACTGCGGGCCGTCTGCATATCGACGAAGTCCTGATGGACGAGGTCGAGCAGGTCCGCAACGTGGTCGACCCGCGTGAAACGCTGCTGGTGGTCGACGGCCTGACCGGTCAGGTCGCCGTTGAGGTCGCCGAGGAGTTCGACGCCAAGGTCGGTATCTCGGGCGTGGTTCTGACCCGGATGGACGGTGACGGGCGCGGCGGTGCGGCCCTGTCGATGCGCGCGGTGACCGGCAAGCCGATCCGCTTTGTCGGTATGGGCGAGAAGATGGACGCCCTCGAAACCTTCGAGCCGGACCGGATTGCCGGACGTATTCTGGGCATGGGCGACATCGTTGCCCTGGTCGAAAAGGCCCAGGAAACGATGGAGATGGAACAGACCGAGCGCATGATGAAGCGCATGGTCAAAGGTCAGTTCAACATGAACGACCTGAAGATGCAGCTGGAACAGATGATCCAGATGGGCGGTATGCAGGGCATGATGGGCATGATGCCGGGCATGGGCAAAATGGCCAAGCAGATGGATCAGGCCGGTCTGGACGACAAGATCCTGCGCCAGCAGATCGCCATGATCCAGTCGATGACCAAACGCGAACGCGCCAATCCGCAGCTGTTGCAGGCGAGCCGCAAGAAGCGCATCGCCGCGGGTTCGGGGATGGAGGTCAGCGACCTCAACAAACTGCTCAAGATGCACCGGCAGATGTCGGACATGATGAAGAAAATGGGCAAGATGGGCAAAGGCAAGATGCTGAAACAGGCCATGAAAGGCATGTTCGGCAAAGGCGGCCCCTCGCCCGAGGAAATGGCCGCAGGCATGGACCCCAAGGCGCTGGAACAAGCCGCCAAAGCGATGGGTGGCAAGATGCCCGGCGGCATGCCCGGACTGGGCGGCGGCATGGCCCTGCCCCCGGGTCTAAGCGGGTTCGGAAAGAAAAAATGACACCAGCACGCTGCACCCAGCCCCCGTCCGGTAAGGCGGCGATGGCAGCGGCGCAGTATCGCGCGGCCCTGCCGGTCATTCAGACCCGGCGGCTGGTTCTGCGCGCACCCACACTGGACGATCTGCCGGTATGGACGTCGATCTGCAAAGACAGCTTTGGCGATACCGAGCAGGAAGCCTGGACCGAATTCTCTTACTATACGTCCGGTTGGCTTCTGCATGGGCATGGATTGTTTGCCGTCACCCTGAAAGAAGATGATCGGGCCATTGGCTTCGTCATTCTGGGCCTCGAATGGGACGATCGCGAGCCCGAGCTTGGCTATATGATCGACGCGGATCACCGCTTGCAGGGATACGCGACTGAGGCTTGTTCTGCCGTGCGCGATTTCGGCGTTAATCTCCTCGGATCGGGGCAGTTCGTAAGCTACGTGTCTGCCAGCAACACCCGATCGAACGCACTGGCCGAACGGCTGGGCGCATCGCGAGACGCAGTGGCTGAGCGCGCAATCGGAGCGGATCAGCATGTCTGGCGTTACAGAGAGGTGCGGTCATGAGCTTCTCGCTGCCCATCCCCGTTCTTGAGACCGAGCGCCTGATTATGCGTGCACCGTCCGAGGTTGATCTGGACGCTGACACCGCGTTCTTCGCCAGCGATGCCGCAAGGTTTGTCGGCGGGCCATTGCGCCGGGATGAGGTCTGGAGGGTGGTCGCCTCGCTGCTGGGCCATTGGGCGCTGCGCGGCTATGGGTACTGGAGCGTCGATGAGAAAGACACCGGCGCTTATGTCGGTCGCATCGGCCTGTGGTTCCCCGAAGGCTGGCCTGAGCCTGAGGTCGGCTGGACGCTGATGAACCACGCCACCGGCAAGGGTTATGCGACCGAGGCCGCGCTGGCCGCACGCACGCATGCCTATGATGTGCTGGGCTGGGATACTGCGATCTCGCTCATTGATCTCGACAATCACGCCAGCAAGGCTGTGGCCAAACGTCTGGGGGCGCAGTTCGAATATCACTATGAACACCCCAAGTTCGGCAAGACCGAAATCTGGCGGCATCCGGCGCCTGCCGATCTTGTGAATGGCGGAATGGAGGCCTACGCGTGACCTCTTTCACCATCCCCACCGTCGAGACCGAGCGTCTGATCCTGCGCGCGCCGCAACTGGATGACCTGCCCGCGATGACCGCGTTCTTCGCGACCGAGCGCAGCCATATGGTTGGCGGCCCCAAGAACGAATTCGAGTGCTGGAGCTCATTGTCGAACCGGCTGGGCCATTGGGCGTTGCGGGGCTATGGCCTTTGGCACCTGACCGAGAAATCCAGCGGCGCGTTTGCTGGCTGGGCCGGCATGATCTACGTGCCCGGCTGGGCCGAACCCGAGCTGGGCTGGACCCTGATGGCCGAGTCCGAGGGCAAAGGTCTGGGCTTTGAGGCTGCGGCGGCTGCGCGTGACTACGCGGCAAGGCATCAGGGTCTGAACGGTGTGATTTCGTACATCGCCCATGCCAATGACCGCTCACGCGCTTTGGCCGAACGGCTTGGCGCATCGCTGGAACTTGAGAATGCTGAACTTTTGGGCAAACGCGCCCAGATCTGGCGCCATCCGCAGATCGACCTGACCACCGAAAGGACCGGCCAATGACCAACCCCGTGACACAGGCTGCCGCGCTGTTGAAGGACCACCGCGAAAGCATCGACCGGCTGGACGCGATCCTCGTCTATACGCTGGGCGAGCGGTTCAAGCACACGCAGGCTGTTGGCAAGCTCAAGGCCGCACACGACCTTCCCCCGTCCGATCCTTCGCGCGAGGCCGCGCAGATCGCACGGTTAGAAGACCTGGCGAAAGAGGCCGATCTGGACCCCGATTTCGCCAAGGCTTTTCTGAATTTCATCATTCAGGAAGTCATCCGACACCACAAGAAACATCAGAATTAACCGGAAACGATCCCGGTAAACGCCATCTAAAGGAGATACCACCATGGCAATGAAAATTCGTCTCGCCCGCGGCGGCTCGAAAAAGCGTCCCTTCTATCGCATTGTTGCGGCTGACAGCCGTATGCCGCGCGATGGCCGTTTCATCGAAAAGCTGGGCACCTACAATCCGCTGCTGCCGAAAGACAGCGAAGAGCGCGTGAAAATGAACATGGAGCGCATCCAGTACTGGCTGGATCAGGGCGCTCAACCCACCGACCGTATCGCACGCATGCTGGAAGCAGCTGGCGCACGCGACAAGGCCGAGCGCAACAACCCCAACAAGGGTACCCCGGGCAAGAAAGCTCAGGAGCGCGCGGAAGAGAAAGCTGCTAAGGCTGCTGAGGCTGCCGAAGCTGCTGCAGAAGAATAAGCAGGCGGACGCGTGCAGGATCAGGCTTTTACCGACGATTTTCGCACGCAGTTCGATCTGTTGATGCGGCTCCGGCGTGATGTGCGCCGGTTCCGCACCGATGCGGTAGACGAGGCAGTGCTGACGCGCTGCCTCGACGCGTTTCGGCTGGCCCCCTCGGTGGGGCTGAGCGAACCCTGGCGCGTGATCCGCGTCAAAAGTGACGCCGCGCGGGACGCGGCATTGAAGAATTTCCAAAGCGCGAATGCTGAGGCGTTGGAGGGCTATTCCGGCGAAAAGGCTCGGCTCTACAGCCAGTTGAAACTGTCGGGCATGCAAGAGGCCCCGGTGCAACTGGCGGTATTCTGCGACGATGCCACCGACAAGGGGCAAGGACTGGGCGCGGGCACCATGCCCGAGATGCGGCGTTATTCCGTTGTTTCGGCCATCACCCTGTTCTGGCTCGCACTGCGCGCCGAAGGGCTGGGGCTGGGCTGGGTGTCGATCCTTGAACCCGACCGCATGGCCCGAGATCTGAATGTGCCCGAAACCTGGCGTCTGATCGGCTACTTCTGCGTGGGCGTGCCCGAGACCGTATCGGACACGCCGGAACTGGAACAGGTCGGCTGGGAAGACCGCACCGACACCCTGCCCGTCGAGGTACGCTAGACATGTTCGGATTGTTACGGCTTCCCATCCTGCTGATGATCGCCTTTATTGTGGGCGTGTTCTTTGAACGCTCGAACCAGCGCGAGGCCTGCGAAGGGGTCGGGCAATGGCGGGGCGGACTATGTGTAACGGAAGGCTCAAATGAGTGATCTGATCTGCGTCGGCAGCATTGCGGGATCCTATGGCGTGCGCGGCGAGGTGCGGCTGAAAAGCTTCTGCGCTGTGCCCGAAGATATCGAGGCTTATTCGCCGTTGACCGACGAAGAGGGAAAAGAACGCTATCCGGTCGTTCTGACCCGCCCGATCAAGAACGGTTTCTCCGCCCGGCTGGGTGGGGTCGAGACCAAGGAGGAGGCGGATGCGCTCAACGGCCTGCGTCTTTACGCGCGGCGTGATCAGCTGCCGTCTCTGCCGGATGATGAGTTCTATCACACCGACCTGATCGGGCTGGAGGTCTATGATACCGGCGGCACCCTGCTGGGGCGGGTCAAGTCCGTTCAGAACCACGGTGCCGCGGATTTGCTGGAGTTGCACGGCCCTGGCCTGAAAGCCACGGTCCTGCTGCCCTTCACGCTGGAGGCAGTGCCCACGGTTGATCTGGACAGGGGCCGTATCATCGCCGATCCGCCCGAAGGCCTGCTGTAATGCGCCGCGTGCTGCTGCATCTGGGTCTGCACAAGACCGGGACGACGGCGGCACAATCCTTTCTGTTTGAGAACCGAGCGCTGATCTGGCCGCATCATGCACTGGTCCTGCCCTATCGCACGCGGAATTCCGGCTTGTCCGAGGCTGCAACGCGCTACTCGCTCTATGGCACGCCCGGCGCGCTGAGCGATTTCAGCGATCAGATGCGGCAGTTTCTGAAATCGCTGACTTTCGGCCACAAGCGCGGGCTGGTGCTGAGCGAAGAGAATTTCTCGGGCCTGCGACCCAGCCGCAATCTGGCCGTCGGGTATGAGGCAGCGCCGGAGCTGGCCACCTGTCTGATCGATCTGGTCCGCGAACGGTTCGCACAGGAAGAGCTTCAGATCACGCTCTACCTGTCACTGCGCCAGCGTGAGAGCTGGCTACGTAGCCTCTGGGCTCATGACCTGCATCGCACGCGCATGGTTCTGGATTTCGACACGTTCCGCCATCGCATGGCACCTGTCGCGTCCCCGCTATCCGTCGCGGAAGAGATCAGGGGCCGGTTGCCCTCGGTTCAGGTGCGCAGCCAATGGCTTGAGGATCTGCGCACGCGTCCCTTTGGCCCCGGAACACCCTTTGCCGATTTTCTGGACCTGCCCGCAGCAGAGGCCGCGCAACTGGTTGGCCCAACCCGCGCGAATACCGGCTTGCCCGAAGACGTGCTGGCACGGATGCTGGAAATGAACCGATCCGCTCTGGACGATACGGCGCTGATCGATCAAAAGGCGGCTTTGGTTGAACGCGTTCAAACGGATCTGATCGGCACATCATGACAGACACGCCCGCAAAATCTCATGGCCGCAAAGCCATCCGCCCGACCCTGAAGCCGCGCGAACTGATGAACCCCAGCCCAGACCTGCATGGGGTGTGGAAAGCCAAGATCATCACGCTGTTCCCATCTGCCTTTCCCGGCGTTCTGGGTGAAAGCCTGACGGGCAAGGCGCTGCAGGAAGGATTGTGGCAGCTGGAAACCGTCGATCTGCGTCAGTTCGGCGTCGGCAAGCACCGCAATGTCGATGACACCCCCGCGGGCGGAGGCGCGGGCATGGTCTTGCGGGCCGATGTACTGGGCGAGGCCATCGAGCACACGATGGCGGGTATCCAGGGTAACTGGCCGCTGATCTACCTCAGCCCACGTGGCCGCCGGATGGACCAGCGGATGATGCAGAACCTGGCGCGCTGCGATGGCATGACGCTGCTTTGCGGTCGGTTCGAGGGCGTCGATGAGCGCGTGCTGGAACACTACGGCGTGCAGGAAGTCAGCTTGGGCGATTTTGTCATGACCGGGGGCGAGATCGCCGCGCAGGCCCTGATCGACGCCACGGTACGGCTGATCCCCGGCGTTCTAGGCAATCAGGCGTCAGCAGAGGAGGAAAGTTTTTCCTCGGGCCTGCTGGAGCATCCGCAATACACCCGTCCCGCCGAATGGAAAGGCCGCGCGATACCGGATATCCTGATGTCCGGCCACCATGGCCGTATCGCCGAATGGCGCCACGACATGTCCGAACAGATCACCCGCGAGCGGCGGCCTGATTTGTGGGAGAACTATCGCAAGACACAGAACGAAACGTCCGATTGACGAACAAAGTGTGGCCCGCAGGTCGCAGCTTTGGGGTTTCTTTGAACACATCTTGTGGCTGATGAAACTTAAAAATACTCATCTAAAAGATGTTGCTTAAATCAATTTCCAACCCCGTATCACGGATTGTTAGATTAAGAAAATCATTTGTCTGGCTGTGCTTGGGGTTTCGGCCTGCACGACCAAACCTCTTGAAATGTCGGTACCCACGCAGGCGGGGCATAACCTGCACTCGGCCCGGGTGGCGGTTGAGTATTGTGCCTCAGAAGCGGATATCGGCGGCAATGCTGCTGTGATTGGTGCATACCCTGCTTTCATTCTGATGTCATCGGTTTTGGTCGGTTCAGTTACCGCCTATACCGGTCGGCATGAATTGCGCCGTCAGGGTGAAATTGATCAGGTCGATCGCTGCATGACCGAACGTGGGTTCGAGCGCCGCGACCTGACTGCTGGTGAGCGTTTCTGGCTGCGAGATTCGGTCGGAGAGGAGCGTGTGCGTCGGCTTGACCACCTTGTGAGTGGTGGCACAATCGAAACCTATGGCGTGCCAACAACTTAAGGTGTCCCCGCCTTCCACCGCGCCCAGATTTCAGGCGCGCCGTTGAAGGTGTTGATGTCCACCTTGCCCTGCACACCCGGCACCAGCCCGGTGCCGGTGTACTGCCAGAACCGCCAGATTGCGCGCGGATAGACGTTGCGGGGATGGCCCGCGACCGAGCGCAACCAGAACTCGGTTTTGGGCAGGCGACCGATATCGGTGTCCTGATAGAAATCCACGGTCGTATAGACGATCGGGCGGCGGCCATAGTGACGTTCGAGGATATCGAGGAACTTTTGCGCCTCGGACCGCACCGTGCGGCCATCGGGGCGCAGGGTGCAGGTTTTGGAATGAGGCGTCCACTCCATATCGAGGACATGCGGCAGGTCGGCCCCTCTGGGCACGTTGCGGATGAACCACCGGGCTTGTTCCGCCGCGGGACGGCAAAAATAGTAGTAGTGGTAAGCGCCCCACGGCACACCTGCCGCCTGTGCCCCGCGCCGATGCTCTTCAAACATCGGATCGGTGAAGTCCCCGCCTTCAGTCGCCTTGATGAAGACAAAGCTGACGCCCGAAGCACGGGCGGTGCGCCAGTCGATTGGACCCTGCCAGCGCGACACGTCCAGACCATGCACCGGATAATGCCCCGGATGCCGCCCTTCCCACGGGTGCGGGTCGGCATCCCCGAACGCAGGGAAGATCACTGCAGGAGGCGTCGTGTCCGCAAAGGCCTGAGGCTCGACGGTCTGGGGGGCGGGGCCGCGGCGACCGCAGGAGAGAACGGCAAGGGCTATGGCAGCCAGCAGGAGGGCTTTGCGCATCATCTGGAATATCTCAAATCTGCTCTTGTAATTGCCTCCAAAATGCCTGATCGGGCGGACAAGGCAACGATACTTTTGCGCGACGGCAAAAACCCACCGCCACAGGTCGCGAATTATAGCAGTTTAGGCTTGATCCCTGCCCTCAAAGCCCGTAAAGCACCGCAATCCGGTGTGGCTTTGCGCGACTCCGGTGTTTTGGTTTGCATCATGGCGTGACGCCCGGCTTTCTTCAGCCAAGGCGCGTCAGGGCGGACCGGACCAAAGGAACATTCGATCTGATCTCTGGCGGGCTGTACGCAGGACCCGATGAAGACCAAGAGCTCTCAGGCCGTGCCCAAACTTCGTGGACCAACCACGAGCAGATAGGAGTTAATGCGATGGACCTGATCGCACAGCTTGAGGCGGAACAAATTGCCGCCCTGGGGAAAGACATCCCCGACTTCAAAGCCGGTGACACCATCCGTGTCGGCTATAAGGTGACCGAAGGGTCGCGCACCCGTGTGCAGAACTACGAAGGCGTCTGCATCGCGCGCAAGAACGGCGAAGGCATCGCCGGATCGTTCACCGTCCGCAAAATTTCGTTTGGCGAAGGCGTGGAGCGTGTGTTCCCGCTGTACTCGACCAACATCGACAGCATCACCGTTGTCCGCCGTGGCCGCGTCCGTCGCGCCAAGCTGTACTACCTGCGCACCCGTCGTGGTAAATCCGCACGTATCGCAGAGGTCACCAACTACAAGCCCAAGGCTGGCGCCGAGGCGTAAGGAGCGGAAAGATGAAAAAAGACATCCATCCCGATTATCACGTCATCGACGTCAAACTGACCGATGGCACCGTGGTTCAGATGAAATCCACCTGGGGCGCCGAGGGCGACCAGCTGGCCCTGGAAATCGACCCCTCCGTGCACCCCGCATGGACCGGGGGCGGCGCGCGTCTGATGGACGCCGGCGGCCGTGTGTCGAAGTTCAAGAAGAAATACGAAGGTCTGGGTTTCTAAGCCTAAGCCGTTTGACATGCGAAAGGCCGTCCCTTTGGGCGGCCTTCTTTGTTTTAGCCTGCCGCGTTTTACATCAGGCTCAGAAATCAAACCTAGTCTGTACAGGGGGTGTGTACGGCTCGATCATATCCTCGCCCTCGGCACCGCGCTTGATGGGTTTTACGGTGTGATATTCAAACCGGCCCTCGTAATGTGTGCCCAACGATTGCTGCGCCTCTTGCGCCGTCGTAACGCCGGAAAGCCAGTTTTCGATCTCATCCGGGGTTAGGATCACCGGCATTCGGTTGTGAATATGCGCGATCTGCGGGCTGGGTGTGCGGGTCAGGATCGTGCAGCTGTGGCTGCCGTCAACGGTTCGATAGAACCCGGCAAAGAACATTGCTGGGGCGTTGCGCTGAACCGTGATGTAGAGCGGGCAATCATGGCCTTGATCCTTGGGCCATTCATAATAGCCCAGCGCTGGGATAAGGCAGCGCCCCTTGTTCCAATATTCCTGCCAGAAGCTAACATTTTCGATCTTCGAATTGATCATCGGCTTCTTGCTGCGCGGGTCCTTGATCTGCCAGCGCGCCGTGGCCAACTCAGCCCTCTCACCGTCCCAACGGACAATACCAACCCGATTGGTGGGAGACACATTGTACCCGCCCGAAGGCAGTTGTTCGGGCAGATGAGGCGAGACCTTGCCGTAGAGAAAATATTCGATAATCGCCAGCATTTCCCGCTGCGTCAGATGACCGGCTGCAAATTTTCCACACATGGCAAAAGCTTAGGCCGATTGATCGGTCGTCACAAGGGAACCATTGGGCCGTCAGTCCCTGGTCAGATCCACCGCGCTGTGAACAGGTGGGACGGGTCCCTTCAGCAACATCAGCGCAAGCAGCATCGCCACGATTGCCGCGATTGCAGCGACCAGCATTGCGCTGTCAAAGGCGTTATCCTGAAGATCGCGCAATGCTTTGGCCAGCTGTGCGCCGCTATCCGGGTCCAGCCCCGTGATCAGTTGCTGAACCTGACTGGGAGTGCCATGCGTCAGAGCATGGGCTAGGTCGGCACGTTGGGTGGACCCTGCGGGCAATGCATCGATGACCTCGGACAGCCCTCGGCGGATGGTGATGGATTCGGCCAGTCCTCCGACAACCGCGCCCAGGGTCGCTCCGAAATACAGGAATGCGTTGATCACGCCTGATCCCTGGCCGACATGTTCTTCGGGCAGCAGGCGCAGACCGAGGCGGGGCAGCAGCGAAAAGCCGATCCCCAGACCGATCCCGACGATGACCAGTTTCCACCATATCCCCGAATAGCTGGTGGTGTTCGTGGTCGTCATCAACAGCAGAAATCCACAGGCCATGAACCCCATGCCCAGCGCGACCGGCCATTGAAAGCTGTAGGGCGCCAGGAATCGCGGCGCGGTGACGGATATGATGAACATGCTGATACTGAGCGGCAGGATCGCACTGCCTGCGCCAATCGCGGAGTATCCGAATGCATCGGGCGATTGGACGAAGACATTGAAGTAGACAAAGAAGGCAAAAAGCGTGAAGCCGGTGAAGAACATTCCGGCCGCCGCCATGAAGTAGCGAGGATGACGGAAGTATCGCAGCTCGATCAGCGGGTCCCGGCTGCGTCGGGACGTCAGGACGAGCGCCACCACCGCGCAGGCCGAAACAGCCAGCGGAACCAATGTCAGGGCCGTCCCCCACCCCCTGCTTTCCCCATTGCTGAGTGCAAAGGACAGTGGGCCGAGAAGCAGGATCATGGCAATAGCCCCGGCATAGTCGAATCTGGCATCGGCCTGACGCATGTCCGGGACATATTTGTGTTTGCTGACTTGCAGCCCGATCACAAAGGCAATGGCGAGCAGCACCAGATCCGTGGCGAACACGGCTCTCCAACTGACATAATGCGCAAAGGCGCCGCCAACGATGGGGCCGACGCCGATGGCAAGGCCGACAATCGCTCCCCAGGCACCGGTGACGCTTGCACGCTGGTCCTCGGGCGTGGCGGCGGTCAGGATGGACAGGGATGTACCGAACAGCGCCGCAGCCCCTGCCCCTTGCGCACCGCGCCCAATCAGGATCATCGTCGCATCCTGCGAAATCAGGGCAAGGGTCGATCCGACAGCAAAGACGATCATACCAAAGAAAAACACGCCCATCTTGCCGGTGATATCCCCCAACCGGCTGACGATGGTCACAAGCGTCGCGCTGGCCACCGTATAGGCCGCCATCACCCATTGCAGGCCCGAGGGGGTCAGATCGAACTCGGCCTTGAGATTGGGCAGGATGGTTGCAACGGCCGTGGTGTTGAACCCGACAACCATCATGCAAATGGCCGTCATCAGCAGCACCATGCGCGCGCCACCCGCAACAGATCCGCCATCGGGTTGATTGGTCGACATTGCTCCCCCCTGCAGAAAGCCGCGCGCCATCGCAGCGCGCCGCCAATTTAACACACGGGCATTAAAGCATTTTTCTACGTTCAGGCATAGGGCGTCAAATCCAGTAGGACAACGCCAGCGGCAGCACCAGGATCGTCGCCAGTGTCGACACCAGTATAAAGCCGGCCACATCCGGCGCATATTCAGGCACGTGCTGGTCGATGAACAGATAGGTCGCCACGGATGATGGCATCAGGCAACAGAGAATGACCGCCCCGCGTTCCGCCCCGGTAAATCCGAACGTCCAGACCAATGTGCTGGCGATGACGATGGCCAGCCCTAGGTGCAAAACCGTCAGCAGAACGGCACGGCCAAGGCTTTTGATGCGCAGTGTCGCCAGGGTATGCCCAAGCGTCAACAACATCAGCGGAATTGAAAGCCCGCCCAGAATGTCAAAGGACTTGGAAATCGGCTGCGGCAAGCTGTGACCCGTCGCCATCAGCACCAGAGACAAGGCCACCGCGTAGATGATCGGAGAGGTCGCAAGCTTCCTGGGTGAAAACTCCCCGGCCGGTATCCACATGCCAACAGTGAAAATACTGATCAGGACCACCACCACAAAGGCCATTGTGTAGGCCATCCCCGCGTCACCCAGCGCCAACAGGGTGATCGGTAAGCCTATGTTGCCCACATTGCCGTGCATCAACGGGGTCAAAAAAGCGCGGACCGGCAGCCGCAGCAGCTTGAGCAGCACAAACCCCATCACGCCGAAGCCTGCGATGGCCAGAGCAGCCGCCGTCATGAGGTCCAGAAAAGTCCCGACCGCGATCTTTGTGGTCGAAAGATGAGAGATGATCAGCGTCGGATATCCCACCTTCGAGACAATCCCGCCAATAACTTTGTTGTCGAACGGAGCTTTGATCAGGGCCAGCCCATAACCGATTCCAGCGCAGATCAGCACCGGCAAAACCACGTTCAGGACGTTCAGAAACAGGTGATCCAAAGACAGTCCTCGATCGCGGTTGCCATGTCCGGACAGTGAAACAGAGGGGGCAATTTGACAAGTGTTCGCGCTAAGCCCCGCCCGCTGCTTGGTTTTCCAAAATCGTCTCTGATATTGTCCCTCAGAGACGCCCGAGGTCCTTTCCTTCGCCGTCCACACAACATATAGTGGCAGGCAACAACGTGTGGGCAAACACGGCGGGACTTGGGAATACAGGCATGGCACATATCATTGTGGTCGGGAACGAAAAGGGCGGCGCAGGTAAATCGACCGTGTCGATGCATGTGGCCACCGCTCTGGCGCGGCTGGGGCACAAGGTCAGCACCCTGGATCTGGACCTGCGCCAGCGCAGTCTGGGGCGCTATTTTGAAAACCGCCTGAACTTCCTAAATGGCTCGGAGTTGTCCCTGCCCAGCCCGCGCCATCACGATCTACCCGAGATCGACGCCAGCATGTTGAAACCGGGCGAGAACATCTATGACCATCGCCTCTCAGCCGCTGTGGCGGAACTGGAAAGCGACAGCGATTTTATCCTGATCGACTGCCCCGGCTCGCATACGCGACTGAGTCAGGTGGCGCACTCGCTGGCCGATACGCTGATCACGCCGCTGAACGACAGTTTCATCGATTTCGATCTGCTGGCGCGGATCGATTCCAAGGGCGAGAAAATCCTTGGACCATCTGTCTATTCCGAGATGGTCTGGAATGCTCGCCAGTTGCGCGCGCAGGCGGGGCTGAAGCCGATTGACTGGGTGGTCGTGCGCAACCGGGTCGGGACCCAGCGCATGGTCAACAAGGAGAAGATGCAACGCGCGATCGAGATGCTGTCACAGCGCATCGGTTTCCGCATCGCCTCGGGCTTTTCCGAGCGGGTCATTTTCCGCGAGCTGTTCCCACGTGGCCTGACCTTGCTGGACCTCAAGGATATCGGGGTCAAACAGCTCAACATCTCGAACATCGCCGCGCGGCAGGAATTGCGCGACATGATGAAAGAGCTGAACCTGCCGGGTGTTGAGATCGATTTCTAGATCATTTTGGCGCATACTGCGTCCCGATTGCCCGGTCATAAGATTGCGAAAACTCGGCAGTTCCCACTTCTGCGGATACAGATCGCGCTATCTCTCACCGCCGCCTGCGCCATACACCGTAAACAGCTCTTTCGGCTCTGCCACTCCGCGCAGCATGTAACGCCCGACCGAAATCAGTTCCTGTTCGCAGGGCTGCGCCGCGCGTGCGACGTCGTCCGAGATCAGGATGCGCTGCCCCAGTGAGCGATGCATCCCCGCGATCCGTGCTGTCTGGTTGACTGCAGGACCGATTACAGTGAAATCCAGCCGGGTGTCAGAGCCGATATTGCCATAGAGGATCTCACCCGAATGCAGGGCCAATGTGTAGTTCGACACAGGCTGGCCATGGGATGTGCGCTGCGCGTTCAATTCGGCCATCCGGTCCTGTAACAGGGTCACCGCACCCAGCGCCGCGCGGGCATCGGCATCGATCTCGCCGACGTCAAACATCGCCATCACGCCGTCGCCCATGAATTTCAGGATGTTGCCATCGCATTGATGCACCACCTCCACCACCACGGCGAGGTAATCGTTCAGCATGTCGATGACCTCGGTGCCCGGCAAATCCTCGGACAGGCTGGTGAAGCCTTCAAGATCAAAGTTCCAGATCACCGCATCGATCTGCTGCAATGATCCCCGGCGGATCTCGCCAGACAAGACCCGCTGCCCGGCATCACGCCCCAGATAGACACGCATCAGATCCTTCGATACGCGCGCATTCGAAGCTGACTTCAGCGCCAATCCTAAATGAGGCAGCGCGCTATTGATCAGCTCCAGATCATCGTCGCGGAATCCCTCGGGCGCATTGCTGGCCCAAGACATAAGCACACCGTTTATGGCCCTTTTTGCATCTCGCGCACCGCGATGGGTTGGCACATCAAAACTGACGCCGGTGGCGTAGTAATCCGTCGCGCCGTGTTCCCGCAGTTCGTTCAGCAGGGGAAAACGGCTGGGTTCATTCTGGTCGACCAATCGTTCACGGACGGAGTCGACATCATCGTTGAGGATGACGAAGAGCGGGCTGCTCTTCCAGACCTCGCTGGGCTCTTCGGTGTATTCAAAGGTCTGAAAATCCCCGCCGCGTCCTTGATACCAGCTGTAGCCGGTGCCGCCATAGACGGGATGCAACGCCGGTTGGGCCGCGTGAAACCGCATCAGCGGAACGCCTAGCTCGACCAGTTGATTGCAATAGCCATCCAGCAGCGCTTCTTTGTCCGCCCCTTCCAGGCCGCGTGTCACAAGCCAGTCGATCAAAGCATGGGATTTCGCCGCGTTGGGGTCCGTGGCTGTCATTTCACCTTCCTGTGTCCGTTCTGCTGTTGATCTGGGCGCGGCGGCCTCAAATTACCAGTGCGTCAATCCATCTCGGCCAAGCGGCGCAGCATCATCCGCAAAAGCGCCGCCTCGCCGGTGGCGAAGCGCGCCGCCAGCTTTGCGTCATAGTCGCGTGCTATGTCGCGCAGCTCACGATACACGGCCTGGCCCGAATGTGTCAGCGACAGCTGCTCGGACCGCCGGTCGTTCTCATCCCGCAAACGTTGCAGATAACGGCGCTGTTCCAATCTGCGCACCGCGCGGCTGATCTTGGTCTTGTGGATTTTGGCCCGCAGCCCGATCTCCTTTGCGGTCATCTCGCCATAATTGCCAAGGTGAAACAGCACCCGCCATTCGGTGCGCAGCATACCATAGCGGTTCTTATAGACGCGCTGGAACTCGAGCGAGCTTTCCTCGGCCGCCTGATTCAACAGGAATGGCAGGAAATTTCGCAGATCAAACTCATCTTTTTCGTCATTATTCTGCTGGGTCATTCTTGTTAGTTACAAAATCAACTATTATCCGACAAGCAGCAACTTGAAGGAGCGTCCGATGAATCGCCCCACCGATCCGCATAAGATGACCCAGGCCAGTACGCCTGTTGGCACCCATCCCGGCTATATGCCCGGCTTTGGCAATGACTTTGAGACCGAAGCCCTGCCCGGCGCGCTGCCGCAAGGGATGAACAGCCCGCAAAAATGTAACTACGGCCTTTACGGCGAACAGCTGAGCGGCACAGCCTTCACCGCCAATCCTCCCGAACGTACATGGTGCTATCGCATCCGGCCTTCGGTGAAGCATTCGCATCGGTATGAGAAAATCGACCTGCCCTATTGGAAATCGGCCCCTTGCGTTGATCTGGACGTGATTTCGCTGGGACAATACCGCTGGGATCCGGTGCCACATTCGGATGAGGGTCTGACCTGGCTGACCGGTATGCGCACCATGACCACCGCCGGAGACGTGAATACGCAGGTCGGCATGGCCAGCCATATCTATCTGGTTACCGAGTCGATGGTGGATGACTATTTCTTCTCGGCTGACAGCGAGTTGCTGGTGGTGCCGCAGGAGGGCCGTCTGCGCTTTGCCACGGAAATGGGCATCATCGATCTGGAGCCCAAGGAAATCGCCATCATCCCGCGTGGGCTGCTCTATCGGGTGGAGGTGCTGGAAGGCCCGGCGCGCGGCTTTGTCTGTGAGAATTACGGGCAGAAATTCGAACTGCCCGGGCGCGGGCCGATCGGGGCCAACTGCATGGCCAACCCGCGTGATTTCAAGGCCCCGGTGGCAGCGTTTGAAGACCGCGAGGTGCCCTCGACGGTAACGATAAAATGGTGCGGGCAGTTCCACACGACGAAGATCGGTCATAGCCCGTTGGATGTTGTGGCATGGCATGGCAACTACACACCCTATAAATACGACCTGCGCACTTATTGTCCGGTCGGCGCGATCCTGTTCGACCATCCTGATCCGTCGATCTTTACCGTGCTGACCGCGCCTTCAGGCCAGCCGGGGACGGCAAATATCGACTTTGTCCTGTTCCGCGAACGCTGGATGGTGATGGAGGACACGTTCCGCCCGCCCTGGTACCACAAGAACATCATGTCCGAGCTGATGGGCAACATCTACGGCCAGTACGATGCCAAACCGCAGGGCTTTATCCCCGGTGGCATGAGCCTGCACAACATGATGATTCCGCACGGACCGGATAAGGAAGCCTTTGAGAAAGCGGCAAATTCGAACCTCGGGCCGGATAAGCTGGAGAACACCATGTCCTTCATGTTCGAAACCCGCTTCCCGCAGCACCTGACCGCCTTTGCCGCGACCGAGGCCCCACTGCAGGATGACTACATCGACTGCTGGAGCGACATTGAGAAGAAATTCGACGGGACGCCGGGCAAAAAATGAGCATTGAGACCTGGATAACCTATGTGCTGACCGTCCTGCTGCTGATGAGCACACCCGGACCCAGCCAATTGCTGATGCTGTCGAACTCGGCAACCAACGGGTTGCGAAGGGGAGTGTTCACGGCTGCCGGAGATCTGACGGCCAATTTCCTGCAGATGCTGGCTGCAGGGCTGGGTCTGGCCGCCCTGATCGCCACATCGGGGACCGCGTTGGCAGTGATCAAGTGGCTGGGCGTGGCCTATCTGGTGTTTCTCGGCGTCAAGCAAATCCTGAAAGCCCGCACCGCCGCCACCGGCGAAGCCCCGCGCACCAGCCGCAAGACGCTGTGGATGCAAGGGTTTATCACCTCTGCCGCAAACCCCAAGGCGGTGGTCTTCTTTGCTGCTCTGTTTCCGCTATTCATTGATGGCGCGCTGCCCTTCTGGCCGCAATTTGCCATCCTCTCGGCCACCTACCTGATCATGGACGGGTTGTTCCTGATGGCCTATGGCGCCAGCGCCAGTTGGCTGGCGCGGCGGCTGCAGGGGCCTGCACGGCTCTGGCTCGACCGGATCGGGGGCAGCTTCATGATTTTGGCGGCGGTTCTGCTGGGCATCAAATCCCTGCGCGCTGCCTCGTAACTGAAAGACATAAGGACGTCACATGCCTTTGATGAAATCCTGGGTCGCATCGGCCAACTCCGCCGACCACCCGTTTCCGCTAAACAACCTGCCTTATGGCGTGTTCTCGACCGAAACCACCGAAGCCCGTTGCGGCGTCGCCATCGGCGACATGATTTTCGACGTGACTGCTGCCGAGGCCGACGGGCTCATCACATTGTCCGACGAGCCACTGTTCGACCTGCCCTTCTGGAACCCGCTGATGGAGGAAGGCCCCGCCGTCTGGGCCGCCCTGCGCGAGCGCCTCACGGCGCTTCTGGCCGACGGCCGGGACGAGCAACATAAGATCGAGGCGCTGCTGATCCCGCAGAGCGATGCCGAGATGCACATGCCTTTTGCCGTCAGCGAATATACCGACTTCTACGCGGGTCGGAACCACGCCTTCAATGTCGGCACAATGTTCCGCGGCCCCGAAAATGCGCTGCCCCCCAACTGGCTGCACATCCCCATCGGCTATAACGGGCGCGCGTCTTCCGTTGTCGTTTCGGGCACCGATATCCGCCGCCCGTGGGGTCAGCTAAAATCCCCCGATCAGGAGCTGCCTGCTTTCCTGCCCTCCCGCCGCTTTGATATCGAGCTGGAGATGGGCGCAATCGTGGGCACGCCCTCGGATGGCCCGATTTCAGTGCAGGAGGCGGATGACAACATCTTCGGCTATGTACTGCTGAACGACTGGTCGGCACGCGATATTCAGGCCTGGGAATACCAGCCGCTTGGACCGTTTCAGGCCAAGGCGACGGCAACCTCGATCAGCCCATGGATCGTGACCAAAGCGGCGCTCGAACCCTTCCGCTGCGATACGCCCGCGCGCGAGTTTGAGTTGCTGGATCACCTGAAAGACTGCGGTCCGATGCTCTATGACATTGACCTATCGATCACCATGGCCCCCGAAGGTCAGGGGCCGACGACCATCGCAAGCACCAACTACAACCAGATGTATTACTCGGCGGCACAACAACTGGCGCATCATACGACTTCGGGTTGTCCGATGAATACTGGCGATCTGTTGGGGTCAGGCACCATCTCGGGCCCGACCAAACCGGAGCGCGGCTCATTGCTGGAACTGAGCTGGGGCGGCAAGGAGCCATTGACGCTCGACACTGGCGAAACCCGCAACTTCATCGAGGACGGGGATACTCTGACCCTGACCGCTGCCGCCAAAGGCGATGGCTATACCATCGGCTTCGGTGACTGTACGGGCACCGTTCTGCCCGCGCTCGAAAATCCGTTCGCCAGAGATTGATGCAGGTTCGGCCCACATATTCAGAGCGCGCTCTGCCAGTCCTTAACGGCCTCGATCGGATAGAGCAGCATCAGCACGTTCAGCGTCAGGCCATCGCGGATCAGCGTGGTGGTCAGGATCTCGAACCCCAGCGCGATGGTGACGGTCATCCAGATCGGCAGGCGACGGGCCAACCAGAAGCCCAGCATCATCGCGCCAATATCGGCGATCGAGTTGACGACACTGTCGCCGTAATAGTCCAGCGAGATCGTGACCGTGCGGTAATGTTCGATCACGGCATTGGTGTTCTCGGAAATCTCCCACGCGACTTCTATCAAGGTGGCGATGAACAACCGCCAGCCAACGGCAAGGCGGCGCGCCACCAGCCACAAAAGACCGTAAAACAGAAAACCATGAATGATATGGCTGGGCGTGTACCAATCGGTCAGGTGCTGCGAGCTTTCGGAACTGAAGGTTTCACCATGCCACAGCTTGACATAACCACATTTGCAAATCGGTTCGCGCCCCATCCACAGCAGGATGATGGCGCAGGCAATGACAACACAAGCGGTTGCCCAATAAGGCAAAAATCGACGTTCAAACATATGGCGACAACATCATCAAAGCCAGTCGCTGTCTAGAAGGGAAATCACTGATATGGCCAAGGCATTTGCGTCCCAGGGGGACATGTCGGAAAAGAAAATCTCGTTCACCCAGGTGGGCGAAGGGCTTTATGCCTTCACCGCTGAAGGCGACCCCAATTCGGGCGTGATCATCGGCGACGACAGCGTGATGATTGTCGAGGCACAGGCAACACCGCGTCTGGCCAACAAGGTGATCGAATGCGTGCGCTCGGTGACCGACAAACCGATCACCCACGTGGCGCTGACCCATTACCACGCCGTCCGCGTGCTGGGCGCCAGCGCTTTTGGCGCACAACAGATCCTGATGTCCGACATGGCCCGTTCCATGGTGGTCGAGCGTGGTCAGGAGGACTGGGACAGTGAATTCCAACGCTTCCCGCGCCTGTTCGAGGGGCATGAGAGCATCCCCGGCCTGACATGGCCCACCACCACCTTCAGCGACACGATGACGGTTTATCTGGGCAACCGCCGGATCGACCTGATGCATCTGGGTCGCGCCCATACGGCGGGCGATATCGTGATCCATGTGCCCGATCAGAACGTCATGTTCACCGGCGATATCGTCGAATACCACTCGGCCTGCTATTGCGGCGACGGACATTTCAGCGACTGGGGCGATACGCTGGATGAGATCAAGTGGTTTGACGTGGACGCCATCGCTCCGGGACGTGGCGACGCTCTGGTCGGTAAAGACATGGTCAATGCGGCGATCGAAAACACCCGCGATTTTGTCGAAAGCACCTATCGGCCGGCAGCCAAAGTTGCGGCACGCGGTGGTTCCCTGAAAGAAGCCTGGGACGCCGTGCGTGCCGAATGCGATCCAAAGTTCGCCGACTACGCGATCTACGAACATTGTCTGCCCTTTAACGTCGCCCGCGCCTATGACGAGGCGCGCGGCATCGACACACCCTGCATCTGGACCGCCCAACGCGATCTCGAGATGTGGGAGGCCCTGCAGGGCTAAGAATTCCGGGCCGGATTTGATCCAGATCGTGGCGGCCCGGATTTGACAGTGAAACGCTAAGACCAACCCTCCGGCGCTATCCCGCCGGAGAACAGATGAGGTGTGCCCGCTGCACCAGAACTGGGAGAGAGACCGTGAACAAGATTTTCGAAGTTCCACTTTACGCCTACGAGGCCAGCCCGGACCAATCCGCGCCCGCGCCCGTGCGCCACAAGGTCATCGTTGTCGGGGCCGGTCCGGTGGGTCTGGCCGCCGCGATCGATCTGGCCCAGCAAGGGGTAGAGGTGCTGGTGCTGGACGATAATGACAAGGTCAGCTTCGGCAGCCGCGCCATCTGTTTCGCCAAACGACCGCTGGAAATTCTCGACCGTCTGGGCTGTGGCCAGCCGATGGTCGACAAGGGTGTGCTGTGGAACAAGGGCAAGGTGTTCTTCGACGAACGCCAGGTCTATGAGTTCGACCTGCAACCCGACAGCGGCGATCAGCGACCCGCCTTCATCAACCTGCAGCAATACTATTTCGAGCAGTTCCTCGTCGACCGCGTGCGCGAATTGCAAGCGCAAGGCGCGCCCATCGAAATCCGCGGCCGCAACAAGGTCGAGGCAGTGGGTACCCATCCCGATCACGTCAAGCTTGAGGTGGAAACCCCGGAAGGCTCCTACACCATCGAGGCCGATTGGGTCATCGCCTGCGATGGCGCGGGCTCACCCATGCGGGCGATGCTGGGAAAGGATTTCGTCGGTCGCGTGTTCGAAGACAACTTCCTGATCGCCGATGTGATCATGGAGGCCGACTTCCCCTCGGAGCGTTGGTTCTGGTTCGACCCTCCGTTCAACAAGGGCCAGTCCGCGCTGCTGCACAAGCAACCCGATGGCGTCTGGCGCATCGATCTTCAGCTGGGCTGGGATATTGACAAGGAGCGCGAAAAGCGCCCCGAAAACGTGATCCCGCGTCTCAAGGCGATGCTGGGCGAGGATGTCCAGTTCGAACTGGAATGGGTCAGTATCTACACATTCCAATGCCGCCGGATGGAACAATTCCGCCATGGCCGCGTGATCTTTGCAGGTGACAGCGCGCATCAGGTCAGCCCATTCGGCGCGCGTGGTGCCAATTCGGGCCTACAGGATACGGACAACCTGTGCTGGAAGCTAAAATTGGTGATTGACGGCGAGGCCCCTGAAACACTACTCGACAGCTATGATTCCGAACGTATTCAGGGCGCGGATGAGAACATCCTGAACTCGACCCGGTCCACCGATTTCATTACGCCGAAATCACAGATGTCCCGGATTTTCCGCGACGCCGTGCTGGACTTGAGCGAACATTACGATTTCGCGCGGCCCCTGGTGAATTCCGGCCGCCTGAGCGTGCCTTGTGTCTATGACGGGTCACCTCTGAACTCTGCCGACGCACTGAACGGACCAGCACAGACCCGACCGGGTGCCCCCTGCCCCGATGCGCCTTTGGGCGATGGCTTCCTGCTGCCCAAGCTGGCCGGAGAGTTCACTCTGCTGACCATCGACGCGGACGCCCCGGATGAGATCGAGGTAGATGGGATCACCGTCAAACGTCTGGCTCTGTCGATCAAGGATGATCCCACTCTGACGTTGAAACATCGCTATCTGGGCGATGCCACCAGCGCGGTCTATCTGATCCGGCCCGATCAGCATGTGGCTGCGCGCCGCGACACCTACGAAGAAAACGCATTCCGGCACGCGGTCCGCCGCGCCACAGGCAAGGAGTAAGCGATATGGCCGATCTGATCCTCTCACCCAACCTGACCCGTGCGGATGATTTCTATGCCGACCTGCTGGCGGCGCATGAAGGGCTGGACCAAGCCGACAGCGACGCGCTGAATGCGCGGCTGGTGCTGGTGCTGGCAAACCATATTGGCGACAACGCCGTGCTTAAGCAGGCGCTGGACGCCGCTGCGTTGAAACAGGAGTAAGCGTCATGAAAATCGAACAGATCCACCACGTCGCCTATCGCTGCAAGGACGCGAAAGAGACCGTAGAATGGTACGGCAAGATGCTGAACATGGATTTCATTCTGGCTATTGCCGAAGACCATGTGCCCTCCACCCATGAACCCGACCCTTACATGCACCTGTTTCTAGACGCCGGAAACGGCAATGTGCTGGCGTTTTTCGAGTTGCCGACAAAGCCTGAAATGGGCCGTGATCCGAATACGCCCAAATGGGTACAGCATATCGCGTTCAAGGTGAAAGACCGCGATGAACTGATCGCCTTCAGGGACCATCTTGAGGCCAATGGGGTTGAAGTTCTGGGCGTCACCGACCATTCGATCTTTCATTCGATCTATTTCTTCGATCCCAACGGGCACCGCGTCGAACTGGCTTGCCCCGACCCCGAGGAAGAGGCGATGCTGGCCCGGCTGGATTCGGTGAAATGGGACATGCTGGAAGAATGGTCGCGCACCAAGAAGGCGCCTCAGCACGCCGACTGGCTGCACGCCAAGGAACTGAGCAAGGACTGATCGGGGAATGACCGAAGTTGTTCTTTATGACTACTGGCGTTCCTCTGCCAGTTACCGGCTGCGGATCGCGCTGAATCTGGCGGGCATCGCCTATCGCCCGGTGGTGATAGATCTGGTTGGTGGTGCGCATCGCGCGCCGGATCATCTGGCGCGCAATCCGCAAGGCTTGGTCCCCGTGTTGGACATCGACGGGGTGCGCCTGACGCAGTCTCTGGCGATCCTCGACTATCTGGACGAGACCCGGCAGCTGGGTCTGCTGCCGCAGGATCCAGCCCGGCGGGCGGCGGCGCGGGCGCTAGCACATAGCATCGCGGTGGATATCCACCCGGTCTGCAACCTGTCAGTTGCGCGCCACGCCACACAGTTGAGCGATGGTACAGGTGATATGCCCGGCGACTGGATGCGCCATTTCATTCGCCCCGGCCTGCTGGCGTTCGAGGCGTTGCTGGGTAAATTCGATCAGAGCCCATTCTGCACTGGCGACACACCCGGTCTGGCCGATATCTGCCTAATCCCGCAGCTCTACAATGCCCGCCGTTGGGAGGTCGATCTGTCCGATATGCCGCGCCTGTTGGCGGTCGAGGCTGTTTGCTCGGATCACCCGGCCTTTGCCGCCGCGCATCCGGACTTGCACGCCCCCATCTGACCGGTGCACAGGGTCTGTGTGGCAATGCAGGTGCCAAAGGGTTTAGCTGATCCTTAGGTTGCCCTGTAACGACATACGGAGACCACCATGCCCGAGATCACCGGCTATCACGCCCATGTCTATTTCGACGCCGGCACGCAAGACACCGCGCAGCAGGTCTGCGAAGAGGCCGCGCGCCTGTTCCCTGCCGTGCAGATGGGCCGCATGCATGCGCGTAATGTCGGGCCACATCCGCGCTGGAGTTGCCAGCTGGGCTTTCCAGCCGAGGCCTTCGATCAGGTCTTTCCCTGGCTGATCCTGAACCGTCAGGGCCTGACCATCTTCACCCACCCCGAGACCGGTGACCACCTGGCAGATCACCGGGATCGCGCCATTTGGATGGGCGAGATGCTGGAGCTTGATCTGTCGATCTTTGACTAACTTAACGCGCGTGCGTGATCGCGCAGGATGAACTTCTGAATCTTCCCGGTCGAGGTTTTTGGCAGCGCCCCGAAGACAACAGTCTTGGGGGCTTTGAAATGGGCCATGTGGTCACGGCAGAAGGCGATGATGTCAGCCTCACTCGCCTCTGCCTGTGGTTTTAGCTCGACAAAGGCACAGGGTGTTTCGCCCCATTTTTCGTCCGGACGGGCCACAACCGCAGCCTCCATCACAGCCGGGTGCTTGTAGAGTACATCCTCAACCTCGACAGATGAGATATTCTCGCCACCTGAGATGATGATGTCCTTGGACCGATCCTTCAGCGCGATATAGCCATCCGGGTGCATCACACCCAGATCGCCCGAGGCAAACCATCCCCCGTTGAAGGCCTTATCGGTGGCATCGGCGTTCTTGAGGTAGCCCTTCATGACGATGTTGCCCTGCATGAAGATCTCGCCCATGGTCTCACCATCCGAGGGCACGGGCTCAAGCGTCTCGGGATCGGCGACCATAAGACCCGAGAGCGCCACGTACTTGACGCCCTGACGAACCTTCAGCGCGGCGCGATCCTTGGCCTCCTTGTCGTTCCATTCGTCTTTCCAGGCGCAGACAACAGAAGGCCCGTAGGTCTCGGTCAGGCCATAGACATGGGTGACTTCGACCCCCATCCCCTCCATCGCCTCGATCACCTTGGCGGGCGGTGGGGCACCTGCGGTCATCACCTTGATCTGCTGGCTGAAATCCTTGAGATGATCCGGCGCGTTGGCCAGCATGTTCAGCACGATTGGCGCGCCGCAGAAATGGGTCACTCCTTCTTCACGGAAGGCGCGATAGATAGGCTCATCCCGCACCGCGCGCAGACAGATGGACGTGCCCGCATTGGCCGCCATCGTCCAGGGGAAGCACCAGCCGTTGCAATGGAACATCGGCAGGGTCCACAGATAGACCGAATGCTGCGGCATGCCCCAAGTCAGGATGTTCGAGGTCGCGTTCAGCGCCGCGCCGCGATGGTGATAGACCACGCCCTTGGGGTTGCCGGTGGTGCCCGAGGTATAGTTCAACGTGATCGCGTCCCATTCGTCTGAGGGCAGAGACCAGTTGAATTCAGGATCGCCCTCAGCCAGCAGTCCCTCATAGGTCAGATCACCCAGCCGCTCACCGCTGTCAAAGCTGGAGTCTTCGATGTCGATGACAAGCACGTCATGGTCGACCTCCGTCAGCGCCTGTTTCACAACACCCGAAAACTCGGGGTCGACCAGCAGAACCTTGGCCTCGGCATGGTTCAGGATGAAAGCGATGATCGGTGCATCCAGCCGCGTGTTGATCGCGTTGAGGACGGCACCTGCCATGGGCACACCAAAATGCGCCTCGTAAAGTTCGGGGATATTGGCGGCGATGATCGAAACCGTGTCGCCCTGCCCGACCCCTCGGGCTGCCAGTGCGCTGGCCATCTGGCGACAGCGGGCATAGGTCTGTGCCCAAGTATACCTCCGGTCCCCGTAAACAACGGCTGGATAATCCGGATAAACCGCCGCTGTCCTCTCGATATAGCTCAGCGGAGACAGCGGAGTGAAATTCGCCGGACCTTTGTCCAGATGCTGTTCATAGATGTTGGCTGCGCTCATCCGGTGCTCCTCCCAAACGCGACAGATTTGGCGTATTGAGCACAAAGCTTACGCCAAAACAAACCCGTAAAAATACGCGATTTTGGTACACTGGCGCTATTCTATGAGTTAATCTGGCCCTACTGTGCGGGTCTCATTCGCGCTGATCTGCAGCATCACGTCATCGCGCGCCCGTCCGGGAGTTTGATTCCTGCGCGCCTCACCCTGAAAGGACATGTCATGGACGGCACGTTCAACGAAAACGATCTCTCTCGCGTCGTCGAAGCTGACCGCGCGCATATCTGGCACCACCTGATCCAGCACAAACCCTTTGAAACCAACGATCCGCGCATCATTGTCGAAGGCAAAGGCATGCGCGTCTGGGATCAGAACGGCAAAGAACATCTGGACGCAGTCTCGGGCGGGGTCTGGACGGTGAATGTCGGCTACGGCCGCGAATCCATCTGCAAGGCCGTTTATGACCAGTTGATGAAGCTGTGCTATTTCGCCAATTCCGCGGGCTCGATCCCCGGGTCGATCTTTGCTGAAAAGCTGATCAGCAAGATGCCAGGCATGAGCCGCGTCTACTATACGAACTCCGGCTCGGAAGCGAATGAGAAGGCGTTCAAGATGATCCGTCAGATCGCGCATAAGCGCTATGGCGGCAAGAAGACCAAGATCCTGTATCGCGACCGTGACTATCATGGCTCGACCCTCGCAGCGATGTCTGCTGGTGGTCAGGACGAGCGCAACGCGCAATATGGCCCCTTCGCGCCCGATTTCGTGCGCGTGCCGCATTGTATGGAATACCGCAAGCATGAGCTGAACGGCGCACCCGAAGAGAATTTCGGTGAATGGGCTGCCGATCAGATCGAAGAAGTCATCCTGCGCGAAGGCCCTGATACCGTGGGCGCACTGTGCCTTGAGCCGGTAACCGCAGGCGGCGGTGTCATCGAAGCGCCCGAGGGTTACTGGCAGCGTGTGCAGGAAATCTGCAAGAAATATGACATCCTGCTGCATATCGACGAGGTCGTGTGCGGCGTGGGCCGGACCGGCACTTGGTTCGGCTATCAGCAATATGGCGTGAAACCCGATTTCGTCACGATGGCAAAAGGCGTGGCTTCGGGCTATGCGGCGATTGCCTGCCTGGTGACAACCGAAGACGTCTTCGAGATGTTCAAGGACGATGCAGCGGACCCGATGAACTATTTCCGCGATATCTCGACCTTCGGTGGCTGCACCGCGGGACCGGCGGCGGCGATCGAGAACATGCGCATCATCGAAGACGAAAACCTGCTGGGCAATTGTTCGGCCATGGGTGATCGCATGATGGGCAATCTTCAGGCGCTGATGGAAAAGCACAAGGTCGTCGGCGACGTGCGCGGCAAGGGTCTGTTCCTTGGAGCCGAACTGGTCTCGGATCGTGCGTCCCGCGAACCGGTGGATGAGAAACTGGCTCAGGCGGTTGTTGCTGACTGCATGGCGCAGGGTGTGATCATCGGCGTCACCAACCGCTCGGTCCCCGGCAAGAACAACACGTTGTGCTTCTCGCCCGCGCTGATTGCGACACCGGACGATATTGATCAGATCACTGATGCTGTGGACGGTGCGCTGGGGCGGGTCTTCGGCTAAGCCAAACCTTTGACGCAGATACGAAAAACCCGCCGGTCAACGGCGGGTTTTTTTATTGTACCGGCAGCGGGATTAAGCCGTTTCCAATCTGGCGCAGATCAGAAATTCCACCTTATTCCGGCCAGGAAATTCGGACCTTGTGCTTCATTGCCGATCTCATGCTCTGCCGTGACCTCAAGGCGCATGTTTTCTTGCAGATCATGTTCATATCCAACAAGAACACTTGCGCCGGTGAAATCGGTCGCAGCAAAGGACAGGGTCTGTGTGTCGGAAAAGACGGTCACATCGGCATCAGTATCCCCAAGATCGCGCCGCACGACGCCGCTGAGTTTACCGATCAGAAGGCCGCCATCTGCCAGAGTTTTCTCGACCTCAACGCCAAGGCGCGCTTCAATTACTTCAGTAGTCGTTTCACCAACTGAAGCATTCGCAATCGATCCGGTTTCGGAATAGCTGTCATCCTTTTGACGCGTATAGCGGACGTCGCCGAACCCAAACAGACCAAACGTATCACTGATGTCAAAGCTGCGCTTGGCACCGATATGCGCGGTGAACAAGGTGCTGTCAAAATCAGCTTCGGCATCGGAACTACCCGAGACCTGACGCGACCGATCGGTGGACAACCATCCAAACCCCAGACCGCCTTCCACAGTGAATGCCCCGAACTGGCGGCCGAATGCAGCGTCCAGGTAGATACCGGTGGTATCGAAATCGGTGGTATTGGTGTCGCCATCTGATCGGAATACACCCAGTCCAAATGCCATCGACAAACCGTTCTCGGCCTGACCGGAATACCCCGCCACACCGTTGAACACCTCCAGATCGGTATTGATGCCGGGGGTGCTCTCAAACCGTCGGAGTTCAGCGTCAATCATCGCGAAGGGGCGGAAGCCACTGGCGCTGCTTGCAAACGCTAGACCGCGTGCGGGCTGTTCGGGCAGATCATAGCGTAACGCTTCAGCCGTGCGCCCCACGACCGAACCGTAATAGGCGATGATGTCGCCCGAGGTCACGATATCTGCGCCGTCGACTACCGCGTAGACAGGAGCGGAACCGCCTTCATCTTCGACGAACCAGGCCGACCGCCCGTCCGAAACGGTGGTGACAAATGCACCTGACCCCGGCGCTGCGTCTTCGAAGAAGAACACAGTGCTTCCGCCTTGCGCATCCAGATTGACGTTATGATCCTGAACCCGGATCAGGCCGGTTACATCGTCTCGGCTGTCGACGTTCAGCGTACCGGTACCGGTACCGAGGAAAATCGCATAGGCTTGGCCATTCTCGGAGGTCGCTGAGATCCGGCCCACATCAGCAATCACCCCATCAAAATTGTCAAAGCGCAGTCCGAAAGCATCAGCCGAACCTGTACCCAAAGCCGTTGCCGAGATTTCGCCGCCGTTCGAGAAATGGCCCTGCATGTCGCCAACCTGAATGCCTGAGGCCCTGTTGGTGGCAGCACCGGATCCGACCACAACCGTAGCTGTCACCGAACCAGTGTTTTGAATGTCTCCATCCACGCGGCCCGATATGTCAACGCCCAAAGCGTTCGCATCAGAAGCGCCTTCTGCACGGGCGTTGATTTCGCCACTGTTGACAAAGTTGCCATCCAGATCAGCAGTCAGGTTGTAGCCAATGGCCGTCGCTGACGCGGCCCCCTGAGCCTCGGCAATCGCCTGACCGCTGTTGTTGAAATCTCCGGTCATCAAGCCCTGAACGATCGCACCAACAGCCGAGGCGTCTTCTGCATTTTCGATCGTCGCTTGGATGAGCCCTGAATTGTTGATGTCACCAGTCAGAGGCACGCCCAGTAAGATCTGAATGCCGCGGGCGTTGCCTATACCGCCATTTGTTCCTTCGGCGCGAATTGTGCCGCTGTTGATCAGGTTTGTCGCAACATCACCGTCGAAAGCCAGCCCCAACACATTCAGTTCTACTGTTGAGGAACCGTTTGCGATCGAAATCACTTCTCCAGAGTTCTCAATGGCCGCACCGGAAAGGATCATTCCATCGAATTGTATACCAGAAACCAAGGCTGCCCCGGTCCCCGTGGCAACCGTCGAACTGGCTGCAATGCGGCCTGTATTCAGAACGCGCCCACCAACATTCTGAGTGAACTGGATACCGCGTGCAAGCGCATTGTCCGGAGTATCTACAGCGACATCAATCTCGCCATTGTTGATAACCTGACCAGTCGACAAAAGCTGACCAAGAACCCGCACACCATTTCCGATCGCGGCAAGCGGTGCCGGCCCCCGAACCAACCCGTTGTTGGTGAATGTGCTGGAATAGTCAGGATTCAAGATTACAGCGTCCCCGCCGATGGAAAGATTCACAGATCCAGTTTCAGTAATCGTGTTGTCTTCGTCCAAGTTAAAAACAATCGGGATATCGACGGCTGTCGAGACCTCTTCAGCCTTCAACGGTGAAACCGATAGCGCAACGCCCGCAACAAATGCAAATGCCGATGATGGCGCGACACTTACGATCTGGCCTTTCAATCTGACCAAACGACCACCACGCGCTGCCCGCGTGCGCTTTGATGCGCATCGACCCATATTCCCATACCTCTACAAAATCACTGATTAATACTTTGTTCAGATTTCTACCCATAGTCGAAGTAAGGCGCAATTAAGGCAGCGCTTTGGATGCACTTCGCAGCCGTTATATTGCACATTGATCACACCGCAGGGCGATTGTTTCCAAAAAAGCTCTGTCGAACCGATGCGGAGCACCGCAACACGTTCTAGACAGCGTGCGCGGGCAGAATTACCGTAGCGGCAAAGCAATCCAGCAGGAGTTTCCACTGATGTCCAAGATGCTCTCAATCGCGGCAGGTTCGGTCCTGTGCCTCTCAACCGCGGCCTTCGCGGATGGGCACTGCGCCGCTGGCAAGACCCTGACAGAAGGTAAGTTCACCATCGCAACGGGCAACCCGGCCTATTACCCATGGGTGATCGACGACGCCCCTGAATCCGGCCAAGGCTTTGAAGCGGCCGTTGCCTATGCCGTTGCCGAAGAGATGGGGTTCGCCGCCGAGGATGTCGTATGGGTCAGGTCTTCGTTTGACGAGGCCATTCAGCCGGGTGCCAAAGAATTTGACGTCAACATGCAGCAATACTCGATCACGCCCGAACGCGATCAGGTCGTTGATTTCTCGGCCCCCTACTACACCGCGCCGATGGCGGTTTTGGTCAGCCCGAACGCGACAGCCACGGCCCCAACGCTCGACGCGCTGAAGGGATTGCAATGGGGTGCCGTCGGGTCGACCACTGCGGTTCCCAAGCTGGCCAGTATCATTCAGCCGGATAGCGACCCGCTGCTTTACGGGGACAACGCTGACGTCAATGCAGCAATGTCGGCCAACCAGATCGACGCAGCGCTGTTTGATCTGCCAACGGCGCTGTTTCTCAGCGCAGTGATGATTGAGGGTTCGAAGGTCATCGGGCAGTTTCCAGCGGATGAAAGCGACAATCCCGATCAGTTCGGAATGCTGATGGAGGAAGGCAACCCCTTGAAAACCTGCGTTAATCAAGCTCTGGCAGCGCTGACCGAAAGCGGCAAACTGGCCGCGATCGAGGCCGAATGGCTGCAGGACTCGACCGGTGTTCCGCTGATCAAGTAACATGAGCAACCAAAAGGCGGGCGGGATGACCCGCCGCGAACGCTATGAGGCGCAACAGCGACGCCGGTCGTTGGTGATCGCCACGATAAGCACGGTCACGGTTGTGGCCGCGATATATTTTCTGGTGCCGCTGGCGCCGGGCTGGTCGAAGGTTCAGCAGAGCTTTTTTAACGGAGAGATGCTGGTCAAAACCTTCCCGAAACTGCTTGAGGCGTTTCGGATCAACGTGATGATCTTTGCCTGGTCCGCGCCCGCTATCGCGGTGCTTGGCCTGCTGATCGCATTGGCACGGGACGCAAAGTCACCCGCCCTGTTTCCGCTGCGCATCTTTGGCGCGGCGTTTACCGACATTTTCCGCGGCGTGCCTGTCATCTTAACAGTCTATCTGATCGGCTTCGGCATTCCGGGGCTGGGCCTGCCGCGCCCGTGGAACTCTCCATATATCTGGGGCTCGCTAGCGCTGATCCTGACCTATTCAGCCTATGTGGCCGAGATCTTCCGCTCTGGTATCGATAGCGTTCATCATAGCCAGCGCGCAGCCGCCCTTTCGCTGGGCTTGTCAGAACGGCAGGTGATGCGCGACGTGGTGTTGCCGCAGGCCATCCGTAACGTTGTGCCCTCGCAGATGAACATGCTGATCGCGCTGCAAAAAGACGTCTCGTTGCTCAGTTTCATCGGCCCGGTCGAGATTTTTCGTCAGGCCGGCGTATTCAAATCCCTGCTGGCCAATTTCACCCCCTATGTTGGAGCGGCGATCATCTTTCTGATCGTGACAATCCCGGCCACACGCTATGCCGATCATCTGATGGCCCGCCAGATGCGAGAGAGACGCTGATGCCCAAACTGGAACTGAGCGGCGTTGTCAAACGCTTCGGCGACCGCACGGTGTGTGACGGGATCGATCTGACTGTTGAAGAGGGCCAGATGGTCTGCCTGATCGGCGCGTCCGGGTCTGGTAAATCGACCCTGCTGCGCTGCATCAATCTGCTTGAGCCGATCGAGGATGGAGCGATCTTTCTGGACGGCGAGGATATCTCGATCCCCGGCCTGAACCCGCAATCCGTCCGCTCCCGGATCGGCATCGTGTTCCAGAGCTTCAACCTCTTCCCCCATATGACGGCGCTGGAAAACGTCCTGCTCGCCCCGCGCCGGGTTCGCAGCCTCTCACGCGCCGAGCTGCTGCCGGAGGTCGAAGCGCTTTTTACACGGTTTGGGCTGGCCGATCGCATGAACAACTATCCCGATCAGCTGTCAGGCGGACAACAACAGCGTGTCGCCATCGTCCGAGCGCTGGCCATGAAACCCGAGGTCATGCTGTTCGATGAGATCACCTCGGCCCTTGATCCCCAGCTTGTAGGTGAAGTGCTGGATGTTTTGCTGATGCTGAAGCGTCAGGGCATGACGATGGTCATGGCCACTCATGAAATGGGTTTCGCCCGCGAAGCGGCGGACAAAGTCTGTTTCCTGGATGGCGGGCAGATCATCGAAGAAGGTCCTCCGGCGGTTCTGTTCGACAACCCGGCGCATGCGACGACCAAAGCCTTTTTGGCGCGCGCGTTAAAATAACCGCACAGCAGCGACAATCGTCAACTCTGCGACGCTCACCGAAGTGTCAGCCCAGCGGACGCTGGATCAGAACGGAACATGTTGCCCGGCGAGATACACGTGAGGCTGTCGAACCCAGAAAATAGTCCAGCGCCGAAGGATGATGCGCGCCGACAATAATCAGGTCGGCGCCGATTTCACGCGCGACCTCAGTGATACGGATACCGGGTTTCCCGGTCTCGACCTGGCAATCGATATCAACGGCATCTGTGGCGAGGGATCTGAGTTTCCTCATGATTTTGTTGGTCAGATGATTTTCGGACTTCACAGTCACGAACTCCGCCGTAAATCCGGGAATTTGTTCCAGCACGGTCAGTAGCGTGATCTTTCCACCCGGGGCCAGCATATTGCGGGCGGTGGCAATCTTCTCGGCGACCAGTTCTTCATGGTCGATCGCCACGGGGATCAAGATGGATTTGTACATGTAACGCACTCCTTATCAGGTTGATGTGGCGTCCAGGGGTGAAGCGCTCAGTTCTATTGTGACCGTCGAAAAGCTCAATTTCGGACCTCTAACGGTGGCGTGTTGCCCGAGCCGGCGAATTGACAGACCTGCCCATAGAGATGTGAGGGAATGCTCAAACCATCTTTCCTTGCCGAAGCGATGGCTTGGCGACGGCGCTCTCCCGGAAGACGCGCGCCTTCCAACGAGGCTATTTGATCAAGCAAAGCTGCTACACGCATCCCGAAATCAGAGCGGATACCCGGGTTGATGGCGATGAGAGTTTGACCGACATCCGGCGCATCGCCTTCCGCTTGAAAGAACGAGCCTGCATTTTGACTAAAGGCGCTGCCCGTCAACGCCGCTGCAAGTATCTCGACCATAAGCGCCAGCGCCGTACCTTTGGCATCACCGATAGGCAACATCGTACCGCCCAAAGCGGCCTCAGGATCGGTCGTCGAATGCCCTGAAGAATCCAGCGCCCAGCCTTCCGGTATCGGTTTTCCCGCTTTCCTTGCAGCCATGACCTTTCCGCGTGCGACAACGGACAGCGACAGGTCGATAACCAGCGGCGGGCCATCGGCAACGGGTGTCGCGAAGGCAATCGGGTTGGTGCCGAAGATGGCCTCTTTGGCTCCCCAAGGCGCGATAGCCTTGGGAGTATTGGCAAACATCAGGCCGATCAGACCGGCATCTGCAATCCGCTCGACCTGTACCGACAAGGCTCCGCAGTGATGCGAGTTGCCGATGGTCATGACTACAATGCCCATCTCACGCGCTATGGGAACACCTGCCTTCAGCGCAGCCTCCAATGCAGGATAAGCAAACCCATGGTCGGCTTTCACGTGCAGCGCAGCAGGTGCGTACTGTTTCACAACCGGTGCAGCATCCGCTTTGATTTTTCCGCTGTTTACCTGCGCCACATAGTCTGCCACGCGACTGAAACCATGCCCAACCTGCCCCTCGCTTTCCGCAGCCACAAGAGCCCGCGAAACGCTGGAGGCGACAGCGCTGGATACGCCGGCTCTTTCGAAGACGGTAGTCAACAGAGCGACCGCCTCCGCGAGCGTCAGGTGGATCGTGTCAGCCATTTAAGCCCCGGTTCAAACGAGAGGCGGCCATTGCAAATGCATCTGGCCGCCTCGGGGTTTTTACGCACTGCGGTACAGCTTGGTCATCGAGAATTCCCGATGCCCCAGTGCTTCTGCCGCTGTGTTGCGACCATTCGCAGTCCGGCGGATCATATCGATCAGCGCGTCTCCGGCCTCATCAATGGTTTGCTCACGGCGCAGGATGCCCGAGACATCGACATCCACGTGCTCACCCATGGTGCGCACCGTGCGTGGGTTCGCAGTGATCTTGATGACCGGTACGATGGGATTGCCCACCACGTTGCCTTGCCCGGTTGGGAAAGTGTGGATCACCGCACCGCCTGCGGCCATCAGTGTCACGCATTCCGCCGCCGCTGAAGAGCTGTCCATGAAGTAGAGCCCTTTACCCGAGTTTGGCTGCTCGGCGGGTTCCAAGATGTCGATATACTGCGAGGTCCGGCCGATCTTTTCGAGGTTACCAAGCGCCTTTTCCTCGATGGTGGTCAGTCCACCTTCGATGTTGCCTTTGGTCGGCTGGCTGTCGCTCAGGTCATCGGTCTGATGTGCAAAGATCACGTCGTCCTGATAGGCTTTCCACATCTTGTACCAGCGCTCGCCCACCTCTTCGTTGATGGCGCGCTTTTGGCAGATGTGCTCCGCCCCGGTGATCTCGGAAGTTTCGCCGAAGAACCCGGTGATCCCTTCGGGCAGCAGCTTGTCATACATGTTGCCGACGGTCGGACAGGAACCAAGACCTGTTGTGGTGTCGCTCTCACCGCATTTGGTCGAGATCCACAGCTCGTTGATCGAACATTCCTCGCGCTGAACCTCGGTGGCCTTGTGGACAAAGTCCTTGGCCGCCCATGAAGCGCGCCGGATGGTTTCGAAGTCACCATTCTGTTCGATCGAAAACTCAGCCACTTCTTTGCCCGTCTCGCGGATGCCATCAGCGATGCGCTTGGTCCAGCCCGGCTCAATGCCGATCACCACCACCGAATGCACATTTGGGTTGGCCCCGGTGCCGATCATGGTGCGGAAATGCAGCTCGAGGTCTTCGCCAAACTGAAGTCGGCCATAAGCATGCGGGATTGCCAGCGTGCCTTTGACGTTGTTGGCCACCGCCTCGCAAGCGGCGTTGGAAATGTCATCGACGGGCAGGATCAGCACGTGGTTGCGCACGCCGACGCGGCCATTTTCGCGCCGGTAGCCCATGACAGTCATGTTCGAATATTTGCTCATGATATTAGCCCCTTACCAGCGCTTGGTCTTGCAGTTTTGCGTGTGGACATGCCCACCTCGGGGGATGTCAGCGATGATCTTGCCGATATCCTCACCATACTTGATCGCCGTATCTCCGTTCTTGAGGTCCGTGAGCGCGATCTTGTGGCCAATCGGTACATCCGCACCTGCAGTCAGGCGAAAGGTCGAATTGTCGTGGGTGATACAACACAGCATGTCAGTGCCTGCGGTCAGGCCTTCGACGACCACAACACCAACATTGTCTTCCTCTTCATGCACCAGAAGGTGCGGTATTTCATTTGGGGCTGGATTTGACATCAACGTCTCCGGTTTTCGCTATGGTTTAAGGATGGTTTTCGGCGCAAGCGTCTTGCCTGCGCGAATGTCTGCAAAGGCGGCGGCGCCGTCGGACAGGTCGCGGGTTTCAACCCAATCAAGCGCCCCGAGGCGGCCATCGAACATGGCGCTGCAAGTGTCGCGGAAATCCTGTGCGGTATAGGTATAGGTGCCGATCAGCGTGATTTCCTGCAGCGTGATGCGCCGGATATCCAGGCCACCTTCGGAACTGCCGAGGCCAATGTGTAGGATCACACCGCCAGGGCTGACGAGCGCCGACGCGACCGCGCGGGTCGCTGCAAACCCCACCGCGTCAATCACCAGTGGGATGTCCTGATCCGGGGTGTCTACCACGTCGATCCCGCAAACATTGCGCAGATAGTCAGCGCGCACCGCATTGGGTTCGGATAAGGTGACGCGTTCGATGCCCATCGCGGTGAGCGCCAGCGCCGCCGCGAGCCCGATGGCTCCGCCACCAATCACATGGGCGCGCCGTTCATCTGCCGGGTGCAGGGCCGCAAGCCCAAGCCGCACCGCATGCCAGCTGACTGCAATCGGTTCGGCCAGTGCTGCCTGCTCGAGCGTGATATGCGCGGGCACCTCGATCAGATTGCGATCCGGTATGGCGACGTATTCCGCAAAAGCGCCCTCACGCGGCGGCATCGAGATGATCTGTCGCGCGGGGCAAAGGTTCTCGCGTCCGGACCGGCTGGCCGCGCTGTCGGGGTCGTTGACCAGCGGATTGATGGTTACGCGGCGACCATCAGCAGTCACTCCAGCCCCTTCATGGCCGAGGATCAGCGGTGCCGGGCGGCGGTCATCATGGCCCAGATAGGCGTGCATGTCAGACCCGCAAATGCCGACGCTATCGATGCGGACGAGAACCTCATCGGTGCCGGGCTCCGGGTCCGCGAAATTGCGGTATTCCAGCGTTTCGACATCGGTGTAGACCAGAGCTTTCATTTCGCTGTGAACCCTCCATCGACCATCAGAACCTGTCCGGTCACGTAGGCGCATGCATCAGAGCAAAAGAATAGCAACGGGCCGTCGAGGTCTTCAGGCTCACCGTTGCGCCCGATACAGGTTTGCGCTGCGTTTCGGGCGGCGCGTTCAGGATCATCAAAAACCGCAGCGGTCAGTTCGGTCCGAAAGAACCCCGGGCCAATGGCGTTTACGCATATCCCGCTTGAAGACCAGGCCTCGGCCATCGCCCGTGTCAGTTGCGCTATACCACCCTTCGACGCGCCATAGCTAAGCCCTCCGGGAAAGGCTCTGCTGGATTGAAGCGAAGCGAAATTGACGATCCGCCCCCAACCCTTGGTCTTCATTTCAGGCACAAGGTGCTGCGACAAAAAGAAAGGAACGGCAAGGTTCAACCCGATCGTGATGTCCCACCCTTTGGGTGAGACATCATCCGCAGTCTCACGCGTGTTGATCCCAGCGGCATGTACCAGAATATCCGGGGGCCCGAAGGGTTGTGACGCGGCATCGGCCAACTCGGCCAACCGATCACGATCAGAAAGATCCCATGGCAGCGCATGAACCTGATCCAGTTCGGCCAACGCTTCTGCACGCCGAGCCACGCCCACGACCTTTGCACCAGCGCGCGCCAGCACGTCTGCAGCTCTGCGCCCAAGGCCGGAACTGGCCCCGGTCACAAGCGCGGTATGTCCAGTGAGATCAGGATGATAGGTCACGGGAGGCGTCAGTCTTCGGCTGTCAGGTCAAAGTTCTCATCGGGGAAGAACTTGGCCAATCGAATATCCGCAGTCCGCGCATGCCCCTCCATACCTTCAAGGCGTGAGATACGGGCGGTCGCCTGCGCGATCGGTTTCATCGCATCAACGGTCGATCGCTGCCACGTTACGATCTTCATGTATTTGTGCACGCTGAGACCGCCTGTGTAAGTGGCCGCTCGGCTTGTTGGCAGCACGTGATTGGTGCCCGAGGCCTTGTCGCCAAAGGCAACCGTGGTCTCTTCGCCCAAAAAGAGCGACCCGTAGCAGGTCAGTCGATCCAGCCACCAATCAAGATCATCTGCCATCACCGTCAGATGTTCCGGTGCGTATTGATCCGATGTCGCGGCCATTTCTTCACGATCCGCGCACAGGATGACTTCGGCATAATCACGCCATGCAGCGGTTGCGTTTTCCCGGTTCACCTCGGGCAGGTCCTCAATCAGGACGGGCACCAGACGCATGACCTCTTCGGCGAGGTCGCGATTGTCTGTGACCAGCCAGACCGGCGAGTTATACCCGTGTTCGGCCTGCCCAACGAGGTCGGTTGCGACAACCATCGGATCAGCGGTGGCATCCGAAAGGACAAGACTGTCGGTCGGACCCGCGATCATGTCGATGCCGACACGCCCGAATAGGATACGCTTTGCCTCGGCCACGAACTGGTTGCCGGGACCCACGAGGATATTGGCCTTGGGAAGCCCGAACAACCCGAAGGTCATCGCCGCAACCCCCTGCACGCCACCCATGGCCATGATCTTGTCAGCACCACAGATATGCGCGGCGTAGACGATCGCAGGCGTGATGCCGACATCCGGACGCGGCGGTGAGCACGCAACGATGTGCTTACATCCCGCCACCTTTGCCGTGGTCACCGTCATGATCGCACTAGCGATATGGCTATAGCGACCGCCCGGCACATAACAGCCAGCGGCATCGACCGGGATCATCTTCTGGCCCGCGGTCAGCCCCGGCACGACTTCAACTGCGATGTCGGTCATGGACGCCTTTTGCGCCTCGGCAAAGCGTTTGACGTTGCTGTGGCTGAATTCAATGTCGCGTTTCAGCTTTTCCGGGACAGCATCGATGGCGGCCTGAATTTCGGCATCGCTGAGAATGACATTGCCGTCGTAGTTGTCGAATTTGGCGGCGTATTCCAACGCCTTGGCATCGCCACCTGCTTCAATGTCACTCAGGATTCCCTGAACGATTTCACTGACATCCGACGCTCCGCTGCGCGCGGTCAGCGTGGCTTTCTTCAGGTATTCACGGGTCATGTATCGAGTCCTTTTCCTACCGCGTCTTTCGGCGGCTTATCGATAGACATCAGGCAAAAGTGAGGTGGAGAACGCCGGGATGTAGGCGATCATCAACGTCACGATCAGCATGAAGAAAACAAAGGGGATAGCGCGGTAAGCGATCTTGAGGATCGATTCCCCCGTGATCCCCGACACCACAAACAGGTTCAGCCCCAATGGCGGAGTAATGAACCCAACCCCCAGAGCCGTGATCATCATGATGCAGAACTGGATCTGATTCATCTCGATCTCTTGCGCCAGCGGGTAGAGGATCGGAGCCAGGATCACGATGTTGGGCGTTGTTTCCATAACGCAGCCCGCGATGATCAGGATGAGAACCATCATGGCGATCAGCACATACTCGTTGGAGCTGACGGAGGTCAGAGCCCCGACAAATCCCTGCGGTACGCCAATGATCGCAAGCGCTTCGGCTAGAGGGATCGAGAAGGCGATGATCGGAAGGATCACGCCGTTGACCTTGGCCGAGCTGACCAGCATGGCCGGGAAATCGGACAGTTTCAGCGTGCCCAGGATGAACCCGATGACAATGGTCACAACAACCGCCACGGCGCCAGCTTCGGTCGGGGTCAGTTTTCCCGAAAAGATGCCATAGAAGATGATCCCGGGGACGAGGAAGGCGTACCAACCGGACTTGACCGTCCTCCACAGATTCGCGCGCCATTCGGCTGCGGTCATCATGCCGCCACCTTCCCAGAGATTGAACCGGTTCATCACGACGTTGGTGAGCAGGATGGCCGTCAGGATCAAAAGGCCCGGGATCAGTGCTGCAAGGAATAAGGTCGAGACGGCTATGCCCAGCACAAGGCCGATGATGATATAGGCGATGGAGGGTGGGATAAGAATCCCAGTACATGCCCCCGCCGCGACCAAGGCGCAGGCATAGGGACGGGGGTAACCACTCTCCACCAACCGGTCGATAGTCATGCGCCCAACGGCTGCCGCACCCGCTGCATCCGATCCGGAAATCGCCGCGAACATGCCGCAGACCAGAACGGTGGCCGAACCGAACCCGCCCTTGGCCCAGCAGGTCAGCGCCTCGGCCACGTCCAGAAACTTGCGACTGAGCCCCGTTCGGACCAGAACATCCCCGGTCAGGATAAACAGCGGCACGGCTGTCAGCGCAAAAGCATCAATGCCCGAGAACAGCTTCTCACCCACAAGGCTGAGCGGTAGCGCACCGGACATGAGCAGCATGGTGATCGATGCTGCGCCAATCGCAGCCCAGACCGGTACAGCAAGCGCGACAAGGACGACAAAGAGAATAACGGAGGCGTAGAAATCCCACCCAAGTTCAAGTGTTTGACCACCGAGTTGTTGCCACATCATGGATCAGGCCCTCCCTTAATCGAACAGCTTGTCGCCTTCGTAGACGGGACGGCCCGCTCGAAGGTCGGCAATATCGCGGAGGAAGGATTGCACCAGCCGGAAGATGACCAGCGCGAAACCAAACGGCACCGCCATGAGGAAAAAGACCTGGCTGATCCGCAGACCATGCGTGACAGACCCGAATTTCCAGGACACGTGGACGGTCTCCCACGACCAGTAGATCGCGACGAGCGCCACGATGAACATGACAATGTCGCCGAAGATGTAGAGCAGCGTTTTGACCGTGCGCGGGACGTAATGCATCAGAACGTCAATGCGGATGTGACCGCGTTCCTTCACCGCTGCAGCGGCACCGATCCATGCGAGATAGATAAACGCATACCGGACGATTTCTTCGCCCCAGATGGACGAGTAGGCAAAGACCTCGCGCCGGACCACTTCTATGAACATCGTGCCGACAAGCATGACGTAGAAGACAAGAAGCAGCCAACGTTCGGCATTTTTATCAATCGCTCGAAAGAGCTGAGACATGGCATCCTCACTACCGTCGCGCGGGGGCGACGTTTTCTAGTGGGTTTTTCGGTGAGCAAACATTAGGTGAGCCGACGCCAGAAGCGCCGGCCCGGGGAGAGACGCGATCAGGCGTCGTGCACGTAGTATTTCGCACGCGTGTTTGCGGCTTCTTCCAGCTTGGCGAACGCATCCATCGATCCGGCCAGCTCGGTCTTGAAGCTGTCCCATTCACTGCGCTGATAGCCGCCGGCCTCTTTCCATTCGCCCAATTGATCTTCGCTGAGCGAGTGGAACTCCACGCCGTTCGCGATCAATTGAGACATGGCATAGGCACGGGCCGAAGGCACTTTCGACAGGTTCTGTTGCTGGGTGACTTCGCCCGCAAACTCAATGCCTTCCTTGACGTCCATCGGCAGGCTGTCGAACCATTCGAGGTTGATCGAATAGACCTGACTATCCGGCACAGCCTGAGTGAAGGTCACATGGCTGAGGATCTCACCAAAACCAAAGACGTGCAGTGCGCCCACCGAGGGGTCAAGTGCATCTGCAACACCTTGCCGGATGGCCGATGGAGTTTCACCCCAGGCCACAGGCGTCGGGTTTGCGCCGACCATGCCGTAATACTGCTGCAGCATTTTCGATCCGGGCACGCGGAATTTGACACCGGACATATCTCCCGGCGTGATGATCGCGTTGCCACCCTTGCGAACCGCGACGACGCGCGGGTCGATCACGATATACATCAGAGCTTTGAAACCAGATGCCGCAATCTTGGGGTCAACTTCCGCCTTCCACGCTTCGGATGAGGTCAGGTTCGTGAACCGCTGGTTCGAACCGCAGAAATACGGAAGGTTGATCAGATCAACCACGCTCGCGAAGGGTGCGAAGTTCGACAGCGAGTGCTGCGCGGCCTGGATTGTGCCTCCCTGCACCGCCTGCGCCAGTGCGCCACCGGCGCCGAGCTGACCACCGGGGGCCAGTTTCACATAGACCTTGCCATTGGTCATGTTCTGGATGTTTTCTTTCAGGTCCAGCTGCATGATCGGATAGCTACGAGACGCGCCCAGCACATAGGCGGTCGCCAGCGTCATCTTGAATTCTGCCGCGTTTTCCCGATCTCGTTCCTCAGCGGCTGTCTGAGCTGCGGCCTCGCTGGACCACAGTGTACCGGCTGCGCCTGCAACCATAGCCGCCGTGAATGAGCCAGTGCCTGCAAGTTTTAGAAAATTCCGACGCTCGGCCGAGGCCAGCTCCTGTTTGGTCTTGTCCATGTGTTCTCCTCCCGTTTGGACTTTTTCGGATTTATTCCTTTGGTTTTTCCTCCGAAATTTCTTTTGCTTCGCTGCGGAGAATGCCGACGGAAAAGGCGATGGCCGCCGCAAACAAAATCAGCATCTCCCAGACATTATTGACCAGAGGCGCCTTCGTGACCGCTCCGATCACCACGTTCGCAACAAACGCGAGCAGCAATATCCCTGCTATCAAATATGGCATGCGTCCTCCCCAACCCATGCAGTTTTTCGCACTGAGTCGCCTCGAATGTAAGCGCTTACATTTTTCTATGCAAGCGCTTACATCAAACATGTGCTAAGCTTGGCGTTAACTTCGTCCTTTTGCTCGAACTCGACTTACGCTAACTGCCGCCCTGAATGACCAGAAAAGCCATGCCTCAATCCGGGAACGAAAACACAGTTCCGACTCTTGCCGATGTTGCACGACTTGCGGATGTGTCCACCGCAACGGTGTCGCGTTGTCTGAACACCCCCGAACGGGTTGGCAAAAACACCCGCGAACGAGTTCTGGCGGCGGTTCGCGAGCTTGGATACGCGCCGAATTTCGGAGCGCAGGCCCTTGCGGCACGGCAGACGAATACAATCGCCGCTGTGATACCGACAATGGAAAACGCCGTGTTTGCACGCGGGCTGCAGGCGTTTCAGGAAGAACTGGTGCGGCACGGAAAAACTCTGCTGGTCGCGTCGTCTGCTTATGATGCGGAGCTCGAAGAAAAACAGGTGCGTGCGTTGGTTGCGCGGGGCGCTGACGGGCTTTTGCTGATCGGATATGATCGCGAGCCCGAGATTTATTCCTTTCTGGAAAAGCGACGCGTTCCAACCCTGATCGCGTGGTCTTTCAATCCAGATGAGACACGCCCGGCCATCGGCTTTGACAACCGCAAGGCCATGTCTGCCCTTGCACGGCAGGTCATCGCACAGGGTCACCAACATATTGCCTGCATCTCGGCACCGATCGGCTCGAACGATCGTGCCCGAGGACGCGTGGACGGAATCCGAGACGCCAAGCTTGAAGCTGGACAGGACCCAGACGCATTGTTCCTTGTTGAAACGCCTTATGGAATCGAAACGGGCGAAATCGCGTTTCGCGAGGTCATGACAGCTGTTCCACACACAACTGCCGTGATGTGCGTCAATGATGTTCTTGCCGTAGGAGCGCTGCGCGCGGCCCGGGAAATGGGTCTGGAGGTGCCAAAAGATATCTCGATCACCGGCTTTGACGACATCGAAATCGCGATGCTTGCCGAGCCTGCCCTCACGACCGTCCACGTTCCGCATCGAGAAATGGGCCGTCGCGCCGCTGGAATGCTCATTCAGGTCCTGCGGGACGGGTTGAGCAGTCAAAGCGTCGAACTGCCAACAGAAATCCGGCTACGCCAATCACTGGGCCCCGTCCGTCAGGTCTGAGGCCGAGCACCACCAAAGCCCTATCCGGATCAGCTTTGTCAAAGACTGGGCGGGCGCGTGGTGCATTCCGCGTGACTGGGCAATCAAACCAGCCTTCAAGCCCATCGCTTTGGCTGCGTCGCAGCTCAATTGTCTTCGGTTTGATCTTATGCCCTTTGCCAGCATGCATCATGTTCACAACAAACGCAAAAGTGGCATCTGTCAGCGCGTAAGGTTAAGGTCCAGAATGGCAATGGGCTGCGATTGTTGGTGACACCATCATCTCGGGACCACTTCGGTTCGCAGATTCATCGGTACGCTTTGCGCTGGAATCCGATCCAGAAAAGGTCATCACAACCCAAATAAAGTTGCTTGGCCAGCTGGCCGACAACCAGACTGTCTTCTCGGCGACCCATCTGAGTTACCCTGGGACCGGACGTGTCACACGCGGCGGCGATGCACTCGCCTCTTTTTCGCTGGTACGACGTGAGCATTAGGGATGAAAGTACAGCGCCGTGCTTTAGCCTGCTGTCAATTCGACATACATTTCAAGCCCGCACCAGATGCCTACCGTTTACGTCCAGTAACCTGCTTCACCACTTCTGTTTCGTGAACCAGTGAGATTTGAACGAGTCAAACGCCCCGAGCCGTCAGGGGGAAAGCGCTGCCTTCTCCCTCGGGCAAATCTATTAAGCAAAACCGCGTCCTCGGCCGCACCAATATTGTCGAATGGCATTGCCTCTCCCCCAACCACCTCCGCCACGTGGCAGATCAGCAGGCACAGGCACCCCGGGTGCCTGACCTGCAAATCAACCCCGATCTTCCAAAAGGAAGTAAGGATCAATGAAATCAGTTTGGACGATGGAAATGAGGCGAAAATAGAAAAGCTCTGTCGCTGGTGGCAGAGCTATATGTCGCCTTACAACGGTCGTCGAGCGATACATAGCCTTGTCAATCACCAACAACTAAGAATTTGATTTCAAATAGCTACATAAGAACACGACGCGCAAGTTTTACCATTTGCGACTCAAAGGCTCCATCAAACTGGATCCATCGCGTAGCGGCAATTGCCCTTCTGTTTCACAGATGTAGGCAAAAGCCGTTTGCGCATACGGATCACACTCTCTCCATCGCCTTATGTTGCAACGTGCGAAACATCGCGGTCTGGCGAATAGATGTCGAGAATGTTCCAATGCCCAGTCGTTGGTGTCGGGTTGTTGATCATTGGCACATCGAGCACGGTTGGCTTGCCGCTTGCGATTGCCGCCTCCAATGCGGGTAACAGCTCGTCGGCAGCGCTGAGTCTGTGCCCTTCCGCGCCGTAGGCACGCGCGATCTCAGCATAGCCCGGTCCGTTTGCCGGCGCTGCGGCTGATCCGGGGAATGTAGTCCCGTAGGTCAGACCGTAGTGTGCCTTTTGCAGACCTGCGATAGTGCCGAAGGCGTTGTTGTTCATGACCAGCCAGATAATGCCCAGATCAAGTTCGACCGCCGTTGCCAACATCGACGGGTTTTGACCGAAGCCACCATCGCCGACCAAGCTGAGTACAACGCGATCAGGTGCTGCCAGCTTCGCGCCTATCGCGCCCGGAGGGCCAAAGCCCATCGTCGCGAACCCGCCCGGAGTCAGGATCGAACCCGGCGTCAGGATATCGAATTGCTGTCCGACGCCGTTCTTGTTCCACCCTACGTCCGTGGTGATGATGGCGTCCTCGGGCAGAGCCTTCCGGGTATCTGCCAGAATACGCTCGGGCATCATTGGAAAGGCTGATGAAGTCGCCATTTCCACGTTGCGCGCTTTGAAGTCTGTCCGGAAGTCAGAAATCTTCTGCTCCAGCGTGGGGCGTTTAAAGCCCTCTGGATACATCTCGCGGGCAACCCGATTGAGAACGCGCAAGGCAACTTTGGCGTCCGCGACGACGCCGATCTCGGTGGGATAGTTCCGACCGATCTCCTGCGGTTCAATGTCGATATGAATGACCTTGGACCCGGGGATGTTGAACGTATAGCCAGGATACCAGCTGGAACAATCGGCCTCTTTGAACCGCGTTCCCACGGCAAAGATATAGTCCGCATTCAGACAGGACTGATTGACCAGTTCTGTACCCCAAAAGCCAGTCATTCCCAGCACAAGCGGATGGTCGTCCCGCAACGCGCCCTTGCCCATCAGAGAATGAGCAACGGGCAGCCCCATATGTTCAACGAACGCGCGCAACTCCTCGCTGGCTTGAGCTAGAAGGATACCACCGCCGACATAGGCGACCGGGTTTTCGGCCTGCGCCAGGGCCTCAATGATTTCACGCGCTGTTTCATCGTCAATCGACGGTTTCTTGAGCGCGCGCGTGTTGTCGCGGATACGGTCGAAGCTGTCCGCGGGGATCACTTCAGAGAAGATATCCATGGGGACATTGACCAGAACCGGCCCGGGCTGTCCGCTTTCAGCGAGATGAAACGCCTTTTCCAGAATTTCGGCCATCAGGTCTGCGCGATCCACCCGCCAGGCGCGTTTTACGAAGGGGCGATAGATCTCCCACTGGGCGGCGTCTGCATGAAGGTTCACTTCCTGATGCGGGTGTTTGCCATAATAATGCGTAGGTATGTCCCCAGCGATCACGACCATGGGGATACAGTCCAACGCAGCATTAGCGACCCCGGTGGCGCAATTGGTCAGTCCCGGGGAGAGATGGGACAGCACCACCGAGGCCTTGCCCGTCACGCGGGCATAAGCGTCCGCCGCGTGGCTGGCGATCTGTTCATGCCGCACAGTAACGAAATCAATCGGGCTTTCGGCCAGTGCAGCGAGAACCGCGATGTTCGTGTGGCCACAAAGGCCGAACACATGTTTCACCTCACGGCGTTCGAGAAAGTCGACGATATGTTCAGCAACGGTTTTGCCTTCCAGTTTCGCTCCGTCCATCACGCGACCTCCTGTCCGTAGAATTCACCGAACAGGTCCGGCTCCGAGGGGCGATCCTCGGGTATCGGACGGCTGACCCAGGTGTAGTTCATCATGTGTTTCATGGTGACGTTTTCGTTGGTGATGTTGCCGCCCCAGATGCCACAGCCCAGGCTGCTGGTCATGGGCATGCCATTGGTCCACGCGCCAGCATTGGCCTTCGATTGCGGCTGTCGTACCATCATACGGCTAACCGGAGCCAGACGCGCCAACCGATCGATGTGATCGTCGTTGTGGCTATAAATCCCGCAAGAATGGCCCTTACCGCCGGTGTTGTAGATCTGGCTGACCATTTCCAGCGCGTCATCGAACGTCTCGAAGTGATAAAGCGCCATCAGCGTGGTCAGTTTCTCCTTGGAGAACTTGTACTGCGGCCCGATTTGCCCCTGATTTTCAACCATCAGAAACTTGCGATCTTCTGGGATGCTAAAACCGGCGACCTTGGCTGTTTGCTGCGGCGGACAGGCGATGGTCGGGAAGGTGCGGTTGCCTTTGTCGTCCCACATGGCCGCTTCGAGCATGGCCTTCTCTTCATCCGAACACAGGTAGCCGCCTTCGGCTTGAAGCGCCTTGACCATATCGTCGTAAACCGAGCGCTGGATGATGATGTTGCCGTCGGCCGAGCAACCCGACCCAAAATCAGAGGTCTTTGAAATTCGTGTGTTCTGAGCGGCGATGTCCAAGTCGGCTGTCTCGTCGATGACGATGGAGGAATTGCCCGCGCCGACGCCATAGGCCGGTCGCCCTGAACTATAGGCCGCTTTGACCATCGGCTTGCCGCCCGTCGCCAAAGTCAGGTCGCAGATCTCCATTAGATGTTGCGTCAACGGGATCGACGGTTTGCGAATGGATTGAAACAGATCCTCGGGGGCTCCGGCAGCACGACAAGCTGCACGCATGACCTCGACCATTTCGTAAGTCGTGTGAGCGGTGCGAGGGTGCGGGCTGAAGATGACCGCATTTCGGGCGTTGGCGGCGGAGACACCGGTCACCGGTGGCGTCATCGCCGGATTGGTCATGGGGATCAGGGACGCGATCACACCAGCAGGTTTGGCATATTTCACCAGCCCCTTGTCCTCATCAACCTCGACGATCCCTGTCGAGGGCGTGCGCAGGACATCACGCAACACCATGTGAATCTTGAATCGCTTCGCGGGACGCCCTTCCCGATCCCCGATACCGCTTTCGTCCACGCCTTGCTGGGCCAGACGTGTGAATGTTTTCTCGTTCCCCGCATACCACGCAATGGCCTGGGACAGACGGTCCAGCCTGTCCTGATCCCAATCCTCGATTTCGGCCATGGCAGCGCGGGCGCGCGCCAGCATATCACCCGCCATGTTGCGGTCGTTCTCAGTGAGCTCTTTGCCCATGGTGATCCTCTTGGTGTTTTAGAAATGCAGCATCAGGCGTGCGGCGCTGTGACCGCGCCTCACCGAATGTTCGCTTGGCGTGGCTGAGACAGCGACGCGCGTGTTCTTCATATCCCAACTCGGCAACGCGGCTTTGGTTGGGCAATTCAATGGAGTAGTCGACGGGCGGCATCCGTTCGATGATGCCGGTGAAATCAATCCAGCCTTCACCGGGGTAGAGCCGCGCATCGCGGGCCAACTGGATCATGCCCTCGCGCGTATCAGCGATGCCGGGCAGGCAATCAGAGATATGCAGGAAGTGAAACAACTCCGAGGGGACGTGCAAAAGCTCTCCCAGATCGACGCGGCTGAGGTGCAGATAAAGCGTATCGACCAGAATACCGCCATTCGGCTGATCAGAGGCGCGGACAATATCCAGCGCCTCATCCAAAGTGCGCAGGCGGGAAAAGCTTGGGAATTCCAGATCGACCGTCAACCCATAGGGCGCTGCCAGCTCGCAGGTCTCGGAATAGACGTCGATCAGAAAGTCACGATCATCGCGGGTGTTGGTCCACGCGCTCATGATCATACGTTTGGCACCCAGTTCTCCGCCGATCTCCAGAGAACGCTCAAAACTGCGCGGGTCGACATCTTCGGTGATGCGCGCAATCTCAACATCAAGGACTTTAAGGCCAGTTGTAGAAAGAGCCGTCTTGATCGCCTGCACCTGCGCCTTGTCGATCGGGGACTGCGTGAATTCGCCGGGCACATGCATCGGAATGAACCGGGGGCTAACGGCATCGTAACCGGCCCGCGCGGCGATATAGACCAGCTCGGGCGGCGTACAGCCAATCAGCGTCAGATGCGCCAAGGAATAGAGAGAGGGGCTTGCGCCAGCCTCTTCAGGTTTCACCATGAACGACAGCTCCACGTGTCTGCGAATCTCAAATTCATCACACGTAGTAAAAAATATCTGATATTTTTTAAAATATCAACTTTTAATACTAGGCAGGAAATTGAAACGCCCGGGACGTTGCCCGGGCGTGTCTAACCTTTGTGTTGGCAAAGCTTTAGAGAGTGACCCACCCGCCTCCGGATTGGTGAGAGCGCACAGAAGCATCAATGAACCGGACACCGTCTGCGCCTTGATTGACACTGGGATAGGTAAGCCAATCTCCCGGAATGATGACACCATCCCGACGCGCAGCCACTGCCATGGCAAATTCTGTATAGAGGTTGGCCCAGGCTTCAATAATTCCTTCGGGGAAGCCGCGCGCAGTGCGGATCAGGCGTTCCGCGCCGGGGCCGATGCCATGCCCGTGACCTCGGCTGATGATACGATCCGGCTCACCAAACCGATTGAACTTCAGCTGTTCCGAATTCTCCAGGTCCCACTCGAGGCCCCCTTCGCTCCCGAAAATGCGCAATCGCAACCCACCCCGATTTCCTGGGGCAAGGCGTGTCGCCATCAGGGTTCCCGGAACATCGCCTTGATAGCGGGTGAACATGAAAACTGTGTCTTCCAAAGGCTTTGGCGCGCCGCAAACATGGAATTCAGCCCGTAGATCGGTCATCGGCAGACCCGCGACAAAACTGGCGAGATGCGCGGCATGGGTGCCGATATCGCCGACACAACTGGTCGGGCCAGAAATCTTTGGGTCCAGCCGCCATTTGACATGGGGCGCATCAGCCACATCTTCGGGCGTCATCCAGTCTTGCATGAACTCGACATGGATTTGGTTGATTTGACCGATGCCGCCTTCCGCCACAATTTGCTTGGCCTGCCGGATGACCGGAAAACACGACATCGCATAACCGACGGCAAAGACCTGTCCCGTACGCGCGGTGATCTCCTCAAGCCCTTTGGCCTCGGCGACTTCATTGGTCAGCGGCTTGTCGCACAGCACATCAATACCCGCCTCCAAAAACACCTTGGCAGCGTCAAAATGAACGTGGTTCGGGGTGGTGATCATGACGGCATCCACACCATCCGGGCGTACGGCCTCAGTCTTTGCCATCTCGTCGAACGACGCATAGCACCTGTCTGCAGGCAAGAACCACTCAGCCCCGCGCGCCTTGCTGCGCTCGGCGTCAGAACTGAGCGCGCCTGCGGCGACTTCCCATCGGTCAGTCATCCGCGCAGCCGTTGCTTGCGTGACGGAGATACGTCCACCACCGACAACGCCCAGCCGCAAACGGCGGGACAAGCGGGGGAAAGGGCCGTCTAAGCTCAGGTCTTCGAGTAAAAGTCTCTCAGCCATTCTGAACCTCCATTTCCGGGACCCGTACGCCTTCCGGCAGCATTTCCACCGCCATGAAAATGCTGGGGGTAATTGTCTCGTATTGATGCCAGGGATAGTTGCCTTCGGCGTCATACATCGGCTTGTGCGTGGTGCCCGGGGCCATGAATTCTTCGAGATAAAGGGTCTCTACATCCCGCTCGCGGCATTGCTGCATTTTTCCAAAGCCTACGATTTGCGTGTGCACTTCGCGAAACCCCGGTACCGGGCAGAACGGATGATCTTTGTGCAAACCGACATTCAGCGGCACCGAGCCCGAGTGGTACATGGTCAGTCCAACGTTACCAACGAAGACCTTTGGCGACATGTAGTGGCTGACACCGCGCAATCGCTCCTCTTGGCGGACATCAAAAGCAGATGGCCACGTATCTTTCACCATTGCGAACAGTTCGTTGTCATCGGCATGGGCGTCGAAATCGTGAACAACCACAGCACGTTCCACGCCTTTGAGAGAGTTATCTTGCACAATGACAGACGAAAGCGGCGCAACGGCCTGATCCTCGACCGAGATATCCCGCTCCCCTAGGTTCAGAACAATTGCGCGACCTTCGACAGATATTCTGTCTTCATCGGTGATATGTTGGACGCGAAAGAATGGCTGGGCAAAGTCGAGTGTCTCAATCGGCACGCGCCAACTCCTTCCTCTCATCTCTCAGGAAATCGGTCGGCAAAGGCTCGGGTGCTTCGCAACGGCTTTCTATTGTCTGGTAGGCACCGAATCTCGGAGCCCGTTCAATTGCGTCCATGACCTCGAACACATGATAAGCCAGCGCTCCACTTGCACGGGGCTGGCGTCCTCCCTGTGCCGCCAGGGCCAGATCCAATAGGCCGAGGCCGCGGCTATCTTCGTTGAACCCGTGTTTGTTTTCGACCACCTGCCACGCGTCGCGACCGATTGGGCGGGGCTGATGAGACCAGCGCGAGGTTTCGCGCGTTTTAAGCCAGACATCGCCCTGAAAGATGTTGGCTCCGTGAACCGGGTCAGGGTCAGGGATGCTGATGGTGCCGTTTTCACCGTAGATCTCGAACCGCGGAGTTTCGCTGTCCCAAATGTCGAAGCTCATGGTCATTGACCCTATAGCTCCGGAAGAGAACTGAAGCAGGCTTAGGGAGTGCGTGTCGACTTCGACATCCATCCATTCGCCGTTGCGAGGGCCGTTTTCGATCATTCGTTTGTCGAATGTGCGTCGCGCCATTCCGGCGACCCGGTCAACAGGACCAAGGCAGCAGATCATGGCGGTCAGGTAGTACGGCCCAAGGTCCAGCAATGGCCCACCACCCGCCTTATAGTAGAAATCCGGGTTTTGATGGTGACGTTCCGTCCCGTGGGTGCCGACATGGGCAAAAACCCCTGTCGGTTTGCCAATGGCACCATCGTCGATCAAGCGCCGAACGGTCTGCCAGCGACCGCCCAGAAATGTGTCGGGTGCGCAGCCGACCAGTAGGCCCTTTTCAGCGGCTATGTGCAGGATCGCCTTGCCATCCGTTCGATTCATAACCAGCGGCTTTTCGGAATAGACGTGCTTGCCTGCGTTTAAGGCGCGCAGGCTGATTTCCGCATGCGCCGCTGGAATTGTCAGATTCAAAGCGCAGTCAATTGTCGGATCATCAAATACTTCATCTGGCGTGCAGGCCTTGGCGATGCCGTATTGATCTGCTTTGGCGCGGCTTTCCGAAGGATCAAGGCTTGCGCAAGCCACGACCTCGACGTTTGAGAATTTGGATAGTGTTTTTAGATAGATATCGCTGATACGACCACAGCCGATAAGGCCGACCCGGAAGGATTTCGATGTCTCACGTGTCATCATTCCTGTCTTCGTAGAGGGGTAAGTAATTCGGGGGCATGGGCCCTTTGTTCCGACCGCCCTGCCCCATCTGCTCCCAGGCATGGGCGAGAATTCCAACCGAGCGGGACAGGCAGAACAGCCCTCGCGACAAGGGGGCGGGAAAGCCGAGTTCGCAGAAGATCACAGCTGTCGCGCCATCGATATTCATGGTGATCGGCCGACCGCCGCGTTGACGGCCAAGCTCGGCCTGAACCTCTTCTCCGATATCGGCAAACCGGCCAGAAACTGTGCCTTCTGCCGCCGCATCTCGAACAAGTTGCATCAATCGTGGTGCGCGTGGATCGACGGGCTTGTGAAACCTGTGACCAAAGCCCGATACAATCTTGCCGTAGGTCTCGCGCCAACTGTCCAAGCCATCCCGAACAGCGTCGTTCAGCGAACCTCCCGCATCCATACGGACTGCGATATCATAGTACAGCTCTGCACACTGCTCTCCTGCCCCGCCGTGCACGTCGCCCAGCATGTTCACCGCAGTCGCCATCGCATTATTGAGACCTACCCCGCAGGTGGCGGCCATACGCGCCGCCGCGATTGAGGGAGCCTGTGGGCCGTGATCCACACCTGCGACCAAAGCGGCCTCGAACAGGCGCGCTTGCGCGTCGTTGGGCAGATCTCCCCGCACCATAAGCCAGATCATCTGCGGGAAAGATACGTTCCCGATCAGGTCCTCTATGGCGTTGCCGCGAAATGCGATCTGTCCGGGTTTCATGTCGATGATTGAGGTACGCCACCAATGGCGAACAGCGCGCTCATCGCTTGTCATGTTTTCATCCAGCACGGTCATTGCTTTTGCACCTCTTTCACCGGCTGGGTTTTGCTTTGCGCAGCAAGGCGAATGGGCGCGTTACGCGCACCATAACCGGCATAGCCCATGCGGCGCTCAACAATTTCGAAGAAGAAGCCATTAAAGATGGGGCGGCTATATATCTGAAAATACTCGGTACCCGCCGCCCTGTCGTAAAGAACGTTGCCTCGGCGCAGTTGGGCGATCATGTCGTCATCCAATCCGAAAGTCGCTTGCAGATCAGCGTAGTAGTTTTCCGGGATCGCCAGACTGGGAAAGCCGGACTTGAGCAACTGGGCTGAGGTTTCAAAAATATCATCCGACTGGAAGGCAATGTGCTGAACACCGGCCCCAAAGCCATCTTCAAGGAATGAGGCTGCCAGAGTTCGGCGCCCAACGGCCCCGTTCAGGTTCAGGCGCACTTCGCCTTCGGGACTTTCGATAGCCTGGCTTTGCACGACACCGGACGGGTCGGCGACGTTCACGATAGGGGATTTTGCCATCTCAAACGTCGAAATGTAGTAGAGCAGCCAGCTTTGCATCTCATCGTGACGCATCGTCTGTGCCAGATGATCGATACGGCGCAGACCGGCAGGCTGGGTCGCTTTGGTTTTCGCAACCGGCTCGAACTCGATGTCCCACACCCGATGCAGATCGGATTTCTCATCGATGAAGTGAACAACATTGCCGCCAACACCACGGATGGCTGGGATGTCCAGTTCCCCGGTCCCCACCGGTTGTGAGAAATTCGGCGCGCCCAACGCGGTCGCCCGCTGAACAGTTTGATCCGCATCTTTGACACGCAACCCCATGTCACAAACAGAGGGGCCGTGACCCAGGAACGCCGAATGGGCAAAGCCTTCCTTTTCGGTATTCACAACAATGTTTATCGCGCCCTGCCGCCACAGCTCGACGGACTTGGTGACGTGCTTTCGCTCCATTCGAAAGCACATCGCTGACAGCATATCGGCCAGCTGCGCGCCGCTTGTTTCGTCGGCTGTAAATTCGACGAATTCGAAGCCTGACGCATAGACGCGTTCCGGCAGGTCCGGGATGCCGAAATCGGTTCCCGGCTCGGTCCGGGATACCTCATCCAGGAGGTTCACCAGCGACCTGTAGCTGTCTCTGGCAAGTGTTCGACCACCGGGTTGAGGAGCTGCTTCATTGACGCGCGCAATGGACCAAGGCCCCTTGTACCCGGCGCGGGACAACACGCGTACAAAGCCAGCAAGGTTCAACGATCCAAGCCCCGGCAGAAGCCCAAAGTGCCGTTTGAGCCTTCGAATATCCATCTCAAGTCGGGGTGCATCGGACAGTTGCACATGGAACAGCCGCTCGCCGGGGATGTCCCGAAGGCGGGCGGGTTTGGACCCGTCGGCAAGCGAGAAGAAGGAATTTAAGGCCAACCCCAAATGAGGGCTGTCGATGGCTTCAACGACGCCTAACGCCTGCTCATCCGAGTGAATAAGATCCGACCATGGCAAGCCCATATAGGCCAGACGCATCCCCATTTCTTTAGCGATTTGGGCCGCCTCGCCAAGATCCGCGATTACCTGTTCTTCGGTCGCGGCGACATCGACCTCGAAGGCAGACCCGATTAACAGCAATTCCGTTCCCAACTCGTTCATCAGGTCGAGTTTGCGCTTCAGCCGATCAAAGGCGCGCTCCCGACCGGCGTCGGCCTGGCCTTCAAGGTTATGGAAGGGTTGTAGCAGGCAAATCTTCAGGCCGAAATCTGATGCAATGCTCCGAATTTGCGACGGTGGCCCGTCAAAAGCGGTCAAATCCGGTTCATGTAGTTCGACACCTCCGAACCCTGCGTCAGCGATAGCACTTAGTTTTTCGGCCAGATCACCGGGGATCGACGTTGTCGAAACCGACAGGCACATTATCCCTGATATCCAAACATACGCGGCAACCACAGGACCAGATCCGGCATCAGCATCATGATCACCAAGGCGAAGATGAGAACCGCGAGGAAGGCCCAGATTTCCGAGATGATTTCACGCAGCGGAATGTCCGTCACGGCGTTGATCACAAAGAGTAGAATGCCATAGGGCGGCGTGATCAGACCGATCATCGAGTTCACGACGACCAGCACTCCGAAATGCACCAGATCAATTCCAAGCGCTTCGCAGGTTGGAATGAACAGGGGCACGATCACCAAGATGATCGTTGTTGCGTCTAACACGCATCCCAGCGCGAGGATCAGCAGGTTTACGAGGATCAGGAACACAATCGGGCTGACATCAGAACCCTCCAGCAGTGCCGAGATCGACTGAGGAATTTGCTCCTGAATGACGATGAAGTTCAGAATGAACGCGCCGCCAATGACAACCCCGACGGCGGCGGAAGAGCGCGCGCTGTCGACGAACACTTGATAAAGGCCACGGAAGGTCAGTGCGCGGTAGAACAACGCTGCCAGAAGCAGGGCGTAGAATGCAGCCACGGCTGCAGCCTCAGTCGGAGTAGTGACGCCACCATATATGCCGTACAGAAGGATTGCGGGCATCAGCAGTGCTGGGAACGCGTTGGCGGTTTTAGCAGGCAACTCGCGCAGCGGAACTGGTTCTTCCAAGGCAAAGTTCCGCTTTCCGGCCAGATAATAGTTCATCGCCATCAGGACGACACCCATGATCAGACCCGGCAAAATGCCTGCCAAAAACAGCGACCCGATAGACGCCTTTGAAACCAGCGCATACAGAACCATCGGGATCGAGGGCGGAATGATCGGGCCGATCGTCGCCGAGGCCGCCGTGATCGCCGCCGCATAGCCTCGGCTATAGCGGCCATCCTTGGTCATCATCTCAATGATGATCTTGCCGATCCCTGCCGCATCCGCGACAGCCGAGCCGGACATACCGGAAAAGATCAGCGACGCCACCACATTGACGTGCCCGAGGCCGCCTTTGAAACGACCGACAGCAGCGACGCAGAAGTTCAGCAAGCGGTCGGTGATCGACCCCGCATTCATGATGTTCGCGGCGACGATGAACAAAGGAACCGCAAGCAGGATCGTGCTTTTGTAGAACCCTTGCAGGATCTTCTCGCCTGCGAGAGCGACGTCCAATCCGGCGGTACCAAGGTACACCAATGAGGCCAAGAGGATGGAATAGCCGATAGGTGTCCCTATGCCTGCCAGAAGAAAAAGAGCGAGCAGGCAGGAAAGAAGTTCAAAACTCATTTGTCTGCGTCCTCGTCGTCTTCACCGTCGACCCGGGGGTGATCGTCGACCACGTTAAATCCCACGACCATTTCAAGTTCGGTTTTGGGCGGGCCGTTCCGCATGATGTCGAAGAACAGCCAGCCATACCGTGCGGCCACGACCAGCATGAACACCGCATAAATTGAGAACACAGTGCGCAGCGGTATCTTCTCACCCGAGAACGGATTGCGCACGGTCGATGTTTTGCGGATTTTCATCCAGTCGATGTAGTCCCACGTTGGCAGGAAACTGTAGAGCATCCCGACCACAATTGCCGCGGCTGCCAGCATCGCAAAGACCTGGCGAACGCGCACCGGCACCGAAAGGTAGATGATGTCGAACTTTACGTGATCTCTCTCGCGCACGATGAACGCGCAGCTAAAAAAGATCACCCAGACCCAGAGGATGCCGATCAGTTCAAGCGTCCAACCGGCGGGGGTAAAAAAGTACCGCAGAAGAATTTGCAGAAGGAAGATTAGGAAGATTGCCGCCAGCATACCACCGGCAATCGCTTCGGTCAGCCGGGAGAACCCCTTTATGAAGCCTTTCATTGTGGTTCTCCCTCCCTTGTGTAGATGAGCTTAGTTGCCCAGAGCGTTGATCTGCTCCAGAACACCGTCCGGCCATGACCCGGCGAACTCGCTTTCCAGATACATCGACTGTACCTGATCGCGGAACGCCGCGAGGTCGGGCTCGTAGACCTCCATGCCCTGCTCTTTCAGGAAGCTGACAAGGTCCTCTTCTTTCTGAAGCTGCTTCTGACGACCAGCTTCAGCCGCTGCGTCGGCAGCTTCCTGAACCTTGGCTTGCTGTTCCGGTGTCAGACCGTCCCAAACCTCTTTGCCGATGGCGATATAGTTCAGGTCAACAAGATGCGATGTCAGGACGATCTGATTGGTCACTTCGTAGAATTTGGCATCGACCACAGTCGGCAACGGGTTGTCCTGACCGTCAACGGCACCGGTCGACAGAGCTGTGTAAACCTCTGAGAACGCCATTGGTGTCGGAGCGGCACCCAGCGCTTTGCCAAGGAATTGCCACGCATCTGTGCCCGGCATCCGCAGGTTCACACCCTCCAGATCAGCCGGAGTGCTGACGGTCAGTTCATCCTTGGGCTGGCGCAGGTTCACCTGACGACGGCCCAGATACATGACCGACAGCAGTTTGACGCCCAATTCTTCTTCGGCCTTTTGCTTGAAGGCATCCATCAAGGGATCGTTGAAGACAGCCACCTGATGCGCGGCGTCCTGATGGACATAGCCTGCGGTAAAGATCGAAAACTCGGGGAAGAACTGTGCCAGTTCCTGCGCCGAGGTGATCGACATTTCCAGGTTACCCCGGCTGATGGCGTCCAACTCGGTGCCTTGGGCGAAGATGGTTCCATTATAGCTGGGCTCGTAGCTTGCGAAATCAGCGACCATGGGCGCGAAAACCTCGGCCATAGCGACCGAGCGCTGGTCGGTCTCCGATCCTGATGTTGCGAGGCGAAGTTGCACTTTGTCTTCCGCCAGCGCACCACTTGTTGCGCTGAGCAGAACACCGGTTGCAACAAGGGCTGATACAGCAGCCCGGCGGGTAAGTTTGGTAATCACTTTGCTCCTCCCTGAGACATCATGATGCATTTTTCCGATTCTGAGTTTTGACCTATTTTGGACATTTTGCAAGATTTTTTACAAAATATCTGATATTTTACACTGCAGTTATGTTCACCTTTGGTGTTTTTTGCAAGTTTTCGATCCTGATCGTTTCACCTGTTCTGCAGGAATTCTGAATAGCTTCAATAACTTGAAGCGTTCTGAAACCTTCCCATCCAGACACAATCGGCTCTGCTTCGTGCCGAGCTACTTCAACAAAGTGCCTGAGTTGATTGACCAAGGGGTCAGAGGCACCCTTCTTCAGCGCAGTTGATGAGATTGGCGTCCACCAATCCCTTTGCTCTCTCTGGTAACTCCACAGCCGAAGATCGGGGACAGACAACGACCCATGAGAGCCACCGATCATGTAGCTACTCTCGGTGGTTGAAGGATAGATTGGATATTCCTGAGACGTCATCTCCCAGCTCCATGGAGCAACGATGCTGTCGGACACACTTATGGTCCCAATCGCCCCGCTTTCGAACGTCAAAAGCGCACCTGCAACATCTTCGTTGTCATAACCGCGTTGCGATGCAGCCGACTGAGCCTGTACGGTCGCGACTTCTCCGGCCAGGTACCGCAGCAGATCCACATCATGGACGAGATTGACCGAGATGGGACCTGCACCGGGTTTCTTCCGCCAAGGCGCAGCGTCAAAATACTCGTCTGGCTTATAGAACCAGCAACTCGCATGGACAGCGCGCACATCTCCAATCTTCCCATCAACAATGGCTTCCTTAGCCGACCTGATCAGAGGATTGTGTCGACGATGATGTCCAACCATCAGCGGCACATTGGCCTTCTCCGCTGCTTGAACAAGCTCCAGTGCAGCGGCGGCTTCCACGGCAATCGGTTTTTCGACAAGAACGGGACAGTCATGTCGAACACAGGTTAGGCCCTGATCAACATGAAGCGTCGTGGGCGTCGCAAGCACAGCTCCGTCCGGAGTTTGATTTGCAAACATTTCTTCGAGGGTCTCGTAACATGCGACCCCGTGCTCAACGGCGTAAGCACGGCCTTCGTCACTGGGATCAACGACCGCGACAAGATCAACATGGCGCAACGCTCGGATAGCATCTGCGTGGCGGCGTCCAACAAGGCCAATGCCGACAATGGCAATGCGAAAGTTCTTAGACACTTTGCTTCCTTCCGGAGGGTCTGGAATTCCCGAACCCGATGTATACGACTGAGCGGCATCGCCCAACTTGGCCACGACCGTATTGGGGTTTTCGCGATTCCGCAATAATGTATGATATTTTTATTTTTACCATACAGCAGTTTGGATTGCTGATGTCTCTAAAAAATGTTAATTGAACGAGGAAACGGAGAATATCGGGTGAAACGCATGGCGAAACAGCCGTCCACGATAGGTGCAAGCACGTATCAGCGCATCAAGCGGGACATCATCTTCGGGGAGCTGCAGCCCGGCTCCAAACTGAAGCTGGACGCCTTGAAGGAACGCTACTCGGCAAGCCTTTCGACACTTCGTGAAACGCTGAACAGGCTCGCTAGCGACGGATTTGTCGAAGCTCCCGAGCAACGGGGTTTCCTGGTCACGCCGGTTTCACGAGAAGATCTGACCGAGATTTCAGAGTTGCGCGTCCTGTTGGAATGCCACGCATTGGAGTTGTCCATTGCCAACGGCGACACGGATTGGGAAGGCAATCTGGTTGCCGCACACCACAAACTGCACCTGATGGAACAGCAGCTTCTCAGAGGAGATGATTCCGAAAAGGAGACCTGGAAACGGTATGATTGGGAGTTTCATCAGGCGATGATCGCAGCCTGCAACTCCAAGAACCTTCTGTCTCTGCACTCGATCATCTACGACAAATACCTACGGTATCAGATGCTCGTGCTGACCTATCGCGGCGAAGAGGCGGTCAAGGAGCACAAGGGCATGTTCGACGCCGCGCTGGCCAGAGACGCGAGCACCGCTAAGAAGCTGTTGAAAGATCACATTCGAAACGGTCTCTCACATACGCTTGAGGCTATGTAGCTCGCTGTTGTTTCTGCCTATCACCATCACCTGGATCAGCGACGCGGGGCCTGACGCGGCGTTCGCCCGCATGCACTTCGATGGTGAAGCCATAGACTTCGAATGATTGTGGGAATTGCCCCATGCTGCCGCCTCTCGTTTTTGGCAATATGCCATGGAAGCAAATGGCTGATCAGGGGCTATTTAAGGGGTCAGATGCAACGCTTACTATCAAACAGAATTGCTCCTCGCCAACATAAAGCGCCTGGCAAATGCTGCTGTGTTTTGTATCCATCCAGCATTTAGAAACTCACTGTCGTTGCAGTAGGAAAGCACACGATCATACCCCAATTTCGCACTCAACCTTTTAAGCTATCGCGCAGGTCATTTCGCAAGAGCTAGAAACCGAAATCGACGATTGTCGTTCGCCGTATTGGCGCACTGCGCCAATATAGAACGTTGCCTTCGCAATCGGGAGGTCAATTGTCAGGGGTCGGATGCAACGCTTACGATACTTCGGAATATGGAAGTCATCGAAGGTCCCAAAAACGACGAAAGCGCCCCAGATTTAGCATCTATTGGCGCTTCGGAAATTAAGTTGGTTGCGGGAGTAGGATTTGAACCTACGACCTTCAGGTTATGAGCCTGACGAGCTACCGGGCTGCTCCATCCCGCGACACTTTGCGTTGGCCTATCGCTTACGCTACTTGAAGCCCTGCGTTGGTCTACCGCCTATTTGGCTAGTTGAGACCGGGTCGTGTTCTGCTGATCGTTTAGAGAGAAGTTTGTTTGTGGGCTTTTGCTAGGTTTGGCGGTGACCTACTCTCCCGGGGCTTAAGCCCAAGTACCATTGGCGCGGCAGTGCTTAACTTCCGGGTTCGGGATGGGACCGGGTGTTTCACTTGCGCTATGACCACCAAACCGAGGAAAAGCCCTCGGTCGACTTTCTTGCTGTGCAAGAAAGCGACCATGCGGCAGGCAGCGTCTTTATCACAGATAAAGGCGCGTTACCGCACGGTTGTTAATCAGATCAACGTTGTCCAACTCAAGGTCAGTGTATGCTTTTGGTGATTTGTCTTTCTGTTACTGGATCAAATCAAGCCTATCGGGCGATTAGTACCGGTCAACTGAACGCATTACTGCGCTTACATCTCCGGCCTATTGACGTGGTGGTCTTCCACGGCCCTCAGGGAGACCTTGTTTTGAGGGGGGCTTCCCGCTTAGATGCCTTCAGCGGTTATCCTGTCCGATCATAGCTACCCAGCACTGCCGTTGGCACGACAACTGGTCCACCAGTGGATCGTTCACCCCGGTCCTCTCGTACTAGGGGCAACTCCTCTCAAGTCTCCTACACCCACGGCAGATAGGGACCGAACTGTCTCACGACGTTCTAAACCCAGCTCACGTACCTCTTTAAACGGCGAACAGCCGTACCCTTGGGACCTGCTCCAGCCCCAGGATGAGATGAGCCGACATCGAGGTGCCAAACACTGCCGTCGATATGGACTCTTGGGCAGTATCAGCCTGTTATCCCCGGCGTACCTTTTATCCGTTGAGCGATGGCCCTTCCACTCGGGACCACCGGATCACTATGGCCGTCTTTCGACTCTGCTCGACTTGTCAGTCTTGCAGTCAGGCTGGCTTCTGCCATTGCACTCAACGAGCGATTTCCGACCGCTCTGAGCCAACCTTCGCGCGCCTCCGTTACGCTTTAGGAGGCGACCGCCCCAGTCAAACTACCCGCCACGCAGGGTCCCGGATCCGGATAACGGACCGCGGTTAGACATCAAGAGTGCGAAGGGTGGTATCTCAAGGGAGGCTCCACGGATACTTGCGTTTCCGCTTCAAAGCCTACCACCTATCCTGCACATCACAATCCTGATGCCAGTGCGAAGCTGTAGTAAAGGTGCACGGGGTCTTTCCGTCTAACCGCGGGAAGCCTGCATCTTGACAGGCAATTCAATTTCGCTGAGTCGATGTTGGAGACAGCGGGGAAGTCGTTACGCCATTCGTGCAGGTCGGAACTTACCCGACAAGGAATTTCGCTACCTTAGGACCGTTATAGTTACGGCCGCCGTTTACCTGGGCTTCAATTCAAGGCTCTCACCTCTCCTTTTAACCTTCAGGCACCGGGCAGGCGTCAGACCCTATACGTCGTCTTGCGACTTCGCAGAGCCCTGTGTTTTTAATAAACAGTCGCCACCCCCTGGTTTGTGCCCCCAGCCCCTAGTTGCCTAGGAACCGGGCCTCCTTCTCGCGAACTTACGGAGGTATTTTGCCGAGTTCCTTCAACATCGTTCTCTCAAGCGCCTTGGTATGCTCTACCAGTCCACCTGTGTCGGTTTAGGGTACGGTCTGATGGAGGGCTATTTCCAGGAACCACTCAGCAGCCCAATCAATCCGATAAGATTGAACTACACCTGTGATCCGTCACATCCTCCTGGCCTAGGAATATTAACCTAGTTCCCATCGCCTACGCCTTTCGGCCTCGGCTTAGGGGCCGGCTTACCCTGCTCAGATTAGCTTTAAGCAGGAACCCTTGGACTTTCGGCGAGAGTGTCTCTCACACTCTTTGTCGCTACTCATGTCATCATTCTCACTAGTGATCTCTCCACGGGATCGCTCACGCGCCCGCTTCATCGAAAGCCTCTCTCCTCCAATCTGCCCGAAGGCATGAAGGAGGAATGAGACTATGTCACACTACGCTCTGCTACCGATGCTTACGCATCCCTAGACTTCGGCTCATGGCTTGAGCCCCGTTACATCTTCGCCGCAGGACAACTTATTTAGACCAGTGAGCTGTTACGCTATCTTTAAAGGATGGCTGCTTCTAAGCCAACCTCCTGGTTGTTTTGGTCGTCCCACCTGCTTTCCCACTTAGCCATGAATTGGGGGCCTTAGTCGTAGGTCAGGGTTGTTTCCTCTCCACTACGGACGTTAGCATCCGCAGTGTGTCTGCCATCTAGTACTCCCGGGTATTCGGAGTTTGGTTAGGATCAGTAAGCCTGTGGGGCCCCATTACCCATCCAGTGCTCTACCCCCCGGGGTATTCGGATGACGCTCTACCTAAATAGATTTCGCAGAGAACCAGCTATCTCCGAGTTTGATTGGCCTTTCACCCCTAGGCACAGCTCATCCCGATCCTTTTCAACGGATGTGGGTTCGGTCCTCCAGTAAGTGTTACCTTACCTTCAACCTGGCCATGCCTAGATCACTCGGTTTCGGGTCTGATCCCACGAACTCATGCGCCCTATTAAGACTCGCTTTCGCTACGCCTACACCTAACGGCTTAAGCTTGCTCGTGAGACCAAGTCGATGACCCATTATACAAAAGGTACGCCGTCAGCTCGCAAGGAGCCTCCGACTGATTGTAGGCGTTCGGTTTCAGGTACTGTTTCACTCCCCTCGTCGGGGTGCTTTTCACCTTTCCCTCACGGTACTGGTTCGCTATCGGTCAGCAAGGAGTACTTAGCCTTCGAAGGTGGTCCTCCGATCTTCAGACAGAATTTCACGTGTTCCGCCCTACTTAATACGTCCGTCAAAGCTTCCTATACGGGGCTGTCACCCGCTATGGCCACGCTTCCCAACGTGTTCTAGTCACTTATCCGGCTCGGCTGGTCCCCGTTCGCTCGCCGCTACTAGGGGAGTATCAATTGATTTCCTTTCCTCCGGGTACTTAGATGTTTCAGTTCCCCGGGTTTGCTCTTAAAACCCTATGTATTCAGGTCTTAAGTACCTGTTTAAACCCCATATTGAGTATCTACTCACAACTAGGTTGTGAGGGGATAACAATATGAAGCTTT